>NZ_CP180203.1:0-3812500 GCF_047553465.1 Afifella sp. YEN Y35
CCTCGATCGCCGCGAGCTTCATTTTCTGATGCTCGGTCGACAGGTAGCCGCTCTCGTCGCCAAGGACGACGACGGAAAGGGCCGAGGCGAGACCGAAGGAGGCCGCGACCGCCATGGAGCGCTTGGCCAGCGCGATATTGCGCCCCTTCAAGAGATACCAGGCGGAGACACCGAGCACGAAGACGGCGGCCGTCACATAGCCGGCGGAGACGGTGTGGACGAATTTCGCCTGCGCCACCGGGTTGAAAAGGACGGCGTAGAAATCCGTCACTTCCATGCGCATCGTGTCGAAATTGAAGGCCGAACCCACCGGGTTCTGCATCCAGCCATTGGCGATGAGGATCCACAAGGCGGAGAGGTTGGAGCCGATGGCCACCGCCCAGGTCGCGGTGAGATGGCCGCGCTTCGACATCTTGTCCCAGCCGAAGAAGAAGAGGCCGACGAAGGTCGCTTCCAGGAAGAACGCCATCAGACCTTCGATGGCGAGAGGCGCGCCAAAGATGTCGCCGACATAGTGGCTGTAATAGCTCCAGTTCATGCCGAACTGGAATTCCATGACGATGCCGGTCGCGACGCCGACGACGAAGTTGATGCCGAAGAGCACGCCCCAGAACTTCGTCATCTGCCGCCAGATCGGGCGGTCGGTCATGACGTAGACCGTCTCCATGATGGCAAGCATGATGGAGAGGCCGAGGGTCAGGGGCACGAAAAGGAAGTGGTAAAGCGCCGTCAACGCAAATTGCAGGCGCGATAGATCTACAATGTCGAGTTCCATCGGCGGTAACCGGTTTGCCCGGTCTCCTTTCTCTGCCGGCCTCCATCGGGTGCGAGGCCGGCGGTTGATCCCGCGTCGCTCCTAATCGGGACGGAGGGCTTCGAGCGCCTGCTCGAAACCCGGTTCGTTGCGCCGCGGGGCCGCAACGATCTGCCCCTGTTCCAGGATGACGAGACGGTCGGCGATCTCCGCCTCCCGCCGCAAATGTGTGCTGATGACGAGGCTGCGGCCGCGCCTCTGGCTTTGGAGACGCCGCATGATTTCACGCGCGGTCGGGCCATCGAGGCCTTCGGTCGGCTCGTCGAGAAGCCAAAGAGGTGTGTCGCGCAGGAAAAGACGCGCCAGCGAGAGGCGCCGTGCCTGCCCACCGGAAAGGCCGAGCCCGCCTTCGCCGAGCCGGGTTTCAAGCCCTGCGGGAAGAGCTTCGACGTCCGCGCGCAGCCCAGCGGCCTCGAGCGCGCGCCAGAGCCTCGCCTCGTTCGCGTGGGGATCGGCGATCTGAAGATTGCCGGCGAGGGTGTCCTGAAAAAGCTCGGTGCGCTGGGTCAAAAGCGTGGCGGGAAGATGCGCGATGTCCCCCGCTTCAGGCGTGGCTTCGTCGGCCAGGAGCGCGAGCAACGTCGATTTGCCGGCGCCGCTCGGCCCCACGATCGCCAGGGTCTCGCCTTCCGCGAGGGTGAGCGAGATGTCGCTCAGGCAAAGCCTTTTCGCGCCGGGGTAACGGAAATCGACGGACTTCAGGCGCGCGGCTTCCCCCTTCTGCGGCATGGATGTCGCTCGTGTCGGCGCTGCGGGATCTGTCTCGAGACGCGGTGCAAGACGGCGTGCCGCAAGCCGTGTGCGACCGAGCTCGACGGCGCCGCGTTTGAGGGCGGCAAAAGGTTCGACGGCCGCAAAGACGACGAGGATCGCAAGGGCTGCTGCTGGCGCGCCGATCTCGTTCGCCTGGGCAAGGCGCGCCGCGACATAGAGCGTGCCGGCAAGAAGCAGGGCGCCGGCAACGCCGAAAGCGACGGAGGCGCTCGTCTCGATGCGGTTCAGACGCTCATCGGTGGCGACGAGGCGCCGGTCCGTGCGTTCGATGGTCCGGCGTTGGGCAGTGAGCCGCGCGGCCATTGCAAGTTCGGTCTGGCCGGCGACGAGATCGATCGTGCGCGCTCGCAGAGCTTCCGTGAGATGCGCACGTTGCAGCCCAGGAGGGAGCGCGGCTGCGGCCGTTCTGAGGGGAATGGCAAGGCCGAGGACGGCAAGCCAGAGAAAGGCGGCGAGGCCGAGCCAGGGGTTGAGCGCGGCGAGAACGAGGCCGGTGGCAGCCGCCGCGGCGAACGCCGCCAGGAACGGCACCAGGATGCGCAAATAGACGGAATCGAGCGCATCGATGTCGACCGTCAGGCGGAAAAGAAGCCGTGCCGGGCGCTCCAAAAGATGCCGCGCCGCGCCGGCCGGGGCCCAGCCGCGGAAAAGCCTTTCGCGCAAGGCGGCGAGCGCGCTCAGGGTCGCTTCATGTGTCGTCAGCCGCTCACCGTAGCGGCCGGCCGTGCGGGCGATCGCCAGGAAGCGGATGGCGGCGGCGGGAGCGAAGACATCGAAAGCGAGGGCTGTGGCCGTCGAGAGGCCGGCGATCGCTGTTGCCGTGATGAACCAGCCGGAAAGGCCGAGAAGGCCAACGCCGGCGAGAACCGTCACGGCGGCAAGGGCAGCACCCGCCGCCAGCATGGGCCGGCGCTCGGCGAGGAGCACCGCGAGAACGGGACGAAGATCGGTCCAGGCCGCTCTCATGCCACGACCTTCATGCCACTGCCCTCATGGCCTGTTTCGGCAGATAGACGATGCGGTCCATGCGGTGCGCCAGAAGCGGGTCGTGTGTCGCCACGATCAGGGTGCGGCCTTTGGCGAAGGCGAGGAGATGGTTGGCGATGTCTTCGGCGGTTTCGCTGTCGAGATGGGCGGTCGGCTCATCGGCGAGAACGAGCGAGATGCCGGGATCCGCCGTCAGCCTTGCCAGTGCCACACGCAGGGCCTCTCCGCCGGAGAGGCCTGAGCCGCCTTCGCCGAGATGGCCGTCGCGGCCTTCAAGGATGTGGGAGAGGCCGGCCGCCGCGAGGGCCTGTCGCGCCTCTTTGCCACCGATCCAGGGACGGTGAAGCGTGACATTGGAGACGAGGTTGCCAGCGAAAATGTGCGGTGTCTGGCCGATCCAGGCGATCTGACGGCGCAGCAATCCGGCGTTGGTCTTGTCCAGAGCTTGCTCTGCGATGCGGACGCAGCCGCCATCCGCGGGTGCAAGCCCGGCGATCAGAGCAAGAAGTGTCGACTTGCCGGAGCCGCTCGGCCCGAAGAGGGCGATCTTTTCGCCCGCCGCAACAGAGAGAGAGACGTCCTCGATCGCCGCCTGCTCCGCTCCGGCGTGGGCGAAGGAGAGATTTTCAAGCCGCACGGCCGGTGCGGGTGCGCACGCGCCGTCTCGCTGGTCGCCGTCTGCGTCATCGGAATCCGCATCCAGGAGGGATAAGTCCATTGCGGAGAGATCGTCGAGCGCCTTCAGGGCGGCCTCGCCCGCAGCCCGGTCGTGCCAGATGCTGGACAGATCCCGCAAAGGCTCAAAGAAGGCGGGAGCCAGAAGGAGGACGAAGAGCCCTTCGCCGAGGCTGAGCCGGCCGCCCCAGGCGCCGAAGGGGAGCTGGCCGAGCAGGTGGAAGCCGATATAGACCGCCACCATGGCGACGCCGAGCGCGGCGAAGAGCTCCAGAACGGCGGAGGAAAGAAACGCGATCCTGAGAACCGCCATGGTGCGCGCCCGCAGGGTTTCCGCCTCCTGGCGCAGACGCCTGGCCGTGGCATCGACCGCGCCCATCGCGCGGATGGTTGCAAGGCCGCGCAGACGGTCGAGGAGAAAGCCGTTCATGTCACCGAGCCCGGCAAGCTGCGCTTCGCTCGCGGCCTGGGCGCGCCAGCCGATCAACGCCATGAAGACCGGGATGAGAGGGGCTGCGATCAGAAGAACGATCGCGGCCGCCCATGAGACCGGGAAGACGGCGAGAACGATCGCGAGCGGCACGATCACGGCTTTGAGGCGTGCGGGACGATAGCGGGAGAGGTAGGGCACGATCGCCTCGCCCTGTTCGCCGAGAATGCTGGCCGCCACGCCTGAGGCGGGACGCCCGGAATCGAGGGGCGAGCGTGCGGCGAGGGCTTTTGCGGCCTTGGCCCGCCGCTCGGAGAGGATCTGGCGGGCGCGCCGGAAGCAGAGGCGGCCGGCATAGCCATCGAGAAGCGCACGGACGATGCCGAGTGTGGCGACGGCCAAAGCGGCCGTCGCGACGTTGAGCCCGAAATCCTCAGGCGCTGGGCCCTGACCGGCCAGATCGCCGATGACGAGGGCGATCAACGCGGCCTGCGGGAGCCAAAGAAGAGCAGCGAGCACTTGCAAGCCCGCACCCAGGCGCATGGGCGGCAGAGGTTCGGTCCGCGCCTTGCGGCGGCGGGAGCGTGGGCTTCTTGCGACCGAGCTCTCTCGCATCTGCGGGCTTTCGTATGTCGCCTGGCGGATCACGTCTTCCGGCCATTCCTTTTAGAGGAGCCGAGGGCGACAATCTTGTCCTTGGTCTCCAACAATTTCGTGACCCGGGCGCCGAGCGCGAGCAACGTTGCGAGACGCTCCGTTTCAAGCGTCTTCACGTCGTCGTACCAGCCGGTGAGCTGCTCGATGAGGGCATGCATATCGCGCATTTTCGCCTGGGCATGCGCTTCCGCCTCGTTGGCGGGCGGCTCCATCAATGCCTCGCGCAGAAAGGTCAGGGTGGGATCGATCTCCCGCCGCTTGCGGCCTTCGGCCAGGGTTCTGAGGATCTCCCAGACATCGTCCGGCGTCGTGAAGAAATCGCGCCGGTCGTCCGGCAGATGGCGCAGCAGGACGAGGTTCCAGCTCTGCAATTCGCGCAGGCTCATGGAGACGTTGGAGCGCGAAACGCCGAGAGCATCGACGATGTCGTCGGCGCAGAGCGGTCGCGGCGAGATGTAGAGAAGCGCGTAGATCTGCCCGACCGTCCGGTTGATACCCCACCGGCTGCCCATCTCGCCAAAATGCAGGATGAAGGACTGGACCGGGGGCGGAAGATCTGGGCGCAAGAGTGATTTCTCCAGTTAGTTCAGAAATCTTTGAAATTCATAAAGACGAATTCGTTCGGGGGCAACGCGGGCAGAACGAAGGGGATGTGGAGATCATTGGGCGTCTGCCCGGCCGATCAAGCCCCGGGCAGTCGGAAAGCTGCAAATATTAGAACGGCTTCAGCTTGTCGCGCCGGGCTGCGCGAGAGCCGCCCTGGAAGAGCTATGCGAAAAGCTATGGTCTGATATGAGGCGGCAAACGAAATGCGGCGGCGTCTGCCGGCGTCTCAAGTCCTGGCGGGCGACGCGGGATGCGGGCGCGCCTGACCTGCCCGCCAGGCAGCCAGGCGGTTTTCCTGCGGTGAGGCCACCGCATCGGCGAGCCGCCGAACGAGATTCGACACCGGCCGATCACGCGGCAGGCAGATAACGAGATCGCGCTGCGCCCAGTCGTCGGAAATGGCGATCACCTTGGCACCCTTTTCCAAGGTTTCCGCCGGGATGACGCTCGCCGGCACGATCGACACGCCGGCGCCGGCGGCCACCATGCGGCAGACGCTGCCGAAGCTTCTGACCCGGATGCGGATGGTCAATTCGCGGCCGAGCCGGTGTGCGTGCTTTTTCAGATGTGCGGAAATCGCCGAGCGGGTGTCGAGTGTGATGAAGCTCTCGTCGAGGAGATCCGTGAAGGTGACGGCGCTGCGCTGCGCCAGCGGATGCCCGGCGGGGGCGATGAAGACAAGGCGGTCGGAGAGGATCGGAATGGTCTCGATGCCGTCGAGCTGGGCGTTTTCCGCCGCAATGCCGATGTCGGCGTCGCCGGACCGCACGGCGGTGGCGATCTCATCGGAGGTGTCTTCCTCCAGATCGACGATCACGTCCGGGTGGCGTGCCAGAAAGCTCGCCAGCACGTCGGGAAGAAAGCTGGTGATGGCATTGGAATTGGCGCGCAGCTTGATGAGACCGCTTTCGCGCTGCTTCCAGGCCTCCACCGCACCGTCGAGGCGCTCCGCCTGCAAGAGGACGGCGCGGGCATGGCCCGCGACCATGAGGCCCGCGCGCGTCGGTTTGGAGCCTCTGGCGGTCCGCTCTAGCAAAGGCACGCCGGCGCGGCTTTCCAGGATCTTCATGCGCTCGTGCAGAGCGGAGACGGAGATGTGATGGAGACGTGCCGCCTCCGCCATGCTGCCGAGCTCGCTCACCGCCACGAAGAGCCTGAGATCGGTCAGGTCGAAATGCATCCGGCTTTCTCCATTGCCGAAAGCAGCATCCAGAGAATACGACTGGTCCGCAAGCTCTTTCCTGTCGTAGGCGGCATGGATCGTCTTTGAAGCCCGCCGCAGAATGTGGGCCCGTAGCGAACCCGCGAGGAGAGAGGAAAGCGAACCATGAGAGGTTGCGTATGAGAGGCGAGGCGACGCCGTGACGAGGCCTCTCGATGGAATTCTCGTCGTCAGCATCGAGCAGGCGATCGCCGCGCCCTATGCGACGCGGCTTCTGGCCGATCTCGGGGCGCGCGTCATTAAGGTGGAGCGGCCGGACGGTGGCGATTTCGCGCGCGAATACGACAAGCGGGCGCGCGACATGGCGAGCCATTTCGTCTGGACGAACCGTTCCAAGGAAAGCCTCACGCTCGATCTGAAGCGGGAAGAGGGCGTTGCGATCCTGAAGCGGCTTTTGAAGAAGGCCGACGTCTTCGTGCAGAATCTCGCGCCGGGTGCCGCGGAGCGGCTCGGTCTCGGAGAGAAGACGCTGCGGGCAGACAACGAAAAGCTGATCACTTGCGCGATTTCGGGCTACGGCGAGGGCGGGCCTTACGGCAAGAAGAAGGCCTATGATCTTCTCATCCAGGCCGAGGCCGGCTTCGTCTCGGTGACGGGTTCGCCCGGCCAGCCGGCCAAGGCCGGGATCTCGATCGCCGACATCGCTGCGGGCGTCTCCGCCTACAACACCATCCTCGCCGCGCTTCTCAACCGCCACAAAACGGCGAGGGGCGACCATATCGAGATCTCCATGCTGGAGGCGATGGCCGAATGGATGGGCTATCCGATGTATTTTGCGACCGATGGGGCACCGCCGCCGCCGCTTGCGGGCGCCGGACATGCCACGATCTTCCCTTATGGGCCCTATCGCACCGCCGACGGCACGGTGATTTTCGGCCTGCAGAACGATCGCGAATGGGCGGCCTTCTGCCAGACGGTGCTGGAGCGGGACGATCTCGCCGGCGATGCGCGCTTCAAGGGCAATGCCGGGCGCGCGGCGCATATGGATGAGATCAACGAGGCCATCAACGGCGTCCTTTCGCGTCTCACCACTGCTGAGGCGATGGCGCGGCTCGAGAAAGCCAATATCGGCACGGCGAGCCTCAACGACATGGCCGCGCTCTGGGCGCATCCGCAGCTTGCCGCCCGCAATCGCTGGCAGGAAATCGCCATTCCGACGGGGACGATTCCGGCCCTTCGTCCGATCTCCGGCGCGGCCTGGCAGCCACGGCTCGATCCGGTGCCGGCGCTCGGCGAGCACACACGCGCCATCCTGGACGAACTTGAGATCACGCAAGAGGAGGCTGCAGCGCTCGCAGCTTCCGGAAAAGACGAGTGACATGATTGCAGACGAGGAAGACCACCGCGATCTCCGCGACGCGCTTCGCGCGCTGTGCGCCGAATTCCCGGCCGAATACCACCGCAAGCACGGGGCTGCGGAAACCTACCCGGAAGAGTTCATCACGGCTCTGACGGAGGCAGGCTGGCTCGCCGCCATGATCCCTGAGGAATATGGCGGATCAGGACTTGGCCTGACGGAGGCCTCCATCATCATGGAGGAGATCAACCGCTCGGGCGGCAATGCCGGCCATTGCCACGGCCAGATGTACAATATGGGCACGCTGTTGCGGCACGGTTCGGAGGCGCAGAAGAAAGAGTTTCTGCCGAAGATCGCGTCGGGCGAGCTCCGGCTGCAGTCGATGGGCGTGACGGAGCCGACGACGGGCACCGACACGACGAAACTGAAGACGACGGCGGTCAAGAAAGGCGACCGTTATGTCGTCAACGGCCAGAAGGTCTGGATCTCGCGCATCCAGCATTCCGACCTGATGATCCTGCTCGCCCGCACCACGCCGCTTGCCGACGTGCAGCGGAAATCGCAGGGGTTGTCGATCTTCCTGGTCGATCTCAAGGAGGCGATCGGCAATGGTCTCTCGGTGACGCCCATCCGCAACATGGTGGGCCACGAGACCAACGAACTCTTCTTCGACGATCTGGAAATCCCGGCTGAAAGCCTCATCGGCGAAGAGGGCCGGGGTTTCAAATATATCCTCGACGGGCTCAACGCCGAGCGCACGCTGATCGCCGCCGAATGCATCGGCGACGGCTATTGGTTCGTCGACAAGATGGTCGCCTATGCCAATGAGCGCACCGTCTTCGAACGCCCGATCGGTCAGAACCAGGGCGTGCAGTTTCCGATCGCGCGCGCCTATGTCGATATCGAGGCGGCCAATCTCATGCGCTTCAAGGCGGCGCGGAAGTTCGATGCACATGCCGATTGCGGCGCAGAGGCGAACATGGCGAAGCTTCTCGCCGCCGACGCCTCCTGGAAGGCTGCGAATGTCTGCCTGCAGACGTTTGGTGGCTTCGGCTTCGCCGAGGAATACGACGTGGAGCGCAAGTTCCGGGAGACGCGGCTTTACCAGGTGGCGCCGATCTCCACCAACTTCATCCTCTCCTATGTCGCCGAGCATGTTCTCGGCCTGCCGCGCTCCTTCTGAGGTTCCGAATGGCTGATGCCGGACAGCGCAACCCGCTTTTGACGCAGGCGACAGGCCGGGAAAGCGCCGAGCTCGCGGCCTTCGCTGCCGCCCTCGATCTCGACGCCGTGCCCGAAGAGGTAGTGGCGCGGGCCGTCGATTTCTTCGTCGACTGGGCGGGCTCGGCTCTCTCCGGGCGCGGGCATCGCGCCATCGACATTCTGGAGCGCTATGCCGAGACGATGGGCCCCGCCGATGGGGGGGCTGAAATCTTCACCAATCGACGTGCTACCTCGCCCGTCTTCGCCGCGATCGTGAATGCGGCGGCGAGCCATATCTCCGAGCAGGACGACGTTCACAACGGCTCCGTCTTCCACCCGGCGACCGTCGTCTTCTCGCCGGCTCTGGCCGTGGCGCAGACGGTCGGCGCCTCAGGCCGCGATTTTCTGGCGGCTTCGATCGCCGGCTATGAGGTCGGTATCCGGGTCGGTGAATTTCTCGGCCGCTCGCATTACACGGTCTTTCACACGACGGGCACGGCGGGGACGTTTGCGGCGGCAGCGGCCGTCGGCCGTCTTCTCGGGCTCTCTGCCGGAGAGATGGGCGAGGCGTTCGGCTCCGCCGGCACGCAATCGGCCGGGCTTTGGGAATTCCTGCGCGATGCCGCCGATTCCAAGCAGCTGCATACGGCGAAAGCGGCGGAGAACGGTCTGATGGCCGCCTATCTGGCGCGCGATGGCTTCACTGGCGCAAAACGGATCCTGGAAGGAAAGCAGGGGCTAGCTGCCGGGACATCATCAGATGCCGATCCGGCAAAGCTTGTCGACCGGCTTGGTGAGCGCTGGGCGCTCGCCGAGACGTCCTTCAAGTTTCACGCCTCGTGCCGGCACACGCATCCGGCTGCCGACGCTCTCCTGAAGGTGGTGATGGAGCACGATCTTGCCGCACGCGATATCGCCGCTGTCACAACCCATGTGCATCAGGGCGCGATCGATGTTCTGGGCGCCGTCACACAGCCGCAGAGCGTGCATCAGGCGAAGTTTTCCATGGGCGCCACGCTCGGCCTCGTCGCCACGCACCGCAACGCGGGTCTTTCGGAGTTTGCCGGCGTGCTCGACGATCGTGTCGCGCTGTCCTTCATCGACAAGGTGGACATGGTGCTCGATGCGGAAGTCGATCAGGCTTATCCGGCACGCTGGATCGGCAAGGTCACGGTGACGACGGGCGATGGGCGGCGGTTCGAAGGGCGTGTCGACGTGCCGAAAGGCGACCCCGGCAACACGCTGAGCCGGGCCGAGATTACCGAGAAGGCGCGGGCGCTGGCATTGTCGTCCGGTGCGGTTGAGCCAGGCGAGCTGGACCCACTCATGGACCGGCTTTGGTCCATCCCTGAGGCCGAGAAGATTGGTTTTCTTCTGCCTCAAAGGAGAAGTGATGATGGGTGACACGCGTTTTCCGTTCCTGCCGCTCTTCGTGCCGGCCGACCGGCCGGAGCGTTTCGGCAAGGCTGCCGCGTCCGGCGCCGATGCCGTCATCATCGATCTCGAAGATGCCGTCGCGCCCGCTGCCAAGGAGGCGGCGCGGGAGGGGCTCGGGCAGGGCCTTGCGGGACTCAAGCCGGGCGAGACGGAGATCTATGTTCGCCTCAATGGCGCCGATACGGGATATTTCGCCGACGACCTGGAAGCTGTCGCGACTTTGCCTCTGACGGGCATCGTTCTGCCAAAAGCGGAAGATCCCGCCATTCTGCGGATCGCCCGAGAAACGCTCGGGGCGAACGGCCGCGTCATTGCCCTTGTCGAAACGCCCCTCGGCATCGTGCGCGCCCGCGAGCTTGCGCAGGTTGCCGACCGTCTCGCCTTTGGCTCGCTCGACTATGCCGTCGCCATCGGGGCGCGCCATGTCCGGCATGCGCTCGATGCGGCCCGTCAGGAACTCGTTCTCGCCTCCGCCTGCGCGGGGCTGCCTGGCCCGATCGACGGGGTGACCACGACCTACCGCGACGAGCAGGCGGTCGTTGATGACGCCGCCTATGCGGCCGATCTCGGCTTCGGCGGCAAGCTTCTCATCCATCCGGCACAGATCGCCCCCGCCATTCGCGGCTTTTCGCCGACGGGTGAAGAAATCGCCCGGGCGGAGAAGATCCTGTCGGCTCTCACGGAGAGGGAGGGGGGTGCTGTGTCTCTCGATGGAGCGATGGTGGATGCTCCCGTCGTGAAATGGGCGCAGACCGTCAAATCGCGGGCGCTCCGGCTTCAGGCTTTGCAGACGGACGGCGAAGCGGGCGCTGCGGCACGGGCTCGAGCATGAAATCGCCCTGATGCCGAAAAGGGCGGAGCCTTCGCCCCGCCCTTCGTTCTCTGATGCAGACTGGCGTCAGGTCAGGCCTGAACCGGCTGGCCATTCGAGGCCGACACACCGCCATCGACGGGCACATTGGCACCGGTCATGAAGCTCGCGTCGTCGCTTGCGAGGAACGCGATGACGGCAGCCACCTCCTCCGGTTCGCAGGGGCGGCCGAGGGGAATGCGGCGGCGAAAGGCGTCGACGAGTTCCTTATCGTCCAGCATGTCCTCGGTCAGGCCGGTCTTGGTGAAGCTCGGGCAGACGGAATTGACGCGGATGCCGCGCTTGCCGAGATCGAGTGCAAGCGCTCGTGTGTAGTTCACGATCGCGCCCTTCGCGGCGTTGTAGGGGCTCATGCCCCAATCGCCCCCGGTTCCGGAGACGGATGCCGTGTTGATGATCGACCCCTTGGTCTTCTCCAGCTCCGGAATGGCGGCGCGGCTGCCGTAAAAGACCCCGTCCACATCCGTCTTCATGACCTTGTTCCACTGCTCGTCCGTGATGTCTTCGGGGTTGCCGTTTTCCAGGACGCCCGCATTGTTGACGAGGATGTCGAGCCGGCCGAACTGATCGATCGTCTTGCGGACGGCGCCGTCGACCTCCTCGCGCTTCGAAACGTCGGCGCGGATCGACAGGGTCCGTTCGGTCGGCAGGCTGCCGGCCACGTCTTCGAGCCTGTCGGAGAGGTCGACCAGCGCCACATTGGCGCCCTCGCTGGAAAAGCGCCGGGCTGTCGCCTCACCCATGCCGGAGGCGGCGCCGGTTACGAGAACGACCTTGTTGTCAAAGCGGTGCATGGAACAACTCCTTCCGGGCAGGCGCGAGGCGCCTGCCAATCTTCATGTGTGCGGATTGTATGAAGGAGCAACGCGGCAGCCGCCCGGACGATCCTCGGTTTTTGCCGAAGGGCGTGTCCGCCCTAGAGATCGAGCTTCACGGCGACGCAGCTTGCAAGCGGGGGCGGCCGTATCGCGGAGGCTTGGAAAAGGTGCGCAAAACAAGGTGGGGGTGTGGCCGTATGGCCGGCCACACCCCGTTTCAATCACATGATCCAGTCGGCGTCGAAGGTGGCCGGATCGACCCCATCCAGCGTCACCGAGCCGCCATCGTTGAAGTTGATCACCAGATCGCCCTCGGCGTTCTGGCTGGTCGTGTAGCTCTGGCCCTGCACGTCGATGCGATCATTTTCGCCGCCATTGAAGTCGACGATGACATCAGCACCTGAGCCCGATGAGAAGCTGAAGACGTCGCTGCCGCTGCCGCCGAAGAGAACGTCATTGCCCTCGCTGCCCCACAGCGTGTCGTTGCCGGCTCCGCCGTTCAGGTTGTCCGCACCCGTGCCGCCGTAGAGCACGTCGTTGCCGTTTTCACCCTGGAGGTCGTCGTTGCCGTCATTGCCATAGAGCGTGTCGGCGCCATCGCCAGCAAAGAGGTCGTCGTCACCCTCACGTGCGCCGAGAACGTCGTTTTCGGTGCCACCATAAAGGGCGTCGGTACCGGCGCCGCCGAAGACCCAGTCATCGCCCTGGCCGCCATTGGCGATATCGTCTCCGGCTCCGGCGAAGATGGAATCGGCTCCGGTGCCGCCCATCGCGGTGTCGTTGCCGTCGCCGCCGCCAAGCTCGTCATCGCCAGCCTCGCCGTCGAGATCGTCGTTGCCGGCGCCGCCATACATGACATCGTTGCCGTTTCCGCCATCAAGGTCGTCGTTGCCGGCGCCACCGAAGCCGAGGTCGTCATCGTCTCCGCCGTCGATGACGTCATCGCCATCGCCGCCATAGACCGTGTCGGCACCCGCGCCTGCCTGCAGGGTGTCCTGGCCGGAGTCGCCGGAGAGCGTGTCGTTGCCGTCACCTCCCGATAAGTCGTCGTTGCCGTCGCCGCCGTCTATGCCGTCGTTACCAGCCCCGCCGGAGAGCGTATCGTTGCCTTCGTCGCCGTAGAGAGCATCATTGCCGGCATTGCCGGAGGCCTGATCGTCGCCTCCGCCCAGGCTGATGATGTCGTTTCCGAGGAGGCCGTTGACGACCTCATCGACTTCGCTGCCGAGATGGAATTCCCCCGAAAGTCCCACTTCGACAAGCGATCCGTCTTCCTGTTCCTGAAAAAGCTCGCCATCGATGACGACGAGGTCCTCGGCAGAGCCGACACCGATACCAAGATCTGCGAGCGTGAAGCCGGCAATGCCGATGTCCGGCGACAAGTCAAGAAGAGAACTTCCTCCACTTCCAGTGCCATCATCGCCGCCATCACCGAGATCAATATCGATATCTAAAAGCGAAGCTGAGATATTGTATTCATAATCGTCATTATGAATATCATTGGACATACAATCCTCCACGGGGTTTGCTACGGCCACTTTTGCGGCTCGTGGGCATTTAACGCACACATCCAAAAATGGTTGTATTCAAAAATTTATGCGCCCAGAACTAGAGTGAATCAAAAGTTTTTGATCCAGGTTCGGAAGGTTCTGGGTGTAGGATAGACCGCATATCGGATTCTTAATTGTAAAAAATTCATATAATTTTTAGAAAAATATATAGAAATGATACTTTAATAAGAAGTTTGGGTGTCGGCATTGCGCGCTGCCCTCCAGCTCCGGCATGTGCTGGGAACGGCTGTCGGCGTCCTCATCCGCGCATTCCGCTCTACACCGCGATGGGCGAGAGACAGAATGGGATGGAACACAGCGGATGGTCTGCGCGCTCGTGGAGGTGCTTGCGAGGGATTTCGCGCCCCCGACAAGACCGACGGCTTAGCTCTTCAGGCGCCAACCGGTCTTGAAGATCCACCAGATCGCCGCAAGGCAAATGATGAGGAAGAGCGCGGTCATGATCAGGCTGACGGTGACCGAGACGTCGGCCAGACCGTAAAAACTCCAGCGGAAGCCTGAGATCAGATAGACGACGGGGTTGAACAGCGTCACCTTCTGCCAGAAGGGCGGGAGCATATCGATCGAATAGAAGCTGCCGCCGAGGAAGGTCAGAGGCGTGATGATGAGAAGCGGCACGATCTGCAGCTTCTCGAAACCATCGGCCCAGATGCCGATGATGAAGCCGAACATCGAGAAGGTGACGGCGGTGAGCACCAGGAACGTCACCATCCACAGCGGATGTTCGATCCTGAGCGGCACGAAAAGCGTGGCGGTCGCGAGAATGATGACCCCGAGGATGACCGATTTCGTGGCCGCAGCACCGACATAGGCGATGACGATCTCGAGGAAGGAGACCGGCGCGGACAGGTGCTCGAAGATCGTCCCGGTGAACTTCGGAAAATAGATGCCGAAGGCGGCGTTCGTCACGCTCTGCGTCAGAAGCGAGAGCATGACGAGGCCCGGGACGATGAAGGCGCCGTAGCTGACGCCCCCCACTTCGTCGATGCGCGAGCCGATGGCGGAGCCGAAGACGACGAAATAGAGGGTCGTCGACAAGACCGGCGCCAGAATGCTCTGCATCAGCGTGCGGGCGGTGCGGGCCATCTCGAATTTGTAGATGGCGCGAATGGCGTAAATGTTCATGCCGCCTCGTGAACCAGACTGACGAAGATTTCTTCGAGTGTGCTCTCGCGTGTCTCGATGTCGCTGAAACGGATGCCCGCCTCGGTCAGATCATGCAGAAGGGAGGTAATCCCCTTGCGGTTCTGACCCGTCTCGTAGGTGTAGGTGAGGTTGCTGCCGTCTTCGGAAAGCTCCAGCTCGTACGATGCGAGCGATTCCGGCACAGCGTCGAGAGGTTGCTGGAGGCAAAGGCGGAGCTGCTTGCGGCCAAGCTTGCGCATCAGCTCTTTCTTTTCCTCCACGAGAACGATCTCGCCATGATTGATGACGCCCACCCGATCGGCCATCTCCTCGGCCTCTTCGATGTAGTGCGTCGTCAAGATGACGGTGACGCCGGTCTCCCTCAAGGAGCTGATCAGCCGCCACATATCGCGCCGCAGCTCCACGTCGACGCCCGCCGTCGGCTCGTCGAGAAAGAGGATTTCAGGCTCATGTGAGAGCGCCTTGGCGATGAGGACCCGCCGCTTCATGCCGCCCGAGAGCGTGATGATCTTGGAATCGCGCTTCTCCCAGAGAGACAGATCGCGCAGCACGCGCTCCAAATGGTCCGGGTTCGGCTTCTTTCCGAAGAGGCCGCGCGAGAACGAGACGGTCGCCCAGACGGTTTCGAAGGCGTCGGTCGAAAGCTCCTGCGGCACGAGCCCGATCTTGGAGCGGGCGGCCCGGTAGTCGGAAATGATGTCGTGACCGTCCACGGTCACGGTGCCCGTGGTTGGATTGACGATGCCGCAAATGATGCCGATGAGCGTCGTCTTGCCAGCGCCGTTGGGACCGAGGAGCGCAAACAGCTCTCCCTTTTCGATCTCGAGATCGATGTTTTTCAGCGCCTGAAAGCCGCTCTCATAGGTTTTGGACAGGCCGGAAACGGAAAGGACGTTCGACATGGGGTGCGGGCGACATCCGGAAAGGAAGGAATGGTAAGCCGGCATTTAGGCCGCCGGCAAAAAAGGGCCAGAGCAGAAAGCCACGACGCGTGACGATCCACTCCGCGCCATGGTGCGTCCGAGACGAAACGCCGCCTCAGGCGACGGCCTTGCGCAGTTCGTCCGGTCGCTGCTGAAATTCGGCTGCATGGCCGTCCATGGCGAGTTCCTCCAGCATGCTGAGCAGCATTTCCATCCTCTCTTCGCCGAAGATCGTTTCGATGCGCTTGTAGACGTCTTCGATCGCGGGCGAGGCGAGGCGGATGAGACTGCGACCATTCTCCGTAATGTCGATCTTCAGGCGACGGCTGTCCTGGCCGTCCTGACAGCGGGTGATGAGGTCGCGCTCCTCCAGGGCTTTCAGGATGCGCGTCATGGAGGGTGTGAGAAGGCACGCCCGGGCCGACAGGGCCGTCGCATCGAAAGGGCCGGCTTCGTCCAAAATGCGGAGAACGCGCCATTGCTGTTCGGTGCAGCCATATTCGGCGATGATCGGCCGCAGATGCATCATGAAGGCTTCGCGGGCGCGCAGAAGCGCCACCGGCAAGGAACGACCTGTCTGGCGTAGGGTCATGATGGCGACGTCTCCCGGCGATCGTGTCAGGCATTGTAGCGGGAAGTCGTCCTCGACCAAAGGCGCGGCCTTCCCAGGCTTCTGCCGGTGGCAAGGGGCCCGGGCATCGGACGGTTCCGCCGAGATACTACCAGATTGTCCGTTTCTGCGGCTGCGACGCGTCAGCGTTCGCCCGCGCCCGCTTTGAGGGGCTTGCCCGGGCTGGATCGCTGCACCGCGAGATCCGCCGTCGGCGACCCTCCAGAATCGTGCTCTGAAGGGTCGGTGCAGATCCGCAAGGGTGTCGCTGGAAGCCGCTCTCAGGCCTGCGCGGCCGCCTTGCGCTGAGCCTGGGTGAAGGCACGAAGATCGAAATCGGGATCTTCGACCTGATGGGCGCGGATTTCGACACCGAGTTTCATCAAGGTCCGCACCGCCATGTGGTCGGCCGGCCGGTTGACGGATTCGACCGCGATCAGGCGGCCTTCCTTGAAGCAGAAGACGGAAAAGGTCTCGGCATCCGGATCGCCACGCAGGATTGTCTGATCCGTGCCAAAGGGAAGTCCGACCATCTGCAGTTTCAGGTTCGCCTGATCGCTCCAGAACCAGGGAACGTCGCAATAGGCGGTCGGCTTGCCGACGAGGCGTGCGGCAAGGCAGCGGGCCTGGTCGACGGCGTTTTGCACCGATTCAAGCCGCATCGACTTTCCCGCCTGCACGTTGGGGTGATTGGCCACGTCGCCGATCGCCGAGATGGCCGGATCGGACGTGGCGAGAAACTCATCGACCACGATGCCGTCCTTGACCTCCAGGCCAGCGGCTTCGGCGAGCTCGGAATTGGCGAGAACGCCAATGCCATAGAGAACGAGATCGGCGGCGACGTTGCGCCCATCGGCGAGCACCACGCCGGTGACATGATCGTTTTCCCCTTCGAGCCGCTGCACGCGTGCATCCGTGATGATGTGGACGCCGCGGCGACGATGGGCATTTTCGAAGAATTCCGACATCTTCGGCGTTACGACGCGCGCCATGACACGCGGAGCCAGTTCCACAACGGTCACGGTCTTGCCGAGCTTGGCGGCAACTGCGGCAAGCTCCAGGCCGATGAACCCGCCACCGACGACGACGAGGCTGGACGCCGCGTCGATGCGTTCACGCAGCCGGTTGGAATCGGCGAGCCCACGGACGGCGAAGACGCCGTCGAGCTCGGCGCCCGGCACCGGCAGCGGACGATTGCGGACGCCGAGCGCCAACGTCAGATGATCGTAGCGCAGACGACGTCCCGACTGCAGCTCGACCTCGCGGGCCGCCCGGTCGATGGTCGTGACCGCTTCGCCGAGAATGAGCTCGATGTTGCGGTCCTCATAGAATTTCTCGCCGCGGAGAAGGAGCCCGTCGGCGCTGACGGTGCCGATCAGATATCCCTTCGACAGGGGCGGCCGCTGATAGGGCAGATCAGTTTCTTCGCCGATCAGAACGATGCGCCCGGTGAAGCCAAGCTCGCGCAACGAGGCGGCGAGCTGCACGCCCGCATGGCCGGTACCAACGATGATCTGGGTTTCTTCGGACATTTCGAACATTCCTTTCGGCGCTGCTTTTGGCGCACCGTCTGGCGAAGCGCAACGATGCCGTTCTCGTCACGTCTCAGATAGAGAGGGCTGAGAGGCAATCGCCGGCCATAAGGCCGATCGGCGGCAGGGGGAACCGATACGGTGTCGCGGGCGATGGCGCGCATCGCTTCCTCAAGGCGCACTCTGATGCGCTTTTGCAGAAAGGCGATGTGGAAGAAGGGGGTGAAACTGCCCGTCGGTGATCGCTCGCCGGCCGATCTCTTCGGCTTTGTGCACAACCTGTTTGCGCACAACTTCGAGAATGCGCTCGTCCTCGATCTCGCGGAGCGCCTCATCGCCGAGGTTGCCGTCTATATGGAGCTTGCGTGCTGCAATCGGACGGTTCTGTCGCAAGAAGCTGCCGACATGATCGGCCGTGAAGGGCCCCGCTTTCGCCATCTTCGCTCCGCTTTCCTACAAATAGTCTGGAATTTTGCAGCCGACGCCTCCGGTGGCGCAAGGCGAGAGCTTGCTGGCCCGGTTGTGTTTGTGCCATCTCCCTTGCGGGATCGGCTCCGGATCGCATGGTGGATTTGGGAGCTTGCGGATCTTGCCGCGGCAGCCTGGCGGCCGAAGGGGGCCTTGATTGCAAAGAAAACGTGTCCTCGCCGCGAACCTCCCTTCGATCGCTTCCTTTATCGGTCTCGCTCTCGCTTTCGTCTTCGTGCCGTTCATCACCTTTCTGTCGACGCGCTCAGCGCCGGCGGTGTTGAGCTTTGCGACGCTGTTTCTGCTCCTTGGCGCCTATTGGCGAGCGGAGACGTGGCGGGATTTCGCAGCACGCTTCACCGAAGTGGCCCGGCAGCCCTTGGCGATCGCGATCGCCTCGTTCGTGCTTGCAGCCTTTGCGAGCGTCTCATGGTCGGTCGAGCCTTTGATGAGCCTGCAATATTCGTTTCGCCTGTTGGGGAACTGTCTGCTCGGCTTCGCCTTCGTCGTCGTCATCGCTGGCGAGCACCGACGACACATCATGAAATTCCTGGTGGTCGGGCTCGTGATCACCCTGCCGCTTCTGGCAAACGAGCTGCACGGGCCTTTCCAGCTCAGACAACCCTTCTCCGATACGCTCGGCTCAGAATCTCTCAACCGGGCGGTTCTCGTGACGAGCATCCTGGCTGCGCTCTTTCTGGCCCTCGCTTGTGCCGAGAAATGGCTGTCCTGGCTGGCGCTTTTTCTCTCGGTTGTCGCTGCCGTCGTTGCGGTCCTCTCCTCCTCGCAGTCCTCCGTCCTCTTTTGGGGTGTGGTGGTGATCGCCTGGCCGCTTGCCGTCTACGCTCCGAGGGCAACGGCCCGCGCCGTCACCGCGACAGCCTTTGCGTGCCTCGTCCTCTTTCCATTCTTCGCCATGCTCTACACGCCCTGGATGCGCCAGCTGCTCGGTGGCGTTCCGGAGGATGTCGTGCACGCGACGAGCGCGGAAATCCGCCTTTCCATCTGGGAGAATTTTGCCGAGCTCATCCCGCACGAGCCTCTCCTCGGCTGGGGCTATTATGCCGAACGCGCCATGAGCAAGGGGCTCGCCGGCCCCGCCGCATCCGCGGTGATCGGCAGCGCCCATCCGCATGATGTCGCGATCCAATTGTGGGTCGATTTCGGTCTTCTGGGCGTCTTCGTGGCGGGTCTCATCGGCTTCGCCTGGCTGCGGCGTCTCTTGCAGGCGGAGACGGCCGTTCTGACGGCCGCAAGCGCGATCACCGCAGGTGTCTTTGCGGTCTGGATGGTGAGCCACGGCGCCTGGCAGGAATGGTGGCTGGCGATGATGTCGCTGGTCTTCGCAACGCTTCTGCGTAGCACGCCGGGTGGCCAGGCTATTTCCTTTTGGCGGAAAGCCGAAACGCCAGCGCATCCACCATTCCCTGGCGCAACGCCACCCAAAACGTGAGCGAACTCACATAGGCCGCCACGACAGCCGCGTAGGGGGCTCGCGTCGAAATGACGGCGAGCGCGATGCAGAAGAGGCTGTTGAGGGTGAGCGCGAGCACCACCTGATCGTGCTTCCAGCCCCGCCGCACGGCCTTCTGGTAGGCATGTTCGCTATGGGCGAGCCAGATGCGCTCGCCACGGCGCGCGCGAATGAGAAGGGTGAGGCCGGTGTCGGTGAGATAATACGCCGGCAGAATGAGGGCGGCAGCAATCTCTCCCTTAAGAGCGAGCGCGACCAGAAGAGAGCCGACACAAAAGCCCACGAAAACGCTGCCGGCATCGCCGAGAAAAATCCGTGCCGGGTGCCAGTTGTGGAGGAGAAAGCCGAGGCTCGCCGCGATGAGAAGGCAGGGCAGGAGCGGCAGGTCGCCTAAGGGAGTGGCGACAAGCAGAACGCCGATCGCGATCGCAATCGTCGTCACGCCGGTGATGCCGTCGATGCCGTCCATGAAGTTGTAGGCATTGACGAAGCCGAGCAGGAAGAACCACAGGACGAAGCGCTCGACAAAAAAGGGCAGGGCAGGGCTGAGGTTCAGCGACAGTGGCAGGGACGCGACGGCCAACGCCACGAGGCCTGCCTGGGCAATGAAGCGCGTGGCGGCCCTCAGGCCGACGAGATCGTCGAAGGCGGAGACGAGTGCAAGCGCCACGGCGATCGCGAGGAATGAAACCTCGCTTGCTGCCGGCAGGCCGGTCGGGATCCCAAGCACGAGGCCGATGGCGAGGCAGAGCGCGACGACCGGCACGAGCGCAAACCCGGCGCCGCGGGGGACGGGTGTTTCATGATTGCGACGTGCGTCCGGCAAATCGAGAAGCGCGCGGCGGGTGAGTACGGGGATGAGGTTGCGAATGCCGACCCACGTGACAGCGAAGGCTGCAAGCGACAGCCACAAGGCATTGACCTGATCCATCACGCGGCTCAGCCGGGGGCTCTGTCCATCAAAGAGCGCACATTGTTGGTCGGTCGGGCGCAGAGCTCGGTGATGCCGCTGCGCAAGAGGCCGACGCAGGCGGCATTGTCGCCGTGCATCGCAGCCGTGTGGAGATCAGTCAAATAGACGTCGAGGCGCTCGGGCAGGATCGCGGGCGCGCTGGCGAGAAGGACCCCCGCGACGGGCGTATGCGTGACCGTCTCGTTCTCGCTGACGAGATCTTCATGCAGCTTCTCGCCCGGGCGCAGGCCGGTGAACACCACCGGCACGTCAACGTCCGGCTTCCGTCCGGCAAGACGAATGAGATTTCGGGCCAGATCGGCGATGCGCACAGGTTCGCCCATGTCGAGGAGGTAGATCTTGCCGCCGCCTTCGGGATGGGCGACGCCATAGGCCGACGCCTGCAGAACGAGCTGTGCCGCTTCGCTCGGCGTCATGAAATAGCGCGTGACGTCGGCATGGGTGACCGTCAAAGGCCCGCCGTTCTTGAGCTGCTCTTCGAAGAGCGGCAGGACGGAGCCCCGCGAGCCCAGAACGTTGCCGAAGCGCACGATCATGAAGCGGGTGCCTTTCTGCTCGCGGTCGAGCTTCTGGCAGTAGCGTTCGGCAAGTCCCTTGGTCAGACCGAGGACGTTCTTGGCGTTGGCGGCCTTGTCGGTCGAGATCATGATGAAGGCGCTGGCGCCCGACGCGCAGGCGGCGTCGGCGGCGTTCTTGGTGCCGAAGACGTTGGAAAGAACCGCCTCGACGGGGTTTCTCTCCACGATCGGCACGTGCTTCAGCGCCGCGGCATGGAAGACGAGTTCCGGCCGTTCGCGCATGAACAGCGCCTTCAGCGCTTCGCGGTCGCGGATGTCGCAGAGGATCGGCACCACCTGCGCCTGGATGCTCGGATTTTTCCGGATACGGCGATCGATCTCATAGAGATTGTGCTCGCTGTTCTCCAGCAGGATGAGGCGTGAAGCGCCGAAGCGCACGACCTGCTTGACGATTTCGGAGCCGACCGAACCACCGGCGCCCGTGATGAGGACGCTGCGCCCGGCGATCAGGCGGTTGATGCCTTCCTCGTCGAGCACCACGGGCTGGCGGCCGAGCAGGTCTTCGATCTTGACCGCTTCCGGCTCGACGTTCTGCTGAGATGCCTGCAGATCCTGGATGTTCGGCAGCCGGTTGACGGTCAGCCCGACCTGAGAGGCGGCATCGACCAGCTCGTTCAGAACATCGCGGGGCGTGTTCACACGCGCCACAATGATCTGGGTCGGCGGCGTCGACGTGCGCCTCAGCTGTGTCACCTGCCGCGCCATGCCTTCAATCGTGCTCAAGACCGGAACGCCGTGCAGCTGGCGCCCGACATGCCTCGGGTTCGTTTCGATGATGCCGACGATGAGGAAGCGGGATTTCCGGTCGCGTTTGACCGCACGGATGAAGACGTCGGCCTCGTCATTGAAGCCGAAAAGCAGCACCGGCTCGAGCGGGTTGCGCGGATCGTGGCTGGAGCGGCCGATGAGGCTGTCGCGATAAAGCCGGTAGGCCATACGCGGGGCGCCCAGCATGACGGTCAGAACGAACCATTCGATAACAAGAACCGAACGGGGCAGGGCGCCGCCGCGCTGGATGAGGAAAATGACGAGCAGAAAGATGAAGATGGAGGCGGTGACCGCCTTAGAGATCGCGTAGATGTCGCGCACCGATGCGTAGCGCCAGGAGCCGCTGTGCAGCCGGAAGATCGGAAAGACGAGCACGCAGACGAGCGTGAAAATGCCAATGAGGCTCACGACCTCGCCGGGGGCGAAGGTCGGTTCCGTCCCCGTGCGCAGGTAATAGGAAAGGCCGAGGGAGATCGCTGCGGCCGAAAAATCGTAGCCGTAGATAATCCAGCTGCGCATGCGCCGGGAGATGCGTCTGACCACCTGATCGATCACGTCCGGCTCCCGGTTTGATGCTGAGGCGCAAAAAGCGATCGCAGGCTAAAGCCGCTGCCCTGTCGCGCGTTCCCATGCGAGGTCTCGCTCAGGCGATCCAACCTCGCAGCTATGTCAAAGCTATGGCAGAAGCGCATACGGTTTCTTGCCGCCCCCTCTCGGAAAGCTACTCGGCCGGGGTCTTGGTCGAGTGCTGTTTCAACTGGCGGATATCGGCAAGGGCTTGAAAGAAACGGTCTTCGGCCCCCCTCGCCTTGTCCTGTGCGGGCCCGTTCGAGGCATCTGAAGAAGCCTCTTCGCCGGCCGAGGCGTGACCGTTCTTCGCCTCGGTGTTGCCGTCCGTCTGTGTACCGTTCTTGTTTGTGAAGCCATTGGCGCCGGCGGGCTGCATCGGCCGGTCGGCCGACATGCGGCGGATGTCTTCGCTGATGCGCGCGATTTCCTCCGCACCGATCGGCTCTGCGTCTTTGGCCGTGTCTCTGGCGGTGTGATTGCGGGAAAGATGGCGGGCGGCCTGCGTGCGGTGGCCGGGCGCGCGCCGCGCCTCGCTGCGCCGCGGGGCGCCTTTCGCGTCTTTCCGGTTGGGCCTTTTGCCTTCTTCCGAAGCGCCGGCCTTCTCCGGCGCCGGGTCGTGTTTGCCGGCCTCCGGATCCTCCTCGGAGGCGGCGCTCCCCATGACGGAGCGGAGGTAGTCGATTTCCGCGCGCATGCCGATCAGGTCGACGCGGCGGTCCTCCGCCAGGCTCTTCAGGTCCTGGATCTCATCTTGCAGGGCAAGCCGGCGTTCCATCTCCGCTTCGAGTGCGTTGCGGCCGGCGCGCAATGCCGTGCCGGTTTCGGCCAGACGCTTCTTGGTTTCGATGAGTTCGGCGTTCGTCTGTTCGAGGCGGGTGCCGAGCTCGCCGATCTCTTCGTCTCGGGACGCGAGATCGCTGCGCAATGCGGCAATCTCCTGCGTCTTGAGATCGGAATCGAGGCGGTAGGCGGTGACGCGGTCGCGAAAAGTGCTCGCATCACGCTCCAGCCGGCGCATGGCCATCGCATTGCGGGCGCGCATCTCGTCGCGCTCCGTATCGAAATCGGCTCTCGTTATCGCCAGGCTCGCCTTCAGACGCTGTTCCGTCACGCGCCGGATGCGGCGAGCAAGGACCGTGAAAAACGCAAGACAGAACAATCCGCTCGCAAATGCGCCAAGGGCGAACAGCATAGCCGCTTGTATCATCACCGGCTCCGTCCGCGGCAGGCCTTTAGAAATAGAGGCAGGTTGCGCAGACGGCAACAAGAGCTTGGCCGGAGCGTGCGCGTGTCCGCGACACTATCGCAAAAATGTCACGGCTTGTTCAAGCTTTGCGTAGGCTTGCTCAGAACGGATTCCAGGTCGGTCTGGAGGTGAACTTGAGATAGCCGAGATTGACGCCCAGCCGGGCACCGACGCCGGTGCGGATCGGCACGACATAGATCGGGTCGTGCACGCCGGTGTGCGAGAGCACGGTCATGCCGAGACCGCCGACCATATAAGCGGAACCGTTCACGCCGGCGAAGCGCTGGTAAATGGAATTGTAGCTCGGCAGGTTGTAGACGAGCATCATCGTGCGATTGCCGTCGCCGCCGAAATCCCACCCGACCGAAGGGCCCTGCCAGAAGATGTGGCTGGGCGGTGCGAGCTTGGTATAGATCGTGCCTTCGCCGTAGCGCAGGCCGCCGATGAGGGCGCCGGAGCCCTCCTGGCCGATGATATAGCCGTTGGGAAGGCCGTAACGCTGGATGGCCTTTTCCACGAGCGTGGCCAAGCCTCCCGATGCGGCTCCAAAGACGTGATGGCCCGCTTCGACGACCTCGGCCGCCGTGTAGTTGAGGCTGCCGGGTTCACCGGCCTGAGCCGAAGCCGGCTGGACCGCACCCGCCTGAGTGGCGAAGGCGGCCGGAGCGACCGCGATCTGGACTGCCAGCGCGCCGGCGGCAAGAAGTCTGGCTATGGGCATGGGCCCTCCTGCGACGGCTTGTTAATGAACTCGATTGATCCACAGGAAACGGCAGAATGGTAAATGTCGGGTAAACCCCCGAGAAATGGGGCGCTCCGGCTGGTCCGCGGCAGGCTCGCTCGATACGATGGCGTAACCACGAGCGACGAATCGCTTTCTGTCCCAATTTCGGATTTCAGCCGATGACCAGCCTTAAAATCGCGCCAGTCGATCTTGCCGCCTTGATCGCGAGCCGGGTCTGTCATGACGTCATCAGCCCTGTCGGCGCCATTGCCAACGGACTCGAAGTCCTCGATGAGGAAACCGATCCGAGCATGCGCGACTTCGCGATGGATCTCATCCGCAAGAGTGCCCGTCAGGCCTCCGTGAAATTGCAGTTTTCGCGTTTGGCCTTCGGTGCGTCTGGCGGCGCGGGTGCGCAGATCGATATGGCCGATGCAGGCCGGTGCGCGGGCGAGTTCCTGGAGCGCGAGAAGGCCAATCTCGACTGGCAGGTCGACGCGCAGATGCTGCCGAAAGCAGAGGCGAAGATCCTCCTCAACCTCCTGCTTCTCGGTGCCAACACGATCGCCCGGGGCGGCACCCTGACGGTCGGCGCCACGCAGGGCGAGAACGGGGTGACGATCAGCGTGGTGGCGGTCGGCGACCGCGCGCGCCTTTCCGACAGCGTCCGCACGGTGCTTCTTTCGGGCGAAGTCCCGGAACAGCTCGATGCGCATTCGGTCCAGCCGCTTTATGCGGTCATGCTCGCCGAAGAGGTCGGCCTCGGCTTCGAGATCGCCGAAGAGGAAGGGAAGGTCTCTTTCCTCGCCCGCCCGAAAGCCTGAGCCGGGCCCATCCCTACGCGCCGAACCGGGCGCGCGCTGCGCGCAAAACGAAAAGCCCCGCGACCTTGCGGTGCGGGGCTATCGAAGGGGATTGAAGAGAGGCTTCAGGCGCTTTCGCGGAACTCTTCCTGATCGGGTTCGCGCAGCACGTAGCCGCGACCCCAGACCGTCTCGATATAATTCTCGCCGTCGGTCGCAGCCGCGAGCTTCTTTCTGAGCTTGCAGATGAACACGTCGATGATTTTGAGCTCAGGCTCGTCCATGCCGCCGTAGAGATGGTTGAGGAACATCTCCTTCGTCAGCGTCGTGCCCTTTCTGAGGGAGAGGAGCTCCAGCATCTGGTACTCCTTGCCGGTCAGATGCACGCGCTGTCCGGCCACTTCGACGGTTTTGGTGTCGAGATTGACCCGGAGATTGCCGGTCTGGATGACCGATTCCGCGTGTCCCTTGGAGCGACGGACGACCGCGTTGATGCGCGCGACCAGCTCATCCTTGTGGAAGGGCTTGGTCATATAATCGTCGGCGCCGAAGCCCAGGCCACGGACCTTGTCTTCGATGCCGCCCAAGCCTGAAAGGATCAGGATCGGTGTCTTTACCTTGGCGACACGCAGCTGCTTCAAGACATCGTAGCCGGTCATATCCGGCAAGTTGAGGTCGAGAAGGATAATGTCGTAGTCGTAGAGCTTGCCGAGGTCGACACCTTCCTCACCGAGGTCGGTCGTATAGACGTTGAAGCTTTCCGACTTCAGCATCAATTCGATCGACTGTGCGGTGGCGCTGTCGTCCTCGATCAGAAGAACACGCATGCCAATCCCCTCCTAGCCCTTTTCGTGCCGCTCGAGTGACGTGTGGCTCGAGCCGACTGAACAGGCAAAACCGCAGCCACATTTACGTCGGAATGGTTAACAGAGTCTGACTCCCGGCAGCAAGCCAATAACGTCAGCTGCTTAAAATAGAGTCTTGATTCCATTCCGATTCCGCTGGGTCACCTGCGTCGAGAAACGTTGTGGTACCGATGCGGCTGGACGCCTTCGCGCCGGCGCCGGACCGGCCAACTCAAAGCAAACGGCATCAAGCGATTTACCGTGCCTTAAGTCCTCGTCCCTATCATTAACGCCAGTCGTAAACGAACGGTTACCGCCGCCCGTTGCCGGTGTCATGTGGAGCGGGTGGACCCTCGGGGCTGGGGAGTATTGAGTATGAAGTCGCGAGACGCATCCATCCGGCAAAAACGCTTTAAAGTTGAAGATTGCGAGCGGCGGCTCGGCCAGATCGACGCCATGATCGAAGAATTCAGCCGGATGGCGGCCGATCTAGAACACGAGATAGCGGCTGAAAAGCGGCGGACGGGGATCGAAGACGAAAAGCATTTCGCCTATTCGACCTTCGCTCGTGCGGCCGGCCAGAGGCGCGAGAACCTGCTCGCTTCGGTTGATGATTTAAATCGGCAGCGCGAAGCCGCCCAGGCGGCGCTCGAAACCGCGCGCGCCGAGCTTCAGCGCGAAGAAGGGCGGCTCGGCCGGGAAAACCCCGGGACAGCTCCGTCCGGCCACGGTCGTCTGGCAAGCTGAGATCTCATCCCGCGCCCTCGGCCAGGCCGGGGGCGCCGATCACGTGGGCGATCAGGGCCTGAGCTTGTGCCGGGCGAGTTGCTCGTAGAGCGGCAATGCCTCGGCCGCCACTTCCCTGAGCCCGTCATCTTCCAACTCCGGCAGCGGCGCCGGCGGCTGAAAGCCCGTCGAGCGGTGCACCGCGTCGTACCAATGCGCGGCCCAAACGCCGTCGCTGTCGCGGGGACCCGCCGGCCAGGCGAGCATTGCCGGAGAAAAATCGATCTCGAGAGCCCCGCAAAGGGCACGCAGCATCGCTTCCGGATCTGCGAGAAGATCGTCGGCGTCGATGACCGGAGGGATCCTTCCGCCCAATTCCGTTGCCAGGCGAAAGAGCTCATCCTGCTCGACGAATCCGATATCTGAAAGGCTCGGGCCGGCGCGCTTGCGTGCATAGGAAACGAGCACGCGCGCCGGATGGCGGATCAGGAAGGCGTGGCGACAGTTGCGCATCCAATCGCGGCCGATCTCCGCGATCATGTGGTGCGTCATGTGCTTCTGGTAGAAGATATGGCTGCCGAAGGGCGGCGCGCCCGCGAGGCGCTCCGCCACCTTTTGCCAATCGGCTTCATGGGCGGCACAGATTTCCTCGCGCATCGGATGATCGATGCCGGTCACCTTCAGCCATGCCGCATAGAACGGCTCGTCCCACACTTCGGTGTCGGGACGGTTTTCGAAGGCGCGCATCATCGCGGTCGAGATGTTGCGCGGGCCGGACCACATGGCGATGCGGATCGTCTCGTCGCTCATCGCGGGCGAGGGTCTCTCAGACGCCATCATGGTACCGGGAATGCTGGAGAAATGGAGACCTGACCGCGGACTCGAACCGCAGATATTTGACGCTGCACCGCCAATGGGTACCCGTTCCCCCATCAGGTCGATGAGAGATTAGGCGAACACGAATGCGTGAGAAAACCATCACGTGCCGATGTGGTTAAAATCTTAGTCTTTGCCTTAGGAAGGGTTCAAGACAAGGGTGTGGCGAAGGCGTCGATGCGCTCACGGTAGAGCTGCGTCAGCCGCGGCAAGAGCTTCGGCCTGTCGGGATGAAGCGTGCCGATCGCCCGTCCGTCGACGGAGCGGACCGGGACCAGCCCGGCGAACGTGCCTGTGATAAAGGCCTCGTCGGCCCCATAGACGTCGGTCAGCGAAAAGCGCCTTTCATGTGCCGGGATGCCGGCCTCTCGGGCCGCCTTCAGCACCTGTCCGCGGGTGACCCCGCCGAGGCAGTAATCGCCCGTCGAGGTCCAGACCTCGCCGTTGCGGACGATGAAGAAATGCGTGGAATTGCAGGTGGCGACGAAGCCTGCCGGGTCGAGCATCAGCCCTTCATCCGCGCCGGCCTTGGCGGCTTGAATGCAGGCAAGGATGCAGTTGAGCTTGGAATGGGAATTGATCTTCTGGTCCTGCTCGGCAGGCCCAGTACGCCGCACATGGACGGTGAAAAGCGTGACGCCTTCACTCGCGATTTCAGGCTTCGGGTTCTTGTATTCGGGAATGACGACGATGGTCGGCGCGCCGATCGTCATGCGCGGATCCTGATAAGGGGTGCGCTTCACGCCGCGCGTGATCATCAGGCGCACGTGCACGCCGTCGCGCATGTCGTTGGCGGCGAGACATTCCATCACCCGGGCGGTGAGGCCGGCGCGATCGAGCCCGATATCCATGTCGAGCGCCGCAGCGCCTTCGAACAGGCGGTCGAGATGCTCGTCGAGGAAGGCGATACCCCCATCGGTGACGCGCAGGCCTTCCCAGACGCCGTCGCCCAGGATGAAACCGGAATCGAAGACGGAGACGACCGCCCTGTCTCGCGGCAAGAGTTCGCCGTTGACCGAGATCAGGATCTCGGCGTTGCGCGGATCGTCTTCGTATTCGTGGGTGCCTGTCGCCATTTCGCCGCCCGATCACTGGAGATTTCAATGAAACCATTCCGGCAAAGCCGGGGTGCGGGCGGCTGTCAAGGGCAAGTGCGGGCGAAGCCCCGCTAGAGGCGGGACATCAATTGCGGTATTGCTGAATTCGGGTCGTGCGCAGCCCCGCAAGGCCGTGAGACTCGATCGACATCTGCCAGGAGAGGAACTCCTCGACAGTCAGGGTATAGCGCGAGCAAGCTTCATCGAGGCTCAATAAGCCGCCGCGGACGGCAGCAACAACCTCAGCCTTGCGGCGGATCACCCAGCGCTTGGTATTGGGGGGTGGAAGATCAGCAATCGTGAGCGGGCTTCCATCCGGTCCGATAACGTATTTCACTCTCGGTCGGACATGCTCGGCCATGGCAGACTCTTATACAAACTCACCAACTGAGCTCGTTATAAGGTGGCACGGCTTAACAAGCGTCTAACCATCCGTAACGGAAATCTTAAGCGCAACCGGGGCATTTTTTTAGAAACCGCGGGCGCTTGACAGAACGTCGCAAGCACTGCAACCAAAGCCCATGCTGGACATCGATCTCGAGCTGCCAGGTCCGCGCAGCAAAGCCCGCGTCCTCGTCGCTATGTCCGGCGGGGTCGATTCCTCCGTTGCTGCCGCGCTCGTCAATGCGGCGGGCTACGAAACCATTGGCGTGACCCTGCAACTCTATGATCATGGGGCGGCGATCCATCGCTCCGGGGCCTGCTGTGCGGGGCAGGACATTCACGACGCCAAACGTGTCGCCCAGGCGCTCGGCATCGCCCATTATGTTCTCGATTACGAAAGCCGTTTCCGCGAGGCGGTGATCGAGCCTTTTGCGGCGAGCTATCTGTCGGGCGAGACGCCGGTGCCCTGCGTCGCCTGCAATCAGTCGGTGAAATTCTCCGATCTCCTCGATACGGCCCGCCAGCTCGGGGCGGCCGCCATGGTGACCGGCCATTATGTGCGCACACGCTCCGTCGGAGGCCGGCGTGCGCTTTTCCGGCCCGTCGATGCAGATCGCGACCAGAGCTACTTCCTTTATGCGACGACGGCCGAGCAGCTCGATTTCCTGCGCTTTCCCCTCGGCGATTTCACCAAGCCGGAGGTGCGCGCGCTGGCGGCCGAGATCGGTTTGAGCGTCGCGGAGAAGAGCGACAGTCAGGATATCTGCTTCGTGCCGCAGGGACGCTACAGCGACGTCATCGAAAAGCTGAAGCCCAATGCGGCCGACGAGGGCGATATCGTGCATCTCGACGGACGGGTGCTCGGTCGCCATCGGGGCATCATGCATTACACCGTCGGCCAGCGGCGCGGGCTCGGGATTTCGGCCGCCGAGCCGCTCTTCGTCGTGCGGCTGGATGCCGCGGCAAAGCGCGTTATCGTCGGTCCGCGCGAGGCTTTGGCGACCCGCCGTTTCCGACTGCGCGATCTGAACTGGCTCGGGGATGGCGATCCCTCCGCCTGGACGGAAGGGCAGGAGGTCTATGCTCGCGTGCGCTCGACGCGTCCCCCGGTCAAAGCATCAGTTTCCGTGCAAGCCGGTGAAGCGTCTGTCATTCTCGAGGATAGCGAGATGGGCGTGGCGCCGGGGCAGGCGTGCGTCTTCTACGATCGAGACGCGTCCGATGCGCGTGTTCTGGGTGGTGGCGTGATCGCTCAGGAGACCACGAGCGAACAAGCCTGCGCCGCCTGAGCAAGTCGCACGGCGGCTCCGGGCTGGTCCAACAGGCTTGCCGGCACCGGCAAAACCCCCGTCTTTGCTTGGAACTCCGCTCGCAGCGCCACGTTACCTGAGCGACCCAGCCAATCGATAGAAGGAGGCATCCCATGGCAGAGACGAATGTGCCCGGCGGCAAGAGCGAAACGGAACGCAAGGCCGATGAGACCAAGCGGAAGGCCGAAGACGTTCGCCACGACCTCAACGCCGAGTTCGAGATTCTGAAGGCGGATGTCGCCGAACTCAGCACCCGGATCTCAGACCTTTTGCGCACCGGCGCCCGCGAAGGAAAAGACATGTTGAACGAACGTGCCGATTATTACCGCCGCGAAGGCCGCAGGCGCGCCGATGCAGCCATGTCCGAAGCTGAGGCTCTGTCCGATGATCTGAGCCAGTCGATCAGTCGCAATCCCTTCACTGCCGTTCTCGTGGCGTTGGGGCTGGGCTTTCTCGTCGGCGCCATTTCCCGGCGCTAGTCTTCATGCTCAGGCTGCTTTCTTCGATCAGCTTTGCCTACGGCGCCGCAAATCTGCGGCGCCGTATCCGCGTCATGGCGCGGCAGGCCATTCTCATGGCGATCGGCGCCGTCATTCTGCTTTACGCGCTCGGTTTCGGGCTCGTGACGCTCCATATCTGGCTCTCCAGCCTGTGGGGATCGCTTGTGTCCGCGGGCGTGATCGGTGCCGTGCTTTTCGTCATCGGGCTTATCGTCCTGCTTCTGGCTCTGAGGCCTCACCGCGAGCAGGCACGTTCCGTCGAACAGCCTCTCAGCCAGATGAGCGCCACCGCGCACGACACCTATGACCGGATGCAGCGCTCGCTTCGCCAAAGCGGTTCGCCTCTTGCCAATCCGGTCGTGCAGGCGGCGGGCATCGCCCTCATCATCGGCGTCCTTCTCGGCCGCCGCTAATCGTCGCGTGATTGCGCCGGCATGTGCCGAGCCGCGGAGACATGTTTCGGCCGCTCGTCTCTTTTCGAGGCGGGCGGTCTTTTTGTTCGTGCGTCCGCGCCAGGGCTTCAGGAGCGGTGTGGCCGCGGGACAAGATCGCCCAGATCTGAAAGCTCATCCGCCAACGGCACAGGGGTCTCACGCGGGCCAGAAAAATGCTTTCCGATCTCTTGCCAGCTCCGAGATAGCCGGGGTCGGTGCGGTAACGTTCCTCTCATTTTCTCCGACTATAGTTCTCCGGCAGGCCGTGCTCAGGCCGGTCCGGAGGGGATACGATGCTTCACTCGAAGGCGCTGCCTGGCAGCGCGTCCGATGTGCCAATCGCAGAAAATCCAGCCGATGCTCGGCCGGAAGGATCCCGCTTTGGGCGGCACACCCAATTGCAGCGGGAGGATGGTGCGCCACGTGACACGGAGACCCGTGCCGCGGAGACGCCCAATGCCGTTGCCGACAAGGTGACAGATCTTCTCGACTTTCGCCGCCGTGGCGCGGTGCGGCTTCAGACGGCGATCGACGCCCATCTGGTGGGCGCGGAAAACAGAATCTCGCGCTGCATCATCCGCGATCTGTCCACCGCCGGAGCGCAGCTCGAGGTCGAGGAGGGCATCACGCCGGAGAGCGAGATGATCCTCGCCGTGCCTCAGGTGAATATCGCGATCGTTTGCGAACTCGCCTGGCGGCGCGGCAACCGCATGGGCGTTCAGTTCTGCCGTGGGCGGATTCCAGCCGACAAGATCGCCGAGATGATGAAGCTCTGACCCGGACGAGCGCGGAGCACGCGTTCGCTCGTCCGGCAAGAGAACCGCCCGCTGCGCCCCCACCGCCCGCAGAACGGCGGCCGCGGCCGGGTCCGTCTGTCATTTCCCCATCAGGCTTGTGCGCGTTCTGCTTCGCCCAAGTGGCGCACAGCGGCGTCTGATCTCTCCGTCATGCTTTCGGTGAGGTGATCGTCCCTCCAGACGAGCGCATGCTCACGCTCATGCGGCGGTGCGGGGAAGCGCGCTGCGTCGCCGAAGGCCTTTGAAATCGGAGTCTTATTGTCTACTTTATGTCCGTTCAAAAGTGCGATCCTATTGTCAGGCGCTTGCGCAGAGAGGTTTCATGGCACTGAGGCATGGGCAGGGTAGCGAAGCCGCGGAGATGATTTCCGCCGACCGGGGGGCGAATGTCGTCGCCTTTCCCGCCTGCGAAGCCTTCGGCCCGAGGGCCTCGGATGCGCGCGGTCTGACGGAAGCGGAAGAGATCGAGCTCGACCGTCTGCGCTGGTTCGTCCTCAAAAGCCTTCTGTCCTCTCAAACCGATCTCGAACGCGCCTGTTTCGTGCTGGCCGCCGAACCGGACGCGTCGCTCGAACGCTTCGCGATCGCCTTTTTCCGGGCGATGTCGTCCAAGGCGCGGCGCCAGCTCGTTTTCTACCGGCCGGGTACGCGCAATTTTTCCACCGACGAGGCCTGGCTTCTGCGACTAATGGGGGCATGGCGCTCAGGCGACGAAATGAGCGTTCGCGCGTTAATCGCCTGGAGGGTCAAACCGGAAGGGCATCGCTGGCTGCGTTTCTTGTCGCGCGGGCTGGCATTTGCTCTCGTTGCGGAAACCCCTTGAAGCCGGAACGCGTCTGGCATAGTTTAGAGGTATTCTAATTTAGGCAGATGCCGAATCGCACCGATGGAGGGCACAATGGGTCTGGTGGCAGCAAAAATTGAACCGAGCGCGAAACAGGATATCGTCGCGGGTCTCACGCAGAGTCTCGCTGAGACGGCTGTGGAAATGACGAAGGCGCAGAATTTCCACTGGAACGTCACAGGCATGGCTTTTGGCCCGCTGCATGAGCTGTTCCAGAAAATGTACGAAGATCACTTCGAGGCGATGGACGTTCTCGCCGAGCGGATCAAGGCGCTCGATGAGCATGCGGAAGGCCGTTACTCGAAGTATCTGGAACGCAGCGCCGTGGAAGAGCATGACGGCCATGCGAGCGATCGCGAGATGGTCGCCGCGCTCCTGGCCGACCAGGAGACGCTGTCGTCCACGCTGTCGGCTCTGTGCAGCGTGTCGGAAAAGCACGGCGATTGGGCAACCAATGATCTCGCCACCGAGCGGGTGGCCGCGCACGACAAGTTCGCATGGATGCTGCGGGCTCATCTCGGCGAAAACGCCTGATCGGTTCTGAAGAGGGAGCCTTTTCGGCTCCTCATGCGTCGATTTTCGTCAGGGGCTGGTGCGAACGCGCCGGCCCCTGATGCGTTGTTATCCCATGATGTACGCGAAGGAGTGTTCGCATGAGCAGTCAGGGGCTTCATGGACCTGCCGGCCGGCCAAGACCCGAACCGAGCAAGACAACGCCAGAAAGCGATGTGGACCGGCTCGCCGCGGAAAGGCTCGTGGCGGAAAAGCTTGATCGCGAGCTCGACGAAGGGCTTGAGGAATCATTCCCCGCAAGCGACCCGCCGGCTCCGACGCAGCCGCACAAAGAGGTCGACGAGGATTGATTTCGACGACGCGGACGCAGGTTTAGGACGAGGCGATCGAACGCCGCGCCCTTCCTTCATGCGTCTACTGTGAGCTTGTCGAGCGGGCAGGGAACGCCCTGCTTTTCGCATTTCCGACGGTAGGCGGTCGCCCAAAAGGGAAGGCCGCCCTGTTCCCTCAGTCTCTCCACCAAGGCCTTCAGGAAGGCCTTCTTGTCTTCCTTGCTGTCGAGCCGCTTGAACGAGGCCTTGTCCTCTCGCGACATGCTGCAGCCGATGCAGCGGCCCTTTCGCTTGAATTTGCACACGTCAATGCACGGCGAGGGTGCATTCTTCCAAGTCTTGGTCATGCGGCTCTGGCGGTCTCGGTCAGTCAATGAGGGACGTCTCGCAATCCTGCGAGCAATCTGAAACATTTGTCGAACGACCGACGACGTCAAGTGGGGAAAGTCGTCCCGCACAACCCGTTTCATCGGCTGGCCTGGCGCCTGCCGATCATCTTGCCTCCGGCCGTTCCTCCTCTGAGCTGGAGAAGGTCACCGTCACGACCAAATGATCGGGGTCGTCTCGAAGCCTTATGATGGTCGTGCCTTGGCCGCAAAGCTTTCCGAGCTTGGTGTCGCAGTGCGCCCGGCAGCACCTGTCTGACAGAAATTTAAGTCGCTCTTCCTGTGTGCGGCGCGGTAACATGACATCTCTTGATGTGCCTGGTCGGCCCCCGCGTCGGCTGCTGAAAGTTCGCGACAGCGGAGCGCCTCTTTGTCCCTTGTGAAGCAGGTTATTTTCGTCGCTTTGATCGGAGCGGCCGCGCTGGCGGGCTATGCCGCCTTCGACACGTGGTTCAATGGGAGCCGCGGCAGCGAGGAGGCGCGGGCCGCCCGCGGCCCTGCGGCGATCGCAGTCGAGGTGGCACGTGCCAAGGCTGAGACGATCGAGCGCAGCTTCGATGCGGTGGGCTCCACGCGTGCCCGCCGTTCCGTCGAGATCGTTCCCCTCGCTTCAGGACGGATCACCGAGCTTTTCTTCGAAGCCGGCCAGAAGATCGAGGCCAGCGCGCCGCTGTTGACGCTCGACGACGATATCGAGGCGGCGGACGTCAAGGAGGCGGAAGCGAAACTGCGTGAGGCCGAGCTCGCATTGGAGCGCGCTCGATCTCTGCATCAGTCGAACACGGTCACTGCCGCCACCGTCGAAACGCTGACGGCGGCGCGGGTCACCGCGGAGGCCGAGCTGGAGCGGGCCCGGCGCCGGTTTGCGGACCGCACCGTGCGGGCCCCGTTTTCCGGCATTGCCGGATTGCGCCGGATCGACCTTGGTGCGCGTGCCGACGACCAGACGGTGATCACCACCCTCGATGATCTCTCGTCCGTCGAAGTGGAATTCGCCCTGCCGGAAACTGCGTTTGGCGAGATCGAGGCCGGGATGCCGATTTTTGCGCGCAGCGCGGCGTTCCCCAACAAGACCTTTTCGGGGAAGATCATCGCTATCGACAGCCGCATCGATCCGGCTTCGCGCGCCTTCAAAGTCCGGGCGTCCATCCCCAATGAAGATTTCGTTCTGCCGGCCGGCATGTTCATGACGCTCTCGGTGGTCCTCGATCGGCGCACCGGGGTGATGGTGCCGGAAGAAGCGGTGATGGTGGAGGGGGACGGCGCCTATCTGTTCGTGGCGGATGGCGAGACGGCACGGCGGCGCGCCGTCGAACTGGGCCAGCGGCAACGGGGAGCGGTCGAAATCTCCAAGGGTCTCGAGGACGGTGAAGCCGTCATCGTGCGCGGCGTGCAACGCCTGCGCGACGGATCACAAATCCGCATCGTCGAAGATGCGGAGAACGGCAAGGCGGCGGCGGACGCTGACGGCATCGGATGATTCTCTCCGATATCAGCATCAAGCGGCCGGTTCTCGCCGCAGTCGCCTCGATCCTGATCGTGGTCTTCGGGCTGGCGGCGATTTTAAGCATTCCGATCCGGGAACTGCCCGACGTCGACACCGCCGTCGTCACCGTCACCACGTCTTACGCCGGGGCGGCGCCCGAAATCGTCGATACGGATATCACCGAGACGATCGAAGGGGCCGTCGCCGGCATCAGCGGCGTCAAGTCGATCAGCTCCGAAAGCCGGCGCGGCCGCAGCCGCACCACCATCGAATTCGTCATCGGCCGCAACATCGACGAGGCGGCGAACGATGTCCGGAGCGCGGTGGCGCGCGTGCGTGGCGACCTGCCGGACGATGTCGACGAGCCGCAGGTGGTCAAGAACGACGCCGATGCCGACCCCGTCATCCGCCTTGCGGTGACCGACCCCCATATGTCTTCGGCGCAGATCACCGACTATCTGCAGCGCTATCTCGTGGACAGGCTGGCGACGCTCGACGGGGTCGCCAATGTCGAGATTTTCGGCGAGCGCAGCTATGCGATCCGCATCTGGCTCAACCGCGAAGCGATGGCGGCGCGCAATCTCACCGTTGCCGACGTGGAAGATGCGATCCGCCGCAACAACGTCGAATTGCCGGCCGGAGATCTGGAATCCTCGCGTCGCCAGCTCGCCGTGCGGGTCGACAGTCGCGTCGCCGGCGTGGACGCCTTCTCGAACATCGTCGTCGATCGCATTGCCGGTTTCCCGGTTCGGCTGAAGGATATCGCGAAGGTCGAGCTCGGCGTGGAAGATGACACGACGCTCGTGCGCCTCAACGGCGTGGAGGCGGTCGGTCTCGGCATTTCGCGTCAATCCCAGGCCAATACGATCGCCATCTCGCGGGCCGTGGCCGCCGAGCTGGAGCGCATCCGCCCGACGCTGCCGGAGGGGATGGAGATCACCGTCGGGTCCGACGATGCCGTCTTCATTCAGGCGTCGATCCGCGAGGTTCTGATCGCGCTCGCGATCTCTCTCGTCCTCGTCGTGCTGGTCATTCTGGCATTCCTCTTGTCGGTGCGCGCGACACTGGTGCCGGCCGTCACCATTCCGGTGTCGTTGATCGGCTGCTTCATTCTCATTTCGGCACTCGGCTTTTCCATCAACGTCTTGACGCTGCTCGCCCTCATTCTCGCGATCGGGCTCGTCGTCGACGACGCGATCGTGGTTTTGGAAAATATCCAGCGGCGTATCGACGAGGGCGAGACGCCGATGGTGGCGGCGTTTCTGGGCTCAAGGCAGGTGACGTTTGCCGTTCTCGCGACCTCGCTCACGTTGATCGCGGTCTTCATCCCCATCTCCTTTTTGCAGGGGCAGGCGGGGCGGCTCTTCACCGAATTCGGCTTCGTCATGGCGAGTGCCGTGGCAATCTCCACCTTCGTTGCTTTGACGCTGTGCCCCGTCCTCGCCTCGCGGCTCCTGAAGCGACATAGGCATCCGGCGGGCCAGGATGACAGCGGCCGGCCTTCGAGGTTCAGGCGTGGCTATGAAGGGCTGCTGCGACGGGCGCTCGGCATGCCGCTCGTCGTGATCTCCGTCGCTCTCGTCGTCGCGGGAGGGGGTATCTTCCTCTATCAGGAGCTGCCGCGAGAGCTGACACCCAAAGAGGATCGCGGCGTCATCTTCGTTCCACTGACCACGCCGCAGGGGTCCACCACCGCCTATACCGACGGCGAAGTGCGCGTTTTGGAGCGGGAGCTCGAGCCGCTCCTTCAAGGTGCCGACGTGCGCTCGGTCTATTCGATCGTCGGGTCCTGGGGCCGCCCGTATCGTGCGTTCGTGCTGGTCCGTCTGGCACCCTGGGAGGAGCGCGAGCGCGGCCAGGCGGAGGTGCAGCGCGACATCATTCCAGCTGTCGGCAAGGTGATCGGGGCGACCGGATTTCCGGTGACGCCCGCGGGCCTCGGTCTTCGCGGCAGCAGCACGCCGCTGCGCGTGGTCGTGGGTGGCCCCGACTTCGAGAGCGTGAAGGAATGGGCCAATACGCTCCTGGACAAGGCACGGCAGAACGAAGGCTTGCGCAATGCCGAGCTCGATTTCGAAGAAAATCAGCCGCAGGCCGACATTCGCATCGACCGCGAGCGCCTGGATGATCTCGGCGTCAGCGTTCAGACGGTCGCGCAGACGCTGCAGACCATGTTCGCCTCGCGCGAAATCTCCGACTGGGTCGACCGCGGTCGCGAATATCCCGTGATCCTGCAGGCGCGCGAGGAAGACCGCCGTGTGCCTTCCGATATCGGCAACATCTTCATGCGCGCCGGTGACGGGGAGAACCTCTTCCCCTTGTCATCCGTCGTGAACGTCAAGGAAGCCGCGGCCGCACCGGAGCTGCGCCGCTACAATCGCCTGCCATCCATCACATTGGAGGCAGCGCTCGCGGAAAACTACGATCTCGGCTCCGCCATCGATTTCATCCGCGAGGCGGCCGCGGAAAGCCTGCCGCCCGAAGCCCAGATCGCGTTTGCCGGCCAGTCGCAGCAATATCTCGAGACATCGAGCGGCGTTGCCGTCACCTTCGGTCTCGCGATCCTCATCGTGTTTCTGGTTTTGGCGGCACAGTTCGAGAGCTTCGTCCACCCGCTCGTGATCATGCTCTCGGTGCCGCTCGCCTTCGCCGGGGCGATCTACGCACTCTATTTCGCTGGGCTTTCGCTCAATATCTACAGCCAGATCGGCATCATTCTGCTGGTCGGGCTGATGGCGAAGAACGGGATTCTGATCGTCGAGTTCGCCAATCAGCTGCGCGACGAGGGAATAGAGGTGCGCGAGGCGGTGATCGAAGCGTCGATCCTGCGCTTTCGTCCGATCATCATGACCGTGATTTCAACGGTGCTCGGCGCCGTGCCGCTGGTGCTGGCCTCCGGCGCCGGAGCCGAAAGCCGAAGCGCGATCGGCGTCGTCATCGTCGGGGGGCTGATGCTCGCGTCGCTTCTGACGCTCGTCGTGACGCCCGTGCTCTACGATCTTCTGGCGCGGTTCACCGAGCCGAGGGGCGCGGTCGAGAAGCGGCTCGCAGCCGAATTGCCCTCAGGCGGGCGCCGCACGTAACGCCCGCTCGCAGTCGTTCATCGAGGGAAATGACCGGTCTAGGTCGACATCATGCGGGGGATATCGACCCCCATCGTCAAGCGATCGATCTCGTCACCCGCGTCGCCGCTCTGCCCCGGATTGCGCACCATCAGGTCTTCCAGCGTGTGCTGGTCGAGGACTTCCGTAAAGGCTCCGAGCGCCTGGCTGAAGATCCGGTTGACCGGCGACAGCGGGCGGATCGAGCAGTCGATCGTTTCGCCGAAGCAATCCGCCTCGACACTCGTCGCCTCGGTGAGGCGCACGACGTCGCCGAGATGGATCTCAGCCGGCGTGCAGGCGAGACGCACGCCGCCTGTGCGGCCGCGCATGGTCTTCAAGAAGCCGCCCTGCACCAGGAGCGCGACGAGCTTGGCGACATTGTGCTCCGTGATGAGCGTCGCGCGCGCGATCTCTCCGGCATTCGTCTGGCGTCCGAGACGCGCACAGTGCAGCAGAATCCGCAGTGCCTGACTGGTCTGTTTCGTGAGCCGCATGGAATTGCGCTCCTAGATGTTTGGCACGTCCGGATTCGGGACGGACATGCTCCTGCCTGCAATATGCCTTCGGCCCGAAGAGCGTCAACGGGTGCGTCAAAATACCGTGCCGATAAGTTGTGAAAACAGCGTGCTTTAACGCAGGCGATGCAGCGCCGCCGCGAGGTTCTCTTCCATCTGTCCCAGAACGGTGGCGGCGTTTTTGAGGGTTTCCGGCGAGAAGTCGCGTGTGGCGATCTCTGCGAGCCTCTTCCAGACGGCATCGATGGCGCCGAGCGTCGCTTCGCCGTCGCGGCTCAAGCGCACGATGCTTCTGCGGTGGTCGGAACGGTGGCTGTCGCGCTCGATCAGCCCGCCTGCCTCAAGCCGCTCAAGCATTTTGCTGACGGTCGGGGGGCGCACGCGCAACTCCTTGGAAAGCGAGGAGGGCGAGTGTTCGCCGTTTCCACAAAGGGCGCGCAGCAGCTTGTCCTGGCCGGGGTGGATGCCGATCTCGGCCAATTCGATGCCGAGAAGGGCACGGCAGAGTTTGGCGGCCTCGACCAGCGCCAGAACCGCTTCGGCGCGGAGGTCATCAGGCGCCATGGTGGCGGTGGAATCGGAAGCCGTCTCCCGAGGACGACCGTCATGATCGGATGCTTGCATTCACGCCTGAGGTGATAGAGTGCCGCTTCATCCGGGGTGATGTCGCGGTGGCGGCCGGCGCGCATTAAAGTGCTTTAATTCGCGCTCCGCCCCGATCGAGGCCTACGAGCCGGGAAACCAGCTCGTATCGATCTCGTAATAATGGTCCGCGAAATCGATCAGCTTCATTGCGCGCTCTTCGCTCGGGAACGAGATCCAGCGACCCTGACGGGCGATGAGGCCTTCCTCCTTGAGCTGTTTCAACGCATTGCTGACCGAAATATTGCTGAGGCCCACAAGGTCGCCAATGACCTCCTGCTGTAGCGGCAGCTCGAATTCGTCGGAATATGCGGGATCCATGATCCGCAGCCGCGCCCGGCATTGCAGAAGAACCAGAAGCACCCGCGAGGCCGCAGGCATACGACCGGTCGCTCGCAGGCGGTCGAGAACCGCGGCATGGTCGATCATGGCGAACGTGTAGAAGAGCGCCGTGAGCTTCGGAGAATTCGAAAAGACGCCGCGGAGCCCCGATTTCGGGAACGGACAGATGATGGCATCGGTGGCCGCCTCGATGCCATAGGTGCTCTCGGCGAAGGCGATCTGGTTGGTGCCGACGACGTCGCCCGGAAAATGCAGGTCGAGGATCTGACGGCGGCCGTCGGGGGTGTGAATGAAGGTGTAGACCCAGCCAGCGTCCAGAACGAAAAGACGGTTCGCCTCGCCTTCGTCCACCAGTGTCTCGTGCCGCCGGACCGTGCGGCTTTCGCGTTCCAATTCACTGAGCAGCTGTTTCTCGGCGTCACTGAGAGCGACGTAATGCGATATCTTGCGGACCAGACAGCTTTCGTCCCCGTGCACGATCCCTATTCCCTTCTGGCTGCCAGGCTGTTGAGACAAGGGAACGCCCGTGAGGCTTGCCGTTCACATGAACTTGGTCATGCTGCCCTTGTCCGCGGAGCCGTGCATGCTTCAAAGACGCGAACAAACACCCTAGATCTATTCGATAGTCGATTCTTCTAGCACGGTTTGATGTTCGCCACTCAATCGTACAATTCTCGGCGGATCTCCTCCTTCATGTCCCGCCCGTTCGATAGGTGACGCCAGCGTGCCGCTTTCCAGGCTTCTTTACGAAACTCCGGCTTCCGAGGAACCGCCGCCGTCCCCGCCGAGCCCCTCGCTCGCCCGCTCGGCCGCGCTCGTCGGTATGCTCGGGGCCTTCATCGTGCTCGCTGCCGTCGCTTCGATCTCCTACCTGCAGTGGCGCGACTTGACGGAGAACATGCGGAGCTCCACCGCGAGCTCCGCGTTCTTTCTGGCCGATCACGGGGCGAGGCTTTTTGAGGTTTCCGATCTTGCGCTGAGGAAGGCGGCCGACGCTCTCGGCGAGCGCGATTGGGACGAGATCGAAGCCTCGCGGCCTCTTTTCGACGAGCTGACTGAGCTGCGTGCCGATCTGCCTTATGTCGATGAATTGTGGGTCAATGACAGCACCGGTGAGCTGCGCCTCACCACCTTTGGTTTCCCCGCGCCGCAGGCCAATCTCTCCGACCGTGATGTGTTTCAGGCCCACCAGGCGCAGGATGCCGGCCTCTTCGTCGGCCAGCCGATCATCGGTCGTGTGACGGACAGGCCGACCTTCCTCGTCAGTCGCCGGCTCGGCGGCGATGAGTTCAAAGGCATCGTCTCGGCGAGCCTCGCGCTCGACTATTTCAACACCTTCTGGAAACGCATCCCGCTGCCGCCCGATGCCCGGATCGCGCTCTTCCGAAAGAGCGATCAGGCGGTTCTGGCGCGTTTCCCGCAAGCCCCGGCCGAGGCCGCGCCGGTCCCCTTCAATGCGGCGCTCGAGGAGATGATTGCGGAAAACCCGGAGGAGGGGAGCTACACCAACCTCGCGCAGGAAAAGGACGTCCGGTTCGGCTCCTATCACCAGGTCGGCAATCTGCCATTGTACGTTCGTGTCAGCGTGCCGCGGCAGGCGCTCTTCTCCTTGTGGTTGGAACAGGCCCAGCCGAATGCGTTCTTCGCGCTTGCAGCGATTTTATCGCTGATCGCCCTGACCGCCTTCGCTCGCCATCAGGCCCGGCGCGAGGATGAAAGCCGCGCCTTCCTGAAAGACGAGGTGGCGCGGCAAACGGTGGCGCTGCGGGAAGAAACGCAGGCCCTGGAAGCGCTCAACGGAGCAAGCCGCATCCTTTCTGCCGAACTCGACCCCGGGCGCGCAATCCGCACCATCGTGCAGGCGAGCGTGGTGATGAGCGGGGCGCGCGCAGGCGCCTTTCTGCCAGCCGATCAGAAGCGGGCTGAGAGAAGCGAAAGCGACCGTATCGTCGTCCGCAACGAGGATTTTCGCCCCGGCTTTCTGCGTTTCGTCTCCGAACATCGGGGCGAGCTTCTGCGTTCCGGTCACAACATCCTGCGGGTCGATGAAACCGGTGAGTGGACGCAGGAGCGTGAGGCATCCGGCGTCGGCAGCTTTCTTGCCGTGCCGATCATCTCCCGCTCGGGCGAAGTGCATGGCGAGCTCTTTTTGGCCCATTCGAACCCGCATGCGTTCGGGGCGCGGGCGGAACGGTTGTCGGTGGGGCTCGCCGCCCAGGCCGCGATTGCGATCGACAACGCCAATCTCTTCGAGGCCGCCCAGAAGGAAATCGCGGCCCGCAAGGAGACCCAGGTCAAGCAGGAGCTCCTGATCCGCGAGCTCCATCACCGGGTGAAGAACACCCTGGCGGTCGTCCAGGCGATCGCCGGTATGACGGCACGTTCTGCCGAGGATATGAGTGCCTTCAACGATGCCTTCGCGGGGCGGTTGTCGTCTCTCGCCTCCACACATACCCTTTTGACAGAATGGGCCTGGCAGAAAGTGCCTCTCGGGGATCTTATCCGCGGGCAGCTCGAGCCCTATCCGGAGCGCGTTCACCTCGACGGGCCGAATTTGGAGCTTGCGGCGGCACAAGCCGTTCCCATCGGCATGGCCATCCACGAGCTTGCCACCAACGCGATCAAATATGGTGGGCTTTCAAAGGCCGAGGGCCGGCTGTCGGTCGTCTGGCGGGTCGAGGAGGACAAAAGCGGAGACACGCCCGGGACTTTGTTCCTGGAATGGCGCGAAAGCGGGGGGCCTCCCGCCGTCTCTCCGACGCGGCGCGGCTTCGGCTCACGGTTGTTGAGCGATGTCTTGCGGGTGCAGCTTCGCGCCCGTACGGAGATCCGCTTCGAACCGGAAGGCCTCGTGTTCGAACTTGAAGTCCCCATTGCGCCGATCGTCGTGTCCGATTACCCTGGCTCAGCCGTCGAGGAGAGCGCTCAGGCGTGACCGACCCCGTTCTGGCGGGTGCAACGAAGAACGGTTTTCCAAAAAAATGTCTTCTCGTCGGAACCACTTTCGTTCCGTTGCGTTAAATCCAGGCTGCGTATTGCCGTTTGCCAGCAGAAGACGTTTTTGCAGGAGAAATAGCTCGTATGCCCGCCATTTGTGCAGGAGAGAAAGCGGCGCCTCTCCGCGATTGTCAGATCCTACTGGTAGAAGACGAAGCTCTGGTTGCGATGGACCTTGCCTACGAGCTCGAGAAGGCCGGGGCCGAGGTTACCTTCGCGTCGACGCTTGCGGAGGCGCTCGCCATCGCCAACAGCAACGATCCTCCCCACTCTGCGGCGGTTCTCGATATCAATCTGCGCGGTGAAGAGGTGTATCCGGCTGCCGAACGGCTTGCCGAGACTGGCGTGCCCTTCCTGTTTTGCACGGGGCACGGCAAGCTCGAAGATGTGGCGCCGCGCTTTCCGGACGCGCCGGTGCTGAACAAGCCGATCATCGGGCGCCAGCTCGTTTGTGCACTCGCTGCGCTTCTTCCTTGAGGCGTCATTCCCTTGAGCCGCGATTGAGCGGCCAGTCCTTTTAGCCCGCCGTCGCGTTTCTTCTCACTCTCTTCAACTGGCCTTGGCTGCGTGGACCCGCCAAATGGCCCCGTTCGCTTCGTCGGTCAGGAGGTAGATCGCGCCATCCGGACCTTCGACGACATCCCGGATGCGTTGGGCACGTTCGTGCAGGAGACGTTCCTCGTGGGTCACTTTCTCGCCGTCCAACTCGAGGCGAACGAGGGCTTGTGAGGCGAGTCCCCCGACGAAAATGTCCCCTTGCCATTCGGGAAACATGTCCCCCTCGTAAAAGATCATGCCGGAGGGGGCGATCACCGGTGTCCATTGATAAAGCGGATCGACCATGCCTTCCGCCTGCGCCTTGCCGGAGCCGACGGGTGTGCCGTTGTAATTGACGCCATAGGAGATGACGGGCCAGCCGTAATTCTCGCCGGGGCGGGCAATGTTGAGCTCGTCGCCGCCCTTCGGGCCGTGCTCGATCTCCCACAGCTCGCCCGTCTCTGGATTGAGCGCGGCCGCCTGGACGTTGCGATGCCCGTACGACCAGATCTCCGGGCGTGCATCCTCGCGGCCGACATAAGGGTTGTCGTCCGGAATAGAGCCGTCCGAGTTGAGGCGCACGATCTTGCCGAGATCGGAATCGAGCTCCTGCGCCTGCCCGCGGAAAGCCTCCGAGAAGCGCTCTCCGAGTGTCACGAAGAGGCGGCCCTCGCGGTCGAAGACGAGGCGCGAGCCATAATGTGCGGTGCTTGCGACCTTGGGCTCTTGCGAGAAGGTCACCTGCACATCCTGCATCTCCGTTCCGTCGTCGGAGAGTTCGCCGCGGGCAACGGCCGTCGAGGTCGTGCCGCCGTCACCGGGTTCGGCATAGCTCCAATAGACGAGGCGGTTTTCTTCAAAGTCGGGATCGAGGGCGATGTCGAGAAGCCCTCCCTGGCTGCGATTGTCGACCTCGGGCAGGCCTGAAATCGGCTCCGATACGTCTCCGGCGGGCGTGACATGGCGCAGGTTCCCGGAGCGCTCCGTCACCAGCATCGAACCATCGGGCAGGAAAGCGAGACCCCAGGGATGAGACAGGCCCTCCGCCACGGTCTCTACAGCGATGTTCGGTCCCTCCGTCGAGATCGCTTCCTGGGCAAGGCTGGTGCTGGCGAGGAGCGTCGCTGCGAGAACTCCGCCTGTTCGCAAGAACATGCCTCTGGTCATGATGATCCTCCGAAAGCCGCTCCGGCGGACTCGGACCCGCCTTTGCGAACCAATCGGCAGAGGGGGGCGCAGTTCCCGTTGCAGGGCGAAGACGGGATAACGTTCGCTTGAAAATCATGAGAGAAGCGCTGCGCTTTGCGATCTTGCGGGCGCCTGTCCGTCGAAGATCCGCCGGGATGTGCAACGACGTCGCGGATTGGCCGGCGTCTCTCGCTCTCTCGCCCCGTCCCCGTGCCGGCAGCGCCCGCGTCGGCGAGGGAGGATCTGAGAGCCGGACGTATCTCTGTGGAACGCAAAAGAATTTCCGGCTGACTTCGAGTGAATTTCGAACGCTTCTGCGACGTGATCGGAAAGCATTCTGGGCGGACGATCGGACAAGCGGATCGACGCCTGAAGGAAGACGGTTGGGCGAGGCTTCGTCGCTGGGTTTTTGACCTTTGCGCCAGGTTCTCTAAAACCAGAGGCAACGTTTCATTCTCATTCCTCAACCAGCAGAGATAATTTCATGTGCGGCATTTGCGGCGAAGTGAGCTTCACCGGCTCGCAGGCCGATCCCTCAGCGATCGGGCGTATGCTCGACGTCCTCTCCGCCCGCGGCCCCGATTCCTCCGGGGCCGTCATCCGGGGCCGTGTCGGCCTCGGGCATCGCCGGCTCCAGATCATCGATCTTTCGGCACGCTCCGAACAGCCGCTCGTCGATTCCGATCTCGGTCTGTCGATCGTCTTCAACGGCTGCATCTACAATTACCAGGAGCTGCGCACCGAGCTGCAGACGAAGGGCTATCGGTTTTTCTCCTCTGGCGACACGGAAGTGATCCTCAAGGCCTGGCATGCCTGGGGCGAGGACTGCGTCAGCCGCTTCCACGGCATGTTCGCCTTCGCCATTCATGAGCGCGAAAGCGGCCGGGTGGTGCTGGCGCGCGACCGTTTCGGCATCAAGCCGCTCTATCTTTCGGAGACGAACGGCACGCTGCGTTTCGCCTCGTCGCTGCCGGCGCTGGTCAAGGCGGGTGGTGTCGACACCACGATCGATCCCGTGGCGCTGCAATTCTACATGTCGTTCCATGCGGTCGTGCCCGCGCCCTACACCATCCTCAAGGGCGTGCGGAAACTCGCGCCTGCCACGATCCGCGTGATCGAGGCTGACGGGACGAGCCGTGAGAAGGTCTATTGGGATCCGCGCTACGAACGCTCCAGCGAAGAGGTGACCCGCTCCTTCGGCGAATGGCAGGAGATGGTGCTCGATGCGCTGCGGACGGCCGTCGACCGCCGCATGGTCGCCGACGTGCCTGTCGGCGTGCTGCTTTCGGGCGGCGTCGATTCCTCGCTGATCGTCGGGCTTCTCGCCGAGGCGGGGCAGAAGGATCTGATGACTTTTTCGATCGGCTTTGAGGAGGCGCACGGCGAGAAGGGCGACGAATTCGTCTATTCCGACATCATCGCCAAGCATTTCAACACCGATCATCACAAGCTCTTCGTGCCGTCCTCCGACCTGTTGAAAGAGCTGCCGGGCGCGATTTCGGCGATGTCGGAACCGATGGTCTCCTACGACAACATCGGCTTCTACCTCCTGTCGCGGGAGGTCGCGAAGCACATCAAGGTCGTGCAATCCGGACAGGGCGCCGACGAGATCTTTGGCGGCTATCACTGGTACCCGCCGCTCGCGCATTCGAACAATCCGGCCGCCGATTACGCCAAGGTCTTCTTCGACCGCGACCACGACAAGCTGGGCCAGCATCTGTCGCCCGATTGGATGGCAGCCAAGGACGAGGCACGTGCCTTTGTGGAGGCGCATTTCAACAAGGCCGGGGCGGAAGATCCCGTCGACAAGGCGCTTCGGCTCGATTCCACCATCATGCTCGTCGACGATCCGGTAAAGCGGGTCGACAACATGACGATGGCCTGGGGGCTGGAGGCTCGCGTTCCCTTCCTCGACCACGAGCTTGCGGAACTCGCTGCGCGCATTCCGCCGGAGCACAAGCTTGCCGATGGCGGCAAAGGCATCCTCAAGGCGGTGGCACGCGAGGTGGTGCCGAAAGAGGTGATCGATCGCGAAAAGGGTTATTTCCCGGTTCCGGCGCTCAAATACATCGCCGGCGATACGCTCGACATGGTGCGCGACACGCTGACGAGCCAATCCGCGCGTGAGCGCGGTCTTTTCCGCAGCGATTATCTCAACGCGCTCTTCGATGATCCGAGTGCCCATATCACGCCGTTGCGTGGGTCGGAGCTCTGGCAGGTGGGGCTCCTGGAGCTCTGGCTGCAGAACCACGAGCTTTAACAGGGGGCTGCCATGTCACGCCGACCGGACAAGAAGGGCCAGGGCAAACGCGCCAATGTCGTTGGCCACAGGCTCTTGCGCATGCGCGAGCAGGGCACGCGGCCGCATCTCGAGCAGGATAGCGAGCGGCCGCATCCCAATGCGGTGATCGATTGCGGCTGGGGGCGCATCCTCTTTACGCAGACATTCGAGACCAACGAGGCGATGATCGACAAGCTCGGGGCCGAGGGCCCGGACCGGCGCGACATCGCCTTTTACGTGCGCGACCCGCATGTCGTGCTGGCCGCGGCCCCGAACGAGCTCTTCCTCGATCCCTCGCACACCTACCGGCTCGATCTCACCACCTACCGGGCGAAATGGCGCAAGCTGCCCGGTTTTTTCGTGCGGCGGCTGACCTCGCTGGCCGATGCGGAGACGGTCAACCGCATCTATGCGAGCCGCAATATGGTGCAGGTGGACCCGGAATTTTTCTGGTCGAACCGCGACAGCCGCGCGCTCACCTATTTCGTCGCGGAGGACGAGACGACGGGTGAGGTGATCGCCACCGTCACCGGCGTCGATCACCAGCGGGCCTTCAACGATCCGGAGCGGGGCTCCTCGCTGTGGTGTCTCGCCGTCGATCCTCAGGCGCCTTATCCGGGCATCGGCGAGGCGATGGTGCGGCGGCTCGCGGAGCACTATCAGGCACGCGGGGCGGCCTTCATGGATCTCTCCGTCCTGCACGACAACGACAAGGCGATCAATCTCTACGACAAGCTCGGTTTTCGGCGCATCCCGATCTTTGCGGTGAAGCGCAAGAATCCGATCAACGAGAAGCTCTTTTCCGGCCCCGACCCGGCCGAGAACCTCAACCCCTATGCCCGGATCATCGTCGATGAAGCGCGGCGACGAGGCATCGATGTCGAGGTGATCGACGATCAGGCGGGCTTCTTCCGGCTCTCGTCCGGCGGACGATCCGTGCGTTGTCGCGAAAGCCTGTCAGAGCTCACGAGCGCCGTCTCCATGTCGCTTTGCGATGACAAGTCGGCGACGCGCCGGATCGTGGAAAAGGCCGGGGTGAAGGTGCCAGCCCAGATGGAGGCCGGCGACGAGAAGGAGCTCGAAGCCTTCCTCGCCGAGCACAAGAGCGTCGTCGTCAAGCCGGCGCGTGGCGAACAGGGGCGGGGCGTCGCCGTCGATCTCGACACGCTCGATGACGTCAAGGCCGCGATCGAAGAAGCGAGGAAATCCGCCGACCGCGTGGTGCTGGAATCTTACTTCTCCGGCACCGATCTCCGGCTGATCGTCATCAATTTTCGGCTTGTGGCCGCAGCAATTCGCGTGCCGGCCCAGGTGGTTGGCGACGGCAAGAGCAGCGTGCGCGACCTGATCGTCAAGCAGAGCCGACGGCGTGAAGCGGCGACCGGCGGAGAATCGAAGATCCCGCTCGACGGCGAGACGGAACGCTGCATCGCCCGCAATGGCTTTTCTCTCGATTCCGTCCTGCCAGAGGGCGAGACGCTGCAGGTGCGGAAATCCGCCAATCTCCACACCGGAGGCACCATTCACGACGTGACGGCGGCCGTGCATCCGACGCTCGTCGAGGCCGCGATTTCGGCTGCCCGTGCCATCGACATTCCTGTGGTCGGCATCGATCTGATGGTGACGGCGCCGCATCTGCCGGAATATGTCTTCATCGAGGCGAATGAGCGACCGGGCCTTGCCAATCACGAACCGCAGCCGACCGCGCAGCGCTTCGTCGATCTCCTGTTTCCGCTCTCAATGCCCGCCTCCGTCAGAATGGCGCAGGAAAGGAAGGGATGATGACGCGGCTCGCGATCGATACGGACTACCTGGCCGATTGGCTGGCGCGGCTTCTCGCGACGCCGAGCCCGACCGGATACACCGACACGATCGTGCGCGATTGCTGTGCGGAGCTGGAACGGCTCGGGGTCGGCTACGAGATCACGCGCCGGGGCGCCATTCGTGCCATCTATCAGGGCTCCCGCCGCAAGGCGGCCCGCGCGATTGTTGCCCATCTCGATACGCTCGGCGCGCAGGTGAAGGGGCTCAAGGAGAACGGACGTCTGGAACTCGTGCCGGTCGGCCATTGGTCGGCGCGGTTTGCCGAAGGGGCGCGGGCGACGATTTTTACCGATCACGGTTCCTATCGCGGCACGATTCTGCCGCTGAAAGCCTCCGGCCATACCTTCGCCGATGAGGTCGACACCCTGCCGGTCGGCTGGGATTACGTGGAGCTTCGCATCGACGCGCCGGCGACCGACAAGCCGTCGCTTGAAAAACTCGGTGTGGAGGTCGGCGATATGGTGGCGATCGATCCGCAACCGGAATTCGTCGAAAACGGCTTCATCGTTTCCCGGCATCTCGACAACAAGGCGGGTGTCGCGGTCATGTTCGCGGCGCTCGAAGCGATGGTGAAGGAAGATGCGATCACGCCGGTCGACATCCACTTCCTCTTGACCATCGCCGAAGAGGTTGGCGTGGGCGCCTCTGCCATCCTCTCCCATGACGTCGCCTCGATGGTGGCGGTCGACAACGGCACTACGGCTCCCGGCCAGAACTCGTCGGAATTCGGCGTGACCGTCGCCATGGCCGACCAGACCGGCCCGTTCGACTACCATCTGACGCGCAAGCTCGCGCGTCTCTGCCTGGAAAACGACATCCGCTACCAGAAGGACGTTTTCCGCCATTACCGCTCCGATTCGGCCTCTGCGATCGAATCGGGCGCCGATGTGCGCACGGCACTCATCACCTTCGGTGTCGATGCGAGCCACGGCTACGAGCGCATCCATATGCATGCGTTGCGGTCCCTCGCAGAACTCATCACCGCCTATGTGACGAGCCCCGTCGAGATCCAGCGCGACAGCAAAGAGCTCGGCAGCCTCCAGGGCTTCACCACCCAGCCGACCGAGGACGAGGCGGCCGAGGAGGCGAAGGACGAACCTGTCGTGCTGTGACACTTTGCGCCGGCAGGCGGCTTCGTCGATCGTCCCGTGGCGCTTGACCCACTTCCCTGTGAAGGCGCGATATCGCGTTTTTTAGGAAGGGATGCGACATGACAGAGAAATCTCATGAAGCGGAGGCTGCCGCGGATCGCTGCTGCCAGGACCAGGCTGCCGGTGAGCATGAAGGCTGCGGCTGTGGTGGCAAAGGCCACGGCAAGCACAAGCACGGGGACCACACGCACGGCTCGTGCGGCTGTGGCGGCCACGGCCATAAGCACGCGCATGGGGCGGACGAGGGCGGTTGCGGCTGCGGCGGCGATCACTAAGGCGGGCTTATCACTCCGCGCGAAGCCTGAACTGGGCGAGGACGCCGCATTCTGAGACGGCGTCCTAAAGACGATTGAAAAGGCGGGTGCCGGTTCACGTACGGCAGCCCGCTTTTTTACGTTCTGCGTGACCGATCTGGCGTCGAGGCGCATGCTCCTCGTCGGACTTGTGCGTCCCTTGACCTTCCAGTGACTGGAACGCCCATATCTGTTGAAATCAGATAGAGGGCACGAAATGCCAGAGACGTCACACCACCCGGCGGGTGAGAGCCACTCGGCCCCGAAGGGAGCAAAAACCGCGGTCGATCCCGTCTGCGGCATGAAGGTCGACACGAGCGCGGACAAGCCCACGGCCAGGCATGACGGGCAGGTCTATTATTTCTGCAGCGAGAGCTGCCACGACAAATTCGTGGCGGATCCTGCGCGATATCTTTCCGGCGAGACGCGCGATGAGGAGGTGCCGGCCGGCACGCTCTACACCTGCCCGATGCATTCGGAAATCGTGCAGGAGGGACCCGGCACCTGCCCGATTTGCGGCATGGCGTTGGAGCCGATGGGGGCGCCAGTTGATGGGCCCAATCCAGAACTCGTCGATTTTACGCGTCGCCTGTGGATCGGCGCGCCTCTCGCGATTGCCCTTTTGATCATCGAGATGGGCGGGCACCTTCTCGGCGTCGATGTCCTGCCGTTCCTGTCCGAGAGGGCGGAGCAGTGGCTGCAGCTCGTACTTGCTGCTCCGGTGGTGCTTTATTGTGGCCTGCCGTTCTTCGAGCGCGGTTGGCGCTCGGTCGTAACCGGCAATCTGAACATGTTCACCCTGATCGCGCTCGGGACGGGGGCGGCGTTTCTCTACTCCCTCGTCGCCGTCTTCCTGCCCGGTGTTTTCCCTCCGGCCATGCATGACGGGGGTGTCGTGCCGGTCTATTTCGAGGCTGCGGCGGTGATCGTCGTCCTCGTTCTTTTCGGCCAGGTGCTGGAATTGCGGGCGCGTGAGCGCACCGGAGGCGCGATCAGAGCACTGATGGATCTCGCGCCGAAACAGGCGATGCGCGTGAACGAGGACGACAGCACGGACGAGGTCCCGCTCTCCGAGGTTGCCAAGGGCGATATCTTGCGCGTGCGTCCTGGCGATGCCGTGCCGATCGACGGTGTGGTGGTCTCCGGTCGCAGCTCGGTCGACGAATCGATGCTGACGGGCGAATCCGTGCCGGTCGAAAAGACCGAGGGCGATCGCGTTACGGGCGGCACCAGCAATACGCGGGGCAGTTTCGACATGAAGGTCGATCGCACCGGTGCTGAGACGACGCTGTCGCAGGTGGTGACCATGGTGGCCGAGGCGCAGCGTTCGCGGGCGCCCATCCAGGGTCTCGCCGATCGCGTCGCCAGCTATTTCGTGCCGACGGTGGTGGCGGTCGCGGTCCTCGCCTTTATCGGCTGGTTCGTCTTCGGGCCGTCGCCGCAGCTCGCCTATGGCCTCGTCGCTGCCGTCAGCGTGTTGATCATTGCCTGCCCCTGCGCGCTCGGCCTGGCGACGCCGATTTCGGTGATGGTGGCGACGGGACGTGGCGCCCAGGCCGGTATCCTGATCAAGAACGCCGAGGCGCTGGAGACGATGAGCCATGTCGATACGGTCGTCGTCGACAAGACCGGGACCTTGACCGAGGGCAGGCCGCGGCTCGTCGCGGTGGAGCCGGCGGACGACATCTCTTCCGATGATCTTCTGCAGCTTTCCGCCTCGCTCGAGGCTGCGAGCGAACACCCGCTCGCCGAGGCGATCGTGGCGGGAGCCAAGGAAAAGGACCTCACTTTGTGGAAGGCGGTCGATTTCGACGCGGTCACAGGCAAGGGCGTCACCGGCTCAGTCGATGGACGCCGGATGCTTCTCGGCAATGTCCGGATGATGGAGGATGCCGGCATCGATGCGGGCTCTCTGCGCGAGGAGGCGGAGGCCCGCCGGCGCGAGGGCGAGACGGTGATGTTCGCCGCTGCCGATAATCGCCTGCTCGGCTTCATCGCGGTCGCCGATCCGATCAAGGAGACAAGTGCCGCCGCGATCAAGGCGCTGCACGGCGAGGGCCTGAAAGTGGTGATGGCGACGGGTGACAATCCGACGACGGCGAAGGCCGTGGCAGAGAAGCTCGGTATCGACGAGGTGCATGCGGAGGTGATGCCGGAAGACAAAAAGCGCATCATCACGGAGCTGAAGAAAGACGGCCACAAAGTCGCCATGGCGGGCGACGGCATCAATGACGCTCCGGCGCTGGCGGAGGCCGATGTCGGCATCGCCATGGGGGCGGGCGCGGATGTTGCGGTTGAAAGCGCCGGCATGACGCTGATGAGCGGCGATCTCAACGGCGTCGTCAAAGCCCGCCGATTGGCGGATGCGACGCTCGGCAATATCCGCCAGAACCTCGTCTTCGCCTTCGGCTACAATACGCTCGGTGTGCCGATTGCCGCGGGCGTTCTCTACCCCGTCTTCGGCGTGCTTCTGTCGCCGGTGATTGCGGCGCTGGCGATGAGCCTCTCGTCGGTCTCCGTCGTCGGCAATGCGCTCCGGTTGAGGGGCGTGAAGCTCTGACGAACGTGAAGCTCTCACAAAAAGGCGGGCGCCGGTTCTGGTGCCGGCTGCCCGCTCCTCAGACGCCCCGCACAAGCGGGGCGCGCCCTCAACCTCGCAGATTCAGTGCGACATCAAGATCGGAACCGTCATCTGGTCCATGATCGACTGGGTGGCGCCGCCGAAGACCGTCTCGCGCAGGCGCGAATGGCCGTAGCAGCCCATGACGATAAGATCCGCGCCGAGGTCGGAGGCGCGGTTCAGGATTTCTCCGCCGACCGAGGTGCGGTCCGGCCGAGAGGTCATGTTCTCGACGTCGAGCCCGTGGCGCGAAAGGGTGCGCGCGAGGGCGTCTCCCGGCACCAATCCCTTGCCCGGTTCATTGTGGCCGGCCTCGACGCAAAGGATGTGGACCTTGGCACCCTTCTGGATGAGCGGAAGAGCGTCGAAAGCCGCGCGGGCCGCCTCGCGACTGCCGTTCCAGGCGATGAGGACCGTATGCCCGACATCGGTGTAGTTGCCCGAGGTGGGGACCACCAGGACGGGCCGGCCGGCACCGAGCACCAGATCCTCCGGACGATAGTAGGAGGGGAGCTCTTCGGCCGCCTGTGCCGTCACCACGAGATCTGCATTGCGGCAGGTGCGGCAGGCGAGCTGGGTCGCATTGACGTCGCGCGCATCGAGCTGAAGCCATGAATTCGAGATCGTTTCCGTCGCGGCTGCGCGATTGAAGGCTGCCCCGATCTCTTCCGCCAGCTGGTTGTCGCGCTCCATCTGCATGGACAACCATTCTCCGCCGAGCGGGTCGACGACGTCTGGCGGAATGCGCGGGATCAAATGCAGGCCGACGATGTGAGCAGAATGATCGCGCGCAATCGGCACCGCGACATTCATGAGGCGCGGGATGACATCCACCGTCGGAAGGTGGATCATAATCGTTCCGAGAGGATAACGGCTGCTCACGGCTCTTTCCTTTCAAACGCGTGGAGGAAGGCAGGGGCAGGGTTTAACCAACAGTCCATTATAGAACCTCGCGCCGAATTGCCGCGTTGATCAGGATCAAGCCCCCCTGGAAGTGACGCCTTTTCATCGCTAAGACTGCGGTATGATGAAGCTGGTGCCAATCGCCCCCCTTGAGACGGATCCCGTGCCCGATCTTTGTCGGGCATGCAAGGCTCGAAACAGGGGGATCTGCGGCGCGCTCAACGCATCGCAGCTGTCGGAGCTGACCCGCCGCGCCCACAGGCAGGTGGTCGAGCCTGGCAAGACCCTGCTCGATGCCGAGCAGCCGACATCCAACTATTCCAATGTGCTCGCGGGCGTCGTGAAGCTGTCGAAGATGTTGCCGGATGGTCGGCAGCAGATCGTCGGTCTTCAGTTCGCGCCAGATTTCGTCGGCCGCCCGTTCTCGCCGGAGAGTTCGCTCAAGGCCGAAGCGGTGACGAGCACGGTTCTGTGCACCTTCCCGCGGCAGCTTCTGGAGCGGATGATCAGCGAATCACCGGAGCTGGAGCACAAGCTCTATCTTCAGGCACTCGACGAGCTCGATGATGCGCGCGATCTTCTCCTCACGCTCGGCCGCAAGACGGCGCGGGAGCGGGTCGCGACGTTCCTTCTGATGATTGCGCGCCATTCTCCGCATGCCGATGACAATGATGCGGGTGGCACCGGTTTCGAACTGCCGCTGACGCGTGCCGAAATCGCCGACTTCCTCGGGCTCACCATCGAAACCGTAAGCCGGCAATTGACCAAGCTGAAGGGCTCCGACGTCATCCGGGTGGAGCAGAATCGGCGCATTCGTGTCCCCGATATGGAGCTCCTGGAAGCCGAGACGGGGGACTGAGCTTAGGCTTTCGTCAGTCTCGCTGCGTCCCGATAAACCGCGCAGGCGCGCTTCAAAGAGTGCCTTTGAGTGAGCGCCTGTGAGTGCTTTTTTGGGAGTGCCCTTTCGGGACGTGCGCCGCCTTCTTCCGGGCGGGAGGAACCGTCCGTCAGCCGGCCTGTGCCTGACGCCCGTCCTTGCGGAGAGAATGTCTCCCGACGATCCGAACCTCGCTTGCCAATAGGATGGCAAGAGGCTGGCTGTCGCAGCGCATGCGGTGGCGCAGGAGTGCGGCCGCGAGATCCGCCCGTGCCGATGGCGAGAAGCAGGAGCGGGCCATGGGGAACACCACCGTCTCCTCCCAGGCGATATGCCGGCGCTGCGATTCGAAGAACGCACGCAGGAGATAACCGAGAGCCTCGGCTTCGCGGTAGCTGCCTTCCTCGTCATGGGCATCGAGGGCGTCGGCCAGCTCCAGTGCGGCCTGTTCATCGGCGTCATGTTCGGAGCGGGCGAGGGCGATCGCCTCGCGGATGCCGCGATCGGCGCGGCAGGGCGCGGCGAGAGCGGGAAACAGGATGTCGTTTTCCAGCCGGATATGGGCGGGGAAGTAGAAGCGCAGCGTCAACGCCGCAGCACGCGCCGTCTCCTGGATGACGTCTCTGGGAAGGGCATCGGCGATCGCTTCCAGCAGATCGCACAGACGCTCCTGCAGGGCATGCTCGTAAGCGATCAGCTGGAAGGGGTCTTCCCGAATCATTTCTGCCGTGGGCGCGTCCGCCGCGCAGGCGAGCAGCGCCTCAAGATGGCGTCTCTGCGGCCGCATCTTGGGAAATCCTTCCCAATCGTTCCCCTTGATTTACTAAGTGTGCCGGAACTGCCCCCTTTCCAACTTGATCTGAATCAAGGATCAGTTTCCCCTAAAGTCGATAGCTACTTTGGAAGCCTTCTAGCGCGTCGCTTGGGCGCACTTGGCGAGTTTATAGGAGATGGCCATGGGGATGGCACAAGCCGGCATCCTGTTCCTGATCGCGCTGGTTGCCGTCATAGCCTCTGTGAAGGCTCATGACATGCAGTTCGCGGTCCATATGGGACTGGTTGCCTTGATCGCACTCGGCGCTGCCATCTGGCGGCTGCGCACCATGGATGTCTCTGGGAAGAACATCCCGCTGCGCGAGCGTCCAGACGGCTACATGGACGAAGTGATTCGCTATGGCGCCGTGGCGACTGTGGGTTGGGGCGTCGTCGGCTTCATGGTCGGCGTGTTGATCGCGTTCCAGCTTGCCTTTCCCCACCTTAATATCGAGCCATATTTCAATTTCGCACGTTTGCGGCCGCTGCACACCTCGGCGGTGATTTTCGCCTTTGGCGGCAATGCGCTCATCTGCACCTCGTTCTACGTCGTGCAGCGGACGACCGGTGCCCGCCTCTTCGGCGGAGGTCTGCCGTGGTTCGTCTTCTGGGGCTATCAGCTTTTCATCGTGCTTGCCGCCACCGGCTATCTCCTCGGTGTCACGCAGTCGAAGGAATATGCCGAGCCGGAATGGTACATCGACCTGTGGCTGACGATCGTCTGGGTCGCCTATCTCGTGGTCTTCGTCGGCACCATCGCCAAGCGCAAAGAGCCCCACATCTACGTGGCGAACTGGTTCTATCTGGCGTTCATCGTGACGATCGCGATGCTGCACGTCATCAACAACCTCGCCGTGCCGGTCTCCTTCCTCGGGTCCAAGAGCTACTCGGCCTTCTCTGGCGTCCAGGATGCCCTGACGCAGTGGTGGTACGGCCATAACGCGGTCGGCTTCTTCCTCACCGCCGGCTTCCTCGGCATGATGTATTATTTCATTCCGAAGCAGGCCGAACGCCCGGTCTATTCCTACCGGCTCTCGATCGTCCATTTCTGGTCGCTGATCTTCCTCTACATCTGGGCCGGCCCGCACCACCTGCACTACACGGCTCTGCCCGACTGGGCGCAGACGCTCGGCATGGTGTTCTCGGTGATGCTGTGGATGCCGTCCTGGGGTGGCATGATCAACGGCCTGATGACGCTGTCGGGCGCCTGGGACAAGCTCAGGACCGATCCGATCATCCGCATGATGGTGATCGCCGTCGCCTTCTACGGCATGTCCACCTTCGAAGGGCCGATGATGTCGGTGAAGGCCGTGAACTCGCTCAGCCACTACACGGACTGGACCATCGGTCACGTGCATTCCGGTGCGCTCGGCTGGGTCGGGATGATCTCCTTCGGCGCGATCTACTACCTGGTGCCGAAGCTGTGGTTCCGGCCGCGGCTCTACTCGGTGCGGCTCGTGTCCTGGCACTTCTGGCTCGCCACGATCGGCATCGTTCTCTACGCCGCCTCCATGTGGGTGTCGGGCATCATGCAGGGCCTGATGTGGCGTGAGTACAACCAGGAAGGCTTCCTCGTTTACTCCTTCGTGGAAACCGTTGCGGCCATGCATCCCTACTACATCATCCGCGCTCTCGGCGGCACGCTCTACCTCGCCGGCGGGCTGATCATGGCGTTCAACATCTACAAGACGATCCGCGGTGATCTCCGTCAGGAGACCCCGATCGGCGCTGCCGTCGAACCGGCCGAGTGATAGGAGACACAACGTGCTCGACCCGTTTACGAAATTCATCCTGCGCAACCATGACAGGGTGGAACGGAACATCACCGTTCTGTTCGTGCTCTCCTTCATCGTCGTCTCGATCGGCGGCCTCGTCGAAATCGTGCCTCTGTTTTACGTGCAGAACACGATCGAGAAGGTCGAAGGGATGCGGCCCTACACGCCGCTGGAGCTTGCCGGTCGCAACATCTACATCCGCGAGGGGTGCTATCTGTGCCACTCGCAGATGATCCGCCCGATGCGCGACGAAGTCGAGCGGTACGGCCATTACTCGCTTGCCGCGGAATCCATGTACGACCACCCCTTCCAATGGGGGTCGAAGCGGACGGGGCCTGATCTGGCGCGCGTCGGCGGGCGTTATTCCGATGCGTGGCACGTCGAGCATTTGACCGATCCGCGTTCCGTGGTGCCGGAATCGATCATGCCCACCTACAGCTTCCTCAAGAAAACGCCGCTCAAGGCCGACGACATCGCCGAGCATCTCAAAGTGAACGCGGTTGTCGGTGTGCCCTATTCTGAGGACATGATCGCCAATGCGCAGGCGGATCTGCGGGCGCAGGTCGATCCCAACGGCGATCCGAGCGGTCTGGAAGAGCGCTACCCGAAGGTGAACGTGCGCGACTTCGACGGCAATCCGTCGGAGATCACGGAGATGGACGCTCTGGTGGCCTATCTTCAAATGCTCGGCACGCTGGTGGACTTCACCACCTACGAGCCGCTCGCCGAAGACAATCTCAGGTGAGGCGATGAGCACCTACGATACCCTGCGCCACTTCGCGGACAAATGGGGGCTTCTCTTCATGCTCCTGGTCTTCGCCGCGGCGGTTCTGTGGGTCTATCGTCCGGGCGCCCGTGCTTCTTACCGCGCCCAAGGCGATATTCCCTTCAAACATGACGAGCGGCCGGCTCAAGAGCAGCCACCGCGTGACCAGACTCCTGGACGTGGAGAGTAATGATGGCCACCAATAAAGATGGCGCTTCGAACGAGCCGCGAGGCCATGGCGTCGAGATCGACAAGGTCACCGGGACGGAAACGACCGGTCATGAATGGGACGGGATCAAGGAGCTCAACAATCCCCTGCCGCAGTGGTGGCTGTACATCTTCTACGGCTGCACGATCTTCGCTCTCGTCTATGTCGTGCTCTATCCAGCGATCCCGCTGATCAAAACCGGTACCGACGGAGTTCTCGGCTGGCATTCCCGCTCAGCAATTGCGCGTGAGCTGACCGCCGTCGAGGAAGGCCGCCAGGCGGTGATGAACCAGATCCGCGACACGCCGCTGGAGGAGATCCGCACCAACGACGAGCTGATGCAGGTTGCCTTCCGGGGCGGTGAATCGGCGTTCAAGGTCAATTGCGTCCAGTGCCACGGCTCCGGTGCCGAGGGCGGCTATGGCTATCCGAACCTCAATGACGATGCCTGGATATGGGGCGGAACGCTCGAAGACATCCACACCACGCTGCAGCACGGTGTCCGCTACGAACAGGACGATGAAACGCGGATCTCCGAGATGCCGGCGTTCGGCCGCGACGGCCTGTTGGATTCGAGCCAGATCGAGCAGGTGGCGAATTACGTCCGCTCGCTGTCCGGCCTCGAACATGACGGGGCTCTCGCCGAGGAGGGCGCACAGGTCTTCGCCGACAATTGCGCCGTGTGCCATGGTGAGAGCGGACAGGGCCAGCAGATGCTGGGTGCGCCTGCGCTCAACGATCAGGTGTGGCTCTACAGCCCGGACCTCGAGCAGATCGAATCGCAGGTGAACAGTCCCAAGCATGGCGTCATGCCGGCCTGGTCGGGGCGCCTCGACGAAGTCACCATCAAGCAGCTGGCACTTTATGTGTGGTCGCTGGGCGGTGGTCAGAACGTGGATGCGACCGCCGCGAACTGAGGCGCGTCTCTCCGATCTGAGGTTTTAAAACGGGCGGCCGATGGCTGCCCGTTTCTTTATATCGTGCTTTCCTGATATGATTGTCCGAAGCGGCCGGCTCGCCGGTCCGTTCGTCGTCGACGAAGGCAGGACTTTCTGGCATCCATGTTCTGTCGTAACCGCAATCTGCTGGGTTGAGCCGGCCGGACCGCGCGCCTGGTTTCGTCGCGTGGCGCTTTGTCGTCTGAGCTGTTTCTTGTCGCATGCGGCGAATGCGCTCAGTCCGTCCCGGCGAGCTGGATTGACTTGGGTCAAACGGATTAGACCGTTTCCAAGCTATCCACGCGCATGCTGTCGCGGCAGCAATGGAATCTAAATGGCCAAGATGAATCAGGACACCTACGCGGGGGGCGGGGTTGTCGACCAGGTCGAGGCCGATCCGGTCAATAGCCGTAACGAACGGTCGCTTTACGCGGCGCGTCTCAAAATTTTTCCTCAGAAAGTCTCCGGTGCCTTCCGGCGGCTGAAATGGCTGATCATGTTCGTCACCCTGGGCATTTACTGGGTGACGCCATGGATTCGCTGGGAGCGGGGGCCGAACGCGCCCGACCAGGCGGTGCTCGTCGACCTCGCCAGTCGCCGCTTCTATTTCTTCTCGATCGAGATCTGGCCGCAGGAATTCTATTATGTGGCCGGCCTGCTCATCATGGCGGGCCTCGGCCTCTTCCTGATCACGTCGGTCGTCGGCCGGGCCTGGTGCGGCTATACCTGTCCGCAGACGGTGTGGACCGACCTCTATATGGCGGTCGAACGATGGATCATCGGTGACCGAAACGCCCAGATGCGCCTCGACAAGGCGCCCTGGGGCTTCGCCAAGATCCGCAAGATCGCCACCGTGCATGCGATCTGGCTCCTCATCGCGATCGCGACCGGCGGCGCCTGGGTGTTCTATTTCGCCGACGCTCCGGGGCTCGCCGTCGATCTCGTGACGCTGAAGGCGCCTCCTGCCGCCTATGTGACGATCGCGGTCCTGACTTTTACGACCTATGTCTTCGCCGGCTTCATGCGCGAGCAGGTGTGCACCTATATGTGCCCGTGGCCGCGCATTCAGGGCGCCATGCTCGATGAAGATTCGCTCATCGTCACGTACAACGACTGGCGGGGCGAGCCGCGCTCGCGGCATCGCAAGAAGAGCGAGCAGCAGGGGCTGGACACCGGCGATTGCGTCGATTGCAACGCCTGCGTGGCGGTCTGCCCCATGGGCATCGACATTCGCGACGGCCAGCAGCTGGAATGCATCACCTGCGCTCTGTGCATCGATGCCTGCAACAACATCATGGACAAGGTGAACAAGCCGCGCGGGCTGATTTCCTACTCGACGCTGCAGGATTATCAGGTCCATGCCGCTGCGGCGGCGAGCAAGGGCCGCGAAGTGGCGAAGGAAGAGCAGCGCCGCTTTTCCGTGTCCCACATCGTGCGTCCGCGCACGGTCATCTACTTCACGCTCTGGTCGCTCATCGGCGTTGCCATGCTCGTTACGCTCGCCATGCGCGACCGTCTCGACATCAACGTCCTGCATGAGCGCAATCCGCTCTTCGTGACGCTCTCCGACGGGTCGGTGCGCAACACCTATACGGTGAAGCTCCTCAACATGCTGCCGGAGCTCAAGACGTTCTCGGTGACGCTCGACGGGCTGCCTGGGGCAGAGATGTGGTACGCTGGCGCGGAAGAGGAAAAGAGCCGGAACCTGATCGTCGAGGTGCAGCCGGATCGCGTGCGCGATCTCAGGGTGTTCGTGGTGATGCCGGAAGGGGCCCGCGGGTCTCAGGATTTCGATTTTGTTGTCACCGATCCCGAGACGGGTCAGACTTCTTCGGCTGATGCGCAATTCCACGGGCCGACGCGATGAGACGGGTGATGAGTGCTTTCTGGCCAAGCGAGGAAAACCCCCTCAACGGCTGGCATTTCTTCGGCATCATCTCGCTGTTTTTCGGCACCATCATCATCGTGAATTTCACGATGGCCTTCTTTGCGACATCGACCTTCCCGGGGCTCATCGTCGAGAACTCCTACGTCGCGAGCCAGAATTACAACAAATGGCTGGCGGCGAGCCGGGCGCAGGATGCGCGCGGTTGGGACGCGAAGTTCGACACGACCGGCGGTATTCTGACCGTCGATCTGCGCGACAAGAGCGGGGCGCCGATTACGGGTCTCGATGTCTCGGCCATCATCGGGCGTGCTTCGGACTGGAACGAGGATCGTCTCGTGATGTTGCAGCAGGTTGCCGACGGCTATCGCGCCGATGATCCGTTGGGGCCGGGGCGCTGGATGGTGGAGCTCAAGGTCCGCTCCGGCGAGGATCTGGTCTTTCGCACGACCGAGCCGGTGATGGTCGATAGCGGACCAGCCTCATGAGCTGCTGCGGGGAAGGTGCCTCGCTTGCCGCGATCGAGCTTGCCCGATCGCAACCCGACCCTGTTGATGATCACGTCGATCCGGCCTTCCTGCGCGAAGCGAAGGACGGCGCAACCGAGCTGACGCTGATCGTGCCGGACATGCATTGTGCCGGCTGCCTCGCGAAGGTGGAGCGGGCCCTTCTCTCGGTCGCGGGTGTGTCGCGGGCGCGCGCCAATCTGACGGCCCACAAGGCGGTGGTCGGTTTCAATCCGCAGACGGCAGAAGCCGAAGAGCTGATCGCGGCCGTCCGCGGTGTCGGCTACGCGGCAAGGCCTGTCGATCCCGCCGTGTTCAACAATGTCGCCGACGAGGAGGCTGGAGCGGAGCTGTTGCGCTCGCTCGCCGTGGCCGGATTTGCCGCCGGCAATGTCATGCTCTTGTCGGTTTCCGTCTGGTCCGGTGCCGACGAAGCGACGCGAAACCTCTTTCACTGGATTTCGGCGATGATCGCGCTGCCGGCGATCGCCTATGCCGGGCGGCCTTTCTTCCGCTCCGCGGCGCGGGCGCTTTCCGCCCGCAGCCTCAATATGGATGTGCCGATCTCACTTGCCGTCGTGCTGGCCGCCTTGATGAGCCTGCACGAGACCATCATCGGCGCGCGGCATGCCTGGTTCGATGCCTCGATTACGCTCCTCTTCTTTCTGCTGATCGGGCGGGTGCTCGATTTCCGTATGCGGGGGGTGGCGCGGGCCGCCGCGACGCGGCTGTTGTCGTTGTCGGCCGACAGCGCGCGGCTCGTCGGCGAGGATGGCCGTATCAGCCTCGTGCGCGCGGGAACGGTGAAACCTGGAGATGTCGTCGAAGTGGCGGCCGGGGAGCGTGTGCCGCTCGACGGGACGGTCATTTCGGGCTGGAGCGACATCGACAAATCACCGTTGACGGGCGAACCCTTGCCCGAGGCGGTTCGGGACGGCAGTGCCGTCTTCGCCGGCACGCTCAACGTCACAGGGCCGATCCGTCTCAAGGTGGAGAAGGGGGCGGGGGACAGTCTCCTCGCCGACATCATCCGCCTGATGGAAGGCGCGGAAGCAGGCCGTGGCCGCTTTGTCGGTCTCGCCGACCGTGCTGCCCGCATCTATGCGCCCGCCGTCCATATCCTGGCGGCTCTCGCTTTCGTCGGCTGGTTTCTCGTCGGCATCGGCTGGCACGATTCCTTGATGATCGCCATCGCCGTTCTCATCATCACCTGCCCTTGTGCGCTCGGCCTGGCGGTGCCTGCGACACAGATCGTGGCGAGCGGGCGGCTTCTGAAGGAAGGCATCATCGTCAAGGACGGCGCGGCCCTCGAACGTCTTGCCGGCGTCGATACGGTCGTCTTCGACAAGACCGGCACCTTGACCGGCGGGGATCCCCGTCTTGCCGAGGAGCCGGAGGTGGACGGCAGGACCTGGGCGCTGGCCGCGGCGCTGGCCAGCAAGAGTCGCCATCCGCTCGCCAAGGCTCTTGCCGCGGCGGCTCAAGACCGTGGGGTTTCGCCTCTCTCCGTGGAGGATGTGCGCGAAGAGCCCGGCGCGGGCATGGAAGCGCGCGTCGAAGGCTGCCGCGTGCGTCTCGGACGGCGGGAATGGGTTGCCGAGACAGACCACGCCGAGAGCGGCGGGGCTTTTTCGGAAATCTGGCTCGAGATCCCGGGGGCGGCGCCCAAGGCCTTCCGTTTCGTCGATCGGTTGCGGCCCGATGCGGCGCCGCTCGTCGCGCGTCTCAAGGAGATGGGGTTCGGCGTGCATCTTCTCTCGGGCGATCGACCGGAGGCGGTCGCTGCGGCCGCTCGCGGCCTCGGCATTGCCGAATGGAAGGGCGGGGTGACGCCCGCCGACAAGGTCGCGGAAGTGGAGCGGTTGCAGAGAGAGGGCCGGCATGTCCTGATGGTCGGCGACGGCATCAACGATGCGCCGGCGCTCGCGGCCGCGGCGGCTTCGATTTCGCCCGCGACCGGTTCCGACATTTCGCAGGTTGCGGCCGATTTCGTCCTCTCGTCCGGTGCGCTGGCACCGGTCGCGGAAGGCATCGTCGTCGCGCGCCGGGCAAGGCGCGTCATCCTGGAGAATTTCGCGATCGCGCTCGCCTACAACGCGATCGCCGTGCCGGTGGCGCTCGCCGGTTTTGCGACCCCGCTCATCGCCGCGGTCGCCATGTCGAGCTCCTCCATCCTGGTGACGGCGAATGCGCTTCGCCTGTCTCTCGGCGCTGGCAAGCGGGCGACCGCAAAGCAGCAGCCGCGCAATGCGCTCGCCGATACCGGCCGGGAAGCAGCGGCGTGACCATCCTCGTCATTCTCATTCCGGCGGCGTTGTTTTTGGGCGCGCTTGGCCTTGCCGCGTTTCTATGGTCTCTAAAGAGCGGACAATACGACGACCTCGACGGTGCCGCCGCCCGCATTCTCCTCGACGACGAGCCTGCGGATGGGAAGCGCCGGAACGAGGCGCGCGAGGAAGAGGACGCAGCCCAACATGTATGAAATTCTGCGCATGGCGCATCTGATCATGATCGCGATGGTCACCGGCATGGCCGTCTCGCATTACGTTATGCTGCGCGCCAGCGCTGGCCGTGAGGGCGAAGGCGGGCGGGCTCTGGCGCTCGCCCGGCGCACGCTCGGCAATTTCACCACCATGGTTCTCGCCTTTGTCTGGCTGACCGGCGTCCTGCTTCTGTGGAGCCATTACGGCATGACGGAGAGGGAGGTGAGCGCCTGGTTCTATGTGAAGATCCTCTTCGTCATCGTTTTGACCGGTGCCCATATCGCCCAGCGGGTCACCGCCGGCGGCATGCGCGGCATCACGGTCGAAGGCCGTAGGATCATCGAGCGCTATGTCTCGATCGTCTGGCTGTCGGCGCTTCTCTCCATCTGCTTTGCGGTGATCTCCTTCACGCCGTCGCAGTAACGCCCTTGAAGTAACGCCTTCGAGGTAACCCCGACGCGTCTCGCCGCTTCCTCGCGGCGTTGCGTCCGGCTTCCTAGAAAATCGGAACGACGTTAACCTTCGCCGGCTTTCCAACGCGCCGGTTTTCGAGGGGGAACAATGACGCGAAGGCTTTTCGATTTGTGCGGGCGAGACCGCAATCTGCGCTTCAGCCCGTATTGCTGGCGCGCCAAGATGGCACTTGCCCATAAGGGTCTCGAATTCGAGACCGTGCCGACGCCGTTTCTCGGTGTCGCGGCGATCGAACCCGATGTCGTGCGCACGGTGCCTGTGCTCGACGACCATGGCGTCAGGGTGCGCGATTCCTTCGAGATCGCGGTGCATCTGGAACATGCCTATCCGGACCGGGCGCCGCTCTTTGCCGCCGCGGACGGGATCGCGGCCGCGCGTTTCATGGAAAGCGCCACGTTTGCCACGCTGCATCCGCCGATCCTGCGCATGATCGTGAAGGATATCCACGATCAGCTCGACGATGCCGATCAAGAGTATTTCCGCGAGAGCCGGGAAAGCCGCCTCGGCCTGCCTCTCGAAGAAGCGCAGCAGGATGTTGGGCTCGTCAGCCCGAACTCGACAAGGCACTGGCGCCGCTCCGCCGGACGCTGGAATTCCATCCCTGGCTCGCCGGCGACGAGCCGGGATTTGTCGATTACATTCCTTTTGGAACCCTGATGTGGCTGGCCGTCATCCATGGCGGGTTGCCGATCGATCCCGACGATGCCGTCGCCGACTGGTTCGGACGCTGCCTCGATCTCCATGATGGTCTGGCGCGCGGCGCACGCTTCGCCGCCTGAGGCAACGCGCGGTCTTGCAGGGCGTCGCCCAAGGGAGTTGCATCGTCCCGGAAGAGGTCGAGCCCCCGCCGCGTGGGGGCGGGGAGGATGAGATGACCGCACCCTTGCAAGTCCCGCCGGGCTACCGCGCCCATGATCCGGAAAGCCTTCGCGGCTATCTCGCCGAGATTTCCGCCGTGCGTGACCGGCTCGGCGGCGATCCCGCCGCGTGGACGATCGAGGAGGTCGGAGACGGCAATCTCAATCTCGTCTTCAAGGTGCGGGGGTCTGAAAGCGGCGTCGCGGTCAAGCAGGCGCTGCCCTATCTCCGCCTCGTCGGCGAGGGCTGGCCGCTGCCGCTGGAGCGTGCGCATTTCGAACATATGGCGCTCAGCCGCGAAGCGCAGCATGCGCCGGGCCTCGTTCCGGAGATCTACCACTACGACGAGACGCTGGCGCTCATCGCCATGGAGCTTCTGGAGCCGCATATCATCATGCGGCATGGCATGATCGCCGGGACGGTCTATCCGAAATTCGCCGATGATCTCTCCACTTTCGCCGCCAACACGCTGTTCTTTACCTCCGATCTCGCGCTCAAGGCCGCGGAGAAGAAGGCGATGGTCGGCGCCTTCGCCGGCAACACCGAGCTCTGCAAGATTACCGAGGACCTCATTTTTACCGAGCCCTATATGGTGGCGGAGCGGAACCGCTGGACGGCGCCCTATCTCGATCCGCTCGCTGCCTCGATCCGCGAGGACGGCGATCTGAAGGTCGCCATTTCCCGCCTGAAGCTCAAGTTCATGTGCGATGCGGAGGCGATGCTGCATGGCGATCTCCACACCGGGTCCGTCATGCTGACGCCGGAGGAGACGCGCGTCATCGATCCGGAATTCGCCTTCATGGGGCCGATGGGCTTCGATACCGGCGCGGTGATCGCGAACCTTCTGATCGCCTATTTCTCGCAGGTGGGTCACGAGAGCGAGCCGGGCGGACGCGACGCCTATCGCGCCTGGGTGCTTCAGGCGACGACCGAGTTCTGGAACGGCTTTCGCGCCAAGTTCAAAAAGCTCTGGGAAGAGAATGGCACGGGCGACGCCTATCCCACGCCGCTGTTCGCCTCCGAGGCGGGGAAGACGCGTCTCGCGGCGGAGCGCGAGGCCTATCTCGACCGGCTTTTCGCCGACACGCTCGGCTTTGCCGCCGCCAAGATGATCCGCCGTATTCTGGGTCTCGCCCACAACATCGATCTGGAAAAGATCGGGGACGAGCGCGTACGCGCCACCGCCGAAGCCCGCTGCCTGCGGCTCGCCCGCGACATGATGGTGAATACGCGCGCCTATGGCTCGATCGAGGCCGTCTGCGGCCAGGCCGAGCGGCTCAACGGCTGGGAGCCGAAACTCGGCGGGTAAGGCATGTGTCGATGACGTGCGAGCACGCCAATTGGCTGTGCTCGCCTCGCCATGTCGAGAAGGCGCCTGATGAGCCAGTCTTCATACCGATTGCGATCGTCCGGTCGCCTTCCCATCGAAGGCCGGCTATTTGAAAATCGTCAGCGGACCGCAATTGTCGTCTGCAACAAAGATCGCCAACAGATCGGCTGCTTCCGTCGAACTGGCATTCTCCGCGAAAAGATGGACTGCACCTGGCGGCTCGAACCAAGTCCCGCCGGCGACGTAGGTGCCAGTTCTTTCGCCGGCCAGTTGGGAACGGATGGTACCGTCAAGGACGTAGGCCGTGACCGAGCCGGGGTGCCGATGCTCCGGCGTGAAGGCGTCCGGGGGAAAGTGCACCAACGCTGTCGTGATCGACTTGCCCTCCACGTCCGGCAACGGTGTGCAAGCCAAGATCCTCATCGATGTTTGGGGCCGTGCCGCCGCACCGGAACCGTCCGCGTCGCTCATTTCGTAAAATCTGGAGTGGAGCGGCGGATAGAGTGAGGCTGCGCCCGCAGCGGTGACCAGGAGTAGGGCCCAGCCCCTGCGCCGCAAAGTCGAGCGCTGCCATGGGCGGTGATGGGAGCGGAGCATCAGGCTCATTTCAGGGTTCTCCCATCCGCCAGTCGGCCGACCAGCCGAGGTCATGTCTCGCCTTTTCGCTCAGAACCGCGCCGTCGTCCTCGGCGATGTTGTAGACGCCAGCTTCGCCCCGATCAGCGGCGAGAAGAGCCGCATATGCCGCCGCGTCGACATGCACGGGCGCTGCCCCGGCCGCTTTGGCGAAGCCGGTTCCGGGGCCGTAAAGCCGTCCGTAGCGCAGGATCACACCTTCGAACGGAGCCGTGAGGACCTGCCTTTCCAAACTTGCCACGCCGCGCGCGGAAATGCCCGCCCGACCTGATGCCTCGATTGCGAGCGCATCGCCCTCCCGGTGCGGCAAATGTCCATCTGCGTAGGCGAAGGCCACGCTTTGCGCGATGAAGCGCTGAACGTGTCCCGCCGTCGCGGCGGCGACGAGATTGCACGTGCCCTCGTCGCGGATACGGGCATTTCGTGCGGTCGCCTCTTCCATCTCCGCCGGATCGAGGCCGGGCGGAAGGTCGGTCAGTTGATGGATGACGATATCGGGCCTTGCGTGCGTAACGGCTTCTTCGAGGCATGCCGCGTCGAACACGTCGCCGACGACAGGCTCAGCCCCAAGTGCTGCAAGCTCTGCACATTTCTCTTTATGGCGTGTCAGACCAACGACCTGCCAACCTTGGGCTATGAGTATCGGAACCAGTCGGCGGCCGACCGCGCCGCTTGCTCCCGCCACAAAAACCTTTCCCGCCATACCGCACACCCTTTCGTGTCACCTGAACTTTATTTATCATAGTTCTGATAACATATCAGGGTACTGATAATGAGCAAGAGTGCCGATCAGACGAAATTGCCCGAGATTGGTGAGGGCAAACGCGGCGAGGGCGGATATCTTGGTTATCTGCTGCGACAGGCCGCTGCGGCCCATCGCCTGCGCATGGATCGCGCCCTGGCCGACCTTGAGGTCACGCCGCCACAATTTGCGGTGATGACGATGGTGAAAGCGTATCCGGGTCAGTCCAACGCCGACATCGCGCGTATGGCCCTCCTTACGCCCCAGACGACCAATGTGATCGTGGCGAACCTGGAGCGCGCCGGACATATCCAGCGCCGGCCGCACGAGGTGCATCGCAGGATTCTGCGGATCGACCTGACCCCATCTGGGAACGACCTACTGCAAGCTTGCCGTTCGCGCGTGCAGGCGGTGGAGGCGGAACTTGCTCAAGGCTTCAGCGAGGAAACCACAGCCGAAATCCGCCGCTGGTTGGTCGCCGTATCGCGGCTGAATGCGGGCTGACAGTGGGATCGCCGCTCAAGCCGCCACCCGCACCCTTTCCGGGAACGCTGCGGCGATTGCTTCGGGTGTCGGCTCGATGACGCCGCGTTCGGTCACGAGGCCGGTGACGAGGCGGGCGGGTGTCACGTCGAAGGCGTAATTGGCGACCGGTGAGCCGTCCGGCACGATTGTGACGGTTTCGATCTCTCCGGATGAAGTGCGGCCGGTGATTTTTGCCACCTCCTCGCCGGAGCGCTGTTCGATGGGGATCTCCTTCACCCCGTCATGGACGCGGAAATCGATCGTGGGCGAGGGCAGGCCGACATAAAACGGCACGGAATTGTCGCGGGCGGCGAGCGCCTTCAAATAGGTGCCGATCTTGTTGCAGACGTCGCCGGAAGCCGTGGTGCGGTCGGTGCCGACGATCACCATGTCGACCATGCCATGCTGCATGAGATGGCCGCCGGTGTTGTCGGCAATCACCGTATGCGGCACGCCGTGATGGCCGAGTTCCCAGGCGGTCAGTGAGGCGCCCTGGTTGCGGGGCCGCGTTTCGTCGACCCAGACATGGACGGGAATACCCGCCTCATGCGCCATGTAGATCGGCGCCGTCGCGGTGCCCCAATCGACGGTCGCGAGCCAGCCGGCATTGCAATGGGTGAGGATGTTGACCGTCTCGCCCGGCCGCTTGCCCGCGCAGATCGCCTCGATGATGGGAAGCCCGGCCCGACCGATGCCCCGGTTGATCTCGACATCCTCGTCGGCGATCTCGGCGGCGCGCTCATAGGCGCGCGCCGATCGCTCGCTCGGCGATAGCGGTGATAGAGCCTGCATCATCTCGTCGAGCGCCCAGCGGAGATTGATGGCCGTCGGGCGGGTCGCATGAAGTTGGCCGTAGGCGGCGGAGAGTGCATGGTTGGAGGGATCGCTGCGGGCGGCGAGCGCCATGCCGTAAGCGGCGGTGGCGCCGATCAGGGGCGCGCCGCGCACCAGCATGTCCTTGATGGCGGTTGCCGCGTCCTCCATCGTCTCAAGGCGTGCGATCTCGAAACGATGCGGCAGCTTCGTCTGGTCGATGATCTCGACGGTCTCACCGTCGTCACCCAGCCAGACGGTGCGATAGGGCGTGCCATCGACCTGCATCTCGTCCTCCTGCAGAATACACCGAACATGGTCGGAGCGCCGCGCCGGCCTGTCAATGAGACGCAAAGGCCAGGCGCATCCCTGTGCGCCGCATGGCGGAACGTGCCGCTTCATGATAGCGCCGAGACAGGAGGAAGTGCCATGAGCAAGACAGAGAAAGCGCTGAGGAAGGCGATCATCGCCGCCTGTCGCGAGATGAATTCAAGCGGCCTCAATCAGGGCACGGCTGGAAACATCTCCGCGCGTTACAAGGACCGGCTTCTGATCACGCCGAGCGGCATTCCCTATGACGAGCTGGAGCCGGAAATGATCGCGGCCCTGCCGCTCAATGGCGAATACGGCGCCTATGAGGGGCCGAACAAGCCCTCGAGCGAGTGGCGGTTTCATCTCGACATTGCCAAGGCGCGGCCGGAAATCGGCGCCACCGTCCACACGCATGCACCCTATGCGACGACGCTTGCGATCGCGCGGCGGGAGATCCCCGCCTGTCATTACATGGTGACCGCTTTTGGCGGAGCCGAGATCCGCTGCGCCCCCTATCGCAAATTCGGCTCCAAGGAATTGTCCGAGGTCGCGCTCGAAGCGCTTCAGGGGAGAAAAGGCTGCCTTCTCGCCAATCACGGCATGATCGCCATCGGCGCCGATCTGGAGAGGGCGATGTGGCTTGCCGTCGAGCTCGAAGCGCTCGCGCGCCACTATTACCAGGCGCTTCTGATCGGCGGCCCGGTGCTTTTGTCTGAACACGAGATTGCCGAAGCCGGCGAGCTCATGTCCGGCTACGGACTTGCCGTGGAGCAGGCGCGCGACGCGTAAGACGCCGCGCGCGTATTTTATTCACGGAACCGGCCCGGGCGGCACGCCTGGGGCCGGGAGGCTTAGGACGCCTCCGCCTCCTGCTTCGAGGCCGCTTCCTGCTCGGCATCCTTGCGGGCCTCCTGGCTCATGAAGGCCGCCGCCATCAGTTCTTTCGTGTAGTCCTTCTGCGGACGGGCGAAGACGTCTTCCGTCAGCCCTTCTTCCACGACCTTGCCTTCCTTCATGACGATGACGGTGTCGGCAAGTGCCCGCACCACCGAGAGATCGTGGCTGATGAAGAGATAGGAGAGGTTGTGCTCGCGCTGCAATTTGCGCAACAGGTCTACGATCTCCTTCTGCACCGACCGATCGAGTGCCGATGTGGGCTCGTCGAGGACGAGCACTTTCGGCTTCAAGATCATGGCACGGGCGATCGCGATCCTCTGCCGCTGGCCGCCTGAGAATTCGTGCGGATAGCGGTTGCGCATCGACGGATCGAGCTGCACCTCCTTGAGCGCCTCCACAGCACGGCGGTCGCGTTCTTTGCGGCCGAGCTCCGGCTCGTGGACGAGAAGCCCTTCGGTGATGATCTGCCCGACCGTGAGGCGCGGCGACAGCGACCCGTAGGGATCCTGGAAGACGATCTGCAATTGCCGGCGCAGAGGGCGGTCGCGGCGAAGATCCGCGCCGGTCAGATCCTGACCTTCGAAGATGATGTCGCCGCGGCTTGAAATGAGGCGCAACAGCGCGCGCCCGAGCGTCGATTTGCCGGAGCCCGATTCGCCCACGATGCCGATCGTCTGGCCTTGCCTCAGCGTCAAAGAGAGGTTGTCGACGGCTTTCAATTCGAAGGAATTCTTGCCGAAGAGCCCCTCTTTGATCTTGAAGGAGACGGAGACGCCGCGCCCCTGAAGGAGGACGGGCGCTGTTTCTGGGACTGGCTCCTTGTGTCCCTCCGGCTCGGCGGCCAGAAGCATCTTCGTATAGGGGTGCTGCGGACGCACGAAGATCTCGCTGACGGCACCCTGTTCCACCACTTCGCCGGCGCGCATGACATAGACGCGGTCCGCAAAACGGCGAACGATGCCGAGATCGTGGGTGATGAAGACGATCGCCATGCCGAGCCGGTCCTGGAGATCCTTCAGGAGCCTGAGGATTTCCGCCTGGATCGTCACGTCGAGGGCGGTCGTCGGTTCGTCGGCGATGAGGATGTCGGGATCGTTGGCGAGCGCCATGGCGATCATGACGCGCTGGCGCTGGCCGCCGGACATCTCATGCGGATAGGCGTCGAGACGCCGCTCGGCATTGGGGATGCGCACGAGCTTCAGAAGTTCGAGCGCCTTCGCCCGCGCCGCCTTGGCGCTCAGCCCGCCGTGATGGATCATCGGTTCGGCGATCTGCCGGCCGATCCTGTAGAGCGGGTCGAGCGAGGACATCGGCTCCTGGAAGATCATGGTGATCTTGTCGCCGCGGATGCGGTTGAGCCGACGCGGAGAGAGACGCAGAAGGTCGTCGCCGCGATAGAGCGCTTCGCCGCTGGCACGGCCGTTGGAGGCCAAAAGCCCCATCAGCGACATCACCGTCTGGCTCTTGCCGGAGCCGGATTCGCCGACGATGGCGACGGTTTCGCCGGAGGCGACATCGAAATTGACGCCGCGGACCGCATCGACCTGACCGTCGGCGAGCGTGAAACTCACCTTGAGATCGCGGACGGACAGCACGTTTTCGGGGGTGCTCATGTCAGCGGTCCTTCGGATCGAGCGCGTCGCGCAGGCCATCGCCGATGAAGTTCAGCGAAAACAGGATGAGGGCGAGAGCGATGGAGGGATAAAGCAGGAGCCAGCTGGCCCCCTGCATGTTCTTGGCACCTTCGGAAATGAGCACGCCGAGGCTCGTCAGGGGTTCCTGGACGCCGAGACCGAGGAAGGAGAGGAAACTCTCCAGGAGGATCACCTTCGGTACCAGAAGCGTCATGTAGACGGCGACCGGACCCAAAACGTTCGGAATGATGTGACGGCGCACGATCCCTGCGTTGGAGACGCCCAACGCCTCCGCCGCCTCGACGAATTCACGCCGCTTCAAGCTCAAGGTTTGGCCACGCACGATACGCGCCATGTCGAGCCATTCGATGGCGCCCACGGCGATGAACATCAGCACGAAATTGCGCCCGAAGAAGACCACGAGCAGAATGACGAAGAAGATGAACGGGAGCGAATAAAGCACGTCGACGAGGCGCATCATGACGTTGTCGACGCGCCCGCCCAGATATCCGGCAGTGGCGCCGTAGGCGACCCCGATCATCAGGGCGACGACGGTCGCCAGAAGTCCGATGGCGAGCGAGATGCGGATCGCCATGAAGATTCGCGCCAGGAGATCGCGCCCGTTGCCGTCGGTGCCGGCTATGAAATAAAGCCGCGCGACATCCGCTTCGAGCACGGCAGAACGGCCATCGGCCGACGTCTCCGTGATCTTGGCATTGGAGAAGAGGTCGGAGCGGTCGACATAGCGCGTGATACGCGGATCGACCTCGTCGTCATCGGTGATCTCGGCGCGCACTTTATCGCCTTCAACCTCGACGGAAGCGACGTCGACACGGGCGCGGGCAAGCGAGCGTTCCATTTCGGGCACGATGCGCTCTTCGTGCGGATAGGCCTCAAGGCTCGCCGGCACGCGCACATATTCCGAATAGACGCGGTCATAAGGATGCGGCCATACGAGAGGCCCGACGAGCGAGGCGACAGCCATGACGACGAGAATGAACAGGCTCGTCATCGCCGCCTTGTTGCGCCTGAGGCGTACCAGCGCGTCCTGCCACAGCGAGCGGCCAGAGATCGTCGGCTCGTCGAGGGTGATGGGTTCTTCAGCGATCGACATTTTCGAGCTCAATCGTAGCGGACGCGCGGATCGAGCCACGCATAGACAAGGTCGACGATCATGTTGAACACGACCACGAAGATGGAGACGACCACGACCGTGCCCATGACGAGCGTGTAGTCGCGATTGAGTGCCGCCTGGACGAAATAGCGACCGACGCCCGGAATGCCGAAGATCGTTTCAACGACGATCGAGCCGGTCAGAAGTGCCGCGGCGGCGGGGCCGAGATAGGAGACGACCGGCAGAATGGCCGCCCGCAGGGCATGCACCATGACGACGACGCGGGTCGGCAAGCCATAGGCCCGCACCGTGCGCACATGGTCGGAGCGCAAGGCCTCGATCATGGCTCCGCGGATGAGGCGCGCGACGATGGCGATCTGCGGCAGGGCGAGCGTGACGATCGGCAGGATCTTGTTGGGAAGGGCGCCATTGCCCCAACCGCCGGCGGGGAGCCAGCCGAGCGACACGCCGAAAATCAAGGACAGCACGGGGGCGATGACGAAGGGGGGAATGGTGATGCCGAACGTGGCGACACCGACCACGAGATAATCGATCGTGGAATTCTGCTTCAGCGCGGCGATCGAGCCCAAAACCGTGCCGATGATGAGGGCGAGCGTGAGCGCCGATGCGCCAAGCTGAATCGACACCGGCAGGCCAGCGGCGAAAAGATCGCCCACGGAGAAGTCACGGTAGACGAAGCTCGGTCCGAGATCGCCGTGCAGCAGGTTGCTCAGGTAGAGCAGATATTGCCGCCAGAGCGGTTCGTTGAGGTGATAGATGCGGTTCAAATTCTCCATCACCTTGGCTTCGAGGGGACGTTCCAGATTGAACGGTCCGCCCGGTGCCACGCGCATCAGGAAAAACGATATCGTTATGATGACAAAGAGCGTCGGAATGGCCGTCGCCATCCGGCGCAAAACATAGCTCAGCATCGCCGCTCCGTCGGTGGAAGGCGAAGCCTGCCCATCAGTTAGGCAGCTTCTATGATTGCAGAAAAACCCAGAGGAGGCTCAAGGTTCCCGCACATCCTGTGCGCGGGAACCTCTGCGTCAGCCCGATTACTGCTCGAGGGACATCCACCGCGTTCCGTGGACGTTGACGAGATTGTCCTCCCAACCTTGCAGCTTGTCTGAAACCAGGCTGAGGGAGGAGTAATAAAGGATCGGGATGAAGGGCAGGTCGCGCATGAAAATCGTCTCGGCCTGCTTCAGGACTTCGGCGCGCTCGTCGAGGTCGCTGGTCTCTGCGGCCTTGTCCATCAGCGCGTCGTATTCCGGGTTGTCGTAGTTGGCGTAGTTGAAGCCCGGATTGTTGCTTTCCACCAGGAACAGGAAGTTCTGCGGGTCGGAATAATCGCCGATCCAGCCGGCGCGCGCGATGTCGAAGTCGCCCTGGTCGCGCAGATAGGCGTAGTGGGTGGCGCCATCCGCCGTCACGAAAGTCGTCTTCACACCGATATTCTTCCACATATCGGCGATCGCCGTCGCTGTGTTCTGGTGGTTTTCGCCGGTGTTGTAGCGGATCTCGACGCTCAGCGGGTTGTCTTTTCCGTACCCTGCCTCTTCGAGCAGCTCGATGGCTTTGTCTTCGCGGTCGAGCGGATCCATGTCCTTGTAATCGGCATAAGCCGGCTCGCCGTAATTGCCGATGCCGGGGGGGATCAGCGAATAGGCGGGCAGCATGGCGCCGGCCCAGATCTCGTCCGCGATGAATTCGCGATCGATCGCCATCGACAGGGCCTGGCGAACGCGCACGTCGGAAAGCTTCTCCTTGTCGGCCTTCACCGCGTAATAATAGGTGCCAAGATACGGAACGATATGGACTTCGTCGCCCAGCGTGTCTTTCACATACTTCATCTGCTCGGTTGGAATGTCGGAGCAGGATTGCACTTCACCGGCCTCGAAGCGCCGCAGGCAGGCTGAGCGATCCTCGAAGGGAATGTAGATCACCTTGTCGATGGCAACGTTGTCGGCATCATGGAAATTCTTGTTCTTGACGAGGACGATACGCGAATTCGGCGTGAATTCCTGGAGCGTATAGGCGCCGTTCGACACCATGTTCTCCGGCTGCACGAAATCGGTGCCGAACTCCTTCACCGCAGGCGGATAGACGGGCAGGCTGGTCTGATGGGTCAGCAGCTCGAGGAAATATGGTGTCTGGTTTTCCAGGGTGAACTGGAGTGTGTGCTCGTCGAGCGCCTTGACGCCAATCTCTTCGGGCGGAACCTTGCCGGAATTGGCCGCTTCGGCGTTTTTGATCGGATAGAGGATGTTGGCGTATTTGGCGCCGGTCTCCGGGTTGATGATCCTCTGATACGAGAAGACGAAATCTTCCGCCGTCAGAGGTTCACCGTTCGACCATTTGGCATCGTCGCGCAGGTGGAAGGTCCAGGTCAGACCGTCATCCGATGTCTCCCAGCTCTCCGCGACGCCGGGAACGACTTTGGCTGAAGAGCTGTAGACGACGAGGCCTTCATAAAGGTCACGTAGGACATTCGCTTCCGAAATGGTCGACGTTTTGTGCTGATCGAGCGTCTCGGGGTCGGCGTCGTTGCCGCGTGTATAAGTGACCTCGGCGCTGGCGCTCGCGGCCATCAATGCTACCGCCGCTGCGCCCAGAACGAACCTGGACAACAATCTGCGCATTCCTGATCCTCCTTGAGAGGGCGGACTTCAAAAGCCCAGCCTAACGTGCGGGGACACTACGCGCGGAATCGATTGTATGGCAACTTGCCGCCACGGAAGCGTCGAAATCCTGTGCCGCGGTGTCCACAGGCCTGTCGCCGCACGCGCAAAGGAGGCGCCCTTATGAGCCCATCGGAGGAAAAGCCTCGTTTCGTCTTCCCGCCGCCGCCCTCGGTCGGCGTGCCGATTGCGACAGCCGCGGCGGTTTTCCCGGTGCGGCGGATCTTCTGCGTCGGTCGCAATTATGCCGACCATGCGCGGGAAATGGGCGCCGAGGTCGATCGCGAGGCACCGTTCTATTTCACCAAGCCCGCCGATGCGGTCGCTTTGTCGGGAGCGACGATCGCCTATCCGCCGGGCACGCAGGATTGCCATTACGAAGGAGAGTTCGTGGTGGCGCTCGGAGGTCCTGCCTTTCAAGTTTCGCCGGATGAGGCGATGGGTTGCGTCTTCGGCTACGCCTCCGGCATCGATTTGACGCGGCGCGACCTGCAGGGCGCGGCAAAGACCAAAGGCCGCCCCTGGGATCTCGGCAAGGCGTTCGAGAATTCCGCCCTGATCGCGCCGATCATGCCCGCGTCCGATTTCGGCGCGATCGACGAGCAGACGCTCACAACGCGCGTCAATGGCGAGGTGCGGCAGCAGGCGAGACTGTCCGATATGGTCTGGAGCGTGCCGGAGCTGATCGCCCATCTGTCACACTATTATCACCTGAAGCCCGGCGATCTCCTCTATACGGGCACACCCGCCGGTGTCGGAGCGGTGAAGCCGGGCGACAAATTGTCCGTTCAGATCGAGCGACTCGAGGAGCTCGCCATCGCGATCGGGCCGGCGGAATGACGGCGCCGCTCAGGCTTGGGCGTAGAAATCGCGGTACCAGGCGATGAAACGGGCGATGCCTTCCTTGATCGGCGTCGTCGGCCGATAGCCGAGATCGTCGGCGAGCGCCTCGATATCGGCGTAAGTGGTCGGCACATCGCCAGGCTGCATCGGCAGGAAGATCTTTTCCGCCTTGCGGCCGAGCGCCTCTTCGATCGCGGCGATGAAATCCATGAGCTCGACCGGCTGATTGTTGCCGATGTTGTAGAGCCGGTATGGTGCCGAGGAGGAGGCGGGGTTCGGCGCGGCGCCGTCCCATTCCCCGTCCGGCTCGGCCGCATGATCGAGCACCCGCACCACGCCTTCGACGATGTCGTCGATATAGGTGAAATCCCGGGAATGGTGGCCGTTGTTGAAGATCTCGATCGGCTCGCCGGCGAGGATTTTTCGCGTGAACAGGAAGAGGGACATATCCGGGCGACCCCATGGGCCGTAGACGGTGAAGAAGCGCAAGCCGGTCACCGGCAGGCGGTAGAGATGCGCATAGGAATGCGCCATCAGCTCATTCGCCTTCTTCGTCGCGGCATACAGGCTGAGCGGATGATCGACGTTCTGGGCGACGCTGAACGGCATCGCCGTGTTGGCGCCATAAACGGAGCTCGACGAGGCGAAGGCGAGATGGACGACGCCATTGTGGCGGCAGCCTTCGAGGACATTGAGGAAGCCGACGAGATTGGCGTCCGCATAGGCGTGCGGATTGGTGAGGCCGTATCGCACGCCCGCCTGGGCCGCCAGATGGACGACGCGGTCCGGCCGCTCCTCGGCGAAGAGCGTGGCACTGCCTTCGCGATCGGCGAGATCGAGGCGGCAAAAGCGAAAGCCGGGCTCGGCCTCAAGCCGGGCAAGCCGCGCTTCTTTCAAGGTCACGTCGTAATAATCGTTGAGATTGTCGACGCCGATCACCGTATCGCCGCGGGCGAGAAGACGCTGCGCCGTGTGGAAGCCGATGAAGCCGGCGGCGCCGGTGACGAGCACTTTCATCGTACACACCCCCGTCTCATGGCGGGGACGGCGAGCGGAACTGCGAAAGCGCGGCCTTGGGCCGGGGCACAGGAAAGCATGGGACGGGTCTTCGATCGCGGGTGCCGGAGCTCCGGCTCCTAACACCGGGCGTGCGGCAGGCAAAGAGCCACCGGGTCCGAAGAGGTCTCGATGCGCGGCGACTTACCGCAAGGCTGCGGCGCTTCCGCCTCTCGCGCGGCCGCCGAAACAGTGTCAATTCCGCGCGACAGATACGTGCGACCACGTCCAGACCGACCTTCAAGTGGGTGCAAGAAAGCCCGCTCTGCGTGTCATTTGATCGACATCAAAGTGAAGTGTCACGCAGACCTTACAATGGAAACTGTCAAGCGACCTCTCCCGGAGACGGAATCGATGCGCATTCTCATGATTCATCCGAACTACCATTCTGGTGGCGCGGAGATCGCAGGTAACTGGCCACCCGCATGGGTTGCTTATCTGGCGGGCGCTCTGAAAACGGCCGGTTTTACCGATATCCGTTTCATTGATGCGATGACCGACCGTATCGAGGATGAGGAGCTCAGACGTATCATCCGCGAGGAGAAGCCGGACGTCGTCGGCGCCACCTCGATCACGCCGTCCATCTATAAGGCCGAGCGTGTCCTTCAGATCGCGAAGGAAGAGCATCCGAACGCGTTGACTATCATCGGCGGCGTGCATGCGAGCTTCATGTATCGCCAGGTCCTGACCGAGGCGCCGTGGATCGACGCCATCATCCGGGGTGAGGGCGAGGCCGTCATCGTCAATGTGATGAAGGCGCTTCAAAGCGGCGACTGGACGGAAGCGCGGTCGAAGGTTCTCGGCATCGCCTATAGCGACGGCGATCAGGTCGTCGCGACGCCGGCCGAGCCGCCGATCGCCGATGTCGACACGATCAAGCCGGACTGGAGCGTGCTCGACTGGGAAAAGTATATCTATATCCCGCTCAACACGCGCGTCGCCGTGCCGAACTTTGCGCGCGGCTGCCCCTTCACCTGCTCGTTCTGCTCGCAGTGGAAATTCTGGCGCAACTACCGTGTCCGCGACCCGCTCAAGGTGGTCGACGAGATCGAGGATCTGGTGCGCAACCACGGGGTCGGATTCTTCATCCTGGCCGACGAAGAGCCCACCATTCACCGCAAGAAGTTCATCCGCTTCTGCGAAGAGATGGTGAAGCGCGACCTGCCGGTTCTGTGGGGCATCAACACGCGCGTTACCGACGTCATCCGCGACGAGAAGCTTCTGCCGCTCTATCGCAAGGCCGGCCTCATCCACGTGTCTCTCGGCACGGAAGCCGCTGCGCAGCTGAAGCTCGATCTTTTCAATAAGGAGACCACGGTCGCACAGAACAAGCGTGCCGTTCAGCTTCTCAAGAAGAACGGCATCATGGCGGAGGCGCAGTTCATCGTCGGTCTCGACAACGAGACGCCGGAGACGCTGGAAGAGACCTACCGCATGGTGATCGACTGGGGCGCGGAGATGGCCAACTGGTCCATGTACACGCCGTGGCCGTTTGCCGATCTTTTCCAGGAACTCGGCGATAAGGTCGAGATCTTCGACTACGAGAAGTACAACTTCGTCACGCCGATCGTGAAGCCGGCGGCGATGGATCGGGCGACCCTGCTCGATCGTGTCATGCACAATTACCGCCGCTTCTACATGCGCAAGATGCTGTTCCACTATCCGTGGATCCGCGACAAGACCTTGCGGCGTTACATGATGGGCTGCCTGAAGGCCTTCATGCGGTCGGGCATGCGGCGTGAGTTCTACGATCTCGGTCGTGTGAATTACTGGGGTCCGCAGTCGAAGAAGAAAGTCGATTTCGGTTTCGACGAGACCCGCACGCTCGATCGGCGCCAGCTTGCCGATCTGAAGAGCGCGCCGCCGCCACGCAAACTGAAGAAGAAGCGGGTTCCTGCAGAGGTCGCCGCCAACGGTGTGAACGGCGCCAATGGTGCCAACGGTCATGCCGAGGAGATCGACGAGGGCGATCAGTACGACGAGGCGGTGATGACGCCGGCCGCCGTCAGCGCTTGCGGTGCTCCGAAGGGATTGCCGGAGGATGGAGACGATTACGATGAGGCGATCACCTCATCCAATCCCGCTCCGGCCGAGGTGGAGAAGCCGCGGGCGACAGTGCATTAGGGCGCGGCTATGGCCGTGACCGACGAGCCGACGCGAGTCGGGGGGCGAGAGCGGGACGTGAGCGCGGTTTCGGCTGCGGATCACGTCCCGTCTCAACCGGCCGCGCGAATTGGACCCAATGCCATCATCCGCATGGATGAGGCGTTGAACGCCATTGTGGGGCGAGAGGCCTGCCAGAGCGTGTTCGCTCAGGCGGGCCTTTTGCATTATCTCGATGCTCAGCCGACCGAAATGGTCGATGAGCGGGAGGTGATGCGCCTCCATGATGCGGCGCTCGCCGTTCTCGCCCCGCAAGAGGCCGAGGACGCCGCCTTCCGCGCCGGAGAATTGACCGCGACCTATCTTCTGGCGCGCCGCATTCCGAAGCCTTTCCAGCGCATCATGCCGTTTCTGCCGCCCTGGCTCAGGGCACGGCTATTCCTGGCGGCGATCCGGCGCCATGCGTGGACCTTCGTCGGCAGCGGTGCCGTCACCTTCGTGCCGAGCCATCCGGTCGTTGTGTCGATCGCAGGCGGGCCGGTGCGGGGAACGCCGACCGACGCCGTACTCCTTGCCTATTACAGTGGCTGTTTCCAGGAGCTTTTCCGCAGCCTCGTCCACCGCGGAACGCGGGCTGTCGTGCGGCGCGAGGGCGAGGGCTTCCAGCCGCGCGTCGTCTTCGACTTGCGCTGGCGCTAAGCCCCCGAGATCACCTCGGGCGGAAAAATCCGATCAGGCAAAATGAAAACGGGCGCCCCTCGAGGCGCCCGTTTCCGTTCGACTTTGAAAACCCGTTTAGGACGGGATCAGCCGCGGGCGCTGCGATCCGACGGAGGCTTCCGCCTCTTCCTCGGAGGCAGGGGCCTCAAGATGAATGACCACATGGCGCAGGCCGTCGGCTTCGGGGCTCGAGACGGCGACGAAGCCAAGCTCCCGACACATCGACAGCATCGTATGGTTCTCCGGCAGGATGACGCCGTAAAGCCGCTCGATGCCATCGGCTGCCGCATATTCGATGATCTGCTTCATCAACAGCCAGCCGATGCCGCGCCCCTTCATGTCGCTTCGGACGGTCACCGCATATTCGGCCTCGACATGATCGGGATCTGCGGCAAGTCGCGAGACGCCGAGAAGCTCGCCCGATTCCGGATCGAGTGCGACGAAGGCCATGTCGCGCGCATAGTCGATCTGGGTGAGCCTTGCGACCATCTCTTCCGGCAGGGTCTTCAGCGGCGCGAGGAAGCGCATGCGGATGTCCTCGGGCGACAATTTGCCGAGGAATTCCGGGTAGAGATGCACGTCCGTCGGCATCAGAGGCCGCAGGATCACGCTGGCGCCGCTGGCGAGATCCGCCGTGCTGTCCCAGCCGCTCGGATACGGCCGGATCGCCATGTCGCGGTTGGGCCCGGATTTGTGCACCTGCTTGGGATCGAAGGCGACGCGCGCATCGAGCGCCACCACCCCGTCGCTCGAAGCGAGAAGCGGGTTGATGTCGAGCGACGTGATCGAGGGCAGGTCGACCGCCATCTGCGAGAGGCGGATGAGGCTCAGCTCCAGCGCATTCATGTCGGCGGGGGGAATGTCCCGATAGCCGTCGAGAAGGCGTGAGATGCGGGTCTGCTCGATGAGATCGCGGGCAAGGTTGCGATCGAGCGGTGGCAGGCCGGTGGCGCTGTCGGCAATGACTTCGACGGCCGTTCCGCCGGCGCCGAAGACGATCGTCGGGCCGAACAACGGGTCGTTGCCGATGCCGACGATCAGTTCATGCGCCGCCGTGCGACGGATCATCGGCTGCACGGTGAAGCCCTCGATATGCGCGTCGGGCCGGCTACGTTCGACCCGCTTGGTGATGATGCGCACGGCGTTGACGGCTTCTTCGGGCGTCGAAAGGTTGAGGACGACGCCGCCGACATCGGATTTGTGCGTGATTTCCGCAGACAGGAGCTTCACGACGACCGCCTTGTGATCGCGCAGGAGCTCCCGCGCCGTCTCTTCGACCTCTTCGATCGTACGAGCGATCACCGTTTTGACGATCGGAATGCCGAAGGCCGCGAGAACCTCCTTGGCTTCCGGCTCGGTCAGGACGCTGCGGCCTTCTTCCGCCGCCTTCACCATGACGGCCCGGGCGCGCTCGGCGTCCCAGGTGAAATCATCCGGCAAGCTCGGTGGCGTGCGCATCAACAGGGCCTGAGCCTTGTGCCAGTCGGTCAGGTAGCCGACGCTGCGGATCGCGTCCGAGGGGCTGAGGAAGGTCGCGACGCCCGCTGCCCGTAGCCTCTCGCGTGCCTTCATCACCGTCTCGCCCCCGAGCCAGCAGGTCAGAACCGGCTTGGGATAGGGATGCCGGGCACGGTCGGCTTTGACGGTCGAGATGACGGCTTCGGCCGCGCCATCGGCGGAGGAAAGTGCGGTCGGGCAATTGAGTACGAGAAGCGCATCGACGTTCGGGTCGGCCAGCGCTGCTTCCGTCGCCGCCACATAGCGCTCGGGAGGGGCGTCGCCGATCAAGTCCATCGGGTTGGTGCGCGACCAGGTCGGCGGCATCACCTTGTCGAGTTCCTCGATCGTCTCCGGGGACAATTCGGCGAGGACGCCACCCTCATCCATCAGCTGGTCGACGGCGAGCACGCCCACGCCGCCACCATTGGTGACGATGGCGACGCGCCGGCTCTTGGTTGGCTTGAGGCGCGTCAGGGTTTCTGCGGCGTCGAAGAGCTGTTCGATCTGCCCGACCCGCAAAAGACCGGCGCGGCGGAAGGCGGCGTCGGCAACCGCATCGGCGCCGGAGATCGCTCCGGTGTGGGTGAGGGCAGCCTTGGCTGCGGCCGCGTGACGGCCGGCCTTGACGACGACGATCGGCTTGGCGCGCGAGGCGGCGCGGGCGGCGGACATGAATTTCCGACCGTGCGGGACGGTTTCCAGATACATCAGGATCGCCGTCGTATCGCGATCCGTCGCAAGCTGGTTGAGGCAGTCGCCGACATCGACGTCGCCCATATTGCCGAGCGTGATGATCTTCGAGAAGCCGATGGCGTGGTTGCCCGCCCAGTCGATGATCGAGGAGGCGATGGCCCCGGATTGCGACAATAAAGCAAGGCGGCCCGGACGCGGCGAAATGTGCGAGAAGCTGGCGTTGAGCCCGATATGCGGCAGGAAGATGCCAAAGCAGTTCGGGCCGATGATGCGCAGGGTGTAAGGCCGGGCCGCGTCGAGCATGGCCTGCATCAGGCCGTTGCCTTCCTCGATGCCGGCCGTCAGCACGACGGCGGCGCGGGTGCCCTTTTCGCCGAGCTCTGTGATCAGGCCGGGCACGGCCTCCGGCGGCGTTGCGATGATGGCGAGGTCGGGTGCGTCGGGCAGATCCTTGATCGAGGGGAAGCAGCGTTCGCCGTCGATCGAGGGATATTTCGGATTGACGGTCCAGATCGGGCCCTTGAAGCCAGCGCTGTGGAGATTGGCGAGCACTTTGGCCCCGACGGAGCCAGGGCGGGGCGTTGCACCGATAAGAGCGACCGAAGTCGGTGCGAAGGCCTTGTCCAGGTTGCGGATGGTCATGGAAATGTTCCTTGCGGATGCGCTGCCGTTCTATGCTCCTAACGAGGCGCGGCTTTGACCGGCGTCAAGCCAGAGAGTGGCAACAACGTGAAATTTACCGCGGTGCAGCATTTTCCACCGGATGGCGGAGGGTGATCATGACGGCGACGATGCGCGCAATGGTTTTGGAGCGGCCCGGCGCTCCTCTCCTTTTAAAGGATCTTGCACGCCCAAGGCCAGGACCCGGCGAGGTGCTGATTGAGATTTCCGCCTGCGGGGTGTGCCGAACCGATCTGCATGTGGTCGATGGGGAGCTCCAAAACCCCAAACTGCCGCTCATTCCCGGTCACGAAATCGTTGGCCGTGTGGCGGCGTGCGGGGGGAATGTCAGCGGGTTCAAAGAGGGCGATCGCGTCGGTGTTCCCTGGCTCGGCCACACCTGCGGAACTTGCGTCTATTGTCGTTCGGGACAGGAGAACCTCTGCGACCGTCCGGGCTTCACCGGCTACACGATCGATGGCGGTTATGCCGAGTTCTGCGTGGCCGATGCGCATTTCGTCTTTCCTCTCGGCGAGTGGGGAGCGGATGCGGAGATGGCGCCGCTTCTGTGCGCCGGGCTCATCGGTCATCGCTGCCTCAGGATGGCGGGAGAGGCCGAACGTCTCGGCCTTTATGGCTTTGGCGCGGCCGCGCATATCGTGGCGCAGGTGGCCCGCCACCAGGGACGCTCGGTCTATGCCTTCACCCGACGGGGGGATCTCAAAGCGCAGGCTTTTGCGGGCGAGCTCGGTGCCGTGTGGGCCGGTGATTCCTCCGATCAGCCCCCGGACGAACTCGATGCGGCCATCATCTTCGCCCCGGTAGGCGCGCTTGTTCCTGCAGCCTTGAAGGCGGTGAAGAAAGGTGGGGTCGTCGTCTGCGGCGGCATCCATATGAGCGACATTCCGAGCTTTCCCTACGAACTCTTGTGGGGCGAGCGTGTCGTCCGCTCGGTCGCCAATCTCACACGCGCCGACGGCGATGAATTCCTGGCGCTGGCGCCCGAGGTGCCGGTGCGAACGACGACGGCTTCCTATCCGTTGGACAGAGCCAATGACGCTCTTGCGGACTTACGATCGGGGGCACTCACCGGGGCTGCCGTCCTGATCCCTTGAGCGGGGCGTCATCGATCGGCGGAGAAGCCGAGAGTTTTCAGGGCTCGGGCAACGGAATCGTCCACGCTTCCCGTCACGGTGAGGCGCGGCCAGGCGATCTCGCCGATCTCGTAGCCCGTCTGGCGGCGGACGATTTCGGCCGTGGCGTCGGAAGCGTCGTTGTTGCGATAGCGGACGCGGTCGATTAGGGTCTCGATGGGTGCCTCGAGCCACAGGCCCGCGAAATCGGCGCCATTGTCCCGGGCGACGATCTCCACCTGTCGCCGCTCCGCCGGTGTCGCGTGGACGGCATCGACGATGACGCTCGCGCCGGCCTTCAAGGCACGCTCCGCCTTGTGCCAGAGCGTGTCGAAGACGCGGGCGGTGAAATTCGACGCATACGCGCTGTCCGGCAGACGCTCCGTCTCGCCGACGCCGGCGAGGCGCTTGCGCTCGATATCGCTTCGAAGATGCACCGCTCCCGGCGCGCGGCCGAATTGCGGCGCGATGCGCGCGGCAAGCGTCGTTTTGCCGGAGCCTGAAAGCCCGCCGATCGCCACGAGGCGTGGCCGTACCGGCTTAAGGAACGCTTCTGCGGCAGTAAAATACCGGCGTGCCTCGGCTGCCTTCGCCGCTTTTTCCTCCCCGTCGAGGTGAGGAAGCGCGGCGGCGATGACCTTGGAGCGGATGGTGGCGCGGATGGAGAGAAACAAGGGCAGGGCCGCGAGCCCGTCGATCTCGGACGCATCGCTGCCCCACAGATAGCGGTTCATGACGGTGTTCGCTTCGCGGTGGAGGCCGCGCTCCCACAAATCCATGAGGAGGAAGGCGAGGTCGTAGAGGACGTCGCCTGTTGCGATCGCTTCGTCGAATTCGACCGCGTCGAAGATCGTCGGCTTGTCCGCAATCAGGACGATGTTGCGCAGATGCAGATCGCCGTGACAGCGGCGCACGAAGCCGGCCTCTCCGCGTGCCTGGAGGAGCGGCGTGAGCGCGGCGAGAGCCATTTTCGAGGCCTCGGTCAGAGCGGCGGCGCGGTCCTGCGGATACAGCTCGGGATTTTCGGCATAGGCCTCGCTGTTCTGCTCGAGATAGGAGGCGAGGGAGGCGATCGCCGGACCGGTGTCGCGCCTGGGAGCGCGCTCATGGGCGGCGAGGATTTCTCTGACGAGAGACTTCAACAGCTCCTGGGGGAGTCCCTCCTTTTCGGCGATGAGATCGAGGGTCTTCGTCTCGTCGAAGCGGCGCATATGGACCGCCCATTCGATGGGCTCACCGTCGCCTCCGAGCGTCAGCGCGTCGCCATCACGGGTGATCGCCACGATGCCGAGATAGATGTCCGGTGCGGCTTCCTTGTTGACGGCGATTTCCCGCTCGCAGGCGGTCTTGCGCAATGCGAGCGTGGAGTAATCCATGAAGGGGAATTTGACGGCGCGCTTCAGCTTGTAGACGTCGTCGCCGGCAAGGAAAACGACCGCGCCATGCGTGTCGATGCGCTTGATTTCGTTTTTAAGGCCGTGGGTCACGGGATCGGCAAGGAAGGCGAAGACGGCGCTTTGATCTTCCACGACATGTGCCGGCAAGTCGCTGTTCTTGTTCATTCCGTTCCCGCTCTTTGCGTTCCAGCCGGCGCAGCCCGTCAGGCGCCGATCATCCCGGCCCCTCATATCGCGGGGCTTTCGCAGGGTCATCCTTTTCGCGTCTCAATTTCGTAAGGAAGCTATGGCCGCGCCTTGGACGTGCTGCGGGTGTTGTCCGCTCCGACCATGCGCTATGTCCTTCACGACGATCGCGACGGGGCTCCAAGCCGAAGAGGTTTTTCAGGAGCCCGCGTCGACTGGAGACACGAGGGGAGAGGTGATGACGAGCGCAAGCTACCGGCCCGCGCCGAACCGCTACGAAGACATGACATATAACCGCTGCGGCAAGAGCGGGCTTCTGCTGCCGGCCCTGTCGCTCGGCCTTTGGCACAATTTTGGTGAAGACGCGCGCGAGGACGTGGCGCGGGCGATCTGCCGGACGGCCTTCGATCAGGGCATCACCCATTTCGACCTCGCCAACAATTACGGCCCGCCGCCGGGTGCTGCGGAAGTGTTCTTTGGGTGGATGCTGAAAAGCGATTTCGCCGCGCACCGCCACGAGCTCGTCATCTCCACAAAGGCGGGCTACCGCATGTGGCCCGGGCCCTATGGCGAATGGGGAAGCCGCAAATACCTTCTGTCGAGCCTCGATCAGAGCCTGAAGCGCCTCGGACTCGACTATGTCGATATCTTCTACTCGCACCGTTTCGATCCGGAAACGCCACTCGAGGAAACGATGGGAGCGCTCGCCTCGGCCGTCCAGCAGGGCAAGGCGCTTTATGTCGGGCTGTCTTCTTACAATTCGGAGCGGACGCGCGAGGCGGTCGCCATCCTGCGCGAGATGCGCGTGCCCTGCCTCATCCATCAGCCGAGCTACTCGCTCATCAACCGCTGGATCGAGGAGGACGGTCTTCTCGACACGCTGCAGGGCGAGGGCATGGGTACGATCGTCTTCTCGCCGCTCGCCCAGGGCATGCTGACCAACAAATATCTCGGCGGCGTGCCGAAGGAGAGCCGTGCCGCACAAGACAAGACCCTCTCTTCCGACTTCTTGAGCGACGACAATCTGAGCCGTATCCGCGGCCTCAACGAGATCGCCCAGCGTCGCGGCCAGAGCCTGGCGCAGATGGCGATCTCCTGGGTTTTGCGCGACCCGCGGGTGACGACGGCGCTGATCGGCGCGAGCCGGCCCGAACAGGTGAGCGAGCTCGTCGACGCGCTCGAAAAACGCAAATTCTCACAGCAGGAGCTCGCCGACATCGACCGCTATGCCGTCGAAGGTGGGGTCAATCTTTGGGCGCGCTCGGCGGAGCGGTGAGAGACCGCGCTTACGAGCCGGCGACCGCCCGGCCCGAGGCGTTTTCCAGCCACGCCGGATAATCGGAGACGAGGAGGTGCAACGGCTCCTCGTCCTCCTCGATCGTTGAAAAGCGGCTGACGGGATCGCGAAAAATATTGTCCGTCAGGTCGTCGTTGACGGTCGAGACTTCGCCGATGAGCGTGTCTTTGCCTTCCGCCCAGAAGGCGTGCCACATGCCAGGCCGCAAGGTGACGCTTTCTCCCGGTTGTAGCAGCAATGTGCCGCCCGCCGGCAGGCGTCGCCAGATCCCGTCGGTGGCGACCAGCACTTCGGCTTCCTGGTCGATGTCGCCGTCCGGATCGGAGGCAAACAGCTCGAGTGCCAGCGTGCCGCCGCCGCGGTTGATGATGTCTTCCGCCTTGATCACGTGGCGATGCATCGGAGAGATCTGATCGCGCCGCGAGATCATGATCTTTTCTGCATAGAGCATGCCGCGGCCGCGGGCGAGATCGGCCGTATCGCCGTTTCTGACGGTGAAGAGGAAAAGCCCGAGCTTGTCGAAATCGCCGCCGCCATAATCGGTGATGTCCCAGCCGAGGCGGCCGGAGACGATGCCTTCGATCTCGCTCAAGCGCGCCTGCATTTCCTTCGGGCGCCAATAGGCAAAGGGCGGAAGCAGAAAGCCGAAAGAGCGGATGAATTCGTCCGACTGCCTGATGATGGCGTTGATGTCTGAGCGTCGCATGGGTGCCTCTGAGGAGTGCTTAGGCTTTGATCAAAGTGTGTGCTTTCCGGCACAGGGCCGGCCGGTGCGCTGGCGGAAGCCCGGAGTGGCGAGCGAGGTGAGGGTGTCCACCGGCGCTCCGCGCATGCGTGCGAGCAGGAAGCTCGCAAGCTCCTTGCCGGCGAGGACCAGGTCTTCGCAAAAGGAATCGATCGGCGGCCAGACGTTGTCGAGGAGATCCGAGGTTTCCTTGGCGACCACATCGACATCGCGCCCGACGACGCGGCCGGCGTCGTTGAGGCCCGCCATCAGCGCAACCGAGCGGGTTTCGCTGGCGCAGATGAAGCCATCGAAGGGGTTCTCCGCCTCGCCAAGCCGCATTGCCGCCTTGCGGAACGCCTGCGACCTTGAATCGAGATCGAGCCCCGGCATCAGGTCATGCTGGACCCGGGCGCGGTCTGCCGCTTCCCGGAAGCCTTTCAGCATGAACTCCGCATAGGTGAATTCCGGGCGCGGCGTGACGAGCGCAAGCCGCTTGCGGCCGCGCGCGACGAGGTGCTCCACGGCGAGCCGTGCAAAAGTCTCGTTGTCGAAATCATGGAAGGGATGCGGATGGCCGAGCCGAGTCCTGCCGTGCGTGACGAAAGGCATGCCGCGCTCCAAAAGGAGCTTCACGCGCGGATCCTGCGGCCGCGTATGGGTGAAGATCACGCCATCTGCGGCTGCCGTCTCCGCGATATAGGTGATCGGCTCCATCGGGTCGCTGCCCATCACCTGTGGAAAGACGACGAGATGGTAGGGCGTGTCGCGCAAAATCTCCGAAATGCCGAAGATCATGCGGCGGGCGAATTCGGCGATCGCGTCGCTTTGATCGAGGACGAGAGCGATGACGAGGGTCTTGCCGGTGCGCAGACGGATCCCCGCCCGGTCGGGTCTGTAGCCGATCTCCTCAGCCAGAGCGCGCACTCTGGCCTTGGTCTCAACCGAAAGTTCCGGAGCATCCTTCAAGGCGCGCGAAACCGTCGTGACACCAAGCCCTGTCAGCTCCGCCAAAGTGCGCAAAGTGGGGCGCGCAAAGCTGTCTTGTTTCTTGTTATCGCTGATCTTTCGGAACTCGGGCCGCTTCGGCGGCATGTTTTCGCCTCCTGATGGGGGTGGCATCCTATGCCGCGCATTCCCGCTTCTGCAAACGGCTTGTAGCGTTTGACTTGCGGCGATCTGTAACGTTACAGATTGGACTACCGCCGCGGTCGGTTCGAGCAATCGGCCGGAAGCCACACGACGGTGGATTATTCGGGAGGTTTTCCAACTCATGTACAAGAAATTCGTATCGACGTTCGCTGGCCTTGCCACTGGCGCGGCGTTGTTTGTCGGAAGTGCTGCGGCTCAAGAGACCGTGGAAGTGCTGCATTGGTGGACCGCCGGCGGTGAAGCTGCAGCGCTCAACGTTCTGAAGAAACAGCTCGAAGAAGAAGGCGTCACCTGGGAAGACATGCCTGTGGCCGGCGGCTCGGGTGTCCAGGCGATGACCGTGCTGCGCTCGCGCGTCACTTCGGGCAATGCGCCGACCGCCGTGCAGATGCTTGGCTACGACATCACCGAATGGGCCGACCAGGGCGTGGTCGCGGACCTTTCCGATCTTGCGTCGAAGGAAAACTGGGACAACGTCGTTCCGACCGCTCTGCAGAAATTCTCCAAGAACAGCGAAGGCCAGTGGATCGCCGCCCCGGTCGACGTGCATTCGACGAACTGGATGTGGGCCAACAAGAAGATCTTCGACGAAGTCGGCGTCGAAGGCGACATCAAGGACTGGGATCAGCTGATCGAGGTTCTCGATAAGATCAAGGAAGCCGGCTACACGCCGGTGGCTTATGGCGGTCAGCCCTGGCAGGACGCGACCGTGTTCGAGGCCGTCGTGCTCGCCACCGGCGGTCCGGACTTCTACAAGAAAGCGCTCAACGATTTCGACGAAGAGACGCTCGGCTCCGATACGATGAAGCAGGTCTTCGATCGGATGACGAAGCTTCACGACTATGTCGATCCGAACTTCTCCGGTCGCGACTGGAACCTCGCCACCGCCATGGTCATCAACGGCAAGGCCGCGGTGCAGTTCATGGGCGACTGGGCGAAGGGCGAGTTCCTGCGCGCCGACATGAAGCCGGGTGAGGATTTCCTCTGCCAGCGCTTCCCGGGAACGGAAGGCTCGGTTCTCTTCAATTCCGACCAGTTCGTGATGTTCAAGGTGGGCGAAGACAAGCGCGACGCGCAGCTGAAGCTCGCTTCCGCCGTCATGTCGCCGGAATTCCAGATCGCCTTCAATAAGGTGAAGGGTTCCGTGCCGGCGCGCACCGACGTGGCGCCGGACGAGTTCGATGCCTGCGCTCAGAAAGGCATGAAGCAGCTCGCCGAGGCCAATGAGAACAACCACCTCTATGGTTCGCTCGCGCATGGCTATGGCGCGCCGTCTGCGGTGAAGAACGCCGTCTTCGACGTCGTCACGGCACATTTCAACGGCGAGTACACGTCCGAGGAGGCCGTTCAGGCTCTCGTCGACGCCGTTGCGTCGGCCCGCTGACGCTTCTGATGATCTCGCCCCGGCCGACTCAGGCCGGGGCTTCCCATCATCTTCAGCGTTGAGGGCGCCCCAGTGACCGCGACTTCTACCACCGCTACGGAGCCGCTTGTGCGTCCGCGCCGATCGAGCGCGTTCCGGCGCGGCCTGCAGGACTGGCTGCCGCGCATCGTTCTCGCGCCGAGCTTTGCCGTCATCGTGCTCTTCGTCTACGGCTTCATCATCTTCACCGTCTATCTGTCGATGACGAGCTCGACGCTTCTGCCGCGCTTCGACTTCATCGGCCTCGGCAATTACGTCAAACTATTCGACCTGCCGAACTGGTGGATCGCGCTCAAGAATCTCGCGATCTTCGGGTCTCTCTACATCGTCATCTGTTGCGTACTCGGCCTGCTGCTCGCCATTCTTCTCGACCAGAAGATCCGCGGCGAGGGCGTTTTGCGGCCGATCTATCTCTATCCGATGGCGCTCTCCTTCATCGTCACCGGCACAGCGTGGAAATGGTTCCTCGATCCCGGCATCGGGCTCGACCACACCATGCATGCGCTCGGCTGGACGAGTTTCCATTTCGGCTGGATCAAAGACCGCGAAATGGCGATCTACACCGTCGTGATTGCGGCCGTCTGGCAATCGTCGGGCTTCGTCATGGCGATGTTCCTGGCGGGCCTTCGGGGGATCGACACGGAAATCATGCGTGCCGCCCAGATCGACGGGGCGGGGCCCTGGCAGCTCTATCGGAGGATCATCATTCCGATGCTGCGGCCGGCCTTTCTGTCGGCCTTCGTCGTCCTCGCCCATATGGCGATCAAATCCTACGACCTCGTCATCGCGCTCACCAATGGCGGGCCAGGGCGTGCGACGGAGCTGCCTGCGACGTTCATGTATTCCTACACCTTCACGCGCAGCCAGATGGCCGTCGGTGCGGCCTCCGCGGTGGTGATGCTGATGATGGTCGCGTCCATCATCGTGCCTTATCTCTACAGCGAGCTGTCGACGGAGCGAGAGCAATGAGCACGGCAACCGAAGGCCCGCAGCTGGGGTCGGGCTCTGTCTTCGGACGGGCGATCCTCTACGCGGTGCTGATCGTCTTTGCGGTCTATTATCTCCTGCCGCTCGTCATCATGCTTTTGAATTCGGTCAAGCCGCTCGATGAGATCCGCTCAGGCAATCTCATCGCGCCGCCGCAGCACTGGACGCTTCAACCCTGGCTTTCGGCATGGAGCGAGGCGCAGGTGGGCGTGCAGGCGACCGGGCTCAAACCCTATTTCGTCAATTCGTTCCTGATGGTGATCCCGGCCGTTACCATCTCGATGGTTCTCGGTGCGATCAACGGCTACGTCTTGACCAAGTACCGGTTCAAGGGCGATTCCATCGTCTTCGGGCTGATACTTTTCTCCTGCTTCATCCCGTTCCAGATCGTGCTCATTCCGATGGCGAAGGTGCTCGGCACGCTCGGCATCGCCGGCACGGTTCCCGGTCTCGTCCTCGTGCATGTGGTCTACGGGCTCGGCTTCACGACGCTCTTCTTCCGGAATTATTACGCGGCGTTCCCAACGGAGCTCATCCGCTCCGCTCAGGTCGACGGGGCGGGCTTCTTCCGTATCTTCTGGCGCATTCTCTTGCCGAGTTCCGGGCCGATCATCGTCGTTACGATCATCTGGCAATTCACCAATATCTGGAACGACTTCCTCTTCGGAGCCTCGTTCTCTGACTTCGATTCGCAACCGATGACGGTGGCGCTCAACAACCTCGTCAGCTCGTCCACCGGCGTGAAGGAATACAACGTTCACTTCGCCGGCGCCGTGCTGGCCGCTCTGCCGACGCTCGTCGTCTACATCGTGTCGGGGCGTTATTTCGTGCGCGGGCTGATGGCCGGCGCTGTGAAGGGCTGAACATGGCGTTTCTTGAAATCGACGGTCTCTACAAATCCTTCGGCCAGACCGACGTTCTGAAGGGCATCGATCTTGCCGTGGAGGAGGGGGACTTCCTCGTGCTCGTCGGTCCCTCCGGCTGCGGAAAGTCGACGCTCCTCAATACGATTGCGGGGCTCGAAAGCGTGACGAAGGGCGAGATCCGCATCGCCGGCGAGCGTGTCAACGAGCTCAAACCGTCGGAGCGGGACATCGCCATGGTGTTCCAGTCCTATGCGCTCTACCCGAACATGTCGGTGGCAAAAAACCTTGCCTTCGGCCTGGAAATGCGGGGCGTCCCCAAAGACGAGCGCGACCGGGCGATCCAGGAAGTGGCGGAGATGCTGCAGATCGAGAAGCTTCTCAATCGCCGTCCGGGTCAGCTTTCCGGCGGTCAGCGCCAGCGCGTCGCCATGGGACGGGCGCTGGTGCGCAAACCGCAGGTCTTCCTGTTCGACGAGCCGCTGTCGAACCTCGACGCCAAGCTGCGCGTCGACATGCGTATGGAGATCAAACGGCTTCATGCGACGCTCGGGACCACCATCGTCTACGTGACGCACGATCAGATCGAGGCGATGACACTCGCGAGCACGATTGCAATCCTGAAGGATGGCGTGTTGCAGCAATTCGGCTCGCCGGAAGAAGTCTACAACAATCCGTCCAATCTCTTCGTGGCGGATTTTATGGGCTCGCCGGCGATGAACCTCGTTCCCGCCGAAGTGCAGAAGCAGGACGGGGCGATCGGTGTCTCGTTGAAGCAGCGCTCAAACGGCGCGCTCTTCCTGCCGGTGCGGGAAGGCTTGGCCGATCAGCTCGGAGATTGGGTGGGCCGCACCATCACTTTCGGCATCCGTCCGGAAGCGGTGACGGATCCGGACGCTGCCGACCAGAAGGCGGGCCACCTCGTGGAGGCGACCTGCCGGGCGGAGATAGTGGAGCCGACGGGCGCCGACACCTATGTCGTCACGCATCTCGGCGGCAAGGAGTTCACAGCGCGGCTTCGGGCCAACAGCCCGATCGAAGAAGACGGGCAGGTGAAGCTCGCCTTCAACATGATGCGTTCCGTGTTTTTCGATCCGCAGGACGGTACCCGCATCGCCTGACAAGGGGCCGCTTGAGGCGCTCCGCGCCGAAACTCGGATTCATCGGACCTCCGCATGCGTATTGTCTGATCGAACATTTGCGTCGATCATTGCGGCATGACCCTCGATCAATTGCGCGTCTTCGTGGCCGTCGCCGAGCGGCGGCACGTCACCCGGGCGGCAGCCGCGCTCGGCCTCACACAGTCGGCCGCTTCCGCGGCGATCGCCGCGCTGGAAAAACGCTACGGTGCCCGCCTGTTCGACCGGGTGGGGCGGGGCATCGAACTGACGGAGACGGGCGAGCGCTTCCTGCCGGAGGCACGCGCTGTCCTCAAGCGGGTGGCCTCGGCGCAGAATGTCCTCGAGGACATCGCGGATCCCGCCCGCGGCAGCGTCGCCATCGCGGCCAGCCAGACGATCGCCAATTACTGGCTGCCGCGCCGCCTCGCGGCCTTTCACGAAGCTTTTCCGGGCGTGGACCTCGATGTCGTTATCGGCAATACCCGCCAGGTGGAGGATGCCGTTGCCGAAGGGCGGGCGGATCTCGGTCTCGTTGAAGGACCCATTCGACATACGGAGCTCCTCCGCCGCCTCGTCGACCGCGACAGGCTGGTGCTCGTGGTTGCCGCGGGGCGCGCCCTGCCCGTGGCGAGCGAGGCGGGCGGGGTCGATCTCACATCGCTGTCCTGGGTCATCCGGGAGGCCGGGTCGGGAACGCGTGCCGTGCTTGAAGAACTCGCCTCGCGGGACGGAATCAAAGTCGACGATCTGGTGATCTCGCTCGTTCTGCCGAGCAACGAGGCCGTGCGCGAGGCCGTCGAGGCGGGTGCCGGCGCAACCATCATTTCCGAGCATGTGGTCGCGGCAGCGATCGAGTCCGGCCGGCTTCAATCCGTCCCCGTCGATCTGCCGCGCCGGGATTTTTCCCTGCTGCGCCATCCTGACCGTTATGCCAGCAGCGCGGCGCGGGCTCTGATTGGTCGATTGACCGATCAGAACGGGGATGTTCTTTTGTCGCACGTTTGAGCAATTTTGGGTGAAAACGTGCGTCTGCCGCGGCGCTGGAGCGACAATCTAACCTTAAGGTCAGTCTCGCCCAAGCCAGATTGCATCAATTTCACCATATGATACTTGAAATTTGATCAGAAGAATGGCTCATTCCTCCTCGCCTTTGCTGGTGGCTTGGCTTTGTGGCTGCCTTTGCAGAGGCGAATGTGCGTGCAGTCGGTCGTGCGAGACTGCATGGACGGCGCGATGATTGGCCTATGAGGTGCCGATTTCCTGCGGCACGTGTCGGGATTAAGAAGATGAGCGGTGTCACGGTGGATCAATCAAATGGCGACGAAAGTGCAGGAAATGCGCGCGCTTCGTCCGGATCTTCCATCCAGGTGCTGCATCGTTCGCTCGGCATCCTGGAAGTTCTGGCCGCGGCCGAGGAGCCGCTTTCCCTAACGGAAGTCAGTCGCAGCGTCGGTCTGCATAAAAGTACTGTTTTGCGCATTTTGCGCAGTTTGGCGGATGGCGGCTATGCGCTTTGGCGGCCGAAGACGCGCACCTGGAGCATCGGTCCGAGCCTCGCGCGTCTGCAGCCCGGTGCGCAATCGCGCGGCGAGCTCACGAGCCTCGCGCGTCCCATCATGCGGGATTTGTGCGCCACCATCGGCCAGACGGTCCAAATCGCGACGCTTGTCGACGGCCAGATCTGCTATCTGGAAAAGGCGGAGCCGCAGGGCCGCCTTCCGTCTCATACTGTGAGCCATCGTCCCGCCCATTGCACCGCGCTCGGCAAGGTGCTCCTCGCGGGACTGTCACCGTCTGCTCTCGATGCGCTTCTGGCGCGAGTGGAAATCCGCTCCTACACGGACAATACCATCACGGACGAGGCGAGATTGCGCCGGGAGATCGCTGCCGTTGCCGTGCAGGGATATGCCGTCGACGACCGCGAATTTCGCCCGGCGACGGTGTGCACGGCCGCGCCGATCCGCGATGCGAGCGGCAATGTGCTTGGCGGGCTCGGCGTTTCGGTCGCCGGCATGGATGCGCGCGGCGCCGCGTTCGCCGCCATCATCCAGCGCAACATGGCGGCTGCCCGGCAGATTTCGAGCCAGCTCGGCTGGAATTTGACGAGTGAGGCCGCCTGAGGGGCATTCGTCGAAACCAGTTTCGATCGCACGCGCGCTCATCCTCCTTCTGTCATTGCCTTGCCATGGAGGCGTCATATCGCTTCTCCTCGGTTGAGTGAGGGGGTTCTCCATGGGTATGCGGGCATTTCAGGCGCCGGGCCGTTTCTGGCGCGGCAATCTTCACACACATTCCGACCGCTCGGACGGGGGGCTGTCGCCTGAGGCGGTCTGCGCCCATTACCGCGACGCCGGCTACGATTTTCTCTGCCTGTCGGATCATTTTCTCAGCCGCTTCGATTTTCCGGTCACGGATACGCGGCTGTTTCGCAGCACGGGCTTCACGACGCTTCTCGGTGCCGAACTTCATGCCGATGCGACCAGCCATGGCGAGCTGTGGCATATTCTGGCCGCCGGGCTGCCTGAAGATTTCGAGGCGACCGGCAAGGCCGAGGACGGGCTCGCGCTCGCGAAGCGGGCGCGTGAGGCGGGCGCCTTCGTCGGGATCGCCCATCCGCAATGGTCCGGTCTCACGATCGAAGACGGCCGTGCGATGGCGGCGCATGCCCATTCCGTCGAGATCTACAATTACACCTGCGATCTCGAAACCGCGCGTGCCGACGGGACCTATCTTCTCGATGAGCTCCTGAACGAAGGCTATGCGCTCTCCGCCTTTGCGTCCGACGATACGCATTTCAAATATGAGGAAGGGCTCGCAGCCTGGGTGATGGTGAAGGCTGCGGAGAACACGCCCGAAGCGCTTTTGGAGGCGCTCAAGGCCGGCCTTTTCTATTCCAGCCAGGGTCCAGTGATCGAAGGGTTTTCCATCGCCGATGGCGAGGTGCTGGTGGAATGCTCGCCGGCGGTCAATGTCGCCCTTGTCGGTCGTGGCGCGAAATCGGAGAACCAATGGGGGCGGGACCTGACGCGCGTACGCCTGTCGAGCGAGCGTTTCGAAGGTGATTGGTTCCGCCTCATCGTTGCCGATGCGGCCGGGCGTCTTGCGTGGTCAAACCCGGTCCGGCTCGACTGAGCTCTCTGAGGCTCGGGCTCAATCTCCGGTGTAGCCGTTCGGGTTCTGACTCTGCCACCGCCAGTGATCGCGGCACATGGCGTCGAGATCCAGATCGGCCTGCCAGCCGAGAAGTTCGGCTGCGAGCTTCGGGTCGGCGTAGCATGTGGCGATGTCGCCGGCGCGGCGCTCCACGATCTCGTAAGGGATCGACCGGTTGGTGGCTCGCCGCCAGGCCTTCACGGTGTCGAGGACGCTGTAGCCCCGGCCGGTGCCGAGATTGATCGGCCGGTGCGTGCCGGGCGCCACCCCGCCGGAAAGAAGCGCTTCCGTCGCCTTCACATGAGCCCGGGCGAGATCGACGACATGGATGTAATCGCGCACACCGGTGCCGTCGTGGGTCGGATAATCGCCGCCGAAGACGCGCAGATGGTCCCGCCGCCCGACCGCGACCTGGGCGATATAGGGAAAGAGATTGTTCGGAATGCCCATCGGATCTTCGCCGATGAGTGCGCTCTCATGGGCGCCGACGGGATTGAAATAACGCAGGCTGATCGCCTGCCAGGCCATGTCGGCGGCGACCGTATCGGTGATGATCTCCTCGATCATCATCTTGGTTCGACCATAGGGGTTGGTGACCCCGCCCACCGGAAAGCTCTCGTCGATCGGCACGGTCTGCGGTTCCCCATAGACGGTGGCCGAGGACGAAAAGACGAGCCGTGTCGCCGTGTGGCGGGCCATCGCCTCAAACAGCGAGACGGCACCGCCGACATTCACATCGTAGTAGGCGAGCGGCTTCTCCACGGATTCGCCCACAGCCTTGAGGCCGGCGAGATGGATGACGACGTCGATCGTGTTTTCGATGAAAACTCGGTCGAGAAAAGCTGCGTCGCGAATGTCACCGACGAGGAGGGGGATCTCCGCCCCGGCGATCTGGCCGACCCGGCGCGCAGCCTCGGGATGCGAATTGGCGAGATTGTCGACGATGACGGGCCGATAGCCCGCCCGTGCCAGCTCGACCACGACATGGCTGCCGATGTAGCCGTTGCCGCCGGCAACCAGAACGGTGGCCTGCATGCGCCCTCCTTCAGAAGCCTTTTCTTCCGGCGCTTTTCCTAACAGCAAACGCTTAGAATTTCATTTCGTGCCGTCTTAAAGCTCGCCATGCACCATTTGAACCATCTGCGCGACGCACCACTTGTCACCGCCTCGACGACAGCATTCGGCCGATGAACCAGCCGAGTGCTCCCGCGGCGGCGATGCCCGCTCCCTTGCCGATCGCCTCGCGGTGCTCCGTTGCCCAGAGGGCCGGTGCCGTGTTCTGGGCCTTGACGTCGAAGCGGCCATGCGCGGCATAGGAGCCGGCGACGGGCTCGAAGAGATTGTCCGGCCGCTCGATCTCTGCCTCGGCGGCCATCTGCCCTTCATAGGCCTTTTCAGCCATCATCTTGTCGAGAAGGCCGGGCGCCACCTTCTGGCCCAGGATCGCCTGATAGGCGGAGCGGCCGACCCAGAGTTCGCGACGCGGATGATGGGCGGCGAAATAGATGCCGTCTGCGGCCACTTCGGGCTGGAAAATCGGCGGTAGCGGCTGCGCCCGACGCGGCATCTTGTTGCGCGCCCAGTCGAATTGCGGCGTGTTCAAGCCGGGCAGATGCACGACCGTGAGCTTGATCGCGGAATTGTCGTGGATGAGCTCGCAGCGCAGCGAATCCGTGAAGCCGACGATTGCGTGCTTGGCGGCGCAATAAGGCGCCTGCAACGGAATCGAGCGATAGGCGAGGGCAGAGCCCGTCTGGACGATCGTGCCGTAATTGCGTGGCTGCATGCGCTTTAAGGCGGCGAGCGTTCCGTGCACGCAGCCGAGATAGGTGACTTCGGTCACCCGGCGGAATTCTTCGGGTGTCGTCCTTGCGACCGGTGCCAGAACCGTCACCATCGCCACGTTGATCCAGATGTCGATCGGACCGAAGCGCTGCTCGACCTCTTCCGCGGCGATGTCGACCTTCTCCGCATCCGCAACGTCGATTGGAAAGATGATCGCCTCGCCGCCGAGGGCGCGGACCTCTTCCGCCGTCTCTTCCAGACGTCGGCGGTCGCGCGCGATGAGCCCGAGCCGCGCGCCATCTCGTGCGAAACGCCGCGTCACGGCGCGGCCGACACCGGCCGAGGCGCCCGTGATGACGACAGTCTTCTCGGTTCTGGCCAACTTTCTTTCCTCGTTGTCGTGATTGGTCCCGCACCTTCAACACGTCGCGAGAAAAAAGGTTCGACGCGGGAACTGGCCTCCGTTCCGGGTGATCTTCGTGACGGGGCGTGTCCGCATCGAAGAAATCCACTTCTCGGCGTCCCCCAGAGGTGACGGCGGGACGGATCACCGCGCAATGCGGGGCCGGACCGGGCGTCGTGGTCAAATAAAAGGGGGCTGCGCTTGATGCAGTCTGGGGGACCTTCCACGACTTTCTTCAGCGCCTGCGGTTGCATTGTGTCCGCAGCCCGGGTCAGTCTGAGCTGATCCATGGCCCAGATTTTCCGCCGTCGCAGCAACGCCATCGTCAAGGTCGCGCTTGTCGCTGTCGTTTTCGTGCCTGTCGCCGCTCTTGTCTTTGCTGGGGTGATGGCACGCTCGCGTTATACCAACGACATCGGTCTCACTCCCGACCAGCCAGTGCCGTTCAGCCACCAGCATCATGTCGGCGGTCTCGGTCTCGATTGCCGCTACTGCCATACGGGTGTGGAAGAGGCGGCCTTCGCCGGCGTGCCGCCGACACATACCTGCATGACCTGCCATTCGCAGCTCTGGACCAATGCCGAGATGCTCCGCCCCATCCGCGAGAGCCTCGCCAAGGATGAGCCGATTGCCTGGAACCGCGTCACCAACCTGCCGGACTACGTCTATTTCAACCATTCCGTTCATGTCGAAAACGGCGTCGGCTGCACCACGTGCCACGGCTCTGTCGACAAGATGCCGCTCATGCAGAAGGCCGAGCCGATGACCATGCAATGGTGTCTCGACTGCCACCGCGATCCGGCGAAGAACCTGCGCGCCCCCGAAGATGTCTTCGCCACCAATTGGAACTCCGCCGACGGTAAGATCCATGGCCATGAACGGCTGAAGCGCTACGGCATCGATCCTGCAAAACTGACAGATTGCTCCACATGTCATCGCTGAAACCGCCTCAAGAGCCTGGATGTTGCGGCGGTAGCTGTGGGAGTGGCGGCGGGCCTGAGCGCTTGTGGCGTTCGCTCTCCGCGCGCGATCGCTCCTCGCCAGCGGGGGCGGCTAAAGCGCAGAGGTCCGGAGACCGGGCGGCGGAGACCACGAAAGAATTTCCGGATGGCATCCGTATGGGCCCGGTCAATCGGCGCACCGCCCTGAAGCTGATGGCGGCGAGCGCGGCCGTTTCGGCCGGTGCCTGCGGCCGTCAGCCGGAGGCGATCGTTCCCTATGTGAACATGCCGGAGCGGCTGGTGCCGGGTGAGCCGCTGGCCTTTGCGACGGCCGTGACGCTTGCCGGCATCGCCCAGCCGGTGATCGGCCAGACATTTGATGGAAGGCCGACCAAGCTCGAGCCCAATGTCGATCACCCGGCCGCGTCCGGCAGCGACGCCTTTACCCAGGCCGCGATCCTGTCGCTTTACGATCCGGATCGCTCGAAGGCGGTGCGTAAGGGGGCCGACACCGCCTCGTGGGACGGATTTGCTGCCGAATTCCTGCCGCGCATCGAGGGCCATCGCGCCAAGCGGGGAGAGGGGCTCAGGATCCTGACCGGCCCCAGTACCTCGCCGACCTTTTTCGACCAGATCTCGACGCTGCTCGATCGCTTCCCGGAGGCGCGCTGGCATCAATGGGATCCGCTCGGCGAGGAGAATGTCCTGGCCGGGAGCGAACTCGCCTTTGGGCGGCGGCTGAACCCCGTCTACCGTTTCGATCGTGCCCGTTGCGTCCTGTCACTCGACGCGGATTTTCTCGGTGCCGGGCCCGAACAGACGCTCAACGCGGCGCGCTTCGGCGCGGCGCGGCGGGTCTGGGATGATAAGCCGGAGAGCTTCCTTCGGCTTCATGTCATCGAGCCGGTTCTGAGCCTCACTGGCTCCAATGCGGATCAGCGGCTTGCCGTGCGACGCGGGCGGGTCGCAGAGCTTGCGCAGATGATCGCCGCCCGGTTTGGCGCGGACAACCTGCCGGATGGCAGGGTCGATGAAAACGTCCGGGTCTTCGTCGAGCGCCTGGTGCGGGAGCTTTCGGCCCATCGCGGCCAGGCGCTCGTCGTCGCCGGGGCTGCACAGCCGGCGGAGGTGCATGCGCTCGCCCATTGGCTCAACGCACAGCTCGGTGGCCTTGGCGAGACGGTCGAGTTTCTGCCTGTCGACAATGAGGCGCCGTCTCACCTGGGCTTGCGTGAGCTTGTCGAAGAGATCGATGCGGGCAAAGTCGAAACCCTCCTGATCTCCGGCACCAATCCCGTCTACAGCGCGCCGGGGGATTTCGATCTCGCCGACCTCCTCGGCAAGGTGCCGTTCTCGGTGCATCACGGGCTTTACCGCAACGAGACGGCGGCGCGCACGACCTGGCATCTGCCGGCGCTGCACGACCTCGAAGCCTGGAGCGATGCGCGCGCCGCCGACGGCACCGTCACCTTGCTCCAGCCGCTGATCACGCCGCTGTTTCGTGGCCGCTCGCTCTTTTCTGTGCTCGGCGCCTTCTTCGGTGAACTCGATGCGGATGATCGCGAGGTGCTGCGCGCGCATTGGCAGCGCGCGAGCGGTGCCGGCGATTTCGAGACCTGGTGGCGAAAGAGCCTGCGCGCCGGGTTCGTGGAAGGCTCGGCGCCGCAGAGCTTCCGGCCGAGCGGTGCTGCTGTGCCCAAACCTGTTGCACTGGCGGTGGAGGACGATGGCTATGAACTCGTCTTCCGCCCCGACGCGAAACTCTGGGACGGCGATGTTGCCAACAATGCCTGGCTGCAGGAACTGCCGGATCCCGTGACCAAGCTCGTCTGGGGCAATGCGGCGCTCGTCTCGCCGCGCGATGCGCGCAATCTCGGGCTCGAAGACGGGAACCTTCTGGACATCAGCCTCGGCGAGAGCCGGCTGATGCTGCCGGCGATGGTGGCCGTCGGTCAGGCGGACGGGGTGATCGGGCTCGCGGTCGGCTACGGGCGGCCGGAGGCCGGGGTCATCGGTTCCGCGGTCGGCGTCGACGTCAATCCGCTGCGCCGCCTTGATGCGTTGTGGCATGCGACCGGGGCTGAGCTTCGCGCGACGAGCGATACGGGTCGTCTCATCCGCACACAGGAGCATTCCGATATGGAGGGGCGCGAGATCATCCGCGATCTCAGCTTCGCCGATTTCCGGCATGGCACGGAGGAGAAAGACGAGGAGGTGCCGCCCTCGCTCTATCCCGATTGGGACTATCCCGATGCGGCCTGGCGCATGGTGATCGACCAGTCAGTGTGCATCGGCTGCAGCGCCTGCGTGACCGCCTGTCAGTCGGAGAACAACATCCCTGTCGTCGGGCCGGAGGAGGTGGAGCGCGGCCGCGAGATGCACTGGATCCGGATCGACCGCTATTTCCGCGGAGATCCGGACGCGGCGGAGGTGCTCTTCCAGCCTGTGCCATGCATGCATTGCGAGAAGGCGCCCTGCGAGCCGGTCTGCCCGGTCGAGGCCTCGGTTCACGATCGCGAAGGCCTCAATGTCCAGGTCTACAATCGCTGCATCGGGACGCGTTTCTGCCAGGCCAACTGCCCCTACAAGGTTCGTCGTTTCAACTTCTATGGCTATGGCGACGAACAGGCCTACGAGAACCTCGACGACCCGCTCTATCACGCGGCCGCCAATCCGGATGTGTCGGTCAGAAGCCGCGGCGTCATGGAGAAGTGCACTTATTGCGTGCAGCGCATCAGCCGGGCGCAGCAGCGCGCCGACCGAGAGGGGCGGGAGCTCCAGGAAGGGGAGGTGCGCACCGCCTGCCAGAATGCCTGCCCGACGCAGGCGATCGTCTTCGGCGACATCAATCGCAAGGACAGTCTCGTCTCGCGGCTGAAGGGCGCCCGGCACGAATATGACCTTCTCGGCGAGCTCGGGACGAGGCCGCGCACCTCTTATCTGGCGCGCATCCGTGCCGAGGCGGAAAGCGCCGGATCCGGGCCGGGAGAGGGCGCATGAGCGCCAGCGCCTCCACGACGCCGGAGACGGCCGAAGCGCGGCAAAAACCCTTGCGTGGCCCAGCGCAATATCTGCCGGAGCCGATGAGCTATGAGGCGATCACCAGCGAGGTCATGAACCCGCTGTTGATGACACGGGTCGGGCGCATCTGGTGGATCTCGCTCCTCGTCAGTCTGGCGCTGACGGTGATGATGGTCGTGTCGATCCTCTGGCTCTTCGCCAACGGGATCGGGGTGTGGGGTCTCAACCAGTCGAATATCTGGGGCTTCGCGATCGCCAATTACGTCTGGTGGATCGGCATCGGCAATGCCGGCACGCTCATCTCCTCGATGCTGCTTCTGACGCGGCAGCGATGGCGCGCCTCCGTAAACCGGTTCGCCGAGGCAATGACCTTGTTCGCCGCCGCCATTGCCGGGCTCTACCCGATCCTGCATCTCGGACGGCCGTGGTTCTTCTACTGGCTCATGCCCTATCCCAATACGATGGGCGTCTGGCCGCAATGGCGCAGCCCGCTCGTCTGGGACTTCTTCGCCATTGCGAGCTACCTGATTTTTTCGCTCCTCTTCTGGTACACGGGCCTCATTCCCGATCTCGCGACCGCGCGCGACAGGGCGGCTCCGGGACTCCGGCGGGCGCTCTACGGCTTCATGTCCTTTGGCTGGACGGGCTCCGCCTCCGACTGGCTGCGGCTCGAGAGCTTTTACAAGACGGCGGCGGCGATGGCCGTGCCGCTCGTCTTCTCCGTCCATTCCGTCGTCGGGCTCGACTTCGCGGCCGGTCTCGCACCCGGCTGGGCGGAGACGATCTTCCCGCCTTATTTCGTCTTTGGTGCGGCCTATTCAGGCTTTGCCATGGTGGTGACGCTCGCAATCCCGATCCGCTGGGCCTTCAACCTGCAGGGGCTCGTCACCCGAAGCCATCTCAACGTGATGGGCAAGATGCTCCTCTTCCTGTCGCTCATCATGTCCATCTCCTACGCCACGGAATGGTTCATGGCCTGGTATGCGGGCTCGGAGGCGGAGCGCGATCTCATCCTCTTCAAGTTCTTCGGCGCCTACGCGCCCTATTACTGGCTGATGCTCGCCTGCAATTGCGTCACCCCGCTCGCCCTCTGGGTGCCCGCGGTGCGGCGCACGCCGAAGCTCATCCTGGCGGTGGCGCTCGCCATCAATCTCGGGATGTGGCTTGAACGCATCCTGATCACCACGACGACGCCCTCGCACGGGCATCTGCCGTCGAGCTGGCAGATCTACACGCCGACCATCTGGGACTGGACCTTGTGGTTCGGCACGCTCGGCTTCTTCACGCTCCTCTTCCTCATCTTCGTGCGGCTCGTACCTTTCATTTCGCTGCATGAGGTGAAGCAGTTCGACTGGCAGAGGAGGCGCGCATGAGCGGGCATCATCTGCTTGCCGGTTTCGCCGAGCCCGGCGAGCTGATGGACGCGATCAAGGAGGCGCGGGAGGCGGGCTTCTCCGATCTCGAAGCCTATTCGCCCTTTGCGATCGAGGGCGTGGCGGAAGCGATCGGCCATCGCCCGACGCGCATCCGCCTCGTCATGGCCGTCGCCGGCGTGATCGGCGCTGCCTGCGGCTTCGGCCTGCAGGCGTGGAGCGCCGTGGTCGCTTACCCGATCAATTCCGGCGGCCGGCCGTTGTTCTCCTGGCCGGCCTTCATGCTTGTGACTTTCGAGCTCACAGTTCTGTTCGCGGTCGTTGCCGGCTTCGTGGCCTTCATCCTCCGTTCCGGCCTGACGCAACTCCATCAGCCGCTCTTTGCCGCGCCGAATTTCCATCGCGCGTCGCACGATCTCTTCTTTCTCCGCGTGACGGTCGATGGCGACGCCAATGCGGCGCGTAACCTCCTCCAAGGGCTCTCACCCATCGTCATCGACGAGGTGCCGGCATGAGGTGGCTCGTCATCCTCCCCGCTCTTCTCGTGCTTGCCGGCTGTCAGGAACAGGAGATGGCGAAGCAGCCGAAGCTGAAGACTTATGCCTTTGCCGAGGCTTTTGCGGGTCACAGCGCCGCCAGGTCGCTGCCGGAGGGCGTCGTGGCGCGCTCCGATCCGGTCGATCCGCAACAGGCCCTGGCGCCGCCGAAGCCGACATCCACGCTCGTTCAGCGGGGGCGCGAGCGCTTCGAGATCTTCTGCGCGCCGTGCCACGGCTATGCCGGCTATGGCGACGGCATGATCGTCGAACGCGGTTTCCCGCAGCCGCCATCATTTCATTCGGATCGGCTCCGGGCGACGTCGGCGCAGCACATCTTCGATATCATCACCCATGGCTATGGCGTCATGTATTCCTATGGCGACCGCGTGCCGCCCCAAGATCGCTGGGCGATTGCGCTTTATCTGCGCGCCTTGCAGGTCTCGCAGATGCAGAAAGGAGGCGGGCAATGACAGCCCCCGCGCTCTCTCTGCGCCCGCAGCGTCGGCGGATGCCGCTTCTTCTCCTCGCGGCGATCGTGGCGGTGGCGCTCGTTGTGGCCGCCGTTTTCCTGATGCCGTCGGGGCTTTCAGGTGCCTGGCTGATCGCCTGGCTCTTCCTGCTCGGCTTTCCGGCCGGAAGTCTCGTCCTGCTTCTCGCGCACGGCCTGACGGGCGGCGATTGGGGCTTTGTTGCGCGGCCCTTCCTGGCGGCGATGGCGCTCACGATGCCGCTCCTTGCCGTCGCCTTCGTGCCGATCGCGCTGGCGCTGCCCGATATCTATGTCTGGGCCGGTCATGCGGAGGCTGTGCGGCACGAGGCGGTGGCAGAGTTTTATCTCAACGCTCCCGCCTTCCTCCTGCGCAGCATCGTCATTCTGGCGATCTGGTCGGTGCTTGCGGTCCTTGCCGCTCTCGTGCCGCTCGGGCCGGTGATTTCGGCGCTCGGCATCCTCCTTTACGGCCTCAGCATCAGTTTCGGCAGCATCGACTGGCTGATGTCGCTCGACCCGAAATGGTTCTCCACCGCCTATCCGGCGCTCCTCAGCGTCTCGCAGATAGGATCGGCGCTCGCGCTTCTCGCTGTCCTGCGTGCGGTCTTCGGTCAGGAGGTTCGGAACGGCGATTTTGCCGGTCTCCTCATCGCGGCCATTCTCGGCGTCACCTATCTCGCCTTCATCCAGTATCTGGTCATGTGGTCCGGCAATCTGCCGGAGAAGGTCGGATGGTATGTGGCACGGCTTACGCCCTCCGGCACCGCGCTTGTCGCCGCCACCTTCATCGTCGGCTCGGTTCTGCCCTTTTCGATGCTTCTCTTCTCTGCGGTGCGGAAGAGTGCGCGCTGGACAGGGTTTGCCGGCCTCTTTTGTCTCGTCGGCCTTTATCTGCACCTGACCTGGCTCGTCGGGCTCGCGCCGGCAGCGGCGTGGCTTGCGCTTTTGCTGACCATTGTTCTCGGCGGCGCCTGGCTCGCCATCGTCGTGTCGCTCCTCGGCACACGTCACGAAGGGGAGGAGCGTCATGCCTGAACAAAGCTGGCGTGCCCACGAAGCGGCCGAGGTCCCGGGGACGAAAGTGTTTCTGGCGGGCGCGGCTCTTCTCGGTCTCATGGTCTTTACGCTCGGCCTCGTGGCGTTCCTCTTCAATTTCGTCGGGCAACCGATCGAACAGACCCTGCCGCGGCCGATGCGGCCGGCGGGGCCGGCTCTTCAGGTCGATCCTGTCGCCGATCTGCAGGCCTATCGGGCGCGCGAAGGAAAGCGCCTCAACGACGCCGCGGCGATGCCGATCGACGAGGCGATGAAGACCGTTGCCGCCCGACCCGACCCCTACGCGCCACTCCTGCGGCCACGATCGGAGGAGACGCCATGAGATCGTTCGTTCTCGTTCTTTCCCTGTGTCTCGCCGCCATGCCAGGCGTCGCTCTTGCGGGACTCGCGAAATCCGAGATCGACACGGTCGGAGTCACCAAGCGGATTGGCGCGCCGCTCAAGGCCGATCATCTCGTCGATCTTGAAGGAGAGCCTGCGCCGCTGCCGGCTTCCGGCGACAAACCCGATCTCATCCTCTTCGTCGATTTCACCTGCGAGACCTCCTGCGGCGTCTCGGCCGACGCCCTCCTGTCGCGGCTGTCGGGGCTGACGCTGAAGCCTGGTGACGATTTCGATCTTTCCATCATCGGTCTCGATCCAAAGGACGGGCAGGCGGAGGCGAAAACCTTTGCCGAGGAGCACATCCCGAAGACGGAGCGCTGGCAGGCGGTGCGCGTTCTGCGCGGCGACAAGAGCGAGATCGCCCATCTCCTCGATACGGCGGGTATCCGGATTTCCTACGACAAGGAGCGCGATCAGTTCGCCCATCCGACCGCCGCCGTCCTGCTCGACAAAACCGGCGAGATCCGCCGCTATGTCGATCCATTCGCCTCGGAACCTCTCGATTTCCGTCTCTCCTTAACGGATGCCGGCGACGGCAGTGTCGGATCGCTCGGCGACCGGTTGTTCCTGCTCTGCTATGGCTGGAATCCTGCGACCGGCACCTATTCGCCGCTGATTGCGCGTATCCTCACGATCTCCGCCGCCTTGAGTGTGGCTGCGATCGCCGCGCTCGTCTTGACGCTTCTGTGGCGTGAGCGGCGCGGCAAGGGCCGGGAGAGTGCCGCATGAATGGTCTCTCCAGCTTTATCGCGGCGGCGTCGGAACAGGCGCGTCAAACCGATCTCCTGTTTTTCTCGGCGACCGCGCTCTCCGCCTTCATCATCCTTCTCGTCGCTGGCCTGATTATCGGGCTTTCGATCCGTTATCGGAAGAATTCCACCGCCGACCGCTCGGAATTGCCATCGCTGCTGCAGCGGGAGTTCGAAACCGGCTGGACGCTCGCCACCCTGCTTCTCTTCGTGACGATCTTCGGCTGGGCGGCGGCGCAAGGTTTTGGCGCCATGACGCCGGCGGGGGAGCCGCTGCAGATCAATGTGGTCGGCAAGCAGTGGATGTGGAAGATCGAGCACGCTGGCGGCGAGCGTGAGATCAACGAGCTGCATGTGCCGGCGGACCGGGCGATCCGCCTCTCGATGAACTCCCAGGACGTGATCCATTCCTTCTACGTGCCGGCCCTGCGCATTAAGCGGGATGTGGTGCCGGGCCATACGGAAGCCATGGCCTTTGTCGCCGACCGGCCCGGGACCTATGGTCTTTTATGCGCGGAATATTGCGGCACGCAGCATTCCAAGATGACCGGCAAGGTCATCGTCATGGAAGAAGAGGATTACGCCGACTGGCTTTCCCACCAGGAAGCCGACAATTCGCTGGCGGCCCAGGGCGAGCGACTGTTCACGACGCTCGGCTGTTCGGGCTGTCACAGCAACAAGGCCAATGTCCGTGCCCCGCCCCTCGAATATGTCTACGGCTCTCCCGTCGCGCTCGCCGATGGGCGGATCGTGGAGGCGGATGACGCTTACTTGCGCGATTCCATCCTGCAGCCGAAGCGCGATGTCGTCGCCGGTTTCAAGCCGATCATGCCGAGCTTTGCCGGACGGGTCTCGGAGGCGAACCTTCTGGCGCTTCTCGCCTATCTGAAGAAGAAGCCACAGCAAGAGGCCCGCGATGACTGACACGACCGCAGACAGCGGCGCCGTGGAGACGGCCGAAACGACGGATGAGGCGCTCGGGCGCTCCTATCTCAACGAATCCGGGTCGACGCTTTCCTCGTGGCTCTTCACCATCGATCACAAGCGGATCGCCATTCTCTATGCGATCTCGACGACCGTGTTCTTCTTCATCGGGGGGGCGGCGGCGACGCTCATCCGGCTGGAGCTTTTGACGCCGGCCGGCGATCTCGTCGCCGACGACACCTACAACAAGCTCTTCACCCTGCACGGGATCACCATGATCTGGTTCTTCCTCGTGCCGGTGATCCCGACGACGCTCGGCAATTTCCTCGTGCCCTTGATGCTCGGCGCGCGTGATCTCGCCTTTCCGCGCCTCAATCTCTTTTCCTGGTATCTCAACATCGGCGGCGGTCTTCTGGCGCTCTCGGCGATCATCCTCGGCGGTGTCGATACCGGCTGGACCTTCTACACGCCGTTCTCGAGCTTCTATTCCAATTCCTATGTCTCGATCGCCGCCCTCGGCGTCTTCCTGACCGGCTTTTCCTCGATCGCGACCGGGCTCAATTTCATCGTCACCACGCATACGATGCGCTGCCCTGGGCTCACCTGGTTCCGTCTGCCGCTCTTCATCTGGGCGAATTACGCGACGAGCCTCATCATGCTCCTGGCGACGCCGGTGCTCGCCATGGCACTCCTCCTGATCGTGGGGGAACGCTGGTTCGGGCTTGCCATCTTCGATCCCACGCGGGGCGGCGATCCGCTGCTCTTCCAGCATCTTTTCTGGTTCTACTCGCATCCGGCCGTCTACATCATGATCCTGCCGGGCATGGGCGTCGTCTCGGAGATCATCACCTGCTTCGCGCGGCGCCGCGTCTTCGGCTACACGGCGATGGTCCTCGCGATCCTCGCGATCGCCGTCATCGGTTTCTTCGTCTGGGGCCACCACATGTTCGTCTCGGGCCAGTCGTCCTATGCGAACCTCGTCTTCTCGTTCCTCTCCTTCATGGTGGCGGTGCCCTCGGCGATCAAAGTCTTCAACTGGACGGCGACGCTGTTTCGGGGCCGCATCACCTTCGAGGCGCCGATGCTCTATGCGCTCGGCTTCGTCGGCCTCTTCACCATGGGCGGTCTGACGGGGCTCTTTCTCGCCTCCGTGCCGATCGATCTCCATGTGCACGACACCTACTTCGTCGTGGCCCACTTCCACTACATCATGGTCGGCGGCATGGTGTCGGCCTTCTTCGGAGGCCTGCATTTCTGGTGGCCGAAGATCACCGGCCGGCTTTATCCGGAACGCTGGGCGCAGGCGGCGGCGATCATGATGTTCGTCGGCTTCAACACCACCTTTTTCCCGCAATACATACTCGGCTATCTCGGGATGCCGCGGCGCTACCATGCCTATGCGCCGGAGTTTCAGATGTTCCACGTCGCCTCGACGCTCGGCGCCGTGCTTCTGGCCGTCGCCTATCTGATGCCGCTCTTCTATCTCGGCTGGTCGCTTTTCTTTGGGCGCGTTGCCTCGGCCAATCCCTGGAAGGCGACGGGGCTCGAATGGACGACGGCTTCTCCGCCGCCCCAGCACAATTTCTTTTCCACGCCGGTCGTCCGCGAGGATCCCTACAATTACCACCCGGAGGGGACACCGAAGGATGCGTGAGATCAGCCCCTTCGCTGGCATTGTTGCCGAACAGTTCGACGACCGTGGCCAGCAGCGGCAGGCGGCCGAGTTCGGCATGTGGATTTTCCTCGGCACCGAGGTCTTGTTCTTCGGCGCGATCTTTCTCGGCTATACGCTTTATCGCATGGCCTATCCGGCCGCGTTCGAGGAGGCCGGACGCGAGACGCTCGTCCTCATCGGCAGTGCCAATACGGCAATTCTCCTGATTTCGAGTCTGACCGCCGCACTTGCCGTGAAGGCCGCGGAATTCGGGCGTTCGCGCCTCGTCGTCAGGCTGATTGCGGCGACGATCGCGCTCGGCCTCGTCTTCCTGGCGCTCAAGGGCTACGAATACCACCACGACATCGAGAGCCATTTCGTCCCGGGCGACCCTCTCTTCGACCTTTCGGAACACGCCGTGATCTTCGTCTCCTTCTACTGGGCGATGACCGGCATCCATGCTCTCCATATGGCGATCGGGCTCGGGGCCTGGGCGGTCGTCGCGATCCTCGTCCATCGCGGGCGTGTCGTGCCCGACAAGACCAGCACAATCGAGGTCGTGGGCCTCTACTGGCACTTCGTCGACACGATCTGGATCTTTCTTTACCCGCTTCTCTATCTCGTGGGGCGGTCATGATGGCGGGGCGGAACGATCGGCGTGAGCCTGACCTGCGGCAGCTTCTCTTTCCCGAATTTTTCGTCTGGGCGGCGCTGATGGTGCTCTTCCTCGCCTCCTGGTGGGTCGCCTATTGGCCGATCGGCATCTGGAAGGTGGTCGTCAATCTTGCGGTCGCCGTTGTGATGGCGGGCCTTTCCTCAGTGGTTTTCATGCATCTCTCCAGATCCGGCGCGCTGTTGCGCCTTGCAGCCGGCGCCTCGGGCCTGTGGCTCGTCGCGCTCTTCGTTCTGACGTTTAGCGATTATCTCACGCGCTGACGCCGGGACGGTTCTTCCTTCGATGCTTCATCTTCCCGTCATCCGCGCGACATTTCGTGTTTGCGCCCCGCGTCTATGCGAGGTCTCGGCCTTGTGCGGTCCGCTTTGCCATCGCGTTTGCCATCGAGGAAAATTAGCCCATGAAGCACGTTCTCGTTCGTTCGGCCTTTGCCGCCGGCGCCCTTTTGGGTGTGGTCTGCGGCTTTGCAGCCGATGCGCTCGCCCAGGATTCCCACCCGCAGGATGCGCGTCCGCAGGCGCAGCTCGGCCCGCGGCCTTTCTATCTCGTCAACGACATGGACGAGGGCGAGCTCAAGGATGCGCTGAAGGCCTGCGAGACTGGGCCGTTCTATCGCACGGCTTTTTCCATCGGCCATCGCGGTGCGCCGATGCAGTTTCCCGAACACACCCGCCAGTCCTATCAGGCGGCGGCCGTGATGGGGGCCGGCATCATCGAATGCGACGTCGCCTTCACCAAGGATCGCGAGCTCGTCTGCCGGCATTCGCAATGCGATCTCGCCACGACGACCGATATTCTCGCCCACGACGATCTCGCTGCGAAATGCACGACCCCGTTCAGCCCGGCCTCCGGCGACAAGAAGGCTGAGGTGAAGTGCTGCACGTCCGATCTGACGCTTGCGGAGTTCAAGTCGCTCAAGGGCAAAATGGATGCGGGCAATCCGGATGCGACGAGCGTTGCCGAATTCATGGATGCGACGCCGTCCTGGCGCACCGACCTCTACGCCACGAACGGCGAGCTGATGTCCCACAAGGAATCGATCGCGCTCTTCAAGGATCTCGGGGTCAAGTTCACGCCCGAGCTCAAGGAGCCGAGCGTGGAGATGCCGTTCGAGGGTGAGTACACCCAGGATGACTACGCCCAGCAGATGATCGACGAATACAAGGAGGCGGGCGTCGATCCGAGCGACGTCTATCCGCAATCCTTCCAGCTCCGCGACATTCTCTTCTGGATCAAGAACGATCCGGAGTTCGGCAAGCAGGGTGTCTTTCTCGATGATCGTGACGAGACGCTCGAAGGCTTCGATGCCAACAATCCGGAGACGTTTGAGCCGTCGATGCAGGAGCTTGCCGACGAGGGCGTGAAGATCATCGCGCCGCCGAGCCATATGCTCCTCACCCTCGACGAGGCGGGAGAGATCGTGCCGTCCGCCTATGCGAAGGCTGCGAAGGAGGCGGGACTTCGGATCATCACCTGGTCGCTCGAGCGCTCCGGCACGCTGACCGATGGTGGCGGCTACTACTATCAGTCGGTCAAGGATGCGATCTCGCATCCGGGCGACGAATACGAGGTGATCGACGTGCTCGCCAAGGATGTCGGCGTTATCGGCATGTTCTCCGACTGGCCGGCGACCGTCACCTATTATGCCAATTGCATGGATCTGAAGCAGCCGCCCAACCTCGGGGGCGAACACGGAAAGGGCGCCGTCAGAGGCGCCCTTTGTCGTTGCCGTCCTCTTCGATGACGATTTCCATGCGCTCCGCCGCAAAACTCGTCAGCGACAGATGCAGGGGCGTGCCGTCGGGTTCGACATTGAGCGATTCCGTCACGAGGACGGTCGCCCCGCGCGGCAGAGCGAGTTTCTCGTTTTCGGCGGGCTCTGCAGGTCGCGCACGCACCTTGGTCCAGCGGCGGACATAATCTTCGACCCCGTGATGGGCGAGTGCCCGGGTGATCGATCCCGTTTCGGCATAGACCGCCACGAGATTGGGAAACCGTTCGGCGGAAAACCAGCTCCTTGCCGTTGAGATCGGTACTCCATCGGCGACGCTCAGGGTTTCGAGCGTGATGAGCGGCGTGCCCTGCGCGAGCTTCAGATGGTCGGCGAGCCAGACGGGCGCGGGCTCGATACGGCTTGCGATCAGGCGGCCGCCGGGCGCCCGTGCCTGACGGCTGACGATCTCGGAAAAGCGCGTGCGCCGCGAGATCGGATAGGCGAGGCGCTCCGAGGTGACGAAGGTGCCGCGGCCCTGATCGGAGCGCACCAGCCCCTCCGCGGCAAGAGCCGCGAGCGCGCGGCGCAGCGTGTGGCGGTTGACGCCAAAACGCTCCGACAAGGCGCTTTCGGAGGGCAGGGCCGTGTCGGCCGGCCAGCGCCCCGACAGTACCTCGCCGCGCAACAGATCGGCGATCTGGCGCCACAACGAAACGCCGGCTCCGCGATGCACATTCTCCATCGTCGTTTTCGTCCCCCGAGCGTCGGACCGTCATCGTTGTGTCAAGCTTGTCTGCCTATTGTATGCTTGTATATAACAATAGACAAGTTGAAGCTCGAGGTTCCGACATGGCAGACACCGCCGGCGCAACTCGCGACCGGAACGCGGCCGCTTCCGATGACGCGGACCTCGCGACGGAAACACTCAAGCGGCGCCGGGAGGTGCTTTCCGTCCTCGTGCGCGCCCGTGCCGATGAGCTCGACGGGGCCTTGAGAGCGCTTGATCCTTCGCCGGAATTCGAGGTGCTGAGGGCTCCGGAATTCGGTCTCGCCATGACGCGCGGGCGCATCGGCGGTGGTGGCGCTCCCTTCAATCTCGGCGAGGTGACCGTGACGCGGACGGTGGTTCGGCTTGCAAGCGGCGAGGTGGGCTACGGCCATATTCTCGGGCGCGACCGCGAGCGGGCGCATCTCGTCGCCGTCTTCGACGTGCTTTGGCAAAGCGAGGCGACACGCGCCTTCGTGGAAGATCGCGTGGTGGCTCCGGTCGCGGCACGAGCCGCCGAGGAGGACCGTCAGGTGCGCGTGAAAACCGCGGCCACTCGGGTGAATTTCTTCACCATGGTGCGGGGAGAAAACTGATGGCAGATGCGCTTGGCGGTGGTTTCAAGGACCCGGTCTTCGCTTCGCAGGCGGTGTTTCGGCGGCTGCTCGATGCTCTGTCGCGACCTGGCCGTGTCGTCGACATGCCTCGGCTCGTAGCGCCTCCGCCTCCCTTGAAGCCGGCGGCGGCCGCCGTTCTCGCAGCCCTTGCCGATGCGGATACGCCGGTCTTTCTCGACAAGGCGCTGAACGCCAGCGGCGAGGTGCGTGGATGGGTGGGCTTCCACATCGGCGCGCCAATCGTTGTGGTGCCGGCGCGGGCGCTCTTTGCCGTGGTCGCCGATCCCGAAAAAATGCCGGCGCTGTCGGAGTTCGGGCTTGGGACCGAGCAATATCCCGATCGCTCCACAACGCTCATCGTGCAGGTCGCCGGCTTCTCCCGCGGCCGCAATCTCTGGCTTTCCGGTCCGGGCATCGAGGACGTGGCGGGCGTGCAGGTCGAGGGTCTTCCGGAAAGGCTCGTCGAAGAATTCCGCTCCAACCGGACGCTCTTTCCTCGCGGCGTCGATCTCGTGCTCGCCGCCCCCTCGGCGATCCTCGGGCTGCCGCGCTCCACTCGGATCATGGGAGAGGCCTGATGTATGTCGCGGTAAAAGGCGGCGAGGCGGCGATCGCCAATGCGCATCGCCTTCTCGCCGAGAAGCGGCGTGGCGATCGGAGCGTCCCGTCGCTGACCGTCACGCAGATCCTGGAGCAGCTGTCGCTTGCCGTGGACCGGGTGATGAGCGAGGGCTCGCTCTATGATCGCCGGCTTGCGGCGCTTGCGATCAAGCAGGCGAGAGGCGATCTCGTCGAAGCGATCTTTCTTGTCCGCGCCTATCGCACGACTTTGCCGCGCTTCGGCGCGTCTCGGCCGATCGAAACGGGGGGGATGCTCGTCGAGCGGCGCATCTCGGCGACCTTCAAGGATCTGCCGGGCGGGCAGCTTCTCGGACCGACCTGCGACTACACGCATCGGCTTCTCGATCCCGCCCTCGAGGACGACGACGCGGTGGAGGCGGCGGCGAGCACCAAGGATCCGGGAACGGAGGCGATGCCGCGCGTCACCGACCTTCTCGGTCAGGCCGGGCTGATCGAGCCCGATCCGGACGGCGAAGACGAGCCTGCCGATCTCACGCGCGAGCCCTTGTCGTTTCCGGCCGGCCGCGATCTCCGCCTGCAGGCGCTTGCCCGCGGCGACGAGGGGTTTCTCCTGGCGCTCGGCTATTCCACGCAGCGCGGCTTTGCCCGCTCGCACCCTTTCGCGGCCGAAATCCGCATGGGTGAGGTCGATGTCGAGATCGAGGTGCCGGGTCTCGATTTTCCGGTCCCTCTCGGGCGCATCAAGGTGACGGAGTGCCAGATGGTCAATCAGTTCAAGGGCAGTGCCGAAGCGCCGCCGCAATTCACCCGTGGCTACGGCCTCGTCTTCGGACATGCGGAGCGCAAGGCGATGGCGATGGCGCTTTGCGACCGGGCGCTCAGGGCGCGCGAACTCGGCGAAGATCAGACCGCGGCCGCCCAGGACGAGGAATTCGTGCTGTCGCATGCCGACAACGTTCAGGCGACGGGCTTCGTGGAACATCTGAAGCTGCCGCATTACGTCGACTTCCAGGCCGAACTGGAGCTGATCCGGCGGCTGCGAGCGGAGTTTGAAGCCGGTCGCGGCCCGGCCAAAGACGGGCAGGAAGATCAGGAGGCGGCGGAATGAACGCCACGGCTGAAACGCCCTACAACTTCGCCTATCTCGACGAGCAGACGAAAAGGATGATCCGCCGCGCCATCCTGAAGGCGGTGGCGATCCCGGGCTATCAGGTGCCGTTTGCGAGCCGCGAAATGCCGATGCCCTACGGCTGGGGCACGGGCGGCGTGCAGGTGACGGCCTCCGTTCTCGGCCCCGACGATGTCCTGAAAGTTATCGATCAGGGCGCCGACGACACCACCAATGCCGTTTCCATCCGCGCCTTTTTCGCCAAGGTCGCCGGCGTCGCCACCACCACGCACACGGCCGATGCGACCATCATCCAGACCCGCCACCGCGTTCCTGAAACGCCGCTCGAAGCCGGGCAGATCCTCGTTTTCCAGGTGCCGATCCCGGAGCCTTTGCGCTTTCTCGAACCTCGCGAGACGGAAACGCGCGTCATGCATGCGCTGGAAGAATATGGCCTGATGCACGTCAAGCTCTACGAGGACATCGCCCGCCACGGTCATATCGCTACGACCTACGCCTATCCGGTCAAGGTCGAGGACCGCTATGTCATGGACCCGTCGCCCATTCCGAAATTCGATAATCCCAAGCTGACGAACTCGCCGGCCCTTCAGCTCTACGGCGCCGGGCGCGAGAAGCGCATCTATGCGATCCCGCCCTTCACCCGGGTCGAAAGCCTCGATTTCGAGGACCACCCCTTCGAGGTGCAGCATTTCTCCGAGCCCTGCGGGCTCTGCGGTGCGGAGGGCGTCTATCTCGACGAGGTGATTTTGGACGACAAGGGCGGACGCATGTTCGTCTGCTCCGACACCGATTTCTGTGAGGGACGGCGGGAGGAAGGGCATCGCGGTCACCTCGCGGCCGCCATGGAGGAGGGCGCATGAGCGTGCTGTTGGATGATGCGCCGCTTCTTTCCGTCGATGGGCTGACGCGCTTTTATGGGCCGCGCATCGGCTGCCGCGACGTCTCCTTTGACCTCTATCCGGGCGAAGTTCTCGCCGTCGTTGGCGAATCCGGCTCTGGGAAGACGACGTTGTTGAACTGCGTCTCCGGTCGATTGCCGCTTTCATCAGGCCGCGTCTCTTACCGTATGCGCGACGGCGTCGTGCGCGATCTTGCTGCGCTCGGCGAGGCGGAGCGGCGCTTCCTGATGCGCACCGATTGGGGCTTCGTGCACCAGAACCCGGCCGACGGTCTGCGCATGAACGTCTCGGCCGGGGCGAATGTCGGCGAGCGGTTGATGGCGATCGGCGACCGGCATTACGGCAAGATCCGCGGTTCGGCGCTCTCCTGGCTTGAGCGCGTGGAAGTGCCCGCCGACCGCATCGACGACGATCCGCGCGGCTTTTCCGGTGGCATGCGCCAGCGCCTGCAGATCGCCCGAAACCTCGTGACCGCGCCCCGCCTCGTCTTCATGGACGAACCGACGGGTGGGCTCGACGTCTCCGTGCAGGCGAGGCTCCTCGATCTCATCCGCGCGCTCGTTGCCGATCTCGGCATGGCGGCGCTCGTCGTCACGCACGACCTCGCCGTCGCCCGGCTCCTCTCCCACCGCATCATGGTGATGAAGGCGGGGGAGGTGGTCGAGGAGGGGCTGACCGATCGTGTCCTCGACGATCCGCATGCGCCCTATACGCAGCTTCTCGTCTCTTCGATCCTGCAGGTGTGAGCGATGCAGCCCCGTCTTGAACTCGCCGATGTCGCCAAGAGCTTCACCATGCATCTGCGTGGTGGCATCCACATTCCGGTCGTCGAAAACGTCTCCTTCACGCTCATGCCCGGCGAATGCGTCGTGCTCGGCGGGCCGTCCGGTGCCGGCAAGAGCTCGATCCTCAAGATGATCTATGGCAATTATTCAACCGATCGCGGCGCGATCCGTGTCGCGGGCAAGGGGGATGTGATCGATATCGCCACGGCCGATCCGCGGCGTGTGCTGGCGGTTCGTCGCGACACGCTTGGCTATGTCAGCCAATTCCTGCGCGTCGTGCCTCGCGTCGCCTCGCGCGATCTCGTCGCCGAGCTGCTCGTGGAGCGGGGCTGTTCCCCCGAGGAGGCGCTCGCCAAGGCCGACGCGCTTCTTGCCCGCCTCAACCTGCCGGAACGGCTCTGGCACCTGCCGCCCGCTACCTTTTCCGGCGGTGAGCAGCAGCGCGTGAACATCGCCCGCGGCTTCATTGCCGGCCATCCGCTCTTGCTTCTCGACGAGCCGACGGCCTCGCTCGATGCCAAAAACCGGGATGTGGTGATTGCCTTGATCGAAGAGGGAAAAGCTGCGGGCCGCAGCTTCCTCGGCATTTTTCACGACGCGGAGATGCGCGCCGCCGTGGCCGATCGTGAGGTCGACGTGACCGCGTTTGCCCCGAAAGCCGCTGCATGACGAAGCTTTCGGAGACGCCGTTCGTTGAGCCGGACGCGGTGGTGACCGACAGCCGGCTCGGGCGCTATACGGCGATTGGCGCGCGCACGCAGTTCCAGAACTCGTCCCTTGGCGACTACTCCTACATCACCGAGGACGGCAACGTGGCGCGCGCGACGATCGGCAAGTTCTGCTCAATTGCTCAGAACGTGCGGATCAACGCCTCCAACCATCCGATGTGGCGGGCGGGCCAGCACCATTTCACTTATCGCTCGAACGACTACTTCGACGATGCGGAAGCCGATGAGGGGCTTTTCGCCTGGCGCGAGGCGAACGCCGTCACGATCGGCAACGATGTCTGGATCGGCCATGGCGCAATCCTCTTGCCGGGCGTGACGGTTGGCGATGGGGCGGTCATTGCGGCCGGCGCCGTCGTCTCCCGTTCTGTCGGCGCCTACGAGATCGCCGGTGGCGTGCCGGCGCGGGTCATCAAGCGGCGCTTTCCCGAAGAGATTGCGGAGCGCCTTCAGAAGCTTGCCTGGTGGGACTGGCCGCATGCCTGCCTTCGCGCGGCGCTGGCGGATTTCCGGGTGCTTTCGGTGGAGGAGTTTCTCGCAAAGTACGAAGAAAAGGCCGTCTGATCAGTTGCTTGCGAGACCTCTCCCGAGGCTTTTCCAGCGACTTCGAAATGTCATGAAAGCGAAATCGAAGCGATAAGGTCGGCTGTTAGGGAACGGTTATCGATAAGCCCGGCAGGCCGGGCAGGTGAGGCCGATGCCCGTAACCGCTCCTTCGAATGTTCCTGCAGTTCGTGTCGAAAAGCTGTCGAAGCGCTACGGCAAGACGCTCGCCTTGCGCAATGTCAGTGTCGATGTCGCGCCGGGCGAGATGGTGGCGCTGATCGGCGCCTCCGGCTCCGGCAAATCGACGCTCATCCGCCATATCGCCGGTCTGGAGCGTGGCAGCGGCGATGAATGCCGCGTGACGGTGCTCGACCGCATCATGCAGGTGGACGGCCGTCTGTCGCACGATGCGCGCCGCATCCGGCGTGAGATCGGCGTCATCTTTCAGCAGTTCAATCTGGTCGGGCGCCTGTCGGTCCTGACCAATGTGCTCGTCGGCTGCCTCGGCAGCGTGCCGTCCTGGCGTGGAACGCTCGGCCTTTTCACGCGGGGCGAGCAGGAGAAGGCGATGCAGGCGCTTTCCCGTGTCGGAATTGCCGAGACGGTGCGGCAACGCTCGTCGACGCTCTCCGGCGGGCAGCAGCAGCGTGCCGCGATCGCCCGCGCGCTCGTCCAGGGGGCCAAGGTCATCCTTGCCGACGAGCCAATCGCTTCGCTCGACCCGTCATCCGCACGGCGGGTGATGGAAGCGCTCGGCGAGATCAACCGTGCCGACGGCATCACCGTCATCGTCTCCCTGCATCAGGTGGAATATGCGCGCCTTTATTGCCCGCGCACCCTGGCTTTGCGCGACGGTGAGGTCGCTTTCGACGGGCCGTCCGCGGCCCTGACCGACGATTTTCTTCGCGAGATCTACGGCGATGCGAGCGAGGAGCTCGTTCTTCCGGGCGCGCCGGCCGAGCAGCCGCAGCCAGTGAAACGCCCCGAGCCCGCCGTCGCCAAGATGGCCCGCCAATTGGCCGTGACTTGATCCGCCACGAGGCGGTGAACTCCCGCCCCCGCGGCGGAGCAATCGAGGAGTGAGACATGAACCGACTGACGAAAGGTATTGCCGCCGCCGCCCTCCTGGCTGCGTTCGGCACATCCGGCGCCTTTGCGCAGGATCAGAAGGAACTGAACTTCGGCATCATCTCGACGGAATCGAGCCAGAACCTGAAGACGGTCTGGGATCCGTTCCTTGAGGAGATGTCCGAGCAGACGGGCCTCAAGGTGAACGCCTTCTTCGCCTCCGATTATGCCGGCGTCATCGAAGGCATGCGCTTCGGCAAGGTCGATGTCGCCTGGTACGGCAACAAGTCCGCGATGGAGGCCGTCGATCGCGCCGATGGCGAGATCTTCGCGCAGACCGTCGATGTGGAAGGCAATCCCGGCTACTGGTCGGTGCTGATCACGCAGGCCGACAACGACAAGATCAATTCGCTCGACGACGTCTTGAAATGCGACAAGTCGCTGGATTTCGGCATCGGCGATCCGAACTCCACCTCCGGCTTCCTCGTGCCGACCACGTTCATCTTCGCCAAGAACAGCGTGACGCCGCAGGATTGCTTCAAGACGGTGCGCAACGCCAATCATGAGGCGAACGCGATGGCGACGGCCAACGGTCAGGTCGACGTCGCCGCCAACAACACGGAAAATCTCCGCCGCCTGGAAGTGACGGCGCCTGAAGCGCGCAAGAAGATCAAGGTCATCTGGCAGTCGCCGCTGATCCCATCCGACCCGCTCGTCTGGCGCAAGGATCTCGACGAGGAGACCAAGCGCAAAGTCTACACCTTCATCATGAGCTACGGCCGCCTCGGCACGCCCGAAGAGGTCGCCGGAGCGCGTGAAGTCCTCGAGGGTCTTGGCTGGGCGCCGTTCAAGCCGTCTTCCGATGCGCAGCTCTACCCGATCCGCATCATGGAAATCACCAAGCAGGAAGCGAAGATCGAAGCGGCCGACACGATGTCGGATGATGAGAAGAAGAGCGAACTCGAAAAGCTCGATTCCGAGAAGGCCGAGATCGAAAAGCTGATGGACAAGGTCCCGCAGGCCTGAGGCTGAAACCTTTGTTGATCTGGCGCCGGACCCTGGGTCCGGCGCTTTTCACTGGAGAGACGAATGGCGATAGCCACACAGGCTGAGAAGACGGTCTCGGTCCCCCCGCGCAGTTTCACCGACCGGCTCTACAGCTATCTCGTCTGGGGCGGCATCGCGCTGGTGCTGATCTGGAGCTGGGGGCCGGCCGAGATGGTGCGCTTCCTCAACCTCTTCACCGATGCCGGCAATATGGCCGACTACGCGGGCGGCTTTCTCTCACCGAACTTCCGTGACTGGCATTATTACGTCGAGGAGATGATCCTCACCGTGCAGATCGCTGTCTGGGGCACGGTGCTGGCGATCGTCTTCGGCATTCCCTTCGCACTTCTGTCGTCCTCGAACATCGCGCCGATCTGGATCGTGCAGCCGGTGCGCCGTCTGATGGATGCGACCCGTGCGATCAACGAGCTTGTCTTCGCCGTCCTCTTCGTCACAGCGGTCGGGCTCGGCCCCTTTGCCGGGGTGATGGCGCTTTTCGTGCATAATACAGGTATTATCGCGAAGCTCTTCTCGGAGGCCGTGGAGGCCATCGATCCAAGGCCTGTCGAAGGCATCCGCGCCACCGGCGCGACACGCCTGCAGGAGATCGTCTTCGGCGTTGTTCCGCAAGTCGCCCCTTTGTGGATTTCGTTTTCGCTCTATCGCTTCGAGACGAATGTGCGCCAGGCGACGGTTCTCGGCATCGTCGGCGCGGGTGGTATCGGGCAGGTGCTGTTTGAATCGATCCGCTCTTTCCTCTACGCCGAGACAGCGGCGATCATCCTGATCGTCATCGTCACCGTCTCCATCGTGGACATCCTTTCGGCACAATTGCGCAAAGTGGTGATCTGAGGAGACACCAACGAAAGATCCCCATGCGCGTCGCCATCTATTTCACTCCAGCCGTCGACCATCCGATCACCCAGGCCGCCAATGACTGGATCGGCCGTGATCTTTCCGATGGTCCGGTCCAGCAAAAGGCTGTGGGTGCCTTGAGTGCCGAGGAAGTGCGCGCCATCACCGAGGCGCCGCGGCGTTACGGCTTCCACGCCACGTTGAAGCCGCCGTTCGCCCTCGTCGACGGCGCGTCGGAGGAGGATGTGGATCAGGCGTTGCGCAACTTCTGCGCTGAGCATGGTGTCATCGAACTCGGGCCGCTCGAGATCCGCGCCATCGGGCCCTTCTTTGCGCTCGTGCCGCAGAATGACGTGCCCGAGGTTCGGGCGCTCGCGGACGCGGCGGTGGAGGCGTTTGAGCCGTTTCGCGCGCCCCTGAGCGATGAAGATCGTGCACGCCGCAGGCCGGAGGAGCTCACCGAACGCCAGCGCGACTATCTCGATCGCTGGGGCTATCCTTATGTCTTCGATGAATTCCGCTTCCACATGACACTGACTGGCCCGGTCTCAGGCGAGCGACGCTCGATCGTGGAGGGCGCGCTTCACCAGCATTTCGGTTCCGTCATCGAAACCTCGCTCGCGCTCGACGGCGTCTCGCTTCTCACCGAGCCGGAGCGTGGAGCCTTTTTTCAAGTTCACGCCCGCTGCAATCTGCGCGGGCCCAGCGAAAGAAAACCCAACACATGAGCGAAATCGTTTTTCGCAACGCCCGCATGGTCCTTGCCGATTCGGTTGAAGGCGGCGATCTCGTGGTCGCCGGAGAGATGATCCGCGAGGTTGCCGATCCTGGGACCGGGTCGGGTGGTATCGATCTTGAGGGTGACTGGCTGCTGCCGGGGCTTGTGGAGCTCCACACTGATCATCTCGAGGGCCATTTCGCACCGCGTCCTGGTGTCCGGTGGAATCCGGCCGTTGCCGTGCAGGCGCATGATGCACAGGTCGCGACCTCCGGCATCACGACGGTGCTGGATGCTCTTCGGGTCGGCGCCGACGAGGATGCGCGTGTCCAGGTCCAGGAAATGCGCGGGCTTGCCGATGCGATCGAGGAGAGCCAGGACAAGGGCCGGCTCAGAGCCGAGCATTTCGTGCATCTCAGATGCGAAGTCTCTGCTTCCGACGTGATGGACGGTTTCGCGCTTTTCGAGAACGATCCACGGCTCAAGCTCGTCTCGCTGATGGATCACACGCCCGGACAGCGGCAGTTTGCGAGCTTCGACGCTTACAAGATCTATTATCAGGGCAAGACGGGTATGGACGACGAAGCTTTTCAGAGTTTTGTCGATCGCCGTATGGCGGAGGGGGGACGCTGGTCTGCCCAACACCGCAAGCTCATTTCCGATCTCTGTCGTGAGCGCGGTATCCGGCTGGCAAGCCATGACGATGCGACTGAGGCCCATGTCGCCGAGGCTATCGAGTTCGGTGTGCATGTGGCGGAGTTTCCGACGACCGTCGCGGCGGCTCGCGCTTCCAAAGAGGCGGGTATGCAGGTTTTGATGGGGGCGCCCAACATCGTGCGCGGCGGTTCGCATTCCGGCAATGTCGCCGCAGCCGAACTCGCCGCGGAGAACCTCCTCGACGTGCTTTCTTCGGATTACGTGCCTTTCAGCCTCATCCAGGCGGTGTTCGCGATATCGGAGGTCGTCGAGGGTGTGGATCTGCCGCAAGCCGTCGCCATGGTCTCGGCCAATCCGGCAAAAGCGGTCGGGCTCGACGACCGCGGGGTGATTGCGCCCGGCAAGCGCGCCGATTTCGTTCAGGTGCGTTTCGACGACGGCGTGCCGGTGGTGCGGTCGGTCTGGCGCCAGGGGTGTCGCGTCGCGTGAATGATCCACAGCCTTTTCGCACCGGCACCTTGGTGCTGGTCGTGGGTCCGAGCGGGGCCGGCAAGGACAGTCTGATCGACTATGCGCGGCAGAGGCTTTTGGATGTGCCTTCCGTGGTTTTCCCGCGTCGCACGGTGACGCGGAGCGAAAGTGATTTCGAAGACAATCTCACCATGAGCGAAACGGAGTTCTCCCAAGCGGCGGCTGCGGGGGCCTTTGCTCTCTCCTGGGAAGCGCATGGGCTCGCCTATGGCATCCCGAAGGCGATCGAGGCGGATCTCGCCGGCGGGTCCTCGGTCGTCGTCAACGTCTCGCGCATGGCGATTGAGCCGGCGCGCACGAAATACCGGCCATTGCGCGTCGTCGTGGTGAGTGCGCGTCGGGATGTTCTTTTTGAAAGGCTCAATGCGCGCGGGCGCGAGGGCTCGGAGGAAATCGCGCGCCGTCTCGATCGGGCCGATCTCGTCTCGGTCACCGGCGAGGACGTCACCGTCATCGACAATTCAGGTCCGATCGATGTGGCGGGGGAGGCGTTTGTGTCGCTCTTGCAAGGCTGTATCCGAGGCAGGCAAGAGCGTTAGACAAGTGTCACATGGCTCTGTTAGCCGGTGGCGGATTCTCCGCCTCTACCTCAAAAGGACGTCCAACATGATTAAGCCAATCCTCGGGCTCGCGGCTGCGGCCTTTGCCCTCGGCATGGCCGGCAGTGCTGTCGCAGAGCCCTCGGGCACGCTCACCGTCTACACCTCGCAGCCGAGCGAGCAGATGCAGAGCGTGATTGCGGCTTTCAACAAGGATTATCCGGACGTTCAGGTAGAGCTCTTCCGCTCCGGGACGACTGAGGTGATGAACAAGCTGCTCGCGGAGTTCGCCGCAGGTTCCTCGCCCGCCGATGTCGTGCTCATCGCCGATGCCGTCGCCATGACGCAGCTCAAGAATGACGGCCGGCTGATGACCTATGACGATGCGCCGATCGCCGATATTCCCGACGCGCTCATCGATCCCGACCACACCTTCTTCGGTACCAAGCTCATCACCACCGGCATCGTCTACAACACCAATCTCGTCGATAAGGCGCCGACCTCCTGGGCGGACCTGAAGGCCGAAGACGTCGCTTCCAAGACGACCATGCCGTCGCCGCTTTATTCAGGCGCCGCCGTCATCCATGTCGGCACCATGGTGCAGCAGCCCGAGTTCGGCTGGGATTATTACGAGGCGCTCGCCGACAACGGCGCCATCGCCGGGCAGGGCAATGGTTCCGTCATCGAGGCCGTCGCCCGCGGCGAGAAGGCCTATGGCATCATGATCGAATACATGGCCTTCAACGCCAAGAAGAAGGGCTCACCGGTCGAGTTCGTGTTTCCGCAAGAGGGCGTGACCGCGATCTCGCAACCCGTGGCGATCCTGAAGTCGACCGACAATGCGGAAGCCGCCAAAGCTTTCGTCGATTGGCAGCTTTCCAGGAAAGCGCAGGAACAGTCCGTGGCTCAGGGCTATTTCCCGATCTTCGACGATGTGACGCCGCCCGAAGGATATCCGAAGGTCGGCAGCCTCAAGATCCTGCCGACAGACGCCGAGACGCTTCTTGAAAACGACCAGGCCAACAAGGAGAATTTCGCTGAGCTCTTCGGCGGTTGATGTCGGTACGGCGGGCGCGGCCTCCTCGCGCCTGCCTCTCTTGCGCTTGCTTGAGCGCCATTTCCTCCTCGTTCTCATTGCCCTCTATCTTGCGGCCTTCGCTTTGTGGCCGCTTGGACAACTCTTCGCCGAGGCACTGGCGCCCAACAAGGAGGGCGTGCTTTTCGGCACGTTCCTCGATCAATGGGAAAGCCGCTCGGCGATCCGCGCCCTGAGCCATACGCTCGAGGCGTCGTTTCTCTCCACGCTCGTCTCCGTCGTGATCGGGGCCGTTGCCGCCGTGCTCCTCGTCCTCACCGATATGCGGTGGAAGGGCGCGATCGTCTTCATGCTGCTTTTGCCGCTCCTGATCCCGTCGCAGATCATGGCACTCGCCTGGATCGAGCTCACGGGTCCGACGAGCCCGATCCTGGCGCCGCTCGGGCTTGCGCCCGAACCCGGCATGACCAACCCGCTTTACTCCAAATGGGGCATCGTCATCGTCATGGGCGTCGAGCATGCGGCACTCGTCTTTTTGACGGTGCGCGCGGCGCTTTCTTCGTTACCCATGGATATCGTCGAAGCGGCGCAGCTCGCCGGCGCCCGGCCTCTTCGTATCGTCATGCGCGTCTTGATGCCTCTCGCCTTTCCCTCCGTCCTGAGCGGGGCTGCGCTCGCTTTCGTCGCTTCGATCGGCAATTTCGGTGTGCCGGCACTTCTCGGCATCCCGGGGCGCTACACGATGCTGACGACGCTCATCTATCAGCGCCTGCAAGGTTTTGGGCCGCAGGTGCTTGGTCAGGTCGCGGCCCTTGCCGTCATTCTGACTCTGATCGCCGCTGCTGGCCTTCTCATTCGCAGCCTCGTCGCGCGGCGTTTCGGAGCTGCCGTGGAACGCACCAGTGCGCCGCTCGTGCCGTTCTCGCTCGGCCGCGCGCGTTTGCCGGTCGAGGGCGTGTTTCTTGCCTTTCTGGCCGTCATCGCCATCCTGCCGCTCTTCGCTCTCGTCGGCACGTCGCTGTTGCCGGCGCTTGGCGTGCCACTGTCGCTCGAGACTCTGACGCTGGAGAATTACCGCTTCGTGCTTTTCGGCTACGAGGCGGCGCAGCGCGCCTTTATCAACAGTTTCGCTCTCGCGCTTTCGGCCGCGATGATCAGCGCGGCTGTGGCGCTGCCGCTCGCCTATCTTTCGGTGATCGAGCGGCGTCCGCTCGCGCGCCTTCTCGACCTTTTCGCCGATGCGCCCTATGCCATTCCCGGCACGGTGCTCGCCATCGCCATTATCGTCGTCTTCCTGCCGCCGCTTCCTGGTCTCGGCGTCAGCCTCTACAATACCGGCTGGATCATCTTGGTCGCCTATCTCGCCCGTTTTCTCGCCCTCGTTCTGCGCCCGACGGTCGCTGCCATGGAAAGCCTCGATCCGGGCATGGACGAGGCGGCGCGCGCTGCCGGTGCCGGCATGCTCACACGCCTCAAGGCCGTCGTCGCGCCGCTTCTCGCGCCGACGCTCGCGGCCGGTGGGCTTCTCATTTTCATGCAGGCTTTCAATGAGCTCACCGTCTCGGCGCTTTTGTGGTCGAGCGGATGGGAGACGCTCGGGGTCATGGTCTTCTTCCTGCATCGGGAAGGAAACACGACGGCGGCCGCGGCGCTTGCGACGCTCGCCTTGATCTCAGCACTCGGGCTTGCCGGCGTCGCGGCCCTCTTTGCGCGAAAGCTGCCTTCCGGAGTTGTGCCATGGCGGGGATGAGAGCCTCGGGTCTCGGCAAGCGTTTCGGCGAGACGGACGCCCTGCGTGCGGTCGACCTTGTCATCGAAAATGGTGAGTTCCTGGCGCTTCTCGGGCCTTCCGGTTGCGGCAAGACGACGCTTTTGCGCGTGATCGCCGGCTTCGAAGTGCCGGATGCGGGCGAATTGCATCTCGGCGACGAGGTGGTGGCGCGGGCGGGCTGGGCGTTGCCGCCGGAAGAGCGCAATGTCGGCATGGTGTTTCAATCCTATGCGCTCTGGCCGCACATGTCGGTCGCCGACAATGTCGGCTTCGCGCTCAAGGTACGCGGTCTCGACGCCAGCGAATGCCGCCGGCGGATCGAGGAGGCGCTCGAACTCGTGGGTCTTGGCGGCCTCGCCAGGCGCAGGCCGGCTGAGCTGTCGGGCGGACAGAAACAGCGTGTCGCGCTTGCCCGCTGTCTCGCCATGCAGCCCTCTGTCGTTCTTCTCGATGAACCGCTCGCCAATCTCGACGCGCATCTGCGTGAGGCGATGCAGATCGAGTTTCGCCGCTTTCACCGTGAGATCGGCGCCACCTTCGTCTACGTGACGCATGACCAGAGCGAGGCGATGGCGCTTGCCGATCGGGTTGCGGTGATGGATCGCGGCGCCTTGCAGCAGGTGGCTGCGCCGCGGGAGCTCTATGCGGAGCCGGCGACCGAGATGGTGGCGCGTTTCGTGGGGCGCGGCATGGTCCTGCCGGTGACGGTTCTCGGACATGAGAACGGCTTCATCGTCGCGGAGGCTTTTGGTGCGCAGATGCGGGTGAGAGGGCGGGCGACGGCCGGTGAAGAGCGCCTTCTCTGCGTCCGGCCTGCCGACCTCGCGCTGGATGGTGCCGGTATGGAAGCGCGCGTCACCGCAGCGGCTTTCCAAGGGGCGGCGACCATCGTGTCGGCGCAGATCGAACAAGGAGAACATGTTTTGAGGCTCGAATGCTATGGTCTGCCGCCTGAGGAAGGCGCGGCTGTCAGAATTTCCGTGCGCGATGGCTGGTTGCTGCCGGCGGGACGCGCGTGATGGCGTTGACGTTCAAGGCGCTGTCCGGGCTCGGCCCGAAACAGCCGGCGACCTTTCTCGTCGAGGCGGAGGGGCGGCGCATCATCTTCGATCTCGGAGAGGAGAAGGCGACCGGCCGACGTGCCGATCTTTCAGATGTCGGCAAAGTCGATGCCGTCGTCATCAGCCATGGGCATTTCGACCATATCGGTGCGCTCGATAGCCTGGAGACGCTCGGCAATCCGGCACTCTATGCGAGCGGATCGGTGCTTGCGCGTATCGACCGGCCGGCCAACGCGCGGGAACTCCCTGCGCAGGGCGAGACGGAAATCGCCGGCCTTCGCGCGAAGACCGGACGCAACGGGCATGCGATCGGCGGGGTTTGGACCTTCCTCGATGTCGCCGGTGGCTTCATCTATATGGGCGACCACACGGATGAATCGAACGTCTTCGCCTTCGATCCGCCGCCTGAAGCGGCGACCATCGTTCTCGATGCCTCCTACGGCGATGCGGACGAGCCGCGGTCGGCGCAAATCGGTGATGTTCTGCAGCTCACGGCAAGCGGACGTGTGCTCATCCCGGTCCCTCCGGATGGGCGCGGCATCGAGATGGCTCTGATTGCCGACGAGGCCGGGCGCAAGATTGCGATCGATGAGAACGTGCGAACATATCTTCGGCGCATCGCCGGTCCCGATCACGCGTTTGCCGCATCGGGCGTGGCGGAACGCGCCGGGCGCCTCGCCGAAAGCGCAGATGATGCGGCCGACCCCGGGGCCAAGGCTGACGTCTTTCTCGCTGCCGATGCCGACGGGGATTTCGGCGTGAGCGGGGAGATTATCGATCGCCAAATGCGCGACCTCTCCGTCGTCTTTACCGGTCATCTGCACAAATCGACGCGCGGGTACAAAATGGTGCAGGAAGGGAACGCCGTTTTCCGCCGCTACAACGTGCATCCGACATTGCCGCAGAACGTACGTCTGGCGCGTGCCGTGAACGCCTCAACGGTGGTTCCGGCCTTTGCCGATCCGGCGTATCTCAGCGCGTTCGAGACCGCTTTCGCGCCTGCCCGTGTCGATCTCTCCGGTGCGTTTGCGATCGGCTGAAGCTCACGCCATTTCCGTGATCGTCTTGCGAAAGCGGGTCAGCGCCAGGGTGAAGAGGACCGCTCCGATCGCTGCGATTGCAAGGAATTGCGGCCACACGACACTGAAGCCTGCGCCGCGATACAGGATTGCCTGCGCGAGCGAGACGAAATGCGTGTTCGGTGCCGCGAGCATGATCGTCTGGACGATATCGGGCATGCTTTCGCGCGGCGTCATACCGCCTGAGAGCATCTCGAGCGGCAGAAGGACGAGGATCAGCAGAAGCCCGAATTGAGGCATCGATCGCGCCAGCGTCGCCAGGAAGATGCCGATCGATGTCGAAGCGAAGACATGCAGCGCGGTGCCCGCCAGGAAAAGCGCGATCGAGCCTTCGATCGGCACCGACAGAAGCCCCTCGATGACGACGGTGAGCGACAGGAAGCAGGATACGACGACGACGAGGCCCATCGCCCAGATCTTGGCTGCCATGATCTCGAACGGCGTCACGGGCATGACGAGAAGATGCTCCACCGTGCCATGCTCGCGCTCGCGGATGAGGGCGGCTCCCGTCAGCACGATCGATAGGAGCGTGATGTTGTTGATCACCTCCATGATGGAGCCGAACCAGGCGCGATCGAGCATGGGATTGAAGCGGGCCCGCAGCTCCAATTCGACCGGAAGCTGATCGACGGCGCGGTAATGGCGGGCGAAATCCTCCACCTCTCCCAGAACGATCGACTGGATATAGCCCGATCCCGTGAAGGCCTGGGTGACGAGCGTCGCATCGACATTGAGCTGCAGAGCCGGGGTGCGCCCGGCCAGCATGTCGCGCTGGAAATCAGGCGGGATGACCAGCGCGAAGGTGTCGAGGCCGGCGTCCATCCGCTGGTCCATTTCCGAAGCGGTGATCATCTTCGGAGGAACGAAATAGGGTGGGTAGAAGTCCGAGACGATGCGCGTCGAGAGCGGTGATCGGTCCTCGTCGACGATGCCGATGGTGGCGCGGTTGAGGCTTTCCGGCATCGAGGTGGCCGCCGCATAGACGCCAAGCGTGAAGGCATAGACGATGAGGATGAGCATCATCGGATCGCGCACCAGGCTGCGCAGTTCCTTCACCCCGAGATTGCCGATATTGGCGAGCCGCATGTCACCGCTCCTGTTTTTTGAGGAGAAGCGCGGTGGCGGCAAGGAGCACCGGGGTCGCGAGCGCCAGCGGCAGGAAAGCTCCGCTCAGCTCCGAGAATCCGAGGCTCTTTGAGAAGGTGCCGCGTGCGATCGTGAGAAAATGCGCCGTCGGATAGATCTCTCCGACCAGTCTGCCGATACCTTCGAGCGCCGAGACCGGGTCGGTCAGGCCGGAAAAGTTGACGGCCGGAAGGATCGTCAGGATCGCCACCCCGAAAATCGAGGCGATCTGGCTTTTCATGAAAGTCGACATGAAGAGGCCGAGAGCGGTTGCCGAGCACACGTAAAGGAAGGCCGCCGTCGCAAGCGCGAGAAAACTGCCTTTGAAGGGGACTGCGAAAACCGTGACGGCGAGTGCCGTCAAAAGCAAGAAGCTCAGCCAACCGAGAATGACATAGGGGATCTGCTTGCCGAGCAGAAATTCCAGCTTCGTCGTCGGCGTCACGTAGAAATTGACGATGGAGCCGAGTTCCTTTTCGCGCACGACGCTCAAAGCCGCCAGCATCGCGGGGATCAGCATCAAGAGGATCGGGATCACGGCAGGTACCATGGCGACGATGCTCTTCACGTCCGGATTGTAGCGGAAGCGGGTCTCTAGATCGACGAGACTGGCGAGGCCCGTGGAGCGGCCGGTTTCCTTCGCCTTGGCGAGCAGCCACTGGGTGTGCATCCCTTGCACGTAGCTTTTGATCGTCTCCGCCCGTGTCGGCATGGCGCCATCGATCCAGGCGCCGATCTCGACATTGTCGCCGCGCGCGACATCGCGGGCGAAGCCCGGCGGGATTTCGATCGCCAGGCCGATTTCTCCGGCGCGCATGCGCTGGTCGAGATCTTCGTAACTCGTGATCGGCGGTTTCTCGATGAAGTAGCGTGAACCGGCGATGTTGAAGGCATAATCGTGCGACAGGCCGGTCTGGTCGCGGTCGAGGACGGCGAAGCTCAAATCCTCCACGTCGAGACTGATGCCGTAGCCCATGATGAACATCAAAATCACGCTGCCGACGATGGCGAGCGTCAGGCGGATCGGGTCCCGGCGCACCTCCTGGCTTTCGCGGCGCGAATAGCTCGCCATGCGTCGGAGATCGAAAAAGCGGCGTGCGGGTCGCGTCTCAGGATCCTGGTTGACGAGGGCCGTCGTCTTCGGCGCCTGTTCCTCATCCGCCCCCGCCTCTTCCAGATAGGAGATGAAGGCATCTTCGAGAGAGGCGGCTCCGCGCTTTTCGACCAGGTCTTTCGGCCTGTCGGTCACCAGCACCTTGCCGGCATGCATGAGCGAAATGCGGTCGCAGCGTGCCGCCTCGTTCATGAAGTGCGTCGAGATGAAGATCGTCACCCCGTCGCGTCGCGATAGCTCGACGATCATCCGCCAGAACGCGTCTCGCGCAACGAGGTCGACGCCGGAGGTGGGCTCGTCGAGGATGAGCATCTCCGGCTTGTGGATCATGGCGACCGCGAGCGAGAGACGCTGACGGTGCCCAAGCGGCAGGGAATCGGGAAAATCGTCGAGGATTTCGGCGAGGTCGAAACGTTCCACCATCTCGCGGATGCGCGCCGGAATGTCTGCCTCCGGCACCCGAAAGAGACGGGCATGGAGCTCGAGATTCTGTTTCACCGACAGCTCGGTGTAGAGCGAGAAGGCTTGCGACATGTATCCCACCCGCTCTCGGGTGGTGAGGTCGCGCGGATCGACCTCTTCGCCGAAGAGAAAGGCCCTGCCTTCTGAGGGGGCGAGCAGGCCGGTCAGCATCTTCATCGTCGTGGTCTTGCCGCAGCCATTGGAGCCGAGGAAGCCGAAGATCTCGCCGCGTGGGATGCGAAAGCTCACATGGTCGACGGCGGTGAAGGCGCCGAAGCGCATGGTCAGCCCTTCCGCCTGGATGGCAGGGGTGCCCCCATCTTCGTGTGCCTGTGGGGGGATGACGACCGGCTGATAACCGGCCTGCTTTTCCTCGGGCAGAAGCGCGATGAAGGCAGCCTCGAGCGTCTGCGTTCCGGTTTCGGCCAGAAGCTCGTCCGCCGTTCCCGTCGCCAGTACATGCCCGCCATCCATGGCGACGAGCCAGTCGAAACGTGCGGCCTCTTCCATATAGGCGGTGGCGACCACGACGCTCATGGTCGGGCGGTCGGCCCGGATCTGGTCGATCAGTTCCCAGAATTGACGGCGGGAGAGGGGATCGACGCCGGTCGTCGGCTCGTCGAGGAGAAGGAGATCGGGATCGTGAATGAGCGCGCAGCAAAGGCCGAGCTTTTGCTTCATGCCGCCCGATAGCTTTCCCGCCGGGCGCGTCAGGAAGGGGCCAAGGCCGGTGGCTTCGGTCAGCTCGTGAATGCGGCGTTCGCGCTCCGCCTTTCCGTGGCCAAAGAGGCGGGCAAAGAAATCGAGGTTTTCAGACACCGACAGTGTCGGATAGAGGTTCTTGCCGAGCCCTTGCGGCATATAGGCGATGCGCGGGCAGACGGCGGCGCGGTGGCTGGAATCCTTCATGCTGCCGCCGAGCACCTCAACCTCGCCCTTCTGGATGCGGCGGGCTCCGGAGACGAGGGAAAAGAGGCTCGATTTGCCGACGCCGTCGGGGCCGATGAGCGCCACGGCGCGGCCGGCCGGAATGTCGAGCGTGATATCGTCGAGCGCCTGCGTGGCACCAAAGCGCAGCCCCACATGCGCGAGGGTCGCGACGGGCGGGGGCGTCTCGCTGTCAGAAGGGGCGATGGGCAGGGGCGGCTTCATTCTGCGCCCGTCATCGCGCCCCCGGGCTCAGGCTCGGGCGCGCCCTTTTGCGGCAGATTGACCTTGAGGTTATCCGGCCACTCGGCGCTGCCGTCGATCTTCACATAGGCCATCCCCGGCAGCCCCGTTTTCACGTAGCGGATATGTTCCTTCAGAAGGTCGGTGGGGATTTGGGCCTTGATGCGGAACATCAGTTTCTGCCGCTCTTCGGCGGTTTCCACCGTCTTCGGCGTGAATTGAGCGACATCGGCGACGTAGGAAATGGTCGCCGGGATCACATATTGCGGGGCGGCGTCGAGGACGATGCGGGCTTCGGCACCGAGCGCCACGCGACCCGCCTGAAGTGTCGGCAGGAAGAACGTCATGTAGACATCCGACAGGTCGACGAGGTTCAAAATCGCGCTGCCCGCATTTACGACTTCGCCAGGCTCGGCGATGCGGTACTGCACGCGCCCGATCCGCGGCGATGTGAGGGTGCTGTCGTCGAGATCTGTCTTGATCCGCTCGACCGTGGCACGCATCGCGTCCACCTGCGCCTCCGCCGTCACGACGCCCGAGCGTGCATAGCCGAGAGCCGCATCGGCAGCCGCCACCTTGGCCTTTGCCGCGGCAAGGGCGGCCTTCGCGCCTTCGAAAGCGGCCTTGTCGTCGTCGTATTGCTGCACGGAACCGGTGCCGCGTTCCTGCAAGGTCTGGCTGCGGGTGAGGCGCTTTTCCGCGGCTTCGAGCGTCGCCTCTTGCTGTGCGACGGTGGCTTCGGCGGCTTCTTTTTCCGCCTGGCGCTGTGTGACCTGGCTGTTTGCCGTTTCGATGCCGATCTCGGCAGAGCGCAATTGTGCCTCGGCTTCGCGCAGCTGCGCCTCAAGCGTAGCGGTATCCATCTTGGCGAGTTTTTCGCCGGCGGCGACATAGTCGCCTTCTCGCACATAGACGTCCTGCAGGCGGCCGGCCGTCTTGCTTGCGATGTCGATCTCGACCGCTTCGATCCGGCCGTTGCTCGAGGCAAGGGCTGCGTTCTCGTTCTCGCCGGTCACCATGGCCCTGATTTCGGGCCAATAGGAATAACCGACGCCGACGATGAGAGCCGCGACGATGAGGACGAGGAGAAGCTTTCTTGTCATGGAGGCGGGCCGGTCTTCGCTGGCGGCGTGGGAGCCGCGGCAGGCGCCGCCACTTCGCTGCCGCTTCGCCTAAAAGGTACTCTGGCGGACCTATCCTGGCAAGCCGAAGCTTGAGCCGATCACGGGTCCCTCATCGTTTATAGACCAGCCGATGCGCGGTGGCATGCCCGTGAAAGAAATAGCCGCTCCGCATGGGTGCGGAGCGGCTTTTGATCAGGCCGCGACGACGGCCGATTGGTTTGCTGCCAGCCCGTAGAGATTGCGCTGGCCGGGGACGAGCGTGAACTTGCTGCTCACACCAACGACCGTCTCGGCGCCGCCGAGCACGAGATAGCCGTCCGGCCGCAAATTGCGGGAGACCCGATCGAGAATGTCACCCTTCGTGGCCGCGTCGAAGTAGATCAGCACATTACGGCAGAAGACGATGTCGAGCATGCCGAGGGTCGTGAAGGAGTGCAGCAAATTGAGATTTCTGAACGTCACCATGCGCCGGATATCGTCGGAAATCTGCCAGTTTTCTCCGCTCTTCTTGAAGTATTTGAGGAGGAGCTGGACCGGGAGGCCGCGCTGAACCTCAAACTGCGTGTAGATGCCGGCGCTCGCCCGTTTCAGCATGTCGTCGGAAATGTCGGTCGCGATGATTTCGACCTTGCGTCCGCCGACCATCCCCACTTTCTCGCGAAGGATCATGGCGAGAGAGTAGGGCTCCTGGCCGGAGGAGGCTGCCGCGCACCAGATGCGCAACGGCTGCGTGACGGGGCGATTGCGCAACAGTGTCGGCAGCATCACGTCGCTGAACAGGTCGAACGGTGTCTTGTCTCGAAAGAAGAAAGACTCGTTGGTCGTCATCGCATCGACGACGGCCTTGCCGATGTCCATGGAGCCCTGCCGCAGCTTTGCGGCAAGTGCTGCGATGCTCGGTAGCCCGAAATGCGTCGCTACCGGAAGCAGACGGGACTCGAGCAGGTAGGTTTTCCCTTCCTGCAGCACGAGGCCCGATTGCGCCTTCAGATATCTCTGGAAGAACTCGTAGTCCGCAGGTGTGATCATGAGCGTCCCCCTGAGATTCGCCGAACCACGCGGGGTCCGATTTCCGTTATCGGTAGAATTTCGGAGCAGGCTCCGACCTCTGCGGTCGCGCCTGGCATGCCCCAGACCACACTCGAAGCTTCATCCTGCGCGATGACGGCGCCGCCGCCGTCGGCGATGATGGTTGCTCCCTTGGCACCGTCGGAGCCCATGCCGGTGAGAACGAGCGCAAGGGTGGCGCTGCCATAGATGTCAGCAATCGATTGAAACATCGGATCCACGGCCGGCTTGCAGAAGTTGACGGGCGGTGCATCCGAGAGCTTGATCACCGTGGTGCCGTTCGATTTTGCCACAAGCATGTGCTTGCCACCCGGAGCCACGTAGATGTGACCGGGACGCACGGGCTCGCCATCGATCCCTTCGGCGGCCGGACGACCCGACGCCTTGGCGATGTGCTCGGCCAGGATCGTGGTGAAGGTCGGCGGCATGTGCTGTGTCACGAACACCGGGATGGTCGTGAGGGCACTGCCGGCATCGGTGAAGAAGCGCGTCAGTGCCTGTGGACCGCCCGTGGAGCTGCCGATCGCCAGGGCACGCACCGCGCTCATCGATGCGGGACGCAGACGGATCTTGGGCTTGGCCGCGGCTGGAATGGCAGGCGCACGTGCGGCTGCTGGCGCCGATGTGCCCGGCGCCTGCCTGGCCGTTGCCGGAGCCGGCGTGCGGAAGCTCTTGCCGCGACGCACACCCGCACCCAGGCTGCGCACCTTGGAAATCAGGTCGTGGCGGAAGTCGGCCGCGGCCAGGAGGCCGTTGGTGGAATCGGGTTTCGGGACGTAATCGGCCGCTCCCAAGGTCAGAGCACGAATGCTCACCTCGGCGCCGCGGCGCGTGAGCGTCGAGGCCATGATGACGGCCGTGCCCGGTCGCTTTTCGAGAATGAGGGGCAGAGCCTGCAGCCCATCCATCTCCGGCATCTCGATGTCGAGAATGGCGACATCGGGCTGCGAGCGGACCACGTCATCCACCGCCCGCCGCCCGTTGGGATGGGAGGCGATGAGGGTGAGATCCGGTTCCTCGGAGATCCAGCGGGAGAGGATGCCGCGAATGAACGCGGAATCATCGACCACCATGACACGGATAGGCTCGTCGCTCTTCGGGCGGACCGCAGCGGGGCGGGCACCAGGCGGAGGTGCGGCGATCGCGTTCATGTTGCCCTCGCCAGAATGCCGACGGATTCCAGCTTCTCGCGCAGGATCTCGGCGTCATAGGGCTTCATGATGTATTCGTCGGCACCGTCCTCGATGGCGCGCGCGATGTGATCGAGATCGTTCTCTGTCGTGCAGAAGATCACGCGTGGTGCTTCTCCGTCCGGCCGCTTGCGCAGAGCCCGGAGGAAATGCGGGCCGTCGGTAACCGGCATGTTCCAATCCAGAAGGATCGCATCCGGCATCGCTTCCTGGCACCGCTCCATCGCGGTCTCGCCATTGTCGGCTTCGCGCACCTGGAAGCTCATCTCTTCCAGCATGCGCCGGGCCACCTTTCGAACAACGGAGGAATCATCCACCACAAGGCAGGTTTTCATCGCGGGCTCCTTGGAAAGCTGCTCGTGTCAGGCAGCAAGAGCGACAGTTACGCGGGCAAGGGCTGCCTCGACGTCCAGGATCAACATGAGTTCGCCCGAGACGTGATAGACACCCTTGACGATCTCGGCCCAGCGCGGGTCAAGGTTCGGGGGGCAGGGCTCGAGCGTCTCTTCCAGGTGCATGACCTCGCCGACTTCATCGATGATGAGGCCGAAGGATTCGCTCTTGTACTCGATGCCGACGGCCATCTTTTCCTTCGCGTCGCTCGGCGGGAAGCCGAGCAACTGGCGAAGATCGATGGTGGTGACGATGCGTCCGCGCAGATTGAGGACGCCTTCCACTTCCTTCGGAGCGAGGGGAACGCGTGTCACCTGCTCGGGGACGAACACCTCGTGGACCGCTGCGATCGGGAGGCCGAAGCGCTGGCCACCGATGCGGACGGTGACATACTGATTGGCGGCCGACGTCCGCACGTCGTGGACGTTATGCTGGCTCATGCTGCTTCTCCATAGATCGGGGCGCATTGCTTGATCGCCGCGATGAGTTCGCTGCGATCGACCTTGGTGGCGATGCGATCGAAGCCGATGAGGTTCTCCTCACCCGGGCGCACCCGAGACTTGGCGCTGCCGAGGGCCATCAAGGGGACATGCTGCATGTCCGCCTGACCGCGTACGGCAGCCGCGAAGGCGGCCGGGTCCATCGCCGGCGTGTCGAGATCGGTGACCACGAGGTCGAAGCGATGCCCTTCCGTAATCTGCGCGAGGGCATCTTCCGCGCTCGAGGCCAGCGACACCCGATATCCGGCGCTGCGCAGGATCGGCTCCACCATGTTGCGGTAGAAGACGTTGCCGCCAACGAAGAGAAGCTTCTTGCCCTTGCGTTCGGCCTGTTCGGGAGCGTCCCGGAAGGCGATCTCGAGGAAGTGCGAAATGTCGACGATATCCGTCGCCTTGCCGCCGAGCACAGCGCTGCCGAGAAGCCCCGGCGTCTCGGAGGGAAGCTCGATATTGAGCGGCTCCTGGACGATGTCGACGATTTCGTCGACCACGAGGCCCATCGTATTGCCGTTGTCGGAGAAGACGAGCATCGGCTGGGTTCCCGTCGTGCGCTGTTCCACCTCGTGGTTGACGTAGACGAGCGGGATGAGCGCACCGCGGTAGTTGAGGATCGGCTGACCGCCGGCCCATTCGACTTTTTCGGTCTCGAATTCCTCAAGGCGCGTGACGAGCGACAGCGGCACCGCTTTCGGCTCGCGATCGCCCGCCCGGAAGACGAGCATGGAAACGGCGTCGTTGGATTCCTCCTGCTCTTCGGCGTCGGCGGTGGCCGTGGCGATCGTCTGATCGATGCTGCTTGCGGCCTGCTGGGCGACACCGTTCGGATCGACGATCATGATCACGCGTCCATCGCCAAGGATGGTCGAGCCGGAGAACATGCCGATATGGCGCAGCATGGACGACATCGGCTTCACCACGATTTCTTCGGTGTGGAAGACCGCGTCGACGATGACGCCAAAGATCTGATTGCCGACCTGCATGACGGCAATGAAGCCGCTCTCCTGGTCTGCGACCTCGTCTTTGACGCTGCCGAGAAGCGCACCGAGATGAACGATCGGCAGGAGCTTGTCGCGCAGCCGAAGGACGGGCGCGTCCTTGAGACGTTCGATCTTGTGCTCGGAATCCGGCTGGATACGGACGAGTTCAACCACGGCCAGCTGCGGCACCGCAAAGCGCTCGCCGGCAACTTCCACGATCAGAGCCGGCACGATCGCCAGGGTAAGCGGGATCTTGATGACGAAGGTCGAGCCTTTGCCCTGCGTCGAGCGCACGTCGACATTGCCACCGATGATCTCGATGTTGGAGCGCACGACGTCCATGCCGACGCCACGGCCCGACACGCTCGTCACCTTTTCCGCTGTCGAGAAGCCGGCGTGGAAGATGAAGCGATGGATCTGAGCATCCGACATCTTGGCGAGCTCGGCTTCCGTCGCCAGACGGTTTTCCAGCGCTTTCTCGCGGATGCGATCGGTGTTGAGGCCGCGACCGTCATCGGTGATCTCGATGATGATGTGGCCGCCTTCGTGGAAGGCGGACAGCCGCACCAGCCCCTTCTCGGACTTGCCGGCGAGGCGGCGTTCTTCCGTCGTCTCCAGACCATGGTCGGCGGAGTTGCGCACCATGTGGGTGAGGGGATCTTTGATCAGGTCGAGAACCTGGCGGTCGAGCTCGGTCTCCGCGCCCACCATCTCCAGCTCGATCTGCTTGCCCAGATCCTGCGCAAGGTCGCGCACGATGCGGGGCAGCTTCTGCCACGCATGGCCGATCGGCTGCATGCGGGTGCGCATGACGCCTTCCTGGAGCTCGGCCGTCACCGTCGACAGACGCTGCAGCGAGACCTTGAAGTCGGAATCTTCCTGACGGCGCGCGATCTCCATGAGCTGATTGCGGGTCAAAACCAGCTCGGAGACCATCGTCATCAGATGCTCGAGGGCATCGAGGTTGACGCGGATCGACTGGGAGGAGACGCTCGAGCTGTTGTTGTTCGCGGCAGGCTGCTCTTCACCCGGCTTTTTGGCCGGAGTTTCGGGCGTCTTGGCGACCGGTGCCTTCGTCTCGGGCTCTTCCTTCTTTGCAGGCGCAGCTGCGGGAGAAGTCTTTTCTTTGGCTTTGGCCGGCGCCTTCTTAGCCTTCGTTTTCCCCTTGGCAGCCGGGTTTTCAACTTCCGTCTCGCGGAAGATCCGCTCCAATTCGTCGAGCGGGATTTCGCCCGGCATCAGCGGACGTTCCAGCACCTGGTCGACGAGGGTGCCGACGGTCACCTCGGCCTCTTCGACGACTTCCTCTGAAACAGCTTCACCCGCCGCCATTTTTTCCAGAAGCTCGATGAGATCTGCGTCGCTTCCTTCCGGCTCCTGCCCGCCGTTCTCTTCGAGCTTCGCCAGGATGTCCTTGATCCTGTCGATGGTCTTGAGGACGAGGCTCACCGCTGCCGGCGTGACGGGCACGCCTTCGCGGAACTTGTCCATCAACGTCTCGGCAGCATGGGCAAGCTTCGCCAGGCGAGGCAGGCCGATAAAGCCGCAGGTGCCCTTGATGGTGTGCACAAGGCGGAAGATGTTGTTGAGAATGGCGGCGTTGTTCGGTTCCTGCTCGAACTTCACGAGCTCGACGTCGGCGACGTCCAGGCTCTCGTTCGTCTCAGTCAGGAACTCGCGAAGCAGTTCATCCATTGCGGGGGCTCCGATTGGCTTTCGGGAGGGCGGGGCCTAAGCGGCCCGCACCCGTTCGATGAAGGTGTCGACCTGCTGACGCAGGTTCGCAGCCTGGCTGTCGAGGTCGTTGGCTGCATGGACGATCTCGGTCGAGACGCGTCCGGTATCGTTGGCGGCGCTCGTGACGGCGACGATGTTGGAGGAAACCTCCTGAGTGCCCTGCGCGGCCTGCTGGACGTTCTGAGCGATCTCGCCGGTGGCAGAACCCTGCTCCTCGACCGAGGAGGCGATCGTCGAAGAGATCTCGTCGATCTGCTTGATCGTACCGGTGATCGATTCGATCGCCTTGACGACCTCGTTGGTGGCTTCCTGCACGGCCGTGATCTGCTGCGAGATCTCGCCGGTTGCCTTGGATGTCTGCTCGGCGAGCGTCTTCACTTCCATGGCAACGACCGCAAAACCCTTGCCGGCTTCGCCGGCGCGGGCCGCTTCGATGGTGGCGTTCAGGGCCAGAAGATTCGTCTGCGAGGCGATATCGGTGATCAGGTTGACGACCTGGCCAATGCGCTGGGCGCTGGCGGCAAGACCGCGAACCACTTCGCCGGTGTTGGAGGCTTGGCCGTTCGCCTGACCGGCGACATTGGCGGCCATCGACACCTGCTGGCCGATCTCGCGGACGGAGGCGGCAAGTTCCTCGGCTGCGGAGGCAACCGTCTGCACATTGGTCGTCGCCTGTTCGGCAGCGGCCGCAACCACGGTCGACTGACGATTGGTCTCCTCGGCGGATGAACTCATCGTGGACGCCGACTGCTTCAATTGCGTGACGGCGGAGACGACCGAGCGAACGACGCCTGAAACCTCCTGCTCGAAGTCGTCTGCCAGAGCATGCATGGCCTTGCGCTTGTCTTCTTCGGCGCGCGCCGCATTCGCTTCCTGCTCGCCGCGCAGACGTTCGGCTTCGGCGAGACCGTCGCGGAAGATTGCAATGGCCTTCGACATTTCGCCGATCTCGTTCTGCTTCTCTGCATACGGGATTTCGGTGTCGAGCTTGCCAGCGCTCAGATCGGTCATCACGCCGGTGATGCGGCTGATCGGACGGATCACGCCGGTCGAGACGTAGACCATCGCAGCGCCGGCGATGATGACACCGAAGGCAATGGCGATGAAGAGCTGCAGCCGTGCAGAATTGTAGGCGGAAACCGACGCCTCATAATCGCTTGAGGCGCCCGCGTTGTTGACCTGGACGATGCTCATCAGGTCGTTGGAGAAGGAGTCAAAGATCTGCTTCATCTGACCAGTCAGCAGGTTCCTGGCTTCCGCGGTCTGTCCGGCTGCGATGAGACGGGCGACCTGCGGCTCGAGGCTGAGATACTCGGTGAACTTGGCGGAGAAATCCTGATAGAGCTTGCGCTCATCATCAGAGGAAATCAGCGGCTCATACTTGGCGCGAAGGGTGCCGATTTTCTCGATGTTTGCGGAAATCGCAGCTTTCAATGTCTGCTGGGTTTCAGAGTCCGTCGCCATGAGATTGGCGATCTGCGCAATGCGCAGGTCTGAGGTGGTGGTGTTGATCTTGTTGATCGTGTCGATGCTCGGAACCCAGTTGGTTGCCTCATTTTCGACGTTTGCCTGGATCTGAGCGAGTTTGCTCACGGACGTCCAGCCGAGGGCGACCATGAGGACGACCAGGACCCCGAAAATCGCCGTAAGCGTGGATTTCAAATTCAGCTTCATCACATTCTCCGTTCCGAGACTGCCCAGCATCTAGCTTTCAAAGCTTGCTCGTAGCTGGCAGTTAATGGCTCGCCTGCTTGTTAAAGTTGGGTGCCCTGGGGGCACCCGGTTTTCATGCTGCCCGCACGCTCTCGATGAAGGTGTCGACCTGCTGGCGGAGCATGGAAGCCTGGCCGTCGAGGTCTCCGGCGGCCTGGACGATCTCCTGCGACGCCCGACCGGTGTCGTTGGCCGCCTGGGAGACCGAGCCAATGTTGTGGGAAACTTCCTGTGTGCCCTGAGCGGCCTGCTGGACGTTCTGGGCGATCTCGCCTGTCGCCGCGCCCTGCTCCTCGACGGAGGAAGCGATGGTCGTGGAGATCTGGTCGATCTGCTTGATTGTCCCGGTGATCGCTTCGATCGCCTTGACGACTTCCGTTGTCGATTCCTGGACGGCCGCGATCTGCTGCGAGATATCGCCCGTCGCCTTCGAGGTTTGCTCGGCGAGCGTCTTCACTTCCATGGCAACGACCGCAAAACCCTTGCCGGCTTCGCCAGCGCGAGCGGCTTCGATGGTGGCGTTCAGCGCCAGAAGGTTCGTCTGCGAGGCGATGTCGGTGATGAGGTTGACGACCTGACCGATGCGCTGCGCGCTTGAGGCCAGACTGCGCACGATCTCGCCCGTGTTGACGGCCTGGGTGCTGGCCTGACCGGCGATCGTGTTGGCGATCGCGACCTGCTGGCCGATCTCCCGAACCGAGGTCGCAAGCTCTTCCGCCGCAGACGCGACCGTCTGGACATTCGATGTTGCCTGCTCGGCCGCGGATGCAACGGCTGTCGACTGGCGGCTGGTTTCCTCGGCCGACGAACTCATCGTGGAGGCCGACTGGTTCAGCTGCGTCACTGCGGAGGCCACGGATTTCACGACACTTGAGACTTCGTCGTCGAAGCGGTCGGCCAGCTCGTGCATCAGCCTGCGCCGCTCCTTGTTGGCACGGAAAGAGACCCAGAAACCTGCGAGGGCGACGAGGACGCCGAAGAGGATGCCCACAAGCATTTCCAGGCGGGTGAACGAGTAGGCGTCTGTCGCCTCGCGAAAATTCTGCTCCGCCCCGGCATTCACGCGGGTCACGTCCGCTTCGAGGTCGTCTGAAATGGCTGTGAACTGCTCGGCCATGCGGCCGGTGAAAAGGGCCATGGCAGCGTCGTTCCGGCCCGATCCGCTGAGATCGATTACCCGCTCGTGGGTGGCGAGATATTCCGCGAGATCCGCCTCGAAACGGTCATATGCGGCGCGCTCTTCATCGTTGGCGATGAGAGAACGGTACTTTTCGCTGTTGTCTGCGATGCGGGAAAGCGTCGTCGCGATCTTCGTTTCTGCGACTTCGCGCTGTTGATCTGTTTCTGCCGTCAGATAATTCCACTCACCAAGCCGCAGATTGGAGACGTTGGTGTTGATGTGATTGATCGCGTCGACATTCGGCAGCCAATGCGTCGCTTCGCTTTTTACGTCGCGATAGATCGCCCCGATATTCCAAAGGGCGAGGACACCTTCTGCTACGATGACAATCATCAGAAGGGCGATGAGCGCAGGCAGAGATGCCTTCATTTTGGGGCGCATAATGGACCTCTTGCGGTTTCGCGTGGCGGCACGAAACCGCTCCATCCTTGCGTGTGGCTTGGATTTATCTCCCGTTTTGGACGTAAAATTCCGCTGTGGTCTTCTTGCCGAAATGGGCGTGAGGGGAGATGCAAAACGCAGACAGGCTCGCCTTGCGACGAGCCTGTCCGAGCTGCCCGCCCGGGCCTTGGCGGTCCGGGCCCGAGATGTTTGGGAGAGGCGCCGTCAGGCAGCGCGCACCCGGCCGATGAACGCGTCGACCTGGGCGCGGAGATTTTCCGCCTGGCTGTCGAGATCGCCTGCCGCTTGCACGATCTCTCCGGAAACCCGCCCGGTTTCGTTGGCCGCGCGCGATACCGAGACGATGCTCGTCGACACCTCCTGAGTGCCCTGCGCGGCCTGCTGGACGTTCTGGGCGATCTCGCCGGTGGCAGAGCCCTGCTCCTCGACCGAGGAGGCGATCGTCGAAGAGATCTCGTCGATCTGCTTGATCGTGCCGGTGATCGATTCGATCGCCTTGACGACTTCGCTGGTGGCTTCCTGTACGGCCGTGATCTGCTGCGAAATCTCGCCGGTCGCCTTGGATGTCTGCTCGGCGAGCGTCTTCACTTCCATGGCAACGACCGCAAAACCCTTGCCGGCTTCGCCGGCGCGGGCTGCCTCGATCGTCGCGTTCAGGGCCAGAAGATTCGTCTGCGAGGCGATATCGGTGATCAGGTTGACGACCTGACCAATGCGCTGGGCGCTGGCGGCAAGACCGCGAACCACTTCGCCGGTGTTGGAGGCCTGACCGTTCGCCTGATCGGCGACGCTCGCGGCCATCGACACCTGCTGGCCGATCTCGCGGACCGATGCGGCAAGTTCCTCTGCTGCGGAGGCAACCGTCTGGACGTTGGTCGTCGCCTGTTCGGCGGCGGCCGCGACCACGGTCGACTGCTGGTTCGTCTCCTGGGCCGAGGCCCCCATGGTGGAGGCGGACTGCTTGAGCTGTGCGGCGGCGGAGACGACCGAGCGCACGACGCTCGAGACTTCCCGCTCGAAATCGTCGGCGAGCGCGTTCATCATCTGGCGCTTCTTCTCTTCCGCGTGCGCTTCAGCCTGTTGCTGTTCGGCGCGCATCCGTTCGTTCTCGCGCAATTCCTGGAGGAAATGTTCTGTCGTGCCCCACAGCTCGCCGATCTCGTCGGAGGAGCGGTTCTGCTCGATTGTGACGTCAAGATCGCCGGCGGCCATGCGCTTCAGCGTGCCGCTGACGCGGGTGAGCGGGCGGCTGATCTGACGGGTGCCGATCCACACGGCAATGGCAGCGCCTGCTGCGAGCCCGATCAGCATGGTCGCCACGATCAGAAGCGTCATGCGCTCTCCGAGGGTGGCCATCTCGGCAAGGATCGGTTTGAGCTCGTGCTGAAGGTCGGCTCTTACCCCATCGACGTCGGTTTGCAGAGCCTTGCGGTTCGCCCGGTTCTCTTCATTGTTGCCTTGCGTATTGGCTGCTTGCGGCGAGACTTCGACGCCGAGGCGGGCAGTTTCTGTGCGGTAGGCACGGAAATCGGCGATCCCTGCGAGAACGTCGTCGAAGGCTTTGGCCCTCTCGGGCGTCCTGACGTAACTCCGCGCTTCGGCGGCCGCAGCGTCGAGTTCGTCGAGGCTCTGCATGAGGCCCGCGGCGAATGCTTTGGTCTTTTCTGGCGTCTTACTCACATAGATGCCGCGTGAATCCATCACGACTTTAGAAATAAGTCCGTTGACCCGTTCCATGCGGATCGTCATTTCCGCATTGCGCGCGTAGCGATCGGCCAAATCTTCGCTGCGCTTCAAAGCATAAAGACCCATTCCCCCGACGAAGATGCTTGAGACGCCTAGGACGCCCAGCATCATATATATTTTATGACTTATTTTCATTTTCCGAACTCCTGCAAGGGTCGCGCCGGCCCTACGGGCCGACGCAAGTCAAAAGGCGAGCATTGCGATGCTCTGTTATTAGGCAGCCCGTACGCGGCCGATGAAGGCATCGACCTGGCTGCGTAAATTCTCGGCCTGGCTGTCGAGGTCACCGGCAGCCTGCACGATTTCACTTGAGACGCGTCCGGTCTCGTTGGCCGCCCGTGACACCGAGACGATGCTCGTGGACACTTCCTGGGTGCCTTCGGCGGCCTGCTGGACGTTCTGGGCGATCTCGCCCGTGGCAGAACCCTGCTCTTCGACCGAGGAGGCGATCGTCGAAGAGATCTCGTCGATCTGCTTGATCGTGCCGGTGATCGATTCGATCGCCTTGACCACCTCGTTGGTGGCTTCCTGCACGGCCGTGATCTGCTGCGAGATCTCGCCCGTCGCTTTGGACGTCTGCTCGGCGAGCGTCTTCACCTCCATGGCGACGACGGCAAAACCCTTGCCGGCCTCGCCAGCGCGGGCTGCCTCGATCGTCGCGTTCAAAGCCAAGAGGTTCGTCTGGGCCGCGATGTCGGTGATCAAGTTGACGACCTGGCCGATGCGCTGGGCACTGGCGGCGAGGCCGCGCACCACTTCGCCGGTGTTGGCGGCCTGGCCGTTGGCCTGACCTGCGATCGTGGCGGACATGGCCACCTGCTGGCCGATCTCGCGGACTGAGGCGGCAAGTTCTTCAGCGGCCGAGGCAACCGTCTGCACATTCACGGTCGCCTGTTCGGCCGCGGCTGCGACCACCGTCGACTGATGGTTGGTCTCATCGGCAGAGGCGCCCATCGTCGAAGCCGATTGCTTCAGCTGCATTGCGGCGGAGACGACCGAACGCACGACGCTCGAGACTTCGTGTTCGAAATCGTCGGCGAGCGCATTCATCATCCGGCGCTTGTCCGCCTCGGCACGCTCTTCGGCTTGCTGCTGCTGTTCGCGCAGCGTCTCCGTCTCCTTGAGCGCGACGACAAAATGCTCCGTCGCCTCCCAGATTTCGCCGATCTCGTCACCGGAGCGCTTCTGCTCGATAGAGACGTTGAGATCGCCATTGCCCATACGCTTCAGTGTGCCGGTGAGGCGGACGAGGGGGCGGCTGATCTGACGGGTGCCGATCCACATGGCGATGCCGACGCCGATGAACAGGCCTACCGCGATGACGGAGCAGATCAGAATCAGCATGCTCTCGTTGAGAGACAGCATGTGGGCACGGAGCGGATCGAGGCGTGCAGCGACGTTCTCGACACCCGCTGCCAGGCTCGCCTGCAAGCCTTTGCGCCCGCCGCGAACTTCATCGCTGGTGCCGTAGGCGCGCGCCGCATCCGGACTGATTTCGACACCGCGGCGCACCAACTCCGTCCGTTCAGCGCGGTAATTGGCGAGGTTCTTACCGAGCTCCTCGACCACGGGCATGTCTTCGGCCGGCGTAAGGGTCTCGAGCTGGCCAAAGGCAGCATCGATTTCATCGAGCGCGGCCATGACTTCTTTGCCGTATTTGGCGGCGTCGGCGGAGCCTTCGGCGAGATAGACCCCACTCGATGACTTGCTCGCCTGGATGACCTGGGTGCCGATCTGCTGCATCAGGAGTGCCCGTGAGGAGGTTCTGTCGAACTCCTCGGCGGTGCTGTGCATTGCATTGATCGCATAAATGGCGATGGCACCGACACCTATGGTTACGATGCCGAGTATGGCCACGATGGCGTTGATCTTGCCGGTAATTCTCATGGGTCTCATTCCGTTTCCGGCCCGAGGCCGACGTCAGTTTGGGGGAGGGGGCCCTTCGAGGGCGGCTTTCGATCAGGCGGCTCGCACCCGCTCGATGAAGATGTCGACTTGCTGGCGCAGTCCTGCGGCCCGGCTGTCGAGGTCGTTTGCAGCGCGTACGATCTCGCTTGAGACGCGTCCGGTGTCGTCGGAGGCGGCCGTGACGGCCATGATGTTTGAGGAAACTTCCTGCGTGCCCTCAGCGGCCTGCTGAACGTTCTGGGCGATCTCGCCTGTCGCTGAACCTTGTTCTTCCACCGAGGAGGCGATCGTCGATGCGATTTCGTCGATCTGCTGGATCGTGGTGCTGATCGAGCCGATCGCGGCGACGACTTCGTTGGTCGCATCCTGCACGGCCGTGATCTGCTGCGAGATCTCGCCGGTTGCCTTGGACGTCTGCTCGGCGAGCGTCTTCACTTCCATCGCGACGACTGCAAAACCTTTACCGGCCTCGCCGGCGCGCGCGGCTTCGATGGTGGCGTTCAAGGCGAGCAGGTTCGTCTGGGCGGCGATGTCGGTGATGAGGTTGACGACTTGCCCGATGCGCTGGGCACTGGATGCGAGACCGCGAACGATCTCTGTGGTGTTGACGGCCTGACCGTTCGCCTGCCCGGCGATGTTTGCCGACAATTCGACTTGCTGACCGATCTCGCGGATGGAGGCCGCCAGTTCCTCGGCTGCCGAGGCAACCGTCTGGACGTTGTGCGTCGCCTCCTCTGCGGCCGACGCGACGACGGTCGCCTGATGGTTCGTCTTCTCGGCCGACGAACTCATTGTCGACGCCGATTGCTTGAGCTGAGTGACGGCGGACACGACGGATCGCACCACGCTCGAAACCTCCAGCTCGAACTCGTCGGCTAGAGCGTGCATGGCCTTGCGCTTGTCTTCTTCCGCCCTTGCGGCAAGTTCGGCCTGTTCGCCGCGAAGGCGGTCGGTTTCGCGAAGCTCGGCGAGAAAACGTTCCGTCGTCGCCCAGATCTCGCCGATCTCGTCCTTGGATCGGCGGGTTTCGATCTCCACGTCGAGTTCACCCGCCGCCATACGCTTCAGAACGTTCGTCACACGGATGAGAGGCCGGCTGATCTTGCGGGTGCCGATGAAGATCGCGATCGCCGCACCGATGAGAAGGCCGGCGGCCGCGACCGCGATGATCGTTGTCATCATCCGACGATCGGCGGTTGCGATCTCGTGTTTGATTTCTTCCACCCGTGCCCGTCGTGCATCGATGAAGCCGTCGATGTCGGCCTGCAGAGCGATCCGGTTGGCCGTATTCACTTCGTTGTTTCCAACGGTTTTGGCCGTCAACGGCGAGATGCGGGTGGCGAGCTGCACAAGGCTCATACGGAAGTCTTTGAAGACTTCGAACTCTTCCTTCAGCTTGTCGAGTTGTTCGAGGCTTTGCGGGTCGAGGAGCAGCGGGCGCGTTTCGGTGAGGAGGACGTCGAGATCGGTGAGGCTTTGCGTGATCGCCTGACCGAAGGTCTCCACCGCGGCATCGTCGTCGGCAGAATAGATTCCGCGCGAATCCATCACGACCGCAGTGATCAGCCGGTTCATCCTTTGGCCGTTGATCGCAGCTTCCGCGAGGCGCTCCAGGTCGGTCGTCCGCTCCGCGCTCTGTTTCAGCGCGTAAGTTGCCATGGCTGCCACGAGGATGGTGGCGAGGCCGAGCACCGCCACGATCGCATAGATCTTCCCGCTGATCTTCATCTTACTGCCCTCTGCAGCCTTCAGTCATGAGTCCCATGAGGCCTTAGGATTGCCCCATGCTTCGTCGGTCGACGTAATTGATTTCTTCCACCAGGATGTCCTGGATGAAGTCGGGCCCTAGTCTTTTGTTGGTATTGTCTTTGATGTTTTTGATCAGGCGATCGAGATTGTATTTCGCCAGGCGGCCGAACTCGACTTTGCCGTTGTTGTAGAATTCGCGAAATGCTTCGTCGGTGACGAAGGGCGCGGGATCCATGGAGAGCTTGCTCATCGCGCCGGCATCGGCGGTGAAGACGAGGCGGGCGAGGATGTAGCCCTGCAACACACCGTCTTGAATGACCGGCACGGTCATCGGTTCGATCTTGCGATGCTCCAGCCCGACGAGGGTCGGACCCTTATCGGGAGCGGGCTTCACATCCGCCTTCCATTGCGCCGCAAAGAAGCTTGCAAGCAGCGCGACGAGGCACGCCCACATGCCGATGCCGAGAGTCTTGACCATCAGACGCGCGCTCCAAGCGGTGCCGAATACGTGCCGTCCGACTCAGCATCCGACATCGCCTTTGCAATCAGTCCCGCCACCGTCTGCACGGCGCTGATATGCGTCTTGAGCAGGGCCTGATTGCGCTGAAGCTTGTCGCGCAGACGAATGATGCCGATCCGCGCGTCGGTGCTGATGTTCTCGGCAGGAACCGCGCGGGCCATACGGGACAGCTCCAAAAGCGCGCGGCTCTTGCGGTGATTGAACTCCTGAAGGTCGATCGGCTGATTTTGGCTCAGCGCCTCTGTCTCCTGGTCAACAAGCTCCTCGAGACGTCCGATGCAGGTCGTCAGGGCGCGGCTTGCGGCCGGATTGGCCGAACGTGACATCGCATTCATGGCTGGCTCCTCTCTAGATCAGGCCATTCGCGTTTTCGGGTGGAGTGGGAGTCGTCTCGGCGGTGCGCACGGTCTCGGCGATGCCGATGCCGCCGGCTTCGGCCATCTGCGTGGCGATCTGCTGGGCGAGCATCGAGCGCCACATTTCACCGGCCTGGCCGCCACCGAACATCGCATCCGAGCTCGCCGGGAGCATCGTCTGCACGAAGGTCGAAAGGAACATCGCCTCAAAGCCGGTCATGGGGTCGTTGCCCGCCTTGGGCGACGACAGGCCGGAATGGGCGAGGGAGGTGCTCGTCTTCAATCGCGACAGGGCCTGCGCGGAATCGAAGGGCATCTGGATGACTGGGGAAACCGGCCGTTCGGCTGTCTTCGTGGTTTCTCCCGGCGCGGTCGCGCCAGGCTTCGCGACCTGGTCGAAAACGTCTTCAAAGGCATCGTTGGCCGCGGTGTAGGCGGCCGGTGTCGTGCCGGATGAAGGAGAAAGGCGCGTCAGCCGTGCCGCGGCCTCTTGATAGCGGGTCGGGCTTGCGGCACGAGCAACGTCCAGAACGATGTCGGACGGTGGGCTGATCGACATGAGTCACCTGCGACAGATTAAGTCTTCGCAGGCTTATTGCGGTTTTCCCTTACGCGGGGCTTGCATCCGTCGGACGTGCGAAAGCCTCTAAAAGCAGCTGAAAACTGCGGCGTTCTTCGGCCTTGCGGGTCTCGCGCTCAAGCTTGCCGGAGAGCCTCTCGGTGGTCTTCAGGCGACGCGCCTGAGCGAGCACCTGAGCGGTCTGCTCGGCCTGACGACGGGCGAGCTGATCGGCCTCGCTGCTGAGGCGTGACAGACGTTTGACCTTGGCGTCGACGAACAGCCCATGGAAGGTGTCGTCGTCGTTCAAGGCTTCGATCAGCGCCTTACGTTCCTGATCGAGTGCGCTGCCTTGCCGGGAAATATCGGCAAGCTCCCATTCTGCCGCTTCGTGCATTTTCTTTTGCACTTGCAGAATACGCTCGATTTTCTTGCTACGGTCTTTCACTGGATTAACCTCCCACCAGCCAGATGCCGAAGGCATTGATGAAATTCGCCAGAAATTCGTGCGCAACCGTCATCAGGAGGATGAGGCCGCCCGCCGTTACGAACGGCATGGAAATGAAATACACCGGGATCTGCGGGCTCAGCTTGTTGGTGATGCCGATCGCGAGATTGATGACGATTGAGTAGACGAGAAACGGGCTGCCGATGCGCAAGACGAGGAAGAAAACCGCCGAAAGCTGATCGGTCAGATTGATGAGCGCGCCTTGCGCGTCGAAGCCCTGCGCCGCCGGCAAGGTCTGGTACGAATCGATCAGCCCCGACAGCAACAGCCAGTGCTGGTCGGTGATGAACATGATGGTGATGGCCGTCAGCGAGAAGAGCGATGCGACGGTCGGCAGCTGGGAATCTTCTTCGACCGCAATCCCTGGCATGGCCGAGAGGCCGATCGACTGGCTGACCGCCACGGCGATCGTCTGCAGCCCCAGGAAGAAGACCCGGCCGACGAGCCCGATCAGAACACCGATCAGAAGCTCCGAGACGATCGCCTGCAGCATGGCCGAGGCCGTGCCATCGCCCACCAGCGGACGGGTGTAGCCGATCAGCATCGGCGACAACGTGAGCGTGATCGCCACTGCGATGAACAGGCGAAACTGCACCGGTATGCGCGAACTCGAAAAGCCCGGCATCAGCATCAGGCAACCGCCAATTCGGCAGAAGATAAGGAAGACGGCGAGGATCGTCTCCGAAGCGAGCTCGCTCACGAGATCGATCCGAGCGACTTGATCTCGATGCCACGGGCGATCTCCAGATGTGAGAGAACCGCAAGCGAAGGAAACATGCGTTCGATGATCATGCGCACGTAGATCCGCGCTTCCGGCGCGGTCACCAGCACGATGCTTTCGTTTTCCGCAAGGCGCGCGCGCAGAACCTCCGATGCCTCGGTGGCGAATTCCTCCACCAGGCGCGGATCGATGTCGAACTCGATGACCTCGCCCTTGGCATCGCGCTTCAGGCTCTGGTGGAAGGCGAGATCCCAGCGATTGCCGAGACGCAGCACGTTGAGCACGCCGCCCTGGGCGAGGTCGCCGCAGATCTGCTGTGCCATGCGCATGCGCACATGCTCGGCGATCTGCTCTGAGCGGCGGGCATGCGGGACGATTTCTGCCAGCGCTTCCAGAATGAGATGCAGATTGCGGATGGAGACGCGTTCTGTGAGCAGGAGCTTCAAGACTGCCTGAAGCCCGGAATAGGTGATGTGGCTCGGGCAGATGTCGTCGACCAGGCGCTTGTACTCCGGCTCGAGCCGGTCGAGCAGCATGCGCACGTCCTTGTAGGAGAGGAGCTGCGCCAGGTTGTTGCGAATGACTTCGCTTACATGAGTGAGCACGACGGAGAGATTGTCGATCGGCGTATAGCCTTCGCGGCGAACTTCCGTGGCGAAGGCGTCGGAGATCCACATCGCCTTCATACCGAAGGCAGGTTCGCGCACCGCGTCGCCAGGTACGTCCGGTCTCGCGTTGTCGCCGGTGACGACGAGCAACTCGCCGATGCGCATTTCGCACGTCGCAAAGACCGTACCGTGGATGCGGATCTCGTAGCTCTTGGACGGGACGTTGAGGCTTTCCGTCAGTTTGATCTCGGGCACCACGAAACCGTATTGCTGCGCGAACTTTCGCCGCATGCGGCTGACGCGATGAGCGATCTCGGGCATGTTGGAGAGGATCTGCGTGGCGAGCTGCTTGCCGATGCACAGTTCGATCTCGCAGGTGCGCAGCGATTCCTTGACGGAATTGCGTGCTTCCACCTCGGCAGCTTCCTTCTTCTTTTTTTCCTTCGTCTCAGCTTCCTGACGCTTTGCCTCCTGCTGGCGGGGAATGGTGTAGGCGACGAAAGCAAGGAACCCGCCGAGCGCCCCAAAAGGCAGGAGCGGCAGGCCGGGCATCAAGGCGAAGACGAACATGAGAGCCGAGGCGACGCCGAGCGCTTTCGGATAGGCGCCGAGCTGGCCGAACACGGCCTTTTCTGCCGAACCGCGCGTGCCGCCCTTGGAAACGAGGAGGCCTGCGGCGAGGGAGACGACAAGAGCCGGGATCTGAGCCACCAGACCGTCGCCGACCGACAGGCGCGTGAAGACATCAGCCGCTTCGTCGAGCGGCATGCCGTAACGGGTCGTGGCGATGATGATACCGCCGAAGATGTTGACGGCGATGGTGATGAGACTGGCGATCGCTTCGCCGCGAACGAACTTCGATGCGCCGTCCATGGAGCCGAAGAAGGAGCTTTCCTCCTCCAGTTCGCGGCGGCGCAGCTGGGCTTCTTTGTCGTCGATGAGGCCGGCATTGAGATCGGCGTCGATCGCCATCTGCTTGCCGGGAATGGCGTCGAGGGTAAAACGCGCACCGACTTCGGCGATACGCGTCGCGCCCTTGGTGATGACGAGGAAGTTCACCGTGACGAGAATGAGGAAGACGACGATGCCGATGACAAAGTCGCCGCCCATGACGAACATGGAAAAGCCGTTGATGATGTTGCCCGCGGCCGTCACGCCTTCATTGCCGTGGGCGAGGATGAGCCGTGTCGTCGCCACGCCGAGCGCGAGGCGCAGCACGGTCGCGATCAAAAGCACCGTCGGGAAAGAGGAGAATTCGAGAGGCTTCTCAATCCACAGCGCCACCATCAGGATCAGCACCGAGAATGCGATCGACAAAGCGAGACCGAAATCGATCAGGAAGGTGGGGATCGGCAGGAACAGGATGACCAGCATGCCGATGATCAAGGTGGCGAAGCCGATATCCCGCTTCGACTTCTTTTCGAGCGCGTCGCCCGCAGTGAGCAGCATCTCCGACATGATCAATTCTTCCCCGGATATGGTCCGTCGTGAGAACGCGCGCTAAAAGCCGGTGGCAATGCGCCCGTAAACTTCGTTGGTGAAGGCGAAAATCTGAGCGCCGATGAAGGGCGCGCTGATCGCGGTCATGAGCAGGATGACAATGATCTTCGGAATGAAGGTCAGCGTGACTTCCTGAATCTGTGTGAGCGCCTGGAAAAGCGCGATGCCAATGCCAACGAGCATGGCCGCGCCGACCGCTGGTCCGGCCGCTATGATGATTGTCCAGATCGCCTGGCGGACGACCTCAAAGGCGTCGGCTTCGTTCATCTCAGGCGACTGTCACGCCGGCGCCGATCAGCATCTCCGTGCCGTCATCCAGGTTGGCGACGAGGCCATTGGAGGTGATGCGCACAGAGGCGACGGTGCCCGTGGTGCTGCCGTCAGGGGAGGTCACGGTGCGTCCGATGAGTTCGTTGGCCTGGCCGATGGCCGAAGAGGTCAAGATCTCGTCGAGCTTGTTGTTGGTCTGAATCGTCTGCTCGACCTGCGAGAAGCTTGCGAGCTGCGCCATGTACTGGGTGGTTTCCATGGGCGAGGTCGGGTCCTGGTTCTTCAGCTGGGTGACCAGGAGCTTCAGGAAGGTGTCGTAGTCGACCGTGGAGCCGGGGTTGTTCGTATTGCTGTTTGCGGCCGCAGTCGTGCCTGCGCCCACGCCAGAGGTGGAAGTCATGTCAGATCTCCAGATGTTCGCTGAGCCCTGCTGAAAAGCGGGGCTGCTCTCGCTCGTGCGGGCCGCTTCAGGCGGCGCGGGCTGACTGCTCGGAGCTCTCCAGGATGCGGCTTTCCGCTTCGAAGAGGTTGCGCAGTGTGCGCAGTGCCTCGAAGCTGCGACCGCCTTTGACGAGCCCTGCAACCCCTTCCAGATCCTTCAAGATCGCATCGTTCTTGAAGGTCGTCTTCAAGCGCATATGCATGTCGTCGAAGAGGCGACGGGCTGCCGCCGCCCCGTCAGGGTCGATCAGCATCGTCTGGATCACGAAATAGAGCTGCCGTAGCGGCGTCGTCGTCTCGTGAGCCTGAAGAATGTGGTTATCGAGCAGGAAGGTCGCGTCATTGAGGAGCGTAAACGTGACCTTGCGGTCAACGCGGATCACAGCTCCATTCAAGAACAATCTCTGCCCGGGTCGGAGCGAGATCCGCATGGTCATTTGAGACCGTCCCGGATCGTCTGGTTGACCTCGATGAGCGCGGCGAAGTTGCGCGAGGGATCGACGAGGACGTTTTCCGCCTCGCGGATGATCCAAAGTCCCACGGAGATGAGATCCCGGCGAAGCTCCTGGCCAAGCCCATTTTGCGGGCTGGCGAGGTCGCGGATCATGAAGTTCCAGAGCTTGTTGACATAGCCAAGAGCCTCGGCGGCTTCGGGGCTGCCCGAGCCACGGATCTCGGCAACGTGCAGAAGCTCCAGCGCGTGGTCGAGCGCCATCTGCTCGCGAGCGCGCGATTCCCCGCCGGAATCGTCGAGGATCTCCGCGTAAGAGAATTTGTACATTTGAACCTCCACCCACGCCTGAATCAGGCGTACTTCAAAATGCTCAAGTTCATGATCTGAGTTGTCAGTGCGTAGGACATCTCGATCTGTGTCGTGAGCGTATCGAAGCGAACTTTCGCTTCGGCCGGATCGACATTCTCCAGTGACTGAATACCCTTGGAGATGAGATCCTTTTCGGCTGTCATCCTCTCGGTCGCCGCTGTCACACGCTGCTGTGTGAAGCCAATCGCGCTTTGCATGTCGGTGAGCTGAGGCAGAGCACCGCCGATCAGCTCACGGGCCTTGTCGACGACGACCTGGATGGTCTCCGGTCCAAGTTCTGTCGTTCCGAGCTCGGCTACCATCGTATAGGCCATGGCGAGGTTGCGCAGAGCTTGCGTGTTGCCGTTCACGGAGGTGGTCAGCTCCTCGTGAGGAGAGATCCGGCTCGTAATGTTGGTGTCGGAGGCGTTCGACCAGACGGTCCCCCATGAGGGGTCGTCGAATAGTGCCGCGAAGTCGCCGTTGAGGAAGGTCTCCATGTCGCTCGCGGTGATATTCGCAACCGCGGGATCGCTCTGCGAAAAGCCGAAGAAGGTGGCGAAAGCACCATCGACCGCGGCCTTCGGCCCTCCGGCATCATAATCGTTGAAAGGTGCGGCGCCGGTGTTGATCCCGGAAAAGAGGTACTGCCCGTCAGCGGCCGTGTTGCCGAGCGAAATGAGCCCGGAGAGTGCGGCTTTCGCTGAAGCCTGAAACTCCTCGGAGGCAACATAGGGATCTGATACCGACACGAAGACCGCGAGGGTCTTGTTCGCCGTGTCCGCGATCCCATCCATTGAGATTTGGGTGCGTTGCAGCTGAGACGAAAGAAGGCCGTTGGTCGCGATGAAGGATTCCGCCTGCGTAAAATCGTGGCGGAACGACAAGGTTCGAGCCGTCGAATAGCCGAGCGTCAATCCGACATCGGCGTGCCGACTCGTTGCCATCTCGACGCCCGCCTTTGCGAGCTCGGACTGCATGCGCGGAACGCTCGAACGCAGGTTGTTGGCGAGAGCGTACGTGGAGACGAAGGTCGTTTTCATGGCGTCAGCGCGCGTTCATGAGCAGAGTGTCGAAAAGCTCGTTGATCACCGACAGAACCTTGGCGGATGCGGCGTAGCTTTGTTCGAGCTGCAGCTGCAGTGCATATTCGTCGTCGAGATTGACCCCCGTCGCGTTGGAAAGCGCGTCGGAACTGTGAGCAACGAGTGTGTTCTGGTATTCCACCTCGGCGGTCGCCGCCTGGCGCCTGCCCTCCAGCCAGCCGGAGGAGGACGTGGTGAAATCGATCAGGCTCTGGCTGTCTTCGAGCTGCGTTGCAGGATCGAAGCTGCGTGCCGTGCCCATACCGGTCACGAGCGCGTCGAGCCGGTCGGAGAAGGCGGCTGCCCCGGTTGAATTGTAAGCGTAGGTCGCCCCGTTGACGCCACCGTCACGCAACCGCGACAGCGTTCCGCCCTGCAAGGGATCAATGGCCGCGTTGACGGTAATCGAGGCGGCGAGGCCGGATACTGCCGTGCCGCTTGCCAGAACTCCTGGACCGCCAGGATAGGTGAACAGCCCGGCTTGATCGGGGGCTCCGCCACCCGTCTGATCGGATTCCGCAAACACCTCGATGAGGCCGCGGGCAGCTTCGTCGAGCTGGTTTTGATAGGTAAGGGCGACGTCGTCGCGCAGTGTCGTCAAACCGACGAGCGCGCCGCCGTGAAGCGGCATTGTGGCGTTCGGACCAGTCACCGGAACGCCGTCGACGAAGACCGCATTGCCGGGCGTGCCAGCCGTCAGGGCAGGTGAGGCGGCGAAGGTGACGCTCCGGGCCGTCGTTTCGAACAAGGTGGCGCCGCTATCGGTATAGAGCACCATGTCGTTGTTGGCGCGCGTGACGACCGAGACGCCCATCTGTTCGGAGATCTGGGCGAGCACGGCATCGCGCTTGTCGAGGGGGTCGGTGACGTCGGCCCCCGCGAACGAGCCCTGGACGACGAGGTTGTTCAGCGTCTCGAACTTGTCGAGAAGGCTGTTGAGGTTGCTGACCGCGTTGGCGATATCGGCATCGGCGTCCTGACGGACCTCGGCGATCGTCTCAGCGGCCGAATGGAGCTTCGTCGTCAGCGCGTTGGCACGGGTCACCACATTCTGCGAGAGAATGGAATCGTCCGGTCTGTTGGCATATTCCTGCAGCGTGATTTGCAGCTGGCTGAGCTGTGCTGCCGGCGAATACTCCGATTCTGGATCGCCGATCGTTGCCGACAGCCGGTTGAGACCGGCGACGAGAGCATCTTCGCTCGCGGCGCGCGATGTCGCGCCGAGCATGGTGGTATAGAGCGCGCGGTCTGTCGCGCGGGTCGTTGTCACGACGCGCACGGCGCCGTCGGGCGTCGTCACAGACGGCGCCAGCTTGCGTGAATAGGTCGGGTCGCCCGCCCCGGAGACATTCTTGGCAGAGACGGAAATCTGTGCCGCGGTTGCCTGCAAGGAGGAACGCGCCGTTGTCAGCGCGGCCTGAAGGCTCATGGCTAAACTGCCCTTTCAGTGGGAGAGGACGCGATTAACGCTTGAGGTTCATCAGGACGTCCAGAAGCTCTGAGCCTGTCTGGAACACCTTGGAATTGGCCGAATAATCCCGCTGGGCGACGATCATGTCGGTAAGCTCGGAGGCCATGTCGACATTCGATTGCTCCAGGGCTCCGGAGACGATCGCGCCGCGTGATCCTTCCGTCGGGAAGCCGACCTCGATCGCGCCCGATTCCAGCGTCACCGAAAAAACGTTGCCCGACAGGGCTTCGAGCTTGTCCGGGCTCGGCACGTCGGCGAGCGGCAGGCGGAAGGCCGGGGTCATCGCGCCATTGGTGTAATTGGCGTAGACTGTTCCGTCCTCAGAGATCGTCACATCCTTGATCGTCGCCGGCGCATTGCCGTTGACGGTCGCCGTCATCGGTATGTACTCGGCGGCAAGATGGGTGGTGCCAGTGAGATCGAGCGTGATCGCTTCGCCGCCCGGCACCGTCAGTGCGATTTCAGCAGGTGTGCTCGTCAGGGCCCCGGCGTCATCGAAGGTGACCGTTTGGGTCGACAACGCGGCTGATGCGTAAGGAAAGCCACCGTCGGTAGCGCCGGCGTGATCGTAGACCGTGTATTCCCATTCCACCGGGCTGTCGCTCGTCTTCGACATGTAGATGTCGAGCGTCACTTCGTTGCCGACCTTGTCGAAGACGGTAATGGACGACTTGGCGGTATAGGCTGAGTCCGCCGCATTGGCAGACGGCAGGTTGCCTGTCACGACCTCTGCGCTATCGGGCAGATTGACCTTGAAGACGCCGCTGGTGGTCGGATTGGCGGTCATGTTCATGCCGCCGAAATTCACGGGCTGAAGTCCCGTGAGTCCGTTCAGGACAACACTCGGATCGCCACCGCTGATATCGTAACCCATCAGCGTAAAGCCGGCTGTGTTGACGAGATTGCCGGTGTTGCCGTCGAGGGTGAAAGCGCCTGCCCGGGTCAGATATGGATTGCCGTTCGGGTCGTTGACCACGAAGAAGCCGTTGCCCTGGACGGCGAGGTCGGTGTTCGACGTCGTGTAGGTCAGTGGTCCGCGATCGCTGATGGCATGACGGATATCCGTCTTCACCGCACCCGGATTGTAACTGCCTTTGCCGCTGTTCAGGAGCAGCGATGAGAACTGGGTGTCAGCGCGCTTGTAACCGATCGTACCGCTGTTGGCGATGTTGTCGGAGACCGTGCCAAGCAGGTTCGATTGGGCATTCATGCCCGAAACGCCGGTGCGGAGCATCCCATAGAGGCTCATCAGCTTAATCCTTTTCCTCAACCCTTGTGTGGCCTGTTTGGCCCGGTGAGCTTGCGTGAAGCTGTCGGCGGCGCCTACTGACGCAACAAGACAGCGAGGTCTGCGAAGGCGTCCTGGGCGAGTGGGCTCGAGGGGTCCTGACGCAGCGCATCATAGACGCGCGGCACGAGTTGAACGGCCCGGTCGAGCTCAGCATCGGCACCCTGGTGGTAGCCGCCCATGAGCCTCAAATCGCGAGTGTCTTCGAAACGAGAGATCAAGGTCCGAAGCTTGCGCACCAACTCGCGCTGGTCGGACGTCCAAACGATCTGTGCCAGTCGCGAAATCGATCCGAGCACGTTGATGGCCGGATAGCGGCCTTGATCGGCAATGGAGCGATCGAGAACGATATGGCCGTCGAGCGTGCCGCGGATGGCATCGGCCACGGGATCGTTATGGTCGTCACCGTCGATCAGGACGGCGAAGATGCCGGTGATCGATCCGGCTCCTTCCTCGCCGGGGCCCGCGCGCTCCAAGAGTTTTGGCAGATCGGAAAACACGCTGGGCGCATAGCCCCGCGCCACCGCTGGTTCGCCTGCGGCGAGAGCGATGTCGCGCGCCGCATGCGCGTAACGCGTGACGGAATCGACGATGAGCAGAACGGAATCGCCCTGGTCGCGAAAATATTCGGCGATCGCCATGGCCGAAAGCGGGGCGAGACGGCGCATCATGGGGCCTTCGTCGCCGGTCGCCACGACCGTGACTGCGCGGGCGCGATTGCCGTTGAGCGCGCCTTCGATGAATTCCCGCACTTCGCGGCCGCGCTCGCCGACCAACGCCACGACGACCGTGTCGAAGCCGTGCGAATGCGCGATCATCGACAGAAGCGTGGACTTGCCGACGCCAGAGCCGGCAAAAATGCCGATGCGTTGCCCTTCGCAGATCGGCGTGAAGATATCGATTGCGCGCACGCCCGTCGTCAGGGGGCGGTGCAAGCGTGCACGGGTCATGGCGGGAGGGGGTTCGGCGTCCACATTCATCATGCGGTGACCGTGGGCGAGGGGACCAAGCCCGTCGACCGGTTCGCCCATGGCGTTGATGACGCGGCCTTTCCATTCGTCGCGTGGGGCCAGTCCGATCGCACCGATACGATGCGCCTCGGTGCCTATGCCGAAGGGCATCCGCGTCTCGAAAGGTTTGACGATCACGTCACGCCCGTCGATGCGGACAACTTCGCCAAGCGCGTTCATCTTGTCCCAAGAGAAACGCACCCGCTCGCCGAGCCGCACGAATGGGGAAAGACCGGCGACGCGACAGTAAGTCGGCGCCACCTCCGTCACGAGGCCGCCCACGCGCACGGGCGGGATTTCGACCGCGGCACTGTCGATCACGGATTTGAGACGCGCGAGAGCGGTCATTCAGCCATCCCCTGATGTCGGATCTTCTGTTTCCTGATGGATCAGGACGGGCCGAGCGAGCGGATTGCCTCTTGCAGCGTGGACTCGCTCTTCTCCACGGCGGAAGCCGCGCTGTCGAAGGCGCGTTGCAGCATGATCAGCTTACTGATCTCGGAGATCGGATTGACGTTGGCGCCTTCGACGTAGCCCTGACGCAGGCCGTTGACGGTCATATCCTCGACGGGCTGGGCCGCTTCGTTCGGGATCACGCCCGAGTTTTCATAGCGGCTGAGCTTGGCGGTCTCGGGAATCGAGAAGAGTCCGATCGCGCCAACCTGGTTGCCGCCTTGGGAAATGGTCCCGTCCCCAGCGATGGAGACCTCGCCGCCCCGCGGATCGAGAAGAATGCCCGCTTCGCCCGGATCGAGAACCGGATAGCCGGCGGCGCTCAGGAGCTCGCCGGTTGCGGTCATCTGCAGACGGCCGTCGCGCGTGTAGACCGTGCCGTCTGGGGTCGAAAGCGCAAGCCATCCATCTCCCTGCACGGCAACGTCGAGGGAGTTGCCGGTATAGGAGACGGAGCCGGGACTGCGCGAAATATAGGTGTCGCCGGGTGACGAGAAGGCGACCTTCTCGGGACCTGTCCGCGTCATCACAGCGTCGAATTTCACCTCTTCCGCGCGAAAGCCCGCCGTGTTCATGTTGGCGACGTTGTTGGCGACCGTCGTCAGGCGGCGGTCGAGCGCCACCTGTGCGGAGAGTGCGACGTAGGTGCTTGTCGGCATGTCTCAGGTTCCGCCGTGCTTCAGCTGGTTCAAAGTCAGGAGGAGATCGGCGCTGACCGATGTCGAACGGCTGTTGGAAAAGAGATTGAGGATCGGATCCGCCGTCACGTTTTCCGTTGCGTCCCACATGATGGTGAAACGCTGAATGAGCTTGGCGAGTTTTTCCGGATCCTTCAGATCAGCGATGTCCATCCGCTGCTCGACGGCCTTGGCCTGTTTGTCGATAGCCGCGTTGGCCATTTCTGCGGGAAAGCCGAAGGTCGTTTTGATCACGGCCCACAGCGCATCATCAGCGAGAAGACCGTAAGCCGACTTCACCTCAGGAGCGGCACGCTCGAAATACAATGCGAGCCGGACGCCTTCGTTGTCGTCACCGGCCCTCTCTTCGAGCGTCTGGCGGGTATAGAGATCGACGACGCCCTGCTGCGCCTCTTTCGCGGCGGTGGTCGTTTCGCCGTTCTCTGCAAAGTTGAAGACGGTTGCCAATTCCACGAAGCGATCGTCCGACATGCGATTGGCGAAGCTCTTCGGATCGCTCACGCCCTCTTCCAGGACCTTGCGAATTAAGCCCTTGGCATATGCCATATCTTCAAGGCCGAAGGCCTTCATCGCGTATTTGTAAACGCGATCGTTGTCGAAGAACTCGTCGAGCGATTTGATCGTGCCGATATTGGCGAGATAGTAATTGGTTTCGCGCGTCACGATCCGGTCGCTGGAGACTCGGCTCAGAGACTTGTCCATGTCGCCGGAGATGCGCTGATAGCTGATAGATGTCGAGATCATTGCGGCCTCACAATCGAGATGAGGCTCTAGGTCGCCAAGCTTGCGCGAAACTGGCTTTCTCCTGCCGTTGCCGGCCTTGCGGCGCTGCGGCCTGCGCTGCCGAGCGCTCCAGCTTCACGCAAGCCAAATCGAACAGTGAGGGCTGCGAACGAAACCACTTCATGGAGCAGGCTCTTGGCTATCCTACTCGGCTTGGTGATCGGCATCGGCTCGATGCTCGGCGGCTTCATGGCAATGGGCGGCCATGTGGGCGTCATCTGGCAGCCCTTCGAATACGTCATCATCGTTGGTATCGCTCTTGGCACTTTCATCATCGCCAACCCGATGGCGATCATCAAAGATGCCGGTGCGGGCATTTTTGAAGCGATGAAGGGCACGGCCCCGAAGCGGAACGACTATCTTGGCATTTTGAGTCTCCTTTTTGCCTTGATGCGGGATCTCAGGACACGTCCTCGCAATGAGGTCGAAGCGCATATCGACGATCCGGCCAATTCGGTGCTCTTTCAGCACTTTCCGACGATCCTGAAGGACAAAGAGCTCACCGCGTACATCTGCGACTACGTCCGTCTGATCATTATCGGCAATGCGCGCTCGCACGAGATCGAGGCGCTGATGGAGCAGGAGATCTCGACGATCAAAAAGCACAAGCTGAAGTCGGCTAGTGCTCTGGGCACCGTCGCCGAAGCGCTTCCTGCGATCGGTATTTGCGCCGCGGTCCTCGGGATCGTGAAGGCGATGGGCGCCATCGATCAGTCGCCGGAGATTCTCGGCCACTACATCGCCTCGGCGCTGATCGGCACGTTCGTCGGTATCTTCCTATCCTACGCGGTGCTTTCTCCGGTCGCGGGCAAGATCAAGATTCTGCGTGAAAAGCAGTGTCAGCCGTTTGTCATCGTCAAGCAGACGCTGATTGCCTTCATGAATGGTGCGCTGCCTCAGGTCGCGCTCGAGCATGGCCGCAAGACGATTTCTTCCAAAGAGCGCCCGACCATCGACGAGGTCGAAAACGAGGCGATTTCCAACACTCCGAGCTCATCGGCAGCTCCCATGCAGCAGGCGGCCTGATCCATGTCCGAAGCACAAAAAGGCACTGATATCCGTGACATGCTGCTCGATGCGGCAGGTCTGTCGGTCGACAAGCTGCCGATGCTGCAGATCATTTTCGACCGCATGGCGACCTTCTGCGCCGACAGTCTGCGCACACTGGCCGCATCTCAGGCCTATTACTCCCTGAGCCATGTGGAGAGTGGGCGTATCGGCGACATCCTTGAGATGTATGAGGCGAACGCCGTCGCCGGTATCTTTCATGCGCCGGCCTGGGACAATCACATCATCGTCGGCTTCGATCGCGATTTCATCTTCTCGATGGTCGAAGTGCTTTTTGGAGCCGATGGCTCGGAACCGCCTTTCGACGACGAGCGGAATTTCTCCACGATCGAAAACCGCATCGCGCAGATGCTGTTCGAGCAGGCGGGCAAAGCGCTGCAGGCGTCTTTCGCCCTCGTCTCAGACACTCCGTTCAAATTTGAACGTCAGGAAACCCGCATGGACTTCGCCGTCATCGGGCGGCGCAACAACATGGCGGTCGCGGCGAAGTTTCTGCTGCAGGCGCTCGGACGCGGCGGTGAGATGTTCGTGATCATCCCGCAATCGGCTCTGACGCCGATGCGGCAGGTGTTGTCACGCGTGATCTCCGGCGAATCGAATGCCGGTGATCCGAATTGGTCGCGCCAAATTCGCACCGAGGTGAAGAAGGCGAGTGTGCCTCTCCGCGCCGTGCTGGAAGAACGCAGCATCATGCTGGACGAAGTCGCTCATTTTAAAGTGGGCCAGATTTTGGAGTTGCAGGCAACGCCCGCAAGCCGCGTCAAACTCGAGGCGAATGAGCAACCGCTTTTCTGGTGTCAGCTCGGCCAGACGGAAGGCTCGTACAAGCTCCGTGTGGAAGAGGTCTTTGATCCCGAGAAGGAGTTCATCAATGACCTTCTTTCTAACTGACCTGGCGATCCTGGCGGCCTTCGCGGGAGCGAGCGCGGCTGCTGTTGCTTTGCAGCTTCGCAACCGACGTGAAGAAGCTGTGGCCAGGGTGAAGGGCTCGCGCACCAGGGAACTGGGGCGCCGGCGCTGAAGGGGGCTGGTCCATCGCCGCATGTGTGAGGGCCTGCAGGATTGAATCGAGAGGAGCGTTTTCATGTCTGGAGATCCTTTGAAGGATATGCAGGAAAAACTGAACGAGACTTCCACGCACGAGGATGATTTCACCGTGGAGGTGTCGGCAGGGCAGGGCGAGACTTTTGGCACCGGCCGCAATCTGGAATCCGTCATGCGGATTCCCGTGCTGATGCAGGTCGTGCTCGGCTCTGCGCGTATGCCCGTTGCCAATCTCATGAAGCTTGGCCGAGGAGCTATCGTGCCGCTCGATCACCGCGTCGGCGAACCGGTCGAAGTGGTGGTCAACGGTCGCGTCATTGCACGTGGCGAAGTGGTGGTCGTCGAAGACGACAATTCCCGCTTTGGTGTGTCCCTGACCGAGATCGTTGGTCCGGCTGGCGCCGAGCTGACGAACTAAGCAGGGCGAGATGGCAGCCACCGCAAACAAGCCGCCTGCGCCGCGGCCCCTCCAGGGGCCGGACCGTGTCGCCGCACTGCTCATGGCAATGGGCAAGCCCGCGGCTGCCCGCGTGATGAAGCATTTCGATCCAGAGGAGATCAAAATCATCACGCGCTCCGTGGCGACGCTCAAATCTGTTCCGCCGCAGCAGATCGAACAGCTGATCGAGGAGTTTGCCTCCAATTTTCTGAACGGCGCGCAGCTTGTGGGTACGACGGGAGAGGTGGAAAAGCTTCTGGAAGGCGTTTTGCCTCCTGATCAGATCGGCGAGATCATGGCCGACGTCATGGGCAATGCCAGCCGCTCCATCTGGGATCGCATGTCCAACGTCTCGGAGAACCTGATCGCGGCCTACATTCTGAAGGAGCACCCCCAGACGGCGGCACTTATCCTCTCGAAGGTGAAGCCGACTTGTGCGGCGAAGGTTATGGGGCATTTGCCGCCGGATCGCCGAAACGAAGTCATGCGCCGCATGCTCGGCTTCAAGCCGATGGTGGACGAGACGATGCGCATCATTGAGCGCGTCGTACACGAAGACTTCATGACCAACCTATCCCGCAATCAGGGTGCGGATCCGCACGCCAAGATGGCCGATATCGTCAACAAGATGGAGCGCGATCACATGGAAGACGTGCTCAACAGCCTGTCGGAATCGCGGCCGAAATCTGCGGAGATCTTGAAGAGCCTGTTGTTCACGTTCGATGATATCTCGAAGCTCACGCCGAAGGCGCGGACTGCCCTCTTCGACCGTGCACCGACCGACAAGGTGGTGATGTCACTCAAGGGCACCGATGCGGAGTTCCGCGAGATCATTCTTTCCTCCTTGTCCTCGCGCGTGCGGCGCATGGTCGAGCAGGAACTGAGTAGCAGTGAACCGGCCCCGCATCGTGAGGTGACGGATGCGCGCCGTGTCATCACGGACATGGCGCTCGATATGGCAGGAAAGGGTGAGATCGACCTCAATTCGGACAATGAGGAAGACGCCTACGTCATGTAGGCGCACTCGCTATGTCGGAGAAGCCGGACAAGGACAGCCAAACCGAGGAGCCGACAGAGAAGAAGATCTCGGATGCGGTGGAGAAGGGCAATACGCCGCATTCGCGTGAAGCGGCGATCTTTACCTCGATACTTGCGATCCTCATCATCATGACGCTGCTGATCCAGGGCGCAGCCCGCGATCTAAGCGCTATCTTGATGCACTTCATCGACAATCCGGGAGGCTTTTCTCTTTCGAACGGGACAGAGGCGACGCTCTTTCTTTGGCGCGTCGCCTGGGATTGCGGGCGCCTCATTCTACCGGCCATCTTCGTTCTGGCGCTCTTCGGTATCGCTGCTTCACTCTTTCAGAATGTGCCGAGCCTGGTTCTTGAGCGCATCCGGCCGCAATGGTCGCGCATCTCGCCTGCTGCTGGATGGAAGAAGATTTTCGGCAAACAGGGCGCCGTCGAGTTCCTGAAAGCGCTTTTCAAAGTCACGGCCGTGGGCATCACGTGCCTACTCGTCATCAACGCGGACCAGAACGCCCTCATGAGCGCCATGTACAGCGACCCGACCCTGGTTCCGCAATTGATCCTGTCGATCTCCGTGCGCCTTGTTTCCACCATCTGTGTGGCCACTATTGTGCTCGTGGGCGCCGATATCGTCTGGTCCCGCGTGCGCTGGCGCAACGATCTCAGAATGACACGTCAGGAGCTCAAGGAGGAATTCAAACAGGCGGAAGGAGACCCAATCGTGAAGGGGCGCTTGCGGGCGATCGCACGTGAACGCGCCAAGCGACGGATGATGGCGGAAGTGCCACGTGCCACGCTCATCATCGCCAATCCGACTCATTTCGCCATTGCTATACGCTATGAGCGTGCCGAAGGTGGAGCGCCTTTGGTCCTCGCAAAGGGAGCCGATTTGGTGGCGCTAAAGATCCGCGAAATCGCGACCGAGCACAATGTTCCGATCATCGAGGACAAGCCATTGGCCCGCGCAATGTACGATGCTGTGGAAGTCGACCAATTCATTCCGGCGGAGTTTTATGTCGCCGTCGCGAAACTCCTCCATTATATCTATTCGCGTGAGAGTAATGCACATCACCACTCAGCGTAGAGTGATCGAACGGTGTCCGGAGAACGAGCAGGACTTCCTGTCCTGCGAGAAAGTTCTCGCGGAGGCGTTGAAGCCGTTCATGGCGGAATTCTACCTCATCAACGCCGGCGTGATGGCCTACTACATCTACGCGGAGCGTGAGGCCAATATCCGCGATATCGTCGATTCCTCGGCTGAAATGCTGCGACGCCCGGAACTTTTGCGGTACGCACGGCAGGCAGCCGTGCAGTTCGATTGGCACAATGCTTTCGCCATCGCCATCCGGATGGAGTTCGTCCACGACAAGGTGACAGCCTTGTTCGATCTCGTCTTCAACACCGATTATGTTGGTCTCGACATCCTCTCCATCGTTTTTCACGGAGAAGGTGAGGAGAATTTCTGTGAGCGTTTCAGTCAGGCCGTCGCCGACCTGACCCGCAACGACGCCTGACGAAAGGCGGTACCCGCCGCCATTCCCTTTCGCTTCCCACGCCAGCTTCGGGCAAGGCTCGATGTCTAGCTAGGGTCGCGTAGAGCGAAAGGGAGGTTCCTCTTGCAGCCCGTTCATTTATTTGATCTCGCTGCCCGCCAGGCGCAATGGGCGTCGGTCCGGCAGTCGCTGATCGCTGGCAATATTGCCAATGCCAATACACCGGGATACGTCGCCAGGGATATCGAGCCTTTCTCCAAGATCTTGGATTCCACGCATCTTGAGATGACGCAGACCGCGTCGGGACACATCGATACCTCCGGTACGTCGCTTGGGACCGGCAAAATCAAGCCTGAGGAGAGCTGGGATGTCAGCTTCTCAGGCAATTCCGTGAGTGTTGATCAGGAACTGGTCAAGGCCGGTGCGACCGACCGCACCTTTCAGCTCAATGCCAGCCTGGTGAAGGCCTTCCATCGCATGTTCCTGATGAGCGTGAGGTCGAGCTGATGATCGATCCACTCGCCAGCGCCTCCCAGATCGCGGCCTCGGGGCTCAGAGCCCAGTCGACGCGTCTCAGGATCGTCGCGGAAAACCTCGCCAATGCGCAATCGACCGGTACGACGCCCGGCGCCGATCCCTACGTGCGCAAGACCGTTTCTTTCGAGAGTGTGCTCGATCGCACCATTGATGCCGCAAGTGTCAAGGTGAAAGCGCTCGGTGTCGATAACGCGCCGTTCCGTCTGGAGCATGACCCGGGCCACCCGGCGGCCGATGAGAACGGCAACGTCAAGATGCCGAACGTCAATCCGATCATCGAGATGGCCGACCTTCGCGAGACGACAAGGTCTTACGAAGCGAACCTGCAGGTGATGAAGCAAGTGCGCAACATGTTCTCCACCACGATCGATCTCTTGAGGAATAGCTGATGGTTTCTCCGGTTCAATCGCTGTCCTTCATGGTCGACAGCGCGGCCTCATTGAGCGGCACCCGCTCGACAGCCGCTACGCCCTCAGTCGCTGGTGCGGCGGGGGGCGCCGATTTCGGCAGCGTCCTCGCCAATATCTCGGGCGATGCGCTCAACACGTTGAAGGCCGGCGAAGCCGCGGCCATCACGGGTATCAACGGCGGTATGCCTGTCCAGGACGTGGTTCAGGCCGTGATGGCGGCCGAGCAAACCCTGCAGGCGTCTCTGGCAATCCGCGACAAGGTCGTTGCTGCTTACCAGGAAATCAGCCGGATGCAGATCTAAGGAGATTGAGATGAGAGCGCTCGCAATCGCAGCGACCGGCATGGCTGCTCAGCAGATGAATGTCGAAGTCATTGCCAATAACGTCGCCAATATCAATACGACCTCCTTCAAGCGCGCCCGCGCCGAATTCTCCGATCTTCTCTACCAGACGGAGCGGACGGCGGGTGTGCCGAATGCAGGCGGTGGCAACCCTGTTCCGGAAGGTGCCCGTATTGGACTGGGCACACGCACGATCGGCGTGCGCAACCTTCATATTCAAGGACCCCTCGGCCAGACCGGCAACCCGCTGGATCTCGCCATCAACGGCGGCGGCTGGTTCCAGATCACCAACCCGGCAGGCGAGACGCTTTACACGCGTGCCGGCTCGTTCAACAAAGGTCCAAACGGCGAGCTCGTGACGATCGACGGTTACACCGTCGAGCCGGCGATGACCTTCCCGACTGATACCGTCGACATCACGGTGAACGAATCGGGAGAGGTCTATGCCACGATCGCCGGGCAAGCCAATCCGCAGCTTCTTGGACAGCTGACGCTTGTGAACTTCGCCAATGACGCAGGTCTTGAGCCTCTCGGCAGCAATCTCTACCGCGAGACGACGGCTTCGGGTCAGCCGACCACGGGCGTTGCGACCGATCCGGGATTCGGCAAGATCAATCAGGGATATCTGGAAGGCTCCAACGTCGATCCGGTGAAAGAGATCACCGAACTGATCGCAGCCCAGCGTGCCTATGAGATGAACTCCAAGGTGATCCAGGCAGCCGACGACATGTCGGGCACGGTCTCCAAGGGCATTCGCTGAGCAAGCCGATGATGGGGAGGAACTTCATCGGCCTTCGGCGTAAGGCAACGAACGCGCTCGCGCGCGTCGTTCCCGTCCGACGCATTCTCGTCGCCTGCGCGCTTGTGTTCGCGGCGAGCGTTCCGGCTGCCGCGCAGCAGCAGGATCAACCCTACGATCTCCTGCCTGTTCCGTCCGTCACCGTTTATCCGGGCGATGTGATCGATCGGGATATGCTGAAGGAGATGAACTTCCTGCCGAATACGCGTTCGCGCTATCCGGTGGTCGACAATATCGATGCCCTCGTCGGCAAAGTGGCGCGACGTACTCTCGTGCCGGAACGGCTCATCCCGTCGAATGCGGTAGAGGAGCCGGAAATCATCGCGCGCGGCTCGCTCACGCGGGCGGTCTATCAGTCCGGAGGGCTGTCGATGACGGCCGGAGTGCTCGCTCTCGAAGCGGGTTCTCTCGGAGATGTCATTCGCGTCCGCAATGTCGATTCCGGCCAGGTGATTGCTGGGGTCGTCCAGGGGGACGGAAGCGTGAAGGTGGGACAATGAAAAGGTTTGCCGCCGTCCTTTGCGCTGTTGCGCTCGTTGCCGCCGACACAGTCTGGGCCGCCGATCTCGTCGGAAATGTGCCGATCGGGGATCCCAATCAGATTGCGGGTATCGATCCGTCCTCCGGAGCTCGCATCAAGGACATCACGACGGTTCAAGGTGTGCGAGAGAACCAACTGATCGGCTACGGCCTTGTCATCGGTCTGCAAGGTACGGGCGATTCCATGCGCAATTCGCCCTTCACTGGTCAGGCTTTGGAATCGATGCTCGACCGTCTTGGTATCAATGTGAGTGGGGCGGCCCTGCGCGCCCGCAATGTCGCCGGTGTGACCGTGACCGCCAATCTGCCGGCCTTCGCTGGGCGCGGTGGTGAGATCGACGTGAATGTCGCGTCCATTGGTGATGCAACCTCACTTAAGGGCGGTACCTTGTTGATGACCCCACTCTCAGCCGGCGATGGTGAGGTTTACGCCGTCGCACAGGGGCCGGTTGCGGTCTCTGGTCTCAGCGTGGGCGGGCAGGCTGAGACTGTGACGCAGGGCGTTCCGACGGTCGGCCGGATTCCGAACGGAGCGATCGTGGAACGTGAGGTTCCGGGCTCGATGGAAGACCTGGGCGAGCTTGTCCTCGTGCTCAACAACCCGGACTTCAAAACCGCGGCGATGATGGCTGATGCGGTCAATGCCTATACGAGCCGTCAGTTCGGGCGCTCGCTGGCTGTCGAACGCGATCTGAGGAGTGTCGCCGTGCGCAGGCCCGCCGGGATCACGTCCGCTCGCTTCATGGCCGCGATCGGGCAGCTAAGAGTGGCACCGGACACCCCGGCGCGCGTCGTCGTCGATCAGCGCACCGGCACGGTCGTCATCGGCTCCAATGTTCAGATCTCACAGGTTGCCCTGACCCATGGCAATCTCACTGTGCGGGTGACCGAGATGCCGCAGGTGTCGCAGCCGGAGCCGTTCAGCGACGGACAGACCGTTGTGACGCCGCTGACCCAGGTCGACGCCACCGAGGAAGACGGTCATCTCGCCATCATCGGCGGGACCGATTTGAAGACCCTCGTGCATGGGCTCAACCAGATCGGGCTGAAACCGAGCGATATCATCGCGATCCTTCAAGCTATCAAGACTTCCGGTGCGCTTCAGGGCGAACTCGTCGTTCAGTAGCACGGACTGTCGGGCACCCAACCGGCCCCGGCCCTTGAGAAAAATCTGGAGAAAGGCAGCCGAAGATGAGCACGCCTGTCCGAGAATTTCGTAAGTCGCTTGCCTGTCTGCTGGCAACGAGCGCCTTGGTTTTGGTGCCTGCTTTCGCCAAGGCGCAGATGTCGAATGCTGCACAGCAGGCGCAGGATATAGCGAATGTCCTGCCCATTCCGTTGGATGCGGAACCGCTTGCGACCGGCGCGGTCGCGGGGGATGCCAATGCGGCTTCCGTTCTGCAGACTGAGCCGAAACCTACGCCTGCGCAGACCACGGCAGCCGTGCAGTCGGAAAATGCGCGGCAGTATTGCAGCAACATCACCGACGAGGCCACGGATGCGCGCTATGCGCGCCAGGTCGCTGCTCTGAAGAAGCTCGAGGAAGACGTCAACGGACGTATCGAAGCTCTCGAAAAGAAGCGCGCGGAATATGAAGAATGGCTGAAACGTCGCGAGGACTTCCTGCGCAAGGCTGAGGAAAGCGTCGTCGCGATATTCACGCAAATGCGCCCCGATGCAGCGTCTCAGCAGATGGCTGTGATGGCGCCGGCCGCTGCGGCCGCGATACTGGTCAAGCTCAAGCCTCGCAGCGCGAGCGCGATCCTGAACGAGATGGAGCCAATCAAGGCGGCGCAGCTCACGACTACAATGGCAGGGCTCGCAAGAGCGAGTGATGAGGCGAAAAATCCGGGATGAAAAAGATCTGCACAATCGCGGTGCTGCTCGTCATGGGCGGCTGCTCGCACGACAACATCATCACCGGACCGGAGCTAAGCCCGGTGGGCGAGGGGATCGTTGTGAACCGCCAGCCTCTGCCTGTCAGCTTTGTCGAGCCGGAGCCGAAGACGTTCCAGTCTCTCTGGAGCGGGAACAAGCAAGTCCTCTTCACCGATCGTAAGGCAAGGCAAGTCGGTGACGTCATCACGGTCAATATTCAGATTAACGACAAGGCCCAATTCGACAACCAAAGCGACCGATCGCGAGATTCGAAGTCCGATCTCAGCTTTGGCGGGTTCCTCGGCTTCGGCGGCTTCAACGTCGAGAAGGAATCGGGTGAGGGCTCCGGCGGTCTCAATGTTGCGTCAAAGACGTCGACCAAGGGCGAGGGCTCGATCGATCGCTCGGAAAAACTGCGTTTGTCGATTGCTGCGCTGGTCACCGAGGAATTGCCCAACGGCAATCTGATGATCAGCGGTTCACAGGAGGTGAAGGTCAACAACGAGGTCCGCGTGCTCAACATCGCCGGCATCGTCAGACTTTCCGACATCTCCACGGATAATTCTGTCTCCTATGACAAGATCGCGGAGGCGCGCATCTCGTATGGCGGCCGCGGCCGAATTTCCGACATGCAGCAGCCGGCCTGGGGCCAGCGGATTTACGACAAAGTGGTGCCTTTCTGATGAGCGACGCATCCGCGGCTTTGGCCGACGATGTCGGTGAGGAGGCGCCCAAGAAAAAGGGCTCCTTCCTGATGGGTCTTCTTGGCGTGCTTGCTGTCACGCTGTTTGCCGGCGGAGCTGGCGCGGGCATAGGGATCTATCTGGCCGGCGCCATCGAAGCGACGGTCACCGAGAAGCTCAAGGAGAAGCCGGAAGATGAGCCGCAGCTGCTCTATTCCGGAGACATGGTGTTGCAGCCCGTCGGTCCGGTCGTTGTGAATGTGGCCGATCCGTCGGATGTCTGGGTTCGCCTCGAAACCTCTATCGTGTTTCCCAACGGCGCCCTTGAAAACCCGGAGGTGACCGCCGGGGAGATCCGCGAGGACATCATGGCCTTCGTGCGGACCATGCCGCTGTCGCAATTCCAGGGCCCGAGTGCATTGCAGCACTTGCGCGACGATCTCAACGATCGTGCCGTCGTGAGGACCAACGGCAAGGTGAGCGAGCTGATCATCGAGACGATGGTCGTTCAATAAACACCAATGGCGGCTTCCCGCCTTGTGAGACAGTTTCGATGAAGCGCTTGTTCTTCGCCCTTTTGCTGGTGCCCTTCCTGGGGGTTGCAGCCCACGCACAAGTGCCCGACCTGGAGAGCCTCATCCCTTCTGGTGATGCGGCCGCGACCGGCCGCATCGTGCAGCTGGTCGCTATCTTGACGGTTCTGTCGATCGCGCCGGGCCTTCTCATCATGGTGACGAGCTTTACGCGCTTCATCATCGCTCTGTCGTTTCTACGCTCCGGCCTAGGCCTGCAGGGCACGCCAGGCAATCTCGTCTTGATCAGCCTGTCGCTGTTCATGACCTTCTATGTGATGGGGCCGACTCTCGATCGGGCCTGGACCGAGGGCCTTCAGCCGCTCACAAACAATGAAATCACCGAACAAGAAGCGTTCGAACGGATCACCGATCCATTCCACGATTTCATGCTGACGCAGGTCCGACCGAAGGATCTCCAACTTTTCGCCGATCTTTCCGCCAGCAAGCCTGGGGCGGAAGAGGGAACGGAGCCCGCGCTTCCGGAGACGGGAGCCCAGGCGACACAAGCGGAATCCGTGCCGTTGCGTGTTCTCATTCCCGCTTTCATGATCTCTGAGCTACGACGTGGTTTTGAAATCGGTTTCTTGATTGTTCTTCCATTTCTGGTGATCGACATGATCGTCGCCACGCTCGTCATGTCCATGGGTATGATGATGATGCCGCCGGCGGTCATCGCCTTGCCCTTTAAGATCCTGTTTTTCGTCCTGATCGACGGATGGAATCTTTTGGTCGGAGGATTGGTGCGTTCTTTCTTCTGACCTCGCGAGCGTCAGACTTGTCCAACCTCCCAGAAAATTAACCGCAACCTTGAACAATCCAGTCTGACATTTCCGTGAACGTCAGCGGAAGTCTGACGCAAGCCCGGTGCAAGCTGACTAAAGCCTTGTGTGCTCACGCAACGTCAATAGGGGGCACACTCAATGAAAAGAGGGCTTCGTCTTAAGCTTGGACATAAGATTTATGCGGTCCTTGCTGTCGGCTTTATAGGTTTTTCTGCCATCTCTGGTTTCCAGCTGCTTGAGCTGGGTCACGCGCTCGAAGATCAGAAGGGGCGTGAGCTTTCGCACCTAACTGAACTCGCGCTCGACATCGCCAAAGAAGAAGAGGCATCGGTCGCGCGTGGCGCTCGCTCGCTTCAAGATGCTCAGGCGGATGCGGCTCGCCGTATCGGGGCGCTACGTTATGGTGACAATGAGTATTTCTGGATCAAGGATCGCAACGCCCGCATGGTGATGCATCCGATCAAGCCGGAGCTCAATGGCACGGATCTGACCTCGATCACGGATCCGTCCGGCAAGCATCTCTTCGTTGAGATGCTCGATCTGGTGGCCAAACAGGGCCGGGGGTTCGTTCGCTATGAATGGCCAAAACCCGGCTCAGCTGAGCCGCAGCCAAAGCTCTCCTATGTCGACGAGTTCGCTCCCTGGGGCTGGGTGATCGGAACCGGCGTCTACATTGATGATCTGCGCGCGCAGACATGGGCAACGGCAAAGACCGTTCTCATGATTGGTGGCCTCGTGCTGCTCGTCGTGGCGGCAATCTGCGGTTTCGTTGCCAGACGTATCTCACAGGCAATGCACGCCACGACCGCGGCCATGAACGAACTCGCCGGTGGTAATTTCGAGATTGTCCTGCCCGGGCTCGATCGCGGTGACGAAGTCGGCGAGATCGCTCGCGCCGTCGAGGTTTTCAAGCAGAAGGCCATCGAGAAGGCGCGGCTTGAAGCCGAAGAGCGCGAAAACAAATCGCGCCAGGCGGAGGCGGAGAGACGCCAGGAAATGCAGCGTCTTGCGGATATGTTCGAAAATGCGGTCGGCGAGGTCACCGAGGGCGTGTCGTCTGCGGCAACGGAACTTGAAGCGGCTGCTGGCTCGATGACAGAAACGGCGGAACGCACTGAAAACCTGTCGAGCACGGTCGTCAGCATCTCCGGTCAGACTTCGTCCAACGTCCAGTCCGTGGCCTCTGCCTCAGAAGAATTGGGTGCGTCGGTCGGAGAGATCAGCCGTCGCGTTCAGGAGAGCGCCAAGATTGCTGGCGAAGCGGTCGAACAGGCTGGCAGCGCCAATCGCCGAGTGGTCGATCTCGCTGATGCGGCCCGTCGTGTGGGGGCGGTCGTGAACCTGATCACGGCGATTGCCGAGCAGACCAATTTGCTTGCGCTCAATGCGACCATAGAGGCAGCCCGCGCCGGCGATGCCGGCAAGGGCTTTGCAGTTGTGGCGATGGAAGTGAAAACGCTCGCTGCCCAGACGGCGAAGGCGACGGAAGAAATTGTCGGCCAGATCACCTCTATGCAGCAGGCGACCGATGAGGCGGAGAGTTCGATCCGTTCCATCACGGAGACCATTGCACGCATGTCTGAGATATCTGCGGCGGTCGCCGATGCCGCGGAGCAGCAGTATGAGGCGACCCGCGAGATCGCCGAGAACATCCAAGAAGCGGCGCATGGCACGGCGCAGGTCGCCACCAATATCCTCGATGTGCAGGAGGGTGCAGGCGCCACGGGTGCTGCCTCTTCGCAGGTTCTGGCTTCGGCGCGCTCTCTGTCTCAGGAAAGCCATCGCCTCAAGCAGGAAGTGCAGAGCTTCCTGGCAACGGTGCGTGCCGCCTGAGGGCGCGACAACCCTTCTTTTGACGCTCTACGGCGGGGGCTTCCCCGCCGTTTTTGTTTTTAGAGCCGGCCCGACCAGAGACTTTTTCGCGCAGCCGTTCGAAAAACCGGCGTGTCTGCAAGCTTCACGCAAGCTTGCGCTGCTATCCCTTCATGCATGGCAGGTTGGTTGCTCGACACGGGCAGCAGTTACGGAAGCCGAGTGCTCCGTCCCACCAAAGGCATGATGCCGCCCTGCCATGCCGGTGAAAGCCCGGCATGTCCCCATCAATATCTCTGACACTTAGTCTGAAGGGACATCAATTATGTCTAGCCTTATCACCAACACCTCCGCAATGGTCGCCCTGCAGACCCTGCGTTCGATCAACTCCAACCTGGACGAGACGAACAACCGGGTTTCCACCGGCCTGCGGGTGAACACCGCTTCCGACAACGCCGCCTACTGGTCCATCGCCACGACCATGCGCTCCGACAATCAGGCCATGTCGGCCGTGAAGGACGCTCTTGGCATGGGCTCGGCCACCGTCGATGCGGCTTATACCGGCCTCTCCAAGGCTGAAGAAGTCCTGACCAAAATCAAGGCGAGCCTTGGTGCTGCGACGGGCGAAGGTGTCGACCGGGCGAAGGTTCAGGAGCAGATTTCGGCTTACCAGGACCAGCTGAAGACGATCGCGGAATCCGCGTCGTTCTCCGGCCAGAACTGGCTGAGCACGGGCTCCAGCACGGCCTTCAACAAGGAGATCGTGTCGTCTCTGTCGCGTGATGCCAACAACAAGCTTGCGATTGGCACCATCGACGTCGATATCACGGACACCCGTCTCTATGGCGATGGTACCTCTCAGTTCGGTATCCTCGACAAGACGATCGACCTGAATACCTACACCTCCAATTCGTTGGTTGCGGCGACGGTCGAGACGACTGCAGTGGACTTTGCTGCGGCTGACGACAAGATCAGCTTCAGCGTGTCGCAGAACGGCGCTCCGGCCAAGACGGTCGAGATCACTCAGCAGACCCTGGCGGATGCCGGACTGTCTGATACCTCGATCCGTTCGAATGCCGATCTTGCGGCGGTCTACACTCAGGCCCTGAAGGACGCCGGTATTGAGGGCATCAACGTGGTTCTGGACGGCTCCGACCAGGTTGAGTTCTCGTCTACTGACAACTTCAGCATCTCTGGTGCTACGACTGCCGGCACGACCGGTATCACTGTCGCTTCACTCGGCCTGTCGGCCACCGACGTGACGACTTCGGCGGCTTCGGCCGGTGCTGCCTCCGTTGCCACGATCGACATCTCGTCGGCCTCCGGCACCGAAGTGCAGAACTTCATGAAGGTCGTCGATGAGGCGCTTGGTCAGGTGACCTCGGCTGCGTCTTCTCTCGGTACGGTTCAGACCCGCATCGACATGCAGACGGAGTTCGTGAAGACCCTGATGAGCACGATCGACACGGGCGTTGGCGCCCTGGTCGACGCGGACATGGAAGAGGAATCCACGAAGCTGAAGGCTCTCCAGACCCAGCAGCAGCTGGCTGTGCAGTCGCTCAGCATCGCCAACTCCTCGAGCCAGAACATCCTGTCGCTCTTCCGTTAAGCGAGGTGAAGATAGCGAGGTAAGAACCTTCCAAGGTTTCGCCTCACGCTCCTCCCCCGTGCAGGCGGACCAAGAGAGCCACGCTCCGAAAGGAGCGTGGCTTTTTTCGTATGCAACGCTGAGGCAAGCTTATCACGTCAAATCCCCATGAGACGCAATGCAAGACTGTATGGCGTGGGGAGACTTGATGAACGCGCGCGAGCAGATGGATAAGCTGTGGGCCAATCTCGCTGGGCTCGGCGGCCGGCGGCTTGCTGCCCTGGGAATTGTGGGCGCGACCGTGCTCCTGGCGATCGGTCTCGGTGCCTTCTACCTGAGCAAGCCGGAGCGAGAGATCCTCTATAGTGGTCTCAGCCGCGAAGATGTCGGCCAAATTGGATCGGTCCTGAAAGACAACGGGATTGGCTTCGACGTAGCTCCCGATGGCACGTCGGTTCTCGTCGGTCATGCCGATACGGCACGTGCCCGGATGCTTCTCGCAGAAAAAGGCCTCCCGCAGAGCACCCATTCCGGCTACGAGCTGTTTAACGAGCTCGGCTCCTTCGGCCTCACCTCTTTCATGCAGGATGTCACGCGTGTACGCGCCCTCGAAGGCGAGCTTGCGCGCACCATCCAGACCATGGACGGAATCAAGGCGGCGCGCGTCCACATCGTGCTGCCCGATCGCGCCTCGTTTCGGCGCGACCAGCAAAAGGCATCCGCCTCGGTCGTTATCCGCACGCGCCTTCCCGATGATGCGACGGCTGCCAACGCTATCCGCCATCTCGTCGCCGCATCCCTGCCGGGCATGGACACGAACGCAGTCACCGTCCTCAACACCGAGGGAGTGGTTCTTGTCTCGGGCGAGGATCCTTCCGCCTCGGGTGGCGGCCTCATGGACGATCTCAAGCGGCGCGTCGACCGCGAGTTGGAAGAGAAGATCCGGCGCACGCTGACGCCTTACCTCGGCTACGACAACTTTCAGATCAGCGTTTCCACTCGTCTCAACACCGACCGCAAGCAGGTTAGCGAAGTCATCTTCGATCCGGAATCCCGGGTGGAGCGCTCCGTGCGCGTCGTGAAGGAAGCCGGCACCAGCCAAAACAGCACGACCGATTCCGCTGCGACCGTTCAGCAGAACATCCCAGTCGCGCAGATGGCGGCCGGCGGCGGCAATAGCTCCAACGAAGAAAACTCGCGGCGCGAAGAACTGACCAATTTCGAGATTTCTTCCAAGAAAGTCGACACCGTTCATGACGGCTACGAGGTGGAGAACTTGTCCATCGCGGTTCTCGTCAATCAGGCGCGACTTCAGGCCGATGAGGGCCAGCCCGACGTGATGCCGATCGAAACGCGGCTCATGGAGATCGAGCAGCTCGTCCAGTCGGCCACAGGCTTCAACAAAGAGCGCGGCGATCAGCTTAAGGTCTCATCGGTCGTGTTTGCCGATGGCGGCAACGACCTTGAGCCAGTGCCTGGCCCTTCGATGGGCGAAGTGCTGATGCGTCAGAGCGGCACGCTTATCAATGCCGGCACTATCCTGATCATGGCCATCTTGCTGATCTGGTTCGGCCTTCGTCCCACGCTGAAGACTGTCCTCGGTCGCAGCCAGCCGCTGGAAGCCGGTGCGGTCGCCCTTGAAGGTGAGGCGGCTGCCGGAATGCTGCCTGGCCCGGATGACGCGGATATGGCCGATGGTCGTCTCGCAGGGCTGGCGCCTCCGGAACAGGTCAATCTGATCGAAGATCTGACGAGCAAGAAGAACCGCACACCGCAGAAGCGTCTCGAGCAGATCATCGACTTTGACGAAGAGCAGGCGGCGACGATCCTGCGGCAATGGATGCGTGTGGAAGGGGCATGATGATGCACGCTCTTGTCCGCCTTCTACCCGACTTTGATGAGCCCGAGGCAGGCCGCAACTTGCGCAAGGTTCTCCCAGAGTTTCCAGCTGAAACGCCGCGTGTCGAACCGACCCTGGCTAGTATTTTCGCTGTCAAACCACCCAAAGAGGATCCTGAGAAGGCCTTGGCGGCAGCGAGAGACGCTGGGTTCGCGGGAGGGCTTGCGGCCGGCCGACGCGAAAAAGAGTCAGCCTTGGAGGAGGTGCGCGCCAGTTTCGTAGCAGAGCTTGAACAAAAGCGCGCCGATTGGGTGGCTGAGGAAGCAGAAAAGGTCGCCGAAAGCATCGGCAATGCGTTCAGCGAACTCAATGCAAGCCTCAGTGAAGCAGTGGCCGCCATCCTGATCCCTCTGGTCGGTTCTGCAATCGCCCAGCAGGCCGTTGCCGATCTGTCCGACATGATCATCGATATGAGAAGCCGGGAGGACGAGCCTGTCCTCGAAGTGGTGGGTCCGCAGGATCTTCTTGATGCTGTGAAGAGTCGCCTCGGCGAGATGGCGAACGGGATCGATTTCAGGATGGGCAAAGGGCCGGATGTGCGGGTGACTGCGGGCCCCACCATCATCGAGACGCAGTTGCAAGCTTGGCGCGAGCGCGTGTCGTTGGCGATCAGCGGAGCCGAAAATGTCTGACGACGCCAAGGAACATCAAGAACTCATCATCATCAAGCGCTACGAGGACGAAGAGCATGAGTCTCATTCGAGCGCGTGGAAGGTTGCGCATGCCGACTTCATGACGGCGATGATGGCTTTCTTTTTGATTATGTGGCTGATCAACGTCACTGATGAGGAAGTGAAGAAGTCGATCGCTAACTATTTTAATCCCGTCAAGCTCTCGGCCAGCATCACCGACCGGAAAGGACTTAACAACCCGGAGGAGATTGGAGAAGGCGATAGTGAGAGCAGACGCACCGGTGATGGCGATGAGCGGGGTACCCCAGGCCCACTCGACGGCGGTCACGGTCAGGATGAAGAAGCTAAACGTGACGCCGCTGCTCACGAGGAAGCTCGAGGAGAAAGCGCTGGAGGTGCCGACGGCAACTCTCCCCCGCTCGACCGTCCTGCGACCGACGCGACAATGACGGCTGAACAGGCGGCCTTCAGCGATCCCTATCTCGTCCTGGCTGAGCTGGCCGATGAAGTTCCGCCGGCCGATCCCGCAACTATGGAAGCACCCGTCGGCGAGACGGGTATCGTCGGTGTGACGGGTGGCGAAGTCTATCGTGATCCCTTCGATCCCGTATACTGGCAGATGCAGCCAGCTTCTCAGTCGAAGACTAAGAAGCCTGGAGATGTCAAAAAAATTGCCGAAAGACCGAGCGATCGGCAGCTGGATGCCGCTGCGGCGAGCGATAAAGATATCGCAGACGCTTCCTATAATCAGCCTGCGCTCTTTCCTCAGGTCGGGCCGGGTTCTGCCAAGGGTGTGAGCCAGGCAGAGAGAGTCGAGGCGGCCCAGATGGAAGCGCAGCTTCAAGCAGAGCTTAAGAAAAAGCTCGGCGAACTCGATGCACCAAACATCAGCGTGCAGGCGACCCCCGAGGGGATTCTGATCAGCCTTACGGACGAAATGGACTTCTCCATGTTCGAAATCGGCTCGGCCATTCCGAAACCTGTCGTCGTTGTTGCGATGGAAAGCGTTTCGGAGCTCCTGGTTGATCGTCCGGGAGACATCGTCGTTCGGGGCTATACGGACGGACGGCCCTTTCGTTCTCCGACCTATGACAATTGGCGCCTGTCCACGGCCCGTGCCCACATGGCGTATTATATGCTGACGAGAGGGCGTCTTGCAGAAACGCGCATCCGCGCGATCGAAGGTTTTGCCGACCGCAACCTCAAGAATCCTGAAGACCCCAATGCGGCAGAAAACCGTCGTATCGAGATTCTGCTCAAGGAGCCGGCATGATGCGCGGCATGAAGCTCAGGATCATCGTGGCTGCGCTGTCGCTTCTTTTTGTGGCCGTACCAAACGCCGTGCTCGCGCAGACAGGCTCGGACCGTTTGCGTCCGGCGCGCGTCCTTGATCTTCCGTCATCCACGGATCGGGGCAACCGCCCTTCTTTCTTCTCGCGGGGCCTTAGGCTCTTCGGGCGTGAGCAAGTGCCGCCTGCTCCGATACCGAACTTTGATCCCGGAGTCGGGACTGATGCGACGGATCGGCCAGCGCAGGCGAGCCGACGCGCTTCCGTAGCAGCTCCCCGGCTGCCGCGTGCGCGGCCAACGGCCTCCGGGACGACAGAAAGCGGTCGGAATCAAGACGCTGTACACCCTGTCTCGGAGGTTCCGGGAGATGCTGCGCCTTTTGAGAGCTTGGCAAAGGACACTCCGACAGACGTCGCGACCAATCATGCTGACGCGGCAGTCCACGAGGGCGTGCAACCGGCGTCCGTGGAGGACGATGCGGCTGCTAAAGAGGTTGTCGAGCAGAACCCCGCGCCTGTCGCTGCTGAGATTGCAGCTGCTGAGCGGGCGGCAACCTCGAGCGAAGAGCCAGCGCCGAATGCTCCGGACGTCGCGATCGACACCGAGAGGCTCTCGGCCGCCAGCGCTGATGGCGACGGATCGGAGGGCCCCGTGCCTTCGGGCGTTGCGGACAGCTCCGTCGGTCCGGAAGGTCAGGGTGTTTCCGGTGGTTCAGGAGAAGACGTCGCGACCGAGCCTGCCGATGCAGGTGAAAACGTCGATCGCGTGTCCCATTCGGCTTCAGAGGATCGTGCTGCGGCCCCGGCCTCTCGGAGGCCAGACGATGGCAGTGGCGAGGCCGCGGGGGAGCGCGGAACTGCCGAAGGCGCTCACGCTGCAAGCGGCGGCATGTCCTCTGAGAATTTGGCTGATCAAACCGCTTCTGAACTGGCGCAGGAAACCACCCCTAAAAACGACAGCCCATCTGGGCCTGTTGCTGGAGCGGACGAAAGCCACAATGCAGGCTTCCATCCTGAGGAGGTCACACCCAACGGTGATCCTCACGTCGCGGGCGACGCCGGGAAGATCCAGAACGGAACGCAGCCGAATGAGATGATGCCTGCCGCAGAAACCTCACATGCTCCTGCGACGAATGAAGGGAATCATACGGTTCCCGCTTCGCACGATGACGGATCCGAGGGCGGCGATGGTGATAAGGCTCTTCAGCAGGCGGCGGTGGGCGGCGGCGACCATGCATCTGGGGACATACATGTCGAGGACGGCGCCACGACGGAGGCCAGTCGGAGTTCTGGCGGTGTTGATCAGAGGCAGAGCGGTGACCACGCCAGGGATAAGCCTGAAAGTGGTGCCGATGAACATGCTGCGGACGATGCGCATGCAGGCAGCGGAACGGAGCATCCCGCAGGCGAAGGAGAATCTGCGTCCGCTGGTGATGGCCATGGTGAGGCGGTGGCGAAGGTCGAGCCCTTGCCGGTCACCCCACGTCCCGGCCTCGATGCTGCCGCCCTGTTCCGCGACCTGCAGAGCGTGCAGGATCGGATCGCTCAAGGATCGACGGAGGCGCTGGCTGAACAGCGCCAGGTTCTGGATCGCATTGAAGTGGAATTTCGCAAGGCACCCCAGGAGACCTGGCAGGACCCCCGCAATGCGGTGTCTCTTGTCGGCTACGTGCTGAGCGGCGGCAGGCCGGCCGTGCTGCGGGACATTCTGCGCTCTGAACCTCTGCCGGCCATCGATGAGCAATTGATGCGAGGCGCGCTTGCCTATGCAGAGGGGCGGGCGCAGGCTGCAAAGGAAGCTCTGGCGGACGTGAAGGCGCGGAGCTTCACTTCGACGGGGAGCCAGGTCGCCATCGCTCAGGCCGCTCTCGTCGTGTCGGAAGACCCCGTTCGGGCCTCCGCGCTCCTTGACGAGGCGCGCTTGCTGGCGCCGGGCACGCTGGCCGAAGAAGCGGCTTTGCGGCGCGAGATCCTCGTTGTGGCGGAGCTTCAGCAGGTGGAGAAATTCGCGCTCCTGTCGCGCCAGTATCTGCAGCGCTTCCGCCACTCGGTCTATGCGGGCAACTTCCGGCAACGTTTCGCGACCGCGCTCACGCGTATGAAGTTCGTCGATAATCCTGAGGAATTACCGAGGCTTGACGACATCTTGAGCGACATGGAGCCGGCGGCGCGTCAGGAACTCTATCTGATCATCGCGCGTGCGGCCGTCGTGCAGGCGAAGGCGCCGATTGCGCGTTTTGCGGCGGACAGGGTTCTGGCGATGGCGGATCTCAGCGACACCGCCAAGGAGCAGGCGCATCTCTATCGGGCGGCTGTGTCTGTCGTTGGGGTGGAGACGTTCGACGGCGCGAGCGCGGCTCTCAAGAAGATCGATCGCAACCTTTTGGAGGAGGCGGACCGGGATCTTCTCGACGTGGTTTTGGGGATTGCCGACAGCATCCGTAGGGCACCTCAGGTCACACTGGCGGATGTGGCCGCCGATCGCCCCGCTGACGAAACCGCTGCGGACGCGATCCCGGCGAGCGCCGCCGCATCGTCGCAAGCTGCTGAATTGAAAGATGAATTTTCACAGACAAATCCCACCATCGCGCGCGCCCAACAGGCGGTTGAGGCGGCCGATGAACTGCTCGGGGGAGCCCAATGAACGTGGCTGATCTACCTTTTCTCACAGGGCCGGCGCGGCCGGATGGCAAGGCGAGTGCGGGCGGGAAGGGCGCGGCGGAGGCGGGGGACGGCTTCGCGAAGCTCATGCAGAACGGCGCTGCGGAGGCGGAGAAAAAGCCCGCTGCAGATGTCACGTCGAGAGCCCAAGACACTGACATAAAAGAGAAAAATGCCGACGCGAAAGGCCGCGGCGGCACAAGCGGTGAAGCGGCCGACGAGACCGGCGGCGCGGAGGATGCGGCGGCGCGGCTGAGGCGCCGTATCTCCGGTGCGGAGAACCAGGAAAACCAAACGAAAACAAAGACTTCAGACGAGGATCCGCGGATTGCCATGCGCCGGGCCGAGGCGCAAAAACGCGACAAGGACGCGGCGGCGAAGGTGGCCGGCGAGGCGGGCGCGGAAAAGACCGCCGAGACCGCAGAAGATGGCACTAACACGCTGACGGATAAAGAGATTTCGTCGGACCTGCAGGCGTCTGCCCCCGCCGAGGAGAGCGCGAAGCCGCAGGATAAATCGCGCCCCGAAGAGGCGAAATCGGGCGAAAAACCCGCGCAAACCATCAATTTTGCGGCGGATGCCCTCGCGCAAGTCGCTGATGCGGGAAAAACCAACGAGACAGGCGGCGCGAAGACGCAGACTGGCGCCTCAGGGCTCTTCCCCGGCGCCCGTGCCGTCACGCAAGCCTTTGAAGGATATAAACTTTCTGGCGAAGCGGGGACAACTCCCTACGTCATGCACCGGGTCGACGTGATCCAGCAGGAAACCAACTTCGCGCCGGTGCTGACGCCCGGATCGCGCTTCGCACAGGCGCTTTCGACTGCCGAGCTGTCGCAGAAAACCGTGTCTGCGGAAGGGCTTAGCACGCAAGCGGCGGGGCCTGAACTGGTGCTTGGGCGCGAGGCGCGCGGTCAGGGCCGGGCGGGCGCGCAGGAGCGGGGAGAAGCCGCACTCTCGGCGAAGTTGGCCGAGACTCGCGCTGCGACCGCTCAGACCGCGGACCTGGCCGAGGCCGGGGCCGACGGGGACAATGCCGGGCTTCCGGGCGGCGAGTTGAAGCGGATCGCGGATGCGATCGTCGCAGAAAACCGCGGTGGCGGCGGATCGCAGACCTCGGAGACGGGGCGCTCGGCGAATTCCGCGGCGTCTGCCAATTCGCCGGCGCAGCAGGCGTTCAACAGCCCGGCGCGGCTGTTGCGCATCCAGTTGCAGCCGGAATCGCTCGGCACCGTTCAGGTGGAACTCCGCATGCGCCAGGGCGAACTTTCGGTGACGTTGAAGGCGAGCCGGCCGGAGACCGCCCGCATGCTGGAAGAGGACAGCCACAAGCTGTCGGAGATTTTGAAGGCGGCCGGGCAGGAGCCCGACAGCGTGACCATTCAGTCTGAACGCGCGCTGCCGCAGATCGATACATCGTCGAATGCGGCACGCTCCGGCATCGCGTTTGCGATGGGCAACGGGTCCGCGAATGGCGGGCCGCAGGCCGGCACGCAACAGGGCGGGGCCGGCGAGAACGGAACCGGCGGCCAGAATGGCGGCGGACAGCAGACCCAAACCCCAGAGGAGCAGAGACATGGCCAGGCTTCTGAGGAAAACCGCTCTCGCGGCGGCCTGTTCGTTTAGCCTGATCGCGGCGACCTGCGGGGCGGCGGGCGCGGCCGCCACGCTCGGCGACGGGGCCGGCGCGGCCGGCAAGGCGGCGGGGAAGGCTGCGGGCGGCAATATCTGCGAGCGCGAAATGGCGATCGCGGCGAAGAAATATGGCGTGCCGCTCGGCGTTCTCTATGCCGTCGGGCTGACGGAGACGGGCCGCAAAGGCTCGCTGCAGCCCTATGCCATGAACATTCACGGCCGCCCGTTCTTCGGCAAGAGCGTGGCCGATGCGCTGGAAGAATTCAAACGCTCGCGCGCCGCCGGCTCCAAGTTGATCGACATGGGCTGCATGCAGATCAACCACCATTTCCATTCCGAACATTTTGCCTCACCGGCCGAAATGTTCAATCCGAAGAAGAACGTCGATTACGCGGCGCGGTTTTTGACCAATCTTCGCAAGCGCGAGGGCAGCTGGACGCTCGCGGTTGCCCGCTACCATGCCGGGCCCAACAACAACCCGGCGCAGAAGCGCTATGTCTGCGCCGTCATCACCAACATGGTGGCGACGGGGTTTGGGGCGTGGACGAAGGAATCGAAGGAGTTTTGCGGGTAGGGGGTGATGTCGGAGGGCGGCGGAGATGGAGCTGAAAGCTGAATGGCTGCTCCAGATTGCTTAGACGCAAAGAGCAGACGTTTGCTCGGCCAGGCGCACGGCAAGCATGTTGCTGCTGACCGCTTACCGCTTGACCTTTCGCGCGCGTCTCTGCTGCGCGATCGTTTTTCGAGGCCGACTCGCTGGAGCAACAGGATTTGGGCTGGTGCTGCAAGGAATCAGTATGTGCATCAAGCCGATCGGATCTGCGGGCATCAGCGTCGGCCGGTTGTGAACCGTATCGAACCTTGCATGCGCCGGCGCCACTAACGAGGGCATTGTGACTACGTCGCCCGCGCCATTAGCAACGCACAAGAGTCTGGCTGCGCGTTCCGGCTGGCGGATATAGTCTGCCAGCGCCGCCGCTTCGTCTGCGAGCGGGCCGGGGTGAAATCCGCACATGACGCCGAACGCGTGACCGACGGCATATTTGCCCTCGACGAAGCGACTCATGCCATCGAAGCAATATTGCCGTCTCGCGCCGGTCGTGCCGTCGAGTTTCTTGAACTCAATCACGAGATGGGGCGTGCCCGGCGCGCCCAAGATCACGCGGATGTCGGCTCGCGCCAGCCTGCTGATGGTGCCGTCAGCCGCGCGGCGTAGCTCCCACGTCTCTGCCTGGAAGTCGCAATCCATCCGGTGTGCCAGTCGTCGGTCTCGGTCAGCGAGCGCTTCACAGAGGTTGTCGGTAAGGGTCGGCTCGTCATGTTGAAACGCCACAGCATCGCCGTAGCTCGCACGGAGCCAGTCCCAGGTCGTGCCTAGATAAGTGAGGACATCAGGTATGCGCGGGGTAGGAAAGACGACCAACCAGGCGTCGGAAGGGGCCGCTGTCATGAATGGACTTTTTCCCAGGCGGCGGCCTGCACCGTCCGCACGACATGATCCGCATCCGCTAGCGCGCTCCGGGAAAGCCAGAAGCGGCGGCGCATCGGCTTGACGAAGTAGAAGGCGTCGCCGACGACGACCATGGCATTGGGGACCTTGAACAGATCGTCGCGTCCGCTCCCGTTGAGTTGGCTGCCGAGACCTGTTTCGATATCGGCCAGAAGATTCTGAAATGCGTTTTCCGTGCGGACCAAACTATTGGTGTCGCGCTTGCGGCCGCGCAGGCTGATCCGGACTGCGCCAAAAAAGCCGTTGGCTCCATCGACGACGCCCTCGACGCTGAGTCCGCCTTGACCACCACTTCGATTCCGCCACGTTTCCAGCTCGCGCGCCAGCGTATCGACATATGCGGAAACCTCATGCGCTGACGGCCGATGGAGTAAAGGCGTCGCGAGCTTCGCATAGTCCGCCGGCTGGATTGAATTGGCTACAACGCCCACCATGTCGCGAACCAGCAGCCGATCAGAAGCGGACAGCTGAAAATAGTCGAAGACCAACTCGTCGATCGCATGACGCGCGGCGGTATAGCCGTGGTCGCGTTGCCATTCCGGTATAGCGGCAAGTGTGTCGATCGTTGCCGCGACCTCGGCAACGATCCTCTCCGCCGCGTCCGGGTCTGGATGCTTCTCGGGAGCGCAGAAGGGGAAAGCCTTCATGTCCTCGATCGCGATCCGCGGCCGCTCACCGATCACCGAATAGCCGGTCAAAATCAGCAGATAGGTGGCAATCGGCGACCGAAGATAGGCCGCCAGAAACTTGAGCAAAGCCGCATCGGCCGTATCTCCGCCGATCGCTCCAATCGACGAAGTGAACGCGAAGCTGAGGTCGGTATAGACTGCGCGAATGGTATAATCGTCGGTTAGGCCGTCTGGCAGGATGACGCGGGGTCCGCCGTAGAGCCGCGCATTCTTGCCGCCGGGGCTTGCGACTTCCGTGAAATGGTCGCGTACGCGATCGAGCTGCGCGTCAGTGGCGATCACCGGATAAGCGTGCGGCATTCGGTTGGCCGACAGAAAAGCGAGATTCTCGAGCGGGCCCAGCGACCGGCGCGGGTTGCTGAGATTGGGGGCGTGAAACCCCTTGCCCGACACCCACTGCGGAGTGCGTGTCGTCATCGTGCGGTCAAGCGATCCCAGCTTCTGCAGGCGGCGCAGCAATTCGAGATCGCGCTGTTCCCCCCAATAGGCCGAGATCAGCAGATAGGGCTTGGTGTAGATGTCGCGCGCGGACAGGAGCTTGTGGTCGACGGCGTGCAATGCCAGCCGCCCGAGCGCCAAGCTTACATCGGTCTTGGGTGCCCAATATTCGATTTCTTCGTCACCGAGCGCGATGACGCCTTCGACTCGCGGACGCGGGCGGGCGCGCACAACTGCGCACGGATGCTTGGCGGCAGGAAACAGCAGGCGACGGACGTCGCCGAAATTGATGATGCGCTCGATGCGTGCGTCTTCGAGCCAGCGCTGCCTGAAATCACTGGACTGCGAGGTTGCACCAATCACGAGGTTGAGCGGCATGATCAAAGTGACAACGCCGCTGGGCTTGACGCTCTGCATAGCGCGATATGCAAAGCCTGCAGCGATCTGGCGGCGCCCGATCGGGTAAGGTGGGTCCTGCTCGCGGCACCACGCTTCCCAAGTCGGCGTCTCGTCGTCATCGGACTCCCGCCAGGGCGGATTGCACAGAAATATGTCGAACCGCTTCTTTCCTGCGAACGGATTGCTCGCCGAGAAGAAGTCGCCGTGCCGCTCACCCTTCTGAATGTTTCGACCCACGCCGACGACGGTGGGGAGCTTCAGATCTTCGTCCGACTGGAGCAGGGAAATATCGGCCGGATCGAGCCCCTCGAGCAGCGACAGATACAGGCTGAACGCCGTGATCCAGCACGCCGTCTCATCGAGATCGTTGCCGAAGAGATTGCGTTCCATCAGGTTGACGCGTTCGGCGAACCGCAGTCGACGGCCGCGCGTCACCTCAGCGTGCCGCAGCATCTTTCGGAACGCCGTGGTTAGCAGAATGCCCGAGCCGCAGGCGCCGTCATAGACGGTGCACTGCGTCGGATCGTCGAAATGCTCGAATGCCTGTTCGGAGACAAGGTTGGCGAGATGGCGCGGGGTGTAATAGGCGCCAAGCTTACCTTGCCGGTCCTTCAGCAGCGTCTCGTAAATTCCCGAGATCAGCTCGACCGGTATATGGCTGAAATCGTAGCGCCAGAACGAGCCCTGGCCGGTCTCGAAATCGACGGCTTCGAGGAAGAGCTTGACCGAACGGAACCCGGCATTGCCGAGGTTTGACCATTGCGGCGCTCCGCCATCCTTCGAGCTCAAGAAATCGCCATTGAAGTCAGCACCAAGGCGCTTCAGCAGATTGTCGATACCGGTGCCGTCCTGCTTCGACACATAGGCTTCGAGCACCTCGAGGCCGTGGGTCTCGCGATAGGCCTGGCCGACGATTCCGCGCTGCTCAAGGTAGCAAAGGAAGATCACCTGGGCCATGAGCGCCTCGGCCTGGGTCTCGCTCAAGCCATCCCGGACAAGAGACTTCACAACTTGGCGAAGGTTTGCCAGCAGCCGCTGGTCGACGCGCGCATCGGGCGAGAACCAGTCGGACAGCCGGTCCTTGATGAAGCCCGACTGGACTTCATAGGCCGACCAAGAGCCCCGGCGTGCGACGTCGCTGCGGGGCAGCGTGTCCGGCTCTGCCTCACGGTCGACGACGGAATAGGCTGTCAGCGCGGTCGGATCGACGACCAGCACCACGGAAGCCAGATTCTGGTTCCACACCTTTTGCCGGATTTGTTCGATCCGGCTTTCGGTATCGCCTGAGAGGCTTGCGGCATCGATGAAGCAAACGGTCGGCAACTCGCCGACGCAGAAAACCGCAGAGGCTCCTATGCCACGATCCGACGCCAGCATTTCCTCGATCTCGGACGCATAGGGCCGCGTGCCGGCGCTTGCGCCGGCACGAAAAAGCTCGTCCGAAAAGTCGGTATAAGCGAGTTCAGAGAGCCAGTCCTCAAGCGAGGTCATTGCCGCCCCCGCCGCGCCGGCTTGCGAAAACAATGGGCGGGCCGAAGCCCGACCGAGCGTCTTCTTGCGTGCGCGTCGGCGCTCGATGGCTGCGAAGAAGCCACGATCATTTCTTCCGCTTGTTCTTCGCGAGGGCGTATCCCTCCTTGAGAAGCTCGGTCATGCTGAGCCCTTGCGACGCTGCAAATCCTTTGAATTCTCGTTTAAATTTATCGCTCACTCTAAAATTGAGTGTCTTTTCTCGCCCGCTCTCTGAGGTTGATTTCTGATCGGTCGCGTCGGTCTGCCGGCTTGCCATTGGGCATTCTCTTGCACCGCGACCGCTCCTGTCCGGCCGCATGGACGCTGCCAGCAATACAGATTTCCGACTCTCTGGCAACGCTGCAAGCCGGAAATAATGAAATCTGGCTTGCATTTCGAATCACTGTTGTTGCGTGACGCCCTTGTAGAACAAATAGGAAACATGCGGCAAGCTGTTTGCGCCGTAATGAGCACGGCTGCGTAGCGCTCAGTGCTTTCGGGATCACACGGTTGAAGGCTAAACGCCGGCAATTGGCGCAAAGCGCGCATTAGCCCTATCGCGTCTCGAATATAGCACCGCGCGTGACATCACAGATATCCGAGGGGTGCTGCAAGCTATCGTACCTTGGCAAACTTCACCCCTCACCCGACCGGCTTCGCCGGCCCCCCTCTCCCTCAAGGGGAGAGGGGGGAGCCCGTGCCATTGGTTGGTGTTGTGCCGGAATGTCGTGTGGTGGGGGCGCCGTTCTTGAGAAAAGTCGCAAACTGGCTCGCCGTTTTGGCGGGGGGCGGCGCGGTGTTGCTCGTGTTGCGTGTATTGTGACGGTTTTATTGCAGTAAATTCTTACGGTTTGGTCAGAACTCACCGTTACGTCTGACGATATCCTTGGGGTGTTGGGGTGGCCCAAGTGATATCGATACTGACGTCAAGATGATCGAAGCGGTGAGATGACCGGACACGAGAGAGAGACTGGGGCGGCGAAGGCGGGTTTGCGTCTCGACAATCCGGTGCAGCATTTTTTGCGGCGTTGGGCTTCGGAAATTCGGCCGGGCGAGACGCTGCCGTCTTATGAGAGCGTGGCGCTCGGGCATCTCGGGCGGCTCATCGAGATGAAGGCGCTGGCGTTTCGCGATGCCGGCGAGGCGGAGGATCTGCGGCTTCTGCGCATCGGCCCCGCCTTCGCCGCCTGGGCCGACACCGCTTTCGATGCCGATGGCGGGGAGACCGGCGCGGCGGTGGTCTCTGCGCTTCGCCGCGACCGCGCCCGCGCCATTTGCGAGGTCATCGCGCGCGCCGAGGAAAGCTGCCGGCCGGAGCGCGTCGAGACGCATATGATCGTCAACGGGGCGATCGCCACCTACGATCTCTGGGCGCTCCCCCTGTCGAACAGGTGGGGGCCGGTGAGCTTCATCCTGCTTCTCGACGAGCACGCGGTGCGGCAGGATCTTCTGGAGACGATGTTCGGCGCTACGATGGAGGGGATGCTGGCGCTGCAGGCGATCCGCGACCGGGCGGGGAAGGCGGTCGATTTCGAGATCATCGCCTTGAACCAGGCGGCAGCAAGGCTCCTCGACCGGGAGGCGGGGGCGCTCTCCTGGCAAAGAATGTCCGATCTTGCGGGGCTGTTTCCGGGGCAGGATCTCGTTTCGGCGCTGCTCGCCTGCGTCTGCGACGGGGGGCGGACGCATTTTGAAGCGACGTTCCAGGGGGCGACGTTCGAGGGGGCGAGGTTTGAGGGGGCGACGTTCGAGGGGGAGGCGGGGGCGCGGCATCTGCGCTTCGGCGTGGCGCCGACGGGCGATCTCGTCTCGGTGACGGTGAGCGACATCGCCGACATTCGCGCGCGCGAGGAGGCGCTGCGCACGCTCTTCGACGACAATCCCGTGCCGATGTGGCTCGTCGACAAGGAAAGCCGCCAGATCATCCGCGTCAATCGGGCGGCGAGCGTGCATTACGGCTATGGGCCTGAGGACTTTCTGGCGATGGATGTGCTCGATGTCGCCGCCCCCGGCGACCGCACGCGCATGCGCGAGTTTCTGGAGGCGCTGTCGGAGACGCGCTCGGGGGCGGGCCAGGCGGCGCGGCCGGTGGAGCAATCCTGGATCCATGTGACGGCGGACGGGCGCCGGATCGAGGTGTTTCCCTATGCGCGCGAGCTTTTTGTGGAGCGGCGTCCGGTCATTCTCCTGTCGGTGATCGACGTCACCGAACGGCGCAAGGCGGAGGCGCGGGTGGAGCATATGGCCCATCACGACGCGCTGACCGATCTGCCGAACCGGCTTCTTTTCCGCACGCGGCTCGAAGCCGATCTTCTGCGCGCCAGGCGGACGGAGGGGGCGCTCGCCGTCCTCTGCCTCGACCTCGACCATTTCAAGGGCGTCAACGACACGCTCGGCCATCCGATCGGCGACAAGCTGTTGCAGGCGGTGGCGGAGCGCTTCAACCGCACGCTGCGCGAGACGGACTTTGTTGCGCGGCTCGGCGGCGACGAATTCGCCATCATCCAGGCCGATCTCGACGATCCTTCAGATGCGAGCGGGCTTGCCGGCCGGCTCATCGAGGCGATCGAAAAGCCTTTCGATATCGACGGCCATCAGGTCGCCGTCGGCACCAGCATCGGCATCGCGTTCTCGCCGCTCGACGGGTGCGAGGCGGATACGCTTTTGAAGAACGCCGATATGGCGCTCTACCGCGCCAAGGCCGACGGGCGCAGCACGCGCTCGAACTCGATCTGCGCAAGGCGCTGGTGAACCACGAATTCGAGCTCTATTACCAGCCGCTCCTCAATGTTGCGACGCGGCGGGTGACGGGGTTCGAGGCGCTGTTGCGCTGGCCGCATCCCGAACGCGGCATGATCTCGCCCGATGCCTTCATTCCCGTTGCCGAAGAGATCGGCCTCATCGTGCCGATCGGCGAATGGGTGCTGCGGCAGGCCTGCGCCGAGGCGGCGGGCTGGCCGGAGATGATCAAGATCGCCGTCAATCTGTCGCCGGTGCAGTTCAAGACGAAGCGGCTCGTGGAGACGGTTGTCGAGGCTTTGCACGAATCCGGGCTCGATCCGGCGCGGCTCGAGCTGGAGATTACGGAATCGGTGCTTTTGCACGGCAGCGCGGGGAATGTGGCGGTGCTGCAGGAGCTCAAGGATCTCGGCATCCGCATTTCCATGGACGATTTCGGCACCGGCTATTCGTCGCTGAGCTACCTGCAGAAATTCCCCTTCGACAAGCTCAAGATCGACCAGTCCTTCGTGCGCGAACTCTCCGACCGGCCGGAGGCGATGGCGATCATCCGCGCCGTCACCGGGCTCGGGCGGAGCCTGCAGATGCTGACGACGGCGGAGGGGGTGGAGACGCCCGAGCAGCTGGAACGCCTGTCGCGCGAGGGGTGCACCGAGGTGCAGGGCTATCTCTTCAGCGAACCGCGGCCGGCAAGCGAACTGGCGCTGCTTCTCGCCTGCGGCACGCAGCCGTTCGAACGCCTGGCGAAAGCCGGCGAGATGAGGGCGGGGGAGAAGGAGCCGGGAGAGGCGGGGGAGATGCAGGCGGTGGCGTGAGGGGGCAACATCCTCGTCGAGCGGCCGATCTTCGGAAGCCGAGGGGGCGTCACCGCCCGATCTTTGGGCTGCATTCGCGCGCGAGGCGGATGAAGGCTTTCATGGCGGCAGGTGGGTTGCGGCGGCCCGGATAGTACAGGCAGAGCGGCGCGAGCGGCGGAGTCCAGTCCTCGAGCACGCGGATCAGGCGACCCGCCGCGATGTCTTCCCGCACGTTCGATTCAATGAAGAAGCCGAGACCGATGCCTTCGAGGGCGGCGGTTCGTGCGAGGCTCGCCTCGTCCAGGGTGATCGGCCCGTCGACGTCGATCTGCGCGGTCTGATCTCCTTTTCGGAATTGCCACCGGTAGAGCGCCCCGTTCGGCAGGCGGACGCGGATGCATCTATGGCCGAGGAGGTCGGGTGGGACGCGCGGCCTCTCATGCCGTTCGAAATAACCCGTCGAAGCGACCACCGCGTGCCGCTGGGGCGGGCCCAGCGGCACCGCGATCATGTCGCTCGGCACGAGATCGGCCGACCGCAGGCCGAGATCGAAACCTTCGGCGACGATGTCGACCAGGCGCCCCTCGCTGACGAGATCGACATGGACCTCCGGATAGCGGTGGAGGAACGCCAGCACGAGGGGCGAGAGGATCTCGCGCGCTGCCGTGGCGAAGGTGTTGATGCGGATCGTCCCGGAAGGTGTCGCCTGCTGCGACCGCACGACGTCGATCGCATCGCGGATGTCCTGAAGCGGCGGGGCGACCTGGTCCACGAAGATGCGCCCCGCACCGGTCAGCGAGACGCTGCGCGTCGTGCGATTGAAGAGGCGGATCCCGAGCTCCCTCTCCAGCTTGCCGATGGCGTTGCTGAGCGCCGTCGTCGACATGCCGAGATCAAGAGCGGCGGCGCGGAAGGAGCCTTTGCGCGCAATGGCGAGCACCGCCTGCAGATCATTCAACCCGAGCCGATCCATTGTCCCGATTTTCGTGATGCTTCATCCCTCATCATCTCGGTTATCCGGACCTGCGTCCACACATAGATTTGAGGTGAACGCAACGACCAGATGGAGCGGCGGCATGAACCTGCCTTCCCCGATCGAAACCTACTTCGCTGCCGACAGGCGCCACGATCTTGAGACCTTGCTTCAGACCCTTGCGCCCGATGCCGTCGTGCGCGACGAGGGCCAGGAGCATTGTGGGCTGGAGGCGATTGCGGCCTGGTGGCGCGAGACGAAGGAAAAATATCGGCACTGCGCGCAGCCGCTCGAAGGGTCTGAGGCGCATGACACATATCGCGTCCGGGCAGAGGTGCGCGGTGACTTTCCGGGCAGCCCGGCTGTGCTGACCTTCGGGTTCCGTCTCAAGGGCGATCGGATCGCCGCCTTGGAGATCGGCGTATGAGCGCCTTCCTCACATTCGAGGGCAAGCGTGTGCTCATCACCTCCGGCACCCGCGGCGCGGGTGCGGCTACAGTCTCCCTGTTTCGCGAGCTCGGTGCAAACGTTCTGACGACGGCGCGATCGAGGCCGGAGAACGTCGACGCGGCGATGTTCGTCGAGGCGGACCTGACCGTTGCCGCCGATTGTGCCAGGCTCGCCGGCGAGGTTCGCAAGCGCCTGGGCGGTCTCGACATCGTCGTCCACATGCTCGGCGGCTCGTCAGCCCCCGCTGGCGGTTTCGCGGCGTTGAGCGATGCGGAATGGGCGAAAGAGATCGACCTCAACTTGATGCCGGCGGTGAGGCTCGACCGTGCGCTCGTCCCCGGCATGGTGGCTGAGGGACACGGCGTCGTCATCCACGTGACTTCGATCCAGCGCCAGCTGCCACTGCCGGAGGCGACGACGGCCTATGCGGCCGCGAAGGCGGCGCTTTCGACTTACAGCAAGAGCCTTTCAAAGGAGATCTCACCGAAAGGGATCCGCGTGCTGCGGGTCTCGCCGGGCGGGATCGAAACGGAGGCTGCGGTACGGCTTGCCGGGCGCCTGGCGGCCGAGGCGGGCACCGACATCGCGCATGGCAAGCGCATCCTCATGAACGCGCTCGGCGGGGTTCCGATCGGCCGGTTCTCCAGGCCGGAGGAGGTGGCAAGCCTGATCGCCTTCCTCGCCTCCGAGCGCGCCGGTGCGATCACCGGCGCCGAGTACGTGATCGACGGCGGCACCGTTCCGACCGTGTAATCCGGCGCCGGACTGCGATGAACGAGCTGCGGTTCGTGGGGCTGGGAGATGCGCGTCAAGACGCGGAATGCTCGTTCCGCTGTGTGGGGCGCAGAGATGCAGCCATCGACATCATGTCCGCCGAAATTGGCTTGGGCACATGCCCAGTCTTTGGCTGAACTGTGCGCTCATATGGGCGTGAGAGGAGAAACCTCTCGCCAAGGCGATCGCGGCCAACGGCGCATCGCTCTTCACCAGAAGAGGCAAAGCGGGCTTCAATGTTCGCCTCGACACGTTTCATGCGTCTTTGCGTCATCCATTGCGCAATCCTTCGAAGCCGGCCGGCCCCGCCCCACCTCGACCGCGCGCACATTTGCCGACGGCGTGGCCTGCCGCGAGCCTCAGGCGGAGGCGCTGGAGATTATTCTGAACGGCGCGGCGGGCATCTTGCAGGTCGGCGAGGACGAAGTCGCCGAAGCAATCCGCATTCTCTACACCGACACGCACAATATGGCGGAAGGGGCGGGTGCCGCACCTCTGGCCGCGCTGATGGGCGAGCGCGAACGTTTTCGCGGCCAACGCGTCGCCCTCATCCTGACCGAGGGCAATATCGACATGCCCGTCCTCCGGCAGATTCTCTCGGGCAAAACGCCGGTGGATTAGATGCGGTGGAGGTTGAGCCGGGATTCTCTGGCGCGCACGTCGGGTGTCACATCCCTCTGTAGAGACAGAAGAGTGAACGGTCTGCTGGATTGAGCTGGTCTCTCGATGATCTTTCATTGGTCCTGCATGTCTCATACTACAATCGTTTTCGGGACGGCAGCTTACCGCAAGTCCGCCCCAAAAGCCGACAGTCGCAAAACCACCCAACCTCGTCGGTCGGGGCTTGGTGGAAATGGGTCGAAAGGAGACCGTCAGCTTCAGAGCGGTAGCTCACGGAAAGCTGCCGATCCGAAAATGGCTCTTGTCGGTCGTTTTCACTCTTGGCCGGAAGCGCAACCGTTGAAACAGAATACTATAATTCTGTTTCAAAATTAAATTCAGCCTGATTCGCTTGCGCCTTACGATCTTCTCCACCATATAACTGTGGGTGTGACATCTAGGATTCGCTGGTACACCACGACCGCTGTAAGCAAGATGGGTGCTAATTCACACTCACAGCGGGATTGCTTGGATACTGGGGAATGCCTCTAGCCCGGCTGAATATACCCTATTCAGCACGGGAGATTCCTATGTTGAAGGCACTTAAGCTCGTTTCAGAGCTTGTGATAGTTGCTGCGGCATTGGTCACCATCATCCAATATCTTGGCTACTGACACGGCCCCTCTTCGCCTCAGCGAAGAGGGGTTTATTGATCCGAAATAAATTTTGGTATTACTGATCTTTAACGTGATCCCGAAACAGAATTCACAATTCTGTTTCAGCTCAGTTGGCTTCATCCGATGAGCGCTCTGACTGAGATAGATGACGATCCAGGACAAAATCGACAAAGGTGCTGGCTGCGCCAATCGCGAGGCGAGCATGACGTGGCTGAAGACCCTTGAAATCCCTGCCGCGACCGTGGCCTTTACCGTAGGCATTTCTCAGGGGCGCTAGCATATGAGCAATGTTTCCGAGGCTTGTCAGGATACCTTTGATCTCTTTTGCACCTTTGGCATTCTCGTCAATCCCATCTGGCATTATTTTGATTTCGGCTCGAATAAGCTTCAGTAACTCAGGGATTTCTGCCTTCTCAGGATAGGCCACCGCACGGTCATCGAGGATGAGCTTACAGCAGCTCTCGACGATTTCCTTAGCCAGAGCGATAGCTTCTCCGGGTTCGCTGTCGCCAATGCGCTCAAGGCGGCGTAAATCTTCGTAAAGGGTATCTGAGTTCAACGTCGCGGCAACGGCCTTGATGCGTCTCACTGACCCGCCAAGTGCATGAACTTTGCGTTGGGGGACATAGACAGGGCGCCCCTCAATTAGCGCGTCTTCGACAAGCTCCCACCCATCATTACGAAGATGTCCATTAAAAGCCTGGGCGAGCGTGTCCTGCTCACTATCATCTTTGCGCACGATAGGATGGAGCACTTCGCAGATAAATTTCAGAAAGACGTCTTGATCGGCTGCATAAAGTCGGAACCGACTATCGCTATAGATCCATTCCATAGGCCAGTCGTTATTGTTGACGCAGTGCTGCCAGATATCGCCCTCAGCGTTGTCGTACCTACTGTCAAACGATGGCATCGAGGAGAGGTCGAAGATGCGGCTCAAAAAACCAATCTCATTCAGAGCTCCGAACCATAGAGTCTCGCGTGCTCGCATCTCATCAAGGACTGCTGCGCGAGTTCGCTCACTGATTTTACCATCTGGAACACTTCGCCCAGGCGCGGATGCCCGCATGGGTGAGATTTCGACACCTACCCAGAAACCGTTATCGTCCCCAACGACGAGCTTAAGATTATTTGTGATGGTGTTCGCAATATCGCCGCGACGCTCCTCAATAGGAACAAATATGCCAACTGGAATCCTGAGGAAAATTGTCCAAATTTCAGTTCCACCATTCCAGTTATCATAGCCTGTTTCTGCAATTTCAATTTCCGCCTGCGTAACAACACGAAGGGCTTCGTTTTCATCTTTCTGGCGCAGTAGCTCTGCGACAGTTGGCAAGGCGCCTTCAATCTCACGACGAATACTAAGATATCGCATAGGTTCCATTTATATCAGTAAGGCGCTGATTTAAGCAGCTGCTGAATTCCATAATGGCCCTGCGCATCCTTCATATCAAATGTCCGCTTTCGAGCGGCAGACACGTCCATAAGAATGGCCATGTTGGGCGCATAGCTGCCGCGATTCACGGGCGGCGGATTTCCAACACCTCTTTTGGAGTGCGCACAATCGTCATCGGTGACGTGCTCTTGTCGCTTGAAGTGCGGAGGCTGGCATCGCAACGGTCCGTGCTTAGAATGAGGCGTGGATGCAGTCGATCGATATAGATTTGGGCTGCCGGATGACACGCCAATTCGCCCTTGGTTTGGTGGCGCATACACGCATGGCGGTCGCTGGCAAGTAGTGCGTGGGCGGTGGCTATTTTGCAGGGGCGACGGTGAGGATGGAGCGGCCGGTCTGCAATCGCTCGGCCAGATCCTGGCTTTTTGCTGCGCTCTCCGATCCGCCGACCGTTACGGGCTTTGCCCAGTGTCTCGGGCGGGACGCGCGACGGCGGGTCTTGGCCCAGAAACTCGCTGACCCGCCGCCATTCAGATCTGCCGGCCCCGGGCGGCCGAGGCGGGTACCGGCATCGCGCATGGCAAGCGGGTCCTCATGAACACGCTCGGCGGGGTTCCGATCGGCCGGGTCTCCAGGCCGGAGGAGGTGGCAAGCCTGATCGCCTTCCGCCTGCGAGCGCGCCGGTGCGATCACCGGCGCCGAGTACATGATCGACGGCGGCACCGTTCCGACCGTGTGATCCGGCGCGCCATCGCGCCGGAATTCGGGTGATTGAAGCGCCGGGCTCGGCCGATGACGGGATGCGCCAGGAGGGAGGCGCCAGGAGGGATGCGTCCAGCCAGATCTTTGAGAGTTTTTCGGTGTCCGTCGCCGGGTCGAAGGCGCGGATCGTGAGACCTTTCAGCAAGACGGTTCCGTTCCGAGCCTTTGCGCATCTTGCTCAAGGCAGACGCGCAATTCCCTGGATCAGGATATCGCTGGCGGTTTCGAACGCCACATCGGGATCGAGCGACCGATAGGCGGGGGCGAGCGCATGCAGATGCGGATATCGTCTTTCGGGCGTTTCCAGGATCTCCTGCGTCTCGGCCTCGGTCGCAGGCCGGATCAGCCCTCCGATTTCACCCATGCACAGGCCGATCACGGAGGCATACCAGGCAAGGCAGACAGCCGGGGCCTCCGTGTCGGGGATTCCGGCATCGGCCAGCGCGCGATGCACCATCTCGATATGCGCGAAATCCGAGATGCCGGTGTTGAGAAACCGCTGCGTCAGGCCGAAGGTGTTCGGATGGCCGAGCGCCAGTGTGCGATACTGACGGGCATGGTCGCGCAGCCGCTCATTCCACGGCTTCGACTCGTCGACAGTCTCGAGCCTTGCCATCAGTTCATCGGCCATCGCGCGAAACAGGCCGTTCTTATTGCCGAAGTGGTAGAGGATCGCCATCGGATCGCAACCGACGCGCTCGCCGAGCTTGCGAAGGCTGAAGCCGCTCTCGCGGGCTTCTTCCATCAAGTCTATGGCGGTCTCGAGGATGGTGTTCTTCGACAGGTTTCGCGGGCCAGCGGCAAGGTGGCGCGTCTTTCTCGCCATGGCTGTGCCATCCTCTCTTCATCGCGTCGGGCGCATCAGTCCGCCCATGCGGGGTCTCCTGTGAAGACGATCGTGAGCCAGCGATCCGGCCCTTCGCCGCCGATGGCCGCGCCGACCTCTTCACGCAGCGCGTCCCATTCGCGGATGTGGCGTGCCGGTGCATCGGCCGGGACTATGAAATAGAGCTCGATATCCTTCGAGCGGCCGACCCGCGCCACATAGGCGCGGTGCGAAACGAAGCCGTGCTTGTCGACGAAAGCCCTCGCCACCTCCTCGATATGTGACTTCAGGTCGGCGGGCGTGACGAGGAAGATGTCGGCCATCGCCTGCCGCACGGTCGCGACTGGCAGCGGGATGAGAAGCAGACAGACGAGTGTCAGAACCGACGGGTCGATATAGGGCGAAACCCACTGCCATTTCGTATCCTGGATCCCATAGCCCATGCAGAAGGCGATCAGGAGAGCTCCCGTGATGCCCGCGGACATGACCCAGCCCTTGACGTCGAGCCGGACGAAATCGGAATCGATCCCGCGGTTGGCGCGCGTCTCGACGACGGCGGTGACCGCGCAGACGATCAGCGTGATGACGGCGTAGACGATGGCCCAATCGAATTCGAGATCGCGGCCTCCTTCGAGCAGGCTGCTGATCGCGTTGAAAAGCGCATAAATCGCGACGCCGATCAGAAGCGTGCCGTTCAGCCCCAGCACCATCGGCTCCAGATGCCAGAACCCGACGGAGAAGCGCTCGTGCAACCTGCGGGGCAGTTTCTTCGAGGCGGCATAAGATGTGATGAGATTGACCACGAGCAGGGATAGGAGGCTCATGCTGGCATCGACCAGCGAATACACGCCGTCGAAGAGGATCGAGAACGAACCGGCGATGAGGCCAAAGCCGATGCCGAGCGCCGAGACCATCAGCGTCATCGCGATGGATGTTCTCAGCACACCACGTTCGTCACTCAGGTCGAAAAGGCCGGGCTTGGCGCTCATGTCTGTGTCAATCATCCGACCATCTGCGCCTGGCGCTGGCGGCACGGGCGACGCGGTCGAGCCCGGATGGGGTTTTTCTACGGTGTAGAATATCTACGGCATAGAAATAATCCGGTCAACTCCCGCACGGTCGAGCCCAGCCCGGACTCTGTCGCCTGCATGTCGGGATCGCCGGGCGGGATTTTGCCGAAAGAGAACGCGCGGTGACGGGATGCGTGTTTTGCTGTGGGGCCGCAGAGCCTCTAGCAACCGACATCATGTCCGCCGAAATTGGCTGGGGCACATGCCCAAACGTTGGCTGAACTGTGCCGTCATATGGGCGTGAGAGGAGAAGCCGCTCGCCAGGGCGATCGCGGCCAACGGCGCATCGCTCTTCAACAGCAGATCGCGTGCATGGCGAATGCGGCGGTCGATGATGGCGTCGCGCGGGGTCCGGCCGAAAGCCGCGCGAAAGGCGCGGGTGAAGAAATCGGCCGACAAGTCGAGAGCCTCGGCCAATTCGGCGACAGTCAACGCCTGGGCAAAGCGGGCTTCGATGATCGCCTCGACACGGCTCATGCGTCTCTGCGTCATCCATTGCGCCGCCAAATCGCGAGGTTCCGCCCCATCGATGATCGCCGTTGCCGCACGCTCGAGGTCGAGAGCGAGCGCTTCGATCGTAAGGGGATCACGTGTGTCTTGAAGCAGGATTTGCCGGCGCAAACGGTGGGCTGAATTGGTCGCCGCCCGATGGGCAAAATTGCTGAAGTGCCGCTCGTGCGGCCTCGCATATTGGCCGTTCTTGCGCAGAATTCTGAGGTATTCGCCGCCACCTTCAGAGCGCGAGTAGATTTCGCAGCCGGCGGGCAGATAGGCGAAGCCGTTCGCCCGCGCCGCAAAATCACGGTTCCTGTCGCCCGCAAAGGCATGGACGCCATTCTGGCGATCAAACGCAAAGCCGATCACGGGTCGATCGGGCGTGTAGCGCGTTTCGTAGGCCTGCCGGGGGAGGAGCTCCACGCGCCATGTCGCGTCTTCGTACGTCCTGACCGGCTCGGTGGGGTAAGCGCCCATGCTGTGCGTCGTCGTCATGCCGCAGCGTAGCATTTTGCAGAGGCATCCTCACCCGCAGTTCATGGGCGCAGGCGATTTCGCATCGGATTCATGAAAGCCCGCCGGGGCGCGCGGGAGGCATGATCCGAGAGCCATTGCCACGCAAGGATTTTGCAATGCTCTTTTCCCTGAACGACCTGGACGCCGCCGTTGCCGTCGTCGGCACGACCGTCAAACCGACACCCGCCTATGCCTGGCCTCTTCTGGCGAGCCGGACCGGGGCGGAGGTCATCGTCAAGCACGAAAACCACACGCCCACCGGCTCGTTCAAAGCGCGGGGCGGGCTGTTTTATGTCGAAAACCTGCGCCGCGCCGGCGCGTTGCCGCCCGGCCTGGTGACGGCGACGCGCGGCAACCATGGCCAATCCATCGCCATCGGCGCCGCCCGAGCCGGCATTCCGGTGAAAATCATCGTTCCGGAAGGCAATTCGCGCGAAAAGAATGCGGCGATGGCGGCTTTCGGCGGCGAAGTCATCGTCGCGGGCAAGGATTTCGACGAAAGCCGGGAGATTGCGGCGGGCTATCAGGCCTCGCACGGCTTTACGTTCGTCCCCTCCTTCCACCGCGATATCGTTGCGGGCGTCGCCACCTACGCCCGCGAATTGTTCACCGACCACGCCGACATCGATGCCGTCCTCGTTCCGGTCGGCATGGGATCGGGGATCTGCAGCCTGATCACGCTGCGCGATCTGTTGGGCCTGAAGACGGAGATCTGGGGTGTGGTCGCCCGAAACGCGCCGGCCTTTGCGCGATCCTTCGAAGCCGGCCGGCCCCGACCCACCCCGACCGCGCGCACATTTGCCGACGGCGTGGCCTGCCGCGAGCCTCAGCCGGAGGCGCTGGAGATCATCCTGAACGGCGCGGCGGGCATCTTGCAGGTCGGCGAAGACGAAATCGCCGAGGCAATCCGCATTCTCTACACCGACACGCACAACATGGCGGAAGGTGCCGGCGCTGCACCTCTGGCCGCGCTGATGGGCGCGCGCGAACGCTTTCGCGGCAAACGCGTCGCCCTCATCCTGACCGGGGGCAATATCGACATGCCCGTCTTCCGGCAGATTCTTTCGGGCCACACGCCAGCGGCTTAGAGGCGGTGGAGGTTGAGCCGGGAGGGTGGCGTGCGGGTCGAGATCGCCGGGCGGGAGTTTGCGGGGGGATGGAATGCAGTTTCTCTAAAGGGGGCGCAGGATAGGCCTGGGCGGCATCGACATCACCGTCCACATGCTCTGTGCCTCGACTGCCCCGGTCGGCGGAGGTCTTCTGTTCACTTATAATCGCACGGAGTCGACACAGATCATCGGCACCGCTACCTATGCACGGTTAGTAGGTCGCGGGTTGTAGATGGCTGGATTGGAAATTCTTGCACGTACGCTGAGCGCAGTTACTCGGCCGGATAAACGAGGCAATCACTGGCAGTACAACTCTCGAAGCGATCATCACTCGAAGGTGGCTTGCTGGGCGATAATTTTCGACCTCATGCAGCGTAGCACGCTTTTGAGGGAGCACGTCGAATCGGGTCTCGTACATTTCGGCATCAATCACGAAATGCGTGACTTCACCAACAATCGGAAGAAGGATCTCGATCTTGTACTCTGCACGGCGGCAACCGGCTCCGTCGTCTCTGAGGAAATGACCCTTTCGGCTCTCGCTCTACGGTACGATGTACAGCTGACCGCCACCGAACAGCAGATTCTGCGAGGCCTCCCGGCGCTTACAATGGCGCCAGTGGGTGCGGTTCTCATGGCGCTTGAAGCGAAGGCCTGCATGACCGAGCATTCGAAGGCTCGGCCGAGGCTGTACGACGAACTGAATTCTTCGCACGCTACTGTTCACGGCGCGACTGATCAGGCGATCGCAGCTGGCTTCGTGATGGTCAATTTTGCCGACGAGTTTCTTAGTCCCGGCCGCAATCAAGATATCCAGCGGGTAGGGCCCGTATGGAACCGGCACCGCCAGCCCCATGCGACGACCACCGCGATCGAGAAGGTGCGTGAGCTTCCTCGTCGGTCGCGTCTCGGCGATGTGGGTTATGACGCGCTGGCAATCGCAGTCGTAGAATGCCGTAATGACGGTTCTCCGGTTTCTCTGGTCACCGATCCGCCGGCACCGCAGTCAGGCGACGTCGACCACTACAACTCACTTATCGACCGTCTGACCCACATCTATGCGACTCGGTTCAGTCAGCTTTAGGACGCGCTTGCGGGCCTCTTCGCCCTGACACTCCCAGATAACGGCGACGCGGTAGCCGGCCCGTCTAAGCTCACGAATAGCACGGGCATCGCGCTGACGGTTTCGTTCAAACTTCGCCCACCAGAAGTCTCGGTTCGCTTTAGGTACTGTGGCTTTTCGACAGTTTGTGTGGTGATGCCAGTAGCAGCCGTTGACGAAGATTGCCCAGCGCCGTTTCCGGTTGGCGAAGTCGGGGGAGCCGGGCAGCGCGCGTACATTCTTGCGGTATCCGACGCCCAGTTCGCGTAGCAGTGATGCGATCCTCAGCTCCGGTGAGGTCTCCTTCTGGCGCACCCGGCCCATAAGGGCGCTGCGTTCCGCCGTCGTGGGGACCGGTTGTCCCATCAGCTCATTCCGCAGCGATGTTGTTGGCAGAAACCATCATACGGTGAAGGTGCTGGCGCACCCGGGCTCGAAACCCGGGCACAAACCGCAAGCTGCTGCGCTCTGTGCGGGACAGGAAACCCTGACTCGCTCTTACCGATAGCGGCTTCCCCGGATGCTGCAGGAACTCGGCCAATGGCGCGCGCGGCCGATAGTCGGGGAAGCCACTTATCTCTACTGCGAGGCGGTTGGTTCCATCGTAGCGAGCGGCACGCGGCCAGCGGCCATTGGCCGGCAATGCGCGGTCTCTGGCGCAGTCGTATCCACCTGGCATTGACAGTCTCTGCCCGATCCACTCCGCGACAGGCACGGATACGGCGTTGCCTACCAGAGACCAACGGCTCGAGGGCCGAGCGACTTTCTCGGCTTCAAGAGTCCAGTCTCTGGAGAACCCCTGAAGCCGTTCGGCATCACGAATGTCCGGGGTAACGATGTCGCCGTTGGGCAGCAGAATCGCCGGTGGTGAAGGTATCCCGATCGTGGATCCATTCTTCAGCGTGGGGATGGCATCTGGTGCCCATCCCAGACCACGCACACCTTCGGTCCAATAGAAACCATGAGCGTGGGTCTCGAGACGCGTTTCTGGCGTCGGGGCTTCGGCTTCATCCGCCAGCACTACACTGGCCGGATCGATATCGCTGGTGGTTGCGATGAAAATTACCCGTTCGCGTCGCTGCGGCAGAAAAGCTAGCGTATTCACCACGCGATAGGCCCACCTGTAGCCCCTCTCCTCAAACGCCTCAACGATCATGCGCATGCCGCGCCCGGCGTCGAGCTGCAGCATAAATGAGACGTTCTCCAGGACGACCCACGGCGTTGGATGGTCATCCAATAGACGGAAGATCTGTCCGACAAGGCCGGAACGCTCACCCGTGATACCCTTTGTTGTGCCTGCCTGACTGAGGTCCTGACAAGGGAATCCCGCAGTGATCAAATCTACGCTGCTGGGGAGATTTTGGATCGCGCGCACATCGCCGGCACACTCGATATCAGGAAACTTGGCAGCCAGGACGGCTCGCGCCGGTTCGGATATCTCGCTGAGAAGCACTGGATGGTGACCAGTTGCTGCGAGACCGATCTCCAGACCGCCGATGCCAGCAAAGAGTCCTGCGACTTGCAAACTTCCCGATCCCGCGTTTGGCGGCCTCACACGTGATTCGCTTTTTGTTCACGTAGGGTATCCATACAACGCTGGTTGGTCGGTGGAAACACGGTTTCTCGATTTCTTAACAGACAAACCGCCTATGGCCTTCTCGCAGCACGCGCTCGACCTCGCTGGTTATCGGAGCGGCCGTTGGTTTTAACAGAGCCTTGCCGGGCGATCAGTCCCTTGGGCGGGGCGCAGGATGGGCCTCAGATGTCGATTCCGGTGAGGGGAGATTAGATGGATCTGATTGATATAGCACTTGTCAGAAACGCTCTGGGGGTGCTTTTCACTATCGGCTTTTTTGCTGGGTTTATTAATACGTTTATAGTTATCGGAAAACTTAACTTGATCGATATGAAGACTTTGACTCTGGGGCGGCGCGCGGCTCAGAGTTCTGAGCGGCTCGGATATTTGTTTACGAAGAAGGAATTTCGCCGAGATAGAAATATCATGTTTCTTTCCATGGGCGGTTGTTTCTTTTCGTTCATGTCGCTTGCCATTCTCACGGCGGTCGCTGGCAAGTAGGGCGTGAGCTGCGGGCGTGGCCCGGCTTTCTGCTGTCCCGAGAGTGTGGTGTTGAGAGAATGGCCCCGGACGGGTTGTCGGCGCCGCGGAATGGTCGTGGATGCAGCCCGTGGGCGGTGGCTACTCCGCAGGGGCGACGGTGAGGATGGCGCGGCCGCTCTGCAATCGCTCGGCCAGATCCTGGCTTTTTGCTGCGCTCTCCGATCCGCCGACCGTTACGGGCTTCGCCCGGTGTCTTAGGCGGGATGTGCGACGGCGGGGTATTGGCGTTCAAACCTTGTGAGATGCCAGCATCCAGCCTTGTCGGCCTACTGTCCGCACAGCCGGGCCGGCCGTCTTGGCAGGCCGAATGTCCGACGCCGCCTTGCTGGTCGGCGAGGACGAAATCGCCGAGGCAATCCGCATTCTCTACACCGACACGCACAACATGGCGGAAGGGGCCGGTGCCGCGCCTCTGGCCGCGCTGATGGGCGCGCGCGAACGTTTTCGCGGCAAACGCGTCGCCCTCATCCTGACCGGGGGCAATATCGACATGCCCGTCTTCCGGCAGATTCTTTCGGGCCAAACGCCGGTGGCTTAGATGCGGTGGAGGTCAGACTGGGGAGCTGTCGTGTGCGGGTCGAGATCGCCGGGCGGGAGTTTGCCGAGGGGATGGAGGGCGGACCGGCAGCTCTATGGACGGTATGGCGAAAAGCTGCCCTTCGGCTTCCTATCCCCTAGTGCCATCCGCACCGAGCGTCACCTCGGGTGTGGAGCAGGCGGGGACGGCGACCTCCGAATGAAGGCTCGCGCGGGGAACGCCGTGCGGCCGGCCATCTTTGAAATCACCAGGGCAGCGTATTGCCTCGCCAATCCAGATAACGGTGTTCCCGGCATCCCATATTGGCTTTCAGCACCTCGGCCATTCCTGCCACGCTTTCCTCGACGCTGATCTCCGCCGCGACCGTGCCGTCCAGCGTGCCCATGGCGGTGGCGGCCCAGCCGGGATGGATCGACAGGACGGTCAGCCCGGTGTCGGCATGGATCGTGCGGGCGAGCATGTTGAGGGCCACCTTGCTGGCCCGATAAAGGTCCAGCTTCAGGCCCGGCTCCGTGTTCATCGCGATGCTTGCGCGGTGCGACGACATCACGGCGAGCGTTCCGCCCTCGTTCAGCCGGTCCAGCAAGTGACGGGCCAGGCGGATGGGACCGAAGCAATTGGTCATCATGATATCCGACAGTTCGTCCTCGGTCGCCTCAACAACCGAGTTGTGCAGCGGACCGTAAACACCGGCGACCAGGAAAATGACGTCGAAGGTGCCGATCGCAGCGCGCAGCGGCGCGATCTCGTCGGCCCGCGTGACATCGACATGGGCGACCTTTGCGACCTTGCCCAGACTGCTCGTGTCTGCGCCGTAACGGGCGGTGCCGGTGACCTGCCAGCCCTGTGCGTGAAGGGTCTGCGCCAGGCCAAGACCAAGACCGCGTTCGGCCCCGATTATAAGAATGGAGGGCATCGTCTATCCTTTCAAAGTGCGGTGAAGCCGCCATCGGCGGTCACAAGCGTGCCCGTCATGAAGGCGGAGGCGGGCGAGGCGAGGAAGGCCACGACCTCGGCAATGTCCTGCGGCTGGCCGACGCGACCCAGGGGATGGGCGGCGCCATAGCTGGCCAGAGTGGCGCGGCTGTCGGGCACGATATCCTCCAGGATGTCGGTTTCGATCACGCCGGGCAGGACCGCATTGGCGCGAATGCCGCGATCGCCATATTCGACCGCAATGACCTTGGTCAGTTGTGCAATCGCGCCTTTGGACGCCGCGTAGACGGCGGTATCCTTCATCGCCACCTGCGCCACGATCGAGGCCATGTTGACGATGACCCCTCCGCTGGACAGCATGGCCCGTACCGCCTCGCGCGCATGCAGGAAGGTGCCGCGCGCGTTGACGGACATCACGTCATCCCAATCCGCCAGGCTCATGTCGACGAGCGGCTTGTTCATCGTCCGGCCGGCGTTGTTGACGAGGATGTCGAGCCTGCCAAAGCGTTCCACGGCCAGGGCGACGCTGCGAATGGCGGTTTCTTCATCCGCGATATTTCCGGTCAGGGTCGCAATGCCGTCGGCTGCAAGATCATGCACGGCTTCCGACATGTCTGTGGCGAGGATCTGCGCGCCGCGTGCACGCAGTGTCAGGGCCGTGGCGCGCCCGATCCCGCGGGCGGCACCGGTCACGAGGGCTGTTCGGCCGGCAAGATCTTCAGTCATACGTATCTCCTTTGCGACGGAGATACGCGTGGCTGCAGGGCTTTATAATCTACGAAAGATTTATTAGGCTTGTTAGGTCAGCTTCGCAATTCCATCCATGACGCCCACCGATTTCGCGCAAATTCGTGCTTTCCTTGCCGTCGCCGAGACGCTCAATTTCTCGCGCGCGGCCGAGAAGCTGGGCGTCACGCCCTCGGCTCTCAGCCAGACCATCCGCGCCTTTGAGGCCGAGGTGGGGCAGCAGATGTTCCAGCGGACGACCCGAAGCGTGGTGCTGACCGAGGCGGGCGCGCATCTGAGGGGCCGCATGGAACCTGCAGTGGCGGAAATGTCCGCGGCGCTGGCACAGGCGCACAGCAAGGGCGGCCCACGGGGGACGGTCCGCATCGTCACGTTCCGGTCGGCCGCGGAGAGATTCCTGCTGCCGGTCCTCCCCGACTTGCGTCGGGACCTGCCCGAGGTGACGCTCGACATCACTCTGGACGATGCCGTCAGAGATCCCGTCGCCGATGGCTTCGACATCGCCATCCGTATCGGCGAGGTCATCGCTCAGGATATGATCGCCGTGCCCTTGGGCGCGGATCTGCGCCAGATCGCGGTCGCGTCCCCTGCCTATCTGTCGCAGCACGGCGCCCCCGGTCATCCGCGCGATCTATTGGCCCACGATTGTATCTGCTGGCGCTGGCCCGGCCAGTTGCATCCCTTTCCGTGGGAGTTCTTCGAGGACGGCCGCTGGTTCTCCATCACGCCGTCGGGGGGACTGGTCGTGAATGATAAGACGGTGGCGCAAAGGGCGGCTCTGGACGGGCTTGGCATCGCCTTCGCTATCGAGGATACGGTTCGTGATCATATTGCGGCAGGGGCTCTGACCCCCTTGCTGGAACGCTGGAGCGCGCCGTTCGCGGGCTTTCATCTGACCTACCCCCGCCAGCGTCATATGCCCGCCGCGACGCGCGCTGTCATCGACAAGATCAGGTCGGACGTGCGGAAGGACGCGAGATAACACTCCGAGACGAATGGCAGTCTCGTCCGCGAATGCGCTGCTGCTCTTGCTCACGCGAATATCCGCTTTTGGGCAGAAAGCTTGGATACGGGAACGGTTCGATGGGCGCATTGCTGACGCGATTCACGGGCGGCGGATTTCCAACGCAGCTTTCGGAGCGCGCAATCGTCTCCGATGGCATCCAAGATCGGCCGGCCGTTGGTTTTGACAGAGCCGCGCCGGGCGATCGGTCTCTTGGGCGGGGCGCAGGATGGGCCTCAGATGTCGATTCCGGTGAGGGGAGATCAGATGGATCTGATTGATATTGCATTTGTCAGAAACGCTCTGGGGGTGCTTTTCACTATCAGCCTTTTTGTTGGTTTTATTAATACGTTTATAGTTATCGGAAAACTTAACTTGATCTATATGAAGCCTTCGACTCTGGGGCGGCGCGCGGCTCAGAGTTCAGAGCGGTTCGGATATTTGTTTACGAAGAAGGAATTTCGCCGATATAGAAATATCATGTTTCTTTCCATGGGCGGTTGTGTCTTTTCGTTCATGTCGCTCGCCATTCTCGCGGCGGTCGCTGGCAAGTAGGGCGTGAGCTGCGGGCGAGGCCCGGCTTTCTGCTGCCCGGAGAGGTGGTGCCGAGAGTTTGACCCGGAGAGGTTCTGGGCGCCGTGGAATGATCGTGGATGCGGCCCGTGGGCGGTGGCTATTTTGCCGGGGCGACGGTGAGGATGGCGCGGCCGCTCTGCAATCGCTCGGCCAGATCCTGGCTTTTGGCCTGGCTGTCCGAGCCGCCGATCGGGAGAGGGCCGCCGTAGATCGGTGAGTGGATCATCGGCGTGACGAGCACCTCGCCGTCGACCATGACGGCGATCTTTTCCTGCTGATGGGCCTGCGTGAACCGGGCGAAGGCTTTCGCGCTGTCATCGTCGAGACGGATGACGACCTCCCATTGCCGGCTCGCCTCGTCGAACACGGTCTGGGCCTCTGCCAGCGACAGCGCGAGCGTGTCCGCGAGGGCGTGCGTCGGCAGAAGGCCAGCGAGGAAGGCGGCGGCGAAGATGTGTCGTATCCGCATGGGTTTTCCGGGTTCGGTCGTCAGACGTGAGAATGCGCAAGGGGGCGGCGCATATATGGCGGCCATCGGAGGCGGCGGCACGATCGATGCGTCCGCCTAGTCTCCGAGGATGATTCCGGCCCGCCTCAGCCATGCTTCGGGGGCGGCGGATTGCGAGGTTCCGCCGGCTGCGCAGACCAGGGGACGTACCTCTCGATTGGGAGGCCATTCGACCTTCGCCTTGTCGAGCGCCGCGAAGTCGCAAAAGACCGGGCTCGTTTCTACGAACTGGGTGGGAAAGTCTTCGATGATGCCCGTCACGCAGGAAAGCCTTTCCTCTCCATGCCCGGGGCAAAGCAGCCAGACGAAGCTCATCAGCACGACGTCGCCGCGATAGCGAAAGGAGCCGTCGGGATCGACAATTCGATCGCCCAGTTCCGGCTCCATGGATCTTGCGACGTAGAAGCCGTGAAGGGCGGATCGTTGCGCTTCAGCGATCTCAAGGGTGCTGCTGGTGGCGATGTTGAGGATGGCGCGGACCGTGGAGCTCGGGCAATTCGCATCCGGCACGGGCGAGCGTCCATTGCGCAGGCCGCTGAAATAGTCGAGCCACGGGCCGACCTCCTCGATGCGTTCCAGGACGAAAGTCTGCCGCTCGCAGAACGCCTTCGTCGCATCGAACGGCTTCGCCTCGGCGGCTTGTGCCTGGATCGCGAAGAGGGCCGCGGGTATCGCCACAAACAAAGCGGCTCCCCACGAAACAAACGGCTGCTTGGGCTGTCCCATGGTTTCCTTCCTGCTGTCCGAAGAGGGGGTGCCGGCGAGGGGTCTCGGTTTTCCGTCATAAAACGTCAAGGTCGCGACTCGGTTATATGGCGAAGCGATACGCATGGGGTCGGATGGGCCGTATGCGGCGGGGCCTTGGGAGGCAGGAGGGAATGCGCTGATGTCTGAAGAATTGGCGGCGCTGAAGCGGCGGTATCCGGGGGCGGAGACGTTCAAGTTCGGCGACAGCGCCGCGTTGTGCGACACGCTTCTTGCGCTGGTGCGGGCCGGCAAGAAGGTGGCGACCTGCGGCGCGCTGCGGGACTTCGAGGCTGGCGAGCCGATGCCCGCCATCGGGCGGCGGGACATCGCGCTCAACTGGGACGACACGCCGGCGCTCGTCATCGAGACCGTCGAATTGGTGGAATGCCGCTTCGACGAGGTGACGGAAGCGATGGCGCTCGCCGAGGGCGAGGACGACAGCCTGGAGGGCTGGCGCGCGGGCCATCGCGGCTATTTTGAACGCAATGGCGGGTTTTCGCCGGATCTGCCGATCCTTTGGGAGCGGTTCGTTCTCATTGAAGATCTGGCGCGTTGAGGATTTCTTCGCCTCAGGGCGCGGAGGTGGCGCGGCGGTGGTGCGGCAGTGGCCGGCGGGCGCGGTGCGCCGGACGCGGCCGCGTTTTCATCCGGCAGGAATGTCTTCATCGCGAAGGCGCGTCGTCCTTCCGAAAAAGCGCCGTCACCCCGAAAGGGGATTTCGGGATGACGGGGGCGGGTCAGGCGGCGAGTTCGAGGCGCTCCGCATAGAGTTTCTCCCACAGAGCGCCGATCACGCGGCGCTCGTAATTCAGGCCGAAACCTTCCACGACGAGGCGTTCGAGCTCGGCCGGGGAGGCGATCTGCCAGTCTTTCGTGACGCCGTCGGCGCTGACGCGCTTCGCCGTCCGGTTCATCAGGGTGAGCTGGGCTTCGGGGCGCGTCAGGCTCAGCATCAGATTGTCCGGAAAGGGGGCGCCGGCCCGCCAATGGGTGCAGAGATAATTGGCGCTTTCGATGTCGATGGCGGTGAAGGGGCCGTCGTCGAAGCCGAAGAGCTGGAGAAATTGCTCCCCCTCGCGCCGCTGGAGGAGCGTTTCGCCGGTTGCCGCGTCATGGGTAAAGCGGAAGGTGGCGCCGGCGACCGTCTGCTCCTCGTTCATAACGAGTTCGAGCGGGCCGAAGGGGCCGGGACCGCCGAAGCCGGCATCGACGAGATAATCGCGCCCTTCAAGCGTCGCGATCCAGGCGAGATGGGCACGGATGCCGCCCGTCGCAGCGCCCATGCGCACGCGGGCGAGAACCGGCCTTGCGGTGAAGCCGAGCGCCTTCAGCGCCGCGCCGAAGAGGCCGTTCAATTCGAAGCAATAGCCGCCGCGCCGCCGGATGACGAGTTTCTGCCAGATCGCGTTCGGCGAAAGGTCGGGGACGATGCCGAGATAGGGCTCGATATCCTCAAAAGCGATCGTCGCCATCTGGGCGCGCTGGAGCGCGGTCAGGCCTTCCAGGGTCGCCGGGCCTTGGCTGAGCCCGATGCGGGCGAGATAGGTCTCTAAATTGAAAGACATGGGTTGCTTCTCCCGGTGGCGCGCCTTGGACGTGGCGTGGCGCGGTCGGACGGCTTTTAGAAAGAGGGGCGGGCCGGCGCTTCCTAAATGCCTCTTAAGGGCGGCGACGCGATCCTAAAATTCGCCTAAGCTCGGGCGGTGCCGGCGTGGGCCGGGGTTCGGGCGTCATGGCCATGCGGATCGACCAGGAGCTTGCCGATTTCATCGCGAGCCCCGTGATGATGATCGTTGGAACGCGCGACCGGGCGAACCGGGCGGAGATCGGCCGGGGCGTCGGGGCGTGGTCGGTGCCGGACGCAAGCGCGGTCGAGATCGTCGTCTCCGCCTGGCAATGGGGGGCGACGGTCGCCAATCTCCGCGACACCGGCGCTGCGGCGATCACCTTCACGCGGCCGGTCGATTACGTCTCCTACCAGGTGAAGGGCCGGGCGCTGGTGGGCGAGGCGCCGCCCGCCGCGCGCGACCGCTCGGCCCGCTATATCGCGGCGATGACGGAGGCGCTCGCCGCGCTCGGCGTGACGCCGGCGATGAGCTCTCTCTGGCTTTCCGGGCGCGAGCCGGTTCTCGTGCGCCTGGCGATCGAGGCGGTCTTCCACCAGACGCCGGGGCCGCGCGCCGGCAAGGAAGTGGAGGCGGAGAGGTGAGCCTCAGCCTTGCAGATCTTTCGGGCTGTTTCGAAGGCGTCATTCCCTCGGTCGTTGCGACCGTTGCCGAGGACGGCACGCCCAACGTCTCCTATCTCTCGCATGTGGTGCGGGTGGACGAGGCGCATGTGGCGCTGTCGAACCAGTTCTTCACCAAGACCGCCGCCAATCTGCGCGCCAATCCGGTGGCGACGCTTCTTCTGGTCGACGGGCGCGACGGACGGCAGTTTCGCCTCGGCCTCAGCTTTCAGCGCCGGATGGAGGAGGGGCCGCTCTTCGTGCGGGTCGCAGCGCTGCTTGCGGCGACGAGCGCACAGGTCGGCATGGCCGGCGTGATGCGCCTGCGCAGCGTCGATGTGTTTCGCGTCGAGGATATCGTCGAATGCCCCTCGCCCGAAGGCGGCACGCCGGCGCCGGTTGCCCGCGAGCCGAGCCTTGCCGAGGTCGCAGCCGTCGTCGAGCGGATTGCGGGGGAGAGCGAGCTCATCGGGGTGGTCGACGAGATCCTGCAGGGGCTCAACCGGCATTTCGGCTATCGGCATGTCATGGTTCTGGTTGGCCCGAATGGGGGACCGGGCGGGGGCGCGAGCCCCGCGGCGAGTGAGGGCGCGGGCGCAGAAGGGAGCGGCGGGACGCTGACGACGATCGGCAGTCTCGGCTACGAGCGCTCCGGCATCGGCTCGGAAGTGGCGGTCGGGGAGGGCGTGATCGGCATGGCCGCCGCCCGGGGGCATACCGTGAAAGTGAGCGATATGAGCCGCGTCCGCCGCTATGGCGCGGCCGTGCGCCAGGCGGGCGCGGACGAGGACCGGTCGCGCATGATCGCGCTCCCGGGGCTTGCCGATGCGATGAGCCAGATCGCCGTGCCGATGATGGCGCATGGCAGCGTGCAGGGCGTGATCTTCGTGGAAAGCCGCGAGCGCCTCGCTTTCGGGACGAGCGCGGAGACGGGGCTTGCGATCGTCGCGCATCAGGCGGCGCAGGCCGTCGCGCTTGCCGAAATGCTGGCGCGCGAGAGCGCTTCGGACGAGGGGGAGGGCGCCGCCGAGAAGCCGCCCGAAGCGACGTTTCAGGTCGATCATCACGCGTTCGACGACAGCGTCTTCATCGACGGCCGCTATGTCATCAAGGGCGTGGCGGGCCGGGTGCTCGTGCATCTCCTGGACGCGTATCTGCGCGAGACGCGCACGGATTTCAGCAATCGCGAGATCCGTCTGGCGCGCGATCTCCGGCTGCCGGACTACAAGGACAATCTGGAGACGCGGCTTCTCCTTCTGCAACGGCGGCTCGACGAGCGGGCGCTGCCGGTGCGCCTTCTGCGCCAGGGCCGCGGGCAGATCCGGCTCGTCCTCAAGGGTCAGCCGGTGCTGCGCCATCTCGACAGATGACGCAGGCCCTGGCCGGTTTGAAGCGCCGTCTCAGGCGACGGTGAGGACGATCTTGCCCTGGATGTGGCCTTGCGCAGCGCGTTCGTGGGCCTGACGCGCTTCGGCGAGCGGGAAGGTGCTGTCGATCATTGCGCGAAAGGTGCCGTCGTCGAGGCGGCGGGCGAGTTCGGCAAGCTGCGTGCCGCTCGAGCGCACCTGCGTCGCGGAGACCGTGATGCCGCGCTTTTCGGCTTCCTCAGTGCCGGCAAAACCGAGCGGGAAGATCGGAAAGAGGGCCCCGCCGGGTTTCAGGCTGGCGAGGAAGCGGCCGGTTCGGGGGCCGCCGACGGCATCGACGACGAGATCGAGATCGTGGACGACCTCCTCGGGCGGAGTCCTGGTGTAGTCGATGACATCATCGGCGCCGAGACCGCGCAGAAAAGCCTCGTTGCGGCCGGAAGCGACGGCGATGACGCGCGCGCCCTGCCACTTTGCGATCTGCACCGCGAAATGCCCGACGCCGCCCGCCGCGCCGTTGACGAGCACGGTCTTGCCGGCAAAGGGGACCGGGCGATGCTGCGCCGGCTGCAACGGGTTCGGCTCATCGTGGCCGAGGTCGATCAGAAACTGCCAGGCGGTCAAAAGCGACATCGGGGCGGCGGCCGCATGGGCGTGATCGATGCCGGCGGGTTTTCGAGCAAGCTCGGACGCCGGCACGGTGACATATTCCGCGTAGGCCCGGCTTTGCCCGGCGAGACCTTCGGGAAAGCGCACCATCGCATAGACGTCGTCGCCCGCTGCGAAACCTTCGGTGCCGGGGCCGAGCGCTTCGACGGTGCCGGATATGTCGGTTCCCGGAATGGCCGGGAAGTCGACCTTCGGCTGCCATTCGAGCGGCAGCATGCTGTAGCCGTCGCGCAGATACCAGTCGGGCGGGTTGAGGCCGATCGCATGGACGCGCACGAGGACTTCGCCCGGTGCCGGCGAGGGCTTCGGCGCGTCCTCGTAGCGGAGCACGTCCGGCCCGCCGAAGGCGTGGAAGCGAACGGCTTTCATGGTCTCGCTGAAGGTCGCTGGCATCGTCTCTGGCGACATGGCTTTCACCCTTGCGGTGGATGGGATAGAAATATCCGGAACGGTGCTCCATATATTCGGAGCAGCGTTCCGTTTGTCAAGGGGAGAGAATGCGAGCCGACGCGAGGAAGAATTACGCGCAGCTTCTGGCCGTGGCGCGCGAGGTGGTCGCCGAAGAGGGCGCCGATGCCTCGCTGCGCGATATCGCGCGCCGGGCCGGCGTCGGCCTGGGGACGCTCTATCGCCACTTTCCGAGCCGCGAGGCGCTGCTCGATGCGCTGCTGCGCGAAAGCTTCGATGCGCTGACGGCGCGGGCCGCGGAGCTTGAAGCCACACATTCATCGGGGGATGCGCTGGTGGCGTGGCTGCGCGAGGCCGTCGCCGTCGCGCACAATTTCAGGGGGGCGATCGAGGCGATGGTGGCGGCGATCGCCGACGAGGCCTCGGCGCTTCATGCCTCCTGCCAGGAGATGCACGCGGCGGGCGGGCGGCTTCTTGCCCAGGCGCAGGCGGAGGGCGCGGCGCGGGCCGATCTCGACGGCACGGACTTCTTTGCGCTGTTGAGTGCGCTCGCCTGGCTGCGGGATCAGCCGGCGCTTCGGATGCGGGCCGATCATCTTTTCGACGTGATCGCCGGCGCCATCCTGACGAAGGGGTGAGGCGCCGGCGGGTTTGTCTTCGGGGCGGGCTCAGGCGGCTCTGGGCCTGGCCGAAGCCCGGCCCAGGCCTGGCCAGGTTTTCAGTCCGTCTCGATCTCGTCGAGGAAGGCCGCGACGCGTTTGCGGACGGCTTCCGCGCCGTCGAGTTTCAGGACTTCGGCTGCGAGATCTTCGCAGGCGGGCTTTGCGAGGCGGCGGACGGTGAGCTTGAAGGTGCCGATATCGACGGGCTTCATGCTGAACTCGTCGAGCCCGAGACCGAGAAGGACCGGGGCGGCGAGGCGGTTGCCGGCCATCGCCCCGCACATGCCGATCCAGATGCCGGCCTCGTGGGCGGCTGCGATCGCGCGCGCGATCATGCGCAGGACCGCCGGCTGGAGCGGATCGGAGAGCTTTTGCACCTTCGGGTTCGCCCGGTCGGCCGCCATCACATATTGCGTGAGGTCGTTGGTGCCGATGCTGAAGAAATCGACTTCCGGGGCGAGGCGGTCGGCCATTTCGGCGGCGGCCGGCACCTCGATCATGATGCCGATTTCGAGCTTGTCGTCGAAGGGCTGGCCGGCCTTGCCGAGCCTGTCCTTCACCGCCTGAAGCCGATCCTTGGCGGCGCGCAGCTCCTCAAGGGTTGAAACCATCGGGAACATGATGCGCACGGGACCCTCGGTGCTCGCCCTGAGGATCGCCGCGAGCTGGGTGTCGAAGAGCGCCGTCTCGTCGAGGCTGTAGCGCAGGCCACGCCAGCCGAGATTGGGGTTTTCCTCCGCCGGCCGGTCCATATAGGCGACCGGCTTGTCGCCGCCGATATCCATGGTGCGCACGGTGAGGGGTTTGCCCTTCAGGCCGGCGATGATGCGCTTGTAGATCTCCGTCTGCTCGTCCTCGTCGGGTGCCGCGTCGCGGCCCATGAAGAGGAATTCGGTGCGCATGAGGCCGATTTCTTCCGCGCCGCTGTCGGCGACGGCGGCGAGCTCTTCGAGCGAGGCCATGTTGGCGGCGGCGCGCACGCGGTGGCCGTCTTTGGTCTCGGCCGCGAGGTCTTTGGCCGCTTCCGCTTCGGCGCGAAGGGCTTCGAGGGCGGCGCGGTCGCGCTCCATCCTGGCGATATCATCCGGATCGGGCGCAAGATCGAGACGGGCCTTGCCGCCGTCGAGCAGGACTTTCCGGCCGTCTTTCACGCCGTTCAGCCCCTCGCCGAGGGAGAAGACGACAGGGACCGACAGATTACTCGCCAAAATGCCGGCATGGGAGGTTTCGCCGCCGACGGCGGAACAGATGCCGAGAACCGACGTGTCGGCGAGGCGAAGGACGTCGGAAGGGCGCAGTTCGTGAAACGCCAGAATGGCCGGCTCGTCGGGGAGGAGGGAGGCCGCCTCGTCTCCGACGAGAAAGCGCAGGACGCGCTGGCCGACATCGACGATATCGGCGGCCCGGCCCTGCAGGAGCTTGTCTTCGAGCCCGGAATAGGTGTCGGCGAGCTCCGACATCGTCTCCTGCCAGATCGCGGCCGCGGCGAGCTTTTCGGAGCGGATGCGCTCGCGCACGCCGCCGGTGATTTCCGGGTCGTGAAGATAGGTGATGTGGGCGGAAAAGATCTGGCGATCGTAGTCGCTCAGGCCTTCGCCCATCGCCTGCATGGCGGCCTTGATCTCCGCTTCCGCATCTTTCAGCGCCTTGTCGAAACGCGCGATTTCGGCGTCGGGATCATCGATTGCGGCCGCCTCGATCTTCGGCATTTCCTGGCGGACATGATGGAGCGGACCGAGGGCGAAGCCGGGCGCGATGGTGATGCCGGTCAAAGTGTCGGTTGCTTCCGGCGCCTCTGACGTCGCGGGAGAGGCGGCCTGGGGCTTGGACGGGGTCGGCTTTGAAGGTGCGGGCGCCTCGGCCGGCATCTCGTCGTCTTCGCCGAAATTGTCCTCGACGAGGCGGCGCATGGCGGCAAAGACCGCGTCTGCCTCTTCCGGCGAGGCGGTGAGGCGGATGCGGTCATTGCCGGTGACGGCCGAGAGCATGATGCCGTTGATGCTCTTGGCGTTGACCGGCTTCTTGCCCTTGGTGAGGTTTTCCAGACGGATGTCGCCGTCAAAGCCGTTCATCGTCTGCACCAGCAGCGAGGCCGGGCGGGCATGGAGGCCATGCCGGTTGCGGATGACGAATTCCTCGGCCTTGGTGTCGCTGTCGTCTTTTGGCGCAGCCGCGTCGGTGTCTTCTGAACCCGCTTCGGGAGCGGCGACGGCACCGGCTTCCTGGGCCTCGCGCATGACGTCGGCGAGCTTGCCGCCGGAGGCGATCTGCACGGCGGCGGCGAGAACGCCTTCTACCAGCGGCGCGTCGCAGAATTTGACCTTTTCCTGTTCTTCGGGCTCCAGGAGGTCGATCGCCATGTCGGCGCTGAGCTTTGCCGAGCCGAGATCGGCAAAGATCAGGACGCCTTCATCCGACATGACCTCGTGGATCGCCTCCAGGACACGGATGCCATCCGTGCCCAGAGGGTTTTCCGGATCATCGACGCCGCCGGCCGCGGCGATCGGGATCTCGACCTGGGTCATCCCATCGGCGAGTTCCTTCACGCCCTCGGCAAGTCTGGCGCTGTGCGAGACGACGACGATGCCGATCATTGCGACGTCTCGGCGACCGCATCGGCGAGCGCACGGATGATCAGGTAGCTCGAGGTCGCCCCCGGATCCTGATGGTCGATGCTGCGCTCGCCGAGATAGCTCGCCCGGCCGCGCTGGGCCTGCATCGGGATCGTCGCCTTCATGCCTTCTTCGGCGGCGTCGGCGGCGGCTTTGAGCGCTTCGGCGGCGCTCTTGCCCTCGGCGACCGCGGCTTTCAGCGCTTCGGCGGCCGGGATCTGCGCATCGAGCATGGTCTTCATGCCGGGTTCGGCGCGGCCGCGTTTTTTCACCCCGGCGATGCCGTCTTCGAACATCGTCACGAGATCGGCCGGCTCAAGTGCGGCCTTGCCCGCAAAGGGTTTGCCGGCGTCGAGAAAGAAGGTGCCGTAGAGCGGGCCCGAAGCGCCGCCGACCTTGGAGATCAGCGTCATGGCGACGGCCTTCAGGACGGCGCCGACATCTTCCTTGTCGGAGAGCGTCGCAACGACGGCCTTGAAGCCGCGGTCCATGTTGTTGCCGTGATCGGCATCGCCGATGGGGGAATCGAGCTCGGTGAGGTAGGCGCGCTTTTCGGCGAGCACCTCGGCGCTCTTCTGGAGCCAGAGGCGGATGGCGGCGGCCGAAACGGCCGCCTCGCTGTTCGTGGTCTCGCTCATGGTCACACACCCCAACGCAGGGCCGGTGTGTTCACCGGCGCATCGTAAAGGCGCAGGATCTCCTCGTCGGCCTTCACCAGCGTGATGGAGACGCCCGCCATTTCGAGCGAGGTGATGTAATGGCCGATGAGCTTGCGGACGATCTTCACGCCGTGCTTTTCGGCGACTTCGGCGAGCTTGGCGTAGACCGTGTAGAGCTCCGAAATCGGCGTTGCGCCCATGCTGTTGACGATGGCGATCGCCTCGTCGCCGGACTGGAAGGTGATGTCCTTCACTTCGACATCGACCCAATCGCCCTTCTCAGAATCCCATTCGGTGAGCTCGCGGGTGTAGGCGCCGTCTTCCAGAATGCGGGTGGCGAGGATTTCGGTGATCTCGTCGGCGCTCTTGATCGGCATGCGCTCGGTTCCGGGCTCGCCGTGAATGCCGATGCCGATTTCCATCTCGTTGTCGGCGAGTTCGAAGCTCGGCGTGCCGTTCTGCGGCGTGGTGCAGGGGGTGAGGGCCATGCCCATGCTCTTGCCGTGGATGTTGACCTTCTTGCAGAGGGCGGCGAGCTGGTCGAGGTCGTAGCCTTCCTGGGAGGCGGCGCCGCAGACCTTTTCGGCGATGACGGTGGTGCCGAGGCCGCGGCGGCCGGCGGTGTAGAGCGAATCCTTCAAGGCGACGTCGTCGTCGATGACGACGTTGCGGACTTCGATGCCCTCGTCGCGCAGGAGATCGGCGGCCATGCGGAAGTTCAGCACGTCGCCGGTGTAGTTCTTGATGATCTGCAGGATGCCCTTGCCGCCGTTCACGGCCTTGCCGGCTTCATACATCTGATCGGGGGTCGGCGAGGTGAAGGTCTGGCCGGGGCAGGCCGCATCGAGCATGCCCATGCCGACATAACCGCCGTGAAGCGGCTCGTGACCGGCACCGCCGCCGGAGACGACGGCCACCCGGTTCTGGACGCCGCCGGCGACGGCGACGTAATTCGGGTCGAAATGGACCTCGATCTCAGGATGCGCGAGGCCGAACCCCTTGAGCTGTTCCAGCGTCACGTCTTCGGCGTTGTTGATCAACTTCTTCACGGCTTGTCTTCCTTTTCAGGAGTGGGGAGCTTGGGTGGCGCTGAGATATCGCGCCTCTGCGCCGGGCCTCGGGCCATGGCGCAGCATCTGCCTCTCGGCATGGAACGGCCTTCATGACGCGCGGCAGGTGCGCCGCGGCCGGTCGTCGGGTCCGAGATGAAGATAGGGGAGGAGAGGGCGTTTCGAAGCCCCGCGCAGCGTCTGGCCTTCACATGCGGCGGAAGGTGGGCCGCGGAAGGGGAAGCTGCGCCCGGGCGACGGGATGAGCGGATCGGCGCGGGACTGGCAATCCGGGAGATGAGACCAGCGGAGGAAATGAGAATGGCGGGTCTGGCGCCGGATTTTTCAAAAAACAGCGTCGATATCGGGGGCTTTGCGCCCTCTGAACTTACTTTTTCAAGTATAGATCCCGACACCATACGCCTATTCTCTACGACGACATCAATTTTCCCGCGGAGATTGAGATGTCATGCGTATGCACCTAGCGTAATAGACCTTCGTGACTGTCATATAGTCATGCAAAACCCGGGGCAAGGTGTAATTGATTGAAATCAATTGGACATCCCGGCGAGCTTCGGCGGTTTCGCGGGCGTGCGCGCGACGACGCGCCGTCGCGAGGAAACCTCGTGGCGCCACGGGCGTTCTGGTGCGATGACACGCTTTCCTTCTCTTCCCCTTCTTCCTCTCGCCCTCCTCGTCGCCCTTGCAGCCTGCTCTCCGGACGGAGATCAGCAGGAGGCGAACGGGGCTTCTTCGCAAACCTCGGAAAGCCCGGCAGGTGCTGTGACCGGATCTGAGACGGCGCCGGATACGGGGTCTGAGGGGGCTTCGGAGACGGACGCGCCTGCGCCGTCGTCCGCATCGGCGCCTGTGGCCTCGCCCGAGGTCGGATCTGCCCCCGCGTCCGGACACGTGATCGGGCTCGAGGGGCTCGGCGATCTCAGAATCGGCGAGGCGGTGCCTGAGGGGGGAAGTTTTGCGGAGCGGGGCGCGCAGACGAGCGAGGCCTGCCGCACGGTGAGTTCGCCCGATTATCCCGGCGTCTATGCGATCGTCGCCGACGGCAAGGTGCAGCGCATCACCGTCGGGCAGCGCTCAGACGTCAAGCTGGCCGAGGGCGTGGGCATCGGCTCCAGCGAGACAGAGGTGCGGAGCTGGTTCGGCGGCTTCCGCGAGGAGCCGCACAAATATGAAGAGGCGCCGGCCAAATATCTGACGGCACCCAATGCCGAAAGCGGCAGTTCGGCGCTGCGCTTCGAGATCGGCCGGGACGGCAAGGTGAAACTGTTTCATATCGGCGTGATGCCTTATCTCGCCTATGTCGAGGCCTGTGCGTGAGGCCCCGTCACGGGAGGTGCGAGATGCGATCTGCGTGAGACGGCCCGCGGGGGGAGCCCGCGGACCGGGTTTCTCACAGGCCTTTCTTGCGGCCGGTGAACATCGGCGTGATCAGGTCTTCGTGCTTGTAGAGCTTGTAGAAGACGATCGAGGCGATGTGGACGCCCACCATGATCAGGAGCAGCGTCGAGAGGGGTTCGTGCCATGAGAGCGCCTGCCGCGCCGTCTCGATGGAGACGTATTTGGCGAGCGGTCCGGCGTTGATGTAATCCTCCGGATCGGCCAGGAGGCCGGTGCCGATCTGCATGGCGAGCACGATCAGGACGCCGACGATGAAGAGGGCGCCGAGAGGGTTGTGCCCGGGGCAGTTCGACGGTTCGCGCGAGGCGAAGTGGCGGGCGTAATGCAGGATCCTGCGCGGGCCTTTGACGAAGTTCACGAAGCGCGCATTGGCGGACCCGACAAAACCCCAGACGATGCGGATGACGACGAGAGCCGCCACCGTGTAACCCGCATAAAAATGCAGGGTCATCTCGTCCGGGCCGAACTTGCCGAGCCCCCAGGCGGCCGCGAAGGCCACGACCAGGGCCCAGTGAAAGATGCGCACCACCGGATCCCAGACGCGGATCTCCTCACCGGCCTGCAAGGGTGCGTGCTCGGCGTGTCCGGTGCGGTGCGGGATATCGCCGGAGGGGCGGGGGACTGGACCCCGGCCCGGTTCGCTCATTGTCGACATGTCTCAGATCCCTTGGGTTAATCGTTCCTCGGGTTCGAGGAGCGCCTGGCCCGGAGAGGCTCCGAACCAGACGTTCCAGGCTTCAAATTCCGGCTCAGAAATCCTTGGCGCGGAAATCGTCGTGGCAGGATTTGCAGGCGCCGCCGAGCTTGCCGACGGCCGGACGCAGCTGATCGAGGCCTTCGCCGGCGACGGTGTTGAGGTTCTGGACGGCGGCGACATAGGCCTCGGCCTTCGCATGCATGCCATCCATGTCGTCCCAGATCGCCGGCAGAGCGCGGGTCTTGCCGGGCAGGTCCTCGTTGGAGGTGCCGGGGGCGAGGAGGCCGGCCATCGAATAATGCGTCAGCGCCTCGAGGTTCGCGGCATGGGTTTTCGCGGCCTCGGCGTCATAATCTTTTTCGCCCTTCGCCATGGCGGCGAGGTCGTGCATCTCAAGACCGAGCAGGCGGAAATAGCCGATCCGGGCATCGGCCACATCCTGCGGCGACTGGGCGAGGGCCAGGCTCGGAGCGGCAAGGACGGCAAGGGAAAGGAGAAGTCTACGCATCATAATATCCTTCGGATCAATCTTCGTTCAGGTGCGAGTTCGCAAAGCTGCGAACTCCGCGGAGGTGCCCCGTCCCCGCCGAGCCGGTTTTGCCAATACATATCGGGACCGGAATGCGACACCGGGACACCCCACGAAAGGCGTAGGGCCGGAAACGGCGGTTCTCTGCGGAAGTCGCCGCCGACGCTCACGAAGTTGTGCGGAATCCGCGATGCACCACAAGAAAACGCCCGCGCGAGGCGGGCGTGTGCGAAGGCTCGAAGGTGGCTGCCCGAAGATCTTTCAGGCGGCTTTTCTGGCGGCTGCCCCGGACGCTTGCGACGCTTTCGGCCCGGGGAAGATGTCAGTTGAAGAGGGAATCGATGTCGTCCTGCGAGACGACGTTGTCGTCGCTCTTGAGGGCCGGACCGTTGAGGAGCGCCTCGTCGCCCTCGCGCTCGTCTTCGGCATGTTCCTCGAACGCATTGGTCTCGCCGGACCAGATCTTCAGCATCTTGTCGATGCGGCCTTCGATGAATTGCAGGAGGTTGACGACCTTGGAGATGCGCTGGCCGGTGATGTCCTGAAAGTTGCACGCCTCGAAGATGGCGATGCAACGGTCGTTGATCCCCTGCAGCTGGGCGCGCTCGTCATCACCGAGCGTCTTGCCGAGCTTTCTGGCGATGTCGTCGATCTCTTCGGCGGAGGTGAGGATCGTCTCGGTGGCGCCCTCCGTGTCGGCGACGACGGCATCAAGCTCGTCGGCTGCGCGGTTGAACTGCTTGGAATCGACGGCCTTGGCGTGGATCGAGGCGATTTCGCCGCGCGTGTCGCGGATGGCGTGCTGAATGGCCTCGACGCCAAGCCACAGCTTTTGCTGGTCGGCGACGACCTCATCCTGCTTGCCGGCGATCTGCCGGAGCTCGGAAAGCTCGGTGAAAATCTTGTCGAGGCGAAGTGCCAGGCTGAGCTGCTCGGTGGCGTGCTGTGCCCAAGCCTCCTGCTCGGTCACATCCTTTTTCGCGGTGGCGCGCTTTGCGGACATACGTGAACCCTATCCCATCAAAGAAAGTGGCGACTGTATATTCGAAGGTCCGAAAAGAGAAAAGATGGCGGGGGTTTGCGGCGCAAGCCTGGCGCAAGTCAGTTCAATTTAAACACACCTCGATCCCGCCGGAGATAGCGGTGCAGTCTAGATTCTATACGGAGCGCGGCGAATGTCGTTGAACCTTTCCATGCCGATCCTTGTCGTCGACGATTACAAGACGATGATCCGGATCATTAAGAACCTGTTAAAGCAGCTCGGCTTCGAAGATATCGACGAAGCGGCCGATGGCAGCGAGGCGCTCAACAAGATGAAGGAGCGCGACTACGGCCTCGTCATCTCTGACTGGAACATGGAGCCGATGACCGGTTACGAGCTTCTGAAGCAGGTGCGTGCCGACGACAAGCTGAACGCCACGCCGTTCATCATGGTCACGGCCGAGGCGAAGTCGGAAAACGTCATCGCCGCCAAGAAAGAAGGCGTGAGCAATTACATCGTGAAGCCGTTCAACGCGCAGACGCTGAAGGGCAAGATCGAAGCCGTCTTCGAGAACTGATCACCTTCCGCAGGCCCGACCTTCAAGGTGTGGGCCGACGCGCCCGTTGAGCTTCCGGATTGTCTTTCGGGACGCTTTCGGCGCAACCGTCTCCACGACCGCCGCTCCTCTCACTCTCGCGGTCGTCCGCGCGGCTGCTTCGGCAGCCGCGCGCCTCACCCCGTCCCTTCCTCTTCGTGCCCTTTTTTCGGGTCGCTTTTCCCGCCTTCACGCCGTCGTGTGCCTCGCGCCTGGCGAGATCGTTCCTTTTTGAGTCCAAAAGACAATCTAATTGCCCCGCTTCCGGGGCGATCGAGCGCGATCGGGCGTCTTTTCGGCTGAAAAACCGTGGCGCATCGGCAACAATTCGGCCCGCCGATCCTCTCAATCGCCGTTCTCGCGCGCCAGACGCGCGCTGCGCGCCGCCCGAGCCCCTCCGAAAACCGCAGAAATCCGGGCTTTTTTCGGCCTGAGAACGGTAACATTTTATTATCCAGCATTTTGGAGTGAAACGTCTCCGGCAACGGATTCAGTTGTGATTGAGTGGAATGAAAGTGATCGGTACTTCGAAATCCATCGGAGCCGCAGTTCTCCTGCAACAAATACTGCGGAATACGAAAAATTTTAATTTAAATACCGAGGGTGCGAGATGTACGTCGTTGTTGATCCCCGGGCAGAGGTCGCTGCCGGTTTCACGTCCATGTTCAGCCGCGAAGGCCTTTCCGCTGTCGGTTTCGACTCCGATGAGTTCCAGGAATGGCTGACGACGGCCGCTGAGCGGGATCTGTCGGCGGTGCAGGGCTTCCTCCTCGGCGACTTCGCCGAGCGGCCCAACTATCCGAACCTCATCCGCAGCCATTCGCGGGCCCCGATCATCGCCCTGAGCGACGTGCGCTCTCTCGAGCAGACGCTGGAGCTCTTCACGGCGGGCATCGACGACGTGGTGCGCAAGCCGATCCATGTGAAAGAGATCGTGGCGCGCTCCGACGCCGTGTGGCGGCGCATGAACGGCCCGAAGCAGGAGGTCTCCAGCGACCGGCTGAAGATCTTCTTCGACGGCCGCGACCCGGAAGTCGACGGCGAGCCGCTCGCCCTGCCGCGCCGCGAGCGCCACATCCTCGAATATCTGGCGAAGAACCGCATGCGCCGCGTGACCAAGACGCAGATCTTCAACGCCATCTACGGCGTCTTCAACGACGACGTCGACGAGACGGTGGTGGAAGGCCACATCAGCAAGCTGCGCAAGAAGCTCCGCCTGCGCCTCGGCTTCGAGGTGATCGATGCGAAGCGCTATCTCGGCTACCAGTTCGTCGCCTGAGCGGCGGCGGACTTTTCCCGAAGAAGGCAGAGACCCGGGCAACGACCCTGGGAGAGCCGCGAAGAGACGCGGACAAGAGAGCCGTAGACAGACCGTCAAGAAACCCGGGCCGGGACCCGGGAGCGGCTCTGAGAGTGGCCCCCTGAGAGAGGCCCCGAGAGACGCCCCAGACGGTGGCCCCGCGAGACGCCCCCAAAAGAGACTGGGGGCCTGAGGCGGCTCAGCCGACCTTGAGGCCCAGACGAGCGGCCTGACGCTCGACAAAAGCATGCATGCGCTCAAGACCGGTTTCGGTCAGGCGGACGAGGGTGCGACGACGGTCGGTCTCGTCGGGGAAGCGCATGATGAGATCCGCCTCCTGCAATTCATCGATGCGGCGCAAAGCCGTGGTCGTGGCGACGCCAGAGGCGAGACACAGGCTCGTGACGGAGACGAAGCGACCGGTGGCTTCCGCGACGGCGAGATCCAGCATCATATCCCAGGCCGGATCGGAGAAGAGCTTCGCCTTGAAGATCGCGTCGCGATCGGTGCGTGCTGCGACCAGAGCGCGAAGATAATCGGATTCCGTTGCAGACTTGGACGGCTCGGGGCTCGTACGGCCGGTGAGGTCGAGGGCACGGCGGATGGCGATCGCCACCTCTTCCGCGGACACCGGCTTTTGGAGAAAATCGACGGCATTGAGACGCAGCGCCGCGACCGCGCGATCGAGCGAGGCGTTGCCCGTCATGACCACGGCCGTGAGCGGCCGGCTGTTCCGCCTTGCCGTCAGCTTCTGCAAAAGCTCGATTCCATCGATCTGCGGCATCTGCAGATCGGTGACGATGACGCGCAAACCTGGGTTGCGCTGTACGATCGCTAGAGCTTCGACGGCGGTGCTCGCCTTCAGCGGCGGCAGATCAAGCGCGGCCAAGCCTTCGGCCAGCTCGTCGAGAATGTCGATATCGTCGTCGACGAGGAGAATCTGCGGCTGGGATTTGGTTCTGGCACCAGGTTCCTTGGTATCCATATCGTGCTGATACCTCACGATGCCTCCTTCCGTTTCACGGCGGAGATTGAGAGGCACTTCCTAAGACGGGGTTTAGTCAATTGATCCGAAACGCGCGAAGCTTGCTAAGCTTTCATTGACGATACACCCATCGAGTTGTCCGGCCGCAAACGGCCGCCCATAGCCCGACCGCCCCCAAGGGCGACTTAATCCGTTGGTCCGCATCGTGTAAACAGCCTGAAGGTCCGCATCATTCTTGCCCGAAGGCATTCTGCCCCGAGAGATCGGAGACAGAGGCTGCAGCAACAAAAGAGCGCTCTGCGTCCTTTTGTTGCATTGGGCCAAGTCTCTCAGCTTTGGGCGACAGGGGCAAGGGGCTTCAACGCGAAGCTGCATTCCGGCGGACCGTGGCGAGCGGCCAGCGGATGATTTTGCAATCCACGAAGCGCGCCTCCAGATCCGCCAGCATTTCGAACGGATCGACGGGCTTGAAGAAGAGGACGTCGGGGCCGAAGGGTTCGCCGAGCGCGACGTCCGTCGCCTCGCCGGTGATGAGAGCGAGAACCCGCGGACGCAGCGGTTTCGGGAGCCGCCGGGTCCGGGCAATGAGGTCGAGGCCGCTCATTTCGCCAAGGCGCAGATCGGTCAAAAGGCAATCGGGCGCAAGTCCTTGCACAAGCAGAGCGTGTGCCTGCGAAACGCTTGCGCACAAGGTCGGTCGCCAGTGCTCGGCCTCCAGAAATTCGGCGATTTCGGCCGCAAGCTCGCGCTCGTCCTCACAGATCAAAATTGAGCGAGGTGACATCAGGCGGCTTCTTCAAGCGAGAGGGCCTCAGAGGCGATGGGCAGGCGGATGGTGAAGCATGCCCCGGCTCTGACGTTGCGGGCGACGATGTCGCCGCTCATGTCGCGTACGATGTTGCGTGCCATGGAAAGACCGAGACCGGTGCCTTTGCCGACGGGTTTCGTCGTCACGAAGGGATCGAAGAGATGCGCGATGATCTCCTCGGGAATGCCGCCGCCATTGTCTTCGAGTTCCAGGACGACCGAGCCGGCCTGCGCCCAGCCGCGCACCTGGAGAACCGGAATTCGATCGATGTCGCGATCGTGAAGCGCATCGAGGGCATCGCGGGCATTCACCAGAATGTTGACGATGACCTGCTCGAACATCGTCTGTTCGCCGGCGACGGCGAGATCGGTGGAGAAATCGAGGTCGATATCGAGGCGGATGCCGGCGGCGCGATATTGCTCGGCGACGAAGCCGATGGCGAGCTGAACGGCGTCGTGAAGGGCGAAGGGCTCGCATTGCTGTGAGGTGAGGCGGCCATAGCGGCGGACCTGGTCGGTGATGCGCTTCACCCGTTCCACCTGGTCGCTGATGCGGGTGAGTTTGGCGGCGAGCGCCTCGCCGGTCTCGCCATTCTCCAACAGGCGGCGGGCATTGGCGATGGCGAGCCGGATGACGGCGAGAGGCTGGTTGGTCTCATGGGCGATGGCGGTCGCCATTTCGCCGAGCGTCGCGAGCTTCGCCGCCTGCATCACCTTGAGTTCGGCATCGCGCAATTTGGTGACGTCGGCGAGGGCCAGCATGCGCAGCCGCCGGCCGCGCCAGCGCGCGGGCGAAATGGTGCCGCGCAGGGAGCTGATCTCGCCGTCGCGGCGACCGAAGCTCAAAATCGTGGAGCGGGTTTCGCCCTGATCCGTTGCCTTGGACACGTCGATGGCGGAGCGGATGAGCCGGGTCCAATCCGGGTGGGTGAGCGGGGCGCCGACGAGCTCAAGCGCTTCGTCATTGGCGAATTTCACTTCGTGGGTGTCCGGATCGAAGATCAAGGCGACGAAGGGCATCGCCTGCATGGTCTTTTCGAAGCTGGTTTCGACCTCGATCTGGGCGCGCCGTGCCTCCAGGACGTCGTGCAGACGCCGGCGATCGCGTCGCGCCTGGACGACCAGGAGCAAAACGAGGCCGCTGCCGCTGATGAACATCAAGGTGAGGGGAAGCGCTGCCGTTTCTTTCGAAAGCGCGGCTTCGCGGCGGTTGATCTCGTCGTTGTCGACGACGGCCGCCTCCAGGATGGTTTGCAGATTGCGCCCGAGAGGGACGAGTTCGCTGCGCCATTGCGAGATGAGGCGCCCGCTCTTCGGAGGTGGCGGAAGCGGGGCTTCGAGGCGGGCGAGATAGGCGTCGATGCGCGTCCGATAGGCCTTGAGGGCCGGGGCGAACGCATCGATGCCCGCAATCAGGCGGCCTTCTTCCGAGGCATAGAGGAGCGGCAGGCGCGAATCGAGAAGTTCCAGACGCAGCCTGAGCTGGTCGATGATGCGGGGGGAGGGATCGTCGCGGGCGATATCCAGAGTGGCGGTGGTTTTGACGTATTCGAGCTGCGCCTGATAGGCGACCCAGCCGGAGCTGCGGATGGAGGTCGCCAGGAGCTGGCGCTGCTCGGACTGGCGGAGATAGAGCATGCCGGTGGCGATGAAGAGGCCGAGCGTCGTGACGACGAGAGCGCCGGCAAGCAGCTTGCGCGCGATTTTTGCCTTCTTACTCAACACGGAAGTCGATGCTCCGGATCTGCCAGATCATCCGGCTGTGGTAGAGATGGCTCGCAAGCTCGGGATACGCGTCGACGGGATAGACGATGCGGAAGGGGCCCTTGTCGCGGATGCGCATTTCCTCACCGTCGTGGCGCACCGCCATGATGACGTCGTAGAGCGCCCAGTCCGATTGCGGGATTTCGGCGGAATAATCGTTGAGCGCGACGAGAGCCGCTTCGACGACGGGGAGACCCGCAAGATCGGCGAGGGTGGCGAGGAGCGGGCCGCTGAAGGTCTGGTTTCCCGCCTCCCAGGGCGTGTGGGTGACGATCACCTGCTGCTCGAGCGCCTCGATGTCTTCCACGCTCATCAGCTTTTCCGCGAGAACGGCGCCGCTTGCGCCCAGCCAACGCAGCGTCAGGTCCTGTGCGGCGACGGGGCTGCCGACAATGGTTGAAAGTAAGGCGGCTAAGAACAGTGAAAGGCGGAACATTAAGGGGCCTGCAATTTGTATTTTGATCTCATTGTCGTGCAATCTTCAAAATTAGGTTTATTCGGGATGCTGTTTTGTCGGGATAGATCTTGCCGAGAGATCCCGAATCTCGCCGTCGTAATCAAAACTACATCGTCTCTAAAATGGCAGCTGTGTTGTGGTTATCGTGGATGATCGGGAGGCTGTGGGCCTTCGTGTCCTGCTTGCCTGCGTTATGTTGCAGTTTTCCGAAGCTGACGCAGCAGAACAGAAACACTTGATTTTGCAGTTAAGGAGCTTGAGTCGAAGAGATTAAAAACCGACGGGTTTGCAAACTCGGCTGCGGCGCGAGGGCGAATGGGCGGGCCTGGCAGAAGGCGGAAAACCGCCTGTCGGAGTGGCCTCTGAAAGTTCAATCGGCTCCGCGAGCCCGGCGGAAGGCGGCGCTGCGGCGTGGCGTCGCGGCGATGGAACCGAACGGCGTGAAGGCCGCAAGGGAGCCGGACGGGGCCGGGATTGCGCAGATCGGGCGGGGGCTTAGCGGCTCATCTCATCTCGTCTCGGGGCGGCCGGCACGGAAGGAATCCTCCACGCCTTCGACGACAGAATCGAAAATGCCGCGCTTTGCGGCGGGATATTGCAGGCTGAAACCCTGCACCGTGTCGCCGCGCACGAAGAACTTTTCGTAAAAAATGTCCGAACCGCGATAGCCGGAGACGACCAGCCAGTTCTGCCCCTGCGGCGAGTAGGTGACGTTTTCGTAGCCGCCGGTGCCGCGCATGAGGGCGCGCAGATCGGCGGCGTCGTCGACGCCTTCGACCGCGCGGGCGGAGAGTTCGAGCCGCGCCTCATCGCCGACGAAGGCGGTGCCATAGGCGAGGGGCGCCTCTTGCGGGAAAAGCTTTTCGGGATAGGCGAGGCGGGCGCCGGAGCGGGGATCGGCATACGTCGTCCAGCCCTTGGGGGCGGCGGCCGCGGTTGTCGGCACGAGAACGGGCGCTGCGGCAAGAGCCGCTGCGGCGGTGAGCCCGGCGATTGCGGTCGCGCTCAAAGCGGCGCGCAGGGTGGCGGCGAAAGCCCTCATCATGGCGTCCTTTCCACTGTGCGAGTGGAGACGAACGGCAGGACGGAGGCATCGTTCCGAAATCGCCCTCCAATCTGAAATCGGCGGGTGGCTCACTCGCCCGCGAGCGAGGCGATCATGTCTTCCATGCCGGCGGTGTTGTGCATGCGCAGGATGGCGGCGCAGGCGGCGAAATCGTGCCGGCGGAGCGCATCGACGAGAAGCCGGTGCTCTTCGATCACGGAGGCGAGCCGGTTGGGCCGGTAGCCGAGGCGCCGGCGGAGTGCATAGATGAGCTCCCAGCCGAGCTCGAAGAGGCGCGTCGCCTCCGCATTGCCGGCCAGTTCGAAGAGTCTGGTGTGCAAGGCGCGGTTGGCCATGATGATCTCTTCGAGATCGGCTCTCTCCACCGCCGCGGCATGGGCCGCCTGGAGGGCTGCGAGCTCGTCGAGCATGGCGAGGGTGATGCGCGGCATGAGCCGCTGCACCGCGAGCGTTTCGAGCGCGGTGCGGACCTCGTAGACGTCCTTCAGGAATTTCTCGTCGATCGGGCGGATGACGGCGCCGCGATTGGGCAGGATGGCGACGAGCCCTTCGCCCTCCAATTTGCGCAAAGCCTCGCGCACCGGCATGGCGCTGAAGCCGAAGCGGCGCGCCGCATCGGCGACCTTCAGGCGCTCGCCCGGCCGATATTCGGCGGTGACGATGGCGCGCCGGATGAGCGCCGTCGCCTGTTCCACAGAGGTCGGACCAACCTCCTCCTCCTGCGCATCCATCCTGATCACAACCCGAGCCTTTCGGCTCTTCTCCCCCAATCTGTTCTCTTTGCCACAGAAGAAGCACTTCCTCCATTGGTCAAACGATGCGCGCGACGCGTTTCCCGGCGAAGGCGCCGCGAGCCGCCGGGGCAGGGTGTGGCGCCGGGTGCTTGTGGCTCTCGCGAAAGTGCGGGAAAAGCGGCCGGTTGCGAGGAATGGGAGGACACGATGTCGAAGCTCGTGGTGCATGCGGGGCCATACCGGTTCGATGCGAGGCTCGAGGAAGAGGCGGCGCCTCAGACCTGCGCGGCGTTCCGCAAGGTGATGCCGTTCGAAAGCAAGATCGTGCATGTGCGCTGGAGCGGCGAGGGCGTGTGGATCCCGCTCGGCGATATGCAGTTCGGCGTCGGTTACGAGAACCATACGAGCTATCCGGCGCCCGGCCAGATCGTGCTCTATCCGGGCGGCATCAGCGAGACGGAGATCCTGCTCGCCTATGGCGGCGTGCATTTCGCCTCCAAGGTCGGCCAGCTCGCCGGCAACCATTTCATCACGCTGACCTCGGGGCTCGAGGATCTCGCGAAGCTCGGCCCGATGACGTTGTGGGAAGGCGCGCAGCCGATCCGCTTCGAATTCGCCTGAGCCGCTGGGGCTCAGGCTTCAGCTCAAAATTCCGCGGAGGCCGGATCGGGAGGCGGTGCCTTGCGATCCGGCCTTTTTGCGTTTGCGGGCCTCAGCGGCCGGTGGCCGCCAGCAGATGTTCGGGATAGCGCTCGCCTTCGACGTCGATCTCGGCGAGAGCGGCACTGATGCGGCCGAGATCGTTCTCGCTGAGCTCGATTTCGGCCGAGGCGAGATTTTCCTCAAGGCGGTGGAGCTTGGTGGTGCCGGGGATCGGCACGATCCAGGGCTTTTGCACCAGGAGCCAGGCGAGCGCGATCTGCGCCGGCGTCGCCTCCTTCTCCGCGGCGACCTGTTTCAGAAGATCGATCAGCGCCTGGTTCTTCTCCATCGCGTCCGGCGTGAAGCGCGGCAGGAGGGCGCGGAAATCCGTCTCGCTGATCTTGGTGTCCTTGCTCATGGAGCCGGTCAGGAAACCCTTGCCGAGCGGAGAATAGGGGACGAGGCCGATGCCGAGCTCCTCGCAGGCCTTGAGGATGCCGTTGGTTTCGACGCCCCGCGTCCACAGCGAATATTCGTTCTGCACGGCGGCCACCGGCTGCACCGCATGCGCCCGGCGCAGCGTCTCCGCGCCCGGTTCCGACATGCCGAAATGCTTCACCTTGCCTTCGGCGATCAGCTCCTTGACGGTGCCGGCAACCTCCTCGATCGGCACGTCCGGGTCGACGCGGTGCTGATAGAAGAGGTCGATCTCGTCGATGCCGAGCCGCTTCAGGGATGCGTCGGCGACCTCCTTGATGTGTTGCGGCCGGCTGTTCATACCCGCCTGCTTGCCGTCCACGATGTGGAAGCCGAACTTGGTGGCGATCACGACCTTGTCGCGCACGGGCCGCAAGGCCTCGCCGACGATCTTCTCGTTGGTGAAGGGGCCATAGACCTCGGCCGTGTCGAAGAAGGTGACGCCCCGTTCCACGGCGGCACGGATGAGCGCCACGGCGTCGTTCTCTTCCGGGAAATCTGTGAAGCCGAAATTGAGGCCCATGCAGCCGAAGCCGAGGGCCGAGACCTCAAGGTTGTCGGCAAGCTTGCGTGTTTTCACGGTGTCTCTCCATTGAAGAATTTTCGAACTGGGCGGGATTTTCGAACGGGCATGTCCGGGGTGGCGTGTCTGAGCGTTCAAGCACTCAGCATCTTGTCAGTGGGTGCGGCCGGCGGGCCTGTGAGGTGTGACAGGATGCATCCTGCCCCGGCAAAGCATCGAAGTCATGCCCGGAAATTAGGTGGGGTGCGGCCGGGCGACCAGACGTCGATCGCCGCCAGGCGGCGCGAACGCTTCCCTCAGCCATAGAACAAGCGCAGCAAGCGAGATGGTCGCGCGGCTGTTGCTGGCGGTCTTTTCGGGGCGGTCTCGGAGGCCTGGGGACTGGTCGGCCTTGGAGAAGCCCGCCTCTGGCAGGTCGTTCCACGGTGCGCCGGTGCCGAGGCTTCCAAGGCCGCCTCGAACCTCATGTGTCTCCGCTTTTAGCTCCAGGAGCCGATATGGCCTAGGAGGCGGCTTTCAACGAGAAGGTCACGGTGGCGTTGTCGCCGGACCCCCCGGAATGATCCACGCTGTAATCCGAAGACAGCGGGCCATCCAGTTTGATGTCGTAGCTGTTGGAGCCGACGAAGGGATTGTCCCAATAGATATAGAGGGTCGTCTGCCCATCCTGCAAACGATAGGTCACGGACCCCTCGGTCCCCGTCATGAAACCATCGGATTCACTCTCCCAGCTCACCGTTAGGGGCTGGGCTGCGCTGCCCGCCCCGATTTGTTCCGGCGGCAACATGTCTTCGGTCCAGATGCCGTGGGCCAGATTCCAGGATTGCCTTGTCAGAAAGGCATTCGTGCCATTCTGGAACTGGACGAGCGTGCTTCGAGCGGCCGTCATTTGCGCCTGCCTTTCCGGTTCGCGGCAGGCCTTCCGATCGACTCCTGCCCGACGATGTTGTGCGGCCATTGCGGCAGCACCATCGATTGAATGACCGCCGGGGGCGTTGCGGCCTGGGCGGTGATCGCCCAGCCGTCATCGTATGCCGCCCGCGCATAGTATCCCCAAGATGTCGGGAACCCGAGAAGGACGGGTCGAACGCCATAGGCTGCGTTGTCGTAGAAGAAGTACGTCTGGGCGGAAAATCTCCAATCGAGGTAATCGCACTTCTTCAAGGAGTCGGCGAGGAGAAAACCGGGATCGTCGTCGAATTCGACGGTATATTCGACGTCGTCTTGCGTGACATCGACCTGCGTGTCGGGGTAGGGATAGGTGTTTCCGTCAAAGTAATAATTTCCATTCGTCGTCAGAATTTGTGTGGCGCGGCCATTATAGAAAAAATAGTAATTTACATTAACGAGATTTATCGCATAAATTCTGCCGCTGCTCGTAAAGCTGTGAAATTTCGTGAACAGCGTGATGCCGGAATCGTCGTGATCTCCGGCGAATTTCACCCAAAGCTCTCCGTCTTCGTCCTGGATTGTCGCGTGGGCGCCAAAATATTCGAAGGTCGTCGGGTATGCGTAGCCGGCCTTTCCCACCTGAAAATCCGAAGAGGCGAAGAACGGTCCTGGCGGATCTCCCGTATATGTTCCTCTCAATTGGACCGTGATTGGAATGAGGGCGTGCAAGGGGAGCGCCATCTCCGGAATCATATTGAGAGGATAGGCGTTCATATTGGCCGGGTTCGTCGTCCCGGCGGCGACCGCATAGGCGATGGCGTCAAAAAGATAGGTGTTGCCGAGGACGGTCCAGGCGGGGTCCTGCATTTCTCCGGGCGGAATGGGCACGCCATTGATCGTTCCGATGAATTGGCTGACTTCGCCCGCCTCAAGTGTCTCGTTGGCGGTGGCCTGGATGAGCGCTGCCCCTTCGGCTTGCGCTCGTGCATTGCGCCGCAGGATGGCATCATCAGAAAGTAGTCGTTTTTCCGGTGATTTGTTTTTCTGTACCGAAAGACCAAAGGAATCCATAGAACAAACCTCTCGCCGCAAGAGATATCCTATTGATTTCATGGTACGACAAGATGATCATCTGTCAATGGAGGGGCGGTGTCATCCCTTTCTGCCTCTCTTTCTGCCGCTCGGGTGAATGTTTCCCACGCCTGACGCCTGGTTCGTCGTCTTGCGGAGCGAGAGCCGGAGGTGGGTCTTTGTCCGGGAGGCGGCTCGGAGAGGCCGGGGAGTGGGCAGGGCGCGGCCAGGAGGGGGCCAGAGAGGGCCAGAGAGGGACAGAGGTCTTCCGATGATGCGCGCGGCCCGCCGTCTGTGCCGATTGCCGCAGCGCCGAGAAGGCCCGCAAAAAGGGCGGTGTTAGCCGTTTTGTGACCATATTGTTGCCCGAGGAGGCCGTTCTTCTTCCGCGAGGTCAGCGGACAAAAGGAGCGGGACAGGAATGGGCAGTTTGCCCCCCGAAAGGGGGATGGGGGAAGGCGAGGACGGATCGTCCGCGGACCGGATTTTCAAGGCGGGGTTTTTCATTTCGCTCGTGTTCATCGCCTTCGTTGCGGGGGCGATCATGACGACGGCCGGGGTGACGCCCGGGCCGCAGATCAGCGATGCCTATCTCGGCGGCAAGGCGCTCTACGACCGCGCCACCACGACGCAAAATCTCTATCTGACGGATCTCTGGTATCCCGAGCGCCGGCCCGACAAGGGCGTGACGGTGAACGATGCGACGCGGACCGAGCAGGGGCTGACGCTCTATACCTCTGGCGAGGAGGCGGTGGCGCGGCTCATCGCCATGGACGGCACCGTCGTGCACGAATGGCGCCGGCCCTACAGCTCCGTCTGGCACGAGGGCGCCGCCGTGAAGCGGCCGCAGCCCGACGCCTTCGTCTATTTCCGCAAGGCGATCGCCTATCCGAACGGCGATCTTCTCGTCGTCTACGAGGGGGCGGGCGACACGCCCTACGGCTACGGCGTCGCCAAGCTCGACAAGGATTCCAACGTCATCTGGAGCTATCTCGCCAACGCCCATCACGACATCGATGTCGGGCCGGACGGGCGGATCTACGTCATCACGCATGAGTTCGTGAACGAAAAGCTCGACGGATTCGACAATTTCAAGCAGCCGCGGCTCGACGATTTTCTCGTCATCCTGTCGCCGGACGGACAAGAGCTGAAGAAGATCGCGCTCATTCAGGCGGTGGCGCGGTCGGAATTCCGGCAGATGCTCTACACGGTGTCGGCCTTCGCCGTGTCGGACCCGCTGCACACCAACAATGTCGATTACATCACGGCGGAAGAGGCGGCGAATTTCCCCTATGCGGAAGAGGGGCAGGTGCTTCTGTCCTTCCGTGAGCTCGGCGCCGTCGCGGTGCTCGATCCCGATGAGGAGACGATCACCTGGGCGAAGCGCTCCGACTGGCTCGGCCAGCACGATCCGGACATTCTGCCGAACGGCGATCTCATCCTCTTCGACAATTTCGGCAATTACGAGCGCGCCAATGCCCGCTCGCGCGTCATCGAGGTCAATCCGCGCACGTCGGAGATCGTCTGGGAATATGGCGGCACGCCCGAAGCGCCGCTCGACAGCATGATCCGCTCGGCGCAGCAGCGTCTGAAGAATGGCAATACGCTCATCACCGAATCCTCCGGCGGGCGGCTTCTGGAGGTGACGCGCGAGGGCGACATCGTCTGGGAGTACATCAATCCCGTGCGGGCGGAGACGCTTGCCGGTGAGACGGTGCCCCGCCTCTCCATCCTGTGCTGGGGCCAGCGGCTGCCCCCCGATTATTTCGACGCCTCCTTCACCAGCTCGTTGCAGGCGACGAGCCAGACAGGGAAGAAAACGATATGAGACGGTTTGTGTTTTTTGCTGTGACTGCAGCACTTCTGCCTTCGGCCGCCTTCGCCTATGTGGGCCCGGGCGCGGGGCTCAGTCTTCTCGGCGCTCTGTGGGCGCTCGTCGCCGCGATCGGCCTTGCGATCAGCTTCGTCGTCGCCTGGCCTGTGCGTAAAATGATGCGCAATCGCCGCAAGGCGGGTGCTGCGCGGCAGGAGAATGCCGCCGGTGCCGCCCCGCTTTCTTCCGAGGCCGCGACCGCAGAGCCGGCCGGCGTCAGCGAACGGACGGCGAATGGGGCTTCTTGATCTGCCGGCGCCGCTGTTCGGCTGGATCGACGGACAGCTGTCGCACATTCTGCCCTCCTTCCTGGTGGTCCTGATCTGGGCGTCGGTCGCCTCGATCGCCTCCATGGAGCTCTACCGGCTGTTGTCGCCGCAGGCGCGGATTGCGGAATTGCGGGTCGCGCTGAAGGGCGCGCAGGAGAGGCTTTCGGAGTTCGACGGGCCTTTCGACGAGGCGGGCGGGCTCATCCGCAACATGCTGGGACTTGCCCTCAAACGGGTGTTTCTCGTGCTGCCGTCGACGCTGATCGCCTCGCTGCCGCTTCTCACCCTCATTCTGTGGCTCGATTCCTCCTATGCGCGCACGCTGCCGCCGGAGGGCCAGAGCGTCACCGTGCGGGCCTCGGGCAATTTCGGCGGCGAATGGGTGGAAGACCGGCCGGCGCCGCGGGCGATCGTGAAGGACGCGAGCGGGGCGACGATCGCCGACGTGCCGGTGAAGGCGCCGGTGCCGGTCGTGCACAAGAAGCAATGGTGGAACTACATCATCGGCAATCCGATCGGCTATCTCGCCGACGAGGCGCCGGTCGACGAGATCGAGATCGATTTGCCGAAGCGGGAGATCGTCACGGCCGGGCCGTCCTGGGCGCGCGGCTGGGAGATCATCTTCTTTCCGGCGCTGATCCTGATGTCGTTCGCCGCAAAATCCATCCGGAGGATCGAATAGATGGCGCAGGATCGAATAGATGGCAAAGTCTGAGACGAGCGGCCCGAAGGTCAGCGGCTGGATGGATTTTCTGAGCGGCCTCGTGGAGCGGCATCCGAGAGCGTTCATCCGGCTCGGCGATTTCGAAACGCGGATGGCGCGCGAGCGCATTGCGGAGATCCGCGTGGAGCGGCCGATCTATGTGACGGGGCTCGCGCGCTCCGGCAGCACGATGCTTCTCGAGCTTCTTGCGACCCATCCCGACGTCGCGACGCACCGCTACCGCGATTTTCCGGCCGTGATGACGCCGTTCGCCTGGAACTGGTTCACCGACCATGCGGCGAGCGGCGAGGCGCCGGCTGAGGAGCGGGCGCACAAGGACCGCATTCTGGTGACGCCGGAAAGCCCGGAAGCCTTCGAAGAGGTGATCTGGATGGCGTTCTTTGCCGGTCTGCACGATCCGGCAGCCTCCGCCGTGCTCGACCGGGCGACCGCGCATCCGGAGTTCGAGCGCTTCTACCGCGAGCATATCGCCAAGCTTCTCGTGCTGCGCGGGGGGCGGCGCTATCTCGCCAAGGGCAATTACAACGTCACGCGGCTCTCCTACCTGCAAAAACTCTTTCCCGGTGCGCGCTTCCTGGTGCCGGTGCGCGACCCGGTCTGGCATATCGCCTCCCTGATGAAGCAGCACCGGCTCTTCGTCGAAGCCGGCAAGGCCGATCCGCGCATCACGCGGCATCTGAGCCGCACCGGGCATTTCGAATTCGGCCTGGAGCGGCGGGCGATCGGGCTCGGCGACAGCCAGGCGCCGGAGATCATGCGGCTGTGGGCCGAGGGCCAGGACGTCGAAGGGTGGGCGCGTTACTGGGCGGCGCTCTATGGGCATGTCGCCGACAAGCTCGACGCCGATCCGACGCTGGCGGCGGCCACCCGCATCGTGCCCTATGAGCGGCTTTGTGCCGATCCGGCGCGCGAGATGGCGGCGATCGCCGGCCATTGCGGGCTTCAAGGCGGCAATCTGCCGACGCTTGCGGCCGAGCGGATCAGCGAGCCCTCTTACTACCAGCCCGATTTCACCCCGGAGGCGCTGCGCATGATCGCGGCGATCACCGAAGAGAGTGCGGCACGGCTTGCCCGCCATGCCGGCGAGACGCCCGCCCGGACCGAGCCGCGCGTCGCCGCGATGGCCTGAGGGGGTGACACGCGCAGGGCTGCGCATGCATGCCGACAGTGGACCATCCCGGCGCAGATGCGATATGGTGCCAAAAGGTATTACCTTTTGGCGTCGAGGCGCGCATGGCATCTGCAACATCCATCAAGCTCGATGACGAGATGAAGGCACGCGTCCGGCATCTCGCCGAGGCGCGGCAACGCACGTCGCATTGGATCATGCGGGAAGCCATCGCGCAGTATGTCGAGCGCGAGGAGAGGCGTGAGGCGCTTCGGCGCGACACGCTGCAGGCGTGGGAAGAGTTCCGCGAGACGGGGATGCATGCGACCGCCGACGAGGTCGACCGGTGGCTGGAGAGCTGGGGAACCGACGACGAAACGCCTGCTCCCGGATGTCACAAGTAAGATTTGCCCCGGCGGCGATCCGGCTGCGCCCGCATTCTTCAGGGTCGGCGCGCCGGGGAGGGCGCGCCGGGGTTTTTCAGGCGAGCTCAGGCAGGACGGCTTCGATCTCCTTCCGCCGGGCCTCGTATTGGTCGGGCAGTTTCAAGGCCTGGCCGAGATCCGTCTCGGTCTCGTCGATGGCAAAGCCCGGATCGTCGGTGGCGATCTCGAAGAGGACGCCGCCCGGCTCGCGGAAATAGACCGAGCGGAAATACTTGCGGTCCTTCTGCTCGGTCGTGGCGATGCGATGCACCTCGCGCAAGCGCCGCGCCATCTCCGCCTGGCCGGCCTCGTCGGCCCGGAAGGCGATGTGGTGGACGGAGCCCGCGCCCATGCGGCCGCGCAGGAACTCGCCGGCGGCATGCAGATCGACGAAGGTTCCAGGCGTCGTCGGGCTGCTGCCCTTTGCCTGAAAGCGCGCAAGCGAACCGTCTTTGCCGGCGGCTTCAAAGCCCAGCACATCCGTCAGGATCTCCGCCGTCGGCTCCGCGTCCTCGAGAAGGAGCTTGACGCTGTGGATGCCGCGGATCGCGTGCTCTGGCGGAATCTCGCCATCCGACCAGCCGGGTTCGGCCTCAGCACCCGCGACGCCGACGAGCGCGAGATGCGTGCCGTCGGGATCGGTGAAGGGGATCGTCGTCTCGCCGAAGAGTTTCGTGGGCGCCTCATGGGCGACGCCCTTGTCGACGAGGCGGTGCGTCCAGAAGCTGAGCGAGGCCTCGGGCACGAGAAACCGCGTCTCCTGCGTCTCGCCGATGCCGGCGCGGCCGGGGGCGGCATGCTCCAGCGGGAAGAAGGTGAGGATGGTGCCCGGATGGCCGGCCTCGTCGCCATAATAGAAGTGGTAGCCGCCGGGATCGTCGAAATTCACCGTCTTCTTGACGAGGCGCATGCCGAGGATGCGGGTGAAGAAATCGAGATTGCGTCGCGCCGAAGCCGCGATCGCGGTCACGTGGTGGATGCCGTTGTGGCGCATGGTGGAAGCTCCCATCAGATGCGTTCGTGACGAACGCGCTCTTTCGTTCCTCCCACAGATAGGCTGGGAACGGCCGATTGCGACGGGGAAGACATTGCGCCGATGCAATGATATATGTGCAAAGAAGCCGTTTGAATTGCATGTGGGGAATGTTCAATTTCGGGGAAGACCAACCGAAATTGGAGCGACAGATGATCGATACTCGCCTTGCCCCCTATGGCGCCTTCCTCCTGCGCATCTCGCTCGGCGTGATGCTCATCGCCCACGCTTATATGAAGATCGTGACCTTCACCGTTCCGGGCTTCGAAGGCTTTCTCGCCCAGCTCGGCCTGCCGACCCTCTTCGCCTGGCCGATCATTCTCGGCGAACTTTTCGGCGGGCTGGCGCTGATCGCCGGCGTCTACAGCCGCCTCATCTCCATCCTGGTTCTGCCGATCCTCCTGGGCGCCATCTGGGTGCATGCGCCGAACGGCTGGAGCTTCTCCGCGGCCAATGGCGGCTGGGAATATCCGGCGTTCCTGTCGGTGGCGGCTCTCGTTCAGGCGCTGATCGGCGACGGGGCCTTTGCGCTGCGCCGCACGGTGCTGCCGGCGTCTGCCCATGCGGGCCGGGTCGCGGAAGCCGCATGAGGCTTCACGACAGATTTCGAAAAGACCGGCCGCGTTCTCCTTCCCGGGAGCGCGGCCGCCATTCCGTTTGAGGGAAAGATTGGTCGAGCCGTTCAAGAATCTCGCCTGGGACGATTTCCGCCTGATCAAGGCGATTGCTGACGCCGGCCGGCTTCCGGCCGCGGCCGAGCTTCTCGGCATCAACCATTCGACGGTGTTTCGCCGGCTCGGGCAGATCGAGGCGACGCTCGGGGTGAGCCTCTTCGAGCGCCATCGCACCGGCTATGTGCCGACGGCGGTGGGCGAGGAGATGGTGGAGCTCGCCAGCGACATCGACGAGCGCATCACGGGTTTTGGACGCAAGGTCGCCGGGGCCGAGGTGGTGCCGGAGGGCGAGGTGCGCGTGACGACGAGCGACACGCTTCTGACGCATCTCTTCACGCCGCTGTTTGCGCGCTTTCGCGAGAAGGAACCGCGCGTGCGCCTCGACATCGTCGTTTCCAACCAGGCGCTCAACCTTTCCAAGCGGGACGCCGACGTGGCGATCCGGGCGACCGACACGCCGCCCGAGAACCTCGTTGGGCGCCGTGTGGCCCGCATCAACTGGGGACTTTACGGGCGGCCGGCCGATTTTCCGGATGCGGGCCCCGAGGCCAGGGGTGTCGAGGTCTCGGATCTGTTCGATCGGCCCTGGGTGGCGCTCGGCGACCGGATGGCGGGGCTCAAGGCGGTGCGTTTCGTCCACGAGCACGTGCCGGCGGAGAAGATCGTCTACCGCATCAGCAGCGTTCTCGGCCTTGCCGAGGCGATCGCGGAGGGGATCGGCATCGGGCATCTGCCATGCTTCATCGGCAATGCCGAGCCCGGTTTGACGCGGCTTGCCTCCGCCGAACCGGCCTTTGCCACCGATCTCTGGCTTTTGACGCATCCCGATCTCCGCCATGCCGCGCGCATCCGCGCGCTTCTCGACTTTCTGGCCGCGGAAATCGCGCGCGATCGCGATTTCATCGAGGGGCGGAAAGGCCGGGAAGTCGAGGACGGGCAGACCGGCCGGCAGACCGGCAGGCAGACCGGCCGGCAGATCGGCGGGCCGGGTCGGCAGGCTGGCACCAGCGCCGACGGATAAGATTCTCTCCAATCATTCATCTGGAAAGAGTTTCACCTGTGGTTGCGGAGCGCTATTGTGCACTGCAGCAACCATATCGATGCGCGGCCGTTTTCCCCCTGCCGCTTCGGGGAAGCGGCTCTAGAGGAACCACGTTGAGAAACCTGTCCGACACCATTGCCCGGCTTTCCGCCTTGAAGGGATTTCATCTCCCGCGCGGACCGGTGGTCGATCGCCTTTTCGAGATCTCCCGCTTCGGCTCCAATCCGGGGGCGCTGCGCGCGCGAGCCTATGTTCCCGACGACCTGCCGGAGGGGGCTCCGCTCGTCGTCGTGCTGCACGGATGCACGCAAAGCGCGGCCGGCTACGACCACGGCTCCGGCTGGTCGCGGCTCGCCGACGAGGCGAAATTCGCGCTTCTGTTTCCCGAGCAGCAGCGCGGCAACAACCCCAATCTCTGCTTCAACTGGTTCCAGGAGGACGATATCCGCCGCGGCTCCGGCGAGGCGCTGTCGATCCGCCAGATGGTGGAGCATATGGTGGTGACGTACCGGCTCGACCGCAGCCGCGTCTTCGTCACCGGCCTGTCGGCGGGGGGCGCGATGGCGGGCGTCATGCTTGCGACCTATCCGGAGGTCTTTGCCGGCGGCGCGCTCATTGCCGGCATTCCCTATGGCAGCGCCACCTCGATGCCCGCCGCCTTCGACCGGATGCGCGGCCATGGCCTGCCCGGCGAAGACGAGCTGCAGGCGGCCGTGCGCGGCGCCTCCGACCACAACGGGCCCTGGCCGATCATTTCGCTGTGGCACGGGACGGGTGACCGCACCGTCGATCCGATCAATGTCGAGGCGACATTGGCGCAATGGCGGGCGCTGCATCACGTCGCCGCCGAACCCGACCGGACGGACGAGGTCGACGGCTATCCGCACCGGGTCTGGCACGACCGCAACGGGCGCGCGGTGATCGAGGAGTTTTCCATCACCGGTATGGGCCACGGAACGCCGATCGAGGCGGACGGGCCGAACGGCTATGGCACGCCGGCGCCCTTCATGCTCGACGTCGACATTTCGTCGACGCTGCATATCGCGCGCTTCTTCGGGATTGCCTCAGAACCCGCCGGCGGGCGCACACGCAAGGCGATCATGCGCATGGCGGACACGCCTCTGCGGGCGGCGGCGCAGCCGCTCCGCAACGGCGCCGGCGCGACCGCCAAGGAAAAGACGGCTGGCGCGAAGACGGCTGGCGCGAAGACGGCGGGCGCGAAGACGGGCGGGGAGAGCGGCAGCCGGTCCAAAGGCTCCGGACGCTCGGCCTCCGGGCCCTCGATCTCCGGTGTTGGCAAGGTGATCGAGGACGCGCTGCGCAAGGCCGGCTTGATGCGCTGAGTTTCGGGCGCGGCGCAGGCCGGTCTTTCTGCGCCTGACGCCTGCAATCTTGTGATAAATTCCCTCCGGGAGAGGCCGGAGGGGGCAATGCCCAAGAATATCGTCATTCTCTTCGACGGCACGTCGAACGAAATCTCCGAAGACCGTACCAATATCCTGCGCCTTTACGGCACGCTGGAGAAAAGCGAGGACCAGCTCGTCTGGTACGATCCGGGCGTCGGGACGCTGGCCGCCGACAATTCCTGGGTGAGGTGGTGGCCACGCGTCGTCGAATTCTGGGGCATGATGACGGGCTGGGGCCTCGATGAGAACGTCAAGGAAGCCTACCGCTTTCTCGCCGAGACCTGGGTGAGCGGCGACCGGATCTATCTCTTCGGCTTCAGCCGGGGTGCCTATTCGGCCACGGTGCTCGCCGGCTTCATCCACGCGATCGGCATTCTCGAGACGCGCAATTTCAACCTCCTCGACTACGCCTACCGCGCCTATCGCAGCGTCGGTGCCGAGCGCGAGACGAAGCTCGACGAGATCCGGCTCTACGACCGGGTTTTGCAGACCGAGCATCCGCCGATCCGGCTTCTCGGGCTCTTCGATACCGTCGCCTCCGTCATCGAGCATGGCGGCTATCGCATCCGGCTGCGCTCGCATGCCTTCACCAATGCCAATCCGAGCGTCGAATGCGTGCGCCACGCCGTGGCGATCGACGAACTTCGCGTCATGTTCCGCGCGCAGCTCTGGCCGGAGGCGGAAAACCAGGATGTCCGCGAGGTGTGGTTTGCCGGCGTGCACGGCGATGTCGGCGGCGGCTATCCGGAGGCGGAGAGCGGGCTCGCCAAGGTGCCGCTCGCCTGGATGATCGGCGAGACGGCGGATATGGGGCTCGTCTATTCCGAAGAAGTGGTGCGGCGTATCGTTTGCGGTGAGGGGGCGACGAAATACGAAGAGCCCGATCCGCTCGGCAAACGGCATCGATCGATGAACTGGTTCTGGGCGATCTTCGAATATCTGCCGCGGCTCTGTGCGCCGGGTTCGGGCGGGCGGAGCGTTCTCGGTCTCGCCTGGCCCGCCTTCTTCTCGGGGCGCAAGATCGCGCCGGGTGCGCGGGTGCACCGCTCGGTCGTCATTCGCCGCGACAGGCTCGGCGAGACGCACAAGAACCTGCCGGAGGAATTCATCGTCGAGGGGTAAGCGCACGGGGAGGGGCATGCGGCTCCGCGGGCGATGCTGCGTGGCCCGTGGGGGCTTGCTGTGGACGTCATCCATGGCGAGGCTCATCCTCGCTTCCCGGAGGCCGCAGGTTTGTGATCGGCACGCTGCCATCCAGCCAGGCAGCGCGTCATTGTCCATTCGCCGGCAGGACTTTGCGAAGGAGGTAAGCCATCATGGATCTGACGAAAGAGAAGATAGAGAACAGCATTTCCGAGAGGCGGCGGGCGCATACGAACCTTCTTCGTCATGCGAAGAGCTATGAGAAATTTCTGGACGTCGAGACGGCCGCCTTCGCGCCCGGCGCCATAGATGTGAAGGCGAAGGAATTGATGGCGCTTGCCGTTTCGATCGTCACGAAATGCGAGCCGTGTATGGAATGGCATCTGCATCAGGCGCTGACGCATGGGGCGAGCGAAGAGGAAATCTACGAGACGATCGATGTGGCCATCGAGATGGGGGGTGGGCCGGCCCTGGCCTATGCCCGCTTTGTCGTGACGGCTCTCGCTCTCGCCCAGGCCGGGCTCGGCGATCCATCGTCCACGGATGAGAGGTGAGACGGCTCTCCGCGAACCGGCGCGCCCGCAGGAGAATGCCCCAGTCCTCCTCGCAGACGGGGCGCGGGCCTTTTTGAGGCCGCCTGTCGTCGACTATGATGGGCCATGACCTATTCCATTCTCGCCCGAGAGCCCGAGACCGGAGCGCTCGGCATCGCCGTGCAGTCGAAATTTCCGGGCGTCGCCAACCTCATCTGCCACGGACGGGCGGGTGTCGGGGTGATCGCGACGCAGGCTTTTTCCAATCCCGATCACGGCACGAAGGGGCTCGACCTTCTGGCGCTCGGCGTGCCGCCGGAGACGGTGCTCGATCTGCTTTTGGCCGAGGATGCGGCCGCGGGCGAACGCCAGATCGCCATCCTCACGGCCGATGGGCGGGCGGCGCAGCACACCGGCGCGGCGGTGGAGAGCTGGGACGGCGCGGCCTCCGTCGCCTTCGGAGACAATGCGCTCGCGCATGGCAATTCGCTCACCTCCGACGACGTGCCGGCGGCGATGGTGGCGCGTTTCGAGAGCGCCAAGGGCGATTTTCAGGAGCGGCTGATCGCGGCGCTCGTTGCAGGCCAGGAGGCGGGCGGCGAATTGCGGGGCGTGCAATCGGCGGGGCTGCAGGTGTTTCTGGCCGGGGCCGGCTATGGCGGGCGGCAGGGCAGGGCCGTCGATATCTCCATTTACGATCATAACGATCCCATTTCGGAGCTATCGCGCTGCTACCGGCTCCACCGTCTTTCCTATTTCGGATCGGATCCCGACAATCTCGTTCAAATTGACAGCAAAATCGCTACATATTTAATTCGATTGCTGATGCGGGAGGGCTATCTCGATCCGGATAGTTCCAATTCGGCGGGTATCTGGGGGCCCGAGAAGATCGCCGCGATGGCGCGCTTCATGGGTGTCGAGAACTACGACAACCGCATCCGCGACGACGATTTGATCGACACCGAGGTTTTGAGCGACATCCGAGCGCGCAAGGGCGGTTGAGGGACGTGTCCCGCTCATATGATCTTGCAAAAAGGATCATATGACCTAATCTCCGCATCGGGAGATGCTGATGGAAGACGCGCTCAAAGAGCCTTCGGCGGAAGATGTGCGGGCGGTCGCCTTGAAGGCGGTGGGCCGCATCGCCGATTCATGGTCGCTGACGGGGCGCGAGGCGGCCCTGCTCGCCGACATGTCGGAATCGACCTGGAAGCGGGCGCGCAGGCCGGGCTTTGCCGGCGATCTCACGCGCGATCAGATGCTCAGGCTCAGCGCCATCGTCGGCCTCTACAAATCGCTCGAACTCTATTTCAATCCGCCGATCGCGCGCCGATGGGTCCGGCTTCCCAACAAGGGTCCGGAATTCGACGGGCGCCGCCCGATCGATGCGATGATCGAAGGGGGCTTGCCGAAAATTCTGCGCGTGCGCAGTTACGTCGATGCCCTGCGGGGCGGGGCGTGAAGATCACCCCGCTCGAGGCACGGGGGCTCGTTCGTCTCATTTCGCAAACGCATCACAAGCCGCCGGTGCTGCGCGGCCTCGTCGACAGCGACGAGGAGGCGGCGATTCTGGCGGAGCTCGAAGGCGAGACCAGCGCCCGGCTGATCGCCGAACGCGAGGGGAGCCCGGCGCTCGATCGCCGCGAACTGGTTTTCGCCCGCCGCGCGCACGACCTCAAAGTCTATGGCGAGAGCCATATCAACGCGGCCTTCACCTATACGCGCCCGACGGGCAACCGCTTCAATTCCGGCGAGCGCGGCGCCTGGTACGCGGCCGACGACGTGGTGACGGCGACGGCGGAGGTCGGCTTCCACCGCACGCGAGAGCTCGCCTTCATCGGCATTTTCGACGACGAAGCGCATTATGTGGAGCTTCTCGCCGATTTCATCGGCGATTTTCCCGAGATCGAGGCGGGCAGAGCCGTGCCGGAGAGGGAGGCGGCGGCGCTCGATCCCGATCCCTCTCTCGGCTATCCGGCGGGGCAGGCCCTTGCCGCCGAACTCCGCCGCGAGGGCTGTCGCGGGCTGCTCTATCCCTCGGTGCGCCGGCCGGGCGGGCGCTGCTTCGTCGCCTTCGATCCGGGCATCATCCAGAATGTGCGGCCGGGCGCCTCCTGGCGGCTCGTCTGGCGCGGCAGCCCGGAGTTTTTCGTGGAGGGGAGGTAGTTCGGTGCAGTTCGGAGGTTATCACCGCCGCTGAGCGCAAAGAACAGGCATAGAAATCGAACATCATTCGTGCTGAGCTTCGTTTTCAACGACGGAGATCGACAAAGGGACGTCGGAATGCAGGACGGACAGGAATGCGATAATCCGCTGATTAGAAAGCTCAAAGGGTTCGTTGCTCTCGATCAGGAGGATTGCCGGCTTCTGGGCGAGCTCATCGAGAAGACCCGTTCGGTGCGGGCGCGGACCGATCTCATTCAGGAGGGCGACGAGCCCGACCATGTGCATCTGATCCTCGAAGGCTTCGCCTGCCGCTACAAGATCCTGCCGGAGGGCAGCCGGCATATCATGGCCTATCTCATCCCCGGCGATTTCTGCGATCTGCACATCTTCATCCTGAAGGAGATGGACCATTCGCTGTCGGCGCTGTCGCCCTGCAAGGTCGTGGATATTCCAAGGGAGCGGATCCTCAAGCTCATGGAAAGGCCGAAGCTCGCCCAGGCGATGTGGGCATCGGCTCTCGTGGACGAAGCCACGTTGCGCGAATGGCTCGTCAATCTCGGCGGCCGCGAGGCGACGGAGCGGGCCGCGCATCTCCTCTGCGAGCTGCTCTATCGGCTGAGAGCGGTCGGGCTCGCCAACGGCGACAGCTACGAGCTTCCGCTGACGCAGATCGATCTCGCCGACACGCTCGGCCTGTCGAACGTGCACATGAACCGCGTCTTGCAGCGGCTGCGCGGCGACGGGCTGATCTCGTTTGCGGGGTCCCGTCTCGTCATTCACGACATCGAACGGTTGGAAGAGTTCGCCGGCTTCACGCCGAACTATCTGCATCTGGACCAACAGAAGCTCGCGCCCCGCCCGCACGCCTGAGGGCTCAGAGCTCGCCGTCGGCGACCTCTCTGGCCGAGAAGCGGACGACGAAGATCCTGTTGCCCTCGGCGTCGATCACTTCGAGACGCCATTCGTCGCCCGTCCAGAAGCGGCGACCGAGATCGCGCATGATCTCTCCGGCCATGCGGACGGCTTCGGCCTGGGCTTCGTAGGAGTCGGCGATTTCGGTGCCCTCGCGGTCGAGCTCCGCGCTGTCCGGGTAGACGTTGAAGAAATAGCGAGGCACGGCGCTTCCTTCATCAAGCGATGCGCCTGCTCCATACCGACCGTTCGCGCAGATCACGCTGCACCCGTGCCGGCCGGCCGTCACTCACCTGTGTTAGGCGCCGGGCGGCCGGATTCGGCCGCGGGCAGCCCACGGGCAGAGAGGCCTGCATGCCTCTCGCTCAAGGGTGCCAGGCGGCCCGACAGCGCCTCCGCAACCCTTGGAGGAGCTTTCAAGCTTCGCGACAGCCTGAAATTTTATGGGTGCGAAGACCGTATTTTCTGTTTGGAACGAAACGCCCATGCTCCGACTTGCCATGGCCGCCCTCGTGGCGGTTCCAGCCTTCGCCGCGAAGGCCGAACCTGTGCCGTCCGATCCCGTGGCGCCCGATCCCAAGCGGCTCATCGATGCCCAGGTCATGGACGATATCCGCACCTGGATGGATTCAGAAGTCGTGCGCCTCTCCGTCAGGACGCAGAACGCGCGCTATGGCGCGCTCGAGCAGGCCAAGATCGACGAGCTCGACACGCAATGGAAGACCGAGCGCGAGGCGGTCGACAAGCCGTTGATCGCGGCGACGCTGTCGAACCCGCTGTCGGTCTATCTCACGCGCATGCAAGGCCAGTCGGCCGGTCTCTTCGTCGAGATCTTCGTGATGGACGACAAGGGGCTGAATGTCGGGCAGTCCTCGATCACCGGCGATTTCTGGCAGGGTGACGAGGCGAAGTTCCAGGAGACCTATCCGAAGGGCGCGGGCGCCGTCTTCATCGACGCGCCGGAATTCGACGACAGTCTGCACATCTGGCGGGCGCAGGTGAACATGACGCTCGCCGAAGAAGCCAGCAACACGCCGATCGGCGCGGTCACCGTCGAAATCAATCTGACCGAGCTGGCGCGCCGCAAGCTCGCCATGGCCAAGTGATCGGAGACCTGACCGTGCTCAACAACATGTCCGTGACACTGAAAGCGATCCTGGCCTTCACGGTTTTGACCGTGATCGGTCTCGTGCTCAATTCCGTCATCTATCTCCAGGCGGTCGACGCCGAACGCGCCGTGGCCAATTACGGCGAGCTTCAGAATTCGATCATCGAAATCTCCAAGCTCGAAGGCGTCATCGAAGACCAGTCCGTCGGCCTCAAGAACTTCCTTCTGACCGGCGACCGCGACTGGGTCGCCAGGATCGAGGCGAAACGGGCGGACACCGAAGCGCTCGCGGCCGAGATCGCGCCGATGCTCGCGCATCTCGAAATTGCCGACCACATCCAAGACGCCATGACGAAGTGGCGCCAATGGTATGAGGATTTCGTCGTGCGCCAGATCACGCTGATGCGCGATCCGATGACCGTCGATCTCGCCAAGGCGATCGAAGCGGCCGGCAACGGCCAGGCGGCCTTCCGGGCGGTGCGCGAAGATATCAAGATGAGCCTCACGGAGCTTGCCGAGCAGCAGGGCGTGCTTGCGACCGCCCAGAACGGCGCTCTGTCGATGGTGGAGACGGTGGCGATCGTCAGCGCCGTGATCAGCGCGCTCTGCGCCGTGCTCTTCGGCATCTTCAACCATCTGAGCGTCGTGCGCCCGCTCGGCAGTCTCGCCAAGGTCACCCAGGACCTGTCCGAGGGCCACACGGACATGACGATCACGGAAGTGAAGCGCGCCGACGAGATCGGGCGGATGCACAATGCGCTCTCCGTCTTCCGTGCGAGCCTGGTGCGGGCGCGGGAATTGGAGATCGCCTCGGCGGAAGAGCGCGAGACCGCGAACCGGCAGCGCCGCGAAGCGATGCTGCGCCTCGCCGACGAGTTCGAGGCGTCCGTTCTCAGCCTCTCCGGCGAGATCAGCTCCGCCTCGCAGCATCTGGAGGAGACGGCGGGTCTTCTGCAGGAGGTCTCAAGCTCCACGAGCCAGCAGTCTCTGTCGGTTTCGTCGGCGGCCGAACAGGCGACCAACAACGTGCAGACGGTGGCGAGCGCGACGGAGGAATTGTCCGCCTCCACGCGCGACATCAGTGCCCAGATCGAGGCCTCCTCGAAGGTCGCCCGCACGGCGGCCGACGAGGTGGAGCGGTCGAGCCAGGCGGTCGACGGGCTCAATGCGGTCGTGCGGCGGATCGGCGACGTGACGCAGCTCATCACCGACATCGCCTCGCAGACCAATCTCCTGGCGCTCAACGCGACGATCGAGGCGGCGCGGGCCGGCGAGGCGGGCAAGGGCTTTGCCGTCGTCGCCGCCGAGGTGAAGGCGCTCGCCGAGCAGACGGCCAAGGCGACGGAGGAAATCAACCGCCAGATCGCCGACATCCGCTCGGCGGCGGACGTCTCCATCGAGGCGACGCATTCCATCGCCGAGATGGTGCGCGACATCGCCCAGCGCTCCGACGAGATCGCGGCCTCCACCGAGCAGCAGAACGCCGCCACGAGCGAGATCGCCCGCAACATCACCGAGGCCGCGACCGGCACTCAGGATGTCAGCGCGTCGATCGGCAAAGTGTCGCAATCGGCAATGCAGACCGGGAATGCGAGCAACGAACTGCGCCAATCGGTGGGCGATCTCGACACGCGGCTCGGCTCCCTGCGCAGTGCGATGAACCAGTTCCTGGAGAACGTTCGTGCCGCATAAGGCCCGACTCGGTTAAGGTCGGAGCGACAGTGGCGCGGGCGTTGGCCCGCTCCGGAGCCTCGCTCATTTTGAGGGAAGCGATTCTTTTTCGCGTCGGCAGGGCGGTCCGGCTAGAGAGACGCAAAGCGCGATGCGGACATCGCGCAGGCGGCTCGAGGCAGCGGATCGCCGCCGACGCGAAGTCTCATCGGGCTGGGGTTCTCACCCGAGCCCCGCGATAGAGCGGTTCATCCGAGCCGCTCTATCGGCGCATCCAGGCCAAAATTTCGCCGACGATGCCTCTTCGGAAGGTCAGGACGCAGATGACGAAGATGGCGCCCATGACGACCGTGACCCAGGAGCCGATCGTCGACAGATAGTTCTGCAGCGCGATGACGATGCCGGCGCCGACGACGGGCCCGAGAATGGTGCCCATGCCGCCGATCAGGGTCATCAGCACGACCTCACCCGACATGTGCCAGTTGACGTCCGTCAGGGTGGCGCTCTGGAAGACGATCGCCTTCGTCGCGCCGGCAAGGCCGGTGATCGTCGCCGACATGGTGAAGGCGAGCACCTTCAGGAGCGCGACCGGATAGCCGAGCGAGATCATGCGCGGCTCGTTTTCGCGGATGCCCTTCAAGGCCTGGCCGAAGGGCGAGTGGACGGTGCGGTAGAGGACGAAGAAGCCGGCGGCGAAGATCACGGCCACGAAATAATACATCGTCAGCGTGTCGCGGAGATCGATGAGCCCGAAGACGGTGCCGCGCGGAATGCCCTGGATGCCGTCCTCGCCATGGGTGAAGGGCGCCTGCAGGCAGAAGAAGAAGACCATCTGGGCGAGCGCCAGCGTGATCATGGCGAAATAGATGCCCTTCTGGCGGATGGCGATCGCGCCGAAGACGAGGCCCATCACGCCTGCTGTGAGGGTGCCGGCGGCGATGCCGAAGACCGTGCCGATGCCCCAGACCTTGACGGCATGGCCCGCCACATAGGCCGCCATGCCGAAGAAGGCGGCGTGGCCGAAGGAGAGAAGCCCGACATAACCCAGCATCAGATTGAAGGCGCAGGCGAAGAGGGCGAAGCACAAAAGCTTCATCAGGAAGATCGGATAGATGCCGAGGAACGGCGCGACGGCAAGCGCGGCGATGCCGACGGCAGCGATCAGATAGCCGGCGAGGCGATGCCTGCGAAACGTGTCGTCGCTGAGTTCGACATTGGAGGTCGTGTCGGTCATTCGCGGGGCCTCCCGAAAAGGCCGTTCGGCCGCAAGATGAGAACGATCGCCATGATGACGAAGACGACGGTGGAGGAGGCCTCCGGGTAGAAGGTCTTCGTCAGGCCTTCGACGATGCCGATGCCGAGCCCGGTGACGATGGAGCCGAAGATGGAGCCGAGGCCGCCGATGACGACGATGGCGAAGACGACGATGATGAGATGCTGGCCCATGATCGGGCTCACCGTATAGACGGGCGCGGCGAGAACGCCCGCAAAGGCCGCCAGCGCCACGGCGAAACCGTAGGTGAGGGTCATCATCAAGGGCACGTTGATGCCGAAGGCGCGCACGAGCTCGCGGTTTTCGACCGCGGCGCGCAGATAGGCGCCGAGACGCGTGCGCTCCACCAGAAGCCAGGTGCCGACGCAGACGAGAAGCGAGGCGACGATCACCCAGGCGCGGTAGGTCGGCAGGAACATGAAGCCGAGATTGTGACCGCCGGTCAGGATTTCCGGCGGCGCGTAGGGCTGGCCGGAGACGCCGTAGAAATTGATGAAGGTGCCCTCGATGATGAGGGCGAGGCCGAAGGTCAGAAGCAGGCCATAGAGATGGTCGAGGTCATAGAGGCGCGACAGCATGGTGCGCTCGATGACGATGCCGAAGACGCCGACGATCAACGGGGCGACGATGAGGCTCGGCCAGTAGCCGATGCCGAGATGGTGCAACAAGAGCCAGGCCACGAAGGCGCCCATCATATAGAGCGCCCCGTGGGCGAAATTGATGACGTTCAAAACGCCGAAGATGACGGCCAGGCCGAGGCTCAACAGCGCGTAGAACGAGCCGTTGATGAGCCCGATCAGAAGCTGCCCGAACAACAGGGGCGCCGGCACACCCAGGATTTCCTGCATACGAGCCTTTCCTTGGTTGGGGGAACCTGGCGTTGGCGGGAAGCCCGGGCGGCGAGGCCGCGCCGGGCCGTTTCAGGGACGATCAGTTGCTGACGAGCTTGCAGCTGCCCTTGTCGAGCGGCTGGAAGGCCTCATCGCCCGGGATCGTCTTGACGATGTTGTAGTAGTCCCACTTGCCTTTGGACTCGTCCGGGCCCTTCACCTCGACGAGATACATGTCGTGGACCATGCGGCCGTCCTCGCGGATCTTGCCGTTCTCGGCGAAGAAGTCGTTGATCGGCATCTTCTTCATCTGGGTGACGACCGCTTCGCCGCCGTCATCGTCGATCTCGTCCACGGCTTTCAGATAATGCGTGACGGCGGAATAGACGCCGGCCTGCACCATGGTCGGCTTCTGGCCGTTCATCTTCTCGGCGAAGCGATCGGCGAATTTGCGCGTCTCGTCGGTGCGGTCCCAGTAGAAGCCCGTCGTCAGCGTCAGGCCCTTCGCGACATCGAGGCCAAGGGCGTCGACATCGGTGATGAAGCCCAAAAGGGCCGCGAGCTTCTGGCCGCCCTGGACGATGCCGAAGGAGTTCGCCTGCTTGATCGCGTTGGTGGTGTCGCCGCCGGCGTTGGCGAGGCCGATGACATCGGCGCCGGAGGCCTGCGCCTGCAGCAGGAAGGAGGAAAAGTCGGAGGTGGAGAGCGGGTGATTGACGGAGCCCAGAACCTCGCCGCCATTCTCCTTCACGACCGCCGAGGTGTCCTTTTCGAGCTGATGGCCGAAGGCGTAATCGGCGGTCAGGAAGAACCAGCTCTTGCCGCCCTGCTCGACGACCGCCTTACCGGTGCCGACCGACATGGCGTAGGTGTCGTAGGTCCAGTGCACGAAGGTCGGGGCGCACTGGTCGTTGGTGAGCGCGGTCGAGCCGGCGCCGGAATCGAGAAACGCCGTGTCCTTTTCCGAGGTCACCTGCTGGACGGCGAGCGCCACGGAGGAGGTCGGCACGTCGACGATGACGTCTACGCCGTCCTGGTCGATCCATTCGCGCGCAATGGAAGAGCCGACATCGGGCTTGTTCTGATGGTCGGCGGAGACGACTTCGATGTTGGCGTCGCCGACCTTGCCGCCGAAATCTTCCACCGCCATGCGGGCGGCGACGACGGAGCCTTCGCCGGAGAGATCGGCATAAAGGCCGGAGCGGTCGTTGAGGACGCCGATCTTGACGACGTTGTCGGAAATCTCCGCCTGGGCGGCACCCACCATCGCGGCGAGTGCGGCAAGCGCAGTTGAGGCCAGGGCGACCGATTTGATGCTCATTGGGGTTCTCCTCTCGTTTGGACTTTTTGTGGTGTTCCGGGCGCCGTCCGTTACACGCCCAGAAGTTCGTTGAGTTCGCTCATGCGCGTCTTGATGTCGTCGCGCTGGTAGCGGTCGACGACGCGGCCATGCTCGATGACGTAGTGACGGTCGGCGAGCCGGGCGGCGAAATGGAAGTTCTGTTCAACCAGCAGAACGGTGAAGCCGAGCTCCTGCAGGCGGCGCACGCTGGCGCCGATCTGCTGGACGATGACGGGGGCGAGGCCTTCCGTCGGCTCGTCGAGCAGGAGGAGCTTCGCTCCGGTGCGCAGAATCCGGCCGATCGCCAGCATCTGCTGCTCGCCGCCGGACAGGCGGGTGCCGGAGGCGCCGAGAAGCCGTTCCTTCAGGTTCGGAAAGAGCTCGTAGATTTCGGGGATGGGCAGGCCGCCCTTCTGCACGACGGGGGGCAGGAGAAGGTTTTCCTCCACGGTGAGGCTCGCAAAGATGCCGCGCTCTTCCGGGCAATAGGCGATGCCGCGGCGGGCGACCTTGTCGGGCTTCAGGTCGATGAGCTCCTGGTCGTCGAAGCGGATCGAGCCGGAGCGGCGCCCGACGAGGCCCATGATGGAGCGCAAAGTCGTCGTCTTGCCGGCGCCGTTGCGCCCCAGAAGGCTGACGACCTCGCCTTCGCGGACTTCGAAATCGACGCCGTGGAGAACGTGGGATTCGCCGTACCAGGCGTTGAGATCGGAGACTTCGAGGATGGTCTTGCGCACGCTCATGCCTCCGCCTCGTCGCCCGTGCCCATATAGGCCTCCCGGACCTCGGGGTTCTTTGAGACCTCGTCGTAGCTGCCCTCCGCCAGGATCTGGCCGCGCTGCAGGACCGTGATCGTGTCGGAGAGATCGGCGACGACTTCGAGATTGTGTTCCACCATCAGGACGGTGCGGTTCTGCGCCACCTGGCGGATGAGATCGGAGACGCGGGCGATGTCCTCATGGCCCATGCCGGCCATCGGCTCGTCGAGGAGCATGACCTTGGGTTCGAGGGCCAGCGTCGTGGCGATCTCGAGCGCGCGCTTGCGGCCATAGGGCATCTCGACCGCCAACGTGTCGGTGAATTCCGACAGGCCGACGGCTGCGAGAAGCTCGTAGGCGCGCTCGTGGAGCCGCTCCAGAACCCGGCTCGACTTCCAGAAATGGAAGGAGAGGCCGGTCGGGCGCTGCAGCGCCAGGCGGACGTTTTCGAGCGCCGTCAGATGCGGAAAGACCGCGGAGATCTGAAACGAGCGCACGAGCCCGTCACGCGCCACGTGATGCGGCGTCGACCGGGTGATGTCGTGGCCGGCGTAGCGGATCGTGCCCGAGCTTGGCTGCAGAAATTTGGTGATGAGGTTGAAGCAGGTCGTCTTGCCGGCGCCGTTCGGGCCGATGAGAGCATGGATCGTGCCCTCACGGACCCCGAGATTGACGCCACTGACCGCCGCGAAGCCGGCAAAATACTTCGTGAGATTCTCGGTCTCGAGAATGAATTCCGACATTTCCCCGCCTGATCACAGTTGCCCAATGCGCAGCGGGTTTGCGGGGAAGCATTGTCATCCTCCCTGCGGCCCCGCCGTCTTTTGTTCACAGCAGCCGCGGAGCGGTTCTTTGTTTTATTCCGCTCGGTGCATGTTGTCGCACCGGTTTGCCTGAAACTTCAAGTCAGATCGGGACGACAATGCAGAGATTTTCTGAGAAACGCCGGCTGACGCAGGGGCGGGAACGGGTTTTTCTTGCGGGAGCTTTTGTGGCGGATGGGGCGGCGCCGTCATTTCCGAGCGGCGCAAGGTGGCCGGCTGGCGTGTCGGGGGATGTGTCCAGCGCGTGGCCCCTTGTGACGCGGAGCGGGTTGGGCGGATGCGCGACCCCGCGGGCGGAACAGAAGATGCTTGTCTTCGCCGCCGCTTCCGCCGTTTACTGATGTCCGGGAGGCGGGAACAGCGGAACGAGGTCGACGATGTGCCATCTCTTTGCGGGCATGCCCCGCGAACTCTACGACAGCGAGACCCGCTCCATCCGGCTCTCCGGCCATGCCACCTCGATCCGGCTGGAGACGGCCTTCTGGCAGGTGCTCGAAGAGCTCGCCGCCGAGCAGGGTTTTTCGCTCGCCAAGTTTCTGACGACGCTGCACGACGAGGTGCTCGCACTGCATGGCGAGGCGCGGAACTTCTCCTCGCTCCTGCGCTGCACCTGCCTCGTGCATCTGGAGCGGCGCGGCGCCGCCGCGCAGCCCGAGGAGAAGGCGGGGCTTGCCGGCGGCAAGACGCAGCGCCCGACGGGCGTTTCCGGCGAGGCCGTGGCGCTCGGCTGAGGCCGGACCCGGCGACGCGACGAAGCGCGAGAGGCGCGCGCGGTCGCCGATGAGGGCCGTTTCGGCCGCAAGAGGCCGAGGCGCGCGGGCAAAAGCGCAATTGTATTATCATGATACTACCTGCCTTGCGGGCGGGGCAGTAGACTTCAACCGTCAGCCGGGATGAGCTGGCGGATGAGGAAGAGGCGTGCCGCACCGGCAATTTGGGCCGACCGGGCGCGCCGCCGATGCGCACCAACCGGGCGCAAAGATTGCTGGCACCGACGGGGCGGCTCGATGTCCGCGCCGCGCCAGAGCCGTCCGCTTCGTCCGCCGAGTCGCCCGATGGCGTGAGACATGAAAGGACGATTGTGGCGAAGATAATTCACATGATGATCCGCGTCGCCGAAGAGGCGCGCTCGGTCGAGTTCTACGACACGGCCTTCGGCCTGAAGGTCGCCGGACGCTTCGACTTCGACGATTTCACGCTCGTCTATCTCGCCAATGACGAGAGCGAGTTCGAGCTGGAGCTGACGATCAATAAGGATCAGAGCGCGCCGTATCAGCTCGGCAACGGCTACGGCCATATGGCGGTCTCCGTCGCCGATCTCGAAGGCGAGCATCAGCGCCTCGTGGCCGCCGGGCTTTCGCCCAAGGATATCAAGGCGATGACGCATGAGGGCGAAGCGCTCGCGCGGTTTTTCTTCATCGAGGATCCGGACGGCTACAAGATCGAAGTTCTGGAGCGGCAGGGCCGCTACAAGTGAGTTTGCGGGCCGGCGCCTGGCGTCGGCCCCAAACCGCGGAGACGACCGCGCAATAAGCGGCGCTCCCAATCAAGAAAAAATCCCTAGGAGGAAATGCAAGATGACGAGCCTCACACGACCGACGAGACGCGGCTTCCTGAAAGTGGGAAGCGGGCTTCTCGCCATGACGATTACGCCGGCGGGGACGGTGGTCGGGCGCGCCTGGGCGCAGATGCCCCGTTCCACGAAGCCGGAGACTTTCGCGACCCTCGTGCAGATGTCGCGCGACTGCTATCCGCACGACCAGCTCGAAGACCGCTACTACGCCAAGGCAGTCGATATCCTCGACGAGGCGGCACGCGCCTCGGAGGACGAGCTCAACCTGCTCGAAGAAGGGGTCGCCGCGCTCGACAAGTCCGCGCATGACGCCCATGGCGCCAATTACGTGGCGATCGAGAACGAGGCGGACCGGGTCGCGCTTCTGGAAGCGATCGCAGACGAGCCCTTCATGCAGAAGGTGCGTTCGAACCTCGTCGTCGGCCTCTACAACCAGAAGGAGCTGTGGCCGATCTTCGGCTACGAAGGGGCGTCGGCGGACAAGGGCGGCTATATCGACCGCGGCTTCGACGACATCGCCTGGCTCTAGGCCGGCAGTCTCAGCGACGAAACGCACCAGAACAGACGGGCTCGTTCGGCTGCGCTTGCGCATGCGCGGCCAGCCATCGGAGTCCGGGAGGAAACGACATGTCTGCTCCTTACGACAAGAACGACGACAGCGTCGTCGTCATCATCGGCTCGGGTGCCGGTGGCGGCACGCTCGGCACGCAGCTCGCCCTCAAGGGCATCGATACGGTGATCCTGGAGGCGGGATCGCGCCACGAAACCTGGGATTTCATCAACGACGAGTGGGATTCCTTCACGCAGCTCGCCTGGAAGGACAAGCGCCTCACCTCCGGCGACTGGCGCGTCGCCAAGGATTTTCCGAACCTGCCGGCCTGGATCGTGAAGGCGGTCGGCGGCTCTTCCGTCCACTGGGCGGGCGCCTCGCTGCGCTTCCAGGAGCACGAGTTCAAGACGAAGACGCATTACGGCGAGATCGAAGGCGCGACGCTCCTCGACTGGCCGATCGACCTCGACGAGATGGAGCCGTGGTACGCCATGGCCGAAGACCGGATGGGCGTGACGCGCACCAACGGCATTCCGGGCCTGCCCGGCAACAACAACTTTAAGGTGCTGGAGGCGGGTGCCCGCAAGATCGGCTACAAGGAGGTGCATACCGGGCGGATGGCGATCAATTCCGAGCCGCGCGACGGACGGGCCTCCTGCCTGCAGATCGGCTTCTGTTTCCAGGGCTGCAAATCCGGCGCCAAATGGTCGACGCTGGTGGCGGAAATCCCGAAAGGCGAGGCGACCGGGAAGCTCGAAGTGCGGCCGGACTGTCAGGTTCTGCGCATCGAGCACAATGACGAGGGCCGCGTGACCGGCGTCGTCTATGCCGACAAAGAGGGGCGCGAGCAGCGGCAGAAGGCGCGCATCGTCTGCGTTGCCGGCAATTCGATCGAGAGCCCGCGGCTTCTCCTCAATTCGCATTCGGCGAAATTCCCGGACGGGCTCGCGAACTCCTCCGGCGAGGTGGGCCGCAATTACATGCGCCACACGACCGGCTCGGTCTATGCGGTCTTCGACAAGCCGGTGCACATGTATCGCGGCACGACCATGGCGGGGATCGTGCGCGACGAGGCAAAGCACGACACCTCGCGCGGCTTTGCCGGCGGCTACGAGTTCGAGACCCTGTCGCTCGGCCTGCCGTTCATGGCGGCGTTTCTCGATCCCGGCAAATGGGGGCGGGATTTCGCCTCCGCGATGGACGGCTACAGCAACATGGCCGGCATCTGGATCGTCGGCGAGGACATGCCGCGGGCGGAAAACCGCGTCACGCTGTCAGACGAGACCGACGATTTCGGCATGCCCATCCCGGACGTGCATTTCGACGATCATCCGAACGACAACGCCATGCGCCAGCATGCCTATACTCAAGGGTCGGCGATCTATGATGCGGTGGGCGCGGTGCGCACGATCCATACGCCGCCTTACCCCTCGACGCACAATCTCGGCACCAACCGGATGAGCGAGAAGGCGCGCGACGGCGTCGTCAACCGCTACGGCCAGACGCACGATATCGACAATCTCTTCGTTTCCGACGGCTCGCAATTCACGACCGGGGCGGCGGAGAATCCGACCCTGACGATCGTGGCGCTCGCCTTGCGGCAGGCGGATCATATCGCCGGGCGGATGGGCCGCGGCGAGATCTGAGACGAGGGATTTTGACGGGGGCGTCCGGCGCGGGCCGGGCGCCGGCTTTCCGGATGGTGTTCGAAAGGGGCGGGTGCGCGCCTGTTCAGGCGCGCTCGGGCTTCGGCTGGCGGATCATCGGCGCGGCTTCGACGACGAGGGGGTCGAGGTCCGTGCCGCCCGCATCCAGGATCTCGAAGAGTTTTGCGCGCATGCGCGGTTCCCAGAAGGAGTTGATGTGGTCGGCGACGCCGGCGGCGGCCTCGTGTTCCGGGCGGCTCTTGAAGAAGGTGGCGATCTGGTTCGCCATATAGGCGAGTTTGTCAGGCGACATGGGAGACCTTTCCGGTGTCGACAGTGCCGTCGGTAATTCGCTCGGGATGGGTGAAGACTTCAAAGTCGCGGTCGCGGACGACGGCGACGAGGGTGATGCCGGCGGCCTCCGCCATGCGGACGGCAAGTGCCGTGGGGGCCGAGACGGCAAGCAGGATCGGGCTGCCGGCGGCCGCCGCCTTCTGCACCATTTCGACAGAGACGCGGCTCGTCAGCACGATGGCGCCCTCAGTGGCCGGGATGGCGCGGCGGGCGAGCGCGCCCACGAGCTTGTCGAGCGCATTGTGGCGGCCGACGTCCTCGCGCACGGCGACGAGGCCTTCGCCCGGAGCGTAGAGGCCCGCGGCATGCACGGCGCGCGTTGCGGCATGCAGCGGCTGGGCCCGGGAGAGCGCGCCCATGGCACGGGCGATGTCGGCCGGCGACAACGTGAGATCGGAGGCGGGGACGACCGGCGGCTGGCGCACGGCGCCTTCCAGGCTCTCGATGCCGCACAGCCCGCAGCCGACGGGACCGGCGAGGTGGCGGCGGCGTTCGGCGAGCTTTTCGTCCGCCTCTTCGGCCAGCATGATCTGCACGTCGATGCCGTCTTCGAGCTCGACGATATCGACGGCGTCGATCGCCTCGGCCGTGTCGACGATGCCCTCCGTCAGGGTGAAGCCGACGGCGAAATCGACGAGATCGGCAGGGGTCGCCATCATCACCGCCTGGGTGGTGCCGCCATAGGTGAGGGCGACGGCCGTCTCTTCCGGCAGGTCGCGTTCGCCCGGCCGCGCCGTGCCGAGGCGATGGGCGATGCGGGCGACCGGGTGATGGGTCTTTTGCGTCATCCTCGCTCCCTCATTCGGCGCCTCTCTCACTCGGCCGCTTCCATTGCCGGGGCGATGCGGCGGGCCTGACGGGTCTGCTCCTCATATTCCTGCTGCCAGTCGCTCGGCCCGTTCGACAGCGCGACCTGGACGGCGGTCACCTTGTATTCCGGGCAGTTGGTTGCCCAGTCGGAGAAATCCGTGGTGATGACGTTCGCCTGCGTGCCGGGATGGTGGAAGGTCGTGTAGACGACGCCCGGCGCGACGCGGTCGGTGATGCGGGCTTTCAGCGAGGTCTCACCGGAGCGGCTCGCGAGCCGCACCCAGTCGCCGTCCTTGATGCCGCGCTGTTCGGCGTCGTGCGGATGGATTTCGAGGCGATCCTCTTCGTGCCAGACGGTGTTCGCCGTGCGTCTGGTCTGTGCGCCGACATTGTACTGGGTGAGGATGCGGCCGGTCGTCAGAAGGAGCGGGAAGCGCGGGCCGGTCTTTTCATCCGTCGCCACATATTCGGTGACGACGAACTTGCCCTTGCCGCGCTGGAAGCCGCCGACATGCATGACCGGCGTGCCCTGCGGAGCTTTGTCGTTGCACGGCCATTGCACCGAGCCTTCCTTTTCCAGGAGGTCGTAGGTGACGCCGGCAAAGCTCGGCGTGGTGGCGGCGATCTCGGCCATGATCTCGCGCGGATGGGTGTAGTTCCAGTCGCAGCCGAGCGCGTTCGCCAGAAGCTGCGTCACCTCCCAGTCGGCATAGCCGTTCTTCGGCGCCATGACGCGGCGGACGCGGTTGATGCGCCGCTCGGCGTTCGTGAAGGTGCCGTCCTTCTCCAGGAAGGTGGAGCCCGGCAGGAAGACGTGGGCGTAATTCGCCGTCTCATTCAGGAAGAGGTCGTGGACGACGACGCATTCCATGGCGGCGAGACCGGCGGCGACATGCTTGGTGTCGGGGTCGGATTGCAGGATGTCCTCGCCCTGGATGTAGATGCCGCGGAAGGACCCGTCGACGGCGGCATCGAGCATGTTGGGGATCCGAAGCCCCGGCTCGTCGTCGAGGGTGACGTTCCAGAGCTTTTCGAAGATGTCGCGCGTCGCCTCGTCGGAGATGTGGCGGTAGCCCGGCAGCTCATGCGGGAAGGAGCCCATATCGCACGAGCCCTGAACGTTGTTCTGGCCGCGGAGCGGGTTCACGCCGACGCCCGGGCGGCCGAGATTGCCGGTCGCCATGGCGAGGTTGGCGATCGCCATGACGGTGGTCGAGCCCTGGCTGTGTTCGGTGACGCCGAGGCCGTAATAGACCGCGCCGTTGCCGCCGGTCGCATAGAGACGTGCCGCGCCGCGGATGGCGGCGGCCGGAACGCCGGAGATTTTTTCCACTTCCTCCGGTGAGTTGCGCGGCTCGGAGACGAAGGCCGCCCAATCCTGGAACTCGTCCCAGTCGCAGCGCTCGCGGATGAAAGCCTCGTCGAAGAGGCCTTCGGTGACGACGACATGGGCGAGTGCGGTCAGGATGGCGACGTTGGAGCCCGGCTTCAGGGGGAGGTGATAGGACGCCTCGATATGCGGCGAGCGCACGAGATCAATGCGGCGCGGATCGATGACGATGAGTTTTGCCCCTTCGCGCAACCGCTTCTTGAGGCGGGAGGCGAAGACGGGATGGCCGTCGGTCGGATTGGCGCCGATCAGGATGACGACGTCGGTCTTCTCGACGCTGTCGAAATCCTGCGTGCCGGCGGAGGTGCCAAACGTGGTCTTGAGGCCGTAGCCGGTCGGCGAATGGCAGACGCGGGCGCAGGTGTCGACATTGTTGTTGCCGAAGCCGGCGCGCACCAGCTTCTGGACGATGAAGGTCTCCTCGTTGGTACAGCGCGAGGAGGTGATGCCGCCGAGCGCGCCGCGGCCGTATTGATGCTGGACGCGGCGGAATTCCGAGGCCGTGTGGGCGAGCGCCTCCTCCCAGGAGACCTCGCGCCAGGGATCGGTGATCTTTTCGCGGATCATCGGGTTGAGGATGCGGTCCTTGTGATTGGCATAGCCATAGGCGAAGCGGCCCTTGACGCAGGAATGGCCGCGGTTCGCCTTGCCGTCCTTGTAGGGGACCATGCGGATCAGCTCTTCGCCGCGCATCTCCGCCTTGAAGGAGCAGCCGACGCCGCAATAGGCGCAGGTGGTGACGCGCGCATGCTCCGGCAGGCCGTTGTCGATCACCGACTTTTCCTGGAGCGTCGCCGTCGGGCAGGCCTGGACGCAGGCGCCGCAGGAGACGCATTCCGATGCCAGGAACTCTTCGTCCTGTCCGGCGGCGACGACGGAGCCGAAGCCGCGGCCTTCGATCGTCAGCGCGAAGGTGCCCTGCACCTCCTCACAGGCGCGCACGCAGCGCGAGCAGACGATGCATTTCGTGGGATCGAAGGTGAAATAGGGGTTGCTCTCGTCCTTCGGCCGGTAGCGCGGGTTCGCCTCGCCGTTGTTCCTCGCCTTGACGTGGTTGGCGCCGTCATAGCCGTAGCGCACGTCGCGCAGGCCGACTTCGCCCGCCATGTCCTGGAGTTCGCAATCGCCGTTCGCCGCGCAGGTGAGGCAGTCGAGCGGGTGGTCGGAGATATAGAGCTCCATGACGCCGCGGCGGATGTCCTTGAGGCGCGGCGTCTGCGTGTGCACGACCATGTCGGGGGTGACCGGCGTGGTGCAGGAGGCGGGGGTGCCGCGCCGGCCCTCGATCTCGACGAGGCAGAGGCGGCAGGAGCCGAAGGATTTCACCATGTCGGTGGCGCAGAGTTTCGGCACCTGAATGCCGGCTTCGGCGGCCGCGCGCATGACCGAAGTGCCGGCCGGGACGCTGATCTCAAAGCCGTCGATCGTCAGCGACACCGTCTCTTCGGAGGTGGAGGCGGGTGTGCCGTAGTCGATTTCGTGAATGAGGCTCATCAGGCTGCTCCTCAGCTTTATTCTTCCTCAGCTTTACTCGGCGGCTTCGGCGAAGGGGGTGGGGCGGAAATCGTCGGGGAAATGTTCGATCGCGCTCAGGACCGGGAAGGGCGTGAAGCCCCCGAGGGCGCAGAGCGAACCGAAGCGCATGGTCTGGCAGAGGTCGGTCATGAGGGCGATCTGCGCGTCAGGGTCCTCGCCCGCCGCGATCCTGTCGACGACCTCGACACCGCGCACGGAGCCGATGCGGCAGGGGGTGCACTTGCCGCAGGATTCAATGGCGCAGAATTCCATGGCGAAGCGGGCCTGCTTCAGCATGTCGACACTGTCGTCGAAGACGACGATGCCGGCATGGCCGATCAGGCCGTTCTTCGCGGTATAGGCTTCGTAATCGAAGATCGTGTCGAAGAGGGCGCGTGGGAAATAGGCGCCGAGCGGGCCGCCGACCTGCACCGCCTTGACCGGGCGGCCGCTTCTGGTGCCGCCGCCGATCTCGTCGACGAGCTCGTGCAGAGTGAGGCCGAAGGCGATCTCGAAGAGGCCGCCGTTCTTGACGTTGCCCGCGATCTGAATGGGGATCGTGCCGTGCGAATGGCCGACGCCGAAATCGCGGAAGAATTCCGGCCCGTGGTCGAGGATCGCCGGTACGGTCGCAAGTGAGATGACGTTGTTGACGACGGTCGGGCGGCCGAGAAAGCCCTCATGGGCGGGAAGCGGCGGCTTGGCGCGCACGACGCCGCGCTTGCCTTCCAGGCTGTTCAGGAGCGAGGTCTCCTCGCCACAGACATAGGCGCCGGCGCCCATGCGGATTTCCATGTCGAAGGCGTGGCCCGAGCCCAGAATGTCGGGGCCGAGAAAGCCGTGGCTGCGGGCGATGGCGATCGCGTCGCGCATGGTCACGATGGCATGCGGGTATTCGGAGCGGGTGTAGACGTAGCCGCGGGTCGCGCCGGTGGCGAGGCCCGCGATCACCATGCCCTCGATCAGCATGAAGGGGTCGCCCTCCATGATCATGCGATCGGAATAGGTGCCGCTGTCGCCCTCGTCGGCGTTGCAGACGATGTATTTCTGCTCGCCTTTTGCTTCGGCGACGGTCTTCCACTTGATGCCGGTCGGAAAGCCGGCGCCGCCGCGACCGCGGAGCCCCGACGTGACCATCGTCTCGACGATCTCTTCGGGCGTCATCATGACGGCATTGCGCAGCCCCTTCAGACCGCCATGCGCCTCGTAATCGGCCGGATCGAGCGGATCGATGATGCCGCAGCGCGCGAAGGTGAGGCGGGTCTGGCGGGCGAGGAAGGGGATTTCTTCCGTTTCGCCCTGGGCGAGGGGGTGGTCGCCGCCGGACAGAAAACCCGCATCGAAGAGGGAGGCGACGTCGCCAGGCGCGACCGGGCCATAGGCGAGGCGGCCGTCTTCGGTCGCGACCTCGACCATCGGCTCCAGGAAGAAGAGGCCGCGGGAGCCGTTGCGGATGAGGCGGATATCGAGACCGCGGGCCTCCGCCTCGCGGGCGATTTCGGCCGCGACCTTGTCGGCACCGAGCGCCAGGGCGCCGGCATCGCGCGGGACGTAGACCTTTACGGGATCGGTCATCGCCGGGCCTCGTCGAGAAGCGGGGCGAGGCGGGTTTCGTCGAGGCGGCCGGTCACCTCGCCGTCGAGCATCGCGGCCGGGGCGCAGGAGCAGAGGCCGAGGCAGTAGACGGGTTCGAGCGTGACGGCGCCGTCGGGCGTCGTCTCGTGCCAGTCGATGCCGAGGGCCGAGCGCACGCGGTCGGCGATTTTTTCGCCGCCCATCGACTGGCAGGCCTCGGCGCGGCAGACCTTCAGGACATGGCGGCCGGAGGGGGTGTGGTGGAAGTCGGGATAGAAGCTGACGACGCCATGGACTTCGGCGCGGCTCAGATTGAGGCGGTTGGCGATGACCGGCACGGCCTCTTCCGGCACGCAGCCGAACTCTTCCTGGAGATCGTGCAGGATCGGCAGGAGCGGGCCTTCGAGGGCGGCGTTGGCATCGACGATCGCTGTGGCGCGGACGGCAATGTCCGCTGCGCCTGTCTGGGCAGTCATTCTTCCTCCCATGGCCGGCGATTGTTTTTGCCGGATTTCTTATTGCGGTAATTTTGACGCGCGACGTCATGTCTTATCAATAGCTTTATCCCGTCGAGTGATCGGGAAAACCTATCGAGCGCTAGGCCGAGGGCCGTTTCTATCGGGGCAGAAGCTGCGAAACCTTGCGGGCTTCGGCGAGAAGGGCGGCAAGAACCGGCGTGTGCGGTTCGCGGTAGGCGGCGACGAGGCCGATGCTTTCCACGGCCTCCGGCTCCACGATCGGGATCGCCGTCAGATTGTCCAGGCGGCCGAAGGCGTCCACCAGCCGCCAGGGCATGACGCTCGACCAGCGGCCGGTGCGCACATGGGCGAAGAGGGTGATGACGGAGTTGGATTCGAGCGTCGGATCGGCGCTGGCGCCGGCTTCGCCCATCTTCTGGTTGACGATGCGGCGGTTCTGCATGTCGGGCGTCAACAGACAGAGCGGTGCGGCCGCCACCTCTTTCCAGGTGATGCTCGACTTGCCGGCATGCGGTCCGTCCGCCTGGGTGACGAAGGCGTAGCGCTCCTCGTAGAGCGGCACGGTGGTGACGCGGCCGAGCGGCTCGTTGTCGAGATAGGTGATGCCGACATCGATCTCGAGATTTTCCAGAAGCGACAGGATCTCGACCGAATTGCGCGACAGGACGGTGAAGGTGATGCCGGGATGGGCCTCCGCAAAGGGCGCCGTCAGCTCGGCGACGGCGGAGAGCGCCGTCGGGATGGCGGCGATGCGCAGATGCCCGGAGAGGCCGTGGCGCGCGGTCCGCAGATCCTCCTGCATGGAGCGAACGTCGGCGACGATGCGGCGCGCCCATTCCAGGACGCGCTGGCCTTCCGGCGTCAGCCCCTGATAGCGCGAGCCGCGGCGCACCAGCATGACGCCGAACTGGTCTTCGAGCTGCTTGATCGCCGAGGAGAGCGTCGGCTGGGTGACGCGGCAATCCTCTGCGGCACGGCCGAAATGTTTTTCGCGGGCAAGCGCGATGAACATTTCCAGCTTGTCGATCATGAGCGTCTCCCGCCGCCTTGCGGATCTTCGGCCCGCCTGCGACGTGCCCACGATACAGGATGCGGGCGTTGAGAAAAGCCGGACGGGGCAAGGGCCCGGTCATGGCGATGAGAGAGGGCCGGGCGGGACGCTCGGCCTGGGAGCTAAACGGCGGCCGGGTGACGCGCCCTGCCGCAGGGGAAAAAGACGGCCGGGCATGATGCCCGGCCGCAAGTCCCATCATTCGGCGGCGGCGACGACGCGCCCTTCGATCTCCTCCGTCGTCTCGTCGATATGGTGCTTCTCGTGCACCGGACGGACGAGGGAATTGGCGATGAGCGCGAGCACCAGGAGCCCCGCCATGCAGTACATGGTGGTGTTGTAGAGGCTCGGTGTCGGATCGACGGTGCCGGCGGGGGCGATCTCCATCAGCCGGCCGATTGTCACCGTATTGGCGGCGATCATCTGGTCGAGCTGATCGATGCCGGCGCCGAATTTCTCCCGGAAGACGGAAGGATCGATGCGGGCCGCAAGATCGTGGATCGCGTTCGACAGGGACATTTCCCGCAGCTGCGTGATGGCGAGGGGGCCGAGAACGCCCGCCGTGCTCCACGCCGTCAGAAGCCGGCCGTGGATGCCGCCCACATATTTGGTGCCGAAAATGTCGGCGAGATAGGCGGGGATGGTGGCAAAGCCGCCGCCATACATGGTGAAGATGATCATCGTCGCGGCGTAGAACATGACGAGCCATGTCACCGCCGGATCGACGCTCACCTGCTGGGCCGCAAACGGGATCGACAGATAGAGGATCGTGCCGAGAACGAAGAAGCAATAATAGGTGTTCTTGCGGCCGATATAGTCCGATGCCGAGGCCCACAGGAAGCGGCCGACCATGTTGAAGACCGAGATCATGAAGACGTAGGTCGCCGCGAAGGCGGAGTTCACGATCAAGGGCAGGGTGGTGCCAAAAATCTCCGTCATCATGGTCTTGGCGACGCCGATGACGCCGATGCCCGCCGTGACGTTGAAGCAGAGCACGATCCACAGAAGATAGAATTGCGGCGTCTTCAGCGCCTGGTCGATGTGGACGTCGTTGTCGGAGATCATCTTGCGCTGGGCGACATGCGCGGCGGCCGGCTCCCAACCGGCCGGCTTCCAGCCCTCCCGCGGTACGCGGTAGGAGAAGGAGGCGATGACCATGACGACGAAGTAGATGCCGCCGAGGGTGAAGAAGGTCATCGCGGCGCCGGTGTTGCCGGTGCCGGCGACGTAGATACCGGGCTCGATGGCGACGGGGGCTGCGGCGACCTGCTTGGCGCCGGCGACGACGACCTCGACCATCTGGCCGTTGACCTCGGCCATGCGGCGGCCGCCTTCGGTGACGAGGGAGACGGCGCTTTCCGGCCCGAGATAGGTCGGAACCTCATAGAAGGTGCGCAGCAGAAATTCCTTGATCGGCGTGGCGATCATGGCGCCGCCGCCAAAGCCCATGATGGCCATGCCGGTCGCCATGCCGCGCCGGTCCGGGAACCAGCGGATCAGGGTCGAGACGGGCGAGACATAGCCGAGGCCGAGGCCGCAGCCGCCGATGACGCCGTAGCCGAGATAGACGAGCCAGAGCTGGTGGGTGACGATGCCGAGGCCGCCGACGATGAAGCCGCCGCCCCAGCAGAGTGCCGCGACGACGCCGACCATGCGCGGGCCGACCTCTTCGAGCCACTTGCCGGCGAAGGCCGCGGCAAGGCCCAGAAAGACGATGGCGACGGAGAAGATCCAGACGACGGATTGCAGGCTCCAGTCACCGGCGGAGGCGGCGACGACGCCGAATTCACGCGTCAGCGGCGGGTTGAAGATACTCCAGGCATAGACGGAGCCGATGCACAGATGGATGGCGATCGAGGCCGGCGGAACCTTCCAACGGTTGAAGTTCTCGCCGGCGACGATGTGTTCCTTCTTGAGGCTGTCGAACATGTCGCGATTTTCCCTCCCGGGCTCGCCCCGCCGCGCCGCGCGACCGCGGTCTTTCGGCAAGTGAGCGCCCCTTGTCGTTTTCCTCCCTGCGCGGAGCATGGCCGCGCAGCGCCCGCGCGTTTTTTCGGCGTGGCGTGAGGACGCTACGCAAGCGGGATGCCAGAACGGGAGAGACGCGGAAGTGGCGGATTTCCGGGAGTCCTGTCGAGGGGCAGAGGGACAAAACGTCCCTCGGGCGGGAAGAGACGCCAGCCAAAATAGGACAAATTGTCTCTGTGACGCCGAGTTTGCGGCGGGCGTGATCTGGTGCCGTCAGCGCGCTTCGGGGAGCCAGATCACGAAGATCGTGCCTTCGCCCGGCGTGCTCGTGACCGTCAGGGAGCCACCCTGCTGAACGATCAGCGTCTGGCTGATCGAGAGGCCGAGGCCGGTGCCCTCCTGGCGCTTGGTGGTGAAGAAGGGATCGAAGATTTTCGACAGCACCTCCGGGGGGATGCCGGTGCCGGTGTCTTCGACCGCGATCTGAATGCCCGGCGTGCCGTCGCGATCCGTATCGGAGGTCGTAATCGTCAGCCGGCCGCCGTCCGGCATGGCGTGGATGGCGTTGACGATGAGGTTGACCAGCACCTGCTGCAGCTCGGTGCGGTTCATGAGAACGAGGCGGGTGGCGGTGTCGCGGCGCGCCACCTCGATCTCCGCCTTGTTGAGGAGATGCTGGACGAGAGGCAGGCAGTCGGCGACGACATCGGCGGGGGCGTGGCTCTCGACGAAGCCCGCATATTCCTCCGGCCGGGCGAATTGCAGGAGTTTCGTCACGATCTGGCCGATGCGGTCGATCTGTTCGTCGATGAGGCGGATCTCCGTTTCGGCCGGGGCGGCGGTCTCGCCGAGGATCGAGCGCATGACTTCGAGATTGCCCTGCATGACGGCGACGGGATTGTTGATCTCGTGGGCGACGCCCGCCGTGATCTCGCCGATGGCCGCGAGCTTTTCCGACATGATGAGCTGTTTCGTCGTCGCCTCGAGCTGGCGGTTCGCTTCGCTCAGCTCGCGCGTGCGGTCCGCGACGCGGGCGTTGAGCTCCTCGTTCCAGGAGCGGAGTTGCCGGTCGCGCTCCTGCACCTGATCGAGAAGCCCGTCGAGATGGGCGGCGACGCGGGCGATCTCGTCTTCATTGTCGGGAAGGGCGGTGCGGGCGCTCATATCGCCGGCCTCCACCTTGGAGATCGTCTCCGTCATGCGCTCCAAGGGGCGGAAGACGGAGCCCGCCCAGCGCAGGAAGAGCGGCACGCTCAAGGCGGTGACGGCGGCGAAGGCGGCGATGAGGGTGAGAAGCGAGACGAGCTTGGTGCGCTGAAACGGTGCTTCCAGGAAGCCGACATAGAGCATGCCGACGCGGCGCCCGAAACTGTCGGTGATCGGCTCGTAGGCGGAGATGTACCAGTCGTTGACGACGAAGGCGCTGTCGAGCCAGACGCGGCCTTCGCCGAGAACGGCGGAACGCACGGCGGCGGAGACGCGGGTGCCGAGGGCGCGCTTGTCCTCGAAAAGCCGGACATTGGTGGAGACGCGCACATCGTCGAGAAAAAGGGTCGCCGTGCCCTGGCTGCCGGCGGGGAGGCTCTCCTCGCGGTAGACGAGGTCGTTGATCGTATCGATGAAGACGAGGTTCTGGTTGAGGAGGAGGCCGCCGACGAGGGCGGCGGGGCCCTGGCCGGGCAGGCGCACGGGGCTTGCCGAATGCACGACCATGCCGCGGGTTTCGGCCGTCTTGTCGGTCGGCACGGCGTTGGGCGTGTCGACGAGGGGAAGGCGCGCCTGCGCGGCAAGCGCCGGCGAAATGGCGGCGAGGTCGTCGCCGGAGAAGATGTCGACTGCCGTCGTGGGCTTGCCGGCAAGGGCGCTTTGGACGACCGGCCGGTCGCCCGAAAGGTTCGGGGCTGCGCCTGCGGGGGAGGTGGCGTGCACGCCGTCGCCGGTGCTGACGAGGTAGAGAAAATCGAGGCCGAGCGCCTTGCGGCTCTTCTCCAGATAGGCGGCGAGCGGGGCGGGGGCATCCGCCTCGATCACGTCCCGGAATTCGGCGGAGCGGCCGAGCGCGTCGATCTCGTCGCCGGTCGTCTCCAGGATGCGGTTGAAATACTGGTCGGCGATGGTGAGGTCGCCATGCACCTTCGACTTCAGAAGCTGGTCGAATTTCGCGTTCCAGCGGACGATGGTGACGCCGAGAAGAAGCGGCAGGATGACGAAGGTCGGCAGGAGCGCGATCGCCAGGAGGCGGAAGCGAACCGAGCGGTGCCGGCCGATCTTTTCGGGGCCGGGCCGCGCAAGTCCGGGCTGCGCAAGGCCGGGCCGCGCCGGCTCCAAACTCATCTCAGCGGCCCCAGCTCAGAGGTTCCAGGCTGAGCATTTGCGGTCGATGGTCTTGCGCGAGATGCCGAGGCGGCGGGCGGCCTCGGCGCGGTTGCCTCCGGTCGCTTCCAGAACGCGCAGGATATGGCGGCGCTCCACCTCTTCGAGTGCTTCTCCGGGCTCGCCGGCGACTTCGGGGGCGTGCGCGCGTTCTGTGCCCGTGGCGGGATCGCCGCGAAATTCCGGCGGGAAGCGGCCGAGGATGAGCGAGCGCTCGATGAGGTTTCTGAGCTCGCGGACATTGCCGGGCCAGTCATAGGCGGCGAGGCCCGCGCGCACGGCGGCATCGATTTCGACCGGGGGCATGCCGAGCTGCTTCGACAGGCGCTGCATGAAGAGGGTGGCGAGCTCTATCACGTCCTCACCGCGGGCGGCGAGCGGCGGCATGGCGATCTGCATGACGTTGATGCGGTAGAAGAGATCGGTGCGGAAACGGCCCTCTTCGACAGCGGCTTCGAGGTCGGCATTGGTGGCAAAGATGAAGCGCACATCGACCGGCACCTCGCGCTCCGAGCCGACCGGGCGCACACGCCGGTCTTCGATTGTGCGCAGGAGCTTGCTCTGCATGGCCAGCGGCAGTTCGGCGATCTCGTCGAGAAAGAGCGTACCGCCATGGGCATGGATGAAGAGGCCCTCGCGGCCCGCATCGGCGCCGGTGAAGGCGCCTTTCAGATGGCCAAAAAGCTCCGCCTCCAGCATGTCGGTCGGCACGGCGGCGCAATTGACGGCGACGAAGGGCTTGTCGGCGCGCTCGGAGAGGGCGTGGATGGAGCGCGCCGCCACCTCCTTGCCCGTACCGGACTGGCCGGTGATCAGAACGGAGGTCGGCAGGGGCGCGACGCGGGCGATGGTGTCGCGCACCTCGCCGATGCCGGGGGAATGGCCGATCAGCTTGTCGCGCAGAAGCATGTGATCGGCGGTGGAGCGCAGTTCGTGGCGCAGGACATGGATTTCGCGCTGCAGACGGATGCGGTCGAGGCAGCGCGCGACGGCGTTGAGGATCTGGTTGGAGCGAAAGGGTTTCAGGACGAAATCGACGGCGCCGGCGCGCAGCGCCTGGATCGCCGTTTCGAGATCGGCATAGGCGGTGATCAGGATCGCATCGGCGAAAAGGCCGATCTCGCGCTGTTCTGTCAGCCATTCGACGCCGCTCTTGCCGGGCATGATGTTGTCGAGAATGACAACGTCGAAATGGTGCTCGTCGAGCCTTCTGGAGGCTTCGGTGGTGTCGGCCGCCTCTTCCAGGCGCTTGCAGCGGGGTTTCAGCGTGCGGACGAGAAAATTGCGCATGCCCGGCTCGTCGTCGACGACGAGGATCGAGGCCTGAGCGAGCCAGGGCCCGAATTCGGGAACGCGCGGCGCAGGCTCAACGCTGCGCGCGGCCGTGACGCTCATGGGGCGAGGCTCATGGGGCGAGACTCATGGGGCGAGGCTCATGGACGGTCCTCAAGCGGGTTTCCTCGGTTTCTCCCGAGGAGACCCCCGAGAGAAATCGTTTTCTTGTTTGCAGCCATGATGGGCACAAGCCGGTCGGAATGCAAAGAGCGGGCGGACAGTGCGTGTGGGAGGCGGCTAGTCCGCGAGCGAAGACGCGGCTTCGGCGTCGCTCTGGCGCGCGATCGTCTGGCGCACGAGGAGGTCGGTGTTGGGCGAGAAGCGCGCCTGGAGCGGCAGCATAGCGGCGCCCAGAACGCGGGCCATCGGCCCGACGGAGCCGGAGACGATCTCGGCGGGGGTGAGGCCGAGACGGTTGAAATGCTGCACCGCTTCGGCGAGGCGCTGGGTGATGCGGGTGCGCCAGGCCGGCGGCAGCAGGCCGTCGACCACGATCGTCTCAAAGTCGATGACGCTCATGGCCGATATGACGGCGCGCGCCATTTCCTCCGCCGCCTGTGTCGCCCAGGCGTCGAAGATCTTTGTGGCACCTGGAATGTCGTCGCCGCGCAGAAGCGCCTCGCCTGGGTCGATCCCTTCCTCGGTGAAGGCCTGTTGCAGCTGGATGATGGAGGCGGTGTGGATGAGCTGCTGCGGCGCGCCCGTGGCGCCTTGATGGGCGGTCGGCATTGAGCCGATGGCGCCGGCGTTGAACTGCTCGCCGCGATAGAGCTTGCCGTCGATGACGATGCCGCCGCCGATGAAGGTGCCGAGATAAAGGTAAAGCGCGCTGCGGCGGGTGACGGCATCGCCCAGGATCACTTCCGCGGCACAGGCGGCCGTCGCGTCGTTGTGGAGGGAGGCGGGGAGGCCGGTCGCCTCCTGCAAGGCGGCGGCGACATCGATGTCGCGCCAGGCGTCGAGGGCGCCCGGCGCCAAATCGAGTTCCGTCGCCCAGGCCTCAAGCTCGCTCGGCATGGCGATGCCGAGGCCGACGACGCGCTTTCTGGAGGCGGCGTCGAGGGAGGCGAGAAGATCGCTCGCCTGGGCGATGGCGAGACGGACCGTCTCCTCCGGCAAGGGCGCGTAATAGCTTTCCTGGGCGGAGCCGATCACCTCGCCCAGAAGATTGACGAGGATCGCCTCGACGCTGCGGCGGCCGATCTTGACGCCGAGCGAGAAGGCGCCCTGCGGATTGGGTGCGATCGGGGTGGACGGCTGGCCGACCTGGCCGCGGACCTTGTCGCGCTTGATGAGGAGGCCTTCGGCCAGGAGACGGTTGACGATGACGGAGGCGGCCTGGCCGGAGAGGCCGGTCTCGCGCGCGATCTCCGCCTTCGAGAGGGCGCCGGCGCGCAAGAGCGCGTGGATGATCAGCCGCTCGTTGTAGGCGCGCAGCCCGGTTGTGTCTCCGCCTCGCATCTCGCCGTGCCTTCGCAGTCCTTGCGGTTCGTCCTCTTGCGGCAGCGCAGGCTAGCCGAAAGAAAATTAAAAAACCAATGTGATTTAGTTATTGACTTTGAAGGTCCGATGTGGATGGGTGCGTGAGCCATGGCTGCCGGTCAGGCGGCGCTGCGCTGCCTATCTCTGGGGGCCGGCTCGTGTGGAAGCCGCCGGCCCGAGCGCGGCGCCGCCCGCTCGCCCGGCCTGTCGAGTGCGGCTTGGGGCCATGTTCTATGGCCTAGGACGCGCGACCCGGCGGAAATGACAAGGCGGGGTGATAAGGCCTACAAAGAGGCCGCCGGAGGGGAGGAGAAGATGCAGCGAGGCTTCGTTCAAACCCCGGCGGGAGCGGCCTGATGTTCGTCGTCTGCGGCGAGGCGCTCTGGGATCTTTACGGTTCGGACAAGGGCGAAGGGCTCTCCTTCGACGCGCGCATCGGCGGATCGCCTTTCAACGTCGCCGTGGGGCTCGCCCGCCTCGACCAGGAGGCGGCGCTTTTCACCGGACTTTCGACGGATCTTTTGGGCGAGAAGCTCTTTGCGGCGCTCAAGACGGAAGGTGTGGAGACCGGATTTCTTCTGCGCTCCAGCCGACGCACGACCTTGAGCCTGGTGACGCTCGGCAAAGACGGCTCGCCCTCTTACGCGTTTTATGGAGACGGGGCGGCGGACCGGGCCGTCAACCTTTCCGATCTGCCGGTCTTCAGTCGCGACATCTGGGGCGTGCATGCCGGCTCGTTTTCGCTCGTCACCGAGCCGATCGGCACGAGCCTCCTGTCGCTTCTGGGGCGAGAGGCGGGCGAGCGGCTGGTGACGCTCGATCCCAATGTGCGGCTCAACGTGGAGCCGGATCTCGCGCTCTGGCGCGAACGCCTGGACGCCTTCCTGCCGACGACGGATCTCGTCAAGGTGAGCGAGGAGGATCTGGGGCTTCTTTATCCGAGCGCGCCGCCGGCCGAGACCGCCGAGCGCTGGCGCGCTGCGGGCGCGACCCTGGTCGTCGTCACCTATGGCCGGGAAGGGGCGGAAGCCTTCGGCTCGTTCGGACGCGTGTCCGTCAAAGGCACCGAGGTCGACGTGGTCGATACGGTCGGCGCTGGCGACAGCTTCATGGCCGCCTTGATTGCCGGCCTGGCGGAGCGCTCGACGAAATCGCGCGAGGCGCTTTCCAGGCTGCGCCGGGACGAGGTGGAGGCGCTCATCACCTTTGCCACGGAGGCCGCCGGCATCACCTGCGGACGCCGCGGCGCCGATCCGCCCCGGCGGGCGGAGCTTGGTGCTGCCGCCAGCCAGGACGGGTGATGGAGGTTTTTTCGAGCGGTCTTGCGAACGGACGGCCGCCCGGAGAACGACAGATCAGGCGCGGGAGCGGCCGTAGGCGCCTTCATAGGCCACGCGGCGGATCTCGCTGCGGTCGAAGCCCATATCGGCGAGGTCGCGGTCACGATAGCCTTCCAGCTCGCGAACGAGTTCGCCGTACTGGTAGCGCTGCTTCACGGATGTCCAGGCGCGCGACAGGAGGGTGCGGGCGCCTTCGCCCATCGATACGGTCGAGGCCGGTGCGCTGAGGGGCCCGGAGGCGGGGCGTGCGAGAGTGAGGGTCTTCATGTGGCTTCTCCATCATGGGACGGCAGGGGGAATTGCCGTCTGAAATTCCGGTTCGTGTGCCGGCAGCATGCCTTCGGTGGCTTTTGCCGGCCTGTGTTGCAGTGCGGTGGTTGCTTGCAGCCGTTCTTTGGTGCGCTTCCACGAACCCGTTTTTATCTTGATGGTGTCGGGCCCTACGCCGGTATTGCGGCGCATCATAATCGTGCTGTGTTGCACAAATAATGACGGCGGAGGCGCTTGCGAAGGCGTCCTTGGGTCAAAGGGGCTGTGACCCAGCTGCAAAGCCGAGGTGTGATGGAACTTCCGAGCCAGATGATCCTGTTTGCGACCGTGGTCGAGAGCGAGAGCTTTTCGGCGGCCGCCCGCTCGCTCGGCCTGACGCCATCGGCCGTCAGCCGGCAGATCGGCTTTCTGGAGGATCGCCTCAAGGTAAGGCTTCTCAACCGCAGCAAGCACGGCCTGTCGCTGACAGAGGAGGGGCGCGCCTTCTACGAGCGCTGCGCCGATCTCGCGGTCAGGGTGTCGGAGGCGGAAAACCTTGCCACCGCGATCAGCGGTCAGCCGGTCGGGGTGTTGCGGGTCGCGGCCACCGTCGCCTTCGCCAAGGCGCAGCTTCTGCCGATCATGCCGGAGTTCATGGCGCGCTATCCGGAGCTCAAAGTCTCGCTCGAGGTGACGGACCGCCCGATCGACCTCGCGGCGGAGGGGATCGACGTCGCCATCCGCTTCACCGAGCAGGTGGAGGACAGTTTTGCGGTGGCGCGCAAGCTTGCCCGCAACCGGCGGGTGATCTGTGCCGCGCCGGCCTATCTCAAGCGCGCCGGCACGCCGACGACGCGCCAGGATCTCGCGCATCACAATTGCCTGCGCCTGTCGACGGTGACGCGCTGGAACGACTGGCATCTGGAAGGGGCGGAGGGGACCGATCCCGTTCCGCTCACCGGCAATTTCGAGGCCAACAGCGCCGATGCGATCTATCACGCGACGCTTTCAGGCCTCGGGATCGCCCGGCTTTCGACCTATCTCGTCGGCGAGGATATCAAGGCCGGGCGGCTCGTCAGGCTCCTGCCGGATTATGCCGACGACGGGTCGGACATTCTGGCGCTCTATTCGGAGAAGCGGAATCTGTCGCCGCGGGTGCGCGCGTTCATCGATTATCTGAGTGCACATTTCGGCAGCGTGCCGCCCTGGGAGCGCGAAGAATAGATGCGCCTTGCCGCATCAGGAAACTTGAGAGTTTCAATTTCGTAAGGCTGTGCGACAATGCGGCTAAGTTACCGGAAGGACAGGATTTATTCTGCGCTTGCGTTAATTGCAAAATCAAAGTGATTTATTTATTTGACAGCGGCAAACCCGCGTGATCTAGTCTTACGCAAGTTGCCGTCGGGTCTTTCCCTTCGCGCTTCTGACGACAATTTAGATATCCGAAGATGAGGCGGAGGCCGCGGTTTCGCGCAACTTCGTCCTGAATGTCCGTGCCTTTCGGCGCGGGCAGAGGGATGCGATCTCGACATCCGATGTCGCGTCTTTCCTGTATTGATAAGCCGCGCGGCCTTTGGGCCGAAGACGCGGAACGGAGGAAACCTGATGAGACGCTCCATTTGGGCGGTCGGCGCTGTATCCGCCGTCGCCTTCACTGCCGCCGCTCATGCCGAAACGATCACGATCGCCACCGTCAACAATGGCGACATGATCCGCATGCAGAAGCTCGCCGAGGATTTCACCAAAAATCATCCCGATATCCAGTTGGAATGGGTGACTTTGGAAGAAAACGTGCTGCGCCAGCGCGTGACGACGGATATCGCCACCAAGGGCGGTCAGTACGACGTCATGACCATCGGCAATTACGAGGTGCCGATCTGGGCGAAGCAGAATTGGCTCGTCGCTCTCGACGACATGCCGGACGGCTATGATGCCGACGATATCCTGCCGGCGATCCGCAGTGCGCTGACCTATGAGGACAAGCTCTACGCGGCGCCGTTCTACGGGGAATCGGCGATGGTCATGTACCGCACCGACCTTGCCGAGAAGGCCGGCGTGGAGATCCCCGATCAGCCGACCTGGTCGGATATCCAAAAAGCCGCCGAGGCGATGACGGACAAATCGAACGACGTCTACGGCATCTGTCTGCGCGGCAAGCCGGGCTGGGGCGAGAACATGGCGTTCTTGACGGCCATGGCGAATTCCTACGGCGCGGCCTGGTTCGACAAGGACTGGAAGGCCCAGCTCGACAGCCCGGAATGGAAAGCAGCGGTCAACGACTATCTGACCATGATGAACGATTACGGGCCTCCAGGAGCCTCCTCGAACGGCTTCAACGAAAACCTGTCGCTCTTCCAGCAGGGCAAATGCGGCATCTGGATCGATGCGACGGTGGCTGCCTCGTTCGTGACCGACCCCGATGAATCGACGGTCGCCGACAAGGTCGCCTTCGCGCAATTCCCGAACAAGGAAGGCGTCGACAACCACGGCAATTGGCTGTGGTCGTGGAATCTCGCCATTCCGACCTCGACGGATTCAGAGGATGCCGCCAAGCAGTTCATCGCCTGGGCGACGTCGAAGGATTACACGAAGCTCGTCGCCGAGAACGAAGGCTGGCGCGCCGCACCTCCGGGAACCCGCACCTCGCTCTATGAGAACGAGGAGTATCAGAAGGAAGCGCCCTTCGCCGAGATGACCTTGAATTCGATGCAGGCGGCGACGCCCGACAAGCCGTCCGTTCAGGACGTGCCGTATACGGGCGGACAGTTCGTCGCCATTCCGGAATTCCAGGGCATCGGCACGGCCGTCGGGCAGATGTTCTCCGCCGCGCTTGCCGGGCAGATGAGTGCGGATCAGGCGATCCAGAACGCCCAGCAGCTGACGAACCGCGAAATGACGAAGGCCGGCTATCCGAAGTGATGCGCCGCGCGTGACCGGCCGCATATCGCCGGCTTCACGCACCTGCCTGGGGCGGTCGCCGACGCCGTGACCGCCTCGACATGATCGGCGCGGACGGATGTCGTTGCGGCGTCCGCCCGGGCCCTCTTCACCGGCTCGTTCCTCATCGCCCGAAAGGGTTCGCTCATGGCCACTGCGCATTCGCGTTCCGCCGCGCGACTGATGATCTCTCCCGCCGTGCTTCTTCTGCTCGGCTGGATGCTGATCCCCTTGTCGATGACGCTCTACTTCTCGTTCCTGCGCTACAATCTTCTGATGCCGGGAACGCACGATTTCATCGGCTTCATGAACTATCGGTTCTTCCTGACCGATCCGGCGTTCTTCTCCGCGCTCATCAACACGCTTCTCCTCGTCGGTGGCGTTCTCGTCATCACCATCTTCGGCGGGGTGCTTCTGGCGATCCTGCTCGATCAGCCGATGTGGGGGCAGGGGATCGTGCGGGTTCTGGTGATCGCGCCGTTCTTCGTCATGCCGACGGTCTCCGCGCTCGTGTGGAAGAACATGTTCATGAATCCCGTGAACGGGCTCTTCTCGAACATTTTTCGGGCGCTCGGGATGCAGCCCTTCGACTTTCTCGGTCAGGCGCCGCTCGCCTCGATCATCTGGATCGTGTCGTGGCAATGGCTGCCCTTTGCGACGCTCATCCTGCTGACGGCGCTGCAATCGCTCGACCGTGATCAGCTCGAAGCGGCGGAAATGGACGGGGCGGGGCCTTTGAGCCGCTTCTTCCACATCATGCTGCCGCATCTGGCGCGCGCCATCACGGTCGTCGTGCTCATTCAGACGATCTTCCTGCTCTCGGTGTTCGCGGAGATCCTCGTCACGACCAATGGCGGGCCGGGCTATGCCACGACCAACATCACCTATCTCGTCTACGCCCAGTCGCTCCTGCAGTTCGACGTGGGCGGCGGGTCGGCCGGCGGCATCGTCGCCGTCATTCTCGCCAATATCGTCGCGATCTTCCTGATGCGGATGATCGGCAAGAACCTGGACGTCTGAGCCATGGCCCACACTCCGACAAAAGGTCGAAAGCTCCTCTTCACGCTGATCGCCTGGACGATCGGCTTCCTGATCTTCTTTCCGATCCTGTGGACGATCCTGACGAGCTTCAAGACGGAGGCGGAGGCGATCGCTTCGCCGCCCTCTTTCGTGTTCTTCGACTGGACGCTCGACAATTACACCGAGGTGCAGGAGCGCTCCGCCTATTTCCGGCATTTCTGGAATTCGGTGGTGATCTCGCTCGGCTCGACGGTTCTGGGCCTCCTCGTCGCCATCCCGGCGGCGTGGTCGATGGCCTTCGTGCCCGGCAAGCAGACCAAGAACGTGTTGATGTGGATGCTGTCGACCAAGATGCTGCCGCCCGTCGGCGTCTTGATCCCGATCTATCTCATCTTCCGCGATACCGGCCTGCTCGACACGCTTTTGGGCCTGGTCATCGTGGTGATGCTGATCAACCTGCCGATCATCATCTGGATGCTGTTCACGTATTTCCGCGAGATTCCGGGCGAGATCCTGGAGGCGGCGCGGATGGACGGGGCGGGGCTGCGCTCGGAGATCCTTTACGTGCTGACGCCGATGGCGGTGCCGGGGATCGCCTCGACGCTTCTCCTCAACATCATTCTCGCCTGGAACGAGGCGTTTTGGACCTTGAACCTGACGGCCGCGAAATCGGCGCCGCTGACGGCGTTCATCGCATCTTATTCGAGCCCGGAGGGGCTCTTCTACGCCAAGCTTTCCGCCGCCTCGACCATGGCGATCGCGCCGATCCTGATCCTCGGCTGGTTCAGCCAGAAGCAGCTCGTGCGCGGCCTCACCTTTGGGGCGGTCAAATAGGGGCGCGGCCAAGACGCGGCTGCCGCCCCGGCGGCACCCGACAATAAACGGCGCGGCGACAAACGCGGCGAAAAGGGACGGATATGGGACACATCTCGCTCAACCAGATCACCAAGACTTTCGGCAATGTCCAGGTGATCCCGCCGCTCGATCTCGAAATCGAGGATGGCGAATTCATCGTCTTCGTCGGCCCGTCCGGCTGCGGAAAGTCGACGCTTCTGCGGCTGATCGCGGGGCTCGAAGACGTGACCTCCGGCGAGATCAAGATCGACGGGCGGGACGCCACGGAAACGCCGCCGGCCAAGCGGGGCCTCGCCATGGTGTTCCAGTCCTACGCGCTCTACCCGCATATGAGTGTGCGGAAGAACATCGCCTTTCCTTTGAAGATGGCGGGGTTCGACAAGGCCGAGATCGACCGCAAGATCGACGATGCGGCGCGCGTTCTGAACCTCACCGATTATCTCGACCGGCGGCCGGGGCAGCTTTCGGGCGGGCAGCGCCAGCGTGTCGCCATCGGGCGGGCGATCGTGCGCGAGCCGGCGGCGTTCCTGTTCGACGAGCCTTTGTCGAACCTCGATGCGGCGCTTCGGGTGAATATGCGCCTCGAAATCTCCGAGCTGCACAACAAGCTCGAGACGACGATGATCTACGTCACGCATGATCAGGTCGAGGCCATGACCATGGCCGACCGCATCGTCGTCCTGCGCGCCGGCATCATCGAGCAGGTGGGCACGCCGCTCGAACTCTATTCCAAGCCGCGCAATCTCTTCGTCGCGGGCTTCATCGGTTCGCCGAAGATGAACTTCATCGAGGGTGCGGTGGCGGAACGGCGCGACGCGGCCAAGGTCGGCATCCGGCCGGAGCATATGGAATTGTCGCTGGAAGAAGGCCGCTGGGAAGGCCGGGTCAGCGTCTCCGAACATCTCGGCTCCGACACGTTTCTGCATGTGGAGACGGAGCGTGCCGGCATGCTGACGGCACGCGCGGACGGCGAGTTTCCCGTGCGCCACGGCGACCGGGTGTTTCTGACGCCGCAGGACGACAAGATCCATCGCTTCGACGCCGATGGCATGGCGCTGTCATGAGGCGGCTGGAAGGCAAATCCGCCATCATCACCGGCTCGGCGCGCGGCATCGGGCGCGCCTTCGCCGAGGCCTATGTGCGCGAAGGGGCGAGGGTGGCGATCGCCGACATCAACCTCGTCCGCGCCGAAGAGACGGCCGCCGAGATCGGCGAGGCGGCCTATGCGGTGCCGCTCGACGTCACCGATCAGGCCTCGATCGACGCGGCGGTGGCGGAGGTTCTGGACCGCACCGGGCGCATCGACATTCTGATCAACAACGCCGCCCTCTTCGATCTTTCGCCGATCGTCGAAATCCGCCGGGAGAGTTTCGACCGGCTCTTTGCGATCAACGTGTCCGGCACGCTCTTCATGCTGCAGGCGGTGGCGAAAGCGATGATCGCCAAGGGCGAGGGCGGCAAGATCATCAATATGGCGAGCCAGGCCGGGCGGCGCGGGGAAGCGCTCGTCGCGGTCTACTGCGCGACGAAGGCCGCCGTGATCAGCCTCACGCAGTCGGCGGGCCTCGACCTCATCCAGCACAAGATCAACGTCAATGCGATCGCGCCGGGTGTGGTTGACGGCGAGCACTGGGACGGCGTCGATGCGCTGTTTGCGAAGTACGAGAATCGGCCGCTCGGGGAGAAGAAGCGGCTCGTCGGCGAGGCGGTGCCTTACGGGCGCATGGGCCGGGCGGAGGATCTGACCGGCATGGCCGTGTTTCTGGCAAGTGCGGAGGCCGATTACATCGTCGCCCAGACCTACAATGTCGACGGCGGCAATTGGATGAGTTGAGGGGGGCATCCCAACCGAAAGCTCGCGGGTGGGGGGCTGTGCTTGCGAATTCACACAGGCCCTTCCTCTGACCGACGACCCCCACCCCTGTCCCCTCCCCACAAGGGGGAGGGGGACGCATGACGATCCGCTCTTCGCCCGGTCTCGCAGGGCCGGAAAGTGCGGACCTATCGAATGGGGCGCGGCCCCGGAGGGGTTCGGAGAGGACGTTCCTCTGCCCCGGAAGGAGTGACATGACGACGAAGCTTGCAGCCGAGAACCTGAGCGAAATGGCGCCGAGGGTGCATGTCCCCGGCTATGACCGGGCCGGGCTGTCGGCCGGGATTTTGCATTTCGGCATCGGCAATTTTCACCGCGCGCATCAGGCCGTCTATCTCGACGAGCTGTTTGAAACCGGGCGCGACCACGATTTCGCGATCCTTGGCGCCGGCGTCATGGCGGGCGATGAAAAGATGCGCCAGGCGCTCGGGGGTCAGGACTTTCTGACGACGGTCGTCGATCAGTCGGCCGCAGCTTCCAATGCGCGCGTCACCGGCGCCATGGTCGGGATGCTGCCCGTGGGCGATGCGCAGGCGATCATCGAAAAACTCGCCGATCCCTCAATCCGCATCGTCTCGCTGACGGTGACGGAGGGCGGCTACTTCATCGATTCCACCGGGCGCTTCAATCCGCAGCATCCGGCAATCGCCGCCGACGGCAAGACGCCCGACGATCCGAAGACCGTCTTCGGGCTGATCGCGGCGGGGCTCAAGGAGCGGCGGGGCCGCGGACTTCAGGCTTTCACCGTGATGTCGTGCGACAACATCCCCCACAATGGCGTGGTGGCGAAGAATGCCGTCGCGGGGACGGCGCGGCTTTCGGACCCCGCCTTCGCCGACTGGATCACCGAGAACGTCGCCTTTCCGAACGGCATGGTCGACCGGATTACGCCGGCGACGGGGGATCGGGAGCGCCGGCTGCTCGAGGAGGAATTCGGCGTCGAAGATGCCTGGCCGGTGTTCTGCGAGGATTTCAAGCAATGGGTGCTCGAGGACAATTTCCCGGCCGGGCGGCCGGCGCTTCAAAATGTCGGCGTGCAGTTCGTGCCGGACGTGACGCCGTTCGAGATCATGAAGATCCGGATTCTGAACGGTGGGCATGCGGTGATCGCCTATCCGGCGGGGCTTCTCGACATCCATTTCGTGCATGAGGCGATGGAGCATCCGCTCGTGGCGGCGTTCCTGGAGAAGATCGAGCAGGATGAGATCGTACCGGCCGTTCCGCCTGTGCCGGATACGGATCTGCAGGTCTATTTCGGCGAGATCAAGCGCCGCTTCGCCAATCCGAAGATCGGCGACACGGTGCGCCGTCTCTGCCTCGACGGGTCCAACCGGCAGCCGAAATTCATCGTGCCGACGATCGCCGACCGGCTGAAGGAGGGCCGCGACGTGACCGGCCTCGCGCTCGAATCGGCGCTGTGGTGCCGCTATTGCTTCGGCGAGACGGAAAGCGGCGCCGTCATCGAGCCGAACGACCCGAACTGGGATCTGCTCGTGCCGAAGGCGCAGGCGGCGCGCGCCGATCCCGGCGAATGGCTCGGCATGGACGATGTCTATGGCGAGGTCGGGCGCTCCGACGATTTCCGCGAGCTTTTCGCGCATTGGCTGCGCACGCTGTGGGACGAGGGGACCGAGAAGACGCTGCAGCGCTATCTCGACGGCACGCGCTAACCGCGCATCGACATTTCGCTTTCTGCAGAGGCCTGCCCGCACCGGTTGCGGGTGGGCCTTTTTCTTTCTCAGTTTTTGGGGGATTTGCGCGGCGGGCGCGGCAGGTGGAGCGGGCTTTCGCCCGCATTTTGCGTATGCAGTAGGATTTCCGCCCGGCCAGTTCTCTACCTAAAGGCCGTTGAAAGGCCCCGACAATGAGGTATACGTTGTTGGCAATCGGGCGACCCGCAACGAGCCTTTCCGGCGGGTCAAACCCTTTGGAGATGAGATGACCGACGCTGCCAATCTGCCGCAACTGCGCTCGCGTGCCTGGTTCGACAATCCCGACAACCCCGATATGACGGCGCTTTATCTGGAGCGCTACCTGAATTTCGGCCTGTCCCAGGAAGAGCTGCAATCCGGCAAGCCGATCATCGGCATCGCGCAGACGGGGTCCGACCTGTCGCCGTGCAACCGGCATCATCTGGAGCTCGCCAAGCGCGTGCGCGACGGTATTCGCGAGGCGGGCGGCATCGCCATCGAATTTCCGGTGCATCCGATCCAGGAGACGGGCAAGAGGCCGACGGCGGCGCTCGACCGCAATCTCGCCTATCTCGGGCTCGTCGAGGTGCTCTACGGCTATCCGCTCGACGGCGTGGTTTTGACGATCGGTTGCGACAAGACCACGCCGGCGTGCCTGATGGCGGCGGCGACGGTCAACATTCCGGCGATCGCGCTCTCCGTCGGGCCGATGCTGAACGGCTGGTTTCGCGGCGAGAGGACGGGCTCGGGCACGATCGTGTGGAAGGCACGCGAATTGCTGGCCGCGGGCGAGATCGACTATCCGGGCTTCGTCAAGCTCGTCGCCTCCTCGGCGCCTTCGACCGGCTATTGCAACACGATGGGCACCGCCTCGACGATGAATTCGCTCGCCGAAGCGCTCGGCATGCAATTGCCGGGGTCCGCCGCGATCCCGGCACCGTACCGCGACCGGCAGGAGGTCTCGTATCTGACGGGGCTTCGCATCGTCGACATGGTGCGCGACGACCTGAAGCCGTCGGATATCCTGACGCGCGATGCCTTCATCAATGCGATCCGGGTGAATTCGGCGATCGGCGGCTCGACCAACGCACCGATCCATCTCAACGCGCTCGCGCGGCATGTGGGCGTGGAGCTTTCGATCGACGACTGGCAGACCTATGGCGAGGACATTCCGCTTCTCGTCAATCTGCAGCCGGCGGGCGAATATCTCGGCGAGGATTATTATCACGCGGGCGGCGTGCCGGCGGTCGTCAACCAGCTGATGGGGGCGGGGCTCATCAACGAAGGGGCGGTCACGGTGAACGGGCAGACGATGGGCGACAATTGCCGCGGCGCCGAGATTGCCGATCTCAACGTCATCCGCCCGTTCGACCAGCCGCTTCTGAAAGGGGCGGGGTTCCGCGTCCTCAAGGGCAATCTCTTCTCCTCGGCGATCATGAAGCTTTCGGTGATCTCGACCGAGTTCCGGGAGCGCTATCTCTCCAATCCCGACGATCCGATGGCGTTCGAGGGCAAGGCGGCCGTCTTCGACGGGCCGGAGGATTATCATCACCGCATCGACGATCCGGAACTTCAGATCGACGAGAACACCATCCTGTTCATGCGCGGGGCGGGGCCGATCGGCTATCCGGGGGCGGCGGAGGTCGTGAACATGCGCGCGCCCGATTATCTCCTGAAGCGCGGCGTGCATTCGCTGCCGTGCATCGGCGACGGGCGGCAATCGGGCACGTCGGGGTCGCCCTCGATCCTCAACGCCTCGCCGGAGGCGGCGGCCGGTGGCGGTCTCGGACTGTTGAAGACGGGCGACCGCGTGCGCATCGATCTCGGGCGCGGGGAGGCGAATATCCTCATCAGCGACGAGGAGCTTGAACAGCGGCGCGAGGCGCTGAAAGAGGCGGGGGGCTATCCTTTCCCGGAGAGCCAGACGCCCTGGCAGGAGATCCAGCGCGCCATGGTCTCGCAGCTCGAAACCGGCATGGTTCTGGAGCCGGCGGTCAAATACCACCGCATCGCCCAGACGAGCGGCATCCCGCGCGACAATCACTAGAGGTCACGGCTTCGAGGGCTTCGCGGCCGGCGCCAGACGGGCGGCGGGGCGGCGTGAAAAGCAAAGCATCTCAAGAATGTGTGGAGGGACTAACCCTCCCGCAAAAACCAATAAACGAGGAACGGAGGAAGCCTGATGGGGCGGCGACTTGAGGGAAAGATCGCAGTGTGCACGGCGGCGGGGCAGGGGATCGGCCGCCGCGTGGCGGAACGGTTTCTGGAAGAGGGGGCGCGCGTTTACGCGACCGATCTCGACGCCGAGAAGCTGAAGGGGCTTAATACTCTGGGCGAGGTCGATACGGCCGTTCTCGACGTGACCGACGGGCGCGCCGTCGGCGCCTATATGAAAACCGTCGACACGCCCGACATCCTGTTCAATTGCGCGGGCTTCGTGCACCACGGGACGGTGCTCGATTGCGACGACAAGGACTGGGATTTTTCCTTCGATCTCAACGTCACTTCCATGCACCGCACGATCTCGGCCTTGTTGCCGCGGATGCTGGAGAAGGGCGGCGGCTCGATCATCAACATGTCGTCGGCGGCCTCCTCGATCAAAGCCGCGCCCAACCGCTACGTCTATATGGCGACGAAGGCGGCGGTGATCGGGCTGACGCGTTCGATCGCCATCGACTTCATCCGCAAAGGCATCCGCTGCAACGCCATCTGCCCGGGCACCATCGAGAGCCCGTCGCTGGAGGCGCGGATTTCCGCGCTCGGCGAAGAGGTGGGCGGCGTGGAAAAAGCGCGGGCGATGTTCGTGGAGCGTCAACCGATCGGCCGGATCGGCACGCCCGACGAGATCGCCGATCTCGCTGTCTATCTCGGCTCCGACGAGAGCCGCTTCACGACCGGCACGACGCAGGTGATCGACGGCGGCTGGTCGCTTTGAACGATACAAGGCCCGAAGGGTCAGGGAGGATTTGATGCGGATATTGGTGCTCGGCGCGGCCGGCATGGTCGGGCGGCGCCTGGTCGAAAGGCTTCTTGCCGACAAGGAGCTCGGCGGGCGGGCGATTGCGGCGATCGATGCCTTCGACGTGGTGGCGCCGGACTTTCCGGATGTGCCGGAGACGATCACGGTGACCTGCGAGGCGGGCGATATCGCGTCCGCAGAGACGGTCGAAGGGCTGATCACGCGTCAGCCGGACGTGATCTTCCATCTCGCGGCCATCGTCTCGGGCGAGGCGGAAGCGGATTTCGACAAGGGCTACCGCATCAATCTCGACGGCACCCGCCATCTCCTGGAGGCGATCCGGCAGGCGGGCGAGGCCTATCGGCCGCGGCTCGTCTTCACCTCCTCGATCGCCGTCTTCGGCGCGCCGTTCGAGGAGAGAATTTCCGACACGTTTTTGTCGGCGCCTTTGACGAGCTACGGCACGCAAAAGGCGATCTCGGAGCTGCTTCTCGCCGATTACACGCGCAAGGGTTTCGTCGATGGGGTGGGCATCCGCCTGCCGACGATCGTGGTGCGGCCGGGCAAGCCGAACAAGGCGGCGTCCGGCTTCTTCTCCGGCATCATCCGCGAGCCGCTGGCGGGGATCGAGGCCGTGCTGCCGGTCGAAGACGATGTGCGCCACTGGATCGCGAGCCCGGCGGCGGCCGTTGGCTTCCTGGTGCATGCGGCGACAATGGATACGTCGACGCTCGGGCCGCGGCGCTCGCTCAACATGCCGGGGCTTTCGGTGACGGTGGGCGAGATGATCGCGACCCTGCAGGAGGTGGCGGGCGACGAGGTCGCGGGACGCATCCGGCGCGAGCCGGACGAGGCGATCCGCGGCATGGTCCATGGCTGGCCGCCCGACTTCGAGACACAGCGGGCGCGCGAGGCGGGCTTTTCCGCCGATGCCGATTTCGCCTCCATCATCCACGCGCATATCGCCGACGAAGAGGCGCGACGCGAAAAGGAGACGGGATGATGAGCGAGAAACCGCAGATCGGCTTCATCGGCGTCGGGCTGATGGGCCAGGGCATGGCGAAGAATCTCGTCGAAAAGGGCTATCCCCTGACGATTCTCGGCCACCGCAACCGCGCGCCGGTGGAGGATCTGAAGGGCCGGGGCGCCAAGGAGGCGGAGGATGTCGCGGCGCTGACGGAGGCCTCCGACGTCATCTTTCTGTGCCTGCCGGGAAGCCCGCAGGTCGAGGCCGTCATCGGCGAAATCCTGGCGGCGGGGGCGTCGGGCAAGACGATCATCGACACCTCGACCAGCAATCCGGTGTCGACGCGCGCCCTCGTCGAAAAGTGCCGGGCGGAGGGCGCGACGCTCATCGATGCGCCCTTGTCGCGCACGCCGAAGGAGGCCTGGGAAGGGCTTCTCGATGCGATGGTCGGGGCGAGCGAGGCGGATTTCGACCGCGTTCAGCCGATCATCGCCACCTGGGCCGGCAAGATCGTGCGGGTCGGCGAGCCGGGAGCCGGCCACACGATGAAGCTTCTCAACAATTTCCTGTCGCTCGGCTATGCCGCGATCTATTCGGAGGCGCTGGCGATCGGGGCGAAGAACGGCCTCGATGCGGCGACGTTTCATTCCATCATCGGCGGCGGGCGCATGGATTGCGGCTTCTACCAGACTTTCATGAAATGGGTGGTGGAGCGCGATCCGGAGGCGCACAAATTCGCGCTCAAGAATGCGCATAAGGATATGCGCTATGTCGTGTCCCTGGCGAACGAAAGCGGCATCGCCTCGCATGTCTCCTCGGCGGTGAAGAACAATTTCGCCACCGCCGATGCGACCGGGCATGGCGAGGAATATCTGCCGCGCATCGCCGACATCGTGGCGGAGCTCAACGGCATCAAACATGAGACAGGATCGTGACAACGCTGCGGGCGGTGAGCCCCTGGATGCGGCGGGCGTGAGAGCGCCGGCGGACAATGCCCGGCGGCGGCCCGTGCCGCCGGCGGTGAAAGGTGCGCGCGGGCGGCCGAGCCTCGAAGGCGTCGCCGACATGCCGGCGCGCGAGCGGGCCTATCACGAGCTCAAATTCCGCATCATGGAAGGCCGGCTGCCGCCCGGAACGACGCTTCTCGAAGCGGAGGTGGCGAACCTTCTCGGCCTGTCGCGCACACCGGTGCGGGAGGCTCTGATCAAGCTCGAAGAGGAAGGGCTCGTCGATGTGCGCCCGCGTCACGGCATCAGTGTGCGGGCACAGTCTATCGACGATCTCTCCGACATCTACGACGTCTTTTCGACGCTCGAAGTGAAGGCCGTGGAGCTTGCCGCAAGGCGCGGCATCGAGACGAACGACGGGCGGCGGCTTTCCGGGATTCTCGACCAGCTGGAGCGGGCGACGCAGCGCGAAGACCCGGTGCGCTGGTCGCATCTCGACGATCAATTCCATTCCGAGCTCGTCAGCCTCAGCGGCAACAACCGGCTGTGCGCCACGCTGCGGCAATACTGGGATCAGCAATACCGGGCGCGCATGGCGATCGTGCATATGCGGCCGAGCACGGCGCAGTCGGACCGCGAGCATCGGGCGATTCTCCAGGCGGTAGTGGAGCGCGATATCCGCCGCGCGGCGCATCTGCATCAGCAGCACCGCGACCGCGCCGACCGGCTGGCGCTCGAACTTCTGCGGCGGGGGCCGGCTTGAGGCTGCCTGCGCCCGTCATCTTTCCCCACAACATTCAAGCCGCGAGAAAGCGGCAGCGATAAACGCTACGAGGAACACGCCCCATGAACAGGATCGACCTTGAAAACCGCACGGCCGTCATCACCGGCGGCGCCCGCGGCATCGGCTTTGCGACCGCAAAACGCGTGCTCGACAGCGGCGGGCGGGCCGTCATCTGGGACATCGACGGAGCGGCGATCGAGACGGCGCTCGGCGAACTCGGTGAGAAGGCGAGCGGCGCCGTCGTCGAGCTGACCGATGCGGGGGCGGTGGCGGAGGCCGCGAAAGAAGCGGCCCAGAAGGCCGGCGGTATCGACATTCTCGTCAACAATGCCGGCATCACCGGCGGCAATGCGAAGACCTGGGAGCTCGATCCGGACACCTGGCGCAAGGTGATCGAGGTCAATCTCGTGGCGCCGTTTCTGACGAGCCATGCCGTCGTGCCCCTGATGCTCGAAAAGGGCTATGGGCGGATCGTCAATGTCGCCTCGATCGCCGGCAAGGAGGGCAATCCCAACGCCTCGCATTACTCGGCCTCGAAGGCGGGTCTGATCGGGCTGACGAAATCGCTCGGCAAGGAGCTCGCCGGCCACAACATCCTCGTCAATTGCATCACGCCGGCGGCGGCCCGCACGGCGATCTTCGATCAGATGACGCAGGAGCATATCGATTACATGCTGTCGAAGATCCCCATGAACCGGTTCGTGGAGCCGGCCGAGGTGGCGGCGATGATCTGCTGGCTCGCCTCGGAGGATTGCTCGTTTTCGACGGGCGCCGTCTTTGACATTTCCGGCGGCCGCGCCGTCTACTGATTTTTGAAATCCCCCAAGACAATCCGAGAAAGGATGCCATGAAGCTCGTTCGCTACGGCCCTGCCGGCCAGGAAAAGCCCGGCCTCATCGACGACGAGGGCGCGCTGCGCGATCTGTCCGGCGAGGTCGACGACATCGCCGGGGAGGTGATCTCCGATGCCGGGCTCGAGAGACTGCGCGCGCTCGATCCCGCGTCGCTGCCGAAGGTCGAGGGCACGCCCCGCTTTGGCCCCTGTGTCGGCCATGTCTCGAAGATCCTGTGCATCGGCCTCAATTATTCCGACCATGCGGCGGAGACGGGCGCCGAGCCGCCGAGCGAGCCGATCATCTTCGCCAAGGCGTTGTCGGCGCTCTGCGGGCCCAATGACGACGTGGAGATGCCGCGCGGCTCCAAGGCGCTCGACTGGGAGGTGGAGCTTGCCGTCATCATCGGCAAGCGCGCCAAATACGTCTCCGAGGACGAGGCGATGCAGCATGTGGCGGGCTTCGCCATCATGAACGACGTCTCCGAACGCGACTTCCAGACGAAGCGCTCCGGCCAGTGGACGAAGGGCAAGAGCCACGACACGTTCGGCCCGCTCGGACCGTGGCTCGTGACGCGCGATGCGGTCGCCGATCCGCACAATCTCGACATGCATCTCGACGTCAACGGCGAGCGGCGCCAGAGCGGCAACACCAACACGCTCATCTTCAACGTGCCGCATGTCGTCTCGTATCTGTCGCAGTTCATGACGCTGATGCCGGGCGACGTCATTTCCACCGGCACACCGCCGGGCGTGGGTATGGGCATGAAGCCGCCCGTCTATCTCAAAGTCGGCGACGTGATGGAACTGGCGATCGAAGGGCTCGGCACCCAGCGACAGACAGTCGTCGCCGCCTGAGGTTGAGATCCGGTGGCCGGTGCAGCCCTGTGCTGCGCCGGCGCCTCAAAAAGCGGTTCGGCCCTTGCCGGCGCCACAATGTATACGTTGACATTTTCGGTCGACGCAGGAGATAGTCTCTCCGTGAACAAAAAGAGCTGCGCATGACGCAGCCGGGCAGAGCCTTCCAAAGAAGAGGCCTGCCGCGAACAGACATCGCGCACCGGGAGGAAACATGCGCAAAAGAACCTTTCTCGCCGCGGCCGCGGCGCTTCTTGCCACAGCCGTGTTCGGCGCGCCGGCCGCGATGGCGCAGTCCAGCTATCCGGACCGTCCGATCCAGATGATCGTGCCGTGGGGTGCGGGCGGCGGCACGGATGCCGTCGGGCGCATCTTCGCTTCGATCCTGCAGGAAGAGCTCGGCGTGCCGGTCAATGTCGTCAACCGCACAGGCGGGTCGGGTGTCGTCGGCCACAGCGCCATCGCGACGGCCAAGCCGGACGGCTACACGATCGGCATCGTGACGATCGAGATCGACATGATGCATTGGCAGGGGCTGACGGATCTCACCTACAAGGACTTCGATTTCCTGGCGATGGTGAATGCCGATCCGGGCGGCGTCATGGTGTCGGCCGATTCCGATTACGAGACGGCGCAGGATCTTCTCGACGCGATCAAGTCCGAGCCGAAGGGGTCTTTGAAGGCGTCGGGCACCGGGCAGGGCGGCATCTGGCATCTCGGCCTTCTCGGCTGGATGTTGTCGGAAGATCTGCCGCCCGATCAGATCACCTGGGTGCCGAGCCAGGGTTCGGCCGCCGGTATCACCGATATGGTGGCGGGCGGTGTCGACCTCGTTCCCTCGTCGCTGGCGGAAGGCCGCTCGATGATCGAGGCCGGCAAGGTGCGTCCGCTCGCGTCGATGTCGGAGGAGCGCCAGGAGATGTTCCCGGACGTGCCGACGCTGAAGGAGGCCGTGGGGTCCGACTGGACGCTTGCGGTGTGGCGCACGGTTGCGGCCCCGAAGGGTCTGCCGGACGACGTGAAGGCGAAACTCGCGGGGGCCGTCGAGAAGGCCTACAACAGCGAAGAATACAAGAAGTTCATGGCCGATCGCGGGTTCGGCATGCGCTGGGCGGGGCCGGACGAGGCGACGAAGATCGTCGGGTCCGACGATGAGAGCCTTGGGCGCGTCATGAAAGAGGCCGGACTCGCGGCCGAATAAGGGCGATCGGCGGCGTCTTCGGACGCCGCCATCTGCCGGGAACCTGCGATGAAATTCAATGATTTCGTGCTCGGCGTGCTGGTGCTGATCGGCGCCGCCGCGATCCTCGTTTCGGCGCGGAACTTCACGCCGATCCCAGGCCAGGCCTATGGCGCCGAAACCATGCCGAATGCGATCGGCATCGTGGCGGCCGGGCTCGGCATCTTCATGATGGCGAAAAGCGCGCTGGCGGGCTTTCAGGGGCGGGCGGTGGCGCTCGCCGACTGGACGAGATCGCCGACGGCGGTGGTCGGGGTGGCGACGGCTTTGGCGCTGATCGGCGTCTATATCGTCTTTTCCGAGCGCGTCGGCTTCGTGCCGATCGCCTTCCTCATTCTCCTCGTCTTCATGCTGACCTTGCGCACGCGCATCATCGTCGCCGTGCCGGTGGCGATCTTCGCCACGATCCTCGTGCAGCAGACCTTCGGGCGGCTTCTTCTGGTGCCGCTGCCGCGCAACGACTTTCTTTCCTTTTTGTGGTGACGACGATGGATATTCTCGCGCAGGCCGCGGGCCTCGTCTTTCAGCCCTATGTGCTTCTCGTCATCTTTGCCTCCGCCTGTTTCGGGCTCTTCGTCGGTGCGATCCCGGGTCTGACGGCGACGATGGCGACGGCGCTTCTGGTGCCGATCACCTTCTTCATGGATCCGGTGCCGGCGATCGCGGCGATCGTGACGGCGACCGCGATGGCGATCTTCGCCGGCGACATTCCGGGTGCGCTCCTGCGCATGCCGGGGACGCCGGCGAGTGCCGCTTACGTCGAAGACGCCTATCGGATGACGCAGGACGGGCGCGGCGACGAGGCGCTCGGCGCGGTTCTCGTGTTTTCCTCGATCGGCGGCATCTTCGGCACCATCGTGCTCGTGACGACGGCGCCCACACTTGCCGAAATCGCGCTCAAATTCTCCTCGTTCGAGTATTTCTGGCTGGTGCTTTTGGGGCTCTCCTGCGCCATCTTCGTGTCGCCGAGTTCCGTCACGCGCGGCATGATTGCGCTTCTGATCGGGCTTTTTGCGGCGACGATCGGCATCGACAATCCGGCCGGGCAGCCGCGCTACACTTTTGGCAATGTCGAGCTTTTGGCCGGCGTGCAGTTCATCCCGGCGATGATCGGGCTCTTCGCCGTGTCGGAGGTGCTGCGCTCGATCGTCTATTCGAAGGAGCGGCCGAGAATCGATCGCTCCGGCAAGCACACGGTCTTCAAGCGGCAATGGACGAATATCCGCCGCTATCCGATCCAGATGCTGCGCGGCAGCGCGACGGGGACGGCGATCGGCGCGTTGCCGGGGGCGGGTGCGGATATCGCCGCCTGGATTTCCTATGCCGTCTCCAAGCAGTTTTCGCGGCAGAAGGAGAAGTTCGGGCGCGGGCATGTGGAGGGGCTGGTGGAGGCCGGGGCGTCCAACAACGGGGCCGTTTCCGGGGCCTGGATCCCGGCGCTCGTCTTCGGCATTCCGGGCGATTCCATCACCGCGATCGTGATCGGCGTCCTCTACGTCAAAGGCATGAATCCGGGCCCGACTGTGTTCATCAACGATCCGCAGCTGATCTATGCGGTGTTCATGGTGTTCTTTCTGGCGAACATCATCATGCTGCCGCTCGGCTGGGTGGCGATCAAAGGCGCCTCGACGCTGTTGTCGATCCCGAACCGGGTGTTGATGCCGGTCATTCTGCTCTTCTGCATCGTCGGCTCGTTCGCCATCAACAATTCGGTTTTCGGCGTTCTCCTGATGCTGATCTTCGGCGTGCTCGGCTTCATCATGGAGGAGAACGACATTCCGATCGCACCGGCGATCCTCGGCCTCGTGCTCGGGCCGATGCTGGAACAGAATTTCATCACCTCGATGATCAAGGCCGACGGCAGTTTCCTCGCCTTCTTCGAGCGGCCGATCGCGGCGGGGCTCGGCATCTTTACGATCGTGGTCTGGTCGATCCCGATCATCCTCTATCTGCGACGGCGATGGGCGGGCTCCGCGGCCTCTCCCAAGGAGGATCTCCCGCAAGGATGAGGGGGCCCCTGAAAACGAATGGAAGATGTCATGACGCGACCCGAGCTTTTGATGGTCGGCCCTCTCGCCGACGCCGTGACTGCCGAGATCGAGAAGGATTTTATCGTCCACCGCTATTTTGCGGCGGACGACAAGGAGGCGCTTCTCTCCGAGATCGGCGAGCGGGTGCGCTTCGTCGCGACCGGCGGGCACCATGGCTGTTCGGCGAAGATCATCGAGGCGCTGCCGAAGCTCGAAATCATTTCCTCCTTCGGCGTCGGCTATGACGCCGTCGATGTGGAGGCGGCGAAGCGGGCGGGGGTGCATGTGACCAACACGCCCGACGTCCTCAACGATTGCGTGGCGGAGATGACGGTGGGGCTGATGATTGCGCTCGCCCATCGGCTGCCGCAGACCGACCGTTATGTGCGCGAGGGGCGCTGGCCGGGGGGCGATTTTCCGCTGACCGACGAACTCCGCGGGGCGCGGGCCGGCATTCTCGGGCTCGGGCGCATCGGCAAGGAGATCGCGAGGCGGCTGCAGGTTTTCAAGATGGAGGTCGTCTATCACGGCCGCCACAAGCAGGCGCACGAGCCCTATCCCTATTTCGCCGACCTCACCGAGATGGCGAAGGCCTGCGACTGGCTGGTGGTGATCGCGCCGGGCTCGAAAGAGACGCAAGGCATCGTCAGCCGCGGCGTGATGGAGGCGCTCGGGCCGGAGGGGATGCTCGTCAACATGGCGCGCGGCTCGCTCGTCGACGAGCCAGCGATGATCGAGCTTCTGCAATCCGGCGGGCTCGGCGGCGCGGCGCTCGACGTTTTTGCCGACGAGCCCAACGTGCCGGACGAACTGAAGGCGCTCGACAATGTCGTCTTGTCGCCGCATCAGGGCAGCGCCACACACAAGACGCGCGCGGCGATGGGGCAGATGGTGGTCGACAATCTGCGGGCGCATCTCAAGGGCGAGCCGCTTCTGAGCCCCGTCGCCTGATGGCGGCCGGGAAGGCTGGCTGTCTGCTGTCGGTCAGGACTTCGAGCCATAACGCAGAAGGGCGGCATGCATGCCGCCCCGTCGTCCTCAGACTGTCATCAGGCTATGTCGTCCGGCCCTTTGAAGGAGGCGCAGCGCCATGCTGCGCCCCGTTGCGCGGTCCAAGCCGCGCCATGCGCGTTTCGGAAAATCAGGCCGCCAGGCCCTCCTTTGCGAAATGGCCGCACCAATCGCTCTCTTTCACGACCGGCCAGTATCCAACGGCATCCGCCACGGGCTGCGTGACGGGCGGGTTGAACCGGCAGAGACCAGCATCTCTGATCTCGCGGTCGTTGTTGGCGTGGTGATCTTCAAAGAAAGCGCAGCTGCTGCATACGGGTTTGTCAGCCATGGCTCTCTCCTTTGCTTTCGGGCTTCAGAGGGCTTTCTTCCGAAGCCAACGCATGAATTATACGATTATCGTCTAACTTATTCAAGAAATGTCTTTTGTAGTTGCTCAAAGGCGTGGCGGTAATCACGTGATATTCCAGTAATATTTGAATTCTTTGTATCGTTTATTTTTTTTGGTGCCGATTTTCGTAGTTCCAGCTTGGATCTGAGGGCGACGGGTCCCCCGCCCGGCACGCCTATTCCTTCACCGCACCCGTCATCGACGAGACGTAGTAGTCGACGAAGAAGGAATAGAGAATGACGACCGGCAGCGAGCCCAGGAGGGCGCCGGACATCAGGGCTCCCCATTCGTAGATGTCGCCGCGCACGAGCTCGGTTAGGACGCCGACGGGCACCGTCTTGTTCTCCGAGGAGGAGATGAAGGTGAGGGCGTAGATGAACTCGTTCCACGACAGGGTGAAGGCGAAAATGCCGGCGGAGATGAGGCCGGGGACGGCGAGCGGCAGGACCACCTTCGTCAGGATCTGAAAACGCGAGGCGCCGTCGACGAGGGCGCTTTCCTCAAGCTCGAAGGGGATGGTGCGGAAATAGCCCATCAGCAGCCAGGTGCAGAACGGGATGAGGAAGGTCGGATAGGTGAGGATGAGCGCCAGGCGGGAATCGAAGATGCCGACCTGGAAGACGATGAAGGCGAGCGGAATGAAGAGGATCGACGGCGGCACCAGATAGGCGAGGAAGATGAGGAGCCCGGTCGTGCGCGCGCCGGTGAAGCGGATGCGCTCGATCGCATAGGCGGCGAGGACGGAGGCAAACAGAGACAGGAAGGTGGAGGCGAAGGCGACCAGCATCGTGTTCCACAGCCAGCCCGGATAGGACGTCTCGAAGAGCAGGTAGCGGATATGGTCGAGCGTCGGCTCGACCACCCAGAAGGGGCTGTAGCGGTCGTAATTGGTGAGCTGATGGTCCGGTTTGATCGCCGTGATCGCCATCCAATAGAACGGGAAGAGCAGCACGAAGATGAAGACGGCGAGCGGCAGATAGACGACGAGGATGCGCCGCGTCACCGTGTTGAACTGATCCATGCCCTCCGTGTCGTCGCGGGTGGAGGCTGCGGGGCTGAGGCTTTTCTTGGCCATGGGTGCGTTTCCTCAGTCGTTGCCCTGCTGCCAGCGGCGGCGCTGCAGCCCGAAGAACGAGAACAGAATGGCGGCGAGCAGGAAGGGGATCATGGCGACCGCGATCGCCGCACCTTCGCCGAGCTGGCCGCCGGGAATGGCGCGCTGGAAGGAGAGGGTGGCCATCAGATGCGTGGCGTTGACCGGTCCGCCGCGCGTCAGAACGTAGATGAGCTGGAAGTCGGTGAAGGTGAAAAGCACCGAGAAGGTCATGACGACGGCGATGATCGGGGTGAGAAGCGGCAGCGTCACCTTGGTGAAGCGCTGCCAGGAGGTGGCGCCGTCGAGCGCTGCCGCCTCGTTCAGGGATTGCGGGATCGTCTGCAGGCCGGCGAGAAGCGAGATCGCCACGAAGGGAATGCCGCGCCAGACATTGGCGGCGATCACCGAGGCGCGGGCATGGTTCGGCTGGCCCAGGAAGTTGATCGGCGCATCGATCAGCCCCCATTGCATCAAGACCCAGGAAATAATCGAGAACTGGCTGTCGTAGATCCACCAGAAGGCCAGCGCGGACAAAACCGTCGGCACGACCCAGGGGAGAAGGATGATCGCCCGGAAGAAGGTCTTGAAAGGCAGATGCTCGTTCAAGATGAGGGCAAGCCAGAGGCCGAGGCCGAATTTCAGGACCGAGGCGACGACGGTGTAGAGGATGGTGTTGTAGACCGAGAGCCAGAAGATCGGGTCGTCGAAGAGCCAGATGTAATTCTCAAGGCCGATGAATTCGCCGGTGCGGCCGATGCGCGTGTCGGTGAAGCCGAGCCAGACGCCGAGACCGAGCGGATAGGTCAGGAAGCACAGGAGAAAGACCGCCGCCGGCAGCATGAAAAGAAGTCCGAGGCCGTTGCGGCTCTCCAGGAACCTCGAAAGCAGCGAGCGGCGTGGTGTCAGCGGCACATCCGTCATTGTGAGCCTGTCTCATCTTTTGGTCGGCACAGCGCCTTGGCGGCGCGGGCCTGGCTGGTCTGAGGGGGGCTTTGAGATAACGGGCGCCGGCCGAAACCGGCGCCCGGCTCCCCCCGGTGCCTCAGCTGTAGTAGCGCTTGGCGCGGCGTTCCGCGTTCGCCATGGCGTCTTCTGGCGAGCGCTGGCCGGTGACGGCCTCGGCGAACATGTCGACGAGGACGTAATCGGCCATGACGCCGGCGGAGGCCGGTCCGAGCGGGCCGGCATAGCCGTTCGGCCGCAGGCTTTCCGAGGCGCGCGAATAAGGCTCGTGCACCGGATTCGACGTCCACACCGGATTGTCGGCGAATTCTTTGAGCGCCTGACAGCAATAGGCGCTCGCACCTTCGATCCAGGCATTCATCTTGTCCGACTGGTACATGAATTCCAGATAGGCTTTCGCCGCCTGCGGGTATTTGCAGTGCTTGAAGATCGAGAGCGTCGAGGTCTGGTGCAGCTCAACCGATTTTCCGACCGGGCCGATCGGCAGGTTCACCGTGCGGATATCCTCGGCGATCTCCTTCATCGCCGGGTCCTTGGCGGCGGCGTAATAAAGCGAGACGCCGTTTGCCGTCAGTGAGATCTGCTCGGCGAGGAAGGCGCGGTTGTTGTTGATGTCGAGCCAGCTTTCCGTGCCCGGAATGAAGGTCTCGTAGAGCGCCTTGGCGTATTCGATCGCGGCCTTGGTCTCGGGGCTGTTGATCGTCACCTTGCTGTTTTCATCGACCATCATGCCGCCATGGCTCCACAGGAGCCAATGGGCGTAATTGTTGCCGTCGCCGACGGCCTTGCCGTGCGGGAAGCCGGCGGGCGTGCCGTTCGCCTTCAGCGCCTTGCAGAGTTCCAGGAAGCCGTCCGTATCCTTCGGAAATTCGGAGAAACCGGCTTTCTCCATATGGCTCTGGCGGTAGCAGACGGCGTTGCCGATGGCGCAGAGCGGGACGGCGATGAAATTCTCGTCCTGGCGGGCATAGCCTTCGAGGCCTTCGTACCAGCCGCCATGCGCCTCGCCGAGCTTGGTGGCGAGATCGGTCACGTCGACGAGCTTGTCGGGATACTGGAAGGGATCGTCGAACCAGCTCATCACCATATCGGGACCCGAGCCGACATTGGCGGCGACCGCAGCCTTCGGGCGGACATCCTCCCAGCTTTCCTGGTCGATGCGCACCTCGACGCCCGTCGCCTCGGTGAAGGCCTTGGTGTTGGCGTTCCAGGCCTCTTCTTCGCCGGTGACGAAGGGCACCCAGCGCAGGAGGCGAAGCGAAGCGCCTTCTTCCGGCTGAAACGTCATGCCGGCGGATTGGGCGAACGCCCGGCGGGCGCCCGGGACGCCGGAAAAGGCGGCGCCGGCGGCAAGGCTCGCCGTGCCGCTCAGAAAGGTTCTGCGATCGATTGGCATTGTCGGTTTCCTCCACGTTGCGGGATGTTTTTTGATGCGCTTCTTGCGGCTCCCGCGACCGCAGCGATGAGGGCTTTCTGCCCTTCTGGCCGGCCTTTGGCCGGAGATTTCACCCATTCAGATCGTCAAGGCGCTCACACGGAGAGCCGGTCGCCCTCCCTGGCATCGAAGAGATGGACGGAACCCGCGTCGATGGTGACTTTGAGCTCGTCGCCGGGGCCGGCGGAGATGCGTTCGCGGAAGACGCAGACGACTTCCGTCTCGCCGAGGAAGGCGACGACATGGGTCTCGGATCCCGTCGGCTCGACCACCTCCACGCGGAGCGTGGTGTCGCCGCCGAGCTGAAAGTGTTCGGGGCGCACGCCGTAGATCATCTCGCGCCCGGGTTCGGCATCGCCGGGCTCGGCGATCGGCAGACGCTCGCCGTCGCCGGTGACGAAGATATTGCGGTCGTTCGCGTCGAGGGTGCCGGTCACCATGTTCATCGCCGGCGAGCCGATGAAGCCCGCGACGAAGAGGTTTTCCGGCCGGTCGTAGAGATCGAGGGGGGCGCCGACCTGCGCGACGATGCCGTCATGCATGACGACGATCTTGTCGGCCATGGTCATCGCCTCGATCTGGTCGTGGGTGACGTAGACGGTGGTGGTCTTCAGGCGCTGATGGAGGTTCTTGATCTCCGTGCGCATGGAGACGCGCAATTTGGCGTCGAGGTTCGACAAGGGCTCGTCGAAGAGGAAGACCTGCGGCTTGCGCACAATGGCGCGGCCCATGGCGACGCGCTGGCGCTGGCCGCCGGAGAGCTGGCGCGGATAGCGGTCGAGGAGATGGGAGAGGCCGAGCATTTCGGCGGCGGGCGAGACGAGGCTTTCGATCTCCTTCTTGGAGACACCCTTGAGCTTCAGGGAGAAGCCCATGTTCTCCGCCACCGTGATGTGGGGGTAGAGCGCGTAGTTCTGGAACACCATGGCGATGTCGCGCTCTTTGGGCGGCAGCGCGTTCACGACGCGATCCCCGATCAAAATCTCGCCGGCGGTGATGTGTTCCAGACCTGCCAGCATGCGCAGGAGCGTGGACTTTCCGCAGCCCGAAGGGCCGACGAGCACGACGAACTGGCCTTCCTCGATATCGATCGAGACGCCGTGCAACACTTCCACCGATCCGAACGCCTTGCGGACGTCGCGGAACGTCACCGATGCCATACGTTTCCTCGCCTTGGATTATTAATGTATTCGTTATGGCTATAGTGGCGGCTCTTCCGGCGCTGTGCAACCGTTTCCTCAACAATGCGGAAAACGACCGAAAAACTCCGGAAATGCTGGAAGATGACGCGACGGAAGACGGTGACGGAAAGCTGACGGCGCGGCCTGAGCGTTCACGTATACGCACATTGTGCGATGTCTTTTGGGCGTGACGAGGTGCCGTGAGGGGGCGCTGCGCAGCGACGCCGAGATGGACGCTGAGATGGGCTTGGGGGGCAGCGCTCTATTGCTGGCCGATATCGACGACGTCGACGGTGACGTCGCGGGTGCGGCCGTCGCGTTCGAGCGTGAGCTCGACGGTGCCGCCGACGCCCGCCGCTTCGAGCTTTTTGGTGAGGCCGGTGAGGCCGCGGACTTCCTCGCCGTCGATGCCGACGATGATGTCGCCGATGGTGCCGCGGTACTGGTTGAGGCCTTCGATGCCGGCCCGGTCGGCGGGCGAGCCCGGCACGATTCCGGCGATGACGACGCCCGATATGCCGAGATGGGCGGCGATCGATTCATCCGCCGCGAGAATGCCGATGCCGGGTGTCGGCACGCGCCCCGAGGAGATGAGGGAGGGGACGACGCGGTTTGCGACATCGACGGGAATGGCGAAGCCGATGCCGGCATTGGCGCCCGAAGGCGAGAAGATCGCCGTGTTGATGCCGATGAGACGGCCGGCCGAATCGAGCAGGGGGCCGCCGGAATTGCCGGGATTGATCGCCGCGTCGGTCTGGATGACGTCGGCGATCTCGCGGCCGCCGCTCGTCGGCAGGCGCCGCTTCAGCGCGGAGATGATGCCCATCGTCAAGGACTGGTCGAGGCCGAAGGGATTGCCGATCGCATAGGCGGTCTGGCCGACTTTTAGATCGTCCGTGGTGCCGAGCGGCACCGGCGGCGGCAGGCGCGTGCGCGGAGAAAGGCGGAGGACGGCGAGATCGTAATTGGGGGCGCGGCCGACGAGGCTCGCAGCCACCACCTCGTCATCGGCGAGGCGCACGGAGATGGATGCGGCGTTCTCCACCACATGGTTGTTGGTGACGATGTGGCCGGCCTCGTCCCAGACGAAGCCGGTGCCCGATTGCAGGCCGTTGCTCTGACCGAAGCCGCTTCCCCGCGGGCGCGCCACGACCTGGACGACGGAGGGGGCGATCTCCTCGAAGACGGAAACGCTGGAGCGCTCGAAATCGGAAAGTTCGGCACGCGGGGCGATCGGGCGCGGCGCGGTCGCCGAGAAGAGAAAGCGGTCGACATAGGGCTGCAGCAAGAGAAGGGCGAGAAGGACGACGAGAAGCGCAAGAAGTGCGCGGGTGCGGGTTTCGTTCACGTCCAATCTCTCCAGCGTGCCTCCTCAGATGATTGGCACCGGCTTTTCGGAGAGGCAACCACGCAGGCGGGGATTTGGATGCGGAGATAAGACGGCGCGGTGGGGACGCGCGCGAAGACAGGTCTTTGCCGGATACGACGAACGGCGGTCTTGCGTCGTCGCTATATAGTTGAACTATATATCGTGGAATTTCTCATCAAGCGGGGGGCAGCTGAGAAATGGCGAAGAGAGGTTTTCTGCCGGGAGTGGTGCTGGCGATGGTCCTGGCGCTGGTTCTGGCGCTCGTGGCGCCGCGGGCCATGGCCGACGAGCTTCACGTCTATGCCGGTGCGGGGCTGCGCCAGCCGGTGAGTGCGATCGCCGATCTGTTCACGGCGGAGACCGGCACGGACGTCGTCATCGAATTCGGTGGCTCCGGCCAGATCATGGCGCGCTATGCGGAGGCGGGCGAAGGCGACGTCTTCGTTCCGGGTTCGACGTTCTACAGCGACAAGCTCGCGGAGAAGGGGCTCGTGCGGTCGACGCGGCTTCTCGTCGAGCATGGGCCGGTGCTGGCGGTGACGAAGGCGAAAGCCGGCGAGATCACAACGTTTGCCGATCTTGCCAAGGCGGGCGTGCGCCTTGGGCTCGGCGATCCCGAGGCGATGGCGCTCGGGCGCACGGCGGAAGACATCCTCAAAGCATCCGGCATGGCGGACCAGATTCTGCCGAACGTGGCGGTGCGGGCGGCGACGGTGAAGCAGCTCGCTCTCTACGTGTTCGACGGCGATGTCGATGCGGCGATCATTGCGGCGAGCGATGCGGCGATGAACCCGGACAAGGTCGCGGTCGTTGCGATCCCGAAGGAGTGGTACACGGCCGAGATCGTGCCGGTGGTGGTTCTGACGACCGCCAAGGAGCCCGAGGCAGCCGAGGCGTTCGCGGAAAAACTCGCCTCCGACGAAGGGCGCGCGGTGTGGGAGCGCTTCGGCTTCACGCCGGTCGCACGCGACGGCGAATGAACGGGCGGGCGCCACGGCTGCCCATTCCGCTCGATGTGCTGCTCGCGGTTCCGCTTCTCATCATTGCCGCCGCGATCGGGCTCGTCATTCTCGGGCTCGGGGCCAGGCTCACGCCGCATGAGCTGGCTCGGGCGCTGAGCGAACCGGAGACGCTGTTTGCGCTGCGCCTGTCGTTTTCGACGTCGCTGATCTCGCTTGCTCTTTCGCTGCTTCTCGGCGTGCCGGCCGCCTATCTCCTGGCGCGGCGGCGCTTTCGCGGCATGGCGCTGGTCGACACGCTTCTCGATCTGCCGCTCGTGATGCCGCCGCTCGTCGCCGGGCTCGGGCTTCTTTTCGTCATCGGGCGCGCCTCGCCGCTGCCGCCGCTTGCGGAAATCGGGGCCGTGTTTCTGTTCTCGCCGGCGGGCATCGTGCTCGCCCAGACCTTTATTGCGACGACCATCATCGTCCGGAGTGCGAAAGCGGCGTTCGAGGCGGTGGACCCCGGTTACCGCGACGTCGCCGGCACGCTCGGCCTCCGCCCCGCGCGCGTCTTCTTCGCCATCGATCTGCCGCTGGCCGCCGGCGGCATCGTCTCCGGCGCCATTCTCGCCTGGGCGCGGGCGCTCGGCGAATTCGGCGCGACGCTGATGGTCGCCGGCGCGACGCGCTTTCGCACCGAAACCCTGCCGATGGCGATCTATCTCAACATGGCGACGGGCGAGGTCGAGGTGGCGGTCGCCTGCGCGCTCGTGCTGCTGGTGACCGCTTTCGCGCTGCTTCTCATGATGCGCGGGCTGAAACGGGCATGACGGGCGGGCTTACCCTCGAAGGTGTGCGCAACGGCATTCTGCACGACGTCGATTGCCGGATCGCACGCGGCGCCTTCGTCACGCTGATCGGGCCGTCGGGGGCCGGGAAATCCACGCTTTTGAAGGCGATCGCCGGGCTCGTGCGCCATGCCGGCCAGATCCTGTGGGGTGGGGCGGCGATCGAGAGCGCGGCGCCGCATCAACGGGAGATCGGCTATGTGCCGCAGGATCTCTGCCTCTTTCCGCATCGCAGTGTCGCCGGCAATCTTCTGCTCGCGCTGGAGCGGCAGCGGCTCGATCCTGCGGCGCGGCAGGCGCGGGTGGCGCAACTCCTGGAGCAGTTGCGGATCGGCCATCTCGCCGAGCGGCGCCCGAAAGAGATCAGCGGCGGCGAGAAGCAGCGCGTCGCGCTGGCCCGTGCGCTCATCGGCGCGCCGGCGCTTCTCCTTCTCGACGAGCCGTTCAGCAGCCTCGACGATCAGACGCGCCGGCATCTGCAAGGCGAGGTGAAGCGGCTGCACGACGCGTTCGGCCTGACGACGCTCATGGTCACGCACGACCTCGATGAGGCCTTCGCGCTCGGCGACGAGGTGTTCTCGATGCGCGAGGGGAGGCTGAAGGCCGCAGCGCGCCCGGCTTCCCTCGGAGATGTTCGTGGCGATCATGGCGGGTGCGGGCTTGCGCCTCCGGGAACGATGCGCCCGACGATTTCGCCCGCACTCCCTCTCCCCAGCCAGAAGGAATCCCACATGCCTGATCTTTCCGATGCCGATCTCAACCGGCTTCTCGCGCAGGATGCGCCTTATGGGGACCTCACCACGCAGGCGCTGCAGATCGGCGGGAAGGCCGGGCGCATGAGCTTTTCCGCCCGCGATGCGATGGTGCTGTGTGCGTCCGAAGAGGCGGCGCGGATGATCCGGCGCGCGGGCGGGGAGATCGCTTCGGTGTTGCCGAGCGGATCGACGATCGAGGCGGGGACGGTGTTTTTGAGTGCGGTCGGGCCGGCCGGGGCGCTGCACAAGGCCTGGAAGGTGTCGCAGACGCTCGTCGAATATGCCTCCGGCATTGCGACGCGCGCCAACCGGATCGTCGCGGCGGCGCGGGCGGAGGCACCGGAGATCGTGGTTGCCTGCACGCGCAAGAATTTTCCCGGCACCAAGGAGATTTCCATCAAGGCGGTGATGGCCGGCGGGGCCGGCATCCACCGCCTCGGATTGTCGGAAACGATCCTCGTCTTTCCGGAGCACCGCGTGTTTCTGGACGGCGACATGGCGGCGTGGATGACGGCGCTGAAGCGACACGCGCCGGAGAAGAAGATCGTGGTGGAGAGCGATGACCTCGACGAGGCCGAGGCGCTCGCGAAGGCCGGGGCCGATGTCATCCAGCTGGAAAAGCTGGAACCCGAGGAAGTTGCGGAGGTGGTGCGGCGGGTGGCCGGGCTGACGCCGCGGCCGGTGGTGGCGATGGCCGGCGGCGTCAACGAGGCGAATGCGGCGCGTTATGCGGCGACGGGCTGCGACGTGCTGGTGACATCGGCGCCCTATTTCGGCCGGCCGAGCGACGTGAAGGTCACGATCGAACGCGGGTGAGGGTGCGCAGGCGGTCGCGTCCACCGCTGCGGTGGGGCCGCAGCGAGGTCTTGTCCCATTGCGTTCAGTCGGTTCGGTCCGCTAGCTGACGCGATGCACGACTTTCTTTGCGCCATGCCAGTCCTGCGGGCGAAGCGATGACGGATCCACAGAATGCGAGCGATCTGAAGCCCAAACGAATCCTCGTTCTGGGCGCGACCGGGACGATCGGCCGGGCCACGGTGAAGGCGCTCATCGCCCGCGGCCATGAGGTCGTCTGTTTCGTGCGGCCGAAAGCCGGTGTCGGCGGGGCGCTGACGCCGGAGGGGACGGCGAAGCTTCTGGAGGGGGCAAAACTGCGCTTCGGCGAGGTGACGGACCCGGCCTCGTTCAGACGCGACGGGTTTTCGGGCGAGCCGTTCGACGTTCTCGTCTCCTGCCTGGCCTCGCGCACCGGCGGAGAAAAAGACGCCTGGGCGATCGATTATCAGGCGCATTCAGACGCGCTTGCCGCCGCGCGGGAGGCCGGCGTGAGCCAGATGGTGCTCTTGTCGGCGATCTGCGTGCAGAAACCGCTTCTCGCCTTCCAGCAGGCAAAACTCGCCTTCGAGAAGGAATTGATCGCGTCGGGGCTCACCTATTCGATCGTGCGGCCGACGGCCTTCTTCAAATCGCTTGCCGGCCAGATCGACCGGCTGCGCGCCGGAAAGCCCTATCTTCTCTTCGGCGACGGGCGGCTGACGGCGTGCAAGCCGATCAGCGACGACGATCTCGGGCGCTATCTCGCCGAATGCGTGGATGACGACAACCGCCACGACAAGATCCTGCCGATCGGCGGGCCGGGCGATGCGGTGACGCCGATCGAGCAGGGGGAAAGGCTGTTTCAGCTTCTGGGCAAGGAGCCGAAATTCAAGCATGTGCCGGTGGCGCTGATGGATGCGATCATCGCCGGGCTGAGCGGGCTTGGCAGGTTCTCGCCGAAGCTGCGCGCCAAGGCGGAGCTCGCCCGGATCGGCCGCTATTACGCGACGGAATCGATGCTGCTCCTCAACCCCGAGACCGGGCGCTACGACGCGGCGGCGACGCCGTCCTACGGCACCGAGACGCTGTTCGATTTCTATGCGCGGCTCGTCACAGGCGAGGCGCGCGTGGAACGCGGCGACCACGCGGTGTTTTGACGGCCAGTCCGGCCGTTTTCCGCTTCCCCGGCAGGGCGGGCTTTGCCGCCACGCTTTACAGGCGCTCGGCGATGACGGAACGATCGTCGCGATGAGACGCGCGCACGAGACCGATCCGTTTGCGGAAAGCCCATAGGAGACGCACATGAAAGTGCTCATCCTCACCTATGGATCGCGCGGCGATGTCGAGCCCTATGTGGCGCTGGGCCTCGGGCTTGAGGCGCATGGCCATGACGTCGTGCTGGCGACGAGCCGGCGGTTCCAGGGCTTCGTCGAGGCGCATGGATTGCGCTTCGGGCCGCTCAGCGACGCGCTTCTTGCCATCATCGACACCGATCAGGGCAAGGCGCTGTTGGAGAAGGGCGGCGGCCTCTTTCAGGTCGTCAAAAGCAGCCTCGAGATGTGGCGGCAGCTGAAGCCCTTGCAGCAGGCGCTGATATGGGAATGCTGGGAGGTTGCCCGGGCGTTTGATCCCGAGATCATCGTCTATCATTCGAAAGCGGCCGCGGCGCCCTCGATCGCCGACAAGCTCGGCTGCGCCTGCGTGCTCGCGACGCCGGTGCCGATGCAGGTGCCGACGCGCGCCTTCCGCTTTGCGATCCTGCCGCGAGTACCGCGACTGCCCCTGGGGGGGTGGTTCAACACAGCGAGCTACGGGCTCATCAATGCCGTCGTGAAAAGGGTTTTCGGGCCGCTCCTCCAGGATTTCAGGGGCTCGATCGATCTGCCTGCGATCCAGAGTTACGATCCGCTGAAGCGGGGCGACGGGAGCGATATTCCGGTGCTGCACGGCTTCAGCGAGGTGGTGCTGCCGCGCCCCGAAGAGTGGCCCGAGAGCGCCCATGTCACCGGCTATTGGTTTCTGCCCGAGGATGGCGATTGGGCGCCGCCCGAGGCGCTTGCCACGTTTCTGGCGGCCGGCCCTCCGCCCGTCTATGTCGGCTTCGGCTCGATGTCGGTGCGCCAGCCGGAGACGCTCACGCGGCTCTCGGTGGAGGCTTTGGCGGCCGCCGGCGTGCGCGGCATCCTGGCAAGCGGCTGGGGCGGGCTGAGGGCGGACGACTTGCCGGAGAACGTGCTTCTGATCAAAGAGGCGCCGCATCATTGGCTGTTTCCGCGCATGGCGGCTATCGTGCATCACGGCGGCGCCGGCACGACGGCCGCCGCGCTCAGGGCCGGAAAACCCTCGCTCGTCGTGCCGTTCTTCGGCGATCAGCCGTTCTGGGGTGCGCGGGTGCATGCGATCGGCGCAGGGCCGAAACCGATCCCGAGAGGAAAGCTCAGCGCAGGCCGGCTCGCTGCGGCCATGCGCGAGATGACGCGCTCGCAAGAGATGCAGGCGAGGGCGGCGGAGATCGGGGCGCTGATTTCCAAAGAGGACGGCGTGGCGGTGGCGCGGGGGCTGATCGAGAGCGCGGGGGCCGGGCCCGGTCGCCGGTAAGTTCGGGGGGATTTTCGCACGGGGTCTTGGCGGAGGTGGTGGCGGGAGATAGGCTTGCCCGCACACAGGAGGACGACCTCTCCCGTTTCGGGTTGCCCAAGCTCGGGTCGCCCATTTCGGGCTGCAATGTCCAGGACGGCCTGGCCCATCAGATGTGGAGGGGCTCGTGCCTTGGATCTATCTCGTCGTCGCCGGTATTCTCGAGGTCGTGTGGGCTTTTGCGATGAAGCAGTCCGATGGCTTCAGCCGGCTTGTCCCGACCCTCATTACAGTGGCCGCCATGGCGGTGAGCCTGTGGCTTCTCGCGCTCGCCATGCGCAGCATCCCGCTCGGCACGGCCTACACGATCTGGACCGGCATCGGCGCGATGGGGGCGTTCGTCGTCGGGATCGTCTTTCTCGGGGAGCCGCTGAATGCGGCGAGGATTTTGGCTGCGCTCCTGATCGTTTCGGGGCTCGTGCTGATGCGGGTCGCGAGCGCCTGAGGTTTTCGTTCTGCCAGGGCGCGGAGCTGCCGGCTCTCGGATGCAGCCGCGGTTGGGGCGCAGCGCGAAAAAACGGGCCAGATCAATCGCTTCCGAGCCGGCCTGCGACCTTCTGCATCGGCGCGATCGTTGCAGAACGTTTCTTACGTGGAAAGAATGAGTTAGAAGGGCAGCACGGTTCTTTCTGGTGCTCTTCACGCAACTCTGGTGCCAGCGTTCGGGACCGAAATGTCCGGTCGATGCGGCTGCGAGCGCCTGCCGTCGACGGCGGGCGGCATCGGCGCCAATCGGCGTCCCCTTGGGTTCAGCGAGGCTGATATGGCGAGAGTTTCTCCGGTACGGACACCCAATGTCCGCCAGATTCGGGCCTTTCTCGCCGTCGCGAAGCATCTGCGCTTCACCCGGGCGGCGGAAGATCTCAACATCTCGCAGCCGGCGTTGACGGTGCAGATCAATCAGCTTGAAGAGGTGCTCTCCATCAAGCTCTTCGATCGCAACAAAAGACAGGTGTCGCTGACGCCGGCGGGGCGCAACCTTTTGCCGATGTTCGAGCGCATCGTCACCGATCTCGAAGACGTGGTGATCGCCAGCACCGATCTCGCCTATGCGCGGCGCGGGGCGGTGCGTGTGGCGGCACTTCCCTCCGTCTCCGCCAGCCTTCTGCCGAAGGCGCTCGTTTCGTTTCGGCGCACGCATCCCAATATCAGCGTGCGCATCCGCGACGTGGTCGCGGACGACATCATCAATCTGGTGAAGGCCGAACAGGTCGATTTCGGCATCGGCATCCGCCTGACGCCCGACCGCGACATCAAGGTCGAGAATTTCATCACCGACCATATCTGCGCCTTCTTCCGGCGGGGGCACCCGATCGAGGATGCACCGCCCGTTCTCACCATCAAGGATTGCGCGCCCTATCCGCTCATCCTGACGAGCCGCACCAGCAGCGTGCGGGTGCTGTTCGAACGGGCGCTGGCGCGCGAGGGCGTGGAAGTCCATATCGCCGGCGACGTGAACTACATGTCGACCGCGCTCGGCATGGTGCGGGCGGGCTACGGCATCGGCATCCTGCCGACATCGGCGGTCGATTCCGGCCATACGATGGGCCTCGGCTTCAAGCGCATCGACGCGCCCTGGCTCAACCGCCGCGTCGGCATCATCCGCAAATCGGGGCGCTATCTGAGCCCGGTCGTGGAGCATTTCATCCAGGCCGTGCAGGACACGGCGGGCAATCTGCCGAGCGCGAATTTCCGCTCCGTGCGCCGCTCCGAGCCGATCGCATCGGTGGAACGCAAGGCGTCCTGACAAGACGAAGAGAGGGGACGGAGAGGGGGATCACCCTCGACGTTCTTCAGCGTCTTCGACGACCTCGAAGGGGCGTCGTCCACATCAGACATTGGGGCGAAAAGGCGGCGAACCGATGGCCGTCCGACGATGTCGGCGTGACGGAAATCGTTTTACTTGCCGGGCACGCGGTCTGCCAGGCGGGGGCCATGCGCTGCCATCCGCGCGTTTTTTCAGCAAAGAGCATTTCCTGTGCAGCCGCGTCGGCTTTCCACTTCGACCGTCGTTCCGCGGGCCCGAGCGGACATGCGAAGAGCTGCAAGGCTCCATCCCGATTCCGCCGCTGGTGGCACGGCTGCCGTCGAGTGTACTCAATTCTGCTGCGAGAACATGCCGGCCTTCGGGGTGTTCGCCGGGCGAAGGCTCGGAACAGCGTGCCGTCGGCGTAAGGCGCTCATTTTTCGGGCATTCTTCGCCAGCTCAGAGCGAGGCCAAGGTGTCCATTTATAATTTTTTCCTATTAGTCCGTTCCAATAAATTCAATTCCTTAAATGTCGCTCTTCTGACACATTCTCTTCCCGAGATGAGGTCGCCTCAGATCAAAAGCAGTTAAGCGACGTATATCTTTGTCATGCGGACGGTAAATCCGCGGAGAAAGTGGCGCCTGTATTTTCTGTTAAATCAGTAGATCCCAAAAACGGGCCCCTTGAACCAAAATATACGTTACTTGGGGCAAGCCAGTTGAGGTCAAGCCATGTTGGCTCTACTCGGACTCATAACAATCCTCGTTCTGCTCACGTCGATCATGACCAACCGGCTGTCGCCGCTGGTCGCTCTGATCCTCGTGCCTCTGATTGCCGCCCTCCTCGGCGGTTTCGGTCTTGAGACCGCAAAGTTCATCGTCGATGGGCTCAAAGGAATTGCTCCGGTCGCGGCGATGTTCGTCTTCGCGATCGTCTTCTTCGGCATCGTCACCGACGCCGGCATGATGGACCCGATCATCGACCGGATCCTGAAGGCCGTCGGCCTGCGTCCGACACGCATCGTCATGGGGACGGCGCTGCTTGCGCTGATCATCCATCTGGACGGGTCGGGTGCGGTCACGTTCCTCATCACCATCCCTGCCATGCTGCCGCTCTATGACCGGCTCGGCATGGATCGTCGCATTCTGGCCCTGGTCGCGTCTCTCGCCGCCGGCGTCAACTTCCTGCCATGGACCGGTCCGGTGCTGCGCGCCTCCGCCGCGCTCAGCGTTCCCGTCACTGACATCTTCAACCCGCTCATTCTGGTGCAGGTCGTCGGCCTCCTCTTCACCTTCACGACCGCCTATCTGCTGGGTCGGCGCGAAGAGAAGCGTCTCGGTCTGACCGGTGGGGCCGATGCCGCTGGCGAAGCCGTCGTCACCGGCCGCGTGCTCACCGAAGCGGAACAGAAAACCCGCCGTCCGAAGCTCTTCTGGGTCAACATCCTGCTCACCCTCGGCGTGCTCGGGACGATGATGTCGGGTGTGGTTCCTGCCGCCATCATGTTCATGATCGGCACCGTCATCGCCCTCGTCATCAACTATCCGAAGGTCGACGATCAGAAGGCGCGGGTCGATGCCCATGCCAAGGCGGCCTTGATGATGGCGACCATCCTCTTCGCCGCGGGCTCCTTCACCGGCATCATGCGCGGGACGGGCATGCTGACCGCGATGGCGCAGAGCGCTGCCGGCTTCGTGCCGGAGGCGATGGCCCAGCACATCCCGTTCGGCATCGGTCTCATCGCCATGCCGCTCAGCCTCCTGTTCGATCCGGACTCCTACTACTTCGGCGTCATGCCGGTCGTGGCCCATGTCTACGAGAACTTCGGTGGTGCTCCGATCGAAATCGCCCAGGCGTCCGTCCTCGGCCAGATGACCACCGGCTTCCCGGTGAGCCCGCTCACCCCCGCCACCTTCCTGGTGGTCGGTCTGACCGGCATCTCGCTCGGCGAACACCAGAAATTCGCGATCCCCTTCCTGTTCGGCGCCTCCGTCCTGATGACGTTCGTCGCCGCCCTGATCGGTGTCTTCCCCTTCTAACGCCCGGCCCGCTCCGAGCCTGACGTTTCATTCCAGGAGTATTTCATCATGAAAACCATTCGTATCGGTGCCGGTGCCGGGTATTCCGGAGACCGCATCGAGCCGGCGCTCGAGCTCGCCCAAAAAGGCAAGATCGACTACCTCGTCTTCGAGTGCCTGGCCGAGCGCACGATCGCCATCGCCCAGAAGGCGAAGCTCGCCGATCCCACCAAGGGCTATGACGCGCTTCTGTCCGATCGCATGGAGGCCGTTCTCAAGGTCTGTGCCGAAAAGGGCATCAAGATCATCACCAATATGGGCGCAGCGAACCCTGAAGCCGGGGCCGAAAAGACCCGGGAAATCGCGGCCGCGCAGGGACTTTCCCTGAAGATCGCTGCCGTTTCCGGCGACGACGTTCTGGAGACGCTGAAGTCCGGCGACATCAAGATCACCGAGACCGGGCAGCCGGCGGCGTCGATGTCGAACGTGCTCGTCTCCGGCAATGCCTATCTCGGCGCCGCGCCGATCGTGGAAGCGCTGGAGCAGGGGGCCGATGTCGTCATCACCGGCCGTGTCGCGGATCCGGCCCTGTTCCTCGCTCCGCAGATCAAGGAGTTCGGCTGGGCCTTCGACGACTGGGCGCATCTCGCCAAGGGGACGGCCGTCGGCCATCTCCTGGAATGCGGCGGCCAGGTCACCGGCGGCTATTTCGCAGAGCCGGGCCGCAAGGACGTGCAGGGTCTCGGCCATCTCGGCTTCCCGATCGCGGAAGTCAGCGAGGACGGCAGCTTCGTCATCACCAAGGTCGAGAGCGCGGGCGGTCACGTCACGACCGACACCTGCAAAGAGCAGATCCTCTACGAGGTGCATGATCCGAAGAGCTATCTGACGCCCGACGTGACGGCCGATTTCTCGCAGATCACCTTCACTCAGGAAGGCCCGGACCGGGTCCGGGTCGATGGCGTGACGGGCCGCGAGAGGCCGGCGACGCTGAAGGTCTCCGTCGGCTATGTCGACGGGTATATCGGCGAGGGTCAGATCTCCTATGCGGGGCCGGGTGCCTTGGCCCGGGCGAAGCTCGCTCTCGAGATCGTCCAGGAGCGGCTCGACATCATCGGTCTGCAGAGCAGCGAGCTGCGCTACGACCTCATCGGCGTCAACGCCATCCACCGCGACGTCCTCGCGCCTCAGCCCGAGCCGACCGAAGTGCGCGCCCGCGTCACCGGCCGTTGCGAGAGCATGAAGGAGGCCGTGCGCATCGGCAACGAGGTGGAGACCCTCTACACGAACGGCCCGGCCGGCGGCGGCGGTGCGACCAAATCGGCCCGCCAGGTCGTGGCGATGCTTTCCGCCCTCGTGCCACGGGCAGCCGTGACCCCGCGGATCCAGATCATTGAGGTGCAATCATGAAACTCTTCGACATTGCCCATTCGCGTACCGGCGACAAAGGCGACATCTCCAACATCTCGGTCATTGCCTATGACGAGAAAGACTATGCGCGGCTTGCCACTCATGTGACGGCCGAACGGGTGAAGGAGCATTTCAAGGGCATCGTCCACGGCGATGTCGTCCGCTACGAACTGCCCAGCATCGGCGCCCTGAACTTCGTCATGTACGAAGCGCTCGGCGGCGGCGTGACCCGGTCGCTCGCTCTCGACCCGCACGGCAAATGTCTCGGCTCCGCGCTTCTGGCGCTGGAAATCCCCGACAGCGACGTCTGAGCCCCTCTTCGGGGGAGGAACTCCCCCCTTCCGGCAGGCCTTCGGCGCAGACCGGTCCTCCCCCGAAGAAACCCTCTCGCAGGCAAGGAAAATATCATGTGCGAAGTCATCTGCGTCGACGATGCCGTTGAACGGATCGAAGACGGCGCGGTGGTGATGATCGGCGGTTTCATGGGCTCCGGCACGCCGCCACGGCTGATCGATGCCCTGGTGCGGCAGAAGAAGTCCGATCTCACGATCATCTCAAACGATACGGCGAAACCCGGCATCGGCATCGGCAAGCTCATCGACGCCGGCCTCGTGCGCAAGGTCGTCACCAGCCATATCGGCACCAATCCGGTCACTCAGAAGCTGATGATCGCCGAGGAGCTCGACGTGGAGCTGGTGCCGCAGGGCACGCTCGCCGAGCGCATCCGGGCGGGCGGCTTCGGCCTCGGCGGGGTTCTCACCCGCACCGGCGTCGGCACGCTGGCGGCCGAAGGCGAGACGACGCTCGAGGTCGACGGCGAGACGTATGTGCTCGCCAAGCCGTTGCGCGCCGATGTGGCGCTCATCAACGCCAAGCTCACCGATTATCTCGGCAATCTCACCTATTCGCTGACGGCGAGGAACTTCAATCCGCTGATGGCGATGGCGGCCGACAAGGTGTTCGCCGAAGCCGAAGCGATCGTCCCGGTCGGAACGCTGGCGCCCGATGTGATCGCCACGCCGCACGTCCTGGTCGACTATCTGGTCTCGAAGGAAGCCTGCCATGGATAACAAGGTTCTGATCGCCAAGCGGATCGCGCAGGAGCTGAAATCCGGCGATCTCGTCAATCTCGGCATCGGCATGCCGACGCTCGTCGCCTCCTATCTGCCGAAAGATCTGGAGGTTTTCTTTCAGTCCGAGAACGGCATCATCGGCATGAGCATGCTGCCGCATCCGGGTCTGGAAGATCTCGATCTGACGGATGCCGGCGGCAATCCGATCGGCGCGGTTCCGGGAGCGGCGGGCTTCGATTCCGGCTTCTCCTTCGGCCTCATCCGCGGCGGGCATCTCGACGTGACGGTGCTCGGCGGCCTGCAGGTCGACGAGCGCGGCTATCTCGCCAACTGGATGGTGCCCGGAAAGATGGTGCCGGGCATGGGCGGGGCGATGGACCTCGTCGCCGGGGCGAAGAAGGTGATCGTCGCCATGACGCACACCGCCAAGGGCGCGCCGAAGATCGTCAAGGAATGCAGCCTGCCGCTGACGGCGGAACGCCGCGTCGATCTGATCGTGACGGAAATGGCGGTCATCACGCCGACCGCGGACGGCCTCGTCCTCAGCGAGGTCGCACCCGGAACGAGCGTCGAGGACGTCCTTGCGGCAACCGAAGCGAGCCTCATCGTTCCCGACGCCGTGGGCGAGATGAAGGTGGCCGCCTGAGCGACCGCCGACAACAATCCTCTCCCGGCACCGTGGCCGCCCGGCAGAACGCGCGGGCGCCTTCAACGGGGCGGGGAGGGGGTCGCAGCAACCTCTTCTCATGGGACATCCCATCATGACTGACATCGTAATCACCGCAGCCGCACGCACCGCCATCGGATCGTTCGCAGGCGGGCTTTCCACGGTTCCGGCAGCAGAGCTCGGCGCCGTCGTCATCCGCGCGCTTCTGAGCCGCGCGGGGCTCGCCCCGCAAGAGGTCGACGATGTGATCCTCGGCCATGTGCTGACGGCGGGGCTCGGGCAGAACCCGGCGCGGCAGGCGGCGATCCAGGCCGGGCTGCCGGTGACCACGACGGCGTTGACCGTCAACCAGGTCTGCGGCTCGGGGCTGCGCGCCGTCGCGCTCGGCCTGCAATCTCTCACCTGCGGCGACGCCAATGTCATCATTGCCGGCGGGCAGGAGAATATGAGCCTCGCCCCGCATGCCACCTATCTGCGCAAGGGCGTGAAGATGGGGCCGGCCGAGATGGTCGATACGATGATCAAGGACGGCCTGTGGGACGCCTTCAACGATTATCACATGGGCATGACGGCGGAGAACGTCGCCGACGGCTACGGCATCACCCGCGAGATGCAGGACGCTTTTGCCGCCGCCTCGCAGCGCAAGGCCGCAGCGGCCCGCGAGGAGGGTCGTTTCGCCGCCGAGATCGTTCCCGTGAGCGTGCATTCGCGCAAGGGCGAGACGATCGTCGATGCCGACGAATTCATTCGCCCCGACACGACGCCGGAAGGCCTTGCGAAGCTGCGTCCCGCCTTCAGCAAATCGGGCAGCGTCACGGCCGGCAATGCGTCGGGCATCAACGATGGCGCGGCCGGCGTGGTGTTGATGTCGGCCGAGACGGCCGAAAAGCGCGGCGCGGCGCCGATGGCCCGCATCGTCTCCTGGGCGACCGCCGGCGTCGATCCGAAGATCATGGGCACGGGCCCGATCGCGGCCTCGCGCAAGGCGCTCGACAGGGCCGGATGGTCGGCCACGGATCTCGATCTGATCGAGGCGAACGAGGCCTTTGCCGCCCAGGCGATCGCCGTCAACACCGAGCTCGACTTCGACACCGACAAGGTCAACGTGAATGGCGGGGCGATCGCGCTCGGCCATCCGATCGGTGCCTCCGGTGCGCGCATCCTGGTGACGCTTCTCAACGAAATGCAGCGCCGCGACGCCAAGAAGGGCCTCGCCACGTTGTGCATCGGCGGCGGCATGGGCATGGCGCTCTGCGTCGCTCGCGATTGAGGCGCTGAACCACCCGTCATCCTCCTCCCTCGCTCCCCCCGACCTCCGGCCCGACAGCTCCCTCCCATTCCAGATCGGTCCGGCGGTCGCGCCTCCCGCCCGTCCACACTTCCGGGCGGGAGGCGGCAGGGAGCCGCTTCCTCCGCCCGTTCGTCCCCGTTCATGCCCCCCGCTTATCCTAGGACTTTTCCCATGACTGCCTTCTCTCAGATCCCCGAAACGCGCTCGCAGCTCGCCCGCCTCAAAGAGCTGTGCGCGCATGTGCCGCCGCTGCCAACCTCCGTCATCTATCCGTGCGACGAGACCTCTCTGCGCAGCGCCGCGGATGGCGCCCGCGAGGCGTTGATCGATCCCGTGCTCGTCGGTCCGAGCGCGGTGATCGAGAAGCTCGCGCTCGCCCATGAGATCGACATTTCGGGCCTGCGCATCGTCGATGCGCCGAATGCGGCCGCCGCTGCGGCGCGCGGCATCGATCTCGCCCGGGAAGGGGAGACCGGCGCGGTGATGAAGGGGGCGCTGCATTCCGACGAATTGATGGGCGCCGTCGTCAAGCGCGACCGCGGCCTGCGCACGTCGAAGCGCATCAGCCACGTCTTCATGATGCGCGTTCCGACCTATCCGAAATCGCTGATGATCACCGACGGCGTCGTCAACATCGCGCCGACGCTCGAAGACAAGGCGCATATTGCGCAAAACGCCATCGACCTGGCGCGGGCGCTGGGTGTGGAGGCGCCGCGGGTCGCGGTTCTTTCCGCGGTCGAAACGGTCAATCCGAAGATCCCGTCGACGGTCGATGCGGCGGCGCTCTGCAAGATGGCCGATCGCGGCCAGATCCGCGGCGGCATCATCGACGGCCCGCTCGCCTTCGACAATGCGATCTCGGCCGAAGCGGCGCAAACCAAGGGCATCGTCTCGGAAGTCGCCGGTCGTCCCGACATCCTGCTCGTGCCGGATCTCGCGGCCGGCAACATGCTCGTCAAGGAACTCACCTTCCTCGGGCGGGCGGAGGTCGCCGGCATCGTTCTCGGCACCGCCGTTCCGGTGATGCTGACGAGCCGCGCCGACAGCCTCGATTCCCGCCTGTCCTCCTGTGCGCTCGCCTCTCTCGTCGCCAACCATGCCGCAGTGGCGTGAAATGGAGACTGCCATGCCCTCAGAAATGTCGCGCGAAGGCGCCCTCTTGGTTCTCAACAGCGGCTCCTCCAGCATCAAGTTCACCGTCTTTCAGGTCGCAGACGCGGGGAAAGACATTTCCCCTCTGTTTTCCGGCCAGGTGACCGGTATCGGCACGGCGGCGGAATTCTCCGTCAAAGACGTCGATGGCGTTTCGCTTGCCCGCGAATCCTGGGCGGAGCGGGATACGGGCGGTGTTGCGCCTCTGCTGCGCGATCTCATCGCCTGGATCCGCGCGCGCCTGCCGGATCTGCCGCTTCTCGCCGCCGGGCACCGCGTGGTGCATGGCGGGGCCGGCTTCCATCACCCCGTGCGGGTGACGAACCACGTTCTCGACGAGCTGGAAACTCTGGTTCCGCTCGCCCCTCTGCACCAGCCGCAGAACGTGTCGGCGATCCGGGTGCTCGCCGAAAGCTTCGATGGGCTGCCGCAGATCGCCTGCTTCGACACGGCGTTTCACCATTCGCAGCCGTTTATGGCGAAGACCTATGGTCTGCCGCGGCGGCTGAGCGAGAAGGGCGTGCAGCGCTACGGCTTTCATGGCCTCTCTTATGAATATATCGCCGGCAAGCTGCGCGAAACGCTGCCGGAGGTGGCGGAGGGCCGGGTGGTGGTCGCCCATCTCGGCAACCGGTCGAGCCTCTGCGGCCTCAAAGACGGACGCAGCATCGATACGACGATGGGTTTTTCGGCGCTCGAAGGCGTGCCGATGGGGACGCGGTCGGGCAGCCTCGATCCCGGCATTCTGATCTATCTCATGCGCGAGATGGGCATGGATGCCGATGCGCTGGAACATCTCCTCTATCAGGAATCCGGGCTTCTCGGCGTTTCGGGCATTTCCAACGACATGCGCGTGCTTCTGGAGAGTGACCGGCCGGAGGCGAAAGAGGCCGTCGATCTCTTCTGCTACCGCGTGGCGAAGGAGATCGGGGCGCTCTGCTGTGCGCTGGGCGGGCTCGACGCGCTCGTCTTCACCGCCGGCATCGGCGAGCATTCCGCGCCGGTTCGGGCGCGGGTCTGCGACTACCTCGCCTTCCTCGGGATCTCGATCGACGCGGCGGCGAACGAAAGCGGAGAGACGCTCATCTCCGCACCGGCGACGCTTCCCGTCGCGATCATCCCGACGAACGAGGAATTCATGATCGCCCGCCATGCCGTCGATCTCATGAATTTCCGCAACGCCGCGTAACGGGATCATGTCTGGTATTTGAGATGCGGCAAGGCGCGTGCGCCTTGCCGGGCCTCCTCTGGGCGGGCTTTGTGCCGGAGCTCTCTGGCCCGACGCGCCGGCCTGCGCGGCGCGAACCTGAAGCGTGCCGGGTTTTCCCGGGCGGTTCGCGCGATGGCCAAGGCGTTGAAAAACAAGCTCTGATGGGCGGAGGGGGCCGCAAATGCCCGCCGTGCCGGAAGCCGGCCACGCCGTTTCGCGCAGACGGCGCCATTTCCTCTGCCGTTTCGCTGGCTTATCCTGGGGACCGTCGCCCCTCACGCAGGGGCGTGGATCGAAACCTTCTCATGTCGTTCATCAGAGAGAGGATGGCCTCGTCGCCCCTCACGCAGGGGCGTGGATCGAAACTCGTCTCGCATTCTTGAGCCGGCCATGGCTGTGCTGTCGCCCCTCACGCAGGGGCGTGGATCGAAACCTACCGCCAAGGAGCACGCTGTCGGCGACCTGACGGCCTGTCGCCCCTCACGCAGGGGCGTGGATCGAAACCTACTTATGACGACGAATGCGCGCTCGTCGGCAAGTCGCCCCTCACGCAGGGGCGTGGATCGAAACGGGCGCAAACAGGGCGGCTCTGGCGGGCCGCAGGGGTCGCCCCTCACGCAGGGGCGTGGATCGAAACATCTCAACAGCCCTGGCGGGTACACGGATCAGGCCGTCGCCCCTCACGCAGGGGCGTGGATCGAAACCTAGAGCTTGCCCCGCTATGGGGGCAAGCCTTACGTCGCCCCTCACGCAGGGGCGTGGATCGAAACTCGATGCGCCCGCCTCGGTGCGGGCGCGGGTTGCGTCGCCCCTCACGCAGGGGCGTGGATCGAAACTCGATGCGCCCGCCTCGGTGCGGGCGCGGGTTGCGTCGCCCCTCACGCAGGGGCGTGGATCGAAACTATGTGCGGACCTATGATGCACCCAACGGCAAGCGTCGCCCCTCACGCAGGGGCGTGGATCGAAACTCTGCGTTTGCGGAGGCGGAGCGCTGGATGTTGTCGCCCCTCACGCAGGGGCGTGGATCGAAACACGATGGAGTCTCTGACGGCTGCCATCAACAAGAGTCGCCCCTCACGCAGGGGCGTGGATCGAAACATGCTGCACGCGGACTATACGCGTAAGCGTCAGGCGTCGCCCCTCACGCAGGGGCGTGGATCGAAACTGCGACAAGTTAACGTATCAGGGGCTAAAGCCAAGTCGCCCCTCACGCAGGGGCGTGGATCGAAACTGGGAAAACACGCTTATGCCGAGTAACACGATCGGGTCGCCCCTCACGCAGGGGCGTGGATCGAAACACCCATCGCGGCCGCAACGTGCAGCTGCGCGCCTGTCGCCCCTCACGCAGGGGCGTGGATCGAAACGCCGTCAGCCTCACCACTCGGGACGGGATGGGCGGTCGCCCCTCACGCAGGGGCGTGGATCGAAACATGAGCGCGATGAACGCACTGCTGCGGCGGGCGGTCGCCCCTCACGCAGGGGCGTGGATCGAAACCAATAGACGTCTCCTGAGTTATTTGTAACCTCGTAGTCGCCCCTCACGCAGGGGCGTGGATCGAAACTTGTTTCAAATCGATCCAACACCATTGGAACACGGTCGCCCCTCACGCAGGGGCGTGGATCGAAACTCCGATAAGACCTTCACACAGATCAAGGCCAACGAGTCGCCCCTCACGCAGGGGCGTGGATCGAAACTACCCAGGGCAGGACGCCATGGAGGAGTGCGCCAAGTCGCCCCTCACGCAGGGGCGTGGATCGAAACGTGCAGGTAGACTAGGGCAACCTGCGTCGCAATGGTCGCCCCTCGCGCAGGGGCGTGGATCGAAACTCGAGCGATGGCCGGAAGCGCGCCGAATGGCGCGTCGCCCCTCGCGCAGGGGCGTGGATCGAAACATCCAGGCACGCACCTCGGCGTCGCTCTTGCCGGGTCGCCCCTCGCGCAGGGGCGTGGATCGAAACATCAAACGTCGCCTCGAGCGGCACAGACCATGTGGTCGCCCCTCGCGCAGGGGCGTGGATCGAAACCTTGATTACTCATAGGGGGGCAGCCTGTGAGTTAGGTCGCCCCTCGCGCAGGGGCGTGGATCGAAACTTGGCGGCTGGATCGGCGCGTACGTCGCGCCTAGTCGCCCCTCGCGCAGGGGCGTGGATCGAAACTCGGAAACAATTCTGGAAACTTTTGCCAGTCCGGGAGTCGCCGCTCGCGCAGGGGCGTGGATCGAAACGCCGTAATGCGCGAAAATAGCCGCGGCGGCTTTGGGTCGTCCCTCGCGCAGGGGCGTGGATTGAAACTCGGTCGACAAGGAAGGTCAGATCAACCGCTCGGGTCGCCCCTCGCGCAGGGGCGTGGATCGAAACATGACGTCGATCGTGTCGCGGAACTGCCCCTTGATCGTCGCCCCTCGCGTAGGGGCGTGGATCGAAGCGCCTGAGCCATCGAGGTGCCGTCATCGGACGTCATGTCGTCCCTCGATGGCGTGCCGGCACAAGCGGTTCGGCCGCTGCGGGCTTTCGTGGCGCCGGTGGGCTTTGCTCGGCCTCAGGCGGCGACCGCTTGAAAGACGTCGCGCCCGGATTGGGGGACGATCGCCATTTCTCCGAAGCCCGCTTCGGCGAGAAGCCGCAGCCAGGTGTCGCGCGGAAAAATGCCCATAACGATCCGATCCTCGACCACCCGGCGGCTGCCATCGGCCTCGCGCAGAAGATAGACGAGGTCGCTTTCGTAGGTGGTTCCGACGATCGCGGGCTGCGTCCATTCCAGATACCGCATGCCGCACTTTGGCCCGTCCGTGCCGCCCATGGAGGTGGAGGGCGCGAAGCATTCGACGGTCCAGTCCGGGCAGAAAAGAGCTCTGCCGCCGTCATTCAGATGGGCGCGGGCCGTGCGCAGCGTCGCCATGAGATCGCTCTCGCGCGTCATATGGCTGATCGCGTCGAAGACGAGCACGGCGTCGAAGCGCTCATCAAGGCGCAGATCGCGCATGTCGCCCAGGAGATGACGGCATTCCGGGTTGAGGCGGCGGCTCTCTTCCAGCATGCGCGGCGAGAGATCGACCAGCGTCATGTCGAACCAGGCTTTCAGATGCGACGCCAGATGGCCGCCGCCTGCGCCGAGTTCGAGAAGGCGGGGCCGGTGCGTGCCGGCGTTCGGGGCGAGCAGGCGTGCGACGGGGCCGGCCTCGGCCGCGTAGTCCTCCGGCGGCGACATCAACGGCCACCAATCGGCAAGCTCGTCGTAGAGTTTCATGCCTCTGGTGTCGCCGATCCGTCCGCAGCTGGGAAGATGCGCATTTTGGCGCGGCCGCCAGGGTTCTGCGCTTGCCCCCAATCCGCGGGACCGACGCGCAAGGAGATCCGCACGGGCAGGCGCCGCGGAACCTCGTCGCCAGGCCGGACCGACGAACGACGTTCGGCCCGTCTCAGAAGCGGGTGATGACGGTGGCGCCGACGGACTGGAATTTGTCCATGGCCATGAGGGCCTCGGGCGCCTCGGCAAGGCTGATCTGATCGCCCACCAGGCGGGCGGGATCGAGCTTGCCGCTCGCCACCATGTCGAGCATGGCGCCATAGCGGTGCGCCTGCATGCCGTGAGAGCCGAGGAGCTCGATCTCCTGGCCGACGATCTTGGGCATGGGGATGGCAGGGGCGGCGTGCTCGCCGAGCATGAGCCCGACCTGAATGTGTCTGCCCCGGGGCCTGAGGCCGAGGATGGAGTTCGTCATGGTCACTGGATGGCCGAGCGCATCGAGGGAGACATGCGCGCCGCCCCTGGTGATCTCTTGGATCGCGGCGGGGACATCCGCCTCCTGGCCGTTGATGACGGCGACGGCACCGAGGTCTTTGGCGAGATCGAGTTTTGCCGCATCGAGATCGACGCCGATGACGTTCGCCCCGGCCGCCGAGGCGATCATGACGGCCGAGAGACCGACCCCGCCGCAGCCATGCACGGCCACCCATTGGCCGGCGCGCACCTTGCCCTGGTCGATCACCGCCCGGAAGGAGGTGGCAAAGCGGCAGCCGAGGCTCGCTGCGGTCGCAAACGCCATGCCTTCGGGCAGCGCGACGAGGTTCAGATCGGCCTGATGGATGGCGACATATTCCGCAAACGAGCCCCAATGGGTGAAGCCCGGCTGCTCCTGGTCGAGGCAGACCTGCTGATGGCCCGCGGCGCATTCCGGACAGCTGCCGCAGCCGCAGATGAAGGGCACGGTGACCTTGTCGCCCACCTTCCAGCGGGTGACATCCCGGCCGACGGCCGCAACGACGCCGGCGAGCTCGTGGCCCGGAACATGCGGCAGTTCGATGTCGCTGTCGTGCCCCATCCAGCCATGCCAGTCGCTTCGGCAGACGCCGGTCGCCGCGACCTTCAGCACGACCCCATGGGTCTCCGGGCTCGGGTCATCCACCGTGACCAGCCGGGGTGCTTCTTGAAATTTCTCGAACAGGACGGCTTTCATCGCAGGGGTCTCTCCGTTTCGCCGAGAGCTTTAGGGGCAAATCGAAGAGGTGAGAATGCCTTTGCCGATGTCGTGGGTCCGCTCACGCCCCGCCGCCCGATAACGGTCACGCCTTGTCGGATGATGTCATCTAATCTATTTTGATATCATTGCCATCACTGGGTCGGAGATGCCATCAGATGCCTGCGGTGACCATTCGCAATCTTTCGGACGAGACCCATCGCGCTCTCAAGGTGCGCGCGGCGCAGCATGGCCGCAGCACCGAAGCCGAAATGCGTGACATTCTGGAAGCGGCCGTGCGTCCCGCCGAGCGCCTGCGCCTCGGCTCTGCCCTGTCGGCGTTGAGCCGCGAGGCCGGGCTCACCAATGCCGATTTCGAGGCGCTGGAACAGGCCCGCGACAAGACGGCCGCCACTCCTATGAGCTTTGAATGATCGTTCTGGATACGAACGTCGTCTCCGAGGCGATGAAGCCGGAGCCGGACCCTGCCGTGCTCGACTGGCTGGACGAACAGGTGGCCGAAACCCTCTACATCTCCAGCGTGAGCGTGGCGGAACTCCTGTTCGGCATCGGCGCGCTGCCGGAGGGACGGCGCAAGCAGACGCTCGCAGCGATGGTCGACGCGATGCTGCCGCTGTTTGAAGGCCGAATCCTCGCCTTCGACACCGATGCCGCCCGTCATTATGCCGATCTCGCCGTTGCTGCCCGCAAGGCCGGCAAGGGCTTTCCAACGCCGGACGGCTATATCGCTGCGATTGCAACCGCCCATGGTTTCACGGTCGCGACACGCGACGCCAGCGCCTTCGATGCGGCAGGCGTTCCGGTGATCGACCCCTGGACGGCCCGGCGCTGAGAAAGGCCGAAGCCGAAAGCAGACCGTCGCAGCTTTCGGGATCTGGCAACAAGGCAGAAACGTATGGCTGTTCCCACGAACAAAGACGAATTGCTCAAGGCGATAGATTTAAACTTTGATAAGCTTATCAAAGACCTTCGCGGCGTTCCGCGATCGCTGGTCGATGAATGCAGTTTGGAAGGCCATGCGCGAGGAACGCAGATGAGTGTTGCCGACCTCGTTGCCTATCTGGTCGGATGGAATGAGCTGGTCTTGAAATGGCTTGACCGGGACGCGGCCGGCGAGCCGGTCGATTTCCCAGAAACGGGCTTCAAGTGGAACGAGCTGGGCCGTCTCGCTCAGAAGTTCTATCGTGATTATGAGGGCGTCCCCTATCCCCAGCTTATCGAGCGTTTGGCAGAGGCCAAGGCCCGGATCGTAGCGTTGATCGAAGCCCGTAATAACGACGATCTATACGGTCACCCGTGGTACGAGAAATGGACGATGGGGCGCATGATTCAATTCAACACGGCATCGCCTTACGCCAATGCACGCGGGCGGTTGCGGACGTGGCTGAAAACGAAAAACGTATCGCGCCAATCTTGAAACCGGCATCAGATCATGGCGCGTTGCCGCCGTGCGACTTCAATCCCTGACACAGGGGTGTCAGCGGCCGTTTTGCGGCAGGGCCCGCCCGGCCAAACGGGAGCAATCCGGGGCGTCGATCCCGGTCAATGCGTGCAATGAAACCAATGCACTAGCGTCGTCCAGTGGCAGGTCGGTCGTAAATTCAAGATCACCTCTGAACACTCGCGGGCAGCTAAGTGCGGTCATCGAAATGCACGCAATCAGAGGGACATGGCGGGACATGCGGGATAGCGATGAGAACCATGTCTACTCCATAGCCCTCTATCCGTATTCCAAAACAGGCAGAAGAGGATGAGGCGCGGTTTGAGGCATCACGCCCATTTGCGCCGAAAAGCGCTGGGGGTCTGGCCGACGCTACGAAGGAAAGCGTGGCTAAACGCCCCGGCTGACCCGTAGCCGGTCCGGTCGGCAACCTCTTCGAGCGTCAGCCTCTCGTGGATGAGCGCCGCTTTCGCCAGAGCCATGCGCCAGCTCGTCAGATAGGTCATCGGCGTCATTCCCATCCGGTTGTGGAACGCGGGCGAGAAGGCCGAACGCGACATGCCAGCGACGCCAGCCAGCTTCGAGACCGTCCAGGGCGCGCGGACATCATCGTGTAAGGCGCGCAAAGCGGCCGAGAGCGAGCGGTCGCGCAAGGCCGCAAGAAGCCCCGAAGCGGATGGGATATGGTCGATGAGGGTGGGTCTGCGCAGCGCTTCCAGCACCAAAACCTCGACGAGCCGCTGAAGGATGAGCGTCCGACCCGGGCGATCGCCCCGTGCCTCGTCCGCGATGTCCTGCATCAGACGGCCGAAGCGATCCGCACCCGTCTGGTCGGACTGGATATGGATCGCACGCGGCAGGAGAGCGGTGAACAGATCGGCATTGACCCGGTCGACCGTGCAATAGCCGCCGACGAGACGCGTCGCCGTGCCGTCCTTCGTCCCCAACCGAATGATGGGCCCGGCGGCCTGCTTGTAGGCGGCATCGCCCAGCACCGTCTCGGAATCGGGTGCGCTGGAAAACGCGAATGTCCCGGCAGCCGGCTGCAGGAGAAAGTCACCCTCCCGAAATGGCATCGGCGTCTCATCGCCGAGCTTCAGCCAGCAGGCGCCTTCGGCCACCACAACGAAGTTGGTGACGCCGAAGCCGGGAAAGCGAATGCCCCACCGCCCGGCGCCATGAATTTCCGTCATCAGCACGGCCTGCGGCTGAAGCAGTGTCACAATTTGGGTCAGCGGATCGGTCATGGACGATCAATACGATACTATGGCTTCTCGCGCATTCAATCTCATTCCTCCGTGCGTCATTCATTGGTGAGCGATGAAGCAACCCGCAGGAGAATGAGATGGCCAAGGATCTTAACGAGCACTCTACAGCGGACGGCGTTCTGGAAGGCGTGGATCTCAGGGGCAAGCATGTGTTCGTGACCGGCGCGGTCTCAGGTCTTGGAGCCGAGACGGCACGCGCGCTCGTCGCGCGCGGTGCGTCGGTTATCGGCACGGCACGGGAGGCAAGGGTCCACGCGGAAACCGTCGCTGAAATCCGGGAAGCAGCGGCTTTCGGTGGGAGCTTCCAAGTCGTGGCGCTCGAACTCGATGATCTCGCATCTGTGCGCAAGGCGGCTGATGCGCTCGTGGAGCGGGGCGAGCGTTTCGACCTTGTCGTCGCCAACGCCGGTGTCATGGCGACCCCGTTCGGGCGCACAAAAGACGGTTTTGAGCTTCAGTTCGGCGTCAACGTCGTTGGCCATTTCGTTTTGATTCAGCGCCTCACCCCCCTGATGCGCGAGGGTGCCCGTCTGATCGTCTTGTCCTCGAACAGCCATCGGTTCGCCGATGCCGATTTGGACGACCCGAACTTCGAGCACACAGAATACGAACCGTGGTTCTCCTACAGCCGCGCCAAGACCGGGAACGCGCTGCTCGCGCTTGCATTCGATCTGAAGAACCGCGATCGCGGCATTCGCGCTGCAAGTGTCCATCCCGGACTCATCCAAACCGGCATCGGTCGACATCTCGATCCGGCAGAGACCCAGGCAACGATGAGGACTGTCACGGAAGAGCGCGAGAAGGCCGGCAAGCCGCCATTCGAAGGCAAGACCATCGCGCAGGGTGCGGCAACGACCGTCTGGGCCGGGGTCGTTGCCGACCCGGATGTCATCGGCGGTCGCTACTGCGAGGATTGCGGCGTAGCTGATACGCTTAGCGACGACGAAGAGGCAGATCTTCTCGAAGGCGGGGTGCGGCGCTATGCGCTCGATCCCGACCACGCGCTTGCCTATTGGGAGATGCTGGAACGCCTCGCCAGCGAGCGCGACTGATGCGTTCCACGGCGCGACCAGAGCATCATGCGTCCAACGCATTGCCGAGACGCGAAGGCCTGACGTGAAGGAATCGGTCATGCCCAAACAACGGATCATCTTCATTACTGGATCGACCGATGGCCTGGGCCGCCGGGTTGCCGAGCGGCTGACGACGTCGGGCGTCCATATTGTCCTGCACGGTCGCGACGTCGATCGCGGGCAGGCCGTGGCCGCATCGATCGCGAAGGGCGGCGGCAGCGCCAGTTTCCATCGTGCCGATTACGCGTCGCTTTCCGATGTGGTTGCGCTCGCCGACGCCGTCACGCGGACGCATGCGCATCTGGATGCGCTGGTCAATAATGCAGGCATCGCCGACTTTCACGGTCCCCGCAGGGAAAGCCGCGACGGAATCGAACTGAACTTCGCCGTCAACTACCTCGCGCCATTCCTGCTGACACATCTGCTGAAACCGATCCTTGGCGTCGAGCGACCGTCCCGGATCATCAACGTTGCCGCTGCGGGACAGATGCCGATCGACTTCGACAACGTCATGCTGGAGCGCAACTATGACGGACGCAGAGCCTGCGCTCAGAGTAAGCTCGCCAACATCATGCATGCCTTCGATCTGGCACGGGAACTCGATCCGGCCAGGGTCACCGCCAACGCCCTGCATCCGGCCACATTCATGGACACAGGCATGGTGCGCGCGACGGGAATCAGGCCCGTGAATTCGGTCGAGACCGGTGCCGATGCGATCCTGGCCCTCCTGATGCGGCCGGATCTGGCGGGAACGTCCGGCCTCTACTTCGACGGACAGCAGGACGCGCGAGCCAACCCGCAGGCTTATGACACCGACGCCCGCCGGCGGCTTCGGACCCTGAGCATTGGACTGATAGAAAAGGCGCTCGGCTCTTCGCTGAACGAGATTGCAAGACCGCAGAACCCGAGACCGCAGAACCAAGGGAGCGCGCGCGATTCTGGCTGACCGCCGCATTCCCATTTGCTGTCACTTCTTTCCGCCTGTCTCGGCGGAGGAACGGCAGGCTATCGGAGGGTCTGCGGCAGAACTTCGGGCATCTCGCACCAGACGAACTGCGCTGAAACGGCTGCGCCCTACAGCACACGCCGAAGGTGAGACACAGGGGTTGGCCGGTCATCGGCGACGATCGGCGGCACATAGGCTGTTTTCGGCGGCAATCAGCGGGAAATGGCGGAGGGGCAGGGATTCGAACCCTGGGTACGCTCACGCGCACAACGGTTTTCGAGACCGCCCCGTTCGACCGCTCCGGCACCCCTCCGCGGGCGCTGAAATTCGAGGCGCCGCGTATCTACGCATGCATGATGCGTCTGACAAGGGTGTCGGAAAGATTTCCTGGAAAAGTGCAAGCCTGTCGCAAGATCGGCCGTTTTCGTGACAGCGTTTCGGGCCGATTGGGCGGCTTCGGGGGCGTTCCTAAGCGGTGTTTGATTGGGCGCCCAGAGCGGCGCTCGCGAAGAGACGCTTAGGCGCTCAATGGGGAGCGTCCGGCGCGTCCTGCAGTGGGGGGAGGTCGGAAGGCTTGCCGAAAGGTGGGATCACAGGGAGCGTCGAGCGAGGATGTTTCGCGGGGGCTCCGAAGGAGGAGCCTCGCGGGGCCGCTCGGAGGGGATACGCAACGGCGCAGCGAGGGCTGTCTTCAGGTGCCGGCGGCCTTGACTTTCGGGGCTCGCTGATCTTTATGCGGCTGAAATCGGCGTGGGCTCTGCCCGGCGCCGTTTTGCTTTGGCCGCAAGCGGCCCCATATCAACCGGTTCAGACTGAACAAAAAGCCGATCCGGCGGGCCACCGCCAGGACGGGAATTGAGGACGAAATGTTCGCAGTCATCAAAACCGGCGGCAAGCAATATCGCGTTGCCGCCGATACGCTTCTGGAAGTCGAAAAGCTCGCAGGCGAAGCCGGCGACACGGTCACCTTCGAAGAGGTGCTCATGGTCGGCGGCGAGGGCGATCCGAAGATCGGTTCGCCGTTTGTCGGCGGCGCCGCCGTCACCGCGGAAATCGTGGAGCATACGCGCGGCCGCAAGGTCATCATCTTCAAGAAGCGCCGGCGGCAGAATTCGCGCCGCAAGAACGGCCATCGCCAGGATTACACGCTCATCCGCGTGACCGACATCCTGACCGACGGCAAGAAGCCTTCGAAGGCGAAGAAGGCGGCGCCGAAGGACGAGGCGAAGCCGGCCGAGACGAAGGCGGACGCCCCGGCGGAGACGAAGGCCGAGGCGAAAGCGGCCGAAAAGGCGGAAGCCAAGAAGCCTGCCAAGGACGCCGAGACGGACGGAGCCGTCTTCGAGGCGCCGGCGGGCGAGCCGGACGACCTGAAGAAGCTGAGCGGCGTCGGCCCGGCCATGGAAAAGAAGCTGAATGCGGCCGGCGTCACGCGCTACGACCAGATCGCCGGCTTTTCGAAGGACGACCTTCAGAAGCTGGACGAGGCTCTGAAGCTCAAGGGCAAGGCCGAAAACGAGGATTGGGTCGCGCAGGCCAAGACCCTCGCTGACGAATCGAAGGAGAAGTAACCATGGCGCACAAAAAAGCAGGCGGCTCTTCGAGAAACGGCCGCGATACCGCTGGCCGGCGCCTCGGCGTCAAGAAGTTCGGCGGCGAAGCGGTCGTCTCCGGCAACATCATCGTTCGCCAGCGCGGCACGCAGTGGCATCCGGGCCAGAATGTCGGGCTTGGCAAGGACCACACGATCTTCGCGCTGACCGACGGACGCGTGGAATTCCACAAGGGCCTCAAGGGGCGCACCTATATTTCGGTGCTGCCGCCGGTGGAGGCTGCCGAATAGCTGCGTTGCGACGCGGCCTCCCGCCGATCCAGCGCAAGTGATGAAGGGGAAGCGGGCGACCGCTTCCCCTTTTCGATTCGGGCCCGTTTTCGATTCGGGGTCCTGTTGTCGCGGATCGTCCGTGCCTGGCGCTGCCGGGCAGGGGGCGCCCGCCGGCCTTTGCCGAAATCTCAGAAGAGGCCGCAAGGTTTTTGGCCCGCAAGGTTGACGAGACGATGCATTCACCGCTCAGCGATTTGACCACCGACCGGCTCGTTCTGACGCCGAAACGCACCCGTCATCTCGCCACACTCGATCACCTCAAGAACGATTGGGAGGTGGTGCGCATGCTGGCGATGCCGGCCTGGCCGTTCGTGCAGCGCTCGGATCAGGTGGAACTGGACGAGGGTTTTCATCATCTCACGATGCTCTGCGGCAAACAGATCGTCGGCGAGGTGACGGTGAAGCGCGCCGGATCGGGCACGCCGCCGCGCAAGATGCCGCGGCTCGGCTATTTCGTCGGCCGCCCGTTCTGGGGGCGCGGCTATGCGACGGAAGCACTCGCCGCGACGGTGGCGGCGATCTTCGATCGACCCGGTTTCGGCGGCGATGCGCCGGCCGAGCGTGTGGGGGCGGGTGTCTTCGTCGACAATCCCGCCTCGCGCCGGGTTCTGGAAAAGCTCGGCTTTACGAAGGCGGGCGGCTATTCGCTCTATTGCCGGGCCCGCGACAGTGACGTCGATGTCGACGACATGCAGGTGACCCGGTCCGAATTTGCGGCCGTTGGAGGCAGAACGCCATGAAGTTTCTCGACCAGGCGAAGGTCTATCTGCGCTCCGGCGACGGCGGTTCGGGATCCGTCTCGTTCCGGCGCGAAAAGTTCATCGAATTCGGCGGGCCGGACGGCGGCGACGGCGGACGCGGTGGCGATGTCTGGCTGGAGGCGGTCGACGGGCTCAACACGCTCATCGACTATCGCTACCAGCAGCATTTCAAGGCGGAGCGCGGCGGCCACGGCATGGGGCGCAACCGCACCGGCGCCGGCGGCAAGGACGTGGTCTTGAAAGTGCCGGTCGGCACGCAGGTCTTTGCCGAAGACAACGAGACGATTCTCGCCGACCTCGACCATGTCGGCGAGCGGGTGAAGCTTCTCCATGGCGGCAATGGCGGCTTCGGCAACATCCATTTCAAGAGCTCTATCAACCAGGCGCCGCGGCGCGCCAATCCCGGCCAGGAAGGCCAGGAGATGTGGGTGTGGCTGCGCCTGAAGCTGATTGCCGATATCGGGCTCGTCGGTCTGCCGAACGCCGGCAAATCGACGTTTCTCGCCCGCGTTTCGGCGGCAAAGCCGAAGATCGCCGATTATCCCTTCACGACGCTGCACCCCAATCTCGGCGTCGTGCGCCACAAGGGCGGCGAATTCGTGCTCGCAGACATTCCGGGCCTGATCGAAGGCGCGCATGACGGGGCGGGGATCGGCGACCGGTTCTTAGGCCATATCGAACGCTGCCGGGCGCTTCTGCATCTCGTCGATGCCTCGGGCGATCCCGCGGCCGCTTATCGCACGGTGCGCGAAGAACTCAACGCCTACGGCCACGGTCTTGCCGAAAAGCCGGTCATTGTCGCGCTGTCGCGCGTCGACCTTCTCGACGACGATGCGCGGGAGGTGGCGATTTCGGAGATTGTCGACGCGTCGGGTAAAGAGCCGTTCCTGGTGTCTGCCGGGACGGGCGAAGGCGTCTCGGAGGTTCTCGACGCCTGCCTTGCGGCGCTGCCGCGCGGCGGCAAGAAGGAGGCGGAAGAGGACGGCGAATGGACGCCGCTCTCATGAGGCGCGTTCTTTGATGACACGGGTTTTGCCCGGCGCGGGAGCGTGGGCAAGCGTCGGCGGGTCCAGCTGCGGTGCCGGGAGCCGGGCGAGGGGGCAATGAGAAAACTATCGGGTTACAGGCGCATCGTCGTCAAAGTGGGCTCCGCCCTTCTGGTGGAGCGCGGCGGCGGTGTGCGCCGCGACTGGCTCGGTTCGCTGGTCGCCGATCTCGCCGCTTTGCGCCAGGAGGGGGCGGAATGCCTCGTCGTCTCGTCCGGGGCGATCGCGCTCGGGCGGGGGCGGCTTTCCCTCAACGGCCGGCGTTTCAAGCTGGAAGAGGCGCAAGCCGCGGCGGCCGTCGGCCAGATCGCGCTTGCAAAGGCCTGGGCGGAGGAGCTGCAGACGCGCGAGATCCATGCCGCGCAGGTGCTCCTGACGTTGGGCGACACCGAAGAGCGGCGGCGCTATCTCAATGCGCGCGCCACTTTGACGACGCTTCTCGGCATGGGCGTCGTGCCGGTCGTCAACGAGAACGACACGGTCGCGACGACCGAAATCCGCTACGGCGACAACGACCGGCTGGCGGCGCGTGTCGCGGCCATGGTCGGAGCCGATCTTCTGGTGCTCTTGTCGGATGTCGACGGGCTTTACTCGGCCCCTCCGGCGCAGGACGCCAATGCCCGTCTCATTCCCGAGGTGACGGCGATCACGCCCGAGATCGAGGCGATGGCAGGCGACGCCGGCTCGGAATTGTCGCGCGGCGGTATGCGCACCAAGGTCGAGGCGGCGAAGATCGCGGTCGCGGCCGGCGCCGCCATGGTGATCGGCTCCGGCCATCACCTCAATCCGCTGACGCGCATCGACAGCGGGGCGCCCGTCACCTGGTTCCGGCCGCAGACGACGCCCGCCACGGCGCGAAAAGCCTGGATTGCCGGGCATCTGGAGCCAAAGGGCTCGCTCAGCCTGGATGCGGGCGCGGTGAAGGCTCTCAGGGCGGGGCGGTCGCTGCTGCCGCCGGGCGTCAGCGGCTTTTCCGGTCATTTCGCCCGTGGCGATACGGTGCTTCTCGTCGATCCTGAGGGGATCGAGATCGGCCGCGGCATCGTCGGTTACGATGCCGACGAGGCGGCACAGATCATCGGGCACCAATCCAAGGAAATTTCAGAGATTCTCGGCTATGTGCGGCGCTCGGCGATCGTCCATCACGACGATCTCGTGCTCCGAGAGACGTGAGCGGCCGACGAGCGAAGGGGATACGGGGGCCGACGTGTGTCACTTGCGGGCAAGGGTTGTTGGGATATGGTTCTGTAGGACTTGTTGGAGGGACGAATGGCCGAACGAAAGGCAGCCCTGAAGCGTGCGCCCGATCGACCCGAATTGCGCGCGCGCTTGGAGCAAGCGAAGAATGTCGTGATGACGGATGAACAAATTCTCGAGCAGAGGGCCAGTTTCGCCTACGGGAATGCGCCACGAGGATCTCGAATAACCAAGGAATCCGCCAAGGAGGCGGCCGGACATATTCGGATCCGAAACCCCGCCTGACGAAGTGGTTCGGCTTCCAGTCGAGGTCGATGATATGCTGGTCCTGGAAGAAGAGAACGGCGATCTGTACGTGCGGATGCAGGAGCAAAATCTTCTGCGTCAGTACGACTACATGACAAACTGCGTGGAGATCGGGCTGCAGCAGGGACGTGCCTTCGACAAGTACATGTTGTGGGTGCTCAACCATATCGCGGTTGCCAACATCTCGGCATTCGGCGGGCGCTATCGGGAGGAGCCCATCTACGTTGGCGACCACAAGCCCCCGCATTTCAAAGATGTCGGCGATTGGATGGACCGTTTCATCTCCAACGTGCATGAAAACTGGTACATTTGGAGCCCGACCGAACTCGCCGCATACGGGTTATGGCGTTTGAACTGGATACACCCCTTCGTCGAGGGCAACGGCAGAACCGCGCGCGCGGCCAGCTACTATCTTCTTTGCGTCCGCGCGGGGGCTTTGCTGCCAGGCCGGAAGATCCTCCCAGAACGCATCCGCGAGGACCGACGCGGGTATGAAGACGCTTTAGCCGCAGCCGATCAAGCTTGGGAAAACGGCCATCTCGATTTCACCGAGATGGAAGATTATCTGGCTGCGCTGGTGCAGGCGCAGCTGGAGGACGAGGGCCTGCCCTATCAGCGATAAGGCTCTGCACCTTGCCCCTGTTGCGCCTTGCTCCTCTTGCGCCTGCCGCGCTAACAGCACTTGTTCCCCTCCGAAAACGTGGAGACGAAGATGGTTTTCGCAGCCCTGCGACAGAACAACGACGCCGCTGCCTTGATGGCTGAGATGGGCATTCGTGCCCGTGCGGCTTCGCGACCGCTGGGGCTTGCGACGACGGAGGAGAAGAATACGGCGCTTCGTGCGATGGCGGATGCCGTACGCGGACGGGCCGATGAGATTCTCGAGGCGAATGCGCGCGACATGCAGCGCGGCGAGGCGGACGGGCTCGCGCCGGCGATGCTGGACCGGCTGAAGCTCGATGCGGCGCGCATCGAGGCGATCGCGAAAAGCCTTGAAGAGGTGGCGGCGCTGCCCGATCCGATCGGCGACGTGATCGCCTCCTGGGAGCGGCCGAACGGGCTCAAGATTTCGCGCGTGCGCACGCCGCTCGGCGTCATCGGCGTGATCTATGAAAGCCGCCCGAACGTGACCGCCGATGCGGGCGCACTCTGCCTCAAGGCGGGCAATGCCGTCATCTTGCGCGGGGGCTCGGATTCGCTCGAGAGTTCTTCGGCGATCCATGCCTGCCTCAGCGAGGGGCTGCGCGTCGCCGGGCTGCCGGAGGATGCGATCCAGCTCGTGCCGCTGCGCGACCGTGCGGCCGTCGGCGAAATGCTTGCAGGCCTTGCCGGCAATCTCGACGTCATCGTGCCGCGCGGCGGGCGCAGCCTGGTGGAGCGGGTGCAGAAGGAGGCGCGCGTGCCGGTCTTCGCGCATCTGGAAGGCGTCTGCCACGTCTATGTGCATGAAGCGGCAGACCTGCAGATGGCGGTGGACGTGACCGTCAATTCCAAGCTCCGGCGCACGGGCATTTGCGGGGCGGCGGAGACGCTGCTCGTCGACCAGGCCGTTGCCAAGACGCATCTCGAGCCGATCCTGTCGGCGCTCTCCATGGGCGGCTGCGAGATCCGCGGCGACGAGAGCGTGCGGGCGCTCTTCCCGCAGGCCCATGCGGCGAGCGAGGAGGACTGGCCGAAGGAATATCTCGACAAGATCATCGCCGTGAAGGTGGTGGACGGCGTCGAAGCGGCGAGCGAGCACATCGCCCGCTACGGGTCCGGGCATACGGAGACGATCATCACGCAGGATGAGGCGGCTGCCCGCCGTTTCATGGCGCTCGTCGATTCCGCCATCGTGCTGCACAACGCCTCCACCCAATTCGCCGATGGCGGCGAATTCGGCATGGGGGCGGAGATCGGCATCGCGACGGGGCGGATGCATGCGCGCGGGCCCGTCGGCGTGGAGCAGCTGACGAGCTTCAAATACTGCGTTTATGGCAGCGGCCAGACACGGCCCTAGGCGCGAGGCGCAACGATCTCCCGTTCGATCCATATCGCCCGCGACAGCCGGATTTACGAGGGCCTCCCGCCGCATGGGCGGGGGCAGCGGATCGGGCTTTACGGCGGCTCGTTCAATCCGCCGCATATCGGGCACCGGCAGGTGGCGCTCCGCGCGCTGCGGCTTTTGCAGCTCGATCAGGTGTGGTGGCTGGTGACGCCGGGCAATCCGTTGAAGGCGCCGCATGGCTTAAAGCCGCTGCGGGAGCGCCTGGAAGCGACGGCGCGGATTGCGAGCCATCCGCGCTTCAAGGTGACGGCGATCGAAAACCGCTGGCGCATCCGCTTCACGGCCGACCTCGTGACGCGACTTGCGGTGCGCGAGCCGGCGACGCGTTTCGTCTGGATCATGGGCGGCGACAATCTCCAGAACTTTCACCTGTGGGAAAGCTGGCAGGAGATCGCTGCGAGCGTGCCGATCGCCATCGTGCCGCGACCGGGGTCTTTGAGTGCGCCGCTGGCCGCGCCGGCGGCGCGGGCGCTTGCGCCTTATCGCCAGGGCAACGAATCGGCGGCCTGCCTCGCCGACCTGAGAGCGCCCGCCTTCGTCGTCCTGCCTGGTCCGCGCACACCGGTTTCGTCGACGGCGCTGCGGGCCGCGAGCGGCTGACTTGCACTAAGGCTATGCCAGAAAGCGCGATTTTTCGCGTCACATCGTCCATGACAGGCCTCTTCCGGAGAGATTGGACTTGAAACCGTCATGGTGTCGTTTCTATCTTTAAGGGGTGACACAACGTCACCGTAGGCATGTGGCTTACTTTGGCCCCGCCTATTCACGGCAGGAAGGAAAGAGGATCTTACTCCTGACTACTAGCCAGAGCGAGGCGAGCATTCCGATGTTTGCGCCTCACGCGTCTCATGCCGGCGCCAACCTTATAGCGGCGGATGAGCTGAAAACCGTCCTCTCGAGCCTGGATGATGCGAAGGCCGAGGATGTTGTGACCATCGACATCGCCGGGAAATCCGCGCTGGGGGATCACATGGTGGTCGCCTCGGGGCGCTCGCATCGCCATGTCGGCGCCATCGCCGAAAGGGTGATCAGCGAGCTCAAGGGCCTCGGCCATAACATTCCCCGCGTCGAAGGGCTGCCCCATTGCGACTGGGTGCTGATCGATACCGGGGACGTGATCGTCCATGTCTTCCGTCCGGAAGTGCGCGAGTTCTACAATCTGGAAAAGATGTGGTCGGCGGAGCCCTATGCGGAGCGCCGCGTCCAGGGCTGAGTAGGCCGGGTTACACGCGTTGCAGATCCTTGTTCTCGCGGTCGGCCGGATGAAGGCCGGACCGGAAGCCGAGCTTGCGGCCCGCTATCTCGAGCGGGTCGGCAAAGCCGGCCGGTCGGTCGGCATCAGCGGGATCAGCGTGCGCGAAATTGCCGAATCCTCCGCCTCGAGGGCAGACGACCGCAAGGCGGAGGAGGCCGCGGGCCTCAAAAAGCTTGCGGCCGGATACCCGATCGTCGCGCTCGACGAGACGGGCCGCAATCTCTCATCGGAAGATTTTGCCGGGCTCATCGGCGGCGAGGCGGAGAAGGGCGTTTCCGGCCTTTGTCTCGTGATCGGCGGGCCGGACGGGCTCGATCCGGGCCTGCGCCAGGAGGCGATCGCGGCCATCGCCTTCGGGCGGACGACATGGCCGCACAAGCTCGCCCGTGCCATGCTCGCCGAGCAGGTCTACCGGGCCGTCACCATCTTGAGCGGGCATCCTTATCACCGGGCATGAGAGGTCACCGGGCATGAGAGGCCACCGGGCGTGAGGGGCCACCGGGCATGAGTGGCCGGGGCGTGTGAAAGACGCCTGCGAGAACGCACTTGACCGGACGGGCGTGCGTGGGTGTCTCTCCAAAAGGCGTGGCGCAAGGCCTTGATCGACTGGCATCGTGAGACGGTGACGAATCACTCTCCGACATATCGGGCGCGGATCCTGAGGAACGGCATTCGGGCGGCGGTGCTCGTCTGCGCCGGGCTGCCGCTCGCGTTCGGGCCGAGTTTCGCCACCGAGACGGAGCTGCCGGACGAGGCGGCGGTCGCGGACGAAGGTGTGACGGAGGGGGGCATGTCCCTGTCCGCGGAAGCCAGACGCCGGGCGCGGGCGGCCGAGCTCGAAGCGGTGCGGCGCTCGATCGAAGTCTCCAAAAAACGCCAGGAAGCGCTCCGCCGCGAGATCGAGACGGTGGAAGCCGATCGGGCGAAGCTCAGCAGCGAGCTGATTGCGACGGCGCAACGGCTGCGCCGGGCGGAAAACAGCATCCAGGAAACCGAGATCCGGCTCGACCGGCTGCAGGCCAACGAGGACGGGGTGCGGCAGTCGCTGGAAGCGCGGCGCGAAGTTCTGGGCGAAGTGCTTGCGGCCTTGCAGCGCATGGGCGGCACGCCGCCGCCGCCGATCCTGTCGCGGCCGGAGGATGCCTTGAAGGCGATCCGCGGATCGATCCTCGCCGGTGCCGTTCTGCCGGATATTCGCGTGGAGGCGGAGGCGCTCGCCGCCGATCTCGCCGAGCTCACACAGCTCAAGGCGCGCATCGAAGAAGAGCACGAGGATCTGAAGAAGCAGTACGCCACGCTCGGCGAGGAGCAGACGCGCATCAATCTGTTGATCGAATCGAAGAAAGAGCAGCGCCAAAGAACCGAGGCGGCACTCACCGACGAACAGAAGAAAGCGGCCGCGCTCGCCGAAGATGCGAGCGGGCTCGAAGACCTGATCGGCTCGCTGGAGAAAGAGGTGGAGGCCGCGGCCCGGGCCGCCGAAGAGGCGCGACGGGCGGAGGAAGCCGCCCGCAACAAGACGCCCGAAGAGGCGGCGCGCGATCTCCAGGATACGGCGCGCATGGCGCCGGCCGTGGAGTTCGACAAGGCGCGCGGGATTTTGCCGCTGCCGGCGGCGGGACCGATCCTGACGCATTTCGGCGAAAGGGACGAATTCGGGGCGCATGCCGGCGGGATTTCGATCGCCACACGCCCGGATGCGCGTGTTGTCTCACCCGCCGATGGCTGGGTCGTCTATGCGGGCCCCTTTCGCAGCTACGGGCAGGTCTTGATCCTGAACGTCGGGAGCGGATATCATGTTGTTCTGGCTGGGCTTGAGCACATAGATGTGGCACTTGGCCAGTTCGTGCTGGCTGGGGAGCCGGTCGCGGTTATGGGCGCGGAGCGGCTTGCAAGCCTAAGTGATATTGACCACACTTCCGCCCAGCCCGTTCTATATGTCGAGTTTCGCAAGGATGGACGGTCGATCGACCCGGATCCGTGGTGGGACCGGCGCGAGCAAAAAGAGGTTCGAGGATGATGCGTAAGATGGGCCTGCTGGCCGCAGGAGCGGTCGTTGGCGCGGTGGCCATGGGCGCTGTCGTGCAAGTCGGGCAGACCGGTTCGGCGACGGCCGCTTCCTCTGAAACCTACCGCCAACTCAACCTTTTCGGTGACGTCTTCGAACGGGTGCGCAGCGATTATGTCGAAGAGCCTTCGGAGAAGGATCTGATCGAATCGGCGATCGACGGCATGCTGACCTCGCTCGATCCGCATTCGAGCTATCTCGATCCGAAGAGCTTCCGCGACATGCAGGTGCAGACGCGCGGCGAATTCGGCGGGCTCGGCATCGAGGTGACGCAGGAGAACGACCTCATCAAGGTCGTGACGCCGATCGAAGATACGCCGGCCGACAAAGCGGGCGTGCGCGCCGGCGACGTGATCACGCATCTCGACGGCGAGCCGATCGCCGGTCTGTCGCTGCGTGAGGCCGTCGATCAGATGCGCGGTCCGGTGAATTCCCCGATCACGCTCACGGTCCGCCGCGAGGGCGTCGACAAGCCGCTCGAAATCAAGATCATCCGCGACATCATCCAGGTGCGGTCGGTCCGCGACCGCGCCGAGGACGATGTCGGCTATATCCGTATCACGCAGTTCAACGAGCAGACCGCCGACGGCCTCAACGACGCCTTCAGCGAGCTGAAGAAGGAAATCGGCAAGGACAAGCTCAAGGGCTATATCCTCGATCTGCGCAACAATCCGGGCGGGCTTCTCGACCAGGCGATCGCCGTCTCCGACGATTTCCTCGACAAGGGCGAGATCGTCTCCACGCGCGGCCGCAAGGAAGACGACGTGCAGCGCGCGACGGCGCGGGCCGGCGACAAGGCCGACGGCAAGCCGGTCATCGTTCTCGTCAACGGCGCTTCCGCTTCGGCTTCGGAGATCGTGGCCGGTGCGCTGCAGGACCACCGCCGCGCGACGATCGTCGGCACGCGCTCCTTCGGCAAAGGCTCGGTGCAGACGATCATTCCGCTTGGCCGCAACGGTGCTATCCGGCTGACGACGGCGCGCTACTACACGCCTTCGGGCCGCTCGATCCAGGCGAAGGGCATCGAGCCGGACATCGAGGTCGTGCAGGAGCTGCCGGAAGAGCTGAAGGGCAGCGAGGAAGCGACGGGCGAGGCCAATCTGCGCGGCCATCTGTCGAGCGAGGACGGCGAGGAGGAGAAGGTCTCCGCGGCGTCGGCCTATGTCCCGGCGGACGCCAAGGACGACAAGCAGCTGCAATATGCGCTCGATCTTCTGCGCGGCATCCAGGTCAACAACCGGTTTCCGGCAGACCCGTCACAGGGTATACCTAACTGACGAATCAGCGGGGCATTTCGCCCCGCTGCATGAGCCAGCCGACGGGAATCGATGGCGGCCGATGAGCTCAATGCACCTTTGAAACGCCCGGCGCGGCCGGTCCGAAAAGGACGGCTGCGCTGGCTTTTCTATGTTCCGCTCGTTCTCGCCGGGGTGGTGTTCGTCACCGCCTTGATGTGGACGGCGCTCGTCGATGATCCCGATGGGGGACGCGCCGTCGCGGTCGCCGAAGTGAAGGGCGCAGGACCCGAGACGACGGGCAGCATCGACAAGACTTCCGTCGCGAATGCGCGCCGTCAGGCGCTTGCGGCGCCCGGCTGGGAGATGGAGGCGGGCGTGAACGCCCCGTCCGATATGGGCTCGCTCTTTCCCGCCTCCGCGGAACCGGAGGCAGCGCCTTCTTCCGAGCCGCAAACGGATTTCGAGCGCATGCAGGCGGCCTTGCAGCAGGCGCCGTCGAGCACCGCCTTCTTCGCCGGCGCGCCGCTTCCGGAATTGCAGGAAAGCTCCGCCTACGGGCCGCTGCCGCGCATCGGCGACGATGGCACGCTGCCGCGCGAAGCCTATGCGCGCCCGGCCTATCTGGCGCCCGACCAGCCGCATATCGCCATCGTCGTCGGCGGGCTCGGCATCAGCCAGACGGGCACGCAGCGCGCCATCCGGGCCCTGCCGAGCGACGTCACCTTCGCCTTCGCCGCGACCGGATCGAGCCTCAATCGCTGGGCCGGCGATGCGCGCGCCGACGGCCATGAAATCCTGCTGCAGGCGCCGATGGAGCCTTTCGGCTATCCGAGCACCGATCCGGGCGAGCATACGCTCCTCGTCAGTGCGAAAAGCGGGGCGAATGCCGACAGTCTGGCGTGGATTTTGAGCCGGGCCGGTGGCTATACCGGCATCATGAACTATCTCGGCGGCCGGTTCACGGCCGAGGCGGATGCGATGCGGCCGCTTCTCGCCAATCTCGGCGAGCGCGGCCTTCTTTATGTCGACGACGGCAGTTCGGATCTGAGCGTTGCGGCGCGGCTCGGCCCGTCGCTCGGCACGCCCGTCGTGGTGGCCGACCGGATCATCGACGAGCAAAGGCAGCCGGCCCTGATTGCAAAGGCGCTCGACGATCTGGAGGCGATCGCGCGGCAGAAAGGGCGGGCCGTCGGCGTTGCCTCGGCCTTCCCGTCGACGGTGTCCGCGCTGGCGGAATGGATCCCCGAGGCGGAGGCGCGCGGGATCGCGTTCGTGCCGGTGAGCGCTCTGGCGCAGCAAGAGGAATGAACGAAAAAATGTTGCATGAAACCGGCTTTGCGGAGCCGCTCGAGGGTTATCGTCCGTGCGTGGGCCTGGCCGTCTTCAATGCCGACGGGCTCGTTTTCGTCGGACGCAGGACCGGCGGCGAGGAGAGCGTTTCGTCCGGCTATGCCTGGCAGATGCCGCAAGGGGGCATGGACCCTGGAGAGACGCCGCTGGAGGCGGCCAAGCGCGAGCTCTACGAGGAGACGGCGATGCGCTCCGTGTCGCTTCTCGCCGAATCTCCGGTCTGGTGGCACTACGATCTGCCGGAAGAACTCTGTCGCTCCGCCTGGAAGGGGCGCTATCGCGGTCAGACGCAGAAATGGTTCGCCTTCCGCTTCGAGGGGGACGAAAGCGAGATCGACGTCGGTCCGCGCGACGGCCACAAGGCCGAATTCCTGAAATGGCGCTGGGAGCGTCTGCAGCGGACGCCGGAATTGATCGTGCCGTTCAAGCGCGACGTCTATGAGCGGGTCGCCTCAGCCTTTGCTGCTTTCGCCGCGGCCTGATCCCCGCAGCCGTCCGGGCTGGACGGCGTTCCCCGAACGATTGCTGGCGTGAAGCAAGGGACGAAGCTGCCGGGAGACCGGGAGCGGCGCCCGTGCCGCAATCCGGTGCCTCAGTCCGAGATGACCTTGACCATGCGGCCAGCGCCGAGGGGCTCGTCATCGGAGAGGCCGTTCAGGATGCGGAACAGCTCTTCGCTTCTTTCAACGCCCTTCATGCGGGTGGCGAGGCTCTGCACCGTGTCGCCCGGATTGGTGATGACGAGGTCGATCCTGAGCGGGCGCAGGCGCGCGACCTCCGCCGGGTCGAGCCGGTGGAAGCTTGCGAGCGTCTGCGACAAGGCCGCGTCGATGTCGCCGGAACCGCCGCGCTGGGCAAAGATGAAGCGATAGATGGACCTGCCGAGCCGGATCGCGCCGATGCGGAACTGCCAGTCGCCCGCGACGGCCGTGGCGACGGCGGCGGGAAGGCCGTTGACGGTGCGCGGCTCGATCGATCCTTCTTCCAGACCGTTGATCCAGCCGGAGGCGAGATAGGATTCAGGGCTCTGGTTTTCAGTGGCCTTCACGCCGTCGAAGCGCATCGCCGTATCGCGGCCTGCGGCGGCGAGAACCGCCTCGCGGGTGTTTTCCAGGCGGTATTGCGGGGGCACCTTGAAGCCGATCGCGAGGCGCGGATGCAGGAATTCGCGGCCGCGCACGAAGCCTTCCGAGGGATCGTCGCCGTAGACGAGGCCGTCGATCGCCTTGAGATAGGGAATGCGGCCCTGTTCGCCGACGCCCGGCGCACCGAACTGGCGGGCCGCCTTGACGACGAGCGCGCGCCGCTCAAGCGCCGCCGGATGCGACGACAGGAAGTTCTGCGCATCGTCCTTCTCGCCGCTCGCCGAGCGGAAGGCCGCATAGCGCTGCAATTTGTCGAGGAAGCGGGAGGCCGCGAAGGGGTCGTAACCGGCGCGGCCGGCGATCTGCACGCCGGCTCTGTCGGCCTCGGCCTCCTGATCGCGGGAGAAGCTCGCAAGCGTCATGCGCGAATTGAGACGCGCGGACTGCCCGGCCTTGGAATCGGAGAGGACGTCGGTTGCGACGCGTTCCACGAGCTCGCTCGTCTGGGCCTTCTGGGCGCGCGCAATGGCGTGCTTCAGGATCACATGCGCCATTTCGTGCGACAGGACGGCGGCGACCTCTGCGCGGTCGTCGGCAAGCGCGAGCAGGCCGCGGGTGACGTAGACATAGCCGCCGGGCAGCGCGAAGGCATTGGCGACGGGCGAGTTCAGAATGGTGACGCGATAGCTGCGGCCGGGCTCGTCGGAGGCTTCGACGAGGCGTTTGACGATCTGCTCGGTCTCGCGCTGCACGTCGGGATCGCTGTAGACGCCGCCATACTGGGCGAGGACGCGCTGATGCTCACGCGCGCCGATGGCGCTTTCGGCCGGCGACACCGTCGGACCCGGCTGAGGCAGAGCTGCGACCGGCTCGACACGGCCGAGCTGGCTCGGAGACGGTCCCAATTGGCAACCGCCGAGCAAGGCGACGACGAACAGAGAGAGCAACGACCTGCGCATACCAACGCCCATGCGCGTCTTTCGGTCGCAAATCAAGCTCTTGAACATCAGCCTTGGGGACCTCTGTTGCGAAACCTCAGGGGTGTTGCAGCGCGTCCATCATTTCAAGCTGCGAGGACCTTCGCAGAAGAAGCATCGGGCCACCTTTCTCCTCAAGGAAGCCACGCAGACGGACGGTCTTTCCGACAAGGCCCAGAAGTTGCTGTTCCCCGCCGAAGACCGGGACGTCCCGGCCGTCAATCTCCGCCGTGAAATCGTGCGACCAGTCGCGTCCGAAATTCAGATAGGTGCGATAGGGCCGGTTCCCAACAGAAATGATGGTCCCTTCCACTATGCCGTAACGGCCATATTGTGACGAAAGCGCCGCTGCGTCCTTGGCCTTGTGGACAAGGCCCGGCATTTTCCAGATGCCACGGCCGGCTTTTCGCGCCTCTTCTTCCGCCGCAAAGAGGCGTGCGGCGCAGGTCTCGCCGAGAGCGTCGCCCGCAAAAGGAACTGCGACGGCAAGGCCTTGCCGGAGAATCTCCTCCTGCAGGAGGACGCTGTCGGTCATGATCCAGGCGGGGATGCGGCTCCAGCGGTCGGGCTTTTGGGAGAGCGGGACCGCCCGGGCGGTTTGAGCGACCAGAAAATCGTTGATTGCGGCGAGCAACGGTTCGTCCGGCAGGCGCTCATCGAGAAGAGAGGGCGGAGCGATGCCGGCGAGCGCGAAACTCTTGGCTCGCGTGACGATGGTGCGCGGCTCTTCGGCGTGCGCGGCCAAAAGACGTTCGCCGCCCGAGAGCTCGCAGGTGTCCGCCCGCGCCGGCAGGGGCGAGATGATGAGCGACAGGCAGAGGAGGGCGCCGCAAAATTGGGCGCGGCGCGCCCGAAGCTTCAGGTGTCGCTCTCGCCTTGCGCGCGCGCTTCTGCCCGCCGCTGCCGCCATGGATGCCCCCAGAAATCATAGGCCGCCATCGCCACCACAACGGCGAGGACGATGATGAGGTCCGGCTCGCGCACCCACCAGGCGATGATGAAGAGGAAGAGAGCGAAACCCGCAAGTGCCACGAAGGCCAGGATGCGGTTGCTCCAATCGCTCATGGGCGGTCCTCCGGCTCCGGCGATGCGGCGACGTGATCCATCAGCCAGCGCGCGGTGCGCAGGAGGCGCCCTTCCTGGCCGCGGGCGCCGACGATCTGGATGCCGAGCGGCATGCCGTTCGCCCCGTTCGCCAGCGGCAGGCTGAGTGCCGGTACGCCGCAGAGAGACCAGATGGTGTTGAAGACGGGATCGCCGGTCGTGGACAGATCATCGGGCGCCTCGCCGGGCGCGGCCGGCGTCAGAATGGCGTCGTAGCGGGCAAAGACGCGGTCGAGCCCGGCATTGAGGATGTTGCGCCAGTCGAGGGCGGCCAGATAGTCGACGGCCTTGATCTCGCGGCCTTCTTCGATGGCGTCCTGCATGTGCCGGCTGAGCTGATCCCAGCCGCGCTCGGCCCAGGGGCGGAGATTGCGTGCAAAGCCCGCCATCATCAGGCGGCGATGGGCGGGATGGGCGTTGGCGAAGGCGGCGGGAAGCTCGACCTCGTCGCATTGATCGCCGAGGAGGCCTGCGAGCTCCTGCATGGCGCCCTGCATGTCGGCATCGGCCTGGTCCCAGACGGGCGTCTTGATGAAGGCGAATTGCGGTTTGACCGGAGGCGCGCTCCGCGCCACCTCGAGAAGCCGGTCGCGGGCGATCGGATGCGTGTCGCGGTCGCCGGCGTCGTAGCCCTGCAGCACCTCGGCGAGGAGGGCCGCATCTTCCACCGAGCGGCCGAAGACGCCGATCGTGTCGAGCGGCTCGGACTGTACGATGAGGCCGGTGCGCGGGATGACGCCGTGGCCCGGCTTGAAGCCGACGACGCCGCAATAGGATGCCGGCCGCAGCATCGAGCCGTTGGTCTGGGTGCCGACCGAGAGCGGCACCATGCCGGCGGCGACGGACGCGGCGGAGCCGGCCGACGAGCCGCCCGGCGTGCGCGTCGTGTCATGCGGATTGCGGGTCTTGGTCGGGGCGAAATAGGCGAGCTCGGTCGTCGTCGTCTTGCCGAAGAGGATGGCGCCTTCCGCCCGCAGTTTCGCGGCGACAAAAGCGTCCTGGCGCGGGCGACGGCCGGCATCGAGCACGGTGCCGTTTTCCGTCGGCATATCGGCGGTGTCGATGATGTCTTTCAAGGCCACCGGCAGGCCGTGCAGGCGGCCGATCGGCTTGCCGGCCTTGCGCCAATCGTCGAGACGCTGCGCCTGGGCGAGGACATGGTCGGCATGGAGAAAGGCGAAGGCTTCGATCTCGCCTTCCTTCTCCGCGACGCGGGCGAGACAGGCCTCCGCCACGGCAAGTGCGCTGATCTCGCCGCGGGCGAGGTGGTCGCGCAACTCGCAGGCATCCAAGGTTCGTTCGGCCGTCATCTCGTTCTCCCCATTCGCTCACCGTCCGTAAACGAGATTCGGCAGCCAGTAGACCACCCCCGGGAAGACGTAGATGAGCGCCATGGCGAGGATGACCATGCCGAGAAAGGGCATGCAACCCTTGAAGATCTCGACGAGCTGCACCTGCGGCGGGGCGATGCCCTTGAGGTAATAGGCCGACATCGCCATCGGCGGGGTGAGGAAGGATGTCTGCAGGTTGAGCGCGACGAGAATGCCGAAGAACAGGGGATCGATGCCGAAATGCGGCAGGAGCGGCAGGAAGATCGGCACGAAGATGATGATGATCTCCGACCATTCGAGCGGCCAGCCGAGCAGGAAGATGATGATCTGGGCGAGGATCAGGAAGACGATCGGCGAGATGTCGAGGCCGGTGACGAAATCGGAGATGACCTGTTCGCCGCCGAGATAGGAAAAGACGGAGGAAAACGTCCACGAGCCGACGAAGAGCCAGCACACCATCGCCGAGGTTCTGACCGTCAGATAGACGGATTCCTGCAGCCGCTGCCAGGTGAGGGCGCGGTAGGCGAGAGCGAGAATGAGGCCGCCGAGGGCGCCGACCGCTGCAGCCTCCGACGGTGTCGCAAGGCCGAAGAGAATGGCGCCGAGCACGGAGAGGATGAGGATCGCCAGCGGAAAGAACGAGGTGACGAGCAGCCAGAGAAGAGCGAGACCCGAGATCTGCGTTTCCTCGGTCTCGGGCGGGCGTGGCGCGATCTTGGGATTGAGCCAGGCCCGGCCGACGACATAGAGGACGTAGAGGCCGGCGAGCAGCAGCCCCGGCAGGAGCGCGCCGGCATAGAGCCGGACGATCGAGACGCCCGAAGTCGCCGCATAGACGATCAGCATGATCGAGGGCGGGATGAGGATGCCGAGCGTGCCGCCGGCGCAGATGACGCCCGAGGCGAAGCTCGTGTTGTAACGGGCGTTGAGCATGGCCGGGAAGGCCAGCAGCCCCATCAGCGTGACGACGGCACCGACGATGCCGGTGGCAGTCGCAAAGAGGGCGCAGGTGATGAGGGCGGCGACCGCCATCGAGCCCGGGATGCGTTTGGCCGCGATCTGAAGCGTGGAGAAGAGACGGTCGACGATGTTGGCGCGCTCCACCACGTAGCCCATGAAGAGGAAGAGCGGCACGGCGGTCAGAACGTCGTTCGACATGACCGAATAGGTCTGATTGACGAAGAGATCGAAGATGCGGTTGTTGAAGAAGCCGCCGAGCCAGGTTTCGATGCGCGTCCACAGATCCGCACCGTCGGTGAGGGCGCGCTCGTAGAGGCGCCATTGCCGGTCGGCGTCGAAATAGGCGTAGTAGCCGAAGCCCACACCGAGCGCCATCAAGGTGAAGGCGATCGGAAAGCCCAGCATGATGGTGAAGATGAAGATGCCGAGCATCGCCACGGCGATTTGCGGGTCGGTCATCTTTCGCCCTTCGTGCCGGGGCTGTGTCGCGACCGATCTGGCGGCCCGCCATCGTCGTGCGGATCGCGGCGGCCAGGGTCGTCGCGGTGGAAGGTCTTGCGGGTCTGGCCGGCCGGCAGAACGATGTCGATCGCCTCGCCGCCATGGTGGAGGATGTCGCGCTCATGCTCCTTGATGAGCTGCTCTTCGAGCTCTTCCACATCGCTTTCGTGCTGCGGCCAGGCGCCCCGGCGGATGCACAGAATGCAGCGGAAGACCTGGGCGATGCCCTGCTGGAAGAGCAGGATGCCGGCGGCGACGATGATGAGCTTGAACTGGAAGATCGGCACGTTGGCCGGGCTCATGACGCTCACCTCCATGTAGCGGAGCGAGCGCGAGGCGTATTTCCAGCCGGCGAAGATGAGGGCGAGAATGCCCGGGAAGAAGAACAGGAAATAGAGAACGAGCTCGACGATCGCCTGGGTGCGCGGCCGCCAGAGCCTGTAGACGACGTCGCCGCGCACATGGCCGTCGCGCGACAGGGTGTAGGCGCCGCCCATCATGAAGAGCGCGCCGTACATCATGTAGGAAATGTCGAAGGCCCAGCTCGTCGGGGCGCCGAGCACATAGCGCACGAAGACTTCGTAGCCGACGCCGAACGTCATGACGAGGATCGACCAGGCAAAGGCCTTGCCGAACCACGCGGAGACCCTGTCGGCGAAACGGATATAGGCTTCCATCGGAAAACCGCTCGGGATCGGGCTGGGAAACGGGGAAGGGGCGGGGGCCCAAAACCCCCGCCGAGAGGTCTCAGAAGCCGAGCTTGCCGGGGAAGTAATGCTCGTAGGCGAGCTTGTAATTCGCCTGGTTCATCAGGCTGTAGAAGGCGACGCGCTCCGACCATTCTTTCTGGCTGTCGACCACCTTGGCGAAAAACTCGTCCTGCATCAGGCCTTCGAGGACGGTGTCCCAGGATTCAAGCTGGGCCGCCATGATGGAGTCCGGCGTGCGCGAAACGGTGACGCCGTCTTCGTTGATGAGGCCCTGCAGATCCTTCGAATACTGATCCATGGCGAGGCCGTAATTGGCGGTGTTCGCCGCCTCCGCCCCGTATTCCAGAATCGCCTGGAGATCGGGATCGAGAGAATCGAAGAGATCCTTGTTGAAGGCGATTTCGAAGAACTCCGCCGCCTGGTGATAGGAGCCGAGCATATAATTCTTCGACACGTCCTGGGCGCCGAAGCGGCGGTCGGAGGTCGGGTTGTTGAACTCGAAGGCTTCGATGACGCCGCGCTCGAGCGCCGGCACGATTTCGCCGCCTGGAAGCTGCGTCACCGACAGGCCCATGCCCTGCATGATGTCCGTGGCGAGGCCCACGGTGCGGTATTTGAGGCCCTTCATCTGATCGGCGGAGGTGATTTCCTCCTTGAACCAGCCGAGCGGCTGGGTCGGCATTGGCAAGGCGAAGAAGCCGACGATGTTGAGGCCGAGAACGTCCTGGACGAGCTCGCGGTAAAGATCCTTGCCGCCGCCGAAATGGATCCAGGCCAGAATCTGCGACGCGTCGGCGCCGAAGACCGGGCCGGTGCCGAAGAGCGAGGCGGCCTTGTTCTTGCCGTACCAATAGGCGGTCACGGTGTGGGTGGCGTCGATGACGCCGTCGGCGACCGCGTCCTGGACCTGGAAGGCCTGGACCACGGCACCCGCCGGCAGAAGATCGATCTTGAGCCGACCTCCGGACATTGCCTCGACGCGGTCGGCATATTGCTTCGCCATGTCCTGAAAAACGTCCGAGGCGGGCCAGGACGACTGCATCTTCAAGGTCTGCGTGCCCTGGGCGGAGACGATGGCCGGAGCGGCAAGCGCGCCTGCCGCGCTCCCCGCGGCGAGGGTTCCGGCTTTCAAGAAAGATCGGCGCGATACGGGCGTTTTGTTCTCAGACATGTTTCCTCCCGGATGTCGTTTCCGGCTTTTGTCGCCGGTCTTTTGCTTGCCGGCATATCTGAGCCTGGAAAACGTCTGAGTTCAAGTAGAAGTCTTGAATGGATGTAGAAAGACGGCGTCACAGGGCGGTGAAGAGAGACTTTGAAGGGCAAATTTTGCGGATCTGATTTCTAAGATAACTGACGGTTTCTTTAAATCGTAAACTGATTGACTTGGGGTGTCAGGTGCGGCGGCGCCCGAGTGCTGTGGGGCGATGTCGACCGATGAGAGGCGCCTGCAGAACTTGCCGGGGCGACAGAGGGGGCGCGACAGAAGACGAAGGAAGCGGGGCTTGTTCGCTCTTCCTCGAGACGGTAGATAGCAGGAGCTTGGCGCCTGTGCCCGTCGGCCGCGTGCCGGGGCTCGGGTGCGATCGATCAGGCCCCGTAGCTCAGCAGGATAGAGCATCGGATTCCTAATCCGAGGGTCACAGGTTCGAATCCTGTCGGGGTCACCATTTTCTGACGCGATGTATAGCTTGGAACAACCTCTCCCATAGTTTGGAACAGTTCCTCGCAACAGCGTGGAATCGATCGATTCTAGTGTCGACGTGATATTACGCCTGAATAATCCATGTCGCATGGTGTGCGCGACCCAAAGCCGCATCTTTCGCAGTTAGCTATCCACCCGTCGCTTCAATATAGCAGAATAGGTGAAGTATGAGGATTATCAAAACTATCTATCCAGGCGCTAATCATCCTCAAATACGAGAAGTCGATATAGTCGAGCAAGAGATGCCGGACGGTTCCCTAGTTACTCGCTACATACCGTATGAACTTTTGGACGATAAGAGACGGCACAGAGAATCCGATTTCGAGCCTTCGAGCTTGGACGAAGCGAAAGCGTGGTTAAACGCAAAAAGCTGAGGTGATCTAGATTATCCGCCATATGCGCAACGACAACTACGGCCCGGTTCCACCCCTTACCGTCGGGGCTCCCGATTTATGCGTCGGTAGCCGCCGGCCAGGCTCTGTTCCGTAGGCATGAGGGGATGCGCGATCTCAATTTTCATGTCGGGTGAGACCATCTCCTGGATATTCGGCCCGGAAAAACGGGTGATGGCCTAGTTCCGGCGCGGGCACCGCTCACCGTCTTTGGCTTTCGGTTTCCTGGCGTAATCCGCGCACCGGCCGGATCTCCAAAATGCCGGCGACGAGGACGAGGGCGCCGCCGATGATTTCGAGCCGCTGCAGAGCCTCGCCGGCGAGCACAGCGGCCGAGGCCGCGCCGACGAGACCCTCCGCCATCAAGAGAATAAAATCTCCACAGGACGCCCGTCGCAAAGACGATGGCGGCGGCCAGAGAGGTGGTGCGCTCGCTCCGCATCCGGCCTTCCCTAAGGCGCTTCATTCTCCGACGGAAGCCGGCCGGTTCTCGGTCCTCACGCGCATGAAAAAGTGGCGGAGGTCTCCCTCCGCCACGCGTCCGATCGATCGGGAATTCGCGGGGCGGTGCAACACCGCCCCGTCCCAGCCGGGTGGTTGTTACCAGGGCTGGTTGGCCGGCCCGACGGTGAACTCGTTGACGGTGACGTCGTCCGGCAGGCCGAGCGCATAGGCCACGACGTCGGCGATGCGGTCCGGCGAAATGCCGTAGGACTCGTAGGTGCTCTGCATGCCTTCGGCCGCACCCTTATGGGTGATCGTGTCGAGAAGCTCGGTGTTGATCGCGGCCGGATAGAGCGTCGCGGTGCGGATGTTCGTGCCTTCGGACGCCGATTCCATGCGCAGGACTTCCATGAAATCGCGCACGAACCATTTGGTGCCGCCATAGACGGCCGTGCCCGGATAGGCCTTGAGGCCGGCGACCGAGGAAACCGCGAGAATATGGCCGGATTTCTGCTCGGTGAAGGTCGGCATGACGGCCGCGACGCCGTTCAACACGCCGTTGATGTTGACGTCGACCATCTGCTTCCACTCATCCGTCTTCACGGCGGAGACAGGGCTCACCGGCATCAGGCCGGCGTTGAGGAGGATGGCGTCGACGCCGCCGAAGCTCTCCTTGGCGAGCTTCACGATGGCCTCGTTCTCGGCCGGCCTGGTGACGTCCAGCACCTGGTAGGCGGCCTGCCCGCCAGCCGTCTCAATCTCGTCGACGATCTGTTTCAGCTTTGCTTCACGGCGCGCGCCGAGGACGACCTTGGCGCCCTTCTCGGCGAGCAGCCTGGCAGTCGCCTCGCCGATGCCCGAAGACGCGCCGGTGATGATGACAACCTTGTCCTTGATCATGTCGGTACCCTGAGTTCGTTGATGGTGGAATGCAACATTCCACGTCAGGCTCGTCGACCGGTAGAAATATCCGGCGGTTTTCTTGCCTGATCCTCCAGGAGTGCGGATTTTTCCGCGACACTGGCCGTGGCGCCGGGTTAGGGTCGGTACATGATGTTCCGGAAAACGCCCATGTCCGTGCAAGACCAGCCCCAGGCGCCTCTCTCCATCCACGCGACACTCGCCGAGATCATCGGACGATGGACCGTTGGACAGGAGGATTGCGCGACCCCGATCGCGAACCTCACCTTTTTCCGGCGCGAGAGCCTGACCGAGCCCTGCGCGTGTCTGGTGGAGGCGAGCGTCATTCTGGTCGCGCAGGGCGCCAAGCAATTGCTGATCGGCGAGCGCGCCTATCCCTACGATACGGAGCGTTTCCTGCTCGCCTCGCTCGATCTTCCCGCCAATTCGCAGGTTCTTCAGGCGAGCCGGGAGACGCCGTGCCTCGGGCTGGCGCTTCGGCTCGATCTCCGCGTCATCGCAGAGCTCATCGCGCAGGTACGGCTGCCGGCATCGCGGGAGCGCATGCGCGAGGGCAGTGCGGCGCTCGGCACGATCACCCCGGCGCTGCTGGAACCGTTCGGCCGGTTGCTCGCGCTTCTCGACGAGCCCGATGTCGTGCCCGTGCTCGCGCCGCTGATCGAGCGGGAGATCCATTACCGGCTGTTGATGAGCGATCAGGCAGTGCGGCTGTTGCAGATCGCGTCAGTGGGCAGTCAGAGCCACCGCATCGCCAGGGCGATCGACTGGCTGAAGACACACTACGCCGAGCCGTTGCGCATCGACGAACTGGCGGGGCATGTGCAGATGAGCCCGTCGAGCCTGCACCACCATTTCCGGCAGCTCACCGCGATGAGCCCGCTCCAGTATCAGAAATGGCTGCGCTTGAACGAAGCGCGGCGGCTGATGCTGAACGAATATCTCGATGCGGCGGGGGCCGCCTTTACGGTCGGTTATGAGAGCCCGTCGCAGTTCAGCCGCGAATATGGCCGCCTCTTCGGGGCTCCGCCGAAGCGCGACATCGACGGGATGAGAGCGCGCACGGCCGGGAATACGTCGCGTCTGGGAGCCGTCTAGGACGCCACATTCAAGGCCGAGCGCTTCTGCGCCGCCGGGATGGTCCGGCGGCACTGCTTATATCAGCGGCAGCGTTTGGGGAGGCTTTCGGGCCAGAGACGGCGGTTGTCCGGGCCGTAGAGGACGCGCACGCCGCAGGTTTCGTTGACGCGGGCGAGGGGGCGGCCGTCTCTGTCGATCATCATGGCGTTGGCGCCGGTCGTGACGATCGCCCGGTCGTCGGAGAAGCGCGAGGCATCGCGGTAGACGGGCGGGATGAGATAGCGGCCCTCGCTGTCGATATAGCCGTAAAGGCCTTCCTGCGCGGCCGCATAGGCGAGGCCCTCATCGTCAGGGCGTGAAAGATCGCGGTACCGGCCGATCTCGAGGCGCTCGCCGGAACGGTCCATCCAGCCGGGCTTTGCGTTCCGGTTCGGACGATTGAGCGCGACGCCGTTGCGGAAGGAGCCGCCGCGGCCGTCGACGCTGAGCGTCTCATCGCCTTGCGCGTCGGCATAGACCGTCCTGTCCTCGTCCTCGTTCCATCCGACGAGCCAGTCGGCGCCCGCGGGCCAGGCCCATTGCGCGGCGGGGAGGTCGGCCGTCGTCTCGCCGTCGCGATCGATCAGATGGGCGCCCTCGGCCGTGGCGAAGAGGGCGCGATCGCCGTGGAAGGGCGAGCCGACGCCGCGGCGGAGCGGCAGCGCCCATTCGCCGTCCGCAGTCAGATAGCCCGTGGCGGGCCGGCGGACGGTGCGCAGCCAATGCCCGACGCGGGCGAATTGCGTCTCGCGGCCATCGATTTCAATGTCGCCGTTCTCCGACAGGAGGAGATGCAGGCCGGTCTCGTGGGACAGGACTTCGACACGCCCGTCGGGCCAGGTCGTGGCTTTGAGGGAGGGCGTGAACGCCACGACCGTCTCGCCCGCGGCATTCACGATCGCCTTGGGCTTTGTGCTGAAGATTTCGTCGGAGGGTTCGTCGCGCACCGCCCAGAGCTTGCCGTTGATGCGTTCGATCTCGGCGTAATCGGGATCGAGGATCCAGGCACCGCTCTGGTCGATGACACCGAGCCGGCCCTCGGCGGTCCTGGCTATCGCCTGTCCCTCGACGAAGTCCTGCACCGTGCGGAAACGGGCTTCGCCCACCGGCTCGCCGGCCGCGATGTCGTAAAGCCTGAGGAGATCATCGGCCGCGGCCGTCTCCTGATAGGTGACGAGGCCGGGGGAGACGATCTTCAGGCCGAAGCCGGACGGGATGTCGTGGAGTGTGCCGTCGCGGCCGAGCGCCTGGATGTCGCCGTTGCGGGAGGTGAGCGCGTAGCCGTTGTGGAAGCGGCTGATGTGATCCTGCGACGGTTCCAGCAGCACTTTGCCCGTCTCGTCGATCATGCCGACGCCTTCGGCCGTGGCGATGGCGAAGCGGGGTTCGTCGGTCGTGAGCGGCTCGTCCTCCAGGAGGCTCACGTTGCCCCACGATTTGTCGACCACCATGCTGCCGTCGGAGAGGAGGAGGCCGGTGCCCTCCTCGTTGCACTGACACCAGGTCTGGCCGAGGATCGCGACCGGCACCGGTCCCTCGGCCTTGTCGACGCGCGGGATGATCTCGACGCCGAAGCCGTCGAGCTCCTCGACCGCTTCGGGTGTGAGCAGGGGTTCAAGGTCGGGCCCGAGGATGTTGAGCCGCCCGTCGATGTCGTTCGGCCAGTACCAGCCGCCTCTGATCTCGACGGAATCGATCTGGCCGACCCAGTCATGATCCTTGCGCGAGAGATAATGTCCGTCGCGCGAGATGAGCCCGGCGACGGCGCCGTTCTCGTCCTGAACGAGCAGGAGTTCGTCCTGGATCGTCCGCTCGGCGAGGAAACCCTTTTCGAGGATCACCGGCGCATCCGCCTGAGGCGCGAAGACCTGTGTGCCATCCTCCGCGCGATAGGTGACGAAGGGGCCGAATTGGCCGATCGAGGTGCGGCCCGGCCGGTCGATCTCGGCGAGCGTCTTGCCTGCGCGGTTGATGATGAAGACCTCTCCGTCATCACCGGACGCCCACCAGAGATCGTCGCTGATTTGCCGGATCTCCCGGTATTCGGAGCCGACGACGGTGCCGTCGGGCTTGAGGAGCGCCTGATAGGTCGCGCCGCCAGCCGCCGTCCACAATCCGCCATCCTTCCGCGGTGGGTCGATGTAGTCGAAGAGCGGCGGCACCAGAACGTTCAAGTCGCTATCGACGATCCCGAGCGCGCCATGGGCGCGGACGAGGAAGAGGTTCGCCTCCGGAGCGCCGAACCCGCCGACGATCTCCAGATCCGGCATCGAGCCGATCTCTTTGCCGTCCGGGCTTTTGTAGACCGGGGCGTAGGTGGTCCGGACCGGAGCGGGCTCGCCGGACCCGACCGTGAGGGAGGCGAGATGCCCCCCGAGATCGACGTCGAGCCGCTTTCCGTCGCGCCCGATCAGCACCCATTCATAGAGTTTCCAGACCGGCGCCACGCCGATTTCGGCAAAAGCCTGGGCTTCGCCGAAGCCGGGCTCGATCACCCAGTCTCCCGATGGGTCGATGAAGCCCCAATGGCTTCCGTCCCTGGCGGCGGCGAGACCATGCGCGAAGGGCTGCACGGCGTCGAATTTCGGCGGGATGGCAAGCCTGCCGTCGCGATCGACGAAGCCCCATTTGTGATCGCTCAGGCCGTAGCCCTGGCTCTGGCCGGCCGCGATGTCATCAATGTTTCTGTCGGCTCTCGGAAGCTGCACCGCGGCCATGCCTTCGCCGAGCGCCGACAGGCAGTCGTTGCTGCGGCTCGGCGTCTGTCCGGAGTTCGGATCCAGCGCGGAGAAGAGGATCGATCGTCCCATGACGTCGCAGGTTCGCGTCTGCGCATGCGCCATCGGTGCGGCGAGGGCGCTCGCGAGGAGGGCGGCGCCGAGTGTCGTCAAGGATGCCGTCTTGCTCATGATGGGCCGCCTCACTGCTTGCTGCCTTGGTCGTCTGCACGTTGCTCGGACGCATCGTTTTCGGATGCCCTGTCGTCGGGCGCATCGCCGCTCGCGTCGGTTTCGCAGGTCACTTCGTCCGGCCAGGTGCGGTTGCCGTCCGCATCCTGGACGATGATGCTGCCGCATTGGGCGGCGAAGCGGATCGTCGGCTCGCCCTCCTTGTCGATGAAGAAGAGATCGCCGTCGCGATCGACCACCAGGGCCTTTCCTTCGCTGAAGGATTTTGCGTCCAGGTAGATGGCGGGCATGGCGCGCGTGCCGTCGCGGCGGAGGTAGCCGAGCCGGTTGCCCGAAATGTCGAGGCGCCGGAAATAGGCGAGCCCCTCGCTCATCGGCCCAAGCGTTTCGAAGAACGGACCGATGACCTTGTTGCCGTCGGCATCCATGAAGCCGGCCTTCCGGGCCTCTTCGTCGCGATAGGCGACCAGACCCTCGCCGCCCGTTTCCTCGCGCAGGGCGTAGCGCCCCTCGATGCGCGCGAATTCCTTGCCCTCGCGGTCGATGAGCGCGGTCTCGCCCTCCTTGTCTAAGGTGCGGGCATAGCGGTTCATGCCCGGGATCGGCACGGTCGCGTCGGCATCGAGCGAAAGGACCTCGCCATCGGCACCGACGAGCAGTGTTTCGCTGCGGTCATAGGCGCGCGCCACACGCTGCGGCAGGACGAAGTCCAGCCGCTCACTGAAACGCGGGGGAACCCGCCATGCGCCGCTCGCATCGACGGCGCCCTGGCCGGAGCGGAAGGTCAGGATCGCCAAATTTCCTGCGGTCGTGACGTCTTCCGGATTGCCTTCCGCCTGCATGCGCGTGTCGCCGGCCTCGTCGAGGAGAAGGGCGCCGCCGTCCGCCGGGCGAACCAGGAAGCCTCCGCCCGGCATCTCGGTCGGTCTCTCGCCGAGGCCTTCGACGATCACCCGCTTTTCGCGGGGGGAGGCGAGGGCATAGGTTTGCTCGCGGTCGACCCGGTGCTCGAGAAGATAGAGGCCGGAGGCGAGGCGTTTGGGCTCGCGCGAGATGGTCTCGTCCGGATCGATCACCCATCCGCCATTGCGGTCGATGATGCCCCAATGACGCCCTCCGTAGGTTGGCGCGGCCTTCTTCGCCGGGGCGAAGCCGTCTGCGAATTCGCCGATCTCCACGAATTTCGGCTCGCCCACCGTTTTGCCCGCCGCGATATCCCAGAGGCCCGCACGCGTGCTCCGGGTGTCGGGATCGCGCTCGCGATAGGTCAGGATGCCATCCGCCATCTTGTCGCGGCCGCGGAAGACGGCGCGCCGCACCGGATGCTCGCTGCCATCGGCGGCGACGATCAGGCCGTCGTCCTCGGACGGTTCCTGGGCGAGCGCATAGCCGTCGTGGAAGGAGGCAAGCTGCCGGTAGGCCGGCTCAACGACCCAGTCGCCATCGGCCGCGATGGCGCCGTAAAGATCGTTGTCGGCGCGCACGACGAGCGGACCTTCGTCCGCATAATAGGCGTCGATGTCGGACCAGTCCGCGCGGGTGACGATCTCGCCCTTGCGGGTGAGGATCGCGGGCGGCGTGTTGCGATCGTTCGGGCGCAAGGTCGCAAGCGGCAGGCTTTCCGCCTTGCCGTCGGCGGCGGACACCGGCGAGATGGAATAGGCGTCGAGCTTTGCCAGCGTCTCGTCGTCGAGAAGCGGTGTGCCCTCCGGGCCGAGCGCCTGGACCTCGCTGTTGTCGTTGTCGTAGATCCACAGCGTGTCGCCCTGCTCGCGCGCATAGCCGATGTCGGGAAAGTCTCTTTCGACGACCTCGCCGCCGGCACGGGCGATGATCACGCCGTCTTCGGTCTGGAAATAGGTGGAGGTCTCGTCGGACTTGATCTCCCGCGCGCCCTTGCCGAGTTCGGCAAGCGTGTTGCCCGCCGCGTCGAGCAGCAGCTCGGTGCGGCCCTCGGTCCTGGCGCGCCAGGTGCCGGGCGCGATCAGCCTGAGGCCGCGGAAGAAGATGTCGTTCAGGGGCTTGCCGGCGGCATCCACCATCTGCCAGCCGTCTTCGCGGTCGACGGCGAAGGATTTTCCGTCGGTGATCGGCAGTTTTTGCGTGCCGAGCACCTCCGGCGCGACGATCCACGCGCCGTCCATGCCGAGAAGGCCCCAGGAGCCGAGATAGCGGCTTTCGCGGATCTGGACGAAGACGCCGTCCTCGATGAACGGGGCCGGCTCCACCCGCATGGTGCCGTCGGGCAGGGAGAGGGATTTCGTGGTCGCTGCGTCCCACACGACGGGCGCAAGCGGCGCCTCGATGGGGGTGAGCTGCACTTCCGCCTGGTTCGCCGGCTCGACATAGCGTGCGCCGAGCGGAAAGCGCTTCACCACCGTGCCGGCCTTGTCGATCAGGCTGACCGCTTCTTCCTTTTCGACGATGGCGACACCGGCGGCGTTGAAGGAATGGGCGGCGTCATATTGCGGCTCGATCGCAAAGGCGCCGGATTTGTCGACATAGCCCCATTTGCCGTCGAGCTTCACCGCGGCGAGGCCGTTGGCGAAGGGCGCCGCTTCCGTAAAGCGCGGGGCGATCGCCATGTTGCCGTCGTGGTCGAGATAGCCGTAGACGGGCGCGCCATCGAGCGGGCCGGTGGGAACGAGCGCCAGCCCCTCGTGGAAGCTGTGGAAGCAGCCCGCCACGTCCTTCTGCCAGTCACAACTCAGCGGCCAATTGTCGAGCGCGAAAGCGGGGGATGCGGCGAGGGCGGCCGCAGCGAGAACGGAGGCGCGAAGCCTGGCGCAGGTCATGGGCTCTCCCGGTCATGCCGACGCCTCCGCAGACACGGAACGACATCGGTCGAATGGAAAGATGAACGCACCGGCGCGCCGGCACTATGGAAGGGCCGGCTGTGTAGCATCGCGGCTCAGGGAGCTGTCAATTCGTCACAGTTGAAATTTCGAAGCCACTCTTCCGGCTTCGAGATTCGTGTCTTTCTCATGACGCGGGAGGAAAGCTGTCGCGTCCGAGCCGCGGCGGGGCACTCCCAAAAGCTCCGCCGGCGACCGCAGACATGGCTGTGGGTGGCTCAGCTGATCCAGCGGGTCAGAAGATAGCCGATCAGCGCCGAGAAGCCGGTGAGGAAGGTGCCCCAGCAGATGTCGACGATGCTGACGGAGGCCGGCCAGTCGCGCAGGGTGGCGAGGTTGGTCATGTCGTAGGTGCCGTAGGCGATGAAGCCGAGGATGGCGCCGGCGACGAGGGCCGTCGTCCAGCCGCCGCCGTTGATGGCGGGCCAGACGGCGAAATAGATGATGCCGAAGACGTAGACGAGATAGAAGAGCCCGGCGACGGCGAGATCGGGCTTTGCCGCCATCAGGTCGCCCAGCCGGTCCTTGTAGAAGGTGCCGCCCATCTGGCTCAGCCACACGAAATCGAGGCCGAAGAAGACGATTGCCGTCGCAATGTAGGCGGTGAGAGATGTGGGCATGAAACGATCCTTTCGGGACGGCCTGGCAGGTGGGGCGACATGATTTGATGTGCGGTCTTCAGAATACATAGGCGCCGGGGTCCGTTCCAGTTCGGGCGTTCCTGGAAAATTGACCGGCTTTTGCCTGCGCCACGAAAGTCGGACGCAGGATTTTTACCTGAAGCCGTTATCGTGGCCGCACGGAAGGGGCGGACATGCAGCGATTCGTGGATGACGGGCCGGAAACGGCGACCGGGGAGGCCGAGGGCGGCAAGGTCGCGGTGATCGGCAGTGGGATTTCGGGCCTCTCGGCCGCCTGGCTCTTGCGCCGGAGCGGGCGGCAGGTCGTGCTTTATGAGGCCGAGGGTCGGCCGGGCGGGCATTCCAACACCGTGGTGCTGCCGCCGGAGAAGGGCGGGATCGCGGTCGATACCGGTTTCATCGTCTACAACGCCGCCAATTATCCCAATCTCGTCGCCATGTTCGAATATCTCGGCGTGGCGACGGAGGCGTCCGACATGTCGTTTGCCGCCTCGCTCGACGGCGGGCGGCTCGAATATTCCGGCACGGGTCTCAACGGGCTCTTCGGCCAGCGCAGCAATCTCGTGAAGCCGCGCTTCTGGTCGATGCTGCGCGATCTCTTGCGCTTCTACCGCGAGGCGCCGGCGCTGATCGGGCAGGAGAGGGCGCTTTCTCTGACGCTCGGGGATTACCTGTCCGAACAGCGTTACGGCGAGCCTTTCGTCAAAGACCATCTTCTGCCGATGGCGGCGGCGATCTGGTCGACGACGGCGGAGGAAATGCGCGCCTATCCGGTTCTCGCCTTCGTCCGCTTCTTCGTGAGTCACGGCCTGTTGCAGCTGAAGGACCGGCCGGCCTGGCGCACGGTGAGCGGTGGCAGCCGCGAATATGTGGCGCGCATGCTGGACGGCTTCGGCGCCGATCTCCGGCTCGGCACGCCGGTCGCCGAGGTGACGCGGCAGGCGGACGGTGTCACCGTCGTCGACGACACGGGCAACCGGGACCGCTTTGCGGCCGTCGTGATCGCAAGTCACGGCGACCAGGCGCTCAACATGCTGGGCGATGCCGATGCGGAGGAGCGCGACACGCTGTCGGCCTTCTCCTACACGCAGAACCGCGCCGTTCTGCATCAGGATGCGCGCCTGATGCCGCGCCGCCAGCGCGTGTGGTCGAGCTGGAACTATGTCGGCGAGACGGTTGCGGAGACGGCGGAGGGAGCTGACCCGAAACTCTGCGTCACCTATTGGATGAACCGGCTGCAGAACCTCGATCCGGCCTGTCCGCTGTTCGTGACGCTCAATCCGGTGCGCGAGCCGGCGGCCGAGAGCGTGATCGAAGAGTTTTCTTATCAGCATCCGCTGTTCAATGCGGCCGCCTTGCAGGCGCAGCGCGAGCTGTGGCGTCTGCAGGGGCGCCGCAACACCTTCTTCTGCGGCTCGTATTTCGGTTACGGCTTCCATGAGGACGGGCTGCAGGCCGGGCTTGCCGCCGCAGAGGCGCTTTCCGGGGCGCGCCGGCCGTGGAACGTGGCCGCACAATCTGGTCGGATCACACTTTCACCCCATCTTGAGATGGCGCAATGACCTTTCGATCCGCCATCTACGCCGGCGATGTGGTGCACAGCCGGATGCGGCCCCGCCGCCACCGCCTGCATTATCGCGTGTTCTCGCTGCTCGTCGATCTCGACGAGCTCGAGAGCCTCAGCCGGCGCTTGCGCTTTTTCGGCTATAACCGCTTCTCTTTGTTCAGCTTTTACGATGCCGACCATGGCCGTGGAGAGGCCGGCGACTTGCGCCGTTGGGTGTCGGAACGGCTCACGGAGGCGGGCATCGAGGCCGAAGGCGGGCGGGTCGCGCTGCTCACCTATCCGCGGGTTCTGGGTTATGTCTTCAACCCGCTCAGCGTCTATTTCTGCTATGACGCGAAGGATCGGCTCGTTGCGATCCTGCACGAAGTGTCGAACACGTTTTCCGAAAAGCACACTTATGTGATCCCGGTGACGGGGGAGGCGCAGGAGACGATCGAGCAGGCCTGCGACAAGCTCATGTATGTGTCGCCGTTCATTCCGATGGACTGCCGCTATCACTTCCGCATCGCGCCGCCCGAGGACCGCGTTCTCGTGCGCATCGCCGAGGAAGATCGCGAGGGGCCGCTTCTCATCGCCTCGTTCGCGGGGGAACGGCGCGCCATCTCCGACAAGGCGCTGTTGCGCGCCTTTCTGTCCTATCCGCTGATGACGTGGAAAGTGACGGTCGGCATCCATTACGAGGCGCTGCGCCTGTGGTGGAAAGGCATGCCGCTCTTCCGCCACGAGAAGGCGCCGCAGCGCTACGCGTCCACGATCGTTCTGCCGCAAGCCCAAAAGGGAGACAATCCGCAATGAGCCACGCCGAACGCCGGTCCTCCGCATGGCCGGCGCTCCCCGCCGCTCTTTGGTCGCGCCTTGCCCGCGAGATCGTCGACCGGATTGCGGTCGGCGAGCTGACACTGCATTTTCCGGACGGCAGCCAGATGACGGCCGCCGGCGCCACCGCGGGCCCGCACGCCGTCATGCATATCCATCGCGGCCGGTTCTTTCTGCGCCTTCTCAACTCAGGTGCGATCGGGCTCGCCGAGGGCTATCTCGCCGAGGATTGGTCGTCGCCCGACCTTGAAGCGGTGCTGGAGCTCGCGCTTCTCAACGAGCCGGCCGTCGGCGATGCCGTGGCGCTCAACCGCCTGCAGGGGGCGTGGGAGCGCCTGCGCCATCTCGGCCGGGCGAACACCCGGCGCGGCAGCCGGCGCAACATCGCTGCGCATTACGATCTCGGCAACGAATTTTACCGACGCTGGCTCGACGAGACGATGACCTATTCGGCGGCGTTATTCGCGCGCTCCGACGTGGATCTCGCCGAGGCGCAGCGGGCGAAATACCGCCGCATCATCGATATTCTGAAGCTGAAACCCGGCGAGCGGGTGCTCGAGATCGGCTGCGGCTGGGGCGGCTTTGCCGAGATCGCCGCGAAGGAGGCCGATTGTCATGTGACCGGCCTCACCTTGTCGCGCGAGCAGGCGGCCTTTGCGCGCGAGCGGCTCGCCGGTGCGGGGCTCGACGGGAAGACTGAGATCCGTCTGGAGGATTACCGCGATACGGCCGGCTCCTACGACAAGATCGTTTCCATCGAGATGTTCGAGGCGGTGGGCGAGGCGAACTGGGCGACCTTCTTCAACGTCGTCCATCGAAGGCTGAAGGAGAACGGGCGTGCGCTCATCCAGGTGATCACCATGGACGAAGGACGCTTCCAGCATTACCGCAAGAACGTCGATTTCATTCAGCGCTACGTCTTTCCGGGCGGGATGCTGCCGCCGCGCTCCGCTTTCGAACGCCATGCGCGCGAGGCGGGGTTCGAGATCGGCGATGCCTTCTTCTTCGGGCGCGATTATGCCGAGACGCTGCGGCGCTGGGAGAAGGCGTTTCTCGCGCACTGGCCGGCGATTTCCGAGCTCGGCTTCGACGAGCGCTTCCGCCGGCTGTGGCGCTATTATCTGACCTATTGCGCGGTCGGCTTCAAAGGCGGGCGCGTCGATGTCGGCCAGTTCCTCTTGGCGCGCGGATGAGCCTCATTTGGGGATCATGAAACGCGTCAAGAGGAAGAGAAGCGGGTAGGGGAGCGCGCGCAGGAATTTCATCGACAGCGCCATCTGCCAGGGGAAGACGATCTCGAAGCGCTTCTTCTCGAGTCCTGTGACGATGGCATCGACGGCGCGGTCGACCGGGATCAGGAACGGCATCGGGAAGCTGTTCTTTTCGGTGAGCGGCGTGTCGACGAAGCCCGGATTGATGACGGTGATCGCGACGCCCTTGTGCTTCAGTTCCGGCTGGAGCGATTCCGCCAGGGCGATCAGCCCCGCTTTGGTGGCGCTATAGGCGGCCGCGGTCGGCAGGCCGACATAGCCGGCGACAGAGGCGACGATCGCGACATGGCCGCGGCCGCGTTCCATGAAGCGCGGCAGAAGCGGCGCGAGCCCATGGACTGCGCCCATCAGATTGACGTCGACGGTCTGGCGGAATTCGTCGGCTGAGAAATTCTCCGCCTTGCGCTGCTTGTAGGTGCCGGCGTTCAGAACGGCGAGATCGAGGGGGCCGAGCGCTTCTTCGATCGCGGCGACGGCCTCGGCGGTCTTCTCCTTGTCGGTGACGTCGAGGGGGAAGGCGAGGATGTCGCCCTTCAGGCTCTCCGCCTCGGCGGCGAGCGCCTCCAGCTTGTCGGCGCTGCGGGCGCTGACGGCCACCTTCCAGCCTTCGCGCGCCAGCCGCAGCGCCAGGGCCCGGCCGATGCCGGTGCTCGCACCCGTGATCCAGGCCGTGCGCCTTGCATGCTGGCCTCGCGTCGATCCGATTTCCATGCGGTCTCCCTGTTATGCGGCTCGCCGACGCCGCGTCAGCCTTTGAAAGTGTCGCGGCGCGAGGCAAGGGCAATGGGAGGAGCGTGCGACGCTCCCGCACAGATTGCGGATCAGAGCAGCGCTTCGACCTTTTCTTCGAGCTCGTCCTCGGTCATCGGGCCGGGTTTCCAGGCGCGGACGATGCCCTCGCGGTCGAGGATGACGGAGGTTGGAACGGCGATGACGCGGTAGCGGCGCGAGGTGATTTCGAGCTCGTCGGAGAGGAGCGGGAAGCTCACGCCGATGCGCCTTTGCGCGTCGTGGATGACCTTCTGGCTCTGGCCGACATTGACGGCGAGGATTTCAAAGCCGTCCTTCTTCAGGCGCTGATAGACCTTGTCGTGCTCCGGCATTTCGCGCAGGCAGGGGCCGCATTCGGCGCGCCAGAAGTTCACCAGCACGACCTTGCCGCGGTAATCGGCGAGATCGACCGGCTGGCTGTCGTCGTTGAGCGCGGCGATCGCCGGGGCTTCCTGGCCGACTTCCGCCGTCTCGTCCTTCTTGTTGCAGCCGCAAAGGGCGACGGTCGTCGACAAGGCGAGGGCGGAGAGGAGCCGGATCATCACGCCACCTCGGAGGCACGGCGGACGCGGCGGCCGTGTTCGAACCAGATGGTGCGATCGGTGCGGCGGCCGAGTTCCGGATTGTGGGTGATGAGGACGATGACGCGGCCTTCACGGTGAAGCTCGGAGAAGAGCTCCATGACGAGGTGCTCGTTCTTGGCGTCGAGATTGCCGGTCGGCTCGTCGGCGAGGATCAGGGACGGCTCGTTGATGAGCGCGCGCGCGATGCAGACGCGCTGCTGTTCGCCGCCGGACAGCTGCGAGGGCAGGTGGTGGGCGCGGTCGGCGAGGCCGACACGTTCGAGTGCCCGCGTCGCCCCCTCTGGATCCACGACCGAATGGTAGTGCTGCGCCAGCATGACGTTTTCCTGAGCGTTGAGATACGGGATCAGGTGAAACTGCTGGAAGACGAGGCCGATGCGCTCGCGCCGCATCACCGCGCGCTCCTTCTCCGTGAAGGTGGACACGTCGATGCCGTCGAGGAGGTAGGAGCCCTCCGTCGGCGTGTCGAGGCAGGAGATGAGATTGAGGAAGGTCGTCTTGCCCGAACCCGACGGGCCCATGACGGAGACGAACTCGCCGGCGCGAATGGTGAGGTCGATGTGATCGAGCGCGGTGACCGTGCCGAAGCGTTTGGTCAGGCCGCGCGTCTCGATTACGGGACGGGCATGGCTTTCGGAGTTCGTCTCGAACTCCTCCAGCTCGTCGCTCGAAGCCTGGAGCATGGTCTACTCTCCCTTCAGCACTTGCGCAGGAACGATGCGGATCGCTCTGCGGATCGGGACGATGGCGGCGGCAAGCGCCGCAACAAGCGAAATGGCGAGCGTTGCCGGCACCACGATGGCGCGGAACGAGATCGCCGTCGAAAAGACCGCCTGACCGAGAAGCTGGGCGAGGCCGAAGCCGATGACGAGGCCGGCCGCGACGCCGATCAGGGACAGGGTGACGGTTTCGATCAGGAACTGGCGCATGATGGCGGAATCATCGGCGCCGAGCGCCTTCTGCAGACCGATCTCGCGCCGCCGTTCCACGATCATCGCGGTCAGGGTGGAATTCACGCAGACGGCGGTGATGACGAGAATGATGCCGGCGACGAAGGCCATCAGCACCTTGATCTTGTCGAGAAGCTCGCCGTCGGATTGCGACACCTGGCGGATGGGGCGGATGTCGAGGCCGGGGAAATCGGCTTCGACCGTGCTCGCCAGCCTATCGGCCTCCTCGCCCTCCGCCTGGATGCTCAGCATGGCGAGGTTGATGACGTTCGGCATGCCGAGGAGTTTCTGGGCGAGCGAACGGTTGACGAGGATCTGATCGTCCTCCGCTTCGCCGGTCTCCACGATGCCGCGCACGGTGAGCTCGGTCTTAAAGGAGCCGTCGTCGTTGGAGACCTCGATGGTATCGCCCGGGTGAAGGCCGAGACTTGCGGCGAGACGTTCGCCCAGCATGCAGCGGCGCTCGTCGAAATCGACGCCGATCCAATTGCCTTCGACCTGCCAGTAGGGCGAAATCTTCTGCGCGCCGGCAAAATCGAGGCCGGCGATGACGGCTTCGCGGTCCTCGACCCGGGCGACGCCGTAAAGGAAGGGCGAGGCGCCGACGAGCCGGTCGGCCGGGAGTTCGGCGATGAGCTTGCGGTAGGTCGCTTCGCTGAACGTCTTGTCGCCCTCCGCAGTGTCCGGCGCGACGATGAAGTTCGCGCCATAGGCTCTGAGCTCGCGGCTCATCTTGGCGGAGATATCGAAATAAAGGCTCGCGAGCGCCGCGATGACGGCCGCGCCGACGGCAATCGCCGTGACGGCGGCGAGAACGCGGCTGCGGCGCACCAGAAGCGCCCGCCAGAGAAGGCGCGCGCCCATGCCGCCACGGCGGACGGTGGTGGTTGGACGGTCAGCGGCGGCCATAAAGCGTCTCCACGGGAGCCAGAGCGGCAATGGTCCGCGAGGGCAGGACGGAGCCTGCGAGCGCGATCAGGATCGAAGCGATGACGACGACGAGGACGACGACACCGGGGAAGGTGATGGTGGCACCGAAGACGGTGAGGCCGATGATCTGCGAGAGGCCGGCACCGAGGGCGGCGCCGATCAGCCCGCCGATGATGCCGATGATGACGGCCTCGCCGAGAAAGAGCGACAGGATCGCCGTCTCCGATGCGCCGAGCGCCTTCATCAGGCCGATCTCGCGGCTGCGCTCCATGACGGAGGTGTTGAGGAGCGAGGAGATGGCCATCGCCGAGGAGGCGAAGGCGGCGAGCGCCACGACCGCCATCAGGAGCTGGATTTTGCCGATCACCACGCCTTCGCTGTCGGCGACCTGCCAGATGGGACGGGCCGAGGCGTCGGGCAGGGCCTCTTCGATCTGGTGGACGATGGCGCTCACATAGGCGCTGCAATACCAGGTGTCGTATTGCTGCGCGTCGAGCGAGGAGGGATCGCTCCGCGCCTGACGGGAGAGCGAGTTCTCCGGGATCGTCAGCGCGCTGACGCTGACCGAGCCGACCTTGCCGGCAAGGCCGGCTAGATCCTGGGCGAGAGCGAGCGGGGCGACGATGCCGCCGGCTTCTTCCTCGCTCGCCGCGACGATGCCGCTCACCGTGACGTTGCGGCTTTTGCCCTCGGCGGAGGTGAGCGTGAGCGTCGCGCCGGGCTTCAGACCTCGCCTGTCCGCGAGCGTTTCGCCGACGAGAACCTGATTGAGCGAATCCTCTTCTGGCCAGGTGCCCGTCACCTGCCAGAACGGATGGGTGACGGTGACGCCGGTGAAGAAATTGTCGAAGCCTTCGACCGGCATCAGCTTGTGAAAATAGGTGCCGATCAGGGGGACATGGTCGTCTTCGGCGCTGCTGAGCGTGACGGGCAAAGTGAGGAAGGGAGTGAGGCCGGTGATGTTGTTGCGCCAGAAGATGTCCTTGATCTTCGGCAGGTCGGCCTCGTTCAGATAATCACGGCCGCTCAGGGGGTTGTAATTGACGCCGCCGATCGTGAGCGGGATGGAATCGCTCTTCGGCACGACCTTGATGTTGGAGCCATAGGCCTTCATCTCGCGGGCCATCTTGTCGCCGACGTCGATCGACAGGCTCGCCAGCGCCGTCATCAGCGTGGTGGCGAGAACGATGGTGAAGATCGCCAGAAGCTTGCGGCGCCAGTCGCGGCGGAAGGATTGCTGGAGGAGGCGTGTGAACATGATCAGTCCTCCGGCTGCCAGCTGACGCGGGCAGGTGCGAGCGGTTCGTGGCTGTATTTCTCGGGCGCGTCGCGGAAAGCGTCGTAGGATTCCTCGCCGGTGAAATAATAGGTCCGGCCTTCGAATTCGAAGCTGAAGGGGGCGTCGGTGTTGACGAGGGTCTCGCCGGTGACGGGATCGGTCACATCGGTGGAGACGACCTCGGAGAAGAAGCGCGCGCCTTTTTCGAGCTCCAGCTGTGCGATGACGATGTCGCCGTTCGCTTCCTCATGCTTCAGCGGGATCGGATTGCAGCCGCCGGCCTTGCCGATCGAGGGCACGAAGATGCGCACGTTGCAGGCGATGCAGATGATTTCGTTGCCGCGCTGGATATAGCCTTTGTCGCCACAGATCATGCAGGCATCGTAGACCACGCCGATGGCGACATGCTCTGCGTCAAAGCGGTTGATGAGGAAGAACCGCACGCGGTGGCCGTCGCTGGAGACGTAGGCGAAACGGTGCAGCGTGCCGTCCTTCACCTGATCGACCGGGATGCGGACAGAGCCCTCATCGTCGACGGTGACGGGCGTCGCCTCCGAAAGGCGGGGCGGCTGCGAGGCGTAAAGGTCGTAATAGAGCATCGAGGCGACGATGAAGGTCATCGCCGCGGCCAGTCCGCGGAACCAGCGCCGCTCGCCGAGCGCAAACGCCTTCAGCTTGCGCCGCTCGGTGCGCGCCTGGCCAGCGAGATCGTCGCTCAGCGTGGCGGGGCGCGGCGCGCGCAGGAGGAAGACGGCTCCGAGGACGAGGGCCAGGACGAGTTCGGCGTAAACGGCGGCTTCAGCGTAATAATCGGCCTTGGCGACGAGCGAGACGCGGGCCGACGTGACCTGCAGCCAACCGACCTGCAGAAGCCCCAGCATGACATCGCCGCCCCAGACCGCCGCCTCGATGAGGACGGCGAGAACGAGGAGGCCGAGGCCGATGAGCGGCGTGCGGCTCGCGGCATGGCTGACGGCGGCGGCGAGGGCGCCGAGGGCGGCCGCCGCGATGGTCACCGCAAGGACGTTGAGGATGAGCTCGGTGTTGAGGACGCTCGTCGCGGTCAAGGCATGGGTGGTGGTGTCGTCGGCGAAGACGAGCGCCGCCTGTGCCGTCAGGATCGCGACGAGAAGCGCGAAGATCGGCAGCGCGACGAAGCGCGCCGCCGAAAAGCGCAGGGCGAAGGGGGCGGAAAGAAGAGCCAGGAGGGCGGCGGCCAGACACGCGCCCTCCATGACCATCTTCGCTTCCGTCAACGCCGCCGCGCCGTCCGCCCAGAAAAAGGCGAAAGCGCCGATCGCAATTCCTGCGATCAGCGCCGGCACGGCGATGAAGGTGAGGTGACGACGCAGCCTTTCTTCTGCGGCGAGTGTCGTTCGTGCCGCTTTCAGAAGAAGGCCCGCATAAAGCGCCGCTATGAACGTGGCGGGCCCGAAGGCGCGAAACATATCGGCGAGATAAAAACTCACGTCATCCCTCACTCACGCCCCAGGCTCCGCTTCGAAAAGCGGAGCCTGACACGTGTCATGTCGTTGTTTGCTTAGTCCTTGAGCGGGACGAAGCTGAATTCGTATTCGACGTCGAGCGGCTCGAACCAGCGGCCGACGCCCGTATCCTCGTCGGTGTGCCGGCCGAAGCCCTGCCGCGACGGCGGATCGATGTGATAGCTGAGACGGTAATTGCCGGGGCCCGACATCTTGATGTTGGAGCCGTAATGCGGCCCGTCGATGGCCACCATCGGCATCAGGTTGCCGCTCGTCACCTTGCCGGTGTCGAGGTTCTCAAGCGTATAGCCGATGGTGAGGTAGGGAATCCACTCGCCGGCACCGAAACCGTTCGGGTTGCCCTGCGTGGCGTGGATGTCGGCCTCGATATGAATGTCCGCCTGATCGGCCGGAAGGTCGATGCCGCGCGGCTCCATGTCGATCGGCGAGAGATAGACGGCCGCGATCTCCATGTTGGCCATCTCTTTGGCCTCGCCGGCCGGATATTCCTTGAATTCGGCATGGGCGGCGCTGGCCATGCCGGCGGCGAAAACCACCGCAGTCAATAACTTGGTACATCTTGCAATCATCGCCAATTCTCCTGTCTGGCGGGTGAGAAGCTTGGTCGTCGTCAGGCGGACGAATGTCCGCGCTCGGCGCCGCGGCGGAGGTCAGCCGGCATGGGCGGGCCTCCCGGAGCGGCGGACGAGGGGGATGGCCAGAAGCGCAAGCGCAATCAGCAAAAGCTGGGGCGCGAGCGTCTGGACGTAGGGGAAGATGCCGAGGAGCGGGACTTGCGGCACCCAGGCGATGAGCGTCGGCTCCAGAACCTTGCCTTCGATCAGCTCCATGACGCCTTTGCCGGCGAAGACGAAGGCGAGGTAGTAGAGGAGCGCGCTGGTGAAGATGAAGAAGGGCCGGATCGGCAGCTTCAGGGCGCCGTAGCTCATGGCGAAATAGATGATCGCGAGCAGGCCGAGGCCGATGATGAAGCCGGCGAGGATCGACGAGCCGCCGCTCGCATCGGCGCCGACGGCGAGTGCCTTGTAGAAGAGGACGGTTTCCGCACCCTCGCGGTAGACCGCGAGGAAGCCCGCGAGCCAGAGCGCCGTCAGGGAACCGGTCGACAGGGAATCGCCGATCTTGCCCTTGAGATAGGCGGTCCACTTCTGCGCTTCGGCCTTGGAGATGAGCCAGTAGCTCATGGTGAAGAGGACGACGGTCGCAATCAGCATCGTCGCGCCTTCGAGGATCTCCTGCTGCGAGGCGGCGATGTCGAAGACCCATTGCACGAGGATGGCGGTCGCGACGCTGAGGACGAGGGCGACGACGACGGAATTGTAGACGACGCGCTTCTTCTCGCGGTGGCCGATCTTTTCCAGATAGGTGAGCATGGCCGTGACCACGAGCATCGCCTCGAAGCCTTCGCGCAGGATGATGGTGAGCGAATAGACGAAGAGCGTCCACGGGGAATCGGCGGTGCCGCCGCCGAGCTGTTCCGCGGCAGTCGCGAAATCGGTGTTTGCCGTGGCGAGGTCTTCTTCGAGCGCTGCCGGTTCGAGGCCGCCGCGCATGGCGCCGACGAGCTTGGTGAAATGGCCTTCGAGCTTCGTCTTGAACGCCGTGTCGCGGGCGCCGATCGCAGCTTCCATGCCGCTGCCTTCGAAGACGTCGAAATAGGTGTCCTGAACCTCGCCGATCGCCTTGCGGGTGTCGCCGGCGCGGTAGGTTTCGATCGCTGCCGCGAGCCGCTCGTCGATGGTGCCGATGACGCTCTGCCAGTCCTTGGAATTTGCGGACGAGGCGGCCGTCGCGCGGTTTTCCATGCCGGGCAGGAGAGGCAGGCCCGGAAGGTCGTCTTCGATGTCGGCGACGAGAATGTCGCCCGAGGCGCGCACCATGCGCGCCGGCTTACCGTCTTCGACGAGGCCGAGGATGCGGGTGAATTCGGCGTTGAACTCGGCGTCCTGGCGCTGCGAGACGTGACGGCGGATGACGGTTTCGAGGAGGGAATTCTTGTAGCCTTCGAACTGCGCCTGGGTGATCAGCGCCTTGGCCTTGTCGGCATTGCCGTTTTCATAGGCGCCGGCCGCGTCCGACATCAGCTTGCCGACATGATCGACCGCCTGCTGCCAGTAGGGTTCGACCGTCTTGGGTGCGGCGTCTGCCGGGGGATTTGCGGAGGCGTCGGCCGTGGTTGCGGCATGGCCCGTCTCCGCCTTGATGTGCACGCCCTCTTCGAGCTGCGGCACGAGCTCTTCGAGAGCCGCGATCTGGGCTTCGATGCGCTCGCGCACCGTGGCTGCCGGGACGCCGTCGATGATCGCCTTGCGAATGTCGCCGAATTCCGCCTCCAGCTCGTAGCTGCGCCTGGCCGAGATGTTGATGCGGATGGGGCCTTCAAGATTTTCGAAGATTTCGAAGTAAGAACCCTGGACGAGATCTTTGGCGGTGTCCGCATCGCCGGCGTCATAGCTGTCGGCAGCTTTCGCCAGGCGCTCTTCAATCTTGCTCACCAGGCCGCGATAGTCGGGTTCGGCGGCATAAGACGGCGCGGCAAAGAAGGCCGCGAGCAGAAGCACAACCAGGAGCGCCGGCCAGGCAAAAGACGAAAGCGGGGGGCGTGCCTTCATCTTTCGCCTGCCGGCGTCGGGAAACGCACTGCGATCGGGTGCGACAGCCGCAAGCGGCAGGGGTTGCGTTTCCGACAGCATTTAAGACCTCGTCCAAAGAACAGTTTGGGGTTAGCTCTTCTTGACTTTTAGAGTCAACATTGATTTGCAGCGACCAAATGTCCGTCGCGCAAGACGTCGCGATGGTGGGAGACAGCGGAGGGCCGCAGGCCTATGAACGACAAGAACAAAGTGATCCGGCCGACGGACGACGAGGCACGGAGCCTCGCCAAGCGGCTCATCCGTATGGCCCGTTTCGGCGCGTTGGCGACGCTCGAGGCGGAAAGCGGTCACCCTCTTGCCACCCGCACGGCGCTTGCTACCGATATGGATGGTACACCGATCATTCTGATCTCGGAACTCTCCGCGCATCGCCAGGCGCTCATGTCAGATCCGCGCTGCTCGCTGATGGTGGGCGAAGCCGGGCGGGGCGACCCTTTGGCGCATCCCAGGCTGACCATGATGGGCAAGGCGCGGCGGGTCGATGCGGACGATCCGGCGCATCCGCGGCTTAAGCGCCGCTATCTCGCGCGCCAGCCGAAGGCGCAGCTTTACGTGGATTTCGCCGATTTCGCCTTCTTCCGCATCGAGCCGGAGCGGGCGAGCCTCAACGGCGGCTTCGGCAAGGCGTTTCTGCTCGACCGCGCGGATTTCGTGCTGCCGGCGGACCTCGTTCAGGAGCTGGAGCCGGTCGAGTATGGGGCCGTCAAGCATATGAACGAGGATCACCGCGAGGCGATCGGGCTTTACGCGACGGTTCTGTGCAAAGGCAAAGCCCCGGCCGATGAATGGTGGATGGCTTCTCTCGATCCGGAAGGGGCCGATCTCGTCTCCGGCGATCTCGTGGAGCGGCTCGTCTTTCCGGAGAGACTTGCGTCCCCACAGGATTTGCAGCCGATGCTGGTGCGGCTTGCGAAAGAAGCGCGGGCGCGGCAGCCGGCGGCCTGAGGAGAGCGCCGCCGGGGAGCGGGGCGAGGGGGCGCCGCCGCGAAACGTCTCAGTGGCAGGCGGCGCAGCGCCCCTTGATTTCCAAAGTGGTGCGGGTCGGAATGAAATCGTGCTCGCGGCTCCAGGCGGCGAGCCGGCTCTGCAGGACCGGGTCGCAGAATTCCTCCACCCGGCCGCAGGCTTCGCAGATGGCGAAGGCGACGGTTTCGCCGCCATGCTCGGCCGCATGCGAACAGGCGACGAAGGCGTTCAGCGATTCGATGCGGTGGACGAGCTTGTGCTCGGTCAGCTTGTCGAGGGCGCGATAGACCTGGAGCGGGGCCCGCAGGCCCTCGGGACGCAATTCGTCGAGGATCTGATAGGCGCTGAGCGGGCTCTTGGCGTGGGTCAGAACCGACATCACCAGCGACTGGTTTTTGGTCAGGGCGGGCGTTTCATGCATTGTCTCACTCCGTTCCCGTGACTTCTTCGGCCTGGCTGCGCTCCGGCTCGACCATCTTCCATGTGAGGCTTGCCAGGAACAGGATCAATGCGGCGACGACGATCGAGGGGCCGGAGGGGGTGTCGAATTCGAGGGACCCGAAGAGGCCGCCCGAGGCTGCGAGCGCGCCGACGATCGCCGCAATCACCGCCATCCGCTCCGGCGTCGAGGCAAAGCGGCGCGCCGTTGCCGCCGGAATGATGAGGAGCGAGGTGATGAGGAGGACGCCGACGATCTTCATGGCGCCGGCGATGACGGCCGCCATCAAGAGCATGAAGACGAGGCGGGCCCGCTCGGTCGCCAGGCCTTCGGCGACGGCGATTTCCGGGGAGATCGTGCCGGCGAGAAGCGGGCGCCAGATGGCGACGAGAATGGCGAGGACCACGGCGCCGACGCCGTAGATGAGCATCACGTCGGTGCGCGAAACGGCAAGGATGTCGCCAAAAAGGTAGCTCATCAGATCGATGCGGATCCAGGTCATGAAGGCGATCAGCACGAGACCCAAAGCGAGCGTCGAATGGGCGAGGATGCCGAGAAGCGCATCGGCGGGGAGCGAGCGGTTGCGCGACAGGGCCACGAGGCCGAGCGAGGCGGAGGTCGCGACGGCGAAGACGCCGAAGGTCAGGTTGATGTCGAAGAGAAAGGCGATGGCGACGCCGAGAAGCGCCGAATGGGCCATGGTGTCGCCGAAATAGGCCATGCGCCGCCAGACGACGAAGCAGCCGAGCGGTCCGGCGACGAGCGCAACGCCGATGCCGGCGAGAAGGGCGCGGACGAAGAAATCATCAAGCATGGCGGTGGCCTCCCTCCGTGCCGGTGCGGACCGGCCGAGAGAGAGTGTTTTCTTCCACATCGTCGCTGTTGGCCGACAGGGGGGCGGCAGCGTCGTGAGTGTGGGCGTGATGGTGGCGGTAGATCGCGAGCGTTTCGGAGGCGCGCGGCCCGAAAAGACGCTGATAGGCTTCGCTCGCGGCCACCTGTTCCGGCGGACCCGAGCAGCAGACATGGCCGTTCAGGCACAGAACCCTGTCCGTCTGCGCCATGACGATGTGGAGGTCGTGGGAAATCAGCAGGATTCCGCAATCGAGCCGGTCGCGGATCTGGCCGATCAGATCGTAAATCGCGATCTCGCCGGTGAAATCGACGCCCTGAACCGGCTCGTCGAAGACGAGGAGGTCGGGCTTGCGAATGAGCGCGCGGGCGATCAGGACACGCTGGAATTCCCCGCCGGAGAGCTGCTGCAGGGCGGCGCCAGCGAGATGCGCCACGCCGGTTTCGGCGAGGGCTGCGGTGATCGCATCGGCCGGAAAACGGGCGGTCAAAGCCATGAACCGGCTGACCGACAAGGGCATGGTGCGGTCGATCGTCAATTGCTGCGGCACATAGCCGACCGTCAGCTTCGGGGCGCGGCGGATCTCGCCTTCGTCAGGCGCGATGACGCCGAGGAGCGATTTTGCCGTGGTGCTCTTGCCGCTGCCGTTCGGGCCGATGAGCGTGACGATTTCGCCGCGACGGATGGAGAGATCGACGCCGCGCACCAACCATTTGCGGCCCCTGCGCACGCCGAGACCTTCGATCTCGACGAGAAGGTCGGCGTCCTTTCCGTTTTTTTCGCTGCGCATCATCGTCTCCGGTTGCCGCGCTCTATGGCCCATGTTATAGGGTTACGCAAGATATGTAATGTAATAACATATCTAACTTGTGCAATTCAGAGGTCGATTTCATGCGCAAAAGGCATCCTCTTGCATCCCTCGCTCAGGGGCTTGCGGCAGGGCTCGTTCTATCCTGGGGCACGCAGGCGATGGCCGCGGCTCCCGATGTCGCCGTCTCCATCAAGCCCGTGCATTCGCTGGTCGCGGCCGTCATGGAGGGGGTCGGAAGTCCGCATCTCATCGTCGCGAACGGTTCGCCGCACGATTATGCCCTGAAGCCGTCGGATGCACGGGCCTTGGAGGGGGCGGACATCGTTTTCTGGGTCGGACCGGAAATCGAGGCGTTTCTGACGGAGCCGCTTGAGACGATCGCGCCCGATGCGAAGAAGATTGCGCTGTCGCGGGCGCCCGGCGTCACGCTTCTGCCGCCGCGCGAAGATGGCGCTTTCGAGCCCCACGACCACGACCACGACCATGAGCATGAGGCGGATGGCGCTCATGAGGAGGCCGGGCACGACCATGAGGCCGACGCGCATGCCAGCGACGAGCATGCGGACAATGATCATGCCGATCATGATCATGGCGACCATGACCATGCCGGGCATGAGCATGAAGGCGAGATCGACCCGCATTTGTGGCTCGATCCGGAGAACGCGAAGGCGATGGTGAACGAGATCGAGACGGAGCTTGCCGACATCGATCCCGACAATGCCGCGACCTATGCCAGGAACGCCGACAAGACGCGCGAGCGGCTCGACAGCCTCACATCGGAGCTTTCCGACGAACTCGCCGGACTGAAGGGCAAGCCCTTCATCGTCTTCCACGACGCCTATCAGTATTTCGAGAAGCGGTTCGGGCTCGAAGCGGCCGGTTCCGTCACCGTGAGCCCGGAAGTCTCTCCCGGCGCGCAGCGGGTTTCGGAGATCGCCGCGAAGATCCGCAATCTCGGCGTCGTCTGCGTCTTTGCCGAGCCGCAGTTCACGCCGAAGCTGATTGCGGTCGTCACCGAAGGCACGGACGCCAAGAGCGGCGTGCTCGATCCGCTCGGCGCCGACCTCAAGGCGGGACCCGACCTCTATTTCGAGCTGCTCGAGCGCAACGCCGCGGCGCTTCAGGAGTGCCTGGGCTGACGACGCCCCAATCCTTGGACGGATGGGATGAAAGGCGCTATTGCCTGTCCCTATGAACGACGAAGCGATGGCCGGGACAGGCGAGCGCGAAGGACGCGTCTTATACGTGAAGGCGCAGGACGGGCTGAAGCTCGCCCTGCGCCTTTATGGCGACTGGCAGAGCCCGGCGCTGCCGCTCGTCTGCCTGCCGGGTCTGTCGCGCAACGGGCGCGATTTCGACAGGTTGGCGCGGTTCTTTTCGGCCCATGCCGACACGCCGCGGCTGGTCGCAACGCTCGATTACCGCGGACGCGGATTGTCCGGCTACGATCCCGACTGGACGCATTACACGCCGATGGTGGAGGCCGACGACGTTCTCGCCGTCACGACGGCGCTCGGCATCGAGAGGGCGATCCTCGTCGGAACCTCGCGCGGCGGCATCATCACGATGATCCTGGGCGCCATGCGCCCCGGCCTGATCGCAGGTGTCGTCCTCAACGATATCGGCCCCAAGATCGAAGGGACCGGCCTCGCGCGCATCAAGAACTACCTTTCGAATATGCGTATGCCGCAATCGATGGCGGACGCCGAGAAGATCGTTCGCCAGATTGCCGGCCATTCCTTCACCAGCCTCAGCGATGACGATTGGCGCGCCTATGCGCAGGCGCTGTTCGTGGAGCGGGATGGGGCGATCAAGCCGGATTACGATCCGAAGCTTCTGAAGAGCGTCGCCACGCTCGATCTCGAAGAGGCGGTGCCGACGCTCTGGCCGCAATTCGACAGCCTGCGGCACGTGCCGCTGTTGTCGATCCGTGGCGAGAATTCCGATCTGTTGACCGCTGCGACCGTGGAGGAGATGGCCTGGCGCCATCCCGGCATGGAGCGGCTGACGGTCGAAGGGCAGGGACATGCGCCTCTGCTGCGCGATCAGCCGACGCTCGATCGGATCGCGGCCTTCGCGCGCCGCTGCGATCTCCATCAGCCTGCGAAGCCATAGAGGCGTCGCCGAATTCCCCCTGAGACTTTCGTGAACCACCTGTGCCGCCGCGACAAAGGTCGGGGTGGCTCACGTCCTGGCTTCGGGGAAGGGGAATCTTGGTGCTTGCGGTTTCACCGGGCACGCTGAGGAGCCCGCCGAGCTCTGCCCCGTTCAATCGGCCCTGTTCGCTCGGCCCCGTTCGGCCTGCCCCATTCGCTCTGCGCAGTTCCGATCAGCCGGGCCGATCGGGCCTTGGCCGAGCCTGCGTGTTCGTCCGAAAGCGGGGAGCTGAGGCTTGTCGCGCGGGCCTGATAGGATTTCACGCAAAGGGTGCCGCACTTTGAGGCTCTTTGCCGCTCTGAAAACCCGCAGAGTCGAGGAAAGCCGAGCCGCTGGCCAAAAGAAAAGGCCCGGCGTTGCCGCCGGGCCTTCCCAATTCCGATCGCTTGAAGCGATTAGAACGTGCGCTGTGCGCGGAACATCACGCCCCAGATGTCGTCCGGAGAGTCGGAGTCCGCAAACTCCCAATCGACGTTGTTGTAAGCAACTTCGACGCCCATCAGGAAGCCAGAAACCGGCGTCCAAGCGACGTTACCCGTGATGCCGTAGAAGTCGAGGTCACCAAGGGCCTTGTAGTCGATGTCCGTGTAGGACGCATTCAGAGACGCGGTCCACTGCGTGGCGAAGTCAGCCGAAATGCCGCCGCGGATGTTCCAGGCCTTCGTCAGCTCGATGGAGCCGTCGTCGTCCAGGGTCACGTCAGAGAGCGTGTTCTCGAGGATGAGGCTGTTCACGCCGGCGGTGATGTAAGAAACAGCACCCTGCGTGTAGTTGGCCTGAACCGAAGCCTCGAAGCCCGTGCCCGGGATGCCGGCGGTCACGCCAGCGCCGATGGCCCAGCCGAGATCGCTGTCGTCATCGCCATTGAAGAGGGCGTCGTCGACGTTCTCAACACCGGTGTCGTGAATGACACCCATGATCTGAGCAGAACCCCAGCCCTGATCGACGCGCACGTTGGCGACGACGTCCGGGAATTCCTGACCGTCGATGGTGACACCATCGAAGTGCGCACGACGGCCGCCGGAAGCGGCGTCTTCGAACGACAGCGTGGCGGAAACGCCATTGCCGACGTTGAAGGTGTACGCGAAGAGCGTCTGCTCGGTCGTGTTATCGTCGATGCCGATACGCGTGCCGTAGCCGTAGGTGCCGAAGAAGTCGAAGAACGACGAGGCATGACCGACGGTGAGGGTGCCCATGTCATTCGAGAGCTGGATGAAAGCGTTCTCGAGGTACTGACCCTCAGTGTAGTTGTCGGCGAAGCTCGACGGGCCGATCTGGAGCGAAGAGCTCACATAGGCGCGCAGAAGACCGAAGTCGGTCTGCGTACGAGCGTCGAGGCGGACATAGCCACGAGCACGCGAGGTGAACTCGTTGAACGTGTCGCCCTGGTCGTCGCCATTGACGTAGTGCGCTTCAACGCGCACCCGACCGCCGACCTTCAAGCAGGTGTCGGTGCCCGGGATGTAGTAGAATCCAGCGCCAAACGCATCGCAAATCCGCACGTATTCGACCGGCTCCGCGACCGGCAGATCGGCGGCCTGTGCTCCGGTGACGGCCATCACAGCAGCCGCCGAGCCGAAAAGAAGGCTCTTGAGTTTCATTTGTAGACCTCCAGTCCAAGTTGCACGAGCCGGGGGAGTTGCGTTCCAGTCCGCGCCTTGTTGGCGTCGGTTCTGAGTGGCGTCCCCCGCCCCTCAACCTTCTCCGTTTCGAAGAAGTGGGCTGCCTCGTGGCTGCCTGAGGCCACACTATTCATCCGCCTTGCACAGGCAACATCAGAATGCCCGCGCTACCGGCTTTGGTAGTCGATGTTGCACAATTGCCACGAAGCAGGCCCCAAACCCTAAGAAAGCCTTAACGTGGACGCCGTTTCGCGGCTCTTTCCCGCCTCTGGGGGCCTTGCGCGCATCCCGTTCGGGGGTGGTGACGGAGAGAATCGTGCGCCGAAGCCACACATTTCGGATGGGCCGGGATTCGGATCAGGCGAATCTCTGTTGCGTCAGCTGCGCCGCGTGGAGGGGAATCACCGCGGAGGCGAATCTCTCTGCAAACACCTGGGGCGGCATCGGTGGTCCGGACAAAGGCCCCTGGATGCGGTCACAACCGGCGGCTGCCAGAGCCCGCCGCTGCGCCTCCGTCTCGACACCTTCCGCGATGACCATGAGGTTGAGGCTGTCGGCGATGCGCATGACCTTGCGGATGAGGGGAGGCGGCTCGGCTGCGATATCGCGCATGTCGGCCGGATCGATCTTGATCTCGTCGAAGGGCAGCGCTTTGAGCTGGGCGAGGCGCGTGAGGCGGCCGCCGAGACTCTTGAGCGTGAAGCGCACGCCGGAACGGCGCAGCCGATGCATCTTGTCGGCGAGCGCCACATCGTTCCTGCCGACAATGATCTCCGGCAATTCGAGCGTGAGGCGCCTGGGGTCGGCGCCGGCATCCAGAAGAAAGCGGTTGATCCGTCTCACGGCGCCGCGCTCGTGCAGCATGCGCGCACTGACACCGACGGAAAGCGACAGCCGGCAGAGTTCCGGCCTCGTGCCCCAGCTGCCGAGGAGCGCGCAGGCCTGGGCGATCGCCTGGCGCGTCAGAACTTCCGCCTGTCCGGCCTCTTCGGCGAAGCTTGCCAGCTCCTGACGGCGGAAAGCCCCCCATCTTTCATGGTGCCAGCAGGGCAGGAGCTCGGCGCCACGGCAGTTGCCGTCGACATCATATTGAGCCTCGAGCAGAAACTCGATGTCGCCGGTGTCGATCGCGCGGCGAAAGTCGGCGATTGCACCGACATGCTCGCGGACGGGGTTCCGCTTTGCGGCGCTGAAGACGCTGAGGCCGTTGCGGCCGGCGGCCTTGGCTTCGTACATCGCGAGATCGGCGCGTTTGAGGAGTTCTTCCGGATCGCTCTCGCGTCCGTCCAGCAAGGTGAGGCCAATCGAACAGGTGGTCTGAAAGCGCTGCTCGTTGAGGAGGCAGGGCTGGTCGACCGCCTGCAGCACTTTGCGCGCCACCCTGTCGGCGTGGCGCATCGCCTGCGCTTCCGTATCCCCCAGATCCTGCAAGAGCACGACGAACTCGTCGCCCCCGAGCCGGGCGACGGTATCGAGCTCGCGCAGGCACAGGCGCAGACGCTGGGCGGTGCTGGCGAGAAGCAGGTCGCCGACATCGTGGCCGTAGCTGTCGTTGATGACCTTGAAATTATCGAGATCGATGAAGAGGAGGGCGCCGAAGCTCTTGCGGCGCCGGCTCGCGGCGAGCGCCATCGCCAGCCTGTCGCGCAGCATCTGCCGGTTCGGCAGGCCGGTCAGGGAATCGAAATAGGCGAGCTCGTAGATCTGCCGCTCATTGGTCTTGAGGGCGGTGACATCCGAAACGAGGCCATGCCAGAGGACGGAGCCGTCGGGCTCGCGGTCGGGCACGGCGCGACCGGACAGCCAGATCGTGCCGCGCTGGGGATGATTGACGCGAAACTCCAACGCCCACGGCGTCATGCGCGTCGCTGAGCGCAACAGGCTCGCCGACAGGCGCGGGCGGTCGTCGCGATGGACGGCGGCGAGGAGCGCGGAGGCATCGTTGCGCACGTCCTCCGGAGCGACCCCGAAAAGCGGCTCAAGGCCGAGACCGGCATAGGGGACGGCACTGGTCGCGTTCGGGCGGCGCCGCAATTGAAAAAGACAGGCCGAAATGACGGCGCCGATCCGTTGCAGGCGCTCATGCAGCATCAGCTGTTCGACCGTTCCGGTCACCTCGCGGACGGTGCCCTCATAATAGAGTGTCTCGCCGGTCACCGGATCGCGTACGAGATGGGCGTTCTCCTCCACCCAAATGCGCTCGCGCGTCTTGTGGCGGTAGACCTCGGAGATGAACCTCTCCACCCGCCCGTGTTCGCGCAGGGCGGCCTGGAATTCGGCCCGCCGCGTCGGGTCGACGTACCATTCGGTGGCGATGTCGTGGACATTCGCCAGCATCTCGGCCTCGCTGTCGTAGCCGTTGAGGCGCACGAGGGCGGGATTTGCCGCGAGCTGGCGGCCGTCGATGGAGGAGCGGTACACGCCCTCCTGTATGTTCTCGTAGATGGCGCGGAACGTCGCCTCCGGCTCTTGCTCGATCCGGGGAGCCGGGGCCTGCGCGGCCTCGGGCGAGATGCCGTGAAGGATGGCGACGCATTCATCGGCACGCGTGCCGCCGCTCGTGAAGGCGCTCAGGGTGAGATTGACCCGCACGGGACAGCCATTGCCGCCGATGCAGTGCATTTCGCCGCTGCATTCCGAAAGAGCCCCGCAGCTGAGGCTCGTCAGGCGCTCGCCCCAGATATTGCGCTCCTCTGGAACGGCGAGAGAGATCAGCGAGCGGCCGGCGAGCCCCTCCGGCTCGAAGCCGAGCAGGGCGGCGCAGCGGTGGTTGATGCGGGTGAAGCCGCCGTCGGTGAAGCGGATCTGAGCCGCGGCGACGACGTTCTGATCGAACAGAGAGGCCGGTGCGCTCGTCTGAAGCGCATTCGACTGAGGCGCGCTCGTTTGCGGCCCACTCGCCTGCGGGCGCGCGGCGGAACGCGGAGGCGGCTCAGATTCCCCGACAGCCCTCGCACTCGCCGCTTGTTCCCCCATCGGCTCGTCCTCTCCAACCACCAGCGCAGATTCCCCCAGGCTTATGACCAATTCCCTAGAGGAATGGCGCGACCTGAACCTGTTTGGTTAGTGGGTGAATATAATGTTAATTCTGACCGAGTATTTGTATTGTCTCCACCTGCAAATGTAAAACAGGTTCTACTCGCCTATCAATTGTTCTTTTGTACGATTATCGCGTCGCTCGATAATTTTGAGACCCGGCGGCACGCGGGCCGATGCCGGTCGGGGAGCGTCGTATCGCAAGCACAGCGTGCGAGCCCGTTTTAGGGCGGTGCTGCCCGTCTCGGAAGGCCGGTTGCTGGCGGCAGAGGGCGCAGTGAGGGTGCAGGTGCGGGGGCGCGCGTGAGGGGCGGCGCGTGAAAGGGCTAACGGACCGGATCGCCGTGCGCCAGATCCTTGGAGATGGAGAGCGTGTGGCCGAGGCGGCTGCGATAGGCCTGGAGGTTTTCCATCACCTTCTGGACGTAGTTGCGCGTCTCGTCGAAGGGGATGCGCTCCACCCAGTCGACGGGATCGGTCTCCGCACCGCGGGGGTCGCCGTAGCGTTTCACCCAATCGATGGCGCGGCCGGGCCCGGCATTATAGCCCGCAAAAGTCATTATATATGAGCCGCGCAGATTGGTCAGGAGTTCGCCGAGATGGGCGGCGCCCAAAGTGGCGTTGTAGGCGGGGTCGCTCGACAGGCGCACGAGAGAGAAGGGAAGGCCGATCTGCCGCGCCGTAGAGCGCGCGGTCGCGGGCATGAACTGCATCAGCCCGCGCGCTCCGACATGGCTGGTGGCCGACGGATTGAAGGCGCTCTCCTGTTTGGAGACCGCATAGAGAAGTGCGCGATCGACGATCGCCGGCTGCGGAATGTCCGGCGGGACGACGATGAGCGGCGCGCGCAGGGCCCCGACCTCGACGCCGCGGGCATCGGCGCGGGCGGCGGCGAGCATGCCGTAATGCGGTTCGTTGATGCGCCGGGACAGCGTATCGAGAAGCGAGAGCTCGCCCGGACTCTCGAGCTTGTCGCCGAGCGCCATGAAAAAGGCGCGGGTGCGGAAATTGTGCTGTGCCGCCGCGAGGCGCTTGATGGCGTGCACTTCCGGCCTTGCGGCAAAGCGCAGCCTGTCGAGGGCGGTCGGGCGCGGCCGGAGTTCGAGCCCCGTATGGGTGAGGCCCAGAGCTTCGCGCGATAGCTGACCATAATATGTGGCGCCATGGCGGGCGGCGACGGAATAGGCCTTGGCCGCCTGATCGGCGTGGCCGCTCGCGGCATGGGCGCGACCGAGCCAGTAATAGCCGCGCGCGATGGAGCGCGGCTGCGTGGCGACGGCGGCGATCCTCGCAAAATGCGCCCGCGCGGCACGCGGGGAATCGAGATAGCGGAGTGCCAGCCAGCCGGCATGGAATTCCGCTTCGACGATCGCTTCCGGCGATTGCGCGGCATGGGTGGCGGCGACGGAATAAGCGAGGGCGGGATAGCCTTCTTCCAGAAGCATGCGCGCCAGATCCTTGCGCAGCTCCCACCACCGGTCGGCATCACCCAGCCTGGTGCCGTCGCGCTCCACCAGGCTCATGCGCAGAGCGGCTTCGACAAGCTGGTCTTTGCGAATGAGCATGAGGATGCGCGCGTATTCCCAGGCGGGTTCGCCCCGGAACCGCGTCTTGATGGCCATCAGGCTCGCGGTCGAGCCGCCGCGGTCGACGGCGGCGGCGACCGCACGCGCCAGCTGGTCATAGCCCGGACCGATCGCCTGGCCGACACGGATCGCCTCGCCGGTGCGCTTGTGCAGGAGAAGTCTGCGGAAGCGGTAGAGGTGGTCTTCTTTTGACAGCGCGTCGGCATGCTCGGCCAGAATATGCGCCATCTGCGCGCTCGACAGCGATTCCTCGCGCCAGATCCGGCGAACGATTTTTCGGCTGCGCTTGTGCCAGCCGCGCTCCGAATAGATATCGGCGAGCCGCAGCCAGCCATCATCCGTCATCGGCGCGCCTTCGGCATAGAAGGCGAGAAGGGCTTCGCCCGTCGGATGCGTGCGCAGGAGCGCCTGTTCGGCGCGCAGCCGCAGGAGGTCGGGATCGGGCCAGTCCGGGTGGTCGCGCGCGACTTCCTCGATCGTAGCCGGGGCGAGGCCGGAGAAGGGCGCGCGGGCGACGAAGAAGCGAATGAGTTCGCGGTCGAACGCGTTCGGCAGGGTCTCGGAGAAGGCGAGCGCGCTCGTATAGGCATCGGCCGTCACGAGATCGAGGCCGCGCTTCAGGAGGTCGGCCTGCGAAAAGCCGTAAGGCGGGCGATCGTTCTTCATCCGGTTCAGCCGCTCAGCCGCGACACCCATCGGAATCGGACGCGGGCGCGGCGCCAGAAAGGCAAGCTCCTGCGATCCGGTCTTCTCTGCAGCGTTCTCCGGTGACGGGGCCGGCTTCTCCGTTTGCGCCGAGAGCGTCTCGCCGGTTCCGATCGAGCCGGTGGTCGTTTCGGGCTCGACGCTGGCCGAGGCGTCCCCATCCGCCTCCTGGGGCGGGTTTTCATCGGCGCCGGCGGATGCGGTGTCGGCAGCGGCGGTTTCTTCAGGCGCAGCGTTTTCGGGGGCCGCATTCTCGGGGGCCGCATTCTCGGCGGTCGAATCTTCGGATGCAGAGGCGGGTGTCGCCTTCGCTTCCGCGATGTCGTCCGGCTTTGCGTCTGAGGTCGCGGTTGCGGTTGCGGTGGCGTCTGCGGCAGGGCGGGGCGCGGGCATGGCTTCAACGCTCGCTGGGGCCTTTTCCACCGGGCGCGGCTTCGGCAGCATCGGCGTTGCGGGCGCGGCGGTCGCCACGGGGGCTGAAAGCACGAGCAGAAACTCCCCAGCCGCGATGGCCAGGGCGAACGCTGCGGCGATCGCCGCGAGTTTCCTGCTCGGCAAGATCACGTGTTCGGTTCTGCTTCCTTGCGGCCCCAGAGCGGAGGCGGTGCGCTTGCTCTTGCCAGGATGCGCCACTATCGTCCGCCGCCACAGTCAAAAGGACAGAATTTTTGGGCCAAGTTATGTTCAAGGGGTCAATTCCGGCGCTGGTGACGCCCATGCGCAACGGTAATGTCGATGAAGAGGCGTTCCGCAACTTCCTGGAATGGCAGATCGGTGAGGGCAGCCACGGCTTCGTGCCCGTCGGCACGACCGGCGAATCACCGACGCTGTCGCATGCCGAGCACAAGCGGGTGGTGGAATTGTGCGTCGAGGTCACGGCCAAAAGGGTGCCGGTGATCGCCGGGGCCGGCTCCAACAATACGCGCGAGGCGATCGAGCTTGCCGAACATGCGGAGAAGGCGGGTGCCGATGCCGTGCTGGTGGTGACGCCCTATTACAACAAGCCGAGCCAGAAGGGCCTCTACGCGCATTTCAAGGCGGTGGCGGACGCGATCTCCATCCCGATCATCATCTACAACATCCCGCCGCGCTCGGTGATCGACATGAGCGTGGAGACGATGAAGCAGCTCTTCGAGGATTGCCCGAACATCACCGGCGTCAAGGACGCGACGGCCAATCTCGTGCGCGCCAGCCTGCAGCGCCAGGAGATCGGCACGGAGTTCAATCAGCTCTCCGGCGAAGACCCGACGGCGCTCGGCTTCATGGCGCATGGCGGGCATGGCTGCATTTCGGTGACGGCGAACGTCGCGCCGAAGCTCTGTTCGGAATTCCAGAAGGCCTGCATGGCGGGCGATTTCTCAACCGCGCTCGACTATCAGGACCGGCTGATGCCGCTCCATCGCGCATTGTTCCTTGAGCCGAGCCCGGGACCCACCAAATATGCACTCTCGGTGCTCGGAAAGATGAGCGAGGAAGTTCGCTCGCCGATCACCACGATCGGAGAGGAGACCAAGGGCGAGGTGCAGGACGCGCTTCGCCATGCCGGGCTCCTCAATTAACGCAAGGTTGCAGTTGGATTTCGATGGCGAAGAAGACGACGACGAACAACAAGGTTGTGGCCGACAATCGGCGCGCCCGTTTCGATTACGAAATCGGCGAGACGATCGAGGCTGGCCTGCAGCTCGTCGGAACGGAGGTGAAGAGCCTCCGGCAGAACAAAGCCAATATCGCGGAATCCTATGTGAGCCCGGAACGCGGTGAGGTGTGGCTGATCAACGGCAACATCCCGGAATATGTCCAGGCGAACCAGTTCAACCATGATCCGCGACGCAAACGCCGGCTGCTCTTGCATCAACGCGAGATCGACCGGCTGTCGCAGAGCGTCGACCGCGAAGGCATGACCATCGTGCCGCTGCGGCTTTATTTCAACGATCGCGGCATCGCCAAGCTCGCGATCGCGCTCGCCAAGGGCAAGAAGACCCACGACAAGCGCGAGACCGAGAAGAAGCGCGACTGGCAGCGCGAGAAGAACCGGTTGTTGAAGGAGCTCGGCTAGCCGGGCTCCTGCTGAGGCTCAGGGGCGGCTCAGGAGAGGAGCTCGCCTGAGCTTGCGCGTCTTTCCGCGAGATAAAGCGCCCGGGGCGGAACGGCGACGCCGGCGAGCAGGAATGCGAACACCATAAAAGCTGCTGCCATCAGATTGAAGCGCCGCACCGGCGCGCCGAAATCGTTCAGAATTTCCAAAGCTTCCTCGGCCTGGCTCGATGGCACGCGCAAGGCGACGCCGCCGAGTGCAACGCTGTAATGCCAGGCAACGGAGATGTGCTGCGGTCCCACCGGCACCACGACGATGCCGTGGGCCTTGAGCATGGAGATGGCGAGCGATGTCTGGCTCGGACCATAGACATACGCGATCGTCGTCAGATCTTGTGTCGGCTCGGCCATGCTTCCCCCCCCCCCATTCCGATGACGGCGTAGCCTTTCAATCAATGTCGCGGCAAGGTTGCGCCGATGTCTGAATGCCGGCTGGAATTTCTTGGTTAGCGAACGATTAACGCGGCTTGCCCAAGAGATTGCGGATCTCTGCGAACACGCCCTTGAACATTTTTTCCGTCAGAACACCGGTGTTCGTGTTGTAACGCGAGCAATGGTAGCTGTCGAAAAGGCGGAGGCCGCCTGACGTCTCGCCTGTGATTTCGTGCACCGCTCCATGGCCGAAGGGCGCGTCCTTGAGGCGCAGGCCGAGGGTGCGCACGACGCTGTCATGGGCGATGCGCCCGAGCGCCAGGATGGCCGCAAGCTCGGTGTGGCGGGCGATGGTCGCGGCGAGGAATGGCCGGCAATTGTTGATCTCCGCGCCGACCGGCTTGTTCTGCGGCGGCACGCAGCGCACCGCGTTGACGATCGCCGCATCGACCAGTTCGAGCGTGTCGTTGGGATCGGCGCGGTATTCGCCGCGCGCGAAGCCATATTCGATCAGCGTGTCGTAGAGGAGATCACCGGCATAATCGCCGGTGAAGGGACGCCCCGTGCGATTGGCGCCGCGCAGGCCCGGCGCCAGACCGATGATCAAGAGCCTGGCCGAAGAGGGGCCGAAGGTCGGCACGGGCGCGTTGTGCCAGGACGGCTCTTTGGCCCGCCACTCGTTGCGGAATTCGACGAGGCGCGGGCAAAGGGGGCAATCGGGGGGCGGGCAATCGCGGGGCGGGTTCGCGGGCGGACAGGCGCCGCGGGAGGTTTTTGACGAAGACGGCAATTCCCCCGCGGCCGGGTTTTCAGCGTATTTCACCGGGCGCTCGTGTCGACTTCATCATCGTCGTCGTAATAATCGAACTCGTCGTCCTCATAGGAGCCGGGGCTGCCTTCGCTCTCGTCATCGGAGGCGGGACGCGTGCGGGCGGGGCCGGCACGGCCGAATTCGGCCGACATGTCGGCAAGCTCCAGAAAATGATCGGCCTGGCGGCGCAGTTCGTCGGAGATCATCGGCGGCTGCGATTTCAAGGTGGAGGCAACGGTCACCTTCTTGCCCTTGCGCTGCAAGGCGTCGACCAGATAGCGGAAGTCTCCGTCGCCGGAGAAGAGGATGAGATGGTCGATGTGCTCGGCGATTTCCATGGCATCGACCGCGAGCTCGATGTCCATATTGCCCTTGACCTTCCGCCGGCCCTGCGCATCGGTGAATTCCTTCAGCGGCTTGGTGACGATGCGGTAACCATTGTAATCGAGCCAATCGATCAAGGGGCGGATTGAAGAATATTCCTGATCTTCGGCGAGCGCAGTATAATAAACCGCGCGCAAGACATAGGCTTTCTTGCGAAAACTATCGAGAAGACGACGATAGTCGATGTCGAAACCAAGCGAGCGGGATGTCGCGTAAAGATTGGCTCCATCCAGAAATAAGGCGACTTTTTCACGCGCATCGAACATCGTGAACCTCCTCTAAGACAATGTGTTTTCTTGGAAATTTTTGCCGCACCAAGAAAGTTGCCAACGCCTATGCGAGGGATTCGGCGCTTTCAAGGCAGGCTGTTCGTAAACCTTGCGGGACTGTTGAAAAAGGCCTATGGGAAGCCCAATTCCCTTTTTCGAATGATTTTTGAGGAGGTGCATCCATGGCGCGCGTCACCGTGGAAGATTGCGTCGACAAGGTCGATAACCGGTTCGATCTCGTGCTTCTTGCGGCGCACCGCTCGCGCACGATCTCGAACGGTTCGCCGCTGACGGTGGACCGGGACAACGACAAGAACCCCGTCGTTGCCTTGCGGGAGATTGCCGACGAGACGATTCAGCCCGAGGATATGAAGGAAGATCTCATTCATTCCTTGCAGAAGTTCGTCGAGGTCGACGAGCCGGAGCCGGCGCCGGAAGAGATCGAATCCCAGAGCGGTGCGGAAGACGAAGTGACCTTCGACCGCATGAGCGAAGAAGAGCTCCTGCGCGGTCTGGAGAGCCTCGATCCGCCCGAGCGGCGCGACGACTGAGAACGGCTTCAGCGACATCGGCGGCGGGGTCTTCCCCGTCGCGACGATAAAGCCCCGCCGATGCGGGGCTTTTTTTGTCGCACGGATGCGCTCAGCCTTTGTAAAGCCTATATCCGGCAAAATGCATTGAAAGCGGTTCACTAGCCGCGCAGGGCTACAAGGCCGCGAGGACGTCTGGGGATGATGCGCCAATACGAGCTGGTCGAGCGGGTTGCCGCCTACAATCCAGCCGTCAATGAAGATCTGCTCAATCGCGCGTATGTCTATGCCATGAAGAAGCATGGCACGCAGAAGCGCGCCTCCGGCGATCCCTACTTTTCCCATCCCCTCGAAGTCGCGGCCATCATCACCGAACTCAGGATGGACGACGCCTCGGTCGCCGTCGCGCTTCTCCACGACACGATCGAAGATACGAGTGCCACGCGCGACGAGATCGACAAGCTTTTCGGCACCGAGATCGGCCGCCTCGTCGACGGGCTGACGAAGATCGACCGGCTCGATCTCATGTCGCGCGAGGCGCGGCAGGCTGAGAGCCTCAGAAAGCTGCTTCTCGCCGTCGCCGACGATGTGCGCGTGCTTCTCGTCAAGCTCGCCGACCGTCTGCACAATATGCGCACGATCCAATACGTGCCGGAGGCGAAGCGCGGCCGCATCGCCGAAGAAACGATGGAAATCTATGCGCCGCTCGCCGGGCGCATGGGCATGCAGGCCGTGCGCGAGGAGCTGGAAGAGCTGTCCTTTCGTACGCTCAATCCGGAAGCCTATGCGACGATCGCGGCGAAGCTCGTCGATCTTCGCGAGCGCACCGGCGGCGACATCGAGACGATCCAGGTGGCGCTTGAAAAGAGATTGCAGGACAGCGGCATCAAGGGCGAGATCCGGGGCCGGCAGAAGCGGCCTTATTCCATCTTCGCCAAGATGCAGCGCAAGGCCGTCGGCTTTGAACAATTGTCGGATATTTTCGGCTTCCGCATCTTCTTTCACGACGTGAGCGACTGCTACCGGGCGCTCGGTGCGGTGCATACGGAATGGCGGATGGTGCCGGGGCGCTTCAAGGATTACATCTCCACGCCCAAGCAGAACGGCTATCAATCGCTGCATACGACGGTGGTCGGGCCGGGCAAGCAGCGCGTCGAGCTGCAGCTTCGCACCTATGCGATGGACCGGATCGCCGAATACGGCATCGCCGCGCATCCGCTCTACAAGGACGGCATCGCCGCCGACCGGGACCGGCTGGCGCGCGAATCCTCCGCCTATGCCTGGCTGCGGCAGACGGTCGAACACATCGCCCATGGCGACGCGCCGGAAGAATTTCTGGAAAACACCAAGCTCGAGCTCTTCCAGGACCAGGTCTTCTGCTTCACGCCGAAGGGCCGCCTCATCGCGCTGCCACGCGGCGCGACGCCGATCGACTTCGCCTATGCGGTGCACACCGATATCGGCGACACCTGCGTCGGGGCGAAGGTCAACGGCAAGCTGACGCCCCTCGTGACGCCTCTGGAAAACGGCGACGAGGTGGAGATCGTGCGCTCCGAAGCGCAGCGGCCGCCGCCCGCCTGGGAATCCGTCGTCGTCACCGGCAAGGCACGCGCCGCCATCCGGCGCGCCACGCGTGCGCATGTGCGCAAGCAATATGCGGGGCTTGGCCGCCATACGCTGCACCGCGCTTTCGAGCGGCTGGAGGAGCCGTGGTCGGAGGCGCGCCTCAAGGAGCATGTCGGCCATTTCGGCTTCGAAGACGTCGAGGATCTCCTCGCCGCCGTCGGGCGCGGCCAGGTCAACGCCGATGCGGTGATGAACTCCGTCTTCCCCGAGCGCATGACCGCGGCGCAGGCGGGCACGCGCACCAATACCTGGCACGATACGGCGCGGGCGAGCCTCGGCTTCAACCTCGACGAAGAAGGCCGGCGCGGCGCGCATGACGACAACGCTCTGCCGATCCGCGGCGCGAGCGGTGACATGCCGATCCGGTTCGACCCGGAGGGCGGCGCCGTGCCGGGCGACCGCATCGTGGGCATCCTCACACCAGGCGAGGGGATTACCATCTATCCGATCCATTCTCCGGCTTTGACGGAATTCGAGAACGAGCCGGATCGGTGGGTCGATGTGCGCTGGGATATCCCTGAGGGCTCTGCGGAGCGGTTTCCGGCGCGGATTCGCGTGTCGACGCTCAACGAGCCCGGGTCTCTTGCCGAGATTGCAGATTCGATCGGTCGCAGTGACGGAAATATTGACAATCTTCGGATGCTGCAGCGCCGTCGTGACTTTACCGAGCTTGAAATCGATCTAGAAGTCTGGAACCTCAAGCATTTGAACCACATCATGCGCAACTTGAGGGCGAAATCGGTGGTGAGCGGCGTGGTGCGCGTCAACGGATAGAGTGGATTTCGGGCCGCTGCGTCATGCGGGCGGAGAGATCAGAAGGCGAAAGATGCTGTTTCGCAGACGTATAGAGGAAGGTCGTTTTCAGCGCTTGCGCGTCTGGCTCTGGCCGCGTTCGAGCTGGCGGCGGTCGTTTCTCTATTTCATGAAGCGGATTTTAAGGCTCTCCGCGACGCCGCATGCGATCGCCGCGGGCTGCGCGGCCGGCGTCTTCACCTCGTTCACGCCGTTTCTCGGTCTGCATTTCGTGATTTCCTTCGCCATCGCCTGGCTCATCGGCGGCAACCTCATCGCCGCGGCGCTCGGCACCTCGATCGGAAATCCGCTCACTTTCCCCTTCATCTGGGCCGCGACCTACAAGCTCGGCCATCTCCTGTGGCGGGGGCAGCACGAAATGCCGCCCGCCCGTCTCGGTCACGATCTGGTGGAGAAATCCTTCGACCAGCTCCTGCCGATCCTGAAGCCGATGACGATCGGGGCGGTGCCGCTCGGGCTCGTCGCCGGGATCATCACCTACACGATTGTCTACAGGCTCGTTGCGGCCTATCAGGCGGCCCGGCGGGAACGTTTCGTGGCGCGGCGCAAGCCGGCGGCGAGCGATGCCCCGCAGAACGGTGCAAGCTTCAACGGAATTCAATGACCTCTTCGCTTCGGCTCGGCATCAACATCGATCACGTGGCAACGGTACGCAATGCGCGCGGCGGCGACCATCCAGACCCCCTGAGAGCGGCGAAAATCGCCGAGGAGGCTGGCGCCGACGGCATCACCGCGCATCTGCGCGAAGATCGCCGCCATATCCGCGACGGCGATATCGACCGGCTGATGAGCGAGATCTCGCTGCCGCTCAATCTGGAGATGGCGGCGACCGACGAGATGCTCGAAATCGCGCTGAAGCACGGCCCGCATGCGGCCTGCCTCGTTCCGGAAAGGCGCGAGGAACGCACCACGGAAGGCGGGCTCGACGCGGCCGGCGGCATCACGCGGCTCGGGCCGATCGTGAGCGCGCTCAACGAACGGGGCGTACGCGTTTCGCTGTTCATCGAGCCGGCGAAGGCGCAGCTCGATGCGGCGCGCACGCTTCACGCGCCCGTCGTCGAATTGCACACCGGGCGCTTCTGCGATCTCTGGCGCGAGGGCGACGAGGCCGGCGCCGAGGAAGAGCGCCAGCGCATTGCGGAGATGGCGCGCTACGGCGCTTCGATCGGGCTCGAAGTGCATGCCGGCCACGGACTCGGCTACGACAATGTGGCGCCGATCGCCGCGCTTGCCGAAGTCCGCGAGCTCAATATCGGCCATTATCTCATCGGCGAGGCGATCTTCGTCGGGCTCGGCGAGAGCATCCGCGAGATGCGCCGGCTGATGGATGCCGCCCGCGCGGAGGCGGGAGAGGCGGCATGATCATCGGCCTCGGCTCCGATCTCATCGACATTCGCCGCGTGGAACAGACGCTCGACCGCTTCGGCACACGCTTCGTCGAACGCGTCTTCACCGAGGTGGAGCGCGCGAAATCGGAACGCCGGCGAATGCGGGCGGCGTCTTACGCCAAGCGCTTCGCCGCCAAGGAGGCCTGTTCGAAGGCACTCGGGACGGGGCTTCGGCAGGGCGTCTTCTGGCGCGATATGGGCGTGGTCAATCTCCCATCCGGCAAGCCGACCATGCGGCTGACCGGCGGGGCGGCGGAAGTGCTTGCCCGCATGACGCCCGAAGGCTACGAAGCGCTCATCCATCTCACCATCACCGACGACGGCCCGCTGGCGCAGGCTTTCGTCGTGATCGAGGCGGTGCGCGCAGACTGACGGCGCTGCCGCATTCAGGCCTCAAAAACAGAATTAATGCGCAGCGGAGACGGCCCGGCGTTGCAGGCGGGGGACGCTGCCGTTAAACCCGCGAGCAATTTCCCAAGGACGGAGCCATGAACGTGGCCGAACGCAGCGCCGAATCCGAGAAAGCCAAATCGAGCGGAGGCCTGGGCGAAACGCTCAAGGTCGTCATCCAGGCGCTCTTGATCGCGCTCGTCTTCCGCACCTTTCTCTATCACCCTTTCAACATTCCTTCCGGATCGATGATGCCGACGCTTCTCGTCGGCGATTATCTCTTCGTCTCGAAGTTCAGCTACGGTTATTCGCGCTACTCTTTCCCGATCGATCTGTCCTTCATCCATGGCCGCATCTGGGAAGGCGACGGGCCGAAGCGCGGCGATGTCGCCGTCTTCCGGCTGCCGCGCGATCCCAAGACCGATTACATCAAGCGCGTCATCGGCCTGCCGGGCGACAAGATCCAGATGAAGAACGGCCTTCTCTACATCAACGGCACGCCGGTGGAGCGCGAACGCGTCGAGGATTACACCGGCGAGAACGCCTTCGGTCAGGAGATCAAGGTCGCGCAGTACCGCGAGACGCTGCCGGACGGCGTCAGCTATATGACGCTCGACCTCACGCCGAACGGCGAGAAGGACAATACCGGCGTCTACGAAGTGCCGGCCGGCCATTATTTCATGATGGGCGACAATCGCGACAATTCCTCCGACAGCCGCTTTCTGAATTTCGTCGGCTTCGTGCCGGAAGAAAATCTCGTCGGACGCGCCGAGGTCATCTTCTTCTCGGTCGAAGAGGACAGCCATGTCTGGGAATTCTGGCGGTGGCCGTGGTCGCTGCGCTACAACCGGCTGCTTGAAGCATTATGAGCGGCAAGGCTTCGCTCGGCGATCTTGAAGAGCGGATCGGCCATCATTTCGCCCGCCCGGACCTGCTGAAGCGCGCGCTCACGCATGCGAGCGCCATCGGCGACGAGCGGCGCGGCGATCCGCTGAATACCTATGAACGGCTGGAGTTCCTGGGTGACCGGGTGCTCGGCCTCGTGATCGCCGATCTGTTGATCGAGGAATATCCGCAGGCGCCGGAGGGCGAGTTGTCCCGCCGGCTCGCACGGCTCGTCAATCGCGACGCCTGTGCGGAAGTGGCGGAGGAGATGCATCTCGCCGAGCATTACCGCGTCGGCGAGAGCCTGGCGCGGGCGACGGAGCGCACGGCGCGGTCGATCCTCGCCGATACATGTGAATCGGTGATCGGCGCGGTCTTCCGCGATGCCGGCCTGGATGCGGCCAAAGTCATCATTCACCGTTTCTGGATCAAGCGGCTGCGGACGATGCAGGGCCCGCTGCGCGACGCCAAGACCGAATTGCAGGAATGGGCGCATCGCAACGGGCACGGCACGCCGCGTTATCAAGAGAGTGGACGCAGAGGACCGGACCATGCGCCGGAATTCTCCGTCAAAGTGTTGATCGAAGGCGCCGAAGGGGCAGAGGGCCGAGGCCCGTCGAAGCGAGAGGCCGAACATGCGGCCGCTTCCGCCATTCTGCGTCGCGAGGGGGTATGGCTGTGACAACCGAGCTTGAGAGCCCGGCATCATCTGAAAGCGAAGAGCGAACGCGGGCGGGCTTCGTGGCCCTGATCGGCGCGCCGAATGCGGGCAAGTCGACGCTGTTGAACCAGCTCGTCGGCACCAAGGTGGCGATCGTCACGCACAAGGTGCAGACGACACGCTCCGTCATCCGCGGCATCGCCATGCATGAGGGTGCGCAGATCGTCTTCGTCGATACGCCTGGCATCTTCGCGCCGAAGAAGCGTCTGGAAAAGGCGATGGTGAGCACCGCCTGGGCGCAGGTGGCGGATGCCGACATCACCGCCGTTCTCATCGATGCACGTGTCGGGCTCGACGAAGCCGCGCTCGGCATCATCGACCGCCTGGGCGAATCCGGGGCGCGCGAGGACAAGCGCGTCCTGATCTTGAACAAGATCGACCTCGTGCGCCGCGACGCGCTTCTCGCCATCACGGCGGAGGTGAATGCGCGGCTGCCGTTCTCGCGCACCTTCATGGTGTCGGCGGCGAACGGCGACGGCGTCAGCGACCTTCTGGAGTTTTTCTCCGGGGCGATGCCGGAGGGGCCGTATCTCTATCCCGAAGATCAGGTGTCGGACCTGCCGATGCGCGCGATCGCGGCCGAGGTGACGCGCGAGAAGCTGATGCTGCGCCTGCATCAGGAGGTGCCGTATTCGGCGACGGTCGAGACGGAAAGCTGGGAAGAGAAGCGCGATGGATCGGTGCGGATCAGCCAGGTGATCTTCGTGGAGCGCGAAAGCCATCGCAAGATCCTCCTCGGCAAGGGTGGCGAGACGATCAAGCAGATTTCGATCGCCGCACGCCGCGAGCTGCACCACATGCTGGAGCGCAAGGTGCATCTCTTCCTGTTCGTGAAGGTGCGCGAGGGCTGGACCAACGATCCGGAACGCTACCGGGAGATGGGGCTGGAATTTCCGAAATAGGGGCGTTGCGGCGCTTGTCGTAAAGCGAAATTCACTTTCCTCAGCCTATAAGCGCTTCCAGTCGATGATGCCGATCCCAGCCGAAAGGTGCATTGAGCCCGATCTGCCGGCATGGCAGAGCGCATTTCTTTCAGCGGTAAGGCCATCTCGCGTTTGGCTTTGCCGGCGCAGCTTTCGCCAAGAGACGCTGCGCTCCGGAATCTTCCTGAATCGTCTCAAAGGGCTGGCGGGCGATTTCAAACTTATGAATCTACTTTAAGAAGGGCAGCACGAGCAGCCCGCTGCGAGGATCTTCATGGACCTACGTCATATCTCTGTCGGCAAGAACCCGCCCCGGGATCTTCATGCCATCGTCGAAATTCCGCTCGGCGGCATTCCGGTGAAATACGAGCTCGAGAAGAAGTCGGGCGCGATCTTCGTCGATCGCTTTCTGCACACCGCGATGTTCTATCCGGGCAATTACGGCTTCATCCCGCACACGCTGTCGCCGGACGGCGATCCTTGCGACATCATGGTGGTGAGCCAGGTGCCGGTGGTACCGGGCGCGGTCATCCGCTGCCGTCCCGTCGGGGCGCTGATCATGGAAGACGAATCGGGCGGCGACGAGAAGATCATCGCCGTGCCGGTCGACGCGCTGCATCCGTTCTATACCGGCGTGCGCAGCTATCTCGATCTGCCGCAGATCATGTGCGAGCAGATCGCCCACTTCTTCCAGCATTATAAGGATCTGGAGAAGGGCAAGTGGGTCGATGTCGGCCGCTGGGTCGACACCGAAGGGGCCGAACAGCTCGTCCTGGAAGGCATCGAGCGCGCCAAGGCCAAGGCCGCCGAAAAGTAAGCATTACCGAGACGCGGCGCGACGCCCGGTGCGTCGCGTCGCTTGCTCCATGCCCGTGTCGCATTTGCCTGCGTTTCCGCCGGATCGCCCCATCGCAGGCAAACGAGAAGTGTTTCCGTCGCCGGATGAAACGCTCTAAGCCTGCGCCATGGAATGGTCGGAGCACGGTATCGTCCTGTCCACGCGCCGGCATGGCGAGGCGGACATCATCCTGGAGGTGATGACGGAAGCGCGCGGCCGTCATCTCGGCCTCGTCAAGGGCGGGCGCTCGCGCCGCCAGCGGCCGATCCTGCAGCCGGGCAATACCCTGTCGCTCACCTGGCGGGCGCGGCTCGACGCGCATCTCGGCAATTTTCGCGCCGAACCGATCACCGAACGTGCCGCTGCCATTATGGCCGACCGGACCGCGTCCTACGGCATGCAGCTTCTCTCCGCGCATTTCAGGCTCCTGCCGGAGCGGGACCCGCATCCAGCCCTGCATGCGGCGCTCAGGACGCTCCTCGACGGGGCGCTCAGTGCCGATGCCGCGCGCGAAGGCTTTGCCGCGGGCATGGTGCATTTCGAGATCATGCTGCTGGAGGAGCTCGGCGTCGGGCTCGACCTCACCGCCTGTGCCGCGACCGGCACGACGGAGCGGCTCGTCTATGTGTCGCCGAAATCCGGCCGTGCGGTGAGCGAAGGGGCGGGGGCGCCCTACCGGGACCGATTGCTGCCTTTGCCGGCCTTTTTGCGCGCAGGCGGCGGCGAGTCGCCGCCCAACGAGGAAGATCTGGCGGCGGGCTTTGCCATTACCGGGCTGTTTCTCGAGCGGCATGTACTGGCGCCCAGGGGCCTCGGCCTGCCCGACATGCGCCAGGCCTTTATCCGCACGGCGCTGGCGCGACCGTGAACGTTGCCGTGCCGGGCCTCATCATGCCACGCGCGTTATCCGGCGCCCTCGTCATGTCGTGAAAGCCCGCTAGAGTTATCGCCGAACAAGGGAGGCTTATCTCATGAAAGTAACCTGGCTCGGACATTCCGCATTCCGTCTCGACTTCGCCGACAAAGTGGTGATGATCGACCCGTTCCTGTCGGGCTCGCCGGTCTTCGAGGGCGATCCGCTGGAGGCCGCCAAGGGCGCGACGCATGTCTTGCTGACGCATGGCCATGACGACCATATCGGCGACACGGTCGACATCTGCAAAGCGACGGGTGCGCAGCTCGTCTCTTCCTTCGAAGTGTGCATGTATCTGGCGCAGAACGGCGTCGACGGCGACAACGTCAATCCCGGCAACCACGGCGGCACCGTCGATTGCGGCGGCTTCACCGTCTCCTTCGTCAACGCGCTGCATTCCTCTTCGACGATGGTCGACGGCACCCCGGTCTATCTCGGCAATCCGATGGGTCTCGTCGTCAAGGCGCCGGGCGAGAAGGTGCTCTACCATATGGGCGACACCGACATCTTCGGCGACATGGCGCTCGTTCATGAGCGGCACAAGCCGGAAATAGGCATCGTGCCGATCGGCGATCGTTTTACGATGGGTGGCGAAACGGCGGCGCTCGCCTGCCAGCGCTATTTCGATTTCTCGAAGATCTTTCCCTGCCACTATCGGACGTTCCCGCTGGTCGATCAGGCACCGGACAAGTTCCTGGCGGCGCTCGGCGACGATGCCGGCAAGGTGCTGGTGCCCCAGGTCGGAGAGACGATGGAGGTCTGAGGCCTGCCGGTTATGAACGGTTGAGAGGGCGGGGCGGCGTTTTTGTCCGCCCCTGCAATCTCCTGCCGGCATCGGATGGTTGGAATGCCGGGGCGCGGGGCGTTGCCGCGCCGGTTTCTGCGGTCTATAGCGGGCCGGAGAAGAGGGGTTTTTTATGTCCGTCGATCTTTCCACCGTCAAACGCGTCGCGCATCTCGCCCGCATCAAGGTCACCGAGGAAGAGGCCGAGGGCCTGCGCGGCGAGCTCAACACCATTCTCGGCTTCGTCGAGCAATTGCAGGAAGTCGATGTCGAGGGCGTCGAGCCGATGACCTCCGTCGCCGCGATGACGCTCAAGATGCGGGCCGACGAGATCACCGACGGCGCCAAGGCCATCGACATCGTCGCCAACGCGCCTTTGAGCGAGGACAATTTCTTCCTGGTTCCCAAAGTCGTGGAATGAGCCGTGACGGCGGTTCTGGAACAATCGGTTTCTATTGCTGCGGAGCCTCCCGATCAGCCGGAGGTGCATGCGCTCATCGCCGACCTCAACGCCTATCTTCTGTCTTTCTACCTTCCCGAAGCCTGCCACCACATGACGGTGGCGGAACTGTCGGAGCCCAATATCGTCTTCTTCGTCGCCCGTGAGCGGGGAAAGGCGGTCGGCTGCGGCGCGCTGCGGGTTCTGTCTGAGGACGAGGGCGAGGTGAAGCGGATGTATGTGGCGCCGGGCCAGCAGGGGCGGGGCCTCGGCCGGCTGATCCTCACGGCGATCGAAGCGCGTGCCCGCGATATGGCGCTTGCCACGCTTCTTCTGGAAACCGGCGACCAGCAACCGGCCGCCCTCAACCTCTACCGTTCGGCCGGCTTTGCCGTCCGCGGTCCCTATCTCGATTATCCCGATGACGGCGTCTCCATCTTCATGGAAAAACGCCTTTCCAACTGAGCCGATTTCGATGACCGATCTTACTTCTCTTACCATCGCCGAGATCGGCGATGGCCTCGCCGCCAAGTCGTTCTCCGCCGTGGAGCTGACGGAGGCGTATCTGTCCGCCATCGACGCGGCGAACGATGCGCTCAACGCCTATGTGGCCGTGACGCCCGACAAGGCGCGCGAGATGGCGAAAGCTTCCGATGAGCGCCTCGCCAGGGGCGAGGGTGGAACGCTCGAAGGCGTGCCGCTCGGCATCAAGGATCTCTTCGCCACCGAAGGCGTGCATTCGCAGGCGGGCTCGCACATCCTCGACGGCTTCGAACCGCGCTACGAATCGACGGTGACCGCCAATCTGTGGGCCGACGGCGCGGTCATGCTCGGCAAGCTCAACATGGACGAGTTCGCCATGGGCTCCTCCAACGAGACTTCGTATTACGGCCCGGTGGTCAGCCCGTGGCGGGCGAAGGGGTCGAACACCGATCTCGTGCCGGGCGGTTCCTCGGGCGGCTCGGCCGCCGCGGTCGCCGCCAATCTCTGCGCCGGCGCGACGGCGACGGATACGGGTGGTTCGATCCGGCAGCCGGCGGCCTTCACCGGCACGGTCGGCATCAAGCCGACCTACGGGCGCTGCTCGCGCTGGGGCATCGTCGCCTTCGCCTCCTCGCTCGACCAGGCGGGGCCGATCGCGCGCACCGTCAAGGATGCGGCGATCATGCTGAAATCCATGGCCTCGGTCGATGCGAAGGATTCCACCTCCGTCGACATCGCCGTGCCGGATTATCCGGCCGCGCTCGGCGAAAGCGTCAAGGGGCTCAAAATCGGCGTGCCGAAGGAATACCGCGTCGAGGGAATGCCGGAGGAGATCGAAAAGCTCTGGCAGCAGGGCATCGACTGGTACCGCGACGCAGGCGCCGAGATCGTCGAAGTGTCGCTGCCGCACACCAAATACGCGCTGCCGGCCTATTACATCGTGGCGCCGGCCGAGGCCTCTTCGAACCTCGCGCGCTATGACGGCGTGCGCTATGGCCTGCGCGTCGACGGTGACGACATCATCGACATGTACGAGAAGACGCGCGCGGCGGGCTTCGGCCGCGAGGTGAAGCGGCGCATCATGATCGGCACCTATGTGCTCTCCGCCGGCTATTACGACGCCTATTATCTGCGCGCCCAGAAGGTGCGCACGCTGATCAAGCGCGATTTCGAGGATGTTTTTGCCGCGGGTGTCGACGCCATTCTGACGCCGGCGACACCGTCGGCCGCCTTCGGCATCGCCGATCAGGAGATGAACTCCGATCCGGTGAAGATGTATCTCAACGACGTCTTCACGGTGACGGTGAACATGGCCGGGCTGCCGGGCATTTCGGTGCCGGCCGGCCTCGATGCCAAGGGCCTGCCGCTCGGCCTGCAGCTCATCGGCCGTCCCTTCGACGAGGCGACCTTGTTCAAGGCCGGGCAGGTGATCGAAGACGCCGCTGGCGCGTTCAAGCCGGAACGCTGGTGGTGAGCCGCAAGAACGTCTCCTCGGCGAGCCCGTTCGAGCCGATCATCGGCTTTTCGCGGGCGGTCAGGGTCGGCAACCGCGTTCTCGTCGGCGGCACGGCGCCGATCGGCGAGGACGGCAAGGCGTTCGCCGTCGGCGAGGCGGGGGCGCAGACGCGGCGCGTGATCGAGATTGCGAGGATCGCGCTCGAAGAAGCGGGTGCGAGCCTTGCCGATGTGGTGCGCACGCGCATCTTTCTGACCCGCCGCATGGATTGGGAGGCGGTCGGACGCGCCCATGGCGAGGCGTTCGGCGAGATCCGCCCGGCTTCGACGATGGTGGTAACCGCGGGGCTCATCGATCCCGACTGGCTCGTCGAGATCGAGTTCGAGGCGGTAATCTCCGAATAAACGACGTGCTCAGAGCTTGCTGAGGCCGCCGCCGCTGCCGGAGGCGGGGCCGGCGATATGGCCGCTCATCTCCGAGCCCGCATCGTCCGGCAGGCGCAGGAAGAAGAGCATCGAGAGCGCCGAGACGATCGCCACGCCGTAAAAGGCGAAGTGGAAATCGCCGATCTCGATCCCCCCGCCGTGGCTGAGCATCGAGACTTCCAGAAGCGTGCCGCCGACGGCGACGCCGGTTGCGAGCGAAATCTGCTGCGCCGTCGCCCAGAGGCTCGTCGCATGGCTCATGCGCTCGTGGTCGATATCGGCGAAGGCGAGCGCGTTGAGCGAGGTGAATTGCAGCGAGCGGGCGAAGCCGCCGGCAAGCAGCAGCCCCATCATGACGAGCGCCGGGGTTTCCTCGGTGAAGAAGCCGATCACACCGAGGAAGGCCGCGCCGATCAGCGTGTTGGCCACGAGGACGGCGCGAAAGCCGAGGCGGCGCAAAATGGGCTGCGCCAGAAACTTCATGAAAAGGGCGCCGGCCGCGCCGGTGAAGGTGATGAGGCCGCTCTGAAACGGGCTGAGGCCAAAGCCCATCTGCAGCATCAGGGGCAGGAGAAAGGGCATGGCGCCGACGCCGATGCGGAAGAGCGTGGCGCCGCCGAGGCTCAAGCCGAAAGACGGCACGCGGATGAGGGAGAGGTCGACCACCGGATAGGCGACGCGCCGCGCGTGGCGGAGATAGGCGAGAGCGGACACGCCGCCGATGACGATCATCGCCTGCCAGGCGATCGCCGGCAGCACGCCGAGGCTTGCGACCGAAAAGCCGAAGACGAGGCCTGAACTCGCAAGGCCCATCAGCACGACGCCGAGCGAATCGAGCGGGCGCGTCTCCTCCGATTTCAATTCCGGCACGAAGCGGAGGGCGAAGAAGATGCCCAGAATGCCGATCGGAATGTTGATCAGAAAGATCCAGTGCCAGGAGAAATAGGTGGTGATGAAGCCGCCGAGCGGCGGACCCGAGATCGGCCCCAGCAGAGCGGGGATCGAAAACCACGCCATGGCATTGACGAAATCGCGCTTTTCCACCGTGCGCATGATCACGAGGCGGCCGACGGGCGTCATCATGGCGCCGCCCAGCCCCTGCAGGAAACGCGCGCCGACGAAGTTCATGAGCGAATTGGACGCAGCGCAGGCGAGCGAGCCGATCATGAAGACGACGATCGCCGAGGTGAAAACCCGCCGCGCGCCGAAACGGTCGGCCGCCCAGCCGGAGACCGGGATGAAGATCGCGAGCGACAGAAGATAGACGGTCAAGGCGAGCTTGAGCGCGATCGGCGTGGTGCCGATGTCGGCCGCAATCTGCGGGAGCGATGTGGAAATCATGGTCGCGTCCATGTTTTCCATGAAGAGCGCGACCGCGACGATGAGCGGGATAAGACGGTGGGCGGGCATTGAAAAAGAAAGGCTGGGACGGAGGTCTTATTCCCGCGTTTTGTCGCAGGGCGCAATCTTTTCAATGCAGGAGGGGAGGCGGAATGCCTGACCTGCGGGAGCTGACGGCGAGGGTTATGCCATCACCGGGAGGGTGCGGCGCGTGCGGCGAGAATCAGTCTGGCGCAGAGGAAATCTCGCGGAGGTTGTGCGCGAGGCTCGTCAGTGAGGCGCGGTGTGGCGGTTTTCTCGGACGACCGGCGGGTCGTCTCCCGTCTCAAGACTCCAGCAGAATGGAGCTCAGGCGAAATGCGCCCCAAGCTAAATGGGGCAGGCGGAGACGGAGCGGATCCTTGGCACGAGACCGAAGTCCCGAGCTCCCCCCAAGCCGCTCACGTCGCCGCCTACCCCGGCCCCCATCCGGTGGGCGTATTCGCTTTGGCTGCCCTCCGAGGTTCAGGCAGAGGCGCCGAAGCGGACGCCGCGCCGATCAATCGAGTGCCAGGCACTCACATCGGCGCTTTCGGACCGGGCCTGTCTCGGATCGCCGTCCAACTGGGCGGCGAGTGCCTCGATAAGTTGCAGGTTCGGGCAAAAAACAGGCGCGTCCGCATTCTCACCGTCTGCAAGGTATGCTTCGCAAGGGCATACAGAGTCGCAGGTGATACAGCGGCCGAGGGCGTTGCGCGTCTCGTTGTCGCCGAGCATGTTCGTGACATCGCTCGGGCCCAAACCGTAGATCGCCATCATTCGGCGCATCCGGTTCAGGTGTTCGAGGTAGCGCTTCTTGAGTGCCATACTCGCCTCCGCCGTGCTGCGGGCTGCCCGCGTATGGCGAAATTATGGCCATGGCGGCAGCCCAACATTGATCAGGATCAATTGGCGGGTCCTGCGCGTGTTAACTGAAAATTTACGATGGCAGCAACTCGGCCGGGAACACTTCGTCTTGTTAACCATTTCCAGCTCGATTTGCCTCAATTTGGGCAAGGTTGATCGAGCGCTGGGGAGTAGCATGAGACGAGAACACTGGCGTACGGCGCGGCAGATGCTCGCTGTGGCTGCATTGTCAGCGGCGGCCATCGGAATGCTGGCGGCGAGCGTTTCCGCGGCCAGGGCCGCCGATCTCGATGTCGGCTATTATCCCCCGGTCAATCCGCAGCCGCAGGTCGTGGTGTGTCCGATCGGCGGGGAGACGGTGAAGCTCTTCGACAAAGAAGGGCGGCCGACCGTTCCGGCGCGCACGCCGTATTTCTATTGCGCCACCGGCGAGACGCTCCTGCCGGGCGAGATCCCGCCTCCGCCGGAATATTGCTGCTACTGAGGTTCGGGCTCTGACGTCCCATCTTGGGGGGCTGCGCCTTAGCGGCATGCCGGGTGCGGCTTTGCGATCCGATGCGCGGCCGGCGGCGGGCGACTGGCCTCTTTCCTTTCGGCGAAACGGTGGTCTATAGCGGGCGCAACGCTGGAGCCTTTGCGAATGATCGCCGAAAACCGCAATACCAATCCGAAAAACCTCATTGCCGGTGCGACCGGTGACTGGGAAATCGTCATCGGCATGGAAGTCCATGCCCAGGTCGCTTCGAACTCGAAGCTCTTTTCCGGCGCCGCCACGGCGTTCGGGGGCGAGCCGAACGATCATGTGAGCCTCGTCGACGCGGCGATGCCCGGCATGCTGCCGGTGATCAACGAGGAATGCGTGGCGCAGGCGGTGCGCACGGGGCTCGGCCTCAAGGCTGAGATCAACCACCGCTCGGTTTTCGCCCGCAAGAACTACTTCTATCCCGATCTGCCGCAGGGCTATCAGATCTCGCAGTACGACCAGCCGATCGTCGGCGAGGGCGAGATGATCGTCGAGGTCGGTCCGGACAAGAAGGGCGAGTTCGAAGAGATCACGGTCGGCATCGAGCGGCTGCATCTGGAACAGGATGCCGGCAAGTCGCTGCACGACCAGCACGAGACGATGAGCTTCGTCGATCTCAACCGCTCGGGCGTGGCCCTGATGGAGATCGTCTCCAAGCCCGATCTCCGCTCCTCCGACGAGGCCAAGGCCTATCTCGCCAAATTGCGTTCGATCCTGCGCTATCTGAGGACGTCGGATGCGGACATGGACAAGGGCAATCTCCGCGCCGACATCAACGTCTCGGTGCGGCGGCCTGGCGAGCCTTTCGGAACGCGCTGCGAGATCAAGAACGTCAATTCCATCCGCTTCGCCGGTCAGGCGATCGAATACGAGGCGCGCCGCCAGATCGGCGTCATCGAGGACGGCGGCACGATCGATCAGGAGACGCGGCTCTTCGACCCGAACAAGGGCGAGACGCGGTCCATGCGCTCCAAGGAAGAGGCGCATGATTATCGCTATTTCCCCGATCCCGACCTTCTGCCGCTCGAGATCGACGCCGCCTATGTCGAGGCGCTGGCCGCGGATCTGCCGGAGCTTCCCGACGACAAGCGCGTGCGGCTGATCCAGGCTTTCGGCCTGTCCGCCTATGATGCGTCGATCCTCGTCTCCGAGCGCGCCATCGCCGATTACTTCGAGCATGTCGCCGAGGGCCGTGACGGCAAGCAGGCGGCGAACTGGGTGATCAACGATCTTCTGGGTGCGCTCAACAAGGACGGCCGGACGATCGAGGAATCGCCCGTCTCTCCGGCGCAGCTCGGCGAAATTCTCGACATGCTCAAGGAGGAGGTGATCTCCGGCAAGATCGCCAAGGACCTCTTCGAGATCGTCTACAGCGAGGGCGGGGATCCGCGCGACATCGTCGAGGCGCGGGGCATGAAGCAGGTGACCGACACCGGCGCCATCGAGAAGGTGGTGGACGAGGTGATCGCGGCCAACCCGGACAAGGTCGAGCAGGCGAAGGCCAAGCCGACGATGATCGGCTGGTTCGTCGGGCAGGTGATGAAGGCGAGCCAGGGCAAGGCCAATCCGCAGGCCGTCAACGCCCTGTTGAAGGAGAAGCTCGGCATCGAATAGGTTGAGCTCGAAACGAGAGCGGAGCGGCGGCGGCGCCCGCCGTCCGCCTGTCCCGGGGGCGCATTTCGCATGAACTCGCAGGCTCTCGCGATGACCGCGCGCTTTTGTTCTGTCATCGCGTTCCTTCTCGGCGTGCTGATCTGGGCGGAGGGCGCTTCCGACCTCGTCCTCAACTTTCACATGATCGCCGGGGGCATTTTTCTCGCCGCCTTGTGGATCCTGAGCCGCCGCCTGCTGACGGCGAGGCCCTGGATTTCGGCAGCGGGCTTCATTCTCATCCCCCTCGTCGTGCTTGCCGGCATTGCGCCGATCCTTCTTTTGATCGACGGGCGGGTGGCGGGCGCCTTGCATCTCCTGCTCGCCGTCGCCGCGATCGGTGTCGCTGAGATGACCGCCAAACGGTTGAAGCTTGCGGCTTGAGCGCGAGATTCCGGACCGTCTGCAGGTCCGCCGCAACCTTCTTTCCCGTCCCATGCCTCACGCGGATCAGATCTTCCTGCGCGGCTGGCGAGCGATGAGCGCCGGCTCACATGCCGGTTCGACAGACATCCCATTCTGAATTGGAGAGCGAACGATGACGAAAATGCTGATCATGGCCGCACGGGTGTTGGCCCTCGTTGCGCTCGCCCTCGGCGCGGCGTGGTGGTTCGGCTATTACGAACTGCCCATCCACCTGCACATGACCTTCGGCGGGCTTTTCGTGCTGACCCTGTGGGCGCTCGCCTTCAAGGTGATGCCAGTCTCGAAGGGGGTGGCTGCAGGAGCTTTTGTGCTCGGCCTTGTTCTGCCCGTCGTCGGGCTGGCGCAGCTCCACATGCCGATCGCGAGCGCGCCCTGGCTCCTGAAGCTCGTGCATGTGGCGGTTGCCCTTGCCGCCATCGGCATCGCCGAAGCGGCAGCAAAGCGCGCCAAGCTCGTGGCAAATGCGTGACGGCGGGGAGTAGGAAAAAGTCGATGTGCGGGCATCTCGCGATCTCTGCGCGGATGCTCCCGTTATTCTAAGGTTTTAAGAACAAAAAGGCGACTGCACTTGCGTGCAGCCGCCTCGACAATACCTGGACTGGAAGAGATTACTTCTTGCCGCCCTTACCGCCCTTCGGATCCTTCGGGCCCGGCTTCGGAGTATTTGCCATCGTCTCTATCCTGAAAGCATCGGCGGTGTTGGCTGGGCCGGAATTGGCCTTTAGAGCTCACCGTCGATAGATGAAATCTTGTTTTTGACTTGTGTCCGCGTTGAGGCGAAAATGCGGCGCAAATCAGGCATCGTGAAGGTAATGCCGCGGCTTTGCGCCGGCGAATGAATGGGCTGGACCGCGGGCTGACGGGTGTCGCGAGCCACGCCGCTGGGGGCGGGCGACAGGGCGATCTTCAGCCCTTCACGTAACACGTGTCTTTCACGTAGCAGGTGTTTTTGACGTAGCAGCTATCCTTCACGTAGCAGGTGTCCTTTACATAACAGGGATCCTTGACGTAGCAGCTCGCGCGCACATGACGATCATCCGCCTCCGTGGCCGTTTGCGACGGCGCCGGCTCGGCGAAATCGTCCCGCCTGCGGCTCTGGCCATAGGCGCTCAGCGTGTATTTGTTCTTCATCGTGGCTCCTCCGTTCGGCTGTGGCCGGCGGCTTGAAGGCGAGACAGCCGCCCTGGCAGATGTCGAGGGTGCGCCATTTGCAGGTCTCGCACGCCTTCCGGGTCGCGACCTCCCAGCGCAGCGGTCGGACCGTCTCTTCGATCGTCTCGACAATCTCCTTGGCGCCGGCATAGCCGTCGATGCGGCCGAAGCTCAGATGCTTCAAAGGCCCGCAATAAAAGAGCTGAAGCGCGGGCGTGACGTCGATGGCGCCAGGGCAGGCAAACGACAGGAATATGCCGGCCTCTTTCAGGCGCGCCAGACGGTCGTTGTCGACCGCGCAGACGGGCAGGCAGCAATCCGTGTTGAGGGCGATGCCATCGTGTCGGCAGCGTTCGGCGATCCTTTCGAAGAGCGGCACCATGGCGGGCAGGTCCTCGAAGCCGACATGCGTGTTGGTCGCCGCGGAATTGGGCTTGGCGACGTCGACACGCAGATGCCGCGCGCCATGGCGTTTTAGGAGATCGAAGACGAAGTCGACCTCCTGATCCGGCGCAAAGAGGTTGAGGCTGAGACTGAACGGCTCGCTCCCGCGGGCGCTCGCGATGATGTCGAGATTGGCGGTGAGCCTTTGCCAAAGGCGGCCGCTGTAGCTCGACGGATGGTTGATGTTCAGCATCAGCCCACACGGGGTCTCGCCGAGGAATTCCGCGATCTGAGGCTCGAAGATGCCGTTGGAGAAGACGCTGACGGGCAGCGGCGCACCGTTCGGCAGGGCGAATTCGCGCGAGCGGGCGATCGCAACGAGCTCGCGGAAGCGCGGATGCAGCGTCGGCTCGCCGCCGAGCAGATTGACGCTGTCGCGAAGCCCCGTGACGACGAAGTCTCGCCCGTAACGCAGGGCCACGCGGAAATTCTCCTCAGTGATGATGTCGTGACCGCCGCGCTCTGCCGGGCGGGCATTCAGGCTGCCGGCGAAGAAGCAATAGGCGCAGGTGAGGTTGCAGCGTTCGATGAGGAGGAGGTTCATGCCGGCACCTCGCCGAAGAGGGCCGTGCAATAGCGCCTGAAAGGCGATGCCGGCGGTTCGTCGATGAAGTGCCAGAAGAGCTCTTCCACCAATTCGCGGCTGAAGCGGCATCTTTCCGTTCCGCGGGCGGGATCGGAATCGACGAGGACGGAGACGCCGATGTTGGTGCAGCCGTAATGGGCAAGGCTTGCGGCCGGGCAGGAGCCGCCACAGAAAGCGAGGATGGGGCAGGCGGCGCAGGAGATCTCGTTTTTTGCCTCCGCGGCACAGGCGTTCGGATGCTCGCAGAAAAGCTCCGGATCATAAAAGCTCGTCACCTGCGGACAGGTTTGCCGCAGCGGTGCGTCGAGCAGGCGCCGGGCGCAGTCGGGTGCGGCGACATCGCCGATGAGATAGCGGTCGATGAGGTCGCGGTGACAGGCAAAGGCGCGACCGGTCGGATCGACGGCGAAATAGATGTCGCCCATGCCACAGGTCTGGCGTTCGCCGCCGCGGGCCACACGGTGGAGGATCGAGGTGATCGGGCCGAAATCGAAGACGCGGCCGGTGCTGTCATAGAGTTTCAGCACCGCCTCGAAGGCGTCGAGATATTCCCGCTTCAGGATGGCGGGATCGGGCGCTGCGACGCCTGTGACCCGCCGGCCATGGGCGACGTCCTGCATCGGGATGAAGGAGGCGGCGGTGAGGCCCCAGGCGGCATATGTCTCGATCGATCGGCGTACGGCGCTCTGGTTCTGATCGCTCACCGTGGCGCGCAGGCCGACGCGCACGCCCGCATCGAGGAGCCGTCGCAGCCCGTTCTCGACCGTCCTGCCGCTCTTTGACGCGTGGCCGGGGAAGGGGCGCTGCCAGTCGTTCACCTCCACGGGCGGATCGAAGGAGAGCGCGACGCGAACATCGTACGCCTTGAAGAAGGCGATGAGGTCGTCGTCGATCTGCGTGCCGTTGTCGTCGATCGCAAAGCGGATGAAGATCTTTTCGCGGGCGGCATAGGCGCTCAGATATGCGGCCGCGTGACAAAGAAAGGCGCGCACCTTGCCCTTCAGCGATGGCTGGCCCCCGAAGAACACGACGTTGAGGCAGCCCATGCCCCAGCGCTGGCGGATGTAATCGACGAATGTGCGGGCGAAGGCCGCAAGCGTCGCCTCCGACATGACGCCGACGGCTTTGTCGGACGGGAGGTCGGGCGCATTGTCCATCACATGGCAGTAGCGGCAGCGCAGATTGCAGGCATCGGTGATGAGGAGCGACACTTCCACGAAGGGAGCGGAATCGGGCGGAGCGAAGGTCGACCAGGGCCTGGTGCCATCGCGCCGGAAGCTCTCCAGCTTTTCTTCCAGGTCCTGGTGCAAAGCCTTCTCGCGCGCCCGCATCGCGGCGTCGTAGCCTCGGCGCACGTGGCGGATGCGGTCTGCGGCCGGCTCGGGCGGGGCGAAGAAGCCTTCCTCGTCGAACGCCGCGAGATAGTCCTCCGCCTGTCGTGGGAGCGCGGCGCGGAACGCCTCTTCGTCGAGGCCCCGCCTGAGCGCGAGCACGTCGCTCTCGTCGGCGTCGAAGACCAGATACCGGGAAACCGGCACCTCGCAATCGTTGAACAGCGCGAAGCGGCCCGTGCGAAAATCCCGGATGGCTTTGACGCCAGGCGCGAAGACGAGCCGGCGCGGGTTGGCGGCAACTGGGGAGACGGCAACTGGGGAGGCGGCAACTGGGGAGACGGCAGCCGGGGAGGCGGTGCCGCGCGAGACGACAGGCGCTTTATCCATAGCCGATCACCCAGCAGGGGATGGAGCTGTCGTTGCCCCCCTTCACGAGGACCTTGCCGTTGACGGCAAGAGAGGTGGAGCCGCCGCCGTCGAGGAAGACCGCATCGGTGACGCCTCTCGCCTGCATGACGTCGGCCATTTCGGCGGGCCGCAGGCCCTTATGGGCGGGTGTTTCCTTTTCGGTCGCGACGAAGACGAGAAGGCGGCCGGATTTGTCGATGCCGAGCGCCGGTCGGGAGGTTTTCCGGATCGCGTCGTCGAGGAAGAACTGCCCGGAATTGTCTTTCAGCGTCGCGGCGTCGGCGACATTCTTGCCGCCGGCGAGCAGGCGCCCGAGACCACCCAAAGCTGCGTGGTAGGTGGCGCGATAGCTGGCTTCGAGCTCTCTCGGAGCCTCCGGGAGCAGGGCGCGCTCATAGATCGTCGGCTGGTCGAAGAGGGTGATGGCGAAGCCGAAGCGTTTTCTCGCCTTCGGTTCCGAGGTGAGATGGAGATTGCCGGCGAGCGTCAGGGCGTCTCCGAGAAGCCGTCCGGCGTAGAAGAAGGTGCCGTTGATGGCGAAGCTCTTGCCGGTTTTCGCCTTGCGATGCGCGAGGGCCGCGGCCGAGGCGATGCCGCCCTTGCCGACATGCACATCGATTGCGAAGCTGGCGCCCGGCTTGTCGATCCAGAGGAGGTGGCCGGTTTCCGGGATGTGGGAATGATCGAGCATCTTCTGCGCCTCACTCACTTTTTAGGCAGGGCGTCGAGCATCCGGCGATAGCGGTCCGCCAGCGCTCTCCAGGCTGCGAGGTCGCCCTCCTCGTGGAGGACATGGAAGGTGGCGATCTCTGTGAACTGGCGCACCAGATCGCGGCAGAGGGGCTTTGCATGCTTCAGATCGCCCCGAAGGAGGGCGGCGATCTCGTCGTAGAACTGTGTGAGAGCGGCGGCTTTTCCGGCGTCATCCTGCCGGCCGAGGGCATTCATCAGCTCGTCTGTCTTGTCGGCGGCGACACTGCTCTGAGCGACGAAGTTGTTGATTTCACTTTGCGTCGCTGTGCCGGTGACGATTTTCGGGTATGTGTCTTTCATCGCAAGAAATATCTTGCAGGTATCCCGAAAGAGCGTCTGGGGAGCCGTCATCTCGCTCCTCCCTCGGAGTGTTCTTATCGTCCAGGGCGAAATTCATCTCTCTTGAAAGAGTAAAATCCCATCTCGCCCGCAAAGACGACTTTGCGCACCGTTCGAATTGCCTGAAAATATATCATCGTTCTTATTTTCGTGCATATGTTTGCTGTTGCGGCCAGACGCCGCGCTGAGGCGCGGATGCCGGCAGAGCCGCTCTCTGCCGCTGCTCCATCGCTGCAAGGCGGCGCGGCGGCCGGCCCTCGTGAGCGGCCCTTGTGAGCGGCCCTCGTGAGCGGCCGAACGGGCGCCCTCACGGCGCGTGCGAACGCTCTCATCTTGTGCAATCGGGGATGTTGGCTTCGGCCGGAATCGGCCTTAAGCACGCCCGGGATCCGACGGGCTGCGCGGTCTGAACGAGACGGCGCGGTCGTTGGCCGGTGCGGGCGCGGGGGAACGCATGTCCCGCTCAAGCTGTCGTGCGCAGACTGCGCCGGCATTCGAAAACGAGGTTGAGCGACGGGAATGTCTGGACTTTCTATCCGCCGAGCCAAACGGGGTGACCTTGCGGCGTTGATCGCCATCTTTGCGGCCGACGATATCGGCGGCCATGGTGACACGCTGCATCCTGCGGCCTTGCCGTCCTACCAGAAGGCGTTCGAGGAGCTGGCGGGCAGCTCCGATGAATGTCTTTACGTCGCCGAACAGGACGGCGAAGTGATCGGCACGTTCCAGCTCGGATTTCGCTATTCGCTGCCCGATCGCGGCGCTCTGAAAGCCACGCTCGAAGCCGTCCAGGTGCGCCCCGCCGAGCGGGGGCAGGGAATCGGCGGCAAGCTCGTCCGCTTTGCCATCGCCGAGGCGCGGCGCAAGGGCGCGCATTCGCTCTCCCTCACGTCGAACAATGCCCGCCGCGACGCGCACCGCTTCTACGAGCGCCTCGGGTTTCAGAACACGCATCGCGGCTACAAGCTTTTTCTGGACTGAGGCCTTCTCCGGCGATTGGGTTATTGAGCTCACGCGCACATGCGCCTAAAGGTGTGCCATGAAAGAGCATCCCTCCGAACAGCACGATACGCTGCTCATCATCGATTTCGGTTCGCAGGTCACCCAGCTCATTGCGCGGCGGGTGCGCGAAGCCGGCGTCTATTCCGAAGTCGTGCCTTTTCAGAAGGCCGAAGAGGCGCTCGAGCGGCTCAATCCCCGCGGCATCATCCTGTCGGGCAGTCCGGCCAGCACGACGGAAATCGACACGCCGCGCGCGCCGCAGGCGATCTTCGAGGCCGGCCTGCCGGTGCTCGGCATCTGTTACGGCGAACAGACGATCTGCCGGCAGCTCGGCGGCGAGGTGGAGCTTTCCGACCATCGCGAATTCGGCCGCGCCTTCGTCGAGGTGAAAGAGGCCTCGCCGCTGTTCGAAGGCGTGTGGGACAAAGGCTCGCGCTACCAGGTGTGGATGAGCCACGGCGACAAGGTGACGGCCATTCCCGAAGGCTTTCGCGTCATCGCCGCCTCGAGCGGGGCGCCCTTTGCCGCGATCGCCGATGAGAGCCGCAAGATCTACGGCGTGCAGTTCCATCCCGAAGTGGTGCACACGCCGGACGGGGCGCGGCTCATCGCGAACTTCGCGCACAAGGTCGTGGGCCTCAAAGGCGACTGGTCGATGGCGGCCTTCCGTGAGGAGGCGATCTCGCGCATTCGCGAGGATGTGGGCTCCGGCCGCGTCATCTGCGGGCTTTCCGGCGGCGTCGATTCCTCCGTTGCCGCGGTTCTCCTGCATGAGGCGATCGGCGATCAGCTCACCTGCATCTTCGTCGATCACGGGCTGATGCGGCTCGGCGAGGGCGAGGAGGTCGTCTCGCTCTTCCGCGACCATTACAATATCCCGCTCGTGCATGTGCGCGCCGAGGACATCTTCCTCTCGGCGCTCGAAGGCGAGGCGGACCCGGAGACGAAGCGCAAGACGATCGGCCGCCTCTTCATCGAGACTTTTGAAGCCGAGGCGGAGAAGCTTGCGGCCGACGGGCGCAAGGCGCCGGAATTTCTGGCGCAGGGCACGCTCTATCCGGACGTGATCGAATCCGTGTCCTTCACCGGCGGGCCTTCGGTGACGATCAAATCGCACCACAATGTCGGCGGGCTGCCGGAGCGGATGAATCTGAAGCTCGTCGAGCCGCTGCGCATGCTCTTCAAGGACGAGGTGAGGGCGCTCGGGCGCGAGCTCGGACTGCCCGAGAGCTTCGTCGGACGCCATCCCTTCCCGGGGCCGGGCCTTGCCATCCGCTGCCCGGGCGGTGTGACGCGCGACAAGCTCGACATTTTGCGCAAGGCCGATGCGATCTACCTCGACGAGATCCGCAAGGCGGGGCTCTATGACGCGATCTGGCAGGCCTTTGCCGTGCTTCTGCCGGTGCAGACCGTCGGTGTGATGGGCGATGCCCGCACCTATGATTTCGTCTGTGCGCTCCGCGCCGTCACCTCGGTCGACGGCATGACGGCCGACTTCTTCCACTTCGACATGGACTTCCTGGGCGCGGCCGCGACCCGCATCATCAACGAAGTGAAGGGCATCAACCGCGTCGTCTACGACGTGACCTCGAAGCCGCCGGGAACGATCGAGTGGGAGTGAGTTCGGCCAGCCCGAGCGCCAGAGATTTCTCCAGAGCTCTGCATCCGTAGCTGAGACGAAATCAGCAGCTGCAACCCAGTGGTCGATCGCGATCCTGAGGTCGCCGGCGAAGCACCTTGGGGGCGCGGTGTCACCCTTTGTGACGAGCTACATTTCGTCCCCGATTTGCGCCTTTCAGGCGGAAGCCGGCGTGGTGCGGATTGGCGGAATCTCGTGCGCATCGTTGTGTATTGCGATTCCGCCCGTGACGAAGGGGGCGCGGCGATGCCGGGAAAGCCGTCTCGAACGTCTCCTGCGGCTCTCGCCCTCGACATATTCTGGTGCCAGAGATGGCCGACAATCGCCTATAGCCTAGCTGGAACGTGAGTCCGCGTCGCAACGCCGCTTCGGAAGCGAGGCTCGAGATGGGATCGTTTTGTGAGCGACGGAGATCGGGAAGACGCCATTACAGTCTCGGGCGTCGAAAAAACATTCGGATGGGGAGGCCGTGCTTTCAAAGCACTCGATGGGCTTTCTCTCGGTGTTCCGCAAGGCTGCGTATATGGCCTGCTGGGTCCGAACGGAGCCGGCAAGAGCACATTGCTGCGGATCATCGCCGGCCTCGTGCGTCCTGATCGCGGCTCGATCGCCATTTTCGGAGAGGATGCCTGCCGGCGGTCGCGCCGGCGCCTCGGCATGTTGATCGAGGCCCCGGCCTTCTACCCGTTCCTGACGGCACGTGAGCATTTGGAAATGTTCGCTCGATTGAGCGACACCGTCACGATGGTCGAGCCTGTTCTGCGGCGCGTCGGCATTGAATACGCCGCCGATAAGAGGGTGGCGGCATTCTCGCTCGGCATGAAGCAACGGCTGGGGATCGGATGTGCTCTCGTCGCGCACCCAGACGCGATCGTTCTCGATGAGCCAACCAATGGTCTCGATCCGGACGGCATTCTCGAAATGCGTTCGCTGATTGCCGATCTCGCCCGGCGGGATGGCATCACCGTGCTGCTTTCCAGCCATCTCCTCGATGAAGTCGAACGCGTTTGCGACCGTGTCGCGATCCTGCGGAATGGTCGAATGGCGGCGCAGGGGCGGGTCGCCGAGTTGCTGGACAGCCAAGCCCGCTTCTGGCTCAACGTCGATTTACCGGAAGCCGTCGTCGAACGCTTGCCGTCGCAAGCGGATGCCGGTGACGGTGGGGTTTATGTCCGCGTTGGGCGTGATGAGGCTCCTGACCTCATCCGTATGCTGGCAAACGCCAACATACGGATTTTCGAGGCCAAATGGGTGAAACCCGATCTGGAATCGGTGTTCCTGTCTGAAACGCGACGGGAGCTCCCATGAACGCTCTCATTTCGGCGGAGGTTCTGAAGCTCCTGCGCCAGCCAGGAATGCTGTTTTGGGGATTTCTGTCAGTTCCTGCAGCCGCTCTCGCCTTCAAGATCACGCTGGAGAGCTTTTTCTTCCTTCGATCAGGACACCTCCCGCCGGCACGGGCCGATGCGCTTCTGTCGGCCGCGCAATCACTGAGCATCGCAGGGAACCCGATTGCGCAGCTTCTCTATGCGATCGGTGTTTCCTCCGTATTCTATGTCGAATACCGGTTCTCGACCTGGCGCAACCTCGTGCCCCGCGCAGGGCGTATTCCTCTCCTCGCCGCGAAGTTCGTCGTCTGCCTCCTGTGCATGGTCATCGGTCTTATTCTGACAGTCGCCGGAGATATGATCCTCAACACGGCACTTGGCCTTCTCGGCACCGGCAATAGGACGTCGATTCATGCGAGCGGCGTTTTCGTGCTCAGTGGAGCGTTTGTGATCGCCTTTCTCGAACTGGCGAGTGTCGCAGCGATCGTTGCGACGCTCACGATCATATTCCGGAGTATGATCGCGGCAGTCGTTCCCGTGTTTCTCGTCGGGGTCGCGTGCGCGATGGTGCAGGCCTATTTTGGCGCGGCCATAGCCACCGTTCCTATGCCCTCTTTTGCCGCCGACGCTGCGCGGGCGTGGCTTTTTGCCGGCGCCGAGGGGGCATATGGCCTCACAGGGTTTGGCACGCTGCTCGCATGGCTCTTGGCTGCGATGGGCGCCGGCTCCCTGGTGTTTTGGCGTCAATCTCTGAATACCGAATAAGAAGTCGAAAAAGCTTGTTGTAAATTACCTCAGGAATTCATTCGGGTCGAAATCATCGAAGTCGCGTTTGGGGCAAGCATATCGAATGATGCGCATTCTGAAATATTTTGGAATTGTATTTGCTCTCCTGCTTGTCGGTTTCGTGGGCTATGGCGCCAAGGGATACTGGGATGCGGTCTCGGATGCCGAGGGCTTGCGTGCTCAGGCTGACGCGGCGATTGCTCAAGGGCGAGGCGGGGGCTCTCTGGGGCCGACCCGCCGGGCTATCCTCCTCGCTGTCGAAGACCCGAATTTTTCAACGCATCCCGGCGTGGATTTCTCGACCCCGGGCGCCGGCTTGACCACCATCACCCAATCGGCGGCCAAGCGGCTCGCCTTCGAGGAATTTCACCCCGGCCTCGGAAAGATACGCCAGACCGGCTATGCGCTCGGGATGGAGAGCCGTCTTTCCAAGGAGCAGATCCTTGCCCTGTGGCTGGAGACGCTGGAAATGGGCAACGGTCCCGATGGCTGGATGGTCGGCTTTCATTCGGCAAGCTCAGCGATTTATGGGCGGCCCCCAGCCGAACTGACCGACGCCGAGTTCATCAGGCTCGTGGCGGTGCTGATCGCGCCGGCTTCCTATGATCTCGCTGGCAGAGACGCCAAGCTCGACGAACGGGTGGCCCGGATCCAGCGTTTGGTGGCGGGGGCGTGCGCGCCTTCGGGCTTTTCGGATGTCTGGCTTCAGGGCTGCGGGCAGCGAGCCGAGTGAACTGCGGGTCAGGTGTCCGCTGGATGCGCCGGCTGCCGGCCCACTGGCGGCCCTTTGACAGCCGACATGGGACGATGTGCCTAATCGTCGCGACCCGGCAAAAATGCCCCTCGAAAGCGGGGATCGCCGAACTTTTTTGCTTTCGGTCATCGACTTTCAGCTCCGGACCGGGTTTTTAGTCCGCCAGCCTGAGCCGGTCACGCGATGATCCTTCCCTGTGCCGGCATCAACTCACACCAGCGCATCCGTTTCGGCCCCAAGACGGCCGGTCGGCATGCCAAGAGCCCCACAGGATCGGTTCATGAACGCTCCGCGAGAAAAGTGGCATTCCCGCATCGGCTTTGTCGTCGCCGCTGCCGGTTCCGCCGTCGGCCTCGGCAATATCTGGAAGTTTCCCTACATCACCGGCGAGAACGGCGGTGCTGCTTTCCTTCTGCTTTATCTCGCGATCGTCTTCACGATCGGCCTGTCCGTGCTGCTGGCTGAAGTCGCCGTCGGGCGCGCCAGCCAGAGCGATGCGCTGTCGGCCTTCAAGGTGCTCGGCCACAAGGGCTGGACCGTGGTCGGCGCGATCGGCCTGACCGTCGCCTTCCTGATCCTGTCGTTTTACTCGGTCATCGCCGGCTGGACGATCGCCTATGTGATCAAGTCCGCCGACGGCGCCTTCAGCGGTCTCGACATCGGCGGGATCGGAAACTCTTTCGTCGGCTTCATCTCCGACCCCTGGCAGCCGTTGATCTATCAGGCGGTGTTCGTCGTGCTCACCGTCTTCGTGGTGTTGAAGGGCGTCGCCTCCGGCATCGAACGGGTCAGCAAGATCCTGATGCCCGTCCTGTTCCTGATCCTGCTCGCCCTCGTCGCCCGCTCGATGACGTTGCCGGGCGCGGAAGCAGGCCTGAAATTCTTCCTGTCGCCGGACTTTTCCAAGATCAACGGCACGGTCTTCATGGCCGCCCTCGGCCAGGCCTTCTTCTCGCTCTCCATCGGCATGGCGGCGATGCTGACCTACGGCTCCTATCTCGACCGCGACACCCGCATCGGCCGCTCGGCCTGGTACATCGTCTCTCTCGACACGACGGTGGCGGTGCTGGCCGGCCTCGCCATTCTGCCGGCGGTCTTTGCCTTCGGTCTCGATCCGGAAGCCGGTCCGGCGCTCACCTTCATCACCCTGCCGACGGTGTTCCAGGCCATGCCCGGCGGCGCGATCTTCGGACCCGCCTTCTTCGTCCTGTTGCTGATTGCGGCGCTGACCTCCTCGGTCTCGCTTTTGGAACCGCTCGTCGCCCTGTTCTGCGACCGGGGTTTCGGGCGGGTGCCGACGACCATCGCCATCGGCGCCGTCACCTTCCTGCTCGGCGTTCCGTCCTCGCTGTCGCAAGGCATCTGGGCCGACTACAAGCTGTTCGGCATGGGGTTCCTCGATCTCCTCGACTTCCTGACTGCCAACATCATGCTGCCGATCTCCGGCCTGATGGTGGCGATCTTCGTCGGCTGGGTGCTGGGGCCGCGGGCTGCCAACGAGGTGACCGTGGATGGCGAGCATCCCGGCGTCTTCTTGACGCTGTGGATCTTCATCCTGCGCTTCGTCGCCCCGGTCGCGATCCTGGCGATCCTCATCAACGGCCTGATGTAGGGACATCCGGCTTTGCCGGGATGAGAGGCGAGGGGACGTGCGAGAGGCGCGCCCCCTTGCGGATGGAACGGGTGTCGGCCGGCGGCCGGTCCGCGTGATCGACGATTACTGGTCGTCCGCGACCGGGCTCGGTCCACGTTCGAGATAGGTCGACAAGGCGATGTAGCTGCGGGTGCCCTTGAAGCCCTCGATGGAATGGATCCGCTCCAGAAGCTCCTCCAAGGCCTGCGTGTCGCGCGTCCTCACCTTGAGGAGCATGGCGCTTTCGCCCGTGACGGTGTGGATCTCTTCCACCTCGGGAAGCTCCTTGAGCGCCAGCAGCTGGCGCGTCACCGCCCAGCTCGTCGTGTCGATATGCACGAAGGCCACGAGGGGTCTTCCGAGCCTTGCGCCGTCGAGAACCGCGATATTGGCCTTGATCACGCCATCCTGCCGCAGGCGCTTGACGCGCTCGTGCACGGCCGGGGGCGAGAGGTGGAGCAGCTTGCCCAGCTCCGCATAGCTCCGCGTGGAATCCTCAGCCAAAAGACCTAACAGGGTTCGGTCCTTGTCGTCCAAACGGGCCGGCGGTGCGAGCCGCTGCCGAACGTGGTTCGTATCTTTGGTCATCGCCCGGAATGCCTTTGGTGCGGAATATCATTCGGCATTATGATGTTTGGATCTTACGAAATGCAATAAATACCCGCTTAGTCTGAAGGAAAATAAGGCATGTTCGACACGAAGGTCGCCATTCTGGTGCTGGACGATCTCGCGACCTGGCAGAAGCTGAACGTCACCGCGTTCCTCGCCACCGGCGTGGCCGCCATGGCTCCGGAGGCGATGGGCGAGCCCTACGAGGATGCGGCGGGACGACGCTTCGCCAGTCTCCTCGGACAGCCGATGCTGATCTTCGCGGCGGGAGAAAGCGCGCTCAAGCGCGCCCACCGCATTTCGGGAGAGAAAGGGCTTCTCACGGCCGCCTATGTCAGGGCGATGTTCTCGACGGGCCACGACGCGGCAAACCGCGAGGTGTTCAAGGCCGAACCCGCCGATGCCCCCGATCTCGTCGGGATCGCGATCCGCGGCCCGAAGAAGGACGTCGACAAGGCGACAAAGGGAGCGAAGCTGCATCCATGATCGAAGCTTCGGCTGCCGTCTCTCCCAAATCTCGCGCCTCGTGACCTTCGGCTTCTCGGCGTCGCGGAGCGCGACGCCGAAGGTTTTGAGTCCGGCGGGGAGGTCGGCGCGATGGTCAGCTTTTCCTGAATTCCGTCTGGCCTCAATCCCGCCGACATGAAGGCCGGCGGGATCGATCAGTATCATGCTGCGAGACGGCGCGATCGTTCGTGGATCAACCGGCGCTGGCCGCGTAATCCATCCGAGCGAGGTCTTCAAAAAGCGTCGGTCCCGTCGGCTTCCAGCCGAGCCGTTCGCGGGTGAGGGCGCTGGAGGCCGGCATATCGAGACAAGCGATGCCTGCCAGCCATCCAAAATGGGTCTCGGCTTCGTTCTTCGTTACGGATTGGACTGGCACACCCAGACCGGCACCGATCGCTTCCGCGATGGCGCGCATCGGAATGGCTTCCTCGGTGACGGCGTGCCAGCGGATGCCCGGCTCGTGGTGATCGAGCGCCAGGACATAGAGGCGGGCGACGTCTTCGACGGCGGCGGCGCACCAGCGGTTGCTGCCCTCGTCGACATAGGCCGAGACACCCTTTTCGCGGGCGATGTCGATCAGTGGCGAAATCAGGCCCTGTTTGACGGGGTCATGGACCTGAGGCAGCCGCACGACGCCGACGGAGACGCCGCGTTCCCCGACGGCGAGGCCCGCGAGCTCGCTCTTGATCCGGGGCAGGGGATGCTCGCGATCAAAAATATCCTCGCGGGCGAACTGTCCCGGCCCGGGACTGCCCATCGCGACGGCCGAGGTGATGAGGAACGGACGATCCGAACCGGCAAGCACGTCGCCGATCGCCTCGATCACCCGCCGGTCCTTGTCGCAATTCTCCACAAAGCGCGAGAAATCGTGGTCGAATGCCGTGTGGATCACGGCGTCGACGCTCTCGGCGCCCTTTGCAAGCGTTGCCGGGTCGTCGAGATCGCCGCGGTGGACTGCGGCGCCAGCCTCCTGCAGCCGGCGAGCGCCCGCTTCGGAGCGGGCGTTGCCAAGCACGTGGTGCCCTTCCGCAAGCAGATTGGGCAGGATTCGCGAGCCGATAAAGCCGGTTGCGCCAGTCAGAAATACACGCATCAGGTTCTTCCTCTTTGAGAGGATGCGTATTTCGCGAGCTGCCGCTACCTGTTAAAGTAGTGAGCTTATCATGGTATAAGTCACAACAGGTTCGACCGTGCCCGACGAGACGCCCAATCAGCTCGGCATGTATCTGCGCGATCGCCGTACCCGGCTCGATCCGACGTCGTTCGGCTTCGTCGGAGGCCGGCGCCGCACGCCTGGGCTGCGCCGTGAGGAGGTCGCCGCTCGCGCGAACATCAGCCCGACCTGGTACACCTGGCTCGAGCAGGGCCGCGGCGGCGCGCCCTCGGCCGACGTGCTCGACCGCATCGCCAAGGGTCTGATGCTGACGGAGCCCGAGCGTGAGCATCTCTATATGCTGGCCCTCGGCCATCCGCCGGAAGTGCGGTACCAGCCGGTCGAAGGCGTCACCCCGCGGCTCCAGCGCGTGCTCGACGCCATGCCGCTCAGCCCCGCCATCATCAAGACGGCGCTGTGGGATGTTGTCGGCTGGAACAGGGCCGCGGCGGCGCTTTTGACCGACTATTCCAAGCTGCCGCGCGAGCGACGCAACATCCTCCGCCTCATGTTCAGCAGCTGCCGCGTGCGCGCCAAACAGGAGGATTGGGAGAGCGTCGCTCGCTTCGTCGTCGGCGCGTTCCGGGCGGATGTGGCGCGAGCGGGGGCGAGCGGCAGCGCCGAGGTGATGCGGCTCGTTGCCGAGCTGTGCGAGATGAGCTCGGAGTTCGAGGCGCTGTGGCGGGACAACGATGTGGTGGCGCACGGCGAGGGCGTGAAATGCATTCACCACCCGGAGGCCGGACTGCTCGATCTGGAATTCTCCTCCTTCGCTGTCGAGGGGCGGCCCGAGCTCGGCATGATCGTCTACAACCCTGCATCGCCTGCGGACGCCGAGCGCTTGCGAGTTCTCATCGACGCCAAAACGATCTAATCGGATTGCAGCTGCGTCCGGCCAAGGTCGGCCGGGACATGGCGCATATCCGCCGGGCGCGTGCCGCTCGACCTGACGCCATGTCTGCCTGCCGTCATGTCTGCCTGCCGTCATGTCTTTCTGCCGACATAGGTTGCCAGCTCCTCCGGCATGACGGCGGGAAGCGCCACCCCGATCAGGCTCTCCTCCGGGTGCGGATTGACCTCGATGAAGATGTCTGTGTGATCTGACGTGAAGGTGGATTTGTACTATAGTTCACATTAAATAATAATTGAATTTTGCAAATATTATTGGAATTGTGTCCGAGCTCTACCTCAATCCCTCCCTTGATGTGGCGGGTGGTGATGTCGGAATTCGTAGTTCTTTGAGTTCATCGCGTCTCGTGGGTCGCCGTTTCAAATCTGGCGGAGGTGAAGGGCGGACGTCTGCCCACGAATTCCCGCGCATGTGTCGCCTGACAGGCGGCCGAGGAGGCGCGGGGACGTCGCGGGCGGGTGGCCCATGTGTTGGAAGCTTCTTCGCCGTCTCGCTCGTCTTGTCTTGCCTCATCCCCGATTGCGAGGTTCTGGCCGGCGCGTGGACGCTCGAGGAGGGGGCGGGTCAGGTGATCTGGTCCGTCATGTTTTCGAAGAGCCCCGCCGATCTTTCTGGCGGTTTCGGCAGCCAGCTCCACGACACCACGAAAACGGAAGTCACGCTCTTTGCCGAATATGGCGTGACGCGCGACCTGACTTTGATTGCGGCACCTGGTTTTCGACGTGCTTCGGTCGGCGCTTCGACGAGCAGTGGGCCGGGATATTTCGATCTCGGGGCGCGCTATCAGGTCTTCAGGAAAGGCGCGGCGGTCGCATCGGTTCAGGGGATCGCGCGCATTCCGGGCGCCTCCGATCCGACGGTGTCGGCCAATCTCGGCTACACCAACGCGGAATATGATCTGCGCGGGCTCTTCGGCTACGGCTTCAAGCTCGGCGCGAACGATGCGTTCGTCGACATTCAGGCCGGCTACCGGTTCCGGACGGCCGGACCGGCGGACGAAGTGCGGGGCGATCTCACGTTCGGCTACCGGGTATGGCCGGACGTTCTTCTGCTGGCGCAGTCCTTCAATACGGTGAGTGTCGGCGCGGCCGAGGGCGTCTTTCGGCCGACACGGGAGCACAAGCTGCAGGTGAGCGCCGTCTACGACATCAACGCGCGTCTCTCCGTGCAGGCCGGCAGCTTTGCGACCGTTCGGGGAGAGAACGTGCTCCGCGAGCGGGCCGTCTTCTCCGCCGTCTGGGTCCGCTTCTGAGTTTTCTGAGGCCCCTCAGAGACTCCCCATGATCGCCCGGGCCGCTTCCATGGCGAGCGGAGAGGCCCGTTTGACGAAATCCTCGGGCGTCCATTCCGACAGCGATCCCGCCACATGGATCGCGCCGAGGGGGATGCCGTCGCCACGCGAGATCGCCACGCCGAGCGCCACTTCGCCCTGCAGAAACTCTTCCACGACGACAGCATAGCCGTCGGTGCGGGCCTGCTTGATCCGCTCCATGATCGCGTCCGGCTCGACGACCGTCTTGGCCGTGTATTTGTGCAAAGACGTGAGCAGGACGATCTCGCGCGCTGCCTCGTCCGGAAGAAGCGAGAGGAGGGCCCGGCCGCCTGCCGTGCAATAGGTCGGCACGCTGTGGCCGACGAGGGTGGCGTGGAAGGTCTCGCGTTTGCTCTGCATGCGCAGCGCGTAGACGATGCGGGTCTCGTCATAGAGGCTGAAATCGACGCGCTCGCGGATCGTCTTGCGCAGCTCCAGGAGCACGGGCGTCGCTTTCTGTATGACGGGATCGAGCCGGAGCACGTCGAGCGTGTGGTCGAGAAGGCGGATGCCGGGGAGATAGCCGCGATCGCCCGGGCCGCGCCGAAGATATCCCAGTTTCGAGAGGGTGTGGACGAGCCGCTGGGCGGCCGATCTGTCGATGCCGGCGCGAAGGGCGATTTCCGAAAGGCTGAGAGGGCCGGGCGCGTGATGAAAGGCGCTCAAAACCTGCATGGCCCGGCCGGCCGCGCGGACGAAGAGGCTGTCGTCCTCATAGGGAAGGGAATCGATCGGTTGGGAGGGGTCAGCCCGTAGACGCTTATTCATGGATAGCTTGACGGCTCGTTCGAGGGGGTTACTATGATCGTTGTGCAATATAGTTGTATTGCATAGCGATACACAACCTCTTTTAACGGTGTGTGCCGATGGGTGGGGGCAGGCGGAGATGACGTTCAGGGTCGCGGTGGCGGGCTTCCTCCACGAAACCAATACGTTCGCTCCGGTTCGGGCGGATCTCGAAGCTTTCCGGGTCGGCGGAGGCTATATCGGGATGACGCGGGGGGCCGCGCTTCTCGATGCGGCGCAGAAGGTCAATCTCGGCATTGCCGGCGCGCTCGATGTTGCCCGGGAGCAGGGCTGGGACGTGGTGCCGACGCTCTGGGCCGGGGCGATCCCCTCCGGCTATGTGACGCGCGAGGCTTTCGAGACGATCGCCGGCGAGATCGTGCAGCGGATTTCCGAGGCCGGGCCGCTCGACGGCGTCTTTCTCGATCTCCATGGCGCGATGGTGGCTGAGCATCTCGACGACGGGGAAGGCGAGATCGCACGCCGCGTCCGCGCGGTGGTCGGCGACGCCGTCCCGATCACATCGGCGCTCGACCTGCACGGCAATATCTCGGCGGCCTTTGTCGACACGGTCGACGCGCTCGTCGCCTTCCGCACCTATCCCCATGTCGATATGGCCGCGACCGGCGCGCGGGCGGCCCGGCTTCTCCATCGGATGATGGCAACGGGCAGGCGGCCCGCGAAAGCCTTCCGGCGCATGTCCTATCTCGTGCCGATCCCGTTTCAGGCGACGGAGATGGCGCCGGGGGACGCGCTCTACGCCGAGATCGATGCGCTGGAGCGGGAGGGGGTGCTCTCCGCCTCACTCTTCATGGGGTTTCCGGCGGCGGATATTCCAGATTGCGGCCCGACGGCGATGGCCTTCGCGGCGACGCAGGCGGAGGCCGAGCGTGCCGCCGACCGTATCGCCGCCGCCTATGAGGCGGCCGAGCCGCTCTTCGACAACCGCACGTTTACGGCCGGGGAAGCCGTGGCGGAGGCGGCGCGCATCGCCGCTGTCAAAACGGGTCCGGTCGTCATCGCGGATACGCAGGACAATCCCGGGGCGGGCGGCGTTTCGGCAACGACCGGGATGTTGCGCGCGCTCATCGCGGCCGATGCCCAAAATGCCGCGATCGGCCTCATCGTCGATCCGGCGAGCGCGGAAAAGGCGCATCAGCTGGGCGAGGGGGCGACGGCGCATTTTGCGATCGGCAGTCATCCCGGGGTGCCGGGCGACCATCCGGTCGAGACGGAGGCGGTGGTGGAGCGTCTGTCCGACGGGCGGCTTCACGCGACGGGTCCCTATTACGGCGGCGGACGGCTCGACCTCGGGCGATCGGCGTGCCTGCGCATCGGCGGTGTGCGCGTCGTCGTGACGAGCGGCATCGCGCAGATGGCGGACCGCGAAATGTTCCGTTTCGTCGGCGTTGTCCCGGAGGAGCAGGCGATCCTGGTGGTGAAAAGCTCCACGCATTTCCGCGCCGATTTCGCGCCCATCGCCTCAGAGATTCTGGTCGCCCTGTCGCCCGGCCCGATGCCTTTCAATCCTGCCGATCTGCCGTTCACGCGGCTTCCGGCCGACATGAAACTCTTCCCGAACGGACCTCTGTTCGGAGAAGCGAGCGCCGCAAAGGCGCATTCCGACCCAGGCGGGGAGAACATCGCCGCGGTCCAATAACGACAAAGCACCAACAGATCGAATCCGAGAGAGGGATGTATGCAGAGCTTGAAACCACTTTCTTGCATGAAGCGTAGCCTCGCCGCCGCGCTTCTTGCAGGCGGCGTGCTGTCCGCACCCGCTGTCGCCAACGCGCAGGATGATGGCAAGACCATCACGGCGGTGATGCATTCGGGTCTGCGCGTGCTCGACCCCGTGATCACCACCGCGCACATCACCCGCGACCACGGCTATATGATCTATGACGTCCTGACGGCCGTGGACGAGAATTTCGAGCCTCAGCCGCAGATGGCGGATTGGGACGTCTCCGACGACAAGCTGACCTACACCTTCACCCTGCGCGACGGGCTGAAGTTTCATGACGGAGCGCCGGTGACCGGCAAGGACGTCGTCGCCTCGCTCACCCGCTGGGGCAAGCGCGATTCCGGCGGTCAGATGATCTTCGACGTCACGGAAAGCCTCGAGGCGCCGGACGACAAGACCATCGTGTGGAAGCTCTCGGAGCCTTTTCCGCCGCTCCTCAACGTCATTTCCAAGCAATCGGCCGTGCCGCCCTTCATCATGCCGGAGCGGGTGGCGGAAACCTCGCCGGACGAGCCGATCACCGATTACACCGGCTCCGGCCCGTTCGTCTTCAACAGCGACAAATACGAGCCGGGCGCTTCGGTCACCTACGACAAGTTCGAAGATTACGTGCCGCGCGACGAGCCGCCCTCCTGGATGGCCGGCGGCAAAAAGGTCAATGTCGATCATGTCGTCTGGACGACGATGCCCGACAATCTGACCGCGATGAACGCGCTCGCGGCCGGAGAGATTGATTATCTGGAACAGGTGCAGGTCGACCTGTTGCCGGTGATCGAGAACGCGCCGGACGTGACGGTCGAGATGCGTGACCCGCTCGGCTTCGTCACGATCGGGCGGCCGAACTTCCTGCATCCGCCCTTCGACAACAAGAAGGTGCGCCAGGCGGCGCTTCTGGCTCTAAGCCAGGAAGACGTGCTCGCCACCATGATGGGCTCCGACAAGTATTACAAAGTCTGCGGTGCGATCTTCGGCTGCGGAACGCCGCTCGGCGATGAATCGGGCTCCGAGCCGATCACCTCCGGCGCGCATCCGGAAGAGGCCAAGAAGCTTCTGGAAGAGGCGGGTTACGACGGCACGCCCGTGGTGCTCATGCAGCCGACGGACGTCGTCAGCCTGACCAATCAGCCGGTCGTCGCCGCACAGGCCCTTCGCCAGGCGGGCTTCAACGTCGATATGCAGGCCATGGACTGGCAGTCGGTCGTGCAACGGCGGGCGCAGCAGAACCCTCCTGCCGAGGGCGGCTGGAACATCTTCTTCACGAACTGGATGGTGCCGGAGATTTCCGATCCGCTCATCAACGTGATGGTGAACGGGCGTGGCGACGATGCCTGGTTCGGCTGGCCGGACGATCCCGCGATCGAAAAGCTGCGTGACGACTTCGCGCTCGCTGAGGATCAGGAGGCCCGCAAAGCGGCCGCCGTCGCGATCCAGAAGCATGTGATGGACAATGTGAACTACATCCATCTCGGCGAATACAACATGCCTCAGGCGCGGCGGAATTCGATCCAGAACATGATCCCGTCGCCGGTTCCGGTCTTCTGGAACATGACGAAAGAGGCGGAGTGATCCACCTTCGGAGACGCGCCTTTGCGCGCGTCTCCGGCCGTCCTGTCTCGCAATTTGCGCTGAGGTTCGAACAGGCCTCGCGGCAAGGAGACCGATCATGTTCGGCTATATCCTGAAGCGGATCCTCGCCACGATCCCCGTGATGGCGATCGTCGCGGTCTTCGTCTTCCTTCTGCTTCGCCTGACCCCCGGCGATCCGGCGGCGATTCTCGCCGGCGATGCCGCCACGCCTGCGCAGCTCGAGCGCATCCGTGACCGGCTCGGCCTCAACGATCCTCTGCATATCCAGTTCTTCACCTGGATCGGGCAGATGCTGCACGGCGATCTCGGCACCTCCCTCATTTCCAGCACGCCGGTTGCGGGCATGATCGGAGATCGGCTCGGGCCCACGATCAGCATCGCCATCATGACCATCATCATCTCGGTGCTGCTGGCTGTGCCGATGGGCGTGATCGCGGCGTGGCGTCATCGCACCTGGGTCGATTTCCTGGTGATGTCCTTCTCGGTGCTGGGCTTTTCCGTCCCCGTCTTCGTGATCGGCTACATCCTGATCCAGATTTTCGCGATCGAGCTGCGCTGGGTGCCGGTGCAGGGCTATGCGCCGCTTTCCTCGGGCATCGGTCCATTCCTGACGCGGGCGATCCTGCCGTCGCTGACGCTCGCCACGATCTATGTGGCGCTGATCGCACGCATGACGCGCGCCTCCATGCTGGAAGTCTTGGGCGAGGATTACGTGCGCACCGCCCGCGCCAAAGGCGTGCGGGAAAACGTCGTGCTTTTCCGCCATGCGCTGCGCAACGCCGCGGTGCCGATCCTGACGATCATCGGCACGGGCTTTGCGCTCCTCATCTCCGGCGTCGTGGTGACGGAAAGCGTCTTCAACATTCCCGGGATCGGCCGGCTCACCGTCGATGCGATCCTGGCGCGCGACTATCCGGTGATCCAGGCGATGATCCTGTTCACCGCCGGCATCTACGTCTTCGTCAATCTCATCGTCGACGTCTCCTATTCCTTCTTCGACCCGAGGATCCGCTACTGACATGGCTGAGATTTCCCCATCCCGCCATAGCGCCTTCCAGGTCTTGACCGGGGTGTTTTCGCTCCCGGCCGGAGCGCGTCTGGGCGCGGGCCCGATGATCGCGGCTGTCATCCTTGTCGCGATCGTGCTCGCTTCGCTGCTGGCACCGCTTTACGTGCCCTACGATCCGCTGGCGATGGATTCGATGTCCCGCCTGAAGCCCCCTTCGGAGGCGCACCTTCTCGGCACGGACCAGTATGGCCGCGACACCTTCAGCCGGGTGATGACCGGCGGGCGCGTCTCGCTCCTCATCGGCGTCGGCGCGGCTCTCGTCAGCGTCGTCATCGGCCTCATCATCGGCCTGGTCGCCGGCTTCTTCCGCGCCGCGGACGGCATCATCATGCGCATCATGGATAGCCTGATGGCGATCCCGGCGATCCTTCTCGCCATCGCGCTCGTCGCCCTCAACGGTCCGAGCCTCGGCTCGGTGATCATCGCCATCACCATTCCCGAAGTGCCGCGCGTCGTCCGCCTGGTGCGGTCCGTCGTGCTGTCGGCGCGCGAGGAGCCCTATGTGGAGGCCGCCATCGCGCTCGGCTCGTCGATGCCGAAGATCCTGGTCCAGCATCTGATGCCGAACACGCTCGCGCCGCTCATCGTGCAGGGGACGTATGTCTGCGCCTCGGCGATCCTGATCGAAGCGATCCTGAGCTTTCTCGGCGCTGGCGTCTCGACCGAGATCCCGACCTGGGGGAACATCATGGCCGAGGGCCGAAGCTATTTTCAGGTGAAGCCCGGGCTCATCTTCTGGCCGGGACTTCTTCTGTCGCTGTGCATTCTGGCGATCAACCTCCTCGGCGACACCGCGCGCGATCTCCTCGATCCGCGGATGAAGAAGCGGGAGGGCTGAGATGCAGCTTTCATCGCGAGACTTTTCGAACGCGAACCGCGTCCTCAAAATCCGCGGGCTGAAGGTCGCCCTGACGGGACGCCCCAATGCGGCGCCGGTCTTGAACGGCATCGATCTCGATATCCGGGCGGGGGAAACCCATTGTCTGGTCGGCGAGAGCGGCTCGGGGAAATCGGTCACCTCGCTCGCCGTCATGGGGCTTCTGCCGAAAGGGGCGCTCGAGGTGCAGGGCGGCGAGATCGACGTCGAAGGCTTCGAGATCACCACCGCGACGCATGCGCAGCTGCGCGAATTGCGGGCCCGGCGGATCGCCATGATCTTTCAGGAGCCGATGACGGCGCTCAATCCCGTGCTGCGGGTCGGCGAGCAGATCGAAGAGGTGCTCAACATGCACACCGATCTGTCGCAGGCGGAAGCCAAGAAACGCACGCTCGACATCATGGAGCAGGTGCATCTTCCGGACGTTGAGCGGATCTATCAATCCTATCCGCACCAGCTGTCCGGCGGTCAGCGTCAACGCATCATGATCGCCATGGCGCTCGTGCTCGATCCGCATCTGCTGATCGCGGACGAGCCGACGACGGCGCTCGATGTCACGACGCAGCTGCAGATTCTGAAGCTCATCGCGGAATTGCAGGAGCGCAAGGGAACGGCGCTTCTCTTCATCACGCACGATATGGGCGTGGTGGCGGAAATCGCCGACACGGTGAGCGTGATGCAGAATGGCCGGATCGTGGAGAAGGCCCCGATCCGCGAGCTGCTGACGAACCCGAAAGAGGCGTACACCAAAAAACTCCTGACCGCCGTTCCGAACCTGGCGCCGCGGCCGGCGCGGCCGGCTGCCTCGGCCAAGGACGTGCTCGACGTCCAGGATCTCGAAATGGTCTATGGCGGCGGCGGCCTTCTCAAGCGCCAGGGCGGCGTGAAGGCGGCGCAGGAGGTGAGCTTTACCATTGCGCCGGGCCGCACCCTCGGCATCGTCGGCGAAAGCGGCTCCGGCAAGTCCACGGTGGCGCGCTGCATCATCCGCCTGATCGATCCGACGGGCGGCCAGGTGAAGGTCGCCGGCACGGATATCTCGACGCTGTCGCGCCGGCAGCTTCGGCCGCATCGCAAGCATCTGCAGATCGTCTTCCAGGATCCCTACCGCTCGCTCAATCCGCGCTGGACCGTGGCGCGCAGCCTTTGCGAGGGGCCGATCAATTTCGGCACGTCGAAGGCTGCGGCGATGGAGCATGCCGCGGAGCTGATGGAGCTCGTCGACCTGCCGCGCGATGCCCTGAAACGCTATCCGCACCAGTTTTCGGGAGGACAGCGGCAGCGCATTGCGATCGCCCGCGCCGTCGCCATGAAGCCCGATTTGTTGATCGCCGACGAGGCGGTCTCCGCGCTCGATGTGAGCGTGCAGGCGCAGGTGCTCGACCTCCTGGACGATGTGCAGGAGAGGTTCGGGATCGCGATGCTCTTCATCACCCACGATCTGCGGGTCGCCGCACAGATCTGCGACGAGGTGCTCGTCATGCAGAAAGGCCGGGTGGTGGAGCATGGCGCCGCCGGCGCCGTCCTGCAGAACCCGCATGATCCCTACACACGCAATCTGATCGAGGCCGCGCCCGGCCGGGAATGGGACTTCGCCAATTTCCGTGCGCTCGGCACGCCGCCGTTCAACGAAGGAGCCTCCGCATGAGCGTCATCCCGAAGATCGAAGAATTCGCTGCCGAGCTGACTGCGATTCGGCACGACTTTCATGCGCATCCCGAGCTCGGCTTCGAGGAGACGCGCACCGCCGGTATCGTTGCGGAAAAGCTACGCGCCTATGGCGTCGACGAGGTGCACGAGGGCATCGGCGGCACCGGTGTCGTGGCGCTGATCAAGGGAGAGGGCGGCGGCAACCGCAGGGTCGGGCTGCGCGCCGACATGGACGCTCTGCCGATCGAGGAGGCGTCGGGTGTCCCCTATGCCTCGCAAAACCCGGGGCGGATGCATGCCTGCGGCCATGACGGGCATACGACGATGCTTCTCGGCGCGGCGCGATATCTCGCCGAAACGCGCGATTTCGACGGCACCGTGGTGTTGATCTTCCAGCCGGCGGAAGAAGGGCTCGGCGGGGCACGACGGATGATCGCCGAAGGTCTCTTCGAGAAATTCCCCTGCGACGAGATCTACGGCATGCACAACGATCCGAATGCCGAGCCCGGGATCGTCACCGTCGCGCCGGGGCCGGCGATGGCGGGGGCGAGCTTCTTCGACATCACCGTGAAGGGCACCGGCAGCCATGCCGCCATGCCGCATCAGTCGAAGGATCCGATCGTCATCGGCACGGCGCTGGTGCAGCAATTGCAGAGCGTCGTCAGCCGCAACGCGCCGCCGACGAAGCCGGTGGTGATCTCGGTGACGACGTTCCATGCCGGCGCCGCTTACAACGTCGTGCCGGACACGGCGACGATTTCCGGCACGATCCGCTATTTCCACGACGACGTGGCGGAGATGGCGCATCAGCGGATCAAGGATCTCTGCGCCGGGCTGAGCCAGGCCTATGGCATCGAGATCACGGCCGATCTGCGCAACGTCTTCGACGTTTTGATGAACGACCCGGAACTCTCCACCGCCTATGTCGATGCGGCGAAAGAGGTGGTGGGTGCCGACATGGCCTTCGAAACCAGCGATCAGATGACCGGTTCGGAAGATTTCGCCGACATGCTGAAGGTGGTGCCGGGGGCCTATTGCCGGGTGGGGCATGCGGGGTCGATCGGGCTGCACAACCCGGCGTTCGTGCTCGACGACGCGATCCTTCCCGTCGGTGCCTCGATCTATGCGCGCATCGTCGAAAACCGCCTGAAGCGCGGCCTCTGAAGCGCGGCGCCTGACACAGCCGACGCACTTTCCTTCTCCGATATTCAACCAGCCCGGCCCGCCCGAAGCGGCGGCCGGTAGAGGAGCTGTCTGATGATGAATCCGCTCGATCTGCCCTTCCATGCGGAGGAGATGCTCGCGGGCCTGAAGCCCTGGATCGAGACCGAAAGCCCGACCTTCGATGCGGCGGCGGTCAATCGCATGATGGACCTCGTGCAGCACGAACTGGCAGCGCTCGGGGGCAAGGTCGAACGCATTCCAGGCCGCATGGGGCTCGGCGACAGCGTGCGCGCGACGATGCCGCATGCGCGGGCGGGTGAGGGGGGCATCCTGCTTCTCGGCCATCTCGACACGGTGCATCCGCTCGGCACGATCGATGTCCTGCCGTTCAAGCGGGAGGGCGAGATCTGCTACGGCCCGGGCCTGATGGACATGAAGGGTGGCAATTACGTCTATCTCGATGCGCTTCGGAAGCTCTTTGCCGCCGGGATCGAGACGCCCCTGCCGGTCACCGTCCTGTTCACGCCCGACGAGGAGATCGGCACGCCCTCGACGCGCGAGCTGATCGAGGCCGAGGCGAAGCGCCACAAATATATCCTGGTTCCGGAACCGGCGCGCCCCGACGGCGGCGCGGTGATCGGGCGCTATGCCATCGCACGCTTCAACCTGACGGCGCGCGGCAAGCCGAGCCATGCGGGCTGGCAGCTCGCCGAAGGGCGTTCGGCGATCGCCGCGATGGCGAAGAAGGTCGCGGAGATCGAAGGCATGACGACGGAAGACTGCACGTTTTCCGTCGGCGTCTTCAATTCCGGGCGATGGGTGAATTGCGTCTCCTCCGTCTGCGATGCCGAGGTTCTGAGCATGGCGAAGACGCAGGAGCTTCTCGACGAAGGCATCGCCAAGATGATGGCCTTCAACTCCTCCGACGGCGATGTGACGCTGGACGTCACACGCGGCGTCACCCGGCCGGTCTGGGAGCCGGATCAAGCGGGCACGATGGAGATGTTCGGGCTCGCCAAGGAGATCGCCGGCGAGATCGGTTTCGAGCTGAGCGCCGCTTCCGCCGGCGGTGGCTCGGACGGCAATTTCACGGGCTTTCTCGGCCTGCCGACGCTCGATTCGATCGGCGTGCGCGGCAAGGACCTGCACACGCTCAACGAACATATCTATGTCGACAGCCTCGTCGAGCGGGCAAGGCTCGCCGCGGCGCTCTACTGCAGGCTGGGTGCGTGATGTCGGAAGCTCTGTCGCGGACGATGGAGATCCGCAAACATGTCGTTGAGACGGAACGCGGCGTCGTCGCCTCGCAGCATCGTCTGGCGTCGGAGGCGGGCGCCGAAGTGCTGCGGGCCGGCGGCGATGCCGTCGATGCGGCGGTGGCCTGCAGCTTCGTCTGCGGCGTGCTCGAACCGTGGATGAGCGGCCCGACCGGCGGCGGTGCGGCCATGCACTGGCGTGTCGACAGCGGCGATGCGCATGCGCTCGATTTCGGCATGCGTGCGCCGGTGGGGCTGAAGATCGAGGATTTTCCTCTGTCGGGCGAGGGGGCGGCCGCCGACCTGTTCCCGTGGGAGCGCGTCGTCGATGATCGCAACGTCATCGGTGCGAAAGCCGTGGCGGTGCCGGCGCTCGTCGACGGGCTGGAAGCGGCGCATCGGCGCTGGGGGCGCATGCCCTGGGCGGAATTGCTGGCGCCCGCCATTGCCCATGCCCGCGAGGGGATGAGGGTCGACTGGTATGCGGCGCTCATCATCGCAACGGCCACCCGCGATCTGGCGCGCGATCCGGATGCGGCGGCGATGTTTCTCGCCGACGGGCAGTGGCCGCGGCCGTTCTCCTGGACGGGGATCGGGGAAGACCGGATCGACCAGAGCCGCATGGCGGACAGTCTCGACATTCTCGCGCGAGAGGGCGCGGCGGCGATGCATGGCGGCGATCTCGGCGCCGCGATGGCGCAGGATATCCGCGACAAGGGCGGGTATCTCACGCGCGATGATCTCGCCGGCAACCGTGCCGCGTTCAAGGCGCCGCTGTCGGTCGCCTATCGCGATGCGCTCTTTCACGCCGTGCCCGGGCTCACCGGCGGGGCGACCTTTGCTGGTGCGCTCGCCGGGCTCGCCAAGACGGAGCTGCCGTCGCCGGATCAGGCCTATCCCGCCTATGCACGCGCCCTCTTTGCGGCCTATCGCGATCGGCTGGAGCGCATGGGGCATGACGGAGAAATCCCCGAATGCGCCGGCTCGACCACGCATTTCTCGGTCGTCGACCGCGACGGCAATATGGTGGCCCACACCCAGACTTTGCTGTCGCTCTTCGGCTCGCGCGTGGTGTCGCCGTCGACCGGCTTTCTGATGAACAACGGCATCATGTGGTTCGATCCGGTCGCGGGGCGGCCGAACTCGCTCGGACCCGGCAAGACATGTCTGATGAATGTCTGTCCGGTGCTGGGCGAGGCGAATGGGCGGCGCTTTGCGCTCGGAGCCTCTGGCGGGCGCAAGATCGTTTCGGCGGTGACGCAGCTTGCGTCTTTCATGGCCGATTTCGGCATGGATCTCGGCGCGGCGTTTCGGCAGCCGCGCATCGATGCGTCGAGCGGGGAGCAGATCGTCGCCGATGCGGCGCTGCCGGCTGAAATCGTTGCGGCTCTGGAGGCTATCGCGCCGGTCAAAGCCGTGCGCCGGTCGATGCTGCCTTATCCTTTCGCCTGTCCGTCGGCGGTGATGGATGAGGGCGACAGGCGCTTCGGCATGACGGAGACGATGAGCGCCTGGGGCGACGCCGTCGTGGAAAGGGAGTGAGCCGTGGCCATGGTCGCGAATTCCAGACCTGATGCGTCAGATCCGGCCGATCTCAGCGCCATCGAGGCGCGGCGATTGATCGGGCGGGGAGAGCTTTCCGCCGAAGAACTTGCGCGGGCCTGCATCGCCCGCGTCGAAGCGATCGATCCGGAGGTGAACGCGCTGGTGGCGCGCGATTTCGACGCCGTGATCGAAGGTGCGCGAAAGGCGGACCGGGACAGGGCGGCCGGGAACGCTCTCGGTCCTCTGCACGGCCTGCCTGTCGCCATCAAGGATATGAACGACGTCGCGGGTCTTGCGACGACGTTCGGCTCCGAGATTTTTCGCGACAATGTGCCGAAGCGCGACGATGCGCTCGTCGCGGGGCTCAGACACGCGGGTGCGCTGCCGCTCGGCAAGACCAACAATCCCGAATGGAGTGCCGGCGCCAATACGCGCAACCGCGTCTACGGCACGACGGCCAATCCGCATGACCTCACCCGCAATTGCGGCGGATCGTCGGGCGGGTCCGCCGTCGCGCTCGCCTGCGGCTACGCATCTCTCGCTTCTGGGTCGGATCTCGGCGGTTCGCTGCGCACGCCGGCCGCTTTCTGTGGGGTCGTCGGGTTTCGCCCGAGTTTCGGCGTGGTGCCGGGAGACGCGCGCCGCACGAGCCTGTTGCCGCTTGCGACCTCCGGACCGATGGCGCGCAACGTCGCCGATTGCGGCTTGATGCTGTCAGTCATGGCGCGTCCCGATCCGCGCGATCCGTTTACGGCCGTTGTGGGCGGCAAGACGGCGTGGAAGCCAGATGATTTCGCCCGTCTGCCGCGCTGCGATCTCGCCGCGCTCCGCTTTGCGGTGACGGAGGATTTCGGTTTCGCTCCGGTCGAGGCGGCGAGCCGGCGCGTGTTCCGCAAAGGGGTCAACGCCCTTTTGCCGTTTCTAGGCTCGTGCGAGGAGACGAGCCCCGATTGCACGGATGCCGATCGCATCTTTGCCGTGCTGCGGTCGGTCATCTTTCTCTCCACGCATGCGGCCTTCGTCGACAAGAGCCCCGAGCTCGTCGGCGAGAACGTGACGGAGAATGTCCGCGAGGGACGGTCCTACAGCGCCGAAGACGTGGCGCAGGCGCTGGTCATGCAGGGCAATTACGACCGGCGCTGGCAGCGTTTTTTCGCAGAGTGCGATTTCATCCTCTCGCCGGCGGTCACGGCGCAGCCTCGGGACTGGCACGAGGCCTATCCGAGGGAGATCGATGGCCGGCCGACGGCGAGCTATTATCACTGGCTGGCTTGCGCTTATGCCTCGACGATCGCCGGATGTCCCTCGATCACGATCCCGTGCGGGCGGGACGAGAACGGTATGCCGTTCGGCCTGCAGATCATCGGGCGACGGCATGACGATCTGCGGCTTCTTGCCGTCGCGGCCGAACTCGAAGCTTTGATTGCCGGCCTGTCGGCGTTGGCGCCGAAAGGCCCCGACCTCGCGGCGCTTTCGAATGCGCCGAAGCTCAGCGCGGCCAAGGGGTTCTGGGATGTCCCATGAGGCGGGGCGGGCGCAGTGAGCTGCCGACGCTGCGTCAGCCGGTCCTCCCGGGTCGGACGAGTTGAAGGGGGACGCGACGGCACGCACATGTTATGGCCGATCTCATGAGTGCTACCGATTTCGCGCAATGTGTGGAACCGAGCCGGGCGAAACGGCTCAAGGCCGCGACGGACGAAACGCATCAGCGGCTCGACCAGACGGTCATGGCCTGCGACCCGTTTTCGAGCCTTGAACGCTATCGGCTGTTCTTGAAGATGCAGCACCGCGTCTTCTTCGACGTCGACGCGCTGTGTTTTCATCCCGAGCTCATCGCTCTCGTGCCCGACCTTCCCGAACGGCGGCAGCTGCATCTCGTCGAGCAGGATTTCGCCGATCTCGGGCTCGTCCTGCCGCCGCCGGAACTGGAGCCCGTCTTCGGCGAGGGCGCGATCGATGTGCCGACGGCGCTTGGCTATCTCTACGTCACCGAAGGCTCCAATCTTGGCGCCGCTTTCCTCATCAAGGAAGCCAAGAAGATCGGTCTGTCGGAGAGTTTCGGGGCGCGCCATCTCGCCGGTGCGGAAGAGGGCCGGGCCCGGTCCTGGCGGGCCTTCACGAATGCGCTCGACGCTGTCGAGCTTTCGCCGGCAGAGGAGGCCCGGGCCGTGGCGGGGGCGGAAGCCTCCTTCGACCGCGTTTTCGTGCATGTCGAGAGCGCCTTCGGCAAGGTTCCGGCGTCCCGCTAGGAACTGCGCGCCGAAGCCCGTGTGTGTGGCTTTGCGCCTGTCGCGCTCGTTCTACACCCTGTCGTTGTTTTTCATGCGTCGCGGCACGCCGCGTCGAGATTTTCGCGTGTCTGTGCCGCTGAGAGAACGCCGCCGGCCAGAGCCTTGTTCGCACGCAGTTTATGAGATTGGCGGATAGAGCGAAGCCGGCCTTGTATTCTTAACGCTTTCCATCAACCTTGACGGGTGAAGATGCCCACGCGGCGAAGGCGTTCAGAATGCTCCAGCTTATCCATATGATCGAGAGTGCGGCTCTTGTGACGCTCGCCATCCTGGCGCTGTCGTTTCTCGGGCCGCGGCTCGACCGGTCGCATTGGCTGAAGGGCGGCGTCACCGGTCTGATTTTCGGATTGACGGGATTGTTGAGCATGGCCGCGCCGATCGTGCTTGCGCCGGGCATCGTGGTGGATGCGCGCAATGTCGTGATGGCGCTCTCTGCTGGTCTCGGCGGCCCGATCAGCACGGTCGTCACGGGCGCGATGCTCGTTGCCATGCGCGTCTGGTTCGGCGGAGCCGGGATGGTCGCCGGCATTTTCGCGATCCTTGTCGTGGGCGCTGGCTCGACGGTCGTCTGGTTCGTCATCAACCGGCGATATCAGGGGCGGCTCAACATCGGCGGGCTCTTTGCGCTTGCCGCGATCGCAGCGGCGACGCCGGCGCTCCTGCTCGTCTTCATCCCGAATCTGTCGGGGAAGATGGCTTTCTCCCTTCTGTCGCTGCTGGTGCCGACCAACTTCGTCGCTGTCATCGTGCTCGGGCTTTTGTTCCTGGGCGATCTGCAGAGACGCTGGGCAATCGCCGCCTATGGCGAAAGCCGACTGTTGCTGCAGGCGATGGTCAACAACGCGCCGGGTGTTCTCTTCCAGCTCAAGGAGGCACGACTGGGATCTGCCTCCTTCACCTATGTGTCGGCGGGCGTGAAGCGGTTCCTCGGGATTGGCGTGGACGAATTGTTGGGGGATCCCACGCATATCGAACGCCTGTTTTCGTCCAACGATCTCGCCCGGGTGAGGGAAAAGCTCCAGACTTCGGCGAGCAGCATGCAGTCCTGGGTGATGGAAGCCGAGCTCGCCGTTCGTGGCGGTGGCAAGGTGTGGGTGCGCATTGCCGCCAAACCCCGGACGGATCCGAGCGGCAAGGTGATCTGGGACGGCTCGCTCTTCGATATCACCGACCGCAAGCGCATGGAGCAGATGAAGAACGATTTCATCTCAACGGTCAGCCACGAATTGCGCACCCCGCTCACCTCGATCCGCGGCTCTCTCGGCCTTGTCGCGGGCGGTGCGGCCGGAGAGTTGCCGCAGAAGGCGGCGAGCCTGATCAACATCGCGCATTCCAATTCGGAACGGCTCGTGCGCCTCATCAACGATATCCTCGACATCGAGAAAATCGAATCGGGGCGCATGCCCTTCGAGCCGATACCTGTCGGACTTCATCCCGCCGTCGAACAGGCGGTGGAGGCGAGCCGCGACTATCTTCTGGAACGCAATGTCGAGATCAGCGTCGTCGACGATGCGCCGGACGCAAATGTCTACGTCGATCCCGACAGGCTGCATCAGGTGCTCACCAACCTCCTGTCGAATGCGATCAAATATTCGCCGGAAGACGGGACGGTCGTCGTCAATCTCTGCCGCCATGGCGGCAATCTGCGCATCTCCGTCATCGACAACGGGCCGGGGATTCCCGAAGCGTTCAGAAGCCGCATTTTCCGGCGATTCGAGCAGGCCGATTCCTCGGCGACACGTCAGAAGGGCGGCACCGGTCTGGGCCTCAATATTGCGAAAGCCATCGTGGAGCGCTCCGGCGGCGACATCACCTTCGAAAGCGAACCAGGCATCCGCACCGTTTTTCATGTCGATCTTCCCGAATGGCACGTCGCCAGCGAAGGGGGCGAGGCCGGCAAGATGCCGGTGCCGGCCGACGCGTCGCGGACGGTTCTGATCTGCGAAGATGCCGAAGACGTCGCGGAACTGATTGCCGAGAACCTGCAACAGGAAGGTTTTCAGAGCACGATCGCCCGCAATGTGGCAGCTGCGCGCCGCGACATCGCCGCCAAGGATTATCTCGCCGTGATCGTCGATCTCGATCTGGAGAACGAGGCAGGGTTGTCGCTCATCCGCGAACTCTGCGATGCGACCGCCAACAGGGGCGTGCCGGTCATCATGATCTCGGCCAGCATCGATGACGCACAGCGGGTGCTCAACGGTTCCGCCGTCGGGGTGGTCGCATGGCTGGAGCGGCCGAGGAACATGGAAGAGTTGCGGCGGGCGGCGTCGGTGATCGCGGCACGTCTGTCGCAGCGGCGCCCCTCCATCCTGCATGTCGAAGACGACGACAGCCTTCTCGAGGTGATGGCGGCCGAACTCGGCGAGGAGATGCAGGTCGTCAAGGCGCGTACGATTGCGGAAGCGAAAGCCGCTCTGTCGCGCACGACGTTTGACCTCGTCATCCTCGATCTCGGCCTGCCGGACGGGCAGGGCGCCTGCCTTCTCGGTACGATCCCGAGCGGGACGGCGGTGATCATCTTTTCCGCCGCCGATGCGGAAAAGGATGTCGCAAAACGGGTGCAGGCAGCGATGACGAAGACCCGGACGTCGGAGAAGGCAATCGCCAATATGGTGCGTAAGCTGGCCTTCGAGCACCGCGAGAAGGATGCGGCCGCGCAACGCCGCGAAATGGGAGCCGTCAAATGAATTTTCGTGTGCTTTATGTCGACGACGAACCGGATATCCGCGAGGTGGCAGCGCTGTCGCTCGAACTCGACGAGGCATTCACGGTGCGCACCTGTTCGTCGGGAACCGAAGCGCTCGTCGAAGCTCCGAAGTTCGAGCCGCATCTCATTCTGCTCGATGTGATGATGCCGGGTATGGACGGGCCGGAAACCTTGAAGCAGCTGAAAGCCGATCCGCGGACCTCCGATGTGCCGATCGTCTTCGTCACCGCGAAGACGCAGACGACCGAGATCGCTCGCTTTCTGGCGATCGGTGCGGCCGGCGTCATCCGGAAACCCTTCGATCCGATGACGCTCGCCGAGCAGGCCCGGGATTTCTTGAGCTGAACGAGACGGCGTCCGGCGCTGCCGTCTATTCTTCCGCGGCAGCCTCGAGGGCCTGAAGCAGGGTTTTGAGGGCTTCGCGGCTTTCTGCGCAGGTGCAGGAGGTTTCCCGCATGGTCTGCTCTGCACGCAAGGCGCGCTCGCTGATTTCGGGATAGCCGAAAGTTCCGCCCGCCCCGGCGAGCGAATGCACGCGCAGGATCAGCTCCGCCTCTTCGTCAGAGGAGAGCGGCTCAATGCGATTGATGAGTTCGTCGATCCAGTCGTGCTCGCGCCGGCAGCGCTTGCGAAAGCGGTTGTGGATCGATCCGGAAGTGGGGCCCGACATCTGCGCTCCTGGAGACGGTGTCTCGCCGGTTGGGTCTATGGCGCTGGCTGGCGGAGACGCTGCCTGCCAGAATGTCTCTCTTTGGATACCATCGCCCAAACTGCAGGGCCACCACGACAGGCATACGCAGTTGCGGTTAAAAAAAGACGGGTAAGTCTCGTAAATAACTAAAGATTTGCCGGCTTAGTAAAGGTTGAAGAGATCTTGACTGAGGACGCCTCGCGAGATGCCCGCGGTGCTGTGCTTCATCCTTCGATGTGGGAGAGCAGGAAGGGCCGCAGGCGCGGATCGTGGTAGTCGCGGATCGCAAGTGCCGCCCCGGCCTCCAGCAAGGATTTTTCCTCAAGGCTCGAGCGGAGGCCGATGGTCGGAACGCCGGCGCGCACGGCCGCCGTCAGACCCGGAATCGCATCTTCGAAAGCGACCGCGTGTCGCGCATCGAGGCCGAGCCGCTGCATCGCCGTCTGATAGGGCAGCGGATCCGGCTTTCCGCGGGGAAGCTCGTCGGCGGAGATCAGGAGGTCGAAGGCGTCGGAAAGCCCGACACCGGCGAGGATCGCCTGCTGGTTGGCGATCGGCGCATTGGTGACGAGAGCGAGCCCCCAGCTCTTCTCGCGGGCCCAGGAGAAAAGCTCGGGCAGGCCGGCGATCGGCTCCGCACCCCGCTCCAGAAGTTCGCGGAACAGCGCTTCCTTCTCATCGGCGATGTCGGCGTGCCGCGAGGTGTCGATATGGGGGAAGAGCTCGGCGCAGATCTCGTCGTTGGTGTGCCCGGAGATGCGGGTGCGAAAGATCTCCTCGTCGATCTCGGCGCCGTATTTCTCACCGATCTTCTGAAAGGCCTCGTAGTGATAGGGGTCGCTGTCCATCACCGTGCCGTCGAGGTCGATGAGGAGAGCGCCTTTGTGCGAGCGGGAAGGGGACAGGATGGCCTCGTCTGGGTGAGAGGTTGAGATGTGCGTGGGCCCCGGTGCTCGGGACCGTGAGCGCGTGCCTCAGGCGGAATCGCGCATGATCAGTTTTGCTTCAAGAAGCGTCGGTCCGGCCGGTTCCGTTTTCGGCGGCGTTTCGTCGGATTTGCCGATCATATCGAGGAGACGTTTCAGGCTTGTGGTCGCAAGACCCGAATAATCCTGGGCAACCGTGGTGAGAGCGGGGCAGGTGTAGCGGCTCAAGGGATGATCGTCGTGGCCCGCGACCCGGAGATCGGCGTCGGCGCTGCGGCCGATCTTGAGACCGCTCTGATAGGCGGCCGCCATGACGCCGAAGGCGAGGCGGTCGTTGGCGCAGAGAACCGAGCGCGTCGGAAAGCCGCCGCGGGCGAGGATCTTGTTGGTTTCCTCAAAGCCGACGGTCTCAAAATCCCAGTCGGCGGATTCCACGGACAGCACATGCGCCTCGAAGCCGAGATTGGCCATCGCCCGTTCATAGGCGGCGCGGCGTTCCGTGGCGTTGCGGTTGACGCGCGGCATTTCGAGAAAGCAGGGGCGCTCGCCGGTGCGGCAGAGATATTCCACCATCAAGGAGATGCTCTGCGCATTGTCGGTGCCGACGAAGGGCTGGTCTTCGGCAGCGCGCGAATCGAGGAAGACGAGCGGCATCGCCTGGCGCAGCTCGCGGATGAGGCCGGCGTCGGATTCGTAGCCGAGCGGCGCGACGATGGCTCCGGAGAGTTTCAGCGATTGCAGCATCTGGATGGCTTTCGCCTCCAGATCCGGCTCGCCGTGCGAGCTCAACACGATCGCCCAATAGCCCTGGCGAAGGCTCGAGATCTCGATCTGCCTGACGATCTCCGCATAGAACGGGTCGGAGATGTGGGGGACGATGACGCCGATGTTGCGCGGATTGCGGCGGTTCAGGTTCACCGCGAAAATGTTCGGCTGATAATTGTGGCGCGCCAGCGCCTCCTCGATGCGCTGCCGGGTGGAGGCGCGCACGGAACTCGGGTCCTGAAAGTACTTGGAGATGGTCGGACGGGAGATGCCGGCGGCGACCGCGAAATCCTCCATGTTCCTGATTTTCTTGCCGCTCATCGGGAGGTTCCGCAGCTGTCTTTGTCGAGGTTGGCGTTGCTTTTGGCCGGCCAGGAGATTCGGACGGCGAAGGAATTCGGCATGATTGAACCGATTTCCGGCTCAATCCAAAACGAAGACAATCGGCCACGCTCCTTTTTGCCGTGACGAGAGGAGGGCGGTCACGGACAAGTTATCTGGCACGCGACATTTCAATTCTTTACGCGCGACAAATTTAAATTGACATTTTGTCCCATGAAGTGTCATCTGGCGTCAATAACAATTTGATGAAAGGAGGCGCGGCCCGTGCCCGCGCATGTGCCGGTTCAGATTTCTCGCGGTCCCGTTTTCGCCTCTCTAGGCACGGCTTTCGCCGCTGCCGGTGACGCGCGCTGAGATGACCCGAAGATCGGAAGCTGGCGCCTCGGCGTGACGAGAAAAGCCGTTCGCGACAAAGCCAGTGATCGGGCGCCGTTCATGCTCGCCATCAGGAAAGGCGGAGCGCACCGCCCGATAATCAGGAGGAAGCCTATGTTCAGAAGTTTCGTTTCGAAGTCCCTGCTCGCCGCCGGGATCGCGCTCGCCGGGTTCGCCGGTCCGGCATCTGCCGAGGGGATCGGGGCTTCGCTCCTGACCCAGCAGCATCCGTTCTACATCGCGCTCGCCGATGCCATGCGCGCCGAGGCGCAGGCCGAAGGCGTGCCGCTCGAGATCAAGATCGCCAACCAGGATCTCAACAAGCAGTTCGCCGACGTCGAGGATTTCATCACCAAGGGCGTCGACGTCCTCATCATTTCCCCGGTCGATTCCACCGGCGTGCGCACCGTCATCGGGCGGGCCCAGAAGGCCGGCATCAAGGTCATCACCGTCGACGTGCCGGCGAAGAACGTCGAGGTCACCTCCTATGTCGGCACCGACAATTATGCCGGCGGCGTGAAGGCCGGCGAGCTCATGGCCAAGATGATCGGCGACAAGGGCAAGGTCGCCATCATCGACTATCCGATGGTCGCCTCGGTCGTCGCCCGCACCGATGGCTTCAAGAAGGCGATGGAATCGCATCCCGACATCGAGATCGTGGCGCAGCAGGCCGGCATCACCCGCTCGGAAGCTCTGACGACCGCGCAGAACATTTTGCAGGCGCATCCCGATCTCGACGGCATTTTCGGCTTTGGCGATGACGCGGCTCTGGCTGCGGCTTCGGCTGTCGCTTCCGCCGGGCTTCAGGACCAGGTGAAGGTCATCGGCTTCGACGGCATGAAAGAGGCCCGCGACGCGGTCGCCAGCAATCCCGTCATGGTGGGCGTGATCGCCCAGTATCCCGACGAGATGGGCAAGGTCGCGGTCGAGACGGCCGTCAAGGTCATGAACGGCGAAGAGGTTGCGGCCGAGCAGCCGATCGAGCCGGGCGTCGTCACCAAGGACGGCGAGACCAAGTAGCGAGAAGAGGTCAGGAGAGAGCCGCCCCCCACTCTCTCCTCCTGTGCCCCGCGCCCACCCTCTCATCTGGTGGGCGCGGGCACTTCCTCGCCCCCTGTCAGCGTTCCTGTCAGCCTTCCTGCCAGCTTCGGCGGAGCTTTCGCCATGACCGCCCCCCAAGACGAGACGGTTCTCGACATCCGCAACGTGACCAAGACCTTCGGGCCGGTCACGGCGCTCAAAGACATGACGCTCTCGGTGAAGAAGGGGCGCGTCCACACGCTCATCGGCGAAAACGGCGCCGGCAAGAGCACCTTGATGAAGATTCTTGCCGGGGTGCATCCGCAGACCTCGGGCGAGATTACCTTCAAGGGCGAGCCTTATCGCCCGAAGAGCCCGCGCGAGGCGCGGCTTTCGGGCCTGACGATCGTCTTCCAGGAGCTGAGCCTGTGCCGCCACATGACGGTGGCGGAGAACATTTTCGCGACGCACGAGCCAAACCGCTTCGGCTTCATCGATGACGCGGAACTGGTGCGCAAGGCCGAAGAGCTGATCGAAGAGCTCGGCCTGCCGATCAAGGCCCGCGCCAAAGTGAGCCAGCTTTCGATCGCTCGCCGCCAGCTCGTCGAGATCGCCAAGGGGCTGAGCTATCCCGCTGATCTCGTCATCCTCGACGAGCCGACCTCGTCGCTGTCGGAAAGCGAAGCGGAAATCCTGTTCTCGCTGATCGGGCGCCTCAAGGAGAAGGGCGTCACGGTCATCTATATCTCGCACCGCATGGAAGAGATCATGCGGCTTTCCGACGACATCACCGTCATCCGCGACGGCGAACTCGTCGGCACGATGGCGCGCGAAGAGACGAGCATCGACAGGCTGATCGCGATGATGGTGGGACGCGAGATGCACGACATCTACCCGCCGCGCGTGGCGCCGAAGCCGGGACCAGAGGTCGAGCCGATCCTGCGCGTCGATGGGCTGAACGGCGGCCATCTCTTCCACGACGTGACGTTCGATGCCCGGCCCGGCGAGGTGCTCGGCTTCTTCGGGCTGGTCGGCTCGGGTCGGTCCGACGTCATGAATGCGCTTTTCGGCGTGAAGCGGCCGGAAGGCGGCGAGATTTTTCTCGATGGCAGGAAGATCCGGCCGCGCTCGCCCGACGATGCGATCCGGCACGGCATCGCCTTCCTCACCGAAAACCGCAAGGAAGAGGGGCTCGTTCTCGCTCATACGGTGGAGCGCAACATCAACATGGTGTCGCTCGGCGATATCTCGAACGCCTTCGGGTTTGCCAGGCGCTCCGCCGAGCGCCGTGCGGCCGAAGACGAGGTCGCGCGGCTGACGATCAAGACCGACACGATCGATACGCCGGCCGCGAACCTTTCCGGCGGCAACCAGCAAAAGATCGTGCTCGCCAAATGGCTGCGCATCAAGCCGCGCATCCTGATCCTCGACGAGCCGACGCGCGGCGTCGATGTCGGGGCGAAATTCGAGATCTACCGCATCATCCGGCAATTGGCCGCCGACGGCGCCGCCATCCTGATGGTGTCTTCCGATCTGCCGGAAGTGCTCGGCCTCTCCGACCGGCTCGTCATCATGCACGACAAGAAGGTCGCCAACATCCTCGACGGGGAGGGGCTCACGCCTGAGACCGTCATGACCTACGCCGCAGGAATGCAATCATGAAGAGCTTCGTCTCGAAATTCACCTCGGCGCCGGCCGTTCGCGAATATGGCGGGATCGTCGCGTCGCTGATCGTCCTCTGTGTCGTCTTTTCGATGCTGAGCCCGCGCTTTCTCGTCTTCTACAACCTGCTCAACATCGTGCAGCAGGTGTCGGTGGTGGCGGTGCTCGCCTTCGGCATGACCTATGTCATCCTGCTCGGCGAGATCGATCTGTCCGTCGGCTCGATCCTGGCGGTCGCCGGCATGGTGGCCGCGCAATGTTTCGCCATCGGTTTGGGCTTCTGGCCGACGCTCGGGCTGACGCTTCTTTCGGGCGCGATCATGGGTGCCTTCAACGGCGTGCTCGCGGCCTATCTGTTGCTGCCGTCCTTCATCGTGACGGTGGCGACGATGGGCATTTTTCGCGGACTCGTGTCGCTGCCGACGGGTGGCCTACCGGCGCCGATCAACAACGATGCCTGGCTCGCGATCGGGGCTGAGAACTGGCTCGGCCTGCCGATCATCATCTGGATCGTGCTCGCGCTCTTCGCCTTCAATTTCGTGCTTCTCGCCAAGACCGTGTTCGGCCGGCGCGCCTATCTCGCCGGCGGCAACAAGGAAGCGGCGGTCTATTCCGGCATCCGGGTGAAGCGCATCAAGGTGATCATCTTCACCATTTCCGGCGTGATGGCGGCCGTCGGCGGCATCCTTCTGTCGTCGCGTCTCGGCTCGGCGCAGACCAATGCCGGTCTCGGCTACGAGCTCGATGCGATCGCGGCCGCCGTGCTCGGCGGGACCAGCCTCGCCGGCGGCGTCGGCACCATGGTCGGCACGCTTCTCGGCGCGCTCATCATCGGCATCATCAACAACGGCATGAGCCTTCTGTCGGTGCCGTATTTCTACCAGCTCATCGTCAAGGGCCTCGTCATTCTGCTGGCGGTGTGGATCGACGTGCGCTCCAAAACCAACCGCGGCTGAAGTCCGCTCGTCTCATGAAAAAGATCGTCACCATCGGCGAAGTGCTCGTCGAGATCATGGCCGAGGAGCGCGGCAACGGCTTTCTGGAGCCGATCACGCTCGTCGGGCCTTTTCCCTCCGGCGCGCCCGCCATCTTCATCGATCAGGTCGCAAAACTCGGCCAGCCTTGCGGCCTCATCAGCGCCGTCGGCCCGGACGATTTCGGCACCGTCAATGTCGAGCGGCTGAAGGCGGACGGGGTCGATGTCTCCGCCATCGCCGTCATTCCCGATGCCGTCACCGGCTCCGCCTTCGTGCGCTACCGCGAGGACGGCAACCGCAATTTCATCTTCAATATCCGGCACTCGGCCTGCGGACAGGTGAGCCTCGATCGGGGCGTCGAAAAGATGCTGGGCGAGGCGGACCATCTGCATGTGATGGGCTCGTCGCTCTTCTCCGACGAGATCATTTCCTTGATCCGCATCGCGGTCGAGCGGGTGAAGGCGAAAGGCGGCAGCGTCTCCTTCGATCCCAATATCCGCAAGGAGATGCTGGATTTTCCGGGCATGCGGGAGGCGCTCGTCCATATCTTCGAGAATGCCGACATCTTTCTGCCGAGCGGCGAGGAGCTCTTCCTCTTCACCGAGGCGAAGGAGGAGGAAGCGGCGATCGCCGAAATCCTGACGCGCGGCACCAAGGCCGTGGTCATCAAACGCGGCGCCGAGGGAGCGAGCTATTTCGATGCCTCCGGCGAGACGCGGGTGCCGGCGTTTTCCGTCGAGGAGATCGATCCGACCGGGGCCGGCGACAGCTTTGGCGCCACGTTCGTGACCTTTTGGCTGCGCGGCGTCTCGCCCGGAGACGCGCTGTTGATGGCGAATGCGAGCGGGGCGCGCGCCGTCGGCGTCAAAGGGCCGATGTCGGGCACGTCGACGGGCGCCGAGCTTGAAGACTTCATCGAACGACACAAAGGCACAAGGGCATGAGCACGGCCTATCTGGCGAGCCTGCCAAGGCGGCATCAGGCACATGAGAATGTCGGCATTTCCTCCATCTGCTCGGCGCATCCGATGGTCATCGAGGCGACGCTTCGCCATGGCCTGAAGGCCGGCGGGCCGGTTCTGATCGAGGCGACCTGCAACCAGGTCAATCACGAGGGTGGCTATACCGGCATGACGCCGGCGGATTTCCGCCGCTTCGTCGAAGAGATCGCCGCAAAGGTCGGCTTCGACACGAGCCGGCTGATCCTGGGCGGCGATCATCTCGGTCCCAATCCCTGGAAGAGCCTTCCGGCCGAAGAGGCGATGGGCAAGGCCGAGGCCATGGTGGAGGCCTTCGTGAAGGCCGGTTTCACCAAGATCCATCTCGACACCTCAATGGGATGTGCCGGGGAGAGTGTGGCGCTCGCCGACGAGGTGACGGCGGAACGCGCGGCGCGGCTTGCTGCCGTCTCGGAGACGACGGCGAAGGCATCGGGCTTCGATCTTCCGGTCTATGTCATCGGCACGGAAGTGCCGATCCCGGGCGGGGCGATGGAAGAGATCGAAGAGCTGGCCGTCACCGATCCGGAAGCGGCACTTGCCACCGTCGAGGTGCATCGTGCGGCTTTTGCGGCGCGTGGGCTCGAAGACGCGTTCGCGCGCGCCATCGGCGTCGTCGTGCAGCCCGGTGTCGAATACGGCAACGAGAACATCGTTTTCTACGACCGGGCGAAGGCGGCCTCGTTGAGTGCGGTCCTGTCGAAGATGCCGCAATTCGTCTTCGAGGCGCATTCGACCGATTATCAGCCGGTGGAGCTTCTGGCGGGCCTAGTCGACGATGGCTTTCCGATCCTGAAGGTCGGGCCGGCGCTCACCTTCGCCTATCGCGAGGCGCTTTACGGGCTCGATCAGATTGCGGTCGAGCTCGACGGGCTTTCGCCTGAAGAGACGCTGAAGCACGCGATGGAAGAGGTGCTCGTCGGCGATCCGCGCGAATGGGCGAAATATTATCACGGCAGCGAGGCGGAGAAGCGCATCAACCGGCATTTCAGCTATTCCGACCGCATCCGCTATTACTGGCCGCAGCCGAAGGCCGTTGCCGCGGTGACGACGCTTCTGACGCGTCTCAAGGGCCGGCAATTGCCGCTGCCGCTCATCAGCCAGTATCTCGGCGCGCTCTATCCGGCGGTGGCGGAGGGACGGCTTGCGGCGACGCCCGAGGCCCTGATCCTCGCCAATATCGACCGCGTCGTGTCCACCTATGCCGCGGCGGCGCGCACGCCCGCCGTGTGATTTTTTTCAGGCGTTGCGGTCTCGGTCGCAGCGTCTTTCCGTGATGACAAAGCCCCCGCCGCGGCGGGGGCTTTTTTCGTGATGGCGTGTTTTCGTCGGCTCAGGCGACTTTGACGATCAGCTTGCCGAAATTCTTGCCTTCCAGAAGGCCGATGAAGGCCTCCGGCGCCTTGTCCAGTCCTTCGACGATATCTTCCTTGTAGCGGATGCGTCCGTCCGCGACCCAGCTGCCCATCTCTTTGAGGAAGTCCGGCATCTGATCCTTGAATTCCGTCTGGATGAAGCCGCGGATGGTGAGGCTCTTCGTCAGAACGTCACGCATCAAACCCGGCAGCTTGTCCGGTCCCTCGAACGGGCCGGTGGCGTTGTATTGCGAGACGAGGCCGCAGACGGGCATGCGCGCATAAAAGTTGAGAAGCGGGCGCACCGCCTCGAAGACGGCACCGCCGACGTTTTCGAAATAGACGTCGATGCCGTCCGGGCAGGCGGCTTTCAGATCCTCCGCGAAGCTTTCGGAGCGATGGTCGATCGCCGCGTCGAAGCCGAAGTCTTCCGTGAGCGCCCGGCATTTTTCCGGTCCGCCGGCGATGCCGACGGCACGCGCGCCCTTGATCTTGGCGATCTGGCCGACGGCGGAGCCGACGGGCCCGGTCGCCGCGGCAACGACGACCGTCTCGCCTTCTTTCGGCTTTCCGAGCGTCAGAAGCCCCGCATAGGCGGTGAAGCCCGGCATGCCGAGCACGCCGACGGCGGTGGTGACGGGCACTTTTTCGGGATCGAGTTTGCGCAGATGAGCGGCCTTTGCGACCGCATGCGTCTGCCAGCCGGAATACGAGAGGACCATGTCGCCGGCTGCGAAATTCGGGTCGCGGCTTTCCACGACCTCCGCCACGGTGCCGCCTTCCATCACGGCGCCGACCTCGACCGGGGCGGCGTAGGATTTCGCCGCGCTCATCCGCCCGCGCATATAGGGATCGAGCGAGAGGTAGCGGACCTTGAGGAGGACTTCGCCCTCCTTCGGCGCCGGCACGGGTGCGGTCTCCGTGCGGAAATTCTCTGGCGTCGGCCGGCCCTCGGGGCGTGACGCGAGGAGGATCTGCGTGCTTTCTATCATGGGATGAACCTGATTGAGATGTGAGTGGATCTGTTGCTCCATCTATGCCGCATGCGTGCCTTGGCGAGGCCTCACTGGGTCTCAGACGACATTCGGCGGCGGGACGGGGCCATGCCATTCCAGGGAGGCGGAGGATGACGGCGGTGAGGAAAATCGATTTCGACGTGTCGGATGTGCGGCGCTATCTGGAGCCCGGGCCGGTCGTGCTCGTCTCGTCCGCCCATCAAGGCGAGCACGACATCATGACGATGGGCTGGCACACGATCATGGAATTCTCGCCCTCGCTCGTCGGCTGCATGATCTCCGCCGGCAACCATTCCTTCGAGCTCATCCGTGCGAGTGGCGAATGCGTCATCAATCTGCCGACGACGGCGCTCACCGATACCGTCGTCAAGATCGGCAACACCTCCGGGGAACGGATCGACAAGTTCGAGGAGTTCGGTCTGACGGCCGAGGCGGCCGAGATGGTGGGCGCGCCGATGATCGGCGAATGCCACGCCAATTTCGAATGCCGGCTGTTCGAGGATGCGCTCGTCGGGCACTACAATTTCTTCGTCTTCGAGGTGGTGAAGGCGCATGTGGCGCCGGAGCCGGAGCATCCCGAGACGCTGCATTACAAGGGCGGCGGCATCTTCATGGTCTCCGGCGAGATCATCGACAAGAGCGCGCTCTTCCGTCCGGGCATGCTGTGAGGGAATGATGAGGCAGGAGGATCTTTCCGGCGCGCTCGATTTTCTGCGCGCGGCGGAGCGGCTCAAGGACACGTTCCGCTCCGGCTTTACGGCGGAGGGCCGGCCGGAGAGCACCGCTGCGCACACCTGGCGGCTCGCCCTGATGGCGATCGTTTTCGAAAAGGATCTCGGCGAAATCGACTTCAGCCGTCTTCTCAAGATCCTCATCGTGCACGATCTCGGCGAAGCCCTGTCGGGCGACGTGCCGGCGGTTGCGCAGATGCCGGGCGAGGAGAAGGCGGCGCAGGAGCGCGCCGATCTTCTGCAACTGACCGCGCCGCTCGACCCGGCACGGCGGCAGGCGATCCTCGATCTCTGGGAGGAGTACGAGGCGGGGGCGACGCCGGAGGCGCGGCTCGCCAAGGGGCTCGATAAGCTCGAGACGATCCTTCAACACAATCAGGGGCTTAACCCACCCGACTTCGATTATCGATTCAATCTCGCTTATGGGAGGCGCGCGACCGACGCTCATCCTTTGCTTCAAGAGATCCGCGCGGTGCTGGATGCGGAGACGGAGGCGCGCGCGGAAAATTCCCGAGTCGATTGAAGCGGATGGGCTGAACTTCGGAGATTGTGATTCAGACGGGCTGATTCAGACCGGGCGCCACATAAGCCTGTTGCGAACAAAAGAAGAACATGGCATCATCCAAGCATGGATGAGAAGCTCGCAACCAAGCTCGGCATTCTGGCGGACGCGGCCAAATATGACGTGTCCTGCGCCTCCTCGGGCGCGCCGAAGCGCAAGGCCGGCAAGAACGGGCTCGGCGCGACGGCGCCGTCCGGCATCTGCCACGCCTTCACGCCGGACGGGCGCTGCGTCTCGCTTCTGAAAATCCTTCTGACGAATTACTGCCTGTTCGACTGCGCCTATTGCATCAACCGGCGCTCCTCGAACGTGCCGCGGGCGCGTTTTTCGGTCGAGGAGGTGGTGCGGCTTACGCTCGAATTCTACAAACGCAACTATATCGAAGGCCTGTTTTTATCCTCCGGCATCGCGCGCTCGCCCGACCGGACGATGGAGGAGATGATGCGGGTGGCGAAGACGCTCCGGCGCGTCCACGGCTTTCAGGGCTATATCCATCTCAAGGCGATCCCTGAGGCGAGCCCGTGGCTGATCGAGGAGGCGGGGCGGTACGCTGACCGGTTGTCGATCAATCTGGAGCTTGCGAGCGGGGCGAGCCTGAAAGCGCTCGCGCCGGAAAAGAACGACCGGACGATCACGCACGCGATGGGACAGATGCATGAGCGCATCCTGGAGGCGCGCGACGAGCGACGGCGTTTCTCGCCGGCCGGGCAGAGCACGCAGGTGATCGTCGGGGCAGACGATGTGAAGGATGCCGCGATCATTCGCGCGAGCGCCAGGCTCTATGACGATTACGCGTTGAAGCGGGTCTATTATTCCGCCTTCAGCCCGATCCCCGAGGCGAGCCTGCTTCTGCCGGCGAAGGCGCCGCCGCTTCGCCGGGAAAACCGGCTTTATCAGGCGGACTGGCTGATGCGGTTTTACGGGTTTTCGGCCGACGAGGTCGCCGACAGCGGTGAGGACGGCATGCTGGCGCTCGATGTCGATCCGAAGCTTGCCTGGGCGCTGAAAAATCGCGAGCGCTTTCCCGTCGACGTCAATCGGGCGGAGCGGGAGATGCTTTTGCGGGTGCCGGGGCTCGGGCAGAGGGCCGTGGAGCGCATTCTCACCTCGCGCCGGCACCAGAAGCTGCGACTTCCAGATCTCGCGCGGCTGACGGCGGGCCTGAAACGGGCGCTGCCGTTTCTCGTCACGCCGGACCACCGGCCCGTCTCCCTCATCGACCGGCTCGATCTGCGGCAAAGGCTCGCCGAGCCGGCCCAGCAAATGAGCCTGTTCTGATGACCCGCGTGCGCATCGATATGAAGGCGGGGGCGGATCTCGACGGTTTTCGCCGGGCGCTGCGCATCCTCGTGCGCGACCGGGTCGCGCCGGACGATGTCGTCTTCGCGGCGGAGGGTGCGCAGGATCTCTTCGGCGCGCCGCTTGCGGGAGAGGCGCCGCCGGTCGTGTTGCCGCGCGCCGTGACACGGCTCATCGCCGATGTCGTCTGTCACCGCGACCACGAGCGCTATGGGCTTCTCTATCGGCTCGTGTGGAGAATTTTGCGCAGCGAGCGCGGGCTTCTCGAGGTGGCGAGCGATCCGCTCGTCTACCGTCTTGCGCGCATGCAGCAGGAGGTGCGGCGCGACATCCATCATATGCATGGCTTTCTGCGCTTTCGCCGTGTGGTGACGGAGGGGGGTGTCGCGGCGGGTGAGACTGAGTGCTCTGGCATCGAGGAAAACGAACGCTTCGTCGCCTATTTCGAGCCGGCGCATTTCACCTTGGCTGCGGCCGCGCCTTTTTTCGCCGAGCGCTTCGCCAATATGGCCTGGTCGATCCTGACGCCCGACGGTTCGCTCCACTGGGACGGCAAAAAGCTCGTCGAAGGGCCGCCGGCGCGCCGCGACCCGGCCGCTGCCGGCGACGGTTTCGAAGAGGGATGGCGCACGTATTATGCGGCGACGTTCAACCCGGCGCGGGCCAATCCCAAATTGATGGCGCAGCATATGCCACGGCGCTACTGGGCCGATATGCCGGAGGTGGCGGCGATCCCGGAACTCGTCAGCTCCGCGCCGACGCGGGTGCGCGAGATGATCGCGCGCGAGGCCGCGGCATCGCCCAGGCGTGCGCCGGAGAAGGCGCTCCAGAAAATGCGTGAGGATCGTCCGAAGAGGCTGCAAGACCTCAACGCGCTGATCGCTGCCTCGGAGCCATTGGTGTCGGGGGCGGTGCCGGGAGCGACGCGTGCGGTGCTCGGCGAGGGCCCTCTAGATGCCGACATCGTCTTTGTCGGCGAGCAGCCGGGCGATCAGGAGGATCGTTAGGGAAGGCCATTTGTCGGGCCGGCCGGCCAGCTTCTCGATCGGGCCCTGGCGGAAGCGGGGATCGAGCGCGGCTCGGTTTATCTCACCAATGCCGTGAAGCACTTCAAGTTCGAGATGCGCGGCAAGCGGCGCATCCACCAGAAGCCCACCGTGTCGGAGGTGAAGCATTATCGCTGGTGGCTGATGGCGGAGCTCGAATTTCTGTCGCCGCGCCTCGTCGTGGCGCTCGGAGGGACGGCGGCGCTGGCGCTTTCGGGACGACAGGTTTCCGTGACGAAGATGCGCGGCCGGCAGGAGTTTCCGCCTTTTGCCGGCTTCCTCACCGTGCATCCGTCCTATCTTCTGCGACTGCCGGATGCGGAGGCCAAGGCGAGTGCCTACCGTGCCTTCATCGACGATCTTCGGCAGGTGCGGGAGATTGCGGGTGAGAGACGGAAGGCGGCCTGAAGAGCCGATTTGAGGAGCCGGCCTGAGGCGGCTGCCCGTGGAAGGGGCTCAGAGATAGGGCAGGCCGTGGGCGATCAGCGGTGCGACGAGGACGTTCAAAAGGCCGACGAGCACCATGACGAGGCCGGCGACGGAGCCTTCCTCGTGACCGATTTCGTGGGCCTTGGCGGTGCCGCTCGCATGGGCCGCGACACCGAAGAGGGCGCCGCGGGCAAGTGCCGATTTGACCGGCAGGATCGTCAGCATCAACTCGCCGAGGATGGCGCCGAAGACGCCGGTCAAAACGACGAAGACGGCGGTGAGGTCGGGGGCGCCGCCGATGTCGGAGGAGACGACCATGGCGAAGGGGGTCGAAACGGAGCGCGGCAGAAGGCTGAGGCGCAGGGCGTCGTCGAGACCGACGAGGCTCGCAAAGGTCCAGCCGGAGAGAATGGCCGTGGTCGTGCCCGCCAGCATGCCGACGACGAGGACCGGCCAGTGGCGGGCGATCAGGGCGCGCTGCTCGTAGATCGGCACGGCGAAGGCGACCATGGCCGGGCCGAGCAGGCTGACGAGCCAGCCGGTGGAGCGGATATAATCGCGGTAGGTCTCGTCGGCGGTGACGACGATCAGGATGAGAAGCGCCGGGGTGATCGCGAGTGGCATCAAAAAAGGCTGCCGCCAGCGCAGATAGATGCGCTTTGCCAGAAAATAGGTGCCGATCGTCAGAGCCGACCAGAAGAGGCCGTGGAGGAGGATTTCACTCGAAGAGAGCATTGCGGTCCTCCGCGGCCAGGCGACGGCGATAATAGAGGTCCGCCGTCAGCGCCGTGACCGCCATGACGGAGGCGGTTCCGGCCAGGATGACGAACAGGATCTTGAGGCCGAGTAGGCCGACGAACTCGCGGTGATCGACGACGGCGAGGACGGCCGGCACGAAGAACAGGATCATCTCCGCCAGAAACCACTGGGCGCCGCGGCGCATGCTGAAAAGGCTGAGGCGGCCGGAGATCAAAAGGGCGAGGACGAGCGCCATGCCGATGATGCCGCCGGGCACCGGAAGCCCCGAAAGGCGCACGATCGTCTCCCCGATGCCCCAGAACACGAAGATCGCCGCGATCTGGGCGAGGCGGCTGTTGTGAAGGCTGCGACGGAAGCGAAGCGCGAGGCTGCGGGGGGTCATCGATCTCTCCTGGAAGGAGCGGCATATAGTTGCACCTGATCAATCGACAAAATGAATTGACTGAATAGGCTTCATTCCGTATCGGAATAATATGGAATTTCGCAATCTGCGGGCTTTCGTCGAAGTGGTCCGCCAAGGCGGTTTCACGCCCGCCGCGAAGGCGCTTTTCGCCACGCAATCGACGATCTCAAAGGCCGTGCGGCAGCTCGAAGACGAGATCGGCCTGCCGCTTCTCGACCGCATCGGCCATCGCAGCCACCTGACCGCGCCGGGCGAGGTGGTCTATCGAAGAGCCGTGAAGCTTCTGGCGGAACGCGAAGATCTCGCGCGCGAGCTCGACGAGATCCGCGGCCTGAAGCAGGGGTCTTTGTCTCTCGGCCTGCCGCCGGTGGCGAGCAGCGCGTTGTTTGCGCCGCTCTTCGCGATCTATCGCCAGCGCTTTCCGGGCATCGATGTGCGCCTCGTCGAGCATGGCAGCGACCGGCTGGAGGAGATGCTGCGGACGGGCGAAATCGAAATGGCCGCCTCGCTTCTTCCTTTCGGGGAGGATTTCGAATGGCAGGGCGTGCGGCGCGAGCCGCTGATGGCGGTCATGCCACGGGCCCATGCGCTTGCCGGGCGCCAGACGATAAAGATCGAGGATGTGCGCGAGGAGCCGTTCATCCTTTTCGAGGCTGGTTTCGGCTTGAACCGGATCATCGGGGATGCCTGCCGCCGACATGGGTTTTCGCCCGTGGTCGCCGCGCGCAGCAGCCAGATCGAGTTCATCGTCGGCCTTGCGGCGGCGGGCCTCGGCATCGCCTTCCTGCCGCAGATCATTGCGCCACGCTCGGAGGCGGGCCATGCTGCCTCGGTGCTTCTCGACGAGCCGGAGACTGCCTGGCATATCGCCATGATCTGGCGGCGCGGCGCCTATCTGTCCCATGCGGCGCGGGCCTGGCTTGCCCTCGTCGAGGAAATGCACCCCGACCAAGGGCGCGCCGAGCCGCCGCAGAGCTGACTGGAACGACCGTGCCGATGCCGCCTGCAAGCTTGCCGCAACGGCTTCAATATACTATCGAATTAATAGGAAATAGCCCAGCCCAGAGGTGCCCGCGCGGATGATTTCCCAGAAGGCCAAATACGCCCTGCGGGCGCTGCTTGCGCTCGCAGAGATGGAGAGCGATTCCATTTCCGCCGGCGAGCTTGCCAAGGGGGAGCGCATCCCGCGCAAGTTCCTGGAGCAGATTCTGATGGAATTGAAGCGCGACGGCCTGATCCAGAGCCGACGCGGGGTGAACGGCGGCTATTTCCTGCAGCGGCCGGCCGATACGATCACGTTTGGGCATGTTCTGCGGCTTTTCGATGGGCCGATCGCCCCGCTTCCCTGTCTCAGCCGGGTCGCCTACCGCCGCTGTGCCGATTGCAAAGACGAAGGCGCGTGCCGTGTGCGCCGCGTCTTCGCGCATGTGGCCAATTCCGCGCGCGCCGTTCTCGACCAGACCACGCTCGCCGACGCGATTGCCGATCCGGATGGTGTGGATCGGATTGCCGGGCTCTCGGTCGACGCCGCCTGAGCCGTTTCGCGGTCCTCTCTGTCATCGTGCGTTCTGTCGTGGCGCCCCCTGTCGCAGCGTCGTTGTCGCGGTCGTTTCGCCTCCGTTGACATAGCCTACCAAACAGGTAGGCTATTGATCTCTACCAGATCGGTAGGTGATGGAGGTTGGCATGCGAAGGATGCGACGATCTCTTGCGGCGGGCTTTGCCGCTCTCTGGGCGATGGCGGCACCGGCCGTCGCCGACACCACGCTTCTCAACGTTTCCTATGATCCGACGCGCGAGCTCTACGAGGCGTTCAACGCCGCCTTTGCCGCGCATTTCAAAGCCGAAACCGGTGAAACCGTCTCGGTGCGGATGTCGCATGGCGGCTCCGGCAAGCAGGCGCGGGCGGTGATCGACGGGCTCAAAGCCGATGTCGTCACGCTGGCGCTCGAAGCCGATATCGACGCGATCGCCAAGACGACCGGAAAGATCCCCGCGAACTGGCGCGATCGGCTTCCCAATCACAGCGCGCCCTACACCTCGACCATCGTTTTCCTCGTCCGCAAGGGCAATCCGAAGGGGATCCAAGACTGGCCGGACCTGGTGAAGGAGGGCGTGGAGGTCATCACGCCCAATCCGAAAACCTCTGGCGGCGCGCGCTGGAGCTATCTCGCGGCCTGGGCCTACGCCAATGAGGCTTTTCATGGCGACGAGAAGGCGACCCGCGACTTCATGGGTGAGCTTTTCCGGCATGTGCCGGTGCTCGACACGGGCGCGCGCGGCGCCACCACCACCTTCGTGCAGCGGGGCATCGGCGACGTCCTGATCACCTGGGAGAACGAGGCGTTTCTGGCGCTCAAGGAGCTCGGTCCCGACAAATTCGAGATCGTGGCGCCGTCGATTTCCATCAAGGCCGAACCGCCGGTCGCGCTGGTCGACGGCAATGTCGACAAGGACGGGACACGCCAGGCGGCGGAAGCCTATCTCGCCTATCTCTATTCGCCCGAGGGGCAGAGATTGGTGGCGAAGAACTTCTATCGCCCGGCGGAGCCGGCCTTCGCCGATACCGCGGACATGGCGCGGTTTCCCGATCTCAAGCTCGTCACCATCGATGACCCGCTCTTCGGCGGATGGGAGAAGGCGCAGCCGGCTCATTTCGGCAATGGCGGCGTCTTCGACCAGATCTATCAGCCTGCGCGATAGGGACGGCTGCGGATGCGCGGGCGCGCTCGAACCTGGCGGAAGCGGAGCGTTCTGCCGGGTTTCGGTCTCTCACTCGGCTTCACGATCGCCTATCTGGGGCTCGTCGTTTTGGTGCCGCTCGCGGCTCTCGTCATCAAAAGCGCGGGTCTGGGCGCGGCCGAATTCTGGCGCCTCGCCACCGATCCACGCACGCTCGCGGCCTTGCGCTTGAGTTTTGGCGCGGCGCTCGTCGCCGCCTCGATCAACGCGGTCTTCGGCGCCCTGATTGCCTGGGTCCTGGTGCGCTACCGCTTTTTCGGACGCCGGTTTCTCGATGCCGTCATCGACCTGCCTTTCGCCCTGCCGACGGCGGTGGCCGGTATTGCGCTCACCTCGCTCTACGCACCCAATGGCTGGGTCGGGCAGTTTCTCGAGCCGCTCGGGCTCAAAATCGCCTATGCGCCGGCCGGTATCGTGGTGGCGCTCACCTTCGTCAGCCTGCCCTTCGTCGTGCGCACCGTCGAACCGGTCCTCGGAGAGATCGACCGCGAGCTCGAAGAGGTTGCCGCAACGCTCGGAGCCACGCGGCGGCAGACGATCTTCAAGGTGATCGTGCCGGCCCTGCTGCCGGCGCTCCTGACCGGGTTCGCACTCGCGCTCGCCCGGGCTGTCGGCGAATACGGCTCGGTCATCTTCATCGCCGGAAATATTCCCTATGTATCTGAGATCGCGCCGCTTCTGATCGTCATCCGACTGGAGGAATTCGATTACGCCGGCGCGACGGCGGTCGCCGCGGTGATGCTTGCGATTGCTTTTGTCATGCTCTTCGTCATCAATCTGCTTCAGGCGTGGAGCCGCAGGAGGTTCGGCTATGGCAGCTGAATTGTCGGGCGCGTCGTTGAGGGTCTCGGGGCCGGTGCGGCGGGGCCGATCGGCCACGACGGAGGCGCCCGCCGTGCGCGCGGCTCTGATCGGCCTCGTCTTCGTCTTTCTCGGCTTCTTTCTCGTGATGCCGCTTGTCGCCGTCTTCGTGGAAGCGCTGCGCGCGGGAATCTCCACCTATCTTGCGGCGATCGTCGAGCCGGATGCGCTCGCGGCCATCCGGCTGACGCTGATCGTGGCGGCGATCGCGGTGCCCGCCAACATGGTCTTCGGGGTCGCGGCCGCCTGGGCCGTCGCCAAGTTCGACTTCAAGGGCAAGAGCCTGCTCGTCACGCTGATCGATCTGCCGTTTTCCGTCTCGCCGGTGATCTCCGGCCTTGTCTACGTGCTTCTCTTCGGGGCGCAGGGGGTCTTGGGCCCCTTTCTCGACGCGCATGGCGTGGAAATCATCTTTGCGGTGCCGGGGATCGTTCTCGCGACGATCTTCGTCACCTTTCCCTTCGTGGCGCGGGAGCTCATTCCGCTCATGCAGGAGCAGGGGAGCGGCGACGAAGAAGCTGCGCTTTCGCTCGGCGCTTCAGGCTTTACGACCTTTCTGCTCGTCACGCTGCCGAATGTGAAATGGGCGCTTCTCTACGGCGTGCTCCTTTGCAACGCCCGCGCCATGGGTGAGTTCGGCGCCGTCTCCGTCGTCTCCGGACATATTCGCGGCCTCACCAATACGATGCCGCTGCATGTGGAGATCCTCTACAACGAGTACAGTTTTGCGGCCGCATTCGCCGTCGCCTCGCTGCTCGCCCTCCTGGCGCTTTTCACCCTTGCCCTGAAGACCTTCCTGGAATGGCGTTTCGCCGGTGCGATCGCCGCTGAACGCGCGCATTGAGGACCAGATGGACATCGTTCTCCAAAACATCTCCAAGGCGTTCGACGATTATCCGGCGGTGCACGATATTTCGCTCGCCATTCGCTCGGGCGAACTCATCGCGTTGCTCGGGCCCTCGGGCTCCGGCAAGACGACGCTTCTGCGCCTCATCGCCGGGCTCGAATTTCTCGATCGCGGCCGCATCCTCTTCGGCGAAGAGGATGCCTCGGCCAAGAGCGTGCAGGAGCGCAATGTCGGCTTCGTCTTTCAGCATTACGCGCTCTTCAAACAGATGAATGTCGCCGACAATGTCGGCTTCGGCCTCCGGGTGCGCCCGCGTGGAAGCCGGCCGAGCCGAACGGAAATCCGGCGTCGCGCTTTGGAGCTTCTCGATCTCGTGCAGCTTTCGGGGCTCGAAAAGCGCTTTCCGATGCAGCTTTCCGGCGGGCAGCGGCAGAGAGTGGCGCTGGCGCGGGCGCTCGCGATCGAGCCGGCCGTTCTCCTGCTGGATGAACCTTTCGGTGCGCTCGATGCCAAGGTGCGCAAGGAGCTGCGCCGCTGGCTGCGCGATCTGCATGAGCAGACCGGCCATACCACGGTCTTCGTCACGCATGATCAGGAAGAGGCGCTGGAGCTTGCCGACCGCGTCGTGGTGATGAATGCCGGTCATGTCGAGCAGGTCGGCACGGCCGACGAAATCTACGACGCGCCGGCTTCGCCCTTCGTGCACGGCTTCATCGGCGAATCCTCAAGCCTCCCGGTGACTCTGTCGGGCGGGGCCATCCTCGTTGCAGGTCGCCCGAGCGGGCTTGTCGGCGCAGGGGCGGGCGCCGCACGGCTCTTCTTCCGGCCTGGCCATGTGGAGATGCTCCGGCCGGGCGAGCGCGGCATTGCGGGCGTGGTGACGGGAAGCCGCCGCCTCACCGATCGCAGGCGGCTCGAGATTGCGGTCGGCGGCAACCATCCTGTCGAGATCGACGTGCCTTCGCTCGCGGAGACGAGCCATGGCGTGGAGACGGGAAGCGAGGTGATTTTCCGCCCGCGCGAATTCCGGCTTTACGGGGAAAGCGAGACCGCCTCTCGGCGCGCGGCCTGACGAAACCCGTTTGCGGTTGCGGTCGCATTTTGGGCGGGGCGCATAGGACAAAAAAATGAGATCGGCCGGCCCATGGCGAGCCGGCCGATCCAGGCCTCGACGCGAAGGGAGGTCCGCTCCAGGTCGAGACCAGGCACGCCGAGGGCTGCGGCTGGCCTTCAGCGTGCCGAGCTCAATTGGTTTCCAGGTGCGCCCCTCCGGCTCTGGATTCCGTGCGGCCGAGCCGGACGGGCTTTTTGCCGGAGGTGTTTCCCGAGGTTGGTCGATCTCCTTCGTCGGCGATTTCGGGTGTGCTCTCGGCCGCGGTGTCGACCGTCGCCACCACCGACATTCCGGGCGCAAGGCGTTCAGACAGGGGCTGGTCCGGGTCGATCGCGATGCGCACGGGCAGGCGCTGCGCCACCTTGGTGAAGTTTCCGGAGGCGTTGTCGGATTTGATGACGCTGAATTCCGATCCCGTGGCCGGCGAAAAGCGCTCGATATGGCCTGCGAGACTTGCGCCTTCGAGTGCGTCGACAGTGAAGGTGACAGGCTGGCCGATGCGCATCTTGGCGACCTGGGTCTCTTTGAAATTCGCCACGACCCAGATGCTCTCCGGCACGAGCGCCACGAGCTGCGTGCCGGCAGAGACATATTGGCCGATGCGCGTGCCGACCTGGCCGAGACGACCACTTGCCGGGGCGGTGATGTGGGTGTTGTCGAGGTCGATCTCGGCAAGATGTACGGCGGCTTCCGCGCCTTCCACCGCGGCCTTCAGAGACGCGCGGTTGACGATGGTCGATTGCAGCTCCTGTCGCGCCACTTCGATCTCGGCCGTGACCTGATCGTAGGCGGCCTGCGCCTGATCGCGCTTCGAGCGGGTTTCATCGCCCGTCGCCTTGTTGACGACGCCGCGATCAACGAGGGGCCCGACCCGCTGCCAATCCGCCTTCGCCTGTTCGAGAGCCGCCTTCTTGCCGGCGAGCTGCGCCTGCGTAGAGCGGAGCTTCGCTTCCGCCGAATGCCGGCTCTGCTCGGAATTGGCGAGTGCCGCCTTCTGCGCATCGAGTTCCGCGCGCGCCTGCTCGAGTTTCTGCCGGTAGATGCGATCGTCGAGCTGGACGAGGAGATCGCCTTTTTCGACGGTCTCGAAATCCTGCACCGGGACCTCGGTGACATAACCCGCCACTTGCGGGGCGATCATCGTCACCGGCCCCCGCACATAGGCGTTCTCGGTCACCTCCACGGCGCTGGTGAAAGGCGGCAGCCGCCAGGCGTAGAGCACGACGCAGATGCCGAGGAGGCCGATGGTGACGGCGAGGATTGTCGAAAAGGAGCGCAGGAAATTGAACATCGGGATTATGAAGTCTGGGTTTGAAGTGCCGGGGCGGGCTGCCGCTGTTTCATCAGCCAGGCCACGGCGACGTGGATCGTGAGCGCCAGAAGAGCCGTCGCGGCGAGCGCGGACACGGCCAAAAAGGCATCGTTGTAGGCGAGGATGTAGGCCTCTCGGGACGTCGCTCTGGAGAGAAGGGCGGCACCTTCGGCCTTGAGAAGAGTCTGATCGCCGAGGACACCGGCATAGCTTCCGGCGAGCTGCGAGATGCGATCGGCAACGAGCGGATCGGTCGATTTCAGACCTTCGATCAGCGCTTCGGAGTGAAACTTCTCGCGGATCTGCACGAAGGTTCCGAAGAGCGCCGATCCGAAGAGGCTTCCGAGGCTCTGCGTCGACAGGAAGACGACGACGAAGCTCAAGATGTAGTTCGGGCCCTTGGTGAACGCGGCGATAATGCCCCGGGCCATCGCGGCCGGCAGGAACAGAGCGCCGCCGAAGGCGATGAGCCCCTGGCTCACCATCAATTGCTCGGGCCGGGTGAGATTGCTCGATTGGCCGTCGAGATAGGCGCCTACACACAGGGCGGTCAGGGCAACGGCATGAATGGCCGGCTCGCGCCCCGGTTTCAGAACCATGGCGGAGACCCAGCCGCCGGCGAGCACGCAGGCGAAGACCATCCAATAAAGCGGCATCGCCTGATCGTTGGTGATGTCGAGCTGATTGAAGAGGCCGCGAATGCCGGCCGATTGCTCGGCGAGGATGGTGCGGAAGATGATGAGCGCGGCGGCGAAATGCAGGATCGGCGGGCTGCAGATCCAGCGGATATCGACGAGCGGGTATTTGCGATTGAGCTCGATGACGGTCGCCAGGGTGAGGGAGGCGAGCGAAATGACCAGGAGCCAGCCGAGCCAGTCGCGCTCGAACCACCAATAGACGCGGCCAAGCGTCAGGAAGACCGCCATACAGCCGAAGCCGACGGCAATCAGCGGATAGCTGATGAAATCGAGAGGATCGACGACCTTTGCCTGGGGCGGCGAGGTGAGCGGCAGCATGTAGACGCCGCAAAAACAGAGCATCGACAGGCCGAGCTCAAACGTTGTCAGGCCGTGCCATTGATCGATGTCGAAGAGCGTCGGCGAAATCAGCCGGGCGATCGGCATCGCCAGAGTGAGGTTGGTCATCGCGAAGGAGACGCCGATCGTCAGCTTCTTTTCGCGCGGCAGCACCTCCATCATGTAGAGGAAGCTCAGGGCGGAGAGGGGTGCGGCCGAGATGCCGGCGATGAAGCGCAGGATGACGGCGCTCTGAAGATCGCGGGCAAAGGAATTGAGAAGCGCCACGACGACGAAGACGAGGATCGAGAGTTCGGCGAAGCGGCGCAGGCCGAACTGGCGGCGCAGTTTCACGAGAGCAAGCGACAGGGAGGCGTAGGGCGCCATATAGGCGGCCATCAGCCACATCGTCTCCGATTGCGTCGCGCCGATCGAGCCCTGGATCTGGAAAAGATTGGCCCCGACCATTTGCGTGCCGAGGCCCTGGGTGATGCCGAGAAGTGCGGAGGTCGCGATATAGGCGGCCGCCCGTGCCGGATGTTTCGGCACATAGGGCATGGGCTGGACCACGGGCGGGCGCTCGGGCTCCGCCGGCGGAGGCGGTGCGGCCTGCGGCTCGCTGCACGCGGCATCCATCCCGCTGCTTTTGCCGAAAGGCCGCCGGCGGTCGAGCTGTTCGGCCCGCGGTGCCGGCGTGCGGGCCGCGCCTCGTACGAGGGGGTCCGGGCCTTGGTCGCTCGCACGTCTTTCAGGCATGGGGGCTCACGATTGCGCCGCGATGTTGGCGGCGACCTTCTGCAGCGTGAGCGTCGCCTGCCGCAGCTCTTCCGCGTCGATGCCTTCCAGGACCGTGGCCTTCAATTCGCGCGCGAAGGGGAGGATCTCACCGGCTTTTTCGCGGCCGGCCTCGGTCAGATAGATGTGCTTGGAACGACGATCCTCTTCGGCCGCCTGTCGTTCGATGAGACCGCATTTCTCCAGACCGTCGACGAGGCGGACCATGCTCGGCTGTTCGACTTCGAGGAGGTCGGCAAGCTCCGCCTGGCTTGCCCCTTCGTGACGGGCGAGAAGCACGAAGAGCCGGGCGCGGGAAAAGGTGAGGCCTCGGCTCTTGGCCATGGCGTCGAAGCGGGTGCGCAGCTTGCGCGTGACGTTGGTGACGGCCTCGATGAACGCGTCATGCGTGGGAGAGTTCTGGGAAGGCGGCATAATAGATAGCAAGCTAATTGTGTTACCGCTATCTAATGCGTCACCAATGCGGCGACAAGACGCCTTGTCCGAAAGTTGATATGCTGAATGAGGCGGTCAGGGTTGCGCGATGGGCTCGCGACTTTGCCCCTGGCGGAGGTGAGTCCGGTCAGGCTTTTGGCGCGTCGTTTTCGTCGAGCGCTGCGTTGAGCTGCCTCAGAGCGGCGCGCAGCGACACCATGGTCTCGCGCGGAAGGCCGACGCGGCAGACGATTTCTTCCGGCACTTTGGAGGCCGGCACGCGCAGAGCCCGCCCGGCTTCGGTAAGGTCGACGATGACACGGCGTTCGTCTTCCGGATCGCGGCGGCGGTCGACGAGGCCCTGCGCCTCCAGCCGCTTCAGGAGCGGGCTCAGGGTGCCGAAATCGAGACCGAGCGCCTCTTTGAGGCTGCCGACGGAACGAGGCGCCTTTTCCCACAATGCGAGCATGGCGATGTATTGCGGGTAGGTGAGGCCGAGAGGCTCCAGGAGCGGCCGGTAGAGCTTCGTCATCCGGCTCGATGCCGAATAGAGCGCAAAGCATATCTGCGCATCGAGGGTCGTCGCCCGAAGCGCGTCGGGCGACAATCCGTTCTCAGAGGTTTTGTGCTTGCCGCTCACTTCGCCTCGACGGTGATCGCTACGTTCACATTGCCTTTGATGGCCCGCGAATAAGGGCATCCCTCATGCGCCGCCGCGACGAGATCCTCGGCCGTTTTCCGGTCCAGGCCTTCCGTCTCGGCGATGAGATCGACGTCGAGCCCGAAAGCGGTCTCCGACGCCGCACCCAGGCGCACTTTGACGGTGACCGATGCGCCTTTCAAGGGAAGCTTCTTTTTGCCGGCGAGGAAGCGCATGGCGCTTTCGAAACAGGCGGCATAGCCGGCGGCAAAGAGCTGCTCCGGATTCGTCGCCCCGCCTTGTCCGCCCATCTCTTTCGGCGTTGCGAGATCGACGCTGAGGAGGCCATCCGGCGTCTCGGCGTGGCCCTGGCGGCCGCCAACGGCACGGGCTTCGGTTTCGTACATGATTTTCATGATATTACTCGTGGTAGATTAAATCGTGCGCGATGCATATAGGCCATGAACCCCATGATGCAAGCGGCACGAGGGGGAAATCGCATATTGACAGCATGCTGCTATAATGTATGTATGCTGTCATGATTGAAAAAGCTCCTTATCCCTTCGAACATCCGCTCAACGCCCTGGTGCTGGAAGTCTTCCGGCTGAACGGGGCGCTCATCGCCTCAGGCGATGCGCTCGTCCGGCCGCTCGGTCTGACGAGTGCCCGCTGGCAGGTGATGGGATCTGTGGCGCAGGGGAGGGGCGGTTTTTCCGTGGCGCAGCTTGCCCGAAACATGGGCCTCACGCGCCAATCGGTGCAGCGCATCGTCGACGAGCTGGTCGGCGACGGCATTTTCGAGCTTGCCGACAACCCGCATCACAAACGGGCGAAGCTCGTGCACCTGACTGAAAAGGGGGAAGCGTTGTTCGAGGAGGCGACTGCGCGCTGGCGGCCGCATGCCGACGACCTCGCCGCCGTTCTCGCCCCCGGCGAACTTGCGCGGCTGACGGAACTTCTGGCGCAACTCAGGGCCCGGCTGGAAGAGGGGCCGCTTTCTGGAGAGGGACGATGATCCGCAAACTGCACCCCGTGGCGGGAGGGGCCGCCTTCCTCATCATTCTGACGTTCTGGACGTCGACGGTCCTCGCCGAGCTCTTTGGCAGCGCGGCCGCGATCCTCGCCGTCAAGACGGCCATCCTGTGGGGCATGCTTGCCCTGATCCCGGCGATGGCGGCGGTCGGGATGTCGGGTTTCCGGCTCGGGGGAACGTTGCGCCATCCAAGGATTGCGGCCAAACGCCGACGCATGCCGGTGATCGCCGCAAACGGCCTTTTCGTGCTCGTGCCGTGCGCCTTCTTTCTGCAGGCGAAGGCGGCGGCCGGCGAGTTCTCCGGCTCGTTCATCGCCGTCCAGGGGATCGAGCTTTTGGCGGGTGGGCTCAACCTCGCTCTGATCGGGCTCAGCCTTCGTGACGGTCTTCTCGTTGCGCGCGAACGCCTGCCGCGTCCGGCATGAGATGATTTTTGCTGGTTCCTCGGCGCTGAAATATGAAAGCCGCCTCGCGAACGAGGCGGCTTTCAGACGATTCTTGGCGGCTTGCGGCGATCAGGCGGCGATCGACTGCGAGATTTCCTTGACCTGGCGGGTGGCCTGATCGATCTGCGCGGCGCTCGAGGCGATCTGCGACATGGACTGCGTGATCTCCGAGACGCCCTGAGCTGCGGTGTGCATGTTGGAGGAGATTTCGCGCGTCACGGATGCCTGCTGTTCGACGGCGGCCGAGATGCCGGACGAGATTTCCTTCACCTGATTGATGATCTGGGAGATCGCTTCGATGGCGCTGACGGCGCTCGAGGTCGATCCCTGCACTTCGCTGATCTGCGTGCTGATCTCGCCCGTCGCCTTGGCGGTCTGGCCGGCGAGATCCTTCACTTCGGCCGCGACGACGGCAAAGCCCTTGCCCGCCTCACCGGCGCGCGCCGCTTCGATCGTGGCGTTGAGGGCGAGAAGGTTCGTCTGGCCAGCAATGTTGTTGATGAGGTCGACGATGTGGTCGATCTTCTGCGCGGAGGTGGCAAGGCCGGACACGATCCGGTTGGTTTCGTCCGCCTGCTTGACCGCTTCGATCGAAATGGCGAGCGCATCGGTGACGCGGCGGCTGATCTCCGCGACCGAGGCGGCCATCTCTTCGGCGCCGGAGGCAACGGCCTGAACGGTCGTCGAGGTTTCTTCCGAGGCGGACGCCGCCGTCGACGCCTGACGATTGGCGTGCTCGACCGCCTTCAGGATTTCACTGAGGTCGACGTCGATGACTTCCTGCGCCTTGGCTCGGCGCATGCGGTCTTTGACCTGTGCCGTGCGGTCGGTGGCGAATTTCACCACTTTGATGACGCGGCCTTCGCTGTCGAAAATCGGATTGTAGGAAGCCTGGATCCAGACTTCCTTGCCGCCCTTGCCGATGCGCTTGAATTCGCCGGCCTGGAACTCGCCGCGGCGCAGCGCTTCCCAGAAGGCCTGGTAGCTCGGAGAGGCGAGCGCGGAGGCCTCCATGAAAATCTTGTGGTGCTTTCCCTCGATCTCCGAGAGCTCGTAGCCAAGAGCTTTGAGAAAATTCTGATTGGCTGTGATGATGGTGCCATCGGTTTCGAACTCGATGACCGCCTGGGCTTTGTGAATGGCGGCGAGCTGACCTTCATGATCGAAGCTTTTGAGCTTCGATGCCGTAATATCGCTCGCGAGCTTCATCACCCGATAGGGCTTGCCATCGCGACCCATGACCGGGTTGTAGGAAGCCTGGATCCAGACGTCGTTGCCGCTCTTGGCTTTGCGTTTGTACTCGGCGGAGAAGAACTCTCCAGCCCGCAGGCGATCCCAGAATTCCCGATAGGCTTTGCTGTCGCGCTCTTTCTCGTCGACGAAGATCGCGTGTTTGCGGCCCCTAATTTCGTCGAGGGTATAACCCATCGTCTTCAAGAAATTGTCGTTGGCGCGAATAATCGTGCCATCGAGCTCAAATTCGATGATCGCCTGCGAGCGGCTGAGGGCGGCGAGCTGGTCGCTCAAAGCGTTCATGTTGCGAAGGAAAGCCATGGGTTGCCATTCGGTTGGTGTCTACCCACCGGATTTGCCCGCGAAAGCTGGTGCGGGGCTTGACGCTAAGGCAACGATCTTCCGAATTGTCTTTCTGTTGCGCAAAAAGCCTATTTTCCAGCAAGAACCGCAACGGCCATCTTCTTGCCTTCGCCATCGGCCGCGATGACGAGGCCAATCCCCGTCAAATCATTGTTGAGAAGCATGGTCCGGTAGTCGTCGTTCTTGAGCCATTGTCCGAGGAAGAAGCGGACGTCCGCGTCCGTCGCCTCCGTCCCGCATCCGCTGCAACTCCCGGCCACCACCCGGAAACGCCGGAAGGTCGTTTCGTCCGGTAAGGCGGTCTGGAGGTTGCGGAGATCGTCGAGCGATGCGCCCTTCAGTGTCTCGGGCATCATCTCGGAGGCGGTCGCAACCAGAGATTTGTCGGCAAAGACGCTCTTTTCGTCGGAGCGGGCCGCGTTGATGAGGTCTGCGGCCAGTTCCGATTGGGCTTCTGGGGCGAGCGGCGTCGTTTCCGTCGTCTCCCCGTTGCCCTCAGCCGTTTGCGGTGTGCCCGGACCGGCGAAATCCTGCACCGCGTAGCGGCGCCCGTCCGGATTCTCCGCAAGGCCGAAGCCGTATTCCGTGAGGCCTCTGCGCAGGATGTTGGCGCGGTGTTCGCGGCTTTGCATCCAGCCTTCGTGCAGCTTTTCAACCGCGGCCCGATCGGCCGGAACCGGGCAGCCGCGGCAGCTTGCAATGTTTTCGGCGACGAGCCGCCCGGGATTGCCGCCGGCCGCCTGATAGCGATCCATGACGGTGCGCCCCTCGGGCGTGGTGTGGCTGTAGTACTTGCGCTCCAGCATGTCGCGGGCATGCGCCTGCGCCGCCTGGTCCAACGTCTCGCTCAGCGTGAGTGGCGGGAGGTGGGCCTCGCTGCGGGCCTCGTTGACGAGGCGCAGGCTTTCCTGCCGCAGAGCATCCATCTCGTTCGGTCTCGCGGCCGGTGTCCTGACCGGTGTCTGGGCCGGTGTCTGGGCCGCAGCCGTATCGAAGACGCCGGCGAAGGCGAGGAGAAGCGCAACGGCACGAGCAGAGGTGAGGGCGAAACGAAACATGGGATGCCTTGGACGCAGTATTGACCCGGGGTCAACACTTCAAATGGCGCCATGCTCCGCGGGGAGGGCGATGAAGTGTCCGTCGAGATTTGGATCCTGCCGCGTGGGCGGCAGGATCGGCGTCAGATGGAGCCGTTTCGACGCTCAGAAATTGCGTGATGCCGCAAACTCCGCCGGCGTCACGCGGCCGTCTTTGTTGTAGTCCGCCGCGGCAAAACGGCTCTTGCCCGAGGCCATGAATTCGTCCCGCGACAGGCGACCATCCTTGTTGGTGTCGGCCTGGGTGAAGCGCGCTTCCTTGCGCTGCGTCATCTGGGCCGCACGCGGGCCCTGGCCGCCGCCCGGACCGAAGGCGAAGCGGACGGACATGTATTCGTCCTTCGTCAGCTGGCCATCGCCGTTGCTGTCCATCGTATCGAAGACGGACTGGTGCCAGGCGGTCGCTTCGTCCAGCGAAATCACGCCGTCGCCATTGGTATCCATGGCGTCGACGCGGGCGGCCATGCCCTGTCCCATGCCTTGACCCATGCCGCGGCCCATACCCTGGCCCATGCCGCGTCCCATGCCTTGGCCCTGGCCCATACCCTGGCCCATGCCTTGACCCATGCCTGCGCCGGGACCCTGTTGTGCCCATGCGGGCGACAATGCCATTGCAGCAGCCAGCACAGCGGGCGCCGCAATCTGCACAAATGCCCGTCTCGGTGCGGTGCGATCGTTTCTCATTTTCGCTCTCCTTCCGACACGTGCCCCCTCAGGCCTACATACACCTTCTGCGTGGCATTGCCTTGACGGAAGGCAAGGCGTTCTGCGTCTTATTCACGCGTTCGAATGGAATAATATCAAAAAGAAAGCCGGATGACGGGCGGTCATCCGGCTCAAGTTGGTCCAATGAAAAGGGATATCGGAAAGAGGGGCGCCCTCAGCGGCCGGGCGCCACCATGCGCAAAAGAGACGGGCGCGTGACCCAGAGCTTCAGAGCCCCCAGGACATGCACCAGGAAGAGAACGAGGATCACCTTGCTCGTGACGACGTGCACCGTCTCGAACACCTCGTGCAGGGAGTGGTTCTCGGTGAGCGGGCTCGGGATCGTGAACAGGCCGAAGACCGGCAGCGGCCGGCCCGCGGTCCAGATGGTCATCGGGCCGGAGATGATGAGGATGGTCAGGCAGAGGAGAAGGCCGACCTGCACGACCCGTGCGAAAATACGCAAGGCGGGCGCTTCGTCCGGACTGTCGGGCAGGGTGCTGAAGAGCCGCCAGAGAACCCGCCCCGCCAGAATGACGAAGAGGGCGACACCGACCGATACGTGCAGATCGAGCGCCGCGGTCCTTTCCGGTCCGCGGGGCAGGTCTTCCATCTGATTTCCAAGGAGCCAGAGGGCGATGATGCCCGCGGCTGCAAGCCAATGGATGGCGAGCGAGAGCGCGCCATAACCGCTTCGAGTATCTTCAACCTGCATACGCGTGCTTCCCCTAAGGAATGGCGATGCGGCTCTCATATATCCGAACGCGAATGTCAGCCAATGAAGCTTTGGTAAGGAAGAAAGCTGCGGCATAAGCAGCGATCGCGGAACATGCCGCAAATCGGGCCGTTTTTCCTGGGACCCACCGCTTTTTGCGACATCCTGCCCCGGAGACCAGAATGCCAAGCCAAGCCGAGCCGCTCTATTCCGCCCATCCCTCGATGTTCAAGTCGAGCCCGCTTCTCTTCATCATCTGCGTCGTCACGATTCCGGTCCTCGTGGGCCTGATCGTGATCATCGGCTGGTACATCAAGACCCGCTCGGAGCTGTTCACGATCACCGCCGATGAGGTGCAGTACGAGGTTGGGCTCTTTTCCAAGCAGATCAAAGAGATGAAGCGCAGCTCCGTGCGCTCTGTGAGCGTCGACCAGTCGTTCGTGGACCGGATCGTCGGCGCCGCCAAGGTGACGATCTATTCCGCCGGCGATGAGCCGGAGATCGTCGTCAGCGGGCTGCCGGAGCCCGGACGGTTGCGCGAGCTTCTCTAGAGGAGGGATTGCGGCGCGAAACCGAGAGGCCGGCGGCGCGAACCCGCGCCTGCTGGCCGACTCTCGTCGAACTGTGCCGAGAGATGCTAGAAAGACAATTATGGCCGAACCATCGGATGCCGGATCATCCGCCCGGCTGATCCGGACGTCCAGCTTACCTCACTTTGGGCCGTCGCGATCTGGAGCGGGTGCTCGGTCGGAAAAGGCTCAGAGGCCCGGCTTGCCGCTCGTCAGGCCTTGCGCAGCCTTTGCCGAACCCGCCGGCGCCCGGCCTTTTGCCCGCGACACGACCGGGGGGATGCTGGCTGCCAGCTGCCGGTCGGCGTTGTTGCCGTCAAAACGGGTGGATCGCTCCGTGAGAAATGTCTGCGTCGTCTTCATGCTGTTCCCTTTCCAACACTGATCGTGAGGCTTCTCGCGCGGAAAATTTTTCCTCGTTTCAGCCTTCTCCTGCCATGCCCGGAAAGAGCGGTTCCTCCTGACCCGTCTGTCCGTTGATCTGGTCGAGCCAGGCGCGGACATGTTCTTGGGTGTAGGCCTCACGGCTGAGCTCGTTCTCGTCGATGCGTTCCGTGATGTCGTCGAAGAGAAGCTCGTGCGTCGTGCCGGAAAAGGCCGCCGCATCGACGCCGTCGGTCGTGCCGATCTGATAATTCGGATCGAGCCCGTGTTCGGTCTTCACCAGGCGAAGCTGCAAGGTGTCCGTCGCCGCGCCAAGCGCCTGAGAGGCGAAGTCGAAATTGCGCAAAATGCCGGTGACGAAGGCTTCCGGGTGGTGCAGACGACCGACTTGCGGAATCTGAAAATCACTCATGATGGTCCTGTGGTTGCAGGTCTTCATGGGCAATGGCGGCGGGGCCGCTCCGGTTCCCGAGGAGACCCGCGCGTCGTCGCCGGCTTTGCCGACTTGGCGTCGAGCCCCGTTCATGCCACAGCGGGCTTGCGCCGAACTGAAGGACGCCGAACTGAAGGACAAAGTCGATGAGCCGCCTGGAAAGCACCATCAACCGCCTGATCGCGCAAAAGGTGCTGCTCGATCATGTCGCCACGTTGATCGGTGCGCGTGAAGGACCGGTCTTCGAGCTCGGTCTCGGCAATGGCCGCACGTTCGATCATCTGCGCCAGATTTTTCCGCAGCGGGATATTTTTGCCTTCGATCGCGCGATCCGCGCGCATGCGGGCTGCATCCCCGATGCGGAGCATATGGTGGTGGGCGATATGCGCGACACGCTGCGGCTCGTGCATCCGCGCGTGCCGGCCAAGCCCGTGCTCATCCATGCGGATATGGGGGCAGGGGATCCAACGGCCGATCTTGCGACGCGGGAATGGCTGTCCCCGCTGGTGGCCGCCTGGGCGGCGGATGGCGGCTATGTGCTGAGCGACAGGCCTCTCGAATTGCCAGGCTTCGCCGAACTCGAGCGCCCGGCCGAGGCGCCCGTCTCGCCGCATATTCTCTATCAGAAGGCCTCTTGAGACCCAGAAGACAGCGGTGGACGGCAGATGCAGAAAGCCCCGGCTGAGCCGGGGCTTTGCAGGGTCCGGCAGATGCCGGACGAAGCCTCGGCAGATTACGCCGCCTTCTTGTTGAGTTCGCTCTCGCCAACCTTGCTGAGTTTGGCGTCGGCGCTCTTTTCTTCCGCAAGGGTTTCGCCGAGCCGCTTCGCGGCTTCCTTGTGGCCGAGACGATGGGCCCAGGCCTCCAGAGTGCCGTAGCGGGCGATCTCGTAATGCTCGACGGCCTGCGCCGCGGCGGCCATCGCTGCGTCACGCGTTTCACCGTCCGAGATCTCGCTCATCAGCTCTTCGGCTTCGGTGATGATGCCCTGGATCGCCTGGCAGGTTTCGCCTTCCGGCTTGACGCTGACGAGGCCGAAGACAGCCTCCAGGCGATCGACGTGGCCCTTGGTTTCTTCGAGATGCGTCTCGAAGAGATTCTTCAGGTCCTTGTTTGTCGCCTTGTCGGCCATTTTCGGCAGCGCTTCGAGAATTTGCTTCTCGGCGAAATAGATGTCCTTCAGCGTGTGAACGAAGAGTTCTTGCAGATTCTGCATAGCCATTGGTGTCTCCCTGTCTTCGTTATGAAGAAGTCACCAGGAAAACCTTGTGGCGTGGCGGCTCGTTCCGGCCGCAGAGGCGTTTTTCGTTTAGCCGTCGTGAGAGGCCGGAACTCCGCCAGGGAATGTGTCAAATGATTGGCAGGACGGGTGTTTTCGGCTCCGCCGCGGGATCTGGAATGGCGATTTCAGGGGCCGGCAGATACGTGCGAACGCACGCGCCGACGCGCTCCACTCACGGCAAGTAGTTTTGGTGGAGGCAAGCGTTTTCTGATGCGCGGGTGGGGCGCATGCGTCAGGGAGACACCCCGCCTCATTGTTTGTCGCGGCCAAAGAAGCTAGCCCTTTCTTGAACCGTTCCATGCGGGCCGCGCCGGCGGTCCGTTTCCTTGGGCGTTGGGGAGCCTCGTCACATGTTTGTCCTGATCCTGGGCCTCATCCTCTTTCTCGGCGCCCATTCGGTGCGCCTTTGGGGCGAGGATTTTCGTGATCGCATGATCGCCGAGCGCGGCGATGGGATGTGGAAGGGCCTCTACTCGCTCGCTTCGATCGTCGGGCTCGTGCTCATCGTCTGGGGATACGGCCTGACGCGTCTCAACCCGATCGATGTCTGGTATCCGCCGATCTGGACGCGGCACCTTGCCATTCTGCTCAACGCGGTCGCCTTTGCCCTGGTGGCGCTCAACGGCTCTCCGGGGCCGATCCGCGCGGCCGTCGGGCATCCGATGGTGCTCGGCGTCAAGGTCTGGGCGTTCGCCCATCTCCTCGCCAACGGGCGTCTCGGCGACATCCTCTTGTTCGGCGCCTTCATGGTCTGGGCGATCGTCGATTACGCCGGGTCGCGTCGTCGTGATAAGCGCGAAGGCATCGTGCGCATGGCCGGTCCGTGGAAGCCGGAGCTCATTCGTATGGCGATCGGGCTTGCGCTTTGGCTTGTGTTCCTGCTCTTCCTGCATCAATGGCTGTTCGGCGTCTCTCCGCTCGGATGAGCACGGGCCATGCCGGTGCTCTCATAGGGCGCCCGAAGAGACAGTGACGGATTGAGGAGGCAGCTTGTCCAAACATACGGTTTCGCGCCGTCTGACGGCGGTCGACATCGCGCGCCGCAAGGGCGGCGAGAAGGTCGTCTCGCTCACGGCCTATCACGCTCATACGGCCGGGATCGTCGATCCTTTGGTCGACTTCATCCTCGTCGGTGATTCGCTCGGCAACGTCATGCACGGGCTGGAGACGACGGTTCCCGTCACCCTCGACATGATGATCTTGCAGGGGCTCGCCGTGATGCGCGGCTCGAAGCGGGCGCTGGTCGTCGTCGACATGCCTTTCGGCTCTTATGAGGAAAGCCCGCAGCAGGCGTTTCACAACGCCGCGCGCATCCTGAAAGAAACCGGTGCCGGGGCCGTGAAGCTCGAAGGCGGCGTCCATATGGCCGAAACGGTCGCCTTCATGACCAAGCGCGGCGTGCCGGTGATGGGCCATGTCGGGCTGACGCCGCAATCGGTCAACACGATGGGCGGCTTCCGCGTGCAGGGGCGTTCCGAAGAGGGCCAGAAGGCGCTCGAGGACGATGCGATGGCGATCTCCGACGCCGGTGCTTTCGCCATCGTCATGGAAGGCATCGTGGAGCCGGTGGCGCGCCGCATCACCGAAAAGGTGCCGGCGGTGACGATCGGCATCGGTGCCTCGCCGGCCTGCGACGGGCAGGTGCTCGTGCTCGAAGACATGCTGGGCCTCAACGAATGGGTGCCGAAATTCGTGCAGAAATTCGGTTCCCTCAGGACGCATATCGAGGAAGCGGTGACGGCCTATGCCGAGGCCGTGCGTGAAGAGCGCTTCCCGGGGCCGGAGCACGTCTACCAAGAGACCAAGAAAGAGGCCTGAGGGCGATCCGGGACGGCCGTTGCGCGGTGTGCGCAAAGTGGCTAGGTTCCGGCGCGCTTCGCAAGGCTCAACGTCAATCCACGGAACAATAATCGGCAGGCCGGGACGATTCCCCGAAGAGGTAGATGACCCACGACGACCGTACATCTGACCACTTCATCCGTGAAGTGGATGAGGAGCTGCGCCGCGAGCAGCTGAAGACGCTTTGGGAGCGTTTTGGCTTCGTCATCATTGGCGTCTGCATTCTGATCGTCGCCATCACCGCGGGGTATCGCGGCTATGTGTGGTGGCAGTCGAAGAAGGCGGCCGAGGAAGGCGACCGGTATCTGACGGCGCTCGAAGCCATCGATGCCGGCAATGAGGCGGAGGGGCGCGAGACGCTTGCGGCCCTGGCGAAGGACGGCGGCGGCTACGGCATGCTCGCCCGTCTGCGCAACGCCGAGATTCTGGCCAAGACCGACGAGACGGCCGCGATCGCCGCCTACGACGAGGTGGCGAACGACGGTGGCGTCGCACCGGTGATGCGCGATCTGGCGCGGGTGCGGGCCGGGCTTCTCGCCCTCGATGCGGGCGACCTCGACGGCGCGGAAAGCCGCGTCTCGTCTCTCGACGAAGCCGGCAATGCCTGGCGCCACACGGCGCGGGAAATCCTCGGCATGGTCGCCTATCAGCGGGACGCGCTCGAAAAGGCCCGCGATTATTTCGTGGCGATCGACCAGGATGTGCAGGCCCCGCAGGGCGTGCGCAATCGCGCCGGCCTGATGATCAGCGTGATCGACGGGCAGCTTGCGCCTTCTCCTTCGGCGGACGCAGCGTCCGGCGACGACGCACCCGAGGCGGAGGCTCCTGTCTCCGGGGACGCAACGGGTGACACAAGCGGGCCCGCATCGGCGGACGAGGGCGCGCAAAATACCGAAAACGGGTCTGCCGACGCGAACAGCGGCGCATCCGACACACAATCGACGCAATAGAGCCGTTTTGAGCGAGCGAGAAAGCGGGCGGGAATCATGACCACGCAAACGAAATTCGCGGTCCGACTTGCGGGCATCGCTTTGACGGCAGCGCTGCTTGCAGGCTGCAGCAACTTCACGAATCCCTTCAGCAGCAAGGAAGAGATTCTGCCGGGCGAACGCCGCGCGATCGCCGGTGTCGACGACGCAGACCGAGCCGCCGGCTCGCCAGCGGTCGGCGGGGCGAGCGCGATGCAGGACTGGACGCAGCCCGGCGGCAACGCCGCCAATGCGCCCGGCAATGTGGCTCTTTCCGGCAATGCCTCACAGACGGTCTTCCGTGCGCGGGTGTTCGGCACCGGCAAGCGCGCGGCGCGTGCCTCGGCCGCGCCGCTTATCGTCGGCGGCAACATCTACGTCTACGACGCGGCGGGCACCGTGACGGCCCTTTCGACGGGCGGCGGCAAAGCCTGGTCTGTCTCGCTGGCTCCTGAGAAGGAAAAGAGCCGTTCGCCGGGCGGCGGTATCGCCTATTCCAATGGCATGGTGATTGCCGCGACCGGTTATGGCGAGATGGTGGCTCTCGATCCCGCGACCGGCGGGCGCGCCTGGTCTTATGACCTCAAGGCGCCGGCACGCTCGGCCCCGAGCGCGGCGGGCGGCAAGGCCTATGTGGTCACTTCCACCAACGTTCTTCACGCCGTCAATCTGGTCGACGGTTCCGAAGCCTGGACCTATCCGGGCATTCCGGAAAATGCCGGTGTGCTTTCGGGCGCGAGCCCGGCCGTCGTTGGCAACACGGTCGTCGTGCCTTATTCGTCGGGCGAGGTGATCGCGTTCGATGCCAATAAGGGCGATCTCAAATGGGCCGATGCGGTCATTCGCTCGACGCGCACGCTCGCCGTCTCCGGCCTGACGGATGTCGCCGCGAGCCCTGTCGTTTCCGACGGTGTCGTCTACGCCACCGGCGTGTCCGGGCGGACGATCGCCGTCAAGCTCTCCAACGGCGAACGGCTCTGGGAACAGAATCTCGGCGGTTCGTCGACACCGGTCGTCTCCGGCAACGCGCTCTTCCTGATCGATCTGCAGGATCACATGGTGGCGCTCGACCGGCGCACCGGCAAATTGTTCTGGGAGACCGAGCTGCCGGTGGTGCGCAAGAAGCGCTTCTTCTCCACCTGGGTCGGGCCGATGCTCGCGGGCGGGACGCTGTGGGCGGTTTCGAACGACGAGAAGCTGATCGCGGTCGATCCGGCGAGCGGCAAGATCGTCGGCGAGCGCTCCATCCCGGCAAAGGGTCTCCAGCGCCCGATCGCGGCCGGCGGCAGGCTCTACATCGTGACCAGCGACGGATCCTTGTCCGCGCTGCAATAAGAGAGACGGGGCGGCTTCTGCGATGTCTTTGACCGTCGCCCTCGTCGGGCGCCCGAACGTCGGCAAATCGACGCTCTTCAACCGCCTCGTCGGGCAGAAGATCGCGCTCGTCGACGATCGGCCTGGCGTCACACGCGATCGCCGCGAGGCTCCGGCCAAACTCGGCGATCTCGATTTCATCCTGATCGATACGGCCGGCCTCGAAGACGCCGCCGACGAGACGCTCCAGGGGCGCATGCGTGCGCAAACGGAGCGGGCGATCATCGATGCCGATATCTCCGTTTTCATGGTCGATGCGCGCGTCGGCATCACGCCCGACGACGAGCATTTCGCCCGGCTGATCCGCCAGGGCGGCAAGCCGGTCGTTCTCGTCGCCAACAAGGCTGAAGGGCGCGCGGCGGAATCGGGTCTTCTCGAAGCCTATTCGCTCGGCTTTGGCGAGGCCGTCGCGGTCTCTGCCGAGCATGGCGTCGGGCTTCCGGATCTCTATGAGGCCGTCGTTGCGACGCTCGGCGAGAAGGCCGCCCTTTATCTTCCCAAGGAAGAGACGGGCGAGGACGAGGCAGCCGAAGGCTCGGGCGGGGAAACCCGCACGCTCAAACCCATCCGCGTTGCGATCGTCGGACAGCCGAATGCCGGCAAGTCGACGCTGATCAATCGAATGATCGGCGAAGAGAGACTTCTGACCGGACCGGAAGCCGGGATCACGCGCGATTCGATCGCCGTCGACTGGACCTGGCGCGGGCGGCCGTTCCGGCTCATCGATACGGCGGGCATGCGCCGCAAGGCGAAGGTGATCGACAAGCTCGAAAAGCTCTCCGTCGGCGATGCGCTGCGCGCCATCCGCTTTGCCGAGGTCGTCATCATCGTCATCGACGCGACGATGCCGTTCGAAAAGCAGGATCTGCAGATCGCCGATCTCGTGGCACGTGAAGGACGCGCCCTGGTTCTCGCCCTCAACAAATGGGACGAGGTGCGTGATCCAGACGGGCTGCGCCGCGAATTGCAGGCCGATCTCAGCGAGACGCTCGTTCAGGTGCGCGGCGTGCCGCTCATCCCGATCTCGGCGCTTACCGGTTCCGGCATCGATCAGCTTCTGGAAGGTGTGAGCCGGATCTACGAGACGTGGAACCGGCGTGTGGCGACGGCCGCGCTCAATCGCTGGCTCGATCATCTGATCGCGCGCCATCCGCCTCCTGCCGTGGCCGGCCGCCGTCTGAAGATCAAATATCTGACGCAGTCGAAGACCCGGCCGCCGACGTTCTTTCTCGCCTGTTCGCGGCCCGAGGCTCTGCCCGAGGCGTATAAACGCTACGTCGTGAACGGCCTCAGAGAGGATTTCGACCTCAAAGGCGTGCCGATCCGGCTGATGACGCGCGGCGCCAAGAATCCGTACGAAGGAAGGGGCCGGAAAGGCTGAACGCCTCCGGCCTTTATTCAAGCTCCGGTGCCGATCTCAGGCCTGAGGCTCAGGCCGGGGCGTGAAAGTCCTGAAACGCCTTGGAGCGGAAGTCGAAGAGGACATCGCTCCGCTCGAAATCGGGCGCTGCGAGCTTCACGAGGTCCGGTGCGATCTCGGAGGGATGCGGCAGCGTCTCGGGATCTTCACCCGGCATCGCTTGCGCCCGCATCGCCGTGCGCATGGCGCCCGGATCGACCATCACCACCTTGATCGGGGATTTCTGCGTCTCGTGCGCATAGGTGCGCGCCAGGGCTTCGAGCGCTGCCTTGGAGACCGCGTAGGGGCCCCAGAACGGCTTCAGGCTGTGCGCGACGCCCGACGAGATGAAGATCGCCCGTCCGGACTCGGAGCGTTTCAGAAGCGGATCGAGCGAGCGGATGAGGCGCCAATTGGCGGTGACGTTGATCGCCATCACCTTGTCCCAGTCCTTCGCCTGCACGTGACCAAGCGGCGACAGGGTGCCGAGAATGCCGGCATTGGCGAGGAGAATGTCGAGGCGTCCCCAGCGCTCGTTGATGGCGCCGCCGAGACGGTCGATGCCCGGCCCGTCGGTCAGGTCGAGCGGCACGAGGGTGGCAGCGCCGCCGGCGGAGCGAATCTCGTCGTCGAGCTCTTCAAGCGCGCCTTGCGTGCGGGCGACGGCGACGACATGGGCGCCGGCCTCGGCCATGGCTTTGGCGGCAAAATAGCCGATGCCACGCGTCGCGCCGGTGACGACGGCGATGCGGCCGGCAAGCGGTTTTTGGTCAGTCATGATTATCCGGCTTCAGACAACAGGTTGAGCTGGCGGACGGTGCCGACCGATTCGCGGTCGGTGAGGCGCGTCGGGTATTCGCCCGTGAAGCAGGCGTCGCAATATTGCGGCTGCGCCGCGTTGCGGGCCTCTTCGCCGACGGCCCGGTAAAGCCCGTCGATGGTCAGGAAGGCGAGGCTGTCGACGCGGATGAAATCGGCCATTTCCTCGATCGACATGCGCGAGGCGAGGAGCTTCGCCTTTTCCGGCGTATCGACACCGTAGAAGCAGGGATTGGTCGTAGGCGGGCTCGCGATGCGCATATGCACTTCGGCGGCGCCGGCATCGCGCACCATTTCCACGATCTTGAGCGAGGTCGTGCCGCGGACGATGGAATCGTCGACGAGCACCACGCGCTTGCCCTTGAGGATCGCCGAATTGGCGTTGTGCTTCAGCTTCACGCCCATATGCCGGATCGAATCGGAGGGCTCGATGAAGGTCCGGCCGACGTAATGGTTGCGGATGATGCCGAGCTCGAAGGGGATGCCGCTCTCTTTCGCGAAGCCGATGGCGGCCGGATTGCCGGAATCCGGGACCGGAACGATGAGGTCGGCCTCCGCCGGCGCTTCGCGGGCGAGCTCCATGCCGATCTTCTTGCGCGATTCATAAATCGACGCGCCGGCGATGACGGAATCGGGCCTGGCGAAATAGACGTGCTCGAAAATGCAGAAGCGCGGGCGCTCGCGCTTAAAGGGCCGCAGCGAATCGATCGAATGGTCGGTGATGACGATCATCTCGCCCGGCTCGATCTCGCGCACGAACCGCGCGCCGATGATGTCGAGCGCGCAGGTCTCCGAAGCGAGCACATGGGCGCCGTCGAGATCGCCGAGAACCAGCGGGCGCACGCCGAGCGGATCGCGGCAACCGATCATCTTCTTTTCCGACAGGGCGACCAGCGAATAGGCGCCCTCGATCTGGGTGAGCGCATCGATGAGGCGGTCGATCAGCGGCGCCTTCTGGCTCGTGGCGATCAGATGGATGATCGTCTCGGTGTCGGAGGTCGATTGGAAAATCGAGCCGCGGTTTTGCAGGTCGCGCTGCAAGGTGCGGGCATTGGTGATGTTGCCGTTGTGGGCGACCGCGAAGCCGCCGCCGGCGAATTCCGCAAACATCGGCTGGACGTTGCGCAGAACCGGGGCACCGGTCGTGGAATAGCGGTTGTGGCCGATCGCCTTGTCGCCCTGCAGGCGTGCGATCACCTCCGGCGCGGTGAAGTTGTCGCCGACATGGCCGATGTGGCGCTCCACATGGAACTGGCGCCCGTCATAGGAGATGATGCCCGCCGCCTCCTGGCCGCGATGCTGGAGCGCATGCAGGCCGAGCGCGGTCAGCGCTGCAGCCTCGGGATGACCGAAAATGCCGAAGACGCCGCATTCCTCGTGGAACTTGTCGTCGCCGGTGGCCTGGAAGGGATGTGCGGGAAGGATCTGCATGGCCTATTGCGAGAGCTGGCGGTTGAGGGCGTTCTGATCGTCGGCATCATAGAAGCCGGCGGAACCGGTGGCGTCGCTGGCGTTGCCTGCCGGTTGGGCACGGCGCTCGGCGTCTTCCTGACGGAAGCGTTCGATGATCTCCGCTTCCGGATCTTCCGGCAGCGCGTTCATCAGATCCTGACCCATGGAATCGAGCCAGGGTTTGGAGCGCGCATCGGCGATCCAGGTCGGCTGATGCTCGGGCGAGATGAAGAAGTTGAGGAAAAGCACCGCGATCACGACGAGGAGGAGGCCGCGCGCCGCTCCGAAAACGAAGCCGAAGGTGCGGTCGAGAGGACCGGCCTTGGAATCGAGAATGAAGTCGGAGATGCGCATCGTCACCAGTGAGACGACGATCAAGGTGATGAAGAAGATGCCGGCCACCGTCAGGCCGAGCGCCACCGTGCGGTCATCCACATATTGCTGGGTGTAGGGCAGGAGATCCTGCCAGAACATATAGGTGACGATCGCTGCCACCACCCAAGAGGCGATGGAGAAGACCTCACGGGTGAAGCCGCGGATCATGGCAAGAACCGCAGAAATGAACATGATCAGCAGGAGAACGCCGTCGAGTAGCGTTATCGGCATTGCAGGTGGTTCCCTCGTCCGCGATAGATGACGGCGCGTCGTGGCATCGCCGAGCTCACTGATGGTTGCGGTCCCGGCCGCTTTGTTCCTGGGCGCGTGCCGCAAAGGCGGCCACCATATCGGCCAAGGTCGCGATCTTGTCCAGAGCCAGCCCGGTCACTGTGTCCTCGCTGCCCGCTTCGGGCAGAAATGCTGTGCGAAAGCCAAGTTTTTCCGCTTCCTTCAGCCGCTGTTGGCTTTGTGCGACGGCACGGATGGTGCCTGAAAGGCTGACCTCGCCGAAATAGATACTGTCGGGCGGCGTCGCAACCCCGGTGCGCGAGGAGATGAGCGCCGCCGCAATCGCCAGATCGGCGGCCGGCTCGGCTATGCGAAGCCCGCCGGCGACGTTGAGATAGACGTCGAACTGGCCGAAACGAAGGCCGCAGCGCGCTTCGAGCACGGCCAGAAGCATGGCGAGGCGATTGGGGTCCCAGCCGACGACGGCGCGCCGCGGCGTGGCGAGGCTCGATTGCGAGACGAGCGCCTGCACCTCGACGAGGAGCGGCCGCGTGCCTTCCATGCCGGCAAAAATCGCCGTGCCCGGGCTTCTCGCATCGCGTTCGCCGATGAAGAGATCGGACGGGTTGGCGACCTCGCGCAGGCCGTCGCCGGCCATCTCGAAGACGCCGATTTCCGAGGCCGGGCCGAAGCGATTCTTGACGGCCCGCAAAAGACGGAAGCGGTGGCCGGCATCGCCTTCGAAATAAAGCACCGCGTCGACCATGTGCTCGACGACGCGCGGTCCCGCGATCTGGCCGTCCTTGGTGACGTGCCCGACGAGAATGACGACGGCGCCCGTCGATTTGGCGAGGCGGATGAGATTTTGCGAGGCAAGCCGCACCTGCGTGACCGTGCCGGGCGCGCTTTCGGCGAGATCCGTCCACATCGTCTGGATGGAATCGACGATGACGACATCGACCTTCGGCCCGGTCTTCAGCGTCGCCAGAATGTCTTCGATATGGGTTTCGGCGGCGAGCTGCACGGGCGCATCGACGACGCCGAGGCGCTCGGCGCGCAGACGCACCTGGTCGATCGCCTCCTCACCGGAGATATAGACGACTTGCCTTCCGTCGCGGGCGAGCGAGGCCGCCGCCTGGAGGAGGAGGGTCGACTTGCCGATGCCCGGATCGCCGCCGACGAGAAGGGCCGAGGCCGGCACGAAGCCGCCGCCGGTGACGCGGTCGAGTTCGGCGATGCCGCTCGTGAGGCGCGGCGGGCTCTCCGTCTTGCCCGAGAGCGGACGCAGCGCGACGACATTGCCGCGTCCTGCGGCCGTCGAGGCGGGGGCGGCCGGGCCTTCCTCCTGCAGCGTGTTCCATTCTCCGCAGGCGTCGCAACGCCCCTGCCAGCGCGGCCAGACGGCCCCGCAATTCACGCAGACATATTGCGTCTTCGGGCGCGCCATCAGGACGGGCCGCCGCTTTCGACGCCGCCGATGTAGCGGCGATGGGCGCGGCGGGAGAGATTGGTCAGAAGCTCGTAGGAAATCGTGCCGGCATGGCGCGCGACGGCATCGATATCGACGTTCGGGCCAAAAAGTTCGGCCGTCTTGCCGGGAAGCGCGAGGCCTTCCGGAATGTCGGTGACGTCGACCGAAATGAGATCCATGGAGATGCGCCCGAGCAAGGGCGCAAGATGCCCAGCGATCGAAACGAGGGCGCCCGACGCCATGTCCGAGGAGCCGGCGGCGCGCAGATAGCCATCGGCGTAACCGGCGGAGAGGATGGCGATGCGCGTCGTCCGCCGCAAGGTTTCGAGCGCGCCGTAGCCCACTGTCTCGCCGGGATGGCCGGTGCGCACCTGCAGGATGCGCGCTTCTGCCGTGACCACGGGGTCGGAAACCGCCTCCGGATGCGAGGCGCCGCCGTAGAGGGCGATGCCCGGCCGGCAGAGCTCGTGGTGATAGGCGCGCCCCATATGGATGCCGGCCGAATTGGCGAGCGAGGCGCGCGGCAGCCCGAGCAGCGCCTTGGCATGTGCGAAGCGCTCGCGCTGCCTCTCGTTCAAGGGCTTTTCCGGCTCGTCGGCGCAGGCGAGATGGCTGATCATGAGATCGATGCCGGGTCCCGGGCCGCCAGCCTCGGCAAGGGCTTCGGTGTCCGCAAGCGACAGGCCGAGGCGGTTCATGCCGGTATCGACGTGAAGCGCGGCCTTGTCGCGGCCCGGCCATTTGCGCCAGCTCTGAAGCTCGCCGAAATGGCCGAGGACCGGAGAAAGACGTGCCTCGCGGTAGAGCTCCGCCGCTTCAGCGAAAAAGCCGGCGAGCACATAGATCGCGGCCGTTTCGGAGGGCTCGTGGGCTGCCAAAGCGGCACGCAGGGCGGCCCCTTCTTCCGGGACAGCGACGAAAAACGTCCGGCAGCCCGCGGCAAACAGGGCCGGCCCGGTCATCGCGATGCCCGTTCCATAAGCGTCCGCCTTGACGACGCCTGCGCATTCGGCCGGCGCGACGAGGTCTTTCAGCCGGCGCCAATTGCCGACGAGGGCGTTCAAATCAATGGTCAGGCAAAGACCGGCGGCCGCCTCTTGGCTCACGTCTCCAACCTCGCGCAAACTGGAATCATCAAGGCTCAATCGTAACGTACCGGAAGGCGCTCTTCGTGGGCCAGGGACGAGAAGCGCGTCACGTCGGCCTCGAAGGCGAGATCGATCGTCCCGGTCGGGCCGTGACGCTGCTTGCCGACGATGACTTCGGCACGGCCGGCGACACCCTCCATCTCCGCCTGCCACTTGAAGAACTCCTCGGTGCCTTCCTTCGGCTTCTTGTTCTTCAGGTAATATTCCTCGCGGAAGACGAAGATGACGACGTCGGCGTCCTGCTCGATCGAACCCGATTCGCGCAGATCCGAGAGCTGCGGGCGCTTGTCGTCGCGCGCCTCGACCTGACGCGAGAGCTGGGAGAGGGCGAGCACCGGAACGTTCAGCTCCTTGGCGAGGGCCTTCAGGTTGGTGGTGATCTCGGTGATCTCCTGCACGCGGCTGTCGGAGGAGCGTTTCGAGGAACCCTGGATGAGCTGCAGATAGTCGATGACCAGAAAATCGAGGCCGCGCTGGCGTTTGAGACGCCGCGCGCGGGCCATGAGCTGGCCGATGGAGATGCCGCCGGTCTGGTCGATGTAGAGCGGCATTTTCTGCATTTCCTGCGCCGCGACGACGATCTTGTCGAACTCTTCCTCGTGGATGTCGCCGCGCCGGATCTTCGATGAGGGGACGGCGGCCTGCTCGGCGATGATGCGGGTGGCGAGCTGTTCCGACGACATTTCCAGCGAGAAGAAGCCGACGATGCCGCCATCGATGGTCTTCATCGTGCCGTCGCCCTGCTGCTCGCCGCGCCAGGCGCGCGCAACATTGTAGGCGATGTTGGTGGCGAGCGCCGTCTTGCCCATGCCCGGGCGACCGGCGAGGATGATCAAGTCCGACGATTGCAGACCGCCCATGAGGCGGTCCATGTCGTCGAGGCCTGTTGCGATGCCCGACAGGTGGCCGTTTCGCTCGTAGGCGGCGGCCGCCATGTCGATCGCGGTCTTCAGCGCGTCGCCGAAACCCTGAAAGCCAGTGGCCCCGCGCCCCTTCTCGGCCAGTTCGAAGAGCGATCTCTCGGCTTCCTCGATCTGGTGGCGGGGCGTCATGTCGACCGGCGCGTCATAGGCGACGTTCACCATGTCCTCGCCGATGGTGATCAGCGAGCGGCGGAGCGCCAGATCGTAGATGGTGCGGCCGTAATCCTGGGCATTGATGATCGTCGCCGCCTCATAGGCGAGGCGGGCGAGATATTCCGCAATGGTGATCTCGCCGACCCGCTGCTCCTCGTTGAGGAAGCTCTTGAGGGTTCGCGGATCCGCGATCTTGCCGACACGGATCAGCTGGCGCGCGACCTCGTAGATCCGCTGGTGCAGGGGGTCGTAGAAATGAACGGGTTCGAGGAAATCGGAGACCCGGTCGAGCGCGTCGTTGTTGATCAGGATGGCGCCGAGAAGCGCCTGCTCGACTTCGATATTATGAGGCACCTGGCGAGGCGAAATGGGCTCGGCTTCGCGTAAACGGGCTGCGGCTGTCATGGGACCGTCGTTGGTTAATCGCCCCTTACTAGCAAGCCTGCCGGGCGTCGGGGCGAGACGGTGCAGGGTATGAGTCTTTTCCTAGTTGTTCCTTGTCAGGAACGACAAAATACCCGTTCGGGCTTGACCGCGATCTCGTTGTCGCACGCCGACTCATACCGAACAAAAGAGCAACAAAAAAGGGGCGCCCGCAAGCGCCCCTTTCGATAATCCTCAGGAGAAGGCGATTATTCGCGCTCCTCGGCCTCCGCGTCGACCTCGGTCGGCTCGAGCTGCAGATCCTCGGGATTTTCGAAGACCTCTTCGAGCGCTGCGGCCTCTGCATCCTCGGTCTCTTCGTCATCGAAGCGATCGCGGCCGGAGAGGTTCTCGCCACGTGCCTGACGCTCGGCCTCATCGGCGTTGCGGGCGACGTTGAGCGTGATCGGAGCCTCGACCTCGGGATGCAGCGAAATCAGAATCGGATGCAGACCGAGCGTCTTGATCGGACGATCGAGCCAGACCTGGCTGCGCCCGACCGTGAAGCCGTCCTCGCCCAGAATCTCGGCGATGTCGCGGGTCGAGACGGAGCCGTAAAGCTGGCCCGTTTCGCCGGCGGAGCGGATCACGCTGAAGGTCTTGCCGGCGAGCTTTTCGGCCACCGCGTCGGCTTCCTTCTTGGCTTCCAGGTTGCGCGCTTCGAGATGCGTCTTCTCACGCTCGAAACGAGCCTTGTTGGCCTCGGTGGCACGCAGAGCCTTGCCTTTGGGCAGGAGGAAGTTGCGGGCGTAACCGTCACGCACGCGCACTTCGTCGCCCATCTGGCCGAGCTTAGCGACGCGCTCCAGAAGAATGACTTGCATTTCTATCTCCTTGCTGTCCCGCCTGGCCGTGGCCGGCGGTTAGAGGCGTCAGGCAGGCCGACGCCCCAACGGGTTGGATCTTACTTCAGGACGTAAGGCAGCAGGCCCAGGAAGCGGGCGCGCTTGATGGCCTTGGCGAGCTCGCGCTGCTTCTTGGCGGAAACCGCCGTGATGCGCGAGGGAACGATCTTGCCACGCTCGGAGACATAGCGCTCCAGAAGCTTGACGTCCTTGTAATCGATGCGCGGCGCATCTTCGCCCGAGAACGGGCAGGATTTGCGGCGACGGTGAAAGGGCCGACGGGTCGGCAGCTGTGCGATATCGACCATGTGCTTATTCTCCATCCTCGCGGCGGCGTTCGCGTTCGCGGCGACGACGCTCGTCGCGCTCGCGCTTCTGCATCTGCACGGAGGGCTCTTCCTCGTGCTCGTCGACGCGGATCGTCATGAAGCGGATGATGTCTTCATTGTAGCGCATCTGACGCTCCATCTCCGCCACCACCGGGGAGGGGGCGTCGATGTTCATCAGCGCGAAATACGCCTTGCGGTTCTTTTCGATGCGGTAGGTGAGGGACTTCATGCCCCAGTTCTCCGTCTTACCGACAGAGCCACCACCCTGCTCGACAACACCCTTGTAGTGTTCGACGAGCTCATCGACCCGCTGGCCCGACACATCCTGTCGGACCAGGAATACGTGCTCATAAAGTGACATAACTGGCCTTTCCATTCAGCGACCCGCCTGGCGCGGAGCCTCACCGAAGCCTCAGCCGGATCTTTCGAAAAAGCCGGAGAAAGGCTCAAGAGTGCGTCTTCAGGAGCGGAGACACCGGAAACCGACCGGTCTTGCCGGTCTCGGCCACCTTTTGGGCAGCCGTTCCCATTCAGCCCCCGGCCGAAGCCGGTCGCGTCGCTGCGTTATAGGGATTTTTCGTTCCCGTGCAAGCCTGTGGGGAGCACGCGCCGATGAATGCCGGGAAAAGCGCCCAATCTCGCCCATTCGTGCTCTTGTCCTTGCGCCGGGCTGCCTCATTCTAGTCCCATCCAACGCCCATGAGGCGGCGTTCCGCCACTCGCTGATGCTCTTTCCGACCGGACACCGATGCTTTTGACCGATCTCTTTCCCGCACGTCTTTTGCGCCTTTCCGCCGTTCTGCTGGTGCTGTTCACGCTCGCGGGTCTGGCGCCGAGCGGTGCCGGCGCGCAATCCCTGCCGCTGCCGACCGTGTCTGGCACCTCCGACACGTCGGGCTCTTCGGATACGGCGAATGAAGGCGAAGGCGAGACGAGCGGCGACAGCGCGCTCCGTGCCAAGCTGCTCGCCGACATTTTGAAGGACGAGAGAGCGCGTCAGGCGCTCATCGACCAGCTCGAGCAGCTTGCGAACCCGCAGTCGCCGGCGGCGGAGGCCGCGGCGCCGCAGCAGGAGGAAGACCAGTCGCTTGCCCGGCAGCTCGCCGATGCCACCAAGGGCGCGGCCGAGGCAAGCTATGGCGTGGTCGAGCGTCTCTTCCGCGACCTGAAAGGTCTTGGCGCGCTCGCCAAGCAGGCCGGCGATCTCGATTGGGGCGCCCTTCAGGTTGCGATTCTGCGGCTCTTCGGAACGATCGCGGTCACCGGAGTGGGCCTCGTCGTCTTCAGTTACCTCTTGCAAAAGCTCACGCATCTCGTGACGCGGCGCATATCGGGGCCGCATGCGGTCGTGAGGAGCATTGCTTTCGTCGTCGAAACGCTCGCCGACATTTTGGCCCTGGCGATCGCCTATGCGGTCGGCAGCGGGCTTGCCGTCGGCGTCTTCGGCGATGGAGGGCAGATGCAGATCGAGCAGTCGCTTTATCTCAACGCCTTCCTCATCGTCGGCGGCGTGCGCGTCTTCCTGCGGGCGATCGTGGCTTCGACGACGGAGACGACCTCTCTCATTCCCTACCGGGAAGGCATCACCGATTATGCCTATACCCGGCTGATGGTCGTGGCGGCGCTCTTGATCACCGGCATCGCCTTCCTGGTGCCGGTCGTCAACACCAGCCTCTCCTTCGTGGCCGGGCGCGGGCTGCGCGTCACCGTCATGCTGGTGGCGGCCTTCGTGGCTCTCACCTCGATGCGGACGCTCGCCGCGCGCATCAAGGAACGGCGTGACCCGGATACGCAGGGCATGGGCGGCCAGGTCGTGACCATGTTCGTGCAGCTCTGGCCCTGGATCGGCACGCTCTACGTGCTCGCCGTCCTCTCCATCGGCATCACCCGGCCTTACCTGCTCGTCTCGTTCGTGGTCGGCGCCTCCGTGCGCACGGCGGTGGCGATCGGGATCGGCGTGGCGCTCGTGGCGCTGGTGAAGCTCGCGCTGCAGCGCGGCGTGCGTCTGCCGCAATGGATGGCGCGCGAAGTGCCGGTTCTGGAACGGCGGATGAACACGCTCATCCCGGCAATTCTGAAGATCGTGCGCACGCTCGTGATCGTCGCCGTGATCCTCGCCATCATCGACGCCTGGCAGGTGCTCGACATTTCCGGGTGGATTTCGACCGAGCGGGGGGCCGATCTCGTCGCGCGGGTCATCAGCGCCCTCATCATCGTCGTCGTCACCTATCTTCTGTGGATCGGCATCTCGTCCTGGATCGAGCACAGGCTCAACTACGGCAAGCAGGGGGCGATGCCGAGCGCGCGTGCGCGCACGATCCTCTCCCTCATGCGCAACGGGCTTTCCATCACGCTCTTCGTGATCGCCGGCATGCTCGCTTTGTCGCAGCTGGGTGTGAATATCGGGCCACTTCTCGCCGGTGCCGGTGTCCTTGGCCTCGCGGTCGGTTTCGGCTCCCAGAAGCTCGTCCAGGACGTCATCACGGGCGCCTTCATCCAGTTCGAGAACGCCATCAACGAGGGTGATGTCGTCACCGTCGCCGGTATTTCCGGCGTCGTGGAGAAGCTGACGGTGCGCTCCGTCGGCATTCGCGATCTGGCGGGCGTCTATCACATCGTGCCGTTCTCGTCGGTCGATGCCGTCTCCAACTCGATGCGCAAATTCGCCTATCACCTGGCCGAGGTCGGCGTCGCCTACCGCGAGAATATCCGCGAGGTGAAGGAGGCGATGCGCGAGGCCTTCGATCGTCTCAAGGCGAGCGAATACGGCACCGACATCATCGACGATTTCGAGATGCATGGCGTGACCGGGCTCGCCGATTCGGCGGTCATGGTGCGCGGGCGCATCAAGACGCTGCCGGGCAGCCAATGGGCGGTCGGCCGCGCCTATACGGAGATCATGAAAGAGGTCTTCGACGAGCGCGATATCGAGATCCCGTTCCCGCATCGCACGCTCTATCTGGGCGTCCATAAGGACGGGCATATCGACACCTTGCCGATCGCGATCGAAGAGCAGGCCCGCCGCAAAGCGCTGAAAGAGGCTGCGAAACCTCAGATCGAAGAAAAGGTGGTTTCTGCGGACGGCGAGAAGAAGGACGGCGGCAAGAAGGACGAAAAATCCGAACCGGCTCAAGGCTCGAGCGCTTCCGAGCCCTACACGGCACCGACCCAGGACCTGCCCGCGGAAGAGGGGCAGGCGAAGGCCGCAGCCCTCAAGGCTGCCGCGCTCTCCGGCGGAAAGGTCGCGGAGGGTGAACCGTTTGCGGACCAGTTCACGGAGGATCAGCTGCCCGATCCAGAGGATTCGCGCAAAGCCGCCGCTTCCGTCGATCAGCCGGCCGAGGATGAGGCGGCCAAGAACAAGCCGTCTGGGGAGAAGCCGGCCGGAGAGGGGCGCGACGCGAAGGCGTCCGACAAGACCCCAGCAAGCCGCCGCACGAGCGGGCAGGGCACGAAGGGGTCGCGTTCGCAAAATCGCAGCCGCAGACCGCGTCGCCGGCGCAAGGACGAGCCGAAGCTGCCGGAACCGACGCAGGATTCAGACGACGAATAGAGGCGCGCAGGATGTCCTTGTGGGGTGCCGCGACGGGCGTCATGGCGCCTTGACAGTCCACGCGCAGCGTGATCACACCCGCTCAACTGACGTCGCGGCCCTTTGGGCGGCAACAACAAACGCGGCAAGAACAAAAAGGAGAAGCCATGGCCACCGTGTTCGCTTTCCCGGGGCAGGGCAGCCAGGCCGTCGGCATGGGAGCTGCGCTCGCAGACGCTTTTCCGGAAGCGCGCGCGGTTTTTCAGGAAGTGGACGACGCGCTCGGCGAGGCTCTTTCGAAGACGATTTTCGAGGGGCCGGACGACGCGCTCACTTTGACGCGCAACGCCCAGCCAGCGTTGATGGCGGTTTCCATGGCGGCTCTGAAGGCGCTCGAAACGCAGGGGATTTCGGTTTCGGCACATGCCGATTTCGTCGCCGGTCATTCGCTTGGCGAATATTCCGCGCTGGCGGCGGCCGGAAGCCTTTCGATCGCCGATGCGGCGAGGCTCCTGCGCATTCGCGGCGATGCCATGCAGGCGGCGGTGCCGGTCGGCGAGGGGGCCATGGCGGCGATCCTCGGTCTCGATATCGAGGCGGTGCGCGAGATCGCCAACGAGGCCGCGCAGGGCGATGTCTGCGAGGCGGCGAACGACAATGCGCCGGGACAGGTGGTCGTCTCCGGCAGCAAGGCGGCCGTCGAACGGGCCGCGGAGATCGCCAAGGCCAAAGGCGCCAAGCGCGCCATGCTTCTGCCGGTGTCCGCACCCTTCCATTGTGCCTTGATGCAGCCGGCGGCCGAACGCATGGCCGATGCGCTCGCGCAGACCGAGATTGCGCCGCCGTCGGTGCCAGTCGTGGCGAATGTCACGGCGCGGCCGCTGACGGAGGTTTCGGAAATTCGTCAACGGCTCGTCGAGCAGGTGACGGGGGCCGTCCGCTGGCGCGAATCAGTCGCCTGGATGGGTGAGAACGGTGTGACGCTCCTGGCCGAGATCGGGGCCGGGCGTGTCCTCTCCGGTCTCGTCCGTCGTATTGCGCCTGGAATGAGCGCGCTGACCGTGGGCAAGCCCGAGGAGATCGAGGCTGCCGTGGCGGCGCTGAAAGCGGCGAAAGAATAGTCAGAAAGAAGAGGGGAGAGGGCATGTTCAGCCTTGAGGGAAAACGCGCGCTCGTCACCGGCGCGAGCGGAGGAATCGGCGGCGCGATCGCGCGGGGGCTTCATGCCCAGGGCGCGACGGTGGCCCTGTCGGGCACCCGTGAAGAGCCGCTGAATGCGCTCGCCGCCGAACTTGGCGACCGCGCGCATGTGCTTCTTGCCAATCTCTCCGATACGGCGGCCGTCGACGGGCTCATCGGTGAGGCCGAGAAGGCGATGGGCGGGCTCGACATTCTCGTCAACAATGCCGGCCTGACGCGCGACGGCCTCGCCATGCGCATGAAGGACGCCGATTGGGAGATCGTTCTCAAGGTCAATCTGGAGGCGGCTTTCCGCCTGTCGCGCGCCGCGCTCAAAGGCATGATGCGCCAGAGGGCCGGACGGATCATCAACATCACCTCTGTCGTCGGGGTGACCGGCAATGCCGGTCAGGCGAATTACGCGGCCTCGAAAGCCGGTCTCATCGGCATGTCGAAAGCGCTGGCTCAGGAGGTGGCGAGCCGCGGCATTACCGTGAACTGCATCGCCCCCGGATTCATCTCCAGCGCCATGACCGACCAGCTCAATGAGAAGCAGCGCGAAGGAATCATGTCGAGCATTCCGGCCGGCCGGCTTGGAAGCGGCGAAGACATTGCTGCGGCTGCGGTTTTCCTGGCGAGCCAGGAAGCCGGCTACGTCACGGGGCAGACGCTGCACGTCAATGGCGGCATGGCGATGATCTGACGCCAAAGAACCGCACGACCACCGTCTTTCGACTGCTGGTCAAGGCCATAGAAACATGATAACGGACCGCGCGACCATCCCCGTTCGACCCCTCGACCGCGCGGCAATCCGGGTTTTTCAGGGGATAAGGACTGTTTTTCACGGTCATACCAGACCAGGCAATCGAGGAAGCTGAGGCTATGAGTGAGAGCAATATCGAGGAGCGCGTCAAAAAGATCGTCGTGGAGCACCTTGGCGTTGAAGAAGAAAAGGTCACCAAGGAAGCCAGCTTCATTGATGACCTCGGCGCCGACAGCCTGGACACGGTCGAGCTTGTGATGGCGTTCGAAGAAGAGTTCGGCGTGGAAATTCCGGACGATGCCGCTGAGACCATCCTGACGGTTGGCGATGCTGTGTCGTTCCTCGAGAAGAACGCCGGCTGACCTTCTCTCGTGATTTGCGGTACAGTGGAATGAGGCGCGTCGTCGTTACGGGTCTCGGCATGGTTTCGCCCCTCGGTTGCGGGGTGGAGGAAACCTGGTCGAGACTTCTTGCTGGTGAGAGTGGTGCAGCACGCATCGAGGCCTTCAAGGTCGACGATCTCGCGTGTCAGATCGCTTGCCAGATCCCGCGTGGCGACGGCTCCGAGGGCACCTACAATCCGAACGATTGGATGGAGGTGAAGGAGCAGCGCAAGGTCGATGAATTCATCACCTTTTCCATGGCCGCTGCTGCCCAGGCGCTGAAAGATGCCGAGTGGGAGCCCGACGAATACGAAGACCAGATCCGCACGGGCGTGCTGATCGGGTCCGGTATCGGCGGGATCCGCGGCATCGTCGAAGGCGGGCTGTTGTTGGAGGAGAAGGGGCCGCGTCGCGTGTCTCCCTTCTTCATCCCAGGCCGCCTCATCAACCTTGCGGCCGGTTACGTCTCCATCCAGCACAATCTGAAGGGCCCGAATCATGCCGTCGTGACGGCGTGCTCCACGGGCGCTCATGCCATCGGCGACGCGTCGCGCCTCATCGCGCTGGGCGATGCCGAGGTGATGGTGGCGGGCGGTACCGAATCACCCCTCAATCGCGTCTCGGTGGCGGGCTTTGCCGCCTGCCGGGCGCTATCGACGAATTTCAACGAGGCGCCGACGAAGGCGTCGAGACCCTATGACCGCGACCGTGACGGCTTCGTCATGGGCGAGGGCGCGGGTGTCGTCGTTCTGGAAGAGCTTGAACACGCCAAGGCGCGCGGCGCGCACATCTATGGCGAGATCGTCGGCTACGGCATGTCGGGCGATGCCTATCACATCACGGCTCCGGCCGAAGATGGGGATGGCGCCTATCGCTGCATGACCGCCGCTTTGAAGCGGGCCGGCGTCGGCCCCGACGAGATCGACTATATCAACGCGCATGGCACCTCGACGCCGCTCGGCGACGAGATCGAACTGCGCGCCGTGGAGCGCCTGACCGGGCAGCATGCCTCGGGGATGACGATGTCGTCGACGAAGTCGGCGATCGGTCATCTTCTCGGAGCTGCCGGCGCGGTCGAAGCGATCTTCTCGATCCTCGCCATTCGCGACAACGTCGCGCCGCCGACGATCAATCTCGACAATCCGTCGGTCAACACGCCGATCGATCTCGTGCCGCATCAGCCGAAGGAAAAGCCGATCAATGTCGCGCTTTCCAACTCGTTCGGATTCGGCGGCACGAACGCCTCGCTCGTCTTCCGGCGTTTCAATTAGCTGATCGGCCGGCAGCGGCCCTCTTTCGCCATATTCGAGCTTAGTTGTCGGATCGACGGCGACGTGGGAAAAGCGGGCAATGAACGAAAAAGTGCCGAGCGAGCAAACAGGGATTCCTGCGGCTGACGCTGCCAACGGCGAAGCGCGGCCTGCGGAGCACAACGGTGCGCGCTCCGGCCGCCGAATCAATCCGAAGAGCCCGCGCCAGGCGATCCAGCCTGAGCCGGCACCGCCACCGCCGCCGCGCTCCAAGCAGGCGAAGCACCCGGTCGTGGTGACCCTCAATTTCTTTCTGATGACGGCGGTGCTCGCTGTCCTGTTCGTGGGCGGCGCGCTTTATTTCGGCAAGCAGCGCTTCGTTGCGGACGGGCCGCTGGAAGAGCCGCGGACGGTGCTGATCACCCGCGGCTCGGGCGTCGACGCGATCGCCGCGCAGCTGAAGCGCAACAACGTCATCGACAGCCCGCTCATCTTCAACGTCGGAGTGCGCCTCAACGAGGCTGCGAGCCGCCTGCAATACGGCGAATATCTCTTTCAGCCGCACGTCTCGATGCGCGAGGTGATGGAGATCCTCACCTCGGGCAAATCGATCCTGCATGCCGTGACGATCCCGGAAGGGCTCACCAGCCAGCAGATCGTCGACAAGCTTCGGGCCGACGATGTGCTCGTTGGCGAGATCGAGACGGTGCCGCCCGAGGGTTCGCTGCTGCCGGAAACTTACAAATTCACGCGTGGGGCGACGCGCCAGCAGATTCTTGAACAGATGGAGCGGGCACAGGACCGGCTTCTGGACGAGGTCTGGGGACGCCGCTCGCCGGATCTGCCCATCGAAACGCCGGAAGAGCTCGTGACGCTGGCCTCGATCGTGGAGAAGGAGACCGGCAAGGCCGACGAACGGCCGCGCGTTGCCGCCGTCTTCATCAACCGCCTGAAGCGCGGCATGCGCCTGCAGTCCGACCCGACGATCATCTACGGGCTCTTCGGCGGTGCGGGAAAACCGTCCGACCGGCCGATCCTTGCCTCCGATCTGGAGAAGGAAACCGAGTACAACACCTACCAGATCAGCGGTCTGCCGCCCGGGCCGATCGCCAATCCGGGGCGCGCGGCGCTCGAAGCCGTCGCCAATCCGTCGCGCACGGACGATCTCTATTTCGTCGCCGACGGAACCGGCGGCCATGTCTTCTCCACGACGCTCGCCGACCACAATCGCAACGTCGCGCGCTGGCGGCGCATCGAGCGCACGCAGCGGGCGGCCGAGGCGGCGGAGGCCGAGGCGGAGGTTCTTCAAGAGGAGCCGATGCCGGGGGCGGAAAACCTCGTCCCGCGTCCGCGACCAGAGCCGGAATGAGGGGCAAGGCTTGTCCGGGCGGCGCGCCCGCGCTACGCCCCTTCCACACTTACAGCTGATTACGGCACATGCGCATTCAAAGCATGACGGGCTTTGCCCGTCAGGTCTTCACCGTCGGCTCATCGAGCTATGTCTGGGAACTGAAGAGCGTCAACGGACGCGGTCTGGAGCTGCGCTTCCGTCTGCCGCCCGGCTTTGACGGTCTCGAACCGTCCGCGCGCGAAGCCGTGCGCAGCCATCTTTCCCGCGGCTCGTGCTATCTGAACCTGCAGGAAGACGGCGGCGGTGCGGAAGCCGGGGTCACGATCAACGAGGCGGCTCTGCGTCTCGTCCTGGAGCGGGCAAAGCGCCTGGCGCAGGAAGACGAAGTGCAACCGGCGCGCGCTGATGGACTTCTGTCGCTGCGCGGCGTGATCGTCCAGGGCAGCAACAGCGAAGGGGCTGCCGAGGGGCCGGTCGCCGAGGCGGCGGTTGCGGCTTTGCACGAGGCGCTCAAGGCGCTGGTGACGACGCGGCTCGAAGAAGGCGAGAGGCTGCGGGCGCATCTCACGGAGATCATCGACCGCATCGAAGCGCTGGTCGAGGCAGCGGAGGCCCGTCTCGGCGGCATGGTGGAGCGTCTGCGTGCGCGGATTCGCGAGCAGGTGGAGTTCATTTCCTCCGAGACGCAGCTCGACGAGGGGCGTCTTTATCAGGAAGCGCTGATGGTCGCGACGAAAGCCGATATCCGCGAGGAGATCGACCGTCTCAAGGCGCATATCGCGGAGGCGCGCACGCGGCTTGCAGAAGGCGGCGTCATCGGGCGCAGGCTCGATTTCCTGTCGCAGGAATTCAACCGCGAAGCCAACACGTTGTGCTCCAAGTCGAGCGACCACGAAACGACGGCGATCGGCCTCGATCTCAAATCCGCGATCGATCAGTTCCGCGAGCAGGTGCAAAATCTCGAATGACTGCCGACCCGATCAAGCTTGTCCGTCGTGGCCTCATGTTCGTTCTGTCCTCGCCCTCGGGGGCAGGCAAATCGACGCTCGCGCGGCAGCTCCTGGAAGCCGACAGCGGCCTGGAATTGTCGGTTTCGGTGACCACGCGCCCCCGCCGGCGCAGCGAGCGCGAAGGCGTCCACTACCATTTCATCGACGACGTGCATTTCAGCCGCATGGTGGAGCGCGGCGATCTTCTGGAATGGGCGACGGTCCACGGCAATCATTACGGCACGCCGATCGAGCCCGTCGAAGATGCCCTGTCCGCGGGGCGGGACGTGCTTTTCGACATCGACTGGCAGGGAACCGCACAGATCGCCGAGAAGCTTCCCGATGACCTCGTGCGCGTGTTCGTGCTGCCGCCGTCCATGCGCGAATTGAAGGCGAGGCTGGAGCGGCGAGCCGAGGATTCGCACGAAACGATCGGCCGCCGGCTCGTCGGCTCGCTCGAGGAAATCGAGCAGTGGAGCCGTTACGACTACGTCATCGTCAACGACGATCTGCAGCGGGCCTTCGAGGCGGTGAAGGGGATTCTGACGGCCGAGCGGTTGAAGCGCGAGCGCGTCCTGGGGCTGCGGGCCTTCGTCAGCCAGCTTCTGTCTGAGGGGCGCGACCTCGTCGACCACCTTCAGGCTCAGGACGAAGAGCGCCCGAGCTCCTCATAAATCCGGGCAAGATCGAGAAAGCCCGCGACCGGGATTTCTTCGGCACGCCGCGTCGGTGCGATGCCGCATGCTTCCAGAACCGCTTCCGGCTGTTGAAAGGCCTGTTTCAGGCTTTGGCGCAGCATCTTGCGTCGCTGGCCGAAGGCCGAGGCGGTGACCGCCTCAACGGCTTTGGGCGCGACGTCGACGGCATCGGGCCGCGGCTCCAGCCGGACGACCGCGGAGGTGACCTTCGGGGGCGGCAGAAAGGCGCGCGGCGGCACTTCGAAGAGAATATGGGCGTGGCAGCGCCACTGGGCGAGCACGGCGAGGCGTCCGTAGGCCTTGGAGCCTGGCGCCGCGACGATCCTCTCCGCCACCTCCTTCTGGAACATGAGCGTCAGGCTGCGCCACCAGGCGGGCCAGGTCGGCGGCGTCAGCCAGCCGGTGAGAAGGGGTGTCGCCACATTGTAGGGAAGGTTGGCGACGATGCGGCCGCCATCCGGCCCGACGAGATCCGGATAATCGGTTTCAAGCGCATCGCCCTCGATCACCTCGAGGCGACCCTCCGCAGCGATCGCGATTTCCTCAAGAGCCGGAAGCGCCCTGTGGTCGCGTTCAATGGCGATCACGCGGGTGGCCCCTTCGAGGAACAGGGCCCTCGTGAGGCCGCCAGGTCCCGGCCCGACCTCGACGATCGTCTCGCCCCTGGCGCTGCCCTCGCGGGCGATGCGGCGCGTCAGATTGAGGTCGAGCAGAAAATTCTGGCCGAGGGATTTCTGCGCCCAGAGCTCATGTCTTGCGAGAACGTCGCGCAGCGGCGGCAGGGCCGCCACGCGTTCGATGGGGTCGCTCACGCCTGGACGGCGGAACGGCTCATCTCGGCGGCCATTTGCAGCGCCGCCATCAGGCTCGACGGACGCGCGCGGCCTGTGCCGGCGATCTCCATCGCCGTGCCGTGATCCGGCGACGTGCGCACGAAAGGCAGACCGAGCGTCACGTTGACCGCATGATCGAAGGCGAGGGCCTTGACCGGGATGAGCGCCTGGTCGTGGTACATGCACAGCGCCAGGTCGTAGCGGCGGCGGGCCGCAGGATGGAACATGGTGTCGGCGGGCAGCGGCCCCTCCGCTTCGATGCCGGCCTGGCAGAGCTGGTCGACGGCTGGACGGATGATTTCGATGTCTTCCTTGCCGATGACGCCCTTCTCACCGGCATGCGGGTTCAGGCCCGACACGGCGATGCGGGGGGAGGGAATGGCAAAGCGACGCTTCAGCTCCTCTGCGGCGATCTTGCCGGTCTCCACGATGAGTTCGGTCGTCAGAAGACGCGGCACCTCGCAAAGAGGCACGTGAATGGTGACGGGCACGGTGCGGAGATCGGGTCCTGCCAGCATCATGACCGGCCGGCGCTTCTCCCCGAAGAGCTGCTCGCCGAGATCCGCGAGGTATTCGGTGTGACCCGGATAGGCGAAGCCCGCTTCGTTGAGTGCGTGCTTGGCGATCGGATTGGTCACCATCGAAGTGCAGCGACCTTCGGCCACGAACTCCGCGGCCTGACGGATCGACTGGATCGTCAGCGCTGCGTCTTCGCGGGCGATAAGCCCTGGCTCCGCCTTCGCCTCCGGGAAACCCGGCAGACACGGCAGCGCCATCGGAAACACGAAAGCTGCCTCTTCCGGTTCCACTTCGCGCGTCGGGCAGTCGATGCCGAGGAGAATGGCGCGCTCGGCAATGTTCGCGGCCGAGCCGAGGAAAATAAACGGCGGCAGGCGTTCGCGCTCGCGCCGCGCCCAGGCTGCAATGGTGATGTCGAGGGCGACGCCGGCCGCCTCTCCGAGGGTCAGTGCAATTGGAAGCATCGGTTCCTAACGGTACTCGATTATCGCGTCGGATTTCAGGTCGCGCAGATAGCGTCGGGCAAGAAGCTGACCCCGTTCATTGGTCAGTTCATCGCGGACCTCGTCGGCCGCCTGTGATTTGCCGGCGACAGCCTTCTTGTTGCAGATGCCGAGCACCTGGAACCCCTCATCTACCTGCGTCGGAGGAAGAGCCGTACCAACCTTGGCTTTGCCGAGGCTGTCACGCAGGGAATCGGGAAAATCGCTGCTCTCCCGCCGCACCGTCGGTTTCACGAAGACGCCTGCCATGCCGCGGGTTTGTTCCAGCGTTGCGTCGCAGTTCCTGAAGCGGCTGCGGAAGGCTTCGGCTTCACGCTTGCGCTGAGCAGCGATGCCGGCCTTGCCCTTCTTGGGGACGATGAAAAGAACCGGCTGAACGTCGTATTCGGTCACGGTTCCGGACGCCTCGGCGTCCTCGTCGCGGCCGAGCATGGCCTGGGCGACATCCGACTCGGTGATGCGCACCGTGGCACGGAAGCGGGCACGCACGACGTCACGCCAGGCGAGCTCGGCACGAATGCGGTCCTTGAGGGTGTCGGGATTGACGCCGTTCTGACGCAGCGCCGCTTCGAGCTTCGATGGGGGCAGCTTGGCGCGGCTTGCAATGCTGGCGAAGGCGCGCTCGACTTCGTTCTGCGAAACGCTGACATTGCGGCGCTTGGCTTCCTGCATTTTCAGCGCTTCTTCGATCAACTCGTCCGTCGCCTGCTTCGCACCCGCCTGACCGCGCGAGGTCAGGCGAAGGAATTTGGCACGGTTGTTGATGTCGTAGGTCGTGATCGGCTGGTCGTTGACCAGGATCTTGATGGAGCTCTGAGCCTGTGCGCTGTCGGCGACGGGCAATGTGGCCATGGCCATCAAGGCGCTTGCCGCAACAAGCCAAGCGGTTTGCGTGAGGGTTTTAAACATCGATATTCGCATCGTTCCGTTGCAGCTTTTGATGGCGCTCTTAAGCGCGAATTATGGCGCTAATTTTTAAAAGAGCCCAGAGTAGAGGTCTTCCTCGTCATCGTCGTCGTAATCGTCGCCCGATGCCGCGAAGCTCACCTCGCTGTCGCCCAGGGTGCGCAGATTGAAGCGCACAAACACCTCGCGGCCGGAGACGATGTCCGTGTAGCGGTCACGCGTCTCGCTGTAGACCACCGATAGATTGAAGCATTCGTCGTCATAGGCAAGGCCGACGGCGTGCTTCACGCGGCTCATCTGATCGATGTCGAAGGTGACGCCACCCTTCACCGACCAGAAATCGCTGACGGCGAACTGGCCGGTCGTGGAGATTTCCGATTGATCGTCGTCGATGCCGAGCTCGGGAATCTCGCGACGATAGAAGTAGGTGAGGGCCGCGCTGTTGCGCCGACCCTTGGAAAAGCGTGCCGTCGCTTCCGCACGGTTGACGTCGAAGGTGTCGTTGTCGAAGCGGCCGCGGGCCGTCAGCGTCAGCCCTTCGCCGGAATCCAGCGTGACGCGTCCGACATAGTCGGAATCGTCGGTGGAAAGCCCCGAGCCGATGCCTGTGAGCGTGACGTTGCTCTTGGAGAAGGAGTTCGCTCCGGCGAGCTGGAAGGATTGGCCGAAGAGGGCGTCGATGCTCGCCTTGCCCAGCATCGCATGATACGTGAAGCCCACATTGGCGCGCGTGCCGCCCTCCTGGCGGTCATAGCCGGAGAATTTGTCCCATTCGAACAGGTTGGTGTCGTCGAAGACGAGGCTTTGCGCGTCTTCGTTCGGCAGGTCGTTGATGTGCTGTTCGTCGGGACGAACGATGATCTGGGCGACCGGGCTGAACGTCTGCGAGATCGGCCCCATCTGCGCCAGGAACGGATAGCGGTAGTCCAAACCGACCGCCGGCATGGCGCGCAGATAGGTTTCGTCACCGGCGAGACCCGTCTCGGTGTCGTCGGCCTGGACGTTGTAGACGTCCCCCTTGAGATACGCGAAGGGCGTGAAGACCTGCCCGAGAGGGCCGACGATCTTGCTCTTCCAGGTGACGTCGGTGCTCGCCCGGGTGAAGGTGCCCGCGACGCCGGCGTAGTATTCTTTCTGCGTCCGATTGCCCGCATCGTCATACTGGAAGTAGGCGCGCTCATCCGTGTCGCCGCGGGTGAGGCTTGTCAGATTCGAGGTCAGGCTGAGTTCGCCGCCCAATATCGGCTGGTCGAAGATGTAATTGTGGTCGAGCACCGGGTGCACGACAGCCTGCTCGTCCTGATAATTCCGGGTGGAATCCACCGGGTCGTTGCGCTGGATGCGGAACGCATAGCCGCGCAGGTCGAAGAAGTTGCGATCGCTGAGGCCGGTCAGGAAGATGGTGTTGACCACTTCCGTGTCGGTCAGGCCGCGAATGTCGTAATCGCGCCCGAAGGTACGATCCGTGGTCGTGGCGAGATCCCAGCCCCAGTTCCAGCGCGAATTGATGTTGAAGCGTCCCTTCGTGGCGACGCTGCCGCGGAAGTCCCTGACGCCCGACGAGACGAAATTGCCGAGCTCGAACTCGTCCTTGTTCTGCTGCAAAATCCCGGCGAGGCGAATGCTGTAGGAGCCGTTCATCAGCCGGTGGCGCCATTCCGTCTCCGCAAGCAGGCCCTGCTTGGAATAGACGGTCGGGGCGAAGGTGATGTCGTAGTTGGGAGCAAGGTTCCAGAAATACGGCGTGCCGACGCCATAGCCGAGGGCCGAGCTTTGATGGAAGCGCGGCGGCAGGAAGCCGCTCTTGCGCTTCACCGTCGGGTCCGGATGGTAGAAATAGGGAATGTAGACCATCGGAATGCCGAAGAACTCCAGACGGGCATTGCGATAGTAGACGGTCTTTTCTTCCTTGTTGTGGACAATGCGCGAGGCTTTGATCTGCCACAGCGGCGGCCGGTCCGGATTTTCCCGGCACTGCTCGCAGGCGGTGTAGACGCCCTGGCGGAAGATCAAGAGGTTGTTGCCCCGCCGCTCGGCGCTGTTGGCGGCGAAACGCGCGCGGTCCACCGTGAGAACGTTCAGGCTCTCGATGAAGCCGTCGCTGAACGTGTCCGTGATGTCCATTTCGCGGGCGGTGATGATGTTGCCGCCCGGCTCCGTCATGCTGACGCCGCCCGAGGCGATAAGCCGGCTGTCGCTTTCACGATAGGTCACCTGCGGCGCACGCAGCGTATAGCCTTCGTAATAGATCTCGACGCCGCCGCGGGCGGTCACGATGTGCCGGTCGAAATCGTAGACGAGCTCGTCCGCCTCCAAGAGCATCTTGGCGTTCGGATTTTGCGTGACCTGCTCTTCGAAATTCAAATCCTGAGCAAGGGCGGCGGGTGTCCACGGATTTGCCGCAAACGCGACCAAAGCCAAAGCGGAGACGGCCGCCAGCCGCCGCGCAAGCCCCCAGCCTGCGCGCCTGCGCGTCACTCTTTCTCGTGTGTGGACGGGAATCATCCGTCCTCCTGATAAAGCAGCGCCGTGGCTCCGAACAACATGGCGAGAACCGCAGGACTCCAGGCCGCGAGGACAGGATCCAGGATCCCGTTGCTGCCCATATCGCTGACGATCTCGGTCGCGACATAAAGCAGAAAGCCGATGATGATGCCAGTCAGGGCGAGCTTTCCTACGCCACCGTAGCGCGAAAGCCTCAGGCTGACGGTGGCGGCGACAGTGACCATGGCTATCAGGAAGAGAGGCCGGGCGAGAAGGCTATGGAATGCCAGGGTGAAGCGAGCGGTGTTCAATCCGGTCTGTGCGGCCGTGTCGATGAAGCGGCGCAAAGTCCAGACGGAGAGCCGGTCGGGGCGCAGAAGCGTCAAATTGACCTGATCGGGCGTGAGCGAGGTCGGCAGGATGTAGCGGTCGAATCGATCCGAGGCGCCTTCGCCGGAAATGTAGCGGGTCTTGGCAAAGATCCAGCGGCCCGGACGATAGCTGGCGGAGAGGCTGACGAGCTTCGCCTGGAAGCTGCCGTCGGGATTGAACAGGAAGGCGGTGACGCCCCGCAATTCCTTCGCTGAGCTGTCGTAGTTCGCCGCACGGATGATCGACGGCCCGTCCAGACCCTCCTGGCGGAACCAGATGGCGTCGGCGGAACTCGCCGCGATGCCGTCGGAGAGCGAGGCCTCGATTCGATCCGAGCGCTCCTTGAGCTCCGTGGCGAGCGGGTTGAAGAGAAACGTCGATGCCAGACCGATCACCAGAGCAAGAAAGAACGGCGCACGCAGGAAGCCCCAGACGGAGACCCCGGCGCCGCGCGCCACCACGAGTTCCAGCTTTCTAGACAAATTGAGGAAACAGATCGTTGCCGAAAAAAGGAAAAGAAAAGGCAGGATATCTTCCAGCAAGGCCGGCGCACGCATCAGAGCGAGCTTGAGCCCGAGCAGGGAGGTGAAGGCCTCCGCATCGGAGAAGCGGCGCAAGAGTTCGACGTAGTCGACCAGAAAGACGAGGGTGAGAAGCGCGATCAGAATCGTGCCCAGGGAGACGAGGAAACGGCGGCCGATATAGGTTGCAAGGATCATGCGTGGCCGGTGCTCTTGCGTTGAAACAAGGCAAGGGGGGAAAGCTTCATGAGCTTGTGGCCCAGCCGGGCGAGAGTGTCGAGAACGCGCGCGATGAAGACCGGGGTGCGCCAGCGATAGCCGCGCTTGAGTGCGAGTGCCGACACGACGATGCCGGCGATGGGCACCGCGTAGAGAAGCGGAATGAGGGTCGCGTCGTTGGTTGCCGCGGCGAGGACCCCGAAGCCGAGACCGCGAAGCGTGAAGCCCGAAACCACCGCAAGCACCGTCGCATAGCCGCGATCCTGTCGGTTGGTGCGCGCGCGCCCGCAAAACAAAAGCGCGATGAACGCAAAGGCGATGGTGTAGAGCGGCGCGGTGATGCGGTCATGCAGCTCCGCCTTCCAGCGCGTCGGGAATTCCTCGCGGTAGGGATTGTCCGGCGCCGGGTTGAGGAGTTCCCGTGTCGTCAGCTCGCGCGGCTTGCGCGTGGCGTTGACCTCGCCCGCCTTGAACTGGCTGAGGTCGAAACCGTAGGTGTCGAATTCGACGACGCTCGTCTCGCCCTTCATGCGGTTGTCGCGGACGAGTTCGCCATCCTTCATGATGAGATAGGCGTTGCCGCCGCTTTCCACGAGCACGCCGGTTTTGGCGATGTACTGGGTGGAATCGCTCGGGATACGATCGTCGCTGACGAAGATGTTTTTGAAGCTCCCGTCCGGCGCCTTGGCGCGGATGTGGAGGGTGAGGCCGTTGTCGACGGTGCGGAAGCCGCCGTCCTTGACCAGAGTGGCGAGAAGATCGGCGCGCACATGCGCCACGATTTCGCGCAAGGCGCCGAGACTTGCCGGCGCGACGACGTGATAGAGCAGGGTGACGGCGACGAAAATGACGGCGCCCAAGGCGATGATCGGCCGGGCGACGACCCGGCTCGATGCGCCCGCCGCCGCCATCACCGGCAATTCGCTGTCGGCATTGAGATTGTTTAAGGTGACCGTCGCCGCGATGAGGTAGGCGATCGGCGCGATCACCTGAATGAGGGCGGGCAGGGCCAGAAGCGTCATGAAGACGAACATCCAGATCGCCTGGCCTTTGGCCGTCACCACGTCGAGCTCGCGCAGCACCTGGGTCATCCACATGGTGGCGACCAGCGCCCCCAGAACGAGCAGGAGCAGCATCAATGCGCGACGAAAAACGTAGCGTTCCAGAAGGGGCAGCCTGAAGATTTGCATCCGGTCCTTGTTCGGCAAGATCGGGCTTGCGAGCTCAAGCCTTACGCAGGCATGGATAAAATTCACCCAACAAGCATGGTTAACGGCAATTGGCCTTGACGGCCAAGCTCTCACGGCTAATCCAGTCGCACCCCTACTTTCCATGACAAAAGCCGAGGATCGAGGCAACAGCATGGTCGCCAACACCACCATCACTTTTGAGAAACCCGCCGTTCCCAAAAAGGGAACCGCCGTCCTTCTGACCGGCAAAGAGCTCGCTCTGGGGCCGATCGCGACCTCGCTCGACGAGGCCGCCGGCTCGCGATTCGCGGTGGCGGCGAAAATCAAAGGCTACAAAGGCGCCCTGCGCAAAACGCTCGAACTCGTCGCGCCGTCCGGCGTCGACGTGGAGCGAATCATCTTTGTGGGCCTCGGCGACGTCGATCCCGATATCGACTGGCTGCGCCTCGGCGGCGCGACGGCCAAGGCCTTGCCCGACGAGGGCGAGGTGACCGTCGTTCTGCAGGCTCCGGAAGGGCGCGGCCCGAACGGCGAAGACGCGGCCGCCTTTGCTCTCGGCCTCGTCATGCGCCGCTATCGCTTCGATCGCTACAAGAGCCGGAAGAGCGATGAAGATGCGCCGCGCGGGCCGATCACCGTCACGATCGGCGTCGACAATCCGGAGGCTGCCGAGGCGGCCTGGAAAGAGGCTGCTGCCGTCGCCGAGGGCGTCGAACTTGCGCGCAATCTCGTCAACGAACCGGCCAACATTCTGGGCCCGGTCGAATTCGCCGAGCGGCTCGGCGAGCTCAAGGCGAAGGGGCTCGACATCGACGTTCTCGACGAGAAGGCGCTGACGGATTTGAAGCTCAACGCGCTGTTGGGGGTGGCGCAGGGGTCGGTGCGTCCGCCGCGGGTCGTCATCATGCGCTGGAACGGGGCCGGCGACGAGGCGCCGATCGCCTTCGTCGGCAAGGGCGTCGTCTTCGATACGGGCGGTATCTCCATCAAGCCGGCAGCCGGCATGGAGGACATGAAGGGCGATATGGGCGGTGCGGCCGCCGTCTCCGGCGTCATGCTGGCGCTCGCCGGCCGCAAGGCCAAGGTGAATGCCGTCGGCATCGTCGGGATCGTGGAGAACATGCCCGACGGCAATGCGCAGCGCCCGGGCGATATCGTGACGTCGCTCTCCGGCCAGACGATCGAGGTGATCAACACCGACGCCGAAGGCCGGCTGGTGCTCGCCGATATCCTGACGCATGTGCAGAATGTCGCGAAGCCGAAGGCGATGATCGATCTGGCGACCTTGACCGGTGCCATCATCGTGGCGCTCGGCCACCATTATGCCGGGCTCTTCTCCAACGACGATAAGCTCGCATCGGCTCTTCTCGATGCCGGGAAGACGACCGGCGAGAAGGTCTGGCGCATGCCGCTCGGCGAGGAATACGACAAGCTCATCGATTCCAAGAACGCGGATATGAAGAATGTCGGCGGCCGTTGGGGCGGTTCGATCACGGCCGCGCAATTCCTCAAGCGCTTCGTGGAGAACGACACGCCCTGGGCGCATCTCGACGTCGCCGGAACGGCGATGGGATCGCCTTCGAGCGACACCAACGATTCGTGGAGTTCGGGCTTCGGCGTCCGGCTTCTCGATCAGCTGGTGAAGTCGAGCTACGAAAAGGCCTGAGGCCCTGGTTGATGATGTGAGGGAGCGCCTTGCCTGAGATCCTCTTCTACCATCTGGAGACGAGGCCGCTCGACAAGGCGCTTCCGGATCTTTTGCAGCGCTCGCTCGATCGCGGCTGGCGGGCAGTCGTGCAGGCCGGGAGCGAAGAGCGGCTGGCTTCGCTCGATGCGGCGCTGTGGACTTTCGACGACGCGTCGTTTCTGCCCCACGGAATGGCCGAAGATGGGCGCCCGGAAGATCAGCCGGTGTTTCTCACCACGAAGCCGGAGAACCCGAACGGGGCTGCGATCCGCTTTCTCCTCGATTGTGCGGAGGAGGGCGATTTTTCGTCCTATCAGCGCGTCGTCTATCTTTTCGAGGCGGCGAACGAAGCGACCATGCAATGGGCGCGGCAGGCCTGGAAACGCCTGAAGGCCGAAGGCGCCGAGATGACCTACTGGAAACAGGATTCCGACGGCCGCTGGAACAAGCAGGGCTGAGCTAACGGGGGCCGGCGGTGTTCGTCCGTCAGCTGCTCTCGGCGCGCTCGTCCTGCACGGCCGATGTCGCCAGATGTTCGCGCGGCTTCTGCGCTTCCTCTTCTGCGGCCTCCCAGTAGGAGGTCATGCGGGCTGAGAGAGCGTCGGGGGATTCCGCACAGAGCTTTGCCCCGATGTCGAGCGCGGCGGAGCGCAGCTCGCTTTGCCGGCGGTCGAGGAGTGCAAGCAGAAGCTCCTGAACCTTCTTTTTCCCGAAGAGTTTCGGCTCTTCGATCAGCGTGCCCCGATAGACGGCGAGATCGTGCTCGTCTCCCAGAATATCGGCGAGCGCCTTGGCTTCGGCGCGCCGCGCCTTCATCGGCTCCGGCCAGATTTTGCGCAGGAGCTTGAGATGCACCCAGTGATATTTGGCGCGCTTGCGCCAGTCGTGGAACACCGCTGAATCTTCTGCGGTCTTGGCCTTGTGGTAGCCCTTGTCGAGGCGCTTGTAGGTCTTGGCAAACCCCTCTGCGATCGTCTCGAAATCATCGGGGAAGGAAAGCTCGTCGAGCCGCTTCTCACCGGCATCGAGCGCCTTCATCGTGGCGTCTATGCGCGCGTCGAGATCGGTGACCTCGTCGGTCATTTCCGCTCGGCGTTCGTCGAGCCGCTGGCGGGTGCTGTAGAGAATGCCGTCCTTGATGCGATCCCCGAAATGGCTGGTGAGGGCGTCATGGGTCTCAAGGAGCGCCGTCGCGTCGCGGATGACGGAGAGCTCGCGTGCGATATCGCGCCAGCGGGCGTTTTCGATCGCGTAATCCTCGCCGAGGCCGGGCCGGGCGAGGCGCAAGAGGCCACGGATCTTTTTGAAGCGTTTGCGCGCCAGATGCACCGCTTCGTGGCGATCCTCGGCCTCGTCAGCGAGTTCGGCGCGCGCCCGCTCGATCTGTTCGGCGGCGGCCCGCTTCAGTTCTTCGGCAATGGACGCGGACGGATCGAGAGAAAAGCTCATGGCATCCATATGGGTGCGCACCCAGTGCGCCTCAAGTCATGTCCAGTCGTGGTAGGGGTGCTGCGACAGAGAGGCATTGGTGTAGCGGCCGTCGCCAGAGACCTCTTCGCCCAGCCATTCCGGATGCTCGAACTCCTGATCCGGATGGTCGAGCTCGATCTCGGCGACGACGAGGCCGGCATTGCGATCTTCGAACACGTCGATTTCCCAGGCGAGATGGCCATGGCGGATGATGTGGCGGGTTTTTTCGATCAGGCGGCCGGCGCATTTGGCGATCAGTTCTTCGCCGTCTTCGAGAGGGATCGCGTATTCGTATTCGTCGCGGCTGATCGCCGCCTTGCCGCTCTTGATGGTGAGATACGCCTTTTCGTCGTCGACGATGCGCACGCGCAGGCTCGCCCGCTCGTCGTTGCACAGATAACCCTGCCGGATATGCCGGGTTTCGTTGACGGACTTCCGCCAGTCATCGCTGGCCAGAAGGAATTTGCGTTCGATTTCGAGTGCCATGCCTCTGCAAGCTCAAATGGGCCCTGCCGGTTCCCTTAATTGACGATTCGTCGCGCCGAAATGTTGGCGGACGACCGGATGCGCGTCGAACCGATCTGAACGCGAGAATACGCCATTCGGTTGGAAATTCATCGACGCGCTGGTTATGGAATGAGGTGAGTGTGCATGACCGAACAAGGATTGGGATGATCGGCTTCGTTCCCGCCCCGCTCATGGGGCTGATTGTTGTTGTCGGGACGGTGGCGATCGCTTTCGCGAGCTATTTTCTCGCGCGCACTTTGCTGTCTTCGCGCGGGCCGGAGGAATCGAAGGATCTCGCCGGTTCCGTGGTGATCCGGGTTTCTGCGCTTCACGGCCTTATCCTGGCGCTGGTCTTTGCCCAGGAGCTGGCGAATTTCGACCAGATCGGAGACGGGCTTTCGACGGAGGCGGCGCTCATCGGCGATGTCTTCTACGACCTCGAACGCTTCGATGCGGACATTACCCAAAAGGCGCGGGACGATCTTGCGACCTATACGGGGATCGTTCTCAACGAGGAGCTTCCGGCGCTGGCGGACGGTGAGCCTCTGCTTCGCAAAGCCTGGGAGAGCTGGGACGATGTCTATGACGCCATTCTCGATCTCGAGCCGCAGAATGTGCGCCAGGTGGCGTTGAAGCCGTTGCTCATCAAGAACGTGCACGAGATTTCGCAGCTTCGGCTGAAACGTGAGGAAGCCGCAGAGGATGGTGTGAACGGGCTGTTCATGCTGGCCGCGCTGCTCGGCGTGGCGTTGACGGCTGCCGCCTATTTCGCTTTTCCGCCGACGGTGCCGAACCTTCTGCTTCTGTCCATCTTCGGCACCTATACCGGGCTGATCGTGTTTTTCGTCATCGCCTTCGCCTATCCCTATTCGGAGCCGGGAGAGGTGCGGCCGGTCGAGCTGCAAAAACTCTACGTCTCGGAAATGCAGGGGCGCTTACCCGCTCAGCCCTCTCCATGAATGCAGCACTTGCTGGTTTCTCGCTCGGGCTCGGTCTCATCTTGGCGATCGGTGCGCAGAATGCCTTTGTCTTGCGACAGGGGCTGGTCGCCCGCCACGTCTTCGCCGTCTGCCTCGTCTGCGCGCTCTCCGATGCGGTTCTGATCTCGGCTGGGGTTTCCGGTGCATCAGGTCTCATGAAGGCGTTGCCGTGGATCGAGACGGTGATGCGCTACGGCGGCGCGTTGTTTCTCATTGTCTATGCGCTGAAGAGTTTTCACGCTGCGCTTAAGCCGGGGCCCGGCTTGCAGCCGCTCGATGCCGACGGAGGGAGCCTCGGCGCGGCGATTGCCACCTGTCTCGCCTTCACCTGGCTCAATCCGCATGTCTATCTCGATACGCTGGTGCTCCTCGGCTCGGTGTCCTCGCAATATGAAGGGGAAAGACCGGCCTTCGCTTTGGGCGCAGTGACGGCGTCGTTCTCGTTCTTCTTCGCGCTCGGCTATGGGGCGCGGCTCCTGCGGCCGGTCTTTGCCGATCCGCGCGCCTGGCGGGTGCTCGATCTGGTGATCGGCATCATCATGGGCGTGATCGCGGTGAGCCTCCTGCGGGGATGAGCGGCGAGGGGGGCTGACGGCGAAACGCGGACGGCGGACATGAAAATGCGGGACGTAAAGTCCCGCATGGATTGAATGGTGAGGCGGAAACCCCTGAAGAGGTTTTCGCGCCTGTTCCGGGTGCGGCCCGCGCTACTTCTTGGCGTAGAGGCGGCACCAGCCCTTCGGCGAAATCGGCCCCTGCACGACCTGACAGGCGTCCGGCGCCTGGAAGTGCCGGCAGTTGTCGCATTCCTGCCGCCCCTTTGGCGTCGTCTGGTAGCCGGCGATGTTCTGCTTGGCCTTGTTGGCAATTTGCGCATCCGCCGACCCCGTCCCGACCAGAGCCAAAGAGCCGGCTGCGATCGCACAGGCCCCGAGAAGCTCACGCCGGGACATGCCAGTGTTCGATGTCTTCGAGTTGTCGCTCATTTTGGGTTCCCTCCTTGGTTTTTCTTTGAATGTGCCCCGGATGCGTCGCGTCGACGGCACAGGGGTCTTGCCTCACCAGCGGTAGACCAGCGAGGCCATGACGGCGTGGACGTTGTAGTTGGTGTCCCAGAAGCCCATCGCGTAGCTCGTGGTCACGCCGTCCTCGATCAAATGCTGATAGGGCGTGTCGAGCTCGTCCTGCCAGTTGTCGACGAAATTGCGTTCCCAGGAATATTTGAGGGTCAAAGTCAAATCGCCGTCGAGGCCAAGAATACCGCCCGCTTCCGGGTGGTAGTTCAGGGCTGCGTCGAAGCGATTGTAATTGGTCACCATGTCCGGGAAGGGCAGGCAGTTGGTGTCTCCCGGGCAAAGAGGCGTGGCGATCGGCGTGCGCGAGCTTGCGGTCGCGGTCCATTTGGAGACGCCGCGGGCGAAGCTGTCATAGACTTCGAGATCGAGAACGCCCGGGATGATCTCGATGTTGGCGCCGGCGACAAGCGTGTGCACCTGTTCGGTCATCTTGCTATCCCAGCCGCCGGTGACGACGTCCGTGCCGCCGCCGGTGATGCTGGCGCCGACCATGTCACGGTCGAAGTCCTCGTAGACGTAGGCGGCCATCAGGCTGATGCCGGGAGCGGGCGAGAATGCCACTTCGAGGCCACCGTCCCAGCTGTTGTCCTTCAAGAGCCCGTATTCCGGGATGGCGGGATCGGTCAGGTAATCGTCGAAGCGCAGGCCGAAGGACGGCGTGATGACGAGATTTTCAAGCGCTTCGTATTCCAGCGAGACCTTCGCCTTGTGACGGTCCCGATCGGCCATATCGTATTTGCGCACGCCGGGATCGACATTGGTGCCGAGCGGGTCGCTCACCATGGCATCGAGCACCGGCCCGAGATCGTAGCTGTCGTAGCGGCGTTGCGAATACTGGTAGCTGGAGCGCAGCTGCGCACGATCGGTGATGCGGGCGTCGAGCGTGATCTTGCCCAGATATTCGTCCGTCACGTTGACGGAGCGCCTGTCGCGGTCCCACCGCTCCCAGCCGAGCTCGCTGCCGAGCGTGATGCGGCTGGTTGCGAGCCAGCTCACCTCGGCTGAGGCGTTTTGCTTGGTGTATTGATAGGCGAGGGCTCTCAGGCCGCCGGTGGCCGGGGTGGCCGTCGTCGAATCGCCCATGATGTACTGGTCGATCAGCCATTCGGGCGTGCGATTGTCGAGGTCGTAATAGCGGTAGCGCAGCGTCGTGGAGACATCCTCGGCGATCTGCGTGCTGATCTTGTTGTTGATGAGGAGCGTGTTGATCTTCGCTCTGGCATCCGTGGTCGGCAGCGACAGCGCCGGGGCGTTCGGATTGATCGTATACGGGATGAGCGTGTCGCTCTGCTCCATCGTCGTATAGGAGACCGTGCCCATGTAGCGGCTCTTCCAGGGCAGATCGACGCCGGTCGTGACGCCGAGCGAATAGGCCTCGTTGTCCGGAGCAAGGCTGACGCGGCCGAATTGCGGGAAGGTGGTGCCGGGCACCTGATAGTACGGATTCTGGAATGTGTAGGAATCGTACTTGTTCTCATAAGTCGAAGCGTGACCCGTCACAGAAACGTTGAAGCGGCCGCCCCAAGGTGTCTTGGAGAAATACTCGCCGCTTGCCTTGAGGTTTTGCGTCACGTCGTCGACCGGACGGGGAACGTCGACGCGATGCACTTCGCCGGCGCCAAAGCCGTTCATGAGGATGCCGGCGGGCTGCGTTCCTTCGCGGTGATCGTTGAGGTAGCTCGCCTCGAACTCCCAGCTCGGGCTCGGCGTGTAGGTCTGGTCGTACTGGATGCGGCGGCGGTCGATGCCGATGTCGATCGGATGGACGGCGCCTGAGATCGCCGCATCATATTCTGCGGGAGTTGGCGGGCTTTCCGGAAACGACACGTCGGTCGACAGGAAGTCGGTGCCGACGCCCTGCCAGATGCTCTGCGCGGTCGTCGAGTAGAGGTGCGGGATCTCGTCCCACATGAAGGTGCCGTCGAGGAGCCCGGTCCGCGACCAGTCGAAGATGTAGCGGCCGTTGTTCTGGCCGATGTTCTCGGCGCGAACCTCGCCGGAATAGAGGCCGTCGCCCGATTGCCAGCCGAACATCAGTTTTTCGAGAAGCAGGCCCGAAGGCACATCGCCATATTCCTCGAACTTGGCGGAGCTGTATTTCTGCGGTGCCAGGATGCTCGGCGTGTCCCAGACGGACGCGTGATCGGGCGGCTCGTCGATGAAGACGCGGGCGCCCATTTCGATCTCGCCCCAGGTGACCGCCTCGGTGTCTTTGTCGTCCTGTGCCTTGGCTGCCTGCGGCAGCGCCGCGCCACCGGCGAGGAGCGCCATCGTGGCCAGCGTCAATCGGCGTTGAACCTTCATCGTTTCCTCCCCCCAGAGAAATGTCTTCAGGCCTTGGCGTGTGAGCGAAGCTCCTTGCGTGTCGTTGCTTTTTGGGTGGCTGCGGGGCGGTGCTTGCGAAACCTGCACGCGCCCCGCGCCTCCCCCCTATGGCTAGCGGTGCCAGCGCCTCCCTGACGGGCTGTTGGAGCCGTGGATGTTCGTGTGGCAGTTCTGGCAGGCGCTGTTGACCATGTAGCGGTTGGAGCTGATGCCGAGCGCGGGGTTGCCGAGATGGCGACCCGGCGTATGGCAGCGCTGGCACAGCCGCGGCCGCATCACCGTCAGAAGGTTGCGGTTCATGGAGCCGTGCGGTTCGTGGCAGTTGAGGCAGTTCTCGCGCACCGGCGGATGCTCGAAGAGGAACGGCCCGCGCTTGTCGGCATGGCAGGTGTAGCAGACGTCGTTGACGGTCGCTTCCTTCAGCATCTTGTCGTGCGGGCCGCCGTGTGGGTTGTGGCAGCTGCCGCAATCCATCTTGCCCTCGCGCATCGGCATATGGGCGGTGCGCACCGAGTGGGCGCGGCGGTCCTTGTGACACTGGAAGCAGGTGTCCATGACGTTGCCCTTGGCCATCTGCATGCGGGGCGAGGTCCGGCGCATCACCGTATGGCAACTGGTGCAGGCGACACCGCGGGTTTGATGGACGGAGCCGCGCCAGTAGGTCCGGTCGCCCTTTTCGTGGCAGGTCAGGCAGATGCCGTTGATGTCAGCCGCCGAGGAACGCGGGTCGTTCGGACGAAAGGAACGAATGACGCCGGTGCCGATGTCGTTGCGACCGCCGCCGGCGTTGACGTGCGAGGAGCCGGGTCCGTGGCAGCTCTCGCATTCCATCTTGCCGCCGACGGTGTGATGCCCGGTCTCCAGGAGACGGCCCATCACCGTCAGCTTGAACTCGTCGAAGGAGCCCGCATGACACACGCGGCATGGCTCTGAGCCGACGTAATGGGCACCGACCGCGGCCCCGCTTGCCGTGACCTGCAGCACGTCCTGGCGCGGCAGGCCCTTCAGCGTATCTTCCCGCGACAGAAGATCCATGGCCATCTGGGCGGTGTCCGCCGTCTGCGTCTTGGCAGAATCAGGGACGAAGACCGTGGCAGCCAGCAAGACGATCGGAATCAGGAAAATAGCAATCGTCGGTCGCCGACCTGCCGATAAGGCAATAGAGATCGCGCGGCCTACACCGCTGGCTAGTATCATCGATTTCCCCCCTCATCTAGCGCTTAAGCGCTAGGGCAATTCCGCCCAGATTTATTGTATCCGCGGAGAACTACGCAAAATGCATAGTCCAGGCACGGTTGTTCCTGGATACGTTTGCCATTTCATTGCAGGGTAAGGGGCGTAATTTGGAATTGTCAATTATGAAATTAGAAAATTTTGTATGTTCGCAAGTGCAAAATGGAGTTTTACGTGAGTCTCGTAAGTAAATTAGAATTATTACAAGAACTATATATGGAATATTTTGGCGTATTTTATGCCGAGCGCATGATGTGTTGATTTTGCAAGGGCTTGGCGGTGCGTGAGGGCGGCCGAGCTCGCGTGGTGGAGCATCGATTACAACTCCGTCGCCCCAGAGGATGTCGGGATGATGGGGATGCTTCGAGCCGCGAAACGGCGCACGCTGGCTGCCGCACAGGGCGTGAATCATCGTATTCGTTTTGCGGGGCGGAATCGGGCTGAACACGCCCCACCCCAACGTCTTCCGCTATCGCCGCCGCGAACGCTGTCCCTGCCGAGGCGCGCCAAGTGTCTTGCCTTCGTCGAACACGCTGCGACGAAGATCCGGATTTGGCGTGGGCAATGGTGGCTCAGGCCGCGTCAGGTTCGCGGCCGAGTTCCTCCAGCATGGCCCCAAGCTCGATCCAGCGCTCTTCCAGCCGTTCCAGCATGGCCGCTTTCTCGCCGCGCTTCTTGGCGAGCGCAGCGGCCTTTTCGGGCATGGCGCGATGCAGAGCGGGTGACGCGAGTTCCTCGTCCAGGGCTTCGATCTCGCTCGTGAAGACGTCGATCAGCCGCTCGCATTCCTTGAGCTTTTGGCGCAGGGGTGCCGAGGCACGGCGCTTGTCTGCCTGCTTCTGCCGGCCGGCTGCCGGTGCTGCGACGACCTTTTCCGCCACCGGCTTTTTCGCCGGGCCTTCGAGCACTTCGCGGCGATAGTCTTCGATGTCGCCGTCATAGGGTGCGACGGTGCCTTTCGAGGTCAGCCAGAGCCTGTCGACGGAGGCCTCGATCAAATGGCGATCATGGCTGATCAGGATGACGGCGCCCGAATAATCGTTGAGGGCATGGATGAGCGCCTCGCGGCTGTCGACGTCGAGATGGTTGGTCGGCTCGTCGAGGATGAGGAGATGCGGCCGGCCGAGCGTGGCGAGGCCCATCAACAGACGCGCCTTTTCACCGCCGGAGAGGTCCTTCGCCTTGGTGTCCATCTTCTGCGTGGCGAGCCCCATCTGCGCGACGCGGGCGCGAAGCTGCGGCTCCGAAAGGTCGGGGAGGCGCGCGCGGATGTGCTCCACCGCCGACTGGCCCGGAATGAGCTCGTCGAGCTGGTGCTGCGCGAAAAAGCCGATCTTGAGCTTGTTGGAGCGCTTGAAGGTTCCGGCCTCGGCCTCGAGCTGGCCTGAAATCAGCTTGGCGAAGGTCGATTTGCCGTTGCCGTTGGCGCCGAGGAGCGCGATGCGGTCATCGTCGTCGATCCTGAGATTGAGGTTCGTCAGGATCGGGTGGCCGGGCTCGTAGCCGACCGAAACGCCTTCGAGCTGCAGGATCGGCGGGGCGGCGCGCTTTTCCGGATCCGGGAAGCGGAAGGGCAGGACCGTCTCGTCGGCGATCGTGGAGACCGGCTGCAGCTTGGCGAGCGCCTTCAATCGCGACTGCGCCTGACGCGCTTTCGACGCCTTGGCGCGGAAGCGGTCGACGAAAGCCTCCATGTGCTTGCGCTGCGCTTCCTGCTTGTCCTTGAGCTTGGCCTGCAGGGCCTGACGCTCGGCGCGCTGGCGCTCAAAACTGTCGTAACCGCCGGAATAGGTGGTGAGTTTGTGCTCCGACAGATGCACGATCATGCGCACCGCGTTGTTCAAGAGATCGCGGTCGTGGGAAATCAGGATCGCCGAATGCCGGTAGCGAGCGATGTAGCGCTCCAGCCACAACGAACCTTCGAGATCGAGATAGTTCGTCGGCTCGTCGAGGAGGAGAAGGTCGGGCTCGGTGAAGAGAACGGCGGCGAGGGCGACGCGCATGCGCCAGCCGCCGGAGAATTCCGAGCAGGGACGGTTCTGCGCCTCTTCGTCGAAGCCGAGGCCTTTCAGAATGCGGGCGGCACGCGCTTCCGCCTCATGGGCGCCGATTTCGGCAAGGCGGGTGTGGATCTCGCCGATGCGGGCGCCTTCCTTGGCCGTCTCCGTCTCGGCCAGAAGCCGGCTGCGCTCTTCGTCGGCGGCAAGCACGGTTTCGATCAGTGTCTCCGGGCCGCCTGGGGCTTCCTGCAGCACGCGGCCGATGCGGGCGCGCTTGGGCAGGATGATCTCGCCCTCATCGGGCGCGATGTCGCCCGCGATGGCGCGAAACAGCGTGGTCTTGCCGGCGCCGTTCTTGCCGACGAAGCCCACCTTCGAGCCCGCGGGAAGGTTGAGGCTCGCCTTGTCGATGAGGGTGCGCCCGGCGATGCGGAGCGTGATGTTTGAAAGCTGCAGCATGGCGAGGGCATAGAGGCTCCGCCGGGCGAAAGGCAAGCGGTTCGCGTCACGCGCGCTCTTGGCGCTTGCAATGCGCATGAGCCGCGGCTACCGCCCTTGCATGTCACACGATCCTTTCCCTGCTTACCGTTTCTCTCGCGCGCTTCTGCGCGAGCCGGCGGCAAGCGTCGTCTGCGGTCTGCGTGCGGTCGACCGCGGCGACCCGAGCCTTGAACTTTTCCATCTCGAGCATGCCGCCTATCGGGCCATCCTCGAGAATGCGGGACTTGAGACGCATGTCCTGCCGGCGCTTTCCGACTGGCCCGATTCCGTCTTCATCGAGGATCCGGCGATGGTGCTGCCGGAAGGCGCCATTCTCTTCCGGATGGCGGCGCCGAGCCGTGCCGGCGAGCCGAACACGGTGCGCGAGGCGCTTGAGACGTTCGTGCCGGTGACGCCGCTGGAAAACGGTCATGTCGACGGCGGCGACATCCTCGTCACCGGGCCCAAGATCTTTGCTGGCCTGTCGAAGCGCACCGACAAAGAAGGGCTCGATGCGATGGGCGCGATCGTGTCCGGCTGGGGCTATGAGCTCGTCGGCGTCGACATGCCGGAGGGGCTTCTGCATTTGAAGACCGGCTGCGCACTTCTCGACGAAGAGACGATCCTGGCGGTGGAGCCGCTCAAGGAGACGTTTTCAGATTTTCGCGTTCTGACGATGCCGGAAGGCGAGGAGGCGGCGGCCAACGCCGTCCGCGTCAACGATATCGTGCTTCTCGCCGCCGGTTATCCGCGCACCGAGGAGCTCCTCGACCGCTGGGGCTACAATGTGCGCACCACGAAGGTGAGCCAGGCGCAGCTTCTCGATGGCGGGCTGTCCTGTCTGTCGATCCGGTTTTGAGGTTCCGGGCGCTCAGCGCCCGGCACGCTTCAATGCCAGCAGGCCGAGATAATGCTGGGCCACCGTGGAGGCGGCGATCGCCGTGATGTCGGCGTGGTCGTAGGGCGGTGAGACCTCTACGACGTCGCCGCCGACAAAATTTACGGTTTTGAGGCCGGCAAGCGTCATCAGCGCCTGCGCGGAGCTCGGTCCGCCCGAGACCGGGGTGCCGGTGCCCGGCGCAAAGGCCGGGTCGAGGCAGTCGATGTCGAAGGTGAGATAGGCCGGCTGGTCGCCGACGCGCTCGGCGATGCGATCCGCCGTCTCGTCGGCATGCATGCGCTGCCAGTCATAGGCGGAGATGATCTCGATGCCGCAGGTCTCCGGCGCGTGCGTGCGGATGCCGATCTGGATCGATCGTTCGGGGTCGATGATGCCTTCGCGCACGGCGCGCAGCACGAAGGAGCCATGCGAGAGCTTCGAGCCGTCGTCGTCCCAGGTGTCCTGGTGGGCGTCGAACTGGATGAGGGCGAGCGGTCCGTGGCGTTTGGCATGCGCCTTCAGGAGCGGCCAGGTGGAATAATGATCGCCACCGAGGGTGAAGAGATGCACGCCGGCCGACAGGATCGTCTCGATTTCCGCCTCGATCGCGGCCGTGAGTTTCTCCGGATGATGCAGCGGCAGATCGACATCGCCGTAATCGACGACCGCGAGATTTTCGAAAATGTCGATGCCCCACGGATATTGCGGATCGCCGTCGAAGATCGCCGAGGCGCGGCGGATCGCCTGCGGGCCGAAACGGGCCCCCGGGCGGTTCGTCACCGTGATGTCGAGCGGAATGCCGAGGATGGCGACATCGACGCCTGTGAGGTCGCGGGAATACTTCCGCCGCATGAAGGACAGGGCGCCGGCATAGGTCGGGTCGGCAGCGCCGCCTTTGAGCTCTTTGGCGCGGAAGGCGTGGTCGATTGCAGGCTTTTCAGACATGGCTCGCCTCTAGCAGGTGTGGGCGCCGGAAACCAGCGGCGGCGCCGCCAAGAGAGAGGAAACCGGAAACGGAGGCTTTGTTTCGGGCCAACGTGGGATGTCCGTCCAGCTATTCCGCGAGGCCGTGGCGATGGCGCAGCTCTGCCTCGCGCCGGTCGAGCCGGCGGCCCCAGACCCAGAAAACGAACAGGCCAACAAACCCAAAAATGACGGCCGCAATCGGCGGCCAGAGCGGGAGATCAGACACTTCCTTCCTCCGCCTTGAGCCTTCGTTGTGGATGAATAGCAGGCGAAGGGGAAGTCTTCACAACAAAAAGGGCGGGTCCGAAGACCCGCCCCTTGAGAACCCAAAAGAGAAACGCCGATTAGCGCTTGGAGAACTGGAACGAACGACGCGCCTTGGCACGGCCGTACTTCTTGCGCTCGACCACGCGGGAATCGCGGGTGAGGAAGCCGACCTTCTTCAGGATGCCGCGCAGCTCCGGCTCATAATGCGTGAGCGCCTTGGAGATGCCGTGACGCAGCGCGCCCGCCTGGCCCGACAGGCCGCCGCCGGAGACGGTCGCCATGATGTCGTACTGGCCATTGCGGTCGGCGACGAGGATCGGCTGCTCGATGATCATCTGCAGCACCGGACGACCGAAGTAATCCGTGTAGTCCTTGTCGTTGACGGTGATGCGGCCGGAACCCGGCTTCACCCAGACGCGGGCGACGGCGTCCTTGCGCTTGCCGGTGGCATAGGCGCGGCCGTACTCGTCCAGCTTCTGGACATGGACGGGAGCCTCCGGCTGGGCCGCAGCCTCGGTGCCGCTGAGCTCCGAGAGGTCTTGAAGCGTTTCAGCCATTTAGAAAACCCTCACATTCTTCTTGGAGAGGGCGGCGACGTCGAGCGTCTCCGGCTGCTGGGCGGCATGGGGATGCTCCGGCCCTGCATAGACCCTCAGATTCTTCAGCTGCTGGCGCCCGAGTGGGCCGCTCGGAAGCATGCGCTCCACGGCCTTCTCCACGACGCGCTCCGGGAAACGGCCTTCGATCAGCTTGCGCGCGGTGCGCTCCTTGATGCCGCCCGGATAACCCGTGTGCCAATAGTACTTCTTCTGGTCGAGCTTCTTGCCGGTGAAAACGACCTTGTCGGCGTTGATCACCACGACATTGTCGCCGTCGTCCATATGCGGCGTGTAGCTCGGCTTGTGCTTGCCGCGGAGATGCATCGCGACGAGGGTCGCCAGACGACCGACGACCAGTCCGTCGCCGTCAATGACGATCCACTTCTTCTCGATGTCCGCCGCTTTTGCGGAATAGGTTTTCATCTTCGTCCTCTTTCGGGGAACCTCAGCAATGAGGTAAGGGCGACCTCAGCCGGCCGGTGAGCCGATGGCTGGCGCCCGATCGCGCGGCAGATAGGCGGAGAGGCCTGTCATTGTCAAGCGCTGCTGGAGAAAAAGCCCAAAAATCAGAAGCTTGCGGGAGTGGTATTATTATACCTCAAGTGCGGTCGGGAGGAATCGAATAGGTGGCGGTGGCATGTGCGACAAGAGCCTCGTCATCGGGTGGGGCGATGGCGATCTCGGTGACGGCAAGTCGTTTGCCGAGCTTGAGAATCCGGCAAGTGCCAAGGAGTGCGCCGGGCGATGGCATGCGCAGGAAATTGATCGAGAGGTTGGTGGTGACGGCGAGCGCGACCGGGCCGATATGCGCGAGAATCGCGGCATAGGCGGCGAGATCTGCGAGCGAAAAAAGTGTCGGACCGGACACTGTGCCGCCCGGTCGGAGGTGAGCTTCCGATGCGTCGAGACGCATGACCGCTTCCCCCGGCGCGACTTTGACGACCGTGAAGGCGCGGCCATGCAGATGGATCTGCGGGAATTCCTTTTCCAGGAAGGCTTCCACCTCCGCTTCATTCATCACCGGCGCAAACGTCATTCTTCCTCCCCTTCGGGTTTTTCTTTGCGGACAAAGAGTAGGTCACGACAGCGGGGATGCGCCAGCGGCGATCCTGGCGGAAGGCGCGATCGAATCGCGATGCGGCGCGCCATGTCCCACAGGCAAAGTCACATTGGGGGCGAGGTCGGGCTTGTCGTGGCGTCCGGACGGAACAGATGAAGGCGCATGAGCCAGCTTTCCTATTCCGACGATTTCATCCGCTCCATCCTCACGGATACGAAGACGATCGCCGTCGTCGGCGCTTCGCCGAAGGCGGTGCGGCCGAGTTACGGCGTCAGTCAATTCCTGATCCGTCAGGGCTATGAGGTCTATCCGATCAATCCCGGCGAGCCGGACGAGACGATCGAAGGGCGGGCGTTTCTGCCCTCGCTCGCCGAGGTGCCGGTCGCGATCGACATGGTCGATGTCTTCCGCCGCTCGGAGGCCGTTGGTGGTGTCGTCGACGAAATCCTGAAACTTCAGCCGCTGCCGAAGGTGATCTGGATGCAGCTCGGGGTGCGCGACGACGCGGCAGCCGCGCGCGCGGAGGCTGCCGGCATCAAGGTCGTGATGGATCGGTGCCCGAAGATCGAATGGCCGCGCCTCCTCGGCTGAGCTTCCTCTCTATGCGGCGCGATCAGCCGCGGTCTTCGGCAAGGTCGAGAAGGGCCGCGCCTTCCGAGCGATAATACACCTTCGCGATCGGCGTCATGCCGACGCGCGCATAGAAGCGTTGTGCCGCCTCGTTCTCACCCGCTGTCGTCAGGTCGAGCCGGGCCCCGCCTTCCGCCAGAGCGACGCGGGCGGCTTCGCGCAGCAAGGCCTCGCCGATGCGCCGTCCGCGCGCTGACGCCGCGACGTAGAGTTCCTTCAACAGCCAGGCCGGGTGCATGTCCGGGCCGGGAAAGAGCTCGTAGAGGCAGGCAAGGCCGAGCGCTTCGTCTTCGAAGGCGCCGAGGATGGCGCGGCCGGGCAGGGGCTTCAGCGCGGCACGAAGGCGTGGCCGTGCCGTCTCGGCGTCGATGGCGGCTGCCCCCTCGTAATGGTGCTGCATTTCGATGAAGAGCGGGAGAAGCGTCTCGGTGTCGGTTTCCTCGGCACGGCGGATCGTGACGGTCATCTTTTGCTCCCAAGCCCCCAATTTCGGCAGACTTAGCAACATTTCCTCTTCGCGGCAGCCTCTCACAGAAAATCCGTCCTTTGCTCCGCGCCTCGCTTGCCGCTAAATCGGCCGACCGCAATCAACGAGAACGAAACGGGGAAGATCATGTCCGAAGACCGCACGCCCGGCTTTCACACACTCTCCATTCACGCCGGAGCGCAGCCGGATCCCACCACGCATGCGCGTACGACGCCGATCTACCAGACGACCTCCTATGTCTTCGATGACGCCGAGCAGGCCGCCAACCTCTTCGGGTTGAAGGCTTTCGGTAACATCTACACCCGCATCACGAATCCGACGACGGCGGTGCTGGAGGAGCGCGTCGCCGCGCTCGAGGGCGGCACGGCCGCGCTTGCCGTCGCCTCCGGCCATGCCGCGCAGATGCTCGTCATGCACACGCTGATGCAGCCGGGCGACGAGATCGTCGCGGCCAAGAAGCTCTATGGCGGCTCCATCAACCAGTTCGGCTTCTCCTTTCAGAATTTCGGCTGGAAGGTGAAATGGGCCGACACCGACAATCTGCAGAGTTTTGAAGAGGCGATCACGCCGCGCACGAAGGCGATCTTCATCGAATCGATCGCCAATCCGGGCGGCGTCGTCACCGACATCGCGGCGATCTCGGCGATCGCCAAGCGGGCCGGCGTGCCGCTCGTCGTCGACAACACGCTGGCGAGCCCGTATCTCTGCCGGCCGATCGAGCATGGCGCCGACATCGTCGTGCATTCGCTGACGAAGTTCATGGGCGGCCACGGCAATTCCATGGGCGGCGTGATCGTCGATGCCGGGTCCTTCAACTGGTCGCGCGAAGGCCGCTATCCGATGCTGTCGGAACCGCGGCCGGAATATCACGGCCTCGTGCTGCACGAGACGTTCGGCAATTTCGCCTTCGCCATCGCCTGCCGCGTGCTCGGCCTCCGCGATCTCGGACCGGCGCTGTCGCCCTTCAACGCCTTCCTGATTTTGACCGGCATCGAGACGCTGCCGCTCCGGATGCAGCGCCATTGCGACAACGCGCTCAAGGTGGCGGAATGGCTGTCGGGTCGGCCGGAGGTGTCCTGGGTCTCCTATGCCGGCCTGCCGGGCGACCGCTATCACAATCTGCAGAAGACATACGCGCCGAAAGGGGCGGGTGCGGTCCTCACCTTCGGTCTCGAAGGCGGCTACGATGCGGGCGTGAAGCTCGTGGAAAGCGTGAAGCTCTTCTCGCATCTCGCCAATATCGGCGACACGCGCTCGCTCATCATCCATCCGGCCTCGACCACGCACAGCCAGCTCACCGAAGAGCAGCTTCGCGCGGCGGGTGCGGGCTCCGATACGGTGCGGATCTCCGTCGGCATCGAGGATGTCGAGGACATCATCGCCGATCTGGAGCAGGCGCTCGCGAAGGGCGCTTAGGCGACCGGCTGAGGCCGATTTCCGGGGTTGCTATGCCTGTTCGCGGGGGCTTGCCGAGCCTCTCTCAACGGGCAGGGCGACCGTATCTGATGGGTGCTCCTGTCGGCAGGCTCCATTCCTCTCCCCGCTGGGGAGAGGTCGCCGCGAAGCGGCGGGTGAGGGGTGAGAGAGCCCAAGTCCCGTACGCTTGATGGACAGACCACCCCTCATCCGGCGCCTTCGGCGCCACCTTCTCCCCAACGGGGAGAAGAGGGGAGCGCCCTCGCGCGCTCCGGCCGCAAACAAAAAGGGCGAGGCCGCGGCCTCGCCCTTTGCCGTTCTGGAGAGCGGTCTGGCGTCAGCCGACGATCTCGTTGCCGGCGAAGAACTGGGCGATCTCGACAGCGGCCGTCTCCGGCGCGTCGGAGCCGTGCACCGAATTCTCGCCGACGGACTTCGCATGCGCCTTGCGGATGGTGCCTTCGGCGGCGTTCTCCGGATTGGTGGCGCCCATGACCTCACGGTACTTGGCGATCGCGCCTTCGCCTTCGAGAACCTGGACGACGACCGGGCCCGAAATCATGAAATCGACGAGCTCGCCGAAGAACGGGCGCTCTTTGTGCACGGCGTAGAAGGTCTCGGCCTGCTCGCGGGTCATCTTCACGCGCTTCTGCGCGACGATCCTGAGGCCGGCGGCCTCGATCATGGCGTTGATCGCGCCAGTGAGATTGCGGGCGGTGGCATCGGGTTTGATGATCGAAAAGGTGCGTTCTAGCGCCATCGGTGCATGTCCTTGCGGGGTTCGAAAAAGGAGAAAGGAAGCGGCTCTATAGCCTTGCCGCGCGTTCCGCTCAACCGGTGGCCGAAGCGGCGCTTGCGCTCAAGCCCGCATGCCATCCGGCGATCTGTGCGGCAAGCTCGCGAAACTGTGCCGCGCCCGGATGGCTCGCCCGCCAGGCCAATCCGATCTGGCGCTTCGGTGCCGGCTCGGCGAAGGGAAGCAGGCGAACGCGGCGGCTTTCGAGCCCGTTCGACGAGGTGAAGAGGGCGGGCAACAGCGACACGCCGCCGCCCGTTTCGACGAGTTCGATGATGGTCGCAAGATTGGTGACGCTGAGCTGCTCCGTATCCGGCGGAATGCGGCAGAAGGAGAGGATCTGATCGCGCAGGCAATGGCCTTCCTCGAGCAGGATCATCTCCACATCTTCGAGCGCGGCCATATCGGCGGCCTGCTTTCTCCCGAGAGGGCTGTCGGCGGCGACGGCGAGATAGAAGGGATCGTTGAAGAGGGGCGCTGCTTCGAGCCGCGGCTCGCCGGTCGGAAGGCTGATGATGATGCAGTCGAGGCGGTCGTCGAGAAGCTCGCGCATCAAGGTTTCGGTGATCGTCTCGCGCAGGCGGAGTTTCAGCTCCGGCAGGTTCTCTTTCATGAAGGGGAGAAGGCGCGGCAGAAGATAAGGACCGACGGACGGGATGATGCCGAGGCGCATCTCACCCGAGAGCGGACCGCGATAGCGCTCAGACAGGCCCTCGATGGCGCGCACCTCTGCGAGGACGGAAGCGGCACGCTCCACGACCTCCTTCCCGAAGCCCGTCAGACGCGCGCCGGAGGACAATCTTTCGACGAGGTCGAGGCCGAGCTGTTCTTCGAGCTCGCGGATCTGCGCCGACAGCGCCGGCTGCGTGACGCCGACGCGCCCGGCGGCCCGGCCGAAGTGTTCCGTCTCTGAAAGTGCTTGCAGATAGCGCAGTTGGCGAAGGGTGATCATCGATAGGGAAATCTAATCGGCGTTCTTGGATTAAGCATTGGACATTATGGCGATCTGGGTTCATAAGAACAGTTAAAATGTGCAAGCTTCAGGAAGGCGAGCCAGGCTAAGACCCGAATGCCTGATCGATCGATGGAGCAGGCCGAAGATTTCAGCCCGATAAGGCTCTTCACGCCCCCCGAAGAGCCCTTTGGCCGCGGAGAGCAATCTCCGCGGCCTTCCTTTTTAGGCCACAGGCGGTGCCGCCTTTCCCCTTTTGTCGATGCGCTCGGCGATCAGCCGCGCGAGACTTGGACCGACCAGCAAGACCGCGATGAAGCGGGCGATCTGCATGGCCATGACGAAGGGCATGTCGACGTCGGTCGAGGCCGCGATGATGGCGACGGAATCGGCGCCGCCCGGGCTGGTGGCGAGATAGGCCGTCAGGGGATCGATGCCGGTCGCCAAGGACAGCACAAGAGCGAAGAGCCCGCACAACGTGATGAGTGCCACGATGGCCGCGATCAGCCAGGGAAGGGCGCGCAGCGCGTAGAGCAGCAGAGGCCGCGTAAAGCGCAGGCCGATCCCCCAGCCGACGAGAAAATAGCTGATGGCAAGAAGCCAGGGCGGCAGCTCGATCTGAAGAAGGCCGAAATCCTGCAGGAGGACGCCGAAGAGCATCGACAGGATGAGGCCGCCCGCGGGAATGTTGAAGGCGAGCGCGAGGCCCGCGCTGACGACAGCCAGGGCGAGGGTTTCGCCAAAAGTCAGCCAGTGGATTGTGGGGAACCAGACTTTTCCGGCAAGCGCAGCTTCAGCCGCCTGCGGCACCCAGATTTCCGCCACCAGAGACGCCACGACCACGACGCAGACGACCCGCAGATATTGCATGAAGGCGACGAGGCGGGAATCGGCGCCATAGGCATCGGCCATCAGCACCATGGCTGTCGCGGCTCCTGGAAAGGCGCCCCAGATCGCCGTGGTGCCGGGAAGGATCCGGAACCATGTCAGCGCCGCACCGAGCGCGACGCTCGCACCAACGACGGCAATGAGGGTTATCAGAAAGACCGGCCAGTTGAAGAGCATCTCGCGCAGAAGCGGGGGCGTGATGCTGGTGGCGATCAGGCATCCGATGGCGCCTTGCGCGAGGTAGAAGGCCGTGCGCGGCACGGCGAGATCGGCCCCGGCGGCGGCCAGGAGAATGGCGCCGGCCATCGCCCCCATCAAAACGCCGGCGGCAAGATCGAGGCTCTCCAGGCCGACCGCAAGGAGAAGCGAGATGGCGAGGAGCGTCAGCCATTGCGCCGAGGGCGGCCACCCCGCCAGGCGGGGAAATCGGAACGGGCGGGGGCGCTGCGGCATGATGGGTTCGGCCTTGGCCGCGCCTTGAGGAGAGGACGCGAAAGGGAATCGGCGGGGTGACAAGTCTTTGAGTAGAGTGCGGCATTGCGGGCTATTTCAAGACCCGCGCGTATCCGTGACGTCGATCGCGCCTGCGAGGCGCCTTGGCGAGGCTCTCGCGCTCAGCCGTCCAGGTCGCGGATGAGGTCGGCCATCAAGTCGGAGACCGGGAGAGCGCGGGCAAGCGGCGCGCCCTGGCCGGCCCAATGTGGGCCGAAGCCCGTCTCTCCGGCTTTCTTGGCGGCGGCATTGAGCGCCTTTCCGGCGTCGTAGGCGATCGGATAATCGGGGATATCGCCGGGCGCGACGCTCTCGCCAAGCGTCGTGAAGCCGTTCGCCATGGAGCGCGCGGGGCGGCCCGAAATGGCGCGTGTCATGATGGTGTGATGGGCCTTGTCGCTCAGAAGCGCTGCGCGATAGGCCGCGTCGGCGGATGATTCCGGGCAGGCGATGAAGGCGGTGCCGAGCTGAGCCGCCGCGGCGCCCAGATCCAGGACCGCGCGGATGCCTGCCCCGTCCATGATGCCGCCGGCCGCCACGACGGGAATATCGAGCCTCTCGGCAAGCAGGCGTGTGAGGACGGATGTCGGCAGGCATTCGTCTGCACCGTCCGCATCGAAGATGCCGCGATGGCCGCCCGCCTCGTAGCCCTGGGCCACGATCACGTCGATGCCGGCGTCCACGGCGGATTGCGCCTCCGACAGAGAGGTGGCGGAGGCGAAGAGCACGATGCCGGCGTCTTTCAGCGCGGCGATGAATTCCGCCGGGGGCAGGCCGAAATGAAAACTGACGACCGCGGGGCGCTCCTCCACGAGCATGGCGAGAAGGTCGGGATTTGCGGCAAAGCTCCGATAGACCTCGCGCAGCGCCTGCGGCGGTTCGGCGCCGAAGCGGCTGAATTCCGGTCGCAGACGGTCGAGCCAGGCGCTTTCGCGCGCCGGATCGGCTCGTGCAGGCCGGTGGCAGAAGACGTTGACGTTGAAGGGTGCGCGGGTGGCGGCGCGGGTTTCGGCGATCATCGTCCGTGCCGTAGCCGTGTCGGTCGCGCCGATGCCGAGCGAGCCGAGGCCTCCAGCATTCGAGACGGCCGCCGCCATCGCGGGCGTGGAGACGCCGGCCATCGGCGCCTGAATGATCGGCCATTTGAGGCCGAGGCGATCTCTCAGGCGATGGTCGGTGAGATGCATGGAAGGCGGGTTCGCTTGTCTTTTCGAGACGCCTGGCGGCGTCAGGCCTCGATCAGTTCTTCGTCGATCGCGATTTCGCGCATGATGGAAAAGAGTCGCTCGCCCTGCATACGCGCTTCCTCAAAGCCGGTCTTGTCCCCGAGATGTGCAAAGAGGTTCTGACCTCTGCGAGACCGGCCGATAAAAGCCATCGACCAGTTCGGAAAGGCGCGTTCGGGCACGGGAAAGAAGAAGAGCACGTGCACGTCGCTATGGCGGGGATCGCGCTGGATGCGTTCGAACCCCTGTTCCAGGACGTCTCTTCGCCCTTCCAGCACCTGCGCAAAAATTCCGGAGTTGAAGATCAGGGCTCCCGTGATCTCGTCTGCAGTGTTGTTGAGTTGCGAGATCTCCAGAATCGCCGCGATTTCTCGGCTCACGACATCGTCGGGGCCTTCAATGCGATTGCGGCTGTAATAGACGAGACGATAAAGGTCCCGAGTGTCTGGGGTCATTCGCATTCAGCTCAACCGGCGCTTCCTTCAGGTCGATCGGCCCGCATGGTGCAGTTTCGCCTTGCTTCCTCCGCCAGGAAATCTCCGATGCTCTCGGGAGGCAGCGGATAGCTGACGAGGAAACCCTGCGCCGCCGTGCAACCGGAGGCCATGATCCGCCGCCATTGTTCCTGCGATTCCACACCTTCTGCAAGAGTCATCATGCCGAGGCTTCGCCCGAGCGCTGCAATTGCGCTGACGATTGCGGTGCAGTTCGAGTCGTGTGGGTCGGCGCGGACGAAAGACTGGTCGATCTTGATCTTGTCGAACGGAAAACTGCGCAGATAGGACAGGGACGAATAGCCCGTGCCGAAATCATCCATGGAGACGCGCACGCCCATCTTGCGGGCGAGATGCAGGGTTTCCAAAGCCGCCGAATGGTCGGCGATGAGGGCGCTTTCGGTGATTTCCAGCTCCAGGCGGCTGGCGGGAAGCCCCGAGGAATGAAGGGCTTGTTTGAGGGTATCGGCAAAATTGGGCATGCCGATCTGGATGGCCGAGACATTGACGGCGACGGTGAGCGGCTCCTGCCAGCCGGCGGCTTCGTGGCAGGCTGTGCGCAGGACCCATTCTCCGATCGGGACGATCAGCCGCAATTCCTCGGCAATCGGGATGAATTCCGATGGCGATACGGGGCCACGCGTCGGGTGGTTCCAGCGCAAGAGAGCCTCGAAACCGCTGGTGCGGCCCGAGGCGAGATCGCGCTGCGGCTGATAAACGAGCGAGAACTGACGCAGGCCGAGCGCGCGGCGCAGGTCGGTCTCAAGCTCGCGGCGGGCTTTCATCTGCCGATCCATCTCCGGCTCGAAGAAGCAATAGCTCCGGCTTCCCGTGCTGCGACTGCGGCGCAGGGCAAGATGGGCGTTTTTCAGAACGTCGTCGGCGGAGCTGCCGTCGGTCGGCAGAAGCGCAATGCCGATGCTGACGTCGATGTCGATCAGATGTCCGTTGATGAGATAGGAGCGACCGAGGAGATCGACCAGACGCTTGGCCAGTCTGTGGGCCGAGGCCGGTTGCGCCACCTTTCGCTGCAGCACCACGAACTCGTCACCTCCGAGCCGGGCGGCAAGGTCATCCTCGCCGAGCGCCGATTGGAGGCGCTCCGCCAACAGGCTGAGAAGCGCATCGCCGAAAGACTGGCCCAGGGATTCGTTGATCGCCTTGAAGCGTTCCAGGTCGATGGCGATGACGGCGGCCGTGCCAAAGTTCTGCTCACCCGATGCTACCGCGCTCGATGACAGCTCGGCCGTGAGAGCTTCGCGCATGGCAAGACCGTTTCCGAGGCCCGTGATCGGGTCGGTCCGAGCGACTTTGGCCGCCTTGGCGATCTCGGCCATGCGTTCCGACGTATCCTGAGCGATGACGAGCCAGCCATCGGGGAGCGGCTTGCGCTCCAAAACAAAAGTGCGGCCATCGTCGGCCTCGAAGGAGCGGCTTTCGCCCGACGCCAGGAGGGCAGAGGCTTCGAGGCGGATCCTTTCACAATTGTGCGGAAAGCTTCTGTCGAAGGCGTGATTGGTCATCGTCAGTCGACCGCCACGGTCGAAGACCGCGAGCGCGCAGGGAATGTTGTCGAGGACGCTCAAAGCCAGTTCGGCGTCTTCGCGGTCGCTGCGCTCGGCATAGTCGTCTGATCGTGAAAGGGCGGGCATGAAGGGCACGATCCGGAAGGATGGAGTTTTGCAGGCAACGTGTTCTTGCGGGAACGTTGCCTGAAGCTGGAGTGATCAAAACTCGTGCGCTTCAAGGTAAACGAAGTGTGAAGCCGGCTGTGCCGCTCTATGGCCGGGGATCGCTTCCCGCTGTCTCGCCGGCATCTTTGCTGCTGTCGGCGCTTCGTGCTTGCAGGTGGCGAACGGCGCTTTCCGGTGTGCGTCCGAAGCGTGTCTGCGGCGGTCGAACGCCGTGGGTGAAAAGTGTGCGCCGGATTGCCGGAGAGGTGCCCGTGATGAAGAGTTCGACACCCGCCTGATGCGCTTTGCGTGCTGCGCCGGCAATGGTGTTGGCAGCCGTCGAATCGAGCACGGGCACGGCCGAAAAATCGAGGATGAGCGCCTTGCGCTGATCGGCGATGCGGTCGAGGACGGCGCCGACGGTCGATGCCGCGCCGAAGAAGAAGGCGCCCGAGATGCGGTAGACGACGATGTCGGGATCGGTGACGAGGCTCGGATCGTAGGGAACGCGTTCGCGAGAGCTGTCCGCCACATCCGGATCGATGAGCGGCGTCTGATATTCCACCGTGATCGTCTTGGCCATGCGGTTGATGAACAGCATGGCGCCGAGCGCGAAGCCGACCACGATGCCTTCGGTGAGATCGCGGAAGACGGTGAGAAGAAACGTCGCCAGCAGAACGAGGGCGTCGCCCCGGGAGGATCTGATCAAGGCCGCGAAAGCGTGCTTCTCGATCATGTTCCAAGCGACGACGACGAGCACACCGGCAAGGGCCGGCAGCGGAATATAGGCCGCGAGCGGGGCGGCCAGCAGCATGAAGAGAAGCAAAAAGACCGAATGCGCCATGCCGGCGATCGGACCGCGCGCGCCGGCGCGGACATTGGTGGCCGTGCGGGCGATCGTGCCGGTCGCCGGCACGCCGCCGAAGAGGGCTGCGAAGATATTGGCCGTGCCCTGCGCGGCCAGCTCGCAATTGGAGCGGTGGCGGCGCCCGGTCATGCCATCGGCGACGACCGCGGAAAGAAGGGATTCGATCGCTCCGAGAAGCGCGAAGGCAAGCGCGCTCGGCAGCACGGCCTGGATTTTCTCAAGAGACAGCGATGGCAGGGACGGCATCGGAAGCGTGCGCGGAATGCCGCCGAAGCGGCTGCCGATCGTCTCGACGGGAAGGCCGATGGCGAGCGCCAGAAGCGATGCGATGACCACCGCCATGAGCATTCCGGGCCAGCCGGGCCGCCAGCGCTTCGCCAGAACGATGATGGCCACCGTCACGACCGCGAGAAGGAGGGCTGCGGGGCTTGCCGTCGGTACCGCGGCTGCGAGCACTTCGAGCTTGTCGAGGATCGGCCCGGGCTCCGGACCGGAGAGGGTGAGGCCCAGGAAATCCTTCAGCTGGCTCGTGAAGATGATGATGCCGATGCCGGCCGTGAACCCGACGGTGACCGGGTAGGGAATGAATTTGATGTAGGTGCCAAGGCGCAGAAAACCGGCGATGACGAGAAAGATGCCGGAAATGAGCGTGGCGAGCAGGAGCCCGTCGATGCCGTGCTGCTGCACGGTGGTTGCGACGAGAACGATGAAGGCCCCGGCCGGGCCGCCGATCTGAAAGCGGCTGCCGCCGAGCATCGAAATGAGGAAGCCGCCGACGATCGCCGTATAGAGTCCGCGGTCCGGGGTGACGCCGCAGGCGATCGCAATCGCCATTGAGAGCGGCAGGGCGACGATCGCAACCGTGAGGCCGGCGACGAGGTCGCTCTTGAACGCCGTCAGCCCGTAACCTTCACGCAGAACGGTGATGAGCTTCGGCGTGAACAATTCGGCGAAACTCGGCTCGGCGAAATCGACGGGAATGCGCTTGTCGGCGGGTGTGGTCATGGAACGCGGCTGGTGAAAGGGCCCTGCATACGCCCTTGGGCGGCCTCCGCAATCCAATTTTCGTCGGAGACGGGTTTTCGTCCGGGCTGATGTCGCAAGCGGTACCGGACGTCGCTGCGTGGACGAAAGGGATGGCCCGCAACAGGGTGGATCACGCGAAACCTTTCAACCGGGATGCTGATCGCATGGCAGTTGAGGTAGCCTCGGTGCGCGGCGGTTGCCGCGGTCTGCAGGGCCGCTCTGCACACCCTTGCCATTGACCCGCTCAATGCCGCGCAATAGAGCGACGAAAAGGATCGGCGGAGTACCTATGTTGAAGCTCGCAGCCACCTCCCACGACGCGCTCGATGCCTCGATCAAGAAGACGATCGAGATCGCTGCCGCAGGTCTCGGCGAGGTGCAGAACCAGATTTCCGAGGGGCCGCTCGGCGACCAGATCGAAAGCGCCGTGCGTTTGATCTTGTCTCTCAAAGGCCGTGTCATGGTGGCCGGCATCGGCAAGAGCGGCCATATCGGTCGCAAGATCGCGGCGACGCTCGCCTCGACCGGAACGCCGGCCTATTTCGTGCATCCGACCGAGGCAAGCCACGGCGATCTCGGCATGATCACGCGCGAAGATGCGATCCTGGGCCTCTCCTGGTCGGGAGAGACCACGGAATTCGCGAGCCTTCTCGCCTATTCCGAACGCTTCTCCGTTCCTTTGATCGCGCTCACCTCGGGCGGACATTCGACGCTTGCGAAGGCGGCCACGATCCCGATCGTCCTGCCGAAGGTGACGGAGGCCTGTCCGCACGGGCTCGCGCCGACGACGTCCACGCTCATTCAGCTTGCCGTGGGCGATGCGATCGCCATGGCGCTCCTGGAGGCGCGCTCGTTCGGAGCGCAGGATTTCAAGGTCTTTCATCCGGGCGGGCAGATCGGGGCGCAATTGCGCCAGGTCGCGGAGATCATGCATGGCGAGGCGAGCCTGCCCCTATGCGGCCTCGGCTCCGGCATGGGCGATGCGATCCTGACCATCACCGAAAAGGGGTTCGGGACGGTGGGCGTCGTCGATGGGGCGGGCAAGCTCGTGGGCATCATCACCGACGGTGATATCCGCCGCCACATGGCCGACCGGCTCGTCGACAAGAAGGTCGATGACGTGATGACGCGCACGCCGAAGACGGTTGCCGCGGATGCGCTTCTCGCCACCGCCATGCGCGAGATGGAAGGCAAGAAGATCAACGTGCTCTTCGTCGTCGACGAGGGCCGCCCGATCGGCATCGTGCATATGCTCGATCTTCTGCGGGCGGGGGTCGCCTGAGGCCCCTCCCGAGCCTTCACGTGCTTTCAGACCCGCCGATCAGCCTTCGAGCGGCCAGATCAGCGGAATGGTGAAGATGCTCGCCAGGCCGACGATGATGTTCATCGGCAGGCCGATCTTGACGAAATCCGTGAAGCGATAGCCACCCGCCACATAGACGAGCGTGTTCGTCTGATAGCCGATCGGCGTGGCGAAACTCGCACTCGCGCCGAACATGACGGCCACCGCAAACGGGCGAGGATCGAGCCCGAGCTGCGCCGCGAGCCCCACAGCGATGGGGGTGATGACGACCGCCACGGCGTTGTTCGTCACCATCTCGGTCAGGACGGAGGTCAGCGCATAGACTGCCGCCAACAGGACGATCGGCGGCAGCACCTGAAGATAGGGCAGCGTGGTGTCGATGATCAGTTTGATGGCACCCGATCTGTCGATGCCTTCGCCGACCGCGAGCATGCCGAAAATGAGGATGAGAATGCGCCCGTCGATGGCGCCAAAGGCTTCATCGGGGTCGATGCAGCGGCTGAGGAGGACCGCCGCGACGCCGAGGATGGCGAGGCCGGCGATCGGCATCAGATCGAAAGCCGCGGCCGCGACCACGACGGCAAGGACGAGCCCGGCCACCGGCGCCTTGGTGCGCCGATAGGGGCGGGCCTCCGGCTGATCGATGTTGAAGATGCCGCCTTCCCTGACGAGCTCCGCAAGACCCTTCGTATTGCCTTCCAGAAGCAGGGCATCGCCCGGCTGAAGGGCGACCGCATTGAGATTGTGGCCGAGCCAGTGGCGGTGACGGCTGACGGCGAGAGCCGATACGCCATAGCGGCTGCGCAAGGCGAGATCGGGAATGCGCAGGCCGGCATATTGGGAATCGGGTGAAATTAGCGCCTCGACGAGTTCCGGCGGCTTGCCTTCTTCGTCCGGCTGTGGCGGCTCGCTCGTTCCCATGCGAATGCCGGAGGTCTGGCGAATGCCGAGAAGTTCGCTGAGGGAGGCGCTGACGGCGACCCGGTCACCCGCCTGCAACGGTTCCTTCTGCAAATTGCGGCGCAGGACCCGGCCGCCGCGCCGGATCGCGAGCAAGGCCACGCCAGGCTCGTTGAGGCTTGCGACGTCGCCGAGCGTCCGCCCGATCAGTGCCGAATCTTCTGGGATGCTGAAATCGCTGATGAAGGCCGCACCCTCCTGCGCGCCCATGACGTCGCCGAAGGTTGGACGTTCCGGCAGAAACCGTTGCGTCACGAAGAGATAGAAGCTGCCGACGGCGGCGACGACGAGCCCGACCGGAGCGAGCGAAAAGATGGTGAAAGGCTCGAGCCCCAGATCGCGCGCCACACCGTCGACCAGAATGTTGGTGGAGGTGCCGATGAGCGTGCATGTGCCGCCGAGAATGGCGGCATAGGACAGGGGGATGAGAAGCTTGGAGGGAAGCGACCCGACCGAGCGGGCGAGGCCCATCACGACCGGGATGAGCACCATCACCACCGGCGTGTTGTTCAGAAAGGCGGAGGCGGCGATCGTCGCGCCCAGAACGCCGACGATCGCGTAAACGGGTCGCCGCGTCGCCCGGCTCAGAATGAAGCGGGACATGGCATCGAGCGCGCCGGTGCGAACGAGCGCACCGGACAAGACGAACATCGCGCCGATGGTGATCGGAGCCGGATTGGCGAAAACGCTCAACACCGTGTTCGTGTCGAGAATGCCGAGCGCGAGAAACGCGGCGGCACCGAGCGTTGCGACGACTTCCGGAGAGAAACGCTCCCACATGAAGAAGACGAACATCAGCGCCAGGATCGCCAGAGCGACGACGGCCTGGTTGGCGTGCAGAAACTCCATCACGACCGCGCGCGCGATCTGCAATTGCGGAGATCGGCAGGGCCGGTGTGGCCCGGCACGGAAGGCGCCTTCATGGCATAGTCCGGTATCAGGATGGGGTCAGGCTGCTGCTTCTTCGCGGGAGCGGCTTGCCGCTGCGAGCTTTGCCAGCCGCTCCATCTCTGACGGATGCGCGGCGACGGCGAGACGCTCTTGCGGGTCGAGCCAGGCAAGCGCTTCGGACAGATTTGTGGCATCCGAGATCTTCTTGGCGGCGCTCAGGAGGAAGCGGTCGACCTGACCGCGGTCCTTGGGGGCCGGGGGCGTCAGCCATGCGAAATAGGCCTGACGCAGATCGGACGATTGCGCGACTGCCGCCAGCGGATCATCGCCGAGCTCGGGCCGTTCGGTGAGAATTTCATCGCGCGCGCACGCGATCGCGGGCCGCTCGACCTCTTCCGGAATGAGGAGAAGCTTCATGCCGCGCAGGGCGTTGCCGATCTCCTCGCTGGCGCTCCAACGCGACAGAAGCGGCGAGAAGACGAGACCGATGACGATCGGCGACAGCCAGGCAAGGATGGCGGGCGAGACGAAGATGGCGACGGCGGTGAGGAAAATGCCGAAGAGAACGTGGGTGCGGTGTGTCCCCCAGAGTGCCGACCAGGCCTCGGCGCTGCCGCCCTTGCGGCTTTGCGGTGCCCAGCCGGAATCCTTGCGCCGCAGGATGTCCCAGACATGCCGGCTCTGCAGGAGCATCATGATCGGGGCGTAAAGGGTGGAGGCGACGATTTCGAGGAGCATGCTGAGCGTGACGGCCACAGCGCCGCCATGGGCGCGCCGCAGGCGCCTGGAGAAAATCACGCGCAGCGTGCCGAAGATTTTTGGAATGAACAAAATCACGAGCGTGAAGACGAAGAGCGTCAACATGCGCTCTGAATCGAAGACCGGCCAGTTCGGGAAGAGCTGATGGTCGTCGCCGAAATAGACCGGCGTGACGAGCTTCGCCTGCACGGCGAGAACCAGACCGACGAGGATCAGGAGCAGCCACAAGGGCGAGGAGAGGTAGCTCATGATGCCGATGAAGAAGTGCAGACGCGAGGGACCGGCAAGGCCCTTGGCGCCGATCACCTTGGAGTGTTGCAGATTGCCCTGCGCCCAGCGCCGGTCGCGCACGGCCGTCGCCAACAGAGACGGCGGGCTCTCCTCCCACGAATCCACGAGGTCCGTCGCCATCTCCACCTTGTAGCCGGCACGGCGCAAAAGCGCCGCCTCGACGAAATCGTGGCTCAGGATATGGCCACCGAAGGGCGGGTCGCCCGGCAGGGGCGGGAGGCCGCAAGCCTTGGCGAAAGCGCGCGTGCGGATGATCGCATTGTGGCCCCAGTAATTGCCGTCGGAGCCCTGCCAGGCTGCCATTCCGCCGGCGACGACCGGGCCATAGACCGCACCGGCAAACTGCTGCATCCGCGCGAAGAACGAGTTTCCGTCGAAGAGCCGCGGCACGCTCTGGAAGAGGGCGAGATTGGGATCCTCTTCCATGCGCGCCACCATGCGCAGCACGGTGTCCGCCCGCATCAGGCTGTCGGCATCGAGGACGAGCATGAAGTCGTAGCGTCCACCCCAATTGGCGACGAACTGCTCGATGTTGCCGGCCTTCTTGGCCGAATTGATCGCCCGCCTGCGATACCAGACCGGCAGGGTGCCGGCGAGCGCATCGGTGAGGCGGTGCATGGCCAGCGTCTCACGCACCAGGGATTCGGCGCGATTGGAATCCGACAAGACGACGATTTCGAAGGCGTGTGCCTGGCCGGCGCGCGCGATGTCCTCGGCCATCGCCTGAAGGCTGGCGGCGACCATGTCGGCATCTTCGTTATAGACCGGCATGACGATCGCCGTTCGGCTCTTCAGCGGATGCTTCGGAACGGGCGGCGTCGGCAGCGGGCGCGGGGCGAGAAGGCCGGCGACAGCAAAGCTCGTCGACATCGCGATCCAGGAATAGGTAATCGCGAAGAGGATCGTCATGATCCCTTCCAGGATCGTGATGCCGCCTGCCGAGACGACGGCGATCATCTCGTGCACGCCGTAATAGATGAGGCCGCCCGCCGTCAGGATCGCGATCAGCCGCGCATAACGCGCCGCGGCCGGATTGTTGCGCGGCAGAGCATCGACCGGCTCCTTCGAAAAGTCTTGATGCGGCATCGCCAGCGGATGCTGCGGCGGCATCGGCCCGAAGGGCCTCAAGACACGTTCGTCAGGATGGTCGTGCTTCTGGTCGCTCATTGGGGGACCCAACGGTAGAGCCAGGTTTCGCTGGCGGGCTCGCCATTGGCGACGAGACGCACGCGGAATTCCGTCAACTGATCCTCCGGCTCAAAGAGGAACGTCGCTCTGACACCGCCAACAAGCGGGTTCGGCTGCAAAACCTGCCCCTTGATGGCGCCGTGATTGGCGGAGACCTCCAACGACAGGCCGTCAAAGGCCGGAAGAGTGCCCTCTTCGGGAATGAAATCGATGACGTAAAGGTTGCTCGTATCGTGAAAGTTCCGCCCGGCGCGGCTGTCGGCGGCATAAAGCGAACCGGCGGGAGCTTTCGGCCGGTCGGTCCAGCGCATGCGGTAGGCGAAGGAATAGGGCGCGCCGGGGCTCACATCGTAGGATGGTCGCCAGAAAGTGACGATATTGTCGTGGATTTCCTTGTCGGTCGGGATCTCCAGAAGCTCCACCTGGCCGTTGGCCCAGGTGCCGATCGGCTCGATCCAGACGCTCGGGCGGCGCTCGTAACGGGCTTCCAGATCCTGAAAATCCTGGAAATCGCGGGCGCGCTGGACGAGGCCGAAGCCGCGCGGGGCGGGATCCATGAACGACGAGGATTGCAGCGTCGGATAGTTCGCGAGCGGCCGCCAGATCCACTCGTTGTTGCCGGTCAGCATCTGCAGACCGTCGCTGTCGTGGACCTGCGGGCGGTAATCGTTGAAGCCCGTGCGGTTGAGCGGGCCGAAGAGGAACATCGAGGTGAGCGGCGCCAGGCCGATATGGTGCAGAGGCTGGCGCGGAAAGAGCTCGCCCGTGACCTCGATCACCGTGTCGCGGCCCGGACGCACGACAAAGCGATAGGCCCCCGTCGTCGAGACGCTGTCGAGGAGGGCATAGATGTTCAGAACTTCTTCGCCAGCCTCAGGCTTCTCGATCCAGAAGGTGGTGAAACGGGGAAACTCCTCGCCTTCCGGATCGCCGGTCTTGAGCGCGAGGCCGCGCGCGGACAGCCCGTAATACTGGCCCTGGCCGACCGCGCGGAAGTAGGTCGCGCCCTGGAAGACGAGGAATTCGTCCCACACATTCGGGCTGTTGATCGGGTTGTGGACGCGAAAGCCGGAGAAGCCGATATCGACACCTTCGGGCGGCTGTGGCGCCTGGCGGAAATTGTACATCGCCGGGTCGTAGGCCACCTGGTGCGCCTCGCCGTTCTCGACGATGAAGATGTTGACCCGCTCTTTGAACAGCGCCCCGCGATGGAGAAAGTCCAGCTGGAAGGCGAGGCCTTCGTCGCGCCAAAGGCGGGCTTCGCGCCGGTATTCGATCTCGCGGAACTGCGCATAGTTGAGATCGGCATATTGGGCCGGCAGATCGTCGTCAGCCTCTTTGAACGGGCGCTCGGCGAGCGCGCGCGCCTGCGACTTCAGACCATCCCAGGTAAATGCGTTGTTGCTTGGGGGAGGTGCGGCGATATCGGGTGCCGGATTCTCGGGGTTGTCTGATGAAGCGCCTCTCTGGGCGAATGCATTGCCGCTCGCACTTGATGCCGCGGCTGCCAGAGAAGCAACGAGGAAGGCCCGCCTGTCCATACTCAACTCATATTGTCGGAAAAGACGCGGGCCGAGCGCCCGCGTTCCTAACGCGCCTCATAGCACTCGGTTGCCACGGAAACATGCTTTTTTTGGCGTTGCAGCATGGTTATGCGCGCGGTGAAAGGCTTCGAAGCAAGGTCTCTGGCGGGTCGATAGGAAGAAGATGTGGCAGAGATGGGGCGCGGGCGCCAACTGCGACGCCATTGCTCCCGGCCGCCGCCTCGCTTATGTGGGCTGAAATTCCCTCGCATCTCGAAGACAACGGAGATCGGCGACCATGGCGCGCCAGTTCATTTATCATATGTCCGGCCTGTCCAAGGCCTATTCCGGCGGCAAGAAGGTTTTGGACAACATCCATCTGTCCTTCTACCCGGACGCCAAGATCGGTGTCCTCGGCCCGAACGGCTCGGGTAAATCGAGCCTCCTGCGCATCATGGCCGGGCTCGACAAGGAGTTCACCGGCGAAGCCTGGGCGGCCGACGGCGCACGCGTCGGCTACCTGCCGCAGGAGCCGCAGCTCAACCCGGCCAAAGACGTCAAGGGCAACGTGATGGAAGGGGTCGCCGCCAAGCAGGCGATTCTCGAACGCTACAACGAGCTCATGATGAACTATACCGACGAGACGGCGGAAGAGGCGGCAAAGCTGCAAGATCAGATCGATAGCGCCAATCTCTGGGATCTCGATTCAAAGGTCGACATGGCCATGGAGGCGCTGCGCTGCCCGCCGGGCGACGCGGACGTGAACGTCCTGTCCGGCGGTGAACGCCGCCGTGTGGCGCTGTGCAAGCTGCTTCTGGAAGAACCCGACCTTCTCCTCCTCGACGAGCCGACGAACCATCTCGACGCGGAGACGGTGGCGTGGCTCGAAAAGCATCTGGAGCAGTATCCGGGCGCCGTCCTGATCGTCACCCACGACCGCTACTTCCTCGACAATGTCACGGGCTGGATTCTCGAGCTCGATCGCGGCCGCGGCATTCCGTACGAGGGCAATTACACTGCCTATCTCGATTCCAAGTCGAAGCGCATGCAGCAGGAGCAGCGCGAGGACGAGGCGCGTCAGAAGGTCATCGCCCGCGAGCGCGAATGGATGGGCCGCTCGCCGCAGGCGCGTCAGGCAAAGTCCAAGGCCCGCATCAAGGCCTATGACGAGCTTCTGAAAGCGAATCAGGAACGCATGGCAAGCCGCGATGCGCAAATTGTTATTCCGCCGGGCCCGCGGCTTGGCGACGTCGCCATCGAGGCGGAGGGCCTGACGAAGGGCTTCGGCGATCAGCTGTTGATGGAAGACCTCTCCTTCAAGCTGCCGCCGGGTGGCATCGTCGGCGTCATCGGCCCGAACGGTGCCGGTAAGACGACGCTTTTCCGCATGCTGACGGGGCAGGAGACGCCGGATGCGGGCGAGATCCGTCTCGGCGATACGGCCATCCTCGGCTATGTCGATCAGAGCCGGGACGACATGGACCCGAATTCGACCGTCTGGCAGGAGATTTCCGGCGGGGCGGAGGTGATCCAGCTCGGCAAGCGCGAGATGAATTCGCGCGCCTATGTCGGCGCCTTCAACTTCAAGGGCGGCGATCAGCAGAAGCCGGTCGGCAAGCTCTCCGGCGGTGAGCGCAACCGTGTGCATCTCGCGAAGATGCTGAAATCGGGCGCCAACATTCTGCTGCTCGACGAACCGACCAACGATCTCGATACGGAGACGCTCGCGGCGCTTGAAGAGGCGCTCGAAGATTTCGCCGGCTGCGCCGTCGTCATCAGCCACGATCGCATGTTCCTCGACCGGCTCGCGACGCACATCCTCTCCTTCGAAGGCGACAGCCATGTCGAATGGTTCGAAGGCAACTTCGAGGCTTACGAAGAGGACAAGAAGCGGCGCCTCGGCACCGACGCCGTCGAGAACCCGCGGCGGATCAAATACAAGCCGCTGACGCGGTGAGGGCGAGTACGCACAGTCTGCTGGCCGTCACTTTTTGAATGCCGCTTCTTCGATTGTAGAAAATACCTTGACCGGCCGGTAATCCGGCCGGTTCTCAGCTTTATCATTTGACTGAAGTACTACAAATCCACCTTTCCTTTGCGCTATGATCTCCGTGAGGTCATCACTGATATAAGGGGAAATGTGTCGAGCTCCGCATGCTGGGCAATCGTCATCGCACATCGCGGACCAGTCATCCGTCCATTTTTCTCCGCACTGGTGGCACTTGTAGTAGTTGTGGAACCAGGCCATGCTTGATGCCCTCCTGCTTGCCTTCAAACGAAGCATCAGACCGTCACGATACGATATCGGCCAGCTCCGAGGAATTCCAGATAGCCGCTATCGCGCAGCACTTGTAACTGTTGTCGAATTTTTGGCCTTATGTTTTGATTATGAGGGTAGATCCGACTCAGGTGAACATCAAACGAATACATTTCACCTAGCGTGAATTCTTCTTTCCCTAATTTTTCAACGCACTTCATGACTTCTAGAAGCCATCCTCGCGTTTCTTCCGACGAATTCCGGAGAAAGCGTGTCTGCTCCCACTGGCGGAGTACTACATCCTTGGATACCGCTGCGCCGTCGCGGACGATGGATATCTTTCCCGCTTCGGGAATCTCGTTTAGCAAGATGTTGCAACCGATCCAGCCTGCCCGCCGCGCAGTCGATCCCAAGGGCTTGCGTTCTTCGATCACGTCAATGACGAAGAAATGTTTGGGGACAGCGTAGACATTCTTTACTGCCCGCTCGTTCGGATCATAATTTAGTAGGATAAGACTCGGATTGGTGAGCGATGCGAGGCGCTCCTTCATAGTCCGAAAGGCTCCGTCAACAACTTTCCTGCCAAAGGCCGACTTCTGGCTCTTAAGCTCGTATTGCTCGCTGCATTGAGGGCAGTAGAAGTCCGCGACAGGCAGGTTCGGCGGAAGTTGGTTGATTTTTGGATTTCCGCAGTTCGGGCAGAACAACCAGGTTCCTACCCACTGTTCGGTCCATGCCCGTGCGCTCTGCGAGCCGCTCGAATAGGCAGACTGTCGCTCTTCGAAACCCATCTTCATGGGCTCGATGCTGCATGAAGCAGTTCAAGATGTTCTTAAGCTGCGGCCGGTCGAGGCGGCTCTTAGACGGCCGCGCTGCAGGGTATATTTGTGGCCTCCTCAAAAGCACTGAATGACTGTGGCTCTTAGCTTTTGGGGCGCTTCGGCGCCCTTGCTTTTTGAGGCTTTCGGTCAGGCTTTTGTCTCGACCGGCAAGCCCGTGTGCCGGCGAGGGCCGCGGCGCCAGATGAGGGCCGCTTCCACGAGGATCGCGGTCCCGTAAGCCCCGGCGAGCCAGGCGAGGCTCACCTTGTCCTCCTGCCAGGTGTGCCACATCAGGACGGCGAAGCTCGCCGCGGCGAGCACGCTGCCTGTGAGCGGCAGGAGCAGGGATATCTTGATCCGCCGTGCGAGGCGGAACGCGGCGAGGTTCACCGCCGTGAAGATCACCAGGAAGGTGGCACTCGCAAAGGTGGAGATGACCTGCAGCGGTGCGGCGAGCGTGAAGGCGATCGCAAGCACCGTCAGGACGATCAGGGAAACGAAGGGCACCGGGCGGGTGCGCTCGCGCATGGAGAAGATTTTCGGCAGGGCATGTTCGCGGGCCATCACCATGGCGAGGCGCGCCGCACCGAAGAGTGTGGCGTTGATGGCCGAGGCGGTGGAAAGGAGGGCGGCGATGCCGATCAGCGTGAAGCCCGCCGCGCCGAGTGTCGGGCGGGCAGCGACGGCGAGCACGTATTCCTGATCCTTCTGGATCTCCTGAGGCGTCAGATTGCCGAGAGCCGCGATCGCGACGACGACATAGATCGCGGCGGTGACGAGGATCGCGATCACGATCGCCCGCGGCAGGTTTCGCTCCGGGTTTGCCATTTCATCGACGGCGTTCGGAATGAGTTCGAAGCCTTCATAGGCGACGAAAATGAGCGCGATCGCGGCGATCGGCGCGGTCACGCCGAGATTGAAGACCGGCACGAAATGGTCGGCCTTGATGCCGCCCATGGCGACGGCGGCAAACAGCGCCAGAATGGCGAGCTTGATCGCGACGACGCCGAGCTCGACGCCGCCGGAGATTTTGGCGCCGACGAGATTGATGGCGAGGAAGAGCCCGAGGACGAAGGCGCCCAAGGCACCCGGCGCCCAGGCCGGATCGATGGTCTTGGGCAGAAGGCTTGCGCCATATTCGCCGAAGGCGCTCGCATAGAGGGCGAGCGTGCCGACATAGCCAGCCACCAGCAGCCAGCCCGCGACGCCGGCGATCGCAGGCGCGGCGAACGCCTTCTCGATATAGGTGAAGCTGCCGCCGTCATCGCGAAAGGTGAGGCCGAGACGGGCGTAGGAGAGGCCGGTCAGAAGCGCGATCGCGCCGCCACCTGCGAGGGTTAGCGCAACCGCGTGGCCGGCCGTCGCCATCGCCAGGCCGAGAACGGCGAAGATGCCGCCACCGATCATGCCGCCGATGCCGAGAGCGGTCACCTCGACGAGACTGAGTTTTTCCGATTTTTGCGCCATCTTGTCCGTTTGCCAGCAATTGCAGCTGCTGCGTCCCTCGGCAAGTGGTCGCGCCGGAGGAGGGGGAGGCAAGGGCCGAGACGGTTTTGACGGCGGCGGTGTCAGTGGCCCGGCAGAACCAGCACTTTCGGGTCGAGCGGCAGGGTGGCGACCGAGACCGTGGTTTCTGCGCTCGGATTGATCTCGACGGCAAAATCCTCGCCGAGGCGGGAGAGGAAGCGCTGCAGCGTGCCCATGCCGAAATAATGCATGGGCAGGATGAGGCGCGACTTCAGAACTTTCAGCGTTTCCACGACCGCGTCCTGGCTCATCGTGTAGGAGCCGTCGACCGCCACCATGACAACGTCGAGCTGGCCGATGACGCCGAGATCTTCGGGCGCCAGCACATGGTGGAGGTGGCCGAGATGGCCGATGCAAAGGCCCGCAATCTCGAAGATGAAGATGGAATTGCCGGCCGTCTCGCGCCCGCCGAAGCTGCGAATGTCGGTCGGCACGTTGCGGATGAGGACATCGCCGACGGTGAGGTTGTGGTGGGCTTCGCCGCCTTGCGGGTTCCAGCCGCGCAGGACATGGGCGATCGCCGGATCGGGCTGGTCGGTGTAATGCGAGGAATGGGCGTGGTTCATGGTGACGACGTCCGGCGTCACGCCGCCGGCCCAGCCGTCGTAATCGGTGGCGATCGTCACGCCCTCTGGGCTTTCGATGAGAAAGGTGGCGTGGCCGACGAAGCGGATCGTCACCTCGCCCTGCTCGGGCGGTCTTAAGGCGAAGGGCTTGCCCTGGATGAGGTGCCGTGCGGGCGCGTCGAGGCGGCGATAGCTCGCATAGAGCGTAGGTGGGGCGGCTTCTGCGATCGCGAGGCAGCGGCTCGGTGTCTGACGTTCCGTCCGCTCCTGAACGGGCAAGGGCGCGGCGTTTCCCGCTGTGCCAAAGGGGCCGATCGAAGCTGCAAGGGCAATGATGGCGGCACCGATTGTGTGGGCAATCGAGCGGGCGACTGGGCGGCTGATGGCAGGGGAGGCGCGTCCCCTCATCCGCAGCCGGCGGAGTGGCGAAGGCGGCGGCATGGCCCTCTCTCCCATCAAGCCTTCATCTGAATGAGTGTAGCGGGAGTTGCATGTGCCGCAACGCCGGCTGCGCCACTACACGGCAACTTGACCGAACCGAAACCTTGCGGCCTTTGTTGATGCCGGCCTGGCGAGTAGGCGATTTTGCGCGGCCGTCATGACTGGCGAGATTTTGCACCGCACCTAGTTAGATGCGCAACGACACCCGCCCGCCGTTTTGAGAAGGGAAGTTTATGTCTGAGACATTGTCGAAGCTCTTTCAGCCGATCGATCTCGGTCCCGTACCGCTTGCCAACCGCATCGTCATGGCGCCGTTGACGCGCAGCCGCGCCGACGAGAACGATGCGCCGCGGGACTGGCATGTGGAATATTACCGCCAGCGTGCCTCGGCCGGCCTGATCATCGCGGAAGCGACGCAGATCACGCAGCAGGGCAAAGGTTATGCCTGGACGCCCGGCATCCATTCCGACCTGCAGGTGGAGCGCTGGCGTGCGGTCACCGACGCCGTGCACGACGCGGGCGGCAAGATCGTCCTGCAATTGTGGCATGTCGGGCGCATCTCGCATCCCGATCTGCAGCCGAACGGTCAGCTGCCGGTCGCACCGTCTCCGGTGAAGCCGAACGTTAAGGCTTTCACGGAGGAGGGTTTCAAGGACGCCGTGGAGCCGCGGGCGCTCAGCGCCGATGAGCTGCCGGGCATCGTCGAGGATTACCGCAAGGCGGCCGCGAACGCTCAGCGTGCCGGTTTCGACGGCGTGGAGATCCATTCCGCCAACGGCTATCTGCTCGACCAGTTCTTGCGCGACAAGACCAACAAGCGCCATGACACCTATGGCGGTTCGCTCGACAACCGCATGCGTTTCCCGCTGCAGGTGGTCGATGCCGTCGTCGATGTGTGGGGGCCGGAGCGGGTCGGCATCCGGATTTCGCCGGTCAGTCCCGCGAACGACATCGCCGATTCCGATCCGGAGATGCTCTTCCGCGCCTATGTGCGTGAACTCTCCGAAAGGCGGCTCGTCTATCTGCACGTCATCGAAGGCGAGACGCGCGGTGCCCGCCAGCCGGACGGACAGTTCGACGTCACCACGTTGAAGCGGGATTTTGCCGGCCTCTATATCGGCAACAACGGCTATACGCGCGAACTCGCGATCTCAGCCGTCGACGAGGGGAAGGCCGACCTCGTGGCTTTCGGACGGCCGTTCATCTCCAATCCCGACCTCGTGGAGCGGCTCAAGCGGAATGCCCCGCTCGCGGAGCCGGATCAGGCGACCTTCTATGGCGGCGACGAGCACGGATATACGGACTATCCGACCCTCTCCGCCGAGACGGAATCTGCCTGAGCGAAAGTTTTGACCGATCCGCGCTCCGCTTCTTGAAAAGGCCCACTTCTTGAATCGTTTGGGGGCCGCGCCAGAATGCGGGGCGCGGGAATCACTAGGAGATCTCATGCGCGCGAAATGTGTATGGACGGCGGCCGTTTTCGGTCTCGTCCTTGCGACGCCGGCTGCCGCTCAGCAATGCGGCGGCGATTTTTCGACCTGGCTCAACGGAGTGAAGCAGGAGGCGGCCGCAGCCGGCGTCTCCGATCGGGGCCTCTCCGCCCTTTCCGGTGTGCAATTCGATCGGCGGGTCATTTCGCGCGATCGCGCGCAGGGCGTGTTCACACAGACGTTTGCCGAGTTCGCGGGCCGTATGGTCAACGATTACCGGCTGAAGAACGGCCGCTCGCTTCTCAACAAATATGCCTCGACCTTCTCGCGCATCGAGCAGAAATATGGCGTCCCGGGGCCGGTGATCTCGGCGTTCTGGGCGCTGGAGACGGATTTCGGCGCCAATCAGGGCGATTTCGATACGCTCAACGCGCTCGCGACCCTCGCGCATGATTGCCGGCGGCCGGAGCTTTTCAGGCCGCAGCTCATCGCCGCCTTGAAGCTCCTCGATCGCGGCGATCTCGCACGCTCGGAGATGAAGGGTGCCTGGGCGGGCGAGCTCGGCCAGACACAGATCCTTCCTTCCGATTATCTCGCTTCCGGCGTCGACTTCGACGGCGACGGGCATGTGAACCTGAAGAAGAGCGTTCCCGACGTGCTCGCGACCGCGGGCAATTTCCTGAACCGCCTCGGCTGGCGTGCGAACGAGCCATGGCTGCAAGAGGTCGTGATTCCGGCCGATCTGCCCTGGGCGGAGGCCGGGCTCTACAACAAAATCCCGGTGAGCAAGTGGGAATCCTGGGGCGTGAAGGCGCGCTCCGGCAATCTGCCGGGCGGTTCTTTGCCCGCCTCTCTCGTCCTGCCGATGGGACGCAACGGGCCGGCCTTCCTCGCCTATCCGAACTTCCATGTCTTCCTGGAATGGAATCAGTCGCTCGTCTACGCCACGACGGCGGCCTATCTCGCCACGCGCCTGGATGGAGCTCCGCGTGCCGATATGGGCAATGCGTCCAGTGGTTTGTCGGGTGCGCAGATGAAGCAGTTGCAGCAGGCGCTTCTCGACAAGGGTTATCAGGTCGGCAAGGTCGATGGCATTCTGGGCGCGATGACGCGTGACGCCGTGCGCTCTGAACAGCTGCGTCTCGGCCTGCCGGCCGATGCCTGGCCGACGGAAGAGCTGCTCGCCAAGATTCGCTGAGCTTTTCTGTCGCGGTGCCGGCCCGCGATCTGTCGCGGCGAAACAAACCCTTCACGACCTCACGGCTAAACGACCTCTGCAGCGATGCGCGAACGAGGCCGTTTGGCCGAGAGAGTTATTTTGGGGGGCGCCAATTGCCAGAATACCGGGTCGCGCAGGTGCGCTTTTCAGAGGGCGGCAAGGCCTATCCCGTCAATTGCCAATACGCCGTGGAACCCGGTCAGTTCGTGATCGTGCGGCTCACGGGGAAGTTTACGCCCCTGCAGAAGGCGCAGGTCGTCTCGGTCGATTACTGGAAGGGTGCCTGCAAGCACAGCGTCGTGTGTCGGGCCGAGCGCGCCGAAGATTACGGAAGCGGGCCAGAGGGCGTTGCAACCGAAGAGGATCTCGATCGCTTTCTTCTCGGCTTCATGCGGATGACGAAATGCGCTGTCGTTCGAGAGACGCCTCAATCCTCCGGACAATATGAGCCGCATCCGCGCTGGGATGCGGCGTATTATTCCGAGAGGTCTTTTAAAAGCGTGCGCCCGGATGGCTACGGCACGGCCGGAAAGCTCGTGATCATCGGTCGCGATGCGCTCTTTTACCGGGCGCCCGATGACGGGCAGCACATCTGGATGGTGGGTGGCGCGCTTCTTGCCGACAAGGTCGTGGCTTTGCCGCGTCCCTTCCGTGATGGCAACGTTTACCGCCAGGCAGCGGAGAACGCGGAGTAGCCACTCGCCGTCGATCTGCGTCCCGATGACCGGAGCCTTGCCGACATCAAGGCCGTCATCGGCGGCAACGGCTATCTGTCCGACGACGTGTATCTTTGATTTTTTTGCGAGCTGCCAAGCCTCATTGATGCGCCGAGAACTCTCTGATGGGCGTAGGTCACAGCAATACGGGTGACCAAGCGCTTTCTGTGCCCGCCGGCCCGATATGCTGCGGCCGCCACGGCTCAATGACAGACGCGTCCGCATAATCCACGATCGGACGAACAACCGCAGGCTTTGGTCGCGGAAGGCGTTGATCGCAGCTTCTGCCGTGCTATTGCGTAAAATCTTGAAAATCGAACTCTTTGGCAGGACGTTCGATGTGCCCGCCTTGGGGGGCGGCGGCTTATCTGCCGGCATCGGATCTGCCACGGGGCCATGAGGCAGATTTCCGTTCTCTCAATCTCGAAAGGCGTTCATATGCAGACCCTCAAAGCTTTCGCTTTGGCCGCGCTCGCACTCGGCATTGCCAGCGCCGCGACCTTCGAGGAATCCAAGGCGCAGGACACGAAGACCGTCGCCATCACCTATATCGTCGAGCATCCGGCGCTCGACGCCGTCCGCAATGGGATGATCGAAGGTCTCGCGGAACGCGGCTACAAGGAAGGTGAAAACCTCAAAATCGTTTCGCGCTCGGCTCAGGGCAATATGGCGACGCAGGCCCAGATCGCCTCCGAATTCGCCGGGCTTGAACCCGATCTCGCCGTCGGCATTTCCACGCCTTCCGCACAGGCCGTCAAACACGCGCTCAAGAACACCCCGGTGATCTTCGCCGCCGTCACCGATCCGGTCGGTGCTGGCCTTGTGGAAAGCCGCGAGAAGCCGGGCGGTCTCGTCACCGGCACGAGCGACCAGCAGCCCTACGAGCCGATGCTCGAGCTCATCAAAGAGCTGATGCCCGACGCCACGAAACTCGGTGTCATCTACAATCCTGGCGAGGCCAATGCGGCCAAACAGGTGGAAGATCTGAAGACCGCGGTCGAGCCTTTCGGCATGACGCTGGTCGAGGCGCCTGCAGCGCAGTCGACGCTCGTCGCCGATGCGGCACGCAGCCTGGTCGGGCGGGCGGACGTCGTGCTTCTTCCGGTCGACAACACCGTCGTCTCGGTGCTTGAAGGTGTCGTCACGGTCGGCGAACGCGCCGGTCTGCCGGTGTTTGCCTCCGACGTCGATTCCGTCAATCGCGGCGCCATCGCAGCCCTCGGCTTCGACTATTACAAGATGGGCGTCCTGTCCGGCGACATGGCGGCCGATATCCTCGACGGCAAGTCGCCGGCCGATATCCCGGTGGCCGTTTCCGACAGCCAGGATCTTTATCTCAACGCCACCTCGGCCGAGAAAATGGGCGTCACCATTCCGGACGACGTTTTGGCCAAGGCGAAGAAGGTCGTTCGCTAATTATGAGCCTTTTCGCCTTCGCTGGCGCCCTTGAATCGGGACTTCTTTTTTCGCTCGTCGCGCTCGGGGTGTTTCTCTCGTTCCGCGTGCTCGACTTTCCCGATTTGACGGTCGACGGCAGTTTTCCGCTCGGAGCGGCGGTTGCGGCCGCCGCTCTCGCCTCCGGTGTCGATCCGTTTCTTGCAACCGGGCTTGCGATCGTCGCGGGCTGGGGGGCAGGGCTCGTCACAGCGCTTCTCAACGTGCGCTTCGGCATCATGAACCTTCTGTCCGGCATTCTGACGATGGTGGCGCTTTTCTCCATCAATCTCAGGATCATGGGCGGGCCGAACGTGCCCCTCTACAACGTCGATACGGTGTTCGACGTGGCGCAATCCTGGTTCGATTTCGGGCTTTGGACGAACACGGTCCTGATTGCGATCGTGGCCTTTGCGGCGAAGTTCCTCGTCGACTGGTTCTTGAAGACCGAGCTGGGGCTCGCCCTGCGCGCGTCCGGTGAGAATCCGGCCATGGCGGAGGCGCAGGGGATTGCGGTCGGGCGCATGGCGCTCGTCGGCATGGCGATCAGCAACGGCCTCGTCGCGCTCGCCGGCGCCTTGTTCGCGCAGCTTCAGGGCGTGGCGGATGTCTCCATGGGTATCGGCACGATCGTGACCGGCCTTGCCGCCCTCATCATTGGCGAGGCGATCCTCGGCCGGCGCATGGTCTTCGTCGCCACGCTCGGCTGCATCGTCGGAGCGCTCGTCTATCGTCTCTTCATCGCCCTGTCGCTCAGTGCCGGCTTCATCGGCATTCAGCCGCAGGACCTCAATCTCGTGACGGCGATCGTCGTTGCGATTGCGGTCGTCCTGTCCAAGGGGCGCGCGCAAAGAAACCGACGCAGGGCCGGCATGACGCCGCGCCGTGCGGCCGCCGCCAAGAGGGCCGGCTGATGCTGTCGTTGAATAACATCCACGTCACCTTCAACGCCGGCACGCCGACAGAGGTGAGGGCGCTCAGCGACATCAACCTCAAGATCGCGGATGGCGAGTTCGTCACCGTCATCGGCTCGAACGGCGCCGGCAAATCGACGCTTCTGTCGGTCGTCGTCGGCACGGTGAAGCCCGAACGCGGCAGCGTGCATCTCGATGGCGAGGACGTAACGGCCTGGTCTCCGCACCGGCGGGCGATGCATGTCGGCCGGGTCTTTCAGGAGCCGCGGCTCGGCACCTGCTCGTCCCTGTCGATCGAGGAGAACCTCGCTCTCGCGGCGGCGCGCGGCAAAAGTCGGGGCCTCAAGGGCGCACTCGGCACGCGGCAGAACCGCAAATGGCTCGCCGACCAGGTGGCGAAGCTCGAGATCGGGCTGGAAGACCGCATGACGCAGCCGGTCGGCACTTTGTCGGGTGGGCAACGCCAGGCGATCAGCCTGTTGATGGCAACGCTTCTGCCGATGAAGATCCTCGTTCTCGACGAGCATACGGCCGCGCTCGATCCGGGGGCTGCCGCGAAAGTCCTGGCGCTTTCCACAGAGATCGCCGAGACGCGCAAGCTCACGACGTTGATGGTGACGCATTCGATGCGCGATGCGCTGGCCGTCGGCCACCGCACCATCATGATGGATTCCGGCCGCATCGTCCTCGACTTCACCGAAGAGGAGCGGGCGAAACTCACCGTTCAGGATCTCTCGAGCCTGTTCGGACGCGCGATCGGAAAGCAGCTCGACGACGACAAGCTCATGCTCGCGTAAGAGTTCGCATGCGGGTTGTGGGCAGATTGTATAAGAGCTGTGAATCGGTTGTGGGTTTCCTGTTGAAAGAGAGCAGCCGTCAGGTGCGGAAGGCGGAGAAAAAAGTGGCAGGATGGAGCAAATCACTCTGTCCGCTTCGCCGCTTTGTCGGGCTCTTTCTTGTCGCCTTGGCGTTTGCCTTGGTGGGAGCTTCTTCCGGCGCTGCTCGGGAAAAGCCGGGCTTTTCTTTGCTTGAACGCCCAGTGGACGAACTCACCTTCGAGCCAGATGGCTTTCCCGCGCTTGCCTTCCGATCGGCATCTCCCGAGGGCTTCGAATGGGAGCGTCTCAATGTGGGACGAGACGACTTCAAGGCCGCAGAAATCTTCCCCGCCTTCCGCGAGGTGCTGGCTGGCCGGCATTCTGACGAGAGGCGGGCTGAGATCCACGTCTATGCTGCAGAGATTGACCTGAAAAGGGTTGGGCTTGGTATCGATTACGCCCGGTTGCTTGCCGCGGTCTGGGCTCCTTCCAACGGTGATGCGGTTTCGCATAGCGCTGTCTTCGGCGAGGCGCTCGGAACGAGCGAAGCGACAGAACCGGGCTTAAGAATGCGCATCTCCGTCTTTCGGCGAGGAAAGGCGCTTCTGATTGTTCGCGCAGAGGCGGAGGAAGACGACTGGTCGAGTTTTGAGACGGAGATTGCCACCTTTGTCGGCTCCATTTCATTTGTGGAGCCGGCGGCTGAAGATCCCGCCCTTCAAGATGCCAAGACGGTGCGCCTCGATGCCCCCGCAGAGAGTGGTGAGATCGATACGCTGGAGATCGTTTTTCCGGCGCATTGGCGCGACCTCAATCTCTCCGCGCCCGCCCTGGACGGCAAAGGCGATATCCGTTTCCTCGTCGATGATGCCGATCCGCTGGAAAATACCGGGGTCATGCCATTTTCGTTTCGTCTTGCTGAGGGGAGGGTGCCGCACGGGGTCGAGGACGGAGGACGGCTCGCATCGGTTCTCGTGGAGGTCCTGCTTACCAATATGCTGCCCGGCCGCGAGCCCGGTCTGAAGCCTCTTGCGGGCGGCCGCTACGCCGATTTCGGTGATCTCACCGAGTTCACCGGCTATTACACGTTTAAGGTGACGATCAAGGATTTCCCACGCGCAAGCGCGGCGAGCGCCCTCGTGACCGTGAACAAGGATCGCATCGTCGGATTTGCCAGCATTTCAGCCTATCCAGAGGATCTCAGCCTATGGGGCGCACGCCTTCACGTGAATTACGTGAAGCATCAATTGGAAAAGGCGATCCGGGATTATTGGGAGCGCTCGGCGCAGTCGACGTCACGCTAATAGGATTACCAGCAAGGATGGGTGAGCAAGTTACAACCAGGCGCTCACTCAGGGGTATATCGGAAGCTGTCGCCCATGACCGAACCGTCGTTGCTCGCCGCTCATGTCCCGCTCGAAAAGGATGCTTTCGACCGCTTCCTGAAAACCATAGCCCCAGTCTTTGCCGAGCCTGCAGCCAGCATCATCGTCGATCGGAGCGAAGACTGGCTCATCCTGCGCTATCTGAAGAGTGAGGCGGCGGCTTTCCTCGCCTTCATCTACAATTGGGGCGACACGGGCGAAGAGATCATGGCACGGCCTTACTTCGACGCCTTCTTGAAGATCGCGGACTTCATGCCAGAAGGCGCAAGCGGCCGGCTGCTAATCTCGGCAGGAGCGATGAACTTCCTGACGGATCCGATCGATGCGGCCTTCACGCTCACAAAGAAGGGCGGTGCGCGTCGGGATGACGACGGGCTCGACGAGGACGAGAAAAAGCGCTTCGACGCCCTGCTGAACAAATACATGTTCGGCTCCAGGCCCTACGAGCAGCCCTATCAAGAGGCGATTGGGCGAAGTACCGTTCTCGACGCGCGCATTCGCAGGAGAGTTCGCACGCTGATCGAGACGCGGCGTCGTGAGATCGCCAGGGAGCGCCTGCCTCAGGCGACGCTTTTGAGGCCGGTGCGCCTGTTTGAAGGTTTCCATTACAACGGACACTTCACGACGCATTACGACACCGGCAGGCTATGGCCGCTGCCGGGGTTCGATGCCTTTACGGCCGAACAGACGTCGTGGGGTGCCAAGGATGCGCGCCATGCGGTGGTCGGCCGTCGCCTGATCGAGACCGATCCCGCTTCGTTTCGGGCCATCCCGACCGAGCCCGAAATGGAGCGATGCCTCTATCGCGATGATCGACAGGTCTACACGCCCACGGGCGAGGTGATTTCGGGCGCGGATCCTGAAAGCTTCGAATATGTCGGTGGCGGCTACGCGCGCGACAAGCGCCGCTGGTACACGATCGAGGGAACCGTGCTGGACGATGTCGGCAAGGAAGGGCATGTCGACACCCGGCTCTACTATACGCGCGACGCTTTGCTGATCGGCGAACGGGCGGTCTATCTCGGCGGGAAGCCCCTACCAGTCGATCCAGGCAGCGTCGAGGTGGTCCGGCTCGAACGCGTCCGGCAAAGAGGGATGCGCGAGCATAGCCTTGGATGGCTTGTCGACCGGGATGGCGCCCTCATCATTCATGACGTGATAAGCGCGTTCAAAGAACCGGAGTGGCAGCGGACGGATGACCCGGAAGCGCTGTGGGATGCGTTGAAGGAGGCTGATGAAAAGGCGCTGCTGCCGCCTCTCACAAGAGAGCTGTACGAATTCGAGGCGATCTGTCCCAAGGACGATCCCGATCCGGCTCAACTTCAATTGATCGCCGAGTTCGGGGCCGGCTGGTTTGCCAGAAACACGGAAGCGTTTCTCGCCGAACGGCCTTTCGACGATCGCTTCTGGTGGCTGATGGTGAAGTATTTCTACGCTTGCTGGACCCTCGGCCGCGGCGACGACATCGTGGAGCTTTATGAGCGTGTCGCGGCAGATGCCTGGTGGAACCCCTATGTCTTCCATCATGCAGCCTGCGCCTATGTCGCTGCGGGCGACCTTCAGTCGGCATTGAAGGCCGTCTATCTGGCCCTGGCCTGCGGCTATGACCGGATCGACGACATGCTGGTGGATCAGGATCTTTCGCCGCTCTTTTCGAGGGAAGAGTTCCAGCGCCTCAAAGCCTTTCGCGAGGCCAACAAACAGGTGCGGCGCCCCTTCCTGCCACTCGTCGCATTGCAGTCGTTGGCCACCCGAGCCTTCGATGATGGGGCTATGAGCTTGATCTGGTCGTTGACCAATCGTTTTTTCATTCCCGACAGGGCGGCGCTGGAGAACTGCTTGCCTGACCAAGAAACAAGGAACCTCTACCGTCAATTGTTGCTTCAGGTCGCCGATGACCTTGTCCGCGCTCAGTGGGATGGAACTGACGAGATACGTCTGGATAAGCGCTTCTACCGTCGGATCCGCGATATCGAAGGTCTTTCGCCGGCCGTCCACCTCGCCGGCGCTCTTTTCTTGTTCTCAGAAGGTTTCTTCTGGGTCGACATGAAGCGCGACGATAACGAGGAGCGCGGGGAATTCGTCGAGGCAGTGGAAGCGCTCGGGCGCATGCGCCAGGCCTTGGCCGAAAACCCGGCAGCGGCCGAGGATGCTCTCTGGATGGACCTGTCCACCCATGCCTTTGTCGCACCTTTCGTTGCGCTCGCTGACGCTGGAGGTCATCGAGATGCTCATCGCGATCGCCCGGACCGCGGACAATGAAGATATCCGCCCCAAAGCTGAAATCGGTCTGAAAGGCCGGAGGAGCTCAGTCGGCCATGGTCTCGATCGCGGCAAAGCCTTCCGGCTTGTCGCCTTCGTCGAAGGGGGTTTCCACCTCGACGACCGTGTCGGGATAAAAGCCGTTGAAGCGGCTTCGAAGCGACAGGGAATAGGCGCCGATATGGCCGATCTCGATCCAGTCGCCGGTATCGACCGTCTCCGGCAGCCAGAACGGGCGCGAGAGAATGTCGACGCTGTCGCAAGTGGCGCCGCAAACCTTGAACGGCACGATTTCGTGCGGATTGCCGGAGCGGCGCTTGCGGGCCGGATCGGGAATGAAGCGCGCGGGAAGGGTGATCTTGCCCGTCCAGGAATCTGAGAGCGACGCCCAGATGCCGTCGTTGATGTAGATGCGTTTGCCCTTTTTCAGGAGCACGCGGACGATCAGCGAAATGGAGCGGGCGACGATGACGCGACCCGGCTCGGCAATGAGCGGCAGGTCGGCAAAACCCCATTCCGTCAGATCTTTTCGAAGCCGCGCCATGATCTCGTCGCGGTCCGGCATGATGCGCTTCTTGCGGCGCGGATCGTAGCCGTAGGGTGCCGGAAATCCGCCGCCGACATCGAGGGCCGTCAGCTCGACACCGGAGCGGGCGCGCACCCAATCTGCGGAGCCCAGCGCGCGCTCGTAGATTTCCGGGTCTTCGATCTGGCTGCCGACATGGAAACAAAGGGCCGGCTTGAAGCCGATGCCGGCGATGCGCTGCAAAAGTTCCACCGCATGGGCGGGGGTGGCGCCGAACTTTTTCGACAATTCGTAGGTGGCCGAACCCTTGGTCTGCAGACGCACGAACAAGGTCAGATCTGCCGGATCGAAATCGAGCGCCCGCACGATCCGCAGGATTTTGGCCACCTCGTCCTCGTGGTCGAGAGAAAGGGTGCGGATGCCGTAGCTTTCGAGCGCCAGGCGGATATCCGACTGCGCCTTCACCGGGTGCATGTAGAGGAGTTCGGCGTTGGGCGAGGCTTCGCGCGCGGCCGCAAATTCGGCGGGACTGGCGACGTCGAAGGTTTTCACGCCGGCATCGGCGATGGCCTTGAGAACGAAGGGCTCGCCGTTGGTTTTGACGGCATAGGCCGTCTTGCCAGGGAACGCCTGCGCAAAATGCGCAACGTCCTCGGCGAGGACCTGTGGATGGAAACAATAGACCGGAACATCCGGCCGCATCTCCAGCGCAGCCTCGCGTGCGTCGGTGAAGGTTTTGATCGTTTTGGCCCCGTCGTCTTCAGGAATCGCCGTTGGCGGTGTTTAGCAGGACAGGGCGGCCGGGCGAAGACCCGGCGGCATATTATCCGCGTCGTCTTTCCCGTCTCGGCGCAGGTTTTTCGATCAGCCCCGGTGCAGCTCGTCCATATCGTGGATGCGGGGTCTGCGCCGTGCGCCGGCGACGGCCACGGCTGGACGCGGGGCCGGGCGCGGAGACAGAGACGGGAGCGCCATCAGGCGCCGGCGCCGGCGCCGGCGCCGTTTCGGGCCGATGGGCGGCTCGTCACCTTCCTCCGCCGACAGAAGGACGCCGCTTGCGGTCACCGCGCCGCCGAAGGTGAGGGCAAAGAAAGCCGCCAGAAGGGCGAGCGGCAGAAGGGGCGTGGATGAGTGAGAGATCAGCGTCCACAAACCGCCGGTGTCGAAGCCCAGTAGAATCGCCAGGAACAACCAGCCGACGAGAGCGCCAAGCGCGACGTGCACGAACAGGAAGCGAAACAGATGGGGCAAGGTCGCGTCCTCCGCAAAAACGGTATTCTATAATACTTCTAAGTTCATATCCAGATGCGAAAACAGTGTCGGAAAGCGTCTGTTTAGGCCCTCGGAGGAGCGCGGAAACAAAAAAAATCTATGCCGGCTTAGCGGGATTGTCGCGCCGCAGCATGCCTAAACCGCTGGTATTTCGGAGAGAATCTGACTGCGGCGACTTGCCGCATGAAGAGAACAATGCGTCGCAATGACGAAAAACATTCCTGTCAGCAATGTTTGGGGTTAGACTTTAGACGTAAAAGATGCGGGAGGATGCCATGAACCTGGCGAAATCAATCAACATGATCGCCTTGATATCTGCCTTTGTCTTTATCTGCGCGATCGTGCTGGGCGCGGTGTGATATCGGCGACGTTCAACTCTTCTTCGGCTGCGCGGCGCGCTCATGCCGCGCAGCATGTCCTTTCCCCTTCGAAAACTCCTGCCGCTTTCAAGACCGCCGAGACGAGGCGGTGCTGGTTCATCGTGTAGATATGAAAGCCGGAGACGCCGCGCTGTGCGAGATCGTCGATCTGGCGCGCGGCGAGGTCGGCCGCGGCTTCGAAATGCGCCTCGCCTGAAAGCTCCGATAGCGGCAGAAGATGCGCCGGGATGCGCGCGCCGCAGCGGCCGGCAAAGGAATGTACGGCGGCGAAGCGGTGCACAGGCAGGATGCCCGGCACGATCGGAATCGTGATGCCGGCGGCCGCAACCTTCTCCACATACCGTTCAAAATCGTCATTGTCGTAGAAGAACTGCGTCAGGGCACGGGTCGCGCCGGCATCGACCTTGCGCTTCAGGATGTCGATTTCGGTGTCCCAGTCGGGGCTTTCTGGATGGCGCTCCGGATAGGCGCTGACGGAGATCTCGAAATCGTCGATGCGGCGAAGGCCGCGGATCAAGTCGGCCGTATCGGTGTAGCCCTCCGGATGCGGGGCATAGGGCGTCCCGGGCCCCTCGGGCGGGTCGCCGCGCAGGGCTACGAAATGCCTGACGCCGAAGGTCTGAAAGGTCGCGATCGCCTCGTTCGTAGCGGAGCAGGCGGCGGAGACGCAGGTGAGATGCGCGGCCGTCGGCAGGCCGACTTCCTGCGTCAGTATCTCCACCGCCGCGAAAGAGCGGTCCTTCGACGTGCCGCCGGCACCATAGGTGACGGAGACGAAATCCGGCGCAAAGGCTTTGAGCCGCTCTGCCGTGTCTTTGAAGGCGGCGAATTGCTCGGGCTTCTTGGGCGGAAAGAACTCGAATGAGAGCTCGAGCCTCTTCGGTCCGGCGGTGTGGTGGGCTGCAGGCGTCATGCGAGCGCTCCTTCCTGGAGGGGTTCCGCGTCTTCGTCGGCTTCGGCCTTGAAGGCTGTCGCGATGGTGACCGTCAAATGCTCGTCCTCCCTCGCCGGGGACTTGGGGGCGAGGTGCTGGATGGAGAATTGCTCGAGGGCGGTGGCCGACAGCCATTGCGTGAGCTGCTCGTCGGAGAAGCCGAGCCTCAGATGCGCGTGGTTCTGGCGCAGGAACTCCAGATGATGGGGCGCGAAGTCGACGACGAGCAGCATCCCGCCCGGGGCCAGAACCCGAGCCGCCTCCGAAAGTGCCGCCCGCGGATCTTCCAGAAAATGCAGAACCTGATGGATGACGACGACGTCAAAGGACGCGCGCGGCAGGGGAAGATTGAGCGCATCGCCGCTGCGCAGCCGCACATGCGAGAGGCCCGCGCGTTCCAGGCTCGTCCGTGCAAGCGCCAGCATCTGCGGCGAGCGATCGATGCCCGTCAGCCGCTCGGCGCAATCGGCAAGGAGTTCGAGCATGCGGCCGGTGCCGGTGCCGATGTCGAGGAGAGAACGGGGATGGTGGCCGCTCAGCGCGGCGCGGATTGCCGCCTCGACCTCCTTTTCGGGCACGTGCAGGGAACGCAGCCGATCCCATTCCTCGGCATGGCGCGCGAAATAGAGTTCTGCCGTTTCCTGGTTGCGGCGGCGGATGAGCTCCAGCCTGTCGCGATCGCGGCGCAAATCCGTCTCGTTGCGCAAGGGATCGGCCTGCATGGCGGTCAGGGCCGCCCGCGCCAACGCCGCCGCTTCGCCGTCGGAGGCCAGCCGGTAATAGACATGCGCGCCTTCCGGCAGCCGGCGAATGATGTCGGCTTCCGTCAAGATCTTCAGATGCCGGGAGATGCGTGGCTGCGACTGGCCGAGGATTTCCACGAGCTCCTTGACGGGGCGCTCGCCCTCGGCAAGCAGCGCCACAAGGCGGAGCCGGGTTTCATCGGCAAGCGCCTGGGCGGCGCGCGCAAGTTTCGTCAGGCCCATCGAGACCTCTTTCAAAAAGATATAAAGATAGCATTATATCTTTTTGGAGCGTCGTGCAACGGTCGGCGTTCGTCTGCCTGCCGGGGCCGATCGTCCCGCAGCCGCCGTCTCGCAGCCTCGTGCTTGCGACGCTCTCACGCTTGAACCGCGTCGCGACCTTTGCCTAACTCCTTCGAAAGGAGAGGCGCATGGCGGACGACAGGAACGATCCCGGGACGGTGGGCTCCGGCTCGCAACAGGAAAAATCGGATGCCAGGGCCCGTTCGTGGGAAAACCCGACGCGGGAGGGGGAGATCGCACTCGCCTTCGATCCGGGCGAGCGAACGCCTGACGCGGGTCTCGTCTATATCGGTCATGCCAAGACGCCGTGGGTTGGACCCGGCGAATGCCCGCGCAACATCCGTCAGGCGCGCGAGCGAGCGGAGGCCGAAGCGGGTCTCGGCTTTTCGCTGCAGATCGACGAGCCCTACCGGCCAGGCCTTGCCGATTATCGACCGGGTCAGGTGGTTTTCGTGCTCATGTGGATGGACGGGGCACGACGTGATCTCATCGTCCAGGCGCCGAAGCATCGCGAAAGGCCGGCCGGCGTCTTCTCTTTGCGCTCGCCCGTGAGGCCCAATCCGATCGGGTTGTCGCTCGTCTCGATTGTCGAGATGGACCAGGAGAGGGGGATCATCGTCGTCGACGCCCTCGATTGTCTCGATGGTACGCCGATCATCGATTTGAAGCCGTGGGCCCAGACGGCCGACATTCCAGCCGCGCGCTGAGACTGGTTCAAGGGCGGATTTCAACGCCCAAGACCGCGGAAGCCGATTTCTTTGGTCGGACACGGCCTTGAAACGGCCCTCTTCGGCCTCCATATCCGCGTCATCCAGGGCGACTTCATGGGCGCCCGCGCCACAAGCCCCGCGAAAGCCGGGCGGCGCATATTCCCAATCAATCCATCACATCGCTGAACGCAGCCGCGGAGCGCGGCGCGAAAGTGAGTCAAAGGACACCCGAATTATGCACACAGGCAACGTTGTCTGGTTCGACACCCGCCGAGGCTTCGGCTTTATCCGCCCCGATGAGGGCGCCGACATTTTTGTTCACCGCACCGCGCTGGAGCGCGCCGGGCTGGCGACGCTTCAGCCCGACCAGATCGTCTTCTTCGACGTCGAGATGCGCGATGGCGCGCCGACGGCGACGGATCTGACCGCCCTCAATTGAGGCGGAGCCCCGGTTTCGGGGATCGAAGACTTTTCCATGGACGGGCCGCCGCATGCGGCCCGTTTCGATTCCGACTGCCGCGTTCGGCCAGGCCTCAGCCGCGAAGCGCTTCGATATAGGCGGTGAGGTCGCGGATCTCCTGTCGCGTCAGGCTCATATCCGGCATCACCGGATGCGGGTCGGCGAGGAAGGCGGCAAGCGCCGCGAGGCCCTTGCCGCGATATTTCTCTCCGATTGCGGCGAAGCTCGGTGCGGCGGGCGTGGCGCTCGTCTGCGTCTCCATGACGACGTGGCAGGCGGCACACCATTTCTGGGCAATCGCCTGTCCCTCCTGCGCATCTCCCGCCGCCAAGGCCGGTGGGGCAAGAGACAAGAGCATCGCGAGAGCGCAGGCCGAGTGATGCAGGGACGAGGACATGAGGGCCTCCGAAGAGTTTCTTGGCACCTTGCGCCTGTTAAACCGCAGATCGGCATTCTTCAGCGGACGCTTCGCCGCTTCCTCCGTCTCGCCGGCCGCGGGGCCGAGCCTAGATACGTGCTCGCATGGAGGTTCTGGAGCATGTCTTTCAATCGGAGGCCTTGAAGCAGGCGCTCTACGTGCCGGCGGAGAAAGCGCTTTTCATCGCTTTCCAGACGGGCCGCATTTACCGCTACGACCATGTCCCGAAAGCCGTCTTCGCCGGGCTCACGGAGGCGCAGTCGGCGGGCGCCTATTTCAATGCTGTCGTTCGTCATTATCCGTATCGGGAGGTGGAGACGACGTCTCTGCAGCGCTAGAGGGCCGGCGCGGCCGCGGCTTCAGGGTGAGCGAGCCGGTATATTCGAGCGCCGTCCGATCCTTCATGTTGAGAATGACACGGATGGTGCCGCCGCCGCTCAGGCCTCGATATTTGCCGGTGCCGTCGATGGCGACCCATTCGCCGCCGCGTTCTCCGTCCGAGGTCCAGGAGAGCCACCAGAGATCGCGGTCGTGGTCGATGGTCGTGCAGATCCCGGCGCCAAACGGCGTCTCGCCTTCGGCCGTATAGAGCGTTCCCACACAATCCTGCGCGCTCAGATGCAGCGGGCTCGCCTCTCTCTTGTCCTTGATGATGCCCTTCTGGACGAGGGCGGTGAGACGGCGTCCCTCGCCGAGCCGCGTCTGTCGGTTGGTGGTGGTGTAGACGACGGTGCCATCCGTCTCCAAGGCGGGGACCTGCGCTTCGGCTGCTGCGGGCGCGATGACAGCCAACATCAGCCCAAGAATGGCGGTTCGCATGAGATCTGCCTCCCCCGGCACAGCCTCGACCGAAGCGCAGGATGAGGCAGCTTTTGGTTGAGCGCAAGGCAGGTTTTCGGCCGCGTTGAACGCGGCCTTTTCCGCTCTTTGCCGGCCTACCTGTTGAAGAACCACAGGATGAGCGAGAGGACGAGGCTCACGATCACCATCGTGGTGATCGGAAAATAGAACGAGACATTCTCCCGCTCCACCGCGATGTCGCCGGGCAGGCGGAAGAGGCCGAACCTCGAAAGGAGCGGCCAGAGAAGGCCCGCCGCGACGAGGGCGAGCCCGATGAGGATCAGCGTCTTCGACATCGTGCCGTGTCAGCTCGCAGGCGCGCCGGTCATTCCGTCTCGAATTCGAGCGCGGCCGAATTCATGCAATAGCGCAGACCCGTCGGGCGCGGGCCGTCGGGGAAGACGTGACCGAGATGGCTGTCGCAGCGGGCGCAGCGCGTCTCGATGCGGCGCATGCCGTGGGAATTGTCCTCGATCTCGCGCACATGTTCCGGATCGAAGGGCTCGTAGAAGCTCGGCCAGCCGGTGCCGGATTCGAATTTCGTCACCGAGCGGAAGAGCGGCAGGCTGCAGAGCTTGCAGATGTAGACGCCGTCTTCCTTGTTGGTGAGAAGACCGCCGCAGAAGGGCGTCTCCGTGCCGTGGTCGAGCATGATGTGACGCTCTTCCGGCGTCAGCTTTTCGGCGAGCTTGTCGCGTTCGGCGCCGCGGATCGGCGTCAGATCATAGCCGGATTGCGAAACATGCTGGCCATCGGTCTGGGCGGCGGTGTCGGTCATGAGAGATCTCCCTGTTTGAAGAGGGATATAGGGAGCGATTGCCGGCTGCGAAGACGGTACCCGGCGATCGGCTGCATCTTCTGGACATGAGGACGGTCGAGGCGCGGGTCGATCAACGCCGATCCTGCGTGGGGAGGAGGCGCCTGGCGGCGGGAACGAACCCTGTGCGCCCCGCATTGTGGCACGGAACATAAGACGGAGAACGAAATGGCTGAAAGCTCAGGCGGCAACACCTTTCTCGCCTTCATCGTCGGGGCGCTTCTCGTCCTTGTCGTCATCCTCTTCCTGGCACTCGGCGGCGTGAACCTCTTCACGGGTGGCGGCGGCGGTGGGCCAGACGTGAACGTCGACATCCAGGCGCCTGCGCCGGGTGGTGGCGATGGCGGCGGCAGCTGAGCAGGTCGCAAGGTTTTCTCTCAAGACGGCGCGGAGGTGTTCCGCGCCGTCCGTGTATGAGCGTCAGGCTGCCCCAAATCCCCCGCCGGTCGGCGTCGTGACGATCACCGCTTCGCCGGCTTTCAGAACCGTCTGATCGGCGCCTTCGAGCTCTTCGAGGCTTCCATCGAGGCGTCGGATTTCGGTTTTACCGACTTGCCCGGCCGCGCCGCCTTTGAGCCCGTGTGGGGGAACTTTTCGGTGGGAGGAAAGGATGGCGCAGTCCATTTCTTCCAGGAAGCGGATGGTGCGGCGCGTGCCTGATCCGGCCGAAAACGCGCCGTGGCCGCCCGATCCGCGGCGGATATGAAAATCCTCCAGCAGCACCGGATAGCGCATCTCAAGAACTTCCGGATCGGTGAGGCGCGAATTGGTCATGTGCACATGGACGCCATCCGTGCCGTCGAAGCCGGTGCCGTCGTTCATCGTGCCGGCCGGTGAGCCCGAACAGATCGTCTCGTAATACTGGTAGGTGGCGTTGCCAAAGGTGAGGTTGTTCATGGTCCCTTCGGAGGCGGCCATGGCGCCGAGGGCGCCGAAGAGGGCGTTCGTCACCTGCTGGCTCGTCTCGACATTGCCGGCGACGACGGCGCGCGGATATTCCGGCGACAGCATCGACCCTTTCGGGAGAACGATTTCGATCGGCTCCAGGCAGCCGGCATTCATCGGGATGTCGGCCTCCACCATGACGCGGAAGGCGTAAAGCACGGCGGCGCGCGTCACCGGGGCAGGGGCGTTGAAGTTGTTCTCTTTCGCCGCCGACGTGCCGGTGAAATCGACCTTGGCGGAACGGTTCTCCTTGTCGACCGTGATCGCCACCTTGATCACGGCGCCCTGGTCGGTTTCGACGGAAAATTCCGAATCCTTCAGGCTCTCGATGACGCGGCGGACGCTTTCGGCCGCATTGTCGCGGACATGGCGCATATAGGCCTGCACGACATCGAGGCCAAACTCCGCCACCATCTTGCGCATCTCCGCGACGCCCTTTTCGTTGGCGGCGATCTGCGCCTTCAGGTCGGCGACGTTCTGGTCCGGGTTGCGGCAGGGATAGGCATGGTCGGTCAAAAGCTCGCGGAGTGCGTCCTCGCGGAACCGGCCCCGATCGACGAGTTTGAAATTGTCGATCAGAACGCCTTCCTCGTCGACGTTGGTCGCCCGCGGCGTCATCGAGCCCGGCGCCACGCCTCCGACATCGGCATGGTGGCCGCGTGAGGCGACCCAGAAGAGGATGCGCGGCTTTCTTTCGGACTCGCCGTCGTCTGCGCGAAGGGCAGGCCGGGTGACGGGAGCTGAGTCGGACCCCTCACCCGACGTCTCTTCCTTCGTCGGAGGCGCCACCCTCTCCCCGGCGGGGAGAGGAATGGTGTCTGCGGCATCCCGAGTGCTCGGACCCGCTGTCTCGTCGTCGATCTCGAAGACCGGCGTGACGACGGTGATGTCGGGAAGATGCGTGCCGCCGTTGTAGGGGGCGTTGAGGGCGTAGACGTCGCCGGGGCGAATGTCCGGGTTCTTCTCGCGCACCGTTTCCACCGAGCGGTCCATGGAGCCCAGATGCACCGGCATGTGCGGGGCGTTGGCGACGAGCGTGCCGTTCGGCCCGAAGACGGCGCAGGAGAAATCGAGCCGTTCCTTGATGTTCACCGAATAGGCGGTGTTCTGAAGCGTCACGCCCATCTGCTCGGCAATCGACATGAAGAGGTTGTTGAAGATCTCGAGAAGCACCGGATCGGCCCTGGTGCCGATCGCGTGGTCGCGCGCCATCGCCTCCGTGCGCGTCAGGATGACATGGTTCTTCGCCGTGATCTCCGCCGACCAGCCGGGCTCGATGACGATCGTCTGATGGTCCTCGATGATGAGCGCCGGGCCCTTGAGGCGGGCGCCGGGGGAGAGCTCGGCGCGCTGCGCGATCGCAGCCTCGTGCCAGGCGCCGGCCGAAAAGAATCGGGTGGTGGCTTGCGGCCGCACGTCCTCGGAGATCGTGTCCGTTTCCGGCTCGTCGATGTCGGCGCCGCCGCCGACGGCTTCCACCTCGACCTGTTCGGCGATCAAGGGCTTGTCGTCGTAGATGAAGCCGAACTGGGCGCGGTGGGCGTCTTCGAAGGCGGATCGCATTTCAGCTGCCTTGCCGAAAGGCACCGGGATCGGCGTATCGGTGCCCTCGTAGCGCAGATGCGCCTTGGCGATAATCGTGATCTCTGAATCGCTTATCGCCTGGTCTTGAAGTTCTTGGCGGGCCTCTTCCTCAAGTTCTGATTCAACGCGTTGAAGTTCTGATTCAGAATCCGCTGCGAGCGGCAGGACCGTGGCGCGGCTCTTGTTGGCGCGCACATCGGCGAGCCCCATGCCGTAGGCGGAGAGGACGCCCGAAAGCGGGTGAATATGCACCTTCTGCATGCCGAGCCTGTCGGCGATCTGGCAGGCGTGCTGGCCACCGGCCCCGCCGAAGCAGGAAAGCGCGTAATGGGTGACGTCGTGGCCGCGCTCGACGGAGATTTTTTTGATGGCGTTCGCCATGTTTTCGACGGCGATTTTCAAAAATCCGTCGGCAATCTCCTCAGGTGTGCGGTGCCTGCCGTTCTCGTCTGGTCCGATCTCACCCGCAAGCGCTTCGAAGCCCTTTTCGACCGCCTCAATGTCGAGCGGCTCGTCCTGGTTCGGGCCAAAAATCGCCGGGAAATTCTCCGCCCGGATTTTGCCGGCCATGATGTTGGCGTCGGTGACGGTGAGGGGACCGCCGCGGCGGTAGGCGGCCGGTCCGGGATCGGCGCCGGCCGAGGCGGGGCCGACCTGAAAGCGGCCCGAGGCGTAAGAGAGGATCGAGCCACCGCCAGCTGCCACCGTGTGGATGCGCATCATCGGGGCGCGCATCCTGACCCCCGCCACCTCCGTCTCGAAGGCGCGTTCGAGGTCGCCCGCAAAATGCGAGACGTCCGTGGAGGTGCCGCCCATGTCGAAGCCGATGATCTTGTCGAGCCCGGCCATCTTCGCGGTTTCGGTGGCGCCGACGACGCCGGCGGCGGGGCCTGACAGGATCGCGTCCTTGCCGGCGAAAAGTTCCGCCGCCGTCAACCCACCCGAGGACATCATGAACATGAGACGGGGCGCATCGGGATCGTGTGGCTCGGCCGGGTCCGCCGTTTCCTTGATGCCGAGATCGCGGGCGACGCGGGCGATGTAGCGAGCGAGGATCGGCGAGAGATAGGCGTCGACCACCGTCGTATCGCCACGGCCGACGAGTTTGACGAGCGGTGAGGTTTCGTGGCTGACGGAAACCTGGGTGAAGCCCATGTCGCGGGCGATCTCCGCCACGGCGGCCTCGTGCTCGGGGTATTTCCAGGCATGCATGAAGACGATCGCGAGTGCGTCGAAGCGATCGTCCTTCAAGGCCTGAAGCGTTTTGCGGATCGCGGCTTCATCAGGCGCCGCCTCGACCGTGCCGTCGGCGCGCACGCGCTCGTCGATTTCTTCGACGCGATCATAGAGGAGGTCCGGCAGGACGATCTTCTTCGCAAAGATATCGGGGCGCGCCTGGTAGCCGATGCGAAGCGCGTCGCGGAAACCTCGGGTGATCAAAAGGGCCGTGCGCTCGCCCTTGCGCTCCAGAAGCGCATTGGTGGCGACCGTCGTGCCCATCTTGACCGCGCCGATCTTCTCCGACGGCATTTTCTCGCCAGCCGGAACCTCGAGAAAGCGGCGGATCGCCTCGATCGCCGCATCGTCATAGGCGCCGGGATTTTCCGACAGGAGCTTCATCGCGGAGAGTGCGCCCGCGGGATTGCGGGCCACGACATCCGTGAAGGTGCCGCCCCTATCGATCCAGAAGTCCCATTTCCCGCCGGCTTCCGATTGTGCCACGATCGTCTCTCCCGTCGCTCGATTGGCTATCGGAAGCATGTCGGGAAGAAAACGTCAACACAACGTTGACAAATCGTCGGGGTGCGAACAGTCTCGGCACAGCTGCGGGACGCCGGCTCGGGCTCTCGCGAAAAACCAAGAGGGAGAGCATCGATGTACAAGACATTTCTGGGGGCGCTCGCGCTCGCCGGCTTCGTCGCCAATGGCTTAGCGGTTACGGGTGCCCAGGCGCAGACCGCCTGGGACATGCCGACGCCTTATGGCGACAGCAATTTCCACACGCAGAACATCGCCAAGTTCGCCGAGGATGTGAAAGAGGCGACGGACGGCGATCTCACCATCACCGTCCATTCGGCCGGATCGCTGTTCAAGCATCCGGAGATCAAGGATGCGGTGCGCAAGGGGCTGGTGCCGATCGGCGAGGTGCTCGTCTCGCGCCTGTCCAACGAAGATCCGATTTTCGGGCTCGATTCCGCGCCCTTTGTGGCGACGAGCTATGACGACGCCAAGAAGCTCTACGACGCGCAGAAGCCGGAGCTCGAAAAGGTGCTCGATCAGCAGGGCCTGACGCTTCTCTATTCCGTGCCGTGGCCGCCGCAGGGGCTTTACACCACCAAGGAAGTGACGAAGGTCGAAGATCTCGCCGGCCTGAAGATGCGTGCCTACAACGCGGCAACAGAGCGGCTCGCCCAGCTTGCAGGCGCAGTGCCGACGCAGGTCGAAGTGCCCGATCTGCCGACCGCCTTCTCCACCGGACGCGTGGAGGCCATGGTCACGTCTCCCTCGACGGGCGCCAATTCCAAGGCCTGGGATTACGTCAAAATCTATACGAACACGCAGGCCTGGCTGCCGAAGAACATGGTCTTCGTGAACAAGCGGGCTTTCCAGAGCCTCTCGGAGGAAGATCAGAAGGCGGTGATGGAAGCCGCTGCCGCCGCGGAGACGCGCGGCTGGGAAGCCTCCAAGACGGAGACCGAGGAAAAGACCCAGGAGCTCAAGGACAACGGCATGACGGTCGAAGAGCCGACCGACGAGCTGATGAGCGGCCTGAAGAAGATCGGCGAGACGATGGCCTCGGAATGGGCCGAGGAAGCTGGTGCGTCCGGCAAGGCCGTGCTCGATAACTACAAGAGCATGTGAGGCAACACGGCCGGCCCAAATCTGAGCCGGCCGTTTTCATTCGAGCGGAGGACAACGATGCGCAAGGCGCTCGACATGCTCTATGCCGCCTCCGGGGTTGCCGCGGCTGCCGCGATCGTCGCCATTGCGGTGCTTGTTTCCGTTCAGGTGCTCGGGCGCGTCGCCGACAAGGCGCTGCAGCTTTTTGGCTATCCCGTTTATGGCTTTCTCATCCCGTCGCTGGCGGAAATCTGCGGCTTCCTGTTGGTGGCGGCATCCTTTCTGGCGCTCGCCTCGACGCTGCGCCATGGCGTGCATATCCGCGTCAATCTTCTCCTGCAGTCGGTGCCGGAGGCGGCGCAGCGGCCGCTCAATGCTCTCGTCCTCTTGGCGGGCACGGCGCTCTCCGGCTTCCTCGCCTTTCAGGGGGTGAACCTCGTGCTTGAATCCTATCGGTTCGGGGAGGTGTCTTTCGGCATCATTCCGATCCCGCTGTGGATCCCGCAGACCACGATGGCGGCAGGCCTCGTCATCCTGACGATCGCGCTCCTCGACGATCTCCTCGTGCTCGTTCGCGGACAGGTTCCGGTCTTCGCCCAGCATGAAGGCGAGGATCTGGTGGAAGGACGCGAGTGATGGGTCTCGGCACAATCTCCGCGCTTCTTGCCTTCGGGCTTTTGGGGGCGCTCGCTCTCGGCCTCTGGGTGGCGCTGTCGCTTCTCGGCGTGGCGCTCGTCGCCATTCTTCTGATGACCAACGTGCCGGCCGGCGCCGTGACGGCGACGGCGGCCTGGGGTGCGTCGAATTCCTGGGATCTGACGGCGCTGCCGATGTTCATCTGGATGGGTGAGATCTTGTTCCGCACGCGCCTGTCGGAGGACATGTTCGCCGGCATCTCGCCCTTCATGCGGCGCATTCCGGGGCGGCTTCTGCACGTCAATATCGTCGGCTGCGCCATCTTTGCCGCCGTCTCGGGCTCCTCGGCCGCCACCACGGCCATGATCGGGCGCATGTCGCTGCCGGAGCTGCGGGGGCGCGGCTACGACGAGAAGATGGCGATCGGGACGCTGGCGGGCTCCGGCACGCTCGGGCTTTTGATTCCGCCCTCGATCATCCTCATCGTCTATGGTGCGGCGACGGAGCAATCGATCGCGCGCCTCTTCATCGCCGGCATCCTGCCCGGCGCGATGCTCGCCTGTCTCTTCATGGGCTATGTCGTCGTCTGGTCGCTCGTGCGCCGGTCTGGCATGCCGGAGGCCGATCCCTCGACGAGCATGCGGCAGAAGTTTTCGGCGGCGCGCCGGCTTTTGCCGGTCGTTCTTCTCATCGTCGGCGTCATCGGTTCGATCTATGCGGGGCTTGCCGCACCGACGGAGGCGGCTGCGATCGGCGTCATGCTGGCGCTTCTGCTCTCCTGGGTGACGGGCACATTGACGAGGGCAAGCTTTGCCGAAGCGCTGATGAGCGCCACGCGCACCTCCTGCATGATCGCCTTCATTCTCGTGGGGGCGGCGGTGCTGACGGTCGCGATGGGATTTACGGGCATCCCGCGGGAGCTCGCCTCGGCGATCGGCGCGATGGATTTGTCGCCCGCCGCACTTCTGGCGGCGCTGACGCTCCTCTTTATCGTGCTCGGCTGTTTTCTCGACGGCATTTCGGTGGTGGTGCTGACGACCTCCGTCATCCTGCCGATCGTGGAAGCGGCGGGCTTCGACCTCATCTGGTTCGGCATCTATCTCGTTCTTGTCGTGGAAATGAGCCAGATCACGCCGCCGGTCGGTTTCAATCTCTTCGTTCTGCAGGGCATTACGGGGCACAACATCTTCAAGGTGGCGGTGATGGCGCTCCCGTTCTTTCTCATCATGGTGGTGGCGGTGGCGCTGATCGCGGCATTCCCGGATATCGCGCTCTTTCTGCCGCGCACCATGCTCGCAAGGTGATCCATGGCGGCGACCCCTAAACGAACCACGGAGATCGGCCCGATCGTCTCGGCCGCGCATCTCGCGGAAGGGGAGATGCCCGCGCTGTCGGAAGTCGAGTTCGCTCTGGAAATGGCGAACAACGCCTTTTCGCGCTGGATGGTGCGTGGCATGGCCGCCGCCGGTGTGGACGGATTGTCGGCGCTCGACGTTCTCGTTCTTCACACGGTCGCGCATCGCGCACGGATGAAGACGGTCGCCGACATCTGCCTCGTTCTCAACATCGAGGACACGCACACCGTCACCTACACGCTGAAGAAGCTCGAGCGGCTCGGTCTCGTCTCCTCCAGCCGGCGCGGCAAGGAGAAGGCGGTCGCCGTCACGCGCGAAGGCGAGGCGGCGTGCCTGCGCTACCGCGAAATCCGTGAGACGCTGCTCGTGGAGGCGGTGAAATCGCTCGGCCTCGACGAAGCGGAGATGAGCCGGCTCGCCGCGCTGCTCAGGGCGCTCTCCGGCCATTACGATCAGGCGGCGCGGTCAGCCGTGTCATTGTAGTCACTCCGGCGGCATTGACGCCGCCTTCCGCCAATGCCACCTGTCGCGCGCCAGCCGGCCGGACGGCCGCTTCGCCAAGTCTCGAAAGGGCGGCGGAGAGGAAAGTCCGGGCTCCATGGAAACACGACGCCGGGTAACGCCCGGCGAGGGAAGCTGCGCTGCAAAGCGCAGACGAACCTCAGGGAAAGCGCCACAGAGAGCAGTCTGCCTCTCCGCTTCGGCCGAGAGGTGAGGGTGAAAGGGTGGGGTAAGAGCCCACCGCGGACGCAGCGATGCGGACGGCACGGCAAGCCCCGTCGGGAGCAAGACCGAGAAGGGGCGGCAGGGACGAACGTCTTCGGGCGCTTGCGTCCAGGCCGGTTTTCAGGCCAGCCGCTCGGGTAGGTCGCGAGAAGCGCCGGGTAACCGGCGCTCCAGATGAATGGTCGTCACGTCGTGGGAGACCGCGGCCGTACAGAACCCGGCTTACAGGCCGGCTGGCATACTTCCCGCTAAAAAATCAGACGGTTGGTCCGGCGGAGGCCAAGGCCGTCTTGACGCGACCGCAATAGGCTGCTGCGCCGGAGGTCATGCGTGTTGCGTAATGGCCGGCGTTGTAGCGCAGAAGCGTGCCGCAGGTCGTGCCGCCGCCGAGTTCATAGGCGCGGGCGAGATAGCGCATGCCCCATTCGAGGTTCGTTTCCGGATCGTAGAGCGCCTGGATCGAACCGGTATAGCCGAGGCCGCGGGCCGTCGCCGGCTTGATCTGCATGAGGCCGATCTCGCCGGCGCTGCCGGTGGCGCGCGGATTGAAGCGGCTTTCCACCATCACCACGGCGCTTGCGAGTTCCACCGGCACGCCATGCTTTGCGGCTGCCTTGGCGACGAGCGCATGCAGATCGTTCGCAGGTTTTGCGGTCTTGCCGGCCATGTCCTTCTTCGCTTCGGCCGTTTTCTCGGTGCGCGCGACGGCGTCCGTGCTGCCGGTGCTTTTGGGTGCCGCGTCGTGCGCACGGGCGATGATGAAGGCTTTCGAGCTGTCGCCTGAGCTGGCCCGTGGCGTACGCGCGGTCTTCTGCGTGGCGGTGTCGCTCTTTTCGGTTGTGGTTTCGGATGCGGCCTGCCGCTGTGCGCCGATGATCAGATCTTTGGAGGCATCATCTGCGAAAGCAGGCTGGATGAAAGCGGTGCCTAGCAGGACCGCTGCAATCGTTCTCTTCAACTTTGACCCCTTTGCCGGTCTCTTCCGGGCGGGGCGGGTAAAAAGCCCAGATGGCCACAATGTGCGGGTTCCAAGGTCATTTGATGGAACACGACATGTGACGCAGCGGCGGGCAAGTCCCTGAACCGACTAAGCTTCGTCGATCGTGGCGAGGAGCTTGCGCAGTGTCTGGAGCGTCGAACGATCGACGATGCCGTCGATGCGCTCGGGGCGGAAGTGCCTCTGGAAGGCGGCCACGATCGTCTGGGTGTGCTCGTCATAAACGCCGCTGACGGTAACCCCGTAGCCATAGAGAGCGAGGAGGCTCTGGAGGTCGGCGACGTGCTCGCCTTCAGCGCCGAGAGCGAAGAGCGGTTCGGAGGAGGCGGGCTCCGGCGGCACGAAATGGCCGATCCCCGCCTTCGCAAGCTGGTGCCAGGGAAAGAGTTCGCCCGGATCGAGCTTGCGCTCGGGTGCGACGTCGGAATGGCCCAGAACGCGTCGGGCCGGGATTTTGTGGCGTTTCAGGATATCCCGGCACAGGGCGATGACGCTGTCGATCTGTCGAGCGCCGAACGGCGGCAAGGGCTTGCCGTCTTCGAGTGCCGCATGGCCCCAATTGGCGATCTCGATGCCGATCGAGCGGGCATTGATATCGCACGCGCCGTTCCATGAGGCGCGGCCGGCGTGCCAGGCGCGATCTTTCTCGTCGACGAGCTGGAGGCGCGTGCCGTCCGTGCGAACGAGATAGTGGCAGGAGACTTGCGCGGCGGGGTCGCACAGCCGAGTGAGTGCCGCGTTCTCATGCTCCATACCTGTATAATGCAGGAGAAGGAGATCGATCGGCTCGCCGTTCCGAGAGTTGAAATTGGGCGATGGCTGCCACTCGGCGAGGGGACTGTTGCTCATTGATCGGAGGCCGAGCCTCGCGAGGCGAAGGAGCGTCCGCGGCCGATCTCCTCCCAGGCCGCGTTGATCGCGGCCAGCCTGTCATTGGCGATCGCGATGAATTCTTCGGGTACGTTGCGTGCGATCAAGCGATCGGGATGGTTCTCTCGGACGAGCTGGCGGTAGCGATCTCGCAACTGTTTTTCGTCCCACGAGGGATCCGCGCCGAGAACCAGCCAGGGATCGGCCTCGCCCATATGCACATGGCGGGCCCGGATGCGCTCGAAATCACGGCCTTCGAAACCGAAGATGGCTGCGACCCGCTCCAGATAAGAGAGCTCGCGCTGATGCACGGCGCCGTCCGCCTTGGCGATGGCGAAGAGGGCATCGAGAATGTCTTCCAGCATCGCCGGATCGTCCTGCAGGAGACGGGCGGCGTCCTGCGCGTAGGCCTCGAAACCCGCAATGTCGGCGCTTGCCAGACGATAGATGCGGGCGACGTTCTTCTCGTCTGCGGGCGGGACGGTGAAGAGCCTTTCGAAGGTCTCGATCTCCTCGAAGGAGACGATGCCGTCAGCCTTCGCCATTTTCGCAGACAGGGCGATCATCGCGATCGTGAAGGCGATCTCCTTGCGCCTTTCGCTTCCCGAGAGCTGCAGCAGCACGTCGCGCAGGCCGGCGATCGCCGCGCCCGTGCGGTCGAGGAAGTCGGACAGACGCGACCAGATGCTCATGGATGTCCTGCTGAGGTGGTGAAGCGAACTGTCAGCGGCGTCGGAACCGCTTTTGTGTCCCTAGCGGGGCGAAAGTGTCCAGGCAAGAATAAGCGAATTCCTCAGCGCTTCTCCAGGCCTGGCGTGGCGCCTCGAGCCTCGATCGCCCGCCGCGAGCCTGAGCGCCCGATAGTGAGCGGGCAAGGCAGCGCGACGCGAACGTCGCGCTGCCTCGGGCCGCCAGGCCGGCACCCGATCGGCCGGCGGCCGATCCCTTGCCCACTCGTCCTGTAACGGTCGCAGGGAGCTTTGCGTTCCGGCCTCGGCCTCTCTCTGTGCGTCTCTTTCATGCTGCCGGAAATCCTTGCCGGCAAAGGGTTTAGGCAATCGCGGAAGGTTCCGCTTACCGCCTGTTTACCTTGTGAGCGCATCTCTTTCAGACCATCAGAACGGTGCTCCGGCCCGCCAGATTCCATTGCAAACCATGGTATCCCATGCTATCCCATGGATACCCGGAATGGATCGGTAGGGATGATGTGCGTGGGGTTCTCGGCGCGCTTCGTCTTTCGTGTTTGCGGAATGCCGTGACCTTGCCGGGGTGGGCGGCTCGATGACCGCTATGGGGTGTGCAGGCGTATGGACGGGTTCGTGGCAACCTTCACCAACCGGCTCGATGCGAAGGGCCGGGTGTCGGTGCCTGCCCAGTTCCGTGCGGTGCTTGCGCGGGAAGGGACGGAAGGGCTGTTTTGTTATCCCTCACTCGACCAGGACGCGATCGATTGCGGCGGCGCTCGTCTTCAGGACGAGATCAGCAAGCGCCTGCAAGCCTTCGAGACGTTCTCGGAGGATTACGAGACCCTTTCCACGGCCTTCTATGCCGACAGCCGTCTCCTGAAGATCGATCAGGACGGTCGCATCATGCTTCCCGAGGAATTCATCGAGTTCGCTGGCATCAAGGATGCGGCCGTATTTGCCGGCCTCGGCCTCAAATTTCAGATCTGGGAGCAGGAGAAGTTCCAGGCGCGCCGTCAGGTCGCCCGCTCCAGACTGCGCAGCATCATCCGTTCGCTCGACGGCAAGCGGCCGTCCGAGGGCGACGCGTGATGGGCGGGTCGGAAAGCCTGCCGAACAATTCCCCGCATGTCCCGGTGATGCTCGAGCCGGTCATGGAGGCTCTCAATGTGCGCGCCGAGGGGCGCTACATCGACGGAACATTCGGCGCCGGCGGCTACAGCCGCGCCATCCTCGAGGCGGGCGGCGCGGTTCTGGCGATCGATCGCGATCCGAGTGCGATCGCCGGCGGTGCGGCTCTTCTGGACGAATACGGGGCGCGCCTGCGTCTCATCGAAGGCCGTTTCTCCGAGATCGAGGCGATCGCTGAAGACAACGATTTCACGCCAGCCGATGGCGTCGTTCTCGATATCGGCGTGTCCTCCATGCAGCTCGATCAGGCCGAGCGCGGCTTTTCATTTCGTTTCGACGGCCCGCTCGACATGCGCATGGGCGCGGACGGTGCGTCTGCCGCCGACGTCGTCAACCGTGCCTCGATCGGCGATCTTCAGCGCATCATCGGCCATCTCGGTGAGGAGCGCCGCGCCGGGCGCATTGCCCGCGCGATCGCCGCGGCCCGCGAGGACGAGCCGATTACGCGCACCGCGACGCTCGCCGCCATCGTCGAGAAGGCGGCCGGAGGCCGGGCTCCCGGTGCCCATATCCATCCCGCGACGCGCACCTTTCAGGCGCTGCGCATCTTCGTCAACCGTGAGCTCGACGAGCTCGTTGAAGCGCTTGCGGCAGCGGAGCAGGTTCTGGGCGAGGGCGGGCGGCTGGTCGTCGTCGCCTTCCATTCGCTCGAGGATCGCATCGTCAAGCGCTTCCTGCGTCTGCGCAGCGAGGAGCTGCGCGGTTCGCGCCATCAGCCGCTGAATGTCGGCCCGGCGCCGAGCTTCAAGGCGCTCAATCGCGGCCTCAAGGCCGATGATGCGGAGACCGCGCGCAATCCCCGGGCTCGCTCCGCGGTTCTGCGTGCGGCCGAACGCACCGCGGCTCCCGCTCACCCTCTCGATATCACGCGCCTCGGCGTGCCGCGTCTTGTCGGTGTCGCCGGGCCGGAGGCCTTCGCATGATGCGTGTTCTCAACATCGTCGCTATCGCCGCGGCGCTCATCGCGGCCTTTTCCGTTTTCAATCTGAAGTACCAGGCTGAGGGCGTCGCCAAAGAGGTCGCGGAGCTGCAGCGGCGGGTCGATCAGGAGAAGGAAAGCCTGTCGCTCCTGCGCGCCGAATGGAGCGTCCTCAACCAGCCGGAACGTGTCGAGGAACTCGTCTCGCGGCATGCCGAAGCTCTCGACCTCGCACCCGTCGAGCCGGCGCAACTTGCTGATCCAAGGCAGATACCCATGCGAAGCATCGCTCCGAGCGAGCAGGACCGTGACCTCCTGACCGGCCTCGCCGGCGACCTTGTGGAGAAACTCCAGTGAGCGTCACGACCGAAGCCTTCAAGCCGGACAATTCATGGCGGGAGAGCAGCTGGAGGCATCTCGCTTCGCGCCCACGCCAGCCGTCGATCACCCGAGCCGGCGACAATGAGCGTCTGCGCTGGCGCGTCGTTTTCGCGATGGCCGCGTTCGGTGTGCTCTATGCGGTACTCGCCGGGCGGCTCGTGCATCTGGGTCTCGCCGCCAACGGCGATGATATGCGCACCGCCGGTGCTGCAAGCGCGGTTGCGGCCGCGCGGCCCGACATCGTCGACGAGAACGGCGAGATACTCGCCACCGACATCAAGACGGCGTCGCTGTACGCGGAGCCGCGCCGCATCGTCGATGCCGACGAGGCGGCCGAGCAATTGTCGCTGGTTTTTCCGGACTTCGATCGCGAGCGGCTGCGGCGCGATCTCGCCACCAATGCGGGCTTTCTTTGGCTGAAGCGCGAGATCACACCGGATCAGCGCCGGCGTGTGCACGAGCTCGGCCTGCCGGGCATCGGCTTCGTTTCTGAAAATCGCCGTTTCTACCCTGGCGGCCCGACCGTTTCCCACATTCTGGGTGCGGTCAACGTCGACAATCAGGGTATTGCTGGCATCGAAAAGTATATCGACGACAGCGGCCTTGCCGATCTGCATCAGGCGGGCTTTGCGACCGAACACGGCCTCGAACCGGTCAAGCTCTCCATCGATCTGCGTGTCCAGCATGCGGTCCGCAGCGAGCTCGAGACGGCGATGGACAAGTACACCGCCAAAGCCGCCATCGGCATCGTGCTCGACGTGAAGACCGGCGAAGTCGTCGGCATGAGCTCGCTGCCCGACTTCGATCCGAATATCCCGGCCCAGGCTCTCGACAAGGACCGGCTCAACCGCGCCACCGTCGGCGTCTACGAGATGGGCTCGACCTTCAAGACGTTTACGACGGCCATGGCCCTCGATTCAGGGCTGGTGCATCTGAACGACACGTTCGACGCGAGCAAGCCGCTGCGTATCTCGGGCTTCACCATTCACGATTTCCACGGCAAGCACCGGGCTTTGAGCGTGCCGGAGATCTTCATCTATTCGTCGAACATCGGAACGGCGAAGATGGCGCTCGCATGCGGCATCCCCATGCAGCAGGAATTTTTGGGCAAGCTCGGGCTCCTCGACGAGTTGCGCACCGAATTGCCGGAAGCCGGTGCGCCGCTGAAGCCGCGGGAGTGGACCAAGCTCTCCTCGGTCACGATTTCCTTCGGTCACGGCATTTCGGTGTCGCCGCTGCAGACGGCTGCGGCTGGTGCGGCGCTGATGAACGGCGGCTATTATATTCCGCCGACGTTCCTGCCGCGCGACGAGCGGACCGCGGCCGAGCTTTCGCGCCGGGTGGTCAAGCCTGAGACGAGCGCCGATATGCGCAAGCTGATGCGGCTCAACGTCCTCAAGGGGTCCGGCCGCCGCGCCGCCGTTCCGGGCTACCGCGTCGGCGGCAAGACGGGGACCGCCGAAAAGGTGGTGAACGGCAAATACGCGAACGACAAGCGCCGCAATGCCTTCCTGTCGGCTTTTCCGATCGACGATCCCCGCTATCTCGTGCTGGTGGTCATCGACGAACCGAACCCGGAGAAGCCTGGATTGCCCGCCACGGCCGGCATGAATGCCGCCCCCACGACCGCCGCCATCATCCGCCGGATCGCCCCGATGCTCGGCATCAAGCCGCTCCTCACCGATCCTGAAGAGGATCTGGCGACGACGATCGCAGCCATCGAGTAGGTGACAGGTCGATGGCTTCCGACAAGGCCTACCCACCGCGCCGGCTCGGCAAGCTCTTCGGCGACGAAGCTTCCGTTGCCGACGATGCCGCCGAGGTGTGGATCTCCGGACTGACCGCGGACAGCCGCGAGGTGGTCCGGGGAACGCTCTTCGCTGCGCTGCCCGGTACGAAATCCGATGGCGCTTCCTTCATCCCGGATGCGGTGAAGAAGGGGGCCGCCGCGATCCTCACCGGCACGAAGCGGCTCCCGGAAGACCCCGGCGTGCCCGTCATCCGTGCCGCCGATCCGCGTCGCGCGCTCGCCGTCGCGGCCGCCAATTTCTTCGGACGGCAGCCGGAGCGTGTGGTCGCCATCACCGGGACGAGCGGCAAGACCTCGGTCGCCGTCTTCACACGGCAGATTTTTGCCCATGCGGGGCTGAAGGCGGCGAGCCTCGGGACGATCGGGCTCGTGACGTCGGACGGCCAGACGAAGCCCGGCCTCACGACGCCGGATCCGGTTTATCTGCATCGCACGCTTGCCGATCTCGCCAAGTCGGGCGTCACGCATCTGGCGCTTGAAGCCTCCAGCCATGGCCTCGACCAGCGGCGGCTCGACGGCGTCCAACTGGCGGCGGGCGGTTTCACCAATCTGTCGCGCGATCATCTCGATTATCACAAGACGCTCGAAGAGTACCTTCTCGCCAAGCTCAGGCTCTTCGAGGTGCTTCTGCCGGAAGGTGCGGCCGCCGTGGCCGATGCCGATCAGAAGGAAGCGATGCGGGTGAGGGCGATCGCCCGGCGTCGCAATCTCTCCTATCTGTCGATCGGCAAAGCGGGTGAGACGCTCCGGCTTCTTTCGGTCACGCGCATGCCGGACGGGGCTCGTCTGCTCCTCGAAGTGAACGGCGAGAAACGTTACGTGCCGCTGCCGCTCATCGGGGAGTTTCAGGTCTCCAACGCCTTGATGGCCGCATGCCTCGCTATCGGGGCAGGGCTTTCGGTCGATCAGGCGCTTGCGGCCCTGCCGGAGCTTCAAGGCGCGCCGGGGCGGCTGGAGCTCGTCGGGAGCCATCCGAACGGGGCGCAGGTTTTTGTCGATTACGCACACAAGCCGGGCGCGATCACGGCAGCGCTTCAGGCGCTGCGTCCGCATACGCAGAACCGTCTCGTCATCATCTTCGGGGCGGGCGGTGATCGCGATCCCGGCAAGCGCGAGCTGATGGGCGAGGCCGCGCGGGAGGCCGCCGACCGCGTCATCGTCACCGACGACAATCCGCGCAGTGAAGATCCGGCGTCAATCCGCCGGGCCATCATGGCCGCGGTGCCGAAGGCTCGTGAAATCGGCGACCGGCGCGAGGCCGTTCGGCAGGGCATTGCCGGTCTCGAAGCCGGCGACATCCTGCTCGTGGCCGGCAAGGGGCACGAGACGGGCCAGACGGTCGGCGATCAGGTTCTGCCCTTTTCCGATCAGGAGGAGGTGCGCAAGGCGCTGGCGGAACTCGGCAGCGAAACTCCGCAAGAGGCGAAGGAACAGCCCTTATGAACCCTTTGTGGCGGATAGCCGAGTTCCTGGCCGCCACAGAAGGGCGGCTGGAAGGTGGGGCGCCTCAACCGGCTTTGGCCGGAGACGAGGATGCTGGCGCGATCTCGCCCATGGCCATCACCGGCATCTCCATCGACAGCCGCTCGGTCGGTCCTGGTGAGGCTTTCTTTGCCATCAAAGGCGATCGCTTCGACGGTCACGATTTTGCCGAGGCGGCGCTGAAACAAGGTGCCGCGCTCGCGGTCGTCTCCGAAGATCGTCTTGCGGAACTCTCCGGCGGACCTTTCGTGGTCGTGCCCGACGATCCCTTGAAGGCGCTCGAACGCCTCGGCATCGCCGCACGCGAGCGCTCGCATGCCAAGATCGTCGCGGTGACGGGCTCTGTCGGCAAGACCGGCACGAAGGAAATGTTGCGGCTCGCCTTCTCTCTTCTCGGCGAGACGCATGCGCCGGTCGGATCCTTCAACAATCATTGGGGCGTGCCCCTGACGCTCGCGCGCCTGCCGGAAAAGGCGGCTTTCGGGATTTTTGAGATCGGCATGAACCATGCCGGCGAGATCCGGCCGCTGACGCGGATGGTGCGGCCCGACGTTGCGATCGTCACGACCGTCGAACCCGTGCATATCGAGTTCTTCGGGACTGTCGAAGCGATCGCCGATGCCAAGGCGGAGATTTTCGAGGGGCTCGAAGAAGGCGGAACGGCGATCCTCAATCGCGACAACGGCCAGTTCGACCGTCTGGCCGGAGCGGCCCGGGCGCGGGGCGCGCGGATCGTCAGCTTCGGCAGCCATCCCGATTGTGACGTCAGTCTCGTCGGTCTCATCGAAGAAGCCTCGGGCAGCCGGGTGACCGCGGATGTCTTCGGGGAGAGCGTGCAGTATCGGCTGGGCGCGCCCGGTCGCCATCTGGCGACCAATTCCCTGTCCGTTCTTGCAACGGCTGCGGTCCTTGGAGAGAGCCCGTCGGCTGCGGGCCAAGCCCTGTCGCAGTTTGCGGCCCCTGTCGGACGCGGGGCACGCACGCAGCTTCGCGTCGGCGAGGGAAGCTTCACCCTCATCGATGAAAGCTACAACGCCAATCCGGCGTCGATGCGTGCGGCGATCGCGCTCCTGGGTGCGGCCGAGCCGGGTCCGAACGGTCGCCGGATCGCCGTTCTCGGCGATATGGGCGAACTCGGCGAGCATGGGCCGGCTTTTCATGCCGAGCTTGTTGATAATCTTGCAACAGCCCGCGCCGATCAAATCTTTCTGGTTGGACCGCTCATGCATCATCTTTGGAATCACTTGCCGGAACGGGTGCAGGGAGCCTATGCCGAAACGGCGGGCGAAATTGAGCCGATTCTTCTCGATGCGATCCGACCTGGCGACGTGGTGATGGTGAAAGCCTCCCTGCTCACCGGTCTCGGCAGAGTGGTTGCGGCAATGAAAGAGCGGTTTCCCGCAAGAGATCCAAGCGAAAAAGAAGAGAGCTGAGACGGATGCTGGCCTATCTGCAGAACTTCGCGGATGACTTCTCCGTCTTCAACATCTTCCGTTACATAACCTTCCGAACAGGGGCGGCGACGATGACGGCGCTGCTCTTCGTTTTTCTGTTCGGTCCGATGATGATCGAGGTTCTGCGCTTTCGGCAGGGCAAAGGTCAGCCGATTCGGGCCGACGGACCGCAAACGCATTTCAAGAAGGCCGGAACACCCACGATGGGCGGGCTGATGATCCTGACGGGCGTCGTCGTCTCGGCGCTCCTGTGGTCGGATCTTTCCTCGCCGTATGTCTGGTGCGTGCTTCTGGTGACGCTCGGTTTCGGTTCGATCGGCTTCTACGACGATTATCTCAAGGTGAAGGGCGCGTCCTCGAAAGGCTTTTCGGGGCGGGCGCGGCTCGCCTTCGAGGCGTTGATCGCCGGCGCCGCCGTCTACGTGATGATGCGTGCGGGCGAGGGTGCGAGCGCGACGGCGCTGACGTTGCCGTTCTTGAAGGAGACCGTCATCCAGCTCGGCATCTTCTTCGTCGTCTTCGGCGCCTTCGTGATCGTGGGGGCGGGCAATGCCGTGAACCTGACCGATGGTCTCGACGGGCTCGCCATCGTCCCGGTGATGATTGCCGCCGCCTCCTTCGGGCTGATCGCCTATCTCGCCGGCAATATCCGCTTTGCCGATTATCTCCAGATCCATTACGTCGCCGGCACCGGCGAGCTTGCCGTTCTCTGCGGCGCGATGATCGGCGCCGGGCTCGGTTTTCTCTGGTTCAACGCCCCGCCTGCCGCAATCTTCATGGGCGATACCGGCTCGCTGGCGCTCGGCGGCATGATCGGCGCGGTCGCGGTCGCCACCAAGCACGAGGTCGTGCTCGCCATCATCGGCGGCATCTTCGTCATGGAAGCGCTGTCGGTGATCATCCAGGTCACGTCTTACAAGCTCACGGGCAAGCGCGTCTTCAAGATGGCGCCCATTCACCATCATTTCGAGCAGATCGGCTGGACCGAGCCGCAGGTGGTGATCCGGTTTTGGATCGTCGCCGTGGTTCTTGCCCTGATCGGCCTCTCCACGCTGAAACTCCGCTAGGCCGGCGATGTCGATCCCTCTCTCTCATCTCAAAGGAAAAAGTCTCGGGGTTTTCGGGCTCGCCCGCAGCGGGCTTGCGACGGTCAAGGCCGCTGTCAGCGGTGGGGCGCGCGTCTATGCCTGGGACAACCGGGAAGATGCGCGGGCAAAAGCGGCGGGCGAGGGTGTCACGCTGCAAGAGCCGACTGAATGGCCGTGGGAAGAGCTTGCCGCTCTGGCGCTCGCCCCGGGCGTGCCCCTCACGCATCCCGAGCCGCATCCGATCGTCGGCATGGCCCGGGGCGCAGGCGTCGAAATCTTGTGCGACGCAGAGCTTCTGTTTCGCGAGCTCGAAGGCCAGGCCCGCTTCGTCGCCATCACCGGCACGAACGGCAAGTCGACGACGACGGCGCTCATCGGCCATCTCCTCGGCGAGGCCGGAATTGCGGTCGAGGTGGGGGGCAATATCGGCCGCTCCGCGCTCGATCTCGCAGCGCCTTCAGCGCGTGACCATGTCCCAGAGCTTGTCTATGTCCTGGAGCTCTCGTCCTATCAGCTCGATCTCTGCCACCGCCTTCGGCCCAACGTTGCGGTCTGGCTCAATCTGACGCCCGATCACCTTGACCGCCATGGCGATATGGCCGGCTATCGTCTCGCCAAGGAGCGGATCTTTGCGAAGATGGGCGGTGACGATCTTGCGGTCCTCGGTATCGACGAGACCGATATGGAAGAGGTTGCCGTTGCGCTTTCCGAACGAGCCCAGGCGCCCCGGCTTGCCCGCGTCACGGTGCGCGAGCGGGACGCGGCCGACATTCGCGTCGACGAAGCCGGGCAGATGACGGATGCGCGCAACGGCGAGGGGCTCGATCTTTCGGCGTTCCCATCGTTGCGCGGACGTCACAATTGGCAGAACGCTGCCTGCGCCTATGCGGCGGTGCGAGAGCTCGGCGTGCCGGTCTCTCAGATCACCGCGGGGATGGCGAGCTTTCCGGGGCTCGAACACCGCATGCAGATCGTCGGGCGGCGCGGCAAGGTGCTTTTCGTCGACGATTCCAAAGCGACCAACGCCGATGCGGCCGCGCCCGCTCTGGCGACCTTTCAGCCCGTTTACTGGATCGTCGGCGGACGCCCGAAGGCGGGCGGCATTCACGGCTTGTCCGGTTTCTTCCCGCGCGTTGCGAAAGCCTATCTGATCGGCGAGGCGGCGGATGAATTCTCCGCCACGCTTGCCGCGCGGGTCCCGCATGTCATCGCCGGAGAGCTCGCACGCGCCGTCCGGATGGCGGCGGAAGATGCGGCGCTCGATCCCGAGGACGAGCCTGTCGTCCTGCTGTCGCCGGCGGCGGCTTCCTTCGATCAGTTCCCCGATTTCGAGGCGCGCGGGCGAGCCTTCGTCACCGCCGTCAACGCCCTGGACGATGCATCCGCGCAGCAGGCTGCGCTCTCGGAGACCGCGTCATGATCAGTCGTCGCGATCGTTCCCTGATTGCCGAATGGTGGTGGACCGTCGATCGCACGACGCTCTTCCTGGTGCTTCTTCTGCTCGCGGCCGGCGTCGTCCTGTCCTTTGCGGCGAGCCCGCCGGTTGCGGAACGCCTCGGCCTCTCGACCTATCATTTCGCGCTCAGGCAGGCGATGTACGCGCCGACCGCGACGGCGATTATTCTCAGCATCTCGCTGCTCACGCCCCGTCAGGTGCGGCGGCTCGCGCTTCTCATCCTCCTCGTCTCTCTGTCGATGATGGTCGCCGTGCTCTTCATCGGCGACGAGGTGAAGGGCTCGCGGCGCTGGGTCTATGTCGCGGGTATGTCGTTGCAGCCGTCGGAGTTCTTGAAGCCCGCCTTCATCGTCATCGTGGCGTGGCTGTTCGCGGAAGGCTCCAAACATCCGGAAGTGCCGGGCAAGCTTCTCGCCGTCATCCTGCTCATCATCACGGCGGCGCTGCTCGTGGCCGAGCCGGATCTCGGTCAGACCATCCTGATCTTCTCCGTCTGGGGTGCCGTCTTCTTCCTGGCCGGTGTCTCGCTGCCGCTTGTCGGCGGGCTTGCGGGCACGGCTGTGGCTGGTCTCTTCGCCGCCTATTTCATGTTTCCGCACTTCACCTCGCGCATCGACCGGTTCCTCGATCCGGAAGGCGGCGACACCTATCAGGTCGATATCGCCATGCGCTCCTTCGAGCGCGGCGGCTGGTCCGGATCGGGACCGGGCGAGGGTGTCATGAAGCGGATCCTGCCGGATTCGCATACCGACTTCGTCTTCGCGGTGATCGCCGAGGAGTTCGGCATCATCCTGTGCCTCGCCCTCATCTGCATCTTCGGCTTCATCGTCATGCGGGGGCTCATGCATGCGCTGCGGCGCAAGCAGCCGTTCGAGCGCATGGCGATCGCCGGCCTCTCTATCCAGATCGGCCTGCAGGCCTTCATCAATATGGGCGTGAACCTGCAGCTCCTGCCCGCCAAGGGCATGACCTTGCCGTTCATCTCCTATGGCGGCTCGGCGTTGCTTTCGAGCGCCGTCGTCATGGGCTTCATCCTCGCCCTGTCGCGCGAGCGCGCGGAGCGGAAGGTGACCGTCATGCCGCATTCGAGCTTTGCTGAGCAATTATGAGCGATAAGACCAGGCCGCTGGCCTTGCTGGCCGCCGGGGGAACCGGCGGGCATCTCTTCCCGGCAATCTCTTTGCGGGCCGAGCTGAAAAAGCGCGGCTATGATGTCGCGATCGTCACCGACAAGCGGGCGGGCCAATACGCGGCCGACCTGCCGGCCGACGAACTCCACGCCATCGATGCGGCGACGCTTTCGGCCGGCAATCCGGTTCGCGCCGTCTCCTCCATGTGGAAGCTCTCTCGCGGCGTCCTGCAATCGCGAAAACTGCTGCGGCAGCTTGGTGCCGACATCTGCGTCGGTTTCGGCGGCTACCCGACCGTGCCGCCGCTCCTTGCCGCGCGTATGGCACGTGTGCCCGCCCTCGTGCACGAGCAGAACGCGGTTCTTGGCCGTGCCAACAGGCTGCTGGTGAAGGCCGGCGCGGCACTTGCCACCGGGTTTCCCGATCCGAAAGGTGCTGCCTCTGCGAAGCGCCTTGCATTCACCGGAAATCCCGTTCGCGAAAGCGTCATCGACGCCGGCAAGTTGGCTTATGAGCCAGCCGGCGAGGACGACAGCTTCCGCCTTCTCGTCTTCGGCGGCAGTCAAGGTGCACGCGCGCTGTCGTCACTGGTGCCGGAGGCGATCGCGCTTCTGCCGCGAGCGGTGCGCGCAAGGCTTCAGATCGTGCAGCAATGCCGGCCGGAGGATCTCGACACGGTGCGGCTTCTCTACGGCCGTCTCGATGTCTCGGCGGAACTTGCCTCCTTCTTTCAGGATCTGCCGGCGAAGATCGGCGCAAGCCATCTCGTCATCAGCCGGGCAGGGGCGTCGACGGTGTCGGAACTCGCCGTTATCGGCCGTCCGGCCATCCTCATCCCTTTTCCGCATGCGATCGACCAGGACCAGGCGGAGAATGCCCGCCTTCTCGCCGATGTCGGCGGCGGCTGGATGATGGAAGAAGGCTCTTTGACCGCTGAAGGCCTTGCCTCGCGGTTGAAGGAGCTGATAGCGCATCCCGACGAACTGGCCGCAGCGGCCGCCGCCGCGAAAAAGGCCGGCCGGCCGGACGCGGCCGAAAGGCTCGCCGATCAGGTCGACGAGCTCGTCAGCCTGACGCGAGGACATCGCCAATGAAAATGCCTTACAACATCGGCCCGATCCATTTCGTGGGGATCGGCGGCATCGGCATGAGCGGCATCGCCGAGGTGCTGATCAATCAGGGTTGTCAGGTCCAGGGATCCGATGTCTCCGACAGCCCGAATGTCGCCCGCCTGCGCGCCAAAGGGGCCAAGGTGATGATCGGGCATGCGGCGGAAAACCTCGGCGAGGCCGCCGTCGTCGTCGTGTCTTCGGCGATCAAACGCGACAATCCCGAGCTGAAGGAAGCCCGCGCCAAGGGTCTGCCGGTGGTCCGCCGGGCGGAGATGCTGGCCGAGCTCATGCGGCTCAAATCCGCGGTTGCGATCGGCGGCACGCACGGCAAGACCACGACCACGTCCATGGTGGCGGCGCTGCTCGACGCGGGAGGTCTCGATCCGACCGTCATCAATGGCGGCATCATCAACGCCTACGGCACCAATGCCCGCATGGGCGACGGCGAATGGATGGTGGTGGAGGCGGACGAGAGCGACGGCACCTTCGTCAAGCTGCCGGCCGACGTCGCCGTCGTGACGAATATCGATCCGGAACATCTCGACCATTACGGCTCCTTCGAAAAGGTGCGCGAAGCCTTCATGGCCTTCGTGGAGAACGTGCCCTTCTACGGCTTTGCCGTGATGTGCCTCGATCATCCCGAGGTGCAGGCGCTGGTGAAGCGCATCGAAGACCGGCGCATCATCACCTATGGCTCCAATCTCCAGGCTGAGGTTCGATTCCACTCGGTGAGCTTCGTGCCGGGTGAATCGCATTTTTCGATCGAGCGGCGCGACCGGCTGACGGGTGAAACGGAGACGCTTTCCGACCTCGTTCTGCCGATGCCGGGCATCCACAACGTCTCGAACGCGACGGCTGCGATCGCAGTCGCCCGGGCGCTCGGCGTCTCGGAAGCGGATGTGCGCAAGGGGCTCGCCTCGTTCGGCGGTGTCAAACGCCGCTTCACGCTGACGGGCACCTGGAACGGCGTCGCCATCTATGACGATTACGGCCACCATCCGGTGGAGATTTCCGCCGTCTTGAAGGCTGCCCGCGCGAGCTGCCGCGGCCGCGTCATCGCCGTCGTGCAGCCGCACCGCTACAGCCGACTCCACAATCTCTTCGATCAGTTCTGCGCCTGCTTCAACGATGCCGATACCGTCATCGTGGCGGACGTTTATTCGGCGGGCGAAGACCCGATCGAAGGAGCCGATCGCGACAGTCTCGTCGACGGGTTGCGGGCCGGCGGACATCGCGACGTGCGACCGCTTCCGAGCGAAGCCGAGCTTGCCCGCATGATCGCCGATGTCGCGAAGCCGGACGACATGGTCTTGTGCCTCGGCGCGGGCTCGATCTCGAAATGGGCCAATGCTCTGCCGGGCGAGCTCAATGCGCGAGACGAGGCTGCGTGAGCCTCAAGCTCGATCGGCAGGGATTGTGATGCGCGCTCAGGAACTCGAGGGCCTGCTCGAAGGCTTCCGCGGCAGGCTGAAGGCGAACGAGCCGCTCGCGCCGATCGTCTGGCTGCGGGCCGGCGGGCCGGCCGATCTTCTCGCCATGCCGGCCGATGCCGACGATCTCGCCTTTCTTCTGAAAGCTCTGCCCGAAGAGGTGCCGGTGACCGTGATCGGTCTCGGCTCCAATCTCCTCATCCGTGATGGCGGGATCGAAGGCGTGGTCGTGCGCCTCTCAGGCAAAGGGCTCGGCAAGATCGAGGTCGATGGTGATCTCATTCGCGTCGGCACCGCGCTTCCCGACAAGCTTTTTGCGAAGGCGGCGCTCGATGCGGGCCTCGGCGGCTTCGCGTTCTATCATGGGATACCGGGAGGGCTCGGCGGGGCGCTCAGGATGAATGCGGGCGCCAATGCTGGCGAAACCTGCGATCGGCTGATCGAGGTCGTGGCGCTCGACCGCCAGGGCAACCGCCATGTGCTGACGCAGGCGGAGATGGGCTATTCCTACCGCCACAGCGACGCGCCCAAGGATCTCATCTTCGTCGAAGCGCTCTTCAGGGGCGAGAAACGGCCCGAGGACGAGATCCGAGCCGAGATGGATGCGGTGCAGAAACACCGGGAAGAGGCGCAGCCGATCAAGACCCGCACCGGCGGTTCGACCTTCAAGAATTTGCCCGGCCAGCGTGCCTGGGAGCTGATCGATGCCGCCGGTTGCCGAGGGCTTAAGATCGGCGGGGCGCGCGTTTCCGAGATGCATTGCAACTTCCTCATCAACGAGGATGACGCCAGCGCCTATGACCTTGAATTGTTGGGCGAGACGGTGAGGGCGCGGGTTCTCGCCCATTCCGGCGTGCGGCTCGACTGGGAGGTCCGGCGCCTCGGCCGGTTCGGCGAGACGGGCAAGGTCGAGCCGTTCCTGGGTGCCTGAGTGGGCGCCTTTCAAAGAATCGCCGATCCACCTCTTAGTTAACGATTTCTAACCCTTTCGGGTCGAGATTGCGGCTTCGTTCGAATGCGGACCGAGCGCCAGGCGCGTCGGTTGGAGCAGAGGGAGGCGCTGCCGTGACCCGCAACACCCATATCGCCGTCTTGATGGGAGGCTGGTCGTCGGAGCGATCGGTGAGCCTTTCCTCCGGCAAATCCTGTGCCGATGCCCTGGAGGAGCGGGGCTATCGGGTGACGCGCGTCGATGTCGGGCGCGATATCGCAAAAGTTCTCAGCGATCTGCGTCCGGACGTTGCTTTCAACGCTCTGCACGGGCCTTTCGGCGAAGACGGCAAGATCCAGGGCCTCCTGGAAATCCTCGAGATTCCCTACACGCATTCCGGTGTGCTCGCCTCCGCGCTCGCCATGCACAAGGTCAAGGCGAAGGCCGTCGTGGCGAATGTCGGCGTGCCGGTCGCGGAACAGCGTGTCGTCACTCGCGAGGAAACGGCGCGCGAACACGTCATGGCGCCCCCCTATGTCGTGAAGCCGATCAACGAAGGCTCGTCCTTCGGCGTGACGATCGTACCTGAGGATCAGGCGCATCCGCCGCAATCGCTTCTGGGCGATTCCTGGACCTATGGCGAGGAGGTGCTGGTCGAGCACTATGTCGCCGGCAAGGAGCTCACCTGTGCCGTTATGGGACGGCCGGGCGAGGAGGAGGCCTTCGACGTCATCGACATCGTTCCCGTGGGCCACGGCTTCTATGACTTTGATGCAAAATATCTTCAGGGGGGCTCTAAGCACATTCTCCCGGCCAATCTTAAACCATTTGTTTACCAAAATATCCGCAGGTTCGCTTTGGAGGCGCATCGTGCCATCGGGTGTCGCGGAGTGTCTCGCAGCGACTTCAGGTACTGCGAGGAAAGCGATGAGCTCATCTGGCTGGAAGTGAACACACAGCCAGGCATGACGCCGACCTCCCTGGTCCCGGACATGGCGGCCCATGCAGGCCGCAGTTTCGGGGATCTGGTGACGTGGCTTGTGGAGGATGCATCGTGCCGACGATAGGGACGTGGCTGGCAGATCAGGGGGCTCGGGTCGACGCGTTGAGCGCCGGTCTCGGCCATACCCTGCATCGCGCCGTGCCGCCGCGCCTGCGTCGCATCGTGGAAAAGATGCAGACCGGCCGGCAGCACCATTACGGTCAGGTCGCCGCGATCGGTTTCCTGGGCGCCACCATTCTTTACGGTCTGATCGCCGGCGGTCACATGCTGACGCTGCTCGACCGCACCGTTGCCGCCGCCTTTTTCGGCATTCAGGAGATCCGCATCGGGGGCGAGATCGAGACGCCCGAATCCGCGGTTGTCGATCAGCTCGACATTCGTGGTGGGTCGCTGCTCGGATTTGACGCGAGCGACGCGCGCGAGCGCCTCATCGCGCTGCCCTGGGTCAAAGACGCCGACATCCGCAAATTCTATCCGAACCGGCTCGACATCACGCTCACCGAGCGCACGCCCTTCGCGCTCTGGCAGAACGACGAGGTGATCTCGATCATCGACCGCGCTGGTGTGGTCATCGGGCCGTACAAGGATGTGCGCTTCGCCGCACTCCCGTTCGTCGTCGGCAAGGGCGCGGACAGCCGTGCCGACGGGTTCATGACCATGGTGCAGCGGCACCCGTTCCTGGCGGAGCGCATGCGCACGGCCGTACTCGTCTCGGAGCGCCGCTGGGATCTCGTCACGAAGAACGGCATCACCGTTCAGCTGCCCGAGAGCGGGGTCGACGAGGCGATCGATCGCCTGAAGGCCCTGCAGGACAAGGACGACGTCCTGTCGCGCGAGATCGTCACCATCGATCTGCGCCTCAAGGACCGCATCCGCATCGGCCTTGCGGACAATATGGCCGAAACCGTCATCAAGGAGAATGAATCGGTGATCCGTCGCCTCGCCAAAGCTGGAGGCGAGATTTGAACGCCATCACTGAAAACGCCGGCTCCCGCATCAAGCCGCTGTCGCCACGCCGCACCGCCGTGGTGAGCGTGCTCGACGTCGGCTCATCGAAGACCACCTGCCTCATTGCACGCCTGAAGCCGCTCGAGGGCGATCATCAGGCGGGCCGCACGCATCACGCCGAGGTGATCGGCTTCGGGCTGACGCGCTCGCGCGGCATCAAATCGGGTGCCGTCGTCGATCTGGAAGAGGCGGAAAAGTCGATCCGGATCGCCGTCGATCAGGCCGAGCGGATGGCCGACATGACGATCGGCTCCGTCATCGTCAACGTGTCGAGCGGACGTCTGAAGAGCGATACGTTTTCTGCCACAGTCGAGTTGTCCAGTTCGGGCGTGTCGGAGATCGATATTCAGCGCGTCCTGGGCGCGGGCTGCGCCAATTCCATCGCCGACGGGCGCGTCGTCGTCCATTCCCTGCCGATCGGCTATGCGCTCGACGGGCACAGGGGAATTGCCGATCCGCGCGGCATGCTCGGCAGCGAGCTCGGGGTGGACATGCATGTCGTCACCGCCGACGAAGCGCCGCTGACGAACCTCGAACTCGCCGTCAACCGCTGCCACCTCGAAGTGGAGACCGTGGTTGCGACGCCTTATGCGTCGGCGCTTTCGGTCCTCGTCGAGGACGAGGCGCAGCTCGGCGTCGCCTGTCTCGATTTCGGTGGCGGCACCACCAGCCTGTCGATCTTCTACGAAGGCCAATTCATTCACGCGGCCAGCGTTCCGATCGGCGGCAACCACGTCACCATGGATATCGCGCGCGGCCTCTCGACCCGGCTTGCCGATGCGGAGCGCCTGAAGGCGCGTCACGGCTCGGCGCTGCCTTCGATCTCCGACGAGAAAGACATTTTGACGATCCCGCCTGTCGGCGAGGACGAGCGAGACGCACCGAATGCGGTGCCACGCTCGACGCTGACGCGCATCATCCGGCCGCGCATCGAGGAAACCCTCGAAATGGCGCGCACGATGATCGACGAATCGGGATTTGCCGAGATCGTCGGCAAACGCGTCGTTCTGACCGGCGGGGCGAGCCAGCTCACCGGACTGACGGAAACGGCGCGGCGGGTGCTTGGACGCAATGTGCGTCTCGGCCGCCCGCAGCAGGGTGCGAATGCGTTGCCTGAAGCGGTCAAAGGACCGGCCTTCGCGGCGGCGCTCGGCCTTATCACCTATCCCCAGGTCGCCCGCATCGAGCAGTTCCGGACGAGACGTCCGAGCCAGTTCGCGATGACCGGGACGGATGGATACTTCGCCCGCATGGGGCGATGGATCAGGGAGAGTTTCTGACGCGCGGCGCGGGGCCGAGCGGGAATTGAGAATAGGCGTGGGCAAGGCAGATGCCCGACGCGAGGACAGCGGCGAAAGGACAACAGATGGCCATCAATTTGCATATGCCGGATCTTACCGAACTGAAGCCCCGGATCACCGTCTTCGGTGTGGGCGGGGCGGGCTGCAACGCGGTCAACAACATGATCGAAGCAGGCCTGCAGGGCGTCGACTTCGTCGTCGCCAACACCGACGCTCAGGCGCTGACGATGTCACGCGCCGACCGCGTCGTGCAGATGGGCGTCGCGGTGACGGAAGGCCTCGGCGCCGGATCGCAGCCGGAGATCGGGCGGGCCGCTGCCGAAGAAACGATCGACGAGATCAACGACCATCTGACCGGCGCGCACATGGTCTTCATCACCGCCGGCATGGGCGGTGGCACCGGCACCGGCGCCGCACCGGTGGTGGCGCGCGCTGCACGCGATGCCGGTATACTGACCGTCGGTGTTGTCACGAAGCCGTTCCAGTTCGAGGGCCAGCGCCGCATGCGCCTCGCCGAGGCCGGCATCAACGAGCTGACGCAGCACGTCGATACGCTGATCGTCATCCCGAACCAGAATCTGTTCCGCATCGCCAACGAGAAGACGACCTTCGCGGACGCCTTCGCCATGGCCGACGAAGTCCTCTATTCCGGTGTCGCCTGCATCACCGACCTGATGGTCAAGGACGGGCTCATCAACCTCGACTTCGCCGACGTCCGCTCCGTCATGCGCGAGATGGGCAAGGCGATGATGGGCACCGGCGAGGCCTCTGGCGACAAGCGCGCCGTGGAAGCCGCCGAGAAGGCGATTTCCAACCCGCTCCTCGACGAGGTCTCCATGCGCGGTGCGCAGGGTCTTCTGATCTCGATCACCGGCGGCAAGGACATGACGCTGTTTGAGGTCGACGAGGCGGCGAGCCGCGTTCGCGAAGAGGTCGACGGTGATGCCAACATCATCTTCGGCGCGACCTTCGACGAAAGCCTGGAAGGCGTCATCCGCGTTTCGGTCGTCGCCACCGGCATCGACCAGGAACAGCGCCAGTCGGAGAACACCGAGCAGCGCATGCAGGAGTTAAAGCAGCGCCTGAAGAGCGTCGGTGGTCCGGCAGGTCATGCCCGTCAGGCTCCCGAGCAGGTGGCGGCGAAGGCCCCTTCTTTCGAGGAGGCGATGGCTGAGGATCTGGAGCGTGAACTCGCTGCTCCGCGCCAGCAGCAGGTCGAGCGCCAGGTCGCTGCCGCAGCCGCCGCCGTGCCGCACACGAACCAGCAGCCGCGTGCCGAAGTTCGCCAGGAGAAAGGCATCAAAATCGGCCCGTTTCGCCCCGAACCGTCCCTGATCGCGCCGCGTGATGCGCATGACGAGATGGAGACGCGCGAGGCCCCGGTGCGCCGTCAGGAGGCTTTCGTTCCGCAGGCCGCGGAACGGCCGGAGAGCGTGCAGCCGCGGATGCCAAAGGTGGAGGATTTTCCGGCCATCGCACAGCGGCAGATCCACGCCAGCCGGGGTGCCGCCAATGAGGAAGAAGAGCGCCGTCCGCGTTCCCTCCTGCAGCGTCTGACGCATGGTCTCGCCAAGCACGGCGAGGGCGAGGAAGGCCAGGCTCCGCGTCAGGCTCGCGACATGGAAATCGAGCCGCGGATCGCTGCCGCCCCCGAGCGGGCGCCGGCCCGTCCGTCGGCCGCCGAAACCTTCGGCCGGCCGCAGCAGCGGCGTGCGGTCGAGCAGGCGGCACGCGGTGGTCTCGATCCGCATGGCCGTCCGGCCGCGGCTGGGCACAGCGAGGACGACCAGCTCGAGATTCCGGCATTCCTGCGGCGCCAGACCAGCTGATGGGCGCTCACAGCCTGTAACGCTCTTGCGGCCCCGGCGTTTTTCGCCGGGGCCGCTTTTTTTGTAAGCTTATGTTTTCATGAGGGAAATCCGAGTAACGCCGGATCTCAAGTCGGTAACAAAAGGTAAGAAAGCTTGATTGGCGAAACTGTGACCGCTGCTGCTAGCTTCCGGCGCGTCGGGTGAGGGCCGGTCCGCTCCGATTCGCGATGCCACCGGCACGACAACATGAAAGATGGCTTGATGACACAGACCGCTCAGGGCGCCCAAAAGACGCTCCGCAGGGATGCGACACTTACGGGCATCGGCACGCATAGCGGCAAGCCGGTCACGTTGCGGCTGTCTCCTGCCGACCCGGACACGGGTATCGTCTTCGTTCGCCGCAACGAGGCGGGCGAGGATGTTTCCATTCCCGCGCGGTCTTCCTCCGTCGTCGGCACGCAGATGTGCACGATCCTGGGCGACGGAGCCGGACTTTCGGTCGCCACCGTCGAGCATCTTCTGGCCGCGACTTCCGCACTTTCGATCGACAATCTCGTGATCGAGGTCGATGGCGCCGAAATCCCGATGATGGACGGAAGTGCCGCGGCCTTCGTGGAGGCGATCGACGAGGCCGGTATCGTGGTGCAGCCTGCACGGGCGCGCGCGATCAAGGTGTTGAAGCCGGTCCGCATCGACCTCGGCTCCTCCTGGGCCGAGTTTCTGCCCTATAGCGGGCGTCGCTTCACCGTCGAGATCGATTTCGACTGCCCGGTCATCGGCCGGCAGAAGCATGCGGCCAACATCACCGCGAACAGCTTCCGCCGCGACATCTCGCGGGCGCGGACCTTTGGCTACATGAAGGACGTCGAGGCCTTTTGGGCCAAGGGGCTCGCTCTCGGCTCTTCCCTCGACAACGCCGTGGTGATCGCCGACGACAAGGTCGTCAATCCGGAAGGCCTGCGCTACCCGGACGAATTCGTTCGCCATAAGCTGCTCGACGCGGTCGGCGATCTCGCTCTCGCCGGAGCGCCGATCATCGGCCATTATCGCTCCTATCGCGGCGGCCACAAGGTCAACGCCATGGCGCTTGCGGCGCTTCTGGAAGATCGCTCCGCGTGGAGCTGGCTTGTTTCCTCCGATCCCGCGCCGCGTCGCAGCGAGCAGGCGGAAGGCCTGCCCGGCTATTTCGCCCCCGCCTTCGCTCCCGACCGTTCGTAGCCGTCACCAGATGATGGCGCCATCACCATATGGCAGCCATTTTTGCGTGCTGTGCCCATCGCAGCCGGCCGACATTTGCGATTGCGGTGTGCATGCGGCTTTGCAGTCGGCCTGATCTTCGATAAGGAGGCAGCCCGTGCCCTTTTGCTCCGTGTGGATGCATGACTTTCTCTGAAGCTACCAAGCCCGGGCTGCGCATCGTCGCCGCCAGTCTCCTCATTGCCTCGATCGGCGCTTCGCTCGGGGCCTGCTCGAATTTCGGCGATCGTACGAAGATCATCGAGGAGGAACCGACCATTCCTGCCGACGTCCTCTACAACGAGGGCCTCGCAGCAATGAAGGAAGGGGAGACGACCAAGGCGAAGGAGAAGTTCGCCGAGATCGACAAGCAGCATCCCTATTCGGATTATGCGCGCCGTTCGATGATCCTGTCGGCCTACCTCAACTACAAGCGCGGCAATTACACGGATGCGGTGACCGAGGCGAAACGCTTCGTGACGCTGTTCCCTGCCAGCGATGATGCGGCCTATGCGCAGTACATCATCGCCGAATCATATTACCGGCAGATCCCCGACGTGACGCGCGATCAGGAAATGACGCAGCGCGCGATCCTCGCTTACGGGCAGATCCTCAGCAAATATCCCGATTCGGAATATGCCGATGACGCGCGCCGGAAGATCGAGGTCGGTCGCGATCAGCTCGCCGGCAAGGAGATGCAGACCGGGCGCTACTATCAGGAGCGCGGCGAGTATCTGGCTGCGGTGAACCGATTCAAGTCGGTCGTGGAAGCCTATCAGACCACCCGTCATGTCGAAGAGGCGCTGCATCGTCTGGTCGAGTGCTATCTCGCCCTCGGTCTCGTCGATCAGGCGCAGACGGCGGCCGCGGTGCTTGGGCATAACTTCCCAGACAGCCCCTGGTACAAGGATTCCTACCGGCTTCTGGCGGACAAGGGTGTCGAACCGTCGGAAAGCAAGGGATCTTGGATCTCGCGGGCCTTCCGCTCGGGGCAGGCCACCTGATAGCTTCCGGCGGCCATGCTGGCCAACCTGACCATCCGCGACATCGTTCTCATTGAACGCCTGTCGATCGACTTTGCCGCCGGTCTCAGCGTCCTGACGGGGGAGACCGGCGCGGGCAAATCGATTCTGCTCGATTCGCTGGCGCTCGCTCTCGGCGCGCGCGGCGATGCGGCGCTGGTGCGCTCCGGCGCGAACCAGGGGCAGGTGACGGCCGTCTTCGATCTCGTTCCGACGCATGCCGTCGTCCGGACGTGCGAGGAGAACGGCATCGAGGTCGACGGTCCTCTCGTTCTTCGCCGCCTGCAGTCGGGCGACGGGCGCAGCCGCGCCTTCATCAACGATCAGCCGGTGTCGGTTTCGCTCTTGCGCGAGATCGGCCATCAGCTCGTGGAAATTCACGGCCAGCACGACGAACGCGCGCTGGTCGCCCCCGAAGAGCACCGCAGGCTCCTCGATGCTTTTGGCGGGCTGGAACGGGATCGGGCGGAAGTTGCCGGCCACGCCCAGGTTCTGCGGGAAGCGGAGCGGCAGGCCGAAGAGCTGCAGGCCTCCATCGAGGCGGCCGAGCGCGAAGCCGATTTTCTGCGCGCTGCCGTTGAAGAGCTCGAAGCGTTGTCAGCCGAACCCGGCGAAGAGGAACGGCTTGCCGATCGCCGACGGCTTCTCATGCAGGCGGAGAAGGTTGCGGGCGACCTCAACGAGGCGCTGGATATCCTGGGCGGCAACGTCTCGCCCGTGCCGGATCTGGCCGCTCTCATGCGCCGGCTGGAACGCAAGAGCGCCGAGATGCCGGAGGTGATGGACGCGATCGTGGAAGCGATCGGTCAGGCGCTCGACCGGCTTGAAGATGCGCGTTCGGGCCTTGCTGCGGCGGTCACCGAGCTCGGCCATGATGCGGGCGAGCTCGAGCGCGTCGAGGAGCGGCTTTTCGCCATTCGTGCGGCGGCGCGCAAATATCGCTGCGAGGCCGACGCGCTTCCGGGCGTGGCGGCGGATTTTGCGGCGAAGCTCGACGATTTCGAAAGCGGTCACGACCGGCTGGCGCGGCTGCAGAACGCGGTGCGCGAGGCCGAGGAAAGTTATGTCGCGGCGGCGCGCATTCTGTCGGAGCGACGGGAAGAGGCCGCGCGAGGTCTCGAAGAGGCGGTGACCGCCGAACTGCCTGCTCTCAAACTCGAGGCCGCGTCATTCCACGTGCATTTGCAGCGGGACGATGCGCGGCGGAGTGCGGATGGCTTCGACACGGTGTCCTTCGAGGTTCAGACCAATCCGGGTACGGCGCGCGGGCCCTTGATGAAGGTCGCGTCCGGGGGCGAGCTTGCCCGTTTTCTTCTGGCGCTCAAGGTGGCGCTCGCCGACCGCGGGTCCGCTCCGACGCTCGTCTTCGACGAGATCGATTCGGGCGTCGGCGGTGCAGTGGCCGAGGCGATCGGACGGCGGCTCGCACGGCTTTCAGAGCGCGTGCAGGTGATGTCGGTCACGCATGCGCCGCAGGTTGCGGCCCGCGCCAACGGCCATTTCGTCATCTCCAAGCGCGTGACCGACGAAGGGCGCAAGACGGCGACGGCCGTGACACGCGTCGAGGCTGAAGATCGGCGCGAGGAGATTGCGCGCATGCTCGCGGGCGCCACGATTACCGACGAGGCGCGGGCGGCGGCCGAACGGCTCATCGTGGGCGAGACGCAAGCCTCTTGAGCTTGGCGCGGCTTTGCGCGACAGGACGGCATGGCATCACGCTCCAAAAAGTCGTCCGAAGGCGAAGAGGCGCTTGCCGCCGAGCCTGTCGACAAGCTCACCCTCGACGAGGCACAGGCGGAACTCGCCCGGCTGGCGGCGGAGATCGCCGAGCATGACCGGCGCTATTACGAAGACGATGCGCCTTCGGTTTCCGATGCGGCCTATGATGCCCTCCGGCAGCGCAATGCGGCGCTCGAGGCGCGTTTCCCGGAACTGAAGCGCAGCGATTCTCCTTCCGAAAAAGTCGGCGCAAAACCTTCCGGCCGCTTCGCCAAGGTGCGCCACAGCGTGCCGATGCTGTCGCTCGACAACGCCTTTTACGATGAGGACGTGCACGATTTCGCGGCGCGGATCCGGCGGTTTCTCGGGATGAAGCCGGAAGAGGCGATCGAGGTTCTGGCCGAGCCGAAGATCGACGGGCTGTCGGCTTCTCTGCGTTACGAAAACGGCGTTCTGGTGCGCGGCGCAACGCGTGGCGACGGCACCGAAGGCGAGGACGTCACCGCCAATCTCCGCACCATCGAGGATATTCCCGAGCGGCTGCCGAAGGGTGCGCCGGAGGTGATGGAAGTGCGCGGCGAGGTTTATATGAGCCACGCCGATTTCGAAGCCCTCAACCAGCGCATGGAGGAGGCGGGCGACCGCGTCTTCGCCAATCCCAGGAACGGCGCGGCAGGCTCCCTGCGCCAGCTCGATGCCAGGGTGACGGCAAGCCGGCCCTTGCGTTTTTTCGCCTATAGCTGGGGCGAGGTGACGGCGCTGCCGGCGGACACGCAATGGGGCGTGATGGAGGTGTTTCGCGACTGGGGGCTGCCGACCAACCCGTTCATGAAGCTCTGCGCCAATGTCGAAGAGGCGCTTGCGCATTACCGTCATATCGAAGCGGAGCGGGCGTTGCTCGGCTACGACATCGACGGCGTCGTCTACAAGGTGAACCGGCTCGATCTGCAGGAGCGTCTCGGTTTCGTGTCGCGCTCGCCACGCTGGGCGATCGCGCACAAATTCCCGGCCGAGAAGGCGACGACGGTTCTGGAGGGCATCGAGATCCAGGTCGGGCGCACCGGGGCGCTGACGCCCGTCGCGAAGCTGAAGCCGGTGACCGTCGGCGGGGTCGTCGTTCAGAACGCGACGCTGCACAACGAAGATTACATCAAGGGGATCGGTCGCGACGGCGAGACGATCCGTGATGGCAAGGATATCCGTGTCGGCGATACGGTGACCATCCAGCGGGCCGGCGACGTCATTCCGCAGGTGCTCGACGTCGACCTTTCGAGGCGACCGGAAGACGCTAAGCCTTTCGAGTTTCCGACCCAATGTCCGGAATGCGGTTCGGACGCGGTGCGTGAGCACGATCCCAAGACGGGGCGCACCGATGCCGTGCGCCGGTGTACGGGCGGGCTCATCTGCCCGGCGCAGGCGGTGGAGCGGCTCAAACATTTCGTCTCGCGCGAGGCCTTCGACATCGAGGGGCTCGGCTCGAAACAGGTCGAGGCGTTCTGGCGGGACGGCCTCATCATGCATCCCTCCGACATCTTCACGCTTTCCGCGCGTGACGAGCGCTCACTCAAGAAGCTCAAGGATCGCGAGGGGTGGGGCGAGACGAGCGTGCGCAATCTCTTCGCGGCGATCGACGAGCGGCGGCAGATTTCGCTCAACCGCTTCATCTATGCGCTCGGCATTCGCCATGTCGGCGAAACCAACGCCAAACGCCTGGCGCGCCATTACGGCACCGTCGAGGCTTTCCTGGAGGGAGCCCGCGCGGCAACGGATCAGGAAGGTCAGGCCTGGCAGGAGCTCAACGACATCGATGGCATCGGGCCGGTGGTGGCAGAGGCCATCGCGCAGTTCTTCGGCGAAGAGCACAATCTCGAGGAGATCGAGCGGCTCCTGCGCGAGGTGACGCCGGAAGAGGCGGAGAAGGTCGCCTCGGCTTCGCCCGTCGCCGGCAAGACGGTCGTCTTTACGGGCTCACTCGAAAAGATGACCCGCGACGAGGCCAAAGCGATGGCGGAGCGTCTTGGTGCCAAGGTGTCGGGATCCGTCTCCGGCAAGACCGATCTCGTGGTCGCCGGCCCGGGCGCCGGCTCGAAGCTCAAAAAGGCCGCCGATCTCGGCGTCGAAGTCATCGACGAGGATGGCTGGTTCAAGCTCATCGGCGAGTAGGAGCGCCAGCGGATAAAAGCGTCAGTGGACGGCGCGGCCCGGATTTTCGTCCGGAGAGGTGCTGCGCCGCCCGCAAAGCCTGTCTTGTCGTGTCAGGCTGGCCGGCATGTCGGCTGCCTCGCCGGCACCTGACCCGGCCAGTCGATCGGCATGAACAGGGCCGTCTTGAAGAGAAGCGCGTGAGGCTGCGACGGCGCCGGCTGGTCGCTCGACAGCATTTTCGCGGCCACCTTGTCGACGTCGGCCGGATTGATGCCGATATCGTTGAGAAGATCGGGCGAGAGGCCCCGAAGCTCGTGCGCGGCATTTCTCTTGCGGCGGGCGCGGAGAAGGTGCTGGATGAATCTCATTCATTGCCTCCATGAATATTGATCAGCCTTGCCTTCTGGCTGTGCCGATCGACTGAGGCTAAGGTAGTTGGACTGGCGCGGTTATTCGAACGCGCAGAATGCATGACAGCCTGAATGAGATTCATGTGAGGCGCTATGGATGAGACGAGGCTCACGGCATTGCCGCCCCTGCACGCTTTGAGAAGCTTCCATGCGGCGGCCCAGTGCGGGCGCTTTCGTGACGCCGCGAGCGCTCTCGGGCTGACGGAATCGGCGATCAGCCATCAGGTGCGCAAGCTCGAGGATTATCTCGGGGTGCGGCTGTTCGAGAGGCGGGGCAATGCGGTCCAGCTCACGGCTGCCGGCGCAAGCTATTTTGAGGACATCGATCCGGCCTTCGCCGCCATCCGCCGGGCGACCGAGAGGCTTGCAGGGCCCGGTGGGCGCGTGACGCTCACCCTGCCGACCTCGCTTGTCACGATGTGGCTGATCCCACGGCTGATGGAGCTCGAGGCGGCGCTGCCGGAGATCAAGCTGCAGCTTGCGCCGTCCAACCGCATCATCGATTTGAAACGAGAACAGATCGATCTCGCCCTGCGGCACGGGAAGGGGAGCTGGCCCGGCATCGCCTCGGTGCATCTTTTCAACGAGCAGACATTTCCGGTCTGCAAGACCGGCCTTTTGCCGAAGAACGCCGATCCACAGGAGGCGCTGCGATCGGTCCGCCTCATCGTCAACGCCTTCCACAAGGAAGAATGGGTGGAATGGGCGCAGGCGCGTCAGATCGAGCCGCCCTCACTCGACAATGCGATGGTTTTCGACGGCACCGAACAAATCATCGAGGCGGTGGCGGGCGGCGTCGGGCTCGGCATTGGACGCCGGCCGATGATCGATCGCTGGATCGATGACGGCCGAGTGGAGGCGCCTTTCGGCACGGCCGATGAAAGCGGCTACGCCTATTATCTCGCCTGGCGCGACGATACCGAGCTCAGCGTCCCAGCGCGCCAGGTGGCACGCTGGTTCGTTGCGGCCTGCAAGGGCGCGAAGGCCGCTGAGGCGATGTTCAAGCCGGCCGCCGCTTAGCGGACGATCGGCCGGCAGGAATTCTCCAGGAACTTGCGTTCCGCATCGGTGTAGTGCGGCCAGAAGGAGAGGCTTGCCCGCACCCGCGCGTGATAGAGATCGAGCCAGGCGATCTCGGCGGCCGTCAGAAGTGCTGGCGAGATCAGGCGGCGGTCGATCGGCGCGAACGAAATCGTCTCAAAAGAGAGCATCGGCCTGTCGCCGCCGACCGGAACTTTTGGCTCGCGCACCACGATCAGGTTTTCGATGCGGATGCCGAAATCGCCCGGGCGATAATAGCCCGGCTCGTTGGAGACGATCATGCCCGGTTCCAGCGCCACATGGCCGCTCTTGGCGATGCGCTGCGGGCCCTCATGGACGGCGAGGAAGGAGCCGATGCCATGGCCGGTGCCGTGATCGAAGTCGAGACCAGCCTGCCAGAGAGGCGTGCGTGCCAGGACGTCGAGCTGGGCGCCTGAGGTGTCCTTCGGAAAGTTCGCCATGGCAAGCGCGATATGGCCCTTGAGGACGCGCGTGAAGCGGTCGCGATAGAGTGTCAGGCGATCGGATGACGCTTCGCCCACGAGCACGGTGCGGGTGATGTCGGTCGTGCCGTCGCGATACTGGGCGCCGGAATCGATGAGGTAGAGCTCTCCCGCCTCAAGCGTGCGGTTGCTCTTTTCAGTCACGCGGTAATGGTTCATCGCCGCGTTCGGTCCAGTCGAGGAGATGGAATCGAACGACACGTCTTCGAGCTTGGAGCCGTCGAGCTCCGCCGTTTCGGTGCGGATCTCTTCGAGCTTCTTCGCCGCGTCGATCTCGCTCACGCTGCCGGCCGGCTGAAGATCGAGCCAGGCGAGGAAGCGGGTGACGGCGACGCCGTCGCGGATATGGGCGGCGCGGCTGCCGGCGATTTCGGCGGCGTTCTTGCGGGCCTTGGGAAGCGCGATCGGGTCGGAGGCTTCGACGATCTCGGCGCCGCCTTCCTCGACGAGCAGCGCGACGGCTTCGGCCGAGCCGGCCGCGTCGTAAAGAACCTTCGTGCCCTTGCCGAGGGCGCGCAGGGCGTCGGCGAATTCGCCCGGCTCGTGCAGGCCGGCGAGATCTGCCAGCGCGTCACGCACGGCATTGGAAAGCTTGCGCCCGTCGATGAAGAGATCCGGCGCTTTGTCCTGGTGGACGATCGCGAAGGAAAGCGCGAGCGGCGTGTGCGGAACGTCGCTGCCGCGAATGTTGAACAGCCAGGCGATCGATGAGGGATCGGTCAGGACGACCGCCTGGGCTCGGCGCTTGGCAAGCGCTTCCTTCTGCTCGGCGATCTTTTCCGCGGCGCTGCGTCCGGCGAGCTCGTCGGGGTGCAGACGGACGGCGCCCGTCGGCGTGTCGGGACGATCTCTCCAGGCGAGATCGATCGGATTCTCCGAGAGGGCGACGAGTTCGGCGCCGGCGTTTTCGAGCTTCGCCGCCATCGAGCGGCGCTGGCTTCGCGTCGTGAGCCAGGGATCGAAGCCGATGCGGTCGCCTTCCTTGATCTTTTCGACGAGCCAGTCGGTCGGGCTCTTGTCGCCGATGAAGACGACCTCGAAGGCTGCCTTGTCGACCTGTGCGGCCGCCTGAACGGTGTAGCGGCCGTCGACGAAGAGCGCCGCCTCGTCAGCCAGCACGATGGCGGTGCCGGCCGATCCGGTGAAGCCGGTCAGCCAGGACAGCCGCTCGGCGGAGGGCGGCACATATTCGCTCTGGTGCTCGTCGGCCCGCGGAACGATGAAGCCCGCGAGATTCTGCTCTTTGAGAGCGGTGCGCAGCGCTGCCAACCGTTCAGCCGAATGGGTGGCGTCGCTCTTGTCGTCATAGGTTTGAAACATGGCTTTCCTTACCAGCGGGCGCCGTCACGCGCCACTCTCCGCAGAGCTGCGACAGGCGAGGGGCTGACATGCGGCTGACGGCATTTTCGATTGCCGCATCGAGGCGTATCTCACACCCGAAAGCGCAACCGGGACTTGTGCATCATGTCTCTCACCTTCGACCAGAGCGGTCATCTCGCACATCGGGCCAGACCAGCGCTGTGGCGGCGTATTCTGGATCGTCTGATGGCGGCACGGCTTGCCGAAGCGCAGCATGCGGTCAACGTCTGCCTTTCGAAGCTCGATGATGACGAGCTTGCACGTCTCGGTTATCGCCGAAGCGACCTTGCGGCGACGCGCGACCGCGCGTCGCGGTTCTGATTTTCGTTCCGAGCCATTCCTTCGGACTCGATCAGATGCGGTGAGACAGGACGAGCACGCTCCACTCGCCGAAGCGTCGATGTGTCTCCAGAGCAAAGCCCTGATTGCGGTAGGCCGCCATAACGCGTGAGGCCTGTGTGTTGAGAATGCCGGAGAGCACGATGACACCGTCGGCTTCGCTGGCGCGTCCCATTGCCGGCGCGAGCGCGATCAGAGGCGCGGCCAGAATATTGGCGACGATCAGATCGTAAGGCGCGCAGGCGGCGATCCTCGGATGGCCGAGCCCTGTGGCGGTCATCGTCTCGACGAGATGGCCGACGCCGTTGAGATGGGCGTTTTCAGCTGCGATCTCGACGGCGATCGGATCGATGTCGGAGGCGAGAACGGGTTCACGCAAGAGTTTCGCGAGCGCGATCGCCAGGAGCCCCGTGCCGGTGCCGACGTCGAGAGGCCGGTCGAAGCGGCGGACTTTCACCAGTTCGTCCAGCGTCTCCAGGCAGCCGAGCGTCGTTGCATGATGACCGGTGCCGAAGGCCTGGCCGGCATCGATCTCGATGCCGGTCCGCCCGGCCGGAACGGCGCCGCGATCATGGGCGCCATGAACGATGAAACGCCCGGCAGGGACGGGCGCGAGCCCTTTCAGGGATTGGGCGACCCAGTCGGTCTCCGGCAGGATTTCGATGTCGAACTTCGTCGCGTCGGCGCCGAGCGCGTCGCTCAACCTCGTTTGGAGGGGGCCGAGCTCGTCTCCTTCCAGATAGAGTTCGACCTGCCAGTTCGGACCGGCCTCGCTCAAGGCGACGACGCCGCCTTCCTCTTCAAACGCCGCGTCGAGCCGATCCGAGAGAAGCTCCGCTTCCTCCCGGCTGCCGGTGAAACTGATACGTGCCGTCATGTCTTGGCTTTGTCTGTCTCTCGCTGGACCTTGCGACGCACGGATTTTTCCGTCGTGCGGTCCTGGTTTTCTGTCTCGGGCGGCACCATCGCTAGGATGCGCCCGGCATTGGAGGCGGCACGCTCCTGCGCCTGTTCGGCGAAGAAGAGGCTGCCGTCGGCTGCGACATACAACAGAATCTCCAGATCGTCGCCGCGCTCGTTGCGATAATCCTCGAAGGTGTATTCCTTCGTAAGCGGGGTCGATTGGATCGTCCAGCCGCTCGACAGGCGCCGCTCGAGCTCCCAGTAGGACGCTCCGGACGCAAGCAGGGGCCGGCCGCCGACGGTGACGGCCATGTTCTTCTTGCTGCCGGAGTCTTCGTCGCGCTGACGTCCGATCTGAAAGACGTCGGTGCGGCCGAAATGCGGGCCGAAGTCCGTGCAGACGAGGGCGTTGTAGGCATCGTTGTCGGTCGCCGCGATGAGATAGTCGTAGCGGTTGAACTCGACGGAGAATTCCGCGGGCTCTGAGAGGATCTCGCCGTAATAGGTCGGCGTCTCCGTCTGCCGCAGAAGGCGCAGGCGCGACCAGTTGCGATCGGCCACCATCGTCGGGATCTTCATCTCCTTGAGACGGGCCGTCAGCGCCTTGGTGAAGTTCGATGCGCCGACGACGAGGATTCCCGAGCGCCTGTCTGCTGCAAGACCCAGGTGGCGCGCCACCCAGGGGAGTGTGAAGCCGTGGACGACGACGGTGACGAAGACGAGGGCGAAGGTGATCGGCACCATTAGCGGGCCATCGTCGATGCCGATCGCCGCAAGCTCCGTTCCGAACAGACCCGCGACCGCCACCGCCACGATACCGCGCGGGGCGATCCAGCCGACGAGAAGCCGCTCGGAAAGCTTGAGCCCGCTGCCGATCGTCGCCACGAGCACGGAGAGCGGCCGGACGACGAGAAGCAGAACGACGATGAAGGCGGCGAGGCGCCAGTTGAGCGCGGTGAGATCCGCCCAGGTGAGCGTTGCCGTGAGCAGCACGAAGACGCCCGAGACGAGGAGGACGGTCATCGTCTCCTTGAAGCGCTTCAGTTCGTCGAGGCTTGCAATGCGGGAATTGCCGAGCGTGATGCCGAGCACCGTCACCGCGACGAGGCCGGCTTCGGCCACCAGAAGGTCGGTTGCGGCATAGGCGACGAGAACGGCCGCCAGGATGAGCGGGACTTTCAGGTATTCCGGCACCCAGCCGCGGGAGAAGACGGTGACGAGAACGCGGCCGAGAAGATAAGCGCCGGCCAGCGCCACGACGGCCGCCGCGCCGATCGACATGGCGAATTCGGCGAAAGCCTGCTCGTGATGGTTGATGAGAATGACTTCGAAGGCCAGGACCGCAAACAGGGCGCCGATCGGATCGTTGATGATGGCTTCCCAGCGCAGAAGGGATGCTGGCCGCTGGGCAAGCCGGGCCTGGCGCAGCAGCGGCATGATGACGGTCGGACCCGTGACCACGAAGAGGCCGGACAGAACCGTTGCCGTCGGCCAGCTGAGATCGCCTACGAAATGGGCGGCGAGTGTGCCCAGCAGGAACGCCAGCGGGCCGCCGACCAGCACGAGCCGCCGCACCCCCATCGAGGTTTCGCGGATTTCGTGGAAATGCAGCGTCAGGCCGCCTTCGAAAAGAATGATGGCGACGGCGACCGCGATGATCGGGCGCAGGAAATCGCCGAAATCCGATTCCGGATCGATGAGGCCGAGGCCCGGGCCGATCAGAAGGCCCGCGAGCGACAGGACGACGATCGCCGGCAGGCTGAAACGCCAGGAGAACCATTGGGCGGCAATGCCGGTGGCGCCGATCAGCGCAATCTCGGTGATAATGTCGTGCATGGACCCGGCTCTGCGCTGAAAGAGCGGGATTAAAGAGCAGCTGCGGCTGCTTTCAAGCGCCGTTTGCGCAACTTTCGTCGAAAGTCACTCGCGCAGAGGGTGTCCGGGCAGCGTGAGCCAGCCTACTCAGGTCGCCTCGACAAAACTGTCGACCACGCGCTTGCGGCCGGATTTTTCGAAGTCGATCGTGAGCTTGTTGCCGTCGATCGTGTGGATGGTGCCGTAGCCGAATTTCTGGTGGAAGACGCGCTCGCCGACCGAATAGCGGCTCTTGCCGCCGATCACCGACTTCGCAACGAGCTCTCCTTCGAGTGTCGTCGGGCCGCGGCCGGTGCGGTTTCTCGGATCGGCGCGATCGCGGTTCGACTTGGCGCGCTGCCATCCCGGCGTCCGATAGGCGGAATCGAAAGGCTCCATCCGCTCGAAGCGTGAGCCGCCATAGCCGCCCGACCCATAATGACCGGCGCCGCCATAGCCGCCGTAGCTTGCGGGCTCGGCCACTTCGACGTGGTCTTCCGGCAGATCGTCGATGAAGCGCGAGGGCAGGGTGGACTGCCACAGGCCATGCACGCGGCGATTGCCGACGAACCAGATGGTGGCGTGGCGGCGGGCGCGCGTGAGGCCGACATAGGCGAGGCGGCGTTCCTCTTCGAGGCCGGCCTTGCCGCTCTCGTCGAGGGCGCGCTGGTGCGGGAAGAGGCCTTCCTCCCAGCCGGGCAGATAGACGACGTCGAATTCGAGCCCTTTGGCCGAATGCAGCGTCATGATGGAGACGGCTTCTTCCGTCTCGCCACCCTCGGTGTCCATGACGAGCGAGACATGTTCCAGGAAGCCGCCGAGGGAATCGTATTCACCGAGATTGTTGACGAGTTCCTTGAGGTTTTCGAGCCGGCCCGGAGCCTCCGGCGAACGGTCGCGCTGCCACATTTCGATGTAGCCGGATTCCTCCAGGATGATTTCGGCGAGTTCCGGATGCGGCGTGTGCTCCAGCATTTCCGACCAGCGCGCGAAATTTCGAACGAGATCGCCGAGAGCCTGGCGCTGGCGCGGCTTGATCTCCTCGGTCGCCGCGAGCTCTCCGGCCGCCGCGAGAAGAGGGATGTCGCGGCTGCGTGCATGAGAGTGGATGAGCTGGATGGTGGCCGCACCCAGGCCGCGCTTCGGCGTGTTGACGATGCGCTCGAAGGCGAGCCCGTCGGCCGGATTTTGCGTGACGCGCAGATAGGCGAGCGCATCGCGGATCTCCATGCGCTCGAAGAAGCGCGGGCCGCCTATGACACGATAGGGCAGGCCGAGCGTGACGAAGCGGTCTTCGAATTCGCGCATCTGGAAGGATGCCCGCACCAGGATCGCGATCTCATTGAGAGAGATGCCCTGGCGTTGTTTCCTTTCGATGTCTTCGCCGATCGAGCGGGCCTCTTCTGAGGAATCCCAGCCGGAGGCGACCATGACCGGCGCGCCCATCTCGTCGGTTGCTGGAAACAGCGTCTTGCCGAGACGGCTCTCGTTCTGGGCGATGAGGCATGACGCGGCGGCGAGGATATGGCCCGTCGAACGGTAATTGCGCTCCAGGCGGATCACCTTGGCGCCGGGGAAATCGTGATCGAAGCGCAGGATGTTGGCGACTTCGGCGCCGCGCCAGCCATAAATCGACTGATCGTCGTCACCCACGCAGCAGATATTGGCGCGCTCGCCTTCCGGACGCTGGGCGAGGAGGCGCAGCCAGAGATATTGTGCGACGTTGGTATCCTGATACTCGTCGACGAGAATGTAGCGAAAGCGCTGCTGGAAGCTTTCGAGCACATCGGGATGTTCGCGGAAGAGCCGCACGCACTCCGTCAGAAGATCGCCGAAATCGACTGCATTCAGCGTCTTCAGACGCTCCTGATAGGCGGTGTAGAGTTCGCGCCCGCGTCCGTTGCCAAAAGCGTAAGCGTCGGAATCCGGAATCTTGTCAGGCGACAAGCCGCGGTTCTTCCAGCCATCGATGAGGTTGGCGAGCTGGCGCGCGGGCCAGCGCTTGTCGTCGAGACCCGCGGCCTGGATCACCTGCTTCATCAGCCGGATCTGATCGTCGGTATCGAGGATGGTGAAATCGGAGCGCAGGCCGACGAGTTCGCCGTGGCGGCGCAGGATCTTGACGCCGATCGAGTGAAAGGTGCCGAGCCACGGCATGCCTTCCGTCTGTTCGCCGCCGATCAAGGCGCCGATCCGCACCTTCATCTCGCGCGCGGCCTTGTTGGTGAAGGTGACCGCGAGGATCTGCGAGGGAAAGGCGCGGCGTGAGGCGAGGATGTGCGCGATGCGCGTCGTCAGAACCCGGGTCTTGCCTGTGCCGGCGCCGGCGAGCACGAGAAGCGCGCCTTCCGTCGTCTCCACCGCATCGCGTTGCTCGGGATTGAGGCCTTGCAGGTAGCGCGCCGGAGCGGAGACCTGCGCCGCCTGGGCGCGGGCCGCGATTCCGCCCGGCCGCGGCGCGGGCGTCTGCGGGTCGAACAAGGGATCGTCGTGTCGGTCGGTGTTTGAATGGGTCATCAGGTTTCGATTCGCTTAAGCCCAAGATAGGGCAACGATCCCTGTCTTGCGAGGCGATGGCCTGGCTGCGGGATTGTACTGTTGTTCTTGTCTCGTTCTCTGCGTCTGCCGACCAAGTCGCAAGGGGGCTGTGCAAAAAAATGCGTGTTGCTTGCCTCAACTCTTGCTCATGATCGAACCGTGAGGATGGGGCCGACGAAACTTCCGGGCTTCTTCGTCGGCCCACCTCCTGCGAGGTTGAGGGCTTGGGGGGAAAGACATGCCTGTGGAACTTGAAGGGGGATGCTCCTGCAAGGAGGTGCGTTACCGGCTGACATCGCGGCCGATGTTCGTGCATTGCTGTCATTGCCGGGACTGCCAGCGGGAGACGGGCAGCGCTTTCGTCCTCAACGCGCTCATCGAGCGCGATCGGATCGAGCTTTTCAAGGCAGAGCCGGTCGTCGTGACGCTGCCGACGGCGAGCGGGCTTCCTCATGACGTCTATCGCTGCCCGAACTGCCAGATTGCGCTCTGGAGCGATTACGGACGCCGCGGAATCTTGAGCTTCCTGCGGGTCGGAACGCTCGATAATCCGCATGTGCTCGTGCCGGACGTTCACATCTACACGCGCTCGAAGGTCCCGTGGCTCGAATTGCCGGCGGATGTCCCGGCGTTTGAGGAATATTACGATCTCGAGGAGGTGTGGCCGACCGCCAGCCTGGCGCGCCGAGATGCGCTTCTCAAGACAGCCTAGCGAACTGATCTGCCTTCCTCTGCATTGGGGTTGAGAAACCCAAGAGCGGAGACATCGCATGGCAACGCACGATCTCGATCTCAGCGTCGCAGTCGAATCCTATGATTTTGAACCTTCGAGCGGCATTCCCAACAGCAAGCTGCCGACGCTCGTCTATCGTGGCGGTCTCGACGAGCCGGTCCGTATGGCCGGGGCGGCCGACACGATCCTGAAGCGGAATATGTGGCAGGGCGTTTGGGTCTGGTCGATCTATCCGTTCTGGCATTTCCACACCAAGGGCCATGAAGTGCTGGCGTGCGTGTGCGGCTCGGCACGCGTCGGGCTTGGCGGCGATGACGGTATCGAAACCGATCTCAATGCGGGCGACGTGGTCGTCATTCCCGCTGGCGTCGGCCACAAAAGACTGTCGGCAACGGAGGATTTTTCGGTCGTCGGCGCTTATCCGCCGGGTCAGGAGGGCGACATCAGCAAGCCCGAAGAGATCGATTTTGAGGACGCCAGGAAGAAGGCCGCAAGCGTGCCGCTTCCCGACACCGATCCGATCTATGGGCGGGAAGGTCCGCTCTTTCAGTATTGGAAAGCCGGTGCAGCGGAGATGGGCAAAGACGCCCCTGCGGAGCACGAAGAGTCTGCTGAAGGCGAAGAGGTGAGTGAGCCCTCTGAAATGCATGAGGAGACGAGGGCCACCGACAAGTCCGAGGCGACCGGCGAGAAATAGAACGAAGCTTGAGCGTCAGCCGCAACGCTCCGCAAAAACACCGCGCTCCCAAAAAAATGCCGCCCGCAGAGTGCGGACGGCATCTTTCGAACCCGAAGAGGGTTTTGGTTTAGTTCGACTGAGCCGGCTCGCCGGTCGCCGGGGCACCGCCGGTGCTGGTACCCATGCCGCCGCTCTCAGTCTGCGACTGCTGGGCCGCGGCATCAGCCTGCGCCTTCTGGTCGTCGAGGTCGACGAAGTCCGGAGCGGCTTCAAGCGCCTCCTTCGAGCCGTCGATCACGAGGTGCAGGTCGCCATCTTCATCGGTCTGCACGTCGATTTCACCGAACTTGACGGCGACATCTTTCTCACCGATGCCGAGGAAGCCGCCGACGCCGATGATCGCGCCGTCAACTCCGCCGTCCTTCGTGAAGAGGAGGTCGTTGATGTCGCCGACCGCCTCGTCGCTCTGATTGTAGACGGTCTGGCCGATATAGCTGCTTGCCTGGATCTGGTCTTCGCTCTGCTCGGTCAGGAAGACGGAGGAATCCATCGGCTTCGCAGGAGCTTCAGCGGTCTCGCCGGCAGGGGCGCTCATGCTGTCGTTCGGCTGCGCTTCCATCTCGCCAGCAGGCGCCTTGTCCTGGCTTGCCGGCTGTTCCGCCATCGGCTGGTTGGTGGTGTCGGTGTCATTCGACTGCGCCATCGCGCCGGTCGCCATCATTGCCGAGATGGCCGTCGTTGCCAAAAGCTTCTTCAACATTCTCACTCTCCCTGTTGGGGGTTCGCCTGGGTGGCGGCTCGCCCCGTGTGTGTAGTGGGAGGGCAATGCCCTGGCGGCTGAAGGGTTCGTTCAAATAACGTTGCGAAAGGCTCGCAAAATGTGATCGCTTCGGACGGAACCGTTTCGGCACATGGTCAACGTTTTTCGGGCGCTTCCCCTTCCGCTCCGCCGTGCCGGGCATGGGAGGGAGAGGGATGTCTGGGTCTGCTCGGTTGGCTGATCGCTTTTGGGGGCGCGAACGAGGGCGCATGGGAGAAAGCCGGCGCGCAACCTTGACCTTGCGGCTTGCTTGGGTGCAGGAGACGAGGGCTTCCCGGTGCCCGCGACAGATTAACCTCTTGTTCTTCTCAGTGTGACGCTCCGTTCGGAAGCGGCACCCGAGATAGAAAGAAGCGAGATCGTGACCGACACTCCGGCCGAGGCGAAGCCGACAAATTCAGCGCCAGTTTCCGCGTCCGGTACGGAAGAAGAGAGCCAGGAACGCGTCTTGAGCGCTCCCGCATTGTGTGTGGTCGCGTTCTCAATCGGTGTGGTGGCTGCCGTTGGCGCAGTGCTTTTTCGCTACATGATCGCCTTCGTCCACAATCTGGCTTTCAACGGGCGTATTAGCTTCTTTTATGACGCCAACCATTTCGAGGCGGCGAGCGTCTGGGGCCCGTTCATTATTCTCGCGCCCGTCATCGGCGGCCTCGTCGTCGTCTTTCTGGTGAAGACGTTTGCGCCGGAGGCCAAGGGTCACGGCGTTCCGGAAGTGATGTACGCCGTCTACCACAACAACGGGAATGTGCGCGGCGTCGTGGCGATCGTGAAATCGATCGCTTCCGCCATCTCCATCGGCAGTGGAGCTTCGGTCGGCCGCGAAGGGCCGATCATCCAGATCGGTGCGTCCTTTGGCTCGACGATTGCGCGGACGTTGAAGCTGCCGCGCTGGCAGAAGATCACGATGCTTGCCGCCGGCGCCGGTGCCGGCATCGCGGCCACGTTCAACACGCCTCTCGGCGGCGTGCTGTTTGCGGTCGAACTCCTGCTGCCGGAGGTGAGCGGGCGCACCTTTCTGCCGGTCGTCGTGGCGACGGCGACGGCAACCTATATCGGCCGTATCGCGCTTGGCCTCGATCCGGCATTCTTCGTGCCGCTTTCGGCCGTCGATCCCCAGCACGCGATCAATCTCGCCGAACTCGTCGGCTTTGCCGTTCTCGGTCTCCTTGCGGGCGTCGCCTCCTGGGCGTTCATCCGCTTCCTCGCCTTCTGCGAGGATTTCTTTCCGAAGCTGCCGGGCAACGATTACACGCGCAACATCATCGGCATGACGCTGATCGGGTTGCTCGCCTACGGCTTTTTCGTCACGACGGGGCAGTACCATACGGCCGGCGTCGGCTATGCCACGATCCAGTCGATCGTGAGCGAGAGCAATTACAGCTACACACTCTTCCTTCTCGTCGCCCTGTTGATCGGCAAGCTGGTGGCGACGAGCGTCAGCCTCGGCGCGGGCGCCTCCGGCGGCGTCTTTTCTCCGTCTCTCTTCATCGGTGCGACGCTCGGCGGCGCCGTCGGCGCGCTCGGGGCTTGGCTCTTCCCGGGCGAGGGCTTCAACATGGCGGAGTTTGCCGTCGTCGGCATGGGCGCGCTCGTGGGCGGTGCGACCGGGGCCTCGATGACGGCGATTGTCATGATCTTCGAAATGACGCGCGACTATAATGTCATCGTCCCGCTGGTCCTGGCGGTGGCGCTGTCGGTCGGCGTGCGGCGCTGGTTCATTGCGGCCGACATTTACACCATCAAGCTGCGCAATCGCGGCCGTCCGATCCCGTCGGTGCGCCACACGAACATGTATCTGGTGCAGCAGGCGCGAGATCTGATGAACCGCAATTTCGTCGTGCTGCCTGCGGCGACCAGCGTGCGGGATGCGATCAAGCTCGTCGGCGAGGAGGGGCAGCGCAGGCATGTCGTCGTGAGCGAAGATGGCCGGATCGTCGGGTATGCCCGCTTCGGCTCGGTTCTCTATGCGCCGTCGATCCGAGCCGATCAGACGCTCGCCGACATCATCTCCGACGATTTCGTCGTCGCGCCGGAAAACAACATTCTCAATTCCATCATCACGCGCATGAACCGGCGGGCACGCTCCTTCGCGATCGTCGTGCGGGCGGGCGTGGTGGTGCCGCGTCCGGAGGATGTCGTCGGTATCATCGATTCTCCGGAGATCGCCGGGGCGGTCATCCGCAACCACTATTCCTGATCGCCTGACAAATTGATTCAGCCCTCGATCCCAGGGGGCTGATCCATCAGCGTTTATCGAGAGTGATCGTGGCGCCCGCGCTTTCCGGCCAGGGGAGTTTTCGGTGGGCCTCGAAGGTCGCGTCGATCTTTGCCCGAATGTCCGGCGGGAAAGCGGCCGCCCGCCGTGCGGTCATATCCACATGCAGATGCAGGTGCTCCGACTTGGCGGCCACAAAGCCCTCGTCCGCATCACGGAGTTCCATGTAACTGCGCACCCGCTTGTCGTCGGCGGAGAGGAGCTGCCAGGTCGCGGCAACTTTCGCGCCGGCTTTCAGTTCGCGCAGATAGCGCACATGCATTTCGACCGCGAAGAAGGAAGCGTCATGGGCCCGCCGGTAATCGGGGCCGAGGCCGAGAGCTTCGAAGGCTTCGTCGATGCCGCGATCGAAAAGCAGGACGTAATACGCGACATTCATATGGCCGTTGTAATCGATCCAGGCGTTCTCGACGGTCTGTGTCGTCGCCTGGAACGGAGCCTCAATTGTCCTGGACATAAGCCACCTTTTTTCGCATTGCAGGGGATAGTCGCGCCGCCCGAGAGCCAGCGCGGCGACTTGTTATGCTTTCAACAAGCTTGAGGATTTGCTCCGGCATCGGGAGCCGAATATGGCCATCGCAGACGCGCTTTCTCGCAACGAAGACGGTATTGCTACCGCGCTTGGTATTCTCGCACAGCGTTTCGGGGAGCGCTTTTCCACCTCCGCCGCGGTTCGTGAGCAGCACGGCCACACCACGACGTGGATCACCAATCAGCCCCCCGACGGCGTGGTCTTCGTGCATTCCGCCGAAGAAGTCGCCGAAGTGGTGCGCGTCTGCGCCGAGCATCATGTGCCGATCATCCCGTTCGGCACCGGATCGTCTCTCGAAGGCCATCTCAACGCGCCGGCGGGCGGCGTCTCGATCGACCTCTCCGCGATGAACCGAATCCTTGCCGTGCATCCCGAAGATCTCGACTGCGTCGTCGAGCCGGGCGTCACGCGCAAGCAGCTGAACGAGCATCTGCGCGATACCGGGCTTTTCTTCCCGATCGATCCGGGGGCGGATGCGAGCCTCGGCGGCATGGCCTCGACGCGCGCTTCCGGCACCAATGCGGTCCGCTACGGTACCATGAAGGACAATGTCCTCAACCTCACGGCGGTCATGCCGGATGGCGCGATCGTGCGCACGGCGCAGCGGGCCAAGAAAACCTCGGCTGGCTATGATCTGACCCGGCTTCTGGTGGGGGCGGAAGGCACGCTCGGCGTCATCACCGAATTGACGTTGCGGCTGCAGGGAATCCCCGAGGCGATCTCGGCCGGCGTGTGCAGCTTCCCGGATGTGGAATCGGCCTGCAACACCGTCATCGCCACCATCCAAAGCGGTATCCCCATGGCGCGGATCGAGCTCCTCGATACGCTGCAGATGCGCGCGTGCAACGCCTATTCCAAGCTCGATTACCCCGAGGCGCCGACGCTCTTCCTGGAATTCCACGGCACCACGGCCGGCGTGAAGGAGCAGGCGGAGCTCTTCGGCGACATCGCGGAGGAATTCGGCGGCGGCAATTTTTCCTGGACGACGCGCCAGGAGGACAGAGCCAGGCTCTGGCAGGCGCGACACGACGCCTATTGGGCGGCGATCTCGCTGCGTCCGGGGACGAGGGCCTTCGCAACGGATGCCTGCGTGCCGATTTCACGACTTGCCGATTGCGTGCGTGGAACGATGGACGACATCGCCGAACTCGGCCTCATCGCGCCCATCGTCGGCCATGTCGGCGACGGCAATTTCCATGTTTCGGCGCTGATCGACATGGACGATCCGGCGGAACTCGACAAGGCGCAGCAGCTTTCGGCGCGCATCAGCGCCCGAGCCATCGGGATGGACGGAACATGCACCGGTGAGCACGGGATCGGTCAGGGCAAGCGCGCCTATCTGGAGCAGGAACTCGGCCCCGCTCTCGATGTCATGCGTGCCGTCAAACGCGCGATCGATCCGCAGAACATCATGAATCCGGGTAAGATCATCCGTCTCTAGGCCGGATCGAGACCGTCGCGGAGGCGGGCGGAGAGGGAGAGTTGTTCTGGGAAGGCTTTATGTCGCGATAGGCCTCGCCATCATTGCGGTGCTCTTCACCGCACTGATCGGGCCGTATCTCGTTGATTGGAGCGCCTACCGGCAGGAGTTCGAGGAAAAGGCCTCGGCGAGCCTGGGCGTGCCGGTCAAGGTGCGTGGCGATGCCGACCTTTCAATCCTGCCCACGCCGACTTTGCGCCTCGCGGACGTGCGCATCGGACCTTCCGACGCGCCGATCCTGACGCTGGGACGCCTGCGCGCCAAGGTGGAGCTCACCGGTCTCCTCAAGGGCGAGATCAACATCATTTCGGTTCAGCTCGATCGGCCACACCTGTCGCTCGATGTCGCCGATCTCGCTCAGACGGGGGGACGGATGCGGATCGGGCGTTTCGGGCCCGAGCAGATCTCCCTCGACGAGATGGACATTCGCAACGGCGAGGTCGACCTCAGGGACAGCCGGCGCGGGGCCTCCTGGCGCATCGGCGAGATCAATGCGCTCATGCAGGCGCGCTCGCTCGAAGGGCCCGGGCATTTGCAGGGCGGCTTCCGGCTCGGTGGCGACGCCTATAGCATCGATGTCGGGGTCGGACGGCTGGCCGACGGCCGCATGCCTTTGAAAGCGAGCCTGACACCGGCAGCGAAACCTCTGGTGCTGATGGTCGCCGGCGATCTCGTCACGGAGGGCGAGGAGGGGCTCGCCTTGAAGGGCAGCTTCGATCTTTCCGGCCTCAAGCCGGACACGGAAACTGCGCCCGAGCAACCGCAATCGCCGCTCGCGCTTTTGCGGACGAAGGGCGAGTTCGAGCTCACCAGCGAAAAGCTCGTCTCGGAAGACTTCACCTTTGCCTACGGGCCGGAAGCGAACGCGGTTCAGGCGGCCGGTCATGGCGAACTCGCATTCGTGCCGGAACCGCGCTTCGCCATTGCGCTCGATGCGCGTCAGATCGACCTCGATCGTGCGCTCGGGGGCGGTGCAGGCAAACCGATCGCTATCGAGAAAGCGGCCGAAAGGCTCGTCGCGGGGCTTGCGGATCTGCCGAGGCCCTCGGTTCCCGGCACATTGACCCTCGATGCCCAGGGCGTCGTCGTCGGTGGCAGCGTCATTCAGGCGGTCGGGACCGATGTAAATCCGACGGAGAGCGGCTGGAGAGTGGACATCCTGTCCGCGGTGCTGCCGGGGGCAACCCGCATCGATGTGAGCGGCGACATCGATACGGCGACGCCGACTTTCCACGGCCACGGCCGGATCGCTTCGGAGCGTCCTGCGGCCTTTGCCGCCTGGTGGCGCGGCGATGCGGGGGAGGCGGTGCGCCTCGACCGGTTCCGGGTGGAGGCGGATCTCGATCTGTCGCAGCGCCGGCAGACGGCGCAGAATCTGGTCGCGGAGATCAACGACGGGACGATCGACGGGGCGATTTCCATGCGCCGTTTCGCGCGCACGGGAGAAACGTTTGCCGACGTGACGCTGAGCGCTGAGAATGTGGCACTCGAAGAGGCGGAGGCGGTCACGGGCCTTCTCGCCGGTGACGACCTGCGCAAGGGCAATTTTGCCCGTGTGGCGATGTCGCTTGCGGCGCAGAATCTTTCTGTGGGCGGGGCGGAGGCGGCCTCCGTCAATCTGGAAGGGGTTTTGACCGGCGACAGTCTGGATATTGCCACCTTGTCGATCGCCGATCTCGCCGGCGCAGATATCAATGCCTCGGGTCGGATCGAGAACTTCTTCGCGGCGCCGCGGGGCCGGCTTTCGGCCGATATCGTGGCTGAGAACCTTTCAGGCGCGGCGGCTTTCCTGCAGGGGCTTTTGCCGCAGAGCCCGCTTGCGGAACGTCTGGTCGCGCGCGCCGACGCGCTGTCGCCGGTCGATGCCAGTCTGGTCGCGACCGCGGAGACCGATGGAGCGCAGACGCTGGAGCTTTCCGGCAACTTTGCCGGAACGCGCCTGACGCTGACGGCCGATGGGCGTGGCGGCTTCAACGATCCGGATGAGCTTTCCGGGCAGGCCGATCTCCTCGTGCAATCGCAGGATTCGGCATCTCTGCTTGCACAGCTCGGCCTCGACGTCGTGCCGTTGCCCGGGAGTGGCCCGGCCCGGTTGAGCCTGAAAATGAATGGATCGGCCGGCGAGGGTGGCGATCTCGAGGCGAAGGGACGTATCGCCGGCATCGATTTCGGCTTCGACGGGCGCGGCGAGTTTGGTGGCGATACGCTTTCTCTTGCCGGTCCGCTGACGCTCTCGGCCGACGATGTCGATCCTGCCCTCCTTCTTGCCGGTGTGGCGCTGCCCGGGATCGGCGAAGGCCACGCTCTGGCGGCGAGCGGGCCGTTCAAGCTCTCGGGCGGTACGGCTGAGCTCGATCTCGAGAATGCGTCTTTCGATGGGCAGCCGGTCGGCGGTGTCCTGACCGCTCGAGCGGAGGGTGGTCTGGCGATCGGCGGCGATCTTCGTCTGCAGAACGTCTCTTTGCCATTTCTCCTGGCCGCGCCATTCGGGATCACGCCGGCCTATGTGGAGGGGACATGGCCGACCCAGGCTTTCGCCCCGGCTCTGCCCGGCGGGATTTCTCTCGATCTCGCCGTCAAGGCGCAGGAGGCGGCGACGGGGCTCGCAATGCCTCTGCGCAATCCGGCCTTCAAGCTTAGTTACGATGGGGGACGTCTGCGCCTCGATCAACTCACCGGCGCGTTTGCCGGCGGCGAGCTCAGCGGGGCTCTGTCGGCGGGTGGCGGCGAGGGCGCACAGCCCCTGACGTTGCAGCTGTCTCTCAAAGATGCGGTTCTCGCCGAGCTCGTCTGGCGCGAAGACGGCCGTCCGGTTGCCGCGGGGCGGCTTTCCTCGTCGCTCGAAGTGATGGGGCGTGGCCGGTCCTTCTCGGGGATGGTCTCCGCCTTGAACGGGAGCGGGTCCTTCACCCTGCGCGACGGTCTTCTGCGGTATCTGAACCCGCAGGCTTTCGGCTCGGTCATTCGCGCCGCCGATGCCGGACTGAAGCTTGAAAGCGAGCCGGTTGCGGCCGCGTTTTCCGGCCATCTCGATGCCGGGACGCTTTCCTTCGATGAGGCGACGGGCTCGTTCTCCATCACCTCCGGGACGGCGCGGTTGTCGACGCTGCAGGTGGAAGGGAGCGAAAGCGCGACCGTTCTCGGCAACGCTTCGATCGACTTGAACCGGATGCAGCTCGCCTCCGACTGGTCCTTGAAGGTCGATCCCGGCCAGGATGCGGTGACGGGCGCGCAGCCCGAAGTCGGGATTGTCTTTTCCGGGCCTCTTGCCGATCCGGGCCGTCATATCGACATCACGCCCTTCCTCGGTTTTCTGACGGTGCGCGCCTTCGAACAGGAGGTGGAACGGGTCGAGAAGCTTCAGGCGGAAATCCTCGAAGGCGAGCGGCTGCGGCGGCAGCTGAAGCGCCAGCGCGAAGAGGAACAGCGCCAGGAGCGCGAGAAGGCGGCCCAGGCTGCTGCAGAGAAGGAGGCCGCCGAGAAGGCGGCTGCAGAAAGGGCGGCGGAGGAGGCGGCTCAGCGAGCCGAAGAGGCGGCCGAGAAGACGGCTCCCGGCGTGCAGCAAGGTGGGCCGGACGCGGGCCGGCCCGACGCCCCATCAGGGGATGGAACGCAAGGGGATGGAACCCAAGATCGCCCGGAAAAGCCCGAAGCGCGAGGTTCGACGCCGCAGCCGCAGGGGTCAGAAACAGATCAGGAAACGTTTGGGCGTCGGCTCGGCCGCATTCTGGATGAGCCTGTTCCGAACGCCCCCACGGTGATCACACCGGAGCGTAGCGGCAGCGGCGCGCCGCTCGATCTCCTGCCGTCGCTGTCGGAATGAGCTTCAGCCGCCCTCTGCCAGGCGGTGGCGAAGACTTTCGAGAACGGCAATGCGCAGCGCGGAGGAGAGGTTGTCGGTCTCCCGCCGCGCATCGATCTCCTCGATCAAAGCGGCAAGCGGCATGTCGCGCGTTGTGGCCATCGCCTTGAGCTCGGTCCAGAAGGGGTCCTCCAGACTGACGCTCGTGCGATGTCCGGCGATGACGACGGAGCGCTTTTTCACATCGTGACGACGGGCAGGGCCGTGCTCCGTTCAGTTCCCGGAGCCCGGCAGAGGCAGAAGCGCCTCAGGCGGGGGCGGCGGGGTGATGCGGATCGTCGGGTTCGGCTCCACCGAACTGTCGGGTTGCAGGGGTGCCGGTTCTTCCGAGGACGGCGGCACGGGCGTCGATGCCGGCTTCGTGCAGGCCGAGCGCATCGTACGCAATGCCGCTGCCGATCCCTTCAAGGTGAGATCGAGGCGCTGCTGACCGACGGCGACGTTGAGGCTGTCGCCGACGGACAGCGCGTAGAGCAGCGGGTCGCTCTCCTTGATCGTCACTTCCGGGACGAAGCCGCCATAGAGCTCGCTCTGATGCAGACGCCCATCGCGGCGGAAGATATCCCGATCGACCTCGAACGCCACTTCGACGAGATCGCCTTCGAGTGCGCTTTCGACGGCGATGGTCGGGCGAACGGTGATGTCGCTGCCCGCAAGCGTGCAGCTGATGTCGAGCGGCACGTTATCGCACTGATCGCAGCCGGCGATGAAGGCCGCGGCCCCACTGTCGGTGAGAGACGAGCGCCAGGAATAGGAATCGCCGCTCGGCTCAGTGGACTTTGATGCCGTCGGCGCCTGTGTGCCGCTCTGATCCGGAGTTCCGGTCTGAGGCTGCGCTTGCGGTTGCTGCTGTGTCTGCTGGCTGGGTGAAGGCTCTGTCTGAGGCGGCACCTGCATGGGGATTTGCCGGATGGTGCCGGGCGCCTGATCCTGCGCGAGCGCCATCGACGGTGTGGCGAGAAGCGACAAAGCGAGAAGGCGAGACATCATCTGCATGGCAACCTCATGGTTTCTCCTCGCCCTCAGGCGGTCTGCCGCGGAAATGGCCGTCCAGACGATGCGCCTCCTGGGCGAGCTCGTCACGCTCTCTCTGCCGTTCGGCCGTGCTTAGCCCGTGCCGCCGGCGGTTTTCCGCAGCGTCTTTTTCCTTGGCCTGACGCGCCGCCCGTTTGCGGGCGGTGCGCAGATTGAGGATCTCGGCCATAGGCTCCTGCTCAGCGCGGCCCGATCATGTTTTCCGGGCGGACGATCTGGTCGAATTCCTCCGGCGTGACGAAGCCGAGGCCGACGGCCTCTTCCTTCAAGGTCGTGCCGTTCTTGTGCGCCGTCTTGGCGACCTTGGTGGCGTTGTCGTAGCCGATCTTCGGCGCGAGTGCCGTCACCAGCATCAAGGAGCGCTGCATCAATTCCGAAATGCGCTCTTCATTCGCCTGAATGCCCACGACGCATTTGTCGGCGAAGGACCGGCAGGCGCCGGCGAGGAGATCGATCGACTGCAGCATGTTGTAGGCGAGGACCGGCTTGTAGACGTTGAGCTCGAAATGCCCCTGGCTGCCGGCAATGCCGATCGTGGTGTTGTTGCCCATCACCTGAGCGCAGACCATGGTCATCGCTTCGCACTGGGTCGGATTGACCTTGCCCGGCATGATCGAGGAGCCCGGTTCATTTTCCGGCAGGATCAATTCGCCGAGACCGGAGCGCGGCCCCGAACCCAGAAACCGAATGTCGTTGGCGATCTTGAACAGCGACACGGCGAGCGTGTTGATCGCGCCATGGGCCGAAACATAGGCGTCGTGGGTCGCAAGCGCCTCGAATTTGTTGGGCGCGGTACGGAAGGGCAGGCCGGTCGATTCGGCGACAGCGGCTGCGAATTTCTCGGCGAATTCCGGCTTGGTGTTGAGCCCGGTGCCGACCGCCGTCCCGCCCTGGGCGAGTTCGAAGAGATAGTCGACGCCTTCGCGCACACGGCGCAGACCGTAATCGAGCTGGGCGACGTAACCGGAGAATTCCTGGCCGAGCGTGACGGGCGTGGCGTCCTGCGTATGCGTGCGGCCGATCTTGATGATGTCGGCGAAGGCGCGCTTGCGGTCGCGCAGAGCCTCGCGCAGATGTTCGACCGCCGGGATGAGGTGGTGCACGATCTCTTCCGCCGCGGCGATATGCATCGCCGTCGGGAAAGTGTCGTTGGAGGACTGGCTGCGGTTGACGTGATCGTTCGGGTGGACCGGATCTTTCGAGCCGAGCGTGCCGCCGAGCATCTCGACCGCGCGGTTGGCGATGACCTCGTTGGCATTCATGTTGGTCTGGGTGCCCGAGCCCGTCTGCCAGATGACGAGCGGGAAATTGTCGTCGAACTTGCCGGAGGCGACTTCCTGGCCGGCTGCGGAAATCGCGTCGGCGAGGCGGGGCTCGAGGTTGCCGAGGTCCTTGTTGACCTGCGCGGCCGCGCTCTTGATCAGGCCGAGGGCGCGGATGAGCGGCTTGGGCATCCGCTCATGGCCGATTTCGAAATTCTTGAGCGAGCGCGCGGTCTGTGCGCCCCAATATTTGTCGGAAGGAACTTCCAGGGGGCCGAAGGAATCGGTCTCGGTACGCGTGCTCTCTGTCATGGTCGGGTCCGCCAGTTTTTCGGCCTTTTCCCATTGGCGGGCGCCGCAGGCAAGAGCCGGAGGCGGGAAAGAGGCTTTCAACCGACGGAGAACAGAAAAAGACGCGGACGCTCAGCCGTTTTTCTTGCGGAATGCGTCGAGAGAGACGACTTCGGCGCCCTCTTTGCCATCCTCGCCTTCGGCAGACGCCTCTGCGGTCTCCGCGCTTCCTTCCTTGCGCTCCATGACCGCCGGCGGAAGAGGGCTCGGCATCAGGCCGGGCTGTTCCTCTTCGCCAGGGAGCAGCCCTGGCATCGCCTCAGCCTCCGCGGCGGCGAGATTTTCGCCCTCCGTCTCCGGCACGTCGAACTTCAGGCCGAAGCTCGCATGCGGATCGACGAAAGCCTTGATCGCGCGGAAGGGGACGAGAAGACGTTCCGGTACGCCGTTGAAGGAGAGGCCGACCTCGAAGGTCGTCTCCGTGACGTTGAGGTCCCAGAACTGGTGCTGGAGGACGATGGTCATCTCTTCGGGGTACTGCGCCCTGAGGCGCGAGGAGATGCGCACGCCGGGATGACGGGTCTCGAAGGTCACGAAGAAATGGTGCTCACCGGGCAATCCGGTTTGCGCCACCTCGCCGATCACCTTGCGGATGACCTGCCTCAGCGCGTCCTGAGTGAGAATGTCGTAACGAATGAGGTCGCTTGCCATTGAGCAAAATTAGGTTGGCCGCGCGCGACGGGCAATATGCGCCAGGACGTTTCGGCCCCTCTGACACCGATTTGCAACGGCATGGAAAACGAAATGGAGGCTTCTGTTGCCAGGTGCCTCCGGACCCCGCCTGACGGGGCTAACCGCCAGGGCTTGAATCGAAGCAGTCAGGCTGCATTACGCAGCGAGACGAGCCTCAGCATAGTTGTCATTCGCAACTACAAGTTTTGGTCCGATAACGGTGGTACCATACCGAGCGAAAGTTCTACCTTTACACCCTCGTCGATCCTATTTCGCCCCCATCAACAGCGGCCCCTTGCAGGGAATCCGGCTTTTCCAGGCACTCTGCCCTGGGCCGTTGATGGTGGAGGCGCCGGGTACCGCCCCCGGGTCCGATAGGCTTATTCCGTAGACCATTTATCGCCATAGTCGGCTTGCGCCGACGCGAGCCAATATAAGCGGTCCCTGCCGAATTTCAAAGGCTTGCCTGCACCGACTTCTGAGACGCGACAGCATTTGTCCTGAGCCCGGCCTTGGGATCGTCGAGTCTTCTCAGGCGTTTGCGGGTTCCGGCTGCGAAAGAGATTCAGGATCTTCATCCGAAATCCGTGACGGTCCGGAAAGAGCGACGAGACAGCCCGCGAGAAGTCCCGCCACATGGGCGCCGAGATGCGGGGGCCAGGCGAGACCTGCCGAGAAGATCGGGCCGAAGGCCGCCTCCCACGCGATCTTCGCGACGTTTGCGGCCAGTGCGAAAAGCCAGATTTTTTCGCGCGTCTCTTTCCACAGGCCGAGGGTGAGCGCCGCATAGAGCGTATTGAGGACGGCCGAGAGGCCGCAATAGCGCAGCGTGTCGGGGAAGACGGCGAGGAGGGTCACCGTGACCGCCAGACCGCCGACGCCGAAAATGTGGAGGGCGAGCCGGCGCGGGCCGCCGAAAGGTGCGAGCTCGTAGGCGATGCCGAGTGCCAGAAGGGCACCCAGATTGTAGCCGAGATGGTGCAGGTCGAGATGAACGAGATGGCCGGTGACGAGCCGCCAGACCTCGCCAGCTTCGATCGCAGCCCGATCATAGACGAGGCCGGATGGCGTGCCGCCGGCGAGGCCATAGAGAGCGGCGGTCAGGGCTGCGAGGCCGAGGGTGAACCACGGCAGGCGAGGCCTGCCGTGGAACGCGTTTGCGGGCGCATGCATCAGGCGGTCTTCCGCCGGCGCAGGCGGAGCGTGCCGCAGAGAACGAGGATTGCGAGGATGAGGCCCGGCAGGCCAATGGCGCCGGAGCCGCCCGAGCCGCCGCCCGAATGGGAGGGACGCGGGGCGTCGAACATCGGGGCTTGGGTATCGACCCGGGTCGACGGTGCCGGCGCGCTCATGCGCTTCTCGCGTGCCGTCTCCTCGACAGCGATCCGGTCGCGGTTGCTGCGATCGATCGCCAGCTCCTCGAACCGCTCGTCGCGCACCACCAGCATGGAGGTGAAGGGGGAGAGGATGCCGTATTCCTTGGAGGTGTCGATGACCGATTGCTTGGCGTCGGCGTCGCTGCCCAAGAGGTCGAGCTTGCGAAGCTCCTGCTCGATTTCGGCAAAGGCCCAAAGCCGCTCCAGCTCCGGGTTGAGGTTCGCCGTGTCGGGAAAGGCGAAGCTGGCTTCATAAGAAACCGGCTTGCCGGAAATCTCGCCGGAGAGCGTCAGCTCCGCTTCGCCGGCGCCGCGGTAATGGCCGAAGAGGACCATCTGTTCGCCGCGATAGAGGGTGCGGATGCCTTTGCGGCGGAGATCGTCGATGGTGAGGCCGCTTTTGGACGGGTCGAGATCGAGCTTCACGCCGTGAAGCGCCTCGTGGGTCACTTTTGCCGTCGCCTGCAAGAGCACGCCGATGATGTCGTCGGAATTGGAGACCGCGCTCGCGAAGCCGCCCGATTCCAATGTCATCGGCTCAAGCAGCGGGCGGTTGGCGCTGTTGCCCATGATGGCGGTGAAGAGGCGCACATCCTGCTCTTTCACCAGAGCGAGAAAATCCTTCACCTCCGTGCGGCCGACATTGGCGACGCCGTCGGTGACGAGGACGAGGGCGCTCGTGCGGTCGGCGTCGGCCGCGTCGAGGCCGAGCTTGAGGCCGTCGTAGAGATTGGTGCCACCCTCAGCGTCGACGTTCCGCACCCATTCGAGAGCCTGCGAAATGCTCTCCTCATTGGCATTCATGAAGCCGTGGGTGAGTTCGCGGGCGCTGTCATTGAAATAGAGGATGCGGAAGCGGTCGTCGGGATTGAGCTGACCGAGGGCGCGCGAGACGCCTTCCGTGAGGCTCGACATCTTGCCGCCCATGGAGCCGGAGCGATCGAGCACGAAGATGAAGTCGCGGCCTTCGGTGATCGGCTTCAAATCCATGCCGGGCGTCAGCGTCAGCATGAAGGTGCCGCGGCCATCGCTCTCCGGCTTGTAGGCGAGCATGTCGACGCGGGCCGGCTCGTTCTCGGCCTGGCGCCAATAGACGACGATGTCGGTGTCGAGTTCGAAGCTTTTTCCGGATTGTGCCGGCGCCTGGGCAGGCGTGTCCTCATCGGCTGGAGCGTCGTCGTCGACGGGTTCGGAACCGGCTTTGGGGGCGGCGGCCGCGTTGTCGATATGGACGCGCCAGCTGCCATCCGGATCCTTCGAGATGGCGGCGTCCGGATGGGCCGGGAGGCGCAGGGCCTCGACCGTATAGTCGGTGCGCAGGTGGAGATCGAAGCTGAAGCGGCCCGTGACGGTTTCGTTCGCGGTCCAGAAGGCGAGCTTGTCGTCGTCAACGCCGCCTTCTTCCAGCGGATAGACGAAGCGGCCGATGCCGGTGTCGAGCTTCGCCGGCTGGATGTAGGCGAGGCGGATCTTGACGTCATTTCCCGCCCGCACGGGCCAGACGGTCATGTCGAAGGTTTTGTATTCGTCCTGCTCGGCGATTGCCGTTTCACGACCGGCCGCCTTCTCGCCCTCGTAGATCTTTCGGGCGTCCTCCTTCTCCAGGACTTCGGCCGTCACCGGCTTGCCGTCGATCCAGTAGGTGAATTCCGACACGGCCGCGCGTTCCGGAACCGGGAAGGAATAGATCGCCTCCATGTCTTCGGCGTTCGGATTGGCAAAGGTCTGTTCGACCGTGACGACGGCATAGCCGCCTTCCACCACCACATCGACCGCCTGGTCGCGCAGATCGAGGGCGGGCGTCCCGTCCTTCGGCGTCATCAGACCGGCCGCATTGGCGGCCGGGGCTGTGGCGACGACGCCGAGTGCCAGGCCGGCCGCGAGCGTGAACCGTTTCAGGGTCTGTGTGATCATCCTCGTCTCCATCCTTGAACAACGTTCATGAACATTGTTCATCTCTAGCTGATATGTGAACATTGTTCAACCCGGTGTGGCGGCGTTTCGCGAACTGCGCTAAGCGGAAGGGTAGGAGGGTCGGATTTGGCCGAGGTTTCTGGCACGCGGCGGCGGAGCGCCGACATCAGGTCCGCCATGATCGACGCGGCGGAGCGCATCGTCAGCGAAGAAGGCGTGTCGGCCGTCACGGCCCGGCGCGTGGCCTCCGAAGTCGGCGTTGCCGTCGGCACCACCTACAATGTCTTCGACAATCTCGGCGCGCTCATCGCAGCCGTGAATGCCCGTACCTTCGCGGCCCTTGCCGAGACGATGTCGGAGGTGAAGGTCGAAGGCCGCGCGACGCGCGAAGTGCTGCTCGATTTCGCCGATCGCTACGCCGACTTCGTCCATCGAAACGAGCGCCGCTGGCTCGCCGTGTTCGAGACGGAAATGCCCGCCGACGGAGCCGAGCCGCCGAATCAGCCGACGGTCGACCGTCTCTTTGCCACGCTGGAGCGGGCGATCCGCGCACATGACCGGCGCATCGACGACAAGCTTGCCAGCCAGTCGGCGCGGGGCCTGTGGGCGGCCGTCCACGGGCTTCTCATCCTTTCCGCCGCCGGCCGTCTCGGCGCCATCCGCCTCGACAGCGTGCGGCCGACCATCGAGCATCTCGTCCAATGCCACCTTGCCGGGCTCGAAGAGCTGGTGAAGCGGCGCAAGGACGGCGACCAGCTGCCGATGTTCTGAATTCTCTTGTGAACTGAGCCAATGTGACGGCCCGTAGAAGATCGACGCTCGGACGGGGCCTGAGAATCACGCTAGGTATTTTTGATGCAGCAATATCTCGATCTCCTCCGGCGCGTGCTCGATGAGGGCAGCGTCAAGGGCGACCGCACCGGAACCGGCACGCGCTCCGTCTTCGGGCACCAGATGCGCTTCGATCTCGCGGCGGGGTTTCCGCTTCTGACGACGAAGAAGCTGCATCTGAAGTCGATCATCCACGAACTTCTCTGGTTCCTCGCTGGCGATACCAACATCCGCTATCTGAACGACAACGGCGTGCGGATCTGGAACGAATGGGCCGACGAGAACGGCGATCTCGGACCGGTCTACGGCCGGCAATGGCGTTCCTGGGCAGCTCCCGATGGGCGCCAGATCGATCAGATATCTCAAGTGGTTGAGACGATCCGTTCGAATCCTGATTCACGCCGGATGATCGTCACGGCCTGGAACCCGGCCGATGTCGATCAGATGGCGCTGCCGCCCTGTCATTGCCTGTTCCAGTTCTACGTCGCGGACGGGAAGCTCTCCTGTCAGCTGTATCAGCGCTCGGCGGACGTGTTTCTGGGCGTTCCCTTCAATATCGCCTCCTATGCGCTTCTCACCTTGATGATGGCGCAGGTGACGGGGCTCGAGCCGGGCGATTTCATCCACACCTTTGGCGACGCGCATCTCTACGCCAACCATGTGGAGCAGGCGAAGCTGCAGCTGTCGCGCACGCCGCGGTCGCTGCCGCGCATGGACCTCAATCCCGCCGTCGGCTCGATCTTCGATTTCACTTACGACGATTTCCGCCTGGAGGGGTATGATCCGCATCCGCATATCGCGGCGAAGGTGGCAGTGTGACGGCGCCCAAAATCTCTCTCGTCGTTGCGGTGGCGCGCAACGGCATCATCGGACGAGATGGCGGGCTGCCCTGGCGGGTGCGCGGCGACATGAAGCGTTTTCGCGCCGTCACCATGGGCAAGCCCATCATCATGGGGCGGCGGACCTGGGAGAGTCTGAAAGGCCCGCTGCCGGGCCGCAGCAACCTCGTCGTCACCCGCCAGGAAGGTTATGAGGCGCCGGGCGCGACGACGGCGCGCTCCCTCGAGGACGCGCTTGCCCTCGCCGGAGATGCGGCGGAACGGCTCAACGCCGATGAAATCTGCGTGATCGGCGGGGCCGGGATCTTTGCCGAGGCGCTGCCGCACGCCTCTCTGCTCCACTGGACGGAAATCGCGGCAGAACCCGAGGGAGATGTTGCGTTTCCGCCTTTTGAGCGCACCGAGTGGCAGGAGATTTCCTGTGATCGGTTGCCTGCGCATGAGGGCGATACGGCGGAAGCCATCTACCGGCTGTTGGAACGCAGATGATGCAATCGCCTCGGCGACGCTTGCGCTGGCTTTCCCGCTATCCCATGTGGCCCGCGGCACCCGCATCTCTTTATGGCAAATCGGTTTCGGCGATCGCCCTAGCAGCATGACGGTGGCCAGCGGATTGGCGGTTCGCATCCGCAGACGGGCGGGCGTTGATGGGCGGGCAGGGCTCGCCTATAACCGCGCGCAAGGCGCGGATGGGGTCAAACGAGGAGGCTAAATGCCCTGGAGTAACAACAATAACGGTGGTGGCCCGTGGGGTAATCCCGGCGGTGGCAACCGTGGCGGACCTTGGGGGTCCGGGCCGCAGCCGTCCGGCCCACAGCAGCCGGATCTTGAAGATCTCATTCGACGCGGCCAGGACAAGCTGCGCGGCATGTTTCCGAATGGCGGCCGCGGCAATCTCGCGATCGCAGCGGTCGTCGCGATCATCCTGGTCGCCATCTGGCTGACCAACGCCATCTACACGGTGCAGCCGGACGAGCTCGGCCAGGAATTGGTGTTCGGCAAGCCGAAGCCGCAGGTCGAGGAACCGGGCCTGCATTTCCATCTGTGGCCGTTCGAGACCGTGGAAATCGTCACCATCCGGCAGCGCCGCGAGACGATCGGCACGAGTTCTGCGCGCAACAACGACCCCAACAGCCTCATGCTGTCGGGCGATCAGAACATCGTCGACGTGGTTTTCACCGTGATCTGGCGGGTGAGCAGCCCCAAGGATTTCCTCTTCAACGTCGCCGATCCCGAGGGCTTCGTGCGGCGCATCGCCGAGAGCGCGATGCGTGAATATGTGGGCCGTTCGCGCGCCGAGGATGTGCGCACGGAACGCCGTGCGGAAGTCGAAGACCAGGTGCGCGCCCTGTTGCAGGGGACACTCGACACCTATGGCGCTGGCGTCACCATCGTCGGTGTTCAGTTGGAGCGCGCCGATCCGCCGTCCGAAGTCGCGGATGCCTTCGAAGAGGTGCAGCGCGCGCAGCAGGATCTCGATCGCTACCAGCGCGAGGCCGAGCAATACGCGAACAAGCGGCTCGGTGAAGCGCGTGGTGAGGCGTCGAAGACCCGCGAGGCCGGCCGCGCCTTCAAGGAATCGACGATCGCCGAAGCACAGGGTGAGGCTCAACGCTTCATCTCCGTCTACAACGAATACCGGCTCGCGCCGGAGGTGACGCGCAAGCGCATCTATCTGGAAACGCTGGAGGGCGTGCTGCGGGACTCCAACAAGGTCATCATGGAAACGGACGGAAACGGCTCGGGCGTCGTGCCTTATCTGCCGCTGAACGATCTGCCGAACAGCAATGCGCGTAGATCCTCATCGTCCAATTCAAGCAGCTCGCGCACGAGCCAGCAGGGGAGCAATCAATGAGGCGTTTGTGGATTCTCCTCGTTGCCGCGATCGTGATCCTGATCCTGGTTTATTCCTCCGTCTTCGTCGTCAACGAGCGGCAGCAGGCCCTGGTCCTGCGCTTCGGTGAGATCAACCGGGTGATCAAGGAGCCCGGGCTCTACTTCAAGATCCCGACCAATTTCGTGGAGACGGTGCAGATCATCGAGGATCGGCTCCTGTCGTTCGATCTCGAAAACATCCGCGTGCAGGTGCGTGACGGCCGGCGTTATCTCGTCGATGCCTTCCTCGCCTATAAGATCGTCGATCCGCGCAAATTCCGGGAAAACGTTTCGGGCTCGCTCGAAGTCGCCCAGCAGAACCTGCAGACACGGCTCGATGCCTCTCTGCGGCGGGTCTACGGTCAGCGCTCCTTCGAGGCTGCTCTGTCGGCAGAACGCGTCGCGATGATGGTGGAAGTGCGTGATCAGCTCCGCCCGCTCGCCGTCGATCTCGGTATCGAAATCGTCGACGTGCGCATCAAACGGACCGATCTTCTTCCCGAGGTGTCGCAGCAGACCTTCGATCGGATGAAGGCGGAACGTCTTGCCGAAGCGGCGGAGCTGCGTGCCCGTGGTACCGAGCAGGCGGCCCGCATCAGGGCCGAGGCGGACCGCGAGGCGCAGGTGACGGTCGCCGAGGCGAGCCGAGATGCCGACATCCTCCGCGGTGAGGGCGAAGCGCAGCGCAACTCAATCTTCGCGAACGCCTATGGTCAGGACGAAAACTTCTTCGAGTTCTATCGTTCGATGAGGGCCTACCAGAACGCGATCCAGGGCACCGGCACGACCATGCTCTTGAAGCCGGATTCCGAGTTCTTCCGCTATTTCCAGGATGCGGTGCCGAGCGGTTCGCTGCCCGCACCCCAGCCTGGATCGGCGCAACCCGCCGCCACCCCGAATGGGGCCGGCGGGGCGGATGCGACCGGAACGGACGGGAGCCAGGATTCGGGCGTTGCCCCGGCTGATGACGAGAGCGGTGCGCAGAGCGATGACGGTGCGGCGCAAGCCGCTCCGGGAGGCGAGGAGAGCAACACCTCGCCTTCGGCTGCGCCTGCGGGTGCTGCGGATGGGGCGTCTTCGTCTCCGTCCGACGGTACGTCTGGCACCGACGGGACGAGCCCCGCCAGCCCTGATTCCAATGGCGACACCGGCGAGCCGGGTGTGCCGACGGGCGAACCGACGCCGACCGCCATCCCGCAATGAGCGACCTGTTCGCCGCCTTCGGCCTCGTTCTTGCCCTGGAAGGTGCGTTATACGCGCTATTTCCTGACTTCATGAAGCGAGTGGCCGAACAGGCGGTGGCTAGTCCGAGCGACATGCTCAGAACCGTCGGCCTGGTTTCGGCGGGTTTCGGAGTTGCCCTCGTCTGGTTGGCTCGAGGTTGAGCAAGCGAGGCGGGGGCATAACGTCGGCTTGAGGAGGTTCTTTGATGGGTGAGCGCAATTCGGTCAGCATGGTCGCGCGGACCGGCATCGGCCTTGTCCTTGCGGCGATGGTGACGCTGACGGCCAGCCTCGCCGCCGCCCGACCCGTGCCGGAGAGTTTTGCCGATCTGGCGGAAAGCCTCCTCGATTCCGTCGTCAACATATCGACCTCGCAACGGGTGCGCGCCTCACGCGGCATTCCGGTTCCGGAGGTCCCCGAAGGCTCACCCTTCCAGGAGTTCTTCGAAGATTTCTTCAATCGCAATCAGAGCGAGGGCGAGCAGCCCTCGCGACGGGTGCAGTCTTTGGGCTCCGGCTTCGTGCTGGATTCGTCGGGGCTCATCGTCACCAACAACCACGTCATCGCCGACGCCGACGAGATCGTCGCGAACTTCGCCGACGGCACGAAGCTCGAAGCCGAGGTCGTCGGACGTGACACCAAGACCGATCTCGCGCTTCTCAAGGTGAACCCGCCGCACCCACTCAAGGCGGTCGAATTCGGCGATTCGGAGCATCTGCGCATCGGTGATTGGGTGATGGCGATCGGCAATCCGTTTGGATTCGGCGGCACCGTCACGGTCGGCATCGTCTCGGCGCTCGAACGCGACATCAATTCAGGGCCATACGACAAATTCATTCAGACCGATGCCTCGATCAACCGCGGCAATTCGGGCGGTCCCCTGTTCAACCTCGACGGCAAGGTCGTCGGCATCAACACGGCGATCATTTCGCCGACCGGCGGATCGATCGGCATCGGATTTGCCGTTCCGGCCGAAATCGCCATGCCGGTCATCGAGCAGCTTCGCGAATTCGGCGAAACGCGCCGCGGCTGGCTCGGCGTGCGGATCCAGGAAGTCACGGACGAAATCGCCGAAAGCCTCGGCATGGATAAGGCCGAAGGTGCGCTGATCGCGGGCGTGACCGATGGCGGGCCGGCAGCGGAAGCGGGCATTCAGCCCGGCGACGTCATCATCACTTTCGATGGCCGCCAGGTTTCCTCGATGCGCGAATTGCCTGGCATCGTGGCCGATACGCCGGTCGGCAAGGACGTCGACGTCACGCTTCTGCGCAAGGGCGAGAAACTGACGGTCACCGCCCGCCTGGGCCGGCTCGAGGAAGAGCAGACGGTCTCGACGCTGTCCGGCGACGACAATCCCGGCTCCGATATGGACAGCGACGAAGCGGTCCAGACGCTCGGCCTGACGCTCGAGGTTTTGAGCGACGACGCGCGGAGCGAATACGGGATTGCCGACGATATCGAAGGCGTTCTCATCTCCGCGGTGGAGCCCGGGAGCGTCGCGGAGGAAAACCAGATCGCAGCCGGAGACGTCATCGTCGAAGTGAGCCAGGAGGCCGTCACGGAGCCGGAAGACGTCACTGCGCGCATCGAACGGCTGCGGGCTCAGGACCGGCAGTCGGCTCTCTTTCTGATCGCCAGTCCGGATGGCGACCTGCGCTTCGTCGCGATCCGGCTCGACGATCAGCCGTCAGACGATGCGCCTGACGAAGAGAGCCCGGAGCAATAGTCTCAGACTGTTTGGCGTTGCCGGGCCTGCCACGCCTCGCGCGTGATCGAATAGGCCACGTGCCGTCTGAGAGCAGAATCCTCGGGCAGACGCGGGTGGTCGAAATCTTTGGCTCGGTCACGCAACATGCCGATCCGCTCCATGACACGGCGCGATTTCACATTGGCCGTGACGGTGAACGAGATTACCTCGTCGAGGGCGAGCGGACCGAAGGCATAGGCGAGGCTTTCGGTCGCCGCTTCCGTGGCATAGCCCTTGCCCCATTCGGCGCGTTTCAGCCGCCAGCCGACTTCCACGGCCGGCGTGAACGGCGCCTCGAAATCCGTGTGCTGCAGCCCGGCGAAGCCGACCGGCTCGCCGTCCGTCTTGCGCTCCAACACCCAGAAGCCGAAGGTGTGCACCAGAAAATGGCCCTTCAGCTTTTCGAAAATGGCGTCCGATTCCGCCCGGCTGCGGGTCTTCTCGAAGAAGCGCATCACCTCCGGGTCGACGTTGAGATCGGCCCAGAAATCGCGGTCGCTGTCTTGCCAGGGGCGCAGGATCAGACGTTCGGTTTCAAGTCTGCTCATGGCTCACCTGCCTCCGTCTCGTGGAATTCCTCACGCGTATAACCCTGGAGATAAAGAAGGGCGGTGAGGTCGCCATGGCGAATGTCGGCATCCGCTTCCCGCACCAGAGCCGGCTTGCCGTGGAGGGCGACGCCCAGCCCCGCATGGGCGACCATTCCGATATCGTTGGCGCCGTCCCCGACGGCGATGACATCCTCTGCCGCGAGGTCGTGACGGGCGAGGGTCGCCTTCAGCGTTTCGACCTTGGCGTTGCGGCCGAGGATCGGTTCGGCGACCTTGCCGGTGAAACGGCCGTCTTCGTGGAGGAGGCGGTTGGCGTGGAATTCTTCGATGCCGAGCATTTTGGCGATTTTCTCGGCGAAGATGGTGAAGCCGCCGGAGACGAGAACGGTGTGAGCGCCCGCGGCGCGCATGGTGGCGACCAGCGTCCTCCCGCCCGTTTTCAGAGTGATACGTTCCGCCAGAACGCGGTCTGCCACGTCGACCGGAAGATTTTTGAGAAGGCCGACTCGCTCTTTGAGTGCCGGCTCGAAAGCGAGTTCGCCGGCCATCGAGCGCGCCGTGATGTCGGCCACATGTTCGCCGATGCCCGCCTCGACCGCGAGTTCGTCGATGCATTCCTGGTCGATGAGCGTGGAATCCATGTCGGCAATCAGAAGCCGCTTGCGCCGGTTCGCTGCCGGGATGGCGGCGACGTCGATGGCGGCCGGGCCGATCGCCTGCCGTGCCGCGACGAGGGCCGATGCGCTCATGCCGGCAAAAGGCAGGTCGCAGGCTTCGCCTTCACACAGCCATTTCGGGTTGCCCGCCGCAAGGCCGGCCCGGCCGAGCTCGGCCGTCACTGCGACGATCAGCTCCTCGGTGACAGGCGCTTTCCGTTTCGAGCCGATCAGCGTTAGGACGGACTGCATGAGAATTGATCCTGAACATGTGGCGGAAGGCGAGGTCGTGCTGATAGCGGGGCCTACGGCGAGCGGCAAGACACAGCTTGCGCTCGATTTGGCCGAGGGGCTTCACGCTCGGGGCCGCCGAGCCGTGGTCATCAACGCCGATGCCATGCAGGTTTACCGGGATCTCCGGGTGCTGACGGCGCGTCCGAAGCCTTCCGAGATGCGCAGTCTGCAGCATCGACTTTTCGGGCATGTCGATGCGGCGGACCGCTATTCTGTCGGTCGCTGGCTGTCGGAGGTCGGTGACATCCTCTCTGCCGTGCAGGAGGACGGCGCGACTGTCATATTCGTGGGCGGGACAGGCCTTTATCTGAAGGCTCTGACGGAAGGCCTTTCTCCGATCCCGGAGATTGAACCCGAAATTCGCGACGAGGTGCGGGCGCGTGCCGAGCGGGAAGGCAGCGATGCAATGCTCCGCTGGCTAGAGACGCTCGACCCGCGGGCGGCGGGGACCGTCAAGCCCGGCGACACCCAAAGGGCCGTGCGGGCGGTCGAAGTGAAGCTATCGACAGGACGCTCGCTCATCGATTGGCAGAACGAGACGCGCGAGCCGGCGCTCGTGAGCGAGGCGAAACGCTTCATCTTGCTGCCGCAGCGCGAGTCGGTCTACCGGGCGATCGACAGGCGCTTCGGTGTGATGATCGACGAAGGTGCGCTTGAAGAAGTCCAGGCGTTGATGGCGCGCGATCTCCCGGCCGATCTGCCGGCGATGAAGGCGATCGGCGTGCGGCCGCTGTCCGCCTATCTGCGGGGCGAGATCGCTCTCACGGCTGCGGTCGAGCGGGGAAAAACGGAAAGCCGTCGCTATGCCAAACGGCAGCTGACCTGGCTGCGCCACCAATGCGGCGAGGGTTGGTGCGAGATCCACGCCTGATGGCGCTCCTCAGCTGGCAGCCGGTGCTCAGGCTGTCGCCGGCGGTGTGGCTTTCCGCGGAACGAACAGCCGATGTTTTGCGCCCGGGCGTGCTTCTCCCGGCGCCGCCGGCGTCGCCTCCATTTCGGCGCCGAGGCTGCGCGACATCGAGGAAACGATGACACGACCGAGACCCGGCCCCTCGGTCTCGTCGAGCGCATAGCCGATGCCGTTGTCGACGATTTCGATCACGCAGCCCTTGGCCGGATCTTCGACCGCATAGGAGCGAATGAGGATTTCGCCGCGCTCGCCATCGGGAAACGCGTATTTGATGGCATTGGTGACGAGTTCGTTGACGATGATGCCGATCGATACGGCATCCTTGCTCGGCAATTGGAACGGTTCGGCCTCGAGTTTCAGCGTGATCGGCTTGCCCGCCGACAATTCCTGCAGGTCTTCCACGAGGGGTTCCAGATAGCCGTCGAGGCGAACCCAGTCGCGCCCGGCGAGAAGGTGCAGGCGGCGCTGTGCCGAGGCGATGGCACCGATATGCTCGCGCGCGCCGTCGAGCACCGCTTTGGCTTCCTCGTTCTCGCTCTGACGGGCCTGCAAGGCGAGGATGGAGGACACCATCGACAGGTTGTTGCCGACGCGGTGATTGACGTCGCTCAACAACGCTTCGGCGCGCTGGCGCTCGATTTCGAGCTCTGCCGTTCGCTCACGCACACGCGTTTCGAGCGACGCGTTGGTCTGGTTCAATTCGGCGATGTGCAAGCGCTCGACGCGCTGGATGGCGGTGGCAAGCCCCGCGGTCGCAAGCAGCGAGGCGGTGATGGCGAGAAGGAGCAGATTGCGATTGCGCCGCTGCAGCGCCTGTCGCTGAGCGAGATGGCGGACTTCCTCCGCATCGAGCTCACGCAGCTGCTGCGCGATGCCGTTGGAGATGGTGCGCCCCTGCTGTTCGACCTGGGCGCGGGCAGCGTCCCGCTGACCGGCCGCAAAAAGCTCGATCGTCTCATCCATCTGGTCGAGGCGCTGCCGGATAAGAGTGTTCGCGGCGTCGAGACGGGCGGTCTGGGGCGGATTGTCGGAGAGAAGATCGTGCAGTTTCTGGACCTGATCCGGCAATAGCGCCACGGCCGGCCGATAAGGGTTCAGATACGTCTGGTCGCCGGTGAGGAGATAGCCGCGTTGGGCGCCTTCCGCCTCCCGCAACGAGCCGAGAAGGGATTCGATCTCGCTGCGCACCCGCAAGGTGTGTTCGACCCAGTCATCGGTGCGGTCGGCCCGTACGGTCAAAAAGAGAATTGCTCCCACCGACAGGAGCAGCAGGCCGAAAAGCGCCATACGTGCGAGCATGATGCGGTTGCGAGCTCGGCCGAGTGCTGCGCGCCATTTGGATTGGCGCTCGGGCGTCATGGTTACGTCCATCGTTCCGTCGATGCTCATCCGAGCCTGCCATCCCTCATCCTTGTCTGAGGCGGAACTCATCACGCATCGCGCCATTGGCAATAATGACAAGGAAAGATGACAGGGAAGGGGCGAGACAAATTGCGTTGTTTCCTAATGCTTAACCGCAGCAGGGAGGCAAAGGCAATCTCGCCGGTGTTATGATGGTGCAACAGGCTCGTATTCTTCTCGCAGAGAACCAGCCTTTGGTGGCACTCGATTTCGAATTCGCTCTTTGCGACGCGGGCTACGAGGTTCTCGGACCCGTCGGGGAGCTGACGGAAGGGCTGCGGCTCGCCGAGGAAACGAGGCCTGATGCCGCGGTTCTCGACGTTCAGCTTGCGGACGGGCGCGTCTTTCCGCTGGCGCGGGCGCTCATGGCCGCAGGCGTGCCGATCATGTTCGTCACGGCGCATGTCGCGGAAGAGCGCATCTGGCCGGCGAGCTTTCGGAATTGTCCGCGCCTTGGAAAGCCGGTCGATCCTGAGGTTTTCCGGCGCACGGCAGCGGGGCTTCTCGCGGCCCGGGAGGAGGAGGCGCCGGCGGGCGTGGCTGTGGCATAAGATTCTTCCGCTTGACCTTGCGGTCGCATCACCCTAGAAGCCGCGTCATGTATATCTCGTCGCTTATCGTAATGTTGCGCGCCACCGGGGCGACCTCTTAGGTCGCCGCGATTACGGTGGTGCGTGCCAAGGCTCCTTCGGGGGCCTTTTTTATTGCCTCAAGAAACGAGATAACGGTGAGCCCGAGCGGCCAGGCGGAGAGGATTGATGGGCAAGGAAATGACCGGCGCGGAGATGGTCCTGCAGGCGATGAAGGACCACGGGGTCAAGCATATCTTCGGCTACCCCGGCGGCGCTGCGCTACCGATCTACGACGAGATCTTCCAGCAGGAGGACATCCAGCACATCCTCGTTCGCCATGAGCAGGGCGCAGGCCATGCGGCGGAAGGCTATGCGCGTTCCTCCGGCAAGCCCGGCGTCGTTCTGGTGACCTCCGGGCCGGGGGCGACCAATATGGTGACGGCGCTGACCGATGCGATGATGGATTCCATCCCGCTCGTCTGCATCACGGCGCAGGTTCCGACCCATCTCATCGGCTCCGACGGTTTCCAGGAATGCGATACTGTCGGCATCACGCGGCCTTGCACCAAGTACAATTGGCTGGTGCGCGACGTGAACGATCTCTCACGCATCCTGCATGATGCCTTTCACGTCGCGACGACGGGCCGTCCGGGACCGGTGGTCGTCGACATCCCGAAGGACGTGCAGTTCGCGACCGGCATCTATCACACCCCGGATCCGGACGGACGCTCGAGCTATCAGGGCTACGAGCCGCGCATGAAGGGCGACGAGAATGCGATCGCGCATGCCGTCGAGCTGATGGCGCATGCCAAGCGCCCGATCCTCTACACGGGCGGTGGCGTCATCAATTCCGGTCCGGAGGCGAGCCAGCTCTTGCGTGAGCTGGTGGCGGCGACGGGCTTTCCGATCACCTCGACCCTGATGGGGCTCGGCGCCTATCCGGCCTCGGGCCGAAACTGGCTCGGCATGCTCGGCATGCACGGCACCTACGAAGCCAATATGGCGATGCACGATTGCGACGTGATGGTGTGCATCGGCGCCCGTTTCGACGACCGGATCACCGGGCGCACGGACGCCTTCTCGCCCGGCTCGAAGAAGATCCATGTCGATATCGATCCGTCCTCGGTCAACAAGAACATCCGCGTGGACGTGCCGATCATCGGCGATGTCACCCATGTTCTGAAAGACATGCTCGCCATGTGGAAGGCGCGTGCGCCCGAGCCCGATCTCAAGGCCTGGTGGACGCAGATCGAAACCTGGAAGGGGCGGCGTTCGCTGGCCTACCGGACGAACCGTGACGTGATCATGCCGCAATATGCGATCGAGCGGCTCTATCAGGCGACGAAGGACCGCGACACCTACATCACGACGGAGGTCGGCCAGCACCAGATGTGGGCGGCGCAGTTCTATCACTTCGACGCGCCCAATCGCTGGATGACCTCCGGCGGGCTCGGCACGATGGGCTACGGCCTGCCGGCGGCTCTCGGCGTGCAGGTCGCGCATCCGGACAGCCTCGTCGTCGATATCGCCGGCGATGCGTCCGTGCTGATGACCATGCAGGAGATGTCGACGGCAGTGCAGCACGACCTGCCGATCAAGATCTTCATCTTGAACAATTGCTATATGGGCATGGTGCGGCAGTGGCAGCAGCTTCTGCACGGCAATCGCCTGTCGAACTCGTACAATGAATCGCTGCCCGATTTCGTGAAGCTCGCCGAGGCCTATGGCTGCGTCGGGCTGCGGGCGGACAAGCCTGACGAGCTCGACGACGCCATCGAAGAGATGATTTCCGTGCGCCGGCCCGTCCTGTTCGACTGTCGCGTGGCCAATCTCGAAAACTGCTTCCCGATGATTCCCTCCGGCAAGGCGCACAACGAGATGATCCTGCCGGCTGAATCTGAGGGAGCCGAAGAGGCTTTCGCCGGCGGCAAAGCACTGGTTTGATGGTGTTGGTTGGAGGGGCCCAGCTTCAGAGGCCCCTGGTTTGAGGTGACGGCGGCCCGTCCGCGGACCGCCAGGCGGATGACATTCGGCGGGTGCTTTCGCGAGAAGCGCCTTCGCCGTTCGATGAAGGATACGAAGGACAATGAACGATTCCTCGACCATGACCGGCAAGCCCGCCATGACGCCGCCGGCCTCGACCTATTTCATCGAGGATCGCCAGGACCCGGAGGAGGCGCATACCCTCTCCGTTCTCGTCGACAACGAGCCGGGCGTCCTGGCGCGTGTCATCGGGCTTTTCTCCGGGCGCGGCTACAATATCGAAAGTCTCACTGTTTCGGAGACGGAGCATGAGAAGCACCTGTCGCGCATTACCATCGTGACGCGCGGCAGCGTCGCGGTCCTCGAGCAGATCAAGAACCAGCTCGGGCGTCTCGTCCCGGTCCATCGGGTGACGGATCTCACCGAAGTGGCGGTGGCACGCAATCAGGAAAAGCCCCTGGAGCGCGAGCTGGCGCTGGTGAAGGTCGCGGGTCACGGCGAGATGCGGGTGGAGGCTTTGCGCCTCGCCGATGCCTTCAAGGCCGAGGTGATCGATGCGACCCGCGAGCATTTCGTCTTCCAGATGACGGGACGGTCCGCCAAAGTGGAGCAATTCATCTCCATCATGCAGCCGATGGGCCTCATCGAAGTCTGCCGCACGGGGCTTGCCGCGCTGTCGCGCGGACCTGAATCCTCCTAACACTGCCCGCGGGCGTAAGGCCCCGGGCGCCTTTTGAAATCTGCTCGGGATCTGCGCCATGTCGACGGAAGTCGTCTCCGCCCTCATCGTCTTCGCACTCGTTGCCTCGGTGACGCCGGGGCCGAACAACCTGATGCTTCTGGCTTCCGGTGTGAATTTCGGCTTCCGCCGGACGCTCCCGCATCTTCTCGGCGTTCTCGTCGGCTTTGCCATTCTCCTGACGGCCGTCGGGCTCGGTGTCGGCGCTCTGGTGGAACGCTTTCCCGCGCTCCACACCCTGCTCAAGGTCGTGGGCGGTGCCTACCTTCTCTATCTCGCCTGGAAGATCGCGATGTCGCGTGCGCTGCACGAGGAGAGCGCCGGGCAGGGGCCTCTCACCTTTCTCGAGGCGGCGCTCTTCCAATGGGTCAATCCGAAGGCCTGGATGATGGGGCTCGCGGCCATGGCCGCGTACACAGATCCGGACCATTATGCGCTGACGCTCGCCATCGTCGTTTCCGTCTTCTGCCTCGTGGGCATTCCGTCGGCGTCGATCTGGGCAGGTTTCGGGTCAGCCCTGAAGGATTGGCTCAACCATCCCGTCCGCATCAAATGGTTCAACATCGCGATGGGGCTCGCGCTCGTCGCTTCGCTCTGGCCGATGCTGAAGTGAGTGCCGCTGTGTCATTTCGAAAATAAGTGTCATCTCGCACGTACGTGTCATCTTGAAAGCGGATTTCTTCGGCATCACGCTTCCCGCGATCAGTGTGCCCGACATGGGCCGTGGCTGTGGGGGAATGAGATGCGCAGTTCTTTCGGCAAGATCCTTTCGTCGGTCATGATCACGGGCGCGGTTGCGGCGGGTAGCATCGTTGCTGCCGCTCCCGCGCGTGCCGGCGATCCCTGCCTCGACATCGCTTTCACCTGCCGCGGCGCGGAGCCTTTCTGGAGTTTTACGACGGGCAGCGACGCCGAGGGGCGCGAAGTGGTGCGCTTCTCCGATCCTGAGAACCCGGACGACCAGGAGAGCCCGCTCGTGATCGAAGGCTGCGTGGAGCAAGGCGCGCCGAACGATTTCGAGCTGACGACGGAAGCGCCTCTCGACCTCATCGCCAGCATCGTCGGCCAGAGCTGCACCGAACCGAGCGGCGAGACGACGGACTTTTCCGTGATGGTCTCGTTCAAGCAGGGGGCGCAGACGGCGACGCCGCGAGAGGTGACCGGCAAGGGTTGCTGTGTGCGAGAGAAGTGAGGCGCCGGTCTCTCGTGCCTTGCGCGTTCTTATTGTGTTCTTGTTGATGTCGGGCTAGCGTCTCGCCGTTGGGGTCGTTTTCTGTCCGATGGCATGCGAGTGTCCGCGGCAGAATCCCCCGAGAGCCGCGATACCCGAAGGACGATGCAGTTTTCCCCGCAGCAGGAACAGGCGCTGAAGGCCGTTTCGAAATGGCTGAAGAAGCCCGACCAGCAGATTTACCGGCTGTTCGGCTATGCCGGCACCGGCAAGACGACACTCGCCCAGCATCTCGCCGAAGGCGTCGATGGCGAAGTGCTGTTCGGCGCCTTCACCGGCAAGGCGGCGCAGGTTTTGCGTGCCAAGGGCGCGGAGAATGCGCGCACCATCCATTCGCTCATCTATCGGCCGCGCGGTGAGGAGACGGTCGAGGACGAGGAGAGCGGCAAGACCAAGATCTCGCCGACCTTTTCATTGAACCGGGGCAGTCCGGTGGCGCAGGCGGCGCTCGTCGTCATCGATGAATGTTCCATGGTCGACGAGGCGCTCGGCCGCGACCTTCTCTCCTTCGGCACGCCGATTCTGGTGCTCGGCGATCCGGGGCAGCTGCCGCCGGTCAAGGCGGGCGAGGGGGGCGGCGGCTTCTTCACCGAGGCGGAGCCGGACATGCTCCTCACCGAGGTGCATCGCCAGGCCCGCGACAACCCGATCATCGATCTCGCCATGCGGGTGCGCGAGGGCGAGCGCATCGATTACGGCTCTTATGGCGAAAGCCGCGTCATCTCCAAAAACGATGTCGATCAGGACATCGTCATGTCGGCCGATCAGGTGCTCGTCGGGCGCAACCGCACGCGCCGCCTCTACAATCAGCGCCTGCGCACACTGAAAGGCTTTGACGGCGCGTTGCCGGAGGCGGGGGACCGGCTCGTCTGTCTCAGGAACGATCCGAAGAAGGGCCTCTTGAACGGCTCGCTGTGGGACGTTGCCTCCGTCGGCACGCCGCGCGGCCCCGGTCTGCAGTTGATGGTGAAGGCGGTCGATGAAGTGCCGCGCTCGCCGACGGCGAAGATCAAGGTCTTGAAATCGGCCTTCGAAGATCCCGATTCCGATCCCGGCTGGCCGGTGAAGCGGCGTTTCGACGATTTCGATTACGGCTATGTCCTGACCGTGCACAAGGCGCAGGGCTCGCAATGGGACGAGCTCGTGCTCTTCGACGAGAGTTTTGCCTTTCCCGATACGCGCGAGCGCTGGCTCTACACGGCGATCACCCGTGCGGCGGAGAAGATCACCATCGTGAAGTGACGGTGGCGGAAAGGGGACGGTGCCCGCCGGTGTGAGAGCTGTCGGCGGGGCGAGGGGCGGCTGCCTATTGCGGCACTTTCTCCGAGCATGGCGGCAGACAGAAGCTCGTTTCCTTGTCGACCTTCTGGACGCCTTCGACCTTCGCAAGGCTCGCCAGCAGCGTCTCGTCGCCCGAGCCGTAGATCACCCCGATTTCGGGCACGATCGATTCCACGCGCATGCCGACCTTGACGGCCGAGCGGCTCACCACATCGGTCTTGCCGATATGCGCCTCGTCGACAACGACTTTCAAGGCAATGTCCGCCATGGCGACCTCGCATCAGATGGCCGTCTCGCCACCTGTCTTTCGCTACGCGCTAACATAGGGCGGCGGCGGCTCAGACGCCAGCTTGGCCCTGCGGCGCCTGAACGAGGCCCGCACCGACGTCGCGGGCCGGAGCGGCGAGCCCGCGGGCCGTGTCCGTCAGCCTATCCCACAAAGCCCTGCCGCGCAGTTCCGGGTCTGTCTCCGCCCACAGGGCTGCAACGCCTGCCACATGCGGGCAAGCCATGCTGGTTCCCTGCATCTTCCTGTAGAGCTCGGGCTGCGGAGCTGCGGACAGGATGCCGACGCCAGGGGCGGCGATGTCGACCTCGCCGCCACCCGGGTTGATGGCGCCGCTGGAGAATTCCGCCACGTCCAACGACTGGTCGACGGCTGCCACGGCCATGATCGAGGGCGCGTTCGCAGGCGCGCCGACGGGTGCGATGAAGCCATAGCGGCGCGAACTTTCATTGCCCGCCGCGGCGATGAGGAGCGAGCCCTGCTGAAGCGCCAGCCGGCCGATGCGTTCGTATTCGGGGGCTGGTTCTTCGCCGGGCTGGACGGGGCGGCCGAGCGACATGGAAACGACGGCGCAGCGCTGCTGAATGGCCCAGACCATGCCGGCGATGATGTCGCGTTCGCGCCCCGCCCCGGAATTGTTGAGCACCTTGCCGACATAGAGCTCGGCATTGGAGGCAAGGCCATAGCGAAATGGGCTCTGCGCAGCCCGACCACCCGCAGCCGTGCCGGCGCAGTGCGTGCCGTGGCCATGGCCGTCCTGCATGTCCTGTCCCGGGACGAAGCTCCGCTGAACGATGTTGCGGCCGGCAAAGTCGGGATGCGTCAGATCAAGGCCGGTGTCGAGAACCGCGAGGCGCACATCTTGGCCCGTCTGCGGGCTGTCGAGGGCACCGACGGCGCGAACACCCCAGGTCGCTTCGGCTGCGTCCCCAAAGCTCTCGATTGCGAACATATAGAATTCCGGCCGCACGTTCCGTACGCATTCGGTGTCCATCAGCTTGGCTCGGATCGAGCTCGTCGCCTCCAGCCCGAAGCGCTCGGAGACGAAGGCGACGCCGAGCTCTTCGAAGACAAGGGCAGGCTCGCCGTCGAGCGCCTTGATCTCGGTGGCCTCCGACAGCCCGACGGAACGCACGCCGGAGCCGACGGCATTCTCCAGGGCGCTCACCTCCTCGCGGCCGGCGCGTTCGGCAAAGGAGACGACGAGACCGCCCGTCGCCTTCGGTCGCAGAAGTTCGAGGACGGAGTTGCCATCGGTTGTGGGTTCGTCCGTAGCTGCCATGTCTGCCCCCCTGCGTCATGGCTTGCGCTTGCTGCGCACAGGTTCACTGAGAGAAGTTTAGGATTATCCAAGCCCCGGTCAAAGTATGAATAAAATAAATCCGGCTCCGGGAGGCATCTTGTCGGATCTGAAATTGTATTTGTTGCTATGCTTCGTGCTTGGGTTGGTTCGCTTTTGGGAACCATCGCTGAGGAGAAGAACTCCAGCCTTGGGGTGAGGAAAGGCAGTCTCCGGTCGGTTCTCTGCGCATCTGGGCGTCGAACCCCTTTCACGCCGCCGCAAGGTTTCGATCCGGATGGTCTGTGTCGTTCGATGCCGAGGAGGCACGCCGCTTTTTTTTCGGGGCGCTTTGTTTTATCCGGGGAGGGGGCGGTCGTTGGGCCGTCGCCGGTTCAAGACTCCATCACCGGGCTCCGTCTTGCCTTTGCCCTTTCTGCCGATCCCCCGGATGTCTCTGCCTGCCCTGAGAGGGCAGTGGTGGTGACGACTTATCTCTTATCCTGCGTTCTCGTCTTTCTGGGGGGCGCTATCGGCGGCATCGGTCGTTTTTTCGTGTCGGGCCTCGTTGCCCGCCGTTTTGGCGAGACCTTTCCGTGGGGCACGCTCACCGTCAACGTGATCGGCTGCGGGGCGATCGGCATCCTCGCCGCGCTCATGTTGGATCCGGCGACGCAGGGCCCGTCGAACCTGCCGCTCTGGGCGCTCTTCGTCACCGGCGGACTCGGCAGCTTCACAACCGTTTCTTCCTTCGCGCTGCAGACGCTGGCGCTGGCGCGTGCCGGTGAGCCACTCGATGCCGTCCTCAACATCGCGGTATCTCTTGCCGCCTGTCTTCTCGCGGTCGCCTCCGGCTTCGGTGCAGCGCATGCGCTCCTGGGGGCTTGAGACCATGCCGCGGCAGGCGCGCCTCCTCATGGCCGTTGCACTCGGAGCCGCCAGCGGCTCGCTCCTGCGCTATCTCGCCTCGCTGGCTGCGCTCGCGCTTCTCGGCTCCGGCTTTGCCTGGGGCACGCTTTTCGTCAACGTCGTCGGCTCGTTTCTGATCGGGTTTTACTCGACGCTGACGGAGCCCGATGGGCGCATCATGGCGGGGCCGATCCTGCGCCAGGGCGTGCTCACCGGTTTTTGCGGTGGTTTTACGACGTTTTCCGTTTTCAGCCTGGAGACGTTCCTCCTGCTTCAGGCCCAGGCTTTCGGGGCTGCCGCACTCAATGTTGCCGCCTCTGTCCTTCTCTGGCTCGTGGCCGTTTGGGTCGGCTACCGCATCGGCACGCGCCTCAACCGTCTGAAAGGAAGCTGAGCCATGCCTGACACGAAGGATGCGCGCCTCCTGCGCCTTTTCATCGGCGAAAGCGACGAGCATGAAGGCCGTCCGCTCTATGAGGCGATCGTTCTGAAGGCTCGCGAGATGGGGCTCGCTGGCGCGACGGTTCTGCGCGGCCCGATGGGGTTCGGCCGGTCGAGCCGTCTGCATACCTCGAAGATCCTGCGCCTTTCGGAAGATCTTCCGCTCATCATCGAAATCGTCGACACGGCTGAAAAGATCGAAAGCTTCGTTCGGGCTGCCGAGCCGATGCTGGGCAGCGGTCTCGTCACGCTGGAGAAGGTCGAGGTCGTGCGCTACGGCCACGATGCAGGGCTCGAATAAGCCTCTTCTTTCCGTCTTTTTCGGTTTGGCTCGAGCGGCCTTGCGACGTAAGGGAATGCTGGTTCTGCGGGGCTCTTCGCCGGTTTATTCGGTGCAGGCCCGGCATCGGGCGCGCGCGTGGTTGCCCGCCGCCCTTCTGCCCGCTAGAACGCCGCGATTATCTCTTTGAGGCTCGCCGCGACGCGAGCCCCTCTCATCTTCAGGAAGGGTGCCGGAAATGCGCGTTTACTACGACCGCGATGCGGACGTGAATCTCATCAAAGACAAGAAGGTCGCCGTCGTCGGTTATGGCAGCCAGGGCCATGCCCATGCGCTCAATCTGCGCGATTCAGGCGTCAAGGACGTGGCCATCGCCCTGCGCGAAGGCTCCTCGTCGGCCAAGAAGGCGGAAGGCGCGGGCCTCAAGGTGATGTCGGTTGCCGATGCCGCTGCCTGGGCCGACCTCATCATGATGTGCACGCCCGATGAGCTGCAGGCCGACATCTACAACGAGCACATCGCCGCCAACATCAAGGACGGTGCTGCGATCGCCTTCGCCCACGGTCTCAACGTGCACTACAATCTGATCGAGCCGAAGGCGAGCCTCGACGTGATCATGATCGCGCCGAAGGGCCCGGGCCACACCGTGCGTTCGGAATATCAGCGCGGCGCTGGCGTTCCGTGCCTCGTCGCCGTTCAGCAAGACGCGACCGGCAATGCGCACGACGTTGCGGTCGCTTATGCGTCGGCCATCGGCGGCGGCCGTGCCGGCATCATCGAGACGACCTTCAAGGAAGAGTGCGAGACCGACCTCTTCGGCGAGCAGGCCGTTCTGTGCGGCGGCGTCGTGGAGCTGATGCGTGCCGGTTTCGAGACGCTGGTGGAAGCCGGCTACGCGCCGGAGATGGCGTATTTCGAATGCGTCCACGAGATGAAGCTCATCGTCGACCTCATTTATGAGGGCGGCATCGCCAACATGAACTACTCGATCTCCAACACCGCCGAATACGGCGAGTACATGTCCGGTCCTCGGGTGATCACGGACGAATCTCGTCAGGCGATGCGTGCGGTCCTGAAGGACATCCAGACCGGCAAGTTCACCTCCGATTGGATGACGGAGTGCCGCGCCGGACAGCCCCGCTTCAAGGGTACCCGTCGCATGAACGACGCGCATCAGCTCGAGGCGACCGGTGCCAAGCTGCGTGAGATGATGCCCTGGATCAAAGAGAACCAGCTCGTCGACAAGGCGAAGAACTGAGGCTGCGGCGAGGGGGATACTCCTCGCCTTGCGTCACGGTTTCGAGGGGGTCGGCATGCCGGCCCCCTTTTGCTTTGGTCTCTCGTGCCTCAGTCGGCCTGTTCGCGGATGAACTGCACGCCGACCTGGTCGCCCTTGCGCCAGATCACTTCGGCCTTCAGCATCACATTGTCCGATTCCAGGAGAAGCTCGAAGCTCTCCGGGACGGCGACCGGGTTGGTCACTTTGAGTTTTGCCCCGCCTTTCGACAGGTCCCGCACCACACAATCGATCGTGGAGTGGCGGTCGTTCAGTACGATTTTCGCGGATTTGAGGGCCCGTGCGCGGTGCTCGGACCGCTTTTCCTGATCTTCCATCCTTGTCAACCCAGGGTTTCTCCGGCCAAAAATACCTTTCACCCGTTCATCAGGCGTAACGCAAGCCCTCTCGCGCGACGGTCGGATAGGGATCTGGCTGACCGGATCGGGTGTGCGATTGCCAGGAAAGCCGATGCTCAGCCTCTTTGATATTTCTGCCCTTCTGCTCGTTCTGTCGGCCCTCTTCGGGTGGGTCAATGTGCGCTTCATTCGCTTGCCGCATACGATCGGAATGCTGCTGATGGCGTTGTTCGCCTCGCTCGCCATCGTCGCCTTCGACATCGTGATGCCCGGCTCGCATGTGCGCGAAGCCTTTACGCAGACGATCCGGCAGATCGATTTCTTCGATACGCTGATGCACGGCATGCTGGCCTTCCTGCTTTTCGCCGGTGCCCTGCATGTCGATTTCGGGCTTTTGAAGTCGGAACGCTGGGCCGTCGGCCTGATGGCGAGCCTCGGCGTCCTCATCTCCACCGTCCTCATCGGCTTCGGCTTCTATTTCGGGGCGAATTTCTTTGGCGTCGACCTTTCGCTTCCCTGGGCATTGGTCTTTGGCGCTTTGATCAGCCCGACCGATCCGGTCGCAGTTCTGTCGTTGTTGAAGTCCGTGCGGGTGCCCGAGACTCTCGAAGTCAAGATCGCCGGCGAGAGCCTCTTCAACGACGGCGTCGGCATCGTCGTCTTTACCGTGCTTCTCGCGATCGCGGCGGGGGGAGGCGAGATCGAGCCGCTCCATATCGGCGAGATCTTCCTTTTGGAGGCGGGCGGGGGCGCGCTTCTCGGCTTCGTCGGCGGATGGATCGCCGTCCGGCTGATGCAGTCGATCGACCATTATCCGGTCGAGATCCTTTTAAGCCTCGCGCTCGTGACCGGGCTTTATGCCGTCGCGCTCGCGCTGCACATGTCGGGGCCGATCGCCGTCGTCGTGGCCGGTCTTCTCGTCGGCAATCGCGGCCAGCGCACGGCGATGAGCGAGGAGACCAAGACCTATCTGTTTCATTTCTGGGAGGTGATCGACGAGCTTTTGAACTCGGTCCTGTTCCTCCTCATCGGGCTCGAGGTTCTGATCGTCGCGATCGATCCGGAGCTGGCACTTTTTGCCGTGGCCACGATCCCTCTCGTCCTTCTGGCGCGTCTCGTGTCTGTCTTTTTGCCGATCACGCTCCTTGCCTTGAAACGCACCTTCACGGCCGGGTCGATCGCCGTGCTCACCTGGGGCGGGGTGCGCGGGGGCATTTCCGTCGCGCTTGCGCTGTCATTGCCGGACGTGCCCGCCAAACAGCCGATTCTCCTGACCACTTATGCGGTGGTGATTTTCTCCATCGTGGTGCAGGGTCTGACGATCAGAAGCCTCATACGTCGTGTCGTGTTCACTTAGGAGGGGATGTGGAACGCCGTTATCAGATCTACGACGTCTTTACCGACAAGGCCTTGGCCGGAAATCCTCTGGCGATCGTTATCGATGCAGACGGGCTGGAGACCAGCCAGATGCAGGCGATCGCACGTGAATTCAATTTGTCGGAGACGGTCTTCATTCTCTCCGCGGACAATCCTGCGCATTCGGCGCGGGCCCGCATTTTTACGCCTTTCAGCGAACTGCCCTTCGCAGGCCATCCGACCGTCGGCGCGGCCGTGTGCCTCGCCTCGGCGCGTTTCGGCGGACAGCCGAGTGGACAGGACGCCGTCGTGGTTCTGGAAGAGGGGATCGGGCCGGTGCGGTGCGGCGTCAAGCTTTCCGAGCAGGCAGGCTTCGCCGAGTTCGACTGCCCAAAACTTCCCGTGGAAATGGGGCCTGCCCGTGAGATCGACGAAATCGCCGCGGCCTGCGGGCTGACGACCGGCGAACTGCTGTTCGAAAACCACAAGCCGATGGTGTGGTCGGCGGGACTGCCGTTTCATTTCGTTCCGGTGCAGGACCGTGCCGCACTCGCTGCCGTGGATCCGGCGCATCCAGCCTGGGCCGAAACGTTCAGCCAGGACGGCGTCTATCTCTACTGTCGCGATCCGGAGGGGCGGGACAACCAATTTCGGGCCCGCATGCTCGCGCCCTCGCTCGGGATTGCGGAAGATCCGGCGACCGGTTCGGCCGCGGCGGCCTTTGCCGGCCAGCTTCTGAAGTTCGATCAATTGCCGGATGGCGATCATGCCGTGCGCATCGAGCAGGGTTTCGAGATGAGCCGGCCTTCGATCATTCGCCTCGAAGTCAGCATCACGCGTTCCGCCATCACGGCGGTGCGAATCGGCGGTGCGGCCGTGCAGGTGATGGAAGGTGTGCTCCAGGTTTGACGAGGCCTCGCTTGTTGTACCGAGTGCGCGGCGCCAGGCGCAGCTTTGATGTGGGTGGTGCCGGCGGCGTCACCGGCATTTGCTTTTGCGGCGCGCTGAGGTTAAAAGGCCTGACGTGTTGACGTTGTGGAACGCCGCTCGAATGCGCTCGCCGACGAAGCATTGCGACATTTCCTTCTCCCGTGCCCCTTCGGGCGCGGCGCTGTCGCTTACCCTTCTTCCCCTCGACCTTCTTCTCCTTAGGCGCCCCTGAGCGTCGACAGCCCGGGCCGGTTTCGACCGAGCCGCACAGGGCGGGCACTCAGGGGAGACGCGAACAAGCCGAAACGTTCAGCGCCTCGATGAGGCCAGCCGGGAGACCGGCAAGGAGAATTCAGATGACCATTACCGACGAAGTCCGATCCGAAGGCGACCGCGTCGTCATTTTCGACACCACTTTGCGCGACGGCGAGCAATGTCCCGGCGCGACCATGACGTTTGAGGAAAAGCTCGAAGTCGCTGCCTTCCTCGACCAGATGGGCGTCGACATCATCGAAGCGGGCTTTCCGATCGCCTCGCCGGGTGATTTCGAGGCGGTCTCGGAAATTGCCCGCCGCTCGAAGAATTCCGTCATCGCCGGTCTCGCCAGAGCCAATCCGGGCGACATCGACCGGGCGGGCGAGGCTGTGCGGCACGCGAAGCGCGGGCGGATCCACACCTTCATCTCCACCTCACCGGTGCATATGAAATTCAAGCTGCAGAAGGAGCCGGAGCAGGTTCTGCAGCTCGTCACCGATTCCGTCGCCCGGGCACGCAATCTGGTCGACGATGTGGAATGGTCGGCCGAGGACGGGACGCGCACGGAATTCGACTTCCTGTGCCGCTGCGTCGAAGCGGCGATCCGATCCGGCGCCGGGACGATCAACATCCCCGATACCGTCGGCTACACCACGCCCGACGAATACCGCGATCTCTTCATTCGCCTGCGCGAGGCGGTGCCCAATTCCGATCAGGCGGTCTTTTCCGTCCATTGCCACAACGATCTCGGCATGGCGGTGGCGAATTCACTCGCCGGCGTCGCCGGCGGCTGCCGCCAGATCGAGTGCACCGTCAACGGCATCGGCGAACGGGCCGGCAATGCGGCGCTGGAAGAAATCGTCATGGCGATCGAAACGCGCCGGGACGTTCTGCCCTATCACACCGGTATCGATACGAAGATGCTGACGCGCGCCTCGAAGATGGTGTCGTCGGCGACCTCCTTCCCGGTGCAGTTCAACAAGGCGATCGTCGGTCGCAATGCCTTCGCGCATGAAAGCGGCATCCACCAGGACGGCATGCTGAAGCATACCCAGACCTACGAGATCATGACGCCGGAATCGGTCGGCGTTCAGAAGACCTCGCTCGTCATGGGCAAGCACTCCGGCCGCAATGCCTTCCGCTCCAAGCTGAAGGAGCTCGGCTACGACCTGGGGGACAATGCGTTCGAGGATGCCTTCAACCGCTTCAAGGCGCTGGCTGATCGCAAGAAGCATGTCTTTGACGAGGACATCGAGGCGCTGGTCGACGAGAAGCTGGCGAATGCGGCCGATCGTATCCGGCTGGAAGCGCTGACGATCATTGCCGGCACGATGGGCCCGCAGGCCGCGACCCTGACGGTCAGTCAGGATGGCCAGCACCGCACCTTCCAGGCGACGGGCAACGGCCCGGTCGATGCCACCTTCAATGCGATCAAATCGCTCGTCCCGCATGAGGCGAGCCTGGCGCTCTATCAGGTGCATGCGGTGACCGGCGGCACGGACGCGCAGGCGGAGGTTTCTGTGCGCGTCGAAGATCGCGAGGGCCGGGCGGTGACCGGGCGTGCCTCCGATCCCGACACGCTGGTTGCCTCCGCAAAAGCCTATCTCGCCGCGGTCAACAAGCTGATCGCGCGCGGCGAACGGCTGCACGCGCAGGCCGGCTGACGCGGCTGCCCTTGGCACACGAACACACGCACGACAGCATCACCGGTCCGGCGGAAACGCCGGGCCGGAATGTTTTGGACGGGACGGGCGCCTCGCTCGGCGAAAAGGCCGGGCGTCTCGATCCTCCGGCCGCCGGGGCGCGGCTGCCGCGGCTCATCTGGATTGACGTCTTTCGCGGCATCGCGCTCGTGGCGATGGCGGTCTACCACTGCTCTTGGGATCTCGCCTTCTTCGGGTTTTCCAATGCCGGCGTGGCGAGCGCGCCGGGCTGGATCCTGTTCGCACGCATGATCGCCGGATCGTTTCTGTTCCTCGTCGGCGTGAGCCTCGCGCTTGCGCATCATTCCGGGCTTCGCTTTCAGCCTTTCCTCAAGCGTCTTGCGATGGTCGCGGGCGGTGCGGCGGCGATTACCGTCGTCACCTATCTGGTCTTCCCGGAGGCCTATATCTTCTTCGGCGTTCTGCACGAGATCGCACTGGCGAGCGTGCTCGGCCTCCTCTTCCTGCAGGCGCCTTTATGGCTCGTCGCAGCTGCGGCAGCGTTCTTCCTGTTCGGGGCGGATTTCCTCGCAGGCCCCGCTTTCAACGGCCGCTATCTGCAGTTTCTCGGGCTGATGACCTACCGCCCGTTCACCAACGATTACGTGCCGCTTTTTCCGTGGTTCGGCGTCGTCCTGTCGGGCCTCGTCGGTGGGCGTTTGCTTCTGAAAAATCAGCAGGTTCTGAGACTCCTGGCAAAACCCGCGCGCGATCCGATCTCGCAGGCGCTCGCCTTCGGCGGACGCCATTCGCTGGCCTTCTACCTCATCCATCAGCCGGTGCTGTTCGGTCTCGTCTATGCGGCGGCGTGGGTGACGATGCGCTGAGCTCTTAGCTCTGCGCCTTGGGCCCTGCGCCCTGAGACCTGCGCGCGAAGCGGAGCCGAGGCTCGTTTCGGTTGCGCCATCGGGAGCAGCATCACGGGCATCGGCCGAAGGGGATTTATCTGCGCTTCGGCCCCGAGGCTTAAGAAGAACGCTCTGAAAAATCGGCGATCACCGCGACGAAGGCGCTGCCGTAGCGATCGAGCTTGGCCTCGCCGACACCGGGAACATGGGCCATCTCGGCGCGCGAGCGGGGACGCGCCGCCGCGAGCTCGATCAGGGTCTTGTCGTGAAAGATCACATAGGGCGGCACGTTCTGCTGCCGTGCGATCTTGAGACGTTTTTCTCTGAGTGCCTGAAAGAGATCCCGATCGGCTTCCGGCACGACGGACTGAGCCGTGCTTTGTCCGCCCTTGCCGCGCCGGCTTCGGCGAGGGGCTGGCACGCGCAGCATGAGCGTCGGCTTGTCGCGCAGGAAGTCGCGACCGGCGGTCGAGATCGACAGGCCTCCGTGACCCGCAAGGTCGACGTCGACGAGGCGCAGGGCGATCAGCTGGCGCAGGATGGCCCGCCACAGGCGGCTGTCGTGCTCCTTGCCGATGCCGAAGGTGGAGATGCGGTCGTGCCCGAACTGGGCGATGCGCTCGCTCTCCACGCCGAGAAGGACATCGACGATATAGGCCTGCCCGAAGCGCTCGCCGGTGCGGTAGATGCAGGAGAGCGCCTTCTGCGCCGCGATCGTCCCGTCGAAGAGATGTGGTGGCGCGGCGCAGGTGTCGCAATTGCCGCAAGGCTCGCAATGGTCGCCGAAATAGGCGAGCAGCACCTGGCGGCGGCAACCCGCCGTCTCGGCCAGCCCCAGAAGCGCATCGAGCTTCTGCCGCTCCGTCCGCTTGCGTTCGTCCGGGGCATCCGATTCCTCGATGAAGCGGTTGCGCAGCGCGACGTCTTCGGGACCGTAGAGCATCAGCGTCTCGGCGGGCAGACCGTCCCGCCCGGCGCGGCCGGTCTCTTGGTAATAGGCCTCCAGACTGCCCGGCAGATCGATATGGGCGACGAAGCGCACGTCCGGTTTGTCGATGCCCATGCCGAAAGCGATGGTGGCGACCATGACGACCGCGTCGCCATGCTGGAAGCGCTGCTGGTTCGCCTCGCGATCGGGCTTGTCCATGCCCGCGTGATAGGCGAGGGCGTCGTAACCCTCGCCCCGCAGCCAGGCGGCCGTCTCCTCGCATTTGCGTTTGGAGAGGCAGTAGACGATGCCGCTCTCGCCTTGATGGCGCTTCAAAAAATCCTTCAGCTGGGCGCGGGGATTGTCCTTTTCGGCGATGGCATAGCGGATGTTGGGCCGGTCGAAACCGGCGATGAAGGCATCGGCTGCAGCGATATCAAGATGGGAGAGGATCTCGGCGCGCGTCGGCGCATCGGCCGTTGCCGTCAGGGCCATGCGCGGCGTCTTCGGGAACTGGCGCACGAGCCCGTCGAGCTGACGGTAGGAGGGGCGGAAATCGTGGCCCCATTGCGACAGGCAGTGGGCCTCGTCGATGGCGATCAGCGACAGCTTTGTCCGGCCGAGCCGCTGCAAGACCCCGCCGCGCAGGAGCGTTTCGGGCGCGACATAGAGGAGGTCGAGCGCGCCGGCCGCAATGTCGCTCCACAAGGCGCGGCGCTCTTCCGGAGGAAGATCGGAGTTGAGCGCGGCGGCTTTCACCCCCGCCTGGCGCAAGGCCGCGACCTGATCGGCCATCAGCGCCAGAAGCGGGGAGACGATCAGCGCCATGCCGGGTCGGGCGATCGCCGGGATCTGGTAGCAGAGCGATTTTCCGCCGCCGGTCGGCATCAGCACGAAGGCGTTATGGCCGCCAATCACATGCTCGATGATGCGCGCCTGCGGGCCCCGGAACGCATCATAGCCATAGACGGCCTTGAGGATTTCGACGGCTTTCGTGGGCATGTGAGGTCGCGTGGAGAATCGTGGGAGTGCTCTCCATAGCAGCTTCGCCCGGGTCACGATCAATGGGCGGTGTCGGCGGCTGCGGGGGTTTCCTCGAAGTGGGGCGCCGACCTTACCGAGATCCACCTAGACGCTTTCTCGCGCGGTGGAGAAATCGAGGCCCACGGCCGCCGACTTCGCTATTCGGACCCGCTCTCACTGGTGATCAGTGTCTCTCGACGGCGGCTGCGATCGCGTCCGACATGATCTCCACACCCTGATCGATCTCCGCCTCCGACACCGTCAACGGCGGGGCGATGCGGAAGACGCCGCCCATTCCCGGAAGTTTGACGATGTTCATGCTGAGGCCGCGCTGCATCGCCTCTTCCATGATTTTCGCTCCGAGCTCGAAGCCGGGCGCCTTGGTCTGCCGGTCGGTGACGATTTCGAGGCCGAGGAGGAGGCCGCGGCCGCGCACGTCGCCGACGCATTCGAATTTCTGCTTGAGCGAGAGAAGCCCGTCGGTGAGGCGCTTGCCGCGCACACTTGCCTGCTCGACGAGGTTGTCGCGGGCGACGACGTCGAGGACGGTGACGCCGACGGCGGCGGGCAGCGGGTCGGAGACATGCGTCGTGTAGAAGAGGAAGTCGCGCTCATGCGCCTTTTCCTCGATCGCCTCGGTGGTCATGACGGCGGCGAGCGGCAGGCCGGCACCGAGCGTTTTCGACAGCGTCATGATATCGGGCGTGACGCCGTCGCGCTGGAAGGCGAACATGTGGCCGGTGCGGCCGACGCCGGTCTGCGCCTCGTCGAGGATGAGGAGCATGCCGCGCTCCTCGCATTTCTTTTTGAGCGCCGCGAGATAGCCCGGGGGCAGGTCCAAGATGCCGCCGCTCGAGAGGATCGGCTCGGCGATGAAAGCAGCGAGATTGCCGGTCGACTGGCGGTCGATCAGCCAGAAAGCGTCGTCGAGCTCGGCCTGCCAGTCGTTCGTGCCGTCCGCTTTCACAAAGCGTGGGCGGTAGGCGTTGGGTGCGGGGATGGCAAAGGAGCCGATCGCGGCCGGACCGTAGCCGGCGCGCCCGGCGCTGTAGGTGGCGGATGCCGCGGCACCCGTCATGCCGTGCCAGCTCTGGGCGAAGGCGACGATCTCGTGGCCACCGGTGACGAGCTTCGCCATGCGAATTGCCGCTTCGTTCGATTCCGCTCCCGTGGTGAGGAGCTGCACGCGGTCGAGGCCTGGCGCAAGCGCGGCGAGACGCTCGGCGAGCGCGACCACCGGGCGCGACAGCGTGCCCGAGAAGAGATGCGCGACCGCGCCCATCTGACGGTTCACCGTCGCAACGATATCGGGATGGGTGTGGCCGAGGAGGGCGCTCATCTGGCCGGAGGTGAAGTCGAGGATGGCGCGGCCGTCGGCGTCATAGACAAAGCTTCCCTCGGCGCGCTCGGCGATGATCGTCTCGAAGTTCGGTCCGTAGCGCGTCAGATGCTTGCGGGCGGAGGCCCAGAAGGCGGGATTGTCATTGAGCGACATGCAGCTCTCCTTCGGCAGCGTTGCGGAGAAGGCTAGCAGAAGCTTGTGAGACTCAGCGAATTGATATTATTTTGTTCCGATATCAATCTGATTGATGCCCCCCCCTTGCTCGACCTCGCTCTCCTGAAGAATTTCGTCATCTGCGCCCGTGCGGGCTCGATCAGCCTCGCATCGCAGCAGGTCGGGCGCACACAGCCGGCGCTCAGCATGCAGATGCACCGGCTCGAGGAGTTTTTGGGGCAGAGGCTGATGCGCCGGACGGGAGCCGGGGTGCGGCTGACGGCGGCAGGCGAGAAGCTTCTCGCGCATGCGGAAGCCCTGCTGGCGCAGCACGACGAGATCCTCGCCGACATGAACGGAACGGCCTTGAAGGGCAGCTTGAGCCTCGGCTGCCCGGAGGATTATTCGATCGCCTTTCTGCCGGCCCTCCTCAACGGCTTTTGCGCGCTTCACCCTGAGGTCGAACTGCGCATGATCTGCGCGCCGACCTTCGAGCTGCGCCCGATGCTGCGTCGGCGCCAGATCGACATGGCGATGGTGTCTCTTGCGGATCCGGAGAATGGCGCGGTGATCCGCAAGGAGCGCTTCGTCTGGGTCGCGGATTCCGAAGCGCCGGCCATTCTTGAAAGCAGCACATTGCCTTTGGCGCTGTCTGCCCCGGTCACGCTCGACTACCGCGCAGCGTGCGATGCGATGGATGCCGTCGATCGCCGCTACCGGGTCGCCTATGCCAGCAACAGTCTCGCGGGCCTCATCGCCATCGCCCGGTCCGGCCATGCGATCAGCGTTCTGACCCGCACCGCCGTTCCGTCCGATCTCTTAATCGTCACGGAAGGCTTGCCGCCTCTGCCGGAGATCGGCATCGCCCTCGAATTCGCGGACGAACGGCCATCCTCGATCGTGAATGCCTTCGCCGATCATATTCGCGAAGTTCTGCCGATGCTGGGCGAGGCAGCGCTCCCCTTTGCCGGCGAAGGCGTGGAGGGCCTGCGCCATCCGCTCTGAAGGGCCGGCGGAAACCCGCAGGTGCAACTCGATTTCTCCGGTCGTCTGCGGTCCTCTCAGTAGGGCGCCTCGACCTTTCCGAGATTGATGTAGACGCTCTTCCGCTCGGTGTAGAAATCGAGCGCGGCGAGGCCGTTCTCGCGGCCAATGCCGGATTGCTTGGTGCCGCCGAAGGGCATGGCGATCGGCGTCAGATTGTAAGAATTGACCCAGATCGTGCCCGCCTGCAGCGCCGCCGCGACGCGGTGGGCGCGGGCGAGGTTCTGCGTCATCAGCCCGGCCGCGAGACCGAAGGGCGTCGCATTGGCGCGGGCGACGACCTCTGCCTCCTCGGAGAACGAGAGGACGCTCATCACGGGGCCAAAAATCTCCTCGCAGACGATTGTCATGTCGTCGCGTGTCTCGGCGAAGATCGCCGGGCGCATGAAGAAGCCGTTCTCGAACTCGCCCGTCGTCAGCCGCTCGCCGCCGGTGACGAGCTTCGCGCCTTCGGCAACGCCTTTTTCGACATAGGCGAGGACCTTTTGCAGATGCGCTTCGGAGATGAGCGGGCCCATCTGTGTGTCCGGATCGAGCGGATCGCCGAGACGGATTTTTTCCGTGCGCTCCGTGAGCCTTGCGAGAAATTCCTCGCGAACTGATTCATGTACGAAGACGCGCGTGCCATTGGAGCAGATTTCGCCCTGCGTGTAGAAGTTTGCAAGGAGCGCCGCAGAAACCGAATCATCGATGTCGGCGTCCTCGAAGACGATGAGTGCCGACTTGCCGCCGAGCTCCATCGTGACGTGTTTGAGCGTCTCGGCCGCGGCCGCCATGATGCGCTTTCCCGTCGGTACGGAGCCGGTCAGCGACACTTTTGCGATGCCGGGATGGGCCGTCATGGCGGCGCCCGTTTCGCCGGCGCCGAGGACGACATTGAAGAGGCCTTTCGGGGCGCCGGCCTCTTCGACGATCTCGGCCAGTTTGAGCGCGGTGATCGGCGTCAATTCGCTCGGCTTGAAGATCATGGCATTGCCGGCGGCAAGCGCCGGCGCGGTCTTCCAGGAGGCGATCTGGATCGGATAATTCCAGGCTCCGATGCCGGCGCAGACGCCGAGCGGTTCGCGGCGCGTATAGGCGAAGGCATCCTCGCCAAGCGGCATATGCTCGCCATGGACGATCTGGGTGAGGCCTGCGAAGAACTCGAAACAATCGGCGGCCGAGCCGATATCGGCCTCCGGGGCTTCCTGGATGGGCTTGCCGGTGTCGAGGACTTCGAGACGCGCGAGTTCGTCCGTGCGGGCGCGCAGGAGATGGGCGACGCGGTTGAGGACGCGGCCGCGTTCGGCTGGCGCCATTGCCAGCCATTCGCGCTGTGCGGTCTGGGCTGCGGCGACGGCGTGGTCGATTGTCGCGCTGTCGGCGGCCGCGAAGCGGGCGAGGATCGTGCCGTTTGCGGGATTGATCGTGGCGATCTTCTCGCCACCGCCGGCCACCTTTTCTCCGGCGATATGGGAGGCGAGGTCGGGCATGAGCGTATCGGGCGCGGTCATCGGCATCACACGGTTTTTGGGGGTGGAAGGGGCGCGAGCCGGCGTCGCCGTCATTCAGGCGGGTGCCGGCAGGGGACAAATATCCTGACGAAAATCGATGCGTTGTGCAATTCTGCACCGATGCCGCGCCTGATGGCTTGCACAGCGCGGCTGGCGCCACTATACAGCGCCCACGCTTCGGGTGTGTAGCTCAGTTGGTAGAGCAGCTGACTCTTAATCAGCGGGTCCAGGGTTCGAGTCCCTGCTCACCCACCAATCTTTCAAAAACGACAGAGCGCGCTGTGGAGAGCCTTCTCCGGCTGGCGCGCCTCGGCACAAAAAACCCGGCCTCGCGGCCGGGTTTTCGCTTTTTGTGGCTTCTTCGACGTCGATCAGCTTGAGCGGGCAGGCGCCATCTCGCTGCGCAGCGCGCGTCCGTCGTCGAGCTTTGCATAGATATTTGCCACGATCGCGCCGGCGATGTTGTGCCAGACGCTGAAGATCGCGCTCGGCACGGCGGCGAGGGGCGAGAAATGGGCGCTGGCGAGCGCCGCCCCCAGGCCGGAATTCTGCATGCCGACCTCGATCGAGATCGCCTTGCGCTTGGCCACCGGCATGCCGCTCATGCGCGCGAGCCAGTAGCCGAGCGCCAGTCCGATGCCGTTGTGGAGGGCGACGACGGCGAAGATGAGAAGACCGGTCGTGGCGATTTTCTCCTGATTGACCGCAACCACGGCCGCGATGATGAGAACGATGCCGGTGACGCTGACGAGCGGCAGCGCGGGAATCGCGGCGCGCACCAGCGAGGGTGCCAGCTTCTGCATGACGAAGCCGAGGCCGAGCGGCAGAAGAATCATCTTCACGATCGAGATGAACATGCTCACGGCATCGACCGGCAGATACTGGCTGGCGAAAAGCCAGACGAGGAAGGGCGTGACGATCGGTGCTGCCAAGGTCGTGACGCTGGTGCAGGCGACGCTCAGCGCCACGTCGCCGCGGCACAGATACGTCATCACGTTGCTGGCCGTGCCGCCCGGGCAGCAGCCGACCAGGATGACGCCGGCCGCCACTTCCGGCGACATCGGAATGATCGATGTGAGGGCGACCGCAACGAGCGGCATGATGAGGAATTGCGCGCCGACCCCGATCGCCACGTCCTTCGGCCGACGGACGACCTCGCGGAAATCCTTCAGCGAGATCGTCAGCCCCATGCCGAACATGATCATGCCGAGGAGCGGGACGATATAAGGGACAAGGGTTCGGAAGACGTCGGGAAGGACGAATCCGAGGACCGCGAAGGCAATGACCCACAAGGCAAAGGTGCGCCCAAAGAACGCGGACACAAGCGCAATAGCTCTCACTGTTTCCTCCTGATAGCAGCGAATGCTGCGGGAGCTGCCAATGGCTTGCTTCTAAAAGCAAAATCCGATGAGGAGCGGTCATGCACCCGCGCATGTGGTGCTGTCTACCGACGGAGCGGATTAGACCGGATTCTGCCGGCATTCCGAAAAATCTGTTTTCCTGTTGCCCAGAATTCTGCTCACGGCGGTGAAAATTTTTACGAAGTGACGTCCTTCAGAAAAGGAATCGTTTTCGCCTTCGTCCCGGTGCGAGCATTTCGGCCTATGTGCAGAAAAACGCCTCTCTACAGGGGCTTCCGAAGTCTTTCTGCGTCTGGCACGGAATATGCAAAGAAGATCCGTAGAATGGCTCTATGGAAGACGCATGGCTCTTATGCAAAGCCTGTTTTCGCGGTTTTCTTTAGGGTCCGACAAAAGTCGAACCTGTGCGAGCCTTCGCATTGGTCTAACTATTTAGCAGATGCAACATAGGTAGGCGGATTCTTGGAAGGTTTGGGGGCCTTTCAGCCTGCGTATTCGATGCATGCGCATCGAGATCGTCATGGAGGGCGGAGACCGTGACAGTGCACAGCCCCGGCAACGGTACACATGGGCGGACAAGCCGCGCCGATATCGAGCTTATTGGGATTTATGAGATCTCAAAGCTCCTCAGCGCGCCCAACCGGCTGGAGACGACGCTCGCTGGCGTGCTCACGCTGCTCTCCAGCTTTCTCGATATGCGCCATGGTTTGATTGCTCTTCTGGACGGCGATGGGGAACCGGAGATCGTCGTCGGTTCGGGATGGAGCGAGGAGAACGCCAAGCGCTATTTCAAGCGCCTGCCCGAGCAGGCGATCGGTCAGATCGTGGCCACCTGCATGCCCCTCGTGGTGCCGGATGTGCGCAGCGACCAGCTGTTCGCCGGGACGGATCTCGACGGCTGGGGACCGGAGGACGGAAAGCCGTTTTCCCTGATCGGTGTGCCGATCAAAAACGGCGAGGCGGTCGTCGGCACGCTGACCATCGACCGCAGCTACGAATTCGCCGATCAGACACCGTTCGATCAGGATGTCCGTTTCCTGACACTTGTCGCCAATCTCCTCGGCCAGACGTTGCGGCTGCACAAGGCGGTGGCGCGCGACCGCGAGCGGCTGATGGCCGAACAGCGGCGGCTCGAAAAGCAATTGTCGGCGGGGCGAGACGACGGCGTGGCCTCCGGCAAGATCGAAGGCATCGTCGGCGAGAGCCCGGCCTTGCGTGCGGCCCTCGACAAGGTGCGGATCGTCGCCCGCAGTCGTTCGACCGTGCTTCTGCGTGGGGAATCGGGCACCGGCAAAGAGCTCTTCGCCTCGGCGATCCACGATCTGTCGCCGCGCAGTTCCGGCCCCTTCGTCAAACTCAATTGTGCGGCGCTGCCGGAAAGCGTGCTGGAATCGGAGCTCTTCGGCCACGAGAAGGGGGCCTTCACCGGGGCCATCCAGCAGCGCAAGGGCCGCTTCGAACTCGCCCATGGCGGCACGCTCTTTCTCGACGAAATCGGCGAGATTTCCGCCGCCTTTCAGGCGAAGCTCTTGCGGGTGCTGCAGGAGGGCGAGTTTGAACGTGTCGGTGGCACGCGCTCGCTCAAGGTCGATGTGCGGCTCGTATGCGCCACCAACCGGGATCTGGAGGCCGCCGTCAGCAAGGGCGAATTCCGCGCGGATCTCTATTATCGCATCAGCGTCGTGCCGATTTTCCTGCCGCCCTTACGCGAGCGGACCGGCGATATCCCGCTTCTCGCGCAGGAGATCCTGCAACGCTTCAACAAGGAGCATGGCACCGATCTCACCTTGACGGGCGAGGCCCTTCGGGCGCTTTCCGGCTGCTACTTCCCTGGGAATGTGCGGGAACTGGAAAACTGCATCCGGCGCACGGCGACACTGGCGCGCGACCGGACCATCGTGGCGCACGATCTCGCCTGCCAGAATGATGGATGCCTCTCCTCCGTTCTCTGGCAGGGAAGCCAGAGGGCGACCCATTCGCCCGGCTTCCAGCCGCTGCCAGTCATCCAACCGCAGCCGCAGATGGGCGGGACGGTTTTTGCCGAGGCGGAAAGCTCTGTTTCGACGCCGCAAGCCTGCCCGTCGCCCGGCGCCTGCCCGGTGCCTGGAGGGGAAACGCGCTCGGAGCGTGACCGGCTGATCGAGGCGATGGAGACGGCCGGCTGGGTGCAGGCGAAGGCGGCGCGCATTCTCGGTATGACGCCGCGCCAGATCGGCTATGCGCTTCGCAAGCATTCGATTCCGATCAAGCGCTTCTGAGCGGGACGGCAGGGCCGGCCAATGTCGGAGACCCGACACGATGTCGGAGCCGCGACAGGGTTTTGTCTCTGGCTGGATGAATTCAACCCACTGTAATTGAAGGATTTTCGTTCTGGCATGGGGCTTGCTCAACGGTTCCTGAAAGACGCTTTGGACGTGTGTCGCGGAGGGATCGATTGGCTCAGCTCATCTCGCTTGGCAGCCTGAAGGCGCCGACATCTGCCGCTCAAATGCGGGCTTCGCTCGCCAAGTCCGGCTGCGCCTCCTCAAGCTGCGGCTCTTCTGACGGACCCGCAGATATGTCTGCGGAATTGTGGGAGCGGGTGAAGGATCACCCCTGCTATTCGGAAGAGGCGCATCATTATTTCGCGCGCATGCATGTGGCCGTCGCGCCCGCCTGCAACATCCAGTGCAATTACTGCAATCGAAAGTACGATTGCGCCAACGAAAGCCGGCCGGGCGTCGTCTCCGAGCGGCTCGACCCTGATCAGGCGGTCAAGAAAGTCATCGCGGTCGCCAACGAGGTGCCGCAGCTTTCCGTCCTCGGCATCGCCGGTCCCGGCGACGCCTGCTACGACTGGCGCAAGACGAAAGAGACGTTTGAGAGCGTTTCCAAGGAAATCCCGGACCTCAAGCTCTGCCTGTCGACCAACGGTCTGGCGCTTCCGGATTACGTCGACGAGATCGCCGAGATGGCGATCGATCATGTGACGATCACCATCAATGCGATCGATCCGGAGATCGGTGCGAAGATCTATCCCTGGGTCTTCTACGATCACAGGCGCTGGACGGGCGTGGAGGCCTCCCGGATCCTGCTGGAGCGGCAGATGCTCGGCCTGGAGTTGCTCGTGGCCCGCGACATCCTGGTGAAGGTCAATTCCGTCATGATCCCCGGGATCAACGACGAACATCTCATCGAGGTGAACAAGGCGGTGAAGGCGAAGGGCGCCTTCCTCCACAACATCATGCCGCTCATTTCCGACCCCGCCCACGGCACGCATTTCGGGCTGACGGGTCAGCGCGGGCCGACGCCGATGGAGGTGAAGGCGCTGCAGGACAAGGTGGAGGGCGGCACCAAGCTGATGCGCCATTGCCGCCAGTGCCGCGCCGATGCCGTCGGTATCCTTGGTGAGGATCGCGGCCAGGAATTCACCATGGATCAGCTGCCCGAGACGGTGTCCTACGATCCGGCGCGACGCGAGGAGTATCGCTCCGTGGTCGCGACGGTGCGTGGCGAGCATGCCGCGACCAAAGAGGCGGCCAAAGCAGATCTTGCCGAAGTGCAGGGTGCGCCGGTGCTTCTTGTCGCGGTGGCAACAAGAGGTGGCGGGCGTATCAATCTACACTTCGGTCATGCACAGGAATTCCAGGTCTTCGAAGTGTCACCTGGTGGCGTGACCTTCGTGGGGCATCGCAAAGTCGAGCAATATTGCCATGGTGGACACGGCGAGGAGAGGGCCTTCGACGGCATTGTCGAAACGCTGCAAGGCGTCTCCACGGTTTTGTGCGCGAAGATTGGCGAGGCCCCAAAAGATCGACTGGAGAAGGTCGGCATCAAGGCGAGCGACGCCCATGCTTTTGACTGGATCGAGGCAGGGATTGCTGCCTGGTACGCCGCCGAATACGGCACCCAGCCTGCAATGCTGACAGCCTAACCGAGAGGAGAAATCAAATGGCCTACAAGATCATCAAGTCTCAGTGCACCGTTTGCGGCGCCTGTGAATTCGAATGCCCGAACGCAGCGATCAAGTTCAAGGGCGACACCTACATCATCGATCAGGACAAGTGCACGGAATGCGAGGGGCATTTCGATGCCCCGCAATGCGTCGCCGTCTGCCCGGTTCCGGACACCTGCGTCCCGGCCTGACCTGAATTGGCCGCCGGCGGGTCGGGTTCGGCCTGCCGGCGCTGTCTTTTGCGCCCCGGACGGACACCCCCGACCTGACATTCGCCATGTCGTGAAGGAGACTGCGATGGGACTTGCCCGCGAAGAAGAGGTGGAGATCTACGATCAGCCTCTCTTCATGCCCGGCGCCAAGGTGCGTGCCCGCAAGGCCGTCAAGAACGACGGGACGATGCCTGGCTGCGAAATCGGCGAGATCGTCGTGCGCAAAGGTGACGAAGGATATGTGCGCGACGTCGGCACCTATCTGCAGCGGTTTTACATCTACGCGGTCGAGTTTCTCGATTGCGGCAGGATCGTCGGCATGCGTGGGCGCGAGCTGACTGCCGCCGATGCGGTCGACGGAGCAGTCGGCGACATTTCGGACGAGCAGGAGACAGCAGCATGAAAGTGATGATCCGCAGCACGCCCAAGGGGCTTTCTGCCTATGTCGCCAAGAAGGATCTCGAAGAGCCGATCGTCGAATGCGAGCACGAGGCGCTGTGGGGCGGCTGGGTGAAGCTGAAGAACGGCTGGATCCTCGAGCTGCCGGAGATGGAGGCCGACACCAAGCTCCCGATCACGGTCGAAGCGCGGCGCCGTCCGGAAAGCGTTTCATGAGTGCTGCTGCGGCTTTGGACGAGGTGGTTGTCCGCAACGCCGAGCCGATTCTTGACGATATCGTCCGTCGCCTGAAGGGCGGCGGCCTCATTCCTTATCTCGGTCCCGGTGTGTTGCCTGCCGATGCGGGCGTCCCGACAAGCTATGCGGCATTGGCCGAGTTCTTCTCCGCAAAAGTCGCCCTGCCGAGACGCGCCCGGGGCAATCCCTGGGCCTCCGCGCAGTTCATCGAGGGGCGCAAGCATCGCAAGACACTCGACGCCCTGATGGCAGCGGCGTTCGCCGAACCGGTGGCACCGACGCCGCTTCACGAGGCGCTCGCCTCATGTTCGCAAATCCCGATGATCGTCGACAGCTGGTACGATGGGGCGATGCGGTCCGCGCTCGCCCAACGCCGCAATCGGAGTGCTGGTCAGGGCCCTGAGCGGGCTGCTGATTGGGGCGAGGTGCAGGGGATCACCCGCGCCGGCATCGGTGAGTTTTTGTGGTTCCGCTTTTACGATGCCGAAGGCGGGGAGGTGAGCGCGCCGCAAGATGAATGGCGGACGCTCCTCTACAAACCGCATGGCGGCGTGGCGCCGGCGCACAATTATCTCATCGCCGATTCCGACTATGTCGAAGTGCTGACGGAAATCGATATCCAGACGCCGATCCCTGAGATCGTGCGCGCGCGACGGACGAATTGCGGGTTTCTCTTCGTGGGGTGTCGCTTCGACGACCAGATGCTCCGGCTCTATGCCCGGCAGATCATGAAGCGTTCCAAGGGGCCTTGTTTCGCCCTGGTGGAGCCCGATGGGCTCACGCGCAACGAGCTGCGCTTCTTCGAGACGGAAGCGATCACGCCACTTGCCGCTTCTCCGGCAAGACTGGCCGCGCGCCTCGCAGAGCTCGCCTGACCTTCTTCCTCTCCTGACACGATTTTCATGCGGCCGATCGCTCGCGGCACCTTTGGGCTGTCGCTGCGCCAGGTCACGGCGAAACGCGACATGCGCGATGTCGTGTCGGTTTTGTCGGGTGTTCTCACCGTGTCCCACTGTCGTCTTTTGTCGGAGATCGGACAGCGACTGTCGGACGTTCGGCTTGCTCGAAAATCACGTAAGTTACTTATAAATAAGGAAAATTCTGCTTTCCCTAAGTTGGCACGCCCTTTGCGTAACTGAGGGTACGCGGCCGAGAGCGCCCGCTGGAACAGTTTTGAACCGGACAACCTGGAGAGACACTATGAGTTCACTTCGCCAGATTGCGTTCTACGGGAAGGGCGGCATCGGCAAGTCGACCACTTCTCAGAACACCCTCGCGGCACTTGTCGAAATGGGGCAGAAGATTCTGATTGTGGGTTGCGATCCGAAAGCGGATTCCACCCGCCTCATCCTCAACACCAAGATGCAGGATACCGTTTTGAGCCTCGCGGCCGAGGCGGGCTCGGTGGAGGATCTCGAGCTCGAGGACGTGCTCAAGATCGGCTACAAGGGCATCAAGTGCACGGAATCCGGTGGTCCTGAGCCCGGCGTCGGCTGTGCCGGCCGCGGCGTCATCACCGCCATCAACTTCCTGGAAGAAAACGGTGCCTACGACGATGTCGACTACGTCTCTTACGACGTGCTCGGCGACGTCGTCTGCGGCGGCTTCGCGATGCCGATCCGCGAAAATAAGGCGCAGGAAATCTACATCGTCATGTCCGGCGAGATGATGGCGCTTTACGCCGCCAACAACATCGCCAAGGGCATCCTCAAGTACGCCCATTCGGGCGGCGTGCGGCTCGGCGGCCTCATCTGCAACGAGCGTCAGACCGATCGCGAAGTCGAGCTGTCGGAAGCGCTGGCGGAGAAGCTGAACACCAAGCTCATCCACTTCGTCCCGCGCAACAACATCGTCCAGCACGCCGAACTGCGGCGCCAGACGGTCATCCAGTACGCCCCGGATTCGCAGCAGGCGAAGGAGTACCGGACGCTCGCTCAAAAGATCCACGCGAATTCCGGGCAGGGCACGATCCCGACGCCGGTCTCCATGGACGAGCTCGAGCAGATGCTGCTCGATTTCGGCATCATGAAGACCGAGGAGCAGGCGCTCGCCGAACTCCAGGCCAAGGAAGCCGCAAAGGCCGCCGAAGCCGCGGCCTAATTGTCCCGCCCGGCCGCCGCGAGGCGGTGGCCGGGCTCATCTTCAACATTGTTCGATGAGGAGAGCGCTATGAGCCTCGACCACAAGAACGACGCCGAGTTCCACGCCAGCCTCATTGAGGAGGTGTTGAAGGCCTATCCGGACAAGGCCCAGAAGAAGCGGAGCCGGCATCTGAGTGTCGCCAAGCCCGCGGAGGCCCCTGAAGAGGGTGGCGAACAGAATCTGTCGGAATGCGCCGTCAAATCCAACATCAAGTCGATCCCGGGCGTCATGACGATCCGCGGCTGCTCCTACGCTGGATCCAAGGGCGTGGTGTGGGGCCCGGTGAAGGACATGGTCCATATCAGCCATGGTCCGGTCGGCTGCGGCCAGTATTCCTGGGCCCAGCGCCGCAACTATTACACCGGCACCACGGGCGTCGACACCTTCGTGACGATGCAGTTCACCACCGACTTCCAAGAGCGCGACATCGTCTTCGGCGGTGACAAGAAGCTCGAAAAGGTGATCGACGAGATCAACGAGCTGTTCCCGCTCGCCAATGGCATCTCCGTGCAGTCGGAATGCCCGATCGGCCTGATCGGTGACGATATCGAGGCCGTGGCGCGCAAGAAGAAGAGCGAAACCGGCAAGACTGTCGTGCCGGTGCGCTGCGAGGGTTTCCGTGGCGTGTCGCAGTCGCTCGGCCACCACATCGCCAACGACACGATCCGCGACTGGGTGCTCGACAAGAGCGAACGCGAGTTCGAGGCGACGGATTACGACGTCACCATCATCGGCGACTACAATATCGGCGGCGACGCCTGGGCCTCGCGCCGGCTCCTGGAAGAGATGGGCCTCAGGGTCATCGGCAGCTGGTCGGGCGACGGCACGCTTGCCGAGCTCGAGCAGGCGCCGAAGGCGAAGCTCAACCTCATCCATTGCTACCGGTCGATGAACTACATCTGCCGGCACATGGAAGAGAAGCACGGCGTGCCGTGGACGGAGTACAATCTCTTCGGCCCGACGCAGATCGCCCAATCGCTGCGCCATATCGCCAGCTACTTCGATGACACCATCAAGGAAGGTGCCGAGCGCGTCATCGCCAAGTACCAGCCACTCGTCGATGCCGTCATCGCCAAGTACAAGCCGCGCCTCGAAGGCAAGACGGTGATGCTCTATGTCGGTGGCCTGCGTCCGCGCCACATCGTCAATGCTTACGACGACCTCGGCATGGAAATCGTCGGCACGGGTTATGAATTCGCGCATAACGACGATTATCAGCGCACCGGCCATTACGTGAAAGAAGGCACGCTCATCTACGATGACGTGACCGGCTACGAGCTGGAGAAGTTCATCGAGCAGATCCGGCCCAATCTCGTCGGCTCCGGCATCAAGGAAAAGTACCCGGTGCAGAAGATGGGCATCCCGTTCCGTCAGATGCATTCCTGGGACTATTCCGGCCCCTATCACGGCTACGACGGTTTCGCGGTCTTCGCCCGCGACATGGACCTCGCAATCAACAACCCCGTCTGGGATCTGTTCGACGCTCCCTGGACCAAGACCGAGCCGCTGGCGGTCGCCGCCGAATAGCGCGCGCGCCGAGCCTCAAGAAGGAATGGACCCATGCCACAATCTGCAGAGAAAGTCCTCGACCACAGCCTTCTGTTCCGGGAGCCGGAATACAAGGAGATGTTCGCCAAGAAGCGTGCGGACATGGAAAACATGCCTGCCGCCGAGAAGGTGCAGGAAACTGCCGACTGGACGAAGAGCTGGGAGTATCGCGAGAAGAATTTTGCCCGCGAATCCCTCTCCATCAACCCGGCAAAGGCCTGCCAGCCGCTCGGCGCCGTCTTTGCGGCGGCGGGCTTTGAGAAGACGCTGAGCTTCGTGCACGGCAGCCAGGGCTGCGTTGCGTATTACCGCTCGCATCTCTCCCGCCACTTCAAGGAGCCGTGCTCGGCGGTCTCCTCGTCGATGACGGAAGATGCGGCCGTGTTCGGTGGCCTCAACAACATGGTCGAAGGCCTGAAGAACGCCTATGCGCTCTACTCGCCGAAGATGATCGCGGTGTCGACGACCTGCATGGCCGAGGTGATCGGCGACGATCTGCAGTCGTTCATCATCGGCGCCAAAGAAAAGGACTCGGTGCCGCAGGATTTTCCGGTGCCCTTTGCCCACACTCCGGCGTTTGTCGGCAGCCACACGACCGGCTACGACAACATGCTGCGCGGCATTCTCGAGGGCTTCTGGGCGGATGCCGAGGTCACGAAGAACGAGACGATCAACATCGTGCCGGGCTTCGACGGGTTCGCGGTCGGCAACAACCGCGAGCTGAAGCGCATCCTCGACCTGATGGGCGTGGAGTATACGATCCTCTCCGACGTCTCCGATCAGTTCGACACGCCTTCAGACGGCGAGTTCCGCATGTATGACGGCGGCACGACGCTGGAAGCGGCGAAGAACGCGGTCAATGCCAAGGCGACGATCAGCCTGCAGCACTACTGCTCGACGAAGACGCTGCAATACGCGAAGTCCTTCGATCAGGAGACAGCGAGCTTCCACTACCCGATGGGCGTGGCGGCGACCGACGAGTTCCTGATGAAGGTGTCCGAGATCACCGGCAAGGAGATCCCGGAAGCGCTCAGGATGGAGCGGGGCCGTCTCGTCGATGCGATGGCCGACAGCCAGGCCACCCTGCACGGCAAGACCTACGCCATCTACGGCGATCCGGACTTCGTCTATGCGATGGCCCGCTTCGTGCTGGAGTTCGGCGGCGAGCCGCGCCACTGCCTGGCGACCAACGGCACCAAGCCGTGGGCGAAGAAGATGCAGGCGCTTTTCGATTCCTCGCCCTTCGGTGCGGAATGCAAGGCCTATCCGGGCAACGATCTGTGGCATATGCGGTCGCTTCTCGCCACCGAGCCGACGGATTTCCTGATCGGCAATTCGCACGGCAAGTTCCTGGAGCGCGACACGGGCGTGCCGCTCATCCGGCTGACCTTCCCGATCTTCGACAGGCACCACCACCACCGCTTCCCCGTCTGGGGCTACCAGGGCGGATTGCGGGTTCTGGTGACGCTGCTCGACAAGGCGTTCGACACGCTCGACGCGGCCGGGCTGGAGCCGGGCGGTGACATTTCCTTCGATTTGACCCGCTAAAAGGCGGGCGGCGCCGGGAGGCGATCATGGGCGAAGTCTTGAGGTCGAAAACAGCCGAACTCTTCAACGAGCCGGGCTGTGCGAAAAACCAGGCCAAGAGCGAAAAGGAGCGCAAGAAAGGCTGCTCCAAGCCTTTGGTGCCGGGCGCCGCCGCAGGCGGTTGTGCCTTCGACGGTGCCAAGATCGCGCTGGAGCCGATCGTCGACGTCGTGCATCTGACGCACGGGCCGTCGGCGTGCGAGGGCAACAGCTGGGACAACCGCCACGCCGCCACCTCGGGGCCGAGCACTTACCGGCTCGGCCTCACCACCGATCTCTCCGAGCTCGACATCGTCATGGGCAACGGAGAAAAGCGACTGTACCGGGCGATCAAGGACGCGATCGCCCGCTACGACCCACCGGCCGTCTTCGTCTATCAGACCTGCGTGCCGGCGATGATCGGCGACGACATCGAGGCCGTCTGCCGGCATGCGGCCGAGAAGACCGGCACGCCCTGCATTCCGGTCCTGTCGGCCGGCTTTTCAGGCAAGAAGAATTTCGGCAACAAGCTCGCCGGTGAGGCGCTCTTCAAGCACGTCATCGGCACCATCGAGCCTGAATATACGACGCCGACGGACGTCAACATTCTGGGCGAATACAACATCGTCGGCGAGATCTGGCAGATCAAACCGCTTCTGGAAAAACTCGGCATCCGGCTTCTCGCCAACATCACCGGCGATGCGCGCTACCGCGATATTGCGGGCGCGCACCGCGCTCGCGTCAACATGATGATGTGCTCGGCGGCTCTCATCAATCTGGCGCGTCAGATGGAAGAGCGCTGGGGCATCCCGTATTTCGAAGGGTCTTTCTATGGCATCGCCGATACCTCGGCGGCGCTGCGCACGCTTGCCCGGATGCTGGTCGAGCGCGGAGCTCCCGAAGATCTTTTGCAGCGCACGGAAGTGCTGATCGCGGCGGAGGAGGCGCGGGCCTGGGCACGCATCGAACCTTACCGCGAGATCCTCAAGGGCAAGCGCGTCATCCTCTATACGGGCGGGGTCAAATCCTGGTCGATCGTCTCCGCGCTGCAGGAAATCGGCATGAAGATCGTCGCCACCTCGGTGCGCAAATCGACCGAAGGCGACAAGGAGCGGATTAAAGAGATCATGGACGATCCGCATATGGTCGGCTCCGTGCCGGCCCGTGAGATGTATGCGAAACTCGCCAATGACGAGGCGGACATTCTCCTGTCGGGCGGCAAGACGCAATATGTCGGCCTGAAGGCGCGCAGGCCCTGGCTCGATATCAACCAGGAGCGCAACTATGCCTATGCCGGATATGACGGCACCGTGGCGCTCGTCGCCGAGCTCGCGAAATCCTTGTCCAATCCCGTTTGGGACGAGATCCGCCGGCCTGCACCCTGGGAAATCTCCGCCGATATCGTGCCGCTCGATTGCGGACCGCAATCGCGTTCCAGCCTTGGGGAGGCTTGAATGGCCACGCTTCTGCAGCCGAAAAAAAGCGGCTCGATCAATCCTTTGAAGTCCTCGGCGCCGCTCGGGGCGGCGCTTGCCTATCTCGGCGTCGATGGCGCCGTGCCGCTCTTTCATGGTGCGCAAGGGTGCACCTCCTTCGCTCTGACGCTCGCCGTCCGTCATTTCCGCGAAGACATGCCGATGCAGACGACGGCGATCGCTGAGGTCGAGACGATTTTGGGGGGCGCCGACAATCTGGAGGAGGCGCTCATCAATCTGCAGTCGCGGATGAACCCGAAGTTCATCGGCATCGCCTCGACGGCACTCATCGAGACGCGCGGCGAGGATATCACCGGCGATCTCCTGTCCATCATGCAGCGCCGCCACGAACTGGCACGCACGGCCATCGTCTACGCCTCGACGCCGGATTATGTCGGCGCGCTCGAAGACGGCTGGGCGAAGGCGGTGACGGCGATCATCGAAGGCCTCGTCGTTCCGGGTGAACGTCGGCAGAAAAGCCTGCGGCAGATCAACATTCTTCCAGGCGTGCATCAGACGGCGGCCGATATCGACCAGTTGCGCGATATGGCGGCGGCGTTCGGGCTCAACGCTGTCGTCCTGCCGGACCTTTCCGGTTCGCTCGACGGGCATGTGAACGCCGAGTTCACGCCGATCACATCAGGCGGCACGAAACTCGAAGACATCGCCGACATGGGCGAGGCGCTCGCCACCATCGCGATCGGCCAGCATATGACCCCGGCAGCGGAGGCCCTCGAAGGGCTGACCGGCGTGCCGAGCACGGTTTTCGCAAACCTGACCGGGCTTGCCGCGACCGATGACCTCGTGGCGCTGCTGTCGCGCATCTCGGGCGTTGCGGTCCCCGAAAACCTCAAGAGGCGCCGCAGCCAGCTCGTCGATGCCATGCTCGACTGCCATTTTTATCTCGGCGGCAAGCGGATCGCGATCGCGGCCGATCCGGACCTCGTTTATCAGCTTGCCGTCTTCTTCAAGAGCCTCGGCGCGGAGATCGTCACGGCGGTGACGACCACCAATCATTCGGCGCTTCTCGAAAAGGTGCCGGCGAAAGAGGTCGTCGTCGGCGACCTCATGGATTTCGAAGAACGGGCGGCCGCGGCAAAGGCCGATCTCCTCGTCACACACAGTCACGGACGGCAGGCTGCGGAACGGCTCGGCCTGCCGCATCTGCGCGTCGGGTTCCCGATCTTCGACCGGCTCGGCGTCCAGCACCGCGCGATGATCGGCTATGCGGGAAGCCGCGATTTTCTCTACGAGGTCGGAAACATCTTCCTCAGCCTCATCAAGGAGAAAAAGCCCGAGGATTTCGCCTCGGCCAAAGTGCCTCCCTTCAAGGTTCAGGAGAAGCGCGATGTCGGTCAGACACTTGCAATTGGTTGAACGGGAGGAAGTCATGTCGGTGACCGCTGAGAGCGACGAGCCGAAGTTGCGTGTCGCGATCGCCACGCAGGATATGAAAGGGCTCAACGCGCATTTCGGCTCGGCCCGCAAATTCGCGATCTACGATGTGACGCCGACGGCTTCGCGCTTCGTCTCCGCCGCCGCCTTCGACGACGTCTCCGATGAAAGCGGCAGCCACCGCCGCGAGGGCGATGACCGCATCGGACCGAAGATCGAGGCCTTGAATGGCTGCCACCTTCTTTTCTGCCTGGCGATCGGTGGGCCTTCGGCCGCGAAAGTCATCAATGCGCGCATCCATCCCGTCAAATTGCCGGCGCCGGAGCCGATCGACGGCCTCATCGGGCGCGTGCAGACGATGATGTCGACCAATCCGCCGCCCTGGCTGCGAAAGGTCATGGGCACGGCGCAGCCGCGGTCGATGGATTTTCTCGACGAGGAGGATTGAGCATGGCGGAAGCTCTGATGTCGGCGGGCGACGCGGACGAGAAGGCCATGGGCTCGCCCTTCCTCAAATCGCTCGTCGCGCTCTACCGGGCGGAGGATTCCTACGGCGCCTGGGAGAGCAAGAGCGATGCCGAGCTTCTCGAGGAGTTCATCGTCACCGCCGAAGAGCGGCGGGCAAAGCCGATCATCGACGATCCCGACCCCGACCTTCTCGACCGGGTGGACAAGTTCTATCGCGCCGTCGGTCTGACCGTGGAGCGCGAGACGGGGCTCATGGCCTCGCCGATGATGAGCATGCATTGGGAAGGGTTCGGGCGCGTCATCCTGACGGCCGGCAAGCTCGTGATCTTCGCGAAGTCGCTACGCGACGTGCACCGCTTCGGTTTCGAAAGCCTCAGTGATCTCGCCGAGGCCGGCATGAAGGTCGTGCGCCAGGCGCGCGAGACGATCGATACCTATCCAGACGTGGCCCGCGCCTGAGGCGTGGCCGATGAGAGGGGCTTGGGCGAGCCCAGGGGGACATGATGAGCTTCGTGACACGTGACGGCCGGGACTGGACGCCGGAATATCTTCTTTCGATCGATCCGAAGAAATGCATCGGCTGCGGTCGCTGCTACAAAGTCTGTGCGCGCAGCGTGATGACGCTTCGCGGCGTCACCGAGGACGGTGAATTCGTCGACCTCGAGGACGAGGATGACGACGAGCTGGAGCGCAAGGTGATGGTGCTGGGCGATGCCGGCAATTGCATCGGCTGCGGCGCCTGCGCCCGGGTCTGCCCGACGGGCAGCCAGACGCACGGGGCCGAGGCGCTCGCGGCCTGAGACGATGGACGCGGCGGAGGTCTACGATTTTCTGATGGAGGGCGGCGAGCGGCCGCTCTGCAATGCGTTCGACGCGCATGTCATCGCCTCCGTGCTGGCGCTCGCCATTTCGGAAAGCCGCAGGGACGAGGTGAGCGTCGTCGAGACGCTCGGCCTCGACAGCGACAATCTCAAAGACCTCGTCGGCGCGCTCTTTCCGCATGCGGCGGCGATTTTCGACGGGCTGCCGGCCGATGTCGCGCCGGCGAGAAGCGAAGACGAGGCCTGCCTTCTCGACCTCTTGAAGAGCGGCACGACCGAGGACAGCGTACTCGAAATGCGGTTTGCGGAGATCATCGCGCGGCGCTGTCAGCGGCCGAACCATCTCTGGCAGGATCTCGGTCTCCGCAACCGACGCGAACTCGGCTGGCTGATGGAGCGGCACTTTGAAATGCTGTCGGAGGCGAACAGCGAGGACATGAAGTGGAAGAAGTTCTTCTACCGCATGATCTGCCGCGACACGGGCTATCAGATCTGCACCGCGCCGACCTGCAACGAATGCGACGACTTCGAGACGTGCTTCGGCGATGAGAGCGGCGAAAGCCTGCTTGCCCGCGTCAAGCGCGATGCCGAGAAGGCTTCCTGAGGGCGCATCGATCCTTCCCGCTGTTGCGAAGGCGCCTGTCGGCTTTGTGACATTGGTGCGGAATGCGACATTCCGTCAATCTCTGAATATCCTTTAAAAACAAAATCTTATGGTTTGGCATGCGGCTTGCTGCGCTCCTGGCAACGAAGGAGCAAGGCATGATCCAGCTGACCGAGGCCGCCGTGGATGCGCTGCGCACAGCGATCGCCGGGTCTGAAGAACCGGTCGAGGGCCTGCGCCTGATGGTCGAGAGCGGCGGCTGTGCCGGCCTCAAATACATGATGGGCCTCGTCGGCGAGGCCGAGCCGAGCGATGTGCTGGTGGAGCAGGCGGGCATCAAGGTCTTCGTCGACCCGATGAGCATCGCCTACCTCGAAGGCACCACCGTCGATTTCGTCACAAGCCTGGAGGGCGCCGGGTTCACCTTCGACAATCCGAAGGCGACCTGGAGCTGCTCCTGCGGCAAGTCCTTCGGATGATGGAGAGCCCCATGACTGATTTTACCCCCCTTTATCAGGATGAGCTTCTGGAGGCGGCCGCCGAAGAGCGAGAGGAACGCTGCGAAGGTGCGGCCGGCCCGGGTGAGAAGCCGATGGTGCGGCTGACGCTTCTCAACCGCACGCAGATGCCGAAGAGGCCTGCGTCGTCGCCCGAGGCGCGCGTTGAGAGCGCCGAGGGCGAGGCCGGCTCGCGCAAGGTGGCGGCGTTTGGGCTCGGTCTCAGCCGTGAGGAGAAATTCGCTCTCGTCGAAGAGGCGCTGGAGGATATCCGCCGCTACATCGCGGGCGATGGCGGCGACTGCCAGCTCGTCGATATCGAAGACAACAAGATCATGGTGCGGCTGACCGGTGCCTGCGTCGGCTGCCAGCTTGCCGGCGTGACCATCGGCGGCATCCAGATGCGGCTGATGGCAAAGCTCGGCGCGCCCGTCCGCGTCATCCCGGTTCACCCGAGACATTGAGGAGGCGGTGATGCGGCCCGTCTATCTCGATGCCAACGCCACCACACCCGTCGATCCCGACGTGCTGGCGGCGATGCTGCCGTTCTTCACGGAGCATTTCGGCAATCCTTCTTCGCTGCATGGCTTCGGCTCGGTGGTTGCCGCGGCCGTGAAGCGGGCGCGCGGGCAGCTTCAGTCGCTGCTGGGTGCCGAATCGGACCAGGAAATCACCTTCACCTCCGGCGGGACGGAATCCGATACGACCGCCATCCTGTCGGCACTCGCCACGCAGGAGGGCCGCAACGAACTCATCGTCTCGGCGGTGGAACACCCGGCGGTCCTCGCGCTCGCTCAGGATCTGGCGAAACGGGCCGGTATGGTCGTCCATGTCATACCGGTCGACGGGCGGGGCCGGCTCGACATCGATGCCTATGAGAAGGTGCTCGGCCGTCAGACGGCTCTCGTCTCCATCATGTGGGCGAACAACGAGACCGGCACGATCTTTCCAGTCGAACGGTTGGCTGCGATGGCGCACGAGGCCGGCGCGCTCTTCCATACCGATGCGGTGCAGGCGGTCGGCAAGATCGCGATGGATCTCCAATCCGGCGCGATCGATATGCTGTCGCTCTCGGGACACAAGCTGCACGGACCGAAGGGGATCGGTGCGCTCTATGTCCGTCGCGGCGTGCCGTTTCAGCCGCTCATTCGCGGGGGGCGTCAGGAACGGGGACGCCGCGCCGGCACGGAAAATGTGCCGGCCATCGTCGGCCTCGGCAAGGCCGCGGAGCTTGCCGCCTTCCATCTCTATGACGAACAAACGCGCGTGCGGGAGCTGCGCGACCATCTGGAAGCCGGCGTGCTGGCTGTGATCGACAAATGCATCGTGACCGGCGACGTGGACAATCGCCTGCCGAATACGAGCAACATCGCTTTCGATGGCGTCGAAGGCGAGGCGATCGTGCATCTTCTGTCGCGCGATGGCGTCGCCGTCTCGTCCGGCTCGGCGTGCAGCTCCGGCGGCATGGACGCCTCGCATGTGATCCGTGCGATGCGTCTTCCCTTTACGGCGGCGCATGGTGCCGTGCGTTTCTCTCTGTCGCGCGACAACGAGAAAGCCGATGTCGATCGGCTGATCGAGATCCTTCCCGACATCATCGAAGAGCTGCGCGCCGTGTCGCCGTTCTGGCGAAAGGCACGGCAGCCCGCAAAGCCACAGGAGCGTCTCTATGCTTGAGGAGCGCATCGTCCCCCGCCACATCGCCTTCAACGATTCGACGCTTCGCGACGGCGAACAGGCGCCGGGCGTCGCCTTTTCGATCGAGGAGAAGGTGGCGATCGCACGGGCCCTCGATGCGGCCGGCGTCGACGAGATCGAGGCGGGCACGCCGGCGATGGGGGAGGCCGAGATCGAGAGCCTTGCGGCGATCGGCGAAGCGGTGACCGGTTCGCGCGTCATCGCCTGGTGCCGGATGACCAAGGGCGATGTCGATGCCGCGCTGAAGACCGGTCTCAAAGAGGTCAATCTCTCCGTGCCGATGTCCGATCGGCAGATCAAGGCGAAGTTCGGCACTGATCGTGCGGACGTTCTCGACCGCATTCGCAGCGTCATTCCTTATGCCCGCGCGCATGGGCTCCGGGTCGCGCTCGGTGGGGAGGATTCAAGCCGCGCCGACCTCGATTTCATTCGTCGGGCCATTGCGGTCGCGCAGGAGGCGGGCGCCGTCAAATTCCGCTTCGCCGATACGGTCGGCATCCTCGATCCGTTTACGACCTTTGCCGTCTTTCAGCGGCTCCGGGCGATGAGCGATCTCGATCTGGAATTTCATGGCCACGACGATCTCGGCCTTGCCACGGCCAACACGCTGGCCGCGATCCGCGGGGGAGCCACGCACGCCTCCGTCTGCGTTCTCGGCATCGGCGAGCGTGCCGGCAATGCGGCGCTCGAAGAGGTGGCGACCGCGCTCGATCATATCAGTGCGCATAAGAGCCGGGTCGACCTTACGCATCTGACGGGGCTCGCGGAGCTCGTTGCGGCGGCGGCAGGCCGTCCGATCCCGGAATCGAAGCCGATCGTCGGCGCCGCCGCTTTCATGCACGAATCCGGCATCCACGTTTCCGGCCTTCTGCGCGATCCGGCAACCTATGAGGGCCTCAATCCTGAGCGGCTCGGGCGCGCGCGCACCATCGTTCTCGGCAAGCATTCCGGCATCTCCTCGATGCGCCATGCGCTCGAGACTCTTGGACTTGCCGCCGACGACGCGCAGACGCGCACGCTGCTCGATCTGGTGCGGGCAGAGGCCGCCAAGGCCAAGCGCGCAGTCGGCCTTCACGAAGTTGCCGCTCTTCATGCGGCGCTGACGGCACGCGAACTCGCGGCCTGACCGGTTCTCAAGGGAAAGCGCGGCCCTGAGGCCGCCGCTGCGGAGGATATCATGGGCGTTCTGGACGAATTGCGGGAGCTGTCGGCCGCGGAAGAGTTTTTCGCGTGTCTCGACGTGCCGTACGATCCGAAGGTGGTGCATGTCGCGCGCCTGCACATTCTGCGGCGCATGGGCGAATATCTCGCCGCCGACCATCTCGACGACCTCGATGATGAGGCCGCGCGCGAAGCGTGCCGCACGCATCTGGCACAGGCCTATGAGGACTTCACACGGTCGTCGCCCCTCGAACAGCGCGTCTTCAAGGTGCTGAAGCAGGCCGCGGGTGGACCGAAGCCGAAATCAAAGCCCTTCGTGGCGCTCAACACCCTGACAGGACGCGCCAGCCAGTGACACTTCTGTCGGGTTTGCGACAGCTGCCGTCCGCTTTTGGCCGTGTCGCGCAAACCCGACAATCTATGAAAACATATTAATTTCAGATGCTTACATGATTTCTGAGATTGGCACGCTGCTTGCGAAAGACCTGATGAGGTCTTGAATTCGGCACCGGCCACCAGACGCAAGCTGGCTCCGGTGCGCATGAGGAAGGCAGGAACGATGCAGATCGTCGTGTGTATCAAGCAGGTTCCGGACAGCGCCCAGATCCGCGTTCATCCGGTCACCAACACCATCATGCGCCAGGGTGTGCCGACCATCATCAACCCTTACGATCTTTTCGCGCTCGAAGAGGCGTTGCGGCTGCGCGACAAGTCCGGCGGAGAGGTGACCGTTCTGTCCATGGGTCCGCCGATGGCCGAGGATTCGCTGCGCAAGGCGCTGACTTTCGGGGCCGATCGCGCGGTGCTCCTGACGGATCGCTTCTTTGCGGGCTCCGACACTCTGGCGACGAGTTTTTCCCTGTCGCAGGCGATCAAGAAGATCGGCGAGGTCTGGGGCGCGCCCTCGATCGTGTTCACCGGCAAGCAGACGATCGATGGGGACACGGCTCAGGTGGGGCCGGGAATTGCGACGCGCCTCAACCTCAATCAGCTCACCTATGTCGCGAAGATCGGGCCGATCGACCGCGAGGGCGGCACGATCGAGGTCGAGCGGCGTGCGGAAGGGGGTGTGCAGGTTCTGCAGACCAAGCTTCCCGTTCTCATCACCATGCTCGAAGGCACCAACGAGATGCGGCGCGGCTCGCTTTCGGCCGCGCTCTCGGCGGCCAAGGCCGATGTGACGGTGTGGAACGCCGCGGATATCGGCATCGAGGACGTCACCAAATGCGGCCTGCGCGGCTCGCCGACGGTCGTCAAGCGCGTCTTCGCGCCGACGCCGCGCGAAGAGAAAGCCGAGCAGCTTCCCGTCAGCGGCAAGGGCCCTGACGAGATCGCGGACACGCTCATGAACGAGATTTTCAGCCGGCATCAGACGATCGAAGACGATCTGATGAATTTCGCGGCCGGGCAGTAGGAGGCAAAGCCGATGGCAAACGCGCCAAAGCAGCAAGCCCGCCCCGCAGGCGGTCGGGCCGGCATGAAGAAGGAACTGCCGGAGCATTTCAAAGCCTACCGGCATGTCTGGGTCTTCATCGAATACGAGCACGGGCACGTGCATCCCGTGTCGCTGGAGCTTCTGGGAGAGGGGAGAAAGCTTGCCGAGAAGCTCGACGTGGAGCTCGCCGGCGTTCTTCTCGGCGGCGACAAGAGCGAGCTCGAGGCGGCGGCAGCCGAAGTCTACGAGCACGGTGCCGACGTCCTCTATCAGGTCGCCGATCCGATGCTCGCGCATTACCGCAACGAGACCTACACGAAGTGTCTGACGGATCTCGTCAACACCTACAAGCCGGAGATCCTGCTGCTCGGGGCGACGACGCTTGGCCGCGACCTCGCGGGCTCTGTGGCGACGACGCTCGCAACGGGGCTGACGGCCGATTGCACGGAGCTCGCGATCGACGACGATCGTTCGCTCGCGGCGACGCGCCCGACCTTCGGCGGCTCGTTGCTGTGCACGATCTATACGCTGAATTTCCGCCCGCAGATGGCGACCGTGCGGCCGCGCGTCATGGCCATGCCGAAACGCGAGCCGGGACGCACGGGACGCCTGATCGAGCATCCGCTCAACATGGCGGAGGACGATGTCGTCACCAAGGTTTTGCGCTTCGTCGCCGACCGTGATTCCAACAAGGTGCAGCTCGCCTTCGCCGACATCGTCGTGGCCGGCGGGCTCGGGCTTCGCTCGGCTGAGAATTTTCAGCTGGTGAAGGATCTCGCCGAAGTCCTCGGCGCCGAATACGGCTGCTCACGGCCGCTCGTGCAGAAGGGGTGGGTGCCGGCCGAGCGCCAGATCGGTCAGACCGGCAAAACCATCCGGCCGAAGCTTTACATCGCCGCCGGCATTTCGGGCGCGATCCAACACCGTGTCGGTGTGGAAGGCGCGGATCTCATCGTCGCCATCAACAGCGACCCGAATGCTCCTATTTTCGATTTTGCTCATCTCGGCGTGGTGGCCGATGCCCTGGAAGTGCTTCCGGCGCTGACGCGGGCATTCGCAAAACACCTCTCCGTCAACCGCCTGGCAGGCTAAGGAGGCAGCCATGGTCGAACAGCGTTTCGATGCGATCGTTGTTGGTGCAGGGCCCTCGGGCAACGCCGCCGCCTACACCCTGGCGAAGGAGGGATTGAACGTCCTGCAGCTGGAGCGCGGGGAATATGCCGGCTCCAAGAATGTTCAGGGCGCGATCCTCTATTCCGACGCGCTCGAAAAGCTCATCCCGAACTTTCGCGAGGATGCGCCACTCGAGCGGCATGTCATCGAACAGCGTCTGTGGATGCTCGACGACGCGTCTTACACCGGCATGCATTACCGCTCGGAAGAGTTCAACGAAGAGAAGCCGAACCGCTACACGATCATCCGCGCGCAGTTCGACAAATGGTTCAGCCAGAAGGTCCGCGATGCCGGCGCGACCGTCCTTTATGAGACGACGGTCAAGGAGCTCATTCGCAACACGTCGGGCAAGGTGATCGGCGTGCAGACCGACCGCGAGGATGGTGCGGTGATGGCCGATGTCGTCATCCTTGCGGAAGGCGTCAACGGCCTCGTTGGCCAGCGTTCGGGGCTGCGCGATGAGCTGAAGCCGGACACCGTGGCGCTTGCGGTCAAAGAAATGCACTTCCTGCCGCGCGACGTGATCGAAAGCCGGTTCAACCTCAAGGGCGACGAAGGCGTCGTCATCGAGGCGATGGGCAGCGTGACGCTCGGCATGACCGGGACCGCCTTCCTCTATACGAACGAGGAATCGATCTCCGTGGGCATCGGCTGCCTCGTCTCCGATTTCAAAGAGACGGGCGCAAAGCCCTACGAACTCCTGGAGAGGTTCAAGTCGCATCCGGCGATCGCGCCGCTTCTGGCGGGCTCGGAGGTGAAGGAATATGCCGCCCATCTCATCCCGGAAGGCGGCTACAACGCCATCCCTTCGCTCTTCGGCGATGGCTGGCTGATGGTGGGCGATGCCGGGCATTTCGTGAATGCCGTCCACCGCGAGGGTTCCAACCTTGCGATGACGACGGGCCGCGTTGCCGCGGAAACCGTCGTGCGGTTGCACCGCATGCGCAAGGAGATGTCGAAAACCAATCTCGCCGAATATCAGGAGCGGCTGGAGAAGACCTTCGTCCTCAAGGATATGCGCAAATATCGCAAGATCCCTGCCTTCCTGCACGGCAACAAGGAAACACTCTTCGGCCTCTATCCGCGTCTCTTGAGCAAGGCGGCGCAGACATGGTTCCGCGTCGACGGGCTGGACAAGAAGGCGAAAGAGAAAGCGATCGTCTCCTCGTTCCGCCAGGCGCGGACGTTGAGGGGCATGATTGGTGACGCGTTCAAACTGGCGAGGGCCTGGCGATGAGCACGGAGACAGATGGCGTGAAGGTTGAAGAGAAGCTGTACTACAACCGGTACGTGGTGGATGCGGGCCGTCCGCACGTCAAGATCCGCCCGCATGAGGTGCCGTCTCAGGCGCTTCTGGCGCTGACGAAGATCTGCCCGGCGGGCTGCTATGCCCTCAACGACAAGGGGCAGGTCGAGGTGACGCCCGACGGCTGCATGGAATGCGGCACCTGCCGCATCGTGTGCGCCGATACGCACGACATCGAGTGGAATTATCCGCGCGGCGGTTTCGGCGTCCTGTTCAAGTTCGGCTGAGGCTCGCCTCGGCCGGGCAGGCTGTCATGGACGGTGCCAGGGGGCTTCGGCCGGACATGCAGCCTGCCTATCTTTTCTGCGCGCGGCGCTGACACGAGCGGAGCCCGAGAGGGTGGGGCGGCTGATTTTGCGGACCCTCACCCTATATCGCGGGCATGGCCTTTTTCTCCGCAGCACGCACTGACCCGCAACACGCCGTCCCAGACGGATGCCGCGTCTATGCGATCGGCGACATTCACGGGCGGTTCGATCTGCTTCTCGATCTTCAAGAGCAGATCAAAGCCGATCTCGCGGCGTCCCCTCCGGAAGAGAGCGTCGAGATCTTTCTCGGCGATTACATCGATCGCGGACCCAATTCCCGCGCGGTCCTGGAATATCTGTTCGCGGGCGAAAAGCTCTGCGACCGCCGCGTCTGCCTCAAGGGCAACCATGAGGCGGTGCTTCTCGAGGTTCTCTCCGATCCGAGCATGCTGCCCTATTGGTGCGGGCAGGGCGGATCGGCGACGTTGCGGTCGTTCGGCGTTGCGCCTCCTTCGGGCGGAGATCAGCGCTCGCTCGTCACCTGCCATCAGGCTTTGCTGCAGGCGCTGAGCGGTGGCTTCGAACAGTTTTTACGTTCGCTCGCTCTCAGTGAGAGCGTCGGCGATTATTTCTTCGTTCATGCCGGGATCGATCCCAGGCGCCCGATGCGGGCGCAGCGGGAGGAGGATCTGGTGTGGATCCGCGAGCCGTTTCTCTCAAGCGGACGAGATTTCGGCTTCTGTGTCGTGCATGGGCACACACCTCGCGACGAGGTCGACATTCGCCCCAACCGCATCGATATCGATACGCGCGCCTTTGCCTCCGGCCGGCTGACCTGCCTCGTTCTGGAAGGGGACGAGCGGCGCTTTCTGCAGACGCAGGATGTGGCAGAGCCCGAAGCGGTCAGGCGGCGGTGAAGATCAGACCAAGGCTGACGGTGAGACAGAGCGCGGCCTGAACCGAGGCGGTCTGTCCGAGACAGCCGTTGAAATCGGCGGGCGTCGTCGCATTGCGGAAAGCCACGTGAGCCTTCCAGGCAAGCGGAATGCAGACGAGGCCGAGGAGAGCGCCTGTCAGGTGTTCGCCGACGAGGGCCAGAAGGGTGATCATCACAAAGCTTGCGGCGAGCAGACGGCCGTAAAGGCGTCCGGCACCGAGAGGCCCGACGCGGATCGCGAGCGTCTGGCGGCCAGCCAGCGTGTCGGTTTCGCGGTCGCGCGTGTTGTTGACGAGGAGAACGGCGGCTGCCGGCAATCCGATCGCCAGTCCGAGAAGGATGGCGGGGAAGTCGATGAAACCCGTCTGCAGATAGAAGGTCCCGTCGACGGCCACGAGACCGAAGAAGGTGATGACGAAGGCTTCGCCCCAGGGGCTGCGCGAGATCGGCCAGGGTCCGGACGAATAGGCGTACCCTGCGATCAACGACAGGATGCCGACGATGAGGATCGGAATGCCACCGGCCTGGATGAGATAAAGGCCGCCGAGGGCTGCGATGAAAAAGGCGAGATGCGTGGCGTGGAAGACCTCGCGCGCCGTCGCCCATCCCTTTTGCGTGACCCGAGGCGGGCCGATGCGGCCGGAATCGTCTGTCCCGTTCAAAGCGTCGACGGCGTCGTTGTTGAGATTGGTGCCGATCTGGATGGCCACGGCCGAGATCAGGGTCACCAGCGCCAGAAGAACGTGAAAATCGCCGTTCTCGGCCCATGCCAGCGTCAGGCCGGCGACGACCGGCGAGACGGAGAGCGCCAGCGTGCGCGGACGGATGGCATACCACCAGATGGCGAAAGGAGACGGTTTTTCCGGGGTCATCGCATCGACCATAACCATCATGCTGTCGCCGAGCTGTGGGCGGCGCCGATGGTATTTGTATTGCAAGATTGGCCCGGTGTAACGAGCCGTTGACACTAGGGTCAACGGCTCTTTCTGTCCTTCAGGGTGCGGCCCTTTGGAGCGCCGCCGCAGTCTCCGTTCAGCTCAATCGGCCGTTCTGGCGCAGGTAAGCGATGATCTCGTCGGCCAGTTCTTCCGGGGAAGCCGAGGTCGTGTCGACGGTGATTTCGGCGTTTTCCGGCACCTGGTAGGGCGAATCGATGCCCGTGAAATTCTTCAGCTGCCCGGCCCGCGCCTTTGCGTAGAGCCCCTTCGGGTCGCGCTTTTCGGCAATGTCGAGAGGCGTGTCGACGAAGACCTCGACGAATTCGCCCTCCATCATCAACTGACGCGCCATCTGCCGTTCGGAGCGGAAGGGCGAGATGAAGGAGACGAGCACGATAAGGCCTGCGTCCGTCATCAGTTTTGCCGTCTCGGCGACGCGGCGGATGTTTTCCACGCGGTCGGCATCGGTGAAACCGAGATCGCGGTTGAGACCATGGCGGACATTGTCGCCGTCGAGCGTGATCGTGTGCCGGCCGGCCGCATAGAGTTTCTTTTCGACCCAATTGGCGACGGTCGACTTGCCGGCGCCGGAGAGGCCGGTGAACCACAACACCGTCGGCTTCTGGTTCTTGAGACGCGCCCGGGCATTGCGGTCGACGTCGAGCGACTGCCAATGGATGTTGGCGGCACGTCTCAGCGAGAAATCGACCATGCCTGCGGCGACCGTCGAATGGGTGAACCGATCGATCAGGATGAAGCCGCCGGTTTCGCGGTTCTCGCCGTACGGATCGAATGCAATCGGATGCGCCAGCGACAGGTTGGCAAACCCGATCTCGTTCAATTCCAGGACCTTGCCGGCCGTCTCTTCAAGCGTGTCGACGGAGAGGTGATGCTTCAGTTCGCTCACCTGCGCCGAGACCATGCGGTTGGCGGCTTTCAGCCAATAAGGCCGGCCCGGCAGAAGCGGCTCCTCCGCCATCCAAACGAGATGGGCGGCGATTTGATCGGTCACTTCCGGCCGATTTTCCGCCGGCACCAGAACGTCGCCGCGGGCGATATCGACCTCGTCGGCAAGCCGTAGCATGATCGACTGGCCGGCGACGGCCTCCTCGAGTGAATTCTCGCCGATGTCGATCGCCGTCACGCGGCTCTTTTTGCCGGAGGCAGCCACCACGACTTCATCGCCAACGGCGATGCGCCCGGATGAGATCGTGCCCGCATAGCCGCGGAAGGTATGATCGGGCCGGCACACCCATTGCACCGGAAAGCGCAACGGCGTTTCGACGAGGCCCGGAGCCGACGGCGCTTCTTCCAGGAACGGCAGGAGCGCCGGACCCTTCCACCAGGGGAGGCGGGGGCTCGGGCCCGTGACGTTGTCGCCTTCGCGGGCCGAGAGCGGGATCGGCGTGACGCTTTCGATGCGCGTCCGCTCGGCAAAAGCTGCGAAATCTGCCGCGATCTTCTCGAAAACGGCTTCATCGTAGCCGACGAGATCCATCTTGTTGACGGCCAGCACGACCTGCTTGATGCCCATCAGCGAGCAGATCAGGGCATGGCGGCGTGTCTGTCGCGACAGGCCTTTTTCGGCGTCGACCAGGAGAATGGCGAGCTCGGCGGTCGATGCGCCGGTCGCCATGTTGCGGGTGTACTGCTCGTGGCCCGGCGTGTCGGCGATGATGAAACGCCGGCGTGGTGTCGCAAAGAAACGCCAGGCGACGTCGATCGTGATGCCTTGTTCGCGCTCGGCCTCGAGCCCGTCGACGAGAAGCGCAAAGTCGATGTCGCCGCCGGTCGTGCCGTGGCGGCGGCTGTCGCGCTCCAGATCGGCGATCTGGTCCTGCAAGAGCAGTTTGGAATCGTAAAGGAGGCGACCGATCAGGGTCGACTTGCCGTCATCGACGGAGCCGCAGGTCAGGACGCGCAGTGTGTCGGGCGCGGCAAGCGCGCCGGCGAGCGTCTGCAAGCTCGCGGGATTGGTGTGGGCGGTATCCATCAGAAATAGCCTTCCCGCTTCTTGCGCTCCATGGAAGCCGAGGCCTCCCGGTCGATGGCACGGCCGCCGCGCTCCGACTGGGTCGCGCCCATGGTCTCCCTGACCACTTCGGCAAGTGTGGTTGCCGACGATTCCACGGCGCCGGTCAGGGGATAGCATCCGAGCGTGCGGAAACGGATGAGCCGCTGTTGCGGGACTTCGCCCGGCATCAGCCGCATGCGCTCGTCATCGACCATGATCCATTGATCGTCGCGCTTCACGACCGGCCTTTCGGCCGCAAAGTAAAGCGGCACGAGCGGAATGTTCTCGCGCTCGATATAGGTCCAGATATCGAGCTCGGTCCAATTGGAGAGCGGGAAGACGCGCATCGATTCGCCCTCATGGATGAGGGTGTTGTAGAGCCGCCAGATCTCCGGGCGCTGATTGCGCGGATCCCAGCCATGGCTCTTGGAGCGGAAGGAGAAGATCCGCTCCTTGGCGCGTGACTTTTCCTCGTCACGGCGGGCGCCGCCGAAGGCTGCATCGAAATGATGCCTGTCGAGCGCCTGCTTCAAACCCTCCGTCTTCATGACGCGCGTGTAATTGGCGCCATGGTCGAACGGGTTGAGGCCGGCGGCGACGCCTTCCTGATTGACATGGACGATGAGCTCCATGCCCGCCTCGGCCGCCATTCGGTTGCGGAAGGCGTACATGTCACGAAACTTCCAGGTCGTGTCGACATGCAGAAGCGGGAAGGGAGGCGGAGCCGGATGGAAGGCCTTGCGCGCGAGATGCAGCATGACCGACGAATCCTTGCCGATCGAATAAAGCATCACCGGGTTGCGGCATTCGGCTGCCACTTCCCTGAAAATGTGCAGGCTTTCTGCTTCCAACCGGTCAAGGTGGGACAGATTTGCGGACATGGGTCTTACAGTTCGAGAAATCTCAGGAGGATACAAGACGCGGACGTGCCGGGCTCTTGGGCTCGGCAACCCGCGGTTTGCGGCCAACGCTGTGATAGTTGAAGGCGTGAGGTGCCACTTCTTCGGGCGGATAGATGTTTCGCAGATCGATTAACACATCGCCCCGCATCGTCCGCGAAAGCGTGGCGAGATTAAGGGCACGGTACTCGTTCCACTCCGTCATGATGACGAGGCCGTCGGCCCCTTCTGCGGCGGCATAGGGTGAAGCACACCAGGTCACGCCCGGAAGCAGCGGTTTTGCCGCCTCGGCCGCCTGGGGATCGTGGGCGCGAATGGTGGCTCCCGCGGCCTGCAGCGCGGGAATGGCGGTCAGGCTCGGAGCCTCGCGGATATCATCGGTGTTGGGCTTGAAGGCGATGCCGAGCACGGCGATCGTCTTGCCCTCGACGCTGCCGCCATGTGCGGCGATCACCCGTTCGGGGATCGAGCGCATGCGCTCCTCGTTGACGGCGATCGTGGTTTCGACCAGCCGGATCGGACTGCCAAGACGGCGCGCGGTGGCAGCCAGCGCCCGCGTGTCCTTTGGAAAGCAGGAGCCGCCATAGCCCGGCCCCGGATGCAGGAATTTCGGTCCGATACGATTGTCGAGACCAATGCCGCGGGCGATGTCCTGCACGTTGCCGCCGACGGTTTCGCAAAGATCGGCGATCTCGTTGATGAAGCTGATCTTCATCGCGAGGAACGCGTTCGCTGCGTATTTCGTGATCTCCGCGTTCTCAAGGCTGGTGAAGACGATCGGCGTCTGGCGCAAGTTGAGTGGGCGATAAAGCGCCTTCAAGATTTGCTCGCCGCGCTCGTCTTCCACGCCCACGACAACACGGTCCGGGCGGAGAAAATCCTCGATCGCCGCACCTTCGCGGAGGAATTCCGGATTGGAGGCGATGGAGAATTCCTTGTCCGGGGCCGTCTCTTCGATGATGCGTCGGACTTCGCGGCAGGTCCCCACGACGACCGTCGATTTGATGACCACGACGGAGCCGGAGCGCATGGCTTCGCCGACTTCGCGAGCCGCAGCATAGACATAGGAGAGGTCGGCCTCGCCGTCGCCTCGGCGGGTCGGTGTGCCGACCGCGATGAAGATGACGTCGGCGTTCTCGACAGCACCCGGAAGGTCGGTGGTGAAGGTCAGCCGGCTGGCGTTTTTGACCATCAGCTCTGCGAGGCCGGGTTCATAGATCGGCACGTCGCCCCGTTGCAGAGCCGCGATCTTTGCCTGGTCTTTGTCGACGCAGGTGACGTCGAAGCCAAACTCGGAAAAGCAGACACCGGAGACCAAGCCCACATAGCCGGTCCCAATCATCGTGATGCGCATGGCGGTCTTCCTCGCGAACGCGACTCTTAAGCCACGTCGAGGCGGTTATTGCAATTGCGAGAAAGACACAAAAAGGGCCGGCACGAAGCCGGCCCCGGACTTGTTTGTCCTATACCTCGACCGTCTCAGTGACGGGCGAGCCAGTCGTCGATTTCACGCTCGGCCTGATCCTTGGCGACGCCATAGCGTTCCTGGATCTTGCCGGCGAGTACCTCGCGGTTGCCCTCGACTTGGTCGAGCTCGTCATCCGTGAGCTTGCCCCACTGAGCCTGAGCGTTGCCTTTAAACTGTTTCCAGTTGCCCTGAACACGGTCCCAATTCATGACTTTCTCCTGTTGATTTCGATGACAGGAAAACGAGGATCGATGTCGCGCGGTTCCCGGCGCCCGCCGTTGGTGAAGAAAATTTCATACCCCGGCTAATGAAGGATCGCTATTTGATTTCCTCTTTTACCTGCGCGTAGGCAAGGAGAGCGAAAAGCGCTGTACCGCCCAGGATGTTGCCAATTAATACGGGCACAGTGAAGTGCCATAACATTGTGAAGATGCTGATATCTCCATGCGCAACGAGCAGGAATGCCTCGACGCTACCGGCAATAATGTGAGTGAACTCGGCGATTGCGATGATATAGGTGAAAAGCACGATCACGAGGAACTCGCTTCCGGACGCGCTCGGCAGGATCCACACGATCGCCGCGATCAGAAAGCCGGCCCCGATGGCGCGCACGAACATCATGAACCAGCTCTTGTCCATCATCTCCTGGCTGATCTCCAGCATTGCCTGGAAGACTTCGGGATGAGTTCCGGGAAGAGCTGCATTGAAGAGCGCGACACCCAGCGTTCCGACCATGTTGGCGACGAAGACGACGCTCCATAGCCGCAAGACACACAGAACATTTTTGCGTGTGAACTCCGCTGCGAGCGGCAGGATCGGAGCGATGGTGTTTTCGGTGAAGAGTTGCTGGCGCGCCAGGATGACGAGCAGGAAGCCGACGCAATAGCCGAAGTTGTCGATCAGCGGACGCCAGGGAGCGTCGGGCAGGTGGTAGCGCAGGGCCGCCTCCGCCACGAGCGAGAAACCGATCGACAGCCCCGCCGCGATGCCCGACCACCAGAGAGAGGAGGTGGGGCGCTGCATCTCCTCCTCGCCTTCCTGCCGCACCACTTCGTAGATTGCGGGCACAGACAGGCGAAGTCTCTTCTCGACGGTCTTGGCTTCACGCTGGGTGAGGCCACGCGAATCCTGGGCGCGCTCGGCCCCTCTGTGCTCGCGTTCCTCGCTGCGTCTCGCCTGCCTGTCGCTTTGAATCTCGTTCATCTTCGCTCGATTCCGCTTCTCGCCATAATCCCGTCACCGGTGGATCAAGATTGCGCTGCAAGAGCGCGCTTCAAGGTGGCGTGGCCAATCCACCACGAGCGAAGGGCCGCGCTATCCGGTGTGGGAACTCACCAGCCTTCGGGGACATTCACTGGTCATGGAGGACGAAATGATAAACCGTCTCGATGGGCCTGGAGTGCCGTTCTCGTCGGACTACGACGTCGGCGGGGATGCGGACGAGCCGGGCCTGGCCCAGCCGATCACCACGGACGATCTCGATGCACTTGCGCATTCTGCGCGTGGAACGGTCGAGGAGCGCCGCGAAGCGCTTCGCGGAGCGCTCGATGAACTCGAGGCACGCCGGTCCATGGATGTTTCCCACGATGTCGACGGCGTCATCGCCTACGGCCGAGATCTGCTTAAGTCTCTTTGGGGAACCTCTCCGGTCTCGTCTGTCGAAACTGGAGATCCAGAGGGTTTTGGCTTTGCTCCGGAAGACCGGCTAGATCAGCCGGATGAAATTTTGGAGCGGGCGCAAGACTCGGTCAAGGAAGAAGGCGCAGAACGCGAGTGAAGATGACCGCCATGCCGGCGGAGACGAAAGAGGTTTTGAAGAAGAAAATGGCGCAAACCTATCGCAAGGGTGAGAGCGTTGAGTGGCGGTTCGGTGGCTGGACCAGCCGAGGCCGGATCGTGGAAGTCTTCACGCGTCCCGTCGTGCGCAGCCTGGAAGGCCATGAAATCGTGCGCAATGCGGATGCCGAGAACCCGGCCTACCTGATCGAGCAGGACGACGAGAGCCGGGTGATGAAGTCGCATTGCGAACTGAGCGGCCTTCGCTGAGAGACAATTTGAGCGTCTCACCAGGCGCTGGCGTTGGGGGCGAGCGTCGCAATGATCGGGAATGAAAGAGACTCCGCCGAGGCGTCCGAACAGCCCGGACCCTCGAGTGCGGCTATGCGCCTGGCTCTCGTTCTCAACAGCGATTCCGGGACCTTGCGCACGTGCGAGCCGTCTGCAGGCGAACAGATCGCGGATATTTTCCGGCAGGCCGGGCACGACGTGACCCTTCACTGGAAGGCGGGCAAGGAGGCGATTGCCGCCATCGAGGCCGCTTTTGCCGACGACGCTTATGACACGGTGATCATCGGCGGCGGGGACGGCAGCGTGTCGTTTGCCGCCTCACAAGCCTACCAGAACGGCAAAGTACTGGGCATCTTGCCGCTCGGCACGATGAACCTTTTCGCCCGCGCCCTGGGCGTTCCGCTCGACATGTATGAGGCGGCGAGGGTGCTCGCTGAGGGTGAAGTCTCTCGCGTCGATATCGCGGATGTGAACGGGCGGCTCTTCGTCCACCATGTCACGCTCGGGCTGCATCCGAAGATGATCCGGCTGCGCCAGGAACTCGATTACGGATCGCGTTTCGGCAAGCTCATGGCGAGCGCCAAGGCTCTCCGCCTTGCGTTGCGGCGGCCACCGATCATTCGCGCGCGTCTCTCCCTTGCCGATGAGGAGATCGACCTTGAAACCGCGGCCCTCGTGGTCAGCAACGGACCTCTTGGGGACGGGCATCTGCCTTATGCCGATGATCCCTGCGCCGAGACGCTCGGCATCTATTTCGCCACCTCGCGCAAATGGACCGACCTCTTGGAACTCGCAGCGGCTTTCGCGCTCGGGCGTATGAGCGACAATCCGATTCTGTCGATGCGACGGTCTCAGGCCGTTACGATTTCCATGCAGCGCTCCGAAGCGCGAGCCTCCGTCGACGGGGAAGTGGTGACGCTCAGACCGCCGCTCAAAATCCGGCAATATCCCCGCGGGCTGACCGTGCTGGCGCCCGCGGGACATGTCGCGAAGGATTCCGCGGCTCAGTAGCGGGTCAGCGCTGCGACAGGGCCGAGGCTTTCGGCCGTCTCGCCTTCCATGCTGTAGATCGAGCCGCCTGCCTGGAGCGCTCTCACCGCGACGAAATCAATGAGATCGGACTGTTCGGGACCCGGTTCATCGACCACGTGCACGGCGTGTTCGTCGGAATTGTAGGTTCCCCACAGATGGGCCGAGCGGGCGATGAAGACCGCTTCCAGCCGCCCCTCGATCGACGCACGAGCGATCTCGTTGATGTCGCGTAGCGCGCCGTTGGAGCTTTTGTCCTTGAGGCGTGCCTTGAGACGCTCCAGTGCATCACGTCGATCGCCCTCGACTTCCTGCTGCATCAAGGACCAGGAGGCCTGGTGCAATTCCGGCTCGCTCTTGGAGGCTGGATCGACCTTGAGGTTCTCCTCCGAGACGCCTTTGTAGTGGAGCTTGTTCTGCAGGTGGCCCAGGGTGCGCGGTTCGGCGGCGATCACCAGAGGCGCGCCTGCACCTCCCAGCTTGTGATCGACGGCCTTGGCGATCTGCCCCAGATATTCGTCAAGCTCGACCTCGTTGTAATCGTCCGGGCTCGGCCCGAGCGAATGGTATTGCGGTATGCCGGCCGATCCGCCTTGCTGGCCGCCGGATGCGTTCGAATGGAAGCCGACATTGCCGTCAAACTCCGTCATGCCGCGGAATTTCGCGAGGCTTTTTGGCATGTTCGGAACGTCGACAGGGCGAAGGTCGTGCTTGCGCACTTTATAGAGCTGTACGTCGTCACGCGTGACGCACAGAAGGTAGCCGTGGCCCGCGGATGAGAAGATGCGGATCAGAGGGCGGAGATAAAAGCGCTCGCCGACGAGCGAGAGCTCTTCGACTTCGCCCGGCAGCTTGATCCAATGCACGCCGCTTTCGTCGATGAGGACGGCCAGCGACTGGTCCTGGTGCTGCCAGAAGTCGAAATCGTCCAGCCGTTCTTCTGCCGGTCGCAACAGCGCGTCGACGTCTTTTCCTTCGTCGACCGCGTGCAGGTTGCGCCGTGCTTCTGCGAGAGCGTTTTTGAGGCGCGTCGGATTTTGCAGAGTTTCGGCGCTGCGCATCTCCATCGGCAGGTAGATGCTGATCTTGGGAAAGCCCGTGCGCTCCGCCAGGTCGCGTATCCAGTCGCGTTTCATTGTTATCTCCCTGTGGGTTGCAGCTTTCTGGGGAATGGTCGCCGGGCATCACGGGTTCCTTGGCGCGCCGGTGCACGTTGTCACATTTCTTTCGCAACGCATGGGCGCCTTCGCCGTTGTGTCCTCAAATGGCAACGTGAGCGGAGCGATGGCAAAGAATCACGGAAACCAGGTCAAAGACGACAAGCTTTATGAGGATCTGCGCGAGCGCGGCGAATCCAAGGAGAAAGCCGCAAGGATCGCCAATGCGCGTGCCAATCCGTCCATGCATCCTTCCAAGAAGGGCGGAAAGAATCCCGCCTACGAGGATTGGAGCAAGGACGACCTTTACGATCGGGCGCAGGAGCTCGGCATCGATGGGCGCTCGAAGATGGACAAATCCGAGCTCATCGACGCCCTCCGCAATCACTAGTTTCGCACCGTACGAAAGGGTGCAGGCGGAGAGAGCTCGACCCTTTGCAACCCACGGCACTTTTCAGGAGCGCGTATGCCCCGGGATGACATGAATGAAGTCGAAGTGACGCAGGCGGAGGAGAGAAACACCAACCGCCATGTCCTTGTCTGGGGGGCGCTGTTGGCGATCGTTGCTCTGGGTGCGATTGCGCTGTGGTTCGGGCTTTAGGCCTTCCCTTTTCTCAAAGCTGCGGGTTCCATTTTCTGGCCAGACGCCTTTGCTGCAACGCCAAATTCGGCCGCATTTGTGTTTGACAAGCGGCGTGAAGTCGTGGAAGCCGAGGCGATAAACGGCCTGCTAACCTTGATCATGGTAAATGCCTTACAGGTTCAAGACTGTGGTTGATGTCGCTTTCCGACGGGATGCGACGCGGCCGTCCGGCACCCTTGCATCCGGCCCGAGCGTCGGCTGCGGCGTTTCGCACCAGAAATTGCTTTGCCGGAACAAAACCCGAGCATCCGAATTAACCTCGTGACGGAGTTGAAGTGACATGGATCAATCTGACCGGGAGGGCAGCGGTCGCTCGCAGGAGGATATGATGTTGGCGGACAGCAACGGCCGCGAAAATGGAATGCACCCTCTGGTTCAGTCTCAGATCGGGAAGCATTTGCGCGCCGTGTACGACGATGTGGTGAACGAGCCAGTTCCTCAGCGCTTCCTCGATCTCCTGGAGCAGCTGGAAGAATCCACAACCAAGAACCGTCGCAGTTAGGCCGCTCCCAATATGGCCGTATCCGAGGCTCTTCGACAGGAGCTCCTGTCAGCAATTCCCAATCTTCGTGCTTTTGCCGTTTCGCTTTGCGGCAATGGCGAGCGTGCGGACGATCTCGTCCAAGAGACGCTCATGAAGGCATGGGCCAAGTTTCACACCTTCCAGGAAGGCACCAATCTGCGGGCCTGGCTTTTCACCATCTTGCGCAACGAATTCTATTCGCAGGTGCGCAAGAAGGGTCGAGAGGTCGAGGACGCCGAAGGCGCCTATGCCGCCAAGCTCGCATCACAGCCGGCCCAGAACGGGCATATGGATCTTCGCGACTTCAACGAGGCGCTGTCGCAGCTGCCCGACGATCAGCGTGAAGCCCTGGTGCTCGTCGGCGCATCCGGTTTCTCCTACGAGGAAGCGTCCGAGATCTGCGATTGTGCGGTCGGCACGATCAAAAGCCGGGTCAGCCGTGCACGCACGCGGCTCGCCGAACTCCTCGCTCTGGAGGAGGGGGAGACCTACGGCTCCGATCCGATGGCGACAACGGTGATCACGCGCAGTTTCAGCTGATCCTGTCTCGACAACGAAAAAAGGCCGCTCCGAACCGGAGCGGCCTTTTTTTTGTCTCGCCTTTTTGTGTCTCGCCTTTTTGTATCTTACGCTCCGGCGAACCGACGTTCCCCTAAAGAGCGACCTTCCGGTTCTCGCCGAGACGCGGTTCTTCACCCGTCTGCTTCGCCTTGATCAGGTTCCAGCGCCTGCGCAAGGAGTTGAAACCTTCCCAGTATTCGCCGCTCGAGGGCACCACGCGGATGACGGCGACATCCGGGTCGTCCTTGCCGCCGGGAAACCAGCTGTCGGCGTCGTCGAACCAGACCGCATCGATGAGGCGCTTGTCGGTGGTGAGGTAGGCCTGGCCCGACACCGAAACATATTCCCGGCGCCCCGGCCGCGCGAACGAGAGATTGACCTCCGGATGGGCGGCCAGCGCATCGGCCTTGTGCGACGATTTCCGTGTCAGGAGATGGAATTCGTGGGTGGACTTGTCGACATCGAAGCCCATCGGGCGAGAGCGCAGCTCGCTGCCGTCTCGGCTTGTCAGCATGCAGACGGTCACGTCTTCGATGAGATCGAAGAATTCCTCGATCGGCGCATCTGTCATCGGCGTGTCTCCTTGTTTCTCGGACGATTCAACGCCGGGCGTCCGGCTCGTGTTCCCGCTTCACGCGCGCCTCTTCGGCCTCCAAGAATCGCATGAGGGCGGTCTCTGCCGCCGAGAGATGTGTGCGGTGCGGTCCGCGCAGAAGATCGGCGCGCAGGCGTTCCTCCTGGAAGGCCTGGACGACCAGCGGGTGCACGTAGCTGGAGCGACATACGGCCATGGTATTGGCGAGCTTGTCGCTGACCTCGCGCATCACGGATGCGATGGCGCGTTTGCGTGCACCGTCGCTTTCCGGTCTTTCGTTTTCGACGAAGAGCTCAAGGGCCGCCGCGCTCGCGGCGAAGGTGCGGAAATCCTTCGACGTCACCTGCGCTCCGGCGGCGTTCTTCAGATATTGATTCAAGTCCCGGGCGTTCAGATAAGCGCGGCGACCGTCGCTCTCGCGATAGGCGAAGAGGCGGCGCTTGCCGATCGCCTTGAGCTTACGAAGTCGCGACGGAAGGCAGGTGTCCGGGATCACCTTGCGGATTCGCTTGCCCGATTTGCCAATGAAATCGAGCGTGACGGCGCGGCCGTTCAGCCGCACATCCTTTTTCAGAAGCGTGGTGGCACCGCGGGCGCTTTCGCAATCTGCCGGATCGCCTCGGTGGCCCGACCGCAACAAGGCTCGGTCGACGAGGCGTGCCGCGACGGCGGCAGAAAAACACCTGTCTGTTTGGCGGCGGGTGAGATCGCGGGCAATCCGTTCACGGATCTTCGGTAGCGCCCGGCCGAAGCGCAAAAGACGCTCGGCCTTGATGGCGTTGCGGACGTCCGTCCAATCCTCGTGATAGCGGTATTGCAGGCGACCTTCCTGATCACGTCCGACGGCCTGCAGATGTGCATGTGGGTCCTCGGCGATGCAGACCGAGGTCCAGGCTGGCGGGATGACGAGGTCTTCCAGGCGCTGGCGCAGGCGGCGATCGCGGATGGTCTTGCCGGCACGCCTATAGGTGAAGCCACGCCCGCTGCGGCGGCGCTCGATCGTGAGATTTTCCGCGCAGATGTAGTTGAGCCCGCACAATTCGGCTCGTTCCTGAAGCGTGTCGGCCATCGTGCCTCCAAAGGACGGGCACGAAACGGGCAGGAGAAAGCCCTGGTTCCTCGGCTGAGCGCAGAGCTTCCTAAGCCGGCAACCCTATGTTTCTCAGGGGCTTGCGAAGGTTGGAGCGCTCTTGTCGCTCAGTTCGTATAGCCGCGGCCGGCCGGTGAACGCGCCAGCCTCTGGCCGCGTCTCGCTTCGCGATGGATGGTGTAAAGTGCCGCCGCGATGACGATGCCGGCGCCGATGAAGGTGCGCATGGCAGGGATCTCGCTGAAGATCAGGATGCCGAGGATCGTCGCCCAAAGGAGGCGGGCGTAATCGAGTGCCGCCAGCACGGTCGCTTCGCCGGCGCGAAATGCCTGGATGTTGCAGCTTTGTGCCGTGACCGAGACGAGCCCTATGGCGACGAGCAGGCCGAATTCCGTCCAGGTCGGCCACACCCATTGCCAGATGGCGAGAGGTGTCAGCAAAACACCCACGAAGACCGTCTGATAGGCGAGGATGGTGATCGCGAGATCCGAGCGCGACAGGAGCCGAATGATCACCATGACGAGGGCCGCCGAGGCGGCGCCCGCCACGGCGAGAAGGCCATAGCCGTCGATGCCTGCGCCGGTCGGGTTGAGCATCACCATGACGCCGATGAAGCCGAAGATGATCGCGCCCCAGCGGCGAGGTCCGACCGCCTCTTTGAGGATGACGATGGCAAAGAGCGGGATGAAAAAGCTCTTGGCGAAGGCGATCGCGGTTGCATCAGCGAGCGGCAGATGAACAACCGCCGTGAAGCCGCAGAACATCGCAATGACGGCAAAGAGGATGCGTCCCGCATGCAGGAGAGGGCGCCGCGTCGTCAGCGAACCCGGAAAGCCCCGGATGATCAGCGGCAGAGCGGCGAGAAACATCACCGACTGACGCACGACCAGGATTTCAGCGACCGGCAGCCTCGTGCCGATGAGCTTGATCAGCGTCATCATGATGGTGAAGAGAACGGTGGCGACGATGATCCAGGCGGCACCACGGAGATTGCCGGGCAGAGCCTGAAACCGTTTCGTCAGTCCGGCAGATGTTTCGCCGAACCGGCCCGTTCCATCCATGGCGTCTATTGACGCTTCGTCGCATTCTCCGTCAAGCTGTGGGCGGTCTTTCGTTCGTCGGCGCAGGCTCCCCGCTCGCGCCTGTCTCTCCTGCTTTCACGACGGATAATTGCGCTAATGACCGATCTGGCACCGCCAAAGTTTGGCATGGGGGCGCGGGTGCGCCGTGTCGAGGATGAGGCTCTCATTCGCGGTGAGGGCCGCTACACGACCGACGTGAAGCCGGCCGGCACGCTGGTCGCCTTTGTCCTGCGTTCGCCGCTTGCGCATGCGCGCTTCGACACGCCGCGTCTTGAGGCGGCGCGAAAGGTGGAGGGCGTGAAGCTCGTGTGGACGGCAGCCGATGTCGCCGACATGGCCGCCATGCCCTGTCTCGGATCGGGGCCGGCCAAGGGCGAAATGCGCAAGGCCGAGGTGCCCGTTCTCTGCGAAGGCGTGGTTCGGCATGTGGGGGATGCGGTCGCTTTCGTCGTCGCCGATACAATCGAGAATGCACGCGCAGCGGCGGAATTGATCGAGATCGATTACGAACCTCTCCCGGTGGCCGTCGGCACCGATCGGCTGCTCGAGGCGGACACGCCGCTCGTATGGCCGGAGCACGGGACCAACCTCGCCTTCGAGTATGAGGTGGGAGACGCGGCCGCGACGGATGACGCGTTCGCCAGGGCCGACAAGGTCGCCCGGCTCAGCCTCGTCAACAACCGCCTCGTCTGCAACTATATCGAGCCGCGCGCGATCGTTGCCGAATACGATCCGCGGCAAGAACGCTGGACGCTGACGGTCGGCTCGCAGGGCGTGCACGGCATGCGCAAGGCGGTCGCCAAAGCGATGCAAGTGGACCCGTCGCGCCTTCGTGTCGTCACGCCGGAGGTCGGCGGCGGCTTCGGCCCCAAAATCTTCGCTTACCGGGAATATCCGCTCGCGGCCAAAGCGGCCTTCGTGCTCGGTCAGCCGGTGCGCTGGGTCTGCGATCGCAACGAGCATTTTCAGTCGGATGTGCAAGGCCGCGACAACTTCGCGGAGGCGGCCATGGCGCTCGATCGAGACGGCCGCATCCTCGCCATGAAGGTCGATCTCACGGCCAATATGGGTGCCTATCTCTCGCAGTTCGGGCCGTATATCCCTTGGGTCGGGGTCTCGATGACGACCGGTCTGTACGACATCGAGATCGCCCATGTGAGCGTCAAAGGCGTCTATTCGAACACCGTGCCGGTCGACGCCTATCGTGGTGCCGGGCGTCCCGAAGCGGCGTTCCTGTTGGAGCGGCTGATCGACGAGGCCGCGCGCGTAGCGGGTCTGGCTCCAGACGAAATCCGGCGGCGCAATTTTATCCGGCCGGAGCAATTGCCGTACGAGACCGTCACCGGACGGCTGTATGATACAGGCGAATTCGCTGGGCACCTGGATCGGGCGCTGGAGGTGTCGGACCACGCCGGTTTCGAGACGCGCGCTGCAGAGAGCAGGGCGCGCGGACGGCTCAGAGGCATCGGGATGGCGACCTATGTCGAGGCCTGCGCTTTTGCCGGCTCCGAACCGGCGAAAATCGTGCTCGAAGACGACGGCCATGTCGCGCTTTTCATCGGCACGCAGGCGACTGGGCAGGGACACCGCACGGCCTATGCCCAGTTCGTGGCCGAGCGGCTCGGCCTCGATCTCGATCAGATCCGGGTGCATCAGGGCGATACCGATGCGCTGGAAACGGGCGGCGGCACGGGCGGCTCACGCTCCATCCCGCTCGGGGGTCCGTCCGTGCGCATCGCATCGGACAATCTTGCGGAAAAGCTCAAGGATCTGGCGGCCGATGCGCTGGAAGCGGCTGCGGGCGATATCGAGCTTGCCGCCGGAGAGGCGCGGATCGTCGGGACCGACCGGGCGATTTCGTTCGCCCACCTCGCAGCCAAAGCGGGCGACCGCGCCGAGGTGACGGCGATCGGAGAGTTCAAGCAGGCGGAAGCGACCTATCCGAACGGCACGCATGTCTGCGAATTGGAGATCGATCCGGAGACGGGCAGCACGCGTATCGACCGCTACACCATCGTCGACGATTTCGGGGTGAGCGTGAATCCGCTGCTGCTCGAGGGCCAGGTGCATGGCGGTGTGGCGCAGAGCATCGGCCAGGTGCTTCTGGAGAACACGGTCTATGACGAAGACGGGCAGCTTCTGACCGCAAGCTTCAGCGATTATGCCATGCCGCGCGCATGGGACACGGTTTCCTTCCATTTCGAGACGCGCAACGTGCCTTCGGCGCACAATGCCCTCGGCATCAAAGGTGCGGGTGAGGCGGGAACGATCGGCGCGACGCCCGCGGTCATGAATGCCGTTGTCTATGCGCTTTATCGAGAGTACGGGATCCGCCATCTCGACCTGCCGGCGACACCGCTGCGGGTGTGGAATGCCATTCAAGCCGCAAAGGCGGCGCTCCCCGAACAACGAGGCTAGGGTGACCAAAGACGAAGCGGACTGCCGGCGTAACGCGCGGCAGAGCCGAGGCGGTGGGCAATCGTGACCACAGCGACCCGCGCCATCATTCTCAAGGTCAGCTCGACCATTGCCTTCGCGCTGATGCTTTCCTGCATCAAGCTCGTCGGCGAGCGCGTGCCGACCGGCGAGATCGTGTTCTTTCGCTCCGCCTTTGCGCTCGTTCCGCTCCTCGGCATGCTCGCCTGGCAGAACAAGCTCAAGGAGGCCGTGCGCACCAAAGATCCCTGGAGCCATGCCCGTCGCGGCCTCATCGGGGTGACCACGATGATGCTGTGGTTTGCCGGCGTCCAGCGCCTGCCTCTGCCCGAATCCATGGCGATCAGCTACGGCGCGCCTTTGATGATCGTCGTGTTGGGCGCCCTGATCCTGCACGAAACGGTGCGCATCTATCGTTCGACCGCCGTTGCTGTCGGTTTCGTCGGCATCATGATCGTGCTGTGGCCGCGCTTCGATCTTCTCTCAAGCGGCGAACTCGTCGGGCGGGAATTCGTCGGCTCGCTCTGCGCGCTCGGCTCCATGGTGCTGACGGCGGTGGTCGCGATCCTCATCCGCAAGATGACGGCGACGGAATCGACCTCCGCCATCGTCTTCTATTTTTCCGTCACGTGCACGGTCGTGGCGCTTTTCACCATCCCGTTCGGATGGGTCATGCCCGATACGGAAGAGATGGTCCTTCTGACCCTGTGCGGGCTCTTCGGCGGCCTTGGGCAGATCTCCCTGACCGCCGCCTATCGTTATGCCGAGACGTCGACGATCGCGCCTTTCGAGTATGCCTCGATGATCTGGGGCACGATCGCCGGCTATCTGCTCTTCAATGAAATTCCCGGGATCAATGTTGCCGTGGGCGGAGCGGTCGTCATCGCTGCCGGCATCTTCATCATCTACCGCGAGCATCAATTGGGGCTGGAGCGGCGAAAGATGCGCAAATTGTCGACGCCGCAGGGGTGAGGCGGATGAGCCTCAGAACGCCTTGAAGGTGGGAATCGTTTTGGTGTCCTGGATGCCTTCGATGACGTGCACCTTTTCCTGCACGAAGCGGCCGATGTCGTCGTCGGGGCTCAGATAAAACTTTGCCAGAAGGTCGTAATCGCCTGCTGTGGAATAGATTTCAGATGCGATCTCGGCGTCCGCCAGGGCGGTGGCGACCTGGTAGGCCTGGCCGAGCTGGCATTTGATGAGTACGAAAAACGGGGTCATGGCAGTCTCCTTGGCCGGGAGAAAACCGCAACTGTCCGGTCGCGGCAAGGGCCAAGCGGCCGATGCTTGCAAAGCGGTTCCTAGACCACTAGATCGGAAGACGTCTCAGGGGGTGCCGCTGCAATCTGTAGGCGGCTGAGAGGCGATCCGGCCAACCCCTCGAACCTGATCCGGTTAACACCGGCGGAGGGATGGGATGATGCCGAGAGATCCTCGTCGTTCATTTGCTTCCGCTTCGGGCCGGATCCGAAGTGGGAGAATTCCATGCCTATGACGATCGATGAGGTCTTTGCGGCGCTGACGGATCTGCGTGCGCGCCAGCCTCTCGTCCAAAACATCACCAACTTCGTTTCGATGAGCGTCTCCGCGAATGCGCTTCTCGCCCTCGGCGCATCGCCCGCGATGGTACATGCGGAAGAAGAGGTCGGCGATTTCGCCAAGCTCGCGGACGCCCTCGTCGTCAATATCGGCACGTTGTCGCCCGCCTGGCTGCGCGCCATGAAAAAGGCGGCCGAGGCCATGGGGGAGCAGCAGAAGCCCTGGGTGCTCGACCCGGTGGCGACGGGCGCGACGCCATACCGAAGCGAGGCCGCGAACACACTCCTGTCCCTGCGGCCGACGATCGTGCGCGGCAATGCGAGCGAGATCATGAGTCTCGCAGGCGAGGCGGGCGCACTCGGCAGGGGGGTCGATTCTCTTGCCGCCTCCGATCAGGCCGTTGCGGCGGCGAAGGCGCTGGCGCGGACATCGGGAAGTGTCGTTGCCGTGACTGGTGCGACCGATTACGCGACAGATGGCGATGAGGTCGTTTCGGTCACCGGCGGGCATGATCTCATGCCGCGCTCGACCGCCCTCGGCTGTGCGCTTTCCGCCTGTGTCGCCGCATTCTCGGCCGTGCGGCCGCCGCTCGAAGCGGCGACCGCCGGGCTTGCCGTTTATGCCGCTGCCGGCCGGATCGCCGGTGAGCGATGCGGCAACGGGCCAGGGCATCTGCCGGCCGAGCTTTGTGACGCGCTCTTCCGCATGGACAAGGATCTCCTTGCCGCTCATTCCGGTATTGGCGCCGGAAGCGGGGAGGGGGAATGATGCGTCATCCGTTCGATCTTTCGCTTTATCTCGTCACCGATCCGAGGCTTTGCGGTCCGCGCGATTTTTTCGAGACCGTCGCTGCGGCCGTCAAAGGTGGCGTGACGCTGGTGCAGCTGCGCGACCCCGACGCCGGCACGCGTGAACTCGTTGCCATTGCGCGCCGCCTGAAGGCGCTGTTGGAGCCTATGGGCGTGCCACTCATCGTCAATGATCGCATCGATGTGGCGCTCGCGGTCGAGGCTGACGGCGTGCATCTCGGCCAGAGCGATATGGACGGCGCGGATGCACGGCGGCTGATCGGCGAGGAACGCATCCTCGGGATTTCCGTGGGCAGTGCGACCGAGCACGAGGCGTCCCGGGACGCTCTTTCTGGCGCCGATTATATCGGGGTCGGGCCGGTCTATACGACGGCCACCAAGCCCAATGCCGGTGCGGCGATCGGCGTGGAGGGGCTTTCGGCCGTCACGAGGGCTGTCGGGCTTCGATCCGTTGCCATCGGGGGCATCAGCGCTTCCAATGCCGCCGAATGCATCGCTGCCGGGGCCGAGGGCGTTGCCGTCGTGTCCGCCATCATGGGGGCCGACGATCCACAAGCCGCCGCCCAGGCGCTTCTTGAAGAAATTCGTACAGCGAAGGACACACAATGACGGCCATCGCACTTTCGATTGCAGGCACAGACCCGACCAGCGGCGCCGGCATCCAGGCCGACCTCAAGACTTTCTCCGCCCTCGGCGTCTATGGCGCGACGGTGATCACGGCGCTGGTCGCCCAGAACACGTGCGGTGTGAGGGCCATTCACGACGTGCCCGCGGATTTCGTGGCGGCCGAGATGGATGCGGTCTTCTCCGACCTTGCCGTCGGCGCGACCAAAATCGGCATGCTCTCGAAGCCGGAGGTCATCGAAACCGTGGCGGAGGGGCTGACGCGGTGGGAGCCCGGTCCCGTCGTGCTCGATCCGGTGATGGTGGCGGCCTCCGGCGATCCGCTCATTGCCGATGAGGCCGTGACGAGCCTGCGCGAGAGGCTTTTCCCGCTTTCCGCCGTGATCACGCCCAATCTGATGGAAGCGGCCCGCCTGCTCGACGAGGAGCCTGCGGACAATTCCGACACCATGCTGCGCCAGGCGCAGGCGCTTGCCGATTTCGGCGCCGGGGCGGTCCTTCTCAAAGGCGGGCATGGCAACGGCGATGAAGCCGCGGACCTGTTGTGGTTCGAAGGCGTGGCCCATTGGTTCAGCGCGCCGCGCATCGACACCAAGAATACACACGGTACCGGCTGCACGCTGTCCTCGGCGATTGCGGCGGGGCTTGCCAACGGGCTCGGCCTGCCGGAGGCGGTCGATGCCGCCAAGGCCTATGTCCACAACGCCATCGTCAATGCGGACCTCCTGGAGATCGGCAAGGGGCATGGACCGGTTCACCATTTCTACCGGCAATGGAGGAATGGATGAGCTCCGGCCACAGTCTCAGCCGGCGCGGCCTTCTCACCGGAGGGGCGGCGGTCGCAGGCGCCGGCGCGCTTGCCCGACCGGCAGTCGCCCAAAGCCGCATCGAATGGTCGATGGTCACGTCGTGGCCGAAGAACCTGCCGGGTCCCGGCGTTTCGGCGGAACGGATCGCACGTGATATCGAGCTCGCGTCCGGCGGGCGCATGGTCGTGCAGGTGCATGCTGCGGGCGAGATCGTCCCGGCCCTTGCCGTGTTCGATGCGGTGTCGGAAGGGGCCGCCGAGATGGCGCATACCGCCTCTCTGTTCTGGGCCGGCAAGGCGAAGGTCGCTCCCGTTTTCACCGCGGCGCCTTTCGGCCTGACGCCTCTGGAGCATATCACCTGGATCGACCATGGCGGCGGTCAGGAGCTGTGGGATGAGCTTTATCGCCCCTTCGGCGTAAAGCCGTTTATGGCCGGAAACACCGGCTTTCAGATGGGCGGCTGGTATCGCGGCGAGATCGCCTCGTTCGACGATTTCAAAGGCCTCAAGATTCGCATGCCGGGCCTCGGCGGTGAGGTCGCGCGCCGGCTCGGGGCAACGCCCGTTTCGCTGCCGGCATCGGAGATTTTGCCGGCACTCCAGTCGGGGACGATCGACGCGACGGAGTTTTTGGGGCCCTGGTCCGATCTCGCCATGGGATTCTGGCAGGTCGCGAAGAACTATTACTGGCCGGGCTTTCACGAGCCTAACGGAACCGGCGAGGGCCTCGTCTCGATCTCCGCCTGGGAGAAGCTGCCGGACGATCTCAAGGCGATCGTGCGTCATGTCCTTGCGGTGGAGAACATTCGCGGCCTGGGTGAGGCCGAATGGGAAAATGCTCGGGCTCTGGAACAGCTCACGCAGGAAAAGGGCGTGGTGCTCAGGCGGTTTCCCGACGATTTCCTGGCCGCGGCGCGTCAGGCGTCCGATGAGGTCTTCGACGAGCTTGCAGACGCCGGCGGCGTGCAGGCCGAGATCGTCGAAAGCTACCGCTCGGCGCGGGCACGGATGCAGCCCTGGTCGGAAGTGAGCGAGGCGGCGCTTCTCGCCGCCCGCCGTTGATTTAAGCGCTCTCGCCTACCGCGTCGATGGGCAGGGCGCGCCGCAGGGGGCGCAGGCGACGACGTCGCTCGTTCCCGTCTGATGCAGAGGCGGTGACAGGAGATGGTCGGCAAGAACGAGCAGGAGCCCGAGCGTCACGAAGCCGAAAAGAAGATAACGCGCCATCACCGCCTCAATTCGCCAGACCGAAGGGAGGCCGCAGCCGGATGCCGATCAGAGTGCCGAGAAAGGCCGATGCGAACCAGATCCAGCCGTGCAGGGAACCCGAGGCGATGCCGCCGAGGAAGGCTCCGATGTTGCAGCCGAAGCCGAGGCGGGCGCCGTAGCCCATCAAAAGGCCGCCGATGACGGCGGCAAGCGCGGATTTCGCACTCGGCAGAGGCGCCTTGGCGAAAGATCCCGCAAGTGCGGCGGCCGCCATTGCGCCCAGCACCAGGCCGATATTCATCACCGAGGTGACGTCTGCGAGAAGCGAGGTGTGCAGCGCCTGATCGCCTTTCGGCCATTGCCAGAACTCGTAAGCCGACATGTCGATGCCGATCGCCTGTGCCGCCTTCGCGCCCCACAGAGCGAAACCATAGGTGATCGTCCAGGGATGGCCAGCGATGAGGAGCGTCAAAAGGTTGAGCACGACGAGCGCCCCACCGGCCCACAGAAGCGGCCAGGGTCCGCGCCAGAAATGGCCGGGCTTCCTGGCCGGGGCCATGAAGTTCGCCCGCTTTTCCATGGCGAAGGTGAGGGCGCCAACGAGCGCAAGGCCGACGAAGATTGCGATCAGCGCACCCGGCACGGTCAGGAACTCGGCGAGGTTGACCGGATCGAAGCCCGGCTGGTCGAGCCACCAGGGGAGCTGAATGGAGCCCACGACCGAGCCGATGATGAAGGCGACGAGCGTGATCAGCATCCGGCCCGAGCCGCCGCCGAGGGTGAAGAGCGTGCCAGAGCCGCAGCCATTGGCGAGCTGCATGCCGAGGCCGAAGAGGAACGAGCCGACAATGAGCGAGGTGCCGACCGGTGCGATCGCGCCCTGGACGGTCAAACCGGGCACCATTCCGTTGATCAACGGGATGAAAAAGAGCGCCGTGAAGGCGATCACCCAGAGCTGAGCTCGGAGCCCGCGCCCATCGCTCTTCGTCACGCAATTGCGCCATCCGGCGGTGAAGCCGAAAGCGCCATGAAGAAGAGCCGCACCAAGGCCTGCGCCGATCAGGAACAGCGAGGCCATCTTTGGCGAAACCTCGTAGCCGATGATCAGCGTGCCGAGCAGGAGCGCGGCTGCCGCGAAGGCGAGGGCGGAGCGGTCGATCGCGGCGACGATTTCGGCAGCGGATGCGGGAGCCCCGCTTCCCCGCGCCGTTTCAGCTGAGACGGACATTCAATCTCTCAGGTTATGATGTCGACAGGAAACGGCGGGCTTAGCCGTTGCCGTTCCACCAGGCCTTGATGTCGTCGAGGCGGCTGCGCTCGCTTTCGACCGGATTGTCGGGGTTTTCCGTCCAACCCACCATGGAATCGTCGTAGAGCGTCACGTTCTTGTGGCCGAGAACTTCCGACAGGACGAACCAGTTCATCGAGGCCCAGTGCCCGGTGTTGCAGTAGCTCACCACCTCGGCTTTCGACTGCGCCGCAGCCTCCGGCAGAAGCGATGCGGCGACTGTCTGCGGCACGACCTTGCCCGTTTCCGGATCAAAGAAGACCGACTGGTCAAGATTGATGGCGCCGGGAAGATGACCGAAGCGCTTCGCAGCCGGATGCTTTTCCTTGCCCTTGAACTGCTCGGCCGGACGGCCGTCGAGAAGAACCGTAGAGCCGTCATCGAGATGCGACCGGACGTCATCGCTCGAGACGAGCAGTTCGGGCTGCAGTTGCGCCTTGAAGTCGGCGGCAACGATTTCGGGCGTATTCGTTGCAAGCGTCGTGCTCGGATCGGCATTCCAGGCGCGGTAGCCGCCATTCAAAATGGCGAGGTGATCGAGGCCCGCGAGCTTGAGCGTCCAATAGATGCGCGTCGCGCCGCCGAACTCGCTGGAGCTCGAGGCAGCCGGGACGATGACGATGGTCTCGTCGCCGGAAATTCCCAGGCCGCCGATATGTTTCTCGAGAGCCGAAAGCTCCGGAAGCTGACCGGGAACGCCGTCACGCGTCGCGCGCCAGCCGCCCGGATAGGGTGCGTGGACGGCGCCCGGAATGTGGCCTTCCGCATAGGGATCGGATCCGTCCGCCTCGCCCCTCGTATCGAGAACGACGAGATCCGGCTGGTCGAGATTGGTCTTGAGCCAGTCGACGTCCACGAGCGGCCCGGGAACGTCGGTGGCGTGGGCGTGGCCGACAAAGCTGAAGCATGCTGCGGCCGTGAGAATGATGGCGGCTGCCAGTTCCACGGGAACCAGCCGGCCGAAAAGGCGATGATGGGTCATGCGACCTCCGAAATGTGACGTGGCGCCGACCCGGGGGGAAGAGTGGCGCCACCAGCGTCATCTGTGATGACGGAAACTGAGAACGGTTCTCAATGTAGGGCGGAGACAGGCTCCTCCCAAAGCATGCCGATGCGCCTTGCGGCGACAGAGCGCATCTCTGTCCTGCCGAGTGGACAATCGGGAGAAAGTTATTCGCTCGCTCGCAGCGAGGCATTCCGATCGGCGCTTCGCCGGCACACTTCCGGCTTTTCGGAGCCAGGTTGTATGTGTGTTAAGCTTCTTGTCGAGGTGTAGAGATCTGCGGAGCTCAAGGCGAAGATATCCAAGAAATACTGTTTCACTAGACTTCCGCAACGGCAATCGTGGCGGTTTTGTCACAATCGCTTACCGAAGACGGGGAGCAGGTCCGGTGTCAGCGTTCCGCGATTGCTTGTCCTAAAGACGCATGGCTTAGTGCTGCCACATGTGAGCCAAACGAATCGGGGGAGGGAGCGAATGCACAAACTGAAGAGGCATCTCGGCCATAGCGTGGCCGCCGCCGCACTCATCGCGGTGACGACGAGCAGCATGGCGCATGCAGGCGCATTCGCGCTGCGTGAGCAGAGTGCTTATGGCCAGGGTATGGCCTTTGCCGGCATGGCCGCTGGGGGCAGCCTGTCGTCGATGTTCTGGAACCCGGCGACATTGAGCGCCGTCATGGGCTTCCAGAGTGAGAGCGTGATTTCCTATATCGCGCCGCGCTCTGATGTCGATGTTCTCTCGCCATTCCCGCAGAACGAAGGGGATATTGCCGAGAACGCGCCCGTGCCTGCTTCTTATTATGGCTACCGGGTGAACGACAAAATCATCCTCGGTCTCGGCATCAACGCGCCGTTCGGGCTTGCGACGAAATACGATTACAACTCGCTCGTGCGCACCAGCGGTATCGCGGGAACGACGGAAGTCTTCACGATGGCGGCCAACCCGGTCGTCGCCTATCAGTTCAACGACTATCTCACCGTCGCCGTCGGCGCAGTCGTGGAATATGCCAATGTCCGTCTGACCGGACAGGCGCTCCCGGTCTTCGGTGTCTCCGCACTCGACGATGCGGACGATTTCGGCTTCGGCATCACCGCCGGTATTCAGTTGAAGCCGATGGACGGTACGGAGATCGGTATCGGTTACCGCTCCCGCATCGATCATGACATCGAAGGTCCGCTCGTCACGCAGATCGGTACGTTCAATGTCGAGGCAGACGGCTTCGACCTGCCGGACAAAGTGAGTGTGGGTCTGCGTCAGCGCATCATGGATGGTTTCCGCCTGACGGCCGGCATCGAATGGGCGAACTGGAGCCGTTTCGAAACTGTGACGCTGAGCGGCGCGCCCGCTGCGATCCCGCTGGGCTTCGAGTATGAAGACAGCTGGTATTTCGCTCTCGGTGGCGAATACGACGTCAATCCGGACCTCACGGTGCGTGCCGGTGTGGCGCGTGAATTGTCGCCGAACGACAATGCCAACCGCTCCTTCCGCCTGCCGGACAACGATCGCTGGTGGTTCTCCGCCGGTGCGAGCTACCAGGCGACCGAGCGTTTCTCCTTCGACGTCGGCTATTCTTACATCACAGCGGACGATACCGATCTCGTTCCGGCGGCCGCCGGAGGCCCGCTCTCAAACGGACCTTTCAGCGGTACCTCGGATGGCTCCGTGCACATCCTGTCGGCGGCTTTGAAGATGAAGTTCGGCGGCCCGCGCACGGAAGAGCCGATCGTCGCCAAATACTGAGACTTCGTCGAAGTCCTGGAATTCGGAAGGGGCCGGGTGACCGGCCCCTTTTTTGTGGCTGCTGCTTTCGTGGTGGCGGGTCAAAGCGCAGCCGTTGCCGAGTATTCTTCCGTCTGGCCTTCCCCCCGGGTTTCGTGGATCGAGTGAGGCCGCGTCACCGCACTCAAAAAGCGACCGGGAGAAGGCCTCCGTCGACCCGGAAATTCTGTCCCGTGATGTAGCCGGCCTGCGCCGAGCAGAGGAAGGCGGCGAGCTCGCCGAATTCTTCCGGCGTTCCGAAGCGCCCCGCAGGGATTGCGGCGGCCTCGCGCTTTGCTGCCTCGTCCTCGCTGATGCCGGCTTTCTCGGCCTGCCAGGAGATCCCCGCGCGCAGGCGGTCCGTGTCCATCTTGCCGGGCAGGATATTGTTGATGGTGACGTTGTGGGGAACGAATTCGCGGCACAACCCGGCGAGGAAGGCCGTCAGGCCGGCCCGGGCGCCGGAGGAAAGGTCGAGCCCAGGGATCGGCATCAGCACCGACAGGGAGGTGATGTTGACGATCCGCCCGAAGCCGCGTTCGACCATGCCGTCGGCGACGGCCTGAATGAGTTCGATCGGTGTCACCATGTTCTGGGTGACGCCCTCCAACATGTCCGCTCGCGTCAGTTCGCGGAAGCCGCGGCGGGGCGGGCCGCCATTGTTGTTGATCAAGATATCGACGGTCTTTGCCGCGGCGAGGACACGTTGCTGCCCCTCACGGCTTCCGATATCGGCGGCGACCGCGGTGACGTCGGCGCCCAGACGGCGGAGGTCGCTTGCCGTTTCCTCCAGGCTCTCCTCGTTGCGCCCATTGATGACGAGCCGGCAGCCGGCTTTGGCGAGAGCTTCCGCGCAGCCTTTCCCCAGCCCGCGGCTTGAGGCGCATACGACTGCTGTCCGTCCTTCGATGCCGAGATCCATGGCTTTCTCCTATGTTTGTTGCCATTTTCTAGGGGGAGGCGGCTTTTCATTCCAGCGCGGGACGCCTTGCCGCAGCTTTGCGGCGGCCAATGTCACACAACTGATACCTGAATCGGGTTTTTCATGCTTGAAAGACATGGGAAGCACGGCGATGGCTCCGCCAAATCATTTCCGGACATTGTTTCTGTCGGACATTCATCTCGGCACGCGCGGATGCCAGGCCGAGCTGTTGTTGGAGTTTCTGAAGGTGCATGACGCCGAGACGATTTATCTCGTCGGAGATATCGTCGACGGCTGGCGCCTGCGCCGGGGCTGGTACTGGCCCCAGAACCACAACGACGTGGTGCAGAAGCTTCTGCGCAAGGGCCGCAAGGGCGCAAAGCTCGTCTATATCCCGGGCAACCACGACGAATTCTTGCGCGGCTATCTCGGCAGCCATTTCGGTGGCATCGAAGTGTGTGACAGCGTCATCCACGAGACGGCCGACGGACGCCGCTTCCTGATCATCCACGGCGACCAGTTCGACGTCGTCGTGCGCCACGCCAGATGGCTCGCCTTCCTGGGCGACTGGGCCTATGTCACGGCTCTCGCCGTCAACACCTACGTCAATCAGCTGCGGCGCGCTCTCGGCTTCTCTTACTGGTCGCTGTCGGCCTGGGCGAAGCTGAAGGTCAAGAACGCCGTGAACTTCATCGGTGCTTTCGAAGAAGCGCTCTCGGCGGAGGCGCAGCGCCAGGGCGCCGACGGGGTCGTGTGCGGGCATATCCACCATGCGGCCATTCGCGACGACAGCAATGGCATCAAATACGTCAATTGCGGCGACTGGGTCGAAAGCTGCACCGCGGTGGCCGAGCATCACGACGGGCGGATGGAGATCATCCGCTGGTCGGAAATCATGCGGGCCGCCCCTTTGAACGAGCTGCATCACGCTCCGACACCGGTTGCTGCCTGAGCATGATCCAATGAGGCTTGTCATTGTCACCGATGCCTGGTTCCCCCAGGTCAACGGAGTTGTGCGCTCGCTCAAGCGGGTCGTCGACATTCTGACCGAGGGCGGGGACGAGGTTACGGTGATCGCGCCGGAGCGCTTTTCCACGTTGCCGATGCCGACCTATCCGGACATCCGTCTTTCCGTGACGACGAAGACGCGTGTCGGCCGCATGATCGAGGCGGCGCGCCCCGATTGCATTCACATCGCGACCGAGGGTCCGCTCGGTTTTCTGGCGCGGCGCCATTGCCTGAAGACGGGGCAGCGCTTCACCACGAGCTACCACACCAAGTTTCCCGAATATGTGCGTGCGCGAGCGCCGGTGCCGCTCGGGGCGCTCTACGGGATGATGCGCTGGTTCCACAATGCCGCCGCCGGCTGCATGGTCGCGACGCCTTCTCTGGAGGCCGAGCTCACCGAACGCGGCTTCCGCAATCTGATGCGCTGGTCGCGCGGGGTCGATTCCCATCTCTTCCATCCGCGCCCGGGGGCCGATCTCGGATTGCCGCGCCCGGTGTTCTTGAATGTCGGCCGTGTCGCCGTGGAAAAGAACCTCGCGGCGTTCACCTCGCTCGACCTGCCCGGCTCCAAGGTCGTCGTCGGCGACGGGCCGGCCCTTGCCGATCTGAAGGCGCGCCATCCGGATGTGCATTTCCTTGGAGCCATGGAAGGCGAGGAGCTCGCCCATGCCTACGCGGCTGCGGATGTTTTCGTCTTTCCGAGCCTGACGGACACGTTCGGCAACGTTCTCCTGGAGGCGCTGGCCTCCGGTCTGCCGGTTGCCGCATTCCCCGTCACCGGCCCGAGCGATGTGATCGTGGAACCGGAGATCGGGGTTTTGAGCCAGGATCTGCGTGCGGCCGCTCTTCAGTGCCTCGATCTTTCGAGAGAGGCGGCGCGTGACTATGCGACGCGCTTCAGCTGGGATGCGAGCGTGCAAGAATTTCGCGAGAATCTCGTCAAGGCACAGGGACCGGACTGCCAGCTCGCCGCGTGACGTCGTAGAATAGCGGATACGATACTTTTCTACCTCTTCAAAGCGGATGAAAAAGGCCTTAAGGGCGATCCATGACCCTGCCGGTTTCTCTCAACGATATCGAGGCCGCTGCCACCCGCCTGCAAGGGCGTGCCATGCGGACGCCTCTCATTGCTGCGCCAGCTCTGTCGGAGCAATTCGCCGCCCGCGTCTTCCTGAAGCCGGAATGCATGCAGCGGACCGGCTCCTTCAAATTTCGCGGAGCCTACAATGCGCTGATGGCGGGGGGCGACGCCGCTGCGGGCGGCGTGGTCGCCTGCTCGTCGGGCAATCACGCCCAGGGCGTGGCGGAGGCGGCGCGTCTCGCAGGCGTGCCGGCGACGATCGTCATGCCGGAAGACGCGCCAGCGGTGAAGGTCAATCGCACGCGCGCGGCGGGCGCCCGCATCATCACCTATGATCGTGCGCGCGAAGACCGCGAGGAAGTGCTTGCGGACGTCATCCGCCGCGAGGGCGGCTTTCTGATCCATCCCTATAACGACACCAAGGTCATCGCCGGGCAGGGAACGATCGGGCTCGAGATCGCCTCTGAGCTTGCCAATATGCGGCTTGTGCCAGACATCGTCATGGTGCCTTGCAGCGGCGGCGGACTCGCTGCCGGCGTGTCGCTCGCGGTGACCGAGCGTGCCCCGAACTGCCGCGTTCTTGCGATGGAGCCTGAAGGCTTCGACGATTATGGGCGATCGCTCGCCGCCGACCAGATCGTCAGCAACGAGCGTACCAGCGGCTCCATTTGCGACGCGCTGCTGGCGCCTGCACCCGGGGAGATCGGCTTTGCCATCAATCGCGAGCGTTTGTCGGGAACACGCACGGTGAGCGACGATGCGGCGCTCAATGCCGTTGCCTTTGCCTATGAGCGTTTTCGGCTGGTGCTGGAGCCGGGCGGCGCGCTCGCGCTTGCTGCGCTGTTGTCGGGTTCGGTCGATGTGCGCGGAACGGTGGTCGTTCTGGTTCTCTCCGGCGGCAATGTCGACGATTCAGTCCTGGCGCAGGCGCTCGCTCGTTATCGCTCGGCCGCTTAGTGGTTTTCTTCCGACGCCCGGTCGCGGTCGTCCCGGCTTTCCTCCGAAGCGGTGCCGAAGGGACGGAATTGCTTCAGACGCTCCAGAATGTCGGCCGTCTGTCCCGCGGTTGCCGCGGCATCGGGTGCTGCGTCGTGCAAACCCGCAGCGAGCACCATCAGATCCTGACGCGCGCGTCCCGGCGGTACCTCGCCGGCAATCCGCGTCAATTCGCGGGCGATCTGGCTCGGCTTCAGCTGGGTGCGCAGGGTGCTGACGTTCATCGCAAGGCGCGTCATCGCCGTCATCAGCGAGCGGGTTTCGGTGCGCCGCGAACGGCGCACATATTCGTCGAGGAAAGCGCGTCCCTTGGACGTGCTGGTCAGTGCCGACAGCATCGTCTCGTACTCGATGTCCGTCAGGCCCTTTTCGATCAGGCGCGCCATGCCTTTTCCTCTTCCAGAACGCGATCGCGTTGACGGGTCCGAAGATGGACCGGAAGAGCTTAGAAAGAGCTAATGGCGACGGCAAGCGCCGTGCACGACGCGTTTTCGGACTGAAGAGCGCAGGCTTCCTCGCAGCCGTCTTCTTCGCGCTCGGCGTTTATCTGCCCTTCTTCCCGGTGTGGCTCGAGGCGCAGGGGCTTTCCGACGGGCAGATCGGCGTGGCCGTTGCTTTGCCGTTGCTGGTGCGTGCGGTCCTGAGCGGGACGCTCGCAGCGGCTGCCGACCGTCTCGGCGAATTGCGGGTCGCCGCAGCACTTTATGCCGGCATCGCGACTTTCGTTTTCTTTGCTCTCAATTTTGCCGGCGGTGCCGCGGCGCTGCTTCTGATTTCCTCTGCCGCACTCATCTTCTGGAACGCGCTCATCCCTCTGGGGGATGCCGTGGCGCTCACCGGGGTACGCCGGCACGGCAACGATTACGGGCGCATCCGGCTGTGGGGTTCGGTCGCGTTCATCGTCGGGAATTTCGCCGCGGGTCAGATCATTTCGAGCGTTTCGGTCGATGCCGTCTACGGGCTGCAGCTCGCGGCTTTCGCCTTCGGGATCGTTGCCGCGCTGTCGCTGCCGCTTGTCGGGCGGGCCGCAAAGCTTGCCAAGGGGGGCGGGATGATCGGTTTCCCAAGGGACCGGCGGCTCGTTCTGACCATCGCTGCGGCCAGCCTCGTGACGGGCAGCCACGGCGCTTACTACGCCTTCGGCAGCCTCTACTGGCGCTCGCTCGGTTTCTCCGACCTCGTCATTGCGGCTCTGTGGTCGCTCGGTGTGGTCATCGAAATCGCGCTGTTCTGGTTCGCACGCCATTTCGTCGGCTGGGGTGCGCGACGTTTTCTCATCGCGGGTGCCACGGGCGCGCTGCTGCGCTGGTCGCTCTTCGCCTTTGCAACCGACGTGACATGGGCCTTCGTCTTGCAGGTCCTGCATGGCCTCACCTTCGCGGCCACGCATCTCGGGGCGATGATGGCGCTCGCCGCAGTCGCCGAAGCAGGGCATACGGCGAGGCTTCAGGCCGCCTACCAGCTGAGCGCCGGGCTGGTGATCGGCAGCGGCACCCTGGCGGCCGGGGTGCTTTACGGCATTGCACCGTCTCTGCCGTTCCTGCTCATGGCCGCGTTCGGCGCCTGCGCACTTGCGATTGCATGGCGCCTTCCGCGTGGCCTCAAAGCCTAGAGCCGTCTCTCAGGGCTTTTCTGAAGGCTCAGCCCCAGAGCTGCGGCGTCGGGGGTTCGACGAGCGAGCCCACATAAACGAGGCCGGGCTGGCGATCCCGCGCCAGGAGGAGAGGGCCGTCGAGATCGACGACATCGGCATCCTGGGCCAGGATGACGGCCGGCGCCATCGCGAGCGACGTGCCCACCATGCAGCCGATCATGATCAGATAGCCGCGCCGGCGTGCCTCGCGGACGAGTTCCAGCGCTTCGGTCAGGCCTCCGGCCTTGTCGAGCTTGACGTTGACGGCGTCGTACTTGCCGGTGAGGCCGTCGAGATCGGCGAGTGTGTGAAGGCTCTCGTCGGCGCAAATGGGCGCCACATGCGGCATCTCCCGCAGCATCTCGTCTTCACCGGCCGGCAGTGGCTGCTCGATCAGCTGGACGTGAGATTCGGCGCAGGCGCGCATGTTTTCGAGGATGTTGTGCTCGCTCCACGATTCGTTGGCGTCGACGATGAGCGGCACGCGCGGCATGGCCGCCCGGACGGCGCGGACGCGCTCCGCATCGCCTTCTCCGCCGAGCTTCAGCTTGAGCACATGATTGTGACCCGCACGGTGAGCCGCGCTTGCCATGTCGCTCGGGCTACCGAGCGAGATGGTGTAGGCGGTTTCGAGCGGGCGGGCGACCATGTGGCCGCAGCGATCCGCGGCGGAGGTGCCGTCGCGCTTGGCCTCAAGGTCCCAGAGGGCACAATCGATCGCATTGCGCGCGGCACCGGCCGGCAGCCGCTGTCTCAGCGTTTCGCGGTCGAGCCCGTCGAGGTCGACGCCGCGGATCTGTTCTGCGACGCTTTCAACCGTCTCGCCATAGCGCGGATAGGGGACGCATTCTCCCCGGCCGGTATGCGGTCCGTCCTTCAGATGCGCGACGATGACTTTCGCCTCGGTGCGCGAACCGCGTGAGATCGTGAAGCTGCCGGCGATCGGCCAGGATTCGACGGCGAGATCGAGCGACAGGCTCATGCCACGAACTCTTTGAGAAGGCGGTCCACGAGTTTGGCGACACCGGTGCGGATCGGATCGCAGGCCGGCAGCCCGTAGCGTTCTTCCGCCTCTGCGAGACAGGCTTTCGCCTCATCGTCAGAGAGTGCCTGCGTGTTGATCGAGATGCCGAGCGGGGCGATGTCCGGATTGGTGAGCCGCCCGAGCCGCATCGTTTCCTCGATCACCGCCTCGATCGTCGAAATCGGGGCTTCGACATTGCGCATCTTGGTGCGTGTCGGCTCGTGGCAGACGACGAAGACGTCCGGCTGGGCACCGTGCAGAAGGCCGAGGCTGACGCCGGCAAACGAGGGATGGAAGAGCGAGCCTTGGCCCTCGACGATCTGCCAGTGGTCCGGCTCGGTCGCAGGTGACAGCCACTCAGCCGCACCCGAGATGAAGTCGGCGACGACGGCGTCGATCGCGACGCCTCGGCCCGAAATCATGACGCCGGTCTGGCCGGTGGCGCAGAAGGTCGAGTTGACGCCGCGTCCGTTGAGTTCGCGATCGATCGCGAGCGCCGCGTATTTCTTGCCGACCGAGCAGTCGGTGCCGACGGTCAAAAGCCGCTTGCCCGGGCGCTTCGTGCCCTTGCCGGTGGCAAAGCGACGATCGGCGTGGCGCGTGTCGTGGAGTTTGACGCCCTTGCGCTCGGCCGCCTCGCGGATCGCGTCGACGGAGGCAAGCCGCACATGCAGGCCGCTCGCAATATCCATGCCGGCTTCGATCGCCTCCACGATCGTCGACGTCCAATGCTCCGGCAGCACTCCGCCGGGATTGACGGCTCCGATGATGAGGGTGCGGGCGCCAGCTTCGGTCGCCTCGGCAATCGTCATATCCTTCAGACCCGTATCGGCCTGGCAGCCGGGGAGACGCAGCTGACCGACACACCATTCTCGGCTCCAGTCGACGACGCCATAGGCCGTCTTGGCCGCGAGCCTGTCCGGAACGTCGCCGAGGAAAATAAGATAAGGACGCTCAATCATTTGAAATGTGTGGCCTCGTTGCGCTTGTGATGCCTGGTCGGTGCGGGCAAAGTCCGCGCCATGAAGGCCGCACCGTTAGCACGCTGCAAGGGCAGCGTCAGCTGTTGTTACGTCACGTGAGGTTATGACGTCCGATCTCTCTTACGAACTGGTCGGCGAGCGTTTTGTCCTGCGGCCCAAGGGGGTGTGGGCGATCGACCAGGCCGCCAATCTCGACCGTTCGCTGCAGAAGGCGGCGGGCGATCAGGAGAGCCGTGCGCGCCGTCTGGAAATCGATCTGTCCGATCTTGAGACGCTCGACACTGCGGGCGCTTTTCTCCTCGTGCGGCTGGAGAAAGCCTGGCGGGAATCTGGCCGCGACGTCACCTATGTCGGCGCGGAGGACGGGCGCGAGACCCTGATCGAGCGGGTGCGCGTGGCGCTCAAAGACGGCGAGAGCCTGCCGCACCCCAAGAAGTCGAACGTTTTTGCCGATGTCGGGCAGACTGTCCTGTCGATCATCGCGGATGCGAGACGCATCGTCACCATGCTCGGCTCGGTGATCCTGGAAATCCTGCACGTCATCCTGCACCCGGGCTCGGCGCGGTTTTATGCGATCATCACCCAGATGGAGATGATCGGGCTTCGCGCCGTGCCGATCGTGGTGCTGATGTCCTTCATCATCGGCGCCATCCTCGCCCAGCAATCGGCCTTCCAGCTGCGCTATTTCGGCGCCGAAGTCTTCTCCGTCGATCTTCTCGGCATTCTCGCTTTGCGCGAAATCTCGTTGTTGTTGACCGCCATCATGGTCGCCGGCCGCTCGGGCAGTGCGATCACCGCGGAGCTCGGCTCGATGCAGATGCGCGAGGAAATCGACGCGTTGCGCGTGATGGGGATGGATCCGGTCAATGTCCTCATATTGCCGCGCATCCTGGCGCTTCTGATCGTCCTGCCGCTGTTGTCGTTCATCGCCGCGCTGGCGACGCTCGCCGGCGGCATGATGATGCTTTGGCTGTATTCAGGTATTACGCCTGATGCCTTCATCGCCCGCCTGCATGATGCCGTCGATATGACGAGCCTGCTGGCGGGTCTTTATAAATCGCCCTTCATGGCGCTCATCATCGGTCTCATTGCCTGCACCGAGGGCATGGCGGTCGGGGGCAGCGCGGAATCGCTCGGTCGACGGACGACCGCCTCCGTGGTGAAGGCGATTTTCATGGTGATCGTCGTCGACGGTCTGTTTGCCGTCTTCTACGCCGCGATCGGCTTTTGAGGTCTTGATGGAGCAGACGACCAACGAAAGCGGAAACGGGTCCGAAGGACGAACCAGCGGCAAGGGCAAACAGCCGATCATTTCGGTGCGCGGCCTGACCGTCGGCTTCGGCGACAAGCCGATCCTGCAAAACCTCGACCTCGATATCTATCGCGGTGAGGTGCTGGCGGTTGTGGGTGCCTCGGGCGCCGGCAAATCGGTGCTGACGCGTGCCATTCTCGGTCTCCTACCGCACCGGGAAGGCCGCATCATGGCTTTTGGACACGATCTGAGCCAGGGGGCGAATCCCGAGCTCGAACGGCGGTGGGGCGTTCTCTTCCAGCACGGCGCCTTGTTCTCGGCGTTGACGGTTGCCGACAACATCATGGTGCCGATGCGCGAATACCTCGATCTTCCGGACGCTTTGATGGAATCTCTGGCGACGATGAAGGTCGAACTCGTGGGATTGCGGGCCGCCGACGGCATCAAATATCCGTCAGAGCTGTCCGGCGGCATGATCAAGCGCGCGGCCCTTGCCCGCGCGCTGGCACTTGACCCGGAGATCGTTTTCCTGGACGAGCCGACGTCGGGGCTCGATCCCATTTCGGCGGCGGCTTTCGATCAACTGATTGCCGACCTTCGCGAGACTTTGGGTTTGACCGTCGTCATGGTAACCCACGATCTCGATACTCTGCATGCCATCGTCGATCGCATTGCCGTGGTCGGTGAAAAACGCATTCTTGTCGAAGGCGACATCGCAACGATGGAGCGCTTCGACCATCCCTGGGTCCGTGATTACTTCAGCGGCGAGCGCGCGCGGGCGGCCGGTCTTTCGGAAGTGAGCCGATAAACATGGAAAGCAAAGCCAATACAGCCGTCATCGGTGCCTTCACCCTTGCTGTCCTGGTTGCGGCCTTCGGCTTCATCTACTGGATGGCGGCCGGGGAGGGCTCGCAGGAGCAGCAGCCGCTGCGCATCGTCTTCTCCGGCTCCATCACCGGCCTCACCAAAGGGGCACTGGTGCTCTTCAACGGCATCAAGGTGGGCGACGTGAAGGCTTTGGAGATCGATCCGTCGGATCCCTCGCGCGTCTATGCCCGCGTTTCTGTCGGCGCCAATACGCCCATCAAGTCGGACACCGAGGTCTCGCTTGGCTTCCAGGGTGTGACTGGCGTCGGCTATATCGAGATGGTCGGGGGCTCCGCCAACGAGCCGGACGTGTGGGAGCAGACGGACGGTGACGTCCCCGTGCTCGTGGCCAAGCAGTCCAACATGCAGGATCTCATGGCCTCGGCACGCGAGATTGCCGGACGTGCGGAATCCACTCTCGACGCCATCGACAAGATCGTCGCCGACAACCGCGACGGCATCAATCGGATCATCTCCAATGTCGACACCTTTTCCGGGGCGCTCAGCGACAACTCGCAGCAGATCTCGAGGCTGATCGAATCCGTCTCCAGTGCGGCCGAGGGCATGGCCGGGATGTCGGGCAAGCTCGATGGCATCATCGCCAAGGCGGACTCGATCGTCGCCGCGGTGCAGCCCGACAAAGTCTCGCAGACCGTCGACAATGTCGCCGAATTCAGCCAGTCGCTCGGCGATACGAGCGCGGAAGTGCGCAAGTTCGTCGACAATCTCTCCGGCGTTTCCGACGATGTGCGCGAGTTCTCCGATCGCATGCGCAATGTCGGAGAAAAGGCCGACCTCCTGGTGAGCGAAGTCCAGGCGAAGACCGGCCCCATTCTCGAAGCCGTGGATCCGGAAAAACTCGCCCGCACGCTCGACAATATCGACCGGGTGAGTGGAGCGATCGATCCGGAAGAGGTGCGCACGGCCGTCAAAGGCGCGTCCGATCTTGCGGCGACGCTGAGCGCCAGACAGGCCGATATCGACCAGTTCGTCACCCGGCTTTCCGCCGTCAGCACGCGCCTCGACGAGGTGCTGGCAGCGGTCGACCCGGAGCGCGTGCGCAGTGTCGTCGATCAGGCGGAAACGATCGTGGCAAGTGTCGATCCCGCGAAGATTTCCTCAACCGTCGACAATGTCGACCGGATCAGCGCGGCCATCGATCCTGAGCGCATTCGCACCACCGTCGAAGGTGTGTCCGACCTCGCCGCAACCCTCAAGGCGCGGCGCGAACAGATCGACGAGCTGGTGACGCGCCTCGCCTCCGTCAGCACTCAGGCCGACAAGGTGCTGGCCGCCGTCGACCCGCAAAAGGTGCAGACGATGGTCAACGATGCGAGCGAGGTGGTTGCGAGCGTCGATCCGCAGAAGATCACCGACACGGTCGACAGCATCAACCGGGTCGCGACGACGGTCGACGAATCGCGCGAGGACATTCGCGTCATCCTCGCCAATGCGCGTCAGGTGTCGGACCGGCTCGGCATTCTGAGTGCCAAGGCCGAGGGACTTCTCGGCACGCTCGACGACACCGCCTCGAGCGAGGAGGGGCAGGGGCTGATCGCCCAGGCGCGGGCAACGCTCGCCGAAATCCAGACGGCCGCGGCGACCTTCAACGAGCAGGCGAAGACGATCGGCTCCGGGGCTTCGGATTTTTCCAGCCGGGGACTTGCCGATATCCGCCAATTCGTGAACGAGGGTCGGCGAACCGTGTCGCGGCTGGATTCGCTGATTTCCGATCTCGAACAGAATCCGGGCCGCTTGATCTTCGGCGGAGACAACGCGCCCACCTATCGCGGCCAAAGACGGTAATGGCGACGATGATGGCAAAGTCCGGTTGGGGCAGAGCTCGCAAGGGCGATTGGATGAACATGCGCAAGGACATCGGTAAGGCCCACTCTCGGCGCCGGCGCCGCTTCGGAGGCACGGCCGGGGCCGCGGCGCTCGTCTCGCTGTTGCTGCTCGGCGGCTGCGCCGTGCTGCCGAAGACACCCGATTCCATCTATGATCTGACCGCGCCGCAGGATGTTTCTGTGCGCGCCGGGACATCCGCTCAGATTCTGGTGCCGGTGCCTGCCGCGCTCGCAAGCCTCGACACGACGCGCATTGCCGCGCGTCCGACGCCCGCCGAGCTCGCCTACCTGCCGGGAGCTTCCTGGCCCGACACGCTGCCGCGGCTGCTGCAGGCGCGGCTCATGGAGACGCTGCAGAATACGGGGCGCGTGAAAGCCGTCGGCCTGCCGGGGCAGGGGCTTTTGATCGACTATCAGATCGTCCTCGACGTGCGCACCTTCGAGCTCAGGAACGGCGTCGCTGTCGCGGACTTCAGCGTCAAGCTTCTCAACGACCGCAACGGCCGTGTCGTCGCCTCGCGCGTCGTCCATGCGGAAAGCCCGGTCGGAAGCAACGACAACGCCGCGATCGTCGCCGGACTGAACCGCGCGATGGATCAGGCGTTCGCCGAGATCGCCAGCTGGACGCTGACGAGCGTGTAGCTGGTCGCCGCGGCTCTCACTCCTGCCGGCGGGAGATCGCCGGTGCTGCGGCCGTGTGATTTTACTTCCCTGCGAGATCCGAAGCGTGACGGTCACCAAAGAAGACGAACTGGACGGGCTGAAGGAAATCGGGCGCATCGTCGCCAATGCCATGCGCTTGATGGCGAAAGCGATGGAGCCCGGGATGACGACCAGAGAACTGGACGACATCGGTCGGGCGTTTCTCGATCGGCAAGGCGCCGTCTCCGCACCGCAAAGCTGCTACGATTTTCCCGGTGCCACCTGCATCAGCGTGAATGAGGAAATCGCCCACGGGGTCCCCGGCGACCGGGTGATCGCTCAAGGCGATCTGGTCAATATCGACGTTTCGGCTTCCAAGAACGGCTATTTTGCCGATACCGGGGCGACGTTTCGCGTCGGTCCCGTCGAGCCTTCGCTGGAGCGCCTCTGCAAAGACGGTAAGCGCGCCATGCAGATCGGCATCGCACAGGTCGGTAGCGACCGGCCGCTTGCGGCCATCGGAGCTGCCATTGGGCGTTTCGCTTCGCAGCGCGGCTACACGCTCATCCACAATCTCGCCAGCCACGGGGTGGGGCGTTCCCTGCACGAATATCCGGGAGAGATCGCGACCTGGCCCACGCTGAGCGACCGGCGGCGTATCAATAAGGGGCTCGTGCTCACCGTCGAGCCGTTCCTGTCGACAGGCGGTCTCTGGGCTGCCGAGGGTGACGACGGATGGACGCTCTATAGTGAGCCCTCCGCCCCCGTGGTGCAGTACGAGCACACGATCGTCGCGACTGATCGAGATCCGATCATTGTGACGCTGCCGGGCTGATGGTCCTGCCGCCTCTCGGCGGTTCGAGCCCGGGAGGAGACCTTTGAGGCTCTCCTCAGCGTTCTCATGGCCAGTTAGAGACAACAAAAAAGGGCGGCTCGCGGCCGCCCTTTCTTTTGTCCGTGATCGACTGGCTCAGCTCAGCCGGCCGGCCGCGTGCGCGAGCATGGTGTAGACCTTGCCCGTGTCCGAGGCGAGGTAGCTTTGTGCCATCGCCGGGTCCTTCTGGCGCTTCGCCAGCTGGTCGAGAAGCTTCTCGAAATCGGCGATGTAATGATCGACCGCACGGCGGAATTCGCCGTCGCGCTCGTATTTGCGCCGGATCTCGTCGAACGTCTTCTGGCCCTGGATCGTGTAGAGGCGCCGCGTGAAGACGTTCCGCTCGCCCTTGCGATAGCGCTCCCACAGCTCGAGCGCGGCCTGATGATCGATCGCCCGGGCGATGTCGACGGACAGCGAGTTGAGGCTCTCCACCATCTGCGAGGGCGAACGGCCCGGCGTCGCATTCTGGGTCGCGGGAGCGGGCTGCGGGGTCGGGGCGGAGGCGGGCTCCGGTCCCGTGTCGTACTCGCTCTCGTCGCTCGAGGCGCGCCGCAAGAGATCCGCCACCCAACCGCGACGCTCGCCTTGCGGGCGCGCTTCCGGTTTCGGCTCAGGCTGCGCCGCGGGACGGGCGAAACGCTCGCTCCACTGCGTCTGCTGGGCTGCGGGCTGTTGGGCCGGGGGCTGCTGAGCCGCCGGCTGCGGGGCCGGGGCAGGCTGAGGCGCTGCAGGTGCCGAAGGGGCGCTGGCCGGAGCCGGTCCCGTCGAGCGCGGTGCGATCGGGGCGCGGTCGGACGCGCTTTCCGTCTCCAGATTTGCCGCACGGGGCAGGCTGCGCGGCTGCGGTGCTGCCTCGACGGCTTCTTCCCGCCGGGGCGTCGCCGCTGCCGGCTGGGCGGTGCGCTTTGCAGAACCTTCGCGGCGCGAGACGATGTCGGTCAGAGCCGAGATCGCCTCGATCTGCTCGGTGATGGCGCGGCGCATCGCCTCCGAAGCGTGACGGGCTTCTTCCGGCATGTCCTTGACGCCGCGACGCAGATCCTCGCGTGCCGATTCAAGCTCGCTCTTCATGTCGCGGGCGGCATGACGCATTTTCTCCGCGGTTTCGGCGAAGCGCTCCGTGGCGCTTTCGACGGCCTCGGAGATTTCCGACATGAGCCGCTCGCTCGCCGCGCGGACCTTTTCGTCGGACCCGGTCGTCACGTCGGCGAGGCGTTCCGTCAGTTCGGCGCGGGCCTGTTCCACGCTTTCCACCGTCCGCTGGCCTTCGGCGATGGCGGCAAGCCGCATCGTCTCGAACTGGCTGATGGCAGCGCGGGCGGCTTCCTCGGCCCGGCGTCCCAGCGCCTGGGCGATCTGCGCCACACGCTGCTCGGCCGAGCTCAAGGTCTGCTCCAGCTCTTCCGAAGCGCCGGTGGCGGATTGGGCCGCGCGGGCGCTCAGGGCATCGGCGACCTCGTTGATCCGCTGCATGGCCGCAGTCAACGTGGTTTCCAGCTCCTGCGAGGTGGTCTGCACCGACATCGAGGTCTTGGCGCTCAACGACTCCGCGAGAGAGGCAACGCGCTCTTCGGCCGAACCGATCGCCCGATCCAGTTCCTCCGACGTGCTGCGGGCCGTATCGGAGGCCGCAGACGACAGGGAGCCGGTGAGGGAGGCAATACGCTCTTCCGCCTGCGAAAGGTTCTCTGCGAGCTCCTCCACGGCCTGACGGGCCGACATGGCCGCGCGCGTGCTGAGCGAGCCGGAGATGGCGTTGATGCGCTCCTCCGCCTCTGCGAGGCTCGCGGCGAGTTCCTCTGCGGCCTGGCGAGCCGAATCGGACGCCGTGGAGGTGAGAGAGTTCGCGATGGCGCTCACCCGCTCTTCCGCCGCGCCGAGGCTCTGGGCCAGCTCTTCGGTCGCCCGCTGCGCGGACAGAGAGGCCCGCGAGCTCAAGGAATCGGCGACCGAATTGATGCGCTCTTCGGCCGATCCAAGGGTATCGGAGAGCATCGCCGTGAGCCGCGTAAGCTGCTCTTCGACGGAGGAGGCCTGGCCGGTGAGGCCCTGCGCCATTGCTTCCAACGCCTCGGTGGAGCCGCTGATGCGGCCTTCCATCGTGCGGTTGGCCTCGTCGAGCATGCGTCCGGCTTCCGACAGCGATTCAGACTGGCTGTCGAACTGCGAGGCGATGGCCGTGATGTCACGCAGCACGTGGGTCGACACGTCGCGCAGCGTCTTGATCTGGTCGGAGAGGATCGAGGTCGAGGTGGAGGTGTCCTGCGCTGCCGCCGAGAGGGCGTTGCGCAAGCTCTCCGCCTGGCCGGCGAGGTTGCTCTCGATCGCGGAGAGCTGCTCTCCGCTCGATCCCAGAACTTCGGTCAGCTGCGCGTTGGTTTCTTCCATCCGCGTCAGCAGCGAATCGATATCGGTGCGGAAGCGGGCGTTGGTGCCGGTGACCGCATCGATGATGTTGTGGGAATGCGTGCTGAGGTTGGACAGAAGCGCGCGGGCACTGTCGTCCAGGCGGGCAAGCGATTCCTCGCTCGTCGCGCGGATGGCATCGGCCGTGTTGCGGCTGCGATCCTCCATGCCCTCGAAGAGGCTGTCGCGCTGCCGTTCGAGATCTTCCATGAGACCGGAGCGACGGCTGTCCAGCGCCTCGGTGAGGTCGCGGGTGCGTCCCTCCAGGCCTTCCACGAAGCTCTCCGCCTGCGTGCCGAAGGTGTCGGTGAGGATGCGGTTCTGGTTCTCCAGGCCGTCGATGACGAAGCGGCCGCGGTTCTCAATCGTCTCCACCAGGATCGACGAGCGCGAATCGATGACCGAAGCGAGTTCGCTCTGACGCTGGGTCAGCATGTTGTTCAGCGTCTCGGTCTTCTCGTTGAGCGCGTCGCTGGTGCCGGTGAGCGTCGCCTGCAGCGAGTTCGCCCGGTCGGCAAAACTGTGCTCCACCGCCATCAGGCGCTCGCCGAAGCTCGCATTGACGTCGATCATGCGGCTGGCGATCGTCTCGGTCAGCTCCTGCGTCTTGCTGGTCAGGGTCTCGCCGAGTTCGCCGAGGCGTGCGTCGAGGCTCGTCGTCATCTCCGACTGGCCTTCGTTGAAGGCCGTGGCGATCTCGCGGGTGCGCGCCACCAGCGTGTCGCTGATCTGGCGTGCCCGCGTGTCGAGCGCCGTGTTGATGCGTCCGAGGCGGTCGTCGAGGGTCTCCGACAGGCCGTCGGCGCGTTCGCCGAATTCCTGCGTGACCTCGCCGATGCGCGCCGTGACCCGGTTTTCGAAGTTCGACAGTCGCGCCGACACGGCCATCTCGATCGTCTCGGCCGAGGAGGCGAGGCGGATCGCGACGTTCTCGGCGCTTTCCTTGAGGCGTGTCTCGAATCCGCCGAGGCGGCCGTCGAGGGTCTCTCCGACCTGAGCGACGTGACCGTCGATCATGGCGCCGAGAGCCTGGCCACGCTCGCCGAGCACCGTCGACAGCATCGCCGTCTTCTGGTCGAGCGTCTCCGAAATCGTATTGCCGCGATCGTCGAAGAGGACGTTCAGGCGTTCGACATTGCCGTCGACGCTGCGCTGCAGACGCTCTGAGACGTGCTCGCCAGTTTCCTCGAGACGTCCGGCCGAGGCCCGCAACGTGTCCTCGATGTCGGACAGGCGGCCCGTCAGGCGGTCGACATTGCTGTCGAGACTGGAGCCGAGCCGCTCCGACACGCGCTCGCCAGCGTCCTCAAGCCGGGTCGCCGAGGCGAGAACAGACGTCTCCATCTCGGAGAGACGGCCGGCGAGGTGCTCGACGTTGACGTCGATATTCTGACGCAGACGTTGGCCTGCGCTGTCACTCGCCTGCTCGAGGCGGCCGGCGGAGTTGCGCAGTGCGTCTTCCATCTCCGCAACGCGTCCGGCGAGGCGATCGGCATTGCCGTCGAGGCTCGCGCCGAGGCGGCGGGCGACATCGTCGCCGGTCTCCACCAGACGGTCGGCCGAGCCGCGGACCGAGCCTTCCATTTCGGAGAGGCGGCCTGCGAGACGCTCGACATTGACGTCGATGTTCTGGCGCAGGCGTTCGGCCACGCCGTTGCCGGCTTCCTCCAGGCGATCGGCAGAACTCCTGACGGAATCCTCCATCTCCGAAAGACGGCCGGCGAGCCGGTCGGCATTGCCGTCGATGCTGGCGCCGAGGCGGCGGGCGACATCGTCGCCGGTTTCCACCAGGCGCTCGGCCGAGCCGCGCACCGAATCTTCCATTTCGGAGAGGCGGCCTGCGAGACGCTCGACGTTGACGTCGATGTTCTGGCGCAGGCGTTCGCCGACATTGTCGCCGGCTTCTTCCAGCCGAATGGCCGAGCCTTTGACGGTCTCCTCGATCTCCGACAGACGTCCCTTGAGGCGATCTGCGCTCTGATCGAAGCCGGTCTCGATGCGGCCAACCTGCTCTTCCACGGTGCCGGCGACACGTTCGCCGGTCGTCGACAGCCTGCGCTCCGCATCCGTCAGGCGCTGCGTGACGCCTTCGAGCTCGGTGTGCATGGCAACCGAAATCGACTTTCCGGTCTGACCGAGCTGGTCGATGACATTGCGCGAACGGGTATCGAGCGTGTTGACGACGATGTCGCTCGCGCGTTCCAGGCGGCTCGCCGTTTCCTCGGTTTTTTCTCCGATGCGGTCGGCGATGGCATCGCCACGCGCGCCGAGCTGTTCGACGAGCTCGTCGCCGCGGATGGTGATGCGCCCGGCGATATCGGCTCCCGTGGTGCCCAACCGGTCATTCAGCGCATCGGCGCTCGCCGTGATGCGAGCGGCCACATCCTCGCCACCGGTCTCCAGGCGTGAGATGAGCTCTTCGCCAGTTGAAGAAATCCGGTCGGTGAACTGCCTGCTCGATGTCGTGATCCGCCCGCTCAGCTCTTCGCTGCTGGAGAGGAGGCGACCGGTCAGTTCTTCGCTGCTCGTCACGAGACGGCCGGTCATCGCTTCGCCGCTCTCCGTGAGCTGGCGGGTGAGGCGGTCGCTGCTCGAGGTCATACGTTCGGCAAGCTCTTCGCCGCGGCTCGACATACGTTCAGCAAGTGCGGGCCCATCGACCAGGATGGCGTTTTCGATGCGCTGGCTCGACTGGCCGAGATTTTCAAGAAGGGCCGTGGAGCGTTCCGTCAGCGTGTAATTCAGCCGGTCCTGCGCCTCGACGATGCGGTCGTTGAGTTCGCCACCCTTGGAGGCGATGAGCTCGTTCAGCCCTTCGCTGGCGGCACGGATGCGCTCCAGAAGCTCGCTGCCGCGTTCGGTGAAGCTCTCGGTGGCTTCCGACTGGCTGCGGTTCAGCCGGCCGACGAGTTCTTCGCCGCGGTGGTCGATCGTGTCGCCGATCTGGCCGCTCACCTGATTGATGCGCTCCAGCAGGCTCTCGGTGCGGCTCGAAATGGAGGTGGCGAAATCATCGCCCGCGCGGGAGAGATCGACGGTTACGTTCTTGGTGCGCTCGACGAGCAGGTCCGCAATGCGGCGCGCCGCTTCATCGGCGGTGGAAAGAATCTGGTCGCTGGTCTTGGCGAGGTCCGAGGTCAGCGTCTCGTGCGCGCCGCCCATTGCCGCCTTGATGCGGTCGGCGTTCTGCAGGATCGCCTCGCGCTCGTTGACGAGCTCGTCGACGAGACGGCGGACGCGCATCTCATTGTCGGTATAGGAGCGCTCCAGAGAGGCGACTTCGTTTTGCACCAGCACTTCGAGTTCGCTGGCGCGCGCCAATGCCCTCTCGATGCCGTCGCCCATGGAGGCGACTTCACGGCGGATCGCCTGGCCGACGGTGACGATCGATTCCTTGGCGATGTTCTCAGGCTCGGCAAGGCGAAGCGCCACCTCTGTCATGGTGCGCGACACGATGCGCATCTCCTGAGAGCGCCAGATCATCAGCGCCATCACCCAGAAGAGGAGGACCGGGACGACGATCGCGACACCGAGGGCGACGAGATGCGGCGCCTCGCGGAGCTGTTCGATCGAATTGAGGGCTGCAATCTGGTCGCGCCAGAGCGCCATACCGAAGGCTGTGCCGAGGCCGGCCCATATGGCCGACATGAGAAGCGCGGTCCAGAAAGGCGCGTAGGAAGGCCGTCGCTGCAGGGCGTAAAGAAGATTGCCGATGGAACGAACGTCGTCATTGGCAGCGCGACGCGCCTTGCGCTCGCTGCTGCGGGACGATTCCGTCTCGGCACGCTTTTCAGCCTTGGTGGGCGCTTCCGTCTTTTTGGAGCGGCCGTTGTTGGCCGGCACGGGCTTCGCCGCCGCCGCACCTCCGGAAGCTCTCGCAGGACTGTTCGCCGCGGCGCCGAAGTCGATCCTCAGCGCTTCTTCGACCGCCGACAGCGCCGCTTCGGTCGATTCCGCTTTTGGTATTTTACCCATGACATTCGCTCCGGTCCGTACGCAACCACTCCAACGGACGCCGTGCCAGTCTCTGCCGGCATGCGAGGGTGACATATAAAGGGGCCACCCGTTCTGGACGATTCCTGCCACCCCCTTGGCTGTAGAACCGCCGCCGCCCGATACCGAACGCAGCCGTGTCGACCAGGACACAGCTGCGCCTTCCCATCAAAATGGGTGAATGCATCCTAATATTTATGTAACGGCCTGAGAAGCCGGAATCACGGGATTTCCCGTTTCTGTGCACTTGTTTCATGAATAATATGAATGTGCTGCAGCCTGTCGTGCATGTAGCGAGCTAAGATTCGGGCTATTTTGGGGCACATGCGTGGCGGAAGCGGACGCCACCGGGGCCTTAGGGGCAAAACCATCCGCTTCCACGAAGGAACAGGCCATGGCGGAGGATGCTGCGATCCTCAATGAGGCCCATCTCGACCGGCAGACGATGCACAACGAGGCCTTGAAGGTTGAGATCCTGGCGCTTTTCGTCACCGAGGCGGACCGGCTTTTCAATCAGGTCAAGGAAGCGAAGACCGCTTCTGCACGCGGCGAGAGGGTGCACGCCCTCAAGGGCCTTGCCCGCAATGTCGGCGCCGAAAGACTGGCTTTGGCGGCTACTCTCACCGAAGAACGGCTGAAAGCGCAGGGCTGCGACCTTGCGCCGCTCGAAGCCGCCGTGCAAGAGGTTGTGCGATATCTCGCCCGAACCTGAGCCAGGGCTCCCTGCGACACGCGGGCACCCGTTTTGTGCCCTTCTTGACATCGCCCGCCGCGTCCCTAAACCCGTGCGGCGCAACACGGATCGATCATGCCAAAAATCACTTTTATCGGTTTGGACGGCGACCGCCACGAGGTGGAAGCCGAAAATGGCTCCACTGTCATGGAAGCCGCTCTCAAGCAGGGCCTCCCCGGAATCGAAGCGGAATGTGGCGGCGCCTGCGCCTGCGCGACCTGCCACGTCTATGTCGCCGAGGAATGGTTCGAGCGCACCGGCTCTCCGGAGCCGATGGAAGAGGACATGCTGGATTTCGCTTACGATGTTCGGCCGACCTCGCGCTTGTCCTGTCAGATCAGAGTTCGTGACGAGTTGGACGGACTCGTCGTCACCATTCCGGAGCGTCAAGCATGACTGGAACGCTTGTTGAAACCGACGTCGCCATTATCGGGGCGGGACCCGTCGGGCTTTTCGCCGTTTTCGAGCTCGGATTGCTCGATCTGAAATGCCATCTGGTCGACATTCTCGATCGTCCGGGCGGCCAGTGCGCCGAGCTCTATCCTGAGAAGCCGATCTACGACATTCCGGGCTGGCCGGAGATTTCGGCCCAGGGCCTCATCGAAAAGCTCATGGAGCAGATCGCTCCGTTCAATCCGGAGTTCCATTTCGGCGAGATGGTCTCCGAACTCGAGCGCACCGAAGATGGCGGTTTCATTCTCAGGACCGATGCCGCGACGACGATAAAGGCGAAGGCCGTCGTCGTTGCTGCCGGCGGCGGATCGTTCCAGCCGAAGCGTCCTCCGATCCCGGGCATCGAAGCCTATGAAGGCAGCTCCGTCTTCTACGCGGTGCGGCGCATGGAGGATTACCGCGACCACGATCTCCTGATCGTCGGCGGTGGCGATTCGGCCCTCGACTGGACCTTGAACCTGCATCCGATCGCAAAGAGCGTGACGCTCGTCCACCGGCGCCCGGAATTCCGGGCCGCGCCGGATTCCGTCAACAAGATGTTCGCGCTTCAGGAAAAGCACGAGCTGACGTTCCAGCAGGGGCAGGTGACTGCGCTCAAGGGCGGGGAGGGAAGTCTGGAAGCGGCTGTCCTCAAAACGCCGGATGGGGAGATCGAGGTCTCCTGCACGCGCATGCTGCCGTTCTTCGGACTGACGATGAAGCTCGGCCCGGTCGCGGAATGGGGTCTCAATCTCCACGAAAACCTGATCCCGGTGGATACGGAGAAGTTCCAGTCCTCCGAGCCGGGCATCTTTGCCATCGGCGACATCAACACCTATCCGGGCAAGCTGAAGCTGATCCTCTCGGGCTTCCACGAGGCAGCTTTGATGGCGCAGGCCGCCAAGCACTACATCTCCCCGGACGAGCGCGTCGTCTTCCAGTACACGACGTCCTCGTCGAAACTGCAGAAGAAGCTCGGCGTCATCTGAGACGGTCTGCTGATTGCCGCTGCGAAGCAGGCGATCAGCAGTTTTTGATTGAAGACAATCGGCGGCTTCGGCCGCCTTTTTTGTGACCTGATCTCTGTTCCGCCGGGTGGCTTTGCCGACCTGGTGGGAAGCCCGCTAGAGGCGCAGCATCAGATTGGCCAGGCGCGAGCGCACCGGCAGAGGCAGGGCGTAATACAAGCGCTTCAGCCGCGGCTTGCCGTAGCCCAGGACGGCGCGCAGGTAGAACCGGCCACGCCGGCTCAGCGGCACGCCGAAATCGTGCACGACGACCTCACCCGTCTCCCATTCGTGTTTGTTGCGGTAGCGTGGTGGCAGCATGTCGTAGCGCGTGATGCCGTTCTGAACGCACCAGCGCAGAACCATCTCCGTCAGCACGTTGCCGGGGCCGAAGCGGCCATATTCCGGCGCGAAAGCTCCGAGAAAGAGGAGGTAATCGCTTCCCAGGCGGTAGGCGATCTCTGTGGCGACGGGGCGGCCTCCGACCGTCAGCCGCGAGGCGGTCATGCCGGTTTTCACACCAGCTCCACCATGGCGCTCGGCGAAGGCTTCCAGGCACTGATTGGTGCGCTCGTCCAGAAATGCGCGGCTTAGGAAGCCTTTCTCCGTCAGCCATGCGCGCTTCATCTCTGTCGCCTCGCGCAGCCATTGCCGCGTCGTCGGACCGTCGGGTGCCACTTCGAGGCGGAGCTCGCCTTCCTCGGTGAGCGCGGCGATGCGCCGTCTCTGGTGGCGTTTGACTTTCCCCTTGCGTCCGGCAAGCGCCGTCTCGACGTCGCCTGAGGTGAGGTCGACGAATGGCGCGCCATCTTCCTCACCCAGTGCGACTGTCTGAGGCGGTAGCACCGAGGCGAGCGCGGAATCGGCCCGCACGCGCTCCATGAGGATGAGATCGATGCCGGCTCGCTCGACTTCGGCGAGGGCCGCAGCGAAGAGCGAGGTGGCCTCGTCGTTGTGCTCGACCAGAATGTCTTCGTATTGCGCAACGGGTGCGCCGGCGGTCTGCGCCAGGCGCAATGGGCCGATCTTCCAGAAGGCGAGAGGCCAGATCAGCGCAACCTTACCGTTGCGACGAACAACGACACATTTGAAGCCGACCTTGGGATCGCTCGCAAAATGCTCCGCCCATATCGCCAGATGCTGCGGGGTCTGGAAAATGCGGCCGCGAGGAGAGGCATCGATCAGTCTTTGCCAATCGGACGTGAGCGACAGCAGCGCGGCCGCGCCTTCCACGATCGTCGCGTCGAGCGCTGGCGCGGTTGTTGGAGCGGGGGGCTCGGCCTGGTCTTCAGATTCCGACTTAACGACGCGTTCCAACGATTGTGCGGTTGACATACGGCTTCCCCCTCCGACGGCCCGAAGGTGAGGGTGAAACGTGAAGATTCCCGAAAACCGGGCCCGCGGTCCGCTATTTGTTACCGGGCTCGATCGAGCCTGTGATGGCCGGATCGTAGATCGGCAGCGAATCGGAGCCGGCTCTCGCAAATCCCATCGCAGCGACAGGAATAGAGCGTCGCGAGTTCGGATCATAGAGCGAAAGGAGGATGGTCATCTTGCCGTCGCCTGCCGGCTCGGCATTCAGAAGACCCTGCAGCTCGCCGCGCATCAGCTTCAACATGAATCCTTCGCCGTCGCGCTCGCCGACGATATTGGCGCCGTCGCCTTCCGCTCCGTCCATGAAGGAGCCGAAAAAGCGCTTCTGATCGCCATTGTAGCGCAGCTTCGCGTAGACCGGGGCGGAGAGCGAACCGGTCCAGCATTTTCCGGTCATGCCGAAGGCCATCATGCTGCGGCTCGGATCACCGTTGAGCGCGCAATGGAAGCGGAGGCCGCTTTCCGGTCCGATCAAAAGACGGCCGCTGCCGCGCCATTCACCCCCGAAGCGCTCCATGAAGGCGACAGCGTCCTCATCGGCCGCTGCGGCCGGCTGAGGGGCAAGCGCAGGTATGCAGATTGCAAGAGCTGCAACGAAAAAAGCGCGCAACATCAATGGCTCCGAATGTGGCGTGGCCTGAACTGACGATCAGCCTAGGAGCCAAATGCCAATCATTCGTTAACCCTACGAGCATTTCGTGGGGATGTTGTCACGACCTCCTGGCGGGAGGCGGAAAACGAAATCAGATCGCCCGCCAGATCCTTGAGGCGGGGTCGTGGCTGCGCCACGAAGGGCACCGGCCGACAAACGTCGAGCGCGGAGAGACCGATGCGGGCCGTCATGAGCCCGTTGACGACGCCTTCTCCGAGCCGCGCGGAGAGGCGCGCCGCGAGACCCTGGCCCACCACCTGCTGCAGCAGCGTGTCGCCGATGGCGATCGTCCCCGTCACTGCGAGGTGGCTGACGACGGCACCCGTCAGGCGCATCAGACCGATCATCCCTGGTCGGCCGCCGTAAATGGCGGCGACGCGGCGGATGAGGCCGAGACAGGCGATCAACACATAGGCGACGTCGATGAGGGCACGGGGGCTGACGGCCGTGACCACGGAGACGCGCTGCGAGGCGCTCGAGATCGCCTGCTTGGCGCGCTGGTCGAGCGTTGCGACGAGGTCGCGCTCGGCAAGGCGAATGAGGTCGGAACCATCCATGACCGCGCCGAGATGCTCGTTGAGCTGCCGGCGACCCTGCGCCGTATCTGCCCGGTCGGCATATTGATGGATCAGCTCTTTAACGACTTTGCGCGCCTTGTCGGGATCGTTTTCCTCGTAGGCGGCGTCTGCTGTCAGGCGCAGGCGGGCGATCGCCTTGAGGCGCGCGAGCCCGAGGATCTCGCGGCCGACGATGGCGCCGAGCGCGAGAAGAAAAAGAGCAAGACAGACGAGGCCGACCCAGCCGAGCCAGTCGGCGCGCGTGAAAAGACTGCGAATGAGATCGTCGATGGCGATGCCGACGGCGAGCGACAGAAGCGCGCCCGCCGAGGCGACCGCGAGCCGACCCCAGCGGATGCCATTCTTCTTCGGCTCGATGATGGTCGAGACGGCCCGGTCCGCATCCGTTTCCTCGGGATCGAGCTCTTCCCAGACCTCCTCTTCGATCTCGGCTTCCCCGGGCTCGTCGAGGCGGAAGGCTTCCGGGGCGCGGCGGGTCTCCGAGGCGGTCATTGCAGCCGGTCTCCGACAAGAAATTGCAGGGCCTGATCGAGGCGTATGTGCGGCAGTGAGAGTTTCAGGCCGGTTTCACTCCGCTCCACCCGGGGCGGGCGGAAGCGCAGATAACGCAGCGCCAGCGTGTCGTCGTGGGCTTCCTCTGCAAGGTCCCTCGGCTTCGACTGGAACTGCCGGGCGGCTTCGAAAATCGATTCCGGATCTTTCGGCAAGTCCCCGGGAAACAAGGCGATTTCGCTTGCGCCGTCATAGACTTCGCCGGCGACTTCTTCACCTTCGAGCGGGACTCCGGCGATCGCTGGAAGCTTGCGGCCGCCACGGGTTACCGTCACCTCGCGGGTGGCGCGGACTGCCGCCATCGGCATGACGCGCACTTCGGCGCCGGCAAATTCCGCGCGTTTTGCAGCCTTGTCCGTCAGGCGTGCGAGCAGGGCGCCGAGATTGTCGTGGTCGGAGCGATGGACATGATCGGCCTTCGTCGCCGCAAACAGGATCTTGTCGATCCGGCGGCTCAAGATCGATGTCAGCCAGCTCGCGCGACCCGGCCGGAAGCAGGCGAGGACGTCCGCCAGCGCCTGTTCGAGGTCGCGCAAGGCCGCCGGCCCCGCATTGAGCGCGGCGAGCATGTCGACGAGCACGATCTGCCGGTCGAGTCTTGCAAAATGGTTCCGGAAGAACGGCTTCACCACATGCGTCCGGTAGGATTCATAACGACGCGCCATCATGGCGGCGAGGCTGTCCTGAACCGGCTCGCGGTCGGGCGAAAGATCGAGCGGCGAAAAGGTGAGGGCGGGCGAGCCTTCGAGATCGCCGGGCATCAAGAAGCGGCCGGGTGGCAGCATCGAAAGCGCATATTCGTCGGCACGGGCCGCGCGCAGATACGAGGTGAAGGTGCCGGCGAGCTCCTGCGCCTTCAATTCATCGGCCGGCGCGTCGGGATCGACGCCCTGCAGACGGTGATGCCACTCGGCCGCGAGCTCCTGGCGATGCGGTTCGCGCGACATGGCGACAGCCTCGGCCGACCATTCGCCGTAACTCTTGTTGAGAAGAGCGAGATCGAGAAGCCATTCGCCCGGATAATCGACGATGTCGAGATCGAGACGGCCCGGCCCGAAGGTCCGTTTCCAGGTGCTCGCCGATTCGTATTCCAGGGTGACGCGCAGTTCGCTGATGCGTCTCGTCGAACGCGGCCAGATGCGGGCATCGACCAGATTGCGCACATGCGATTCGTAATCGAAACGCGGGACGGCGTCGTCGGGCTGCGGCTGCAGCTTGGCTCCGGCGAGCCTGCCAGAGGCGTAGGCGTCGAAGAGCGGAAGCCGGCCGCCGTGGATTAGATTGTGAACGAGTGCGGTGATGAAGACCGTCTTGCCGGCGCGCGACAGGCCGGTGACGCCGAGCCTCAGGGTCGACGGGCCGCCGAGCACGCCTTCCAGGAGATTGTCGAACGCATATCTGGCTTCGTCGGCGAGGGTGATGATGGATGCCACTGAGGTTCAGGCTCGTTTTGCGCGCTTTATATGGGCAGAGGCGGTCGCTGGTGCAAAGCGTGCCATCACGACGTCAGATCGGCCGGCCTGACATATCCCGTCAGGCGTCCCGAGCCCGTTTTCAGTTCCGCCCAGGGCGCGTCGAATTCCAGGATCGAGAGGGTGCCGCTCGGATATTTCACCGCAAGACGCGCCATGTCGTGCGAGGCTCCATCTCCTGCAAGGCTCAAGGCCGCTTCATAGGTCATCGGGTTGTGGCCGACGAGGAGACAGCACTCGGCCTCGCCCGCCTCGTCTCGGAGAACCGCCTGATAATCGCTGCCATTCTCTTCATAGAGAATTTCCGGAAAACGCACGTCTTCCGGAAGCTGCAGGCTTTTGGCGACGAGTTCGAGCGTTTCGCGGGTGCGCTTGGACGGGGAGCACAGCACCAGATCAGGCGCCAACCCCTCCGCAGCCATAAAGGCGCCCATCGCCTCGGCGGCTTCGCGGCCACGCGCATTGAGCGGGCGCTCGAAGTCCGTGCGGGCGCCGGAATGCCAATCCGACTTGGCGTGACGTAGGAGGAGCAATTTCGGCATCATTGCGACTTAGACGAAACGCGGAGGCAGGGGCAAGCATCACCTCGTTCATGGTGCGGCGTCTATTGTCGCGCAGCCGCAGTTTCGCTTGCGTCCGTATCTGGCGCATCCGTGACGAGATGGTAGTCGGCGAGCTCTTCCGGAGTGAAGAGATAAAGCTGGTTCTTCGGCGTTTCCATGGCGTGGATCCAGACGCGCGGGTCGACGCCGAAATCGATCAAGAGGGCCTGGGCTTCGGCGGAAACCCGCTGTGCCTGATCGAATCCATCGGAGAGCGAACCGAGCGCATCTGCGCCCTTCATCGCGTAGATCTGGTGAACGCCGATCCAGGCCTTCTTGCCGGCATGGCGTTCAACGCCTGATGCAAAAACGAGGGGGCAGGAGGAGGCGCAATACCCCTCTGTGGCAATCCGGGTGTTGAATTCATGCTCGCGGATCTGGCGGGCCATCGACATGGCGTCGGCGACCGAGCCGCCCGGCGAGTGAAGCAAGACCTCCGTCCCTGCGGCGAACTCATTGTCCTGGAGGAAGCGCTCGAATTCTCCGGCACTGCCGGGAACGATCGTGCCTTCCATGGAGATCGTCTCGTCATTGAGTGCGCGGAAGCGAACCGGTTCGGCCTCCTCGAAACTGCGGGGAGGTTGCCGCCTCGGTACTCCGTCGCGATCGGGGGAGACCGGCCGCGTCTGAGGCAGATAGGGGCGGACCTGATCGCCGGGAGCGGGCCGCGGCATCGTGACCGGCTCTCTCGCCGGATTGACGAAAGGATCGGCACGACGTTCCTCGACGATCGATTTCAGATCGAAGCCGACCATTGCCACGGAAAGTGCCACGAGGCCGAAGAAGACGCCTTTGAGGATCGTGCCTTCCGGCAATTGCCGGATGCGTTCCGCAAACCCGGTCTCGGGCACGACGGCTTCGCCTGCGTTCGAGGGCTCAGGAGGTGACATTGCCGTGGCCGCCGTGCTGCGAGGGTGCTCCGCCTTTCGGTGTCAGAGTGGTGATGTTGCGCGGTTCTGTCGTCTCGGTGTCGCGGGTGGGCACAGCGTTCCCTTCCGCCCGTGCGAAAACGGCCGGCTCGGCCGCTCGGGCGGGGTCGGCGGCACGCATGCGCTCGTAAAGCCGCATGGCCACGAGCATGTCTCCGGCAGTCATGGCGTGTTCGTCGACGTCGGGGTCTTCGTGATGGCGGATTGCGCCGTGCACCGCGACGAGCATCAGGACGAGGACGGCCGGCAAAAGGTCGATGGAGATCGCGCCCGCCCAGGAGGGCAGGAAGTCGCTCGCGTAAAGCAGGACCGCTTCAGGCGTCGATAAAGGCACGAAACGCTTCGGCTGGACGGGCGGCTCGGAGAGGATGTTGTCGGCCGCCGTGGCGAGCGCCGCCGATTGCGCCTGTACGGCCTGCGCCACATTGCCGACGACCGCCGTCTGGCGCTGGCGAAGGTCCGCATCATCGCCGTCGGCCACGGGGGCGATGAAAGACAGCGACAGATCCTCTGCAGCCCGTTTCACGGCGGGGGCGACCGAGGTCTGCTGCAAAGATGCGATGACGCCGGCCAGCGACACGGCCTCTTCGGCGAAGGAATTCGCCCGCGGATCGATCGGTCCGGAGGCCGAGACCAGACGGCGCATCGAGGCGAGATGCTCGCTGCCCTGATCGAACAGGCTTTTCACACGTTCGCGCGACGCCGCCACCTCATCGGCAAGGCCGCGCAATTGCTGGGACATCTGGTTGAGAAGCTGGACCACCGTTCCGGAGCCTGAGGTGCCGGTGAGCGCGCCGGATGAACGCTCTTCATCGGCGAGGCGCGAGAACCTTTCGGCGGCCATCTGGATGTCGGGCAGAAGCGATTGGGCCGCGAGCGCATTGTTGTGCGCCGCGTCGAGATCCTGCGTGTAATCCTCGACCGTGTTCGCGAGGTGCTGTTCCAGCGCCGCTGAACCTGCGAGTGCCGCGGCGTTCAGCCAGGACGACATGGCGACGATCATGATCGAGCCGATGCCCATCGCGGCCCATAGAGCCCGCCGGCCGCCGCGTTCTCGCATGAGAGGCAGGAAGCGCATGAGATAGGTCCAGAAGGCGTAGATGCCGACGGAGACCGCCGCCGAATAGATGATCGCCCCGAAGAAGACGATCGAGGCGGAGCCGTCCAGGAGCCCGCGCACACCCAGATAGGTGTAGACGCCGGAGGCCAGCGCCAGGACGGCGAGGGTGACCTTGGTGGTGAGTTCGAGGCGGTCGATGCTTTCGCGCAGAGCTCGCGCCATGCGGCTTCCCCTTTGTCGCAAAATAGACGGTGCCGCATATTCCGGCCGAGGGCCCGTGCGACGCGAACGAAACGTGTTCTGTGGCTGCGGTTTATCTGGGGCCGAAGAGGATCGGCTTCCAGAGCTGGTGGAACAAACGCTCCATCGGCGCCCTCCAGCGCATTCGCCGCAAGCTTTCGATTTGCCAGGCAGGGGGTTGCGGCAGTAGGAGCTGCCTTAAAAGAACGCAAAGCTGCCGGCTGCCGCGCAAAGAGGCAATCCAGACCGATGGCGCCAGCCGCAGATGAGGTGAGACGATGACGATCGGTGCCCAACCGCATGCCGAGAGCTGGTACGCCAGCAAGGAAGAAGGGCCGGTCTTCCCGGTCCTGGAAGGAGAAGAGGACGTCGAGACCGTGGTCGTCGGCGGCGGTCTTGCGGGCATCACCACTGCGTTCTGCCTTGCGCGTATGGGCAAGAGCGTTGCTCTTCTGGAGGCGAACCGGGTCGGCTGGGGTGCCTCCGGCCGCAATGGCGGCTTTGTCTCGCCAGGCTATGCCCAGTCGATCTTCGCCGTCGAAGCCAAGCTCGGTCTTCCGAAGGCCAGAACGCTGTTCAACATGGGGCGGGCCGGGACGCAGTTCGTGGCGGAACGGCTCGACGAGTTCGGGCTGCAGCATCTCGTCGGCGGTCGCGGCTGGCTCAAATGCGTGCGCTATCCGGCTGAAGACGCGCTGAAAGAGCGCGCGGAACGGATGGCGCGGGATTATGGCGTTCATTACCAGGTGTGGCCGCGCGAAGCGGTGCGCGAGACGCTTGAGACCGACCGTTATTTCGGAGCGCTTCACGATCCGGAACCGTTTCATCTCGACCCGCTCGCCTACAGCCGCGCTCTCTCTGTCGCCGCAGCCGACAGCGGGGCCAGAATCTACGAGGCGAGCCCGGCGACCGGCCTGTCGCGCGAAAACGGCGGCTGGCGCGTCACCACGCCCAAGGGGACGCTTCGCGCGCGCCACGTCGTGCTTGCCGGCAATGCGACGCAGGTCGGCCTCTATCCGCCGCTCGAACACGCCGTCCTGCCGGTCTCGACCTACGTCGTCACCAGCGAACCTCTGGGCGACCGCCTCGACAAGGCGATCCATTTTTCCGGCTGCATCGGCGATACGCGCCGGTCGAGCGACTACTACCGAATCGTCGGCTCTGGCGACGATCGCCGTCTCCTGTGGGGCGGACGCATCACCACGGCGCGCAGCGAGCCGAAAGAGCTTGCGCGAATGCTGACACGGGACATCTTGTCGATTTATCCCCAACTCGGCGCATTCCGCATCGAATATGCCTGGGGTGGCCTCATGGGCTATCAGCGCAACAAAATGCCGGTCATCGGGCTCCTGGCAGGCGCCCGCGATGCCGGTCTTTGGGGCGTGACGGCATTCGGTGGCCATGGCATGGGGGCGACCGCTACGGGCGGCAACCTCATTGCCGCGGCGATTGCCTCAGGCGACGAGAGCTGGCGGGTGTTCGAGCCGTTCCTGCCGGCCTGGATCGACCGTCTCGTCGGTGGCCGCAACATCTTCGGGCAGGCCGCGACGCAATTGGTCTATTGGCAGCTGCGCCTCATGGACCGCTGGCAGGAATCCCGGGGCAGATTGTGAAAATGTCAGGCGGCGCGGGCGCGCTGACCGGGGATCTTTGGCGGCTGGGTGCGCGCCGGCCTCTCGGACTGGGGCGGGAGTTTTTTTCCGTTCGGAGCTGGCGTCTTGAAGACGAGGCCGGCCTCGGAACTCAAGCGGGCCGTGGCGAGAGCCGCGAGCTCGACGCGCAGGAGATTCGCGAAAGCCCGACGTTGCGCGTCCAGACGTTCGAACTCGGCTTCGCTCGTCACCATGCGCCGCACGGCGCGAAGCGTCGTGATATAGGTTCGTGCGGCCTCGTTGAGGGCCGTGCCGTAGGCCTTGGCTGCGAGCTTTCTTCCCGCCCGCAAGGCCGCGCGCTGCTGCGCGATCGCATCCGTGACCATCGCTTCGGCTACAGCCATGGCGTGCAAATGAGCCGCAGAAGAGTTCGCCTGATTGTCCATAAAGGGAGAATGCCGATGACACGGTTAACGTCAGGTTAGCCATGGGCTTTGACCCTACGTCATATCAAAGGTTCATATTCGAACGCTTGCACGCCAGTGGTCTTGACCGTATAGGGCACGCCAATGGCACACGCGGCACTGCGGGGAAGACCGATGGTGTTGGAGGCAGAGAAAATCTATTCGCCAAGCGAAGATGAGCCGTTCATGAACGAGCGCCAGCGCGAATATTTCCGTAAGAAGCTGCAGGCCTGGAAAGAGGAGATTCTGGCCGAGAGCCGGGAGACTCTGCAGGCTTTGCAGCAGGAAAACCAGAATCATCCCGATCTTGCGGATCGGGCATCGTCGGAGACGGACCGCTCGATCGAGCTCCGTGCCCGCGACCGGCAACGCAAGTTGATCGCCAAGATCGATGCTGCGCTGCGGCGGATTGAGGATGGGAGTTACGGATTTTGTGAAGAAACCGGCGAACCGATCAGCCTGAAGCGGCTCGACGCCCGGCCGATCGCCACTTTGTCGGTCGAAGCGCAGGAACGTCATGAGCGTCGGGAAAGGGTTTACCGCGACGACTGAGGTCTGGGCGGAGACGGATTTTTCTTCGAAGGCATGAGAATCAAACACCCGGCTGAGTGATCAGCCGGGTGTTTATGTTTTGGATTGCGCGACAGCGCGGGCACCCTTGCGGGCGTCCAGGGCTCAACGGTTCTTCAGATCGCCTGTCAGCTCGCCCAAAAGGCGCGCCATCTCGTCTTCGAGCTGTTCCTGCTCCGACGCCCATTTGCGCTTCGGCTCGAAGGCCACGACGCTCGCCGATTCGTCGTTTTCAAGATTGGCGGTCGAGCGACGCTCCCGCTGATTCTCGTCGCTTTTCTGACCTGGGATCTCTCGCATCTCTGACGGGGCGGAGAGGGGGGCTGACGCGATCGCAGGCGCTTCCGGTTCGAGCCTTGTTTCGATGCGATCGTCGTCCCGGTGGATTTCCGGCGCTGTTGCCGTCACCGAGATGTCGTCGCCGCCGCTTTCGGCCTTCGAAACCGTCTCAGGTTTTGCTGGTGAAACGCCCGGGCCTTCCGGTTGCGCACCCGCCGTCACCTGTTCGCTCGCGGGAATGCGCGCCGTCACATGGTCGGACAGTGCGCTTTCCAGCTGACTTGCGATGTCTGCAATCGTCGTTGGCTGCGGACGTTCATCTCTTGGGCTTTGGGCATCTCTCGGGCTTTGTGCATCTCTCGGGCTTTGTGCATCTCTCGGGCTCTGGGCCTCGGTCAGTCCGACAGGAGTGCCTTCCCCTTTTTCTCCGGCCAAGGAAATCGTCGGCCAGGTCACATGAGCGGTGGTCGTCTGTGCCTCTCCCTGATCCTCGTTGAGGGCAGGGGGAACGTTGAGCGCGGAGCGGTCTGCTCCAGCCGGTCTCGCATCGGCCGCGTCGCTGCGCTGGGCCGCGATCTCGCCGAAAGCCTCGCCGATTTCCTCTTCAAGCGAGCGGGTATCGGGCTGCGACGTCTCGGTCTTGGCCGGGGCGACCTCTTCGGTTGCTTCCTTCGAAACCCGGCGGATGTTCTGGAAGAAGCTGACGGTCGCCTTTTCGATCGCTGCGGTTTCCTGAGGGGTCGCCACCAGCTCCGGTTTCGGGTCGGCCGGTTCCTGCTCTGCCGGTTCCAGGTCGGCGGATGCTCTGCTGACTGGAGCTTTGTCCTGCTGCGGGACAGCACGCTTTGCAAACGGAAGGGTGTTGGAGGGCGCCTGAACCGCCGGCGTCTCGTCCGGCACCGGCTGTCCCGGTTTCGGGGCGGGACTGAACAGACCCGAAAGCATCCGCGCCCTGAGTGCCGGCGGCATGTCGCCGAAGGGTGTCTCTTGCGCGGCCTTGGTTTCGTCTTTCGAGGCGCCTGCCGGGAGGGTCTGGGCCGGCGCATTCCTTGTCTCGCGGTCTTTCGCAACGGTCCCGTCACGACGCGGCTCTGCCCTGGCGTCCGCGGTCCTGCTTGAAAGCTCTGCCGAGGAGGGAGCCGGGCTGTCGTCCTCGTCCATTCCGAAGCGATAGGCCTCAGGCACGGCGCGCCTCGTGCGAACCGGTTCCGCTTCAGCTTCCGAAACCTCTGCCGCCTCTGGGCGTGGCCTCGAAAGGTTCGGCGCAAGCGGCGCTGCCTGCGCAACGCCATGTCCGGGGCCGTGTTTGGGGCCATATCCGGGCCCATCTCCTGAGGCTCGTCCGAGGGCGGGCGATGGGGCGCGGGATTCGGCCGGGGAAACAGGAATCTGCGCCATCGGCTGCGGTGCACTCGATGTGGGGGGATACTCGCCACTGGTCGGTGCGGGCGGGCGATGCGACGCTTGGTAGTCTGGCATCTGCGGAGCAACCGAAGGACCGCCTGGCCGTCGGGGTGTCGGCTGAGCCGTCGGCCGGCCGCGCACGATCTGCGATTCGACGACGATGTCCGCCGGGCCGCCGATCATCACGAGATGTTCAACCTGGTCGCGCCGGATCAGCAGCAGGCGGCGCTTCTGGTCGACGGCGTGCGTTTCCATGACCTGCAGCCGGGAAACCCGCTGCGCACCGGCGCCGCGCCCCGGAACGATGCCGCGCCGGGTGATCCAGACGACAAGTCCCAGGATGACGAGAAGGACGGCTATGGCGAGGAGAATGGGGCCCGCAAATGCCCCTGTTGAAAGATCGGTTAAACCGCGCATGGACGCCTCCTTGACTTACGCTACACTCAACCCACGCGGTCGATATGGCACGATAGCCCGGATATTAAGGCTTTTCAAACGAAGCTGTGCCTTGCGAGTCAGTTGCGAGCTCTCGTCAAGGCTGTCACAAGTCATGCAAAGGCCTGCGGCGTGGTTCGCCGAATCGGCTAATCTCACTTAATGGCCGTAACCAGCGATCCCATGGCAGACAGGCAGAGCACCGAGGCTGCAGAAGCCGGAGAGCGGCGCGACAGCATGATTCGTATTTTCCTCTTGTCGCTCGGACTTCTCGTCGTGGCAGGCTCTTACCTCTTCGTCCCGCCGGAATGGACCGATACCGTTGTGCTCGTGTGCCTCGGTATCCTTTCAACCGTCGGCGTCATGTGCCTGTTCATGGCGGCCGGGGGCCTCATCCGCTTCGTGCGCTCTCGGGTCGCCGACACGCGCGTGCCGGGTCTTCCCGAACAGCTGTTCGAGGCGATCGGCGAGGGTGCGCTGATCGCCGACAGCGCTGCGGGCGCCATCAAGGCCAACCGTGCCTATTATCGCCTCTATGGTGAGGAGAGCGGCGATCTGCGCTCCATCGAGCGGCTTTTCGCGGAAAGCCCCGATGCTTCGGAGGCGATCTATCGCCTTTCCGGAGCCGCCGAAAAAGGCCGTCGGGCGATGGAAGAGATCCGCATGCCGGGCGGGATCGGCGGGCAGTCCGGTTCGGCGCGCTGGTACCGGGTCAAGGTGAACCCGATTGCCGGGCGCCCGGAGCTCGCTTTGTGGCTCATCTCCGACATCACGCGCGAGCGGGAGCATCAAGAGAACATTTTTCAGGAACTGCAGAACGCGATCGATTATCTCGATCATGCTCCCGCAGGTTTCTTCTCGATGCAGCCGGACGGCCGCATCCGATATGTCAATGCCACCTTGGCGGAGTGGCTCGGCATCGATCTTGCGGATTTCGAGCCGGGGGCGGCAGAGATCGGCGATTTCGTCACGGCCGAGAGCCTGTCGGTTCTGGAGGCTTCGGGTCAGCGCGGCGAAACCGCGACGGAGCGGCTCGAAATCGACCTCGTTCGGGCGAACGGGACACGCAAACCCGTGCGTCTGCTGCACCGCGTGCCGGTTTCGGCCGACGGCACGGTGGGCGCCTCGCGCACGCTCGTTCTGGAAGTGGGGCTTGCCGACGGGGATGCCGGGCTTGCGGCCGAACGGCGGTTCACGCGCTTCTTCAACAACACGCCGATGGCGATCGCCTCCGTCGACCATAGCGGAGCGATCAATCTTTCGAATGCGCGGTTCCTGAAACTCTTCCGCAAGAGCGGTCCCGCCCGCATCGAGCTGACGAGCGTGGTGAAGGCCGCCGACCGCCCTGCGCTCAAGGCCGCCCTGCATGCGGCGATCAACGGTCAAAGCGATATTTCTCCGGTCGACGCGCAGTTTGAGAGCGACGAGGAAAGGAGTGCGCGCTTCTTCGTCAGCCCGATCGTCGAAGGCGAGCCCGGCGAGGACGCGGCGATCGTTTATGCGCTTGAGACGACCGAGCAGAGGGCGCTCGAGGCGCAGTTCGCGCAGAGCCAGAAGATGCAGGCGGTCGGACAGCTCGCCGGTGGCATCGCGCATGACTTCAACAATGTGCTGACCGCCATCATCGGCTTTTCCGACCTGCTTTTGTCGAACCATCGGCCGTCCGACCCGGCGTTCGAAGACATTATGAACATCAAGCAGAACGCCAATCGTGCCGCGGGTCTGGTGCGGCAGCTCTTGGCGTTCTCCCGCCGGCAGACGCTGCAGCCACGCGTCATTCGCCTCGAAGAAGTGTTGTCGGATCTCACCGTGCTGCTGGATCGCCTCCTCGGGGAGACCGTCGAGCTCAAGACGGATCACAAGAGTGGGCTGTGGCCCGTCAAGGCGGACCTCAACCAGCTGGAACAGGTGGTGGTCAATCTCGCCGTCAATGCGCGCGACGCCATGCCGAACGGCGGCATGCTCACGATCCGCGCCAGCAATCTGGAGGAGGCCGAGAGTCATCGCTTCCGCCAGGACGGATTCCGGCCCGCCGATTATGTGCTGATCGAGATCACCGACACCGGCACCGGCATGACGCCGGAGGTGATGGAAAAGATCTTCGAACCGTTCTTTTCGACGAAGGAGATCGGCAAGGGAACCGGCCTCGGCCTTTCCACGGTCTACGGCATCATCAAGCAGACGGACGGATTCATCTTCGTCGACAGCGAGCTTGGAAAAGGCACGACCTTTTCGCTGCTTCTCCCGCGCTATGTGGCGGAGCGGGAAGCGGAGGAGGAGGTGGCCTCGCCAAAGTCCGAGCCGACCGATCTCACCGGCAGCGCCACGATCCTCCTCGTCGAAGACGAAGAGGCCGTGCGCGCCTTCGCCTCTCGCGCGCTCGCCGCGCGCGGCTACGAGGTGCACGAGGCCGCGTCCGGACCGGAGGCGCTTCGCATCATGAAGGACATGGACGGCGCCATCGATCTCGTCGTGTCCGACGTCGTCATGCCCGAGATGGACGGGCCGACGCTCCTGAAAGAGCTGCGCAAGACCAATCCCGCCTTGAAGATCATCTTCGTCTCCGGATATGCCGAGGACGCTTTCGCACGGCATCTGCCCGAGAACGAGGACTTCCACTTCCTCCCGAAGCCGTTCTCGCTCAAGGATCTGGCGATCACGGTGAAGCGTGTCCTGCAGCCTTAACGGGCGGAAAGGTGCCGGGCGGAGGCCGTTCGATTGGATGGGGGCGGATAGGGTGAGCTGACGTTCTCCCTTGCCTGTTCATATGTTTTCGGCGAATCCGCCGGCCGAGAGGTGTGTCACATGCGTTTTCCCGAGCGTCTCCTTCAGGGCTATCAATCGTTCCGCGATGGCCGGCTGCCCATCGAGCAGCATCAATATGCCGAGCTCGCAGAGGTCGGGCAGAGCCCGGAGATCATGGTCATCGGCTGCTGCGATTCGCGGGTTTCGCCGGAAGTCATCTTCGATGCCCGGCCCGGCGAGCTTTTTGTGGTCCGCAATGTGGCCAATCTCGTGCCGCCTTACTCTCCGTCGGCTTCGCAGCACGGTGTTTCCTCGGCGATCGAATTCGCCGTCGAGGCTTTGAAGGTGAAGCACATCGTCGTTCTCGGACATGCCCGCTGCGGCGGCATCCGGGCTTTCGCCGACGATGAGGTGGGACCGCTTTCCCCCGGCGACTTCATCGGCAAGTGGATGTCTTTGATCGCACCGGCCGCCGAAGAGCTCGGCCCGCGCGATGCGGCGCCTCTCGACGACTACCTGCAGCGGCTCGAGCAGGTGTCGGCGGTGAAGACGCTCGACAATCTGATGACGTTTCCGTTCGTGCAACGGCGCGTGGAAGAGGGCTCGCTCCAACTCCATGCGGCCTATTTTGCGGTGGCGACCGGACTTTTGATGGTGCGGCGTCCAGACAGCGACGTCTTCGAGCCCGTAGGTGCCGCAGCGCCGGGAAAGTAGGCTTTCCGGCGCGCGTCTTTTGACCTGCCGAGAGGGGATCCGGCGGTGTTGACGCTATAGAACAAATAGAGTACGAAATTCTCTGAGGAGCGGGTGGTCATCCGCTGAACTTTAGAGGATAGTCCGATGGCGAATCCGTTGCGCGTAGTCGAAGGAGGCAAAGAATCCATGGATCGAACCAAGGCTCTGGACGCTGCTCTCAGCCAGATCGAGCGCTCCTTCGGCAAGGGGTCGATCATGCGGCTCGGCCAGGAGGGGCAGGTCGTCGAGGTTGCCACGATCCCGACCGGTTCGCTCGGACTTGATATCGCGCTCGGTGTCGGCGGTCTGCCGCGCGGGCGTGTGGTCGAGATCTACGGGCCGGAATCCTCGGGCAAGACGACGCTGGCGCTGCACACCGTGGCGCAGGCGCAGAAGAAGGGCGGTATCTGCGGCTTTATCGATGCCGAGCATGCACTCGACCCGATTTATGCGCGCAAACTCGGCGTCAAACTCGATGATCTCCTGATTTCGCAGCCGGATGCCGGCGAGCAGGCACTCGAAATTGCCGATACGCTGGTGCGGTCTGGCGCCATCGACGTGCTTGTCGTCGATTCGGTCGCGGCCCTTACGCCGCGCGCCGAGCTCGAAGGCGAGATGGGCGATTCGTTGCCCGGCATGCAGGCGCGGCTGATGAGCCAGGCGCTCAGAAAGCTGACGGCCTCGATCTCGCGCTCGCATACGATGGTCATCTTCATCAATCAGATCCGCATGAAGATCGGCGTCATGTTCGGCAGCCCGGAAACGACGACGGGCGGCAATGCCTTGAAGTTCTATTCCTCCGTGCGCCTCGATATTCGCCGGATCGGTGCCATCAAGGACCGCGACGAGGTCGTGGGCAACCAGACCCGGGTCAAGGTGGTGAAGAACAAGCTCGCGCCGCCATTCCGGGAGGTTGAGTTCGACATCATGTATGGCGAAGGCATTTCCCATACGGGCGAGCTGCTCGATCTCGGGGTGAAGGCCGGGATCGTCGAAAAGTCCGGATCCTGGTTCTCTTACGACAGCCAGCGTCTCGGTCAGGGCCGGGAAAACGCGAAGAACTTCCTGCGTGAAAACGAGGACGTCGCCAACGCCATTGAAAAGGCGATCCGCGAGAACGCCGGTCTCATTGCAGACGAGCTTCTGGATGGCCCGCGCCAGGAGGATGAGGGTGGCAAGGCAGCGAAGGCCTGAGGCAGGCTCGTCGTTTTATCCTCATCGCTTCGCCGAGATGGGCGAGCGGGCCCGGGATGAGTGAGCAATATTTGTGTTTCTGGAAAGCCCGCTTCTGGCGGGCTTTCTGGTATTTTGGGCTATTGCATCTTCGGTCTTTTTGTTTTCGCCCGTGTGGCTTTTCTGGTGAGGTCGGCAGGGGCGGACCGTCCGGAATGTCACGAGAGGTCGGGCGCGGCCGATGGACGCCGATGTTTGCGGCTGGTCGGCTTCTCACGGGACGAGAGCGGGCATTTGCGGCGGCGTCTCTGACTGACGCATGAGTTGCACGGCTTGCGGCGTTCCGATGTCGTTTGGCGCCGGGTCGAGCCATGTGGACAGTTCTCTGGCCCATCGCTAAAACCACCGCCTGCGGGCTTTCGGTGATCCGGTGACGGTGGTGACCCGACGACAGCCCGGAAATTCCATTACTTCGGTGCCGGCCGTAGATGTTCGGTGGCCATGAGGTCCAACCACAGGTGTTTCGCCAGATGATCGGCGTCAACGAGATCCGCTCTGCGTTCCTCGACTATTTTTCCAAGCACGACCACGAGATCGTCGCTTCCGGCCCGCTCGTGCCCCGCAACGACCCGACCTTGATGTTCACCAATGCGGGCATGGTCCCGTTCAAGGACTTCTTCACGGGGCGGGCGAAGGCTCCGTATCAGCGCGCAGTCACCTCGCAGAAATGCGTGCGGGCGGGCGGCAAGCACAACGATCTCGACAATGTCGGGTACACGGCGCGCCATCACACCTTTTTCGAGATGCTCGGGAATTTTTCCTTCGGGGATTATTTCAAGGAGCGCGCGATCGAGCTTGCCTGGAACCTCGTCACCAAGGAATTCGGGCTCGACCCGAAGCGGCTTCTCGTCACCGTCTATGCCGACGACGAAGAGGCGTTCTCGCTGTGGCGCAAGATTGCGGGTCTGCCTGAAGAAAAGGTCATCCGTATCGCGACCTCGGACAATTTCTGGCAGATGGGCGAGACGGGACCCTGCGGCCCCTGTTCGGAGATTTTCTACGATCACGGTGCCGAGATCCCCGGAGGGCCTCCGGGCTCGCCCGACGAGGATGGCGACCGCTTCATCGAAATCTGGAACCTCGTCTTCATGCAGTTCGAGCAGGTGGCGGGCGGAGAGCGCCACGACCTGCCGCGACCGTCGATCGATACGGGCATGGGGCTCGAGCGAATCGCGGCCGTTCTGCAGGGCGTGCACGACAATTACGATATCGACCTCTTCCGGCATCTGATCGAGGCCGTGGAAGGGGCGACGCGCGCCAAGGCGACGTTGGAGAACCGTGCGAGCCACCGCGTGATCGCCGATCATCTGCGGGCGACGAGCTTTTTGATCGCAGACGGTGTGCTGCCGTCGAACGATGGGCGGGGCTACGTGCTGCGCCGCATCATGCGGCGGGCGATGCGGCACGCGCATCTTCTCGGCGCCGAGGAGCCGGTGATCTATTCGCTGGTCCCGACCCTCATGCGCGAGATGGGGGGCGCCTATCCGGAGCTGATGCGCGCGGAGGCTCTCATCACCGAGACGATACGTCTGGAGGAGAGCCGTTTTCAGCGTACGCTGTCGCGCGGGCTGAGCCTTCTCGACGAGGCGGCGGGCTCGCTTCACAAAGGCGACATGCTCGACGGCGAGACCGCCTTCAAGCTCTATGACACCTATGGATTTCCGCTCGACCTGACGCAGGATGCGCTCAAGAACCGCGGCATCAGCGTCGATCTCACCGGCTTCAACGATGCGATGGAGCGCCAGCGTGCCGAGGCTCGGGCAAGCTGGGCCGGATCCGGCGAGGCTGCGACGGAAGAAGTCTGGATGGCGCTCAAGGAAGAGCATGGCGCCACCGAATTCCTCGGCTACGGCACGGAAACGGCGGAGGCCGTCACCCTTGGTTTCGTCAAGGAGGGTGAGCGCGTGTCCGAGCTCGATGCCGGCGATGCGGGCGCGGTGGTGGTCAACCAGACGCCGTTTTATGGCGAATCGGGCGGCCAGGTCGGCGACACCGGCGTCATTCGCAGTGAGGCGGGCGGCGTCTTTCGCGTGGAGGATACGCAGAAGAAGGCGGACGGGCTTTTTGTGCATTTCGGGCGGATGGAGGAGGGCAGGCTCTCCGTCGGCGACAATGTCCGCATGATCATCGAAGGCAAGCGCCGTACGACGATCCGCGCCAACCACTCGGCGACGCATCTTCTGCACAAGGCGCTGCGTGACACGCTCGGTCCGCATGTGGCTCAGAAGGGTTCTCTCGTGGCTCCTGACCGGCTGCGGTTCGATTTTTCGCATCCGAAACCGATGAGCGAGGAGGAGCTGCGGCTCGTCGAGGACCGTGCCAATGCCGTCATCTTGCAGGATGCGCCGGTGACGACGCGGCTGATGGATCGCGAAGCGGCGATTTCCGCCGGGGCCATGGCGCTCTTCGGCGAGAAATACGGCGATGAAGTGCGGGTCGTCTCCATGGGCACGGAAGTCGGCGAGAATGGCGGCGAGACGAAACCCTATTCGGTGGAGCTTTGCGGCGGCACGCATGTCGGCGCGACGGGCGAAATCGGCCTCGTAAAGGTGTTGAGTGAGGGGGCGGTTGCCGCGGGCGTGCGCCGCGTCGAGGCTCTGACGGGCGAGGCGGCACGCCGCTATCTCGCCGAGCAGGACAGGCGCGTGAAGGATCTCGCCGCTCGTCTCAAGGTGCGCCCGGAAGAGCTTGTCGAGCGTGTCGACGGTCTCATGGAAGAGCGCAGGCGGCTCGAACGCGAGCTCGCGGAAGCGAAGAAGCAGCTGGCCATGGGCGGCGGCAAGGCGGGCGCGGAGCCCGTCAGAGAAATCGGCTCGATCAAGCTGATGGCGCGCCTCGTCGAAGGCGTCGCGCTCAAGGATCTGCGCGGCATCGTCGATGAGGGCAAGCAGGCCGTCGGATCCGGCGTCGTCGCCATCGTGGGTGTCAACGACGGCAAAGCGGGTCTCGCCGTCGGCGTCACGAGCGATCTGACGGACAAGTTCAACGCCATCGACCTGGTGCGGCTCGGGTCTGAGGCCCTGGGCGGCAAAGGCGGTGGCGGGCGCCCGGATATGGCGCAGGCCGGTGGTCCGGATGCCGGCCAGGCCGAAGCCGCACTCGCGGCGATCACCGCGCGGGTCGAAGAACTCGCGGCATAGGCCTGTTTTGTTAAAAGGGCGGGCGCGGCGCCGTTGAAGATCGCCGCCCCGTCTTTCAGGCTGTTGCCGTCAGACTATTTGTGACGGCGGTTTTCGGCGATTTGCCGAAGACCTTCCTGGTCGACGATCGCCACCTTCTGGCGCCCGCTCTTGACGAAACCTGTCTCTTCCCAGGCGCTGAGGAGCCGGCTTACCGTGTGAAGCGTGGTGCCGGTCATCTCCGCAATATCCTGACGGGTGATCGGGAAATCGATTTCCACGCCGTCTTCGGTCGGGCGTCCGGCCTGTTCGGTGAGGCGCAGAAGCGCCTGCGCCACGCGCTGCTCGACCTGCTGGGTGGCCATTTCCACGACGCGGGCCTGAGTTTCCTGCAGGCGCGCGCCGACCGTGCGCGAGGCGTTGTCGGCAAAGGCCGGAAAACGCGCCGCAAAATCGGCCCAGAGATGGGTCGGCCAGGTCAGCACCACGCAATCGACGGCGGCCACGGCGCTGGCCGGATAGGATTTGCGGCCAATCGCCGGCGCGATGCCGAAGAGCTCTCCGTCGTTGATGTAGCGGGTGATCACCTGGTCGCCGCCGGGCGTGGTGCGGACCACGCGCACATGCCCGTTCAGGAGAAGATGGAAGGAATGCGCCTCTGCCTCCTGCTCGAAGATCGTCGTCTCGCGGGGATAGCGGGCGGAGCGAGCCGTTTTGAGGATGACGTCGAGATCATCCGGCTGCAGCCCTGCAAAGAGCGGCAGATCCTGGATGAGCGACCGATCGAGAGCGGGCAAACAGGTCTCCCTCGCAAACCGCGGAACGCAGTGCCGGTCTCCGTTCTAAACGGCTTGAGCGGCGGAGGAAAAGCGGTTCGCGAAGAAGTTCTGCGGCACCGGAAGACAATGCGGGGGCAGGCGAGGGGAACACCGCTCGTTTGACGGCCTCACGGCGTCGCGTGTCGGCGTCGTCCCCAGAGGATCGGTGCGTAGCGGAGCGCGAAGGCGAGAAAGGCGAGGCTCCAGACGAGGCCGCCGAGCGTGATGAGCGCGGCATAGAGGCCGATCGCGAAGGTCGCGGCGATTCGGAGGACGGCGCCTAGGCTGACGGCTCCATAGAGCGCCCGCGTCCAGCGGTCCGCGTGGATCGCGCGGCCCGTATGGCCGAGGCTTGCGCGCGTCATGATGGCGAGCGTCATGGTGCCGATCGCGCCGGCCGTCAAAGCATGAATGGCGGCGCTCTGCGTGATCAGCGTCGGTGCAAGAATGGAGCCGCCGACGAGGACGAGCGAGATAGCGAGCCAGAGATAGCCGAGATGCAAGACGAAGACGATTGGCTCGCCGAAGGTGGCGTGTCCGCGCCAGCGCGACAGGCGCAGACCGAGAAGGAGGCCTGCCGCCAGCCAGAGGATGCCGGTCACGGGGGCATAGGGGAAGACGACCCAGGCGGGGATGGCGGCGAGCGTTGCGAGGAGGGCGATCTTGTCGATCCGGCCGAAAGGCGCGGGCAGATTTTTGTCGCCATTCTTCACGAGCCAGTTGCGGGTGAAGCTCGGGGTTACGCGACCGCCGATGAGGGCGATGAGAAGTGCGATTAGGCCGAGAGCGAGACGCACGGCGTAGCCGGAGGAGAGGAACCCTGCGGCCTCTGCATGGAAAAGCGCGTTGGCGAGCGCGAACACGGAAAGAATGACGGCGACCGGCATGTTCTTCCAGTTCTTGCCGGCAACGACTTCGCGGACGATGGCAAATGCGAGTGCCAGGGGAAAGGCGAGGTCGAGCGCAAACGCGAGCGCAGGCATGGCCACGAAGGCTGAGGCGACGCGCCCGAGAAGCCAAAGCGCAACGAGGCCGAGCAACGGTTTTCCGCTCAAAGGGAGGCGGCCCGTCCAGTTGGGCACGGCCGTCAGAATGAAGCCGGCGATGATGGCTCCGACATAGCCGAAGATCATCTCGTGCTCGTGCCACGAGAGCGCGTCGAACGGGCCCATGGGGCTCCCGCCTGCAAAATACATCCACAGCCAGAACGGAATGGCGAGGCCAGCGAAGAGTGTGCCGGCGAAAAAGAAGGGCCGGAAGCCGTAAGACAGGATGGGGGCGACGTCGAGACTGCGGCCACGCGTGTCTTTGTTGCTGACGCCCTCCGCCCGCTCGCGCCGCGGAACGGAACGGTCGATGAGGGTGGCGTTAATCCTGTCGGTGATCGGGCACATGATCGTCTCTCGCTTGCTTGCGCCAAGAGTAGCGGGAGCGGACAGAACGTCTTTGCGCTTCGGCAAATTGCGGAAGGGGAGGTCGGATCGGACAGGGAGCACTCACGACGACCTCTCGCCGCTCTCTCAGTTCGTGGCGCTGAGGTTTCCTTCGGCGGGAGCCGCCTGACGCTCCAGATAGGTTCGGGGCGGCGTGCCGAGAACGCGCTTGAACATCGTCGTGAAGGCGGCTGGATTGTCATAGCCGAGATCGATCGCGACGGCCGTCACGGCCTCGCCGGCGGCCAACCGCGGCAAGGCCGCCATCAGACAGGCCTGCTGGCGCCAGGCGACGAAACTCAAGCTCGTCTCACGGCGAAAAAGGCGGGTGAAGCTCCGCCGCGACAGGCTGAGAGCTTCGCTCCATTCATCGATCGTGCTGTGCGGCGTCGGATGAAGCAGGAAGGCGCGGCAGAGCCGCAGCAAAGGGTCGGTCTTGGGCAGGGGGAGCGACAGCGGCAAGGCCGGCAGGCGGTGCATTTCGTGTTCGACGAGCCGCATGAGCGCGGCGTCCCGCTCGTCGAGCTCGCCGTGCCGCGGCAGGGCCACCGCTTCGGCGAGGAGGTTGCGCATGAGAGGCGAGATGCCGACGACCTGACAGCGGGCCGGCATCGCTTCGGCGGCCTCGGGGAGGAGATAGAGGCTCTGGATCTTCACTCGACCCAGCATGTGAACCTCATGGATCACCTGAGGCGGGATCCACATGCCGCGCTCGGGCGGCATCACCCAGGCTCCGTCGCGGGTGACCATCATCACGACGCCGGTCGAGCCGTAGAGGAGCTGGCCTCTGCGATGATTGTGCGGCGCGATGATCTGGCCGTCCCGATACTCGGTGCCGAGAGCGATCACGCGGCGCGGAATGTCATCCGCGAAAGGGAGAAGGGGAGGATTTTTCAAGATCGTGGCCCAGTCTCGTAGGACAATGACCCTAATGCGGTGGCGGGCCGCCGTCGATGGGGCTTGCTAGGCGGTCTCCCCAAAAGCCGGCAGTCGCCGGCTGAAATCCGCACAGGCTCGAAAGGCCCCTTGAATGACCTCCGTCACTGCCTCCCGTTCCGGTTCCGGCGGTACCGCCTTTGCGGTGCTGGGCGCGGCGAGCTTCTGCCATCTTCTCAACGACATGATGCAGTCGCTGGTGATTGCGGCCTATCCAATCTTCAAGTCGGAGTTCGACTTGAGCTTTGCGCAGCTCGGCCTTTTGACGCTCACCTATCAGGCGACCGCGTCGATGCTGCAGCCACTCGTCGGTCTCTATACCGATCGCCGGCCGCAGCCTTATTCGCTACCTGTCGGGATGAGCTCCACGTTGTGCGGCCTCCTCGCGCTCGCCTTCGCGTCGAGCTATCCGGGCCTTCTTGTCGGCAGCGCGCTTCTCGGCATCGGTTCCTCGATCTTTCATCCGGAATCGTCGCGTCTGGCACGTCTCGCCTCCGGCGGCGCGCACGGGCTCGCACAGTCGATCTTCCAGGTCGGCGGCAATGCCGGCGCCTCGCTCGGTCCCATCGTCGTCGCGTTTTTCGTTCTTCCGCGCGGGCAGGAGAGCATCGCCTGGTTTGCGCTCGTGGCGCTGTGCGGGATCATCGTGCTGACGCGGCTCGGCGGCTGGTACAAGCGTCATGCCGAGCGCCGACCGGTGGCGCGGCGGGGCAGTGGCGAAGAGAGCGGGCTCGGCCGTCGCGAGATCGCGCGTGCGCTGGCACTCCTCTTCGGTCTGATCCTCTCGAAATATTTCTATCTCGCGAGCTTCACGAGCTATTACGTCTTCTACCTGATGCATCGCTTCGGGTTGCCGCAGGGCGAGGCGCAGCTCTACCTGTTCGTGTTCCTCGCGTCTGTGGCGGCGGGCACGTTGATCGGCGGGCCGGTGGGCGACCGCATCGGGCGCAAGGCGGTGATCTGGACATCGATCGCCGGCGTTCTGCCCTTCACGCTCGTTCTGCCCTATGTCGGGCTTCCCGCCACCGCCGTCCTCAGCGTTCTGATCGGCCTCATTCTCTCGTCGGCCTTCTCCGCGATCGTCGTCTATGCGCAGGAATTGATGCCCGGGCGTGTCGGGATGGTCTCCGGCCTCTTCTTCGGCCTCGCCTTCGGCCTGGGCGGGATCGGGGCCGCGCTGGTGGGGGCTCTCGCCGATTGGACGAGCATCGAGTTCGTCTACAAGATCTGCGCTTTTCTGCCGGCGATGGGCTTTCTTGCAGCCTTCCTGCCGGATGCGGAAGGACGGCGCCGGGCGCGTCTGGAAGCCCGCCTCTCGTCCAACGCGTCAGAGCGCTGACGAGCCCCCAAAGAAAAAGGGCGGCTCGCCGCCGCCCTTCAACCTGTCAGAAAGACTGGGCTGTCAGCCCATGGCCTTCTGCAAATTGGCGTCGATCTTGTCGAGGAAGCCGGTCGTCGAGAGCCACGGCTGGTCGGGGCCGACGAGCAGGGCAAGGTCCTTCGTCATGGCGCCCGATTCGATGGTGTTGACCACCGTCCGTTCGAGCGTGTCGGCGAAGTGCTTCAGCTCCTTGTTGTCGTCGAGCTTGGCGCGGTGCGCGAGACCGCGGCTCCAGGCGAAGATCGAAGCCGTCGAATTGGTCGAGGTCTCGCGGCCCTGCTGATGCAGGCGGAAGTGCCGGGTGACGGTGCCGTGTGCGGCCTCCGCTTCGACCGTGTTGCCATCCGGCGTCATCAGCACAGAGGTCATCAGGCCGAGGGAGCCGAAGCCCTGCGCGACGGTGTCGGACTGCACGTCGCCGTCGTAGTTCTTTGCCGCCCAGACGAAGCCACCGGACCATTTCAGCGCCGCCGCGACCATGTCGTCGATCAGCCGGTGCTCGTAGGTGATCTGGCGCGCCTCGTACTTCTCCTTGAACTCGGCCTCGTAGGTTTCCTGGAAGAGGTCCTTGAAGCGGCCGTCATAGGCCTTGAGGATCGTGTTTTTGGTCGAAAGATAGACCGAGTAGCCGCGCATCAGACCGTAATTGAGGGAGGCGCGGGCAAAATCGCGGATCGATTCGTCGAGGTTGTACATGCCCATGGCGACGCCGCCGCCGGGGAAATCGAACACCTCGTATTCCTGCGAATCGGACCCGTCTTTGGCTTCCCAGCGCATCGTCAGCTTGCCGGCGCCCGGGACGACGAAATCCGTCGCCTTGTACTGGTCGCCGAAAGCGTGGCGGCCGATGACGATCGGCTTCGTCCAGCCCGGGACGAGCCGCGGGACGTTCGAGCAGATGATCGGCTCACGGAAGACGACGCCGCCCAGAATGTTGCGAATCGTGCCGTTCGGGGAACGCCACATTTTCTTGAGGCCGAATTCTTCGACACGGGCTTCGTCCGGCGTGATCGTGGCGCATTTGACGCCAACCCCGACCTTCTTGATCGCCTCGGCCGCATCCACCGTCACCTGATCCTCGGTGGCATCACGGTTCTCGATACCGAGATCGTAGTACTGGAGATCGAGGTCGAGATAGGGGTGGATGAGCTTGTCCTTGATGTAGTGCCAGATGATCCGTGTCATCTCGTCGCCGTCGAGTTCGACGACGGGGTTCTCCACCTTGATCTTCGCCATGGATTTTCCTGTCTGCGTTGCTCGGTGCTGTGCGAGGGGCCGGAGCGGCTTTTCCGCACATTCAGATCAACGGGCGTATAGCAAACGCCCTTCGCCGCGCAAACACGGCGAAGGGCGAGAAATCGATTCTCTCATGAGGCTCGTCGCGAGCCTGCCCCGTTCAGGTCATACGAGACCCGCAAGAGAGAGGATGATGATGACGATGGCGATCAGTCCAACGAGGTAGACAATATTGCGCATGGCGGGTGGCTCCGTGGCTGTTGAGGCTTATAAGCGCTGTTGCGTCGAAGGTGCCGCTCAGGCGAGGCCGAGCAGCGACAGAACCGCCACGACGACGACGATCAGACCAACGATATAGATAATGCTTCGCATCATGCCCTCTCTCAGTGTGCGTTCAATTCAGCTTTGCGGTGACAATTCCTGCTTTGCGACATGGTTCCGCGGATTTCTTGGCCCATTGGGTCAAAGGAGGGGCGCGTGAGCGGCGAAAGCGGGGCAAAAATCACCCAAGTCCCTGGGCCTGCGATCATCCTCGTCGAGCCGCAGCTTGGTGAGAATATCGGCATGGTGGCCCGGGCGATGGCGAATTTCGGCCTGTCCGATCTGCGCCTCGTTGCGCCACGCGACGGCTGGCCGAACGAAAAGGCGCGCGCCGCGGCAAGCCGGGCCGATCATGTGATCGAGGCGGTCCGGGTCTATGACAATGTCGCGGATGCGGTCGCAGAGCTTCGCTTCGTGCTCGCGACCACAGCCCGCACGCGCGAGATTCCGAAAGAGGTTCTGGGTCCGCGCGAGGCGGCGGCCGCCTTGCGCGAACACGAAAGCCTCGGTCAGGAGACCGGCCTCCTGTTCGGTCGCGAGCGCTGGGGGCTCGTCAACGAAGAGATCGCCTATGCCGACAAGATCGTGACGTTTCCCGTCAATCCGAGTTTCGCTTCCCTCAATCTGGCGCAATCCGTGCTTCTGATGAGCTACGAATGGCTGCAATCCGGCCTCGGCGAGGGCGAGCTTCCGACGCGTGCGGGGCTTCCGGAGCTCGATGAGATGCCGGCGCCGAAAGCGGAGCTGGTCGGTTTGATGGAGCATCTGGAGAGCGCGCTCGAGCCGACAGGCTATTATCGCACCGAAGAAAAGCGCCCTGTGATGGTCCGCAATCTGCGCGCCATGCTGCAGAGGCCAGGGTTCACGACCACCGAAATCCGTGCGTTGCGCGGCGTGGTGGCCGCGCTCGAGGGCCGCAAAACCAAGCGCGATATCGCGAGAGCGGCCGGCGAAGAGGATGAGTGACGAGAATGCATGACGCCGGCCCGGTGCTGGTGTTCGATTCCGGCCTCGGCGGACTTTCCGTCGTTCGGGCGATCAGCCAACAAATACCTCGCATCCGTCTCGTCTATGTGGCCGACGATGCAGCCTTTCCCTACGGGGATTGGGAAGACGACCAGCTGCGCACGCATATCGTCGAGCTGATGGGGCGCCTCATCGCCCAGTATCGCCCGACGGCGGTCGTCATTGCCTGCAATACGGCGTCGACGCTCGTTCTGCCGGCGCTGCGGGCCCGATACGACATTCCGTTCGTCGGTACGGTCCCGGCGATCAAGCCGGCCGCCGAACAGACCAAGACCGGGATCATCGCGGTGCTTGCGACGCCCGGCACGATGCGGCGCGATTATACGCGTGACCTCATCCGAAAATTCGCCTCGCTCGTTCATGTGCGGCTCGTCGGTGCGCCGTTGCTGGCGGCTTTCGCCGAAGCGCGGATGCGGGGCGAAGGGATCGACGAGCGGGCGCTCGCAGAGCAGATCGAACCATGCTTCGTGGAGCTCGAGGGGAGGCGCACCGATATGGTCGTCCTCGCCTGCACGCATTATCCGTTCCTGGCCGATCTTTTCGATCGGCATGCGCCATGGGCGGTGTGTTTCATCGATCCCGCACCGGCCATTGCGCGTCGGCTGGCGAGTGTTCTGGAAGGCCGCCGGGTGGATAGCGGGCCGGGGAGTGCCGCATTTACGAGCGGCCGGCCAGTACCGGCGCCGGTGTTAGAGATCCTGCGGCAGTATCGATTGGCTCCAGCTTAAGTCTGGGCGGCATTTTTCGCCGGCACGCCCGCAGGGAGACGGACGCGCCGGCGATGCCGATTGCTCGGCTTCAAAAGGGGATTATTCGGCTTTGAGGAAATCGCCGACGTCCAGGAGCACGAATTCGTTGTCGTCGGCCTTGTTCAGGGATCGGCCCGCCGAGAAGGGCAGGTTGTTGTCGTTGCCGACGATGATATGCGTCGGGTCGACCACATCCACATTCTCGATCGTCACGAAAGGCATGTCGTAAAAGCCTTTGCCGCCGCCCTGCACCTTCTTGCCGTCGGTGTCATCGATCTTGAGAAGGTCGATGTAGCCGATCTTGCGGACAGGCCCGCCTTCCATCTCGTCGGTCATCTCGATCTTGTAGATGCGCTTCAGCCTGGCCGGATTGGCGAAGCAGTCGGTTGCCGTCGACTTCGGGTCGTCACAAGCCTCGTCGGATGAGCCGGCGCCGTTGTCGCGCTCGATGACGAGGCCGTGCGTGTCGTCGATCATGTTGAAGTCGCCGATCGCCTCGCCGCCCTCGGCCAGCGGATAGAGCCAGGAGCGGCCGGTCCATTCGCCCTTCGCCACATCGAATTCGATGATGCGCAATGCCGGATGGCCGTCGACCTTTTCGACTTCGCCGTCGACATAGACCGGACCTTCCAGCAGACCGTAGAGCTTCGACTTGTCGGGCGAGGAGGCGAGACCTTCGTAACCGCCGGAGCGCTTCAGATTGAAGGCCGGCATTTCGGTCGCCGGATTGCCAGGCAGGCGCAGGAAGGGATTGTCCGGCGAGGTGACCGGTTTGTCGCCGATTTTCGTCTCGACGAGCGTCTCGAGTTCTCCGTCCGTGTTGAATTTGAGGAGATAGGGGCCGAACTCCTCGCCGATCCAAAAGCCGTTTTCGACCGGCTGGATCGATTCGACGTCGAAATCGGCACCGGTCAGATAGCGGGTTTCCGTGCCCTCGTTGACGATCGGGAAGGGCGCCACCCCGTTCGGGTCGGACAGGAAGACGGTGTCGAGCCGGTTCACCTTGTTCGCGTCCCAGTCGAACGACAGATGATGGATCATCAAGGCCGCATCGGCCGAATTGATCTTGGAGCCGAAACCGTTGTCGGAGAGCGACCAGAAGGTGCCGTCGTCCATTTTCTTGATGCCGGAAAAACCCTGGATCGGCTGGCCGTCGAACGGCATGTCGAGGCCGGTCGGTCGCGTGCCGTCCTTGCCCGCGACCTTTGTGTCGCCGGCGCGATGGAAATCGGAGGAGGTGAACTTTGCGGAGGTGGCGAGGCTCGCCGGAGCGTCCTTCGGCGGCTCGACGAAAGTGGCTGCCGGCAGCACGGCATGCGCTTCGAGCTTCGCCGGGAACGCCTTCTCCTGCGCGTTCGCGTCGCTCAGAAGGGCGGCGGACGCGGTTGCCGCCAGAAGGAATGTGCGCATCATCAATGGGGCCTCTCAGTTCGGGTGCGCCTGGGCGCGCCAGGCTCTTCCATGAAGACGGCTTTCGTTGCAGGCCGTTGACGGGCGGATGAAGCGACGATGAAGGGCCCAGGAAGGCTCGCCGCCGCGGTTGGTGTTTGACAGCAGGCGATAAAACCCATAAGTGAGCCGCGGCTCGGCGCTTTCAGCGCGCGGGGCCCGCACCCGTGGGGTCACTTCCGCCAACTCTTGTTCGGATCGGAATTTCGGCGAGCGCTTCGCCGAGCCCCTGTCAGTCGTTTGTCCGCATGTGCGGCACGGGCGGCAGAGGAGGGCGCGTTTCGAAACGCGAAACGGTAAGGATATCAGCGTTATGAGCAAGCGCCAGAGCGCCAAGTACAAACTTGATCGCCGCATGGGCGAAAATATCTGGGGTCGCCCGAAGAGCCCAGTCAACAAGCGTGAGTACGGCCCGGGCCAGCACGGCCAGCGCCGCAAGTCGAAGCTTTCGGACTTCGGTGTGCAGCTGCGCGCCAAGCAGAAGCTGAAGGGCTATTACGGCGAGATCCGTGAAAAGCAGTTCCGCAAGATTTACGACGAGGCCGCGCGCCTGAAGGGCGACACCTCGGAGAAGCTGATCGGCCTTCTGGAGAGCCGTCTCGACGCGATCGTCTACCGCGCGAAGTTCGTGGCGACGGTCTTTGCGGCGCGCCAGTTCGTCAATCACGGCCATGTCCGCGTCAACGGCCAGAAGGTCAACATCCCGAGCTATCGCTGCAAGCCGGGCGACGTGATCGAAGTGCGCGAGCGCTCCAAGCAGATCGCTGTCGTGCTCGAGGCGACCGATCTCGCCGAGCGTGACGTGCCGGATTACATCGATGCCGACCACAACAAGATGACGGCCACCTTCACCCGCGTGCCGGCCTTCTCCGAAGTGCCGTATCCGGTGACGATGGAGCCGAACCTCGTGGTCGAGTTCTATTCACGCCAGTAAACGGTTGCGATCACAAAGCTTTTCAAGGGCCGCCTTTGGGCGGCCCTTTTTGTATCCATGGGCTTGAGCGAGGGGTCGGCTTCGGTGAAGGTGCGGCGATGACCGACGTTCTGGACGATATTGGCGACGTGCTGGATGGGGCTGCGCCTCAGCCCGAGCCCGAGGAGGCTTCGGAAGCGACACATCCGCTGTTCCGCAATGCGCCGGGCAGCGTCGCCTTCAAGAAGCTGCGCAAAAGGCTCCTGCGCGAAGTGCGCGAGACGCTCTCGACCTACGGGATGGTCGAAGAGGGCGCCCGGTGGCTCGTCTGCGTGTCCGGCGGCAAGGATTCGCACGCGCTCCTTGCCGTGCTTCTCGACCTCAAATGGCGCGGGCTTTTGCCGGTCGATCTGCTCGCCTGCAATCTCGATCAGGCCCAGCCGGGTTTCCCAGCCGGGATCCTGCCCGACTATTTCGAGCGACACGGCATTCCCTACAGGATCGAGCGGCGCGACACCTATTCGGTGGTGACGGAGAAGATCGCGCCGGGGCAGACCATGTGCGCGCTGTGCTCACGCCTCAGGCGCGGTCATCTTTACCGGATCGCGCGCGAGGAAGGCTGTCAGGCCGTCGTTCTCGGCCATCACCGGGAAGACGCGCTCGAAACCTTCGTCATGAACATGCTGAACGGCGGCCGGCTTTCCTCGATGCCACCGAAGCTCAAGAACGACGCGGGCGATCTCCTGGTGCTGAGGCCGCTCATTCGCTCGGCCGAGGCGGATCTGGAGCGTTTCGCTGCGGGCCTCGAAGCGCCGATCATCCCGTGCAATCTCTGCGGATCGCAGGACGGGCTGGAGCGCCAGCGGGTGAAAGACATCCTGGCAGAATGGGAGCGCGAGCGGCCCGGCACCAAGGCGAACATGCTGCGAGCCCTCGCGCATCTGCGTCCCTCGCATCTGCACGATCCAACCCGCTTCGATTTCGCCGCTTTGTAAGTGAGGGGCGCTTCTTGCGCTCAGGCTATTGCGCGCTCGGTTCTGCGCGCTTTCTCGTTACGAATAGCGCTGGCGAAACAGAACGCCGTGTTCGGCGACGAGCACGGTCGCGATCGCCAAACCAGAAAGAATGGTGAGACCGAAGGCGAAGGGCGTGACACTGCCATTGTAAAGGTAGCCCACGAACGCCCCGAAAAAGCCGCCGCCGAAGGTCTGCATGAAGCCGAGCACGGAGGAGGCCGTTCCGGCGACATGGCCGAGCGGCTCCATGGCGAGTGCGTTGAAATTGGTGCCGACGAAGCCGAAGAAAAAGAAGGCTGCGCTGATCAGCGGAAAAAACAGCCAGAACGGCATCGGGCCAGCATAAATGACCGACAGGATGGCCGTGACGAAGCTCAAGGCGCAGAAGCTGATCAGCGCCGTGTGAGCGAGGCGGCGCATGCCGAAACGGCCGACAAGGCGGGAATTGGCGAACGAGGCGCCCGCGATCAGGACGGCGCTGCCGGAGAAAGCCACGGGAAACCAGGGGCCTAGGCCAAAGACCTCGACAAAGATCTGTTGCGACGAATTGAGGTAGGAGAACAAGCCGCCGAAGGCGAGAGCCGTGGCAAAGGCGTAGCCGAAGGCCTGCCGGTTGGTGAGCACGATGCGGAAGGCCTCGATGACCTTGCGCCCGTTGAGAGGGCGGCGGTTCTCGTCGGCAAGCGTTTCGGGCAGGCGCATTCCAGACCACAGCAGGACGATGGCGCCGAAGATTGCCGTGAAGAACAAGATCCAGTGCCAGCTTGCGACGAAGAGCACGAGCTGGCCGAGGGTCGGCGCAAAGATCGGCACGGCCATGAAGACCATCATCACGAGCGACATGAGGCTCGCCATCTGCCGTCCGCCGAAGGTGTCGCGCACCACGGAGATTGCGACGACGCGGGTTGCGGCCGCGCCCATTCCCTGCACCGTCCGGCAGGCGAGCAGAATGCCGAAATCGGGCGCGAGCGCCGAGGCCGTGCCCCCGACGACATAAATCACGAGGCCCGCGAGCAGGATCGGACGGCGGCCGAAGCGGTCGGCCAGTGGACCGAAGACGAGCTGGGCGATGCCAAAGCCCACCACGAAGGCCGTGACGACGAATTGCCTGGAGTTCTGATCCGCGATGGAAAAGCTGCCTGCGATGTTGTCGAGGGCCGGCAGAATGATGTCGATCGCCATGGCATTGAGCGCCATCATCGAGGCGGCGAGGGCGACGAACTCGACATAGGGAATTGTCAGCCGGGAGGCGGCAGGCGTGGAGGATGGCATTGAAACGGTCTCCCCGGGCAGGACGCAGTCCCGCGCGGAACGAGTGCGGCAGAATTGTTGGGAGACCGGGTTCTAGGGCCGGCGGCGGCCCCCTGCAAGGTCACGGGATGTGCCGAATGCCCATTCCCTCCGCCGGGAAGCGGGTCGCCTCAAAATGAAAGAGCCGGCTTCTGGCCGGCTCGGTCTTTGCAAATGAGATAATCCGCAGCCCGATCTGGCCTGCGATCGGGAGCCTCGCTTATCCAGCCGCAGCTCCCGTCAGGCATCGCTGAGCGGTGATCGAAGACGCGCGAGCGCGACCTCCGCTCGCCCTTACGCCGCTTTGGCGACGCCTTTTTCTTCCATCAGGTTCTGCAGCTCGCCCGCCTGGAACATCTCGCGGATGATATCGGCACCGCCGACGAACTCGCCCTTCACGTAAAGCTGCGGGATGGTCGGCCAGTTGGTGTAGTCCTTGATCCCCTGGCGCAGATCGTCGGATTCCAGGACATTGATGCCCTGGTAGGCGACGCCGAGATAATCGAGGATCTGAACGGTCTGGCCCGAGAAGCCGCATTGCGGAAAGGTCGGCGTGCCTTTCATGAACAAGACGACATCGTTGGACTTCACCTGGCTATCGATCCATTCGTTGATCGCTGACATGATCGCTGGTCCTCCAGACTGCGGGCGCGGCCGCGCAGTCTCGTCGGTTATTCCGGGATGCTGGTCTGCAGGGCGAGGGCGTGCAATTTGCCACCCATGTCTCCCTTGAGCGCCTCATAGACCATCTGATGCTGCTGCACGCGGCTCTTGCCGCGAAAGCTTTCGGATACAACCTCTGCGGCGAAATGGTCGCCGTCGCCGGCAAGATCCCTGATCGTCACACTCGCATCGGGAAATGCTTCGCGTATCAGACGCTCGATCTCCCCTGCATTCATCGGCATTCTTGGTTGCTCCTCGTGCGTATGCGCCGAATGTGGTCAATCGACCCTGAAACGTCAATCCGGCGACCCTGAAAGGTCAATCTCGCCTTTCGCATGGGGAGGGCTGTTCAGGCCCCCGCCATGTATTTGGGAAACCAGCCTTCGAAGGCTTCGCGAAGCGCGGCGACGGCGGCCGAGCCGGCATTGCGGAACGTCAGCGCATCGCCCGCCACTTTGCCGATCTGAACGGCCGGTACGCCCGCCTTCGCGGCGGCCTGCATGACTGTCTCCGCCTCTTGCGGCTCAAGCGTCACCACATAGCGAGCCTGATCTTCTCCGAAGAGCGCGCGATCGGCACGCCCGGGCGCTTCCTCGATTTCGGCTCCGAGATTGCCGGCGAGTGCCATTTCGGCAAGCGCCACGGCAAGCCCGCCATCGGAGCAATCGTGCACGGCGGTGACGGTGCCCTCGTGAATGAGACCGCGGACGAAATCGCCGTGCTTCATCTCCCTGGCGAGATCAACGCGCGGCGGGGCACCTTCCTCGCGGCCGAAAATCTCTCGCAGATAGATCGACTGGCCGAGTTCTGATCCCCAGCTTTCGGTATCCGCGCCGATGAGGAGGATGACATCACCTTCTTGTTTGAACGAGATGGTGGCCGCCTTCTTCCAGTCATCGAGGAGGCCGATGCCGGCGATCGTCGGGGTCGGCAGGATCGCCTGACCGGAGGTCTCGTTGTAGAGCGAGACATTGCCGGAGACGATCGGGAAGGAAAGCGCCTTGCAGGCCTCGCCCAGGCCCTGCAGCGCCTTCACGAAGACGCCCATGATCTCCGGCTTTTCCGGATTGCCGAAATTCAGATTGTCGGTGACGGCGAGCGGCGTCGCGCCGACGGCCGTGATGTTGCGCCAGCATTCGGCAACGGCCTGCTTGCCGCCTTCGAAGGGATCGGCTTCGACATAGCGTGGGGTTACGTCGGAGGAGAGGGCGAGCGCCTTGTCGCCCTTCGCGCCGAAGCTCCGGTCGATGCGGACGACGGCAGCGTCGCCGCCCGGCCGCACGACGGTGTTGCCCTGGACGAGATGGTCGTATTGCTCAAACACCCAGCGTTTTGACGCGAGGTCCGGCGTGCCCATCATCTGGATGAGGGCGAGGCCGAGATCGCCGGGCGCGGGAATGGAGGCGAGGTCGAGCGGCGCGGCCTTGGCAGGCTCCACCCAGGGACGGTCGTATTCCGGGGCCTCGTCGCCCAGATCCTTGATCGGCAGGTCCGCCACTTCCTCGCCGTAGCGCGACACCCGGAAGCGCAGATCGTCGGTGGTTTCGCCGACCTCGGCGAAGTCGAGGCCCCATTTTTTGAAGACCGCCTCGGCCGCGTCGCGTTTGTCGGGGCGCAGCACCATCAGCATGCGCTCCTGGCTTTCCGACAGCATCATCTCATAGGCCGTCATGGCGCGTTCGCGGGTCGGCACCTTGTCGAGGTCGAGACGGATGCCGAGATCTCCCTTCGCCCCCATTTCGACGGCGGAACAGGTGAGGCCGGCGGCACCCATATCCTGGATGGCAACGACGGCGCCCGTCGTCATCAGTTCCAGGCAGGCTTCCAGAAGACGTTTTTCGGTGAAGGGGTCTCCGACCTGGACCGTCGGGCGCTTCGACTGAGTCTCTTCGCCGAACTCGGCGGAGGCCATCGAGGCGCCGCCGACGCCATCGCGTCCGGTCTTGGCGCCGAGATAGACGACGGGAAGGCCGACGCCTTCCGCCTTGGAATAGAAGATCGCGTCCTTCCGGGCGATGCCGAGGGCGAAGGCGTTGACGAGGCAATTGCCGTTGTAGCGGGGATGGAAATTCACCTCGCCGCCGACCGTCGGCACGCCGAAGGAATTGCCGTAGCCGCCGACACCGGCGACGACGCCCGCCACGACGTGGCGCGTCTTTTCATGGTCCGGCTCGCCGAAGCGCAGCGCGTTCATCGCCGCCACGGGCCGTGCGCCCATGGTGAAGACATCGCGCAGGATGCCGCCGACGCCGGTCGCAGCCCCCTGATAGGGCTCGATGTAGGAGGGGTGGTTGTGGCTTTCCATCTTGAAGACGGCCACGAGACCATCGCCGATATCGACGATGCCGGCGTTCTCGCCAGGGCCGCAGACGACCTGCGGTCCGCTCGTCGGCAGCGTCTTCAGCCACTTCTTCGAGCTCTTGTAGGAACAATGCTCGTTCCACATGGCCGAGAAGATGCCGAGCTCGGTGATCGTCGGCGTGCGCCCGATCAGTTCCAGGATCCGCTCGTATTCGTCGGGCTTGAGCCCGTGGGCGGCAATGAGGTCTTCGGTGATCTCGGGCGCGTTCTGTGGATGCATGTCTCTGCCTGATGCTTCTGGCCGCCGTGTCTTAGCGCGTGACGGCGCGCGACACACCCTTCCTTACGAAAAATCCCCATGCAGACGGGCCCCGTGCTGACGGTTGGGGCGGCGGCAGCACCGTTGTCACGATTTCCGGAGACCGGCAGTCATCTTGACATCACAACGATTATGTAATTCTAGAAGTTACATGATATTGGACAGCAGATTGTCGAGCGTTTTGCATGTGCTCCTGCACATGGCGGAGCACGAGGGGCCGATCACCTCCGAGGTGCTGGCAAAAGCGATGTCGACCAACCCGGTGGTCGTTCGGCGCGTGATGGCGGGACTTCGCGAGCAGGGTTACGTGCGCTCCACGAAGGGCCATCGCGGCGGCTGGGAGCTCGCCCGCCGGCTCGAGGAGATCTCGCTGCGCGACGTCTACGAAGCTCTTGGGCGCCCGTCGTTCTTCGCCATGGGCAACCGAAACAACGAATCGACGTGCCTCGTGGAGAGGGCGGTCAATGCAGCCCTCGATCAGACCCTGAGCGAAGCCGAGGCTCTCATCCTCACTCGCCTCGATACGGTGACGCTCGCGATGCTTTCAGCCGAATTCCATGCCGGCCTTCCGAAGCACAAAAGGGACGCGGAGGTGTGCCATGCCGTCTGAGACGGGTCCCAAGCAATTCCTCGAGCGGTTCTCCGATCCGCAGGCGATGGCCCAATACGAGGAAGGCGTGCGGCGCTTCGTGCCGGCTCTCGATGCGTTACACCGGATGGTGGGCATCCTCCTTGCCGAGCGCGTCAGGGAAGGGGACAAGATCCTCGTCCTCGGTGCTGGCGGTGGCCTGGAGACGAGGGCGCTGGCGAAGGCATATCCCGACTGGAGCTTCGTGGGTGTCGACCCGGCACAGCAGATGCTGGATCTCGCCGAAAGGACGCTGGGCCCCCTCGCGTCCCGGGTCGAATTTGTGACCGGCACGATCGAACATGCGCCGGAGGGGCCTTTCGATGGCGCGACCTGCCTTCTGACCCTGCATTTTCTCGATGCTCGGGAGCGCCAGCAGACCGCGGAGGCGATCCGCCGACGTCTGCGGCCCGGCGCGCCGCTGGTTGTCGCGCATTCGAGCTTCCCGCAAGGCGAAGGCGAGAGGGATCACTGGCTGGCGCGTTACGCGGCCTATGCCAAAGCCTCGGGGGCTGATCCTGGCGATGCTGAAAACGCTCGTGCGGCGGTGGCGGCCAGTCTCGACCTTTTCAACCCTGACAAGGATGCCGCCATTCTCAGTGCGGCCGGGTTCCGGGATGTCAGTCTGTTTTTTGCCGCCTTCACCTGGCGCGGCTGGGTTGGCTATGCCTGACCGGACGTGAGGTAGGGGCGCCGTTTCAATTGTAGCTGTCGTAGGCGGCCGGGCCTTGATCCAGAAGGCGGCGGAGCGTGCGGAAGCCCTCGGCTGTGCGGTCGCTATCCTGCACGGTGGTGAAACCGACGCGTACGCCATGGAAGGAGGTGTCGGAGCGGACCGGCTTGTACTCGTCCTCCTCGTCGATGCGGATGTTCTCGCCCAGCGCGGCATTCTTGAACGTGCCGGAAAGCCACGGCTCAGGAAGATTGAGCCACAGGAACGGGGACACGTCGTCCAGATAGACATCGAGGCCTGAGAAAATCTCGCGCGCCAGGCCGACGCGCCGTGCGATTTCCGCCTGGGTCTTCGCCATCAACTCGAAAGCCGCGCCGGAGGCGATCAGCCGGGCGACGAGCTCGGCCATCAGGAAGGGCTTTCCGCTGGTCAGCATCTTGTGGGCGATGTTGATGCGATTGGCGAAATGCGGAGGGCAGGCGACGAAGCCGCCGCGCAGCCCGGCCGCGACGGCCTTCGACAGGCTGCTCACATAGAAGACGCGCTCGGGTGCAATCGATACAATCGGTGGCGGTCCTCCGCGCGACAGGACCCCATAGACCGCGTCTTCGATGATGTAGGTCTGATGGCGATAGGCAATGTCGGCGATCTCCCGTCGGCGCGTTTCGCCCATTACGGCGAGAGTGGGGTTCTGCAAGGCCGGCATGACGAACAGGATTTTCGGGTGCTGCTGTGCGCAGAGGCGCTCGAAATCCTCCGCTATCGGGCCTTCGCGGTCGGCGGCCACCTGGACGGGACGTCGTCCAAGGAGCGCTACGCTGCGCGCGATCGAGGCATAGGTGAGGGGCTCGAAGGCGATGCGATCGCCCGGCGACGTCACCGCGGCGACGATGGTCATGATGGCGGCATGGGCGCCAAATGTCGGGACGACGTCTTCGGGAGACGGCTCCCAGTCGGGTCGTGTCAGCCAGTGGGCCCCGGCCTCGGCCCATCGTTGCGGCACGTCCCGAATGTAGTTGGAGACCGCGTTCGGGTATTCCCGGCATATCTCGCCGGTCAGCCGAGCCATCACAGCCGCTGCGCCGTTCTCGGGCGCCGCCGTCGTGTCGAATCTGAGGGCCCCCTCCGGCCCCGGCCGATCGCCGGTGGCATAGGTGATCGTGGGCGGCAGAGGCGCCTGGCGCGCATGCGCGGCCTGCACATAGGTGCCGCGACCGACTTCACCGGACACGAGGCCTCGCTCCCGGGCGAGGGAATAGGCGCGGCTCACCGTGCCGATGGTCACGCCGATATCAAAGGCGAGATTGCGCTGCGGCGGCAGCCTCGTGCCGGCGGGGAGCTGACCCGCGTCGATCGCCCGCTCGAGCTGATCGGCGAGGCGGACATAAAGCGGCCCCTGGCCGGTGGAGAGATCGGGAAGCCAATTTGTCATGGTGTCAATGTTGTATATTGCACCATTGAGCGGGGTCAATCAGAACATTGCCTGTCGCAAGTCGTACCGATGGAGACGAACGATGGGTTCAATTGCTACATTTTCCGGTGTCAGGCTTTCCCGCTTTCAGCAGGCGCAGCTGGGCATGCGAATTGCTGTGGCGCGCCTGTCGACACGACTTGTGCTGATCATGCAGAGGCGGCGCACGAGGCGGGCGCTCCTGTCGCTGACCGACGACCAGTTGAAGGATATCGGCGTCTCAAGAGCCGATGCGTATCGCGAGGGACTTCGCCGTCCCTGGGACGTCTAAGCTTCGCGCTCGCGCCCTGGCAGGCGCGTCGCCGCTCGGCGGGCGCACGCTGCCGCGTCAGCGGAAACCGGGAGTCTTTAGAGAGGCTTCCGCGCTTTGATTGAGATATCGAATCAGGCTGTGCAGGCGCTGGAGCCCGCCGACCAGCGGGCGATGTCGGCCCGTATCCTCGGGGCCGCCTCGGTGGCGAGGAGCGGACCGAAGAGTTTGACTTCGGCGCCGCGGCCGTCCTCCTGAGCCTGGACGACGAGCCGCGGCAATCCGCCGGGCTCGTTCTTCGGCAGGACGAGAATGCGCGGCTGGCCCGAATAGGAATTGAGTTCCGGCGCGTAGATGTAGGAGGCGAAGGTCGCATCGCCCGCGAACCAGCATCGCCCCATGGCGCGGGCGATGCGCGTCGATGCATCGAGCGGCCGATCGCTGGCCGAATAGCTCAGATAGTCTTTTTGAGCCTGGGTGCAGCCGGCCGCGACGAGCGTGGCGATGGCGATGCCGGCAAATCCGCGCAATCGGGAGCGGAACGGCCGAGCCTTTCGGCCAGATGAGCCGCTCAAGCGGCTTTCTCCTGCAGACCTTCCACGAGCCCCTTGAAAAGAGCGAGCCCGTCGTCGCCGCCATGTGCGGCTTCCACGAGATCTTCCGGGTGGGGCATCATGCCAAGCACGTTGCGCCGCTCATTGGTGATGCCGGCAATGTCGCGCTGCGAGCCGTTGGGATTGGTGCCGTCGGCGTAGCGGAACACGACCCGATCCTCGGCTTCGAGCCGATCGAGAGTCTCCGCCTCGGCAAAATAGTTTCCGTCGGCATGGGCCACGGGGCAGCGGATCACCTGGCCGGGGCGATAGAGGCTCGTGAAGGGGGTGGCCGTATTCGTTACCTTGAGCTTGACCTCGCGGCAGACGAATTTGAGCGAGGCGTTGCGCATCAATGCGCCGGGCAGAAGGCCGGCCTCGCAGAGGGCCTGAAATCCGTTGCAGACGCCGAGCACCATGACGCCGTCATTGGCGCGCCTGGCCACATCGCGCATCACCGGAGAATGGGCGGCGATCGCGCCGGAGCGCAGATAATCGCCGAAAGAGAAGCCGCCAGGGAGCACGATCAGGTCGACGCCCGAAGGCAGGCTCGTCTCTCCGTGCCAGACGGTGTCGGCGTCGCGCCCGGAGACGAGGCGGAGTGCCGCCGCCATGTCGCCTTCGCGGTTGGTCCCGGGAAACTGGATGATGGCGGCTTTCATGCGTGTATCCGATTTGTCAAAGAAGCCAGCGAAAGGCACGACGAAGCTCCGCCTCCGCATTCGCTAAATAGCATCGGCCATGGGCGATAAGAACCCGTTCCGGTTTGCGCTCCAGCATTTCTTTCACGGTCTGGCGCAGCTTCTTTTTGTGGCCGAGAAAGGTGAGGCGAACGTCGCGTGGCGTCGAACCGTTCGGATCGAGCACGCCGCCGATCTTCAAAAGCGGCGGCATGTGGCGGCAGGTGACGCGGTCCTTCTCGAAGTTCTCGATCATGTCGGTCAGAACGAGCGTCCTTGACGGAACATGGAAAAGCTCGAGTTCGGTCATGTAGCTGCCGACGAGCGGAAACAGCTCGACTTCACCAGCCCATGCCGCCGGGGCTTCCTCGCAGAGTTCCGCGTCGAAGCCTGAAAACCGCTCTTTTGCGGCCTCGCGCACGCCAGGCGCGGCATAGGCGATCGCGTTCGGGAAGCGGGCCTTCCACTCGCCGATCCACCAATAATGCAGACGGTTCGGGGCGACGAGGAAGCGGACCTCACCGAGAGCGGCGAGGGCTTCGACGAGATCTTCGTTGAGTGGCGTCGGGGAGTGCAGGAGAAGAGCGCCGTCGGCAAGACGGATCACGGTCATGCGCGTCGTGAACGGCAATGTGCCGACCACGTAGCTCATGGCGATCTCCGGCCCGTCGACGATCCACACATTCTCGGCGATGGGCTTGAGAGCGTTGAGCGGCTCGTAAGGGATGAGACAGGTCATCGGACAACTCCTAACTAGGCGCCCGCTCTGTCTCAGCTCAACCTGGCAGGCGTGTGACGGCGTCCGCGGCGTGTCGCCGCCGCTACGCTGCCGTCACAGCATCTCGATGCGGTAATCTTCGATCACGGTGTTGGCGAGAAGCGTCTCGCACATCTCGCGGATGCGCTCTTCGGAGGCGCCGTCCGGGGCGAGTTCGATGTCGATCACCTTGCCCTGGCGCACCGATTCGACGCCGGAGAAACCGAGAGCGCCGAGCGCGCCCTGAATGGCCTGGCCCTGCGGGTCCAACACGCCGTCCTTCAGCGTCACGAAAATGCGGGCTTTCATGCCATCTTCCGCGCCGGCTCGGCCGGGCGGCCCCTCTATGCTGCGGTGCTGCCGACTGTGCCGGCTCCGTCTGAATAAACAAAAACGCGGCGCCGGGGCGAGCCCGCGCGCCGCGCGATCAACATGTCTTTTTGAGGCGCACGGACGGTGCCGAGCCTACTGAACCAGGACAGGGCCCGTGCCGGTGACACGCTCGTTGGAGTTCAACAGGCCGAGCCGGCGGGCGACTTCCTGATAAGCCTCGAGGAGGCCGCCGAGATCGCGGCGGAAGCGGTCCTTGTCGAGCTTCTCGTTGGAGCTCATGTCCCACAGACGGCAGGAATCCGGCGAGATCTCATCGGCGACGACAATGCGCATCATGTCGTTCTCGAAGAGGCGGCCGCATTCCATCTTGAAATCGACGAGGCGGATGCCGACGCCGAGGAAAAGGCCCGACAGGAAGTCGTTCACACGAATCGCGAGCGACATGATGTCGTCCATCTCCTGGGGCGTCGCCCAGCCGAAGGCCGTGATGTGTTCTTCCGACACCATCGGATCGTCGAGTTCATCGTTCTTATAGTAGAACTCGATGATCGAGCGCGGCAGCGGCGTGCCTTCGTCGATGCCGAGCCGCTTCGAAAGCGACCCTGCGGCAACGTTCCGGACAACGACCTCGAGCGGGATGATCTCCACCTCGCGAATCAACTGCTCGCGCATGTTGAGACGCCGAATGAAATGGGTCGGGATGCCCATGTCATTGAGATTGTTGAAGATATACTCGGAGATGCGGTTGTTCAGGACGCCCTTGCCATCGACGATTTGATGTTTCTTGGCGTTGAACGCGGTCGCGTCATCCTTGAAATGCTGAATGAGCGTTCCCGGCTCTGGCCCCTCGTAGAGGATCTTGGCCTTGCCTTCGTAGATGCGGCGACGACGGTTCATAGGTTTCAGTCTAACGATCATGATGAGGAAAGATGGGCTGGCGAGTGTCGGCTCCGAAGCGGCGATCCGCCATTTGCTGTCGGAACCTAGCCGAAAGCTCGAGGAAGCACAATGTCGTGTTAACGGCGGCGGTTGGCGGCATTGCGGAGCGCATACTCTCCCGCTAACAGAACCGTAGTCGTGGGAGGGAGTGAGCGGCTATGACAACATTCGACGATCGCGAAAACGCTTATGAGAATAAGTTCGCGTATGACGAAGAGCTGAAGTTCAAGTCGATCGCGCGGCGTAACCGTCTTCTGGGCCTCTGGGCTGCTGAAAAGCTCGGAAAAGATGGCGAAGATATGGAGGCTTACGCTCGCGAGGTGGTGAGGGCAGATTTCGCCAAGCCTGGTGAAGAAGATGTCTTCCTCAAGGTGAAGACCGATCTGGAGGCGGGCGGCGTGGCCTGCTCCGATGAAGAGCTGCGTCAGCTCATGCGCCGTTTCCTGGTGGAAGCGGCCGAGCAGATCGAGGCAGCACGCTGAGCGAGGACAATAACGCCAGGGGGCAGCCAACGCTCGCGGGACGACTGCGGGCGGGCGAGAAACTCGTTTCCGCCTGGTCCGGCCTTCCCGATCCGCTCGTCGCCGAGACGCTCGCAAGGCTCGGCTTCGATGCGGTCACGCTCGATATGCAGCACGGCTTTCATTCGACCGAAAGCGTGCTGCGGGGAATCGCCGGTGTGGCGCTCGCCGGCAAGCCTGCGATCGTGCGCATCCCGGTCGGCCGCTTCGACATGGCGAGCCGCGCGCTCGATATGGGCGCTGCGGCGGTGATTGCTCCGATGATCAACGATGTCGACGATGCGCGTGCCTTTGCGGCGGCGACGAAGTTTCCTCCGCTCGGCGAACGCTCGTGGGGGCCGCATCGGGCCATGCAACTTTCGCGACATGGGGACGTCTCGACGTTCATGCGGACGGCGGATGGCGAGACGCTTTCCTTCGCCATGATCGAGACCCGCAAGGCCTTCGACCGACTCAACGACATTCTGGACGTCGACGGGGTCGACGGCGTTTTCGTCGGGCCGGCGGATTTTTCCATCGCCTGGAGCGAAGGGGCCAAGGTCGATCCCCGCCTCGAGGAGATGATGCCGGCGATCGAGGCGATCGCAGCGGCCGCGGAGAAGGGCGGCAAGCTCGCCGCCATCTATGCGGCAGATCCCGGCCTTGCCGGGCGCTACCGCCAGATGGGGTACCGGCTCGTGGCGACCGCGTCCGATACGGAGAGTCTGGTTTTGGGGGCAGCGACGGTTCTGGAACGTGCGAAGGCGGAATAAAGCCGCTCGCCTCGGGCACTCCGGCGCCCGCCACTAAAGACTCGCACGGGACGTTCGGGCCGGCTCCGCTTCGTGGTCGCGCCTGCCTAAAGGACCTGACGCAGGATGATAAATCCGATTGCCGAGAGAATCGCGGCTGCCGGCAGGGTCACGACCCAGGCAAAGGCGATCGGCCGCATGAGCTTCCAGTTCGTCTGACGGTTGACGAGTCCAATCCCCAGGACCGAACCGATCAGGATATGCGTGCTCGACACCGGCAGGCCGAAGATCGAGGCAAGCAGGACGACGGCGGACGCGGACAGCTCGGCGGAGAAGCCTGACGCCGGATGCATGGTCGTCAGGTTGTGCCCGACCGTCTGAATGACATGTTTGCCGATGAACCAGAGGCCGGCCACGAGCGCGACGCCGAAGGTGATCATGGCAACCGCGGGCACCGGCACATTCTGTTCGATCGAACCGCTGCGCAAAACGTCGAGGATCGCGGCGAAGGGGCCGATGGCGTTTGCGATGTCGTTGGAGCCGTGGCTGAAGGCGAAGCCGGCGGCGGTGAAGACCTGCATCCAACTGAACAAGAGGAAGGTCGCGCGCCCGAGCGGCTGGCTTTTCAGGAGTTTGGCGACGACGAAGACGGCCATCCACACGGCGATCCCGGCCATAGCGATGATCAGGAGATCTTCGACGAGGCTGAGGCCGAGATGCAGGTTCTCCAGCCCTTTCAGGAGAAGCACGGCGGCGATCACCATGGCGCCGAAAGATGCGATCGGCGGGACGAGCTTTTCGAGCGCGCGGTGGGGCCGGAGCTGTTCGCGCCGCTCCTCGATGCGCTGCAGCTCGCGGTAATAGTCGGTCTCGAGGTTTTCCGGTCCCAGATCCTTGTCGGCGACGACGTTCATGTCGCGCGTCAGAGCGTGGGTGTAGGAGAGCTGCTGGATCTCCGACAGGCGTTCGAAGGCTTCCTTATGCTTCTTGTTGTGGTCGATCTTTGCCTGGCGGATCTGATCGAGCTTGGCGGTCATCGTGTCGTTGAAGGACAGGATGCGCTTCTTGATCTGCCAGAAGAGCAGATAGGCCACCACGCCGCCGAGAAGCGGTGAGAGCACCCAGGAGACCACGATCTGGCCGACCTTCGTCCATTGGACGAGAGAGAAGGCGGCCTCGGGCCCGCTCATCAGGACGCCGAGTGTGATCGAACTGCCGACGATCGCGCCCACGATCGAATGCGTCGTCGAGACCGGATAGCCACGCATGGTGGCGAAGAGAAGCCAGAGTGCGGCCGCGATCAGTGCCGACATCATGATGAAGACGAAATCCGATGGGGCGACGTCGAGATTGCCGAGTTCGACGATGCCGTCGCGGATGGTGTCGGTGACGGCGCCGCCGGCGATGACCGCGCCACTGACTTCGAAGATCGCAGCGACAGCAAGCGCCTGGCGGATGGTCAAAGTGCCGGCGCCGACGCTGGTACCGAACGAATTGGCGACGTCATTGCCGCCAATATTGAAGGCCATGAAAACGCCGAAGAGCGTGGCTGCGACGAGGACGGTGCTGCGATGGCCGTCCGTATAGCCTGTCGCCCAGAAGAGAAAGTATCCGGTTACGCCGACGAGAAGGACGAGGAAGACGGTGCTGAGCCAGGAAAGCTCCTCGCGCAATCGGGTCTGCGGCTCACCTGTGTGAATCTCGGTCGCCATCCGGTCGCTCTGCCTTTCCGGCGACCGTTTGCGAGGAGAAAAACCCCAATCTTCGTCACGAGTTGTCGCCGCCTAAAGGACTAAGCGGCCGGTGATTACATGCGTGTGACGTCTGATTTGATGCAGCGCATGAAATACTTTCGCGGCTTAAGAGGTTGCGCGTCCGCTGTGGTCGAAGCCACCGGCCTCGGCCCCCGTCATCGGAGCGGCAACCGGGTGCTTCTGGAAAAACGCCAGCGCGTCTTTGATGTCGCGGAGGAGAAGTCTGCCGAGATCGGCACTGAAGCCATGGCGGACGAGAATGCGCTGCACAGCGAGGTCTTCGCGGTCGGGTGGCATGGAATAGGCCGGAACCTGCCAGCCGCGCGTACGCAGGCGATCGGCGAGATCGAAGAGCGTGAAGCCGGGATTGAGGCCCTCCTTCATCGACCAGGAGACGGCCGGAATGCCGTCGGTGCCACCCTTGTGGATCATGTCGAAGAGGCCGAAGCCCGCAATCGCTTCGGCGAGAGCCGCGGCATTGGCGTAGCAAGCCTCTTGCACGCGGCGGTAACCCTCGCGGCCGAGGCGCAGGAAATTGTAATACTGGCAGATGACCTCGCCGCCGGGCCTGGAGAAGTTGAGCGCGAAGGTGGGCATGTCGCCGCCGAGATAGTTGACCCGGAAGACGAGGTCCTCCGGCAGGTCTTCGGCCGTGCGCCAGAGAGCCCAGCCGACGCCAAGCGGGGAGAGCCCGAATTTGTGGCCGGAGGCGTTGATCGATTTCACGCGCGCAAGGCGGAAGTCCCAGGCGAGACCCGGCACCACGAAGGGAGCGAGAAAGCCGCCACTCGCCGCATCGACATGCACGGGAATATCGAGCCCGGTTTTGACCTTCAGCGCGTCGAGTGCCGCGCAGACGCCGACGACATCCTCATACTGGCCCGTGAAGGTGACGCCGAGGGTCGGAACGACACCGATCGTGTTCTCGTCGCAGCGCGTGATCACCTCGTCGGGCGAGAGGATCAGGCGATCGCCCTGCATCGGGATCTCGCGCAGCTCCACATCCCAATAGCGGGCGAATTTGTGCCAGCAGACCTGCACCGGACCGGTGACGATGTTGGGGCGGTCCGTCGGCCGGCCGGCTTGTCGGCGTCTTTCACGCCAGCGCCACTTCATCGCCATGCCCGCGAGCATTGCCGCCTCGCTCGAGCCTGTGGTCGAGCAGCCGACGGCAGCGCCGTCCGGGGCGTTCCAAAGATCGGCCAGCATGCGGACGCAGCGACCTTCGATTTCGGCCGTCTGCGGGTACTCGTCCTTGTCGATGATGTTCTTGTCGGCCGTTTCGGCCATCAGGCGGGCGACTTCAGGCTCCATCCAGGTGGTGCAGAAGGTCGCGAGATTCTGGCGCGAATTGCCGTCGAGCATGAGCTCGTCGCGGATCGCCGCATAGATGTGGCGGGGATCGTGCTCGCCCTCCGGCAACCGCATTTTTGGAAGCTCGCGGATCGAATCCGCCGAGGCATAGATGTCGTCGATCTCCGACGAGGAGATTTTGTGCCGAGGCTTCTGGTGGTGGAGGGGCATGTCGGCCTCCCTGGTGGCGCAGCTTCGTTTCGTCCGCAGAGCTTCGCCGCTTCGGGTTGCCAGAAAATGACCGGTCGAGGTTTTTGCGACCGGGAGGTCGTCAGAGCTGTCCCATCATGCGGGCGAAGACCATCAGGCCCTCCGGCCAGGGCCCGTGACCGGAATCTGAGTTCATGTGGCCGGACTCGCCGCCGTCGATGAAAAGAGCGCCCCAGGCAGCGGCCCAGTCTTCCGACGTCTCGAAGGCGCAATAGGGATCGCTGCGGCTTGCGACGACCAGGGTGGGGAAGGGCATTGGCTCTCTTGGAACCGGGAGAAACGTGCGCCCCTCCGGGAGCTCGTCGCCGCAAAGATCAAAGTCGGGCGGGGTCACCAGAAAAGCCGCGCGCACTGCCGTACCCGCGAGATGGGCAGCCGCATGTACGATGGTGAGCGCGCCGGCGGAATGGCCGACGAGCACGACCGGTCGTTTGGCGAGCTTCACCGCGGCGATCAGATTGGCGGTCCAATCAGACCGGTCGGGTCGCGACCAGTCCTGCTCGATCATCTCCGCAGTCCCGATCTGTCTCGCCCAACGCGCATACCAATTGTCGGGCTTCGGACCGTAGAGGCCGGGATGGATCAAAATATCGGCTTCGCGGGCTTTCATGCGCTCGTGACTTGGTGAAGCAGTGGAAGGGCGTCGTGCAGCTCAGTTTGCGCCGAAAACGCGGGCAAAGATCGTGTCCACATGCTTGGTGTGGTAGCCAAGATCGAACATCGCCTCGAGCTCGGAAACCGGAATCTTTTGAGTCACCTCCGGGTCGGCCTTCAACTCCGACAAGAAGTCGGCGCCGCGCTCCCATGTCTTCATGGCGTGCTTCTGGACGAGACGGTAGGAATCTTCTCGCGACATGCCGGCTTGGGTGAGGGCGAGCATCACGCGCTGCGAATTGTGCAGGCCGGCAAGCTTGTCGAGGTTCTGCTGCATGCGCTCGGGATAGACGACGAGCTTCTCGATGACGCCGGCGAGGCGGGCGAGAGCAAAATCGAGCGTGATCGTGGCGTCGGGGCCGATCATGCGTTCGACGGAAGAATGCGAGATGTCGCGTTCATGCCAGAGTGCCACGTTCTCCATGGCCGGCACGGAGAAGGCACGCACCATGCGGGCGAGGCCCGTGAGGTTTTCCGACAGAACCGGATTGCGCTTGTGCGGCATCGCCGAAGAGCCCTTCTGGCCCGGCGAGAAATACTCCTCCGCCTCCAGCACTTCGGTGCGCTGCAGATGCCGGATTTCGGTCGCGAGCCTTTCCATCGAGGAGGCGATGACGGCAAGCGTGGCGAAGAAGGCGGCGTGGCGGTCGCGCGGGATCACCTGCGTGGAGACGGGCTCTGGCTTCAGCCCCATTTTCTCCGCGACGTATTCCTCCACCTTCGGGTCGATGTTGGCAAAGGTGCCGACGGCGCCGGAAATGGCGCAGGTGGCGATCTCCGCGCGTGCGGCGACGAGACGTTCGCGGTTGCGGGCGAATTCCGCATAGGCCTGGGCGAGCTTCAGCCCAAAGGTCGTCGGCTCGGCATGGATGCCGTGCGAGCGGCCGATCGTCGGCGTGTCTTTGTGCTCGTAGGCGCGGGCCTTGAGAGCGTCGAGCAAACGGTCGAGATCCGCGAGCAGGAGATCTGCCGCGCGCGCAAGCTGCACCGAGAGACAGGTGTCGAGGACGTCGGACGAGGTCATCCCCTGATGGACGAAACGCGCCTCCGGTCCGACGATCTCCGAAAGATGCGTGAGGAAGGCGATGACGTCATGCTTCACCTCGCGCTCGATTTCGTCGATGCGCTCCACATCGAAGGTGGCGGAGCCGCCCTTTTCCCAGACTTTTTCCGCAGCGTCCTTGGGCACGCGTCCCATTTCGGCCATGGCGGAGAGGGCATGCGCCTCGATCTCGAACCAGATGCGGAATTTCGTCTCGGGCGACCAGATCGCCACCATCTCGGGGCGTGCATAGCGCGGAATCATGGGAAGGCTCCTTCAATCGCCCTTCCGTTTAATGAGGGTATGGGGCTGGGGCAACGGCAACGGCGCCGCTTGCTGGCGCTTCCCGCCTCGCAATAGGTATGAGGGCGGGCGGGTGACCGATGGGATTGCGCCTGCACGGGAAAATGAAAGCTGCGATTCTTGCGGGAACGGCATGAGATGGTAGACGCGGAGGTGCGGGCAGCAAGTCGGCTGCTTGAAGGAGGAAAAGTGTGAAGCCGTGTCTCATGCTCGACGTCGACGGCGTTCTGGTTCACGGGCATCCTGAGGGAGATTCCTGGGTCGAGAACGTGGAGCGCGATCTCGGTGTCACGCCTGCGATCCTGGAGACCTGCTTTTTCGAGCCACACTGGGCCGATGTCATCGTCGGCAAAAAGCAGCTTCTGGACGTGCTGGAGAGGTGTCTGCCGCCCGTGGCGCCCTGGCTCGCACCGCAGGACTTCGTCGATTACTGGTTTGCCCACGACAGTCTGCTCGACGAGGCTCTCTTGTCGGAGGCGGACAATCTGCGCCGCCACGGCATGCTCGTGTTTCTTGCGACAAACCAGGAGCATATGCGGGCGCGCTACCTGATGGAACATCTTCGCCTTGGCGAACATGTGGATGGGATCGTCTACTCGGCCGCCGTTGGCGTCAGGAAGCCCGACCGAGCCTTTTTCGACGCCGCTCTGAAGCAGAGTGGGTCGGTCGCCCGGAACACCGTTCTCGTGGACGATATGCGCGCAAATGTCGAAGCGGCGCGTGAGGCCGGCTGGTTGGCGATCCAGTGGACACGCGGCAAGAGCCTCGTCGGCCTCCTTGAGGCCGAGTGCGCCTGCGTCGCCGAGGTCTGAGCCTGCGGTCAGCGAGCCCGGCGAAACTCCATGGCTTGTGAGACCAGGCGGGCATTCCCGTCGGCAATGTCGCCGTTCGGGAGGGTGCAACCGTCTTCCAGCCCAACGCGCGTCGAGACGTTCATCGCAAAGGCGCGTTCGACAAAGTGCCAGACGGTGGCATCAAAGCCATGCAACAGAAGCGGTCGGTGAACATCTGCCGCTTCCAAAACCTGCACGATTCCGGTTGCGACAGCGTCCGCCTCCTCGGTCTCTTGTTCCTCGATCTCGATCAGAATGCGGAAGACCCGCTTGCGCTCCTGAAGAGCGACAAACCGCTCGGCATCAGCGACACTGGCGAGCCCCGCTTCGACGCCCACACCCATGCGCTGGAGCAACGCGATGACCGCAGGTGCGTCGGGGTCGGCGAGATTGACGGAGGCATAATCGGGCAGCTCCTGCCAGGCGGCGATTTCGTCTCGTGTCCGTCTCTCATCGCCCGTAATCCACGCGCCGGTCGAGACGCCGATGAGCGTGCCCGGACAGGCGCGACGTACCGCCCGGATGGTGTCGCCGACCGCTACGAGGCTCTCTTGGCGGTCTTGCCCGCGTGGGTGGATGTGGAGTTCGGCCGCCCCGGCTGCAATGCAGGCCGCGCCATCTTGCGCCATGGCGTCGGCCGATAACGGCAGGCGGGGGTGGTAATCGACGGGGCGTGCTCCGTTCAAACAGGCTTGGACGATCACGCGGGTCTCCGGCTTCCTTTGTCGGGCCAGATCAGCCGCAACCGAAGTGGCGGCAAGACCGGTCTCGGAGCGGATGAGCTTTCAAAGCTGCGCATCTGTCGGTGCCGTGTCCAGGCTCTGTCACGAGGACGGTCGAGAAGGATGGAGGGCTGCGAAGTTCAGATGGAAGCCAGGGAATGGTTGGACGCGAAGACAGGGGCGGTTGCCCTCACGCCTCCCGGATCGGCAGGGAGGGGGTGTCTTTCACGGTGGCGACGACGATGCGCGACTGGACATCCGTGACGAGTTCGTTGTCGAGGAGCTTGGAGCGCAGGAACCAGTCATAGGTGTGGATGTCGTTGGTGACGATCTTGAGCAGATAGTCGACCGCGCCCGTCACCCGCTCGCAGACGAGCACTTCCGGCCAGGAATTCACCAGCTTGTCGAATTTTTCCATGTTCTGACGGCTCGGTACGCCGAGCTTGACGAAGGCGTAAGCGACGAAATCGAGCCCGACCGCGTTGCGCTCCACCAGCGCCACGACGGCGCGGATGATGCCCTCTTCTTTCAGTCGCTTGATGCGCCGCCAGGCCGGCGTCTGGCTCATCCCCGCTTCGCGCGCGATATCTGCCACCGACAGGGACGCATCGCGCTGCATGATCCGCAGAATGCGGATCTCGCCTGGGTCAAGTTCAATTTCCTGAGGCCTCTGCACGTTATTCTCTCCTCCCGCCGCGGAAGCTAATTTTCAGGTCTCCGGCCGCTCAAGCCGTATCGCCAAAACGCCCTTTCCAGGTCGGGAGGCGATCGCTTTGTGTATCTGTCGCCCAGTAGACGGCGCGCGCAACGGCCCGTGCCAGGACCACCGGGGTGGCTGCGCAGAGCTCCAGCATCATGGAAAGGGGCTCCATGTTCGGATCTGTTTCAGCTTTGCCTGTGGACAATGCGAAGACCGTGTCGCCGTCGAAGGGTGTGTGGGCCGGATAGATCGACAGAGCAAACCCGTCATGTGCGACGATAGCAAGGCGCTTCGCCTCAGCCTTCGTCAAAGGCTGATCGGTCGCGATGACGGCGATCGTCGTATTGGCGGCCGGCGCCGGATCGAATTTCGTGATGCGCGCGGCCGTCTCCGGACTGGCCGTGGCTGGCAAACCGAGGCCGCCGAATTCGTGGTCGACCTCGAAAGGGGCGGCGCGGAAATGCGGCCCGTCGCCGAACGTCACGGCGCCCACGGCGTTGACCGCGACGAAGGCGGCGATGGTGGCTCCCGAGGAGAGTTGCTCCCCGGCATGGCCGAACCCGCCCTTCAGATTGGCGGTCGTGGCCCCCGTGCCGGCTCCGAGAGTTCCCACTTCCACCGCCCCGCCTTGTATCGCTTCCAGGGCGGAGCTGCAGGCTCGATATGCCAATCCGGGGTAGGGGTTGGCGGCAGCGGCGCGTTCTTTTGCCGGGAGAAAGCTCTTGTCCCCGCCATTGGCGAGATCGAACAAAATTGCTGTCGGCACGATCGGGACGCGAAGCCCCGCCACCTCGAAGCCGCGACCGTTCTCCGCAAGAAAGGACATGGCACCATCTGCTGCCGCGAGCCCGAAAGCGGAGCCGCCTGACAGGACGATCGCGTCGACTTTCGACACGCTCGCTTCCGGCTCGGCAAGGCCGAGCTCGCGCGTTCCGGGCGCGCCGCCGCCGATATGGGCGCTCATCACCGCAGGTTCATCCGGCAGGAGGACAGTGACGCCCGATTTCAGAGTTTCATCGGAAGCGTGGCCAATGCGCAGACCTGCCGGCATTCCAGAAAAGGGTACCGGATAACGATTCATGCCGGATCAAAACGCAGCGGCAGGCAAAAGAAAAGCCCCGGCGGAGATGCCGCCGGGGCCGATCGAAAAAGCGGGTTAACGCGCTTACGATTTCTTCTCTTCGGTAGCTTTTTCGTCGCCCGCGTTGAGGTAATCGTAGCTGCCGTCGTGCCATTCGTAGAAGACGTAGCCCGGCAGCGACACGTCGCCCTTGTCGTCGAAGGAGAGCTCGCCGAGAACCGTGTCGAAGGTTCCGGTGTTCAGAGCCTCGTTGACTTCGTCATAATCGGCCGCGCCGGCCGTTTCGACTGCCTGAGCCCAGGCCTGAATCGCGGCGTAGGTGTAGAGGACGTAACCTTCGGTCGGCTTGCCGGCATCTTCCAGCTTCTTCACGATCGGGGCGGCCGTCTCGCTCTTCCGCGGATCCGGCGAGAAGGTCATCATCGTGCCTTCGCCAGCATCGCCGGTGATCGCCCAGTATTCGTCGGTGACGAGGGCGTCGCCGGAGATCAGCTGCACATCCATGCCCTGATCCTTCATCTGGCGCGCCATCAGGCCGGCTTCGGTGTGATAGCCGCCGACATAGAGGACGCCGATGCCTTCCTGCTTCAGCTTGGAAACGAGGGCCGTGTAGTCCTTTTCACCAGCCGTGTAGGCCTCGTACATGTCGGCCTTCTTGCCGGCTGCTTCCATCGCCGCCTTGGTCTCGTCGGCGAGGCCCTTGCCATAAGCCGTCTTGTCATGGATGACGGCGACTTTCTTGTCCGGATAATGCTCGGCGATGAATTCGCCGGCGACCTTGCCCTGCTGGTCGTCACGGCCGCAGACGCGGTAGGTGCCGCCGTCCGGGTTCGGGCGCTCGTCCGTGAACGTCGGATTGGTCGAAGCCGGGGAAATCTGGACGATGCCTTCTTCCGCATAGACCGCGGAAGCCGGGATCGACGATCCCGAGCAGAAATGGCCTGCGACGAAGACGACGCCCTTGCCGGCCATCTGGTTGGCGACGGCCACAGCCTGCTTCGGATCGCAGGCGTCGTCGCCGATTTCAAGAACGAGTTTCTCGCCGAGGACGCCGCCCTTCTCGTTGATGTCTTCCACCGCCTGCTGGGCGCCAGCCTTCATCTGCTCGCCGAAAGAGGCGTACTGGCCGGTCATCGGCCCGACCGTGGCGATCGTGATATCGGCCCATGCCGCACCCGTCATTGCGAAGCTCAAAGCGACGCCTGCCAACATTGCTTTTTTCAATGGATTCTCCCTCTTTCTTAGATGGCACCATGATCTAAAAGACCCGCGGTGCCCGTGCGGGTGATTGAGGCGAACCTCAATTGTCTCGATCTAAGCCCATTCTCCTCCCGGATGGTACGGCTTTTGCTGACATCCGGATCTATGCCTAGACCTTGCGTTTCCAGCCAAACGGCCCTGAACGGTGGTAAAGGAAACTATACTGCTCGCTCATCTGGTGCGAGCGATTCATCTGCCGGGCCGCGGCTGCAATCAGCATCAATGCGATGAAGTCGACGACATAATAGTGAAGACCCGTCGCAAAGCCTGCGGGCGGCAAGAGAAACGTGCCGTTGAACAGGCTGTAATGGATGAAGCGTACAGCGAGAGACAGAAGCGCGATATAGACGGCAAGACGCAGCCAGGAGCCCCAGGTGAGCGCGACGGCACGCCCCGTCATCCAAGCCGCAAGCCCGCCGAGCACGAGCGTGACGAGCGCGAATTCCGTGAGCGAAACTTCCCAGATCAGGTTCATTCGGCCGCCTCTTTTCTGCCGCCCTCGAGATAGGCTGCACGAACTTCCGGCCTTGCCAGAAGCTCTACCCCCGTGCCCGACATCGTGATCTGTCCGTTGACCATGACATAGCCGCGATGGGCGAGGCGGAGCGCGTGAAACGCGTTCTGCTCGACGAGGAACACGGTCAGGCCCTCTTCTCGATTCAGCTCCTTGATGACTTCGAAGATCTGTTTGACCACCATCGGCGCGAGGCCGAGGGAGGGTTCGTCGAGAAGCAGCAGGCGAGGCCGGCTCATCAAGGCGCGGCCGATCGCGAGCATCTGCTGCTCGCCGCCCGACAACGTTCCCCCGCGCTGATGCTGACGCTCCTTGAGGCGCGGGAAAAGGTCGAACACCCGCTGAAGATCGGCATCGAAGCTCGCGCCGTCGGTGACGAGAGCGCCCATCTGCAGGTTCTCCATCACCGTCATGCGCGGGAAGATGCGGCGCCCTTCCGGAGACTGTGCGATGGAGCGCTGCATGATGTCATGCGTCGGCAGATGGGTGATGTCCTCGCCATCATAGACGATGCGTCCCTTGCGGGCCTGCGGGTTGCCGCAGATCGTCATCATCAAGGTGGACTTGCCGGCGCCGTTGGCACCGATGAGGGTGACGATCTCGCCTTCGAAGACGGCGATATCGACGCCGCGCAGGGCGATGATGTTGCCGTAATAGGTCTCGACGCCTTCAACGGCGAGAAGCGGATTTTGGCCCGTCATGGCTTCGTCTCCTGCTCGCCTGCGGGCTCTCCGGCAGACGCCGCCTGTCCGGCCGCTGCTGCGGCTGCCGCTTCGGCTTCCGCCTCGGCGACCTCCTCGTCCTCGACGCCGAGATAGGCGGCGATCACCGAGGGATCGTTTCTGACGTAATCGGCCGAGCCGTCGGAAATCTTCTCGCCGTAATCGAGCACGACGACATGGTCGGAAATCTCCATCACCACGCCCATATCGTGTTCGATCAGGAGCACGGAGGTGCCGGCTTCCGATCGAATGAACTGAAGAAGCTCGTTGAGCTCGCTCGATTCGCGCGGGTTCAATCCCGCCGCCGGTTCGTCGAGGCAGAGAAGCTGCGGGTCGGTGCACATTGCACGGGCGATCTCAAGCCGGCGCTGGTCGCCATAGGGCAGGGCGGCCGCGGGTTCATCGGCGCGCTCCTTCAGGCGAATGTGCTCCAGCCAATAGACGGCCTTGTCGATCGACTTCTGCCTTGCCTTACGGAACCCCGGTAGGTTGAAGATCCCGCCGATGGTGAATCCCGAGGCGGCCATCAGCGCGTTGTGCTGGGCGACGAGCAGATTTTCCAGAACCGTCATGCCCCCGAAGAGGCGGATGTTCTGGAAGGTGCGGGCGACCTTTGCATCGCGTGAGATGCAGAAATCCGGCATCCGCTCCAGCAGGAAGATCGCTCCCTCGGCGGTGCTCATCGATTGCTCACCGCTTTCCGTCAGCTTGCGGACTTCCGCGTCGGAGATGGTGCTGCCGTGGCGCATGATGATGCGCCCTTCGGTCGGTTTGTAGAACCCGGTGACGCAGTTGAAGACCGTCGTCTTGCCGGCACCGTTTGGTCCGATGAGGGCGGTGATATCGCCCCGACCGACATTGAAGGAGAGATCGTCGACGGCGACGAGGCCGCCGAAGCGCATGGTCAGGTTTTCGACCGTGAGGACCGGGCTGTCGTCCCAGCGTCCCGGCTCGCTGACATTGTCTTTGAGAGCTGCAGACATCAGTGGCCCTCACCTTGAGAGACCATATCGGCGCTGATCGTCTGACGTTCCTTCAAAATGGCGGATGGCTCGCGCGTGGCGATGAGGCCTCGGGGGCGCCAGACCATGATGATCACCATCAGAAGACCGAAGATCAGCATGCGGTATTCGGCGAAATCACGGAAGAGCTCGAAGCCGCCGATCATGACGATCGAGGCGATGACGACGCCCATCTGCGAACCGAGCCCGCCCAGCACCACGATCGCCAGGATCAATGCCGATTCCATGAAGGTGAAGCTCTCCGGCGATATGAAGCCCTGACGCGTGGCGAAGAAGGCGCCGGCGAAGCCACCGAACATGGCGCCGATGGCGAAGGCCGTCAGCTTCGTATTGGTGGTGTTGATGCCGAGCGACCGGCAAGCGATCTCATCTTCCCGCAGCGCTTCCCAGGCGCGCCCCAGCGGCAGTTTGCGGAGCCTGAGCGTCACCAGGTTGGTGATCATGGCAAGCGCCAGGATGATGTAGAAGAAGTAGGCCTGCTTGTAGGCGGAATCGTAGCCGATCCCGAGAAGGCCGGGCAGGTTTTCCGCGCCCCGCTTGAATTCCAGCCCGAAAAATGTCGGATCGGGAATGCCGGAAATGCCGTTCGGCCCGCCGGTGAACGTATACCAGTTCAAGAGCACGACGCGGATGATCTCACCGAACGCGAGTGTGACGATGGCGAGATAATCGCCTCGAAGCCGCAGCACCGGGAAGCCGAGAATGAGGCCCCAGCAGGCCGCCAGGATGCCCGCGATCGGAAGAGCGAACCAGAAGCCGACTTCGAAGAACTGGGCGAAGAGGGCGAACGAATAGGCGCCCACCGCATAGAAGGCGACGTAGCCGAGATCGAGGAGGCCCGCGAGGCCCACCACGATGTTCAGCCCCCAGCCGAGCATGATGTAGGTGAGAACGAGCACGCCCAGATCGATGAATTGCTTATCCTTCATCGGGAAGAGGGCGAGGATGATGACCGGGTAGAGGACCGCCGCGACCAGTGCCACGACACCGACCGACTTCGAATGGCGTGCGAAATGCTCAGATAACGGTGTGCCTTCGCCGGAACCGAAGGCACGCAGAAGAAGCGGCCTCGTTCCGGCCTTGGTGGCCGGCCGCCACAGCAGAATGCGAAAGAGGAGACGGCCGACGAAGACGACGACGATGGCGGTGCCGAAGGCTTGCCAGCGGGCCGACAGGTCCAGTCCACCGATCGCGATGTCAGTGCGGAAGCCGATGAAAAAGAGGAAGAGAGCTGCTGCGATCGCGGCGGCGATGGCGGCATCCTTCAAGGCAGCGGCGATTGCGGAAAGACGCTGCGGTTCTTCGACGAAGGGGGGCTCGCCGGCATAGCCGGCGACGCGCTGTTCCCACTCCACCAAGGCGCCTGGCGCCTGCTGTTCGTCGGCGCTGCCTGCCTGGTTTATGTTGGACATGTCAGACTTTCTCGACTTCCGGTTTGCCGAGGAGCCCGGAGGGCAGGAAGATGAGCGTGATCGCCAGGATCGAGAACGCCGCCACGTCCTTGTACTCCACCGAGAAGTATCCGGACCAGAAGGTCTCGATGAGACCGATGGCGAGGCCTCCGAGCATGGCGCCCGGCAGGGAGCCGATGCCGCCCAGAACCGCCGCTGTGAAGGCTTTCACGCCGGCGATGAAGCCGATGTAGAAGTCGATCACGCCGTAGTAGAGCAGGAACATGACGCCTGCGACGGCGGCGAGCGCGGCGCCCATGACGAAGGTCAAAGAGATCGTCCGGTCGACGTTGACGCCGAGCAGCGAGGCCATCTTGGCATCCTGCTCGCAAGCCCGCTGAGCCCGTCCGAGCGAGGTCTTGGAGATCAGCATCGAGAAGCCGGCCATCAAGACGACGGTCGTGACGATGATGATGATCTGCATGTAGGAGAGCTGCACCACGATGTTGCCGGCTTCCGCATCACCCTGCATCAGGGTGATGCCTCCGGTGATCTGCGGCGGCAGCGGCTTGACGCGCGCGCCCTGCGTCAGCTGCACGAAGTTCTGCAGCGTGATCGACATGCCGATGGCGGTGATGAGCGGCGCCAGCCGGAAGGAGCCGCGAAGCGGCCGGTAGGCCAGGCGCTCGACTGTCCATCCCCAGACGGAGGTGAAGATCATCGCGATGATGAGGACTGCAAGCAGGATGAGCGGCAGTGCCGTCACTCCGATTGCGAGCATAATCAAGAAAACGGTGAGGGCGATGAAGGCGCTCACCATAAAAATATCGCCATGGGCGAAATTGATCATGCCGATGATGCCGTAGACCATCGTATAGCCGATGGCGATAAGGCCGTAGATCGAACCGAGCGTGACGCCGTTGATCAGCTGCTGAACGAAATATTCCATCGTTCTTTAATTGTACCCCTCTTATGGCCATTATTTTATTATAGGCTCACGTTCGAGTGCGGAACACTCGAACGCCAAAGAGGTCAATCGTTTAGCAAGCCGTCACACTGTGCACAATATGTGGCTGTGGACGGTGTGACGGTTTCGACGAAAGTCTGAAATATTCACATCACGGAAGACGAACGGCGAGACCTGCGCGAACCGTGTCTACAGAGGGTTCGAAGCTCGCCGCACCTGCAACGACGTCGCCGGTCACGTCTTCGAATTCGTCGTGGAGATACTCGAGCCGCCCAAACACGTGATCGGTAATCGCAACGTCAACGCCAGCACCGACCGTCCAGCCCTTCGCGGGTTCGACATTGAGCGAAGAGGTACCTTCCTGCTGGAAGTGGACTTGCGTGATGGCGAAACCGCCCGCGAGGTAGGGCAGGAACCGGTCCCAGGCGTAGCCGATACGGCCACGCACATGCGCATCCCACATCGGCTCCTTGTCGAGCCTCACGCCCGCGATGGTCGAGGTCGATTCGCCCTGGCGGAGGCTGAGATCGGCATCGAGGCCGGTGACGACATTGCCGAACTGGTAGTTCGCACCAAGGAACATGCCCGTGCCGAAGCTTCCGTCGCTCGCATCATCGCTGCCCAGGCCGGCGATCTCTGCGTCGTCCTGGAGCATCGATGCGCTGACCATCGCACCGCCGTAAAAGCCCGACCAGGTGTTTCCGGGCTTCGTCAGGAAGCTTTCGGGATAGTCCTTAAAGCCGTTGCCGAGAGCGAAGATGATGGCGCCACGAAACTGCTGGGCCTCCGGCTCGAACTTCGTCGAGCCGCCGCTGAACACGTAATCCTCGGCGCCGAAGCGGGTGTAGAGGTATTCTGCGCGCAGGCGGATCGGATAGTAGACCGCAACTTCGAGACCGGCGCCGACCGACCAGCCGAGATGGCGGGTCACATCGCCCTGGGTCATCGGCGCGAGCGAATGGCCATGGATCTCGGCCACGCGGCCGCCGGCCATGACGTACGGCATGAAGCGGCCCCACGTATAGCCGAGGCGCCCATAGACGCCGGCATCCCAGATGTAATCGCTGCCGATGGAGACGGACGCATTTTCCGTCTTGGTCTCGTGGATGGTGATGTCACCTTCCAGGCCGAGGACGATATTGCCGAAGAGCCAGTTGTAGCCGCGCAGTCCGCCGCCGGAAAAACCGCCATGGTCGCTCATGGAGAAGTCGGTGCCGGCGGGGGTCCGACCGTCGATATTGTCCGACGACCAACCGAAATGCATGCCGGTGTAGAAACCCTCCCATTGCGACACGGACACCGGAGAGGTGACCGGAACATAGGGTGCGGGCGCTTCTGGAAGATCGGCGGCGAGAGCGGGGCTTGCGAGGACGACCATGCCGAAGACGGCTGTTCCAAGACCACGCATCCAAATCACCTCGAGCTTCCGCGAACTTCGCAATCGAGGGCAGCTATCTTCCCCGACAAGTCAGGCGTCAATTGAACGCGCTCTCTGCGCTGCACTTCACGAAACGGTGTTGCCGATCGGCCATAGAGGCCGGGAAGGCGGTCGATCGATGTTCTCGGCTGGTCCTCGGCGCTGGTCCTCAGGGCTGGGAGGTGCGTGCGGTCTTCTCAGCCCCGAGGTCGGAGCGCCCGCATTCGTGGAGGCCTTCGATCAGTTTCCGCGCAGATACGAGAAGACAGCGCGGTTGAATTCCGCCGGTGCTTCGACGGCCGACAAATGCGCTGCGTGCACGATTTCCTTGCGAGCGCCTGCGATGTTGTCGGCAATAAGTTCGCCGTCCTGGGGCGGCGTCGAGGGGTCGCTGTCGCCGATGAGGATGAGAACGTCCGCCTCGATCGCCGACAGGGTGGGACGCAGATCCATGTCGCGGATCGCGGCGCAGCAGCCGGCATAGCCTGCGGGTTCGGTTGCCCGGATCTGTTCCGCGATACGCTCCACTTCATCCGGACGGTCGCGCCGGAAGGCGGCCGTGAACCAGCGTTCGGTGATGCCGTCGACCAGGGCTTCCATGCCGTTGTCGGTGACGGCCTTGATGCGCGCGTTCCAGAGGTCGGCCGGCGGCATATGGGCGGAGGTGTTGCACAAAGCGAGTTTGCCAAATCGCGCCGGATGATCGCGCGCCAGGACGATGCCGGTCATGCCGCCCATGGAGAGGCCGCAGAAATCGGTCTTGTCGATCTTCAAAAAGTCCAAGAGCTCGACGACGTCCTGGCCGAGGCGTTCCATGGAGAAGGCGTCTGCCGGGACGGGAGAGCGGCCGTGACCCCGCTGGTCGTAGCGGATGACCCGAAAACTGGTCTCCGCCTCGTCGACCTGGGCGTCCCACATGGCGAGATTGGTGCCGAGCGAATTGGAAAAGACGAGGGGCGGCGCCGAGCGGTTGCCGGCTTCCTCATACCAGATGCGGGCTCCATCGCTTAACTCACAAAACGGCATTCGGATTCTCCTTTGCGCGATTGTCGTGGAACGAGAGGGGTTTGGCGGGCAGGTCTGAGAGTTTGATTCCGCTTTCAGCCGCCGGCGAAACGATTCCTCTCGTCGCTCGGGCCGGTCGCAGACTTAGGCTTCGCCTGCGGCAGAGGAAAGGCGGCTGGGGCGTTTTCATCAGGCGGATGGTCTGGTGAGCGGCTTGATCTATACTGATAGCGAGAGCCCAAGCCGATAGGAGCCCCATGTCCGTCCGAGCCTTGCCGCAATCGATCGACGAGACGCTCCAGCTTTTGAACGGTGCCGGATATGTCGCCGACCGCTCGCTCGCGACCGTCCTCTTCCTGTCTCTCAAGATGGGCCGGCCTCTTTTCCTGGAGGGGGAGGCTGGCGTCGGCAAAACCGAAATCGCCAAGGTCTTGTCGCAGACGCTCGATCGCCGCCTGATCCGGCTGCAATGCTATGAAGGCCTCGACGTCGCGAGCGCCGTCTACGAGTGGAATTACACCGCGCAGATGATCGAGATCAGGCTCGCGGAGGCCGCCGGCGACAGCGACCGGCGGATGCTTGCGGAGGATGTGTTCTCCGAGCGGTTTCTCATCAAGCGTCCGGTCCTGCAGGCGTTAGAACCGGATCTGAACGGGCCGCCGATTTTTCTCATCGACGAACTCGACCGTGCCGACGAGGCATTCGAAGCCTTTCTCCTGGAAGTTCTGTCCGACAATCAGGTCACGATCCCCGAGATCGGGACGATCCGCGCGCCCGAACCGCCGGTCGTCGTCGTCACCACCAACCGCACGCGTGAGATCCACGACGCTTTGAAGCGGCGCTGCCTTTATCACTGGGTCGATTATCCGGACGCCGAGAGGGAGCTGCGCATCGTCAACGAGCGCGTGCCGGGGGTGCGCGAGCGGCTTGCCCGCGAAGTCGTCGGCTTCGTTCAGCGGCTGCGCCGGGAAGATCTGTTCAAGAAGCCGGGGGTGGCGGAGACGCTCGATTGGGCGAGCGCGCTCACCGAGCTCGACATGGTGGCGCTCGATCCGGAGGTGATTTCCGATACGCTTGGCGTGCTTCTCAAATACCAGGACGATATCGGCCGGATCGAGGGAAGCCGCTCGAAGCAGCTTCTGGACGAGGCGCGGGCCGAGCTCGCCGCTGCCGAGTGAAGGACGGATAGCGCCGTGACGGAGACGGGCGGCAAGATCGCCGACAACATCGTCTATTTTGCCCGGGCGCTGCGGCGCGCGGGCCTGCCGGTCGGCCCCGCCGCGGTCGTCGATGCGATCCGTGCGGTCGAGGTTGCGGGCATTTCTTCGCGCGACGACTTTTATTGGACCCTGCATGCGGTTTTCGTGAACAAGCGCGCCGATCGCCCGGTCTTCCATGAAGCGTTCGAGCTGTTCTGGCGCGAGCGCGGGCTCGTGGAGAAGATGCTCGAGCTCTTGTCGCCGGTTGCCCCGCCACGGCCCGCGGAGACCGAAAAGCCGAAGCCTGGGCAGCAGCGTGTCGAGGAGGCGATGCAGGCGCTGAAAGAGCGCCGCGAGGAAGAGGTCTTTCCCGAAATCGAGATCGATGCACGCATGACGGTGAGCGAGAAGGAGATTTTGCGCCGCAAGGATTTCGCGCAGATGAGCGCCGAGGAGATCGCCTCCGCGATGCGTGCGCTCGCCTCTCTGCAGTTTCCCGACGATCAGATCGTAACCCGGCGGCTTGTCGCTGCGACACGGGGCAAGGTCGATCCGCGCCGGACGGTCCGTGCCACCATGCGTTCGGCGGGCGATCTGATCCTGCCGCAGGCGCGCAAGCGCAAGGTGCAGGAGCCGCCGCTCGTGGCGCTTGCCGACATTTCCGGTTCGATGAGCGAGTATTCCCGTGTGATGCTGCATTTCCTGCATGCGCTGTCGTCGCGCCGGAAAGTTCACTCGTTCCTTTTTGGTACGCGGCTCAGCAACGTGACGCGGCAGCTGCGCTACAAGGATCCCGACGAGGCGCTTGCGGGCTGCTCCGACGCGGTCGTCGACTGGTCGGGCGGCACGCGTATCGCCGACGCGCTGCACGTCTTCAACCGCGACTGGTCGAGGCGGGTGCTGGGGCAGGGCGCGACGGTGCTTCTGATCACCGATGGGCTGGAGCGCGAAGAGGGGGCGGATCTCGCGGCGGAGGCTGCGAGGCTCGGCCGCTCCTGCCGTCGCCTGATCTGGCTCAATCCGCTCCTGCGTTTTGAGCAATTCGAGGCCAAGGCCCGTGGCATTCGAGCGATCCTGCCCCATGTCGATGACTTTCGGCCGGTGCATTCGTTGGAGGCGATTGAGGATCTGGTGAAGGCCTTGTCGACACCGGCCAAGAGGCCGCGCCCGGCATTGAGCCGGGCCGCCTGAGGGAGAGGACCATGGCAGAGATGTTGGAACACGACGCGCTTGCCACAGCTGAAGCCTGGCGTGCGGTCGGACGGAAGGTGGCGCTCGCCACCGTCGTCGAGACCTGGGGTTCGGCGCCGCGGCCTGTCGGCAGTCACCTCGTCATCGACGAAGAGGGCAATTTCGAAGGCTCGGTTTCGGGAGGCTGTGTCGAAGGCGCCGTCGTCGGAGAAGCGCTCGAGCTTCTGGAGAGCGGGGCGACGAAAATGCTCGAATTCGGCGTCGCCGATGAGACGGCCTGGCGGGTCGGTCTCTCCTGCGGAGGCCGCATCCGCGTCTTCGTCGAACCGGTGGCGTGATGGAGCTGTCGCTTCTCAAGGCGCTCAACGAAGAGCGCGCCGCCCGCCGCGCCGCCGTCCTCATCACCGATACGGCAAGCGGTGAGGCACGTCTCGTCAAAGAGAGCGAGGCTGCGGGAGATCCGCTCGCGGGGGAACTTTCAAGGCGTCTTCGCTCCGGCCGATCCGGGATGCTGGAGGATGGCCGGACTTTTCTGACCGTCGCGGTGCCGCCACCACGGCTCGTCGCGATCGGGGCCGTGCATATCAGCCAGGCCCTGGCACCGATGGCGAAACTTGCGGGCCTCGACGTCACGATCATCGATCCGCGCACGGCCTTTGCGACGGAAGAGCGGTTCCCGGGTGTATCGCTCATCGCGGAATGGCCTGAAGAGGCGCTCAAGAATATCCCCTTCGATGCCTATACGGCGGTCGCCGCGCTCACCCATGATCCGAAGATCGACGATTTCCCGCTGCGGGAGGCGCTCGCCGCCGGCTGTTTCTATGTCGGGGCTCTCGGGAGCCGGAAGACGCACGGCAAGCGTGTGGAGCGGCTTCTCGAAGCCGGTGTCGGCTCAGCCGATGTCGAGCGGATTCATGCGCCGATCGGTCTCGACATCGCTGCGGCCTCGCCGGCTGAAATCGCCGTCGCCGTTGTTGCGGAAGTGATCGCGGCGCTCCGCAAGGGCCCGTCGATGGCACGTGAGGCCGCTTGAAGTTCGGCCCGATCGCGGTCGCAGAGGCCGAAGGTGCCATCCTGGCCCATAAGGTCCGGGCAGGCGACCTGTCGCTGAAGAAGGGCGCGCGGCTGAGTGCCGAGGACATCGCACGGCTTCAAGCTGCCGGGATCTCTGAGGTCATTGCGGCGCGGCTCGATGCCGGCGACGTCCATGAAGATCAGGCCGCCGAACGCATCGCCCGCGCGATTGCCGGCAGGCATCTCCGCATCGAGGCACCGTTCACAGGGCGCTGCAATCTTCACGCCGAAGTCCCTGGAGTCTTTAGAGTCGACAAAGATCTGATCGACGCCCTCAACCGGATCGATCCGGGGCTGACGGTGGCAACGCTTGCGCCGTTCGAAGCGGTCGAAGCGGGCCGCATGATCGCGACGGTGAAGATCATCCCTTTCGCACTCTCTGAAGAGGTTCTCGAGACGGCCGAGAGGCTTCTCGCGAGCCATGAACCGCCCTTATCCGTGGCGGCGTTCCGCCCTTGCCGGGTCAGCCTCGTGTCGACATACCTGCCATCGACGCAGGCGAAGATGCTCGACAAGACGCGGCGCGTGCTGGAAGCCCGGCTCGAGAAGGCGGGGGCGAGCCTCACCGACGAGACGCGCGTCGCGCATGTGACCCAAGCATTGGCGGAGGCGTTGCGGCAGCCGGCGTCGGAAGGTGCGGATATGATCGTCGTCTTCGGGGCTTCCGCGATCACCGATCAGGACGACATCATCCCGGCTGCGCTCCGCATGGCCGGCGGTCGCGTTCTGCATTTCGGCATGCCGGTTGATCCGGGCAATCTTCTCCTCATTGGCGAACTCGGCGGCCGCCCGGTGATCGGAGCTCCCGGTTGCGCCCGCAGCCCGAAGGAGAACGGATTCGACTTTGTGCTGAATCGCTTCCTGGCGGGACTTGAGGTCAAGCCTGAAGACATCATGGGGATGGGCGTCGGGGGTCTGTTGTCGGAGATCGTATCGCGGCCGCAACCTCGTCAGCCGTCCGAGGGAGATGGCGGTGTGGCCGCCATCGTGCTCGCGGCCGGGCGTTCGCGGCGTATGGGCGGGTCAAACAAGCTTCTTGCCCGGTTCGACGACGTACCTCTCGTGCGTCGCACGGTGGAGACGGTCACAGCGTCCGGCGTCTCGGAAGTCGTGGTGGTCACCGGCCATATGCGCGAGGCGGTGGAAGAGGTGCTGGAAGGAAGCGGAGCGCGCCTCGTTCACAATCCCGATTTTGCCGAAGGGCTTGCGAGCTCTCTGCGGGTCGGATTGCGCGCCTTACCTGAGGGCGTGTCGGGTGCGCTCATCGTGCTTGCCGATATGCCGGGGCTGACACGCGAAGCGATTGGCCAGATGCTGGCCGCCTTCGAGCCCGACGCCAGCCGCAGCATCGTGCTTGCGACCGCGTCGGGAAAACGCGGCAATCCGGTTCTCTGGGCGCGCCGCTATTTTGACGAGTTGTTGCAGGTGAGCGGTGACACCGGCGGCCGGCATGTGATCGGGCTTTATCCCGACGACGTCTTTGAGGTCGAGATCGGCGCGGCCGCGCGGCTCGACGTCGACACGCCCGAGGCACTTCAGGCTGCCGGTGGCGTGATCGATCCGGCACGCGAAGGTTGATCCTGGTCATGGCGCGGTTCGGAGCTGCGACTATCGTGCGCTCATGAGGGGATCGATCGCATTGGCGGGTCTGCTTTTGCTGGCAACGGCGCAGGGCGCTGCGGGCCAGAACATCGCCCGCGGCGAAGCGCTGGCCGAAGAGTATTGCTCCCGCTGTCATGCCGTCGGATCGACGGGCACGAGCCCGATGCCGCCCGCACCAGCCTTCCGCGATCTGTCCGAGCGCTATCCGATCGACACATTATGGGAAGCGCTTGCCGAGGGCATCGTGACCGGCCACCCGGCCATGCCGGAATTCCGCTGGCCGCCTGCCGATATCGACGACATTCTTGGCTATATCACCTCGATCCAGCCGTCGGAGGACGGTCCGGCTGCTGGCAGCACTCCTGAGTGAAGGCTGCTAAGCCATTGTTCGATATCATGATTTCGACCAAGGGCTAGTAGACTTTTAATCTATGAGACGCAATCATTGCACCTCCTGACCCAGGAGGAGAGCATGCAGCAAAGTCGCGAGGAGAGTGATCTCGGCCTTCAGCTCGCCGGTTACGGCCTGACCACCGCCAACGTTCTCTACTACATGCCGGAGCGCCCGAAGCTCATTCAAAGCTTCGTCTGGCAGTTCTACGATGTGGCACCTGACCATCCGCGGCTGGAGCGCTTCCTCGACTACTGGCGGCGCGAGATCGATGCGGCCATCCATTCGGTTGAGATTGCCCATGAGCGTCTGATCAAGCCCTCGGAATGGCGTCTCGCGACCTTCGAAGGGCGGCTCAACTAATCTCGAAAGGGATTGTGAGGCGCGCGGCGCTCCCTTGACTTTCCAGTGGCTGGAACCCTTATCCAGCAGGAAAGCGTGGGAGTTGGCGCATGAATATCGGCGATGCGGCGCAGGCCTCCGGCCTGCCCCCCAAAACGATCCGCTATTACGAGGATATCGGGCTCGTACAGCCGGACCGGCGCGGCAACAATTACCGCGACTATTCCGATACCCACGTCCACAATCTGCAATTCCTGGCGCGCGCCCGCTCTCTGGGTTTTTCCATCGAGGAATGCCGTCAGCTTCTGTCTCTCTACGGAGACCGCTGCCGGGCGAGTGGCGACGTGAAGGCGATTGCGATCCGCCATATCGGTGAGATCGAGCGCAAGATCGCCGAACTTCAGGCGATGCACGATACGCTGTCGAACCTCGTCGAGGCCTGCCATGGCGACCATCGGCCCGATTGCCCGATCTTGCAGGATCTGGCCGGGGATCGGACATGACGCCGAAGGTGGTTTCCTTTGTCTTTCTGGGCCTTGCGATCGCCGCTTTCCTGGCCATCCGGGCGTTCGTGGCGGGGGACGGTGATGTTCGGGTCGCGAACGTCAAAGTGCCGGAGCTTTCGTCCGACGCTGAGACGGGCAGGGCGCTTTTTGAGGAGAACTGCGTCGCCTGTCATGGCGAGAATGCCGCGGGGACAGAAGCCGGGCCGCCTCTCGTGCATGCGGTCTACGCGCCTGAGCATCACAGCGATCAGGCGTTTCAGCTTGCCGTGGCCCGCGGCGTGACCGCGCATCATTGGAGCTTTGGCAACATGGCGCCGGTAGAAGGTCTGTCTCAGACGGAGGTGGACAAGATCGCCGCCTATGTGCGCGAGTTGCAGCGCGCGAACGGGATTTTGTGAGCGCCGACGACGCAGCCGTTACATCAGCCCCATGCCGCGAAAGCTCGCATGCCCGTCGCGGCCGATGATGATGTGATCGTGCACGGTCACCCCCAAAGGCTTGCCGACGTCGATGAGCGTCTTCGTCATCTGAATGTCGGCCCGAGACGGTGAGGGGTCGCCGGACGGGTGGTTGTGAACCAGAATGAGGGCGGTCGCCGAGAGTTCGAGGGCGCGACGCATCACTTCCCGGGGATAGACCGGGGTGTGGTCGACCGTGCCCCTCTGCTGCACTTCGTCGGCGATGAGGGCATTCTTTTTGTCCAGAAAGAGGATGCGGAACTGCTCCCGATCCTCAAACGCCATCGCCGTGCGGCAATAGTCGAGAAGGGTCGACCAGGAGGCGAGAACCGGCCGGCTTCTGACTTCGTGACGACCAAGACGTTCGGCGAAGGCGCGCATCAATTTCAGCTGCAGGATGACGGCGTCGCCGACACCATCGATTTCTTTCAGGCGTGTCGGCGATGCCGCCAGAACTTCGCCGAGAGAACCGAAGGTGGCGAGCAGAGCCTTGGCGATCGGCTTCGTGTCGCGCCGGGGCAGGGCGCTGAAGAGAGCGAGCTCCAAAAGCTCGTAATCCGCCAGCGCGTCGGCTCCTGCCTCGCGAAAACGGTTGCGCAGACGGTCTCGGTGGCCGTGATAATGGACCTGGCCGGGGCCGGCTTCTTCGAAATCAAAGCCCACGGAGGTCTCAGGGCCGGCCGTAGCCGGCCGGCGACAGCGTGAAGATTTCCACCCCGTCCTCCGTGACGCCGACGGAATGCTCGTATTGTGCGGTGAGAGATCTGTCGCGCGTGACCGCCGTCCAGCCGTCGTTCAGGAGTTTGACGTGCGGACGGCCGAGATTGATCATCGGCTCGATCGTGAAGATCATCCCAGGTTCGAGCGCGAGCCCTTCGCCGGGACGCCCGTAATGCAGGATATTCGGCGGCTCGTGGAAGGCCAGCCCGACGCCGTGGCCGCAGAAATCGCGCACGACCGAACAGCGCTCGGCTTCCGCATAGCTTTGGATGGCGTGACCGATATCGCCGAGCGTCGCGCCGGGTTTCACCGCGTCGATCCCGCGCATCAGGCACTCATAGGTGACCTCCATCAGCCGTTCAGCCGCGCGCTTGATCTGGCCGACCGCGTACATGCGGCTTGAATCGCCGTGCCAGCCGTCGAGGATGAAGGTGACATCGATATTGGCGATGTCACCCTCTTTGAGCGGTTTGTCGTTGGGAATGCCGTGGCAGACGACATGATTGAGCGAGATGCACGAGGCCTTGCGGTAGCCGCGATAATTGAGCGTTGCCGGGAGTGCATCATGCTGAAGCGCGAAATCATAAACGAAATCGTCGAGCTCTTGCGTCGTGACACCGGGTTTGACCCGCTCGGTCAATTCATCGAGGCAGGTGGCGACGAGCTGACCGGCCCGGCGCATGCCGACAAAACCTTCCTCGCCGTAGGTATGGATGGAGGCCTTTTCGCGCTGGCCTGAAAGTGCGTTCTGCATAGGATGAAACCGTCCTTATTCGGCGACAAGCTAGCCGATTGAGGCGCCCCTTTTAAAGGGGAGATGGAGTATTTCGCCTTCCATATGGGGAAGGGGCGGGCGGCAAGCCAGATTGGACTTGCCGGCGGCTACGACAAAGGGCACTCAGTCTCAATGAGCGAGATCGAAGCGACTATCGCATACCCGACCCAGGCCGCGCCTCGGGCAGCCATGCTGGTGATCGGCGACGAGATCCTGTCGGGGCGCACCAAGGACAAGAACATCGGCACGCTTGCCGATTTCTGCACCGACCTCGGGATCGATCTGGAGGAAGTGCGGATCGTCGGCGACCAGAAGCATGCGATCGTGGCGGCGCTGAAGGCGCTGTCGGCGGCGTATGACATCGTCTTCACCTCCGGCGGTATCGGGCCGACGCATGACGACATCACGGCGGATGCGGTTGCGAGCGCGTTCGATCGTCCGCTCATTCATCATCCCGAGGCGGTTCGGATCCTGCGGGAGCGGGCCGAGGCGCGCGGTTGGGAGCTCAACGAGGCGCGCCTCAGAATGGCGCGGACGCCGGAAGGCGCCGACCTCATCGCCAATGCGGTCTCGGGCGCGCCCGGCTTCAAGATCGGCAACGTCTATGTGATGGCGGGCGTGCCGGCCGTGATGGAGGCAATGCTTGCCGCCCTCGCGCCCACGCTGCCACATGCCGCGAAGATCATGTCTGTGACGATCGAGGCGGGACGCGGGGAAGGAGAGATCGCTGATTGGCTCTCCGACCTTCAGGACGAGCACCCGGAGGTGCGTTTCGGTTCCTACCCCTATCAGGACGGGAGCCGCTTCACGACACGCATCGTGATCCGCTCGCGCGATGAAGAGGCGCTAAAAAAGGCGGCCGAGGCCGTGGAAAGCCGCCTGCAAAGCGGATAAGAGGCCGGAAAGAACGAGAGAGATATGGTGCAAGAAAAGGCCTTCCCGGTTTCCTGGGAGCAGTTTCATCGCGACGCGCGGGCGCTGACCTGGCGGCTCGCCGGCGCCGGCCCCTTCGAGGCAATCGTGTGCATCACGCGCGGCGGGCTCGTGCCAGCGGCCGTCGTGTCGCGCGAACTTGAAATCCGGCTGATCGAGACGGTCTGCGTCGCGTCCTATCACGACTACAAGACACAGGGCACGACCGAGGTCTTGAAGCCGATTTCGGAACAGGTGCGCCATCTCGGCGGGGCGGGCGGCAAGGGTGTTCTGATCGTCGACGATCTCGTCGACACCGGAAAGACTGCGTCGATCGTGCGAGAAATGCTGCCGGATGCGCATTTCGCTACGGTCTATGCCAAGCCGAAGGGGCGCCCGCTGGTCGATACGTTCGTCACGGAAGTCTCCCAGGACACGTGGATTTATTTCCCGTGGGATCTCGGGCTGAGCTTCCAGCCGCCGATTTTCGGCGCGCCGAGCTGACGCCACGGGCGCAGGCGACATCTTGCTTCGATATCAACCTATCCTGGCGATAACCGGCCTCCTTCTGGTGGCGCTCGGCGTGGTGATGATTCTGCCGGCGCTCGTCGATCTTTCGGCCGGCAATCCGGACTGGATGGTGTTTGCGCTCTCGGGCGTCGTGACGGCGCTCGTCGGCGCGGTCTTCGCCATTGCGGGGCGCGAGGACGAGCCGCTCGGGCTCAATCTCAAGCAGGCTTTCATTCTCACCACCGTTCTGTGGTTCGTGCTGCCGGGTTTTGCGGCCCTGCCGTTCCTTGGCCTCGATGTCGATTATGCCGATGCCTTCTTCGAGACGGTCTCCGGCATGACGACGACGGGTTCCACCGTCCTCACTGGCCTCGACAGTCTGCCGCCCGGCATTCATCTCTGGCGCTCGCTCCTGCAATGGATCGGCGGCGTCGGCATCGTCGTCATGGCCATCATCATGCTGCCGTTCCTGAAGGTCGGCGGTATGCAGCTCTTCCACGCGGAAAGCTCCGACCGTTCGGAGAAGGTGCTGGCGAAGTCGTTCGATCTCGCCGCCTGGATCGGCGGCATCTATGTCGGTCTGACGCTTCTCTGCGCGCTCGCCTATGCGGCCGGCGGCATGACCTTCTTCGATGCGATCTGCCATGCGATGACGACGCTCTCGACCGGTGGGTTTTCGACCCACGACGCGTCCTTCGGTTATTTCGGCGACAATCCGGAGCTTCTTTGGACGGGCAGCTTCTTCATGCTGGCGGGGGCCATGCCGTTCGTCGCCTATATCGGCGCGTTGCGTGGCCGCCCGTATGAGATCTTTCGCGATCCCCAGGTGCGGGCGCTGGTAGGTCTCCTGGTGATCGTGTGTACGGGCCTTGCGTTCCAATTGACGCTGACGGGCGAGTTCACGTTCGGCCAGGCTCTTAGGCACTCCACCTTCAACGTCGTTTCCGTGGTGACGACGACCGGCTATGCCTCGCTCGACTACACGCAGCTCGGCACCTTTTCGGTCGGCCTTTTCTTCGTGCTCACCTATGTGGGGGGCTGCACCGGGTCCACGGCCGGCGGCATCAAGATCTACCGTCTCGTTATCCTGTGGGAGATCATCCGGCGCCAGATCCGGCTTCTCGCCCATCCTTCGCGCGTCGATCCGCTGCGCTATGCCGGCCGCCGTATCCCGGCCGATGTTCCGCCCTCGGTTCTGGCTTTCCTGACGCTTTATGTCGGGACCACGGTGATCATCACGATGATTCTCGCGGCGCTCGGCCTCGACTTCGTCACCGCCATTTCCGCGGCAGTGACTGCGGTCGGCAATGTCGGTCCTGGGCTTGGCGAGATCGTGGGCCCGGCCGGCAATTTCGGGTCGCTTCCCGACGCCGCCAAGATCGCGCTCACCTTTGCGATGGTGCTCGGGCGGCTGGAGCTCTTCACGGTCCTGGTGCTTTTCGACCCGGCCTTCTGGCGCTGGTGAGACGCCTCTTGCCGGTTGCTTCCGGCGTCGTGCGGCTTTTTAGAGCTTTGCAGCTTTAAGAACGTCGTTAATGCGGGTCTGCCAGCCAGGACCTGTGGCTTTGAACTTTTCGATCACCTCGGCATCCAGGCGAAGGGAAACCGCTTGCTTCGGATTCGTCTTTTTGGGGCGGCCTCCCACGTTCCTTTCCATTTTGGCGGCCAGATCGGGAAAGGCTTCGCGAAACGGCTTGGCCTCTCGGAGGTCTCCTTCGGTCAGTTCCGGATTGTCCGATACCTCCTCCCAATCGTCGCGGCTGTATCCGCGGCCCGGTTCGAACGTCCTCTTTTTCTCATTGCGTTTCGTCATTCCAGCCTCTTCCTTTCGTTCCTCCTGGCAGGGCGCATGGATATGATCGACGGCCCTTCGGTCCCGAGGGTGGCGAAGATTGCCGAGACGGTCCCGTCCGCGAGGCGCCCTATTGCCTGAAACCGGCCGCTTTCGCCGGCAGCACCAGCGCATTCAAAAAGAAGTCTTCATCCAAATCGGCGAAGTCCAACCCGTGCTTGTCGAGGTTCGCGAGCCGCTTTCGTTCATCCCAGACGATCATTTAGTTTTCGTATATACATAAACCAAAGGACCTACAAGCTTTACATATTCTCAGGGGTGGAGGTTGGGCTGACATTTGTCGTCGTTCAACGGGCCTGTCGCTGAGCTGACACGACTGCGGGTGGGGAGAAGCCCGCACATAATGCCGTATGCTGAGCTGCACACATCCGATTGACCGGGGATCGAAAAGCAGAGAGAAACCCTGGCACGCGGGCGTGGCGGAACAGGTAGACGCAAGGGACTTAAAATCCCTCGGTTGGAAAACCATGCGGGTTCGAGTCCCGCCGCCCGCACCATTCTGCCATGTCAGTTCTCTGCCGGGTCGTGTCCGAGCGGCGTCGTGCGTCGCAGACCAAGACGATGAGAGTTCGGCGCGCGCTGACATCGACGGCGTCAGGAGCTTTCTTCTCACACGATCCGAGCTTCGGACTTCGCTCCCCCTTGCTGAAGAGCGCAGGGCCCGGGCCGCTCGATCTCAAGCCGTGATGTCGTAGAAGGCCAAACAAAAACCCGCCGGCCGGAGCCGACGGGTCATATCTGTCTGAGTGAACGCTGGGTGCTTACTGCGCGCCTTCGTATTCCGGCGCGTCTTCCAGCTGATTCTCGGTGGCATTGATCGAATAGCGGGTTTCGCCGTTCGCATCCTTCTGGATGTTGAGCGTGTCATACTCGACCGCAACCGGCTTTTCGCCGATGCCGAGGAAGCCGCCGACATCGATGATCACGGCGCGGACATCGCCATTCTGGCCGACGATCACGTCATCGATATCACCGACGCTCTCATCGTTGCTGCCGTAGACGGTAGCGCCCATGATCTCGTCAGCACTCAATCCGCTGGGCTGCGTACCTCCGGCAGCGGACTTGCTCGAGCCCATGTCGGTCTGATCACGCGAAGCGGTGGTCATCGAGCCCGTGCCGGCATTGTCGTTCGTGCCCGATTTCGTCATCTCGCTCTGGCTGTTCTGCGCCGTCTGCGAGCCCGTCGTATCGGCATTCATGTCGCTGGTGTTGCTGGCGACATCACCTTCCTGGCCGGCCATCTCCCACTTCGGAGCGTTCTCCAGCTCGGCGCGCGTCATCGGGATCGTGAGGCGCGGCTCATCCTCGTTCGATGCCTGGGTCATCTCGACCTTATCGAACTTGATGGCGACCGGCTTTTCGCCCACGCCGAGGAAACCGCCGACGTCGATCACGATCGAATCGATCTTGCCGTTGTCGGCGAGGATGACATCGTCGATCTCACCAACGCTCTGCTGCTGATCGTCCGGGTTTGCGGCGAGTTCCTGGTTCTGGCCAGTGTCGCTACCCGATGCCGAGCCGCCTGTCGCCGAGCGGTTCGTCGCCATCTGTTGATCGGTGCTGTCGCCGGACGTCGTTCCGCTCGTCCCCATGGCCGTCGTCTGGCCCGAGGCGTCGGTCTTCACCCGATCCTGCATGTCGGTCACAGGTTCGCCGCTTGCCATGGTGTCGTTCTGACCCATGGAGCCGCTGGCCTGACCGCTGTCGGTGTTGTTCTGCATGGCCTGCTGCTGGCGCTGGCCTGCCTTGTCACCCATGGAGCCGGCGCCCGTCGCATCCTGACCCGTTGCCGACGAGTAGACTTCCCGTCCGAGCCAGTCGCTCAGGCGGGTTTCGCCCTGCTCCGGCTGCGCAAATGCCGTCTGGCGGTCCTGACCGCTCATCGCGCTGTTATTCGCGGCGCCGTCGCTGGTCGTCGTGGTGCTGGAGGCTGTCTGCTGCGACTGATCCTTCGTCATGGACCCGCTTGCAGCGCCAGCCGAAGAGGCGGTCGTCGCCGAGGCATCCGTGGAGCTCGCGCTGTCGTTGCCACCTTCCTTCTGCATCTGCGCATAGCTGCGCTGATTGTCATTCTCCTGGAATTCAGGAGCGTTCTTCAGCTCTTCTTCGGTGGCATCCACGACCAGGCGCATTTCGCCATTCTGGTCCTGCGTCACCTGGAACTGATCGTAATCGAGGGCGACTTCTTTTTCGCCGAGGCCCAGAAAGCCGCCAACGCCGATGATCGCTGCGGTGATATTGCCGTTCTCGTCGACGAGAAGATCGTCGATGTCGCCGACTTCTTCAGCGTCCGGTCCGGCCGAGGAGTAAACGGTCTGGCCCATCCAGGAGGAGGCGAGATCCTCGCCCTGCTTCTGCTGCGTCTTGACGCCCTCGGTGGTGGACTGAGCCTGCGTCGTCTCGTTCTGAGTGGCCGGCTGCGTCTGGGCGATCGCGCCGGTGGTCAACAGTGCGGCAATCGCCGTACTCGCCATCAATGTGCGGATCATGTAGTAATCTCCTTGCATCTCGGATGCTATTGAGGCCGCGCGGATGTGTGTGGAAGCCGTTCGCGCGGCCGTTACCGCCCGACAACGTTAAGTGGTCGATCGGGTTCCGATTGCGGAGATGTATAACTCTCTGAAATGCTTAGGCGGTAAAAGAATATAGCCAGTCCTGGCGGCGCATCAAAACTTCGCCGGGGAGCGCCAGGAGCGCTGTGTTCCTGAGGCCCGCGACGAGACTGGGCATGGTGTAGATCTGGAGATTGCTGTCCGCCATGGATACAACCTTACGGACGCGTGTTTTGCGCGAAAGCTCGTAGCGGGCGAGTTTTCCCGAAAGCGCTCCGTCGCCTGCGAGCTCGGCGGAAAGCGTCGCGGCATCCTCGATCCCCATCGCGCCTCCCTGGGCGGCCGTCGGCAGCATGGCATGGGCGGCATCGCCGAGGAGAACGGCACGCCCATTTGTCCAGGCGAGGCTCGGGTCGACGGTCTGGAGCGGCCAGGGCAGCCATTTCTGGCGCAGGGTCTCGGAACCGAAAAACGTGGCGATCTCGGGCGCCGCATGGAAGAGCACGGGTCCCGATTGGCCGGTCGCTCTTTGCGGCTCGATTGCCACGATGTTGAGGCGTTCGCCCCGCCTGATCGGATAGTGAACGACGTGCCAGCCGGGGCCCATCCACAACGTGGTGCAGCTCGTGTCGAGCCAGTTGGGGGCGGCCGAAACGTCGATGCTCACACGCCAGGCGACATGGGTCGACGGGGAGGGGTCGGCACCGGAGACGAGCTTTCGGCGGACGACCGAGCGAAGCCCGTCTGCACCAACGACGAGATCGGCGTAATGCTCGGCGCCGGCAGCCTCGAAGGCGACACCGCTTTCATGTGCGTCAAAAGCCTCCACGCCTGCGCCGAGATGAAGGCGCACCGCGGACTCTTTGCGAACGGCCTTCAAAAGCACGTCTTGCAGGTCAGCGCGATGGATCAGCCAGTAGGGCGCGCCGTATCGCGCCTGCGCCCATTCTCCCAAGGGGAGCGTTGCAAGCAAGTTGAGGCGCTGGCCATTGCCGATCTGCAGCTTGTCAGGTACGACGACGCATCTGCCGAGTTCCTCCCCGAGGCCGAGTGCGAGGAGAAGACGAGAGGCGTTTGGCGACAACTGGATGCCGGCGCCCACTTCCTCCAACGTTTCCGCACGCTCGAAGAGATCGAGCTCGAACCCCTTGCGCGCCAGCGAAAGCGCGAAAGTCAGGCCGGAGATGCCGGCCCCGATGACGGCGACGCGCATCCTATAAGGAAGGGCAGGGGCGGGCGCCCATGCTCCCCTCCATCCTCATTCCTGGTAAACGGCTTCGGTCGGACGCGCCTGCTTGGGGCTGAGCGAACGATCGAGCTTGTAGAGGGTCGAGCAATAGGGACAGACGATTTCGTGCTCGTCACCCATGTCGAGGAAAACGTGCGGATGGTCGAACGGGGGCAGGGCACCGATGCACATGAATTCGCTGGCGCCGACCGAAATCGCCTCGACTCCGCCGGTATTATGAAAATGCGGAACCACGTTCTCCGCCATCGTCGCTCGTCCTGTCCGTTGTTGCTGGTTTGCGGAACATAGGCGTGCAGGGGCGGCGGGCCAATGTCAAAATTCCAGCTCGTCGAGGCGCCTGCTCCCGCTGCGCGTTGACCGTCTGCCGCATGAGGGGCTAAGCGGCGGCATGATCCATTCGCACGTCCATTCTTCTCATGCCCTCCTTTGAAACGTCAGACGGCGTCGCCATCGCCTATCTCGACCAGGGAGAGGGCGAACCGCTCCTCCTGATCCATGGCTTCGCGTCGAGCCACCGGGTCAACTGGCAGTCCACCGGCTGGGTGTCGGCCTTCAATGAGGCCGGATATCGCGTCATCGCGCCTGACAATCGCGGCCATGGCTGGTCCGACGCGCCGCATTCGGCCGATGCCTACGGCATGGACCGGATGGGACGCGATATGCTGGAGCTTCTCGATCATCTCGGCCTCGAGCGAGCCCTCATGATGGGATATTCGATGGGCGCGCGGATCGCGGCGCATCTTGCCGTCGCTGCACCCGAGAAGGTTGAAGCCCTCATCATCGGCGGGCTCGGCGATCAGCTCGTCCAGGGTTTCGGCGAGGCTGATGACGTTGCAGCCGGCATGCGCGCCGCCTCCATGGACGAGGTCGTCGGCGAGACCGCAAAAGGATTTCGCGTCTTCGCCGAACAGACCGGTTCGGATCTCCTGGCGCTTGCCGCCTGTATGGAGGCCGGCCGCGAAAACCTTACTCCGGACATGCTCGGCAAGCTCACCATGCCGGTGCTCATCGTCGTGGGGTCTGAGGATGAGGTGGCCGGCGATCCGGAAGCGCTGGCAAAACTCATCCCCGGCGCCGAGACGGCGATCATCCCGCGGCGTGACCACATGCGCGCGGTTGGCGACAAGGCGACCAAGGCGGCGGTCCTGGAGTTTTTGGAGAGGCTGCGCAAAGCGGCCTAGCGGTGTCCGAGAGTGGTGGGCGAACGGAGCGAACCGGCGCCGATCATGTCAGGGAGCTGTTGACCCTTGGTCGCGCCGGCATATGCTGATTTTCATTGGAAGCTATATAACACTGTGCGTGGCCCGCGAGAGCGGTGGCGAAGGTAGAGAGAGCCTGCAAAACCTCTCTGGCCAACTGGCCGCGCCGCACCAGATATCCGGGCGCCGGAGAACCGGATCGTGACGCAGCGAGAGGAGCCGATATGGCTGTCGAACAAACCCGTCTGAGCTCGGGAGCCGAAACGGTCGATCCGGTCTGGGCGCAGCTTCGCCGCGAAGCCGAGGACATCGTCGCCCGCGAGACCGTGCTGGCCGCCTTCATCTATTCGACGATCTTGAACTATCCGCGGCTGGAGGATGCGGTCGCTCATCGTGTCGGCGACAGGCTGCGCCATCCCGGCATTTCGACGGGCCAGATCATCCGGTCCTTTGGCGAGATGTATGAGGATCAGCCGGAATTGTCGGAGGTTCTGCGCATCGATCTGATGGCCGTCTATGACCGCGATCCGGCTTGCGAGCGGCTGATCGAGCCGGTGCTCTATTTCAAGGGTTTCCACGCGATCCAGTCGCACCGGCTGGCGCATTGGCTTTGGCAGCAAGGTCATAAGGATTACGCGCTTTATCTGCAAAGCCGGGCTTCGGAAGTTTTCCAGGTCGATATTCATCCCGCCGTTCCTCTCGGGCGGGGGATCTTCATCGATCACGCGACGGGTATCGTGATCGGCTCCACGGCCGTGATCGAGGACGATGTCTCGATCCTGCAGAATGTGACGCTCGGTGGGACGGGAAAATCCTGTGGCGACCGTCATCCGAAGATTCGTCATGGCGTTCTCATCGGCGCCGGTGCGGAGGTCCTCGGCAATATCGAAATCGGCCATTGCTCGCGTGTGGCGGCCGGCTCGGTCGTCTTGAAACCGGTGCCGCCTATGGTCACGGTTGCGGGCGTGCCGGCACGAATCGTCGGAAAAGCGGGCCGCGACGAGCCCGGCCGATCCATGGATCAGCTCCTGCGCGAGGCGGAGCAGGGCAGCGACGACGTTTCCGGCTGAGCCGGTTGAGATCGGCTCCTCGTTATGTCAGGACGGGCCAAACCAAGTTAAAGGGTGTCGCGTTGAGCATCGACGAACTGAAAAAACTCCAGGCCTACCTGCAGAGGCTTTTCGACAACGAGAAGATCCAGGTGAAGGCTCGGCCGCGGAAGGACGATTCGGCGGAGGTGTTCGTCGGCGAGGAATTCGTCGGCCTCATTTTCCGGGACGATGAGGATGAGGATCTCTCCTACAATTTCTCGATGGCGATCCTGGATTTCGACCTGCGCGCCTGACGGCCGTCGAAGACGAATCTGATGTGAAAATGCGGGCGGTCGCGGCGAGCGGCCGCCCGTATCTTGTTGCGCCCACCTGAGACGGTTACGTTTCCTTTCCAGCGATCGCGACGTGCACCTTGCCGTGCTTCGCCGCCTTGCGTCGCAGGGAAGCAGGGCCTGAGATCGTGTGTCTCGGACTTGTGGTGGCGGGTCTGTGGAGTGCATGTTCGGGCACGGTGTTTCTCAGTTTTCTGGTGGCTGCCCGCCTATGAGCATTTATTGTCTGAAAGAACGGAAGCCTGACCTCCCCGAGAGCGGAGCCTATTGGATCGCGCCCGGCGCGAGCGTGATCGGCGACGTGAGAGTGGGTGAAGACGCAAGCGTGTGGTTCGGCGCCGTCCTGCGAGGCGACAACGAGCCGATCACCGTCGGCCCTCGCTCCAACGTTCAGGATCTCAGCGTCATCCACACCGATCCCGGGTTCCCCTGCACGATCGGTCGCGATTGCACGATCGGCCACCGCGCCATCCTGCACGGCTGCACGATCGGGGATTTTTCACTCGTCGGGATGGGCGCAATCGTTCTGAACGGCGCCAAGATCGGCCGTTTCTGTCTGATCGGCGCGGGTGCCCTCATCACCGAGGGCAAGGAGATCCCGGATTATTCGCTTGTCGTCGGTTCTCCGGGCAAAGTGGTGCGCACGCTCGACGAGGCCGCACAGGAGGGGCTGCGGGAATCGGCCGAAAGATACGTCGCCAACGGCCGACGCTTTCGGGAATCGCTCGGCGAAATATAGAGCGCTCCACAGTCTGGCGCCCGGAATTCCTCGGCTCGATAAAGCGCCGGCCGGCCTCCTTGCGGAGACCGGCCGCTGAGCCTGGTCGGGGACGGGAGAGTTTGGAGGCGACCAGGCTAGGTCACATTCAACGCACGCGACCTGTGGCGTCGAGCGGCTGCCAGCGGGAATCGTCGATGGCGACCCACTTTTTCGGATCGGCGATGTCCTGCCGTTTCACGTAGCGGTAGCCGGTCTCGCTCCACAGGCGGATATCGGAGACCTTGTTGTCGAGCACGTAGTCGCCGCGATCGGTGCGCACCACGAGCACGGCATGGCCGGCGCCCACTTCGTCGAAAACGACGGCGACCAGGAGGTCGGAGGTGGGCCAGCCGCGCGCCACGAGCTGCTTGCGCTTCAGAAGCACGTAATCCTCGCAATCGCCGTAGCCCTGCGGGAGCGTCCAGACTTCTTCCTGCCCATAATATTCTTGGTCCGTCACGGCCTCGACCGTGTCGTTGACGTAATTGTTGACGCGCACGAGATCCTGCCAGCGGGACGGTATCAGCTGCATGGGTGAGCGGCTGCCATGAACCTCGCATTCACCCGGAAACGATCTGCAGAAGGCGCGATGTCCAATCGGTGGCGATGCATAACGGCCCGTGCGCATGACCGGTGCGCTGATGCTGCCCGTGATCCTGATGCCAAGACCGGAGCTTGTCTGTTGGGCCTGGACCTCCGCCGGGGCCGCCACAAAGACGGCGAGGGCGAAAGCTGCCCCAAGCATTGTTCCGGTCACTCTGTTCAACCGCATATCGCGATCCCCCGTTTTGGGAGACCGTATCCCCGGCCGCTTAGGCGCGGGCTAAGCGGTTCTTTCGGAGTTTCACGCTTTCGGCAAGCTCTTCTTTACGCTGCCTACCATTTGGTTGAAATCAGGAAGTTCTCCTGAAATTGTCGGCAAGTGTAAGGGCTTTTACATAAGAGTCGACTGTCGGTCTGGTTAAAAAGATGTTGTTATGACGGCCGGGAAAGAGTGCTGTCACATGCTTCCGTCTGTGAAGAACTCTTCCTCGATAATCCGCTCGATCTCTTCTTCCGACATGATGCGCATAAACTCGATGGCGACGCCGTCGCTGAAATGGCGCACAACGCGGCCTCCAAGCCGGCCGAGGTTGACGCGAGAGCCGATCGGCGGGCGCTCTGAAATCGCCAGCGCTGCGCCGGTCTTCGACATATCGATGATCTTGCAATCGACCTGTTTGCCGCCGGGCAGGGTCACCCGCGTTTCCGTGGTGGCCGGCACACGCCGCACGGAGCGGCGGTCGTCGCGGACCTTGAGCACGTCGCGCCGTCCGAGCCAGGCGAGCGTGTTCGCGAGCTTTTCCCGTTTGCGCGCCGAGGCCGTGATCGTGATGGCGAAACCATTTTGTGTGTGACGCGTGATGATGCCTTCGATACGCCCAATCTGCTCGGCATAGATGATGATCTTCTCGCCGACATTCCCTTTGAGAGGACTGATGATCGCGGCCCCACCTGCGGACACGTTGCGCATCTCGCACGGGTTCTCTTGCTGATCCGCAAACATGCAGCGGCCGAGCAGGTTGACCTCGACGCGCTCATGCTGGCGACGATTGCGTTCGGGGTCCTCCACGGTGATCTCCACCGTCTCTTTGGGCGCATCAGTGTTTGTGGAAGCGATGGTCATTGCTCGTGAAGCCAGGAGCCTGTGGCAAAACTATCATAGTGCAAGTTAACCATCTGTAAGCGAGTGTGGCAGAAAGAAACAGTGTTTTTCCAAGTCTTTTCCTTGCCCGGACGCTCTGTGATTGCGAAGGGGCGAGCCGTAATCCCCCGGATGCTCCACCTTTTCGCCTGTCTCCGAAGAAGCGACCCGCCCATGCAAGAACGAGAACGAGAGAGAATGTTCAACCTGCCGACGGTCCTCGTGTGGACGGTCGGTGTGCTGCTCATCGTGCATGTCATCCGCGCCCTGTTGCCTTATCAGAGCGACGTCGAGGTGCTCATGATGTTCGGCTTCGTGCCGGCACGCTATACGGGCGCGGCCTCATTCCTTCCTGGAGGGATCGCGGCCTGCTTTTGGACGCCCCTCACTTATGGGCTGCTGCACGCCGACTGGCTGCATCTCGGCGTGAACGTTCTTTGGATGCTGAGCTTCGGGAGTGCCGTGGCGCGGCGTTTCGGGACTTCTCGCTTCCTCGTCCTGCTGCTGGTGGCGATCGCCGCGGGTGCTCTCGCCCAGTTTCTGGCGATGCCGGGGAATGAGACCCTCGTCATCGGAGCTTCCGCTGGTGTCTCTGGCATTACGGCTGCGGCCGCGCGTTTCGCCTTTGCGCCGGGCGGTCCTCTGGCGGGTGGAGGCGCGCGCCCGGAAGCCTACCTCGTGCCAGATCCGGGGCTGAGAGCGAGCCTTCTCAATCCATACTCCGCCTTCTTTATTTTGATGTGGTTCGGAATCAATCTCCTGTTTGGCGTCGGCGGGCAGATGCTCCCGGGCGTCGGGGGTGCGATCGCCTGGCAGGCCCATATCGGCGGATTTCTCGCGGGCCTTCTTCTTTTTCCCTTGTTCGACCCGGTCGGACGCCAAACTCGTTCATAGGCTCCTGGGGATCTTGGTTCTTTGAGAAAACTCGATCTCAGAAGAGTTCAAACTTATGCCGTCTCGCCCTAGGATACTGATAAGCGGACGAAACAAACGTTCGCATTCGGGGAGGACTAGACATGCATGTACGGCAATTGCTGGAGAGCAAAGGCAATGACGTCGTGACGTGCCGGCCGCAGATGAGCCTGCACGAAGTCGCCGTCACGTTGTCGGAACATCGTATCGGTGCGGTCGTCGTGACCGAGGGCGCGGCTATCAAAGGTATTTTGTCGGAGCGCGAGATCGTCTCTGCTGTCGCCCGCGAGGGGTCAGGGGCGCTCAGTCAGCCGGTGGCGAATTTTATGACGGCGCGCGTGCGGATCTGCCGGATGCATCATACGACCGACGATCTCATGGAAATGATGACCAATGAGCGGTTTCGCCATCTGCCCGTCGAGGAGGATGGCAAGCTCGTTGGCATCATCTCGATCGGGGACGTGGTCAAACGTCGGATCGCCGAGGTGCAGAACGAAGCCGAAGCGATCCGGGAATACGTGACGCAGGGCTGACCTGAACGCCTAATCGCGCATGCGGAGGCGGAGTCCCTCGGGTGCTGCCTCCGCGACGCGGTAAAAGCAGTCTGTGCGACCGGTGTGGCAGGTCCTGGCGCGATCGGCGACGGCGACGCGCGCGAGAAGGCAATCCTGGTCGCAGTCGATCCTGAGCTCGATCAGCTTCTGGATGGCGCCGGAGGTCTCACCCTTCTTCCAGAGGGAGTTCCGAGACCGGCTGAAATAGTGCACCTCGCCGGTGGCGAGCGTGAGATCGATAGCCTCGCGGTTCATCCACGCCATCATCAGGACATCGCCGCTTTCGGCATCCTGGGTGATGCAGGGCAGGAGGCCCGCTTCGTTGAAGCGGGGCCGGAAGTCCTGCGTCTCTTCGATGACGGCCTCGGGAGAGGCCGTTGCCTGATCGTCCTTCATCGACACCGGCGTCCGTGATCAGCGGCCGGTCGGGCGCACGAGGTTGAGGAATTTTTCGCGTTCGGCTGCCTCGTCATGGAAGAGGCCGGTGAAGCGCGACGTCATGGTGGACGAGCCCTGCTTCTGTACGCCACGCATCGACATGCACATATGCTCGGCTTCCACCATCACCGCGACGCCGCGCGGGCTCAGGGCGTTTTCGAGCGCATCGGTGATCTGGGCCGTCATCGTCTCCTGCGTCTGCAGGCGGCGCGCATAGGCTTCCACGACGCGGGCCATCTTCGAGAGGCCCACGACGCCGTCGTTCGGGTAATAGGCGATATGCACATGCCCGAAGAACGGGAGCATGTGATGCTCGCAATGCGAGTAGAAGGCGATGTCGCGAACCAGCACCATGTCGTGATAGCCGCCCACATCCTTGAAGGTGCGCGCGAGCAATGTCCCCGGATCCTGGGGGTAGCCGGCGTAAAGCTCCTCATAAGCCGAAACCACGCGCCGCGGCGTGTCGCGCAGACCCTCGCGGTCGGGGTCGTCCCCGAGCCAGGCGATCAGCGTTCGCACGGCAGCTTCTGCCTCCTCGCGGCTTGGCCTTCGACCCGCCACCGCGGCCGAGGAGAAGAGCTTCAACGTGCTGTCCATCTTGCGTCCTTTCGAGACGTGCCGGCCGCTCTCGGGTGGAGGTGTGACGCCGGCCTGTCGAACCTATATAAGGCGAAGTAATGATTTTGCCCAAGCTCGGCCACCCCCCGAGCGGAGTGACCTATGATCGACGACGTCTATAACGCCAAAATTCTGGAATTCGCAGGGAACATTCCCCGCATCGGACGGCTTGCCGATCCCGACGCGAGCGCCAAGGCGCATTCGCGCTTGTGCGGCTCGACGGTCACCGTCGATCTGAAGCTGCAGGATGGCCGGATCGCGGATTTCGCGCATGAAGTGAAGGCCTGTGCGCTCGGCCAGGCGTCTTCCTCCATCATGGCGCGGACGGTGATCGGTTCGACGCCCGACGAGCTGCGGCAGGTTCGTGAGGAGATGCGCGCCATGCTCAAGGAGAACGGGCCGTCGCCGCAAGGCCGCTGGGCCGATCTTCGTTTTCTCGAGCCGGTGCGCGATTATAAGGCGCGGCATGCCTCGACGATGCTGACATTCGACGCCGTCGTCGATGCGCTCGATCAGATCGAGGCGGCGGGTCACGCAGGTTCGTCCTCGTTCGAAAAGGGGCAGGGCCGGAAAGCGGCCGGCGCCGGTCAGGCCGCGTGACGCTATGGAGAGGGCCGAAGGATCAGAAGGCGGTCGGCTGAAGCCGCGGCGTTTCTCGCCCGTCGCCAGTGGTCTCCTCGGACTGATCAGGATTTATCAGCTCTCGCTGTCCTCGATCATGGGCCGCACGTGCCGGCATTTGCCGAGTTGTTCGGACTATACGAGCGAGGCGATCAGCACCTTCGGCGCGTGGCCCGGGCTTTGGATGGGGCTTGCCCGCTTCTCGCGCTGTCATCCTTTCGGCAGCAATGGGCTCGACCCGGTGCCAGCCCGCTTGCCCGACAATGCCCGCTGGTATACGCCGTGGCGCTACGGCCTATGGACGGGCCGACACATCACCGAACGCTTTTCGGATTGAACTATGGAGCGGGCCGATGGGCCCGGACTTTGCTGTCATGAGCCGGATTAGACTTCCCGACGGCCAGGAGCGCAGCTTGCCCGAAGGGGCGAGCGGTGCCGATCTCGCTGCGTCGATCTCCAAATCTTTGGCGAAGAAGGCCGTTGCCGTCGAAGTCGACGGGCAGCTCGCCGATCTCGCCGACAGGCTGCCGGAAGGCGCTACGGTGAAGATCGTCACGCGCGAGGACCCGCAGGCGCTGTCCCTCATTCGTCACGATTGCGCCCATGTCCTCGCGGAGGCCGTGCAGGAGCTCTTCCCCGGCACGCAGGTCACCATCGGGCCTGTGATCGAGGACGGCTTCTATTACGACTTCTTCCGCCAGGAGCCGTTTTCGACCGAGGACTTCACCGCCATCGAAGCGAAGATGCGTGAGATCATCGCGCGCAACCGCCCCTTCACGAAGGAGGTGTGGGACCGCGACGAGGCGAAGCGCGTCTTCGGCGAAATGGGCGAGCAGTTCAAAGTGGAACTCGTCGATGCGATTCCCGAAGGCGACGACGTCAAGATCTATCGCCAGGGTGACTGGTTCGATCTCTGCCGCGGCCCGCATATGGATTCGACCGGGCGGATCGGCGACGCCTTCAAGCTGACGAAACTCGCCGGCGCTTATTGGCGAGGCGATTCCAGCCGCCAGCAGCTGCAGCGCATCTACGGCACCGCCTGGACCTCCAAGAAAGAGCTCGACGCCTATCTCACCATGATCGAGGAGGCGGAGAAACGAGACCACCGCCGTCTCGGGCGCGAGATGAACCTGTTTCATCTGCAGGAAGAGGCGCAGGGGTCCGTCTTCTGGCATCCGAAGGGCTATGCCGTGTGGCGGGTCCTGGAGGATTACATTCGCCGGCGCCTCGATGAGGATGGCTATGTGGAGGTGAAAACCCCGCAGCTTCTCGATTCGAGCTTCTGGGAGAAATCCGGGCACTGGTCGAAATTCCGCGAAAACATGTTCGTGGTCCCCGATCAGACCCCGAATACGGAAGAAGATGGGCCGGTTCTCGCCGACGAGGTCGATACCTGGCTGGCGCTCAAGCCCATGAACTGCCCGGCGCATGTGCAGATCTTCAAGCACGGGATCAAATCCTACCGCGATCTGCCGATCCGCATGGCCGAATTCGGCTGCTGCCATCGCAACGAAGCGCATGGCGCGCTCCATGGGCTGATGCGCGTCCGGCAGATGACCCAGGACGATGCGCACATCTTCTGCACGGACGAGCAGGTGGTGAGCGAGACCGAGCGCTTCCTGAAGCTGTTTGCGCGCGTCTATACCGATATGGGCCTCACCAATATCCGCTATAAGCTCGCGACCCGGCCGGAGACCCGTGCCGGCGACGACGCCACCTGGGATCGTGCCGAAAAGTCGCTTGCCGATGCTCTGACGGCGGCCGGCGTGGAGTTCGAGATCGCCGAAGGCGAGGGGGCGTTCTACGGCCCGAAGCTCGAGTTCCACCTGACCGACGCGATCGGACGGACCTGGCAGTGCGGCACGTATCAGCTCGATTATGTGCTGCCGGAGCGGCTTGATGCGTCTTATGTCGGCGAAGACGGCGAGCGTCACCGTCCGGTGATGCTGCATCGGGCCGTCTTCGGCACCTTCGAGCGCTTCATCGGCATCGTTCTGGAGCATTATGCCGGGCGCCTGCCGCTCTGGCTTGCGCCGGTGCAGGCGGTCGTCGCGACGATCGTCTCGGAAGCCGACGATTACGCGCGCGAGGTCGAGGAGAAGCTGAAGGCTGCGGGCCTTCGCACGGTCGCCGACCTCAGGAACGAGAAGATCAATTACAAGGTCCGCGAGCACTCGGTCGGCAAAGTGCCGGCGATGCTCGTCGTCGGCCGTCGTGAAGCGGAAGAGGGAACGATTTCTCTGCGCCGTCTCGGCCAGAAAGATCAGATGACCCTGCCTCTCGAAGAAGCGCTTCGCCGCCTGAAGGAAGAGGCGACGCCGCCTGACCTTCGGCCGGCCGGGGAAGCCCAGGCCGCCGCGGCATAAGTCTCAAAGTGCCTGGCTCTAACGAGCCAGGCGCATCCCTTCCGGACGGACAAGGTCGGTCAGCCGGACTTCGACGTCACGGTTCATCCCTGCCTTGATCTCGAAATCACGAGCATAGGTCGTGTCGTCGTGGCGCGCGACCGCAGTGTAGGTGCCTTCCGCAAGGATGATGTGAGGAAAGGCGCCGACCGATTCGTGAATCGTGTCGCCGCCCTGCGTCAGCACCGTCCAGCGTGTGTTGGCGAGAGCTTCGCCGCCCTCCTGTTCCACCAGCTTCAGCGTCACCTCGGCACCCGCGTGGTGGATGATGGCCTCAGTCAGCTCGCCGGGTTTCACCTCGATTTCCGCACGCACGATGGCGTTGAGGGTGCCGTAACGGCTGACGACGCTGTAGGTGCCCGCATGCAGACGCACGATGTGACCGGCTTCGGCATTGGGCGTGACGAGCTCGCGCTTGTCGTTTTCCGTCTCGTAGTAGATTTCGTAGGTGACTTTGCCCTCATCGAGAGGAAAGTCCTCGCCCACCACGGCCGACAGGCGAAGGCCGCCCGCCTCCAGCACCAGATCTTCGGTTTCCGGAACGCCGTTCAATTCGATGCGCTGGGTGGCGCCCGCCCGGCCAAAGGCCGCGTGCACATAATAGGCGCCGTCGGGCAGGGTGAGTCGCGCCGTTCCGCCGGATGACGTTGCGATCAGCGGCAGGCTGCCGTCTTCGCTCGGTGTGGTGCCGAAGATCCTCCAGGTCAGACCCTGGGTAAGGTCGGGGCTGTCATCTGTCAGGCGCGCATTCAGCGTGAGGACGTTGCCGCCGAGCAGCAATCCCTTTGCATCGCCGTCCGGATTGTCCGGAAAGATGATGGTTTCTTCCGGTCCGGGCAGATTGAACTCGCTCGAAGGCGCGACGAAGTCGAGCTTGTGAGGCGGATCTTCCTGCCGGGGAGGCGGGGGCCCGTCCTTGCGAAAGAAGCTCCTCGGCTCGTCTCCTTGCGGAGGGGCGCCCGGGCCGAGATCTGAGGGGCCGGGCCCGAAAAAGCCTGCTCCACCACCGCCCAGGCCGTCTTGAGCATAGGCTGGTGCGGTTGCGAGCGCTCCGCCGAAGGCGGTCGCCACGGTCGCGAAAGCTAGGACAATAGCCGGGGTGAAGCGGATCATCGGCTCATGCTGTTGATGGTTCTTCCTGGTCGTAAGCGGCGAACCATGTCGATTTCAAGGTTGAAACGGCCCGAGCCATGATGGAAACCGTTCGGCGCAAAGGCAAAATGACACAGGCGACGATGCACGACCTTCTCGACCATCTGCGCAAACGTCGGAGCACACCCTCCGTCCAGCTTGGCGATCCGGGGCCGGATCCAGAAACGTTATCCGATATTCTGACCATTGGCGCGCGTGTGCCCGACCACGGCAAGCTCGCACCCTGGCGCTACATTATCTACAGCCGCGAAGACCGGCAACGTTTGGCGGAAACGCTGAAGGCTTTGGTTCTTAAGAGCGGTGATCCCGAGGCCGAGCGCAAAGCGGGAAAGGCCACCCAGTTTGCGATTGCGCCGGTCGTCATCGGCGTTGTCTCGACAGCGGCCGCGCATGCGAAAGTGCCGGTCTGGGAGCAGGAGCTGACGGCGGGCGCCGTTTGCATGAACCTCCTGCACGCAGCCGCGGGCCACGGTTTCGGCGCCCAATGGCTGACGCAATGGTTCGCCTTCGATGCGGAAGCGCTTCGCGCGCTCGGCGTTGGTGAGAACGAGAAGCTTGCCGGCTTCATCCATATCGGAACGGCGAGCCAGGAAACGCCGGAACGCGACCGGCCGGATATCTCCGCGCTCACGACTTTCTTTTCTAACTGAGGATTTTAGATGCGTTATACGCCGCGCCTGCGGGACCACGGGCTCGCACATGATCCGTTCAAGGCGATTGTCGCGCCCCGTCCGATCGGTTGGATTTCGAGTCTCGATCCGGAAGGGCGTCTCAATCTCGCGCCCTATTCCTTCTTCAACGCCGTCTCCAACGATCCTCATATCGTGATGTTCTCGTCCTTTGGCGAGAAAGACAGCGTGAAGAACATCGAGGCGACAGGCGAATTCGTGTGCAATCTCACGACGTTCGATCTCCGCGAAGAGATGAATGCGACCTCAGCCGCCTATCCTCGCGGGGTGAGTGAGGCGGAAGAGGCGGGGCTCGCCATGGCGGAGAGCGCCGTCGTCAAACCGCCGCGCGTTCGCGACGCCCCGACCGCGCTAGAATGCCGGCTTCTCAAGGCGGACCGTCTCGCCGGTCTCGACGGGCAGTGGTCCGGTAACATCGTCGTTTTCGGAGAAGTCGTCTCGATCTATGTCGATGACCGCTTCATCCGCGACGACCGCTTCGATATGGCGGCGGCCCGAACGATCGCGCGCTGCGGCTATTTCGACTATGCCGTGGTCGACGGTGTCTTCGAGATCATTCGCCCGAAGGATCCGAAGGTGACGGGCTGACGATCTTACGGATCTGGGTGATCTGAGCGGCGCGCGCGACAAGGCGTTCGGCTCTTCGCAGATCGCTCTGATCGCAGGCATGCCCCTCGATCGCGAGCGCGCCCGGGTTTCCTGCTTCTCGGAACGCGGCAATCAAAGCCTCGGCCATCGCGACCGCGTCGGGATCCGGCGTAAACGCAGCGTTGATTGCCGCCACCTGTGAGGGATGGATAGCGATCTTGCCCGCGAATCCTGCGTCAGCAGCCTTCGCGGCTTCGGCGGCAAGCCCCTCTGAGTCGGCAAAGTCCTGATAGGGGCGATCGATGGCATCGACATGTGCTGCACCGGCGGCAAAAAGGCACAGATTGCGTGCAAGCGCAGCTGGGTTTCCCCAGTCGTCGTCTTCATCGCTCTCCCTCTGGCGCCCGATTCCCGCCGCAGACCTGTCGCCGCACCAGACAAGGCCGCAGAGGCGCGCAACGTCGCCGGCATAGCTTCCGAGCGCCAAGAGGGAATCGGGCCGATCTCCTGCGATTGCGAGAATGCGTGTGCCGCCGTCTGGGAGACCGTGAAGCGCTTCGCGAACGGCGATGCGGGCGCCGAGGAGCACGACATCGTCTTTTCCCGCTGCGGCCGACAGCACGATGCCGGCCGGCGCTCCGGTCATGACGTAGTCGAGATCGCCCTCGCTCAGGGGGTTCGCGAGAGCGTTGATGCGCACGAAGAGGCGAGGGCGCATGAGACCGACATGCCTGCGCAAAAAGTCTGTCGCCAGCTTTCGGGCCTTGCCCTTGTCCCGCGGGGCAACCGAATCGGTGAGATCGAGGATGAGCGCGTCGGCGCCGCTCGTCAGCGCTTTCGCGAGCTTCCGCTCGCTGTCTGCGGGTACGAGGAGGTAGGAGCGCATCATTTTTCACCCATTGTTGGGGCCATAGCTGGGGACTGAGGAGGGCGCTGCGCAAAGGCCGACGCTATGGTGAACCGATCATTAATCATCCCCGTGCACGATCGACATGCAGGAGATTGTCTTGATGATCGTCGAACGGTTTTTGACCTGGATCGAAAGTGCCGCACCGAGGCGACGTGTGGAAGCCGCGAGTGCGCTTGCACGTGCTTTTCTCACCTCCGAATTGTCGCCGGAGGAGCATGACGGCCTCGAAGCAGCGATGACCATCCTGCTCGACGATCCGAATCGTCTGGTCCGTCTGGCGCTCGCGGAACAGCTGGCAGACAGCGATAGGGCGCCGCACCATGTCATTCTCGCGCTGTCTGCAGATCACTTTGAAGTGGCGACGATCGTGGTCGAACACTCGCCGCTTCTCCTCGACGGCGAACTCGTCGATCTCGTGGCGACACGCGAGCCGGAAGTGCAGGCGGCGATCGCGCGTCGCAGAACTGTGTCGCGCGCGCTTGCCGCCGCGATCGCGGAAGTCGGCTGCCTGGAAGCCGTGATGGATCTCCTCTGTAACGACGGGGCCTGCGTGGCGCGTTTCTCCCTCGATCGGATCGTCGAACGCTATGGCCACGAGGCGGAGCTGCGCGAAATGCTCTTGGCGCGCAGCGATCTGCCTGTGGGCGTGCGCCAGGTCCTTCTGGAAGATCTGGCGGACAGCCTCTGCGCCTTCGTCTCCGCGAAAGGCTGGCTTTCTCCGATGCAGGCGCGTGCGGTTGCCGACGAAACGCTCGAACGCGCGGTCCTCGTCTTGGCCGAAGACGCCGGACCTGCGGGCCTCGTGCAACTCGTCAACCGACTTCTCGATTCGGATCAGCTGACCCCCGTGCTCCTCGTGCGCGCGGCGGTCTGCGGACAGATCGATTTCTTCGAGCAAGCGATCGCCGCGCTTGCCGATATGCCGCGACGGCGGGTTTCCGCTCTCGTGGCCGCCGGGCGCTCCTCCGGGCTCGGCGCACTTCTTCGAAAGGCCGGACTGCCCGCGAGCGCCGTGCCTGTCATCGTGACCGTCATGGAGGTCTTGCGCGACCTCGATTGCGAGGCCGGTTCCGGTCACGATTATCGGCGCGCCACCCGGCTGATCGACGCCGTGCTCCTGCGTTACGGAGCCCGGCCGACGGGGGAACTCGACGATCTTCTCGCTCTTCTGAGGCGTCTTGCGATGGATGCAAAGCGTGATGCGGCGCGCGGCTACGCCCTTCAGATCAAGGCGGCCGCCTGAGCGTCAGTAGCGGAACTGCTCGGCCAGGATGCGTTCGTCCCAGCCGTGATCGGGATCGAACATGATAAAGCCGGTCACCGTCTTGTCTTCGACGATCGAAACCTGACGCACGCTCTTGAATTCCGTGTGGTCGGCGACTGCATTGACCGGCCGCTTGTCGGTCTCGAGCACTTCGAGCGTCACTTCGGCCCGATCGGGCAGCAGGGCGCCGCGCCAGCGACGCGGCCGAAACGGGCTGATCGGGGTCAAGGCCAATAAGGGTGCGTTGATCGGGATGATGGGCCCGTGGGCGGAGAGATTGTAGGCCGTCGAGCCTGCCGGTGTCGCAAGCAGGATGCCGTCGCAGATGAGCTCTTCGAGGCGGACATGGCCGTCGATCGTGATCCTCAGCTTTGCGGCCTGATAGGATTGGCGGAAGAGCGCCACTTCATTGACGGCGTGCGCCGTGATCGTTTCGCCGTCCGCGGTGAGAACGCTCATGCGCAGCGGATGGACCGGCTCCACCTTCGCTTCCGAAATGCGCTCCATCAGACCTTCCGGCCTGTACTCATTCATCAGAAAGCCGACGGAGCCGCGGTTCATCCCGTAGATCGGCTTGCCCGAATCCATGTGTGCGTGCAGCGCCTGCAGCATCAGCCCGTCGCCGCCGAGAGCCACGACGACATCGGCATCTTTGGGCGGGACCTCGCCATAGGTTTCCCGCAAAAGGTCTGCCGCCCCCACGGCCTCGGGCGAATCGGAGGACATGATGGCGATCTTCTTGATCGGCGATACGATCGTCATGACGGGCGTGTCGGTAGCGGCGGTTGTGGCGAGCCCAGCTTCGGGTCACGTTTCGCCTAGCACGGAGCCGGCCGCTTCGGCAAAGCTGTAGTTGCGCGTGGACCCTGGAAGGCCCTCGCGGACACGGAAATCAAAGGCGAACGACCATGGACGACGAAGACGAGCGCAAGCGCAGTGTGGGCGGGCTGCAGGAGACGGGGCAGTTGATGCTTCTCTATATTCCCTGCCCGGACATGGAGACGGCGAAAGAGCTCGCTGCAGCCGCGGTTTCCGAAAGGCTGGCGGCCTGCGCCAATATCCTCCCGACAATGGTCTCCGTCTATCGCTGGCAGGGCGCCATCGAGGACGAGGAGGAGACGGTGCTGATCCTGAAGACGCCGCCCGAGAGGGAGGCGGACCTGCGTCGCCTCATCGAGGCAAGACACCCTTATGACGTCCCGGCCATCCTGACGCTTGCCTCGGTGCAGGTGAACACACCCTATCTCGAATGGGCGCAGGCGGAGACGGCATGAGCCGCAGCCGCAAGCGCGGGCTCCTCGTGTCTCTCTCCGGTCTTCCCGGTGTCGGCAAGTCAAGCATCGCGAGCGTGCTGGCCGCTGAGATCGCGGCCATCTGGCTTCGTATCGATTCCATCGAGAACGCCATTCGCGCGTCCGGCGTCGTCGATGACGATATGAAGGATGCCGGTTACCGCGCGGCCTATGCCGTTGCCGCGGACAATCTCGCCTTGGGTCATCGCGTCATCGCCGATTGCGTCAATCCGTGGATGCTGACCCGCGACGCGTGGCGCGAGGTCGCGCACACAGCCGACGCAGAGCTTCTGGAGGTGGAGATCATCTGCACGGATCGTGATGCGCACCGCCAGCGGGTCGAAACCCGAAGGATGGTTTCGGACGGCTGCGCAGGACCGACCTGGCAAGAGGTTGTGGCGCGGGATTACCGGCCCTGGACGCGTCCCGTCCCGGTGGTCGAAACCGCGGGCAGAAAGGTTTGCGACTGTGCGGCCGATATCCGGCACATGCTGGCGCTTTAAGAGGCTCGCCCGCGCAATCAGGCGGCGCCGCGTTGTCTTTCTTCGATCAGCATATCGTTGATCGCTTCCGGCGGGACCGGCCCGGAAAACAAGAAGCCCTGGATTTCGTCGCAGCCGATGAAACGCAGATATTCGCGCTGCCGCTCGGTTTCGACGCCTTCGGCCGTCACCAAAAGTCCGAGCGCGTGGCCGAGTTCGACGATCGCGTCGACGATCGCGGTCGAATCAGCCGTTTCTCCGATCGGTTGCACGAAGGAGCGGTCGATCTTCACCTTGTCGACCTTCAGCATTCTGAGCCGATTGAGGCTCGAATAACCCGTGCCGAAATCGTCGAGCGCGACCCGCACGCCATGGCTTCTCAGATGCAGCAATTCCTCTGCAGCACTTTTGCCTTCCTTGAGGAGGACGCTTTCCGTGATTTCGATTTCGATCTGGTTCGGGTTCACCCTTTCCTCGCGCATGATCCGGAGCAGGCGCCCGGCAAGTCCGAGCCGTTCGAAAGAGCAGGGCGATATGTTCACGGCAACGGTCAGCTCCGGCCAGTCTCGCGCCTGACGGCAGGCGTGGCGCAGAACCCACTCGTCGAGCTTGGCCACGAGGCGCGTGTCTTCGGCGAGGCCGATGAAGGCGCCGGGCAGAAGGAAGCCGAGCCGCGGATGACGCCAACGCAGGAGCGCTTCCACCCCGCAAATCTCGCCGTCGCGTCCCGACACTTGCGGCTGATAGTGAAGGACGAGATCGCGCCCGCCTCGCGCCAGCGTCGCTGCGAGTTCTTCTTCGATGAGGTGACGGGCGCGCAGGGCAGCGTCCATTTCCTGTGAGAAGGCGACGAAGCGGTCGCGGCCCTCGCGCTTGGCCGCATAAAGAGCAATGTCGGCCCGCCTCAGAGATTCGCTCCGGGGCATGTCGGGATGAAGAAAGGTGTAGCCGATCGAGACGCCGACATGGGCCGTGCCTCCTTCGATCGAGAAAGGCGCGCTGGCGCATGAGAGGATGCGCTCGCAGATCACCGAGATATCCTCTCGCGTGCCGAGATTGCGAATAAGAATGGCGAATTCGTCGCCGCCGAGGCGTCCGAGCATGTCCTTTTCACCGAGCAGGCGCGTGACGCGGGTTGCGAACTGCCGGATGACATCATCTCCTGCCGGGTGGCCGTAAGTGTCATTCACTTCCTTGAAGCGGTCGAGATCGGCGAAAAGGAGGGCAATGCTCTCTTCGCCTGCCAGAGGCAGAATGCGCTCCAGCCGTTGAATGACGCCTGAGCGGTTCGGCAGGCCGGTCAGCCCGTCGTGCGATGCGAGATGGAGCGCGCGGAGTCGCCCAGCCTCGATCTCGGCCGAACTGCGGTAGATGTTGCGGGCGTAGAAGACGATGAGTGCCAGCATCGCAAGACCCGCGATTACGGCCGTCGGAAGCACCTGGTTGAGGATTTCACGACCTGGCAGATCTGGCTCCCAGGCGAGATAGGCGAGCGTGTTGCCCTTATCGTCCAGAACCGGGAGAGACGTTTCGTTGAACTTCTCCGGCTCATCCGCCTGGATGCGCGCTTTGGCCAGGAGGTAGCCGTCGCGGATGTGATCGAGGAAGGCGCGATCGATAAATTGCACGCTGACGAGCACGTATTCTTCGCCCGGCGTGACACGCAAAGCCTCAGAGTAAGGCAGGAGCGGGAGGAGACTGATGATCGCAGGCCGTCCGCCGACCATCTTGACACTGCGCTCGACGACGGCGTCGCGTCCTTCGACTTCTGCGAAACGGCGGTGAAGGCTTGCCAGTTCGGGTCCCATGATGGGCAGCACGTCTGCGGCTGTCTCAAGGTCTGCAGCCCGGCCTTCTTCCATGGCGTAGATCGCACGGTCGTCAGGCGCGACGACGAGGGTGCGATCGTGCCCAAAAAATTCATACATCCACTCGCCGAGATTCTCGTGAATCCAAGGCATATCCCGGTTTTTTGCCGCCTCGACGGCTTCATCCCACCAGGTGACGCTCTTCTGCTCTTCGGAGACGCGCGTCGTCTGGGCCTCCATGGCATGGCGCACGAGCTGCTGCTGTCTTTCGATGGAGACGTGGTCTGTGCCCACGAGCGCTTGCAGAACGACGAACAACATTCCGCCAACAGCCAGGAGGGCGAACAGGCTCATCACCCACAATACGTGGGTGGAAAGCGCTTTCGCCTTGCGGATAGCTCCCATGTCGAAACCTCTTTGAATCGAGATCTAATGGGATGTCTGTCTGATCTGAGGCTGACCTCCTGGCCGCAAAGCGTCGGAGCAAGGCGAGATGTGGTTGAGAAATAACGAATTTTGTGCGGGGTTTGGTGCTGCCGCTGGGACTTCAGCGGCTTGCGGTCAGCGGCGCTCCTTGTCCGGCCGCAGCCAGGCGAAGCCGTAGGGCGCGAGCCTCAGGCTGGTGCCCGGTTTCAAGTTGCGAGGGGGTGCGCCGGGTCCGAAGAGAACGGAGGTATAGGCGGTCTCCTCGCTATCGCTTTCCCGAGCGGGTTCGAGTGTCACCTCGACCTCCTCATCGGAAAGGTTGTGATAGGTGAGGGTGACATTTCCCTTCCACTCGCTGCGCAGTGCGAGAACCCCCGTGTCGCTGTCCATCACCGTCCATTTTCCCCATCCGATTTCGGGCAACGACCTTCGAATGTGCACGAGTTCGCGAACGAAGGAGAGCAGCGAGTCCGGCTCGCGTATGGCGTCGGCGATGTTGACCTTGTCGTAGGCGAAAGGGCCGTCGCTCAGGACTGGACGAACGAGTGCTTCGCGATCGGCTGAGGAAAAGCCGCCGTTCTTGCGGTTCGACCATTGCAACGGCGTGCGCACGGAATTGCGCTCCTCAAGGCTCTGGTCGTCGCCCATGCCGATTTCCTCGCCGTACCAGATGACGGGTGTTCCGGGCAGCGCGAACATGAGAGCGTAAGCGAGCTTGAGGCGGCGGACATCGCCTTCGAGCATCGGTGCGAGGCGGCGACGGATGCCCCGGTCATAGACGATCATTCCGGGATCGGGCGCCATCGCATCGAAGACCTCCTGGCGCTCTTGCGAGGACAAGCGGCCGAGATCGACTTCGTCGTGGTTTCGGAGGAAGGAGCCCCACTGACCTTCCACCGGCAGATCCGGCATGATCGACATGATGCGGCGGATCGGCTCGGCATCGCGGCGCGTCATGGCCAGAAACATGTGCTGGTTCAGCATGAAGTTGAAGACCATGTGCATGCGGTTGCCGTCTTCGCCGAAATAGCTCGTCACTTCCTTCATGGTGACGTTGGCTTCGGCGAGAAGGACCGATTCCGCCTTTCGCCAGGAGAGGAAGCGGCGCATGTCGGAGAGATACTCGGCCGGGTTGCGGGCCGGTGCGTGATCGAGGCCGAGATATTCGATCAGGAAGGGCACGGCATCGATGCGGAAGCCCGAGACGCCGAGCTGCAGCCAAAAGCCCATGATCTTGTCGATCTCTTCGCGCACCGCCGGGTTGGCGATGTTGAGATCGGCCTGGTGTTTGTAGAAGCGGTGCAGGTACCAGGCCTTAGCCTTCTGGTCGTAGGTCCAGATCGCCTCCTGCACGCCGGGAAACACGATGCCGTCGTGGATATTCTCCGGCTTTTCCTCCGACCACACATACCAATCGCGATAGGGGGAGTTCGGGTCGGAGCGGGCGCTTTGGAACCAGGGATGGTCCGTCGAGGTGTGGTTGACGACGAGGTCGACCAGAACTCGCAGGCCTCTGTCTGCCGCGGCGCGCGTGAAGGCGACGAAATCCCCGAGTGAGCCGAGACGTGGATCGACATTGTAGAAATCGGAAATGTCGTAGCCGTTGTCGCGGTTGGGTGTCGGGTAGAAGGGCAGGAGCCAGATACAGGTCGCGCCCAGTGCCTCAATGTGATCGAGGCGATCGGCCAGCCCGCGGAAATCGCCGACTCCGTCGCCATTGCCGTCCATATAGGCGTCCACATCGAGGCAATAGATGACAGCGTTCTTGTACCAGAGATCGAGCATTGCAGGGCTCCTGCCTGAGGTTTGAGATCAGTCGGCGAGTTCGACGACGAGGCCTTCGTTTGCGGGTATCTCGATGGTGCCGGAGAGCTCGTCTCCGGCCTCTCTTCCGAGGCAAGACAGCACGACGTGGCCACGCACGCCCTCATCCAGCATCAGCCGATGGGTGGTGCTGCCGAGGTTGAGGACGATCAGAAAGCGCTCCTCGCCGTGCTCGCGGCGAAACGCGAGGATGTCTCCTTCGGCCGTCACGGGCACGTAGCGTCCGATGGAAAGAGCCTTTCGCTCGCGCCTCAGCTCGAGCAATCGTTTGTAGAGGCAGAGAAGCGAGGATCGATCCTGCTTCTGCGCGGCGACGTTGCGGTTGCTCTCTCGGTGATCCACCGGCAGCCAGGGCTCGACAGTCGAAAAGCCGACGTGGGCGCTCTCATCCCATTGCATCGGGGTGCGCGCCGGATCGCGATTGAAGCCGAGGCCCGGCTCGTTCTTCTCCCACGGATCCTGCACGCGTTCGGGAGGGATCGGGACCTGCACCATGCCGATCTCGTCGCCGTAATAGAGCGTGGGTGTGCCTCGAAGGGTAAGAAGCAGCAAAGCCGCAACCCGCGCCTGGGCAGGGCCGAGACGATCGGCGATGCGCGCCTGGTCGTGGTTTCCTAGCACCCAATTCGGCCACCCGCCGTCGGGAAGCGCCGTCTCGTATTCGCGGATGAGATTGTCGATGTGGCGGGCATCCCAGGCCGATTGCAGGAGCTGGAAGTTGAACGGGAGGTGCGCGCCTTTGAGGTCGTCGCCGTAATAGGCCATCAAGCGCTCGATCGGCAGATAGATTTCGCCGATGAGAACACGCTCGTCGTACTCCTCGAGCACGGCGCGCATCTCAGCGATCACCTCGTGCACTTCCGGCTGATCGCAGGAATGAACCTCGAGCAGGCGATTGAGCTCGCGCTGATGCGGCTCGTAGGCGGGATTGATGGGGTTGTCGCGCAGGTCGGCATCCTTGATCAGGTGCCAGATCACGTCGACGCGGAACCCGTCGACGCCTCGGTCGAGCCAGAAGCGCAGGGCGTCGTGCATGGCCCACCGCACTTCCGGGTTTCGCCAGTTGAGGTCGGGCTGCTCCTTCAGGAAGGCATGGTAGTAATACTGGCCCGTCGCTTCGTCGAACTGCCAGGCGCTGCCACCAAAATTGGAGATCCAGTTGTTCGGTGGGCTGCCGTCCGGAGCGGGGTCGCGCCAGATATACCAGTCCCGTTTCGGGCTATCGCGCGAAATGCGGCTCTCCTGAAACCAGGGGTGCCGGTCCGATGTGTGGTTCGGCACGAAGTCCAGGATGAGCTTCATGCCGGCTTGGTGGATGTCGGCGCTCAGGCGGTCGAAATCCTCGAGCGTCCCGAAGATCGGATCGACGTCGCAATAATCGGCAACGTCGTAGCCGAAATCTGCCATCGGAGAGGGATAGAAGGGCGAGATCCAAACTGCGTCGACGCCGAGCCAGGTGAGATAGGGAAGGCGTTGACGGATGCCTTCCAGGTCGCCGATGCCGTCGCCATTCGAATCTTGAAAAGACCGCGGATAGATTTGGTAGATCGTTCCATGCTGCCACCACAGAGTGTCGGACATCTCGCCTCTTTCTCTCGCTCTTTCTTTGCTGTGAAACCGTCGTCGCCCGTCGCAAACTGAACGCGTGAGGCCGCGTGAGGTTCGCATCTGCGAAAAACCGATTTCGCTTGGAGGCTAGCGGGTTTCGCGGACCGGCAAGTCGGCGTTCCGAGTTTGTGTTAGGCGACGGCTAAGACATCTTGACGAAGATGTGGCCGGAGCAATCGAAAACCCAAAGAAGGGCGCCGGGGGACAGTCTCAGTGAAGTTATCAAGTCGTTATGTTTTCGAGAGGCGGTGGACGGCACTGTCTCATCTCGTGATGCTTTTGCTTGTTCTCGTTCTCATGAGTGCTGCGGGCGCTGCGTTTGCCCAAACCTCGGACGGAGAACCGCCGGCACCTGACGAACAGACGCAGGAGCAAGCATCGCCGCGTGCGGTCGATGTCGGGCTTTACATGAGCCCGCCTTTCGTCATGGAACAGGACAACCGCTATGAGGGCATGGCGATTGATCTCTGGGAGACGATCGCCGGGCGACTGAATTTCAAAACGAACTACCAGCCCTATCCGACCATTGCGGCACTTCTCGATGCGACGGCCTCTGGCGAGATCGACGTTGCGGTTACCAATCTCTCCATCACCGAACAGCGTGCCCACCGGATCGACTTCACCTATCCCTGGTTCGACGCCGGCCTTCGGATCATGATCAACGAGGATGCCGGGGCCGGCTTCAGCGAGGTCGTGTCGGGGTTGAGGGATAGCGGCTTTCTGAGAGCCTATCTTTGGCTCGCCTTCGTCATTCTCGTGGCGACCGTCCTGAGCACTATCTACTATCGTCGCTTCGATCCGGAGTTTCCGAAGACGTGGCCCGATGCGCTCGCCGAGGGCTTTTACTCCGTCATGTCGGTGGCGACGTCCGGGCGGGCTCCGATCCGCAAGAACCTGTTCGGCTGGGTCGGCCGGGTCTGGGCAGCCCTCTGGCTCGTCTGCGGTGTCGCTGTCGTCGCCTATCTGACGTCGACCGTCACCAGCGTCATGACGGCGATTTCGATCAACAGCCAGATCGACAGTCTTGCCGATCTGCCGGGAAAGACCGTCGGGGTGTTCAAGGGCGGTGTTTCGGAGGCTTTCGCCCAGCAGGCCTTTCTCGAGACGCGGGCCTACAATGATCTCGACGGGGCTGTGGCCGGTCTCCTTGATGGCGATATCGATGCGATCATCGCCGATGCGCCCGTCCTGGAATATTACGCCCACACGCATCAGGACGAGCCGCTCGACGTCGTGGGTCCGATCTTCGAGCCGGACAAATATGGTTTCGGCGTCAGCCGAAATTCCGGTCTGACGCGGGATTTGACCGTCGAGGTCATCTGGGCCGAAGAGAGCGAGCTGGTGGAACGTTTGCGCACGCAGTATTTCGGCGACGATCCCTCCTGAGCTTTCTGCATCGTGGCCGGCGCGCTCCGCTGTCGCCGAAGGCGTCCATTCCCGTGGTCGTGCCTTCGGCGCTCGACGAGGCTCGCGATCCGCGCCATGAAGGAGCCTTCACGTGTTCGCGGCGGTCGGGGCGGCGCATCGATCGCGCTGGCTTCGTCCGCGCCAGAATGAAGAGCCGGCTGTGGTTGAGATCAAAAGTGAACGGCTGATCGCAGATCTGCGGCGCCTCGCCGAATTCGGAAAGTACAAGACCGGGGTCGATCGGATCGCGTTTTCGCAGGCCGATGTCGCGTCGCGCGACTGGCTCAAAGAGAGGCTGGGCGAAATCGGCCTCGTCGTGAAGCAGGATCGTTTCGGCAATGTCTACGGGGCGTGGCCGGACGTCGACCGGGCTCTGCTGCTCGGTTCGCATTCCGACACGGTGCCGCGTGGCGGCTGGCTCGATGGTGCGATGGGCGTCATCTACGCGCTCGAAGTCGCGCGGGCATTTCGCGAGAGCGGCACGAGCGTTCCTATCGGTATCGACGTCATCGCCTTCCAGGATGAGGAGGGCACCTATCTGCCTCTCCTCGGCTCCAAGAGCCTCGCCGGGCTCCTGTCGGAGGGTGACGTCGGGCATGCGCACCGATCGGATGGCGAGGCGCTCACCTCTGCCATCGCTTCGGCAGGTTTCCTGGGCGATCCGATCGTCGCCGACAGGCGTCGTCTCAGTGGTTTCCTCGAGGGCCACATCGAACAGGGCCCACGGCTCCTTGCCGCCGGGCGGAGGATCGGCATCGTCACCGGCTTTGCCGGCACGCGCCGCATGAGCGTGAAGGCGGAGGGGCGTGCAGATCACGCCGGAACGACACCGATGACGATGCGCCGCGATGCGGGCCGCGCGATCTTCGCTTTCGCGTCCTGGGTGGATTCGACCTTTCCGGAGCTCTCCGGATCGGAGACCGTTTGGAATATCGGCAGTGTGGCGCTGAAACCGGGCGCCCCGAATGTCGTGCCGTCTCGGGCCGAACTTGCGCTGGAGTTTCGAGACGGCGACCTGGAGCGGCTGGAGCGAATGGAATCGGCCGTGCACGACAAGGCGGCGGCACTTCAGCGCGAGACCGGGCTTGCTGTCTCCGTCGATGTGACCACGCGGGTCCCTCCGACGACGACCAATTCGCAGCTTGCGGAGGAACTCGCCGAAGCGGCCGCAGATCTCGGCGAACAACCGATGCGGCTTGCAAGCGGGGCCGGTCACGACTGCATGATTATCGGCCAGACGATGCCGGCGGCGATGTTTTTCGTACCGAGCATCGGTGGACGCAGCCATGATATCGACGAAGATACGGCGGAAGAGGATATCGTCTTCGGCTGTCGGGTGCTGGCTCGTGCGGTCGAGCGACTGATCTCAAACGAGCTGCCGTGACGAGGGGAAGAACGATGCGCGCCATTCACCGTCGAAAGGACACCTCCTCTTCGAATGCCGCCTCGAAGGTCGTGACGCAAACCGCCTTGGCGCTTGGTCTTTTCGCCGTTCTCGGAACGCTTGGCGGATGCGGGATGGGCCGCACGGTGTCGGATACGTCCAACACGTTCGATGACCTTTCCGGGCTCGCTCAGAAATGGCACGAGCCGGACCGAAAGGCAGAGGACGGGAGCCCGGCTTCGGAAACGGAGCCCGCGTCGCGTTAGCCTCCGGCGAGGCATTCCGACTGCGAAGTCCGGAATCGTCTCAACGACTTCGATCGAAACGTTCATCCAAGCATTGCGGCTGAGGACGGGCAGGGCACTTCACCCCCGAAGGGCCCATGGTCTACCCGCAGAGATCCTGCATGAGGTCATGGTCGTCTGAGGGAGGCCGGATGTCGCCTCCTTCATTTATGCCTCGTTGATGCGATCCGCCAAAAACGCGAATGGCCCGTTTATGGCCTCCGCGCCCATCCTCCGGTCACGTTCCGGATGATGGAGATGAAATGCTCGACGTCTTCTTTGTCGGCCTCGCGCTTGGCTTTTTCGCTGCCGCAGCCCTTTCGCTGCGCCTCATCGAGAGGCTTTGAGCGATGGCTTTCGACCTTGTGCTCGGCGCCGTCGTGGCGCTCGCCCTTCTCGGCTATCTCGTCTGGGCGCTCCTCAATCCAGAAAAGCTTTGAGGCGCGGCCATGTCGTCCGACATCCTGCTTTTCATCGTCTACGGCGCCGTCGTCACGGCGCTCGCCTGGCCGCTCGGGCTCTTTATGGCGCGGCTCTTTTCGGGAGAACGAACACTCCTGACGCCGGTGCTCGGCCCGATCGAGCGGCTCTTCTATCGCGCCGGCGGCATCGATCCCGATGCGGGTCAGAATTGGGCACGCTACGCGGCGGCCTGCCTCGCCTTCAACGCGGCCGGCTGGCTGATCCTCTATGCGATCCTGCGCCTGCAAGGCCACCTGCCGCTCAACCCGCAAGGTTTTGGGGGGCTTGCGCCCGATCTCGCCTTCAACACGGCGGTCAGCTTCGTCACCAACACCAACTGGCAGGCCTATGGGGGCGAGACGACGCTTTCGTATCTCAGCCAGATGGCGGGGCTGACGGTGCAGAACTTCGTCTCGGCCGCGACCGGCATCGCCGTCGGCGCCACCGTGATCCGAGGCTTTGCCGGCCGCGGGTCCGATGGCGCGGATGCGCGCAATCTCGGCAATTTCTGGGTCGATCTCACCCGGGCGGTCCTCTACCTGCTCTTGCCTCTCTCGATCCTCTTCACGCTCTTTCTCGTCTGGCAGGGGGTGCCGCAAAACCTCTCCGCCTATGTGGACGCCACGACGCTCGAGGGCGCGCGGCAGACGATCGCCCAGGGGCCAGCAGCGGCGCAGATCGCCATCAAGCAGCTCGGCACCAATGGCGGCGGCTTTTTCAACGCCAATTCCGCCGTGCCTTATGAAAACCCGACGCCGCTTTCGAATTTCGCCGAGATGGTGACGATCCTTCTCATCCCGGCGGCCTTCACCTTCATGTTCGGTCGCATGGTGCGCGACATGCGCCAGGGCGTGGCGATCTTTGCCGCCATGGGCATCCTCTTTCTCGGCGCGCTGGCGCTCACCTATGGGGCGGAGAGCGAAGGCAACGCGCTCTTCGCGAACCTTCCCGTCGAGCAGGCCGCCGGCAATATGGAGGGCAAGGAAGTCCGCTTCGGCGTGGGCGAATCGGCGCTCTGGGCGACGGCGACGACTGCCGCCTCCAACGGCTCAGTGAATTCCATGCACGACAGCTTCACGCCGCTCGGTGCTCTCGCGCCGATGCTGCTCATGCAGGTCGGCGAGGTGGTCTTCGGCGGTGTCGGTTCCGGCTTCTACGGCATGCTCGCCTTCGTCGTGCTGACCGTCTTCCTGGCCGGATTGATGGTCGGAAGAACCCCTGAATATCTCGGACGCAAGATCGAGACGAGAGAAGTGAAGCTCGCCGTCATCGCCTTCCTGGTCATGCCGCTCGGCGTCCTCGTTTTCGGCGCCGCGGCCGCGACGCTCCCGGTGGCACTCGCCTCGCTTCAGGACAAAGGCCCGCACGGGCTGTCGGAGATCCTTTACGCCTATTCCTCGGCGACGGGGAACAACGGCTCGGCCTTTGCGGGCTTCGGTGCTGACACGCCCTTCCACGACACGCTCCTCGGCATTGCCATGCTCCTCGGTCGCTACGTCTTCATCGTGCCGATGCTGGCGATCGCCGGCTCGCTGGCGGCCAAGAAGAAGGTCGCGGCCTCGGCCGGCACATTTCCGACGGACGGTCCTCTCTTCGTCACGCTTCTCGTCGCGGTCGTCCTGATCCTCGGCGGGCTCACCTTCTTTCCGGCGCTCGCCCTCGGGCCGATTGCCGAACACACGGCGATGCTCGCCGGGGAGACGTTCTGATGCCGCAAGCTCCTTTGCAGGCCGCAACTCACGGCGATCTCCCGAGCGCCGACACTGCGGCCCTCCATCAGCATCCTGTCAGAAAGCCAGGCGCCATGCGCAGAAAGCCTGATATTTCTCTCTTCGACATGCAGGTGACGGGGCCGGCTTTGCGCGTGGCGCTCGTCAAGCTCGATCCGCGTCATCTGATGAAGAACCCCGTCATCTTCGTCACGGAGGTGGCGGCGGCGCTCTCCACGCTCCTTTTCCTGCGCGGTGTCGTGACCGGTGCCGGCGAGACGGCGGTGGTGGGCCAGATCGCAGCCTGGCTCTGGTTCACGGTCTATTTCGCGACGTTTGCCGAAGCGATGGCGGAAGGTCGTGGCAAGGCGCGGGCGGACACGCTGCGGGCGACGCAGACCGAAACGCCTGCGAAGCTTCTCGCAGCGCTCGATGCGGTGGAGACACGGACGGTTTCGAGCCACACGCTGAAACCCGGCGATCTCGTTCTCGTCGAAGTGGGCGACATCGTCCCGGCGGATGGTGAGATCGTCGACGGCATCGCCTCGGTCGACGAATCGGCAATCACCGGCGAATCCGCCCCCGTCATTCGCGAGGCGGGGGGCGATCGCTCCGCCGTCACCGGCGGTACGCGCCTCGTCTCCGACTGGCTGAAGGTGAAGGTGACGTCGAAGCCGGGCGAGACGTTTCTCGACCGCATGATCGCGCTCGTGGAGGGAGCGGAGCGGCAGAAGACGCCGAACGAGGTGGCGCTCGGGATCCTGCTTGCCGGCATGACCATCATCTTTCTGATCGTCACCGCGACGCTCGAGCCCTTCCTGCTTTATTCCGGTGCGACGGTTCCCGTGGCCTTTCTGATCGCGCTTCTCGTCACCCTCATCCCGACGACCATCGGAGGCCTTCTCTCGGCGATCGGAATTGCCGGAATGGACCGGCTGGTGAAGGCGAACGTCATTGCCAAGTCAGGTCGGGCCGTGGAGGCGGCGGGCGATGTCGATACGCTCCTTCTCGACAAGACCGGCACGATCACCTTCGGCAACCGGATGGCCGACGATTTTCTGCCGGTTTCAGGCATCGATGAACGGCAGCTTGCCGAGCTCGCGCATCTTGCTTCGGCGGCAGACGAGACGCCGGAAGGAAAATCGATCGTCGACCTTGCCCGCAAACGCCTCGGCCGGCAGATCGATCACGATGATCGGGTGGTCGCGGCTATTCCGTTCAGCGCGCAGACCCGTATCTCAGGGGCCGATCTGAAAGACGGGCGCGCGATCCGCAAGGGGGCGAGCGACGCGATTCTCGCCTGGTGCGACAAGGCGCCGACGCCGGAGCTTTCGCGCCTCATCGAACGCATCGCCCGCTCCGGGGGCACGCCGCTCGTCGTCGCCGCCGACCGCAAGCCGATCGGCGTCGTGCATCTGAAGGATGTGGTGAAGCCCGGTATCCGCGAGCGCTTTGCCGAGCTCCGGCGCATGGGGGTGCGCACCGTTATGGTGACGGGCGACAACCCGCTGACGGCGGCAGCGATCGCGGCCGAAGCAGGCGTCGACGATTTCCTGGCGGAAGCGACGCCGGAAAAGAAACTCGAACTCATTCGCGCCGAGCAGGCGGGGGGCAAACTCGTCGCCATGTGCGGCGACGGGTCCAACGATGCGCCGGCGCTGGCGCAGGCCGATGTCGGCGTCGCCATGAATTCCGGCACGCCCGCCGCCAAGGAGGCCGGCAATCTCATCGATCTCGACAGCGATCCGACGAAACTCATCGAGATCGTGCTCGTGGGCAAGCAGCTGCTGATCAGCCGCGGTTCGCTCACGACCTTCTCGATCGCCAATGACGTGGCGAAATATTTCGCGATCCTGCCGGCGATCTTCGTGGCCGCTTATCCAGGTCTCGCAGCGCTCAACGTCATGCGCTTGGAAAGCCCGGCAAGCGCCATTCTGTCGGCGGTGATCTTCAACGCGCTCGTCATCATCGCGCTCATCCCGCTCGCCTTGAAGGGCGTGCGCTATGCGCCGGCGACGGCCGCGAGCCTCTTGCGGCGCAATCTTCTCATTTACGGCCTCGGGGGGCTGATCGTGCCCTTCATCGGCATCAAGGCCATCGACCTTCTCATCACCTCCATCGCAATCGTTTGAGCAAAGCCATGATCGACCAGCTTCGTCCTGCCATCGTTCTTTCGGTTCTCATGACCGTGCTTCTCGGCCTCTGCTATCCGCTCGCCATGACCGGTCTCGCTCAAACGCTGTTTCCACCCGAGGCCGCCGGCAGCCTCGTCGAGCGCAACGGACAGGTCGTGGGATCCCGTCTGGTCGCCCAGACATTTTCGGCTCCGGGCTATTTCCATCCGCGGCCGTCGGCCGGTGACGTCGATGCCGGCGCGTCCGGAGGCAGCAATCTCGGTCCCACCAGCGCGGCCCTCCTCAAGCGGGTTTCGAGCGAGGCCGAAAGGCTCAGCCGGGAAGCCGGAGGTGCGCGCGTGCCCGTCGATCTCGTTACGACATCGGGCAGCGGTCTCGATCCGCATATCTCTCCGGAAGCGGCTTTCTTTCAGGCGCCGCGAGTCGCCAAGGCGCGAGACCTTCCCCTGCAGCAGATGCGCGACCTGGTCGCGCGTCATATCGAGGGGCGCAGCTTCGGTCTTTTCGGCGAGGCACGCGTGAATGTTCTTGCGCTCAACCTGGCGCTCGACGAGCTTCGGCCGGCCGGGAATAACGGCGTGCCGGTGGCGGAAGGGGCGATCAGCAGGACGCAATGAACGAGCCGGATAACCGTCCCGAGCCTGAAGCTCTTCTTGCGGAAGCATCGCGGGAAGGAAGGGGGCGGCTCAAGATTTTCCTCGGTGCAGCGCCCGGCGTCGGCAAGACCTATTCCATGCTCGAAGCAGCGCGCGAGCGCCGCACGGCGGGTCTCGACGTTGCCGTCGGCGTCGTCGAAACGCACGGCCGCGCCGAGACGGAACGCCTTGCAGCCGGGCTTGAAATCATCCCGAGGCGGCGCGTCCTCTATCGCGGCCGGTTTCTCTCCCAGATGGACGTCGATGCGATCCTGAAGCGTCGGCCGGGCCTCGTCCTCGTCGACGAACTCGCCCACACCAACGTTTCCGAAAGCCGGCATCCGAAGCGCTGGCAGGATGTGGAGGAGCTGATCGGCGCGGGCATCGACGTCTATACGACGCTCAACATCCAGCACCTGGAGAGCCTCAACGACGTCGTCGCGCGCATCTCCGGCGTGCGTGTGCGCGAGACGGTGCCCGATCGCGTCGTCGAACTGGCGGATGAGATCGAGCTGATCGACCTGCCTCCCGACGAGCTGATCGAAAGGCTGCGTGAGGGGAAGGTCTACGTCCAGGAGCAGATTGCGCGGGCCATCCAGAACTTCTTCTCCAAGGGCAATCTGACGGCTCTGCGCGAGCTTGCCATGCGCGTCGCGGCCGATCGCGTCGACGCGCAGATGATGGCGCATATGAAGAGCCACGCGATCCCGGGGCCGTGGCCGACACAGGAGCGAATCCTCGTTTGCGTCAACGAATCGCCGGTCGCCGGCGTGCTGGTGCGGGCCGCCAAACGGGCTGCCGACCGCGGCCGCTTTCCGTGGATCGCGGTGCATGTCGTCACCCCGGCCTCGGAGAGCCTGCCGGAGGCCGCGAAGGATCAGATCGCCGAGACGCTGAGGCTCGCCGAGACCCTCGGCGGCGAAGTCGCTTCGCTCAACGCAGAATCGCGCATCGCGCAAGAGATTCTCGCTTTTGCACGCTCGCGCAATGTGAGCCGCATCGTCGTCGGTCGCCCGCGCATGCGCACCTTTTCCGCGCGGTTCTTTCGCGAGAACGTGGCGAGCGAGATCATTCGCGCCGCGAGGGATTTCGAGGTCACGGTGATCGCCTCGGACGCCGCACGAGCGCGTCGCGACAAGGTGAGGGCGCCGCATCTCTTTCCGACCTGGGAGGCGGAAGCCTATGGGGTGGCGACCGTGGCCGTTCTCGCGAGCAGCGCGATCGGGGCGGCGGTCCATCGGGCTCTGCCGGTGGAGAGCCTGTCGCTCCTCTACCTTGCCTCGGTGATCGCCCTCGCCACGCGGTACGGCCTCTGGCCCTCGATCTATGCGAGCGTCCTGTCCTTCCTCGCCTACAACTACTTTCTGACCGAGCCGTATTATACGTTCAGCGTCCACAGCGAGACGGTGGTCCGCACCCTTCTCCTCTATCTCGCCGTCGCGATCGCGACCGGCAATCTGGCCGCACGGTTGCGCGCGCAGGTGAAGGCACAGCGCAACATCGCCCGGCGTACGGCCGCGCTCTACGATTTCAGCCGCAAGATCGCGAGCGCCGCTTCGCTCGACGATGTGGTCTGGGCGGCCGTCCACCACGTCGCCTCGACGCTGAACTGCTCCTCGCTCATCCTCGGGCCCGGCCCGGACGGGCAGCTGACCATCCTCGGCGGCTATCCGCCCGAGGATCAGCTCGAGGCGAAGGATCGTGGAGCCGCCGAATGGGCCTGGGAGCACGGCGAAATCGCCGGCTGGGGCTCGCCCACGCTGCCGGCGTCTTCGTGGCTGTTTCTGCCGCTCAAGACGGCGCATGGCAGGGAAGGGCTGCTCGGCGTGAGCTTTGCGCGCTCGCAGCCGCTCGCTCCCGACGAGCGCCGCCTCCTGGAAGCGCTCGTCGATCAGGTGGCGATCGCCGTCGAGCGCACCCGTCTGGCGGCCGACATGGAGGAGACGCGGCTGCTTTCCGAGACGGAGAGGCTGCGCGCCGCGCTTCTGTCGTCCGTCAGCCACGATCTGCGCACGCCGCTCGTGTCCATCATTGGGGCCGCGTCGGGCCTCCTGGAGGCCGATGAAGCGCTCGGCCCGTCGGGTCGTGTGGCGATGGCGGAAACCATCCGCGACGAGGGCGAGCGGCTCAACCGCTACATCCAGAATCTCCTCGACATGACGCGTCTCGGCTATGGCGCATTGCAGGTCCGGCGCGACTGGGTCGACATGCGGGAGGTGGTGGGCCGCGCCGTTCGTCAGCTTCGGCGGCGCCTTGCGGGACATACCCTCGCCATCGAGCTGCCGCGTGACTTGCCCATGGCTGCGGGGGATCCCGTGCTTTTGGAGCAGGTCATCGCAAATCTTCTCGACAATGCCGCGAAATACGCCGAGGCCGGCACCGAGATCGCGGTTTCGGGCCGCGTCGAGGCGGGGCAGCTTCATCTCTCGGTGCGCGACGAGGGCCCGGGCATCCCGGTCGAGGACCGCGCCCGTGTGTTCGACATGTTCTATCGCGTGCGTGCCGGTGACGCGCAGAGAGCCGGCACCGGCCTCGGGCTCGCCATCTGCAAGGGGATCGTGGAGGCACACGGCGGTGAGATCACCATCGGCACGGGCTCGGGAGGCCGCGGAACCGTCATAAATGTAAAGCTTCCTCTGGCTCCCGAGGTGCCGAAGACGGCGACGGCAGAACCATGAGCGCCACGCGTATCCTGATCGTCGACGACGAGCCGCAGATCCGGAAGTTCCTCCGGGTGGCGCTCGGAGCGCATGGTTTTGAGGTTTTCGAGGCGGAGAATGGCCGCAAGGGAGTGGAGGCCGTCGCCTTGAAGGAACCCGACCTCGTCATTCTCGATCTCGGTCTGCCCGATATCGATGGCAAGGAGGTGATCACGCGCCTTCGCGAATGGTCGAACCTGCCGATCCTCGTGCTGTCCGTCAGGGAAGGCGAGGACGAGAAGGTCGCCGCCCTCGATGCCGGGGCGAACGACTACGTGGTCAAGCCTTTCGGAATCCCGGAGTTTCTGGCGCGCGTGCGGGTTCTCCTGCGTCCCGCGCGAAAAACCGGAGAGGACAGCGCCGAGATCATCGTCGGTGATCTGACGCTCGATCTCGCCCGCCACGAGGTGTCGCTGGCGGCGGAGAAGCTCAAGCTGACGCCGAAAGAATTCGAACTTCTCGCTTATCTGATGCGCAATGCCGGCCGCATCCTCACCCACCGGCAGATCCTGACGAGCGTCTGGGGGCCCGCGAATGCCGAAGACGTGCAGTATCTGCGCGTCTTCGTCGGACGTCTGCGCCAGAAACTCGGCGATGACCCGGCGAGCCCTCGCTACATCCTGAACGAGCCCGGGGTCGGCTACCGCTTCCTGCGCCCGGAGGAGTGAGGGCGGCGTGCTGAAACTCATGCCCGTCGCCGCTCCATATGGTTCTGCCTAAATCACATTATAAACCAATATGATGTTTGGTTTTGTTAATGCCATATGGGCGCTGTTGCCATCGCTCCGTGGCTCCGCAGAACACCGGCTCGCCTGTCACTGGTTTCTGCCAGAGTTCGGTGCCGGCTCTGTCTGCGGAAGAACAGCCGGAGCGATCTCCGTCTGGCCGGGGGCAGGCGCCGAATCCGCCGGCGGCGCAACGGGCGCCTGGCCTGTCATCATCTCGTCGGCAGAGGCGGCGGGCCTCTCCTGGTCGGCAGGTGTGGAGGCCTGATCTGGCGCCGACGTTGTGCCGGATGGCGAAGCCGCCTCTGGCGATTGCTGCGGGCCGGAGCTGCCTGCTGCCGATCCCGAGGTTGCACCGGAGGCTCCGGCACTGCCCGCAGACGCGGCCGAGACCTGATCGGTGCCGATCGGCTGAGGCGTGACGGAGCCGTCGGCGGCCGCCACGCGCCAGACTGTGTTGCCGGCGTCATCGGCAATCAAGAGCGCGCCAGTGCCGTCGATCCCAACACCGACCGGGCGGCCATGCGCTTCGTCGCCATCAATGAAGCCGGTCACCACATCTTGCGCCATGCCAGAGGGTGTGCCGTTCTCAAACGGGATGAAGACGACCTTGTAGCCGTTGAAGAAGCTGCGGTTCCAGCTGCCGTGCTCGCCGACGAAGGCGCCGTTGCGATAGGCCTGTGGCAGGGCAGAGTTCAACGAAAAGGTCATGCCCAAAGGCGCGACGTGGCTCGAGAGGGCGTAGTCCGGCGCGATCGCCTTCTCCACCATATCGGGCCTCTTCGGGCGGACGCGCTCGTCGACATGATCGCCGTAATAGCTCCACGGCCAGCCGTAAAAGGCGCCCTGCTGGACGGAGGTCATGTAGTCGGGGACAAGGTTCGGCCCGAGTTCGTCGCGCTCGTTGACGACCGCCCAGAGCGCGCCGGTCTCCGGATTGAAGGTCAGGCCATTCGGGTTGCGGAGTCCCGAGGCGTAAACCCGCGCTGCGCCGGTTTGACGGTCGACCTGCCAGATTGCGGCGCGACCTTTCTCGGCCTCCAGTCCGTTTTCCAGGATGTTGGAATTGGAGCCGACCGACACGAAGAGGCTCTGCCCGTCCGGAGAGAGGGCGAGATCCTTCGTCCAATGATGGTCGATCGGTCCGCCTGGAAGCGGGGTGAGCACTTCCGGCGATGCCGTAATCTCGGTGTCTCCGAGCGCGTAGGGATAGGTGAGAATGGCGTCGGTTGCGGCCACGTAGAGCGTGCCGTCGGCCCACGCCACGCCGAAGGGGGAGTTCAGTCCGGTGAGAAGATCGTGGCGTTCATCGACCGTGCCGTCGCGATCGGTGTCCCGCAAAAGCGTGATGAGATTGCTTTCCTTCGTATCGCCGCCTCCGCCATGGGCAAAAGACATGATCCATCCGCGGATGATATCCTTCGGACGCGACACGGGTTCGCCTCCTGGACCTCGCGATTGGATGACGAGGACGTCCCCATTCGGCAGCGTATGCAGCGCCCGCGGATTGGCGAGATCCTGGGCATAGGCGGTGATGGCGAGGCCATCAGGCACCGATGGCGCTTCGCCCTCATTCCAGCCGATCACCTCTGCCACCTTCATGTTGGCAATGAGCGGAGGATCAGGCTCCGGGAGAACCGGATCGGGACCGATCTGTTGCGAAATGTCGAAGTCTGAGCCGTCGTCACCGCAACTCGCCAGCATGGCGGTCAGGAGGACGCTGCCGGCGAGCGTGAGCGTGCGGCCCGCGAGACCCGCGTGAAGTCTAGGCATGGTCGCGATCTCCCCGATGGCTGCTCGCCGTCATGGAGCGGCCGAGAAATCCGGTCGCTATCATGACGAGGACGGTGAGAATGGAGAGGGTGAGGCCCCACGGAACGACGGCCGTCCAGCCGTCACCGGCATGGATGAGGCTGTTGATGAAGGCGAGCACGAGGACGATGATGCTGCCGATCGCGTGCGGCCCGGCTGCACCGCTTCTGCGGGCCGACCTGCGGACGAGAATGTCGATGATACCGACAAGCGCGGCAAGGACGCCGACGACGAGACCGACGAAGAGGAGCCATGCGGAGAAATTCTGCCACATGAGATTGGCCGTCTGCCAGTAGGCGAGGTCCGTGAGGAGGGCGAGGGTGAAACAGACCGTCGGGAACTGGACCAGCACTGCGTGGATGGGCTGCCCGGCGACGGCGTCGTCCGCGGCGGGATGCGATTGCGCCATGGATTGCACCTTCCGATTTGTTCGGTGGCATTGGACTGAGTGACAGTGAAATGACCCGTGGGGGCGCTTTCAGTTCCATCCGGTTCCGGTGAGGCCGGCCGGATCGACAAAACGCACGCGGCCGCTTCGAGCATCGGTGCTCAGAACCGCGCGAGATTTGGTCTCTACGGCCGGGTTTCTTGCGTATGGGTTGAAGGGCCCGTGCGGGCCGCTTCCGAAGAAGACAGGATCAACTTTGCGCTATCTCAACGAAAGGTTGTGCGTGTGGAGCGGCATTCGTCGCATCGAAGAGCCGATTGCCGCTCGATGGATGATTTTGTCGTGACGAGCGGTCGGGCACAGAGCTCCAAAAGCTGAGGAAACACAGGGGCATAATGCCGCGGAGGGTGGCCGGCGCCGGCGTGCGGAGATGCCGGAGCGGGAGAGGCGAGCCGTGCCGCCGCGACGAAAGCGGCGAGGAAACACGCGAGATCGTGCGCTTCCCGCAAGGATCTGAGGTCGCCCAGCCCCATGCCGCTCAGATGACCGGGAGGAGGGGCGATCGGGTGGGGCCCGCCAATTCGAGGCCCCATCGCCCGACATACTACCCCTCATCGCTAGACGGAGCTCAACTGACGCGCCAGATGATGGCGCACTGATCCGAAACTGGATGCGATGTCGCTTGGGGCTTGATGCGATGGCGCGAAGGGACCGGTTTTCAGCTCCGGGCAACGCCGGACCTAAAAATGCGGGGGAGCTCTTCGGCTAAGGAGGCCAAGACGATGAGCGCCATGCATACGTTTTCACTCAAGACAGAGGTTGTCTCTGGGGTGGGTACCCTCGAGCGGCTTCGTGAGTTCCACGGCGAGCGGGTCGGTATCGTCACCGATGCGCTTATGGTGAAGCTCGGTGTGGCGGACCGGGTGCGCCAGTACCTTTCCGGCTCCGCCGTCACGATCTACGACAAAGTCACTCCCGATCCGCCCATTGCCAGCGTCAAGGAAGGGGCGAGGGAGCTTTCCGCCTTTCGCCCGACGATCATCATCGGCCTCGGCGGAGGCTCGGCCATCGATGCAGCGAAAGCGATACTGGCCATCCTGCGGGAGATGAACAGCCGGAGCCGCATCACCTTCATCGCCATTCCGACGACGAGCGGCACCGGCTCCGAGGTGACGGCTTATTCGGTGATTTCCGATCCCGAGAAGGGCACGAAGTTCCCGCTCGTCTCCGACGATCTGATTCCGGATATCGCGCTGCTGGAGCCGGAATTCGTGCGCACCGTGCCGCCCCAGATCACGGCGGATACGGGCATGGATGTGCTGACCCATGCTCTGGAGGCCTATGTCGCCCATTGCGCGACCGATTTCTCCGATGCTCTTGCCGAGAAGGCTGTCAGCCTGACCTTCAAGAACCTTCCCGTGGTTTTTGCCGATGGCCAGAACGTCGAGGGCCGGATTGCAATGCACAACGCCTCGTGCATGGCCGGCATGGCTTTCAACTCGGCCGGGCTCGGTCTCAACCACGGGCTGGCGCATGCCATCGGAGGCCGCCTGCATATTCCGCATGGGCGCATCAACGCCATGCTCCTGCCGTACGTGATCGCGTTCAATGCCGGTCTCGACACGAACTCTGCGGAGCCCGCGGCAGAGCGCTATGCGCGTTTGGCGCGGCTCCTCGATCTTGAAGGCGAGACAGCCCTGCAAGGCACGCAGAATTTGATCGACGCGATCGTGGGCCTGAACAAGCGCTTTGGAGTCCCGTTGACGCTCAAGGCCTTGGGCGCCGACATGGATGTGCTGGCTGAGAGCAAGGATGCGCTCGTTGCTTCCGCCTTGGCGGATTTCTGCACGTCCGGAAACCCGCGCAAGGCAAGTGCGGAGGATGTCCGGCGGATCATCGAAAAGGTGGCTGGCTGAGGCGCCGGCCCTGTCGATTCCCGGGCGATTAAGGCGTCGTCCGGGTCTTGCCAATCTCGTTGAGCCGTCTTCAACCGTCTCTCGGCGGCCCTTTCCTGGCGTTGCAATTTTACGGGAAAGTGGGGGATCCACACTTGGCGCTCGATTCCCCGGAACTGGGCTTATGCGCAGTCCCGGCCGCCAGACAAAGGCCGCGCCTCAAAGGCGCGGCCGGGCGCTCTCTCTGAGTCGAGAGGCGCCGCGCGGCCGGATAAGCGCGTGTCTCCCAATCCGTTCCTCGAGACACCGGCTGGTCTAAAAAGCGCAGTCTTTTCAGGGTGAAAATGGTGCCGCCTGAGGGGCGACAATCCATCGCCGCCGAACCGGCCGACAATACTGGTTTCGATCCACGCCCCTGCGTGAGGGGCGACATCGGCGGACGCCGTCGGCGGTTTCCGTGCGCATGTTTCGATCCACGCCCCTGCGTGAGGGGCGACCGGCGGAGCACCTTCGGAGCGTCGAGAGCGTGACCGGTTTCGATCCACGCCCCTGCGTGAGGGGCGACGCACTCGTGGAGTTTTCTGCGTGCCTGTTCCAAGGTTTCGATCCACGCCCCTGCGTGAGGGGCGACGCGCAACAATTATATGCAGGTCATCGGCGGGTGGGTTTCGATCCACGCCCCTGCGTGAGGGGCGACGACAGCCATCGACGACGCTGGCAAGCGTCTCAATGTTTCGATCCACGCCCCTGCGTGAGGGGCGACGCTGACTTATAATTTCGACGTGGAGCCCTTAGAGTTTCGATCCACGCCCCTGCGTGAGGGGCGACATGCGTGGGACAACCTGTCCCCGTCGCAGCAAGAGTTTCGATCCACGCCCCTGCGTGAGGGGCGACGGCAGATAGGGCACGGGCCATGGGCATTCTTGAGGTTTCGATCCACGCCCCTGCGTGAGGGGCGACAAGTCTGGCGGGCCGCGTTCGGATTAGCATGACGGTTTCGATCCACGCCCCTGCGTGAGGGGCGACGCAGAGCTTCCCGCGTGATCATATCGATCGTAAGTTTCGATCCACGCCCCTGCGTGAGGGGCGACCGAAATGGAAGCTGCTGGCGGAAGAGGCTCTGTCTGTTTCGATCCACGCCCCTGCGTGAGGGGCGACTTCCGCCTGGAACACCGCCTCGCGATGGCGCAAGTTTCGATCCACGCCCCTGCGTGAGGGGCGACTTCGTCGCCGTGAGGGTGTAATTGCCGGTAAGAGTTTCGATCCACGCCCCTGCGTGAGGGGCGACTTGTCCGGATCTTCTGCGTCGGGGAACTCGCTCTTGTTTCGATCCACGCCCCTGCGTGAGGGGCGACCGGCCTTTGCGATCTGTAGGAGAGCAACGGACATCGTTTCGATCCACGCCCCTGCGTGAGGGGCGACGGCCTCACGATAAAGCGAGACCAAGGCAGAGAAAACGACGATGTTTGCGCGAACCGGGCCTCGGCGTGCGTCTGGAAGACGGCGCTCCGGGAAAGGCTTCCGTTTCAGTGCAATGTTTTCAGGAGGTTGGGGCGTGCGCGAACCTGCCGGGAAAACGCGGCACGCTTGCGGTTCGCGATAGCTCTTCAGCGTTGCCACCGCTTTCGGTGGAGGATCATACGATCAGGGGGCCTTCAAGATCGGATGCTGGCTTGGCGCCAACATGTTCGACGCGGCGTTGCCCTTTTGCACCAAGATAATAATAGCGCAGGCTGTCGGCTGCCGGATCGATAATGCCTTCCAGCCGTCCCTTCAGTTTCGTCCATTGGGCCGGGTCGACCTCAATCTCGAAGACCGAGAATTGCACGCGCTGGCCGAAATCGCGGCAAGCCTTGGCGATGCGTCGGAGCCGCCTGGCACCGCCCGGGTCACTCGTTCTCACGTCATAGGTTACGAGAACCAGCATCGTCTATTTCCAGAACCAGGGCGGGTAGGCGTCGAGGTCGCCGCGAAGATGCCGCGAGAGCATCTGCGCCTGGATGTACGGGACGAGGCCGAGCGGTGCTTTTTCGCCCAGGAAGGGGTGGAGAAGCTCTTCACGCTTGCGTTCCTGCCAGGCCGTCAGAACGGTGCGACGAGCCTCGTCACGCATGATCACCGCGGCGCCCTCGCGTGTCTCGAAATCGTCGGCAGCAAGCTGCCTGCGATTGATCAACGACAACGCCAGCCGGTCGGCCAGTACGGGGCGCAACTCCTCCATCAGGTCGAGCGCAAGGCTCGGACGTCCAGGGCGGTCGCGGTGCAAGAAACCTACGGCCGGATCGAGTCCGACGGCTTCCGCCGCACCACGGCAATCATGCGTCAAAAGCGTGTAGAGGAAGGAGAGGAGCGCGTTGACGGGATCGAGCGGCGGGCGACGCGAACGGCCGCGAAAACGCATGTTACCGTCTTCGACGCGGATCAGATGGTCGAAGACGGTGAAATAGAGCGCTGCAGCCTCGCCTTCGGCGCCGCGCAGCGCTTCTGCGTCACCTCCGCGAAGTTCGACCCGTCGCAAGATCTGGGCAAGTCGCGCAACCGCGTTTTCAAGGGCCTGGTGCGCTCCTTCGCTCAGTCCGGAGCCATGGTCGCGCAAACCTCGCATCAAGACAGTGCGCTGGTTGGCGATCTTGCCCAAAAGGAGGGCGCGGACGATGTCGACAGGCGTCGCGGAGGCGGCGTATTGGGCGCGCCGCAAGAGCACGTTACCGCTGACGGGCCCTTCGATGCGTGCTTGAAAACGGCCGACGCGGTCGAGAAGCACGATCGTCATACCCTGTGCGGCTGCTGCCCCGATCATCGCGGGTGAGACGGCGATCGGGCCGAACAGAACGATCGAGGCGAGCATGTGGAAGGGAACGCGCGCCCGCTCTATGCCTTCGACCGAGACCACGGCGTTTTCTCCGTCCTTGCGAAGTGCGGCGCCCTCGGTGGTGACGTAGAGCGTGTTGAGGAGCTTCTTCATCCAGCGTTTCCCGGCACTTCTGCAAGGAGGTCGGCGAGCCTCTGCCGTGTCCAGGCGCCGGCGGAGCGGACTACCGCCGTCGGACGGCAGAGCTCGGCGAGCGAGCACGCCCGACACCGGCTCTTGTGAGGCGTGGGAGCGGGCGTCACGTGCTCCGCAAAGATGGTGCGGAGTTCGGCAGCCGTCTCTTCGGTCAACGCGCGCAGGCCGGTGTCGAAAGTGATGGCGACACGTCGGCGCGTCTCGCCATAGAAGAGCGCGCCTTCCGGCACGGGCCGTCCGAGCATCTCTTCGAGGCACAAGCCCTGGGCGCAGAGCTGCACCTCGTCGGCATGATGGGCCTTCGGCTTACCGCGCTTATACTCGACGGGCAGCGGCACTTCGCGTCCGTCTTCCGTGGCATGGAATTCGACTAAATCGGCGACGCCGGCGAGGCCGAGGCGCTTGCTCGCAAGCGGCAGCGAAAAGACGCGACGCACACCGCGGACACGGCGCTGGCCGGGACGGTCCGCCGTAATGTGCAGGATATCGCCTTCGGCCGTGAAGCGGTTCTCCGCCCACATGCGTTCCAGATGGATGAGCGCGGCTTGGCGCGGGCAATAAACGGCATGCTGAAGGGCGGAGAGGGGAATGGGCTCGCCGCTCTCAACGGTGGCTTGTGTTGCAGGAAGATCCACCGCCACCGCCATTACAGCCGCTCGATGATCTCCACCCCGTCCGGCATGTTCTCCCGGTCGATCGTCACGGCATAGTCGGAAAAGGCGCGGGCGGGAGGCGCGTTGTCGAGGCGTTCGCTGCCCGGCTCGTACGTTTCGCCCTTGAAGGCGCGCCAGATTTTGACGCGATCGAAAAGGCTATGGGCGGGCGCGTTGCCGAGTGCGGTTGCATGGCGGAAGACGATGAGCTTCCTGGTCGCCATCTCGCCGCGTGCGGCCGAATGGTCATGCTCGAACATGGCTTCCAGCGCTTCCATAAGGAGTGCCAGGTCATCGTCCGAAAAACCGGTGCGCTCCGCAAGTTTTGCAGAGATGAAGCCATGGGCACGATAGAGGCCATAGGGGACAATGTGCTTGCGCCCCATGGTGCGGTTCTCCGTGCGGGCATTGTCGTCATCGACCTCGCCTTCGCGGCGTTCTTCTTTTTCTCTGGCGGTCGTTGCGGCCATGCGGGTGATGGAAATCTCCTGCGGCACGATTGGCTCGACCGATTGGGCAAAGGTCATCTGCACAGGGCCACGTACCTGACCGCAATTGATGCCTGTCGACATGACGGCCCCGAAGGTGCGGACATCGAAGAAATTGTCGCACATGAAGCGGCGCAGCTTGTCGGCTTCCTCGTCGCCATGGGGGTTGAGCTTCGCACCATCGACCTTTTCGCCCGGCCGGATGGCCTTGTAAGCCTCACGGTGTTTTTCGTTCAGGATTGCGCCTTCTTGCACGTAGATGGCCCGGCCGCTCTCTCCTCCATGCGCGATCTCCATGTAATTGCGGATCTTGCGCTTCAGACTGACGTCGGAGACGAGGCCGTGGCCCGTTTCCGGATCGAGCCGGGGCAGGTTTCCCGCATCGGGATCGCCGTTCGGATTGCCGTTCTTGACGTCGAAGATCAGAACGAAGTCATGGCGCTGCGCAAGATCAGGCATCGGTCGAAGTCTCCTCAGACGAAATTTCTTTGGGTGCGAAAAAGGCGTTGCGTTGGTGGTAATAACCGAGGCCGAAAAGAGCCTGCTCGGTGGCGGACAAGGTCGCGGGGAAGGGGTCGGAATTCGGATCCATCAGGTCCATGATCTCGCCGATCGTGCGCTCCATATGGATGCGCTGGCCCGGCCGGACCTTGCCGATCTTCGACAGATGGTTGGCTGAACCTGCCTCCAAGAGTGCGAAGACTTTTCTCGGCTGGGCGGAGGCCGCGCCGTAGAATTTGTCCTTGATGGTGGCGTTGACGCTGCGGCCGAGTGCGCCGGTCTGGGCGTGCTCGTAGGCCGCGAAGAGGCGGCCGAGCAGATAGCCTTTGTTACGATTGTCCGGGTCGAGCGCCACAGGAGCCTCCTTTTCCTTACGGAAATTGCGAACGAGAATGGCTTTCAGCATCGACGCGCGGCGGGCGTTGATGATCCCGTCAGAGCGGATGCGCATGAGAACCGTATTGAGAAGCGTCAGCGGGTAGGGCGTGCCCGTCAGAATTGCGCGCGTCCACTCGCCGGCGAGGTTCGGCGGGACGTTTTCGCGCTTGCCGAGGACCGCCGTCTCGGAAAGATACTGCCAGAGCGCCGGCGTGCCGTGTGGGTCGGGCGGCGCGATGCGCATGTCCGCGGTGTAGCGGCCGTAGTTTTTCGCGAGCTCGCCGAAACTCTCCGCCAGCCAGAAACGGACGGAAATGCGCGCAGCGTTCGGCGCCAGGCCCAGCACGTAAAAGCGAACGCCCTCGCCGAGCTTCGGTTCGACGTCTTTCAGCGCCTGGCCGGCGCGGATTTTCTCAAGCACGATGCCGACCCGCTTGGCCGCGGCTTCGTCCTCGGCGGCCGACGCCTTAGTGTCCGCTCCGCCGACCATCGCTCCAAAGATACTCTCCGACAGAGCGGCCATTTGCGCATCGTCTGCTTCCGCCCAGAATACGGTCGAGGCGTCGCCGATCTGCACGCGATGGCCGGAGCCCCTTTGGAGAAAATGGTTGAGTGCACCGGTATAGGCCTCTGCCGCGCTCTCGGAGACGGGGGCGTTGTCGCCCTGCGAATGGCCGTAGGATTCGAAGGCAGGCCAGTTGAATCCGACAATCGTGTCTGCGGCTTTCTGTCCAGGTTTGGCCCACATTCCCTTGATCGCCGGGTGGAGCCGGGCGGTCGGGCCGTGCTGTCCGCTAACGAGGCAGAGTTGGCCGGAACGGCCCTCGCCGTTCTTAAGAAGGGCGCGGGCCGCCGGGCGGTCGTGCAGATAGATGTGCCGAAGCCGCTCCTCCTCCAGCGCGAAGACGGTATTCTCGTCCTTCATCTCCTCGGCGAAGTGTTCCTCGAACATTTCCGGCTTCCAGAGGTCGAGAAAGCGCAAAAAGGCGAGAAGGCCCGGATCGTCACTCGTCCCGATCAACGCGCGATGATGTTCGACGAAGGCTTGATGCTCCTGCGCCGTGCGCGGCTTAGGCATCTTCGTCACGCCCAGCGTGTAGGCCGTCTTATCCCAAAGGGTATTCGGAAGGATGTTGGAAGCGCGCTTCACCGGGGCCGGCACCGACATCTGCCGCGCGACCTTTTTCTTGCCTTGCGCTTCCCTCAGGTCTGTGACGGTCGCGATCGTCCCATCGGGGTTTAGTCCAATGGCGAGCCCGACCTTCTGCATCGCGAAACCTGGAGGTGGTGCGTCGGGAATCCGTTCATAGGCGCGCGCCAGGGATTGAAGGATGGTCATCGCAGGATCTCCGGCGAGCCGGGGGGAGGCACCTTCACGACGCCGTTTTGAAGCATGGCCCGAAAAAAGAGTGACGGCCGCCCCTTTGCCTGGTGGTCGATGTCGAAGAGCATGAAACCGAGATCGCGAGGGCTGCCGTAGCCGAGCTCGGCCGTATGTGCGGAGGTGTCGGGTTCGGGGATTGGTTCATCCGGTTCGATCAAGCGGAAGCGGGCGTCGAACTCCCGCGTGCCGAGGCAGGGCTGGTGGAAGCACTGCCCATTGCGCGCCCGGCGATTGAACATGTCGAGATGCTTGCCTTCATTGTCCTGCGGTCCGGCCTTTTCCGTCATCTCGAAATGCGCGGCGATGACGTAGGCGACGTCGACGAGGATGGTGGAGGCGCGCTGCTGGCGGTCGTCGTCGACGAGGAGGGCGAGGCCGGAGAGATCGCCGCGATTCATCGCCGTCTTGGCATTGCGGGCCGAGGCTTTGTGACCCACCTCGTTGCGCCGGATGGATCGGAAGCGGATCGGCTTCAGCACATGGATTTCGTCGATCACCCAGCGGATCGCCGGCTTCCAGTGGATCGCCTCCAGAATGCCGCGCGCGGCCGAGGGCGTCATCACGTCATAGGAGACGCGCTCCACCTTCATTTCGGGTCGGGTGAAGCAGGCGAAGGGACCTGAGACCAAAAGACGGATGCCGTAGGTCATGGTGAATCGCCCCCACCTTTGTTTTCTCGGTTACTGATTATCTCGTCTCTTATGGAGATCATGCAACTGGGCCGCGTAGCCGCAGAGAAGGTCGTTTTCTAAGTGATGGTGTTTTCGAGCTCCAAGTACTCTGCATTCTCCCAGAGCAGACCAACGTCTTCCTCGTAGAGCGTGTCCGTCTTCAGGATCGCGAACTGTTTCTTCCGCAATTCCCGATGTGGAAAGACGATATGTTCGTTTGTCTTGAGGAGTGCCCGCGCCCGGGGCGGGACCGAGACAATATACGGCTGTAATTCACGGGCGATCCGACCCGAGGAAATCTCGGGCACTTCTAGGTTTCTAACCGCTTTCCGCGCCTTCTCGTCGCGGGCGACGATCACCGGCGCCATGCCGTCTTCGATCATCCGGTAGTGTTCGGCGATGGTGCGATAGGCAATGTCCGGACCGTAGCTCTGCGAGAATTTTGAAAGATGGAGGATCGGCTTGCCGAGGCGTTCCTCACCGGCCTGCCAGTAGACCTCATGAAAGTAGCGCTCGATGGCCTCCGGCGCGAAATGGTTGTCGAAGAGATCCTTCATCCGCTCCATGCTGCCGATGAGGCTTTTGATTTCGGCGGGCGGCGCATGGTCCGGGTCGGACGGCCTGAAAACCGTGACGACGCTTTCGTCGACTGGTCGCCGCATCTCACGGTTCACCCGCCCCGCGGCCTGGGCGATCTGATCAAGCCCCGCTTCGGCCCGCCAGGCGACGGGAAAATCGACATCGACGCCCGCTTCGATCAGTGACGTGGCGATCAGACGGCAGGGGCGTCCCTCGTTGAGACGCGTTTTCACGTCAGCCAGGATGTTGCGCCGATGGGCCGCGTATTGCCGGGTCGTCAGATGCACGAGCCCGTCGAGCTCCTCCATCTGCGCCGCCCGGTAAAGATCGAGCGCGTGGCGGCGGCTGTTGACGATCATGAGCGCCTGCGGATGGTCCTTCAGGGCTTCCACGAGATCCTCGTCACTCATCTCTCTGGCGAACACGAGGCGCACACGCTCGAGGGCCTTGTGAAGTCGCGGCGGGTCGGGTGCGAGCTCGCGGCCGTCGAGATCGAGCGCCAGGAGATGGTCGGGCTTCAGCGCCTTCAGCTTGCGTGCATCGAAGGCGGGCTGCGTCGCCGTGCACAGAACGATTGAGCAGCCGTAGTTGCGGCAGAGCTCGTCGATTGCCCAGACCGTCGGTGCCAAGAGCTTCTTCGGCAGGGTCTGTGCTTCGTCGAGCACGATGACGCTGCCGGCGATGTTGTGGAGCTTGCGGCAGCGCGAGGTGCGGGCGCCGAACAGACTCTCGAACAGCTGCACATGCGTTGTGACGATCACGGGTGCGGCCCAGTCTTCCATGGCGAACCGCATCTTGCCCTTCATCGATCGGGTGCTGTCCGCTGGGCCGACCTGGCCGGTCTCTTCGTCTTCGATGGCAGAATGATGCTCCAGCACCAAATCGTTGCCCAGGATCTCCCGGAAGATCGCGGCCGTCTGGTCGATGATGGACGTGAAGGGAATCCCGAAGATGATCCGGCGATGGCCGTGCTGTTTCGCATGGTCGAGCGCAAAGCCGAGCGAAGCGAGCGTCTTGCCGCCGCCGGTCGGGACGTTGAGCGTGAAGAGGCCGGGCGCCATTTCTGCGCGTGCCCGCGCAGTGGCGAGGATTTCGGCCCGCAATCGGCCGATCTCGCTCTGCGGCTCGCCGAAGGCGGCGATCCTCTTCTCAAAGGCGTCCAAAAACGTGGGCAAGCATTCCGCAAGGTTCGGCCAGTCGCGGTCCTTCGCGACGTCTCCGGCTTTCTCGTAGAAGAGCTCGGTCTCCTTGAAGTCGGCATCGACGAGACAGGAGAAGAGCATGCGCCCGAGCATGGCGAAGCGGAAGGCGCGTTGGGGCTCGTTGGGGGCTTGCCAGTCGAACGGCGGCATGAGTTCGGACGGCGTGTCAGGAACGACGGTCTGCCAGCTTGCGTTGAGCCTTTCCATGGCAAAACCTTCCAGGCGCTCCTCGAGGGAGCCGGGCTCATGGCTGGCCCGGTCGGGCAGACCCGCGTGGTGGCCGGCGATCGCCTGCGCCATGAGCCAGGCGATCCACTGGTTCGGCGCATGCGCGAAGAGACCGAGAACGGCCTTCGCACCGGCCGTGGAATGGTCGACCGGTTCGCTCGCGCCTTGCAGTCGCGCCTGGAACGCTGGCGAGAATTTTCCCAGGTCATGCAGGGCGCCGCAAAACGCGGTGGCCTCTGCAATCTTCAAGGGCGCTCCGAATTCGCGTGCCCGCCGCGCCACGGCACTGAGGTGGTCAGAGAGAAGCTCCCAATCGCAGCAATCGGTCGCCTTGGTGGAATGGGCGTAGAATTCCATTTTCCTTCACTATCGCGGCTTTGCGAAGCCGAAGTACGTGTTGGTCATGAATCCCAGAAATATTGGCGCATCGCTTGTTCAAGCTAATACTGAAATTCAATATGCGAGCGAATATCGAGATATTCTCAAATGTTATCTCCATTCACGTGATGTGTGGAGGGTAATCGAGTCGCATGCCGGCGCTGTGTGGGCGGAATGGCCGTGGGTGCGCGGAGGGCCGGCGCTCTGGTTTTTCAGTGGAAGACGTCGTCGTCGGGCACGCACTCCGGCACACGGCGGAGACATGGGCGATGCAGTCGGGCGTTGACAATGGAAGGTGGCCGGTTTCCTGGGCATGAGCCGGCAGACTGCAGAGAAAGTCTAGGGCCATCATCACCAGATCATCAGAGAGACGTGAGTGACGTCTTTTCTCTCGGCCGGGCAGGGATGTCGCTCCGTGCGGCCGGATGATTTTGTTGGTGGTGTTTTTTAAGAAACGGCAGCTGATTAAAAAGGCGAGATATATCAATGGTGAAAATGGTGCCGGCTGAGGGACTCGAACCCCCGACCCCCTGATTACAAATCAGATGCTCTACCAACTGAGCTAAGCCGGCATGACGCGTGACGGCAGAGACTGGCTGGGCCTCTGGTGCGCCTTCAGGGCTCCAAATTCCGCCATTTGACGCCGCCTGGAGCCGATATTCCCTAACCGCTCCTTCTGACAGGCGCAACAGCTTCGTCGGCGGGCTCGCAAGCCTGTCACAACGAGTGCCTTTTCGGACCAACATGCGGGGCCAACGAGGCTGCGCGATCGGCCTCGATGCCTGTCAGGGGATGCCTGTCAGGGGCGGAAGCTCGGGCAGCGATGACGGTGAGGGGAGGAAACCATGAATCGACCGCGTTCCGACGCCCGGCGGTAAAAGAAACGTGATCGGACCTTTTCAATGGGGAACATGCAGCTGCTTAATTTGTTAGCATTCTAAGAATGGTTGGCCGCACGAGAATCTTGTGGTGCGGTCCTCAGGAGATTTTCGTCATGCAATCCAGGTCTACTCGGGCAGCAATCGCGATCGCGGCAGGGCTTTCGATGGTGATTGCATCTCTCTCGCCGACGATGGCAGCGATGCCTCGCGCGCCCCAGGCTTCACCGGCGAGTGGTGTCGAAGCCCCTCTCATCAAAGTGCAGGATCGTCACTGGCGGGGCGGCCACCGCATCGGGCCTCGTGCGCCCCGTCGCTACTATAACGGCCACCGATATCGCGGTCATCATTACCGCGGGCGGCACTACCGTGATCGGCACTACCGCTACGGGCGCCACTATTACCGGCATCGCAACAGGAACAGCATTGGAGCGGGTGTCGCCGGCTTGGGTCTTGGGCTCGCTCTCGGCAGTGCCATGGCCCAGCCGCGCTATTATGCGGCCCCTCCGGCCTATGCCGGAGCACGGCCCGCCCCTTGGTCGCGCGAATGGTACGCCTATTGCGCCTCGAAGTACCGCAGCTTCGATCCGCGCAGCGGCACGTTTCAGCCCTATAACGGCCCGCGCCGCCTCTGCCGCTGAGGCAACTTAGCGGCTTTCGGAGCGGCTCGCTTCGTAAAGCGCGATGGCTGCCGCATTGGAGACGTTGAGACTTGCGATCGGCGGACGTGTGGGAAGCCGCACGAGCCGATCGCAAGTCGCAGCGGTTTTTTCACGCAGGCCTTTGCCTTCGGCGCCGAGTACGAGAACGGCGGGTTTGGGCACGGGGGTGTCGCCGAGCGCGTCCGTGGCCTCGCCGTCGAGGCCCAGAAGGTGGAAGCCTGCGTCTCGCAGTTCCTCCAACGCATTGGAGAGATTTCTCACCCGCACGATTTCGACATGTTCCAGCGCACCGGAGGCGGTCTTCGCAAGAACGCCGGTCTCTGACGGCGAATGGCGCGCCGTCATGATCAGAAAACTCGCGCCGAAGGCGGCGGCGGAGCGAAGGACCGCGCCCACATTGTGCGGGTCCGTCACCTGATCGAGCGCGACGATCATGTCGGCTCCGATGCAGTCGGAAAGTTCAGGCTCGGGCAAGGGGTCGCAGAAAAGCGCGACGCCTTGATGCACCGTGTCGGCGCCGAGCAGTTTGTCCATCTCGCGGGTCGTCGACGGTTCCGGCCATTCCATGTCCGGCACGAGGCCTTTGAGCCGGTTGAGCGCATTGGCCGTTGCGACGAGCCGATGGATCTTTCTCTTCGGATTCTTCAAGGCTTCGCTGACGGCGTGAAAGCCGTAGATGACCGAAGGCGAATCGGCCGGGGGCGTGCGCGGGCTTCGTCGAGTGGGCCGTCCGCTCTTCTCGCCGGGGCGACGGCGCCTTCTCATATTCGTATCGTTGGACATCGCTTGCTTGCTCAATTTACCGGCTTCTCCCTTCGCACCGAACTTCAGGGAATGGCAACGGTGGGCTTTCGTGTTGCGGGCGTTGACAGGCCGGGGCGCCACCTGCATATACGCCGCCACCGACGGTTTCGGTTGACCAACCGAGACCTCGCTTTCGCCAGTCGTTTCGACGGCCGCACCGGAGGGGTGCCCGAGTGGCTAAAGGGGACGGGCTGTAAACCCGTTGGCTATGCCTACGTTGGTTCGAATCCAACCCCCTCCACCAGCGGCCCGCGAAGCGCTGTGCGGGTATAGCTCAATGGTAGAGCAGCAGCCTTCCAAGCTGAATATGCGGGTTCGATTCCCGCTACCCGCTCCAGATTTCGACAAGAGCCGTACCTAGACCCGCTTTGCGCCGCGCAGCGATTGCGCGGCGTCTTGATGCGCGCGTCACTTTGGGGCTCTGCTGCATGACCCCGCCGACAGCGTGCCGCCAGACCTTTGCGGCGTCTCGCCAGGATCGTCTTTGTCGCGTGCATGTGACGCACGGCCTCTTGCACCATCGCGCGGACCATCGTACTAGGCGCGCCGAAAATCCCCGTCGAACTCAGCCTTGGTAGAGGGAAATGGCAAAAGAGAAATTTTCGCGCACGAAGCCGCATGCGAACATCGGGACGATCGGTCACGTCGACCATGGCAAGACGACGCTGACGGCGGCGATCACGAAGTTCTTCGGCGAGTATCGGGCTTACGACCAGATTGATGCGGCGCCGGAAGAGAAGGCGCGTGGCATCACGATCTCGACGGCGCATGTTGAGTACGAGACGGAGAAGCGTCACTACGCGCATGTCGACTGCCCTGGGCACGCGGACTATGTGAAGAACATGATCACGGGCGCGGCGCAGATGGACGGCGCGATCCTGGTTGTGTCGGCGGCCGACGGCCCGATGCCGCAGACGCGTGAGCACATTCTGCTCGCCCGTCAGGTCGGTGTTCCGGCGCTTGTCGTTTACATGAACAAGGTCGACCAGGTTGACGACGAGGAGCTTCTTGAGCTCGTCGAGCTCGAGGTTCGCGAGCTTCTGTCGTCCTACGAATTCCCGGGCGACGACATTCCGGTGATCAAGGGCTCGGCGCTTGTGGCGCTCGAGGACGGCGACAAGGCGCTTGGCGAGGATTCGATCCGCGCTCTGATGGCGGCTGTCGACGATTACATCCCGACGCCGGAGCGTCCGATCGACCAGCCGTTCCTGATGCCGATCGAAGACGTGTTCTCGATCTCCGGCCGTGGCACGGTCGTGACGGGTCGTGTGGAACGCGGTCAGATCAAGGTGGGTGAGGAAGTCGAGATCGTCGGCATCCGCGACACCCGCAAGACGACGGTGACGGGCGTCGAGATGTTCCGCAAGCTGCTCGACAGTGGCCAGGCGGGCGACAACATCGGCGCGCTGCTTCGCGGCATCGACCGCGAGGGCGTGGAGCGCGGGCAGATCCTGTGCAAGCCGGGTTCGGTGACGCCGCACACGAAGTTCAAGGCGGAAGCGTACATTCTGACGAAGGAAGAGGGTGGTCGGCACACGCCGTTCTTCACCAACTACCGTCCTCAGTTCTACTTCCGGACGACGGACGTGACGGGTGTCGTGACGCTGCCGGAAGGCACCGAGATGGTGATGCCGGGCGACAATGTGACGATGGACGTGACGCTGATCGTGCCGATCGCGATGGAAGAGAAGCTGCGCTTCGCCATCCGTGAAGGCGGCCGCACCGTCGGCGCCGGCATCGTCTCCGAAATCATCGAGTAACCGCGATCGGGCGTGGAGAGGGGCCGGCCGTGACGGATTGCTGCGGATTGGCCTTTCACGCTCGAAGGTTGCTCGGTTGCGCTTGCGCCGGCAGCTGCATCTGTGTAGTTCCAGCGCAGGCGAGTCGGCCGCCATGGTCGCTCAAGCGAATTTCGTTCCGGCAAATCGCATTTCGCGATGATGCCGGATGAAGGGGTGTAGCTCAGCTGGTAGAGCACCGGTCTCCAAAACCGGTGGTCGGGGGTTCGAATCCCTCCGCCCCTGCCAGATTACAGACGGGATCGCGATCCACTCTTAAGGGAGCCTTAATGAGGGGGTTGCGTCGACGGATGAAACTGACTAACTAGAAGGTTCGGAGGCGCGCGGTCAGGGTGATCGCGCGCCTTTGAGTTCGGCGGCATGGCGAAAACCAATCCTTTTCAATTCCTACAGCAGACGCGGACCGAAGTCGGCAAGGTCACCTGGCCCACTCGGCGCGAGACGCTGATCACAACCGTGATGGTCTTCGTCATGGTATTTCTGGCGGCGATTTTCTTTTTCGTCGCGGACCAGATTATGAGCTGGGGCGTCGGGTTGCTGCTCGGCGCCGCCGGCTGAGCCCGCAAGGCAGAGATTGATGGCGAAACGCTGGTATATCGTCCACGCCTACTCGAATTTTGAGAACAAGGTCGCCGAGTCCATTCGCGAAAAAGCGGAGGCGGCGGGGCTCGATCATCTGATCGATGAGATCCTGGTTCCGAAGGAGAAGGTCGTCGAGGTGCGCCGCGGCCGTAAGGTCGACGCAGAGCGCAAGTTTTTTCCGGGCTATGTGCTCGTCAAGATGGATATGACCGACGAGGCGTTCCATCTCATCAAGAACACGCCGAAAGTGACCGGCTTTCTTGGTGCCGACAACAAGCCCGTGCCGATTCCCGACTCGGAAGCCGAGCGCATCATGGCGCAGGTGCAGGAGGGCGTCGATCGTCCGAAGCCTTCCGTCAATTTCGAGATTGGAGAGCGAATTCGTGTTGCCGACGGACCTTTCGCGTCCTTCGAAGGCAATGTCGAGGAGGTCGACGAGGAGAGGGCGCGCGTCAAGGTGGCGGTGTCGATCTTCGGTCGCTCGACCCCCGTCGAGCTGGAATACGGGCAGGTCGAAAAGCTCTGACCCGAATGGCCGCCGGTCCGTGCGATCCGGTGGTCGAACGGAAGGCTTCGGTCTTCCAGTTGAAGTGTGGGAGGTCGGGACGGTGGCCACAGCGTCCCATCAAGGCCGAACCACGCGTCGCGCCGCGCCGCCGGGGTCTGTCTCCGGGCGGCACATAACGGAGTGAAAGATGGCAAAGAAGATTACAGGGTACCTGAAATTGCAGGTACCGGCGGGTGCGGCTAATCCGTCTCCGCCAATCGGACCGGCGCTCGGTCAGCGCGGTCTGAACATTATGCAGTTCTGCAAGGATTTCAACGCCGCTTCTCAGGAAATGGAGAAGGGTTCTCCGGTGCCGGTGGTGATCACCATCTTCGCCGACAAATCCTTCACCTTCGCGATGAAGACGCCGCCGGTGTCGTACTTCCTGAAGAAGGCCGCCAAGGTCCAGAAGGGCTCGAAGGCGCCGGGCAAGGATGGTGCTGGCAAGGTGTCGCGCGATCAGGTGCGCGAGATCGCCGAGCAGAAAATGAAGGATCTCAACGCGGCCGACGTCGAGGCGGCGATGCGTATGGTCGAGGGCTCCGCGCGCTCGATGGGTCTGGAAGTGGTGGGCTGACGTCATGGCGAAAGTAGCAAAGCGTATGCAGTCGATCTCGGAAGGCATCGATCGCGAAAAGCTCTACGCCGCCGATGAGGCGGTCCGCATGGTCAAAGAGCGCGCCAAGGCGAAGTTCGACGAAACCGTCGAGGTGGCGTTCAATCTCGGTGTCGATCCGCGTCACGCCGACCAGATGGTGCGTGGCGTCGTCTCGCTGCCGAACGGTACGGGCCGTACGGTCCGCGTCGCCGTCTTCGCGCGTGGCGAGAAAGCCGACGATGCGCAGAAGGCCGGTGCCGACGTCGTCGGGGCGGAAGACCTTGTAGAACAGGTTCAGAATGGCCAAATCAACTTCGATCGGGTCATCGCCACGCCGGACATGATGCCGCTCGTCGGTCGTCTCGGCAAGATTCTCGGGCCGCGCGGCATGATGCCGAACCCAAAGGTCGGAAGCGTCACGATGGACGTTGCCAAGGCCGTCAAGGACGCCAAGGGCGGTTCGGTGGAGTTCCGCGTCGAGAAGGCGGGTATTGTTCACGCCGGTATCGGGAAGGCCTCGTTCAGCGAGGAGGCGCTCGTCGAAAACCTCCGCGCGTTCACCGAGGCGGTCAACCGCGCCAAGCCGAGCGGCGCCAAGGGATCGTACCTTCAGCGCGTGACGATCGCTTCGACGCAGGGACCTGGTGTCAAAATCGACGTCAGCTCGCTGTCTGCGAGCTGAGTAGAAATTCCAGCCGGAGCGATCCGGCCGGAAAGGCCGCCGGCAAGCCGGCGGCCGACCTGTCCGAGACTGCAGGTGAGGAATTTTGTCCTCTTAAGCCCGAGTGTCACGAAGGGCCTGCATGAGACGGTGATGGGCCGAATTCGCCGAAAGGCAGTCGGTTCGAACCTCAGCCCCCGGGTTTCCGGGGCCCGCGCCTTCCGTCGCGAAGGCAGGGGGACAGGCGTTCACCGCCGCCCTCTCCGCAAGGAGTGGCCCGCAAGGGCAGGGCGGCAGAAGCGAAGCCGTCTCCCTGTCAAAAGGTGGGGAGGCAGATGAGGAAGAGGCAGTGGATAGAGCGCAGAAAAGCGAAATGGTCGACAGCCTCAACGGCGTGTTTTCGGACACGGGCGTTGTGGTCGTTGCCCGCTATTCCGGCCTGACCGTCGCCGACATGACCGACCTTCGCGGTCGCATGCGCGCTGCGGGCGGGAGCCTCAAGGTGGTCAAGAACCGCCTCGTCAAGCTCGCTCTGAAGGGCACGGACGCCGAGCATATCAGCGATCTGTTCCAGGGTCCGACGGTCATCGCCTATTCAGATGATCCCGTCGCTGCCCCCAAAGTCGCCGCAGACTTCGCCAAGGCGAAGGAGAAGTTCGTCATTCTCGGCGGCGCCATGGGTGCAACCAACCTGGACAAGGACGGAGTGGAGGCACTTGCCAAGCTTCCGTCGCTGGATGAGCTGCGTGCCAAGCTGGTCGGCATGATCAACACGCCTGCCACCCGCCTTGCGGGTGTCACTCAGGCGCCGGCCGGACAGCTTGCCCGGGTTTTCGGAGCGTACGCGAAAAAGGACGAGGCGGCTTGAGGCCGACCTTGAAGAGACCAATCCGGTTCGAACCGACAAGGAACTGAGTAAATGGCTGATCTTGCTAAGATTGTGGACGATCTGTCCAACCTGACCGTGCTGGAGGCCGCTGAGCTCTCCAAGATGCTGGAAGAGAAGTGGGGCGTTTCCGCCGCTGCTCCGGTTGCCGTTGCGGCTGCCGGTGGCGCTGCCGGCGGCGAGGCTGCCGCGGAAGAGGAAAAGGATGAGTTCGACGTCATCCTCGCCTCTGCCGGCGACAAGAAGATCAACGTCATCAAAGAAGTCCGCGCCATCACCGGCCTCGGACTGAAAGAGGCGAAGGATCTCGTCGAAGGCGCTCCGAAGCCGGTCAAGGAAGCGGCCTCCAAGGCCGAGGCCGAAGAGATCAAGAAGAAGCTCGAAGAAGCCGGCGCTACCGTCGAGCTCAAGTAAGCTTCTGTTGGCGCACAGAGTTTTGTGCGTTTGAGATTGGGCGGTCCCGCATAAACGCGGGGCCGCCCGCAGGCTTTCTCGATGGTCGCCCGTCATGGCGACCCTCCAGACAGCCGTCAACATCCGCTCCGAGCGAGGACGAGGACCATCCATGGCGAACACTGCCGTTCAGACCGCAAGCTTTTCCGGCCGCCGCCGCATCCGCAAGTTCTTCGGTCACATCACCGAAGCGGCCGAGATGCCGAACCTGATCGAGGTGCAGAAATCCTCCTACGATCAGTTTCTCATGGTGGAAGAGCCAGAGGGCGGCCGCGGCGACGAAGGCATTCAGGCCGTCTTCAAGTCCGTTTTCCCGATCACGGACTTCTCCGGCCAGGCGATGCTGGAGTTTGTGCGCTACGAATTCGAGCCGCCGAAATACGACACTGACGAATGCCGGCAGCGTGACATAACCTACGCCGCGCCGCTCAAGGTGACGCTGCGGCTGATCGTCTTCGATGTGGACGAGGATACGGGTGCGAAGTCCGTCAAGGACATCAAAGAGCAGGACGTCTATATGGGCGACATGCCGTTGATGACGGACAACGGCACGTTCATCATCAACGGCACCGAGCGCGTCATCGTCTCCCAGATGCATCGCTCGCCGGGTGTCTTCTTCGACCACGACAAGGGCAAGACGCACTCCTCGGGCAAGCTTTTGTTTGCCGCCCGCATCATTCCGTATCGCGGCTCCTGGCTCGACATCGAGTTCGACGCCAAGGACGTCGTGCATGCGCGCATCGACCGCCGCCGCAAGATTCCGGTCACGTCGCTTTTGATGGCGCTCGGGATGGACGGCGAGGAAATCCTCTCGACCTTCTACGACATCGTGACGGCGACGCGCGGTGACAACGGCTGGATCGTTCCCTTCGACCCGGAAAAGCTGCGTGGGACGAAGGCGAGCGAAGACTATGTCGACGCGGCGAGCGGCGAGGTCGTCGTCGAGGCCGGCAAGAAGATCACCGCCCGTCTGGCGCGTCAGCTGGTGGAAAAGGGCGTCAAGTCGCTGGTCGTCTCCGACGAGCAGGTTCTCGGCCGTTTCCTCGGCGAGGACATCGTCAACTTCGAGACGGGCGAGATCTATGCGGAGGCCGGCGACGAGGTCTCCGAGAAGATGCTCGATCAGCTTCGCGAGCTCAATCGCAACGAGATCGCGCTCCTCGAGATCGATCACGTCAATGTCGGCGCTTATATGCGCAACACGCTGGCGGCCGATAAGAACGAGAGCCGCGAGGACGCGCTGTTCGATATCTATCGTGTGATGCGCCCGGGCGAGCCGCCGACGATCGAGACGGCAGAGGCGATGTTCCAGTCGCTGTTCTTCGATCCGGAGCGCTACGACCTCTCTGCGGTGGGCCGCGTGAAGATGAACATGCGCCTCGACCTTCAGACCGAGGACACGATGCGGGTCCTGCGCAAGGAGGACATCCTTGCGGTCATCCGCATGCTCCTCGACCTGCGTGACGGTCGCGGCGAGATCGACGACATCGACAATCTCGGCAATCGCCGCGTGCGGTCGGTCGGCGAGCTGATGGAAAATCAGTACCGCGTCGGCCTTCTGCGCATGGAGCGCGCGATCAAGGAGCGCATGTCGTCGGTCGAGATCGACACGGTGATGCCGCAGGATCTGATCAACGCCAAGCCGGCGGCCGCCGCGGTGCGCGAGTTCTTCGGTTCGTCGCAGCTGTCGCAGTTCATGGACCAGACCAATCCGCTGTCGGAAATCACCCACAAGCGGCGCCTGTCGGCGCTCGGACCTGGTGGTCTGACGCGTGAGCGGGCCGGCTTCGAAGTGCGCGACGTGCATCCGACCCATTACGGCCGCATCTGCCCGATCGAGACGCCGGAAGGTCCGAATATCGGCCTCATCAACTCGCTCGCCACTTTTGCGCGCGTCAACAAATACGGCTTCATCGAAAGCCCGTATCGGCGGATCGTCGAAGGCAAGGTGACGGACGAAGTCGTCTATCTCTCCGCCATGGAAGAGGCGAAGTACACGGTCGCCCAGGCGAACGCTCAGCTCGACGACGAGGGACGGTTCGCCAACGAGCTCGTCACCTGCCGTCACAGCGGCGACGTCTCGATGGTGTCGCGCGACAAGGTCGACCTCATGGACGTGTCGCCGAAGCAGCTCGTTTCGGTGGCGGCCGCGCTCATTCCGTTCCTGGAAAACGACGACGCCAACCGCGCGCTCATGGGATCGAACATGCAGCGGCAGGCCGTGCCTCTGGTGCGTGCCGAGGCGCCGCTCGTCGGCACCGGCATGGAGCCGATCGTGGCGCGCGATTCCGGTGCAGCGATCACGGCGCGGCGGACCGGCGTCGTCGACCAGGTCGACGCGACGCGTATCGTCATTCGGGCCACGGAAGAGATCGACACCTCAAAGTCCGGTGTCGACATCTACCGGCTGCAGAAGTTCCAGCGGTCCAACCAGAACACCTGCATCACGCAGCGTCCGCTGGTGCGGGTCGGCGAGCAGGTGCGCAAGGGCGAGGTGATCGCTGACGGTCCGTCGACGGATATCGGTGATCTGGCGCTCGGCCGGAACGTGCTCGTCGCGTTCATGCCGTGGAACGGCTACAACTTCGAGGATTCCATCCTCCTGTCGGAGCGGATCGTTCGCGACGACGTCTTCACCTCGATCCATATCGAGGAATTCGAGGTGATGGCGCGCGACACGAAGCTCGGTCCGGAAGAGATCACGCGCGATATTCCGAACGTCTCGGAAGAGGCGCTTCGCAATCTCGACGAGGCGGGCATCGTCTATATCGGTGCGGAAGTGCAGCCGGGCGACATTCTGGTCGGTAAGATCACGCCGAAGGGCGAAAGCCCGATCACGCCGGAAGAGAAGCTTCTGCGCGCGATCTTCGGCGAGAAGGCCTCGGATGTGCGGGACACCTCGCTCCGCATGCCGCCAGGAACCTACGGCACCATCGTGGAAGTGCGCGTCTTCAACCGCCACGGCGTGGAGAAGGACGAGCGCGCGATGGCGATCGAGCGCGAAGAGATCGAGCGTCTCGCCAAGGACCGCGACGACGAGCAGTCGATCCTCGACCGCAACATCTACGGCCGTCTGGCCGACATGCTGCGCGGCGAGGCGGGTGCCGCCGGACCGAAGGGCTTCAAGAAGGGCACTGAAATCACCGACGAGGTGATGGCAGAATATCCCCGCTCGCAGTGGTGGCTGTTCGCCGTCGGCGACGACAAGAAGATGTCGGACATCGAGGGCCTGAAGCAGCAGTACGACGAGAGCCGCAAGCGTCTGGAAAACCGCTTCATCGACAAGGTCGAGAAGCTGCAGCGCGGTGACGAGCTGCCTCCTGGCGTCATGAAGATGGTCAAGGTCTTCGTCGCTGTGAAGCGCAAGATCCAGCCTGGCGACAAGATGGCCGGCCGGCATGGCAACAAGGGTGTCGTGTCGAAGATCGTGCCGGTCGAGGACATGCCGTTCCTGGCAGACGGGACGCATGCCGATATCGTGCTCAATCCGCTCGGTGTGCCGAGCCGCATGAATGTCGGACAGATTCTCGAAACGCATCTCGGCTGGGCTTGCGCCAATCTCGGCAAGCAGATCGGCGAACTCGTGGAAGCCTACCGCAAGAGCGGCGACGTGCAGCCTTTGCGCTCACATCTGTCGGGCATCTACGACGACAACGACAAGAACGAGAAGATCTCGTCGTTCGACGATGAATCGGTCGTGCGTCTCGGTCATCAGCTCACCACCGGTGTGCCGATTGCGACCCCGGTCTTCGACGGTGCCAAAGAGGCTGATATCGACGAGCTTCTGGAAAAGGCGGGTCTCAACCGCTCGGGCCAGGCGCAGCTCTTCGACGGCAAAACCGGCGAACCGTTCGATCGTAACGTCACGGTCGGCTACATCTACATGCTGAAGCTGCACCATCTCGTCGACGACAAGATCCATGCACGCTCGATCGGCCCGTACTCGCTCGTCACCCAGCAGCCGCTGGGCGGTAAGGCGCAGTTCGGCGGACAGCGTTTCGGCGAAATGGAGGTCTGGGCCCTGGAAGCTTACGGCGCGGCCTATACCTTGCAAGAGATGCTGACGGTGAAATCGGACGACGTCGCGGGCCGTACCAAGGTCTACGAAGCGATCGTCAGAGGCGACGATACCTTCGAAGCGGGTATCCCGGAGAGCTTCAACGTTCTCGTCAAAGAGATGCGTTCGCTCGGCCTCAGCGTCGATCTGGAAGATTCCGAGAAGATGCGTTCTCTGCCACAGAGTTACGACAAGGATGCCGCAGAATAGTGCGGCATCCCATTGCCTCGACCAGACTAACCCAGCCGCTTCCCCCGGCGGCGCGGCGTCGCTTGGTGCGGCGCGAGGAACATTGGCAAGGAGAATGACCCTATGAACCAAGAGGTCATGAACATCTTCAGCCCGCAGGCGCAGCAGCAGACGTTCGATCAGATTCGAATTTCGCTCGCGAGCCCTGAGAAGATTCTGTCTTGGTCTTACGGCGAGATCAAAAAGCCGGAAACCATCAACTACCGGACGTTCAAGCCTGAACGCGACGGTCTGTTCTGCGCGCGCATCTTTGGCCCGATCAAGGACTATGAGTGCCTGTGCGGCAAGTACAAGCGGATGAAGTATAAGGGCATCATCTGCGAAAAGTGCGGTGTGGAAGTGACGCTCGCGCGCGTTCGGCGCGAGCGTATGGGCCATATCGAGCTCGCCGCTCCGGTTGCTCATATCTGGTTCTTGAAGTCGCTGCCGTCCCGCATCGGCCTCATGCTCGACATGACGCTGAAGGACATCGAGCGCGTCCTTTATTTCGAGAACTACATCGTCGTTGAGCCGGGCATCACACCGCTCCAGGAGAAGCAGCTGCTCTCCGAAGACGAGTATCTCGAGGCGCAGGATCAGTACGGTGCCGACAGCTTCACCGCCATGATCGGCGCGGAGGCCGTGCGCGAGCTGTTGATGGCGATCGATCTCGAGACGGAGGCCGTGCGCCTGCGCCAGGAGATCGCCGAAGCGACGACGGAGCTGAAGCCGAAGAAACTCGCCAAGCGCCTCAAGGTCATCGAGGCCTTCATGGCGTCCGGCAACCGTCCGGAATGGATGGTGATGACGGTCGTTCCGGTCATCCCGCCGGATCTGCGTCCGCTCGTGCCGCTCGATGGCGGCCGTTTCGCGACGTCGGATCTCAATGATCTCTATCGCCGCGTCATCAACCGCAACAATCGCCTGAAGCGACTCATCGAGCTTCGTGCGCCGGACATCATCATCCGCAACGAAAAGCGGATGCTGCAGGAATCCGTCGACGCGCTGTTCGACAACGGCCGTCGGGGCCGCGTCATCACGGGCACCAACAAGCGCCCGCTGAAGTCGCTCTCCGACATGCTGAAGGGCAAGCAGGGCCGCTTCCGGCAGAACCTTCTCGGCAAGCGCGTCGACTATTCCGGCCGTTCGGTCATCGTGGTCGGCCCGGAGATGAAGCTGCACCAGTGCGGCTTGCCGAAGAAGATGGCGCTCGAGCTGTTCAAGCCGTTCATCTATTCGCGCCTCGACGCCAAGGGCTATTCGGCCACGGTGAAGCAGGCGAAGAAGCTGGTGGAAAAGGAGAAGCCGGAAGTCTGGGATATCCTCGACGAGGTCATCCGCGAGCATCCGGTGATGCTGAACCGGGCGCCGACCTTGCACCGCCTTGGCATCCAGGCTTTCGAGCCGGTGCTGGTGGAAGGCAAGGCGATCCAGCTGCATCCGCTCGTCTGCGCAGCCTTCAATGCCGACTTCGACGGCGACCAGATGGCGGTCCACGTGCCGCTGTCGCTGGAAGCACAGCTCGAAGCCCGCGTCCTGATGATGTCGACCAACAACATTCTGCACCCGGCGAATGGTCAGCCGATCATCGTGCCGTCGCAGGATATCGTTCTCGGTCTCTATTATCTCTCGGTGATGCAGGACAACGAGCCGGGCGAGGGGATGCTGTTCGGCTCGATCAACGAGCTGCATCATGCGCTCGAGGTCGGTGCAGTGACGCTGCACACGAAGATCAAGGGTCGCTACAAGGGGATCGGCCCGGATGGCGAGCCGAACTCGAAGATCTACGAGACAACGCCTGGGCGCATGCTGATCGGCGAGCTTCTTCCGAAGCATCCGGCCATCCCGTTCGACATCTGCAACAAGCTGATGACGAAGAAGGAGATCAGCCGGACGATCGATACGGTCTACCGGCATACGGGCCAGAAAGAGACCGTGATCTTCTGCGACCGGATCATGCAGCTCGGCTTCCGTCAGGCGGCCCGCGCCGGCATTTCGTTCGGCAAGGACGACATGGTCATTCCGGAGGCGAAGACGGCGCTCGTCGAAGAGACGCGTCAGCTCGCGGCCGAATATGAGCAGCAGTACAACGACGGCCTGATCACTCAGGGCGAGAAGTACAACAAGGTCGTCGACGCGTGGGCGAAGTGCACCGACAAGGTCGCCGACGAGATGATGAAGAAGATCCAGGCGGTCGAATTCGATGAAGAGACCGGGCGCCAGAAGCAGGTCAACTCCATCTACATGATGTCGCATTCCGGTGCGCGTGGCTCTCCTGCTCAGATGAAGCAGCTGGCGGGCATGCGTGGCCTGATGGCCAAGCCGTCCGGCGAGATCATCGAGAGCCCGATCATCTCCAACTTCAAGGAAGGCCTGTCGGTTCTGGAGTACTTCAACTCCACGCACGGTGCCCGAAAGGGTCTGGCCGACACCGCTTTGAAGACGGCGAACTCGGGTTATCTCACGCGCCGTCTCGTCGACGTGGCCCAGGACTGCATCATCACCGAGACGGATTGCGGCTCGGAGAACGGCCTCACCATGCAGGCGATTGTCGATGCGGGTCAGGTTGTTGCGACGATCGGCCAGCGCGTCCTTGGACGCACGGCAGCCGAAGACGTGACGGATGCTGCGACGGGCGAGATCATTGTCCCGAAGGGCGAGCTCATCGAAGAGCGGCATGTGGAAGCGATCGAGGCGGCCGGCGTGCAATCCGTGCTCATTCGTTCGGTTCTTACCTGCGAGACCAAATACGGCGTCTGCGGCAAATGCTACGGTCGCGATCTGGCTCGCGGTACGCCGGTCAATATGGGCGAGGCCGTCGGCGTCATCGCGGCGCAGTCGATCGGCGAGCCGGGAACGCAGCTCACCATGCGGACCTTCCACATCGGCGGTACCGCGCAGGTGGTCGACCAGTCGTTCCTGGAATCGACGTTCGAGGGCACGGTCGAAATTCGCAACCGTTCTGTGGTGCGCAATTCCGAAGGCCGGCTCATCGCCATGGGCCGCAACATGCAGGTCGCCATTCTCGACGAGAAGGGCAAGGAGCGGTCGAGCCACCGCGTCCCGTATGGCGCCAAGCTGTTCGTGGACGAGGGCGACACGATCAAGCGGGGGCAGCGGATTGCCGAATGGGATCCGTATACCCGGCCGATCGTGACGGAAGTCGGCGGCAAGGTGTCGTTTGAGGATATGGTCGAAGGCGCCTCCGTGACGGAGACGGCCGACGAATCGACCGGCATCACCAAGCGCGTCGTCATCGACTGGCGGGCGAGCCCGCGTGGGGCGAACCTGAAGCCTGCTCTCGTCGTCTTCGACGCGAACGGCGAGCCGGCGAAGCTCGAGCGTGGCGGCGACGCCCGCTACCAGCTCTCGGTCGACGCCATTCTCTCGGTGGAGCCGGGAGACGAGGTGGCACCGGGCGATGTGCTGGCACGTATTCCGCTTGAAAGTGCCAAGACGCGCGACATCACCGGCGGTCTGCCGCGGGTGGCGGAGCTCTTCGAAGCGCGACGTCCGAAGGATCACGCCATCATTGCCGAGCAGGCAGGTATGGTCCGCTTTGGCCGCGATTATAAGAACAAGCGGCGTATCGTGATCGAGCCTGTCGATGGTGAAGGCGAGCCGGTGGAATATCTGATCCCGAAGGGACGGCCGTTCCATCTGCAGGAAGGCGACGTGATCGAGAAGGGCGACTTCATTCTCGATGGTCTGCCGGCCCCGCACGACATCCTGGCGATCAAGGGCGTGGAAGAGCTTGCGGCTTACCTCGTCAACGAGATCCAGGAGGTCTACCGACTGCAGGGCGTGTTGATCAACGACAAGCACATCGAGGTGATCGTTCGCCAGATGCTGCAGAAGGTCGAAATTACCGAGCAGGGCGACAGCGACCTCATCTCGGGTGAGCAGGTCGACCGTATCGAGCTCGATGCGATCAATGCGCGTCTCCACGAAGAGGGCAAGCGGACCGCCGAAGGCGTGCCGGTGCTGCTGGGCATTACCAAAGCGAGCCTGCAGACCCGCTCGTTCATCTCCGCGGCCTCCTTCCAGGAGACCACTCGGGTGCTCACCGATGCTGCCGTCAACGGTAAGATCGATACGCTCGAAGGCCTCAAGGAGAACGTCATCGTCGGCCGCCTTATCCCGGCCGGTACCGGCGGCGCGATTGCGCGGCTGCGCGCGATCGCTCAGCGGCGGGACGAGCTCATCGCCGAGGACGAGCGCAAGCGGGCGGAGATCTCCGCCAAGGCCGCTCTCGTCGATCTGAGCGGTGGCGAGGGAGCCCCGGTCGACGCGGCCGAATAGCCCTTCGAAGGGTCTCTGTTGAGTTTGAAAGCCCCGGCCGAGCGCCGGGGCTTTCGCGTTATACGTCTGCGTCGGGGCGCCGCAGACGCGACCTCTGTGGCCGGCGGAACACAGGCCCCAGCGAACTGTGGACCATTTACTTCCTCGACATTTTCTCGCGTGAAAATCGCTTGTGCAGGCCGGCTATTCCTTTAGAGCAGCGCGGCCGGCGAAAAACCGCCGCAAGGCTCACAAGATCAGTCTCTGGCGAATGAACCTTTTCGGCCGCCCGCCGTTAACGGGGCCGAGGGGAACCAGAACTCAACGGAACAGGATAGATGGCCGGACACCTTGTCAAACGCACCCTGCTGTTTTTCGGGTTGACGTTCGGGTACGCGACGATCGCAGCGATCCCGTACCTCAACTGAGGCAGATTTTCAGTTCAACAAAAGGGCCGGCCTTAGCGCCGGCCTTTTTTCGTTTGGGCAGCCGACGACGGTCTCCGGCGCCCTCGGCGAATCGGCGAATCGTCGCGCTCAACAGCCGACGAATCGGGAGATTCGTTTTCAGTGAATTTCGCGAGCCGAAGCTCTTGTGGCAGCGATTCTCTTGCGTTTAGAATCACGTGCGGCCGTCCTTTGAAGGCAATCGGCGGACATTTCGCCCGGTCACGGACGATCGGGCGCCTGGGTGGACCCGGAGGCGGGCTTTGAATCGCCGTTTCCGGGCGCTGTCGCCGCAAACGTTAAGAAAACCCGGGCCTCGGGGTTGACGCGAACCCTACCACTGGCTAGATGAGCACCACCCAAGGGGCAGGCGGTAAGCCAAGCCCTGTTTCGTGCGTCCATTGCGCGAGACTACAAGGCTTAAACGCTGCCCGGGTTTGAATGCGATACGAGTTTTGGATCATGATTGCGGTGACCCGCAATCCTCTGTTTCGAGCGCTGCAACCTTTGAAGGGTGATGCGGCGCGATTCGCGTCGTGTTCGTGAGGGATTCGATAGAACGGAAGCCGGACATATTAATGCCGACGATCAACCAGCTCATCCGCAAGCCGCGTCACGACAAGCCGCGGCGTAACAAGGTGCCGGCGCTCGAGGCCAATCCGCAGAAGCGCGGTGTGTGCACGCGCGTCTACACGACGACGCCGAAGAAGCCGAACTCCGCGCTGCGTAAGGTTGCCAAGGTGCGCCTCACCAACGGCTACGAAGTCGTCGGCTATATCCCGGGCGAGGGCCATAATCTTCAGGAGCACTCCGTGGTGATGATCCGCGGCGGGCGCGTGAAGGACCTTCCGGGTGTTCGCTATCACATTCTGCGCGGCGTCCTCGATACGCAGGGCGTCAAAGACCGTCGCCAGCGTCGTTCGAAGTACGGCGCCAAGCGGCCGAAGTAAGGAGAGGGGCGATGTCGCGACGCCGTCGTGCAGACAAGCGGGAAATCAATCCCGATCCGAAGTATGGGGATCGCGTGATCTCCAAGTTCATGAACTCCGTGATGTATCACGGTAAGAAGTCGGCCGCTGAATCGATCGTCTACGGGGCGCTCGAGAGTGTGGAAGGCCGGATGCGCCAGGATCCTGTCGCGGTCTTCCATCAGGCGCTCGACAACGTCATGCCGCATGTGGAAGTGCGCTCCCGCCGTGTCGGCGGTGCGACGTACCAGGTGCCGGTCGAAGTCCGGGTGGATCGCCGTCAGGCGCTGGCCATTCGCTGGCTGATCACGGCCGCCCGCGGCCGTAACGAGCGGACCATGAAGGAGCGCCTTTCCGGCGAGCTCATGGACGCTGCCAACAACCGCGGAAATGCGGTGAAGAAGCGCGAAGATACGCACCGCATGGCGGAAGCGAACCGCGCCTTCTCGCATTACCGCTGGTAACCGAAAGAAACGGGGCCCCACATGCCACGCGACTATAAGATCGAGGACTACCGCAATTTCGGCATCATGGCGCACATCGATGCCGGAAAGACCACGACGACGGAGCGGATCCTCTTCTACACCGGCAAGAGCCATAAGATGGGCGAGGTCCATGAGGGCGCCGCCACCATGGACTGGATGGAGCAGGAGCAGGAGCGGGGCATTACGATCACGTCGGCTGCGACGACCACCTTCTGGGCGGGTCGCGACGGCAAGAAGCGGCGCCTCAACATCATCGACACGCCAGGCCACGTCGACTTCACGATTGAAGTCGAGCGTTCGCTGCGTGTGCTCGACGGTGCGATTGCTCTTCTCGACGCCAATGCCGGCGTCGAGCCGCAGACCGAGACGGTTTGGCGCCAGGCGGACAAGTACAAAGTTCCGCGCATGATCTTCGTCAACAAGATGGATAAGATCGGCGCCGACTTTTACCGCTGCGTGGAGATGATCGAGGATCGTCTCGGTGCTCAGCCGCTGGTTCTGCAGCTGCCGGTCGGCGCGGAAAGCGACTTCAAGGGCGTCGTCGATCTCATCGAGATGAACGCTCGCCTCTGGCGCGACGAGACGCTCGGTGCGCAGTGGGACGACGTGGAGATTCCTGAGGATCTTCGCGATCGGGCCGAAGAGTGGCGCGAGAAGCTCATCGAGACCGTTGTCGAGCTCGACGATACCGTCATGGAAGCCTATCTCGAAGGCAACATGCCGGACAACGACACGATCCGCCGGCTCGTCCGCAAGGGCACCTGCGCCGTGCAGTTCTTCCCGATCCTTGCCGGCTCAGCCTTCAAGAACAAGGGCGTTCAGCTTCTTCTCGACGCGGTGGTCGACTATCTGCCGAGCCCGGTCGAAGTGCACGCCATCCGCGGCATCGATCCGAAGACCGGCGAAGAGGTCAAGCGCGTGTCCTCGGACGACGAGCCGCTTTCGATGCTCGCGTTCAAGATCATGAACGACCCGTTCGTCGGCTCTCTGACCTTTGCTCGCATCTATTCCGGTAAGCTGGAATCCGGTGCGAGCCTGATGAACACGGTGAAGGAGAAGCGCGAGCGCATCGGTCGTATGCTTCTCATGCACTCCAACAACCGTGAAGAGATCAAGGAAGCGTTCGCTGGCGACATCGTCGCGCTCGTCGGTCTTAAGGATACGACGACGGGTGATACGCTGTGCGACCCGGTGAAGCCGGTCATCCTGGAGCGGATGGAATTCCCGGATCCGGTCATCGAGATCGCGATCGAGCCGAATTCCAAGGCCGACCAGGAGAAGATGGGCCTCGCCCTCAACCGCCTGGCGCAGGAGGATCCGTCCTTCCGCGTGAAGACGGACGAGGAATCCGGTCAGACGATCATCGCCGGCATGGGCGAGCTTCATCTCGACATCCTCGTCGACCGCATGAAGCGCGAGTTCAAGGTCGCGGCGAATGTCGGTCAGCCGCAGGTGGCGTATCGCGAGACGATCACGCAGGCTGCCGAGATCGACTACACGCATAAGAAGCAGAGCGGCGGTTCGGGCCAGTTCGCCCGCGTCAAGATCGTATTCGAGCCGCAGGAGCCCGGTGCGGGTTTCGCGTTCGAATCCAAGATCGTCGGCGGCAACGTGCCGAAGGAATACATTCCGGGCGTCCAGAAGGGTCTGGAAAGCGTCCTTGGCAATGGTGTGCTGGCCGGCTTCCCGATGGTCGACCTCAAGGCGACGCTCCTCGACGGTGCGTACCATGACGTTGACTCCTCGGTGCTCGCCTTCGAAATCGCGGCTCGTGCCGCGTTCCGCGAAGGTGCCCAGAAGGCCAAGCCGGTTCTTCTCGAGCCGGTCATGAAGGTCGAGGTGGTGACGCCGGAGGATTACACCGGGTCTGTGATCGGTGACCTCAATTCCCGGCGTGGGCAGGTGCAGGGCCAGGAGATGCGGGGCAATGCCACCGTCATCAACGCCATGGTGCCGCTTGCCAACATGTTTGGTTACGTCAACACGCTGCGCTCGATGAGCCAGGGGCGTGCTCAGTACACCATGCAGTTCGACCATTACTCGCCGGTGCCGAGCCAGGTCGCCCAGGAAATTCAATCGAAATACGCCTGATTTCTTCAGAAACAGGTTGAGAAGTCAGACGGAGAGAGCTGATGGCAAAAGAGAAATTTTCGCGCACGAAGCCGCATGCGAACATCGGGACGATCGGTCACGTCGACCATGGCAAGACGACGCTGACGGCGGCGATCACGAAGTTCTTCGGCGAGTATCGGGCTTACGACCAGATTGATGCGGCGCCGGAAGAGAAGGCGCGTGGCATCACGATCTCGACGGCGCATGTTGAGTACGAGACGGAGAAGCGTCACTACGCGCATGTCGACTGCCCTGGGCACGCGGACTATGTGAAGAACATGATCACGGGCGCGGCGCAGATGGACGGCGCGATCCTGGTTGTGTCGGCGGCCGACGGCCCGATGCCGCAGACGCGTGAGCACATTCTGCTCGCCCGTCAGGTCGGTGTTCCGGCGCTTGTCGTTTACATGAACAAGGTCGACCAGGTTGACGACGAGGAGCTTCTTGAGCTCGTCGAGCTCGAGGTTCGCGAGCTTCTGTCGTCCTACGAATTCCCGGGCGACGACATTCCGGTGATCAAGGGCTCGGCGCTTGTGGCGCTCGAGGACGGCGACAAGGCGCTTGGCGAGGATTCGATCCGCGCTCTGATGGCGGCTGTCGACGATTACATCCCGACGCCGGAGCGTCCGATCGACCAGCCGTTCCTGATGCCGATCGAAGACGTGTTCTCGATCTCCGGCCGTGGCACGGTCGTGACGGGTCGTGTGGAACGCGGTCAGATCAAGGTGGGTGAGGAAGTCGAGATCGTCGGCATCCGCGACACCCGCAAGACGACGGTGACGGGCGTCGAGATGTTCCGCAAGCTGCTCGACAGTGGCCAGGCGGGCGACAACATCGGCGCGCTGCTTCGCGGCATCGACCGCGAGGGCGTGGAGCGCGGGCAGATCCTGTGCAAGCCGGGTTCGGTGACGCCGCACACGAAGTTCAAGGCGGAAGCGTACATTCTGACGAAGGAAGAGGGTGGTCGGCACACGCCGTTCTTCACCAACTACCGTCCTCAGTTCTACTTCCGGACGACGGACGTGACGGGTGTCGTGACGCTGCCGGAAGGCACCGAGATGGTGATGCCGGGCGACAATGTGACGATGGACGTGACGCTGATCGTGCCGATCGCGATGGAAGAGAAGCTGCGCTTCGCCATCCGTGAAGGCGGCCGCACCGTCGGTGCCGGCATCGTCTCCGAAATCATCGAGTAACCGCGATCGGGCGTGGCTTGTTCGCACCCGCGGACACCACGCCCCGTCTGTGAGGCAATGAAATGAACGGACAGAACATCCGGATCCGGCTTAAGGCCTTCGATCACCGCGTTCTCGATACGTCGACGGCGGAAATCGTCTCGACGGCGAAGAGGACCGGGGCGCAGGTCCGCGGGCCGATCCCGCTGCCGACCCGGATTGAGAAGTTCACGGTGAACCGGTCGCCGCATGTCGACAAGAAAAGCCGCGAGCAGTTTGAAATCCGCACGCACAAGCGCCTGCTCGACATCCTCGATCCCACACCGCAGACGGTCGATGCTTTGATGAAGCTCGACCTCGCGGCGGGCGTCGACGTCGAGATCAAGCTCTAGCGGATACCTGACGAAGGGAAGACCAGGATGCGTTCTGGCGTCATCGCAAAAAAACTCGGCATGACCCGGGTCTACACGGAAGCCGGCGAACAGGTGCCGGTCACCGTTTTGAGGCTCGACAATTGCCAGGTCGTCGCTCAGCGCACAGCGGAGAAGGACGGCTACACGGCCGTGCAGCTCGGTGTCGGGCGCGCCAAGCCGAAGAATACCGTGAAGGCCATGCGCGGCCATTTCGCGAAGGCCGAAGTCGAGCCCAAGCGTAAGGTCGCCGAATTTCGCGTGAGCCCGGAAAACATGATCGAAGTCGGGGCCGAGATTACGGCCGAGCATTTTCTGCCCGGTCAGTATGTCGACGTCACGGGCACTTCGATCGGTAAGGGTTTCGCCGGTGCCATGAAGCGGCACAATTTTGGTGGTCTGCGTGCGACGCACGGCGTGTCCGTGTCGCACCGCTCCCATGGTTCCACGGGTAACCGCCAGGATCCGGGCAAGGTCTTCAAGAACAAGAAGATGGCCGGTCATATGGGCGACACGCGGGTGACGACGCAGAATCTGCAGATCGTCCGCACCGACGCCGAGAAGGGTCTCCTTCTCGTGCGCGGCGCCGTTCCGGGTGCCAAGGGCGGCTGGCTTTTGGTTCGCGACGCGATCAAGAAGGCGGCGCCTGAGGGCGTTCCGACGCCGGCCGCGCTGCGCAAGGATGCTGGCGCTGCTGCAACGCCCGAGACCGCCGAAGGGGGCGCAGAATAATGGAACTTCAAGTCACCACGCTCGCCGGTGAATCTGCCGGGCAGGTGTCGGTATCGGACGAGGTCTTCGGCCTCGAGCCGCGGCAGGATCTCCTGCAGCGCATGATCCGCTACCAGCTCCTGAAGCGTCAGGCGGGTACGCATAAGGCGAAGGATCGCGGCGAAGTCTCGATGACGACCGCCAAGATGTATCGTCAGAAGGGCACCGGTCGCGCCCGTCACGGTTCGAAGAAGCCTGGCGTGTTTCGCGGCGGCGGCAAGTCGCACGGTCCGGTTGCTCGCAGCCACGCGATCGAGCTGCCGAAGAAGGTTCGCGCTCTTGCTCTGAAGCACGCCCTTTCTGTGCGGGCTCAGACGGAGACGCTGATCATCATCGATGACGCCAAGGCGGGCGAAGCGAAGACCAAGGGTCTTGCCGCTCAGTTTGCCGGGCTCGGGCTCAACAGCGTCCTCATCGTGGACGGTGCGCAGCTCGACGACAACTTCGCCAAGGCGGCGCGCAATCTGCGCAATGTCGATGTGCTGCCTGTGCAGGGCATCAACGTCTACGACATTCTGCGTCGCGAGAAGCTGGTTTTGACGAAGTCGGCGATCGAGGCGCTGGAGGAGCGGTTCAAATGACCAGCCTCAAACACTACGACACAATCCTGTCGCCGGTGATCACCGAAAAGTCGACCTTTGCGTCTGAGAACAATCAGGTCGTCTTCAAGGTGAAGAAGGATGCCACGAAGCCGGAAATCCGTGCTGCCGTGGAAGAGCTCTTCAAGGTCAAAGTGACGGCGGTGAACACGCTCCTGCGCAAGGGCAAAACCAAGCGCTTCCGCGGCATCAAAGGCCGGCAGGGCGATTTCAAAAAAGCGATCGTGACCCTTCAGGAAGGGCACTCGATCGACGTGACGACGGGTCTTTAAGCGATGGCTTTGAAAACCTTCAATCCGCGTACGCCGGGCCAGCGTCAGCTGGTCATCGTCGACCGCTCGGGCCTCTGGAATGGCAAGCCCGAGAAGAGTTTGACGGAAGGTCTGACAAAGTCGGGCGGACGCAACAATCTCGGTCGGGCGACGGCGCGTCGGCGTGGCGGTGGTCACAAGCGCAGCTATCGCATCATCGATTTCAAGCGTCGCAAGTTCGACGTGCCGGCAACGGTGGAGCGCCTCGAATACGATCCGAACAGGTCGGCATTCATCGCTCTGGTGCGCTACGAGGATGGCGAGCTTTCGTACATCCTGGCGCCGCAGCGCGTCGCCGAGGGCGACACCATCGTTTCGGGCCAGTCGAATATCGACGTGAAGCCGGGCAACGCCATGCCTCTGCGGGCGATGCCGGTCGGCACGATCGTGCATAATGTTGAGTTGAAGCCGGGCCGTGGCGGCCAGATGGCGCGCTCAGCGGGCGCCTACGCGCAGATCGTCGGACGTGACCAGGGCTATACGGTTCTGCGTCTCGGATCTGGCGAGCAGCGTCTGGTTCAGGGTGTGTGCATGGCGACAGTCGGCGCCGTCTCCAACCCGGATCATTCCAATCTGAGCCTCGGCAAGGCCGGTCGGTCGCGTTGGCTTGGACGTCGGCCGAGTGTTCGCGGTGTGGCGATGAACCCGATCGACCATCCGCACGGCGGTGGTGAAGGACGCACTTCAGGCGGCCGTCACCCGGTGACCCCCTGGGGCAAGCCGACAAAGGGCAAGCGCACGCGGTCCAACAAGGCATCGCAGAAATACATCGTCCGCTCTCGCCACGCCCGCAAGAAGTAACGGGCCGGCACAGGCAGGATCAGGAGTTCAATCGAAGTGGCACGTTCAGTCTGGAAAGGTCCGTTCTTTGACGGCTTCCTCCTCAAGAAGGCGGAGAAGGCCCGCGAGTCCGGCCGCAAGGAAGTGATCAAGATCTGGAGCCGTCGCTCCACCATTCTCCCGCAGTTCGTCGGGCTCACTTTCGGCGTCCATAACGGGCACAAGCATATCCCTGTGCTCGTGACGGAAGACATGATCGGGCACAAGTTCGGCGAATTCGCTCCGACCCGCACCTATTACGGTCATGCGGCGGACAAGAAGGCGAAGAGGAAGTAACCATGGGTAAGCCCAAGCGTGAGCGGGCGCTCGGTGACAACGAGGCCAAGGCGGTTGCGCGCATGATGCGCATTTCGCCGCAAAAGCTGAACCTGGTTGCCGGCCTCATCCGTGGCAAGAAGGTGTCGACGGCGATTGCCGATCTCACCTTCTCGCGCAAACGCATCGCCATTCAGGTGAAGAAAACCCTGGAAAGCGCGGTTGCGAATGCGGAGAACAATCACGACTTGGACGTCGACAATCTGGTCGTCGCGGAAGCTCACGTCGGCAAGGCGCTCGTGATGAAGCGCTTTTCTCCGAGAGCGCGCGGCCGGGTCGGACGGATCACCAAGCCGTTTTCCAATCTCACCATCGTCGTGCGCGAAGTCGAGGACGCGGCCTAAGCGCCGAGGAGTAAGGTATGGGACAGAAAGTCAATCCGATCGGCCTAAGGCTCGGCATCAACAAGACCTGGGATTCCCGCTGGTTCGCCAGTGACGCGGAATACGGGCCCTTGTTGCACGAGGATCTCAAGATCCGCCGCGCTCTGATGGAAGATCTCAAGCAGGCCGCGGTGTCGCGCATCGTGATCGAACGCCCGCACAAGAAGTGCCGCGTGACGATCCAGACGGCTCGGCCGGGCATCGTGATCGGCAAGAAGGGCGCCGATATCGAGAAGCTGCGCCGCAAGGTGGCGCGGATGACCGACTCGGAAGTGCACATCAACATCGTTGAGGTGCGCAAGCCCGAGACCGACGCGGCCCTGATCGCTCAGGCGATCGCGCAGCAGCTGGAGCGTCGCGTGGCGTTCCGTCGGGCGATGAAGCGCTCGGTTCAGTCGGCGATGCGTCTTGGCGCGCAGGGCATTCGGATCGCATGCGGCGGCCGGCTCGGCGGCGCGGAAATCGCGCGGGCTGAATGGTATCGCGAAGGTCGCGTTCCGCTGCACACGCTGCGCGCGGACATCGATTTCGGCACGGCCACGGCGCATACCGCCTACGGCACGATCGGCATCAAGGTGTGGGTGTTCAAGGGCGAAATCCTGGAGCACGACCCGTTTGCATCCGAGAAGCGGCTGCTCGAAGGGCCTGAAGCCTCGCGCCGTGGCGCGTCGGCCTAAGACGCTGCGGCTGATCGGACAAGGGAATTGAGAGAAGAACATGCTGCAACCCAAACGCACCAAGTTCCGCAAGGCGCATAAGGGCCGCATCCACGGAGCGGCGAAGGGCGGGACGGATCTGAACTTCGGCTCCTTCGGCCTCAAAGCGATGGAACCGGAGCGGATTACCGCCAGGCAAATCGAAGCGGCTCGTCGGGCGATCACGCGTCATATGAAGCGTGCCGGCCGTGTGTGGATCCGTATTTTCCCGGACGTGCCGGTGTCGTCGAAGCCGACCGAAGTGCGTATGGGTAAGGGCAAGGGCTCGCCGGAATACTGGGCGTGCCGCGTTCATCCGGGCCGCGTAATGTTTGAGATCGACGGCGTCGGCGAGGCGACTGCGCGTGAGGCGCTGCGTCTTGGAGCTGCGAAGCTGCCGGTGAAGACGCGTGTCGTCACCCGGATCGGCGAGTGAGGAAGAGGCCATGAAGGCGACCGAACTTCATACCAAATCGGTGGACGAGCTTAACGACGAGCTCGGCCGCTTGAAGAAGGAGCAGCTCAATCTGCGCTTCCAGCAGGCATCCGGCCAGCTGGAGAAGACCGCCCGCATCCGCGAGGTCCGCCGCGCGATTGCGCGTATCAAAACCATTGCGGCGCAGAAGCATGCCGCCGCGGCGAAGGCTTGAGGAGCGAAGAATGCCGAAACGCGTGTTGCAAGGCACGGTGGTAAGCGACATCTCCGACAAGACGGTTACCGTCGACGTCGAGCGGCGCTTTACACATCCGCTCCTGAAGAAGACGGTCCGTCGGACGAAGAAGTATCAGGCGCATGACCCGAACAACGAGTTCAAGGTCGGCGACGTGATCTTCATCCAGGAGACCCGTCCGATTTCGAAGAACAAGTGCTGGCTGGCGATCGGCCGCGAAGCACCGACCGAATAGCGCACAGAAACAACTGTCGGAACAGCGGTTCCGGATGAAGAACAAGAAGGACGTCGGGCCATGATCCAGATGCAGACCAACCTCGATGTGGCGGACAATTCCGGCGCGCGCCGCGTGCAGTGCATCAAGGTGCTCGGCGGCTCGAAGAGAAAATACGCCCATGTCGGCGACATCATCGTCGTCTCCGTCAAGGAAGCCATTCCGCGCGGACGCGTGAAGAAGGGCGACGTGATGAAGGCAGTCGTGGTGCGCACCGCGAAGGACATTCGTCGTGCGGACGGCAGCGTCATCCGCTTCGACAAGAATGCGGCTGTGCTGGTGAACAACCAGAAAGAGCCGGTCGGCACGCGTATCTTCGGCCCGGTTCCGCGCGAGCTCCGCGCGAAGAACCACATGAAGATCATCTCGCTGGCACCGGAAGTGCTGTGAAAAGGGTTTGTTGATGGCCGCGAAGATCAAAAAGGGTGATCGGGTCATCGTTCTTGCCGGCAAGGATAAGGGCCGCAAGGGCGAAGTGATCCGGGTGATCCCGAAAGAGAACCGGGCGCTGGTGCGCGGGGTGAATATGATCACCCGTCATCAGCGTCAGACCGCGAGCGAAGAGGGCGGCATCGTGCGCAAGGAAGCGCCGGTGCATCTGTCCAATCTCGCGCTCGAAGACAAAGAGACGGGCGGCCCGACGCGGGTTGGCTTCCGGGTTCTGGAAGACGGCCGCAAGGTCCGCTACGCCAAGCGCTCAGGAGAAACGATCGATGGCTGAGGCTGCTTTCGATATCGACAGCTACTCGCCGCGGCTGCAGGCACATTACCGCGATGTGATCGTGCCGAAGCTGAAGGAAGAGTTCGGCTACGCGAACCCGATGGTGGTGCCGCGGCTCGACAAGGTCGTCCTCAATATGGGCGTCGGCGAAGCGGTCTCCGATTCCAAGAAGGTTCAGTCGGCTGCCGAGGATCTCGCTCTGATCGCCGGCCAGAAGCCGGTCATCACGCGGGCTCGCAAGTCGATCGCGACGTTCAAGCTGCGTGAGGGCATGCCGGTCGGCGTCAAGGTGACGCTGCGCCGCGAGCGGATGTTCGAGTTTCTCGATCGTCTCGTCAACGTGGCTCTGCCGCGTGTGCGTGACTTTCGTGGCCTCAATCCGAAGAGCTTCGACGGGCGCGGGAACTACGCGCTTGGCATCAAAGAGCACATCGTCTTCCCGGAAGTGAACTACGACAAGGTCGATCAGATCTGGGGCATGGACATCATCGTTTGCACGACGGCGCAGACGGACGATGAGGGGCGGGCGCTCCTCAGGGAATTCAACTTTCCCTTCCGGCAGTAGCAGGCACAGCCTGCTAGACGCGGTTAGGGCGTGAAGAGGTAAGTATGGCGAAGAAGAGCGCAATCGAGAAGAACCGGCACCGCATGAAGCTCGTGAAGCAGTATGCGGCGAAGCGGGAGGCGCTGAAGGCGCTGGCGGCGGATGAATCGCTGTCGGACCAGGAGCGTTTCGCTGCCCGGCTTAAGCTTGCGAAGCTGCCGCGGAACTCGGCTCCGAGCCGGGTGCGGAACCGTTGCGAGGTGACGGGTCGTCCGCGTGCGTTCTATCGCAAGCTTCAGATGAGCCGTATTGCCCTTCGCGAGCTGGGCAACGAGGGCAAGATCCCCGGCCTCGTCAAGTCGAGCTGGTAGGAGAGAAATCATGCTTATCAATGATCCTCTCGGCGATATGCTGACCCGTATCCGCAATGCGCAGGGGCGCCGGCGGACCTCGGTCAGCTCTCCGTCCTCCAAGCTCAGGATGCGCGTTCTCGACGTCCTGCAGGCGGAAGGTTACATCCGCGGCTATTCGGAAGTCGATCACGCCAACGGTATTTCGGAGCTCGAGATCGAGCTGAAGTACAACGAGGGCGAGCCGGTCATCCGCGAGATTCAGCGCGTCTCCACGCCGGGGCGGCGGGTCTACGCGTCTGTGAAATCGATCCCGACCGTTCATAAGGGCTTGGGCGTTTCGATCCTCTCCACGCCGAAAGGTGTCATGGCGGATTATGACGCTCGCGAGCAGAATGTGGGCGGCGAGGTTCTGTGCCGCGTCTTCTAGGCGGGCTGAAGAAGCGAGTAAGAGATCATGTCGCGAATTGGCAAGAAGCCCGTTTCGATCCCGTCCGGTGTGACGGCGTCGGTTGACGGCCACACGGTCAAAGCGAAGGGCCCGAAGGGCGAGCTTTCTGTGGTCCTCGTCGACGACGTCGATGTCGCCATGGACGATGACGGCATCAAGGTCGATCCGGTCAACAAGTCGAAGAAGGCCCGCTCAGCCTGGGGAATGTCCCGCACGTTGGTGCAGAACATCGTCACCGGTGTGAGCCAGGGCTTTGAGAAGCGTCTGGAGATCAACGGCGTTGGCTATCGTGCGCAGGCCCAGGGCCAGGCGCTGAGCCTTTCGCTTGGCTATAGCCACGACGTCACCTATCCGGTGCCGGAAGGTATCCAGATTCAGACACCGCGCCCGACGGAAATCGTCATCAGCGGTATCGACAAGCAACAGGTCGGCCAGGTGGCCGCAGAGATCCGCGATTGGCGCCCGCCGGAGCCCTACAAGGGCAAGGGTGTCAAATACGCAGAGGAACGTATCTTCCGTAAGGAAGGTAAGAAGAAGTAACGGAGCGCAACGATGGGAACCTCAACGACGCGTCAACGGATGCGTACCGAGCGCCGCAAGGGCCGGGTGCGGGCGGCGCTGAAGCGGGTTGCTTACGGGCGGCCGCGGCTTTCCGTGTTCCGTTCTTCGCAGCATATCTATGTTCAGATCATCGACGACACGCAGGGGCGGACCTTGGTTTCCGCTTCGACCGTGGAAAAGGATCTGCGTGAGACGCTGAAGAGCGGCGCGAATGTCCAGGCCGCGTCTGCCGTTGGCAAGCTCTTGGCAGAGCGTGCGAAGGCAGCCGGTATCGAAAAGGTGCAGTTTGACCGCGGAGGCTATATCTATCATGGGCGAATCAAAGCCCTGGCAGATGCCGCCCGCGAAGCCGGGCTGGACTTTTAGGAATATGAGACAGGTCGTCGGGCCGACCCGGCAGTCGAGCAAACAGACGGACGAAGGTTAAAATGGCGCAAAGAGAACGTTCACAGCGCGGTGGCGGCGGACGCCGGGAGCGCGAGGAGAAGGTCGACAGCGAATTCGTCGACAAGCTCGTGCATATCAACCGCGTCGCCAAAGTCGTGAAGGGCGGTCGCCGCTTCGGTTTCGCCGCGCTCGTCGTGGTCGGCGATCAGCGCGGTCGGGTCGGCTTCGGTCACGGCAAAGCGCGCGAAGTCCCGGAAGCGATCCGCAAGGCCACGGAAGCGGCAAAGCGGTCGATGATCCGGGTTCCGCTGCGCGAAGGCCGCACGCTGCATCACGACATTCATGGCCGCCACGGCGCCGGACGTGTTCTGATGCGTGCGGCTCCGGCCGGTACCGGCATCATCGCAGGCGGTCCGATGCGTGCGGTTTTCGAGACGCTCGGCGTGCATGATGTCGTCGCGAAGTCGCTCGGCACGTCCAACCCGTACAACATGGTTCGGGCGACGTTCGAGGCTCTGAAGAAGCAGGACAGCCCGCGTTCGGTCGCGGCACGTCGCGGCATCAAGGTGTCGACGCTGCAGGCTCGTCGCCAGCACGAAGTCGGCAGTGAGGCGCAGGGAGCCTGATCATGGCTGAGAAGACGATCACTGTGGAGCAGACCGGCAGCCCGCTGCGCCGTCCTGGCGTGCAGCGGCAGACGCTGATCGGGCTCGGGCTCAACAAGCAGCGCCGGCGGTCCGTTCTGCCAGACACTCCGGCGACCCGCGGCATGATTGCCAAGGTTCAGCATCTCGTTCGCGTCGTCGACGAGAACTGACACAACGATTTTGAATCGGGGCTTAAACCCAATGAAACTCAACGAACTTTCCGATAATCCGGGAGCCGTCAAAGGGCGCAAGCGCGTCGGTCGCGGCATCGGGTCGGGCCTCGGCAAGACCGGCGGCCGCGGCGTGAAGGGTCAGACCTCGCGTTCGGGCGTCGCAATCAAGGGCTTCGAGGGCGGCCAGATGCCGCTGCATCGTCGTCTGCCGAAGCGGGGCTTCACCAACATCTTCGCCAAAGACTTCACGGAAGTGAATGTCGGGCGTCTGCAGCAGGCGGTTGATGCCGGCAAGCTCGACGCCAAGGCCGATGTGGATGCGGCTGCTCTCAAGGCCGCCGGTGTCATCCGTCGGACGAAGGACGGTGTGCGTATCCTCGGAGATGGCGAGCTTACGGCGAAGTTGACCCTCAAGGTCGCCGGCGCCTCGCGCGCGGCCGTCGAGGCTGTGGAGAAGGCTGGCGGCTCGGTCACGATCATCGAACCGGTCCCGGCCAAATCCCAATCCGGCAAGAGCGAAGACGCCTCCGCCTAAGCGAAGACGGCTCCCTGCCTAAACCGCATTCGGAGTTCCAATGGCTTCTGCAGCCGAACAGCTTGCCGCCAATTTGAACTTCGGCGCCTTTTCGAAGGCGACGGAGCTCAAAAAGCGGATCTGGTTCACTCTCGGTGCGCTGCTCGTGTATCGGCTCGGCACGTATATCCCGCTGCCGGGCATCAACATCGAAGCCCTGCAGCAGGCGTTCGAGCAGCAGTCGCAGGGTATCCTGGGCGTCTTCAACATGTTTGCCGGCGGTGCCGTCGGCCGCATGGCGATCTTCGCGCTCGGGATCATGCCCTATATCTCGGCTTCGATCATCATTCAGCTGATGACGACGGTGATCCCGACGCTCGAGCAGCTGAAGAAGGAAGGCGAGCAGGGCCGCAAGGTCATCAACCAGTACACGCGGTATCTGACCGTGGTGCTGGCCGCGTTCCAGTCCTATGGCATTGCCGTAGGCCTCGAGGGCTCCTCAAGCGGCATCGTCGCAGATCCGGGTTGGTTCTTCCGGTTTACCGCCGTCGTGACGCTGACCGGCGGCACGATGTTCCTGATGTGGCTCGGTGAGCAGATCACTTCGCGCGGCATCGGCAACGGCATTTCGCTCATCATCTTCTCCGGCATCGTCGCCAATCTGCCGAACGCTTTGGCGGGTACGCTGGAGCTCGGACGTCAGGGCGCCTTGTCGACGCCGGTGATCTTGACCGTGATGGTTCTGGTCGTCACCGTGATCGCCTTCATCGTCTTCGTCGAGCGGGCCCAGCGGCGGCTCATCATCCAGTATCCCAAGCGTCAGATGGGCAACCGGATGTTCCAGGGCGACACGTCGCATCTGCCGCTGAAGCTCAATACGTCGGGCGTCATCCCGCCGATCTTCGCGTCGTCGCTTCTGCTGCTGCCGATCACGGTGGCGAATTTCTCGGCTGGTCAGGGACCCGCCTGGCTTGCTCAGGTGACGGCGATGCTCGGTCGTGGGCAGCCGCTGCATATGGCGATCTACGCGGCGTTGATCATCTTCTTCGCCTTCTTCTACACGGCGATCGTGTTCAATCCGAAGGACACGGCCGACCAGCTGAAGAAGCATGGCGGCTTCATTCCGGGTATCCGCCCGGGGGAGCGCACCGCGGAATATATCGACTACGTGTTGACGCGGATCACCGTTGCGGGTGCCGCCTACCTCGTCATTGTGTGTCTTCTTCCTGAATTTCTGATCGCAGAGCTTTCCGTGCCGTTCTATTTCGGCGGCACCTCGCTCCTCATCGTTGTCAGTGTGACTATGGATACTGTTTCACAGGTGCAGGGCCATTTGCTCGCGCACCAGTACGAAGGGCTGGTCAAGAAATCGAAGCTGCGCGGGAGCCGGCGTCGATGAGACTGATCATTCTGGGACCTCCCGGAGCCGGGAAGGGCACCCAGGCCCAGCGACTTGTAGAGAAGCACGGCCTCGTGCAGCTATCGACGGGTGACATGCTTCGCGGCGCTGCCGCCGCGGGCACCGACGTCGGTCTCAAGGCGAAGGCCATCATGGACAGCGGCAATCTCGTTCCAGACGAGGTGGTCATCAACATCATGTCGGAGCGGCTCGACGAGGCCGACGTCCAGAGGGGCTTCGTGCTCGACGGCTTCCCGCGGACTCTGCCGCAGGCGGACGCGCTCGAAGTCCTGCTTTCGGAAAAGGGCATGCCGCTCGACGGCGTCGTGCTCTTGACGGTCGAGGACGAGGCTCTGGTCGATCGGGTTGCGGGTCGGTACTCTTGCGCCAATTGCGGCGAGATCTACCACGACACGACGAAGAAGCCGGCCAAGGAAGGTGTCTGCGACGTCTGCGGCTCGACCGAGTTCAGGCGGCGCGACGATGACAACCAGGAAACGATTCGCAAGCGGCTTGCTGCGTATTATCGCGATACGGCACCCCTCGTCGGGTACTACTGGGCGAAGGGAAAACTCCGTCAGGTCGACGGAATGATGCCCGCGAAAGACGTCGCAGCCGCAATCGAAGACGTTATGGGCGATTTGAAGGGCTGATCTTCTGTCGATGCGGTTGACGGGCGGCCGCGTAAGGACTATCTCCGGCGCAATCCTGAAGTGCGGATAACGGCGCCGAAGCTCGGATGAAGCTTGGGGCGTCGTTTTTTGGCGTTTCGTCCCGAATAGGTGAAGCCGGGGCGCGCCGCGGATGCGGACTGCGCCAGACAAAGAGGAGAAAGACGTGGCACGTATTGCTGGCGTCAACATTCCGACCAACAAGCGCGTCGTGATCGCGCTGCAGGCCATCCATGGAATTGGACCGGCCATGGCGCGTGAAATCGCTGAGAAAGCGAACATCGACCTGTCGCGTCGCGTCAACGAGCTGTCGGACGCGGAGATCTTGCAGATCCGCGAAGCGATCGATCGCGACTATATCGTCGAGGGCGATCTCCGTCGTGAGACGGCCATGAACATCAAGCGGCTGATGGATCTCGGCTGCTATCGCGGGCTGCGCCATCGGCGCGGGCTGCCGGTGCGCGGACAGCGCACCCACACCAATGCCCGGACCCGCAAGGGACCGGCCAAGGCAATCGCCGGCAAGAAGAAATAACGCCAAGGAAGGCCTGACTTAGATGGCGAAAGATACCACCAGGGTGCGTCGGCGCGAGCGAAAGAACATTACGTCGGGCATCGCCCACGTGAATTCGACGTTCAACAACACGATGATCACCATCACCGACGTGCAGGGCAACGCGATTTCGTGGTCCTCTGCCGGCGCGATGGGCTTCAAAGGATCGCGGAAGTCGACGCCCTATGCCGCTCAGATCGCGGCCGAGACTGCTGCCCAGAAGGCGCAGGAGCACGGCATGCGGACGCTTGAGGTCGAGGTTTCCGGACCGGGATCGGGCCGTGAATCGGCTCTGCGCGCGCTGCAGGCTGCGGGCTTCACCATTACTTCGATCCGTGACGTGACGCCGATCCCCCACAACGGCTGCCGTCCCCCGAAGCGGCGCCGCGTCTGATCTCGCATTTGAGGTGTATGCGGCTCGCGGATGCGAGTCGCGTCTGCATGCGAGAGCACAAAACGAAAGGTTCGTCCCCGTGGTGATACAAAAGAACTGGCAGGATCTCATTAAGCCGAACAAGCTTGATGTGAAGCACGGGTCCGATGCGAGCCGCATCGCTACCGTCGTCGCAGAACCGCTTGAGCGCGGCTTCGGCTTGACGCTCGGCAATGCGCTGCGCCGCGTGCTGTTGTCCTCGCTGCAGGGTGCGGCTGTGACCAGCCTGCAGATCGACGGCGTTCTGCACGAATTCTCGTCCATCGCCGGCGTTCGGGAGGATGTCACCGACATCGTCCTCAACGTGAAGGAAATCGCCATCAAGATGGAGAGCGAAGGTCCGAAGCGGCTGACGCTCAGGAAGTCCGGTCCGGGCGTGGTCCTGGCGGGCGACATTCAGACGGTCGGCGATATCGAGGTGCTCAACCCCGAACACGTTCTGTGCACGCTCGACGAGGGCGCGGACATTCGCATGGAGCTGACGGTCGATACCGGCAAGGGCTATGTCCCGGCGGATCGCAACCGCCCGGAAGACGCGCCGATCGGCCTCATTCCGGTCGACAGCCTCTATTCGCCGGTCAAGAAGGTTTCCTATCGCGTCGAGAATACGCGTGAAGGCCAGGTCCTCGACTATGACAAGCTGACCTTGTCGCTCGAGACCGATGGGTCGGTATCGCCGGACGATGCCGTCGCCTATGCCGCCCGGATCCTGCAGGACCAGCTTTCGATCTTCGTCAACTTCGACGAGCCGAAGAAGGAAGAGGTCCACGAGGCGACCCCGGAGCTCGCCTTCAACCCGGCGCTTCTGAAGAAGGTGGACGAGCTGGAGCTTTCGGTTCGCTCGGCCAACTGCTTGAAGAACGACAACATCGTCTATATCGGCGATCTCATTCAGAAGACCGAGGCGGAGATGCTGCGCACGCCGAACTTCGGCCGCAAGTCGCTGAACGAGATCAAGGAGGTTCTCGCCTCCATGGGCCTGCATCTCGGTATGGAAGTGGCCAATTGGCCGCCCGACAATATCGACGATCTCGCCAAACGCTTCGAAGACCAATATTAAGCTTTGATGAACAGCGGCGGGAGCCGTCGTTCGAATGAGGAGACAGGGCCATGCGCCACAGAAAGACCGGCCGTAAGCTGAATCGGACGTCGAGCCATCGTCAGGCGATGTTTGCCAATATGGCGGCGGCGCTCATTCGCCACGAGCAGATCGTGACAACCCTGCCGAAGGCAAAAGAGCTAAGGCCGTTCGTGGAGAAGCTCGTCACGCTCGGAAAGCGGGGCGACCTGCATGCGCGCCGGATCGCGATGTCGCGGCTGCGCGATGAAGAGATGGTCAAGAAGCTCTTCGAGACGATCGGTCCGCGCTACGGTGAACGGAACGGTGGTTACACCCGCGTGCTCAAAGCCGGCTTCCGCTATGGTGACAGTGCGCCGGTCGGTGTGATCGAATTCGTCGATCGCGACGAGGATGCGCGCGGCGCCGAAGATCGGGCTCGCATGGAAGCGGCCGAGGTTGCGGAAGCCGCAGCGTAAGGCTTGTCGGTCTTCCTGGATTGCGAAAAGGGGCCCGCGTGGCCCCTTTTTTGTTGGCGCGGGCGGCATGTGGCCGGATCATTGCCCGCACGACATAGAATTTCCGGATTTGACCGGTTCCTGGCTCACTCTTTTCAAGCGCGGACGACCGTGGCGCGCGTCAAGGTCGCTCCCGCATTCCCGCTGCTAAATTGGAGGCTCTCGTGACGTCGTTTCGTCAGTTTCGCCTTGCCTGCTGTGTCCTGCTCGCCTCTGCCGGTGTTTCGAGCGGTGTCGTTGTCGGTGTGCCGCTCGCGCATGCTGAGGACGTGCCGCAAAGCCGTGAAGAGATTTCTCTTTCCTTTGCCCCGATCGTGAAGAAGGCCGCTCCTGCGGTCGTCAATGTCTACGCGAAGCAGATCGTGCGCACAGCGCCGTCGCCCTTCGCGGACGATCCCTTCTTCCGGCATTTCTTCGGTGATGGGGGTTTCGGGTCGCCTTTCGGCGTGCCGCGTGAGCGTGCGCGCAATTCGCTCGGTTCCGGCGTCATCGTCGATGCATCGGGCCTCGTCGTCACGAATTACCACGTCATCCGTGGTGCCGATGAAGTGAAGGTGGCCTTGTCGGACGGGCGCGAGTTTGAGGCTGAAATTCTGTTGCGCGATGAACAGAGCGATCTCGCGATCCTGAAGATCTCGGACGGGGAGGCGGATTTTCCGACGCTTTCGTTCGCCGATTCGGACGATCTCGAGGTCGGCGATCTCGTGCTCGCGATCGGCAACCCGTTCGGGGTCGGGCAGACGGTGACCAGCGGCATCGTCTCCGCGGTGGCGCGAACGGAGGTCGGCATCTCCGACATGGCATTCTTCATCCAGACGGATGCTGCCATCAACCCGGGCAATTCGGGTGGCGCATTGATCGATGTGAAGGGCCGGCTTGTCGGTATCAATTCAGCGATCTTCTCGCGGTCTGGCGGTTCGAACGGAATCGGATTCGCGATTCCTTCCAACATGGCGCAGGCGGTGGCCGCCCAGGCGCTCGCTGGCGGGACGGAAGTTGTGCGCCCCTGGATCGGGGCGACGTTCCAGAAGGTGACGCCGGATATTGCCCGCTCACTCGATCTGCCGCGGCCGCAGGGGGCGCTCGTCGTCAAGGTCTTCGAGGGCTCTCCTGCCGAAAAGGCCGGTCTTGCGGTCGGCGATCTCGTCCTGTCGGCCGATGGCTACGAGGTGGCCAATCCGCGTTCGCTCGAATACCGGCTGACGATCAAGGGAATTGGCGAGACGGAGAAGCTTGTCGTCCTGCGCGATGGGGCAGAGAAGACGCTGACTGTGTCGTTGGAATCGGCGCCGGAGACGGTGCGGGCCGACGAGCAGCTTCTTGACGGCTATTCGCCGCTGACCGGGGCGACGGTCGCCAATCTCTCGCCGAGGCTTGCGGAGAGACTGCGGCTGCCGAGTGACCAAGAGGGCGTCGCGGTTACCAAGGTGGAGCCGCGTTCACCCGCCGCGCAGCTTGGCCTGCAGCCGGGTGATATTGTCGTTGCCCTGCAGGGGCACTCTGTCGAATCGTCGAGCGAGCTGAAGCGTATGACGAGCCAAAAGCAGCGATTGTGGCGGATCACGGTCAACCGTGGTGGCCGGCTTTCGCGGCTTGTCATCGGTGGATGAGGGGCATTTGTCGGACAATCTCTTCACAGCAGCCGGATTGGAAAAGAGCGCGCCGCAGCCGTTGCCTGACCGGCTGCGACCAAAGAAGCTCGCCGATGTCGTCGGCCAGCCGCATCTGACGGGTGAGGACGGCACGCTCACCCGCATGCTTCGGACGCGCTCTCTCGGCTCTCTGGTCTTCTGGGGGCCGCCTGGGACGGGCAAGACCACGGTCGCGCGGCTTCTGGCCCGCGAAACGGACCTTTATTTCCAGCAGCTGTCTGCGATCTTTTCCGGTGTTGCCGATCTCAAGAAGCATTTCGAGGCGGCGCGTGCGCGTCGGCAGACGGGGCAGGGGACGCTCCTCTTCGTCGACGAAATCCATCGCTTCAATCGCGCACAGCAGGACAGCTTCCTTCCCGTCATGGAGGACGGGACGGTGACGCTCGTCGGGGCGACCACCGAAAACCCCTCCTTCGAGCTCAACGCGGCGCTTCTGTCGCGTGCGGCCGTTCTGGTGTTTCGCCCGCTGGATTCTGAGGCGCTCGGCAAGCTCGTCGAACGCGCCGAAAAAGAGGAAGGGCGAAAGCTGCCGCTCGACGAGGAAGCGCGCGGCGTTCTTCTGCGTATGGCCGATGGCGACGGACGGGCCGTTCTCGCGCTCGCCGAAGAGGTCTGGCGCGCCGCGGGAAAGGACGAAACCTTCGATGCGAAGCGTCTGCAGACGGTTCTGCAGCGGCGGGCGCCGATCTACGACAAGAGCCAGGATGGTCATTACAATCTGATTTCGGCCCTGCACAAATCTGTGCGCGGTTCCGACCCGCAGGCGGCTCTCTACTATCTCGGGCGCATGCTCGATGCGGGCGAAGACCCGATGTATCTGGCCCGGCGGGTGATCCGCATGGCGGTTGAGGATATCGGCCTCGCCGATCCGCAGGGGCTCGTGCAGGCGAATGCCGCAAAAGAGGCTTACCACATGCTGGGTTCGCCCGAAGGCGAACTCGCCATTGCCCAGGCCGTGGTCTATCTCGCAACGGCCCCCAAATCGAACGCTCTCTACAAGGCGTATGGCGCCGCGCGCCGGACGGCCAAGGAGGCCGGCTCGCTCCAACCACCGAAGCACATTCTCAATGCCCCGACCAAGCTCATGCAGTCTGAAGGCTATGGGGCCGGCTACGCCTATGACCATGCTCAGGAAGAGGCGTTCTCGGGGCAGAATTATTTCCCCGACGAGCTGGAGCGTCAGGACTTTTACGTGCCGACCGGACGTGGATTCGAAGCGGAGCTCAAGCGACGGCTCGATCATTGGGACCGGCTGCGGCGCGAGCGTGCCAGAGGCGAAGACGAGACCTGATCGATCGTGCGCCTGATGCCAATCGGCATCGCCTTCTCGTGAGAAAATGGCTTTTTCTCGCCTGGGCGGCCATTGCATCGAAAGAATCGACGGATTTATTCGCTGAGGCTCCTTGCGGCGCGGGGACCCTCAACCGCGAATGTGGCGTCGAGGAGCAAGTGCCTGAGACTCCGAAGATATCCGTCTGGGCCCGGGCGCTTCCCCCGAGTGGCGTAAGGGCCCTTCGGTGACGATTGTCACCACAAATGGGTCTTGAGGTGGCAAAAATCTGGCGTGCTCTTCCTTGACCCTGCGGAGCCGCCTTCTACCTCCTCTTGGGCTTCACAAAGATGTGCGACGGATCCCGCCTCAGAGCGGTGCTTTCGTTCGTCCAACAGACAAACGAGGAGCCATATGAGCGAACAGACGGTGGATCAAACAGGCGACGCGACCGAGGATATACCGACCGACTATGAAGTCGGTCAGGACAATATCCAGGTTTTCGGCCTCGATTTTCACAACCCCGTATTCATCGTGTCAGGGCTGACGATCATTCTGTTCGTCGTTTTCACCCTCCTCTTTCAAGAGGGCGCGGAGAGCTTCTTCACCTGGCTGCGGCCGTTCCTGACATCGAACCTCGACTGGCTCTTCCTGATTGCCGGCAACGTCTTCGTCCTGTTTTCCCTGTTTCTGATCGTCTCGCCTCTCGGGAAAATCCGGCTGGGCGGTCCTGATGCAAGACCGGAGTACAATTACTCTGGATGGTTCGCCATGCTCTTCGCTGCGGGCATGGGTATCGGGCTCATGTTCTACGGCGTGTCGGAGCCTCTGACGCATTACAACGCGTCCGTCGCATCAGACGCCGCGCAGGCCGGCAGCGATGCGCCTTTGATGGGCGCGCCCGACAATCCGGAAGGTGCAAGGCGGCTCGCCATGGCGGCCACGATCTTCCACTGGGGTCTGCACCCGTGGGCGATCTATGCCGTCGTCGCGCTCGCGCTTGCGCTTTTCAGCTACAACAAGGGCCTGCCGCTGACGATCCGCTCCGCCTTTTACCCGATCTTCGGTGAGGCCGTCTGGGGCTGGCTCGGCCATGTCATCGATACGCTCGCGGTGTTTGCGACGCTTTTCGGTCTGGCGACCTCGCTCGGCTTCGGTGCGGAACAGGCGCTGGCCGGTCTCAACCACATCTTCGGCATCCCGGATACCGATCCATGGAAGGTGGGGCTGATCGTCGCCATCACCGGCTGCGCACTGACTTCGGTGCTGGCCGGCCTCGACGCGGGCGTGAAGCGGCTGAGCGAGATCAATATGGCGCTGGCCTTCCTTCTGCTCGTCTTCGTCGTGGCGGTGGGACCGACGCTGACGATCGTCTCCGGCTTTTTTGAGAACATCGTCGCCTATGCGCGCGACATCATTCCTCTGGCGAACCCGATCGGCCGGAGCGATGACAGTTTCCGCAATGGCTGGACGACCTTCTACTGGGCCTGGTGGATTTCGTGGTCTCCCTTCGTCGGCATGTTCATTGCGCGGGTTTCGTATGGGCGGACGGTGCGCGAGTTCATGATCTGCGTCCTCATCATCCCGACCGTCGTCAGCATCTTCTGGATGACGGCCTTTGGCGGGACCGCGATCTCGCAGCTGATGAATGGTTATGACGGGGCCGTCAGTGCCGAGCTGCCTGTGAAGCTCTTCCTGATGCTTGAGCATTTGCCGCTCGCTTCGATCACGTCGTTCATCGGCATCGTCCTGGTGATTGTCTTCTTCGTCACCTCGTCGGATTCCGGCTCGCTGGTGATCGATACGATCACCGCCGGCGGCAAGGTCGATGCGCCGGTCGCGCAGCGTGTCTTCTGGGCGACCTTCGAAGGGCTGGTGGCCATCGCGCTCCTTCTCGGAGGCGGGCTCAAAGCCCTGCAATCGGCAGCTGTCGCGACGGGCTTTCCATTCGTTTTCATTCTGCTTCTGATGGTGTGGTGCATTTATCAGGGCTTGAAGGGCGAGCAGCGGGCGCTGGTCGAAGCGCAGGAGGCAGAAGCGACGGCCTGACCCGTCAAAACCTCGGTTCTGAAGAAGGGCGCGGTCATCCCGCGCCCTTTTTTGTCGACGTTCGGGATGCAAAAACGCGCGGTCGTCGCGAGGCGGGCTTCATTCGGCCGACAAAACGCTCTAAGCGCTGCGGTTATGAAGCAAGTTCTCTTTATCGCCCGCGACCGATATTCCGGCCTTCGCGTGAGGCCCGTGGCTTTGGTGTCGCGGTCGCTCCGCGCGCCAGCCTCCGGGAGCCTGTCATGAGTGCACCGGCCTCCGTCGTGATGCGGCGCGTCGTCCGGGACGAATCCGGCATGCGCGTCGATCGTTGGTTCAAGGAGCATTATCCGGGCCTGGGTTTCGGCCATCTGCAGAAGCTTCTTCGCTCTGGCCAGGTGCGTGTGGACGGGGGGCGCGTGAAAACCTCGACCCGTCTCGTCGCTGGTCAGGAGGTACGTGTGCCGCCGCTTGCGACAGGCGATGTGCGCCCGCAGACGAAAGCGACCATCCGCGACCGGCGCGATGTCGATGTGCTGAACGACGCGCTTCTCTACGAGGACAGCCAGGTCTACGTCTTCAACAAGCCTGCCGGCCTCGCCGTTCAGGGCGGATCGGGCGTCAATCGTCATGTCGACGAGATGCTGGAGGCGTTTCGTGATCGCCACGGTCGTAAGCCGCGGCTCGTTCATCGTCTCGACCGCGACACGGCCGGCGTGCTTGTCGTGGCCCGCACGCGCAGTGCCGCGGCGTTTTTCGGCAAGGCCTTCAAGGAGCGGGAGAGCCGCAAGCTCTATTGGGCGCTGGTGAAAGGCGTTCCGAAGCCGCCGCAGGGCAAGATCTCGACGTTTCTGGTGCGCGGCGAAGGCGACGACGCGGAGCGTATGCGCGTGGCCCGCCATGGCGAGCGGGGGGCGGATCATGCTCTGTCGCACTACGCCGTTGCCGATCAGGCCGGTTCGCGGCTCTCGTGGCTCATCATGCGGCCGGTGACGGGGCGCACGCATCAGCTTCGAGCCCATGCCGCCCATATCGGCAATCCGATCATCGGCGATTCCAAATATTTCGACGTGGAGAACTGGGAGTTGCCAGGCGGCATTCAAAACCGGCTGCATCTCCTTGCTCGGAGAATCATTTTGCCTCATCCCACCGGTGGAGTTCTCGATGTGACGGCGCCGCTGCCGCCGCATATGGCGCAGAGCTGGGCCGTGCTCGGCTTCGACGAGGCTGGCGGGGAGGCTGCGGCCGAGGCCGTTTGACCGCGATGTCGCAAGCGCTTGGGGCGAAGCCCGCCTCTCTGCTCGTGCTCCTGACCGTGATGTGGGGGCTCAATCAGGTCGCCATCAAAGTGGCACTCGGTGGCTTCCCGCCGATGCTGCAGATGGGGCTGCGTTCTGCCGTGGCCGGCGGTCTGGTGCTTCTCTGGTGCTTTGCGCGCGGCGTGCCGGTTTTTCGCTCGGGTCGGCGTTTCGGCCCGGGTGTCCTGACCGGGATGCTTTTCGGGATGGAGTTCGCTCTCGTTTTCTTTGGTCTGACCATGACGACGGCCTCACGCAGCGTCGTCTTCCTCAATACCGCTCCCTTCTTCGTCGCCATCGGAGCCCACTTTTGGCTGGGAGACAGGATTTCTGCCGCAAAAGCCGCTGGGCTCGCGCTCGCGTTCGTGGGGATTATCGTCGCCTTCCTCGACGGGCTGAGCCCGGGAACGCTCAATACGGCCGCTGGTGACGTGCTGTGCATCCTGGCCGCCGTCTTCTGGGGCGGGACGACCCTGGTCGTGAAGGGCACGCGCTTGCGCGAAGCGCCCGCCGAAGAAATCCTTCTCTACCAGTTGCTGGTCTCGGCCCCGCTCGGCTTTGCCTTGTCGTTCCTTGTCGGGGAGGCGGGGATTGGGCCTGTGACCTCGACCGAACTCGTCGCCTTCCTGTATCAAGGTGTGGTCGTCGCCGGGGCGAGCTATCTCGCCTGGTTCTGGCTGGTGAGAACCCATTCCGCGCCGCTGCTCCACGCCTTCACCTTTATCGTTCCGGTCTCCGGTGTCTTCTTCGGGGCGGTGCTCCTTGGCGATCCTGTCGGCTGGCGTCACGGCCTTGCCCTTTTGCTCGTCGCCGGAGGTATCTATCTGGTCAACAGGCCCGCGTCGGTCCGCCGTGTCGTGCCGCCGGGCGCGTGAGATGTTGGACCCTGACTACGCCCAGACCCAGTGAGCCCAGACCCAGTGAGCCCAGACCCAGTGAGCCCAGATCCGTTGAGCAAGGAGAGCCTGTTGCCCGATTTTCCTGCAAAGCCCGACGATGCGATGTCGAAGGCGCGCGAGCACGCGGCAAGGGAGCTGCCAAAGAGATTCTACAAACGGGCCGAAGCCGTTGAAACGGAATCGGGTTTCGAGCTTCGCCTCGACGGGCGTCCGGCCCGCACGCCGGGCAAGAAGCCGCTTGCCGTTGCGCGCGCAGATCTCGGGCAAAGCCTCGCTGAGGAATGGGATGCTCAAGGCGAACGCATCGATCCTCTGACGATGCCGCTCACACGCCTCGCCAATGTGGCGATCGACGGGGTGGCCGACGAAATGCCTGCGGTGCGCGAAGAGGTGGCGGCTTATGCGGGCACGGATCTGCTCTTTTACCGGGCCGGCGAGCCGGAAGCTCTCGTATCCCGGCAGCGGGAGATCTGGGACCCGCTTCTTGCCTGGGCGGAAAGTCGCTTTTCGGTTCGTTTCCGTCTGGTCGAGGGGGTCATGCCGGTCGATCAACCGAAAGAGGGGCTTCAGGCCGTGCGCGAGGCTCTCGAGGGATTTGACGAGCCCTTGTCGCTTGCTGCTCTGCATACGGCAACCACGCTGACGGGATCGGCACTCATCGCGCTCGCCCTGGCGGAAGGCGCGATCGATGCCGAGGCGGCCTGGGCCGCCGCGCATGTCGACGAGGATTTCAACATCTCGCAATGGGGTGAGGATTTCGAGGCGAGGGAGCGGCGCGAACGCCGCGGCTTTGAATTCTCGGTGGCTGCGACGGTGCTGCGCGCCTGAGCCGTCCTTCGATTTGGGCCGGCGGACACCGCTCAGATGCCGGCGTACCATTCGTAGCCACGGTCTTCCCAATAACCGCCCTTGCCGCCGCGAATTGAGGCGAAGCTGCCCACGACCTCGATACCCATGACGTACTTCGCCATCTTGTAGCCGAGCTGGCGTTCGATGCGCACGCGCAACGGCGCACCGTTTGCGACCGGCAGGGTTTCATCGTTGAGGCCGTAGGCGAGGATCGTCTGCGGGTGACGTGCGTCGATCATGTCGATCGATTCGTAGTATTTTTCGCGACCGAGCGTGTCGGCGCAGCGGAAGACCACGTAGCTGCCACCGGGTTTGACGCCGGCTTCATCGAGGACGGCGGCGAGGGGCACGCCCGTCCATTTGGCGATGCAGCTCCATCCCTCGACGCAGTCATGCCGCGTGATTTGCGTGCGCGCCGGCATGGCACGTAATTCGTCGAGCGACAGGGATTGCGGTCGTTCGACGAGGCCGGTGACGGAAAGACGCCAATCGGCGAAGCCATTCGCGGCCATCTCCCGATAATCCGGATCGCGCGGACTGATCGAGCCGTTCGGACGCTGCGGCTGGATGATCTCGCTTTCGGAATACTCGCGCGCCAGCGCCTCGCGATCGAGGAGGCTGCGCTGTGCGGCCATCGTCAGATCTTCGGCCCGCTGCAAGAAAGCGCGTGCCATCGGATTCTGGACGATGCGGTCGCAACCGGACAGTAGCGCGGCTCCACCGCCAATGGCGGCGGCCCGGATAAGGGCGCGACGCGTCAGGGTGATGGTCATGAGGTTTCCCCCTTCGCCTCGGGCCGCACGCGGTACCGCCCGGTGAGGATGGCACGCATTTCGTTGACCGGGCCCGCCGCCAGGACCATGGCGATGTGAACGACAAAGAAGAGGACGAGCAGGCTCATCGTCATGAAATGCAGCGTGCGTGCCGACTGGCGTCCGCCGAACAGATCGAGCAGCCAGGGCAGTGCAGCATCCATCCCCGGCGACATCGCGAGACCGGTGGCGACCATCGTTGGCATGAGGCCGAGGATGACGATGAGGTATGAGAGCTTTTGCAGAATGTTGTAATGCGCCTCTCGTCCGAAGCGGAAGCGGAGGTGATCGCCGATCGCGCGCGGCATGGCGCGTAGCTCGCCGCGGCGGGGAATGAGATCGCGGCGGAAATGGCCGTTGAAAAGGCTGACGCAGACATAGGCGAGGCCACCCGCCACGAGCACCCAGGCGAAGAAGAAGTGCACGACCCGACCGGTCGCAAGGTCGCGATAGCTCGGGATGGTCGCCCAGGCGGGAAAACCGCGCGCGACAAGTGCCCCGCTGCTGTCGCGTGAGGCGCCCAGAAAGCCGGTCGTGTCGAAGTCCATGCTGCCGATTTCCGTAATTCCTCGCAGGCTGCCGTCACCCGTACGCATGGCGGTCATGGAGACGAGGGAGTTGGAGAAGTTCGACTGGGTGCCGAGATAGAGCGCGGGATGCGCGTTGAAGATCTGCAGACCGCTCGCGAGAAGGAAGAAGAGGCAGAACGCGTTCAGCCAATGCCAGAGGCGCGTTGCCCATCTGTGCCGGTAGACGATTTCCGTTTGCGGTTCGACCGGCTCTGGCATTGATGCATTCCCTTCGTGATCCCCATGAATATAGCGTGCGCCACGGTCCGCAATGTCACGAAGCGGTCGTGCCTCTTCACATCAACGCCAGATTCGCATCCGATCTCTCTCAACAAATGCTCCCGTTTGGCGTAGGCCGTTATATGAAGACGAGATTCTAAACCGGCTAATGGCCATGGAAACAAGATCAATCTGATTGGGGGGTAGAATGCGTGACGTTCTAGTGGAGTTGGAAAAGCGGCGTGCCAATGCGCGCGCGGGCGGCGGCGAGAAGCGTATTGCGGGCCAGCATGACAAGGGCAAGCTGACGGCGCGCGAGCGCCTGGTGGTGCTCCTCGACGACAGCTCGTTTGAAGAGTTCGACATGTTCGTCGAGCACCGTTCTTCGGCCTTCGGCATGGAGGAGCAGAAGATCGCGGGCGACGGCGTCGTCACCGGATGGGGGACGATCAACGGCCGCCCCGTCTACGTTTTCGCCAAGGACTTCACCGTCTTCGGCGGGTCGCTTTCCGAGGCGCATGCGGAGAAGATCTGCAAAGTCCAGGACATGGCGCTTAGGAACGGCACGCCGATCATCGGGCTTTTCGATGCCGGCGGCGCGCGCATCCAGGAGGGCGTTGCGGCGCTTGGCGGCTATGCTGAGATCTTCCAGCGCAACGTTCTTGCCTCAGGTGTCATTCCGCAGATCTCGGTGATCATGGGGCCTTGTGCGGGTGGCGACGTCTATTCGCCGGCGATGACCGATTTCATCTTCATGGTGCGCGGCACGTCCTACATGTTCGTGACCGGCCCGGATGTCGTGAAGACCGTGACCAACGAGACGGTGACGGCCGAAGAGCTCGGCGGCGCGTCGGTGCACTGCGTGAAGTCGTCGGTGGCGGACGGCGGCTTTGAAAACGACGTCGAGGCGCTTTTGGAGATCCGTCGCCTCTACGATTATCTGCCCCTCAACAACAAGGCCGACCTCCCGGAAATCCCGGTCCACGATCCTTGGGATCGGCAGGAGAAATCTCTCGATACGCTGGTCCCGGATTCGGCGACCACGCCTTATGACATCAAGGAAGCCATCCTGAAGACGCTTGATGAGGGGGCCTTTTTCGAGATTCAGCCCGACCATGCGAAAAACATCCTCACCGGCTTCGGCCGCATCGAGGGGCGTACGGTCGGTGTCGTGGCAAACCAGCCGATGGTTCTGGCCGGCGTCCTCGATTCGGATGCCTCTCGGAAGGCGGCACGCTTCGTTCGCTTCTGCGATTGTTTTGGCATCCCGATTCTCACCTTCGTCGACGTTCCGGGTTTCCTGCCCGGCACGTCGCAGGAATATGGCGGCCTCATCAAACACGGCGCCAAGCTCCTCTTTGCCTATGCCGAGGCGACGGTGCCGAAGGTGACGGTGATCACGCGCAAGGCCTTCGGCGGCGCATACGACGTCATGGCCTCCAAGCACTTGCGCGGGGATATCAACTACGCCTGGCCGACGGCCCAGATTGCCGTCATGGGCGCCAAGGGTGCGGTGGAGATCATCTTCCGCAAGGATATCGACAATCCGGAGAAGATCGCCGAGCACGCCAAGACCTATGAGGATCATTTCCTCAATCCGTTCGTGGCGGCGGAGCGGGGCTATATCGACGACGTGATCATGCCGCAATCGACCAGACGGCGGGTTGCCCGCGCCTTCCGGCTCCTGCGCCGCAAGGAACTCGCCAATCCCTGGAAGAAGCACGACAACATCCCGCTCTGAGCGCTTGAACGCTTGAGCCTCTCGAGCCGTCGGTCGCCTCAGTGCGTGACCGGCGGCTTTGCCGTTGTGCGGGCGATGCGATGCTCGCGCAGATAGATGAAAATGCCGGAGCCGACGACGATCGCCATCCCGGCCCATTTCGGGGCATTCGGGAGGTCGCCGAAGACCAGGAGGCCGAGAGCCACCGCGGAGACAATCTCGGTATAGCCGAAAGGGGCGAGGACCGAAGCCGGGGCGAGCTGGTAGGCCCGGTTGAAGAGAAGATGGGCGAACGTTCCGATTACACCTGTCGCCAGCAACAAGGTCCAGGCAAGAGTGCTCGCCGGCCATGAGAATGCCAGATCGTCGAGGCCGAATGGACGGCAGACGATCATTGCCGCGACGATTACCGCAAAGCCGCCGAGAGCTGCATAAAACTGCATCGCGAAGGCGCTCGCACCGCGCGCCACGTGCCGGCTCAAGATGAAATAGATTCCGACGAGGAATGCTGTCAGAGCCGGCAGGAGAGCGGGCAGCCCGAAGACCGCATAGCTCGGCTGGATGATGATGAGCGCTCCGGCAAATCCGACCAGAACCGCGACGATCCTCCGCCATCCTACCTTTTCGCCGAGGAATAGGCCGGACAAAAGGGTCACGATCATCGGTTCGATCATGAAGATCGCAATCGCGTCGGCGAGCGGCAGGAAACGCAGCGCGGCGAAGAAGGCGAGACTGCCGAAACCGAGACAGGCACCCCGCAGGAGGTTGAGCCCAAGATGCGGAATGCGCAGAGCGGCGGTCCCTTCCCAATGAAGGAGCAGGGGCAAGATCAGCACGCCCTGGAGAAAGAGACGAACGGCTCCGACTTCGCCGGCCGAAAGGCCGTGCTGCGTGATGAGGAGCTTGCTCAAGGCATCCATCGTCGGGATGATTATGCCGCCGGCGACAAAGATCATGATGCCGCGCACCATCTCGGCGGGCGTGTTGGTCAGAGAGGAGGGGAGCGATGCCATTCGCCGTCCTTGCCACAAAGCCGCAAGGCGAGCCACCAACGCCTGATGGCATGGCCGGCGTCACGGTGAGATCAGGCACCGGTTCGCACGGTGTTGCTGTCTCCGTTGCTGGCGGTGATCGTCATCCGGGTGAGGGCGCGCGGCGCGCCTGACGGCCGGCGAAGAGGAGCCCGTATAGCGCCACGCAGATGACGACCATCGCCAGGATCTGAAATGTCTCCACGTGCCCGCCGAGAACGACCACAGTAATGAGCATGGTGACCGCTGGGGTCGGTACCGTGATCGAGCTCGCGACGGAGACATCGATATGGCGGATGGCGTTGAACCACAGGACGAGCTCCAGATAGTAGGCGACGCCAAGAAGGATCGCGGCCTTTTGGAAGGTCGGATCGGTGAAACCCTGCAAGAGAGCGCCCGGTTCGCCAATGACCGCCTGAAGGGCGAGAAGCACGATGCCGGAGATAACGAGGCGGGTGACGGTCACCTGGTTTGGCGTGATCGACGTCGTCATCAGAACCTGGCGCAGCAGCACATGTGCGATGGCCCACAATGCCGGGATGCCGAGGGTATAGGCCGACCACCATGAGATGTCCGCCACGCGAAACGTGCCGCCGGTGGTGAGATAGACGAGAGCCGCGAGGAGGAGTGCGGTGAAGCCGAGCTCGGTGGTGCTCTTGCGTTTGCCGAGAAGAACCGCCTCCAGAAGGATGGCGAAGAGCGGATAGGCCTGCAGCGCGATCACCATGCTGACGGGCCCGGCCCTCTTGGCCGCCACCACATACATGTAAGTCGCCACCGCGAACATCGCCCCGGTCAGGAGCGCGATTGCGAGCGTTCGGGCGGAAGGCCGTTGTGCCGCCGCGCTCGGGGGCGCCCCGCGCCGGAGCTCGACGATAAAGAGCGGAAGACCCGCGACAAGCTGCCAGAAGGTGAGCCAGATGGCGAAGGAGAGGCCGCTCGATCCTTCGGGACGCGCGTCGGCGATGACCGGCATCGCCGATAGGATGGCGAGGCAACAAAGGGCGTAGAGAATGCCGGTGCGATGCGACGGGGACATCACCGTTCCATGAGAAGACGCGTGTGATTGTATTGGTATGTCCCGTGCGATATTGAATGCAATCGGATTATTGTATTGATGGCAATGTGGATCCCTGATCTTTCCCGCTTTTCCGGCCCGGCCTACACGGCACTCGCCGAGGCGATCGGCACGGCGATCTCTGCGGGGGATTTGAGCGCCGGCGAGCGGTTGCCGCCGCAGCGCGATCTCGCCTGGCGGCTGGGCTTGTCGCTCTCGACGGTGACACGCGGCTATGGCGAGGCGGTGCGTCGGGGCTTCCTGGAAGGCAGCGTCGGGCGCGGCACCTATGTGCGCGATGCGAAAGCGGTCACTGCCGCGGCAAGCGGTGCTTGGAATGCGGGGCTCGCGCGGCCTGCGGGCGATGCGATCGATTTCGCCAACAATCTGCCGCCGCTCGGCGGGGCGGAGAGGCAACTTGCAGAAACGCTGTGCGCAATCTCGGGTGAGCAGGGGCTCGGGGCTTTTCTCGATCACTGGCCGGGACGAACGGCAGAGCGGCACGCAGAGGCCGCGGGCGCATGGATCGAAACGCTCGGGTTTCCCCATCAGGGGCGGTCGATCGTGCTTACCAACGGCTCGCAGCAGGGGCTCTTCGTGGCGCTCCTGGCGCTGGCGCGGCCAGGCGATGCGATCCTTGCCGAGGCGCTCTCCTATGCACCCGTCCTGGCGGCGGCCGAGCGTCTCGGTCTCAGGGTTTTTCCTGTCGCCATGGACAGGGAGGGGCTCTTACCTCAGTCTCTCGACGAACAATGCAGGGCGACGGCCGCCCGACTTCTCTACACCATGCCGACGCTGCACACGCCGACGACTGCGACGATGTCCGAGGCGCGCCGTCGGGCCGTCGCCGAAGTCGCCGAGCGCCACGGCATCGACATTCTGGAGGACGATGTTTTCGGCTTTCTACCGCGCTCGCGGCCTGCGCCTCTCGGAGCCTGTCTGCCCGATCAGACAATCTATGTGGCGAGCACCTCAAAGAGCCTCGCGCCGGGTCTGCGCGTCGGCTATCTGAGCGCGCCCATGCGCCATGAGAGAGCCTTGCGGGCGGGTGTCGCACTCTCCTCGTGGATGCCGCCGCCGCTGATGGCGGAGATCGCGACACGCTGGATCGAGGATGGGACGGCGGAGCGCCTCAACGAAGAGAAGCGCCAGGCTGCCGAGGCGCGGCAGGCCTTGGCGCGTGAGACGTTGAAAGGGAGCCGCTTGGCGGCCGATCTGGCGGGCTTCCATCTTTGGCTGCATCTGCCGGAAGGATGGCGGCCGGATGCCTTCGAAGCGGCGGCGCAGCGTGAGGGCGTCGCCTTGCGCTCCGCACGGTCCTTTTGCGTCGATCCCGCCGTCGCGCCTGCCGCGGTTCGCCTCTGCCTCAGCCATGAGGCGTCTCACTCGCGGGTGGAAGACGGGCTCTGGCGCCTCAAACGGCTTCTCGACGAAAGGCCGGGAGAGGCTGCCTTCATCGTCTGAGCAGCGGGCTTTGGTGCGCTCGTGCGGGTGGCGTTCTTAGGCTGTACCTTTGCCGCCAGGCTGACGCTTTTGCGCGACGATCGGGCTCAAAATTGTCCTTGATGCAAATCAAGGTGCAATTAAAAGGGCAGGCGCAGCGTGCTCTCCTCCTCGGAGACAAAGGAGACCAACAGTGATTACAAGAAGAAGATTGCTCGGTTCCGCCGCCCTTCTGACGGCTGGTGCCGCGCTTCCGGGAGCGTCGAAAGTCTGGGCTCAGCCCAAGAAATTCGAGATCGTCATGTGCGCCAAGCAGGAGGGTATCTCCTGGTTCGATGACATGCGCACGGGCGTGGAGGATTTCGCCAAGGATTTCGGCGTCAACGCCTATCAGATCGCACCCGAGACCGGAGACCCCGCCAAGCAGGCGCAGATGGTCGAAAGCCTGATCGCCAAGAATGTCGACGCCATCCTCGTCGTCCCGAACGATCCGAAGTCCATGGAGCCGGTGCTGCAGAAGGCCAAGGACGCCGGTATCGTCATCGTCAGCCATGAGGCGAAGAGCCTTGCGGGCACAGCCGATTACGATGTCGAAGCCTTCAAGAACGAGGATTTCGGCGCCCTCATGTTCGACAAGCTCGCCAAGGCCATGAATGGCGAAGGCAAGTTCGTCGCGATCGTCGGTGCGCTGACGATGGAAACGCACATGCAGTGGTTCAATGCTGGCATGGAGCACATCAAGGCCGATTACCCGGACATGGAATTCGTCCTGTCCGAGCCGATCGAGGACAACAACGACGAGAAGACCGCGCTCGACAAGGTCAACGAGGTGCTGAAGCGCTACCCGGACCTCAAGGGTATCGTCGGCTGCTCGGTGTCGGGCACATCGATGGCGGCCCTCGCGGTCGAGAAGCTGCGCCGCAAGGACATCGCCGTGGTCGGTCTCGGCCTTCCGAGCATCAATGGCCCGTATCTCGAGGACGGCTATCAGAATGTGGCTCTCTGCTGGCGCCCTGCCGATGCCGGTTACGCGTCCGCCTTTGTCGCCCACAAGCTTCTGAACGGCGAAACCGTCGAGGCGGGCATGGACCTGAAGCGGCCTGGCTACGACAAAGTCACCATCGAGGACGGTGTCGTCTATGGCGATGCGACACTGATCCTGACCGCAGAGAACTGGAAGGACTACAAGTTCTGACCCAGGGGATGCTCAGCGATCATGGCTGAACTGATCCGCTTGGAGGGCCTGAGCAAGCGATATATCGCGACCCAGGCCCTCGATCATGTCGACCTGTCGATTGCCGCCGGCGAGGTGTTGTGCATCGCCGGCACGAACGGCTCCGGCAAGTCGACGCTCATGAAGTGCATCTGCGGTGCCGAGGAGCCGGATTCCGGCAACATCGTTTTCGATGGCCATGCCTATCAGCGCTTGAGCCCGTCGCAGGCGATGCGCCTTGGCATCCAGATCATCTATCAGGATCTGGCGATCTTCCCGGACCTCACGGTTGCCGAGAACATCGCGTTCCACGAGATCCAGCATCGCAAGGGATTGTGGGTCGACTGGAAGGCGTGCCGAAAGACGGCGGAAGACGCGCTTGCCTCCCTCGGGGCGAAGCTGCCGCTCGATGCGAGGCTCGGAGATCTGTCCTTCGGCGCGAAGCAAACGACGGCCATCGCGCGCGCCCTGACACAGGAATGCCGCCTGCTGATCATGGATGAGCCGACGAGCGCGCTGCCGGCGCGCGATGTCGAGCAATTGCTGACCATGGTGCGGCGCCTCAAGGAAGGCGGAATTTCCGTCATCTTCGTCAGCCACAAGCTCGACGAAGTGTTCGAGATCGCAGACCGCATCTACGTGCTCCGCGACGGGAAGGAAGTGGGCGAATACGCGCCTGCCGATATCGACGTCAGCGAGCTCGGTTTCCTGATGACGGGTGTGCGCGTCGTTGCCGGAAAGAGCGACGAGGTGAGGGCGGATGCGCCTGTTCTCCTCGAAGTTCAGGATCTTCAGCGCGACGGCCAGTACCGCGATCTGTCTTTCGCGCTGCGCGCGGGCGAGGTTTTGGGCTTTGCCGGACTGACTGGTTCGGGGCGCACGGAGACCGCGCTCTCGCTCTTCGGTCTCAATCCGGCGAAGTCCGGCCGTGTGCTCGTCGATGGTGCGGAATTGCGCATCACCTCGCCGCAGGATGCCGTGCGCGCCGGGATCGTGCTCGTCTCGGAAGATCGGGCGAGCCAGGGGCTCTTCGGCCGCAAGCCGATCCGCATGAACATCGCCTCGTCGATCTATGAGCGCATCAAGGGCGCGCTATCGCTCATTTCGAGCGACAAGGAAGCGACGATCGGCGACGAATGGGTGAGGAAGGTGCGGGTGAAAACCCCATCGGCCGCAGAACCGGTGCAGAGCCTCTCCGGCGGCAATCAGCAGAAGGTCGTGCTCGCCAAATGGCTGGCGACCGAGCCGAAGATCCTGATTCTCGACAATCCGACGGCCGGCATCGATGTCGGCTCCAAGGCCGAGATCCATGAAATCGTGCAGACGCTGGCACGCGAAGGCTGTGGCGTCATCATGATTTCCGACGATCTCGACGAGCTCGCCATGAGCTGCAACCGCGTCCTCGTCTTCCGCACGGGACGGATCGTCGAGGAGTTTTCGGGTCCGGAGATTACGTCGGCTCGCATTGCCGCAACGATCCGGCAGGACGACTGAGCGTCCTGTCGGTTTCGATCTCGATCGAGAGCTTAAGCGTCTGGAAAAAGCCGCGGCGTCACTCGACGTTGCGGTGACGCTCGACCATGGTTTCGCGATCGACCTGCATGCGCTCGGCGAGCGCGATCACGATCTGGTCGAAGAGAATGAGCAGGGCCTGCTCGAAGAGATTGCCCATCGGCTGCGTGGATGGCACCACGTCGGCCTTGCCCTTGAAGACGGCGGCCGGCAGGAACAGGCGTTGTTTCGCCTTCTGCGCCGTCGTGCCGCTCGGATCGCCGGTGACCACGATGGTGGCGGCGCCGGCCGCGACGGCCTGGTCGTGCACATAATCGATATGGCCGATCGAGCCGCTGCCCGAGGTGGCGATCAGCAGATCACCCGGCCCGATCGAGGGCGTCGTGTCGTCCCAGATCCAATGCGCTTCCTTGCCGAGATGCATGAGGCGCATGGTGAAGGCCCGGGTCGACAGGCCTTCACGCCCGACACCGATCAGAAAGACCCGCTTCGCCTTGACGATCGCGTCCATGAAGGCGCTGATCTCGGCTTCATCCAGGCGCTTCGCCACCTGGCTCAGTTCTTCGACGGCCCGTTCAAAGCCGCTTGTGATCGTTTCCATTGTCATCTCCTGATCAGCCAGCACGGAGCGCGGCGCGCGTCAGCGAGCGCCTCACGATCCTGCGCACGAAGAAGTTCAGCGCCATGAAGATGAGGAGAAGACCGCCCCAAATCATCTTCTTGGCATAGGGCGAGAGCCCTTCGATGGTGAAGGCGTTCTCCACGCATTGCAAAAGCAGGACGGCGGCGAGCACGTTGAGAAGCCGCCCGCGGCCGCCATAGGGATCCATGCCGGCCAAAACCGCGACCAGGATCGCCTGCAGCAGAAACGTGTCGCCGAATCCGACCTTCATGGAATTGAAGCGCGCCAGCATGATGAGGCCGGCAACGCCGGCGAGGAGGCCGGAAAGCGCATAGGAAATGATGATGGCGCGGTTGATCGGCAGGCCGGTGAAGAGGGCCGCGACCTTGTTGTCGCCGTAGAGGTAGAGGGTTTTTCCAAACAGTGAATTGCGGATGTAGAAGGATGCGAGGACGAACAGCACCGCCAATCCGCAGAACGAAACCGGGATCGGCCCGAGCTTCAGCATCAAAATGTCGGTAAACGCCGAAGGCATCCCGGTGATACCGACACCGCCCGTCAGGCCTGAGGCGAGGCCGAAATAGAGCAGCATCGTGCCAAGCGTCGTCACCAGCGCCGGGACGCCGAAACGGGCGATGATGATGCCGTTGAAAAGCCCCATCAGCACGGACGCTCCGAGCGCCACGACGGTGGCGAGCGCGATCGCGCCGCCGGGCCCGAGCGCGTCGACTATGCTCGGATTGGTCATGATGTAGGCCGCGAAGATCGCCGACAGGTCGGCGACCGCGATCACGGAAAGATCGATGCCGCCGGTGATCATGGCAATCGCCATCGCGAGCGAGAAGAGGGCGAATTCCGGCACCTGCTCGAGAACCGAGACGAGGTTGGTGGCATTGAAGAACGCACCGCCAAGACGCATGGCGATCAGAGCGAGCACGATCGCTGCGATGCCGTAGAGAACGACTTCGGCCAGGAATTCTTCGTTGAGGCGGGCCTGCAATCCTGGCCGCTTGCTCGTGGGGGCGGGGTGAGAAGGCGTTGTATCAGCCATGGCCGGCTCACACATCCTGGAAGTTGAGGAGCTTCAGATTGCGCTGCTTCGCCCGGTAATGAGAGATCGCAGCGATGGCCACCATGGCCGCGCCAATGAAGAAGCGATTCCACGAGGCGGAAAGCCCAAGGGTCACCAGCGTGTTGCTCAAGAGCGTGATCAGCGCCATGCCGAGAACGACGCCGCCGACGGAGCCTGTGCCGCCTGTCAGCTTCGCGCCTCCGATGACGACGGCCGCGAGCACGATGAGTTCGTTGCCGACGAGCGAGACCGGGTTCACGAGGCGGATTTCCGACACCATCATGAGGCCAGTGAGGCCCGCAAGCGCACCGGCATATCCATAGACGACGAGGTTGATCTTCAAGACTTCGACGCCGGAGCGCACGGCGCCGAGGGGATTGGAGCCGAGGGCATAGCTCGCCCGTCCGATCGGCGTTCGGTTGAGAAGATACCAGGTGAGCACGATCACGATCACGAGGGGGATTGCGAAGACCGAAAGCCCGGTGAAGCCGGGGCCGGCCGGGATCTCAAACAGGACTGAGGTGCCGAAATCGCGCAGCGAGGAGGGCATGAAGCCCGCGGTGATCGGCCGTGCACCGAGAAAGACCATGAGCACGCCTTGCAGAACCCCCTGCATCGCAAGGGTCGTGATCAAGGTCGGGAGCGAAAACAGATAGATGATCAGGCCGTTGACGAGGCCGACGAAGGTGCCGATGCCGATCGCTACGGTGAGCGCGAATGCGAGACTGTCGATCCCGAGAGCGTTGGACAAAGCGGTGGCGATCCAGGCCGACAGAATCGCGTTCGCAAGGAAGGACACGTCGATCCCACCCGTGACCATGACGACGAGAACCCCGAGGGCGACGATGGTGAGGGCGGAGCCCGTGCGGATCAGGTCGAACAGAGATGCAAGCGACAGAAAATCCGGCGACTGGAACGTCACGATGACGATGTAAGCGAGGATGATCAGGGCGAGGAGCCGCAGGTTCTCGCCAGATCCGCTGCCGCCGCGCGGCCATAGCCGCTCGCGCCAGGATGCGGCTGCGCCGGGCGTTGGCGCATTCGGCTCAAAGGTGGACCTCGTCGTCATCCACTCCCCCAGAACTCGTTCTCATTGTTGGCGTCAGGCAGCGCCGACACTCAGCGTCCGATTGCATGGCTCGCTGATCACGGTCAAGTTTGTACGACTATGTGACGGAAGAACCATGTGGCTCGTTGCCCACGCGCCTGTGATGCGCGGCGTCCCCGTTGGTGGAGAGCCCCCTCGTAGCGTAGCGCTTGTAGCCCCTTGTGAATGACATCAGATTAGGGCGGTCGGCGGCGTCAGGTCGGGCTATTTGATCTGCATAGGACGGTGAGTAACCGAGGTCGGCATCGGCACCCGGCTGACCGCCGGAAGGCTTGAGTCGATCCGTGCAATGTCGCAATGCGCGTCATGCCGCCTTGCACATGCGGCTTCGGAGTGCAGGTTGCGCCGAATCGTCTTTCTGAGAATGTGAACGTCAGGATGTTTCCATGAACCCGAACAAGCGTGTGGTCGTGACAGGGCTCGGCGTCGTCTCGCCGCTCGGCTGCGGTGTGGACCTCGTCTGGAGCCGGTTGGTCGAAGCCCGCTCCGGTATCCGCGCACTCCCCGAAGACGTCGTCCCGGATATCCCTTCCAAGATCGGCGGGGTCGTTCCCGCCGTTTCGGATGATGCGGAAGGCGGCTTCGAGCCCACGCGCGTGGTGCCCGAGAAAGACCTCAAGAAGATGGACCGTTTCATCCAGATGGCGATGGTGGCGGCCGAAGAGGCGCTCGGGCAGGCCGACTGGCATCCCGAGGATGAAGGCGAGCGCGAGCGCACCGGCACGGTGATCGGCTCGGGCGTGGGCGGCTTTCCGGCGATGCGTGCCGCCGCCGACCTGACCACGGCCCGCGGTGCACGGCGTCTGTCGCCGTTTCTCGTTCCGTCGTTCCTGGTCAATCTCGCGGCCGGGCAGGTTTCGATCCGTCATCACTTTCGCGGGCCGATTGGCGCGCCGGTCACGGCCTGCGCGGCCAGCGTGCAGGCGATCGGCGATGCCGCGCGGCTGATCCGGGACGGCGAAGCGGATGTGATTCTGGCAGGTGGCGCGGAGGCCTGCATCGACCGCGTCAGCCTTGGTGGTTTCGCTGCGGCTCGCGCGCTTTCCACGCATTTCAACGAGACGCCCGAAAAGGCCTCACGGCCGTTCGATCGCGATCACGACGGCTTCGTGATGGGCGAGGGGGCCGCCATGCTGGTGCTGGAGACCCTGGAACATGCCGAGGCACGCGGCGCGACGCCGATCGCGGAAGTCCTCGGATACGGGACCACTGCCGACGCCTATCATCTGACGGCGGGTCCGGAAGACGGGGCTGGCAACCGCCGCGCCATGGCCATCGCGCTTCGGCAGGCCGGTATTGAACCTTCTGCCGTCGGCTATCTCAACGCCCATGCGACGTCGACGCCCGTCGGCGATGCCGGTGAGCTTGCCGGTGTCAGGTCCGTCTTCGGCGACCACAAGGTGGCGATTTCGTCGACCAAGTCGGCGACAGGCCACCTTCTCGGTGCGGCCGGCGGACTGGAGGCGGTCTTCACCATTCTCGCGCTGCGCGATGGCATTCTGCCGCCGACCCTCAACCTGGAAAATCCGATGGAGGGTGCGGAAGGGCTCGATCTCATCGGGCCGGAAGCCCGTGAGCAGAAGATCGATGTCGCCATGTCGAACGGCTTCGGCTTTGGCGGCGTGAACGCCAGCGTCGTCCTGAAGCGCTGGAACTGACGGCGCAGATCAATTTTTCAGGAAGGGCGGCTCACGTGGTGAGCCGCCTTTCGTCTGTGTCAGCGACATTGGCCGGGCAGCGGATAAGCAGCCCGGCCGATGCGGCTCGCGGATTTTTTGGCCGCGGCTTTTTCATCTCGTAAAACTCATTGTCGCCACACGTGCCGTCCCATAGGACGGGGCGGGTGGGAGGCGTCCGTCGCCGCTGGAAGCGACCGACCAGGGCGGAGCACGGCCCCATTCTGCACTTCAACCGGAACCTCGTTCCTGGGTTGGGGGCACAGAAGAGAAGTCTCCGAAAAGGACCCTCCAAGAAGGACAATGCGATGAACGGCGCACATAGCCTCGTCAAAACCCTCCTCAATCAAGGCGTCGACACCTGTTTCGCCAATCCCGGCACGAGCGAGATGCACTTCGTCGCGGCGCTCGACCAGATCGACGGCATGCGCTGTGTCCTTGGACTGCAGGAGAACGTCGTCACGGGGATGGCCGATGGTTATGCGCGGATCGCGGGCAAGCCCGCCTGCACCCTCCTGCATTGCGGGCCGGGCCTCGCGAACGGCCTTGCCAATCTTCACAATGCGCGCCGGGCAAGAGCCGCGATCGTCAACATCGTCGGTGACCAGGCGACGTATCATCGCCCGCACGACGCGCCCCTGACGATGGATACGAGCAGCCTTGCCCATACGGTTTCGGGCTTCGTGCGTGCATCGACTTGCGCTGCCGATGTCGGTCGGGATGCTGCGGCCGCGGCGCAGGCTGCGCGTGTGTTGCCGGGGCAGGTCGCGACGCTGATCCTGCCGTCCGACACCTGCTGGAGCGAGGGCGGGATCGTCGCCGATGCTCTGCCGGCGCTGCCCGCGGCACCTCTCGATCCCCATGCCGTCGAGACGGCCGCGCGGATGCTGCGGAACGGCCGGGAGACGCTCATTCTTCTCGGAGGCGCCGGGCTTCTGCAGCCGGCCCAGGAACTCGCCTGGCGTGTGGCGCAGGCGACGGGTGCCACGCTCATGGCGGATTTCGTCTGCGGACAGGTGGCGCGGGGGCGGGGCCGTGTGCCGCTTGCCCGGGTCCCTTATGTGGCCGAAGCCGCACGGGCCGCGCTTGAGCGATTCGAGCAGATCATCCTTGTCGCCGCAAAGCCGCCGGTCTCCTTCTTCGCGTATCCCGGTCAGCCGTCGATCGAATATCGTGCGGAGGCAGAGCTCCAGACATTGGCGCGCGGCGATCAGGATGTTGTGGTCGCGCTTCAGGCGCTCGTCGACGCGCTCGGCGCGCCTCAGGTGCCGATGCCGGATCCGGGACCGCGGCCGGAAGTGGCGCACGGCGCGCCGACGCCTGAAGGTCTGGCCCGCACCGTCGCGGCCCTGATGCCGGAGAATACCATCCTCTGCGAAGAGGCGATCTCCTATAGCCGTGGCTTGTACGATGAAACCTATGCCGCGCCGGCGCACGACATGCTGCACCTCGCAGGCGGAGCGATCGGCGACGGCATGCCCGTCGCGACCGGGGCGGCCGTTGCAGGCGCAGGGCGACGGGTGATCAATCTCCAGGCCGATGGTTCGGCGATGTACACGATCCAGTCGCTGTGGACGCAGGCGCGTGAGCGACTGCCGGTCACGACCGTCATCTTGAACAACCGCCAATATGCGATCCTGCTCGGCGAATACGCCAATGTCGGTGCGACGCCGGGAGCAACGGCGATGCAGATGCTCGATCTCGGCAATCCCGATCTCGGCTGGATCAAACTCGCCAACGGCATGGGCGTGGAGGCCGCGCGTGCCGAGACGCTCGATGAGCTCGCAGACCTGATGCAGGCGAGCTTCGAGCGCGACGGGCCGTTTCTGATCGAATTGATGATCTGATCCGACGTTTCCGGCGCGCCCGATTCGTTCGGCGTGCCGGGTCGCTTCGCTGCCGCGCACGGGATGCGGCCCGGTCGCGATTCTCGAAAGGCGCGCGCGGTCCCGGGAGCCGATTTGCTGGTGATGTGCGAGAAGAGACGCGCCTTGCGCCGGATTCTCCTGGCGCATCGCATGTGCGACGCCGGGAGAATGGTACGCCCAAGGGGAATCGAACCCCTGTTTCCGCCGTGAAAGGGCGGCGTCCTAGACCGCTAGACGATGGGCGCGTCGCGGCGCCTTATAGTCGGGCACGGCGCCGCAAACAAGTCATGCAAGGAAAATCATATGTGGGAAATTTGATCTCCCTTGCCAATCCTCTCGTGCAGGCGGTCGGCGCGGGCCGCGCGCCTGCACAAAAGCGCTCTTACCAGGAGCCGGTGTTCTGCATCGAGGCCCAGGGCTCGGCCGGCGGAAGAGCGTCGCCCTTTTGCAGAAGCTCGATCGAGATCCCGTCCGGCGAACGCACGAACGCCATATGGCCGTCGCGCGGAGGGCGGTTGATCGTCACACCGCCATCCATCAGCTTCTGGCAGGTGTCGTAGATGTTGTCGGTGGCGAAGGCGAGATGGCCGAAATTCCGGCCGCCGTCGTACTCTTCCGGATCCCAATTGTAGGTGAGTTCCAGGAGCGGCGCGCGTTCGGTCTCCGCACGGGCCTTGTCATCCGGCGCTGCGAGGAAGATCAGGGTGAAGCGGCCTTTCTCGCTCTCGCTGCGGCGGACCTCTTCCATCCCGAGCTTGTTGCAGTAGAAGTCGAGCGACTGGTCGACGTCTTTGATGCGCACCATAGTGTGCAGATATTTCATTGCATGCCTCCGTGAGTGGGTTGGCGGGAAAGCTTATGGCACAGATCCAAACTGACAATGACACGCTCTCGGATGAGGTCGCGCATCTCCACCGGCTGGTCGATGACGCGAAGGCGATCGTCGCCTTCTGCGGAGCTGGCATCTCGACCGAATCGGGGATTCCCGATTTTCGTTCGCCGGGCGGCATCTGGTCGAAGATGCCGCCGATCACCTACCAGGAGTTCATGGCGAGCGAGGAGGTTCGTCTCGAGGATTGGCGGCGGCGTTTCATGCTCGATGAAATCTACTCGAAGGCCGAGCCGAACATCGCGCACCGTGTCCTTGCGCATCTGGTGGCGGAAGGGCGCTCGCCGGGCGTCGTCACCCAGAATGTCGACGGATTGCACCAGCGGGCCGGTCTCCTGCCCGAATATCTCGTCGAGCTTCACGGCAACGCCACCTATGCGCATTGTCTCGACTGCCGCGAGCCTTTCACGCTCGGCGAAGTCCATAAAATGATCGAGGCGAAAGGTGAAAGCCCGCGCTGTCCGGATTGCGGCGGTTTCATCAAGAGCGCGATTATTTCCTTCGGTGAGGCGATGCCCGAGCACGAGATGCGGCGGGCCTTCGAGCTTGCCAACGAATGCGACCTGATGATCGTCCTCGGCTCATCGCTGGTGGTCCATCCGGCGGCCACAATACCGCTCGTTGCCAAGCAATCCGGGGCGAGGCTGGTGATCTTGAACCGGGAGGAGACGCCCCTCGACGACGTCGCCGACAGCTGTTTTTCGGGCGAGATCGGTGCGCTTCTTAGCGCTTTATTTCCCGAGCTGAGCGGTGGTGGGTAAGGAAAGCCGTGAAAACTTCTTAAAGGTCTTGTGGCCTCTGGCCGCACCGATGTTATGCTTTTTTGCACGAATCAATGGACCGATTTTGGAAGCCCCGCCGTTGGCAGGCTTGAGGGTCCTCGATGGAGTGGTCTCGTATGGGCTTCAAGCCGCAAGCGGATGTCCGCGAAGACGCTGTTCGCGACGAGGCCGCGTCTGAGGTGATCGAAGTTTCGGGCCATATCAAATGGTTTGATGTCGCCAAAGGGTATGGCTTCATCGTGCCCGACAACGGCATGCCGGACGTGCTGTTGCATGTCACCTGTCTCAGACGTGACGGGTTCCAGGCCGCCTATGAGGGCGCCCGTGTGGTGTGCGAAGTGCTGCCGGGCGCGAAGGGGCTGCAGGCGATGCGCGTTCTTGCCATGGACGAAAGCGAGGCGCCACATCCATCCACATTGCCGCCGACGAGCCAGCGCAGCACGGTGACGCCGACGAGCCCACTCGTCACGGCGACGGTCAAATGGTTCAACCGTTTGAAGGGCTACGGCTTCGTCACAGAAAGCGAAGACGCTCCGGATATTTTCGTCCACATGGAAACCTTGCGGCGCTTCGGAATGGCCGAGCTTCGCCCAGGGCAGCTCGTTCTCGTGCGCTACGGCGAAGGCGAAAAGGGCCTCATGGCCGCCGAGATCCGGCCACATTCGGGCGGCCATATTCCCGTGTCGCACTGAGGGCCACGAGGTCTCGGGGGGCGACGATATCTTGGGTTCCACGATGTCTCAGGCGATCGGGACCATATTTCTCATCTTGAACTGAAGGCTTGGTGCGATGGCCGTCCGGCTGGTCTCTTTCTTCGTCAGTCTCGTTTTGTTTGCGGCAGGCGCCGTTGCGCAAGGCGCGACAGAGCAGGTCACCATCAAGAGCGCCAAGGGCACGCACACCTTCGATGTGGAGCTCGCTCTCACCCAACAGGAGCGGTCGCGCGGTCTCATGTACCGCCGGGAGGTGCCTCGTGGGACTGGCATGCTCTTCGATTTCGGTTCCGATCGCCCGATCACCATGTGGATGAAAAACACCTATGTGCCGCTCGACATGGTGTTCATCGGCTCCGACCACAAAGTGCAGAGCATCGCCAAGGAGACCACGCCCTTGTCTGAGACGACGATCGCCTCTGAGCGGCCGGTGCGTTTCGTGCTCGAGGTCGCTGGTGGGACGGCGGACCGGCTTCATATCCGGCCGGGCGACCAGGTTTCCGGCAAAGCGATCGAGCGAAACTGATCCGCCGTCGCAAGATGTGAAGCAGACAGGCCGCGTTCGATCGGCCGTTTCGCGCCTGCCTTCAGGCTGATCGGGCCCGCTTTCGTTCAGCCTTCTGAAAGTCCTCCAAAACCTTGGCGCCGGGCAGATTGGTGACGAAGCCATGGAGGACGAGCGCCACCATGAACGCGGTGGTGAAATCGTCGAGATCGACATCGGGCCTGTCGCCCATACGACGGATCCAGGAATAGACAGAGATGTCTTCAAACAGGCGGTCGGTCGGGACGGATTGTCCGCCACCCAGCCGTTCCAGCCCGAAATCGGTCACCGCCCATTGGCGCCCTCGCCACAGGATCCCGTCTTCCGGGGTGATTGCGGGGGAGGGGGAGTTCGCCGCAGGCGATGATGCGGACATCGGCTGTTCGGTTGCGGGCGCGTCGGTCATCATTCTCTTTCTCCAGTGTTGCTGCGGACTTAGCAAAGGGCTGGCCTCTTGAACAATGTCTGGAGGAAAGTCGGGAGGGTGCTTGCGGCGGCCCGAGGCTGACGTCGGCTCGTTTCGAAGGTGAGATGGCAAAAGTTTCCGGAATTTGGGCTTTGGCCGTCGTCCGCACATTCTTGCTTGCGCCAGCGGCCTCAGCCTCCTAGTTTCCGCGCCATTGCGGCGTCGGGGCATAGCGCAGTCTGGTAGCGCACCTGCTTTGGGAGCAGGGGGTCGCAGGTTCGAATCCTGCTGCCCCGACCATTTAAGCTTCTGATAATCAAGAGATTTTTGGGCTTCTCATGTCGTCTGACAACGACGTGTGCAAGGTCTTGATGTTCTGCGCAGTTGGCGTTGAAGCCGCCAACGTTGGAGCCCTCGCGCAAATCTCCGTCCGCCAGCCATTCAAACTCAAAGGTCGAGTGCGGTGCCGCACGGCCGCAAGCGATACGGACGGAGCCGCCGCGGCGCATCCGCGAAACGGCGCTCAAGCGCGCTTGCGTCGCCGATCTCATCAGTCGGTTCCTGACGGCTCATCTTTCCATCCGAAAGGCAAGCCAGGAGCTGTCCGCAAAGCGTCAGGCGTATCCGCCAGATGCGATTCGGAGACCAGCACGTCCAGGTCATGTGGCCACGCCGGTGGCGAATCGCTCCGGTCACAGAGGCGGCAGGCCGGCGCCACAAACCGGCGCGCAGACAATCTCGTCGTCCCGCGTCTGAATGGAGCCGGTCGCAAGCGCCGCAATCGCGGCCGCCCCGCTCGAATCCGCAGCGAGACCGAACTCGAACCAGAGCTGCTTTGCCGCCGCTTCCATGGCGGCATCTTCGATCAGGACCACTTCGTCGACGACCTGCCGCGTCAGCGCAAACAGCCGCTCGTCGGTCCGCTGGCATGCCATCGTCGGCACGTTGCTGGTGACTTGATCCAGCGTGACGACATGCCCGGCCTTGAGCGAGGCATGGAGCGTCGGCGATCCGACCGGCTCGACGCCGATGATCCGGATCGAGGGCTTCAATGCCTTGAGCGCCACGGCGGCGCCGGTGATGAACCCGCCGCCGCCGACGGCAATGACCACCGTCTCGACATCTGGAAGATCGTCGAAAATCTCCAGGCCGACGGTTCCCTGGCCGGCGACGATCAGGGGGTCGGCGAAGGAGTGGAAGTAAAGTGCGCCGGTCTTCTCGACATGAGCGTGTGCGCCCGCATTGGCCTCGTCGAAATTGGCGCCGCCAATCACCGTCTCGGCGCCCCAGCGGCGCATCTTGTCGACTTTCTCGGCTTGAACGTTTTCCGGCAGGAAGATGGTGGCCGGGACGTTCTTGAGGCTCGCGCTGCGGGCGACGGCGAGGCCGTGATTGCCGCCCGAAGCCGCCACCAGGCCGCGCTCGACATCCTTTGGATCGGAGGCGAGAAGCTTGTTGGCGGCCCCGCGCGCTTTGAACGAGCCGGAAGGCTGCAGGCATTCGAGCTTCAGATGGAGGCTGCCCGGGCAGACGGGATTGCGAAACTGCGTTGCCGGCAAGAGGGGCGTGCGCCGGACATAGCCGTCGATCCGTCGGGCTGCGGCGCGAACGTCGTCGAGATCGATCATGTGAGATCCTTCTGGTAGGGCGCGGCGACGACAAGACAGCAATTGCCGGGATCGACCCGCCCGGGATGTCGCCGGCCATAGAGAATGCCGTCCTGGCCGTAGGCAAGATCGAGCGGGGCGCGTGTCGGATTGTCGACGAAATGAATGCGTCCCGCCGGCTGGTCCTTTTTCACCCAGGTTCCATTGGCATGGAAGGGCTCGAAGACGCCGGCCTCCGGCGCGAAGACGTAACCGCGCTCGCCAGGTATCTCCAGGACGTTCCGTTCTTCCTGCGCTTTGTTTGGCTCTCCGGCGATGACGCCGAGATGGCGTAGCACATTGTGCACGCCGCGTCTGGCAATCGACAGCGCTTCGAGCGAGACGGTGCCCGCGCCGGCCATCTCCGTGCCGACCGTGGTCAACCCCGCATGGACGGCGGCCGCGGTCGAGGTCCGCTCCTCGCCGAGATTGCTGATGACGACGGTCAGCGGCGCGTCGAAGGCGAGCACGGCCTCGATGTTGCGCTTCAGATGCTCGGGGTCCCTTGTCGGCTCGACGATGGCGCTCGGCAGAATGTCGAGCGAAGAACCGCCGGAATGCAGATCGATGAACGCATCGGCGATCGGATAGAGGCGGTCGCAGACGAAGGCCGAAATCTGCTGCGAGATGGTGCCGGCCGGATCGCCCGGATAGGTGCGGTTGAGGTTGAGCCCATCGACGGGCGAGGTGCGATGCGCAGCCCGGACGGCCGGCAGGTTGAGCGCCGGCACGATGATGACGCGGCCTGAAATGTCCTCCGGCTTCAATTCGCGGAAGAGCTCGCCAAGCACGATCGGTCCCTCATGCTCGTCACCGTGATTGCCGCCGGTGAGGAGCACCGTCGGCCCATTGCCGTTCTTGATGACCGCGATGGGGATTCGCACCGCCCCCCAGGCGTCGTCATGCGGCGAATGCGGAATGTGAATATGGCCGGTCTGGCGGCCTTCATGCTCGAAATCGATCGTCGCAAAAGCCGTACTTTTGCGGGGTCTCTTCTCATTGAAATCGGTCAATTGCACTTGCCTGCAGCCCAGGGGTTGTCATCCATAACAAAAATGATAACGTTGTCATTACTCCGTGTCCACAACGTCAACCTCGTCATTTGGGGCACGAAGCGTCTGCAGGGGGCGAGCGGGAGTTCATGGTGATGGATGCATCGGCAGCCGCGTCTGGCGGCACGAGCGTTGGCAGTGGCGACGGAACGCTGGCCGCCGAGATGGCGCATGATTTTATCGTCGACGACACGCTTCGCGGCATTCCGGCGGGAACGGACCCCTTCCCGGGTGCGGAGATTGCCGCGCGTGCCTGGTCCCCGACGGCGGGCGATCTCGCCTGTCCCGTGCTCACGTTGCAGGAAAGTGCCTATCGCTCGAACAGGGACGCAATTTTCGCCTATGCCCGTGAGGCGGGCGCGCTTCTCGCCCCGCATGCCAAGACCCCGATGTCGCCGGCGCTCGCACGCGATCTCGTCGCCCATGGCGCATGGGGGCTTTCTGCCGCCAATCTCCAGCAGGCGAGCGTGCTGCTCAAGGCGGGCGTAAAACGTCTGCTTCTCGCCAACCAGATCGGCGGTGAGGCGAATGGCGAACGTCTGGGGCGTCTGCTTGCACGCTATCCGGAGGCGGAGATCGTGCTTTTTGTCGATTCCCCGACCGCGTTGGCGGCGGCCGCGCGCGCAGGCGAGGTGGCCGGACGGCCGCAGTCTGTGATGATCGAGGTGGGGCTCGCGCGTGCCGGATGCCGGACGGCGGAGGCAGCTCAGCGCCTCATCGATATCGCTTGTGACACGCCGAAAATCGCGCTTGCCGGTGTGGCCGCCTATGAAGGTGCTGTTGCAAGCGAGGACGAAGCTGCGACGCAGAAGGCTATCGCGGCGCTCAGCCACCTGACGGCCGATGTGTTTGCCAGCGTGCGCAAGGCCGAACCGAAACGCCGCCTCTTCCTGTCGGCCGGCGGCTCGCAGTTCTTCGACCTCGTCGTCGAGAAACTGAAGGCGGCCGTCGACGCCGACGGCAATGCGGATCTGATGCTGCGGAGCGGCGCGATCTTCTTTCACGATCACGGCGTCTACGCGCGCGCTTTTCAGCGGATGGATGCCCGTCGCGGCTTTGTGCGCGACGGTGAAATCGTGGCGGCGTCCGACGTTTTCAAGCCGGCAATGCGGCTATGGGCCGAAGTGCTTTCGCGGCCTGAGCCCAGTCTCGCGATCTGCGGCCTCGGCATGCGCGATGTCTCTTTCGATCAGGGTTTCCCGATCGCGCTTGCCGCATGGCGGGGAGGGGAGAAGGGAGAGAACCTTCGAGGCGTTGCGGCGATCGAGAAGCTCAACGACCAGCACGGTTTTCTGCGTATCGGCGAAGAGGTTTCGCTGTCGGTGGGCGACATCGTCGAATTCGGCATTTCGCATCCTTGCACCTGCTTCGACCGCTGGCGTGCCTTCTTCGTGATCGACGATGCGCATCGAGTCACGTCGGTCCATCAAACCTTCTTCGGCTGAGGTTTCATGCAGAATCTCAATTTCCAGCACGTCTTGCGATATCGCGAGGAATTCATCGACGGCCTGCTGGCAACATTGCAGATGACCGGCATTTCCGCCTTTTTTGGGCTTCTCATCGGTGTCTTGGGTGCGGTTCTCCTCACCCGCGGGCCGAAGCCGGTTCGCATCCTGCTGAAGAGCTACATCGAGATCATCCGCAATACGCCGCCGCTGATCCAGCTCTTCATCATCTTCTTCATCTTTCCGAGCATTGGGGTGCGCCTGTCGCCGTTCCTGGCCGCCTGCGTCGCGCTCAGCATCTATTTCGGCGCCTATGCCATCGAGATCATCCGCTCCGGCCTCAATTCGATCCCGAAGAGCCAGATTGAGGCGGGCGAATGCCTCGGCCTGACGTCCTTTGAGGTGTTCAGCTTCGTCATTCTTCCGCCGGCGCTGCGCAACATCTATCCCTCGCTCACCAGCCAGCTCGTCCTGCTGCTTCTCGGCACGTCGGTCGCCTCGCAGATCGCGGCGACGGAGCTCTTCCACACGGCGACCTTCGTGGAATCGCGCACCTTCCGCTCCTTTGAGGTCTATGCGCTGATTTCCGCAATCTACGTCGTCGTCGTCGTCTCAAGCCGGGTCATGTTCGCCGCCATCGGAGCGCTTGCCTTCCGCTGGCCCGTGCGCCGCTAGGTCTTCCGGAGATACGCCCAAGATGCGCAGCCTTTCGACTGTCGACCTCATCGCCTTTTTGCACGGCTTCCAGTGGACGCTGGTGCTGGTTGCGCTCTCCTTCTTCTTCGGCGGCCTGCTCGGTCTCGTTCTGGCGCTTCTGCGCACGAGCCCGTTCCTGCCGCTCCGCCTGTTTGCCGCGCTCATCCTGCAAATCGTGCAGGGTGTGCCGCTGCTGGCGCTCCTGATGTTCTTCTATTTCGGCATGCCGGTGTTCCTGGGCGTCGAGGTGCCATCGCTGGCCGCGGTGACGGTTGCCTTCTCCATCTATTCCGGCGTCTTCCTGGGCGAAATCTGGCGGGGCGGCATCCAGGCGGTCAAATTCACCCAATGGGAGGCGGGGGCCTCGCTCGGGCTCAGCCGCTACGAGCAATTCCGCTTCATCATCGCACCGCAGGCGCTGAAGATCTCGCTGCCGGCGACGGTCGGCTTCCTCGTCCAGCTCATCAAGGGCACGTCGCTTGCGGCCGTCGTCGGCTTCGTGGAGCTGACGCGGGCCGGCCAGATCGCCGCTGCGGCGACGTTCCAGCAGATCCTCGTCTACTCCATCGTTGCGGCGGTCTATTTCGCGATCTGCTTCCCGCTCACCACCTGGTCCCGTTCACTCGAGGCGCGTCTCAATGGCACTGGTTGAAATCAAGAACGTCCGCAAATCCTTCGGAGATCTGGAGGTGCTGAAGGAGGTCTCGCTCAATATCGAGGAAGGCGAGATCGTCACGATCATCGGGCGCAGTGGCTCGGGCAAGAGCACGCTCTTGCGTTGCATTAACGCGCTCGAAGCCATTCAGGCCGGCGAGATCCGGGTCGAGGGACAGAGCGTCTCTCCGAAGATGAAGGGCCTGCGCGAACTGCGCCAGAAGGTCGGCATCGTCTTTCAGGCCTTCAATCTGTTTCCGCATCTGACGGTAGAGCGCAACATCACGCTGGCGCCGATCCGCACGAAAAAGGTCGACAAGGCGGGCGCGCGCGCCCTTGCCGAGAAGGTGCTCACGCAAGTCGGGCTGGCGGAGAAGATTGACGCCTACCCCGAACAGCTTTCGGGTGGCCAGCAGCAGCGCGTGGCGATTGCGCGCTGTCTCGCGATGTCTCCCAATCTCATGCTCTTCGATGAGGTCACGTCGGCGCTCGATCCCGAACTCGTCGGGGAAGTTCTCAAGGTCATGGAGGACATGGCCAGGAGGGGCATGACGATGATCCTGGTCACCCACGAAATGGGCTTTGCCCGCAACGTGGCGACCAAGCTCGTCTTCATGCATCAGGGCAAGGTCTGGGAAGAAGGACCACCCGCGGAATTGTTCGCAAATCCCAAGACGCCGGAGCTCCAGAGCTTCATCGGCTCACACCGTCACTAGAGGAAGACAGCCATGTTCAAGCTGAAAGCGTTTGCGATCGCCGTCGGCATCGCGATTGCTTCAACCATCCCCGCCAAGGCCGACAAGCTTCAGGACATCCTGTCCGCCGGCGAAATCCGCGTCGGCGTGCTGCTCGATGTCGCCCCCTGGGGCTTCAAGGACGAAAACGGCGATCCCGCCGGGCTCGACGTCGATGTTGCCAATCTCCTGGCAGATGATCTCGGCGTCGACCTGAAGCTCGTTCAGGTGACCGGTCCGAACCGCATTCCGAGCCTGCTCGCCGACAAGGTCGACGTTCTCGTGGCAGCGCTCGGCGCGACGCCGGAACGCGCCCAGCAGGTCGCTTTCTCGCAGCCCTATGCCGCCGTCCAGCTTGGTGTCTACGGCCCGGCCGATATGGAAAAGGCCGAAACGCCCGACCAGCTCGCCGGCCAGAGCATCGCCGTCGCCAAGGGCACGACGCTCGATCTGTGGCTGAGCGATAATGCGCCCGACGCCAATCTCATCCGCTTCGAAGACGTTCCCTCGGTGCTCTCCGCCTATATGGCCGGTCAGGCGAGCTCGTTTGCCGAAAACAGCGCCATCGTCGCCGAAGCGGCCAAGAACAATCCGGACGTGGAGATGGACCTCAAGTTCCTCATCCGCCAGTCGCCGGCGCATATCGGCATCCGTCATGGCGAGCCGGACTTGCTGCGCTGGCTGGACACCTTCCTCTTCTCCAATCGCATGAACGGCAAGCTGCCGGAGCTGCAGGAGAAGTGGTTCAACGTGAAGCAGGATAACCTGCCTCACATCTGATCGAAAAAAGAGAGTAGACGGAAAGACATGACCATCACGCGTTACGAAAGCGGTCCGCGCATGAGCCAGGCCGTTGCGGCCAACGGCTTCGTCCATGTCGCCGGCCAGGTGGCCGACAACCGCAAGGCCTCCATCGAGCAACAGACCGAGGAAGTCCTTGCGAAAATCCTGGCCCTTGTCGAGGGCGCCGGATCAGACAAGTCGAAGATCGTGGCGGTCAATGTGTTCCTGCCGCACATCATCGATTTCGACGCGATGAACGGCGTTTACGACAAATGGATCGACCCCGCCAATCCGCCTGCGCGCGCCTGTGTCGAGGCCCGCCTGGCAGATCCCGATCTGCGTGTGGAGATGACGGCGGTCGCGGCTCTCTGAGCCTTAAGAACAGGGCGGGGCCAGTTGCGGTCCCGTCCGATAACATTTGGAAAAACTCACGTGCACACCGGTATTCTGACGGATCTCGACCTCGATGCCGAGGGTCGCTCCTCGACCTATCTCAGCATTCCTTATTCCATCGACCGCTCGCCTTATTTCCAGGTCAAGATTCCCATCTTCCGCTTCAAGAACGGCGACGGCCCGCGGCTCCTATTGATGGCCGGAAATCATGGTGACGAATATGAAGGCGTTTTCGCCCTCGGCCATGTCCTGCACGCCCTCGATCCCGACCGCATCCACGGCGCCGTCACCGTCCTGCCGATGAGCAACGTCCTCGCCGTCATGGCCGGGCGGCGCCGATCTCCTCTCGACGACGGCAATCTGAACCGCGCTTTCCCAGGCAACCCGACCGGCACGCCAACGGAACGTCTGGCGTACTATCTTGAACACCAGTTGTTTCCCCAGCATGACGTGGTTTTCGACATCCATTCCGGTGGCACGTCGATGGAGCATTTGACCACGGCGCTGATCGAACGGCAGCCGACGCCGGAAATGATGGCAAAGGCGCGCGATCTCTTGGAGCATCTTGGCCAGGACTACGCTTTTGTCGCGCAGAATGGCTACGATTCCCCGACCTCAATGGGCGCTGTCGCCCGCGCCGGCGCGATCGGTGTCAGCGGCGAATTTGGTGGCGGCGCCACCGTCACGCCAAAGACCATGCAGAACACCAAGCGCGCGATCGACAATCTGCTTCTGCGGCTTGGCATCACCGAGACCCCGCTGATCAGCGAGGCGAGGGCGCCGGTGGCGACGACCGTGCTGGCGCTGGAAAGTCACGAACAGGCGATTTACGCCACGCGCCGCGGCTGGTTCGAACCGGTCGTCACCCTCGGGCAATCCGTCGAAGCCAGCGATGTCGCCGGCTATTACCACGACCTGGAGCGCCTTGATCGCGACCCGGAAATCCTGCGGTTCCGCCGTGGCGGGATCGTCATCTCGCGACGCTTGCACGCCGATTGCCAGGCTGGCGATTGCCTTGTGCAGGCGGCCGCCGAAATCGAAGGCTAGGTGCGTGCTGACGGGCCGGAACAGAAAGCGATGAGCGACGCGACATTCGACGACGTCTTGCGAATCGCTTCCCCCGAGGCGGACAGCCAGGCCGAACACGGGCCGGTCCGCATCGAGGAGGTGGCGCGCCTCGCCCAGGTCTCTCCGATCACCGTGTCGCGTGCTCTGCGTCGGCCGCAGATGGTGTCCGCGGTGCGCCGCGAACGCATCATGAAGGCGGTGGAGGAGACCGGATATTCCTCAAATCCCCACGCCAAGGCACTGAAGAGCGGCCGCTCCGACATCGTCGCCGCCTTCGTCTCCAATATTCTGAGCGAGCAGTTCAGCCTCGCCATCGAAGGCCTGTCCGACGTCTTGGAGGCGGCCGGTTTTCAGGTCGCGCTCGGCCGCACCTCCTACTCTTACGGACGAGAGACGACGCTGATCCGTTCGCTCACGGCGATCCGCCCGGCTGCCGTCTTCATCACCGGCGTGATGGAGCTGGAATCGAACCGCACCTTCCTCCGCAACATGGGCATTCCCATCGTCGAGAGCTGGGCGTTGGCACGCGATCCGATCGACATGCTGGTTGGATTCTCCAACGCCGATGGTGCGCGCATGGTGGCGGAGCACTTCGCCGCCAAGGGCTATCGCAAGGTCGCCTTCATTGGCCGCAGCGGCGGGCGTGGCATGCTTCGTCTCAACAGTTTCGCGAAAAGCTGCGAGCGGCTCGGCCTTAAGCTTTGTCGGTGCATCAGCCGCGACACGGTTTCCGGCATTCCCGAGGGGCGTCAGGCCATGCAGGACCTGATCGGCGAAGGCTCCGACGTCGACGCCGTCTTCTGCGCCAGCGATCTTCTCGCGATCGGTGCCCTGCTCGAGGCCCGTGGGAGAGGTCTGGACGTCCCTGGCGACATCGCCATCGCCGGTTTCGGCGATTCGACGTTGGCGGAAGAAATCATGCCCGGCCTGACGACCATCGCCGCGGATACAAGGAAGCTCGGCGCGGTGGCCGGGCAGATGCTTCTCGACCGGTTGCAGGAAACGCAGCCGGAGGAAACGCAGGCGGGACATGCGATCCGGAACATCCCGCTGCGTCTGATCGAGCGCGGGTCGACGTAAGGTGCGGGGGCGCGAGACTCTGCGTCAGGGATGTTGGTGGAGGTTCGATCCTTCGACGCCGGTGACGATGAGGTCGATGTCGTCCGAGGGGTGTGGTCTCCCCAGATATTTCGGCCCTGACGATTGGTATCCCACGATTCTGATCATGTTGCCGCCGCCGTCATTCGAGAAGTCGACGGAGCCGCCATTGTTGCTCTCCTGCTGGAGAGAAATCATGTTGTTGCTGACATTCTCCCCACGCGTATGGTCGCCGAGCTGAATGCCGACGCTGGTCGGCAGCGTTCCCGGATCGTTGTTCATCGCGGATCCGCATATGTAGTTCGACGGGCCTCTGATCAGAATGAGGGGGCCGGCTGAAAACCTGTTGTAATAGGCATTGTCACAGGCAAACTGGTTCATGGACGCGCCCGTGTTCAACAGGACGGGTGGTCCGAAACTTCCTTCGAAATTGGATGAGGTGAACGTCGATCCCCATCCTTCGACATCCAGGGCGTTGCGCATCCGGTTTGTTGCCGTCGACCTGTGCCAGGCGTGAAATCCCTTGGCTCGGACGTTGGTATGTCTGCCGAGATACATTCCCGCATAGGTGTCGTGGGCTCCCTGTCCGGCATCGACGATGATGACATTGTCGAAGTTGGAATCGTGCGGGCCGTTATTGAATATGCCGGCAGCGTTCACGGTATCTACGAGAAGGTTGTTCACGTATGATTCCATCGGGCCGCGCGTGGCATTACCTCCTTCTGTGTGCCATCCATTGCGTCCGCACTCAGTCAATTCGACTTGATCAACTGTAAACCGATATCCGTAGGTGCCGAGGCAATCGACATGCCTGCGCGACAGATTTCCTTTGATCGTGATGTCGTTCAACGCCCAATCAAAGATCCCGGCTGAGGCTTTTGTTTTGAATAATGAATAAGCATTCGACGGACCGTAGACGATGGCGTCGGCCGAATTGCACGCGCTTCCGTCCAATATTGTGACGTTTCGGCCGGCACCCGTTACGTGGATTTTCGATCTGAGGATCAGGCCGCAGACCGGGTAGGTGCCGGGCGGTATGTAAAGTGTGCCGCCGCCCTGTGACGACAGGGCCTCGATAGCATTCTGCGCCGCGGAGGTGTTCTGCGCCTGGGTGCCGCTGGTCGATGCGCCGAAGTCCGTCAGGGTCACAAACTGACCGGCTTTTGCTGCCTGTGCCCGGCCGGTTGGCGCTCCCGTTCCGATCTGTGCGGGTGAGGACGTGTCGAAAGGAACGACGTCGGCGCCTCTCGCGGCGGAGATAAAGCCTGTGCAAACAAGGAGAATTGCACCGAGATATCTGCGGGTGTTGTGCATTTTGATCCGTCCATGGCGAGCTCGCCATCCCGGTCGGGGGGAGGGCGTCATCTCCGAGGTGAGCGTTCCCGAAGACTTCTACGACCTGACCGGCGTTGATGTCAGCGGCCGCAGATCGGCGGAGGACCTCACGATCTCCAGGAAGGGCGCGGCGCCCATCTCGCTCTCGCCGCACCTCGCTTTCGTTGCGGCAGTTGCGCTAGTCTTTCAGCCCCGCCTTCGAGCATGGCAAACCCGCATGAACATCACGCTGAAGCAGGTGCGCTATTTCATAGCTGTCGCCAGCAGCCAGTCGGTTTCGCTCGCGGCGCGTGATCTGCACATCTCGCAATCGGCGATCACCGTTGCATTGAAGCAGCTGGAGCAGGAAGTAGGGGCGGCGCTCTTCCTGCGCACCCCGCGCGGCATGGTGCTGACCCAGGAGGGTCACCAATTCCTGCGCCATTCGGAGCGCATCATGGCGGTCGTGGCCGATGCGGGCCGCGCGCTCAAGGTTCGCGAGCCAACCGGGGGCGGAACCCTCACGATCGGGGTGACGGCGCTCGTCGCAGGCTATTATCTCGCCGATCTTCTGGCACGCTATCAGCGCGTCTATCCGGAGGTCGACGTCAAGGTCGTGGAAGACCAGCAGCGTTTCCTCGAGCATCTCTTGATCGGTGGCGAGATCGATGTCGGCCTGCTGATCTCCTCTGCATTGTCAAATCGGGATGCGCTCGCCAGCGATACCTTGCTGCGCTCGCCCTATCTCGTCTGGCTGCCGGCCAATCATCGGCTGTTGGCACTCGATGAGCCCTCGCTCAGCGATCTTGCGGACCAGCCGCTGGTGCAACTCACCACCGACGACATGCACGCGATCACGCAGCGGCATTGGCGCGAGGCGGGCATCAAGCCGCGCACGGTCTTGCGGACGAGTTCGGTGGAGGCGATCCGCTCGCTCGTCGGGACCGGCATCGGCCTCGCCGTTCTCCCCGACATGACCTACCGCCCGTGGTCGCTCGAGGGCGACCGTGTCGAGGTCCGCCCATTGAAAGAGGTTTTTCCGACGATCGATATCGGCCTCATCTGGCGGAAGGGAAGCCTTCTGCCGGAGCCGGCGCGGGCCTTCATCGAGCTTGCCCGCGAGCAGGCGAAGCTGCGCGCCCGCCAGTCTCGCCCGGGCCGCTAGAAGCTCGATCGTGGTGCCTCAAAAATGAGCGCGATGCGCAGAGCGACAGAGCGTTCGATTTTATTCATAGGCGAGCTCAGTTTTTCATATTTCTCACCGCGAAAGATTTCCGATTAGCTTCCTCTCGCCGATAGCGGCGCGGCTCAAAGAGGGGAGAGCAACGTCATGCGCGAGAAGAGAATCCGTCGGGTGGTGGCAGCGACCACCGCACTTGTTCTGGCCGCCGGTCCGGCCTTTGCCGAGCCGCTGCAAGAGCTCGGCGAGGCGGAAGGGGAGGTCGATATCGTCGCCTGGCCGGGCTACATCGAACGCGGCGAAAGCGATGCCGCCTATGACTGGGTGACCGCCTTTGAGAAGGAGACGGGCTGCAAGGTCAATGTGAAGACCGCCGGCACCTCCGATGAAATGGTGGCGCTGATGAACGAGGGCGGCTTCGACCTCGTCACCGCCTCGGGCGATGCCTCGCTTCGCTTGATCGCCGGCGGCCGCGTCCAGGAAATCAACACCGCACTCATTCCCTCCTGGGACAGCCTCGACGATCGGCTGAAGGATGCGCCCTGGCACACCGTCGAGGGCAAGCATTACGGCGTGCCCTATCAATGGGGCCCGAACGTGCTCGCGTACAACACCGATGTGTTCAAGGATTCACCGCCCGATTCCTGGAATGTCGTCTTCGAGGAGCAGGATCTGCCGGACGGCAAAACCAACAAAGGGCGCGTCCAGGCATTCGACGGGCCGATCTATATCGCCGATGCCGCGCTCTATCTGATGAGCACCAAACCCGAACTCGGCATCAAGGACCCGTATGAGCTCAACGAAGACCAGTACAAGGCGGCGCTCGAGCTTCTCCGCGAGCAGCGCAAGCTGGTGAACCGTTACTGGCACGACGCCTTCGTGCAGATCGACGATTTCACCAATGAAGGGGTGGCCGCGTCCAGTTCCTGGCCGTTCCAGGTCAACCTCCTGAAGTCGGAGAACCAGCCGATCGAGAGTGTCATCCCGAAAGAGGGGGCGACGGGCTGGGCCGACACCACGATGATGCATTCCGGAGCCGCGCATCCGACCTGCGCCTATAAGTGGCTGGAGCATTCCATCGACAAGAAGGTCCAGGGTGACGTCGCCGCCTGGTTCGGCGCCAATCCGTCCGTTCCCGCGGCCTGCGAGGGCAACGAGCTCCTCGGCGACAAAGGTTGCGAGACGAACGGTTTCAGCAAGTTCGACGAGATCCATTTCTGGCGGACGCCCCAGGCCGAGTGCGACAGCCAGGAGAGCTGCGTCCCCTATTATCGCTGGGTCTCCGATTACATCGCCGTTCTCGGCGGCCGTTGAACGACCCGCATGGCCGGCGCGCCGCTCCGCCTAATGAGGCGGCGCGCCAGTCGTCCTCCGTCATTTCGCGCCAGGGATAGAAGATGCAAGCCGAGGTGCGCTTCGATCACGTGACCTGCATGTTCGGCTCCGTGATCGCCGTCGACGACGTGACCTTCGACATTGCCGAGGGAGAGTTCTTCACTCTTCTTGGGCCGTCCGGCTCCGGCAAGACGACCTGCCTCAGGATGGTCGCTGGCTTTCAATATCCGACGTCCGGCCACGTCTACATTCATGGGAAAGACGACACCCGGCTGCCGCCGTTCGAGCGCGACGTCAACACGGTGTTTCAGGACTATGCCCTGTTCCCGCATATGAGCGTCTCCGACAACGTGGCCTATGGGCTGATGGTGCGCGGCGTCGGCAAGAAAGCGCGGCACAAACAGGCGGAAGAGATGCTCGAACTCGTCCGCCTCGGAGGCTACGGGCACCGCCGCCCGATCGAGCTTTCGGGCGGCCAGCGCCAGCGTGTGGCGCTCGCCCGCGCCCTCATCAACCGTCCGCGTGTTCTCCTTCTCGATGAGCCTCTCGGCGCGCTTGACCAGAAACTGCGCGAAGAGATGCAGGTGGAACTGAAGGAGCTGCAGCGCGAGGTCGGCATCACCTTCGTCTTCGTCACGCACGATCAAACGGAGGCGCTGTCGATGTCGGACCGTCTCGCCGTCTTCAACAAGGGGCGCGTGGAACAGATCGGCACGCCGCAGGAGGTCTATGACCGCCCGCTGACCCGCTTTGTCGCCTCTTTCGTCGGGGCCTCCAATATCGTCGAGGGGCGTCTCGCCGAACGGCTTTTCGGCAGTTCTGAGCCGGTCTCGATCCGACCGGAAAAGATCGTCCTGTCACGCGACGGGGAGGGGATTGCCGCCACCATTCGAGAGGTCAACTTCATCGGGGCCGCCACGCGCTACCGCATTGCCGTCGAAGGTGTGGAAGAGGCCGCACTTCTCGTCACCTCGCCCAATGTTCTCACCGGCGACACCGCCTTCGCCGTCGGCACACCAGTCCGCCTCGCCTGGGCGGAGGGCACGACGCAGGTGCTGAAATGACGGGCCCTTCCATCTCTCCGAATGGCACATCGACGGCACCGTCCGGCGATGCCGGCGGGCCGCCTGTTGGAATCGGCCGTCGCGTCTCGCGCTGGTTTTATGGCCGGCCTGGCATCTTTCTCCTGCTGCTTCTTCTGCCGCCGCTTCTCTGGCTCGGCATCGTCTATGTCGGCTCGCTGTTTGCTCTTCTGCTCAACTCGTTCTTCGCCATCGACCCGTTCACCGGGATGGTGAAATACGAGCTGACGCTGGCGACCTGGAAGCAGCTCTTCACCCTCGCCAATCTCGACATCATCATGCGCACCGTGACGATGGCGGCCTGCGTGACGGTGGGTGCAGCGATCATCGGTTTTCCGCTGGCGCATTACATGGCGCGCTATGCCGGCCCTCGCATCAAGGGGCTTCTCTATCTCGCGGTGATGCTGCCGCTGTGGTCGAGCTATCTCGTCCGCCTCTATGCCTGGAAACTCATTCTGGCCAAGGAAGGCATCATCAGCTGGATCGCGGCCCATACCGGGCTGAGCTGGCTTCTCGATGCCCTCTTGGCGTTGCCGGTGATCGGCGGCCCGAGCCTCTCCGTCAGCTATATCGGCATGTTCCTGGTGTTTCTCTATATCCGGCTGCCGTTCATGATCCTGCCGATCGAGGCGGCTCTGGAACGTGTGCCGCGCACGGTGACGGATGCGTCTGCCGATCTCGGGGCGCGGCCGGGGACGACCTTTCGCAAGGTGATCCTGCCGCTCGCCTTTCCGGGCGTCGTCGCGGGCTCGATCTTCACCTTCTCGCTGACGCTCGGCGATTACATCATCCCGGGCGTCGTCGGCTCGTCGCGGCTCTTCATTGGCCAGGCGGTCTATCTGCATCAGGGAACGGCCGGCAACCTGCCTCTGGCGGCGGCTTTCTCCACTGTGCCCATCGTCATCATGGCGGCCTATCTGATGGTCGCCAAGCGTCTGGGGGCCTTCAATGCGCTCTAGACGTCATGCCAGCGCAAGGCCGCGGGCGAGCCTCCTGTTGAAGCTCGGAACGGTCTTTTGCGTCCTGTTCCTGCATGTGCCGATGGCCTTCATCATCCTCTATGCCTTCACGACGGAGGACAAATCCTATGTGTTTCCACCGCCGGGCCTGACGCTCAAATGGTTCGCCGTCGCCTGGGGGCGGCAGGATGTGTGGGATGCGCTGACGCTGTCCGTTCAGGTCGCCCTGACCGCGACGGCGATGGCGCTCATTCTGGGGACGCTCGCGGCGGCCGCGGTCAGTCGCGCTCGATTTTTCGGTCGCGAGGCGGTGAGCCTTCTCGTCATTTTGCCGATCGCTCTGCCGGGTGTCGTCACGGGTATCGCCTTGCGCTCCGCTTTCGGCCTCGCCGACATACCCTTCTCGTTCTGGACGATCGTTGTCGGCCACGCGACCTTCTGCGTCGTCGTTGTCTACAACAACGCCGTCGCCCGCCTGCGGCGCACCTCAGGCAGCCTCATCGAGGTGTCGATGGACCTTGGCGCCAACGGTTTTCAGACCTTCCGTTATGTCGTTCTGCCGAACCTCGCGACGGCGCTTCTTGCCGGTGGCATGCTCGCCTTCGCGCTGTCCTTCGACGAGGTCATCGTCACCACCTTCACCGCCGGCCAGCAGACGACTTTGCCGATTTGGATGCTGTCGGAGCTGGTGCGTCCGCGTCAGCGCCCCGTCACCAATGTCGTCGCCGTTTTCGTCATTGCCGTCACCTTCATTCCGATCCTGACCGCTTACCGGGCGACGCGATCGAGCGCCTTTGCGGAAGGGGGAGGCAAGTGAGTTTCCATTCCAAGGGAGGAGTGAGACCATGAAGTTACCGCCGAGACTGCCTGCAAAACTCCTCATCGGCGGGGAGTTCGTTGCCGGTGCGGGCGCCGATGAGACGATCCTCAACCCGGCCACGGGCGAGGCGATCTGTGTCATCCCGGAAGCCTCCTCCGAACAGGTCGATGCGGCGGTCGCCGCCGCCGAGGAAGCTTTTCCGGCCTGGGCTCGTACGACGCCGGCCGAGCGCTCCGCTCTCCTTTTGGGGCTGGCGAACCGGATCGAGAAGGAGGCGGAGGCGATCGCGAGCCTTGAAAGCCTCAATTGCGGCAAGCCCTATGCCTCGGCACTTGCTGACGAAGTGCCGGCGATCGTCGATTGCTTCCGCTTTTTTGCCGGCGCGGCACGCTGCCTGCCGGGTATGGCGGCCGGCGAATACCTGCCGGGCTATACCAGCATGATCCGCCGCGATCCTGTGGGCGTCGTGGGCTCGATCGCGCCCTGGAACTATCCTCTGATGATGGCGGCCTGGAAGCTCGCCCCGGCGCTTGCCGCGGGCAACACCGCCGTCCTGAAGCCCTCGGAGCAGACGCCCCTGACGACGTTGTTCCTCGCCGAACTCGTCGCCGATCTCTTCCCGAAAGGTGTCCTCAACATCGTCACCGGACGAGGCGAGACGGTGGGTGCGCCGCTCGTCGAACATCCGCGGGTGGGGATGGTGTCTTTGACGGGCGATGTGGCGACCGGGCAGAAGGTGCTGCAGGCGGCAAGCCGTGCCATGAAGCGCACACATCTGGAACTCGGCGGCAAGGCGCCGGTCATCGTCTTCGACGATGCCGATCTCGAAGCGGTGATCGAAGGCATACGAACCTTCGGCTATTTCAACGCCGGCCAGGATTGCACGGCGGCCTGCCGCGTCTATGCCGGTCCGAAGATCCACGACCGGCTCGTGGCCGATCTCGCCGATGCGGTTTCGACGCTCAAATTCGGTGCTCCGGAGGACGAGGGCGTCGAGATCGGCCCGCTGATTTCCGAGAGGCAGCGTTCGCGTGTGGCGAGTTTCGTCGAGAGGGCGTTGTCGCACGGACATATGGAGGCGGTCACGGGCGGCAGCGCGGCCGAAGGGCCGGGGTTCTTCTACAGGCCGACGGTGATCGCCGGCGCCTTGCAGAAGGACGAGATCGTGCAGCGCGAGGTCTTTGGTCCCGTCGTTTCCGTGACGCGCTTTTCGGAAGTCGACGAGGCGGTCGCCTGGGCCAACGACAGCGAATATGGTCTCGCATCATCCGTCTGGACGAAGGATGTCGGCCGCGCCATGGCGGCGGCTGCGCAGCTTCAATATGGCTGCACCTGGATCAACACGCATTTCATGCTGTGCAATGAAATGCCCCATGGCGGCATGAAGAGCTCCGGCTACGGCAAGGATATGAGCCTTTATGCGCTCGAAGATTACACCGTCGTGCGCCACGTCATGGCGAAGTGGTAGGCCTCTCTGCGGCCGGCAGGACAGGCGTCGCTTCACGCGGCGCCTGTCTTCGTGTGGGGACGAATCCGCCTTCACGCGTTTGATACCACGCCTCTGTCGGGGAACGTCTTCCGCTCTGTGGTGAGCCGAACGACGCGCCCGAATACGCAAAGCGCTCAACGGTTGTCCGGGTTGGCAGCCGCCAAGGCGGGCACTCCGAGAGATCTTTTCCTATGGGATCTGCGAGACCGAGGCGCCGACGGTGCCTGGAGGGCTCGCGGTCGTGTGATCTGGCCGGACCGTGTTTTCGAGCGGGCTCCGTGAGCTGACCGTCCGTGCTCAACACATGAGGGCTCTCCGGGAGCGATGCCCTTTTGGGGGCGCAAATTCCTTCGCGTCCAGACCTTCGCAGACAAAGTCTTGCCGCGGGCGCCCTGCGACCTCTTGACAGTTTTCTCGATGTCGTTTCATATCTTGATATCGAGTTTCGAATAATAAAACAACTCGGAGGGACGCAGATGAGACGAATGATCGCGCTGGCGGGTGCGTGCCTGCTGATGCTCGGCACAGCGCATGCGCAGGAATTCACGCTGAAGTTCGGCCACGCAGCATCGTCCAAGCACCTGTTTCAGACGGGTCTGGAAGACTTTGCCGCGCGGGTTGCGGAAAAGACCGATGGGCGCGTCAAGGTCGAGGTTTATGGCGACCGTCAACTCGGTGACGACAAGCAGCTTCTGGAAGGTCTGCAGATCGGCACGATCGACGGCGCGCTCGTTTCCTCCCCGACGCTGCCGCTCGTGATCGGCGCGACCGCATTCGATGCGCTTCAGCTGCCTTTCGTCGTCTCGTCCTACGAGGAGCTTGCCTCGGTGCTGGAATCGCCGGTGGGGCAGGAGCTTCTCGATTCTCTGGATGCGAAGCAGATCAAAGGTCTCGGCTACATCGAGGCCGGTCAGCGTCATTTCCTGTCTCGCGAGAAACAGGTCGCGACGCTTGCCGATTTCGCCGGCCAGAAGACGCGCATCGTCCCGATCCCGCTGCACAAGGCGACGTGGGAAGCGATCGGCGTCAACACGGTCGGCATGGCGTATGGCGAGGTTTATTCGGCGCTCGAGACCGGCACGATCGACGCCGTCGAGATCAATCTTTCCTCCGTTCGCACCGAGAGCCTCTACGAGGCGGCCAAACACGTCACGCTCACCGGACATTACTTTTGGCCGGGCGTCATCATGGTCTCGAACATCACCTGGTCGCGCCTGCCTGATGACGTCAGGGAGGCCATGATCGAGGCCGGTCACGAGGCGACGGAAGCCGCTTACACGCGTGCGGCTGAGCAGGAAGATGAGACGACGGCGTTTCTCAAAGAGAACGGCGTGACGATCGGGAAGCTCGAAGATCTTGATGCCATGCGGGCGAAGACGAAACCCGTCGTCGAGGAATGGCTCGGCAAGGATCCGCTCATCCAGAAATTCTACGACGCAGTCGGGGCGGAACGCTGAGATGACGAAGGCGAACGTTTATACCTGGACGGAACTGCCGCGCGAGGAAGTGCGCAAGGGCGTCACCCGCACAGCCTTTCGAGGCGACAACGCCTTGATGGTGATGAACTGGCTGGAGCCAGGAATGGAGGTGAAGCCCCATTCGCATCCCTTCGAGCAGCTCGCCTACATTCTCGCCGGGCGTGTGCGCTTCACCATTGGCGATGACGTGGTGGAAGTCGGTGCGGGGCAGGTCGTCCGCATTCCGCCGGACGTCCTCCATTGCGGTGAGCCGGTGGGCGAGGAAGTGGCGGTCAACCTCGATGTCTTCGCGCCCGTTCGCGACGATTACCGGCATCTGACCGCCTATCAGGAAGGCGATTTCGCCTCCGCCGACTGAGGCAGAAGCCCCCTCGATTTTGACGACAGCCGTCCGGTGCTCGCCGGGCGGGACAGGGAAGCTCACCCTCGAAGCGTCAGCAAGCGGTTCAAGAAACCATGGCTATCGGCACGTTCTACAGGATTTTCCAGACGGTGATGAAGGCGCTGCTCGTCCTTCTGATCGGCGTTCTCCTCGCCGTGATGACGCTGCAGATCATCATGCGCTACAGCTTCAGCGCCTCGCTGATCTGGGCGGAGGAGGTCTGTCGCTATCTCCTGATTTGGGTGTCGCTGATTGCCGGCATCTTCGCCTATGAGAAGGGCGAGATCGCAGCCATGACGCTGCTGCGGGATGCTCTGCCGAGGCGGATTGGCCTGGGGCTCGCCATCTTCTGCAATCTTGCCGCCGCCATCCTGTGCCTGGCGCTCGTCTATTACGGCTGGCGCTATGCGGAGATGGTCGGCTCGCAGCCGATCCCAGCATTGCGTTTCCTGTTCGAGGACACGTTCGGCTGGCCGCAGAGCTACGTCCCGACGGTCTTCTGGGTCTATTTTTCTCTGCCACTCGGCATGGCCTTCATGGCCGTGCGCCTCCTCGTCGACATCGTGCACTACATCCGCCTGATGGCGAGCGGCGGCAGCGTCGGCGATCTCCGTCCGATCGGCCCGGAAGGGGTCGCCGAATGACCCTTTATCTCGCGGCCTTCTTTTTCTTTCTCATCATCGGCGTACCGATCGCCTTCTCTCTGGGGCTCGCATCGCTCGCCTATCTGGTGCTGACCGGCAATGTCATGCTGCTCATGGCCTTCCCGCAGAAGATGCTCGCCGGCATCGACAATTTCGTTCTCCTGACGATCCCGTTCTTCATTCTCGCGGGCAATTTGATGGATGCGGCGAACCTGACGCAGGAGATCGTCCGCTTTTCTCAGATTCTCGTCGGTCGGGTGCGGGGAGGACTGGCGGCCGTGAATGTGGTCGCCTCGATGATGTTCTCCGGCGTTTCGGGCGCGGCGACGGCCGAGGCGGCCGCACTCGGCTCCGTCATGATCCCGGCCATGCGCCGCGATGGCTATCCGCCGGCCTATGCCGCCGCGTTGACGGCAACCGGTTCGCTTCTTGGGCCGCTCGTGCCGCCCTCGCTGTCGCTCATTCTCTACGGCGTTCTGACCGGAACCTCGATCGCCGACCTCTTCCTGGCCGGTATCGTGCCCGCCTTTCTGCTTTGCGCTCTTCTCGTCGGCTACGCGCTCATCAAGGCGCAACGCGAGGGACATCCTCTGCCGACGCCGGTACCGGCCGATGAACGCCGCGGCATCATCGCTCGGGCCCTGCCGGCGCTCTTTCTGCCGGTCATCATCGTCGGCGGCATCAGGAGCGGTGTCTTTACCCCGACCGAGACGGCCGCCGTCGCCGCCGTCTACGCCCTTATCGTCGGCATGGTCTTTTATCGGACGCTGTCGCCGCGACGCGTTGCCGAATGCTTTTATGAGACGGCGACGATGTCGGCCGGCGTCATGCTCGTCGTCGCCATGGCCTCGATGACCTCCTTCATCCTCGGTATCGAGAATATCCCACAAGCCATTGCGCGGGCGATGTTATCTCTGACAGAATCGCCGGCGCTTCTCATCATCCTTTTGAACGTCGTCCTGCTCGTTCTGGGCTTCTTTCTGGAGCCGCTGGCCGCGCTCGTTCTCGCCATGCCGATCCTCAACCAGATCACCCCGATGCTCGGGCTCGATCCGGTGCAATTCGGCGTCATGATCGTCTTCAACCTGATGATCGGCATGATCACGCCGCCGGTCGGGCTCTGCCTCTTCATCGTCAGCGTCATCGGACGGGAGCCGCTCGACAGGGTGAGCCGTGCGGCCCTTCCCATGATCGGCATCTGCGTCTTCGTGCTCGCCCTTATCGCCACCGTGCCGCAGCTCTCGCTGATGCTGCCCGCCATGTTCGGAGACTGAGAAATGGGCGAACAGCTCGACAAGACCTCAAACCAGTCGACTCAGGTCGCCTTCCGCATCATCGAGGAGATGGCGCCGCTCGGCGAGGGCATTCGCCTCACAGATCTCGCCCGCCGGCTCGGAATGCCGAAGCCGCGCATCTACCGCTTCCTGCAGACGCTGATGAGCATCGGCTATGTCGACCAGGACCCGGAGACGGAGAGATACCGGCTGACGCTGAAGCTCTTCCATCTCGGTCAGGCGATCGCCGATGGCACCCAGCTTCTGACCGTGGCGCGGCCGGTGATGATCCGCCTGCGCGATTCCCTGCATCTGACGACCACGCTTTCGCTGCTCGAAGACGACGGCATGCGCGTCATCGATATCGTGCGCGTGGAGACGCCGGTGCAGATCGTGACGAAGCCGGGTGCGCTCATGGATTTTCACGCGTCTGCTCAAGGCAAGCTGGCGCTCGCCTTCGGCAAGCCGGAACTTTGGGCCCAGGTGCGCGCGCGTCCGCTTGCCCGCCTGACGGAAGAAACCAACACCGACATCACACGCCTGGAGGCGGAGGTCGCCGAGGTCCGCCGGCGCGGCTGGGCGGCAGCACCCGGTGAATCTCTGCCTGGCGTCAACGCGGTGTCGGCGCCGATCTGCGACGTCTCCAACGCCATGATCGGCTCTCTCAACATCGTCGGTTCGGTTCAAACGATCCTGCCGGATCCCGACCCTTCACAGATCGACGCCGTGCGCGAAGCCGCCCGCTCGATCTCCATCAATCTCGGTTGCACGGAGTATTTTGGATGACGCGATTTTCGCTGGCGATCGACATCGGCGGCACGTTCACCGATGCGGTCCTGCTTGCCTCCGACGGACGAAGCTTCGTCGATAAGACGCTGACGACGCATGGAGATCTTCTGGAAGGGTTCTTTCGAGGCGTGGACCTCGTTTGCGGCCGCGCCGGTGTCGGCCCGAAGGACATCGACGACGTCGTGGTGCATGCCACGACCGTCGTCACCAACGCGCTGATCGAGCGCAAGGGGCCGCCGGTCGGTCTCGTTCTCACCGAGGGCTTTCGCGACATTCTCTATATCCGCGAAGAGCACCGCTACGACATGTACGATCCGCAGATCGAGTTCGCCGAGCCGCTGATCCCGTCGGAGCGGACGTTCACGCTCAACGAGCGTGTCTTCGCCGACGGCACGGTGGAGAAGGCGGTCAATGCGGATGAGGTTCGCAAGATCATCGCCGAATGCCGCAAGGCGGGCATCGTTTCCGTCGCCGTCTGCCTCCTCAATGCCTACCGCAATGGCGAGAACGAAGAGGCGGTGCGAAAGATTTTCGCGGCAGAGGCGCCGGAGATCTATGTCTCGGTCTCCAGCGAGATCGCCCCGCAGATGCGCGAATATCTGCGCGCTTCGACGGTTGCTATCAATGCCTACACGGTGCCGATCACGCGTCCTTATCTGACCGCGCTCATCGAGGAGCTCGACACGCGCGGCTTCTCCCAGCAGCCGCTGATCATGCTGTCGAATGGCGGCGTCATCGGCGCCGAGCGGGCAGGGCGCTTTCCCGTGCGGATGATCGAATCCGGTCCGGCCGCGGGCGCGCTCGTCGCCTGCTATTTCTCGCGCCTCTTCGGCATTCCGGACCTCATCTCCTTCGACATGGGCGGTACGACGGCGAAAGCCTGCCTCATCCAGGGCCACGAGCCGCTCGTCACCGGCACCTTCGAGGTCGACCGGCGCTACCGCTTCAAGCCGGGTTCCGGCATGCCGATCACGGTGCCGTCGATCGACATGATCGAGATCGGCGCTGGCGGCGGCTCGATCGCCTCCATCGATTCCCTCGGCCTCCTCAAGACGGGACCCGAAAGCGCCGGTTCCATCCCGGGCCCGGTTTCCTATGGTCGCGGCGGCGAGAACCCTTGCGTCACCGACGCCGACGTCGTCCTCGGCATCATCGATCCGGATCGCTTCCTCGGGGGCGACATGAAGCTCGATGCTGCCGGCGCCCGCAAGGCGCTCGGCGCGCTCGGCGAGAAGCTCGGCCTCTCCGCCGAGAAGGCGGCCTGGGGTGTCTTCGAAGTCGTCTGCGAGCAGATGGCGGCGGCGACCCGCACGCACGCCACCGATCGTGGCATCGATTATCGCGGCCTGCCGCTTCTCGCTTTCGGCGGCGCCGGTCCGGTCCATGCCTGCATGGTCGCCGAGCTCGTCGACGGCGAGAAGATCATCTACGCGCCGCTCGCGAGCGTGCTTTCCGCTTTCGGCACGCTCGTCACGCCGGCGCAGATCGATCTCGTGAAAAGCCTCGTCTCTCTCCTCGACGCGCTCGACTGGGAGGCGGTCGACGCGACGCTTCAGGCGATGGTCGATGAGAGCCGCGAAGCTCTGAAAGAGGCCGGCATCCGCGAGGAGGACCTCAACTTCACCTTCTCCGTCGACATGCGTTACCTCGGCCAGCAGTCCGAGCTCAGGATCGATTTGCCGGGCGATCCGCGCGCCGCGCGCGATGCCGGCGCTATCCGCTATCTCTTCGAGAAAGAATACGAGGCCCAGTACGGCCTCAAGCTCGACGACATCGCCATTGAGGTTGTCAACTGGCGCGTGACCGGCAGCGGCCTGAAGCCGGAACGCAAGACCGCGACCGCCGGCGCCGGCTCATCCGCCGAGGCCGCTCCGACCCGTACCGTCTGGCTCCATGGCGAGCCCCGCGACGTGCCGATCTATCAGCGCAGAGAACTCACGCAGGAAGACGAAGTCGTCGGCCCCGCGATCATCGAAGAACGGGAAACCACGATCTTCATCCTCGAGGGCTGGACCCTCGGCGTGCACGAGACCGGCAGCCTGGTTGCCGAGAAGAAGAAGGACAGCGAGTGATGGACGGCGTCGAACTGCAAATCCTCTGGAGCAATCTCATCGGGATCGTTTCCGAGCAGGCGCGCGCGCTCCAGCGCATCGCCTTCAGCCCGATTGTGCGCGAGGCGGGCGATCTCGCCAATGGCCTCTTCGACGAGAAGGCACGCATGGTCGCCCAGGCGGTGACCGGAACGCCGGGCCACATCAATTCGCTTGCAGCGGCGGCCCGCAATCTTCTGAGCGAGATCGACGTCGACAGCCTCAAGCCGGGCGACGTCCTCATCACCAACGATCCGTGGATGTCGGCCGGCCACTTCTTCGACATCACCGTGCTGTCGCCGATCTTCCGTGGCGACCGGATCATCGCCTATGCCGGCTCCACGATCCATCACACGGATATCGGCGGCTACGGCATCGGCTCCGGCGCGCGCGACATCCACGAGGAGGGGCTGTGGATCCCAGTCATGAAGCTTTACGAGGCCGGCAAGCCGAACGAGACGCTCTTCCAGATGATCAAGCGCAACGTCCGGACGCCGGATGCGCTTCTCGGCGATCTCGGGGCGCAGGTTTCGAGCGGCATGATCGCGTCGGAACGCCTCAACGCGCTCTGCGACCGCTACGGCCTCGACGACATCTCCGACCTCTCGGAAGAAATCATCTCCCGTTCCGAGACGGCGATGCGCGAGGCGATCCGCAAGCTTCCGGGCGGCACCTATCACGGCGCTTCGAGTTTCGACGTGCCGGGGGGGCAGACGGTCGAGCTCAAAACCGCCGTCACGGTCGACGCCGAGGCGGGCGAGATCACCATCGATTTTGCCGGCTCTTCGGGGCCCGCATCTTCGGGCATCAACGTCGTGCCGGCCTATACGCATGCCTACGCGACCTTCGCGGTGCGTTCGACGCTCAATCCGGACCTGCCGAACAACGCCGGCAGCCTGGCGCCGATCAAGCTCGCGCTGCCGGAGGAATGCATCGTCAATGCGCGCTATCCCTCGCCGGTGAATGCGCGCCACGTCGTCGGCATGTATGTGCCGTTCCCGATCCTGAAGGCTCTCTCCGAAGTCGCTCCCGACCGGGTGGTGGCGGAAGGCTCCGGCGCCGTCTGGACCGTGCAGATCCAGGGCCGCGATGCGAACGGGCGGCCCTTCACCAGCTCCATGTTCAATTACTCGGGCGGCATGGGCGCGCGGGCGACGAAGCCTGGCCTCTCGGCCATCTGCTATCCGACGGGTGTCGCGGCGGTGCCGGTCGAGGTGCTGGAAGCCTCCTATCCGATCGCCTTCACCTGCAAGGAACTGGAACGTGGCACGGGCGGCAAGGGCGCCCAGCCGGGCGGTGACGGCCAGCGCATCGGCTATCGCATGCGCACCAAGACGCCGTGGCTCCTCAACACCATTCCGAGCCGACTGAAGTCTGCGCCGGAAGGCCTGAAGGGCGGCAGCGACGGTGCGCCCGGCCGCTTCGAGATCAACGGCAAATCGGTTCTCGACACGCGCAAGATGGAGATGCAGCCGGACGACGAGGTCTTCATGGTCACGCCCGGCGGTGGCGGCTTCGGAGCCTGAGCGCCGGGATGACGGTCAATGCGGACTTCGCCACCCGTCTGAAGGCCGGCGAGCGGCTCGTCGGCACGTTCGTCAAGACGCCGAGCCCGGCGGTGATCGAGATTCTCGGCTCGGTCGGGCTCGACTTCCTGGTGCTCGATGCCGAACACGCCCCGCTCGGGCGCGAGGCGATCGACCTCTGTCTGCTGGCGGCGCGGGCCGCCCGCATTCCGGTGGTCGTACGCGTGCCGGTCGCGAGCCCCGAATGGACGATGACCGTGCTCGATTGCGGCGCTGCCGGCGTGATGGCGCCGCATGTGCACTCGCCGAAGCAAGCGACGGCGATCGCGGCCGCGATGCGTTTCGGGCGGGACGGACGCGGCTTCTCGCCGTCGACGCCAGCGGCCGGCTATGGGCAGCGCAGTGTCGCCGAACATTTTGAGCTTTCGGCCAGGGAGAGCGTGCTCATCTGCCAGATCGAGGATCCGGACGGCGCTGCTGCAGCCGCCGAGATTGCTGCCGTTCCAGGCGTCGACGGTCTCTTCGTCGGCCTGGTCGATCTCGGCGTCGCCTCTGGTCTGGAGGCGGGATCGGATGAGCTTCGCGCGCTCTGCCGGAGGATCGTTGCGGTTGCCAGCGGGGATGGGGCGCGCACGGGCATGTTTGTCGGCAGCGCCAAAGAGATTCCGGACTGGGAGGGAGCGGGTGCGAGCTTCTTCCTTGTCAAGACCGACCAGGGGTTTCTGAGGGCCGGCGCCGCCGCGGCGCTCGCGACCGATTGAGAACCGGCATCTTTGCCGAACAGACGTCTCGAATGAGGGCATGACAATGAATGTTGCGATCGTCGGCTGGGGCCACACGGCTTTCGGGAAATCCGAGCTGTCCTTCGAAGAGCTCGTCCGGGCTGCGGCCTCGGAGGCGCTTGCCGATGCGGGCATCGGCGGCGAGGACGTCGACGCGACCTTTCTCGGCCATTTCAACGCCGGCATGGTGGCGGACGGCTTTGCATCCTCCATGGTGCTCGGGGCGGGCGAGGGCATGCGCTTCAAGCCCGCGACGCGGCTTGAAAATGCCTGCGCCTCGGGATCGGCCGCGATTTATGCGGCAATCGACGCGATCGAGGCCGGGCGGATCGATGTCGCTCTCGTCGCCGGGGCGGAGAAGATGACCCATCTGCCGGGTGCACAAGTGACGGCCTCCCTCGGGGCGGCGAGCTACCAGAAGGAGGAGGCGGGCGTCTCCTTCCCAGAGATTTTCGCCCGCTTCGCCCGTGCCTATCGCGAGCGTTTCGGCGACCCGAGCGAAGCGATGGCGCGGATTGCCGTGAAGAACCATGCAAACGCCGTCGACAATCCGCTCGCTCAGCTCAGGAAGCCGCTCGACTTCGCCTTCTGCAGCGAGGTTTCCGAGAAGAACCCGATGATCGCGGAGCCGCTGAAGAAGACGGATTGCTCGCTCGTCTCCGACGGGGCGGCGGCGATCGTCGTCTGCCGTGCCGACCGCGCCGGCGAGTTCAAGAAGGCCGTCGGCTTCCGCGCCCGCGTGCAGGTGAACGACTATCTGCCGCTGTCAGCCAAGGATCTGACGCGGCTCGAAGGGCCGGCCGAAGCGTTTCGGCAGGCTTATGCGGCGGCCGGTGTCTCCGTCGACGACATCTCCTTCGCGGAGGTGCATGACTGCTTCACCATTGCCGAGCTGATGACGATGGAGGCGATGGGGCTGGCGCGCCCCGGCGAGGCGGCTGCCCTCGTTGCGGACGGCGTCACGCACAAGGACGGCAGGCTGCCGATCAACCGTTCCGGCGGCCTGAAGGCCAAGGGCCATCCCGTTGGCGCGACGGGCGTTTCCATGCACGTCATGGCCGCCCGTCAGCTCACTGGGGAAGCCGCGGACATGCAGCTCGCCGATCCGAAACTCGGCCTCTGCTTCAACATGGGCGGAGGCGCCGTCGCAAGCTACGTTTCGATCCTCGAGCCTTTGGAGGTCTGACCCATGAACCTCGCGGACTGGCTTCTTCGCACGGCGCGGCGCATGCCCGAAGTACCGGCGCTTTTGCGTGGTGATGAACTTGTGGCGACCTACCGAGAGTTTGCCGAACGGGCCGCACGGCTCGGGCGCGCGCTCAAAGAGGTGCATGGCGTTTCACCGGGAGACCGGGTCGCGATCTTCATGGCCAATTCGACCGAGTATCTGGAGATCATGTATGGGATCTGGTGGGCCGGTGCGGCCGCCGTGCCGATCAACCACAAGCTCCATCCGCGCGAGGCGGCCTACATCGTCAAGGATTCGGGAGCGGGTCTCGTCTTCATCTCCGAGGGAGACGAGGTGCTGGCGCAGCGGCTCGATGAGGGCGTGCGTCTGATCACCGCGCTGGGCAAGGCGTACCAGGAGCTTCTTGCCGCCGAACCGCTTGCCGCGCCACATGCGATGTCGTCGGATGCGCTCGCCTGGCTTTTCTACACCTCCGGAACGACCGGCAATCCGAAAGGCGTCATGCTCTCGGTCGCCAATCTGCAGGCGATGAGCTTTGCCTATTTTGTCGATGTCGACGAGGTGCACACCGAGGATGCCGCGCTCTATGCCGCGCCGATGTCGCATGGGGCGGGGCTCTACAACTTCATGCACGTTCTCCGCGGTGCCCGCCATGTCGTCCCAAAATCAGGTGGATTTGATGCGGCGGAAATCGTTTCGCTTGCCCACTCGCTCGGCGGTCTGTCCTTCTTCGTCGCGCCGACCATGGTCCGCCGCCTCGTCCAGCACGCGAAGACGACCGGCTATGACGGCGATGGGATCCGGACCATCGTCTATGGCGGCGGGCCGATGTACGTCGCCGATATCGAAGAGGCGGTTTCCCTTTTCGGACCGCGCTTCGTGCAGATTTACGGCCAGGGCGAAAGCCCGATGACGATCACGGCCCTCTCTCGCGATCTCGTGGCCGACAGGACCCATCCGCGCTGGAAGGAACGCCTCGGCTCCGTCGGCACCGCGCAATCCTGCGTCGATGTGCGGGTGGCGGACGGCGACGGTCATACGCTCGCTCCGGGCGAGAGCGGTGAGATTTTGGTTCGCGGTCCGAGCGTCATGGCCGGCTACTGGCAAAACGAGAAGGCGAGCGCGGAATCTCTGCGCGACGGCTGGCTCTGGACCGGTGATGTCGGTGCGATGGACGAGGACGGTTTCCTGACGCTGATGGATCGCTCCAAAGACGTCATCATCTCCGGCGGCACCAACATCTATCCGCGCGAGGTCGAAGAAGTGCTCTTGCGGCATCCCGCCGTTCAGGAGGTGTCTGTCGTCGGCCGGCCGAGCCCCGAATGGGGTGAGGACGTCGTCGCGTTCGTCGTCGCACCGGAGAACGCGCCGAATGTCGAAGAACTCGATGCGCTCTGCCGCGAGGAAATCGCCCGCTTCAAGCGCCCGAAGGACTACGTCTTTCTGAATGAGCTTCCGAAGAACAATTACGGCAAGGTGCTCAAAATCGAGCTTCGCAGGCTGCTGAGCCAAGCATAAGCGAATCGGACGGGGCCGCGAACGCGGTGCGTCTGGCTCCACATGACCGAAGTCCGACGTATGCGTGTCTGAAAGATCGCGGGCGTGGCGCGCTTGCTTGTTTGAGCCTGCGCAACCGGGACAGAATGTGGCGCGCATCCGGCTTGACACTCCGACACCATCCAGCCTTTATCTCTGTCGATGGTTTCCAGCGAAACGAAGACTTCGCTGGGTGAAAAGGGAATACGGTGCGGTGTAGCCAGTAGGCGCCAAATCCGTGACTGCCCCCGCAATTGTGAGCGGAGAGCGACCCCGAACGATGCCACTGGGCGTGCGACGGACACCGTCTAACGCCTGGGAAGGCTCGGGGAAGCAGAGACCCGCAAGTCAAGAGACCTGCCATCATCATGCAACCAGACCCGGCGGGGATGTCGGGGGAAGGATCGAGATGACAATCTTGTCGTCGACGACAATGCGCGAGTCTCTTTTCGGGCAATCCATTCCGCCTGCCCCCGCGGTTCTCTCTCGGAACCAGGATAGCAGACACAATGCACCGAAACGTCGCGATCGGCCTTGCAGCACTGGCCAGTCTTTCGCTCATCGACGCCGCGCATGCGGGTGAAACCAAATACCCGCTGAGCATCGACAATTGCGGACAAACCATCACGTTCGAGGCCGCGCCTGAGCGCGACGTCACGGTCGGCCAGTCTGCGACTGAGATTCTCTACTCGCTCGGCCTCGGCGACAAGGTCGTCGGGACCTCTGTCTGGTTCAGCGATGTGCTGCCGGAGTTCGCCGAACTCAACAGCGGCATCGAGCGGCTCGCGGACAACGATCCGAGCTTCGAAAGCGTCGTCGCCAAGAAGCCGGGCCTCGTTGCGGTTTCCTATGAGTGGCATATCGGGCCGCAGGGCATCGTCGGGACCCGCGAGCAGTTCCATGACGTCGGCATCCCGACCTACATCCTTCCGACCGATTGCGTGAAAGACAATTCCGCTGGCGTCGATGGCACCAGGCTCGAGATGTACAGCACCGACGCCCTGTATCGTGCGATCCGCGAACTTGCGGAGATCCACGACGTGAAGGCGGAGGGTGAGGCGCTTGTCAGCGATCTTTCGGAGCGCGAAGCCGCCGCGGTGGAGAAAGCGAAAGAAGCGAAGGCGGGCGACGTTTCCGCGGTCTTCTGGTTTTCGTCTGCCGAAATGGACGTCGATCCCTATGTCGCCGGGCGCAAGGGCGTTCCGGGCTGGATGATGGAAAAGCTCGGCGTCCGCAACGTCGTGGAAAGCGATGAGGAATGGCCGACCGTTGGCTGGGAGACGATCGCCAAGGCCAATCCTGACATCATCGTCGTCGCCAAGATGACCCGCCGCCGCTTTCCTGCCGACGACGTCGAAAAGAAGCTCGAATTCCTCAAGACGGATCCGGTCGCCAAGGAAATGGAAGCCGTCAAGGCGGGGCGGATTCTCGTCATGGACGCCCATTCCATGGATCCCTCCATCCGCAACATCTCGGCACTCGAGATGCTCGCCGATGAACTTCCCAAGCTGAAATAGCAGAGCCCGATCATGGCCACTCAACGACCCGGCCGCTGGCCGGGTCTTCTGACATCGTTGTCGTCGAAACTCGCAATTCTGGGGGCCGCGCTGATCCTCGGGGCTGCGATCGGAGAGACACGTATCCCGCTGGAAACGGTCGGGCAGGTGCTTGCCATGAAGGTGTTCGGGGGAAGCTATCCTGTCGATCCGATCGACCAGGGCATCGTCTGGAATTACCGCTTCAGCCGGGCAATCGTCGCGGCCTCCTGTGGCGCAGGCCTGGCCGTCTCGGGGCTGGTGCTTCAGACGCTGCTGCGCAATGTGCTCGCTGACCCTTACATTTTGGGGATCTCGGCCGGTGCATCGACCGGAGCTGTGGCTGTTACCATCGCCGGCATCGGCGGTGGTCTCGTGTCGCTCTCGGCCGGTGCTTTCGTAGGCGCCCTCGTGGCTTTTGCGCTCGTCATCGCTCTGGCTCGGGCCGCCGGTGGCTTTGCGGGAACATCGACCGGTCAGGTGATCCTTGCCGGCGTGGCCGGGGCCCAGCTTTTCAATGCGCTCACGTCGCTGATCATCGCGCACTCGGCCAATGCCGAACAGGCGCGCGGCATCATCTTCTGGCTGCTCGGCAATCTGTCCGGTGTGCGCTGGCCTGATGTATGGCTCGCCGCACCCGTCGCGATCCTGGTGTTTGTCATCATCACGGTCCATGCGCGGGCGCTCGACGCGTTTGCCTTCGGATCGGATGCGGCGGCCTCTCTGGGCATCAACGTATTGAAGACGCAGGCGATCCTGATCGGGGCGGCCGCTCTGGTGACGGCCGTTATGGTCAGCATCGTCGGTGCAATCGGCTTCGTCGGACTGGTTGTCCCGCATGCGGCAAGGCTTCTGGTCGGTCCGCGCCATGGCCGGCTCATCCCGATGACGGCGATCACCGGCGCCGTTTTTCTCATCTTCGCCGACATCGTGTCGCGAATCATCATTCCGGGCCAGGTTCTGCCGATCGGTGTCGTGACGGCGCTCGTCGGTGCGCCGGCCTTCGCGCTGATCCTGGTGCGCGGTCGCGGAGGGGCGCGATGACGCTGACGGCGCATGCTCTCGGCTGGTCCGCCGGCCGCACTCCGATCGTGTCGGACATCGATCTGACGATCGAACCTGGCGAGCTCTTCGGTCTTGTCGGACCGAACGGCTCCGGCAAGTCGACATTGTTGTTGCTGCTCTCGGGATTGCGGAAACCATCCCGCGGCCAGGTGATGGTCGGTGATGTCGATATTCAAAAAATCACGCGGTGCGAGGTCGCGCGGCGGATCGCTATCGTCGCCCAACAACTCGATACCTCCGACCGGCTTACCGTCCGCGAGACGGTCGAGCTCGGGCGCACGCCATGGCTCGGACCTCTCACTCCCTTCAGCGCGGACGACGACGAAATCGTGGAGAAGGCTCTCGCCGAAACCGGCATCGCGCATCTCGCCGAGCGTCGATGGCAGACGCTTTCAGGCGGCGAACGTCAGCGCGCCCATATTGCCCGCGCTCTGGCCCAAAAGGCCGACATCCTGATCCTGGATGAACCCACGAACCATCTCGATATCCACCACCAGCTTTCGATTCTCGCGCTCGTCCGGCGCCTGCCGATCACGGTGGTCGTCGCTCTGCACGATCTCAATCAGGCGATGGTGTGCGACCGGCTGGGGTTGATGGCCAAAGGCCAATTGGAGGCGGTCGGCACCCCGAAAGACATCCTGACCGCCACTCGGATCGAACAGGTTTTCGACGTCTGCTCGCGCTCAATCGGCGACCCGGCGAACGGCGAGCCCATCCTGCGCTTTGCGCTATCACAAGAAAATAATTCTGTAGGAGTTTGATCATGAAAGGGTTTCTGGTTCTGACGCTAGTGCTTGTGAGCAGCTTCGCGCATGCCGAGACCTTCGAGGTGAAGATGCTGAACCGGGGAGAGAAGGGCGCGATGATCTATGAGCCGGATTTCCTGCGCGTGGCGCCGGGCGACACGATCCGCTTCCTTGCGTCGACACCGGGCCACAACGCCCGGACCATCGCCGGACTGGCGCCCGAAGGCGCGGAGGAAATCAAGACGCCGCTGGGCGAAACGGCGGATGTGGTGGCCGAGACGCCGGGCATCTATGGCCTCAAATGCAGCCCCCACTATGCCATGGGCATGGTGATGATGATCGCCGTCGGAGAAGAGGCGGACCCTGGAGAACTCGTGCTTCCAGACGACCTGCCCAGGCGGGCGCGACAAAGGCTGGAAGAGATCATCACCGAAAATCGCAAGTGAGGCCATGGTCGCGCGAGCGGGCTCACGGGCACCCAGATTCCGGCGGCACGCCAAGCAGTCGCGGCAAAGCATCGTCGATCCGAGCCGGGGGATCGTTCCTCAATCCTTGAACGTTTTCTTCGATTGCTGCGACCTGAGATCGTCCATGGTGCCTGCGAAACTCGTCACTCTCAGCTTCTTCCGCTACCCGCGCAGGCAAGCGTGGAGCGCTTTTCTGCGCATGGGATTTCCGGGGGTGATCGACCGTTCGACGCAGCGTTCCGGTCAATTGCGCCTGCTGGGTTGTGGAAGCGGCAGCGGCTTCTCCATTCTCCCGGACTTCACGCGCTACTGTCTCATGGGCGTTCCGGAGCGGCAGGAGGATTTGGCGGGGCTGCGCCAAACCAGGCTTTACCGCAGCGTCGCGGGGCCAAGCATCGAGCAGCTTCATTTCACCGTCCGTCCGGCGCGCGGCCATGGCAGCTGGGACGGTGAGCCACTCTTCGATTATTCGGGACATGACGTCGGCGGGCATCCTTTTGCGGTTCTGACGCTGGCGAGCGTCGCTGCGAAACGGGTCCGGTCATTCTGGCGACAGGTGCCGGAGGTCGACCGCTCGCTCAGCGAGGCTGCAGGGTGCGTCTGGCATGTCGGTTTCGGCTCCCATCCCTTGTTGCAGCTTGCGACCTTCAGCATCTGGGAAAACATCGATGCGATGCGTGCCTTCGCCTATCGTGACGGGCAGCATCCGACGGCGATCCGGAAAGCGCGGGGCGAAGACTGGCTGCCGGAATCGCTTTTCGCCCGCTTCGAGATCGAGGCGATCGAGGGCGACGTCGATCGATATCCGGAGCTCGCGATGCTTGTCGCTTCAGATCGTCTTCGACAGCCGCAAGCGCTCTCTATCGCGTCTTAGGCATCGCCTCCGACAGGCGTCGCGCAGGCCATGCCGCCATCCACGCCTTTGCAAGTGGTCACGCTGGCCCATCTATCGTGTCGAAGCAACCGGCTCCGCGGTGCTCGATAAGGCGGCGGAGCCCAGGCAAAGGAGCAACCGACAATGGCGATCACCAAACACGGATCAGCTGTCTGGAAGGGCGGTATCAAGGACGGAAGCGGCACGATCTCCACGGAGACCAGAGCACTCGACGCGCATCCGTACGGCTTTGCGAGCCGCTTTGAGAGCGGCAAGGGCAGCAACCCTGAGGAGCTCATCGCAGCCGCACATGCCGCCTGCTTTTCGATGGCACTTTCGCTGATGTTGACCCAGGAAGGGATGGCGCCGGAAGAGCTCGACACCTCCGCGGCCGTGACCATCGAGCAGCAGGGCGAGAGGTTCACCATCACCTCCAGCCGCCTGACGCTGAAAGCCAAAGTGCCCGGCATCGACGAAGCGAAATTCCAGGAGATCGCCGGAAAGGCCAAAGAAGGCTGCCCGGTCTCCAAGCTCTTGAATGCCGAGGTGACACTCGAGGCAAGCCTCGTCGGCTGATCCGGGAGACTTCGCGCCGCAGCCTTCTCCCCGAGGCGATGGCTGCGGCGCGTGCCTAAAAGCCCACCGCCTGACCGTCCTTGCGATGGTCGCTGCCGGCAATATAGCCGTCGGCGAGGCGATGAATGAGCTGCGCGCCGCCGAAGCTGAAATCCACGTCCGGCGCGACGCGCTCGATCTGATGGCCCATCCGTGCCAACTCTGCCGCGACATCCGCGGAGATGCCCGTTTCGAGGGCAACGCGGCGCCCGGCGATAAAGCGCCAGCGCGGCGCGTCGCTCGCCGCTTGCGGGTTCTGCCGCCAAAGCTGCGTGCGCAGGACCATCTGCACGTGACCTTGCGCCTGCATCGCGCCGCCCATGACGCCGAAGCTCATGAGGGGGATGCCGTCCTCCATAAGAAAGCCCGGAATGATCGTATGGAAGGGGCGCTTGCCGCCTGCGACCTCGTTTGGGTGGCCTTGCGCGAGCACGAAACCGGAGCCCCGATTCTGCAGGTGGATGCCGGTTTCGGGCACCACTATGCCGGAACCGAAGCCCGCATAGTTTGACTGAATGAAGGAAACCATCCGGCCGGCGGCATCGGCGGCCGTGACATAGACCGTTCCGCCCCGCCTCGGTGCGCCGGCGGTCGCGTCTGACGCGTAATTGCGATCGACCAGCGCGGCGCGTGAAGCAAGGTAATCATCGTCGAGAAGAGTGTCGGGTGAGATCTCCATGTTGGCCGGGTCGGCGACGAAACGATGCGCGTCGGCGAGCGCCAGTTTCATCGCCTCGATTTCAAGATGAAGGGCCTCGGCGCCGTCGGGATCGAGGCTTTCAAGCTCGAGCCTGTCCAGAATGCCGAGCGCGATCAGTGCGGCGATGCCTTGTCCGTTGGGCGGAATCTCGTGGAGCTCGGTTCCGCGAAACGGCTGGCTGATCGTCCCGCACCAATCGCAGGCATGGGCCGCGAGATCCTCTTCGTCGAGAACAGCATCATGTTGCCGGGCAAAATCCGAGATTTTTCGGGCGAGCTCGCCGCGATAGAAATCCTCGCCACGGCTGTCGGCGATCTTTTTGAGGGATCGGGCAAGGTGCGGATTGCGAAAGGTCTCGCCGGGCCGGGGAACGCGGCCTTCGATGAGAAAGTGGGGCGCGAAGCCAGGTTCGTGGCGCAATCTGTCGGCGCCTCGTGACCATTGCAGCCCAATCGAAGGTGAAACCGCAAATCCCTCTTCGGCATAGGCGATCGCGGGCTCGAACAAGGTCGCGAAGGGAAGGGCGCCGAAACGTTCCGACAGAGCGACCCAGCCCGAGACCGCCCCCGGGACGGTGACGCTCTCCCATCCTTGCTGCGGCATTTCGGGAAGACCGCGGAAGCGTTCCGACGACCAGGCGCGTGGCGAACGCCCGGACGCGTTGAGGCCATGGAGCTCGTTCCCGTCCCAGACGATGGCAAAAGCGTCGGAGCCAAGCCCGTTGCCGGTCGGTTCGACCACCGTCAAAGTGATTGCCGCGGCAAGTGCTGCATCGATCGCGTTTCCGCCGGCAAGCAGCATGCGGAGGCCCGCTTGCGCCGCCAGCGGCTGCGAGGTGGAGACCATGTTGCGTGCCATGATCGGGGTGCGCACGCTGACATAGGGATTGTCGTAAGAAAGGGCCGAGATGGTCGTTCTCCATGGCGGGGAAGCGGCGGGCGCTTGCGGGACAGGCAGTCTCGCGAGCTTGTTACAGCGGCCACGCATCGGCAAGCCGGCCCCTGAGATTCTCGCTTCCCTGTCGATGTCTGAGATGGCGGAGACGAAACTCCGCGTGCGCAGAGAGCGTTTGCTCGCCGACGGGACTTTCCGTGGTCCCGACCAGATCCTATAGAGACGACGACCGAGCCGGCCGCGATGGCATGGAATTTGTCGGCATTCCTGCTAGTCTTCTGTTGAAGCAAGGCTGGAATCGCTGCGAAAGGTTTCGGCAAGGCAAAGGACGGCAGAGACGTATGCAGGCGCGCATCTACAAACCGGCTCGCACGGCGATGAGCTCGGGCCAGGCCAAGACGCATGAATGGGTGTTGGAATTCGAGCCGGAAACACCGCGCTCGATCGAGCCTTTGATGGGCTATACGGCTTCAAGCGACATGCGCTCGCAGGTGCGTCTGCGCTTCCCTTCGAAGGAGGAGGCCGTGGCCTACGCGCAGCGCAACAAGATCGCCTATCGCGTCTATGAGCCGAAGGAAAAGAAGCGGGCGACGATCTCCTACTCCGACAATTTCAAATTCAATCGGCAGGTGCCGTGGACCCATTAGGCGCGTCTTTGCGCCTTCCGGCCCCGTAGCTCAGTGGATAGAGCACCGGCCTTCTAAGCCGATGGTCGCAGGTTCGAATCCTGCCGGGGTCGCCATTGATTTTTTGAATCGAAAAGTGGCTCTAACTTCCTGATCTGGCATTGTTTGGGGCGCGTCAGCGCGCCCATCAAAGAGCCAGGATCGCGCGAAAGTCGTTGACGTTCGTCAGCGTCGGACCGCTGATGACGAGATCGCCGAGCGCTTCGAAGAAGCTGTAGGCGTCGTTGCGCGCCAAAGCGTCGTGCGCGTCGAGACCGAGGTCTTTGGCGCGTGCGAGCGTGTCGGGCGCACAAAGCGCGCCGGCATTGTCCTCGGAGCCGTCGATTCCATCCGTGTCGCAGGAGAGTGCATAGATCCCCTCCGCGGAATCGAGCGCGATCGCGAGAGCCAGAAGATACTCCGCGTTGCGGCCCCCGCGCCCGTTACCGCGCAAGGTGACGGTGGTTTCTCCCCCGGAGAGAAGCACGAAGGGCCGCGCCAGCTCGCCCCGGGCGAGCTTGGTGCGGGCCAGACGGCCATGCTCTGCCCCCAGCTGCCGTGCTTCGCCTTCGAGGTCGTCACCGAGAATGAGCGGAGCAACGCCACAATCGCGGGCGATCTTGGCCGCCTCTTCCAAAGAACGGTGCGGGGCCGCGATGAGGCGGAAGGTGCTGCGGGGCAGGCGCGAGGCACCCGGCTTCGGCGTTTCGGCCTCAGGGCTCGCAAGCCATGCCTCGGCTGCGGCCGGGAGCTCAATGCGGAAACGCGCAAGGACATTTCGGGCATCGGCGAGCGATGTCGGATCGGCGACCGTCGGTCCGGAAGCGATCGCCGCGGGATCGTCGCCTGGAACATCCGAGATGGCGAGGGTCAAAACCGGAGCTGGCCAGGCCGCGGCCGCCAGGCGACCGCCTTTGACGGCGGAGAGATGCTTGCGCACGCAGTTCATGGCGCCGATCGGGGCACCGGAGGCGAGGAGTGCCCGATTGATCTCCTGCTTGTCGGCAAGGGTCAGGCCATCGGCCGGAGCACTCAAAAGGGCAGAACCGCCACCCGAGATCAGCGCGATGACGAGATCGTCCTCGGTGAGATCTCGGAGAAGATCGAGCATGCGCCGCGCCGCCTTTTCACCTGCCACGTCCGGGACCGGATGGGCGGCTTCCACGATCTCGATCGATCGGCACGGCACCGCGTGGCCGTAACGTGTCACGACTAGGCCTTCGAGAGGTCCCTTCCAATTGTCTTCCAGGGTTTTGGCCATGGCCGCCGAAGCCTTGCCTGCCCCGATGACGATGGTGCGGCCGGCCGGCGGCGAGGGCAGGTGGGGCGGCAGGCAGGTCGCCGGGTCGGCAGCCCGAACTGCCGCGGCAAAAAGCATTCGCAGGAAAGCCTTTGGCTGGGAAAGATTGGGAGCGCTCAACATCGAGATCGCATCGTCGCTGGCCCTTGTCGTTAGCACCGCCGCGCGCGGCGCTTGCGTGCCGGCCCTTGCCGGCTTAGCACCAGCCGCGAATGTTCAAAAGGCGAGACTTCGATGTCTGAGGCTCCGTTGGATGCGCGACGCTCGCGGCTTATCGGCTGGCCAAGCCGCTTTGCGCCCCTTGCGGGACTGGTCACGATCCTCGTCGCGATCATCCTGTTTCTGCCCGGTCTGACGGCGCTGCCACCGATCGATCGGGACGAGGCGCGTTTCGTCCAGGCGACGAAGCAGATGCATGAGAGCGGCGATTTCGTCGACATCCATTTCCAATCCGAAACGCGCTACAAGAAGCCCGTCGGCATCTACTGGCTGCAGGCGGCTGCGACCGCGCCTTTCGGTGGAGCCGAGGCTCCGATCTGGGCCTACAGGATCCCGTCGGCGGTTGGCGCCGTGCTCGCCGTCCTTGCCACCTATCTCGCCGGTCTGTCGCTTTTTGGCCGGCGCGCGGCCTTCATCGGCTCGCTGCTCATGTCCGCCACGATCCTTCTCGGGGTCGAAGCGCGGCTTGCCAAGACCGATGCGGTGCTGCTGGCGCTCACTGTTTTTGCGCAGGCGATCATGGCGCGCGCCTGGATGAGCGGGCGGGGCGAGGCAGAAGAGAGCGCCGGACTGACAGCGCCGCCTTCGCGCGAGCCACTTTCCTGGCCGCTCGCACTCGCGTTCTGGATTGCGCTTGGCGCGGGGATCCTGGTCAAGGGCCCGGTCATCGTCATGGTCTGCGGCCTGACGCTGATTTCTCTGATGATCGGCTCGCGCTCGTTCGTCCCGCTCTTGCGTCTCCGGCCATTGCCCGGGCTCGTCGCGATGCTCATCGTGACGCTGCCCTGGTTCGTGGCGATTACGCTTCTCTCCGACGGTGCTTTTTTCGGGGATTCGATCGGGCATGATTTGATGGCCAAGGTGGCGAGCGGGCAGGAGAGCCACGGGGCGCCTCCGGGCACCTATCTTGGACTCTTTTTCGCGACGGCCTGGCCGCTCACCCCCTTCGCGCTCCTTGCTCTGCCTATGATGGTCCGGCAGTGGCACCATCCTGACATTTTCTTTTGTCTGGTCTGGATCGTGCCCGCCTGGCTCGTCTTCGAGGCGGTGCCGACCAAGCTTCCCCATTACGTCTTGCCGCTTTATCCCGCTTTCGCGCTCCTCGCCGGCGTGGCGATGGTCCGCGGAGCGATGCTCACCCGGGCCTCGCTGCGGATCATCATCGGGCTCTTGGCCGCGGCCGTTCCGGTCTTCGTCGCCATCGGCATCGTGGTGCTGCCGCTCTATCTGGAGAAGCGTCTTCCCGCCGGCGCGGATGTGGCGGCGGTGGCCGCCGCAGTCATGGGACTTCTCGCCGCCCGGGCGTTGACGAGGGGACGCGACGAGCGGGCCGTCGCCGCCTCGGTCCTTTCCGCCGCACTCCTTTATGTCGGGGCCTTCCAGCTGGCCTTCCCGGGTCTCGATGCGATTCGCGTCTCGGAGCGCGCGGTCGCTGAAGCTGAGAAGGTATCCTCGTGCCCCAATCCGGAGCTGGCGGCGACGGGCTACACTGAGCCGAGCCTCGTCTTCTTCGGGGGCACGGATGTGGTTCTCGGATCCTCCGAGGACGTCGCGAAATTCCTGGAAGAGCCCGGATGCCGCGTCGGTCTGGTCGAGGCGCGGCGTGACGCTGAGTTCCACGCATCGGTCGCTGCCGACGGGCTGACGGTCGTGCGCCGGGGCGAGGTCTCTGGATACAATTATTCGCGCGGGCGGCCGGTCACGGTCGGCATCTACGAAACGGCTCCGGCTGCCCAATGAGTGATTTTAAGGACCGCTGGAGCCTGACCGTGCGGCAGCATCTCGTGCGGGGACGCGAACGGGCGCTCGCTTTTTCGCGTCTTCTGAACGAAAGGCAGCGCGATCGCCGTCATCCGCCGTATCGCCCGACCCCGATCGGCGTTCTCAACGGCTTCGTTCTCGTCGGGAGCCTGCTCGTCGTTCTTTTCATTCTGGCGGATCCCTATCTGACGCTGTTTCAGGCGACGATGCAGCCGGAGGTGCGCGACTTCCTCGAATTCGTCACCGATATCGGCAAGTCCGACTGGATGCTGATCGCCACCGGCGGTTTTCTGATCTACCAGATTTTTCGGGATATCTCGGTGCACGGCATCAGGCGGCGCGCGGCTGTCGTGCGGGCCTCCGCGACGGCGACCTACCTGTTCGTCTCCGTGCTGGCGGCCGGTCTCATCGTCGTCGTCCTGAAATACGTGATCGGGCGGGCGCGTCCGAAGCTTTTCGACACGGAAGGTCTGGCCGCCTTCCATCCGTTTTCGTTCGATCCGAGCTGGGCGAGTTTTCCCTCGGGCCATGCGACGAATGTCGCCGCGCTCGGCGTGGCACTGGCGCTGCTGTTTCCGCGGGCACGAATCGTCATCCTGACCGGGGCCTTCTGGATCGCCGTCAGCCGTCTTGCGACGCGCTCGCATTATCCGACCGACGTGGTTGCCGGTTTTCTTCTCGGTGGGGCCGTGGCCTGGCTCACCGCACGCATATTCGCAGAACGCCGTCTCGTCTTTCGCCTGGACGCGGCTGGCCGCATTGAAAGGCGCCATGTGCACCAGAAAGGCACGTCATGACTTCGCCCCTCTCGCCGGAAGTCTCCGTCATCGTCCCGTGCAAGGACGAGGCCGGCAATATCGGGTTCCTGATCGACGAAATCGCAACGGCGCTTTCCGGGCGGTCCTTCGAAATCCTCGTCGTCGATGATGGATCCCGTGACGGGACCGGTGAAACCGTCCGCGCAAGCGCGCGCCAGCACCCGCAGGTGCGTCTGTTGCGGCATGAGACGAGCGCCGGCCAAAGCGCTGCGATTCGCAGTGCTCTCGAAGCGGCCAAGGGCGATGCTGTCGTCACCATCGACGGAGACGGGCAGAACGACCCGGCCTATATTCCCGCACTTCTCGATGCACTCTCCGCGAGTGGCGATCAGGTCGGCCTGGCAGCTGGACAGCGGGTCGGGCGCAAGGCGAGCTTTGCCAAGCGCTATGGCTCGCGTATCGCCAACCGGGTGCGGCGGGCACTCCTCGATGACCAGGTGCGAGACACCGGTTGCGGCCTCAAGGCCGTCCGCCGCACGTTGTTCTTGCGCCTGCCTTATTTTGATGGTTGGCACCGCTTTCTGCCCGCGCTGGTGCGGCGGGAAGGCTACGAGATCGCACTCGTCGACGTGGCGGACCGGGAACGGCGGCACGGCACCTCGAAGTATGGCATCTTCGATCGCCTTTGGGTTGGCATTGCCGATCTTTTCGGGGTGTGGTGGTTGGCCAGCCGGCGCAAGGTGCGGCCGCAGCTGAGCGAGGAGAACCTGGATGAGTGACGTGTGGAACTGGATCCACGAGGTCTTTGTCGAGCAGTTCAGTCTGTGGATTGCGCTCGGCTTCGTCGCCCAGTTCATGTTCATGATGCGCTTCGTCATCCAATGGCTGGCGAGCGAAAGGGCAGGGAGGTCCGTCGTTCCTGTGGCCTTCTGGTTCTTCTCGGTCTTTGGCGGGTTCCTGCTTTTTATCTATGCACTGCATCGGCAAGACCCCGTCTTCATCCTCGGCCAGGGTCTCGGCCTTTTCATTTACTTCCGCAACCTGTGGCTGATTTTCCGTGAGGACAAATCACCCATGAAAAGCGCCGGCTGAGGGGCTCTCAGCCGGCCTGCCACGCATCCGTTCGGCGGCCTGATGTCGATCAGGCTGCGATCGCTGCAAGAGCCTGCTCAAGGTCTGCGATCTGGTCTTCGACGGCCTCCAGGCCGATCTGAAGACGGATCACCGGGCCCGCCTGCCATGTCGTGACGCTTCGCGTTTCCCGCAGCTCCGCCAGAGTGGCCAGGCTCTCAAAGCCGCCCCAGGAAAAGCCGAGGCCGAAAAGACGCAGGGCGTTCAGGAAGGTCGCGGCTTCGTCTTCGGTGCCGGCCAGCTCAAAGGCGAAGAGCCCGCTCGAGCGACCGAAATAGCGCTTCCAATTGTCATGCCCTGGGCAGCTTTCCATCGCCGGATGAAGAAGTCGGGCGACCTTCGGCTGGTCTCTCAGCCATTTCGCCACCTCAAGGGCCTGACCTTCGTGCTGATCCATGCGCAGCTTCATGGTGCGCAGGCCGCGCATGGCGAGATAGATCTCGTCGGGGCCCGCCTGGATGCCGAGATTGGCGTGCGTGGCGGAGAGTTTTGGCCACATCCTCTCATTGGCGCTGATCGAGCCGATGAGCACGTCGGCATGACCGCCGACATATTTGGTGCCCGCCTGAATGGAGAGGTCGAAACCTTCGGCGATCGGCTTGTAGAGAAGCGGCGTCGCCCATGTGTTGTCGATCATCGTGATCGCACCGGCGGCCTTGGCGAGTTCGAGTTTCGCTCCGATATCGGGGACTTCGAAGGTGAGCGAGCCGGGGGCTTCGACGAAGACCGCGCTCGCACCGCCATCGAGGGCTGATTTCAGAGCCTCAAGATCCATCGGATCGTAATAGCTCGTCCTCATTCCCCAGAGCTTCAATGTCTGGTTGCAGAAGCGCCGCGTCGGCCCATAGACGTTGTCGGGCACGAGAATTTCTTCTCCGGCCGAGAGCGCCGACAAGATCGCGACCGTGACCGCGGCAAGGCCCGAGGGGACGAGGACCGTTCCGGAGGCTTCTTCAAGTTCGGTCCAGACCTCGTTGAAGGCCTCGATTGTCGGCGTGTTCATGAGACCATAGGCGTAGCGGCTCTCGCGTCGCCCTTTCATCTCGTCCACATCGTTGAAGAGAACGGTCGATGCCCGGACCAGAGGCGGATTGATGAAGCCGTGAAATTCCTTCGGGTGGCGCCCGCCGTGGGTGACGAGAGTTGCCGCTTTGCGGGGGGTGCTGGACATGCTTGTTTCGTCCTTGTTTTTACTCATGCGGATCTCCGCGTCATTTGATCGCCTCTCGAAATTGCCTCTGTTTGCCTCAGACGACCTCAGGGCCGCAGGCTTGACCGGGGCCAGTAGATAGCTTTCGATGGCCGCATGGACGGGGTTGCGTCAAGCGGCGTCTGGCAGGGAAGAGCGAGGCGGGGCTGCTTCGCTTTGGACGCATGACTGCAAATCATCGTTCTAAGAACCAAACCGGTGAACAGGAATCGTCATATGAAGAAATCCATCGTACCGCTCGTGGCCGGAGCGGCCCTCGCTGTGACGGCCGTCTCCGCGTCTGCGGCGACGCTTGACGACGTGAAGGCCAAAGGCTCCGTGCAATGCGGCGTGAGCCAGGGTCTTCCAGGCTTCTCGAACCCCGATGCGCAAGGCAATTGGTCCGGCCTCGACGTGGACACGTGCAAGGCGATCGCCGCCGCCATTTTCGGCAATGGTGATGCCGCGAAGTTCACACCTCTTTCGGCGAAGGAGCGCTTTACCGCGCTGCAATCGGGCGAAGTCGACGTTCTCACGCGCAACACCACCTGGACGATGTCGCGCGATACCGATCTCGGGCTGAACTTCACGGGTGTGAACTATTACGACGGCCAGGGCTTCATGGTGCCCAAGGATCTCGGCGTCTCATCGGCTCTGGAGCTTTCGGGGGCCAGCGTTTGCACGAACACCGGCACCACGACCGAGCTCAATGTCGCGGATTATTTCCGCAGCCACGACATGGATTACGAAGTGGTCGCCTTTGAGAAGGCCGACGAGGTCGTGGCCGCCTACGATGCCGGCCGCTGCGATGTCTACACGACCGATCAGTCGGGCCTTTACGCCCAGAAGCTGAAGCTCACCAATCCCGACGACCATGTCATCCTGCCGGAGATCATCTCCAAGGAGCCGCTCGGCCCGGCCGTTCGCCAGGGTGACGATCAGTGGTTCAACGTCGTCAAGTGGGCGCTGTTTGCGCTCATCAACGCCGAAGAGCTCGGCGTCACGCAGGACAACGTCGACGAGATGAAGAACTCCGACAATCCCTCGATCAAGCGCCTTCTCGGAACTGAAGGCTCGTTCGGCGAGTCGATTGGTCTCGACAAAGAGTGGGCGGTGAACGCGATCAAGGCCGTCGGCAATTACGGCGAGATGTTCAACCGCAATGTCGGCCCCGATACGGAGCTCGGCATCGACCGAGGGCTGAACAAGCTGTGGAGCGACGGCGGTCTGCAATACGCGCCGCCGGTTCGCTAAGAATAAACATGGGCCCGGCCGAGCGATCGGCCGGGCCCCTTGCCATCAAACCGGGCGCTCACGATCCGGGATGGCATGGAACCTGCTAGCCGAGGGGACATGGCTGTTCAGGACGTATTGCCGAGCCGAAAAGGCTCGAGTGGATTTTCTGCACTCAACGACCAGCGCGTACGTGGCGTGATCTTTCAGGTTCTCCTGATCGTCGCCATTGTCAGTTTCGCCTGGTGGATCATTCACAACACCGCCGCCAATTTGCGGGCACAAGGCATCGGTTTCGGCTTCGGCATTCTGCGGGATTCGGCCGGTTTCCAGATCAATCAGACATTGATCGACTACCAGGAAACCTCGTCCTACGTCCGCGTCTACTTCGTCGGGCTGCTCAACACGCTGCTTGTGTCCTTCATTGGCGTGCTCCTCGCCACGATCATCGGCTTCATCGTCGGGATCTCCAGGCTTTCCAGGAACTGGGTCGTCGCGAAGGCGGCCTATGTCTACATCGAGGTTCTGCGGAACATCCCGCTGCTTTTGCAGATCTTCATCTGGTATTTTGCGGTTCTGCGGCTCCTGCCGGCCAAGCGCGATGCGATCGACCTCGGACCGTTCGGGCTTCTCAACATCGCCGGCTGGTACGCGCCCAATCCGGTCCTCGGGCGGGGCTTCGCGCTCGTGGTGGCTGCTTTCATAATAGGCATCGTCGCAACTTTTGTTCTTCGCGCCTGGGCGAGACGGCGGCAGATGGCGACCGGTCAGATCTTTCCGCTCTTCCGCGTGGCGCTCGCGCTCATCATCGGGCTGCCGCTCGTTGCCTATTTCGTCGCCGGCTTTGCGTTCGCCAATCCTCCGTTCTCCTTGGAGTATCCGACGCCGGGCAATTTCGGCCCGCGCGGTGGCTTGCGTGTCTTCCCTGAATTCATCGGGCTTTTGATGGCGCTCAGCTTCTACACGGCCTCCTTTATCGCGGAGATCGTGCGGGCGGGGATTCTCGCGGTGCCGAATGGCCAGACAGAGGCATCTTACTCCCTCGGATTGCGGCCCGGTCACACTTTGCGGCTGGTGGTCATCCCGCAAGCCATGCGCGTGATCATACCACCGCTGACGAGCCAGTATCTCAATCTGACGAAGAACTCCTCGCTTGCGGTCGCGATCGCCTATCCCGACCTCGTTTCGGTTTTCGCGGGGACCGCGCTGAACCAGACGGGACGCGCGGTGGAGTTCATCCTCATCACCATGGCCACCTATCTGACGATCTCGCTTGTCACCTCGCTCTTCATGAACTGGTACAACCGCAGCGTCGCGCTGGTGGAGCGCTGAGCCATGTCCGATATCCAATCCGAAACCGATCTCGTTTATGTCCGCGACGAGATGCTGTCTCAGTCTCCGCCGCCGCACCGCGAGAGCGGACCCCTGGGCTGGCTGCGCAAAAATCTCTTTTCGAGCTGGTCGAACGCGCTTCTGACACTGATCGCGCTTTACGTGATCTGGATCGTCGTGCCGCCGCTTGTCGATTTTGCTTTGGTTCAGGCGGTGTGGTCCGGCGAAAGCCGCGATGTCTGCACCACGATCAACCAGGGCGGCATCCAGCCGAACGGATGGTTCGGGGCGTGCTGGCCCTACGTGAAGGACTATTTTGCCCAGTTCATCTACGGGCGCTATCCGGTCGAGGAGCGTTGGCGGGTGAACATCGTCTTCGCTCTCTTCATCATCGGCGTCGTGCCGCTCCTCGTCCCGTCGGCACCCTTCAAGGGCATCAATCTGATCTACATGGCCTTGGTTTTTCCTGTGGCCGCGCTCCTGCTTTTGACGGGCGGGCATATGGAGTTCGACAGCATGATCGGGATCGGGCGAGAGCTCGCACCGCTCGGAAGCGGCCTCGATTTCTGGATCGAATATGCGCTTTTGACCCTGGTCGTGCTCGGGATCGCTTTTGCGTGGGCGCGCGGAACAGGAGCTCCAGCGGGTGGGCTGCTAAAGCTGGTCCTGACGATGATGCTTGCGCTGGCAGCGGTCATCTTCGTGCTCAGCCTCGATCTCGGGCTTGAGTTCGTTCCGACGTCGATCTGGGGCGGACTGCTTGTGACGCTGGTCATTGCGATCACCGGCATTGCCGCGTCTTTGCCGCTTGGCGTCGTGCTCGCTCTCGGGCGTCGCTCCGACATGCCGATCGTACGCTTCGTCTGCGTCGTCTTTATCGAATTCTGGCGCGGCGTCCCCTTGATCACTGTCCTGTTCATGTCCTCGGTGATGCTGCCGCTGTTTTTGCCGGAAGGCGTTTCCTTCGACAAACTCCTGCGCGCGCTGATCGGCGTCGCCCTGTTCTCCGCCGCCTATATGGCCGAGGTCATCCGGGGCGGGCTGCAGGCGATCCCGAAGGGGCAATACGAGGGAGCGGACGCGGTCGGCCTTGCCTATTGGCAAAAAATGCGGCTCATCATTCTGCCGCAGGCGCTGACGCTCGTGATCCCGGGCATCGTCAACACCTTCATCGGCCTTTTCAAGGACACGACGCTCGTTTTGATCATCGGCCTGTTCGATTTTCTCGGCCAGATCCAGTCGAGCTTTACCGACCCCAGCTGGTCGACGCCGGTTCAGGCGACGACCGCCTATTTCTTTGCAGCCTGCGTCTACTGGATTTTCTGTTTTTCCATGTCGCGGTATTCGATCTTCACCGAAAACCGCCTTCGCACCGGCCATGCGCGTTAGGAGCCCCCTTTGATGAGTGATACCGAGACAAGCGCCCACATCTCTTCCGACGAGAATGGTGCGGCCGACATGATGGACCCGAACGCTGGTCCTGCCGTGGAGATGCGCGGCGTCAACAAATGGTTCGGCGAGTTCCATGTCTTGCGCGATATCAATCTGAATGTGCGTCGTGGCGAGCGTATCGTGGTGTGCGGGCCGTCGGGCTCGGGCAAGTCGACGATGATCCGCTGCATCAATCGGCTCGAAGAGCATCAGAAGGGCGACATCATCGTCGACGGGATCGAGCTCACCAACGACCTGAAGAAGATCGACGAGATTCGTCGCGAGGTCGGCATGGTGTTCCAGCACTTCAATCTCTTCCCGCATCTCACGATTCTGGAGAATTGCACGCTGGCGCCGATCTGGGTGCGCAAGATGCCCAAGCGCGAGGCCGAAGAAGCGGCGATGCATTATCTGGAGCGGGTGAAAATCCCCGAGCAGGCCAACAAATATCCGGGACAGCTTTCTGGTGGCCAGCAGCAGCGTGTGGCGATCGCCCGCGCCTTGTGCATGAACCCGCGCATCATGCTCTTCGACGAGCCGACCTCCGCGCTCGATCCGGAGATGATCAAGGAGGTGCTCGACGTGATGGTGGATCTCGCCAAATCCGGGATGACCATGCTCGTCGTCACGCACGAGATGGGCTTTGCGCGGCAGGTGGCGAACCGGGTCATCTTCATGGATGCCGGTCAGATTGTGGAGCAGAACGAACCCGAGCAGTTCTTCACGAACCCGCAGCACGACCGCACCAAGCTCTTCCTGTCGCAGATTCTGCATTGATCGCCGGGCAGGCTGGGTTTTCAGGCAGGCCGGCAGTGGCTCGAGCACGTCGAAGCCTTCGGCGCTTGAGCCGCTGTCGGTTGTCTTCAGCCTGCCGCTTGTGCGGGTTGGAAGCGCAGAAGGCGGAGAGTTGCTTCCTCAGGCGCTGAGACCGGTAGGAAGCTATTCAAACTGCTTGCGATTATGGCGGAACTGCGGACTTCGCAGGGCGTTTGAAGCGGGTAGCAGACACCCGCCAGGCCCATGACTTCAACCGATTCCGACGCCACTGCACGTCCCTCGGACGCGACGCCTCAGCAAGCCGACGCGCCTCCTGAGCCTCAGCGCCAACGCGCGTCCTGGCCCCTGACGGGCCTGTTTCTGATCGCTCTTATCGGCTCGCTCTATCTGGCGAAGGGGTTCTTCCTGCCGGTCGTGCTGGCGTTCCTGTTTGCGCTCGTCCTGAGCCCCGTGGTGCGTTTCTTTTCGCGGCGGGGGATCGCGGAGTGGGTGACGGGGGCGCTTCTTGTCTCATCCACCTTCATCATGTTCGTCGGCGGCTCCTACATCCTGAGCGATCCGATCGGCGAGTGGGTCGACCGTGCACCGAGCATTGCGCGAGAGCTGGAGCGCAAGGTCGGGCATCTGCGCGGTTCGGTGGCTCAGCTCGAGCGTGCCTCCAAGGAAGTCGACAAGATCACGACGGGAAAGGGCGGTTCGGCGCCCGATGCCGCCCAGGAGGTGGTGCTGCGCGAGCCTGGGCTCTTGTCGGATGTCGCGACCAGCACTCCCGATATCCTTGCCCGCGTTCTCCTCTGTCTCGTCCTGCTCTTCTTCCTGCTGGCGTATTCGGAGCTCTTCTACGTCAAGCTCGTTCGTTCGATGCCCTCGCTCAGTGATAAGAAGCGGGCCTTGCGGATTGCGCACGACATCGAGCGCGAGCTGTCGCGCTACCTCTTCACCGTCACCTTCATCAACACGATGCTCGGGATCGCGATCGGTTCGGGCATGTGGGTCATCGGCATGCCCAACCCGGTGCTTTGGGGCATCCTGGCGACATTGCTGAATTTCATTCCCTATGTCGGGTCGATGATGGGCATCGGCCTTTCAGCCGTGGTCGGCATCGTGACGTTTCCGACCCTCGGCGAAGCGTTCTACCCGCCGCTCATCTATCTCTTCTTCACCGCCATGGAGGGCAATTTCATCACTCCGATGGTGGTCGGACGGCGGCTTGAAATGAACCCGGTGGCGGTGTTCCTGTCGATCGCCTTCTGGGGCTGGCTGTGGGGTTTCGTCGGCATGTTCATGGCCGTGCCGCTTCTCGTGGCGATCAAGATCTTCGCGACGAATATCCCGAGCCTCGGGGCCGTGGCCGAGTTTCTCTCCGGCGATCCCCGGCGCGCCGTCGAGGAGCCCGAGGAGGCAGATGAAGCGAGCGCTCCGAGTGGGGGATAGTCACTTTTTCTGAGGCTTGGGCCTTGGTTGCCGCGCCGGCTTGGGCCGCGCCGGCTTGGGTTGCTGCGGAGGCGGGGAGGGCAGCTCTTCCGTCATCTCCTTGAGCGAGTCCGACAGGGCAAGATTCACCTGCGTGAGCATCTGAGCGAATTTCTCGCGGTCGGCCTGCTTCCAGGCGCCAAACAGCGTCTCGATGCGTCCAAGCCTTGCCAGGCGCATCGTCTCGGCGCTCTCGGCGCCGAGCCGTGTGCGCTCAATCAGGGTGCTGCGTCCGTCGGCCGGATTTTTGACGCGGCGGATCAGGCGCCGCCTCTGCATGGCGGCGATCTGCCTCGTGACGGTTGAATCGTCGAGGTCGAGGTGGTGGGCGAGGTCGGTGACGCTGGCGGGGCCTTCGCGCAATTGCAGCAGCAGCAGATAATGGGCGCGCTCAAGGGGATAGCCGCGTTTGCGGTGGACCGCCTCCAGCCTTCGCGCAAAGAACGCCAGTTCGCGTTCCAGCTTTTCGATCACCGCCGTCGTGTCTGTCATGCCGGCCTCCCGCTCTTGCGCGGCCTTATCAAAATACCTGTATTATACAACTTGTTCTTGGGTGCGGGCCGCGCATATGCCTGTATCATACACCTGTTTTTGACGTTCAGGATCCGCATGTCCGCCACTTCCGCATCTCCCCATTTTCTGGATCAGCCAAAAGCCGTTTGGGCGACCGCTTTCGCCTGTGTCGTCGGCTTCATGTCGATCGGTCTGGTCGATCCGATCCTCACCTCGATCGCAGCGGGGCTCAACGCATCCCCCAGTCAGGTATCGCTACTGTTTACCAGCTACTTTTTCGTCACCTCGGTGATGATGCTGGTCACAGGTTTCGTTTCCAGTCGGCTGGGCGGTCGCAAGACGTTGATGGTGGGGGCACTTCTCATCGTCGCGTTCTCCGCGCTTGCCGGAACCTCGCAGTCGGTTGGCGAACTGGTCGCGTTCCGAGCCGGGTGGGGTCTCGGCAATGCGTTTTTCGTGGTCACGGCTCTGTCCGTCATTGTCGCCTCCTCGCGTGGCGGCACGGCTGCAGCGATTTTGATGTATGAAGCCGCACTCGGCCTCGGCATTTCTGCGGGACCTCTCCTCGGCGCTGCGCTGGGCGGTATTTCCTGGCGTTATCCCTTCTTCGGGACGGCGACATTGATGGCGATCGGCTTTGTCGCGGTCGCAGTGCTTCTTCCGGAACTGCCAAAGCCCAAGGAGAAGATTGCGCTCTCTGCGCCTCTCAAGGCGCTTCGCCAGCCGGGTCTTCTGACGACCGCTGTCGCCGCGGCTTTCTACAATTACGCCTTCTTCACGGTCCTCGCCTTCGTTCCGTTCGTCCTGCAGATGTCGGCGCATGCGGTCGGACTGATCTTCTTCGGATGGGGGCTCCTGCTTGCGGTGTTTTCGGTTCTCGTCGCGCCACGTCTGCAGGCGCGGCTGAGCGCTCCGATCCTGCTTGCTGCGTGTCTCGTTCTCTTCGCCGTCCTGCTCATGGTCATGGCTTTCAGCTCCGTGGAGATCGTTGCCGCCTGCGTGGTGCTTTCGGGTGCCTTGATGGGGGTTTGCAACACGGTCTTTACGGAGATGGCGCTCGAAGTCTCGACGGTTCCGAGACCCGTCGCGTCCGCTGCCTACAACTTCGTGCGGTGGTTCGCTGGCGTCGTCGCGCCCTACGCGGCGCCGCTGCTGGCGGAAAGCTTTGGCGCCCATATGGCCTTCTATGTGGCCTGCGCCGCGGCTCTCATCTCGCCGGTCGTGCTCTTTGCCCGGCGAAGCAGTCTTGGGCGTTATGCCGGCGTTCGGCCTGAGGTCCGTGAGCCTCTCGGCGGCGCGCCAAGGATTGCGGTTCTCGCAGCGGTCGACGGGACAGACCATGACCGGGCGGTTCTCGAGCGGGCCGCCGAGATCGCAACGAAGGGCGAAACCGTCTTCGTCCTGCATGTGCGCCCCTTCGAGGTGGTGGACGAAGATGCCGTCGATGCCGAGAGCGAGACCGAAGCTACGGCTGTTTTGCAACGGGGGCTCTTCTGGCTCCGAGAGCAGGGGGTGAGCGCGGAAGGAGAGGTCTTGGAGGCGGGCGCCGTTCACGTCGCTCAGGCCATCCTTGCGCGAGCAGAGACGATCGATGCGCCCGTCCTTTTGATTGGCGAACGGCACCGGGACGATATCGGAAATCTCGTCCATGGAAGCGTTGCCGACGCGATGGAACGTCAGGCCGGACGGGGGCCGCGTCTCCTGACCGTGTCTGCGTCGGAGACCGGGTCCGTTGCGAGAGCCCACTGAAGATGGGCCGCAACGAAAAATGGGCCCGCGACGGCGGACCCATTCGTTTTAGCCCTCAGCTCACAAAGAGCGGCGAGTTACCGGCTCGTGCTTTGAATGAGCGGCGTGATGCGGCGAACGGCGACACGCCGGTTCGCCCGTTCCGCGGCCTCCGTCGGAACTTTCAGATATTGTTCGCCATAGCCTTGAGTGACGAGATTCTCCGGCGGAATATCGAAATTCTCCGACAGGACGATCGCAACCGATTCCGCGCGCCGGTCTGACAGCGCAAGATTCGACACGTCCGAGCCGACGGCGTCGGTGTGCCCTTCGACGAGGAAGATCTCGTTGGGGTTGCGCGACAGCACGTCTTCGATGGCCTGGCCGATCGCGGAGAGCTGGCCGATCTGGCTGCGTGTTATCGCGGCACTGCCCGTGTCGAAGGTGATCGAATCGAGATCCACGCGACGGAGCTTGTCACGGAGCCGCGAGCTGTCGCGGACCTCCTCCAGCGTATAAACTCTCTCCACGCTTTCGACCGGTGGAGCCATCAAGGCATCTTCGAGATCGCGTTCCGATGCGCGCTGCATCTCGACGATGTAGCGATCTCGCGGCATCTGCAGGTCGAGCGGAGGCAGAGAGCGTTCAAAATAACCCGGCTCATATTCGCGATCACGACGGTCGTAGCCACGCTCGTCGATCAGCACGACCTGGTCGCCGTCCGGGTACTGGCGGACGCGCCGGATGATCTCTCCGTCATAATCCCGCTCGGTGATGACGCGGACTCCATCGGGACGGGTCACGATGGTGCGCGTCCGGCCGCCGCCCAGCTCGTCGACTGAGACATCCCGCGCGCGGCGCAGAAGGCGGTCGGTTTCGCTGTCGGACCGAATGAGAAGCTGACCATTGCGGCGGACGATAACCCTGTCGCCCGAATCCTGAACTACGTCGCCTGTCGCAAAGGGCAGCATGAAGCCGGCAGCGCCGCGGGGAGGGCCACGCCGATCTCGCCGGTCATCCTCGACCGACCAGTCGCGACCATCCTGTCCACGACGACGGACTTCGTCACGATCTGGCCTATCCGCCTCCCGAACAGCCTCGCGCCGTTGCTGATGCAGTTTCTGGCGCAGCTCGCGCACTCTCGGATCCTCACGCTCGCCCGCAATGCCGAGCTGGGGCGTTGGGGAAGGGGCCGCGTTGCCTCTCGGCTCCGCCTCCGGCTGCTGCTGCACGTTGCGCTTTTGTGGTGCTGCGTCCGGCTTTGGCGGGGCTGGCGCCTTTGCGGGCGCTTCCGCGGGCCGCTGCCGGCGTTCGTTCGCCTGCTCCTGTTGCCGACGCAGGAATTCCGCTCCTGGACCTGCCTTCTCTCGGCGTGGATCTGCGGCATGAGGCTGCTCTTCGCGCCTTGGTGGCGCGGCCGCGGGCCTTTCTGGACGCGCCGGTTCTGCACGCTTCGGTGACGGTTGAGGTGCGGACTTCTGAGGCGGCTCCGCCTGTCGCTGCGGTGCCTGTTTTGGAGGTTGCTTTGGTTTTTCGGCCTGAGGTGCAGGCGCTGCGGGTTGTTTTGGACCCGGACCTTGGGGAGGCCTCTGAGGCTTGTTCGCCTGCGGTTGGGGAGCCTTTTGCGGAGGCGGGCCGGGCTGTCCGAGCTTTGGGCGGTCGGGGTTTTGCTCGCGCTTCTTCTCACCCTCGCCGTCGCCACGTCTCGGACCGATGTTGGGCGGCCAGTCGGGCTGGCCCGCCTGAGCAAGAACGGTCGGTCGCTCGACGCCGGCAGTAGCGGCGGAAGCGGTGTGGGCGAACGGCAGAGTGAGCGCCGTCGCCGCGAGTATGGCTGCAAATCTCATCGACGTATCCGTGTTCCGAGCCCCCTCGGACACGGCTAAATCCGCCGACGGCGAATTGTTCCCTCTTACGGTGAATTCGCGGGCGGGACGTGACTCGGCAGGGTGAAGCCTTCCGGGACCGGAAGCTGATGCTCCCGCCGGCCCACGGCCTCGAATCCGAGGCGCTGGTAAAGCGGCAAAGCTGCCGGGTGATCCATCGTGCAGGTATTCACAGTAACTGCTTCCGCGCCGCGCGAAAAAGCTTCGTTGACGGCGGTGCCGAGGAGCCAGGGCCCGATGCGGCGCCCCTTCCAGTCGGGCATGAGACCGAAATAGACGAGGTCGACAGTCGTGGGGTCGGCGAAGTTGAGCTCGAAAAAGCCGGCCGGTGCACCATTCCCGTAAAGAACCCAGACTTCGATGCCGTCGCCGTGGATGCGCTCGGCCAAGGTCGCATCGTCGAGCCCGTGCCGCTCGACCCAGAGATAGCTCCGACCAATCGTGGCGTAGAGATATCGATAGAAATGCAAGGGGCAGTTTTCGGCACGCATCAGCGCAAGACGAATGCCGGCCGGGGGCGGGGGAAGGTGTCGCGGAGGCGCACTCATCCGCAGATCCGTGATGGTCGTCGGCACCAGACGCGTCATTCGCTTCCCCGTTCGATGGGCGTATCGGTTCTGCCGCCCCATTCCGCCCACGAACCATCGTAAAGGGCCACATCCCGCTTGCCCGCAGTGGCCAGCGCGAAGCTCAAGACGGCGGCCGTGACGCCCGAGCCGCAGGATGTGATGATGGGTCTGTGCCAGTCGACGCCGGCCTGCTCGAAAAGTCGACGGATGGTGCCTGGTTCGGCCAGGCTTTTGCCGTCTTCCGCGAAAAGCGCGCCGAAAGGCAGATTGAAAGAGCCTGGCATGTGGCCGCTCTTGAGACCGGGGCGCGGTTCGGCCGCTTCGCCGCTGAAACGCGGCGCGGGGCGTGCATCGACCACCTGCGCATTCTTGTTGGCGATCGCATTGCGGACCCGCTCGAGATCGGCAACCGCGTCACGGTCGAACCGGACGTTAAAGGTGGTTTCGGGAGGCGAGGGTGTCTCCGTCTCCAGCGGCAGTCCCGCCGCGCGCCAGGCCGGCAGGCCGCCCTCGAGGAGCCGCACATCGGTGGCGCCGAAGATTTTGAGCGTCCACCACACGCGCGGCGCGGAGAAGCAGCCCATCCCGTCGTAGACGATGATCGTATCTTTCTCCGACAGTCCGAGCTTTCCTGCCGCTTCTGCGAAAGCTTCGCGGCTCGGCAGCATGTGCGGCAGGTCCGTGTCGGGATCGGCGATCCGGTCGATGTCGAAATAGACCGCACCGGGTATATGTCCGGCCCCGTACTCCGCCTTGGCATCGCGCGCATGGGCGGGGAGGTACCAGGAGGCGTCGATTACTTTCACCTTTTCGTCGGCAAGGTGCTCGTTGAGCCACTTGGGACTGACCAGCATGGTGCCCATCGTCAGCTCGCCAGCTGCAGACGGATTCGGCGGTTCTGGCGGCCCTTTTTCTCGATCTTGCCGATCTTGAGCGCGCCGATCTCTCCGGTGGAGCGCACATGGGTGCCGCCACAGGGCTGAAGATCGACCGAACCATCGGCGCCAATCGCCACGAGCCGAACCTTGCCGGAGCCGGTCGGCGGCTTCACGCTCATGGTCCGAACGAGGTCCGGGTTGTCGGCGAGTTCTTCATCCGTAATCCAGCGTGTTGTCACGGCGTGGTCAGCTTTCACGAGTTCGTTGAGCGCATCGGTCAGCGCGTCTTTGTCGATGGCATCCGCCTCGGCGATATCGAAATCGAGCCGGCTTTCCGACGCTCCGATCGATCCTCCTGTCACAGGGAAGGCGATCAGCGAGCAGAGGAGATGCAAGGCGGTATGCATGCGCATATGCGCGTGACGGCGGTCCCAGTCGAGGATGAGCTTCACACGCTCGCCCACTGAAGGAAGCTTTGTCTCGCCAGCCGGCACATGCACGATCTCAGATTTGTCTTCGCCATAGACGGTGGTGCCGATCGCCACCTCTCCGTCGGCGAAGAGAAGGCGTCCGGTGTCGCCCGGTTGGCCACCACCGGTGGCGTAGAAAACGGTCTTGTCCAGGATGACGCCGCCACGATCGTTGATGGCGACGACCTCCGCCTCGCATTCCTTCAGATAGGCATCGTCGCGAAAGAGAAGTTCAGTCGGCCCACTCACTCGGGCACCTCCTCGAATGGAATATCGATCGCCGGCGGCTGTGACAGCCAGGTCGGCACAGGCAGGTTCTTAGCGCGCAGGAAGTCGGGATTGAACAATTTCGTGGCGTAACGTGCGCCATGGTCGCACAGAATGGTCACGATACGATGGCCCGGACCCAGCTCGCGGGCCATGCGGATGGCCCCCGCGACATTGATCCCCGACGAACCGCCCAGGCACAGCCCTTCCTTCTCGACGAGGTCGAAGAGGACGGTCATCGCTTCCGAATCGGGAATGTTGAAGGGCATATCGACGGTCGCGCCTTCGAGGTTGGCCGTGATCCGCCCCTGGCCGATGCCCTCCGTGATGGATGAGCCGGAGGATTTGAGCTCGCCATGGGCATAGTAATTGAACAAGGCTGCGCCGTCGGGATCGGCGAGCCCGATCTTGATCGAGCTGTCCCGCTCTTTCAGCGCCATGCCGCATCCGGCGAGCGTGCCGCCCGTGCCGACGGCACAGATGAATCCGTTGAGCTTGCCATCCGTCTGCCGCCAGATTTCCGGACCCGTCGTCTCGATATGGGCGTTGCGGTTTGCGGTGTTGTCGAACTGATTGGCCCAGATCGCTCCGTTGGGCTCCTCTGCGGCGAGCCTCTCGGCAAGCCGGCCCGACACTTTGATGTAGTTGTTGGGGTTGCGGTAAGGCACGGCAGGGACCTCGATCAGGCGCGCGCCATGCAGACGAAGGGCCTGTTTTTTCTCCTCAGACTGCGTTTGCGGGATGACGATGACGGCGCGGTAGCCCAGCGCTTTCGCAACGAGGGCGAGCCCGATGCCCGTATTGCCGGCTGTCCCTTCGACGATGGTCCCGCCCGGTTGCAACAATCCACGCTTTTCCGCATCGCGGATGATGCCAAGGGCGGCCCGGTCTTTGACCGACTGGCCCGGGTTGAGAAACTCGGCTTTGGCAAGGATTTCGCAGCCGGTCGTCTCCGATGCGTGTCGGAGCCGCAAAAGCGGTGTGTTGCCAATCGTTTCCAGCACGGACGGTGTGATGGCAGCGGGCATAGAGTCTCCTCGCGTCTTGCGCTTGCGGCGGAACAGGGGTCGGCGCCGCAGAGTTATGGGGATAGCGCAGGCGAATGCACCTTCGCTCGGGGGTGTCTGTGTTCACATTTATGCCCCTCGCACGCGTCGTAAAGGACAATCTCGATTGCAAGCCTGGAGCGATCTTTAGGGTTTACTGGAACCAAGTGACGCCCTATCGAGATGCCTCCCGGCACCGGCCCGACCGCACGCCTTGGGGGGCAGCATAGCGGAAGGGTTTCGCGGGATAACCTTGGGTTATCGCGGGCCGGGCATGTTCTCGCACAAGGAACTCCCCCAATGGACATCAATCCTGACCGTCTGGGTAAGGTCGCGATCATTGCTGCGATCAGCTCGCGCGAGGAGGAAGAAGTCTTCAAGCAGTATATCGCTGCGAGCACGCGCTTGAAGCTCGGCATCACCTTTGTCAGCGGTATCCGCACGGATGTGACGAAGACATTCGTGAAGTCGCTCGTCGCCTGCGCTCTTCAGAGCCACATCATTCACCACCATCACAACGAAATCCACGCCGTCATCCATGCGGGTCTCGAATGCCTGAAGGGCGTCAGCTCGGACGTCGCGGCCGAATCGAGCCTGAAGCTCAAGGTGGCTATCGTTTCCGACGGAAGATGGCTTGCCATCGCTGCGCACGGCGAATCGGCTTTCCACCCCGAAACGAACCATGAGCGTATGGGGTTTGGGGTCATGCATCTCTAGAGGCGGAGCCTGACGCTTTCTGGATCCGCGTGGCGCGGGCGGGGGAGACCGCGCTCTGCGTAGTCCGCTTCACGGTCCCAGTTTGGAAATCCCCTCCGTCTTCAGCGGCCTCGTTTCGCTGGAGATCCCGTACCGACGCGTGAATGACCTGATCGTCGGTCGAACTCGCCTCCGTCCGTCCGATGGGAAGAAGCATTCTCTCGGCCCACCTTTTGTGGACGGACGTGCGCCGGCTCGGAGCGGATGCTGCCTCGATAAGGTGCGGGCCATTCGCTGCGCCACACCGGTCCATTGCGCAGATCGTGCCGGTCTGTTCTGCCGAAACGAGGCGCCCGGCGACATGCGGGCGCGAGGGAGCGCGGCGATTTCTGTTCACGTGATTGTACGTGCAAAATTATAAACGACGATCTCAATCGTGTTCAATTTGCGGCTGATGAGCAGTGAAAACGTCGCGTTTTCAGATATTTAGAATACGTCTTAGAAGTCGAAATTCACTGCCTGCACAACTCCGCCAGAGGGCGGTCGATCTGCCAAAAATCTTTGTGATCGTCGATCTAAGTATCTGAGATAAAAGAATAATCTATATTTGTACGTCTCGCTTATAATGATGCCATTTTGCCGCAACCCTTGGCCTGACAGAGGTCTGGACTCTTCGGCTCCATAGTGAGATATACGACTTAAGTCGGGGGTACCGATACGGGAACCCGGCGGGCCTTCGGGCCATGTGATGCTCCGCCTGGCGGAGATGTACTGCTCTTTCGAGAGCTAGTGATACAGTGATCAGGGGTGACGCCGACCGCTTCGCGGAGGTGAGCACCTATCTTCAGAGCCCCTCTGGGGCGTGTGATCTCGTGACTGGAGCAGCTTGGGCGCCCCTTCGGGGAGTTTCGTTCCATCCTTTGCTCAAACCCATTCCTCACCAGTGACTCAGTGTTCTCCGTGCCGGTGAACTCCTGAATCTCCTTGCGGCTTTCGGCGCTTACGGGCGCTTGAGGTCAACGGGGAATTGCGCCCTCGCGCCGCCCGCTACGAGCGACGTTCGGACGCGGCGAAATCGCCGATGCAGGCTTTGCGCAAGCTACGACCGTCATCAAAGCGCAGCCTGGGGAGGCGAAATGAGTACGAGATTATGCAAGCCCCTCAGCAAGTTACCGCGAACAATCCGGAGCAGACCCCCGCTTTCGAAGCCGGCGTAAGCGCAGTTGCCTGGCGCATCGGCTCGGCATTCCTCGCCGGCGCTTTGCTCGAAGTCGCAACCCATCCGAAGCCCGGCCTCGTAACGGCCCGCTCCAACGGCGCACACCGCGACATGGACATCTCCACCTTCATGGTGTCCTCGGCCGCGATCGCTCCCTGCTTTTTTCAATGTGCCGATGCTGGCCAACGTCATGAAGGGCAGGTGGGCAGCCTTCTCCCGGTCGTGCGCGGCATTGGTTCCCATTATGAAGGCCTGCTTCTCGCCGCCACCGGCGGCGTCAACACACAACGCGGTTTTCTCTTCTCCGCCGGTATTTTGAGCGCTGCGGCTGGTCTGCTGGCGCGCGAGCCGGCGGCCATGAGCGCCGATGCTCTCTTCGCGACTGCCGCCTTGATGGTCGATGGGCTTTGCGCCCGCGAGCTCTGCAGCCTTGACGATCGTGAGCCGGCGACCGCCGGCGAGTGGCTCTATCAACGCTACGGTGTCCAAGGCATCCGCGGCGAAGTGGAGGCAGGCTTTCCGACCGTCGCCGAAGCCGGGCTGCCGGCCTTCCAGGCGGCGCGCAAAAAGGGAGCGTCTGTCCAGACTGCTCTCATTCACACCCTCATCTCTTTGATGGCTGTCGCCGAAGACACAACGCTTTTGTGGCGCGGCGGCTTTGCGGCGCTCGACTTCGTCCGTGCGGAAGCCCGCGAGGTGCTTCGTCTCGGCGGGGCGCTGAGCGAGGCCGGCATGGCCGCGATCCGCCGTCTCGATGCGGCATGCATCACCCGAAATATCAGCCCCGGAGGCTCGGCCGATCTTCTGGCCATCACCTTTGGCGTCGATGCGCTCTTGAGCGGCCATCCTGCCCCCGGAGCCGCTTTCACCGACCGGCCCCTCATGGCGGGTCATTCCCCCAACCCCCCGAGGATCTCATGAACATCATTGTCTATGCCGGGATGGCCTACCTCATCACCGCAGTCATCGCTTTTGGCGTGATCGGCGTGATCGTCGGCATCTCCAAATTTCTCTCTCAGCCTTCCGAATAAACCGGCGAAACCATGTTACACCAACTTCTTAGCATCTTCCCGGGCATCGGGACGCTCTTCATTCAGGATCCGGTTATCGCGTTTTCGCGCATCGGCCTGATCATTCTCGGCTTCACGCTCGCCTATCTCGGTTTCAAGCGCACGCTCGAGCCGTTGATCATGGTGCCGATGGGCCTCGGCATGATGGCGGTCAACGCCGGCGTCATGTTCCTGGAGGCCGGCAAGATCGGCACTCTGATTATCGCACCGATGGTCTCTGAGACGGGGCCGCTGGTCGACATCATGCAGATCAACTTTCTGCAGCCGATCTACAACTTCACCTTCGTGAACTCGCTCGTCGCCTGCATGCTCTTCATGGGTATCGGCACGATGGCCGATATCTCCTTCATCCTGGCGCGGCCCTGGGCCTCGATCACGGTTGCGATCTGCGCCGAGCTCGGCACCTTCGTCACGCTGGTGATTGGATACTACTTCGGCCTGACGCCGGGGCAGGCGGCTGCAGTCGGCACGATCGGCGGCGCTGACGGCCCGATGGTGCTGTTTGCCTCGCTGATCATGGCGAAGGACCTCTTCGTCCCGATCTCCATCATCGCCTATCTCTACCTGTCGCTGTGCTACGCCGGCTATCCGTACCTTGTGCGCTGGCTGGTGCCTGAGAAGTACCGTGGCATCGAGGTCGAGATCGACTTCCCTGACGTCTCCCCGCAGGCGAAGTTCATCTTCACCATCGTTGCTGCGGGACTCCTCTGCCTGCTCCTGCCGGTGGCCTCTCCGTTGATCCTGTCCTTCTTCATGGGCGTTGCGATCAAGGAAGCCGAGATCGAGCCCTACCAGAAGCTCCTGGAGAACACGATCACCTACGGGTCGACCCTGTTCCTCGGCCTTGTGCTTGGCGTGCTTTGCGAGGCTTCGACCCTGCTTGATCCGCGGGTGGCCATCCTGCTCGTCCTCGGCATCACGGCGCTCGCCGTCTCCGCCCTCGGCGGCATCGGTGGCGGCTGGCTGGTCTGGCTCCTGAGCAAGGGCAAGTACAACCCGGCGACAGGCATCGCAGGTGTCTCCTGCATGCCGTCCACCGCCAAAATCGCCCAACGCTGCGCCTTCGAAGCAAGCCCCTACGCCATGATTATGCCTCTGGCCATGGGCGCTTCGATCTGCGGCGTCATCGTCTCCGCCATCGCCGTCGGCGTCTTCGCTTCGACGATCGGCCTGGTCGGATGACGGAGCGTCCGGTGTCTGCGCGCCCCCCAACCCTGCAGACACCGGACGCCACCTTTCAAAGCATCGAAACCCTCACTCCGGACGAAACCATGTCCACCTTCTTCGCCCTCGCTGCCACGCCTGCCGACCTCGCAAGTCATTGCGGTGTCGAGCGTCGGAGCGGTGGGATCGACCCAATCTACCGGATCTCTGCCGTCGATTCGACGAACCGGCTCATCCGGGATCTCGCTGCCGAAGGGGTGGCGCCAGGTCTCGCGGTGGTGGCGGCGCATCAGACGGCGGGTCGGGGGAAGGGCAAGCGTTTCTGGTTTTCAGAGCCGGGCAAGGGTTTCGCTCTGTCACTGCTGTTGCGGCCGACACGGCCAGTTGAAGAAGTCTCCCAGCTGACCCTCGTGCTGGGTGTGGCCGTCGCTGAGGCCATCGTGCAGGCGACCGGTGTCGCGGCCGAGCTCAAATGGCCAAACGATATCCTCGTCGACGGTCGCAAGCTTTGCGGCATCCTGTGCGAGCTCGTCCTGACCCCGGAAGGGGACATGGCTCACGTGATTGCCGGTATCGGTCTCAACGTGAACGTCGCCGCCTCCGACTTCCCTCCGATCCTTGAAAGCATCGCCACATCTCTCGCGATCGAAGCCGGTCGGACGATCGATTCCGAAACTGTGCTTTCGGCGGTTCTCGCCTCGGTCGAGCGCTGGATGAAGCGCTGGGAAGACGAAGGCTTCGACCCCATTCGCCGCGCCTGGATCGCACGCTCCTGCACCATCGGGAGGGAGATCTCCTTCGATGCTGGCGACGCGCGCTGCCGAGGCGTTGCAACCGATCTCGGCCCTGACGGCAGCTTAAGTATTCGAGACGGAAGTGGCTCTCTACACCGCTTCTACTACGGAGAAGCGTGTCATTCACCCGCCATCGCGAGCATTGCGCGCTAATAAAAGGAAACAGAGGTTGTTCCATGTCCACTAACTCTACAGAAAAGAAGTGGGACCGCCGCTCTGCAGATACTGCAGAGAGGCTGGAGGCTGCCTCCCGGTACATTGGTCCGGGAAAGCAGTTCAAGCCGGAGGATACGGTCGCGCTGCTTGAAGCGGTGATCCGCGCCGGCGACCGGGTCAATATCGAAGGCAACAATCAGAAGCAGGCCGACTTCCTGGCCGAATGCCTGAACAAGGTGGACAAGTCGAAGATCCACGATCTGCACATGGTGCAGTCGGCTGTGCCGCTTCCGGTCCATCTCGACCTGTTTGAGAACGGCATCGCCAAGAAGCTCGACTTCGCATTCGGTGGACCGCAGGCCGGCCGCGTCGCCAAGTTCATCAGCGAAGGCAAGCTCGAGCTTGGTGCCATCCATACGTATCTCGAGCTCTTCGGCCGCTACTTCCTCGACTTGACGCCGAAAGTGTCTCTGATCTGCGCCTACAAGGCGGACCGGCAGGGCAACCTCTACACCGGCTTCAACACCGAAGACACGCCGACCATCGTCGAGGCGACGAAGTTCCGTCAGGGCATCGTGATCGCCCAGGTCAACGAGATCGTCGATACGCTGCCGCGCGTCGACATCCCGGCCGACTGGATCGACGGCGTCGTGCAGTCGCCGAAGCCGTTCTTCATCGAACCGTTGTTCACCCGTGACCCGGCTCTCGTCACGGAAAGCCAGATCCTCCTCGCGATGCTGTGCCTCAAAGGCATCTACGCCGAATACGAGGTGAAGCGGATCAACCATGGCATCGGCTTCCTGACGTCGGCCATTGAACTGCTTCTGCCGACTTACGGCGAAGAGCTCGGCCTCAAGGGCAAAGCCTGCACGCATATGATCCTCAACCCGCATCCGACGATGATCCCGGCGATCGAATCGGGCTGGGTCGATACGATCCACTGCTTCGGCGGTGAGCTCGGCATGGAGAAATACGTTGCGGCGCGGCCGGACGTCTTCTTCACGGGTCCGGACGGCACGCTGCGCTCCAACCGCGCTTACGCCCAGACCGCCGGCCATTACGCCCTCGACATGTTCATCGGCGGCACGCTGCAGATCGACAAATACGGCAATTCCTCCACGGCGACCGCGTCGCGTGTGGCGGGCTTCGGTGGCGCACCGAACATGGGTTGCGATGCCAAGGGCCGTCGTCACGTGACAGACAGCTGGCTGAAGGTTGGCAAGGAAATGCCGACGCTCGACCGTCAGATCGGCAACATGCCGCGCGGCAAGCGCCTTGTGGTGCAGGGTGTCGAAACGTTCGGCGAGGGCAGGGCGCCCGTGTTCGTGGAAGAGCTCGACGCCTGGAAGCTGGCTGAGAACGCCAAGCTCGATCTGCCGCCGGTAATGATCTACGGCGACGACCTTACCCATGTCGTGACCGAGGAAGGCATCGCCTACCTCAACCGCTGCGCGGACATCGAAGCGCGCATGGCCGCCATCCGCGCGGTCGCCGGCTACACCGAGATCGGCCTTAAGGCCAATCCGGACGAAACCCGGCAGCTGCGTGAAGCCGGCATCGTCAAGACGCCGGAAGACCTGGGTGTCGATCGCTCCCGTGCCAACCGCTCGCTGCTCGCAGCCCGCAACATCCGCGACCTCGTGAGCTGGTCGGGCGGCCTCTACAACCCGCCGGCCCGGTTCCGCAACTGGTGACGAAGGACATTTGAATCATGGCTTTGAATACCTTGGAATTCGACCTCAAGCTCGATGAGGTGACGCATTCGATCGACACGCCGATCCATCTCGGCGTCGTCGGTTCGGGCGACATGGAAGTCCTGATGGAGCCCAAGGATCTGAAGGGCGCCGTCTCGGTCCGCATCGTCACCCCCGTCGCTGGCTTCGACGACCTGTGGAAGCGCGTGGTGGAGAAGTTCGTCTCCGAAACGCTCCTCGGCGATGTCCACCTCGAGATCAACGACAACAACGCCACGCCTGCCGTGGTCCTGCTGCGCCTGCGCCAGGGCTTTGCGGAAGCGACCGGCGAGTAAGGAGAGATCTGATGCCGAAATGGAATGATCTTCAGGAGCAGAGCTTCCTGGAATCTGATGCGCGCGCCCGGGCCGTCGGCCTGGTCGACGAGGGCACCTACACAGAACTCGCGGGTCCGTTCGACAGGTTCTACAGCCCGCACCTGGAAGTCTTGGGCGAAGCCGTCGAATTCGACGACGGGATCGTCACCGCTGTTGGCAAGATCGGCAAGACCCCGGTTTTCGTCATCTCGCAGGAAGGCCGCTTCATCGGCGGTTCCGTCGGCGAGGTCGGTGGCGCGAAGATGGTCAACACCATCCGTCTCGCCATCGAATTCCACGACAAGCTGGTGGCGGACTATCCGAACATCTCCGACGAGGAGAAGCCGGTCGTCGTCATCTCTTTCGAAACCGGCGGCGTGCGCCTGCATGAATCGAATGCGGGCCTTCTCGCCCATGCCGAGGTGATGGACCAGTTGCAGAAGGCACGCCACAAGGTGCCGGTCATCACGCTCATCGGCTCGAAGGTCGGTTGCTTTGGTGGCATGGGCTTTGTCGCGGCTGCGACGGACGCCATCGTAATGAGCGAGTTCGGACGCCTTGGCCTGACCGGTCCTGAGGTCATCGAACAGGAGATGGGCAAGGAAGAATTCGATTCTTCCGATCGTGCGCTCGTCTTCCGCACCACGGGCGGTCGCCACAAATACATCATGGGCGATTGCAACGTCCTCGTGCACAACACGATCGGCGCCTTCCGCGATGCGGTTGCCAAGCTCGCCGTTCTTCCGGTTTCGGAATTTGAGAAGATGCGCCGCATCGGCTCGCCCGAGGCCGTCGAACGCCAGCTGCGTGCCGTCGCGCTCGCTGCCGAGATGCAGCCGCAGGATGCCCGTGACGTCTGGGCGAAAGCCGGCAATCCCGATCCCGTCGCTCTCACCGACATTCCGCTCGACGATTTCATCGCCGACGTGAAGCGGCTGTCGGTCTGAGCCCGGTCACAAATCCCTTAATCAGGAGACAATCATGGAAGCCACTGAGACCATGATGGGAAGAGGTCGGGACGCGATCGACATGATCGTCGATGCCGACAGCTTCAACGAGGGCACCATCGGTGCCAAAACCTTCGACGATCCCGAATTCGGTCCGGGTGCCGTTGTCGGAACAGCAGCCCTCAACGGCGAGGCGGTGACGATCATCGCCTCAGACGCCAACGCCTTCAACGAGAAGTTCCCTGTCGTCTATGCCGGCATCATCGGCATGGAGGAGGGCTACAAGATGGCGCAGGCCGTCTATGCCTCCCTCGAAGCCGACAAGGCCAAGCCGGTCGCCGAGAAGCGTCCGCTCGTCCTCATCGTCGACACCCCAGGAAACGGTCCGGGCAAGGTCGAAGAAATCTTCGGCATGAACAAGGCGACCGGGGCCTATCAGTTGGCGCTCGCCGAGGCTCGGCTCGCGGGTCATCCGATCGTTGCCATGGTCATCGGCCGGGCGATCTCGGGCGCCTTCTTGTGCCACGGGCTGCAGGCGGACCACATCGTGTCGCTCGATGCCAATTTCGGCACGATGATCCACGTGATGCCGCTCACCTCGGTGTCGCGCATCATCCGCAAGGACCTCGAGACGCTGCAGGAATTGTCGAAGGGCAATCCCGTCTTCGCCGCCGGCCCGCGCTTCTTCTACGCCCTTGGTGGCGTCGAGGAACTGGTCGGAACGATCGACGGCATGCGTCCGACGATCATCGAGCACATCAAGGCGATCCGTGCCGCCAAGGCGGCCGGTGAAGCCGACAAGCTCGGCCCGTGGGGCCGGGGACAGCTCGGTGCAGAGCGTGAAGGCCGCAAAGTCCGGCCCGAAGTGATCAAGCTGATGAACCAAGAGTTCGCAGCAGTCGCCGAGAAATACGCTCCATCTCGCTGACGACCCAAAAGGGACGACGACCATGTCTGACGATTTGACGGTTCTCGAAGCAGCCCTGGACGCTTTCGGCACAGCTCCGACTTTGGAGGAGATGCCGCGGCGGACATTGGCGGACAAGGGTATCGACGGTCCTACCGCCGCCCATGTCATCGAGGAGGTGCATACGCCTTTCAATCTGGCGTATCTCACCTTCACGACAGGCTCTTCGGCGTTCCAGAATATCGTCGGCGTGGTCCATGGCGAGATTTCCGGCCGCTGCGCGGTGGCCCGGACCCTGTTCGAAAGACTTGGGTCCGGGCCTGGAGCTCGGATGCTCGTCAGCTATCCGCCTCTCGTCAATGTCTTCTCCGCAGAGGCGCTGCGCCAATGCGGGGTGGAATGGAGTTTCCTGAAGCGCTCGAGCCGCGACGCCTTTCTTGTTGCGGCCTGCCGGGAAAAGCCTTCGATTATCCTTGGAGAATCTTCTTTCCTGCGGGCAAGCCTGGAGCAGGCCGGTCCGCTTGGACTGAAGGACGAATTGCCCGAGGGGGCTGTCCTTCTCACGGCCGGCACGCCGCTCGACGAAGGCTTGCTGCCGGTTGCGGAACGTTTCGGTTACACCGTCCACGACCTTTATGGCTGCCAGGAATTCGGCTGGCTGACCCTCGATGGCGTGCCGCTGCGCGATGACATCAGTCTCGTCGCATCGCCCCGTGGGCCTTCGTACCGCGAACTTGTCGTCGGCGGTCTGCCGATGGGCGACAGCTTCATCGTCTCGCAGTCCGGGCATGTGTGCGATCGCGCGGGTGAAATCATCACCTATCGCCGCGAGCGCACCTATCCGGAATATGAAGTCGTCGTCACCCACACGACGGCGATGGCTGCCGAGACCGTCGAAAAGGCGGCGCGCACGATTTTGCGGATCAAAGGCCGCGTCGTGAAAGTGGCGCCGGATGTCGTGGTCGGCGCTCCTGCGACCCGTCTCAAACTCATCCCCGGTCTTCCGCTCGGCGATGCTGCCACACAGGCCGGCGTCGAGATCGTCGGACCCGAGAAGACCCGCCTCTTCGACGTACTGGTCGAGGCCCAGGCCAATTTGCAGAAGACCGCGAAAGCGGATCCTGCCTGGATCAAGAGGCGCTGATCATGCTGAACCGGCGCCATTTCCTCGCTTATCTTCATCCTGATGCCCGTCAGGTGCTCGCGCCCACCCTTGTGGAAGGTCTGCCGCACACGATGCGCGATCACACCACCGAAGCGGCGGTCCTGCATGGGTTCCTGACGGATCGGATTCCCGGCATCGTCTGCCGTCCGACCAGGCCTTGCACGGACGGGCAGGGTCAGCTCGGCTTCTCTTTCCCGCTGCGCATCGGCGAAGAACGGGTGAGGAGCTCGGTCCTGGTCGAGCCAGAACAGGTCGCGTCTTTCCTGTCACCCTACGAGGTGATGGAGCGAGCGGCTCTGCGTTTTCCTCCGCCGCACGCGGCTTTGCGCGTCGCGCTGTCGCTCGCCCGCCGCTTCGAGATCCGGCTCGGTCTCATCGGATCGGCAGCGCTCGCTGCGATGACGGGCCTTCCATATGTGCGGCCTCAATCGGATCTCGATCTCCTCATCGATGCCGATCACGGGGGGGATTTCCAAGCTTTTCACGCGTCTCTTGCGGCAATCTCGCGGGAGATCGGGGTCAAGGTCGATGTCGAATTGGAATTTAATCGTTCCATCGGCGTCAAGCTTTCCGAATATATTTCAGGAAGAGAAGTTCTTCTTGCGAAAACGATTAATGATGTGGAGCTCATAGATCGAATTGAATTGCAGAGTTGCTCGTCTGATGAGGTGAATATTAGCGCCTCTGTTGCCGGGCGTTCCGGGGAAAATTGCAAGGTCCCCGCAACCGAAACCATCGAAAACCAATGGAGTGAATGATGGATATCAAAGTGAAAATGCCGTCGACCGTCGTGTCGATCGAGGTCGCCGTCGGAGACACGGTGACGAAGGGTCAGAGCCTCGCAGTGGTTGAGGCGATGAAGATGAAAAACAACACGCCTTCGCCGGTCGACGGCACGGTCAAGTCGATTTCGGCTGCCGTTGGCGAGCGCCTGAAGCCGGGCGCCGTTCTGATGGTGGTCGAGTGATTGAGTGACGTGGGGCGGCGCGTCGCGCCGCCCTCTCAAACGAAGGCTCCGATACTCTGGAGTAAGTGAAATGGTGATTTACGGACTAGCCCTGATGGGCGGGTGCATGATCGTAGGTACCGGCCTCGGTTACCTGATCGGTCATCTTGTTGGCATTGACGCGAATGTGGGCGGCGTCGGCATTGCGATGCTGTTGCTCGTCATCATCTCGCGCCAGCTTATGGACAAAGAACAGCTCTCCAAGCTGGCCCAGGACGGCATCATGTTCTGGAGTGCAATGTACATCCCGATCGTGGTCGCGATGTGCGCCCGCCAGAACGTCGTCGCGGCTTTCGACGCCGGCGCTCTCGCCTTTGTCGCCGGACTTGGCGCGGTGTTCGCCGGCTTCCTGCTGATCCGGCCGATCGCGGCTCTCAGCCCGAAGAGTGATCCACTTCCGCCCCTCGACGCGGACAATGCTGCTCCCGCCGCCACCGTCGCGGTGCCTGAATCCGCGAAGGAGGTCAAATAATCATGGACATCCTGGTACAAGCAGTCTCCAAATATCCTCTGGTTACTGCCTTCGTCGTCGTCGGCCTCATCATGTGGGTGTCGACCTATATCGGCAAAATCTTCAACAACCGCATCCATGCTTCGGCGATCGCGATCGTCATCGGTCTGATCCTGGCGTTCGTCGGCGGCAAATACACCGGTGGCAAGCACGGCATCTCCGATGTCGGCCTGTTCGCAGGTATCGGCCTGATGGGCGGCAGCGTCTTCCGTGACTTCGCCATCGTTGCCACGGCCTTTGGCGTGAAGCTTGAAGAGCTGAAGAAGGCCGGCGTGCCTGGCGTCGTCGCTCTTGTCGTGTCGATGATCCTGTCGACGGCGATCGGTGCGGCTACGGCTTACGCGTTCGGCTACACGAACCCGGTCGACATGGCCACGATCGGCGGCGGCGCGGCGACCTTCATCGTCGGTCCGGTGACCGGTGCGGCTCTCGGCGCATCTTCGGAAGTGATCGCCCTGTCGGTTGCCGCCGGCGTGGTGAAGTCGATCTCCGTGATGATCCTGACCCCGTTCCTTGCCAAGATGGCAGGCCTCAACAACCCGGCCGCAGCGGCTGTGTATGGTGGTCTCATGGGGACGACCAGCGGAACAGCCGCCGGATTGGCTGCTACCGATCCGCGGCTGGTTCCTTATGGTGCGATGACGGCGACATTCTACACGGGCTTTGGCTGCCTGGTCGTCCCGTCACTCGGTTACGCGGCGATCGTCGCCCTGGTTGGTTGAACCTTTTGCCGAAGGACCAGTCAGGGTTTCATCCTGCGCAACACACCTAAGAATGAGACACCTGAGACAGTGTTTCAAGCGATGGTGCTACGAATAGGGTTCCGGAGCACGAACATGTGAACGACGTTCGCGTTCCGAACCTGCAGCCGCCGGCTCGTCTCCTTCAAAGAGATGCCGGCGGCGCCAACGCTCCAAGGGGCAGATCATGACGACGATCGAGATCCGCGCGGTTCATCAGCGCTTCGAGACCTTCGAAGCCCTGAAGGGAATCGATCTGACGCTGAACGAGAAGCGTATCGGGATCGTCGGCTCCAATGGTTCCGGCAAGAGCACGTTTGCCCGGCTCTTGAACGGGCTTCTCATTCCCACCTCCGGACAGGTTCTCGTCGACGGGCTCGATACGGCCAAGTCGGGCAAGGCGGTTCGTCGCAAGGTGGGCTTTGTTTTTCAAAATCCAGACAATCAGATCGTCTTCCCGATCGTGGAAGAAGATGTCGCGTTCGGCCTCAAGGGGCTGAAGCTCCCCGCGGCCCAGCGTGGCGCCCTCGTCGAAGAGGTGCTTGAACGCTACGGGCTCGGACCCTTTCGCTCGCATCCCTCGCACACGCTGTCCGGCGGACAGAAGCAGCTTCTGGCGCTGGCGGGTGTCCTCATCACGCGGCCCGATTGTGTCGTTTTCGACGAGCCGACGACGCTTCTCGATTTGCGCAACGCCAGGCGGGTTGCCAAGGTCATCGCCGAGATGGAAGAGACCGTCATCGTCGTCACGCACGACTTGCCGCTTCTTCAATCGTTTGATCGCGTCATCGTCTTCGATCAGGGCAGGGTGATTGCCGACGATGAACCGAATTCCGCCCTCGCGCGCTATGTGGAGCGTATGCAATGAGATCCCGCGGCGACATCTCCTCGTTCCTGCATGAGCTGCCGGCGGCTGCCAAGCTCCTGGTTCTGGCGGCTGCGGGCACAGGGCTCGTCCTCGTCGGCAGTCTTCCCGTTCTCGCCGGCGCATTTCTCGCGACGCTGCTCCTTTATCGGCTTGCAGGCATCTCGCAGAGGCAGGCGTTCCAGCAATTGCGCCCGCTGTTGTGGCTGCTGGTGCTCCTCTTCATCGTCCAGGGTATCTGGCAGTCATGGGAGCTTGCCGGTCTCGTCGTCCTGCGGATCTCGACGCTCATCCTTCTGGCCGCGTTCGTGACCCTGACGACGCGCACCGATGCGCTGATTGCGGCTGTCGAAAGGGCGCTCACGCCGTTTCGGCGTCTCGGCGTCAATCCCGCCAAGGTCGGTCTCGCGTTTTCTCTGGCGCTCCGGTTCATCCCCGTCATTGCCCAACAGGCAAACGATATTCGCGACGCGCAGCGGGCGAGGGGGCTTGGAGCCAATCCCCTCGCGCTCGCCTTGCCGCTCATCGTCCGGACCCTTCGAATGGCGAGCGATGTTGCCGATGCGATCGATGCGCGCTCACCCTACAGTGATCACTCCGGCGACGAAGGCGAGCTGCCGCCGCGCTTCGTCCTGGAACCGAATACGTCCAATGCGAGGATGTCATGCAACGACGCGGAACCACAACTAAAGACATAGTCTATATCGCCCTGTTCGCAGCCTTCATGGCTGCGCTGGGGATTTTCCCGCCGGTGATGCTGCCGCTGATCGGCGTGCCCATCACGGCTCAGTCGATGGGGCCGATGCTGGCTGGTGCCATCCTCGGTGCGCGTCGGGGGGCGCTGTCGATCCTGCTCTTCCTCGCGCTCGTCGCCGTCGGATTGCCGCTCCTTGCCGCCGGTCGCGGCGGTCTCGGCGTCTTCTTCGGTCCGACCGCCGGCTACCTCTTCGGCTGGGTCGCGGCTGCCTTCGCCGTCGGTCTTTTGCACGAATGGGGCTGGAACCGACTCAATGTGGTCACCTCGTTCGTCTTCTGCGCGCTCGGCGGCATCGTGGTTCTTTATGCGATCGGTATCCCGTGGACCGCGGTCAATGTCGGCCTGCCGCTGACGAAGACCGCGATCGCCTCGGCGACCTTCATTCCGGGTGACCTCGTCAAAGCCGGTCTTGCCGCCATTATCGCGGTTTCCGTGAAGCGGTCTTATCCGATCATTCAGCGGACGGCCTAGACGGTGCGTTTGCGCGAATAGGGCGGTCAGCCGAGATAGAGGAGGCCGGCCGCCACGAAACCCGCAAGGCCGATGAGGGTCGGCACGATCGTGCCGCCCTTCCACACGGCGATCGTGAAGGCGATGACCACGCAGACGATAGCGACCACCGACCCGACGAGGGGTGCGCCGTGAAACAGGCCCTGGCCTGAGCGCAAAGCCGATGTCGCGACGATGCCGCCCAGAATGCCGTAGCCTGCCCGGTCGAAGAATTCGCGGATGCGTTCGCCACCGATCGCCTCTCGGGCAAACAGCGGCACGAGCCGCAACAGCAGTGTCCCAAGGCCGGCGCCGGCCGCCACCGCCCAAAGCTGCCAGTGAGAGAGAACGTCAGGCATTTCCTTGTTTTCCTTGATCGACCAGCATGCTGAGGCCTGCCACGATGAGGGGCAGGACGAGGAGCGCGGATGCGCCCATGAAGGGCACGCCGAGCGGCACGAGAAGTGCGCCGAAGAGAGCGTTCACCATCAACGGGCGCAGCTTCTTCTGGCGGGCGATCAGCGTGGCGAAATAGATCGGGATCATGGCGCCCAAAGTCGCGCCGACGATGACCGGCACGGAGGCTGCGAGCTGATGGCCGGTCACGGCGCCGATGACGGCGGAGAGCGAGCACATGCCTCCGACCATGCCGCAATAGAGAATCGGTCGTGGAGGCGGCTCCTCCATGAGGCGGGGGAGGATGACGGCGAAGGAGCTCGCCGAAATCAGCCCGACGCCGCCCAAAGCGCGCCAGAATGTCGTCTCCGGCAAGCGCGCCAGGACCGAGGCGACCATGACGATGAAGCGGAGATTGACGATGATGACGGCGACGACGGCCGCGGCCCAGGCGCCGGCGGTTGCGCCCTCGCTCGTCAGGATCTGCATGGCGGCAGCCTGAGCGGGCGCGGCGACCGTGAGGCTGGTCATCAATGCGGTCTGCACGGCGTTGAGACCGGCTTCAGCGCTGAGCTGGCCGACGCCCATGAACATCACGAGGAAAGTCAGAATCACGACGAGAGCGTCGCCGACGGCGATACGGAAAACGTGTCCTGCGGACGCCTCTTCGTCGCTGGAGAGGTTTGGGGAGTCTGTCATTGCATCGGGGGAGGGCGTATCTCAATGTAGAATATCGGCCATCCCTTTATTCCAGCTTGTATATTGTGTCCAGAAAAACCAATCGAAATGAATAGACTTCATTTCGGCACGATAGCGTGCGCCGATACATATGGTAACAATCAGGTTGCTTTCGCTTCAACTTTGATGGCGCGTAAGCGGCCGTCGCGAATCTCTCTGCGTTCGATCGCATTCTGCGCATCCGCTGCTGCGTGGAGACGTCTGATCCTGCGCGGGGCTGGGCGCGTTGCGAATCGCCTGGTGAACCCCGCCTTCGAGGTCGAACGGCGATCGTTTCAGATCTTCTTCGCGTCGATGGAGGCGGGAGTGGCCTGTGCGTGGCCAAGCGCCGTTGCCCTGGCCAAGCCGGTCCGGGTGCTCACAGTTTTTGGCACCCACCGTGAAGACACGGTTTCGACGAGATCGTGCGATGAGAAGAGAAGGAAGGTGGCTCCCCGGGCCGGACTCGAACCAGCGACCCAGCGGTTAACAGCCGCTTGCTCTACCAACTGAGCTACCGGGGAATTGGGGCGCGATATACCAAACTCATCGGGCATTGCAAGCATCCTTTCGCAGCCCATTTTTGACGCATGCAAAACAGGCAGGAAGCCGAAGTGGTAAAGAACGACAGGAAGCGGCGCTCGCGCCTCCATCTTTTTGGCCGGCAGATGCCTCTGCCGCACAGCCCGCTTCTGCGTGTTGGTATCGGGATTCTGCTGGTTCTCGGCGGTCTCTTCGCCTTCCTTCCGGTGCTCGGCCTGTGGATGCTGCCGCTCGGGCTGATCGTGTTGTCGATCGATATTCCCGCGGTGCGGCGTTGGCGGCGGCGGTTCACCGTGTGGATCTACACGCGTTATCCGGGCGTGGCGCGGCGATTCGACGTGGCCGCGCCCGCGGGAAATGGCAATGGGAAGGCGGCCGTTGCCGGCAAAATCGATTCGCAGACACCGTTCGTTTCGCCGGGCGATACACGCATGAGCGAAACGGAGCGATCGGCGGAATCGCGCTTGCGACAGTCTTCCGATTCCGTTTAGTCTTTGAAATGGTTCCGGTTCCCGAATGGTGCACAGCACCTGGGGATCAAAAGGGAATGCGACAGGGATGACCCAGATCGGGATCCCTCATCCGCAGCTGCCCCCGCAACTGTACGCGGCGAGCCCCCTGCATAAGCCACCGGCAACGGGAAGGCGCAGAAGGGCGGAGACCCGCAAGCCAGGAGACCTGCCGGACCAGGGCAACTCGAACGCCGTCGGAGGGACGGCAAAGGGGATAGCATGCAAAGTTCCGGAACATTTCCGTCGGCGATTCCATCCAGGGTTCGAGCCGGGTGCGCCGCATTGATCGCCAACGATCTGCGCACCGTGCAGAGCGGTTTCGCTTTCATGCCCGGGCGGTGTCCGCCGCCTGATCTTTCAGAAAACGCATCTTCGCCGCGCTGCCGTTGAGGCAGTCATGTTTCCTCACGTTCAAGGCATGGCCGTGGGTCATGCGGCCTTCATGGCGACCGGCAGGACGGTAAGCATCCGACCGCTCGTGTCGTCGGCCTGGCCCCTGGCGCGGAAACGCTCCGCGAAATCCTCATGATAACCACGGCACTCGTTTTGGGCGGCGCCCGCTCGGGAAAAAGCGCCTATGCGGAACGCCTCGTGGAGGAAAGCGGGCTCAACCCCGTCTACGTCGCCACGTGTCCTCCCGCAGACGACGATGCGGAGATGGGTGAGCGCATCGCCGCACATCGGGCTCGGCGCGGACCGGCATGGCGCACCGTCGAGGAGCCGGTCGCGCTTGCGGACGTCATTGCCGGCGAGGCCGCGCCGGATCGGGCCCTGCTCGTCGACTGCCTCACACTCTGGCTTTCCAACATTTTGTTCGCCGAAGAGGACCTCGCCGTGCGTACGCGCGAGCTCTGCGCAGCCCTCGCCGCGGCGAACGGCCCCGTCGTCCTCGTCTCCAACGAGGTCGGCCTCGGCCTCGTACCCGATAACGCCCTGGCTCGTCGCTTCCGCGATGCGCAGGGCCGTCTCAACCAGGAAATCGCCCGCTCGGCGGAGCTGGTCGTCTTCATGGCGGCCGGACTGCCTCTGGCACTGAAAGGACAGCTTCCTTCATGACAAACGCTTCGGAACGCATTCCCGCGACGATCATCACCGGCTTCCTTGGAGCCGGAAAGACGACGATCATCCGCCACATCCTCGAAAACGCGAACGGCCGAAAAATCGCCCTCATCGTCAACGAGTTCGGCGATACGGGCTTCGATGGCGGGCTTCTCTCCGATTGCGGCAGCCCCGCCTGCGGTGAGGAGGATATCGTCGAGCTCTCCAACGGCTGCATCTGCTGCACGGTGGCGGACGATTTTTTGCCGGCGATGGAGGGACTCCTCGCACGCGGCCAGGCGCCCGATCACATCGTCATCGAGACCTCGGGCCTCGCTCTGCCGCAGCCGCTCGTCAAAGCCTTTGCCTGGCCTGCTGTCCGCGACCGGGTGACCGTCGATGGGGTGGTGACCGTCGTCGATGCCGAGGCCGTCGCGGCCGGTCGTATGGCGAGCGACGAAGCGAAGCTCGTCGCGCAACGCGAAGCCGACCAGTCGCTCGATCATGACGATCCGATCGAGGAATTGTTCGAGGATCAGCTGCGCTGCGCCGATCTCATCGTCTTGTCGAAGAGCGATCTCGTCGATGAAGCGGGCATGCTGCGCGTGGAAAAGCGCGTCGGAGAGGACAAGCGCGTCGCTGCGTCGCTCATTCGTGCCACGCATGGCATCGTGCCGCCCGAAGTGCTCCTGGGCGTCGGGGCCGGGGCGGAGGACGACAGCGAGACCCGGCTTTCGCACCATGAGATGGAAGGCGAGGAGCACGAGCACGACGATTTCGATTCCTTCAGCATCACCGTGACAGCGCCGGACAAGGCCGAGGCCGAAGCACGCATCACCAAGGCGCTCGCCATGCCTGGCGTTCTGCGCATCAAGGGACGCCTTGCGATCGACGGCAAAAAGGTGCCGCTGGTCGTCCAGGCTGTGGGTCAGAGGCTGGAGAGCTGGTTCGACCGCGGCAACGGTGAATCGTCGGGCGAGCCGAAGCTCGTGGTGATCGGCCTGTCCGATGTCGATCGGGCGGCCGTCACGGAGGCCCTCGGAGGCTGAATTGCATATCTTCAAGGGCCAGAGTCGGGGGCTCGACGCGGCCTCCGAAGCGGTCGATCTCGATCAGAGCCCGGGCGACATCGTCATCCTTTCCGCAGCTGACACCGAGATTGCCGGGTTGGCTGCGGCGGCGAACCGGCTGGCGGGCGATTTTCCGGCCATTCGGCTCGCCAATTGGATGTCGCTCGCGCATCCCTATTCGGTCGATCTCTATGTCGAGAAGGTGCTGGCCGAGGCGAAGCTGATCGTCGTTCGGCTTCTCGGCGGCGTCGGCTATTGGCGCTACGGCGTCGAGGAGACGCTGCGGATTGCGCGCGGCTCAGGCGCCAAAGTGGCGCTGATGCCGGGCGATACCAAATGGGATGGCGACCTTGCGGCCGAGGGCACGCTCGGCGCCGACGAAACGCGGCTTCTCTGGTCCTATCTCGTTGAGGGCGGAGCGGAGAATTTCGAAAACGCGTTGCGGTTCTCGGGCCATCTTCTCGGACATGACGAGGTGCCGCCGCCACCGAAGACGGTGCCGGCTTTTGGCGTTTCCGAGGGCGGACGGAAGTTTGAGGGCGAGGGGCCGACTGCGGCGATCGTCTTCTATCGTGCGCTCGTGCAATCGGGTCAGACGGCGCCGGTGGAAGCGCTTTCTGCGGCTCTTGCCGAACGGGGACTGCGGCCGCTTCCGGTTTTCGTCTCAAGCCTCAAGGCGGCGGCGGACAAAGAGTTCGTAATGGGGCTGTTTCAGGAGCACGATCCTGCGCTCATCCTGAACGCCACCGCCTTTGCTCTCGGCAAGACCGGCGATCCGTCTGCCGAGACCTTTCTCGATGGCGGAAGGCGGCCGGTTCTTCAGGTGACCTTTGCGGGTGTGTCCGAGGCGATCTGGCGTGAACATCCGCGCGGTCTCTCACCCTCCGATCTCACCATGAACGTGGTGCTCCCGGAGGTCGACGGACGTCTCATCACCCGTGCCATTTCGTTCAAGGAAGAGGGAGCGTTCGAGCTGCGCACGCAGTGCCGGCCGATGGCGCATCGCCCGCTCGCAGACCGCGTCGCCTTCGTCGCCGATCTCGCGGCGGCCTGGGCGCAGCTTTCGACGAAGCCGAACGCGGCGAAACATATCGGCATCGTTCTGTCGAACTATCCGAACAAGGATGGCCGGCTCGCAAACGGCGTCGGTCTCGATGCACCCGAATCGACGGTACGGCTCCTGACGGCGATGGCCGAGGCTGGCTATGACACCGAGGGCGCGCCCGAAACGGGAGAGGCCTTGATGCAGACGATCCTCGCCGGGCCCACGAACGCGATCGACGGACGGGTCGAGCGCACGGGTGGCGAGTGGCTTTCGCTCGAGGATTATCGAGAATTCTTCCGCGCGCTGCCGGAGAGCGTGCAGAGCGAGGTCGAGACCGCCTGGGGTCGGCCTGAAGACGATCCGTTCTTCGATCCTGGCGAAGGTGCCTTTGCGCTCGCCCTGCATCGCTTCGGGCATGTCGTCATCGGCGTGCAGCCGGCGCGCGGCTACAATGTCGATCCGAAGACGAGCTATCATGACCCGGCGCTCGTGCCGCCGCATGGCTATTTCGCCTTTTATGCCTTTCTGCGGCGCTCATTCGCGGCCGATGCGCTCGTCCATATGGGCAAGCATGGCAACCAGGAATGGCTGCCGGGCAAGGCACTCGCGCTGTCACAGGATTGCTTTCCCGAGGCCACCCTCGGGCCCGTGCCGCTTGTCTATCCCTTCATCGTCAACGATCCGGGCGAAGGGGCGCAGGCGAAGCGGCGCGCGGCCGCGGTCGTCATCGACCATCTGATGCCGCCGATGACGCGCGCCGAAAGCCACGGGGCGGCGGCCGAGCTTGAATATCTGATCGACGAATATGCGGCCGCCGACCTCGTCGATCCGCGACGCTCGAAAAAGGTCGCCGAAGCGATCGTGGAGCGCGCGGAAAGCGAAGGTTTTCTGGCCGATCTCGGGATCGCGTCGGGCAGGGAATCGCGCGAGGAAATCATTCTCAAGCTCGACGAGCAGATCTGCGATCTGAAAGAGCTGCAGATTCGCGACGGGCTGCACATTCTGGGTCAGTCTCCGGCCGGGCGGCTGAGGACCGACACGCTCGCCGCACTCGCCCGTGTGCCCCGCGGCGGAGGCGAGGCCGGCGATGCCTCGCTTTTGCGCGCACTCGCCGATGATTTCGATTTGCGCTTCGACCCGCTCGATTGCGTGCTGCATGAGCGCTGGGAAGGAAAACGGCCAAAGCTCCTGGCGGATCTGACGGACGCAGCCTGGCGTACCAACGGCGACACGGTGGAGCGGCTGGAGATTTTTGCGGCGGCGCTCGTGGAGGCGCTCGTTCCCGCAGCCGAGTCGGGCAGCCCGTCAACGGAACCTGCAAGGGTTCTGGAAGTGGTCGACGGAGGTCCGGCGGTAACGTCCGTGGCCGGCGAGCTGACGTCCGACGACGCGTTCCATGTTGCGCTTCTGCATTGCAAAACGCCGGGTCGAAAAACCGAGGCGGTGTTGGCCCGACTGCGCGAGGCGATCGCGCCGACGCTCGATGGGTCCGGCCGGGCCGAGATCGCCGCGACGCTTGCTGCGCTGTCGGGGCGTTTCGTGGCGCCCGGGCCTTCCGGCGCGCCGACGCGCGGACGCGCCGATTGCCTGCCGACGGGACGCAATTTTTATTCCGTCGATGTTCGGGGCGTGCCGTCGCGCGCCGCCTTCGATCTCGGCTGGCGTTCGGCGCAGCTGCTGGCAGAGCGCTATTTCTCCGACGAGGGAGAATGGCCGACCGCGATGGCGCTCACCGTTTGGGGCACGTCGAACATGCGCACGGGTGGTGACGACATTGCCCAGGCGCTCGCGCTTCTTGGCACGCGTCCCGTATGGGAGCAGGCCTCTGGGCGTGTGACGGGCATCGACGTCGTGCCGCTCTCGGAGCTCGGCCGCCCGCGCATCGATGTGACGCTGCGGATCTCCGGCCTCTTCCGTGACGCCTTCCCGCATCAGATCGATCTCTTCCATCAGGCGGTGCTGGCCGTTTCGGAGCGCGAGGAACCGGAAGACGCCAATCCGATCGCCGCGCGCATCCGCCAGGACAGCGCCCGATTGGGAGAGGCGGGGATGGCGGAGGACGATGCGCGCCGGGCCGCCTCCTTCCGCGTCTTCGGTTCCAAGCCCGGAGCCTACGGTGCCGGCCTTCAGGCGCTGATCGATGAAGGTATCTGGCAGGAGCGGGGAGATCTCGCCACAGCGTTCCTGGAATGGTCGTCCTACGCCTATGGCGGCGGTTCGGAGGGTGAAGGTGGCGAGCGCACACGAAAGCTCTTTGAGCGGCGGCTCAAGACGACCGATGCGATTGTGCAGAACCAGGACAACCGCGAGCACGATCTTCTCGATTCCGACGATTATTATCAGTTCGAGGGTGGTCTCTCGTCTGCCGTCGAAACGCTGAAAGGATCGGCGCCGAGAGCCTATCACAACGATCATTCGCGTCCGGAGCGGCCGGTGATCCGTGGCCTCGATGAAGAACTCGCACGCGTCGTGCGTGGGCGTGCCGCCAATCCGAAATGGATCGAGGGCGTCATGCGCCACGGTTACAAGGGCGCCTTCGAAATCGCGGCGACGGTCGATTATCTCTTCGCCTTCGCGGCCACGACGCCAGCGGTCAAACACCACCATTTCGACCAGCTCTATGCCGCGTACCTCGAAGACGAGGATGTGCGCGCCTTTCTGGCAGACAACAATGCGCCGGCGTTGAAAGAGATCGCGGCGCGTTTCAACGAAGCGATCGAGCGCGGCCTGTGGGCGCCGCGGCGCAACTCGATCCACAACGAACTTCACGAGCTCGCGAACGGAGGAAGTTTATGAGCAAGGCAGAGCTGAGCGAGGACGAGCTCAACCAGAAGCACGCCGAAAAGATGCGCCGGAAGAAAGAGGCGCGCGACAAGATCATCGCCACCAAGACGATCGAAAAGGGGCTTCTCGTCGTTCATACGGGCAAGGGCAAGGGCAAGACGACGGCTGGCTTCGGTCTCGTCTTTCGCGCCCTCGGCAACGGCATGAAAGTCGGCATCGCGCAGTTCGTGAAGGGCAAGCGCGATACGGGCGAACGCCACGCTCTGGAGAAGTTCTCCGATCAGATCACCGTGGTCTCGACGGGCGAGGGCTTCACGTGGGAGACGCAGGATCGCGAGCATGACATCGCCGCTGCGCGCGAGGTCTGGGAAAAGGCCAAGGCGATGATCGAAGATGGAGAACACGATCTCGTTCTCCTCGACGAGCTCAACATCGTCCTGCGCTACGATTATCTGCCGCTTGAGGAAGTGCTCGAGGTGATCGAGGCGCGTCCGGCCATGAAGCATGTCGTCGTGACCGGCCGCAACGCCAAGGACGAGCTCATCGAGGCCGCTGACCTCGTCACCGAGATGACGCAGATAAAGCATCCGTTCCGGTCCGGCGTGAAGGCGCAGGTCGGGATCGAATTCTAGGCTCTTTCGCCAACCCTTCGGAGTTATCGTGTCTCGTACCCCCGCCATTATGATCCAGGGCACCGGCTCGCATGTCGGCAAGTCGCTTCTGGTTGCCGGCCTCTGCCGGGCTTTCAGCAATCGGGGTCTCAAGGTGAGACCCTTCAAGCCGCAGAACATGTCGAACAATGCCGGCGTGACGGCGGACGGTGGCGAGATCGGACGGGCCCAGATGACGCAGGCGCTGGCCGCCCGCGTCCCGCCGTCCGTGCACATGAATCCGGTTCTGCTGAAGCCCGAAAGCGATATCGGTGCTCAGGTGATCGTGCAGGGACGGCGCGTAGCGACGCTGAAGGCGCGTGATTACACGGTGCGCAAGCCCGAGTTCCTGGCCGCCGTGATGGACAGCTTCAACCGGCAGCTCGAGGCTGCCGATATCGTTATCGTCGAGGGGGCCGGCTCTCCGGCGGAGGTCAATCTGCGTGAGGGCGATATCGCCAATATGGGCTTTGCGTTGGAGGCCGATGTGCCGGTCATTCTCGCCGGAGATATCGAACGCGGCGGTGTGATCGCGAGCCTCGTCGGCTCCCATGCGATCCTTGATGAGGCTGACCGCTCCCTTATTAAAGCCTTTATCGTCAATCGCTTCCGTGGCGATGTTACACTTTTTGACGAAGGTATGCGGATCATCGAAGAGCGCACCGGATGGGCCGGCCTCGGCGTCGTGCCGCATTTTCCGGGCGCTGCGAAGCTGCCGGCCGAGGATGTGCTCGGGCTCGAAGAACCGGCGGAGACACCGAAAAAAGGTGCCGCCACCGTGAAGGTGGTGGTGCCGCGTCTCGGCCGCATCGCCAATTTCGACGACCTCGACCCGTTGCGGCAGGAGCCGTCCGTCGAACTCGTCATCCTCGAGCCGGGCGAGGCGCTGCCGGGCGACACCGATCTCGTGCTTCTTCCGGGTTCGAAGTCGACGATCGCCGATCTGGCGGCGCTGCGCGAGGCCGGCTGGGATATCGATATCGCCGCGCATGTGCGCCGGGGGGGCCACGTTCTCGGGATCTGCGGAGGGTTTCAGATGCTCGGCCGCCTGATCGCGGACAAGGACGGCATCGAAGGCGCCCCTCAGAATGTGCGGGGTCTCGGGCTTCTCGATGTCACCACGAACCTCACCGCCGACAAGACGACGGTGCCAGTGCGGGGGGTGCATGTGGCCACGGGCGCGGAGTTTTCTGGCTACGAGATCCATGTCGGCGAGACCGTTGGGCCCGGCCGCTCCGAACCGTTCGCAACGCTCGAAGGGCGCCCGGATGGGGCTGTCGCCTATGATGGGCGCGTTATGGGCACCTATGCTCACGGCCTTTTCGGCTCCGACGCTTTCAGAGGGGCTTTCCTCGCCAATCTCGGAGCGACAAGCAGCACGCGCTACGACGAGGGCGTCGAAGAGGTCCTCGATGCCCTGGCACAGCATCTCGAAGAGCATCTGTCGCTCAACCGGATTTTTGAGATCGCGGCCTCTCGCGGTTCGCACGAGCGCAAGAGCGCCTGAGATCACGCCAGCTCAGAGCGGCGAAGGCTTCACTCTCGTGACGTTTCGCCGAGGCTGCGGGAGCGCGCCTGTTATCCCCAGATCAGGAGCGCGCTGATGGCCACCAGCGCCAGGCCAAGCAGCCATGTTGCGTCGGCGAGCCTCAATCCGCGGCGGAGATCCTTGAGCGTCGCCTCGCGGCGGCCTTCTGCGTTCAGCCAGGCGCCTTCGACGGCGTCGTTCCCGTATCTTCGTGGTCCTCCGAAAGCGAGGCCAAGCGCCCCGGCGAGTGCCGCCTCGGGCCAGCCGGCATTCGGCGAGCGATGCAGCGGCGCGTCGCGCCGCGCGGCCTTCAGGGCCTGTCTCGGGGAGGCTTCGGCGAACGCCGCGGCAGCCGCGATGAGGAGCGCGGAAAGCCGAGCGGGGACATAATTTGCAAGATCGTCGAGACGCGCCGCGGCATAGCCGAAATCCTCAAAGCGCTCGTTCTTATGTCCGATCATGGAATCGGCCGTGTTGAGCGCCTTGTAGGCGAGGAGGCCGGGAAGCCCGCCGACGAGATACCAGAAGGCCGGCGCCACCAGCCCATCAGAAAAGTTCTCCGCCAGCGATTCGAGGGCTGCGCGGTTGACGCCGGCTTCGTCGAGTTGGGTGACGTCGCGGCCGACGATCCAGGAGAGGGCTTTCCGCGCCGGGCCGATGCCGCCCTCTGCCATGGCGTCGCCGACGGCCTGGACATGCTCCAAAAGGCTCTTCTGAGCGAGGAACACAGAGACGAGCAGCGCTTCGACGATCAGGGAGAGAGGAAGTGCCGCAGCGATTCGGTGCAGCACGACACCCGCGAAGACCGCGAGCCCGAGAAGGACGGCGACGGCCAGCATGCCTCGCTTGCGGCGTTCGTCACCGGTTTTTCGTTCATCGTTGAGGCCTTGATCGAGACCCTCGATCAAGCGTCCGATCCAGGCGACCGGATGGCCGATCTTCCTCCACAATTCGTCCGGGTCTCCGACGAGGCGGTCGATCAGAAGGCCGAGGGCAAGAACGACAAGACGGCTCATGACGGCAAAATCTCGTTGAAAGCGACCTCGAGCCGACGAAATTCGCTCTCGTCGCCCGGAAGCCCGAGGCGGAGCGAGTCGGGTCGGTCGGTGAAGATGCGGGTCCAAATGCCATGCGCGGCGAGGCCGCGGTGCATCTCGGCCACGCGGTCGTCGCGAATGAGGGCCAGAAGTGGAGACTGGCTTTCGAACTGCAGGCCATGGGCGAGGAGGAGCGCCCGGAGTTCTCGTGCCTGAGTGTCGAGGCTGAGGCGCGTCTTTTCCTGCCATTCTCTGTCGGCGAGCGCCTGACGGCCAAGGGTGATGGCCAGCTGTGAGACGGGCCAGTCGCCGAGGCGCTCGCGCAGCGGCGCAATCAGCTGCGCGTGAGCGATGATGAAGCCGAGACGCAGTCCGGGCAGGCCGTAGAATTTCCCGAACGAACGCAGCACGACGAGATTCTGCATCCGACTCATGAACGGGATCACCGACGTGCGTTCAGTCAGCGCGTCCTCATAAGCTTCGTCCACCACGACGAGATCGGCGTCCTGCCGGCTCTCTGCGAGCGACAGAATCGTCTCCGGCGACAGAACTCTCCCGTCGGGATTGTTGGGATTGACCAGAATGACGCTTGTGCGCGCCGGAATCTCGCTCGGCGCCCTGATGACAGGGATCTGGTTATCGAAAGCCGTGCGATAGGACGCATACGAGGTGTCGAGAAGAACCGCCTTCCTCATGAGAGAGGGGAGTTGGCGTATGACCGGCTCGATGCCGGCCACGGGCAGAATCTCGGCGTCTTCCGGAACCCGGTAAGCGTCTCTTGCTGCGGCCATCACGGAGTCGAGATCACCCCGGGACGGCAGTCGCTCCAGGGCGACCTCGTCGAGATTGACGCGTTTCCGCCATGGCCATGCACGAGGATTGATTCCCGTCGACAAATCGAGCCAGTCGTCGCGGAAAATGCCGTAGAGTGCCCCCGCCGCTGCCGGGTCGCCGCCGTGATACATTTCGTTTCCCTTTGCCCGGGCGCCTCATAGCGCAACTCAAGGCCCTGCGACGAGGCCTCGGCTCCCCAAAAAGCGGGATGCAGCCCCCCGCAGCATCTTTTTGCCGCGGGAGCTGCTTGTGCTTGTCGGACCGGCAAAGCTTTGCTACGGGAGCGCCTCTGGCCTCGTGGCGGAGTGGTGACGCAGCGGACTGCAAATCCGTATACCCCGGTTCGATTCCGGGCGAGGCCTCCAGAGCCCTCCCATCCTCGCAGAGACGCCTGACACCTCCGAAGATGAGTTCGCGTCCTCCTGTTGAGATGTCCTAGACGGTCTCGAGCTACGATTTGCAGCTCTTTCTGCGGGCTTCTCCATGTTTGCGGGCGGCCTTGCTTGTCGCACCGCTCGACCCCCGCTAGGAAAGACGACGCAACGGTCAGGAACGAGCCATGACAGACAATGAAACCCTGCGTCAGCGGATGGTCGACAACCAGATCCGCACCCGGGACGTCACCGATCGTGAACTCATTCAGGCATTTCTGAATGTGCCCCGCGAGCGCTTCGTGTCCGGAGTGCAGCAGCCTTTCGCCTATTCCGACCTGGACTTGCCGCTCGAATCGCCGGGACGTGTGCTTCTCAGTCCGGCGCTTCTCGGCCGAATCATCCAGGCGATGGAGATCACCCCCAAAGAGGTGGTGCTCGATCTCGGATGTGGGCGGGGTTACGCCTCGGCGCTCATGGCGCGTCTTGCCGAAGCGGTCGTCGCTGTCGAGCCGGACGAGGAGCTGCGTCACGCGGCGGAGGCCAATATGGTCTCGTTGAAAATCGACAATGTTGCAATCGTCGAAGGGTCTCTGACCGAGGGGTATCCCTCAGAGGGTCCGTACGATGCGATTCTCATCGCGGGGGGAATCGAGGTGATTCCGCCGGCGATTTTCGAGCAACTCAGCGAATATGGCCGTCTTGCCACGATCGAGATGAACGGCGAGGCGGGGCGTGTGATGATCTATTCTCGCGTCGGTACCCATACCAGTGGCAGACCGGTTCTCGATGCGACTGCACCAGTCATTCCGGGCTTCGAGCGCAAGCGCGAGTTCGTTTTTTGATGCCTTTAACGCCCGATTCCCGGGTGTTGCAGAAGGGCCGCAGCCGATAATAGAAATGCCGGAGGTCGTAGCAAAGGCGACGAGTTTCGTGCATCTGATGTTAAAACCCATATGACCGCGAGCGGCGGTCGCAGCTTCCGGTAGACGTCGTGCTCCTGACCCCATGTAGATACTCCCTGGGCGTTGTTCTCGCCGCTACGCTTCTGGCTTCTCCCGCCGGAGCAGAGAGCATCACCGAGGCGCTCGCCTCAGCCTATTGGAACAACCCGACGATCAATTCTCAGCGTGCCGAAACGCGCGCGGTCGACGAGAATGTGCCGATCGCCAAGGCCGGCAACCGGCCGCAGGTTTCCGCCTACGGCGAAATCGACGGAACCCATAGCGGCGGCTATGCGCATTCTGGTGGCGTCGGAGCTGATTTCAGCCAGAACACCTCGGACCTCGCAGTCGGCGTCCAGGTTCAGCAGAACCTGTTCAACGGATTTCAGACCCGCAATGCCGTGAGCGGCGCGACCTCGAACGTCTATGCCAGTCGCTTTGCCCTGGAAAGCACAGTTCAGGACGTCCTTCTCGATGCAGCCCAAGCCTATATGGATGTGCTGCGTGACGAGGCGCTGTTGCGATTGCGGCGCCAGAATATCGACTTTCTCGATGAGCAGTTGCGAGCCGCGCAGGACCGCTTCGACGTTGGCGAGAATACCCGCACGGACGTGGCGCAGACGCGCGCCGAGTTGAGTCTCGCCCAGTCGAACCTCAGCCTGGCGGAAGCCAATCTCGTCGCCAGCAAGGCGATCTATCGCCAGGTGGTCGGTCACGAGGCCAACAATCTTCAGCTGACGTTCCCGTTCCGGAACAAACTGCCGAGCTCGCTTCAGCAGGCACTTTCGCTCAGTCTCGACCGGCATCCGTCCATCATCGCCGCGCAATACGCCATGGATGCGGCCGCCTATGATGCGAAGCGGATCGAGGGCGAGCTTTTGCCGACCGTCAGCGTCACCGGCAATCTGCAGAAAGAGATCGGCGTCGGGCGGCCTGACAACACCGAGACGGCGCAGATCATCGGCCGTGTTTCGATTCCGATCTATCAGGGTGGCTCGGTTTCGGCCCGGGTGCGGCAGGCGAAGGAGCTTCTTGGCCAGCGGCGCATCGAGGTCGATGTGGCGCGCGAGCAGGTGCGTGCCTCGACCGTTGCGGCCTGGGGCACTCTCGAGGCGACCAACGCCTCGATTCTCGCCGCCACGGCGCAGGTCGCCGCTTCGGATATCGCCCTGCAGGGCGTGATCGAGGAGCAGCGGGTCGGTCAGCGCACGCAGCTCGACGTCTTGGACGCCCGCAGCACGCTTCTCGACGCCAACGTCAATCGCGTGGTCAGCCAGCGTGACCGCATCGTGGCGGCTTTCTCGCTGCTCGCTGCCGTGGGCCGGCTCAATGCAGATGCTCTGAACCTCCCGGTCGAGCGCTATCACGCGGAAGCCCATTACGAGGCCGTGAAGGACAAGTGGTTCGGGCTGAGAACGCCGGACGGTCGCTGAGGCGAACGAAACGGCTTCTTTTGTTTCGGCCGTTCCCCTTGGCTTCAAAAGCGCTGGGGGAGCTCGCGGATAGCGCCATTTCCGCCAATGCCACGTGCTCCTGCGCCTTTTGTCGATGCCGGTGCCGCGCAGCGCACAGGCGTCCTTCGCGCGCGCCGCAGCCTTTCCGCAGACGTTTGCTCTCTCAGATGATGCACGCATCGCGCGTGCCCGGCCTGGGGATTATGCGTTTAAGCCCCTGGTGATGGGCTTTCTTTAACCTTCAAATGCGCATGTACAACCAAAGCGATTCGATGTGTGGAGGCTGAGGCCTCTGCCCAGGGAGCATTTTATGGCTAATCCGAGCGCGGCACAGGAACCGACCATGGAGGAGATCCTGGCGTCGATCCGCCAGATCATTTCCGAGGACGGCGACAAGTCGGAGGCCCGTGCTTCGAGGTCTCTGCGCGTCGCCATCGAGGATGACGAGGCCGAACCGACGGCGGCTGCCGCCCGGCCTGGCGCCGTTCAGCCTGATGCCAGTCAGCCTGATGCTCCTCAGTCTGTCGCCCCTCAACCGGTGGCGCCTCAGCCTGTCGACGAGCCTGCTGCCCCGGCTCCGGAAGCCGTCGCGGAGCCGTCTTCCGCCGCGGACATGGCCGACGACGAGGATGATGATTTTCCGGATTTCTCCGCCCCGTTTGAGACTGCCGTCGGCGTTGAGGCTCCGTCGCCGGAGCCTGAGCCGGTTGAGGAACCAAAGGCCGCCGAGACGGCGGTGCGGGAGGCCGCGCAGCCTTCCTTTGGCCATCGCGCAGGGCCAGAGACGTTCGAGCCGGCAAGGTCGGCAGCGAAGGAGCCCAGCTCTATGACGACTTATGAAGCGCATGCGCGCGCCGAGGATCGGCTCTTGTCCGATGATGCGGATGAGGCGGTATCCGGTGCCTTCAATTCTCTGGCGCATACCATTCTGTCTCAGAACGCGCGCACCTTGGAGGATCTCGTCTCCGAGATGCTGCGGCCGATGCTGAAAGAATGGCTCGACGACAATCTGCCGCCGCTTGTGGAGCGGCTCGTCAAAGAAGAGATCGAGCGCGTTTCCCGCGGACGTCGCTGATCAAGCCCGTCGCGGCCCTCGGTCGCGGCGACCCCTTTCTTCGCAGCCGTTCAGGCTGCTGATCCAGACCGCTTGTTGACAGGCGGCGGGCGCACCAGTTTAACCCCGGCGGTTTCAGCGCCCGCTTCCGGGCCCATGGTGCGTTTCCCTCATGCTAGAAAAGACCTTCGACGCAAAGAACGTCGAACCCCGTATTTCCCAGAAATGGCTTGATGCCGATGCCTTCCGTGCCGGTGCCGGTGCGGAGCCTGGCGCAGACACGTTCGCAGTCGTCATCCCGCCGCCGAACGTGACCGGCTCCTTGCATATGGGGCACGCACTCAACAACACGCTGCAAGATGTGCTCGTGCGCTACAACCGCATGCAGGGCAGGGACGTCCTGTGGCAGCCCGGCATGGACCATGCCGGCATTGCCACGCAGATGGTCGTCGAGCGGCAGATGATGGAGCGTCAGGAGCCGGGCCGCCGCGATATCGGCCGCGAGGCCTTCGTGGAGAAGGTCTGGACCTGGAAGGCCGAGTCGGGCGGCATGATCCTCAATCAGCTGAAACGCCTCGGGGCTTCCTGCGACTGGTCGCGTGAGCGCTTCACAATGGATGAGGGGCTGTCGGCTGCCGTCATCAAGGTGTTCGTTCAGCTCTACAAGGAAGGGCTGATCTACAAGGACAAGCGGCTCGTCAATTGGGATCCGAAGCTCCTGACGGCGATCTCCGACCTCGAAGTGCAACAGGTCGAGATGAAGGGGCATCTGTGGCACTTCAAATACCCGATCGAGGGAGAGGAAGGCCGATACATCACCGTCGCCACTACCCGGCCCGAGACCATGCTGGGCGATACGGGCGTGGCCGTGCATCCGGAAGACGAGCGCTACCGCGATCTCATCGGCAAGCATGTGATCCTGCCGCTCGTCGGCCGCCGTATTCCGATCGTCGCGGATGAGTATGCCGATCCCGAAGCCGGCTCGGGCGCTGTGAAGATCACCCCGGCCCACGACTTCAACGACTTTGAGGTCGGGCGACGGAATGATCTCGCCATGGTCAACGTCATGGACGTGGAGGCCAATCTCGTCCTCGAAGGCAACGAAGATTTTCTGTGCGACGTGCCGGAGAGTGCGGAACTTGCCGAAACCGTCGCGGCCCTTCATGGGCAAGACCGCTTCACGGCGCGCGACAAGGTCGTCGCGATGATGGATGAGCGAGGTCTTCTGGAGAAGATCGAAGAGCACGTCCATGTCGTGCCGCACGGTGATCGCGGCGGCGTGCCGATCGAGCCGTTCCTGACGGACCAGTGGTACGTGGACGCCGTCACCTTGGCGAAGCCTGCGATCGCTTCCGTTCGCGAGGGGCGCACGACCTTCGTCCCGAAGAATTGGGAAAAGACCTATTTCGAGTGGATGGAGAACATCCAGCCCTGGTGCATTTCGCGCCAGCTGTGGTGGGGACATCGGATTCCGGCCTGGTACGGGCCGGATGGCGAGGTCTTTGTGGAGGCCTCCGAGGAAGAGGCGGAAGCCGCCGCTTACCGCCATTACGGCAGCCGGGTGAAACTCGACCGCGACGAGGATGTGCTCGACACCTGGTTCTCTTCGGCGCTCTGGCCGTTCTCCACGCTCGGCTGGCCCGACGAGACGGCGGAGCTCGCCCGTTATTATCCGACGAACGTGCTCGTGACGGGGTTCGACATCATCTTCTTCTGGGTCGCGCGGATGATGATGTTCGGACTGCATTTCATGAAGCAGGAGCCCTTTGCGGACGTCTACATCCACGCCCTCGTGCGCGACGAGCACGGCGCGAAGATGTCGAAGTCGAAAGGCAACGTCATCGATCCGCTGGAGCTCATCGAGGAGTTCGGCGCGGATGCGCTGCGGTTCACGCTGGCCGCCATGGCGGCGCAGGGACGCGACATTAAGCTGTCTCCGCAACGTGTTGCAGGATATCGCAATTTTGGAACGAAGCTGTGGAATGCCGCGCGCTTCTGTCAGATGAAGGGCTGCGGGCTGGATGCGAGTTTCGATCCGGCCGAGGCGAAACTGCCGGTCAATCGCTGGATTCTGACGGAGGCTGCCCGCACGGTCGCCGCAGTCACCGAAGGCATCACGGCGTACCGCTTCAACGAGGCGGCCGATGCCATCTATCACTTCGTGTGGGATACGTTCTGCGACTGGTATTTGGAGCTCATCAAGCCGGTGCTCGACGGAGACGATGAAGCGGCCGCGGTCGAGACGCGGGCGGTTGCCGGCCGGGCTCTCGTCGATATCCTGAAGCTTCTGCATCCCTTCAGCCCGTTCATCACCGAGGCGCTTTGGGATGAACTCGGCGGAGAGGAGGCCGGGCTTCTGGCACTCGCGTCCTGGCCGGAAAGTGCGTTTGGTGACGAGGCTTCAGCGGACGACATCAACTGGCTGGTTCTGCTCGTCTCGTCGATCCGATCGGTTCGTGCGGAGATGAACGTGCCGGCCGGTGCCCGTACGCCGCTCGTGGTCTGCGCAGCCTCCGAGCTGACGCAGGAGCGGCTTGCGCGCCATCAAGCGGCGATCGAACGGCTCGCGCGGGTGGACGCCATCTCGACCGCCCCGGATGTGCCGAAGAACGCGGCACAATTTCTCGTGGGCGAGGCGACCTGTGCCTTGCCGCTTGAGGGCGTGATCGACTTCGATGCCGAACGCTCGCGCCTTGAGAAAGAGATCGGCAAGGTCGACGGCGAGATCTCACGCCTCGACAAAAAGCTCAGCAACGAGAAATTCGTGGCCCGGGCGCCTGAAGAGGTCGTTGCGGCAGAACGTGAGAAACGCGCGGAATACGTCGCCGATCGCGAACGTTTGGCCGCCGCGCTCGGACGGCTGAGCGACACGCACTGACCGGAGCATTTGACGGGGCCATCACTACGGCCCCGTCGCGCGCCTATTCCTACGCATGGGGCTTCGGGCGAAGCATCGCCTTACATTCGTCGCGTTTTGTCGTGTGAAACGGCTCCGTGCGGGGAGTCGCTGTGGCCATTGCGCAACAGCCGCTTAGCGCGAGAAACTCACCCCCTTAGACCCATTAACAAGCGCCACGTTTCAGTCATAAACGAAGCGCAGGCGGAGCTTTATGGCGAAGGCTCCACCTGGGGCAAGAGTTCATGGGGCTTAGGGGCATGGACGCGAAAAGTTTTGATAAGTCACGTCTGCCAAGCCGCCATGTGACGGAAGGGCCGTCGCGTGCGCCGCATCGCTCCTATTACTATGCGATGGGTCTCGGGACTGAGGAAATCCATCAGCCGTTCGTGGGTGTGGCGACCTGCTGGAACGAGGCCGCGCCGTGTAACATTGCGCTGTCGCGACAGGCGCAGGTCGTCAAGAAGGGCGTTGCAGCGGCCAAAGGTACGCCGCGCGAATTCACCACCATTACCGTGACTGATGGGATCGCCATGGGTCACGCCGGGATGAAGGCCTCGCTCGCGTCGCGCGAGGTGATCGCCGATTCCGTCGAGCTGACCATGCGGGGCCATTGCTACGACGCTCTGATCGGTCTTGCCGGCTGCGACAAATCCCTGCCCGGAATGATGATGGCGATGGTGCGCCTCAACGTGCCGTCGATCTTCATCTATGGCGGGACGATCCTTCCCGGCAGTTTTCGCGGCAAGGAGGTCACCGTCCTCGACGTCTTCGAAGGCGTCGGGAAGCATCTGAGCGGCGAATTCACCGACGAAGATCTTGCCGAGTTGGAAGCGGTTGCCTGTCCTTCAGCCGGCGCCTGCGGGGCACAGTTCACGGCCAACACCATGGCGACGGTTTCCGAGGCGATCGGGCTCGCTCTGCCGTATTCGGCCGGCGCGCCGGCGCCCTATGAGTTCCGTGACCGTTTCTGCTATGCGGCCGGCGAGCAGATCATGGAGCTTCTCGCGCAGCAGATCCGTCCGCGAGATATCGTGACGCGCAAGGCGTTGGAGAACGCCGCAACGGTGGTCGCAGCCTCGGGCGGATCCACGAATGCCGGGCTGCATCTGCCGGCGATCGCGCATGAATGCGGCATCGACTTCGATCTCTTCGAAGTTGCGAAAATTTTTAAACGTACGCCCTACATTGCCGACCTCAAGCCAGGCGGAAAGTATATCGCCAAGGATATGTTCGAGGCAGGCGGCATCCCGTTGTTGATGAAAACCCTTCTCGATAACGGATTCTTGCACGGCGACTGCATGACAGTCACCGGCCGCACAATTGCCGAAAATCTGGAACATGTTCAGTGGAACGATGAGCAAGACGTGGTTCATCCCGCGAACAAACCGATCAGCCCGACAGGCGGCGTGGTCGGTCTTTCCGGAAATCTCGCCCCTGATGGCGCGATCGTGAAAGTCGCGGGCATGACCAATCTGCGCTTCAAAGGTCCGGCGCGCTGCTTCGATACGGAAGAGGAATGCTTTGAGGCCGTGCGGAGCCGTCAGTACCAGGAGGGAGACGTTCTGGTGATCCGCTATGAAGGCCCGAAAGGTGGGCCTGGCATGCGCGAAATGCTGTCCACGACCTCCGCTCTCTATGGGCAGGGCATGGGCAGCAAAGTGGCGTTGATCACGGATGGACGCTTCTCCGGCGCGACGCGCGGGTTCTGCATCGGCCATGTCGGGCCGGAAGCGGCCGTGGGCGGACCGATCGCTCTCCTTCAGGATGGCGACATCATCGAGATCGATGCTGAGGCCGGGACGATCTCGGTCGAGCTCGACGACACGGAATTGGATCGTCGGCGTCAAAGATGGACGCCGCGCGAGACGGATTATCGCTCCGGCGCTTTGTGGAAATACGCGCAGACCGTCGGAGCGGCGCGAAAAGGTGCCGTGACGCATCCGGGCGGCGCGGCGGAAACGGTGTGCTATGCGGATCAGTAGTGTTCTGCCGGTCGCGTGTCTGGCGGTGGCGATGGCGACGCCTGCCTTCGCCTTCGATCCCGATACGTCGGCCCGCGAGGCGTTTCGTGAAGGATATATCGCCTACAAACAGGGCCACACGGCCGAGGCTCTGGAAGCGCTGTCCTATGCCGCGGACAAGGGTCACACTGCCGCGTTGTGGAAGCTCGGGCGCATCTATGCCACCGGCGACGGTGTCAGCGAGGATGACGCGCACGCCTTTCGGATCTTCGCCAAGATCGCCAACGACTATGCCGACGGCAACCCGCGTGGCTCAGATGCACGCTTTGTCTCCGATGCCTTCGTCGCGCTCGCGGGCTATTTTCGTGACGGGATCGCGGGAACGGTCGTCGCCGATGAGGGGAAGGCCCGGCGCTTTTATTCCTATGCCGCGTCCTACTTCGCCGATCCGGAGGCGCAGTTTCAGCTCGGCATGATGTATCTGAACGGCCGCGGCGGCGAAAAGAACGATCGCCAGGCGGCGCGCTGGCTGAAACTCGCGGCCGATAAAGGCCATGCGCAGGCCCAGGCGGAATTTGGGCGGCTCCTGTTCGACGGTATCGGCATTCGGCGCAATGCGGTGAAAGGGCTGATGTGGCTCTCAATCGCGCGCAATTCCTACCGTGGCGACGACGCCATCCAATCGCTCCATGAAGAGGCCTTTGCGGCTGCGAGCGAGAACGATCGCCGCACGGCTATGGCTCTGGCGGAGGATTACCTCGCCAAGAGCAAGACGAAATAGCTTTCGTCTCTCCTCCGCCTGCGGCCTCCATCTCCTGGCAATCGCTTATCGACGAAGGCTGCCGCCATGCGGTGGATCGCTGTCGTCCAAGCCGTCTCGTGTAACCAGCGGTCTTCGCCGTCTCGTGCAACCGGCGTTCTTCAGACCGGGCCATCCGGGCCGGCATTGCTGCGCGATCCTAATTCCTTCCTCTGAGTTTCCGCTTTTTGCCATTGGCTTCCGCCCGGCGATCGGGCATGACTTCGTCATGCGCTTTATGAGGCACGTGCTCGGTGACAGATTCGTCGGTGGCCTGGTCGCCGTCGTCGTCGCCTATATGCTTCTTTTGCAGGGCGTTTCAGGTGCCTATGCCATCGGCTTCATGGCCGGGGGCAACTCGACCGCCCTGTGCAATCCGCTCGCATCGCCTGACCACAAGGGGGAAGGCAAGAACCACGACAACGGGGCATGCCCCTGTTGTTCTGCGCTCTGTCATTCCTCAAGCCTCATGCTGCCTGCGGTACCGCAAGATGGCGCTATTCTCCTTGCGGGTTACGGGCCATTTCTTGTGGTTGGCCGCGACGTTAGGGGCAGTGCCTTGCATCCGTCCGAGCTGCGTCTCGCAGCCGAGGCCCGAGCGCCACCCATTCTCTCCAGCTGACGCCTTTCCCCGTCCGGCCTCTGCCGACGGTTCTTTTTATGCGCAGATGGAGAAATCGATGCGCCTTGTTGCACACCTCATTGCGGCTGCTCTCGTTTTTGCTGCCACACCCGCTCTCGCTCACGGATACAAGCTCGGCAATCTCGAGATCGGGCATCCCTGGACACGCGCGACGCCGCCTTCGGCCACCGCCGGCGGCGGGTTTTTGAAGATCACGAATACCGGTGATGAGGACGACCGTCTCGTCTCCGCCTCATCACCGATTTCCAGCCGGGTGGAACTGCACACCATGGATATGTCGGGTGGCGTGATGAAGATGCGCCAGCTCGAAGATGGCATCCCGGTGCCGGCCGGAGCGACGGTCGAACTGAAGCCCGGCAGCCTGCATGTCATGTTCATCGATCTGACAGCTCCCATCGAAGAAGGGGCGAACGTGCCGGTCACGCTCACTTTCGAGAGGGCTGGCTCGGTCGACGTGGAAATGCCCGCTTCGGCCGTGGGGGCTCCTGGCCCGAACGGCGATGCGATGAAGATGGACGGGCACACGATGGATAGGCCGGAAAACAGCAAAGCTCAGTGATGTCGATGCGCAAAATTTGGCTGCTCGTTGCAGGAGCGGTAGCGATCCTCGCAGTCTCGGCGGTCTTCGCCGTTCTGCTGACGCCTCCTGAACGGTTGCAGCAAAGCGTTGGGGTGGCCGCCATTGGCGGCCCCTTCACGCTCGTCGATGAGGACGGCAGGACCGTCAGCGAGGAGGATTTCCGCGGCAAGCCGACGGTGATCTATTTCGGTTTCACCTTCTGCCCCGATGTCTGCCCGACGACACTTTACGAGCTCTCGGGTCTGATCAAGCGGCTGGGCGACGATGCCGAGAAGCTCAATTTCCTCTTCGTCTCGGTCGACTGGGAACGCGATGGGCCGGAGAAGATGAAGGATTACGTCTCCGCCTTCGATCCGCATATCCGCGGGCTCTCCGGCAACGAAGCGCAGATCGAGGAAATCGCGAAGGCCTATAAGATCTATTACAAGAAGGTCCCGACCGATGATGGCGACTACACGATCGATCACACGGCGTCCGTCTATCTGATGGATCAGGACGGAAAATTCGTCGGAACCCTCAATTACGGTGAGGACAGCGATTCGATGTTCGCAAAGCTGAAGCGGCTTGCCGGGAACGCCTGACCTTCACGTCGGCCTCAGCTGAGTGCGATCCACACCGGGACGTGATCTGAGGGCTTTTCCCAGGCACGCACATGCTTGTCGATGCCCACGCCTGCCAGACGGTCGGCGGCTTCGGGCGACAGGAGAAGATGGTCGATGCGGATGCCGTTGTTCTTCTGCCAGGCGCCGGCCTGGTAGTCCCAGAACGTGTAGATGTCGCCCGCATCGGTCACCGCGCGCAGGGCGTCGGTCAGCCCCCGTGCGGTGAGCTTCCTGTAGGCATTGCGCGTTTCGGGCTGGAAGAGGGCATCGTCCGTCCACCGTTCCGGGTGACGGGCATCGATCGGCTCCGGGATGATGTTGAAATCGCCGGCCAGAACGAAGGGCTCTTCGAGCGCCAGCCGCTCGTCCACCCAGGTCTCCAGGCGTTCCATCCAGGCGAGCTTGTAGGAGAATTTCTCCGTCCCGATCGGATTGCCATTCGGCATGTACGCGGAGACGACACGGACGATACCGCCGTTGTCGTCCGGCACGATCGCCTCCAGGAAGCGGGCCTGGACGTCGTCCTCGTCACCGGAAAGGCGTGGTGTCACGTCTTCCAGCGGTCGCTTCGACAGGATCGCGACGCCGTTGAAGCCTTTCTGGCCATGCGTGGCGACATTGTAGCCGAGCGCCTCGATCGGTTCGCGCGGGAATGCTTCGTCGACCGATTTGATTTCCTGCAGGCAGACGACGTCGGGGCTCGCTTCTCCGAGCCAGGTGACGAGGCCATCAAGACGCGCTTTCACGCCGTTGATGTTCCAGGTGGCAATCTTCAACGGCCTGTCCGATCTCTGCGCGCCTTTGTCGGTCAGCGCGTTCTGTGTGTCAGATTGAGAAGCTGGTGCCGCAGCCGCACGAGGCGGTGGCATGCGGGTTTTTGATCTGGAAGGACTGACCCATCAAATCGTCGACGAAGTCGATCACAGCGCCCTCCATGAAGGGAAGCGACATGGAATCGATCAGCACCGTCGCCCCGTCGCGCGCGAGCACGAGATCGTCGTCGTCATGCGGGTCCTGGACGAGATCGTAACGGTACTGAAAGCCGGAACAGCCGCCGCCTTCGACGGAAATCCGCAGGGCCGTCTCCTCAGGCTCGCCGGAGAGAATTTTGGCGATGCGCTTTGCCGCACGATCCGTCAAAACAACCGCCGTCTCCGGGGCTTGTTCGGTCGTGGGGGCGCTGATCGTCGAGGCCTCGGTCATGGTGGCCACCTTGCTCATCTCAATGCATCGTAGCTAAGAAGCACCGCCCCGCAAGTCAATCGTAGCCAGATCATGAGTGCGAGCCTTCCTCGTCATCTCCTCAAGCACGGCGCCCGCTGGAGAGCGCCCTACGCCACAGGCCCGGAAGAGGGAGGTGCCCGTGTGCATGAGGAGACGGAGGATCCTCTGCGTTCGCCGTTCCAGCGTGACCGGGACCGGATCGTGCATTGCACCGCGTTCCGGAGACTGAAGCACAAGACGCAGGTCTTCATCCGGCCGGAAGGCGATCATTTCCGAACGCGGCTGACGCATTCCCTGGAGGTTGCGCAGGTTGCGCGCTCGATTGCGCGTCCCTTGGGTCTCGACGAAGATTTGACGGAGGCGATCGCGCTTGCGCACGATCTTGGGCACACGCCGTTCGGCCATGCCGGCGAACGGGCTTTGAGTGCCGCTCTCGGCGAATATGGCGGCTTTGATCATAACGTTCAGAGCCTGCGCGTCGTTACGCGGCTGGAGCGGCGCTATGCGCGCTATGACGGTCTCAATCTGTCGCGCGCCTCTTTGGAAGGCCTCGTCAAACACAACGGGCCGCTGAAAGGAAAGGCGTCGGCTCTCTCTCCGGTGGTGATGGAGCTCAATGAGGCGCTCGACCTCGATTTGGAAAATTATGCAGGCGCGGAAGCCCAGATCGCCGCGATTTCCGACGACATCGCCTATGATGCGCACGACATCGACGACGGGTTGCGCTCCGGCCTCCTGCATCCGGAAGACCTTGTCGAGGTCCCGCTGACGGCGCGCATCATCGGCGAACTCGATCGAACCTTTACCGCGCTGGAGCGCTCGCGTTTTGCGGCCGAGCTCACGCGGCGGTTGATCACCGTGATGATCACCGATGTGCTTGTCGAGACGGCCAGACGGCTTGAGGGTGCGGCGTCGGTGCGCGCGGTCACCCATGCCGGCGAGCCGACGGTCGGTTTCTCGGCGAATCTGGCGCGCGAGGAGAAGGAGCTGAAAGGCTTTCTTTTTTCACGGCTTTATCGCCATGAGAGCGTCATGCGGGCGGCCCATGCCGGTGAGGCGATTGTCACGGATCTGTTCAAGCGCCTGCATTCGGAGCCTAAGCTCTTGCCGGACGTGTGGCAGGCCGAGCTCGATATGAGCGATGAACGGAGGCGGGCCCGCCGTGCGGCCGATTATATCGCCGGGATGAGCGACGGCTTTGCGGTTGCCGAGCATCGGCGCCTGTTTGACCGCACCCCCGATCTCGGCTAGGGGCCAAGCCTATCAACGGTATGCCGCGTAGACGGCAACGGATATTCCAGCATGAACCTTTTTGATGATTTTGCGGAGCGGGTCCGGGCCGCTATCGCCCGGGTCGTAACGGAAAGCGAGATCGCGCCGGAGCTTCTTGCGCGCGTGGTGGTCGAGCCGCCGCGCGATGCCGCGCACGGCGACCTTGCCACCAACGCTGCGCTGGTGCTCGCGAAACCCCTGGCGATGAAGCCGCGCGATCTCGCGACCAGGCTCGGTGCCGAGCTCTCGCGCCACGACGATGTGGACGCGGTGGAGATCGCCGGCCCTGGCTTCCTCAATTTGCGTTTGGCCCAATCCTTCTGGGCGCGCGAACTCGCGGCCATCCTGAAAGCCGGCGACCGCTATGGCTACGTGCCAGCGGGGCAGGGTGCGGCGGTCAACATCGAATACGTCTCGGCCAACCCCACCGGACCGTTGCATGTCGGCCATTGCCGCGGCGCCGTCGTCGGTGATGCGATCGCAAACCTTCTGGCCGCCTCCGGTCAGGCGGTGACGCGGGAATATTACATCAACGATGCCGGCTCGCAGGTCGATCAGCTCGCGCGCTCCGTCCATCTGCGCTACCGCGAAGCGCTTGGCGAGACTGTCGGCGAGATCCCGAAGGGCCTTTATCCGGGCGATTATCTCGTTCCCGTCGGGAAAGCGCTGGCCGAGAAATATGGTGACGCCCTCAAGGACCAGGATGAAGCCGATTGGCTGCCTCTGGTGCGCGACTTCGCGATCGCTGCGATGATGGAGAATATCCGCAACGATCTCGCCAGCCTCAATATCCGTCACGACGTGTTCTTCTCCGAGCGTTCGCTGATCGGGAACGGCCGTGACCGGGTGGCGGAACTCATCGCGTGGCTTGAAGAACGCGATCTCGTCTACTGGGGAACGCTGCCTCCGCCCAAGGGGCAGGAGAACGAGGACGAAGACTGGGACGAGCGCGAGCAGCTTCTCTTTCGGGCGACGTCGTTCGGTGACGATGTCGACCGGCCGCTGAAGAAAGCGGACGGGAGCTATACCTACTTCGCCTCCGACATCGCCTATCACTTCGACAAGTTCGAGCGCGGCTTCGCTCATATGATCGATGTCTGGGGCGCCGATCACGGCGGCTACGTCAAGCGTATGACGGCCGCGGTTTAAAGCCATTTCTGAAGGCAAGGGCGAGCTCGAAGTGCAGCTGTCACAGCTCGTTCGGCTCTTCCGGGCAGGGGAGCCCGTCAGAATGTCGAAGCGGGCGGGCGATCTCGTGACGCTCGCCGACGTTGTCGACGAGGTGGGCCGCGACGCGGTTCGCTTCATGATGCTGACCCGCAAGGCGGATGCACCGCTCGACTTCGATTTTCAGACCGTGACCGAGCAGTCGAAGGACAATCCGGTTTTCTACGTGCAGTATGCGCATGCGCGCACGGCCTCCGTGCGGCGGCAATTTGCGCAGGAGATGCCGGAGGTTGACGAGACGCCTGCAGAGCTCGCCTCAGCCGAGCGGCTCATCCGGCTCGAAGACGCTGGCGAGCTCCAGCTCATCAAGCAGCTCTGCGACTGGCCGCGTATCGTGCAGCTTGCCGCCCAGAGCAGAGAGCCGCATCGGATTGCGTATTATCTCTACGATCTAGCGAATTCCTTTCATGTTCACTGGAACAGAGGCAAGGAGTCGCCGCAATTACGCTTCATTAAGCCTGATGATATAGAGATATCCAAAGCGAGGCTTGGCTTGGTGGATGCTGTTGGCATGGTGATCCGAGCGGGCTTGTCGGTGCTCGGGGTCGAGGCGCCCAAGGAGATGCGCTGAGTCTCAGGAGCGCCCGGCGTTACCGGAACAACGCGTAAGGTTTCCCGATGGCGGATGAACGTCCGAAAACCTCCTACTTGCATCATGGCCCCGGCGGCGGACCTGCCGGCCCCGAGGAGGAGGATCCGCTCGTCGAGCTGGCGCGTATCGTCAGTGAAGACAGCTCATATTATCGTCCGTCGCCACGTGCCGAGGCGGCCCCCACAAGGCGGGAGCCCGACGTGGACGCGTTCTCGTCCGAGCTCGAAGCCGAGCTGATGCGCGAGTTCGAGCAATCGAACCGTGCGCGCCAGCCCGAAACCTACACGCCTGAGCCCTACACACCCAAGACCTACACGCGCGCGGAACCCCGGTTCGTGCCCGAGCCTCCGCAAGAGCCGGCGCATTGGCAGAGCCACGAGCCGCGTGCTGAGCACCCTCTTGCATCTCTGGTGACACGGTTTCCGAGCGGTCCTGCCGCGGAGGAATTTGACGAGCGATCTGCCTCCGAGGATCGTTATCCGGCCTCTGAGCCATATGGCTCGTATGAGAATTCGCGTCAGTCTTCCGGTTATGAAGAGCCGCCGCAGGAGCCTTATGACGCTCCGGAGGGTTCGTACGCCCAATCCCATCATGATGCGGCTCGAGATTTTGCGCATTGGATGGAGCATGAACTCCCGGGCGAACTCGCGGCCCAGTCGGAGAGGGAAGAGCCGTCATGGTCGGAACCGCAGCGCGGCGGTGCCGATTATGGGGAACCGGAGCGGGCCGATCCTGTCGAAGATGAGCGTGTCTCGCAGGCGCGCGAGCCGCGCGCTCCCTATGTCCCGCACGTTCAGGCGGGATCCCCGCGCGCGGAGCGCGACTGGCCCGCAAGCGATGATCTCGCCGACACCCCCGAGCCGAGCCACGAAGAGTTTCCGTTCCTTGTCGACAGTGACCCACTCGTCAGTCGTGCAGACGGCGATCCCGATGGTCAGATCCGTATGGACGACGAGGGGGATGGACGCAAAGGACGCCGCAAAGGCCTGATGGCGCTTGCGGCCGTGTTGGGTGTCGTCGTTGTCGGCGGCGGCGTCATTGCCATGCTCGGCGGAGGTGACGGCGATTCAGATGGGTCCGTTCCTGTCATCACCGCCGATGGCGGCGACGTGAAAGTGGCCGTCGAAAGCCCAGGCGACAACAAAGACGACGAGGTTGGCCAAGCCGTGTTCGACCGCGTCTCTGGCCGCAATCCCGAGACCGACGAAAAGCTCGTCGATCGGAACGAAGAGCCGCGGGAAATCGCTCGCATCGTGTTGCCGAACGCGCAAGAGGGCGAGGCCGCCGATGATGGGGCTGCCGCGGCAGACGACGAGGGCAAGATCTCCGCGCGGATTTCGGACGATACGGCTCAGCCGCAGGTCGGGCCACAGGTCACACCGATTGGGCCGAAGAAGGTTCGCACTTTGACGGTCCGCCCGGATGGCACGATCGTGGAAAACGCTCCCGACAGCCAGGCAGCGACCCCTCAGGAGCCGACGGAACTCGCCGGGCCTGCGCCAGCGACAGATCCGAAGCCCGTCCAGGTGCAGAGCGTGCGCGTGCAGCCGGAAGACGGTGGTATGCCTGCTGACGACAGTGGAAGTAACGCACAAGCGAGCGCGGAGCCGAACGGGCTCGGCCAAACACCGACCGCCGCCGAAACGCCGAGCTTCGACATCGCGAACCTGCCGCAGGCGCGACCGACTGTGCCGGATCTCGTCGCACCGTCTCCCAGTTCGGCGCAGACCGCGCCGCAGCCGGCGGCACCGGCTTCTTCCTTGACCGCGTCGGCGCCGACGTCGAATGCGTCAGAGCCGCAGGTCGCCTCCACGGCACCGGCCGGATGGGCGGTTCAGGTCAGCTCCCAGCGTTCAGAGGAGCAGGCCCGATCGTCCTACAGCAATCTGCAGCGTCGTTTCCCGCAGCTTCTCGGAGGCCAGGAGGCCATGATCCTTCAGGCCGATCTCGGCGACAAAGGCATCTATTACCGTGTCCGCGTCGGTCCGATGGCTTCGCGTGAGGCGGCGATCTCGTTGTGCGAGAATCTGCAGAGCGCCGGCGGCAGTTGCTTCGTAACGCAGTAGAACTCCACGCAGGATATCGATCTGAATGATGGCGAAGGCCTTCGCTTGCGGCCTCGCCGGGCTCACGCTCGGCGAGGAAGAACGCGCTTTCTTGCGCGATGAAAAACCCTGGGGCGTGATTCTCTTTGCCCGCAACATCCAAGATGCCGGCCAGATCCGGCGCCTGACCGACAGTGTCCGCGAGACGCTCGATCGTCCCGACGTTCCGATCCTGGTCGACCAGGAAGGCGGCCGCGTCCAACGTATTCGTCCGCCGGTGGTGCGCTCCTATCCCCCGGCGAAGCGTTTCGGGGACATCTACAAGGCCGATCCGATTTCCGGCATCGAGGCGGCACAGCTTGCCGCGAAGCTGATGGCGCTCGACCTCATCGAACTCGGCATCAACGTGGATTGCCTGCCAGTTCTCGATGTGCCCGGGCCGGGCAGCCACGATATCATTGGCGATCGCGCCTATGGGGACACGGTCGAAATGGTGGTGACGCTCGGCGGTGCCGTCATGACCGGATTGAGGGCCGGTGGCGTGACGCCGGTGATCAAGCATCTGCCTGGGCATGGTCGCGCGGCTTGCGACAGCCATGAGGAGCTTCCCGTCGTCGATGCGGGTCTGGCGGGACTCGAGGCCGTCGATTTCGCGCCGTTTCGGATGTTGGGCACGCGCGCATCACTCGGTATCGTGGCGCATGTCGTCTATTCCGCAGTGGACGACGCCCAGCCGGCCACGCATTCCGCTCCAATCATCGCTAACATCATCCGTGAGCGAATCGGTTTTGGTGGTCTGCTGATGACGGACGACATCTCCATGAAAGCGCTGAGCGGCAGTCCGGCCGAACGCTCCAGGCGTGCGATTGCCGCCGGCTGCGACATCGTCCTTCACTGCAATGGCGAGATGGAAGAGATGCGCGACGTGGCGAAGGCTGTTCCGGAGCTTTCCGGCGATGCGCTTGAGCGTGCCGAGACGTCCCTTGTTGCAAGTGTTGCCGACGAGGTCGGAGACCGAGCGTTCTTGCACGAGCGGTTGTCGCAATTGCTGGGATCAGACAGGGTTCTCGGATGAGTGCTGCGGCGGATGCTTTCGAGGAAGATACGCCCGTCGACGACGCCGACGTGCTGCTTGTCGACGTCGATGGTTTCGAAGGCCCGCTCGACCTGCTTCTTGCTCTCGCCCGCAGTCAGAAAGTCGATCTGACAAAGATTTCGGTGCTGGCTTTGGCCGAGCAGTATCTCGTTTTCATCGATCACGCACGGAAGCTGCATCTGCAGATCGCTGCCGACTACCTCGTGATGGCTGCGTGGCTCGCCTATCTCAAGTCGCGGCTCCTTCTGCCCGATCCCGAACCGATGGAAGAACCGTCTGGCGAGGTAATGGCGGCGCGGCTCGCTTTCCGCCTGAAGCGCCTCCAAGCCATGCGCGAAGCGGCCGAGAGGCTGTCGGACCGGGACAAGCTCGGGTCCGGCTTCTTCGAGCGCGGTATGCCGGAAGCCATCGCGAGCGACCGAACGATGCGGTGGGGGGCGGAGCTCTACGACCTCTTGCAGTCTTATTCGGCTTTGCGTGCGCGCCAGTTTGCGAGCTTCGTGAAGGTGAAGAAGCGCAAAGTCATCGGTCTGCAGGAAGCGCGCGATCGCCTTATGCGCCTGATCGGCGAAGATGCGACCTGGATGCCGATGGACACCTATCTGACCGAGTTTCTGGCCAAGCCGGAACTGCGGGCGACAGCCCGGGCGAGTGCGCTCTCGGCTAGTCTCGAACTGGTGCGGGAGGGCAAGCTGGAACTGACGCAGTCCTCCAATTTTGCACCTCTCTACGTGCGGCGGAGGTCTGCTTCGCTGGAGGCGAAGCGTGCCTGATCTTTTCGCCAGCGGCAGCAATGTCACCAGCCTGTCGCCGGAGGACCGCCGGCTGCATTTGCGGATGCTCGAAGCGATGTTGTTCGCCTCGGCGAAGCCCATGAGCGAGGCGGAACTGGCTGCCAAGATGCCCGAGGGCGTGACGGTCGACGTGCTCCTGCACGAATTGCAGACCGCTTATGCGAGCCGGGGCGTTAATCTGAGGCGCATCGGCGATAGCTGGGCATTCCGCACTGCGAGCGATCTCGGCTTTCTGTTGCAGGAGCACAAGGTCGAGGAGCGCAAGCTCTCTCGGGCCGCGATGGAGACGCTCGCCATCATCGCCTACCACCAGCCGGTCACGCGCGCGGAGATCGAAGAGGTGAGGGGCGTTTCGACCTCCAAGGGTACGCTGGATGTCCTTCTAGAGACAGGTTGGGTGCGGCCGCGGGGGCGTCGGCGTTCGCCTGGGCGCCCGCTGACATTCGGGACGACGAACGAATTTCTCGATCATTTCGGACTTGCAGCAATCGGCGATCTGCCTGGTCTCCTCGACCTGAAGGCGGCGGGCCTTCTGAACGCCAACATTCCTCCGGGCTTCGAAGCGCCTCCTGCCTTTGGGAGCGAGGCGCTGCGGGACGACGAAGAGCCTTTGGATGGCGACTGAGGAATTGATTGGGCGCCCCAACGACTCTTGGGAATCGGCGTATTTTTTGCCCTTGCCGATCTGCGGCAAAACGCCGGCTGTTCCAGCCTCAATCTCACCGCTCTTGTGGATGAGCGTCGTTTGCCGAGGCGGACCCTGCGGAAGGTTTCGTCCCTTTCGGACTGCGCAGAATTCGATGTGGCTTTGAAGGATCGGGCCACTTATATCACTCCGAGACTTTGTGGAGGAAACGCTGGTCCAGCGGATCTCAATGTCGGCCGTAGCTTCGTGACGCGGCAGGGGATCGGAGAAGAGGGCGAGTTGATGCGAATCCGACGATTTGCAATAGTCCCGCGACCGGCCGTGGCGAGTTTTGAAAGGTTTATCCTATGTCGATAGGCTTCTGGCAGATCGTTATCATCGCGATCATCATCGTGCTCCTGTTCGGGCGCGGAAAGATCTCTGACCTGATGGGTGATGTCGCCAAAGGCATCAAGAGCTTCAAGACGGGCCTGCAGGACGACGAGGACGACACCACGTCGACGAACCAGTCCCGGACCATCGAGCACAACGACCCCGCCAGCGTGGAACCGGCGGAGAAGAAGAATAAGGTCGGCTAACGGCATCGGCCACGGCGAACCCAGCACAATCTATGTTTGAGCTCGGCCATGTTTGATATCGGCTGGACTGAACTGGTGGTGATCGCCGGTGTGGCGATTATCGTCGTCGGGCCGAAAGATCTGCCTGGAATGCTGCGCACGTTCGGCAAGACGATGGGCCAGGTCCGTCGTACCGCGAACGATTTCAAGCGTCAGCTCGACGATGCTCTGAAAGAGGCTGAGCGGCAGGCCGGGCTGGACGAAACCCGGCAGTCGCTGCAATCGATTTCCAAGATGGATCCGCTCGCCGGCGTCAAGAAAGACGTCGAGGCCGCCGCCAATCGGAGTGGCCAGAAGTCGACGGCAGAGCCGGTACCATCCGCTCTCGCGCCCACAGAGGAGACGCCTTCCGCGTCGGCCGAACCCGCATTGACCGAGCCCACGACGACCGAACCTGCGACGGGGGTGGACGAGGGCACGGCACCGGCGGAAGAAAAAGTGCAGGATGTGGCGTCGAGCAAGGATGAAGGGGTGGCCGAAGAAGCTCCCGACAACAGAGGCGGAAGCCCGCGCACGAGCGACGCAGCATGAGCGACGACGATATCGAAGCTTCACGGGCGCCGCTGATCGAACATCTGATCGAACTGCGTCAGCGTCTTCTGCGCGCCTTGATCGCAATCGCGATCGCGTTCGTGGTCTGCTTCTATTTTGCGGACCAGATCTTCAATCTGCTGATCATTCCCTATGAGCGCGCAGCCGGTGCGGACCGCAGCATCCGTCTGATTTTTACCGCTCCGCAGGAGTATTTTTTCACGCAGATGAAGCTTGCCTTCTTTGGCGCGCTCTTCCTGGCATTCCCGGTCATTGCCAATCAGATCTACAAATTTGTGGCGCCGGGGCTCTACAAGCATGAACGTCAGGCGTTCTACCCGTACCTGATCGCGACGCCGATCCTCTTCATCATCGGCGCGGCGCTCGTTTATTTCGCGGTGATGCCGCTTGCGCTCGCCTTCTTCCTGTCGATGGAACAGACGGGTGGCGAAGGCCGCGCGACGATCGAGCTTCTGCCGAAGGTGAACGAGTATCTCAGCCTCATCATGACGCTGATCTTCGCCTTTGGCCTCGTGTTTCAGCTTCCGGTCATCCTGACGCTCCTCGGCCGCGTCGGGATCGTCGATGCGGCGATGCTCAAGTCCAAACGCAAATACGCCATCATGATCGCCTTCATCCTGGCAGCGGTCCTCACGCCGCCCGATCCGATCAGCCAGATCGGTCTCGCCGTGCCGACAATTCTTCTCTACGAGATCTCCATCTACGCTGTTCGGCGAGTCGAGCTAAAAAACGCTGCAAGGGCCGAGGAAGCTGCGACATAGTCGGGCGAACCCGGTCTTGGGCCGCTGATGGCATCCGCATCGTCGGATCTTCTGCAAAGCGAGACTTGACCGCGGCCGTCGTTGCGTTACGCCCTGCGGCCATAGACAAGCACGCGGAGTCGCCGCAAGGCGTCCAGCAGAGGTTCGCGAAAGATGCTCGACATCACATGGATTCGCCAAGATCCGCAGGCGCTCGACCGCGCTCTCGCTGATCGAGGGGCGGCCCCGGCCGCTCAACGCCTGATCGATCTCGATGATGAGCGGCGCGCCCATATCCGTCAGTTGCAGGAGGCGCAGAACGCGCGCAACCAGGCCTCGAAACAGATCGGCAAGGCGAAGGCGTCCGGCGACGAAGCCGCGGCCCAAAACCTCATCGACGAGGTCGCCAAGCTGAAGAGTGCCATCCAGGAGGGCGAAGCCCAGGAGCGGGCCCTCGGGGAAGCGCTGCGAACGGCGCTCGCCGAAATCCCGAACGTTCCCTTGCCCGACGTGCCCGTGGGCCCCGACGAAACGGCCAATGTCGAGCTGCGCCTCTTCGGCGATCCAATGTTGAGCGATAGCGCGCCGGAGCATTTCGAGATCGGCGAGTCCCTGGGCCTGATGGATTTCGAAAGCGCGGCGAAACTCTCCGGCTCGCGTTTCGTGGTGCTGAAGGGCCAGCTTGCGCGTCTGGAGCGGGCGCTCGGCCAGTTCATGCTCGATCTTCACACGAGCGAGCACGGCTACACGGAGGTCGCGCCGCCGACCCTGGTGCGGGATGATGCGCTTTTTGGCACTGCGCAGCTGCCGAAATTTGCCGAAGATCTCTATGCGACCGCAGCCGTCGATGACGATGAAGCCTCGGCCGCGCGTCTTTGGCTCATTCCAACGGCGGAAGTGCCGCTCACCAATCTCGTGCGTGAGACGATCCTCGAAGAAGCGGAGCTGCCGCTCCGCTTCACGGCGTTGACGCCTTGTTTCAGGTCCGAAGCGGGTTCGGCCGGGCGCGATACGCGCGGCATGCTGCGACAGCATCAGTTCAACAAGGTCGAGCTCGTCTCCATCACCAGTCAGCAGGCGAGCCTCGAAGAGCATGAGCGCATGACGGCGTGCGCCGAAACGGTGCTCAAGAAGCTCGAACTGCCTTATCGCGTCGTCGTCCTCTCGACGGGTGACATGGGATTTGCCGCGCGGCGCACATACGACATCGAAGTCTGGCTGCCGGGGCAGGGCGCCTACCGGGAAATCTCGTCGTGTTCCGTGTGCGGAGACTTCCAGGCGCGTCGGATGAATGCCCGCTACCGGGCCGAAGGCGAAAAGCAGCCGAAGTTCGTGCATACGTTGAACGGTTCCGGCGTGGCCGTCGGGCGTGCCCTGATTGCCGTCATGGAGAATTACCGCAATGACGACGGCTCGATCACGGTGCCGGAGGTGCTGCGGCGCTATATGGGTGGCATGGAGCGGATCGGCGCATGAAGATTCTCGTCACCAACGATGATGGAATCCATGCTCCGGGCCTGAAGGTCGCGGAGGAGATCGCTCGCGCGCTTTCGGACGATGTGTGGGTGGTCGCGCCTGAGACGGATCAATCCGGCGTGGCGCATGCGTTGACCCTGAGCGATCCTCTGCGCTTGCGAGAGGTGGACGAGCGCCATTTCGCCGTGCGCGGAACGCCGACGGATTGCGTGATCATGGCCTCGAAGGTCGTCATCGGCGAAAAGCCGGATCTGGTGATCTCTGGCGTCAATCGGGGACAGAACATCGCCGACGATGTGAGCTATTCCGGTACGGTTGCAGGTGCGATCGAAGGGACGATCCTCGGGATCCGGTCCTTTGCTCTGTCGCAGGCGTTCGGAGCGGACACGATCGACGATCCGAGATGGGATTGCGCGAGAGCGCATGCCCCTGGGATCATCCAGCGCGTGCTCGATTTGCAGCTGACGCCGGGCGTTCTCATCAACGTCAACTTTCCCAATCGAACAGCTGACGATGTTTCGGGCGTTCTTCTCACGCGCCAGGGCAAGCGCGCCGCCGACTGGATGCATATCGACGAACGTCGCGATGGGCGCGGGCGGCCGTATTTCTGGATCGCCTTCAAGCACTCGAAGATGGAGCCGCCCCCTGAGACCGATCTGGCGGCGCTCGCGCAGGGCTATATTTCCGTCACGCCCTTGTCTCTGGACATGACCGATGAGCCTGCCCGCCAGGAGCTCACGCGGCATTTCACGGCTCCAAGCGGGGCAAAACGGGCCTCTTCGTGAACGACGATCCTGCCATCGAGCCAGATCCGGAGGCGCGGGTTCGGCTGGCCAGCCTCATTTTGAGGCTGCGTGAACTCGGTATTTCCGACCGAAAGGTGCTCGGGGCGATCGAGACGGTGCCGCGCGAGGCTTTCGTCCCGGATCTGTATCGAGACGATGCCTATCTCGATCGCGCCTTGCCGATCGAATGCGGGCAGACCATCAGTGCGCCTTCGGTGGTCGCGATGATGACGGCGGCTCTTGAGCTGGAACCGCGTCACCATGTCCTGGAGATCGGTACCGGGTCAGGCTACCAGGCCGCCATTCTCGCTAGGCTTTCGCGCCGGGTCACGACGCTCGAGCGCTATCGGACACTTTTGGAGCTGGCGCAGACGCGCTGGGATCTTCTCGGCATCACAAATATCGCCGGCATTGTCGCCGACGGGTCGAAGGGATGGCCGACACAGGCGCCCTTCGATCGGATCCTGGTCACGGCCGCGGCGGCCGTCGCACCCGCCAAACTCGTCGCGCAACTGGTCGATGGCGGCATTCTCGTTGCGCCGGTCGGACCGGTCGACGCCGTGCAGCGGCTGACGCTTTTTCGCAAAGAGGGGACACGGGTGGACACCCGCGATCTCGGCGCCGTCCGTTTCGTGCCGCTGATCGAAGGAATTGCCCGCAATCTTTGATTTTCGGTTCGTTTTGCCGGCGTCCCTTAACGCCTTTTCAATGTTAATGCTTTTACATCACGTCAGCATCCCCAATGCCTGCGTGAGTTTGTTCGATGAGGTCATACCGTCAGTCTGCCAGCTTCTGGTTCACCCGCATTAGCGCGCTCGCCCTGATTACCGGGCTCGGTGCCGGGTGCAGCGCCGATGCCATACGTCTGACTGAGCCCATCTACACCGGCTCAACGGCGAATCAGCAGCAGACAATTACTGCCCAGGCGAATGCCTATCAGGCACCGCAACAGTTCGCGGCGCCATCGCCCGCGGTCCAGTCGCGGCAGTTGCCGCCACCCTCTGGCGGTTATCAGACCGCCTACAATTATCCGGGTTCCGCCGGGACGCAGCAGAGCTATTCGAGCGCGCCGACGAGCTACCCGCAACAGCAGGCAGCCGCTCCAAAACCCTATACGCCGCCGAAGCCTTACGCGCCGAGCGGCATGCCGAAGCCTCTCGGGAAGGTGACCGTCGATTCGCAAGGCACGCCTCAGCCGCGCCGTGCGGAGCCTGCGGTTGCGCGGACCGAAGCCCCGCAGCCGCGCCAGCAAAGCAACGTGGCCTCGAGTGGGGGCTATACAGTTCGCTCCGGTGATTCGCTTTGGAGTATCGCCCATGCGCATGGCGTTACGACGAGCGAGCTCGCCTCGGCCAACAACATTGAAGGCGGCAATATCCGCCCCGGTCAGACGCTGCGAATTCCGTCCGGCGGTGGAACACAGGTTGCTCGCGTCGATCCAAAAGATGGAACGATGTCGGATGCACAGCCGGAAGCGAAGCCTGAGGTGCGGCCCGAAAAGACGCCGGTGAGCTACACGCCGCCATCGGCGGAACCCAAGCAAGAAAGCACGGCGCCTGCAGCCGATACCACGGCCAAATCTGGAGGCGCGGGCTTCCGCTGGCCGGTGCACGGGCGCATCATTGCGGAGTTCGGCAGCAAGCCGAACGGTGAACGCAACGACGGCATCAATCTCGCCGTGCCGGAGGGTACAGCCGTCAAGGCCGCCGAAGACGGCACGGTCATCTATGCGGGCAACGAGCTGAAGAGCTACGGCAATCTGATTCTCGTGCGGCACGAGGGCGGCTGGGTTTCGGCCTATGCCCACAACAGCGAGCTGCTGGTGAAGCGCGGTGAGAAGATCCGGCGCGGTCAGATCATCGCGAAGTCCGGAATGAGCGGCAACGTCACCTCGCCGCAGGTGCATTTCGAGCTCCGCAAGGGAGCGACCCCGGTCAATCCGGTGGGACATATGGCGTCCGCTTGAGCGGGCGCCTTCCGGGTTGCGGTCACGGGTCAGTCAGCCGAGCGACTGACCCGTCCGTCCTGCAAGATCCTGAATGAATTGCCAGGCGACGCGGCCGGAACGACTGCCCCGCGTCGTTGCCCATTCAAGGGCGCGAGGACGCCATTCCTCTTCTGGCGTGGCGATGCCGAAGTGCTCCACATAGGCGCGCACCATCGCCAGATACTGCGTCTGATCACAGTGATGGAAGCCGAGCCACAGGCCGAAGCGGTCTGAGAGCGACACCTTTTCCTGCACTGCCTCCGATGGATTGATCGCTGTCGAATGCTCGTTCTCGATCATGTCGCGGGGGAGCAGGTGGCGGCGGTTCGAGGTGGCGTAGAAGATCATGTTGCGCGGCCTGCCCTCGACGCCGCCTTCGAGTGCTGCTTTCAACGATTTGTAGGACGTGTCGTCGGCATCGAAGGACAAGTCGTCGCAGAAAAAGATGAATCGCTCCGCTCGATCGCGGATGGTGTTCATCAAGTCGGGCAGCGTGTTGATGTCCTCGCGATGGATTTCGACGAGCTTGAGAGGCGTCTCTGGCGCTTCGGCCGAGACCTGCGCGTGGACGGATTTCACCAGCGAGGATTTTCCCATCCCGCGCGCGCCCCAAAGCAGGGCGTTGTTGGCCGCATAGCCTTTGGCGAAGTGCCGCGTATTCTCAAGCAGCGTCTCGCGAGAGCGGTCTATGCCCTGCAAAAGCTCGATTTCGAGCCGGTTGACGTGTTTCACCGGGACGAGGCGAGGTGGCTGCGGATCCCACACATAGGCATCGGCGGAGAGGTCGAGCGGCGGTGCGACGGGCGGAGCGAGCCGCTCCAGAGCGCCGGCAATCCGTTCAAGGAGAGGAATGAGGTTTTGGGTTTGGTCTTGAGTCACTTGGGTTCACGTCCTACAGGCGGGGCGTCTCGGTAACATAAGGATCGAGGGGTCGACAGATCGCTCGTGCCGGGACCGGTTGCAAAGGGGCGCGCCACAGCTATAGTCCGCGCCGGTTTGGACCGACGGGTCCGCAAGCAAATTCCGAGGCCTTTATGTTCGTGACTCCGGCCTATGCGCAAGGCGCAGGCGCAGGTGGCGGCGGTGAGATGTTGATTTCGCTTCTGCCTTTCATCCTGATCTTCGTGATCATGTATTTTCTCATCATCCGTCCGCAGCGCCAGCAGGCGAAGAAGCGGGAAGAGATGCTGAAGGCGATCCGTCGTGGCGACACGGTGGTGACCGGCGGCGGGCTCATCGGCAAGGTCACCAAGGTGATCGACGACAACGAGCTCGAAGTGCAAATTGCCGAAGGCGTGAAGGTGCGGGCGCAAAGAGGCCTCATTTATGAGGTTCGAGCAAAGGCCGAGCCGGTGAGCGGCTCCGCCGCCTGACCTCAGGATCCGCCTTTTCATGCTCTATTTCGCTCGTTGGAAGATCGTTCTCATCATCCTCGTCCTCGTGGCGGGGGTGATCGTGACGCTTCCCAATCTTTTTTCCGCCGCGACGGTTCAGGCCTGGCCGTCTTTCATGCCCAAGCGCCAGATCGTCCTCGGCCTCGATCTGAGAGGCGGCGCCCATCTGCTCTTGCAGGTGGAGCGCGATTCGCTGGTCAAAGATCGGCTTCAGACACTGGTCGGCGATGTTCGGCAGACTTTGCGTGACGAACGCATCGGCTACCGCAATCTGCGCAGCCGCGGAGAAAGCGTGACGTTCACGTTGCGCGAGCCGAGCGAAGCAGATCGTGTGATGCAGCTTCTGCGTCCGCTGACCAATCCCGTGCAATCGGGGCTCTTCGGACAGGGGTCTGTGAGCGAGGTCGAAGTCTCTCGTGACGGCGCGCAGGTGACACTGAACCTGACCGAGGCGGGGCTTGAAGAGCGTACCCGCTCGGCCGTCGAACAGAGCCTGTCCGTTCTCGGACGCCGTATCAACGCGCTCGGGACCACCGAGCCGACGATCCAGCGCGAAGGCGACGATCGCATTCTCGTTCAGGTCCCGGGTCTTGAAGATACCAGCCGGCTGAAAGAAATTCTCGGCCAGACGGCGAAGATGACATTCCATCTGGAGTGCCCGGAGGGCGACGTCGTCTCCGCGCAGCAGGGGCGTCCTCCCGCCGGATGTGAGATCGTCGAGCCGGCCGATCCCAATGACGGTCCGGTTCTCGTCGAATCGCGGGCGCGGCTTTCCGGCGACGATCTCGTCGACGCTCAGCCGGCCTTCGATCAGCAGACGAACACGCCGATCGTCACCTTCCGCTTCAATTCCCGCGGCGGATCGATTTTCGGACAGCTGACGCAGCAGAACGTCGGGCGCCGCTTCGCGGTCGTCCTCGACAACAAATACATCACGGCCCCCGTCATCCGCTCGCCCATCCTCGGCGGTTCCGGCCAAATCGAGGGCAATTTCACCGTCGAAAGCGCGCAGAATCTCGCTGTTCTGCTGCGGGCCGGCGCCCTTCCGGCCGACCTCACCATCGTCGAGGAGCGCACGGTGGGACCTAGCCTCGGTCGAGATTCGATTGCCGCTGGCGAAATCGCCGCGTTGATCGGCACGGCCGGTGTCGTCGTGTTTATGGTGCTCGTCTACGGCCTCTTCGGCGTCTTCGCGAATGTCGCGTTGATCTGCAATATCGTGCTTCTGCTCGCGCTCTTGACGCTGTTGCAGGCGACTCTGACGCTTCCGGGCATTGCCGGCATCGTGCTGACGGTCGGTATGGCGGTGGACGCGAACGTGCTGATCTTCGAGCGAATACGCGAGGAATCGAAGCTTGGGCGGTCCGCGATCAATGCGATCGAGGCCGGTTTCAATCGGGCGCTCGGCACGATCCTTGATGCCAACATCACGACCTTGATCGCTGCCTTCGCGCTTTTCGCTCTGGGTTCCGGTCCGATCCGTGGTTTTGCGGTCACCCTTGCTCTCGGCATTCTGACGACCGTCTTCACCGCCTTTGTTCTGACCCGCTTCATCGTCGCCGTCTGGGTTCGCTCGCAGCGCCCCAAGACAGTGCCGATCTGAGTATCGCTATGCCATTCCGCATCGTTCCCGACGAAACCACGATCCCGTTCATGCGCTTTGCGCGCTGGGGCTTTCCTGCCTCGGTGGTCGCGATGGTGGCGTCGCTCGTCTTGTTCTTCGTCGTCGGCCTCAATCTCGGCATCGATTTCAGGGGAGGAACCCTGATCGAGGTGCAGAGCCAGAGCGGAGCCGTCGATATCGGCGCGGTGCGGCAGACGCTGCAACCGCTCGAACTGGGCGATTTCGAGGTTCAGGGCTTCGGCTCCGGCAACGAAGCCGTCATTCGGATCGCGACGCAGCCCGGCGGAGACGAGGCGCAGCAGGCGGCCGTGCAGAAGGTGCAGAACGCGCTTGGCTTCGACGATTACAATTATCGTCGCGTCGAAGTCGTGGGGCCGCGTGTGTCCGGCGAGCTCGCCGAGACCGGGACGATCGCGGTCCTCGTGACGCTCGTGGGCGTGCTGTTTTACATCTGGTTCCGGTTCGAATGGCAGTTCGCCATCGGTGCCATCGCCTCGCTTCTTCACGACGTCATCTTGACCATCGGGTTCTTCACGATCACGCAGATCGAGTTCAACCTGTCTTCGATCGCGGCGATTTTGACGATCGTTGGCTATTCGTTGAACGACACCGTGGTGATCTTCGACCGCGTGCGTGAAATGCTGCGGAAGTTCAAGCAGACGCCGATCCGGGGCATCATCGATCTGTCGGTCAATCAGACCCTGTCTCGGACGTTGCTGACGTCTCTGACCACGCTGATCGCGTTGGCGGCTTTGTTCTTCTTCGGCGGAGCGGTCATCCGTTCGTTCACGGCGGCGATGATCTGGGGCGTTTTTATCGGCACGTACTCCACGGTCTTCATTGCCGCGCCGATGCTGATCTTCTTCAATCTGCGGCCTGAGAAGGTGGCCCCGCCGGAAACCGCAAAGAAGCCCGCGACAAGCTGATGCCAGCGGGCGGAGACAGACAGTCTGGGCCGCCCGAGGGCGGTCGTTTCCCGGGACGCGCGCCTGTTGATGCGTACGGGAATGGCGGTTTCCGTTTTGCCGGCATGTCGCATCGTGGATCGATCCTGATGCTGCCTTCGGCGATCCTCGGCTGGGGTGTCACCAGGCCGGAGGAAATCAGCCTCGAGGCGCTTCAACCGGCAATAGCCGAAGTCTCTTCGATCGAAGTGCTTCTGATCGGGACGGGGCGCAATCTCGTTCCCCTCGATCCGAAGGTGAAATCGGATCTCGAAGCTGCCGGTCTGTGGCCGGAAGTGATGGCGACGGGCGCGGCCTCGCGAACCTACAACATCCTGCTTGCGGAAGAGCGGGCGGTTGCTGCGGCGCTGATTGCTGTCGACGATCCGGAATGAAGCCCTAGCTCCGGCTCATGGCCGAGCCCGATCCCACCCTCGTTGAGCCTGTGCGCGAGCGCGATCTTCCGCGCTACTACTCGGTGTTGTTCGCGCCGCAAAATGTGCGCGAAGAACTTTTCTCGCTCTACGCCTTCGCAGTCGAGGCGGAAAAGGTCGCCGATATCGTGCAAGAGGCGACGCTCGGGGAGATCCGTCTGACCTGGTGGCGCGATTCGCTCGACCTGGCGGTGGCGGGGCAGGCGAGCGGCTCGCCGATCGTCGATCGGCTGGCTTTGGCGCTGCGAGAAAAAGGACTTTCGGCCGACGCCCTTGCCGCACTTACGGAAGCGCGGCACGGAGACCTTTACGCCGATCCTCCTGCGACACTTGCCGATCTCGAAGGGAGAATGGGGGAGACGCAGTCGAGCCTCTTTCAGCTGGGGGGATTGTTTCTGGGCGGAGAGGCCAGTGAGCTTGCCGAGGCGGCGGGGCATGCGGGCATTGCCTATGGCGTCGCCATGAGCCTCTGGGACAGCGCACGCGCGCGGGCGAGGGGGCGTCTCGTCATTCCCGCCGAGCTTCTCCAGAGGGTGGGGCTCTCTCCGGAGGAGGTCTATTCCGCCGAAGTGAAACAGCTCGTCGCGCCAATCGACGAACTCGTCGCCTTCGGGCGCATGCACCGAAGCCGCGCGGCCGCAGCGCTGAAGCAGGTTCGCAGGGAGGCCCGAACGGCCTTTCTGCCATTGAAAGCCGCGGATGTCCTGCTTGCCCGAATCGGGCGGGATCCAGCCAGATTCGTCACGTCTCCTCAGCGGATGCCTGCGCTCAGCGTCCTGAGCCGGATGGTGTTTGCCGGTTTCGGCAAGGGCCGCTGATCCACCTGAGCTTCACGGAAGACGCTTCGCGTCTCAGGCGGGCTTCCGCAACTCGTTGGCCGCAAGCCATCTCGTAAAATCGGCGAGTGCGCGTGCAGCGAGCGTGCGCTTACGTGCCACGCCGCGCTCCTTGCCCTTCATTCTGCGTCCGTCCTCGTCTTTTGTGGGCGCCTCGATGTCCGGGAAAAGGCCGAAATTGACGTTCATCGGCTGAAAGTCGCCGTTCTCCTTATCCACGAGATTGCGGCCGGTAATGTGGGCGAGGAGCGCTCCGTGGGCTGTCGTATCCGGAGGCAGAGCCGGTTGATCGCCAAGTGCCTCAGCGGCCGCGAAGCGGCCGGCGAGAAGCCCGATGGAGGCCGATTCGACATAGCCTTCGCAGCCGGTGATCTGGCCGGCGAAACGAATGTGGGGTTGCACCTTCAGGCGCATCGTCTCGTCGAGGATTTTTGGTGAGCGCAGAAACGTATTGCGGTGAATGCCGCCGAGCCGCGCGAATTCAGCATTCTCCAAAGCCGGAATCATTCGGAAAATACGGGTCTGTTCGCCGTATTTCATTTTGGTCTGGAAGCCGACCATATTGAACAACGTGCCCTGCTTGTTGTCCTGGCGGAGCTGCACCACAGCCCACGGCTTCTCCTCGGGTTTGTGCCGATTGGTGAGGCCGACCGGCTTCATCGGACCCCAGCGCAGGGTTTCGGCTCCGCGCGCCGCCATCACCTCGATCGGAAGACAACCTTCGAAATAGGCCGTGTCCTTTTCCCATTCGCGGAAATCGGCCGTCTCCGCCTGAAGCAGCGCCTCGATGAAGGCCTCGTACTGGGCGCGGTCCATCGGACAGTTCAGGTAGGCGGCCGTGTCACCGCCGGGCCCGGGTTTGTCGTAGCGGGACTGCATCCAGGCGATATCCATGTTGATGCTGTCGCGATGGATGATCGGTGCGATTGCGTCGAAAAAGGCAAGCTGGTCTTCGCCCGTCGCTTCGCGGATTGCGGTCGCGAGCGCGCCGCTCGTCAAAGGGCCGGTGGCGATGATGGTCGGCTGGTCGGGATTGGGCAGGCCGGAGATCTCGCCGCGTTCAATCCGGATCAAGGGGTGATCGGCAATGGCCTGTGTTACAGCTTCGGAGAAACCGTCGCGATCGACAGCAAGCGCCGAGCCCGCAGGCAATTGATGGCGGTCGGCCGCGCGCATGATGAGTGAACCCGCGGCTCGCATCTCCGCATGCAGGACACCGACGGCGTTGCTCGTGGAATCGTCGGAGCGGAACGAGTTCGAACAGACGAGCTCGGCGAGACCGTCGCTTTTGTGGGCCGGCGTCTCGACCTCGGGCCGCATTTCGTGCAGCACGACGGCGATGCCGGCTTCGGCGATCTGCCAGGCGGCTTCGCAGCCGGCGAGGCCGCCGCCGATAACATGGATGGGTCTCGTCATTTCGTGTCTCTCAGCTTCTGCTGCTTCGTTCGTCGCTGGGGGGAAATATGTCGAATGCAACGCTTCACGCCCGTGCATGTTGACGCTTGCCAACGAGATCGCAAGGGGAGAGGCAGGGTGCCTGCGCGAATCCATATGATGCTTGTCAGGCAGCGCAACAATAGCCGTCCAAGGCGACAAAACGGGGATTGAGATGGCCGGAAGCTCGAAGAAGGCAATTTATGCGGCGCTTGTCGGAAACCTGGCGATCGCCATCACGAAGTTCGGCGCCGCCGCCTATACGGGCTCCTCGGCGATGCTGTCTGAAGGCATCCATTCGGTTGTCGATACCGGCAACCAGGGGCTTCTTCTCTATGGGATGAAGCGGGCGTCTCGTCCGGCGGATCGCGCGCATCCCTTCGGCTACAGCGCGGAGATCTATTTCTGGGCCTTCGTGGTGGCGATCCTGATCTTTGCGGTTGGCGCTGGCGTCTCCGTCTATGAGGGCGTGCACAAGATCGCCGACGCCAACGAGATCACGTCTCCGTTCGTCAATTACATCGTTCTGTCGTTGGCGATCGTGTTCGAAGGTGCGTCGTGGACCGTTGCCTACCGTGAGTTTCGCAACCAGAGGAACGAAGGGCACAATTTCTTCGAGGCCGTTCGGCATTCCAAGGATCCCACCGTTTTCACGGTGCTTTACGAAGATACTGCCGCCCTCCTTGGTCTCGTCGTCGCGTTGATCGGCGTGTTCCTCGCCAGCTATCTCGATCTTCCGTGGCTCGATGGTGCCGCCTCGATCGGGATCGGCATCATTCTTGGTACGACCGCAATCCTTCTCGCGATCGAAACCAAAGGCCTCTTGATCGGGGAATCGGCGGCACCGGAAACGGTCGCCACGGTGCGCGAGATCGTCGAGGGAGAGGAGGGCGTGCGTGCGCTGAACGAGCTCAGGACATTGCACCGCGGGCCCAATGACATCCTGCTGGCGCTCTCGGTCGACTTTGAGGACGATATGCCGGCCGGGCGCGTCGAAGCCGCCATCACGCGTCTGGAAAAGGCCATCAAGGCACGCATTCCGACAATCCGCCGTCTCTTCATCGAGGTGCAATCTGCAGGGGATCACAAAATCGCGGTGGAGGAAGAACGCCGGAGCGGTGCTGCGTCGCACTGAGGCGAGGAGCGGCCAGATGCGACAGAATAGCGAGCTTACCTTAGAATTGATCTAAGTCAAAAGTAGCCCATCCCCCGCTGCTAGAGTTGGCCCGCGACCTGAGGCAGCGATCTGGGTCGCGGGCCTTGAACGCCAAAAGCCACGAGCCGACCCGACGGTCGCCGGTCGTGCTCGCCTTGACGTCTCATATCCCGTGGCTCTCTCGCAAATGAATGGAGAGCGCGATGACACGTTTGCTGGTCTCGCTCCTACTTACGGCCGGGCTAGGCACTGCGGCCTATGCTGCGGACGACCAGAAATTGATGGAAGACGCCAACGGCTTCTTCGATCCGATTCCGACGATGGTGCAGGCCCCCGAAAACAACGCCATCACCCGCGAGAAGGTCGAACTCGGCAAGATGCTGTATTTCGATCCGCGGTTGTCTTCTTCTCACCTTCTGAGCTGCAACACCTGCCACAATCTCGGCCTGGCCGGGACGGACCTGCAGCCGACTTCTGTCGGACACGGCTGGCAGCGCGGGCCCCGCAATGCGCCGACGGTTCTCAACTCCGTCTTCAACATCGCCCAGTTCTGGGACGGACGGGCGGAAGATCTGAAAGCGCAAGCCGTCGGGCCGATGCAGGCGGCGGTGGAGATGAACTCCACCCCTGATGAGGTGGTTGCGGTTCTGAACAGCATGCCTGAGTACAAGGATCGCTTCGACGTCGTGTTTTCAGGCGACGAGGATCCGATCACTCTCGACAATGTCGCAAAGGCGATCGAGGCCTTTGAGGTGACGCTGGTGACGCCGGCTTCCCGCTTCGATCAATTCCTCGACGGCAACGCGAATGCCCTGAACGACAAGGAGAAGCACGGTCTCTCCTTGTTCATGGATAAGGGCTGCGTGTCCTGCCATTCCGGCGTGAATGTCGGTGGTCAGGATTATTTCCCGTTCGGCGTCGTGGAAAAGCCGGGTGCGGACATCCTTCCGCCGGACGACAAGGGCCGCTTTGCGGTGACGCATACGGCAACGGATGAATATGTCTTCCGTGCCGGCACATTGCGGAATATCGCGCTGACCGCGCCTTATTTCCACAGTGGCCAGGTCTGGAGCCTGCGTCAGGCGGTGCAGGTGATGGCGACGGCCCAGCTTGGCACAGAGCTCACCGAGGATGAGGTCGATTCCATGGTGGCGTTCCTGCACACGCTGACGGGCGAGCAGCCGCAGGTCGATTATCCGATCCTGCCGGCGAGCACGGACGAGACCCCGCGTCCGGTGCTGACCGTTCCGGGACAGGAAAACAACTGAGCCAAACGTTTTCCGAAAGGCCCAACCCTGGGCACATGAGCGAAGGGCCGCGTGAGCGGCCCTTCATTTTGTCTGCTGTTTCTCTGTCGACCCGAAATCAGAACGGGATTTCGTCGTCGAGGTCGTCCTTGAAGGAGCCGCGGCCACCTTCCATCGGACCGGAGGAGCCGAAATCCGAACGTCCGCCCCGGTCGGAGGAGGGGGCGTCATAGCTGCCACCGCCGCCGCCGGCACGCGTGTCGAGCATGGTGAGGGCCGAATTGAAGCCCTGCAACACGACCTCGGTCGTGAAGCGTTTCTGGCCCGACTGGTCTTCCCATTCGCGCGTCTGCAGCTGGCCTTCGAGATAGACCTTCGAGCCCTTCCGCAGATATTGCTCGGCGATCTTTGCCAGACCTTCGTTGAAGATCACCACGCGGTGCCATTCGGTGCGCTCGCGCCGTTCTCCGGAATTGCGGTCGCGCCAGCTCTCAGACGTCGCGACCCGCAGATTGACCACCGGACGGCCATCGTTCAGGCGCCGGATTTCGGGATCGGCCCCGAGATTGCCGATCAAGATGACTTTGTTGACGCTGCCGGCCATGAAATTCTCCCTCGTTTCTGGAGCCGCCGAGAGCGGCCAAAGGTTGCCCCTTTTCACTCAAGCGCCGCCGAACTGTAAACGGGCCCCTGCAAAGACGCTTGTCGCGGAATGCCGTTCACTGTATGTTCCTTGCCGATATCACGCAAGATCATCGGACGAGGGGCGAGCCTATGGAACAGAGACTGAGTGTCGTGACGCTGGGCGTTGTCGACCTGTCACGCGCGCGGCAGTTTTATGAAGATGGGCTCGGCTGGCAACGTGCGAATGCCCACGAGGAAGTGGTGTTCTATGATTTGAACGGTTTCGTTCTGGCGCTCTATCCGCGGACGTCGCTGGCGGCCGATGCCAAAGTCGACCCGGACGGGTCCGGATTTTCGGGCATCACGCTGGCCTTCAATGCGAGAAGTCGCGAAGAGGTCGACGTCGTCTTGAAGGAGGCGGAGGCGGCGGGAGCCGAGGTCGTCAAAACGGCCGAGGAAGTCTTCTGGGGCGGATATTCGGGCTATTTTGCCGATCCCGACGGGCATTTGTGGGAGGTTGCGCACAACCCGTTTTGGACAATCGATGTGGATGGGCGTGTCCTTCTTGGCGAATGATCGGCGTCCGAGAGCGCACATATCGCGAAGCGGGAAGGACGGGGTTTTTCCATCACTCCGGCTGCACTAAATAAGCATCGGGCGAGCCCGCCCGCATCACCATCCTCCGGAACGGCCATGACGGATCCGCAAAAGACGCTCTCCGTGCGGGGCGCGCGCGAACACAATCTCAAAAACGTCGATCTCGATCTGCCGCGAGACAGTCTGATCGTGATGACGGGCCTTTCTGGCTCGGGCAAATCCTCGCTCGCCTTCGATACCATCTATGCCGAGGGACAGCGGCGCTATGTCGAGTCGCTGTCGGCTTATGCGCGCCAGTTTCTGGAGATGATGCAAAAGCCGGACGTCGACCAGATCGACGGCCTGTCACCGGCAATTTCGATCGAGCAGAAGACGACGTCGCGCAATCCCCGTTCCACCGTCGGCACGGTGACGGAAATCTACGATTATATGCGGCTCTTGTTTGCGCGCGTCGGTGTTCCTTATTCGCCGGCGACGGGTTTGCCGATCGAAAGCCAGACGGTCAGCCAGATGGTCGATCGCATTCTGGCTTTGCCGGAGGGAACGCGGCTTTATCTGCTCGCGCCGGTGGTGCGTGGCCGCAAGGGCGAATTCCGCAAGGATCTCGCCGAATATATGAAACGTGGTTTTCAGCGCGCGCGGATCGACGGAACCTTCTATGAGATCGCCGAGGCGCCGGCGCTCGACAAGAAGCTGAAGCACGACGTCGATATCGTCGTCGATCGTGTCGTCGTGCGAGCGGATGCCGGAAGCCGGCTTGCCGATTCTCTGGAGACGGCTCTGCGACTTGCCGATGGCATCGCCGTCGCCGAGTTCGCGGATATGGGCGAAGGCGGGAAGCCGCCGGCACCGATCGTGTTTTCGGAAAAGTTTGCCTGTCCCGTCTCCGGCTTCACGATCCCCGAGATCGAGCCGCGACTGTTTTCGTTCAACAATCCCTTCGGCGCCTGTCCGACCTGCGACGGTCTCGGATCGGAACTGCGCATCGATCCCGATCTCGTGGTTCCCGATCCGCGCTTGAGCCTGCGCAAGGGGGCGATCCACCCTTGGGCGAAATCGAGCTCGCCTTATTATCTGCAGACGCTCGAGGGGCTCGCCCAGCATTACGGCTTCAGCCTGACGGTTCCGTTCGAGGAGCTGCCGGAAAATGCCCGCCAGGCCATCCTGTATGGCACCGGCAAGGATAAGGTCGCTCTCGTCTACGACGACGGGCTCAGAAAATATCAGGCGAAGAAGACCTTCGAGGGCATCATCCCGAACCTGGAGCGGCGCTGGAAGGAAACCGATTCCGCCTGGATGCGCGAGGAGATCGGCAAGTACATGTCTTCGACGCCATGCGCGTCCTGCAACGGCCTGCGGCTGAAGCCGGAAGCGCTCGCGGTGAAGATCGCAAGCCTCAACATCGGCGAGGTGTCGCATTTTTCGATCCGCGAGGCGAACCGCTGGTTCACGGAATTGCCGGAAAAGCTGAGCGGAAAGCAGAATGAGATCGCGCTGCGCATTCTCAAGGAAATTCGCGAGCGCCTTCGCTTTCTCGACGATGTCGGGCTCGATTATCTGACCTTGTCGCGCAATTCCGGGTCGTTGTCGGGCGGCGAGAGCCAGCGCATCCGGCTCGCCTCCCAGATCGGTTCGGGCTTGACCGGCGTTCTCTATGTGCTGGACGAGCCGTCGATCGGTCTGCATCAGCGCGACAATGCCCGGCTCCTGGAGACCCTCAAGCATCTGCGTTACCTCGGCAATACCGTCATTGTCGTCGAGCACGACGAGGATGCGATCATGGCCGCCGACCATGTCGTCGATGTGGGGCCCGGCGCGGGCATCCATGGCGGCGAGGTGGTGGCGGAGGGCACGCCCGGCGATATCATGGCAAGTCCGGCCTCGCTCACGGGCCAGTACCTGTCCGGCGCGCGGGCGATCGAGGTCCCGGAGACGCGCCGCAAGGCTGCCAAGAAGCGCTGGCTGAAGCTCGTCGGCGCGACGGGCAACAATCTCAAGGATGTTACGGCGAAAATTCCGCTCGGCACCTTCACCTGCGTGACCGGCGTCTCGGGCGGGGGCAAGTCGACGCTTCTCATCGACACGCTCTATAAGGCGGTCGCGCGACGCCTCAACGGTGCGCGCGAACAGGCCGCGCCGCATGCGGAGCTTGCCGGGCTCGAGCATCTCGACAAGGTGATCGACATCGATCAATCGCCGATCGGGCGCACGCCGCGTTCCAATCCCGCGACTTATACGGGGGCGTTCACCCCGATCCGCGAATGGTTTGCGGGGCTTCCGGAGGCGAAGGCGCGCGGCTACCAGCCGGGCCGTTTTTCGTTCAACGTCAAGGGTGGACGCTGCGAGGCCTGCCAGGGCGACGGCGTCGTCAAGATCGAGATGCACTTCCTGCCGGACGTCTATGTCACCTGCGATGTCTGCCACGGCAAACGCTACAATCGCGAGACTTTGGAAGTCACATTCAAGGAGAAGTCTATCGCGGACGTCCTCGACATGACGGTCGAGGAAGGCGTCGGCTTCTTCCAGGCGATCCCCGCCGTGCGCGACAAACTGAAGACGCTGGCGCGCGTGGGGCTTGGCTATGTGCGCATCGGCCAGCAGGCGACGACGCTTTCCGGCGGCGAAGCGCAGCGCGTGAAGCTTGCGAAAGAACTGTCGAAACGCGCGACCGGACGCACCCTCTACATCCTCGACGAGCCGACCACGGGTCTGCATTTCCACGATGTGGCGAAGCTTCTGGAAGTGCTGCACGAGCTGGTGGAGCAGGGCAATACGGTGGCGGTGATCGAGCACAATCTCGATGTCATCAAGACGGCCGATTACATCATCGATCTCGGGCCGGAGGGTGGCGACGGCGGCGGCGAGATCGTGGTGGCCGGGACGCCGGAAGAGGTGGTGGCGGAGCCGCGGAGCTACACAGGTCAGTTTCTGAAGCCAATTCTGGAACGTGGCATGCGGCGCTCGGAAGCCGCGGAATAGCGCGTCCGGCGACGAGGCGCACGATTCTCCGCTCCGCAGGCATTCTGATGTTCCGCCGGAAACCCTTCGGCCTCGAAGTGCTGCTCGTTCATCCAGGTGGCCCGTTCTGGGCGAAGAAGGATGACGGCGCCTGGTCGATCCCCAAAGGGCTGCGAGAAGACGGGGAGGCTGCGGAGGTGGCCGCCCGACGCGAGTTTGCTGAAGAAACAGGATGCGTGCCCGCGGGCGTGCTCCTTTGGCTCGGCGAGTTCAGGCAGGCAGGTGGCAAGCGTGTCGAAGTCTTCGCGCTTGAGGGAGATTTCGACCTCGGCGCGTTCAAGAGCAATGTCTTTGAAATGGAATGGCCGCCGCATTCGGGACGAAGACGGGCCTTTCCCGAGGCCGATCGCGCTGGGTGGTTTTCCCTCGAGGCGGCGCGAAGCAAGATCCTCAAAAGCCAGCAGCCAATCCTCGCTGCCTTGGAAGACGTGATGTGAGCGGCTGGCATGCGCCCCTGCGGGGTGTGCGTCGCCTTCGCAGCGTTTCAGCCATTGCGGTCCTCTTGCCGGGCCCCCGTGGCTCTTTTGCTTCAAAGGCTCTGCAGTCGCCTCGGCGCGTTGCGTCGCCGTGACGGCGAACCCATGATGGGCAAGCGCGTTGGCCGCAGGGGGGTGAGGGGGAATCGCTGTGACAGAAAGACGAGAGCGGCGATTGCCAGAAAAGAGACGACGAGGCTCATCCTCAGGGCGTAGCCCGCCGGGGCTGCGAAGTTTCCTGACGCGGCTTTACGAGGGCGATAGCCGGCGTGCCCATCATTTTCGCGCAGGGCTTTTGATCTTCGACTGCGCGACCCTCCTGTTCGTCGTCGTCACGTCTTTCGTCCCGTATTCGCGCCCGCTCATGTGGTTCGATTTCGGACTGGGCCTCGTCATCCTGACAGACTTTCTGGCCCGGCTCTTCATCAGCCGGCATCGCCTTTCGGATCTCACCTATCCCACGACCTGGGCGGATGTGGCCGCGATCGTCTCGTTTTTGCTGCCGCTTGCCGACGAAGGGGCGGGCTTCCTGCGGGTCCTCAGAACCCTGCGGCTTTTGCGCACATATCATGTGCTCGTCCGCTTCCGAAAACGCAGCCGTTTCTTCCGGCACAATGAGGACGCGGTCATCGCACTCGCCAATCTGGCCGTGTTTCTCTTCATCATGACGGGCATCGTCTATGAGACGCAGCACCGGCAGAATCCGGAAATCGGCAACTACGTCGATGCGCTCTATTTCACCGTCACCGCATTGACGACCACGGGTTTTGGCGACATCACGCTCGGCGGCACGAGCGGGCGGCTGGTTGCCGTCGTGATCATGATTTTTGGGGTCACGCTGTTCCTGCGCCTCGTGCAGGTCCTCCTACGCCCCCGCAAGATCCGCTTCACGTGCCCGAGCTGCGGTCTGCAACGCCACGAGGCCGATGCGGTTCACTGCAAGGCCTGCGGCGAGCTCCTCAACATCCCGGATGAGGGCCGTTTCTGAACCCAAAATCCCCGCAATCGGAAACTGCCTCTTACGCAGGCGGATAACGTTACAAAATTGCGGCAACTGCCTCCCTTTTCGGCATTCCAGCCATGCGATTTGTGCACTGCAAAAGCGGAGCAGGTATCGCTATATCCGCCTCGTCAAACGCTAGATAAAACATTCCGAGGTTCATTATGGGCACGTCCTCCAAGGGCCTGCTTGGTCGTTTCCGCCGCTGGCGCCGCTATCAGCGCACTCTGAAGGAGTTGCAGGGGCTCTCCGTTCGTGAGCTGCACGACATCGGCATCACTCCGGGCGAAATCCGCCGCGTGGCGCGGGAAGCCACGTTCTGATTTACGGCCTCTGAGGCCAGGTTTTGGGTTGAAGACCGCCGGCGAGACTTCGCCGGCGGTCTTCGTTTGTGCGCTTCGTTTGTGGAGAGGTGTTCGCCCCGCCTTACCGCTCGGCGAACCAATCCTTGAGCGGCATGATCACGGGCGGCTCGGCGTTGGCGTTGGGCCAGGAATCGATCGACCAGCGTTGCTTCGACCGGCTTTCGGTCACGACGGCGGTCGCATGGGGATAGCGCCCGTCGAGGAAGAAGCCTCTGGCGACCGGCTCGGCGACCATGTGATATTTGAGCACTCCGTGCTCCTGCAAAAAGACGAGCAGGCTCGTTGTGTTGGTGGCCTCGTCGATGCAGTCCATTTGGGTCGGATCTCCGCCGCCGACTTTCTCAAAGCCGCCCAGATCTGATGAGGTGCCGATTTTCCGTCCGACGTTGCGCTCGAAAATCTGCACGGCTTTGGAGATGGCGCGGCGCTCTTCCTGCGCATTGGCGACGCCGCGGAAAGGCCCTGAGAGCATTTTGATCTCCTTCGGCGAAAACCGCACCGGTGTCGTCAGGAGACAGCTGAAGGCGTGGCAGACATAGATCTTGTCGCCCTTTGGCGGCTGCGCCTTGCGGGCCTCGTACCAGCGCATCCGCATGGTTTCGGAATCGCTCGTGCAGCCGGCGACGGTGAGACCGGCGAGCGCAAGAACCAGGGTCGTCCACCGCCAGGTGTTGGCCCGTCTCGGTGAGCCGGCGTAACGAGAAATGGCGGAACTCGTATTCGGGTATGTCGTTGATTCACCAAAGAGACGGGCGGGCTTTTTGATGAATTCGAGGAGTTCAAACATGCACGATATCACCGGAAAGAAAGTCGCAATTCTTGCCACCAACGGATTTGAGCAGTCGGAGCTCGAGGTGCCGCTGAAGCAGTTGCGCGACGCGGGCGCGGAAGTCCATGTCGTTTCGCCGCAGGAAGGCTCCATCAAGGGCTGGGACAAGAGCGATTGGGGCAGAGAAATCCCCGTCGACCGCAAACTCGATACCGTCAGTGCGGACGATTACGATGCTCTCGTACTTCCGGGCGGCCAGATCAATCCCGACCTGTTGCGTGTGGAAGAGAAGGCTCTCTCCCTCATTCGCGCGTTCTACGAGCAGAAGAAGCCGATTGGCGCCATCTGTCATGCGCCGTGGCTGCTCATCGAGACAGGTGTCGCCAAGGGCCGCGACATGACGAGTTACAAGTCGATCAAGACCGACGTGATGAACGCCGGCGCCAACTGGCACGACAAGGAAGTCGTCGTGGATCAAGGCATCGTCACGAGCCGCAATCCGGGCGATCTCGACGCGTTTTGTGCGAAAGTGGCTGAGGAAATCGCCGAGGGCCGGCATACGCAGCGTCAGGCTGCGTAAGAGGAGTTCTCGACGAGAATGCTCTCGTCAGAGGTTATGGGAAGGCCGGCATTACGCCGGCCTTTTCTTTTGGGGTCACAGCGGGCTCTGGTGCGCATCCAGGAATGCGAGCACGCCGTCGGCCACATATTGGACGGCGAGCGCCGCCAGAATGACGCCGAGAAGCCGCGTGATGACGATGCGCCCGGTCTCGCCGATCAGTTTCTCGATTCGCTCTGCGAGCGTGAGAACGAAAAAGGTGAGCCCCAGAATGGCGAAGATCACCAGGATGAGCTCGGCCACGCCGACGAATCCCGGGTTCTTGCCGGCGACGAGGATCGTCGCCGAGATGGCTCCGGGGCCGGCTATGAGCGGAATCGCCAGGGGGAAGACGGCGATGTGGCCGATATCTTCCGAGGTGAGGACGCGCGTCGCGCTGCGCTCGTGGCGTTCCTGGCGTTTTTCGAAGATCATCTCGAAGGCGATGACGAAGAGAAGAATGCCGCCTGCGATGCGGAAGGCTGGCAGCGTGATGCCGAAGACCGTCAGGATCGCCGATCCGGCGAGCGCGAAGATCACCAGAATCGGAAGTGCGATCAACGTCGCCCGCAGCGCCACTTGCTGACGCTGGTCACGGTTCATGCCCGCCGTCAGCGCCAGGAAGAGAGGCGCCAATCCGGCGGGATCAATGGTGACGAAGAGCGTGACGAAAGCGGTAACGAGCTGTTCCATGCGCGAGCTCCTATCACTCCCGCGATAAGGGAGAAATGCCTGCGATGGAGATCCCCCGAAAAGCCGCGGCTTCGCGCCTGTCGTCGCCGTTTCAGGCGGCTTTTGTGGACGGAATCGGGGCTTCGTCGCGGCCTGGCGCAACGAAACTGTCAGACACCTTTATAAGTCTTTGATTTGTTTAATGTATTACACTTGCTCTCGACTTGGCTTATCGGCCGATTCCGGCTAGAAAGAGGGCCACACATCACAGCACTCGATTCTTTCCTTGACTGACGCCAAGACTCCTTCCGACGGACGCCGCGGCGGCGACATCCGTTCCATCTCCATCACAGATGAGATGCGCACCTCGTATCTCGATTACGCCATGAGCGTGATCGTGAGCCGTGCGCTGCCTGACGTTCGCGACGGCCTGAAGCCCGTTCACCGCCGCATTCTCCATTCGATGAACGAAATGGGGATCGCCTCGAACCGGGCGTACCGCAAATGCGCGGGCGTCGTCGGTGAGGTGATGGGTAACTATCACCCGCACGGCGACCAGGCGATTTACGACGCGCTCGTGCGCATGGCGCAGGATTTTTCGATGCGCCTGCCGCTCGTCGACGGGCAGGGCAATTTCGGTTCGCTCGATGGCGATCCTGCCGCGGCGATGCGGTACACCGAATGCCGCCTGGCGAAGCCGGCGGAATCGATGCTGCAGGACATCGACAAGAACACCGTCGATTTCCAGGAGAACTACGATGGGCGCAAGCAGGAGCCCGTCGTTCTTCCCGCGCGCTTCCCAAACATCCTCGTCAATGGCGCCGGCGGCATCGCCGTGGGTATGGCGACGAACATTCCCCCGCACAATCTCGGCGAAGTGATCGACGGCTGCGTCGCTCTCATCGACGACCCCACGGTTTCCGATCTCGATCTCATGGATCTCATCCCTGGTCCGGACTTTCCGACAGGCGGTGTCATCCTTGGGCGAGCGGGCATTCGCTCTGCCTACGAAACCGGCCGCGGCTCGATCGTCATGCGCGGCAAGGTGGCGATCGAAACGGGGGCTCGCGATCGCGAGGCGATCATCATCTCCGAGGTGCCTTATCAGGTGAATAAGGCAGCGATGATCGAGAAAATCGCCGAGCTCGTGCGAGAGAAGCGGCTCGAGGGCATCTCGGACATCCGCGACGAATCCGATCGGCAGGGTGTGCGCGTCGTCATCGAAGTGAAGCGCGACGCCGTCGCCGATGTCGTGCTCAATCAGCTTTATCGCTTCACGCCCCTTCAGACGACGTTTGGGGCGAATTTCGTGGCGCTCAACGGCGGACGCCCCGAGCAGCTCGGCCTGAGAGACATTCTGACGAGCTTCATCTCGTTCCGTGAGGAAGTGGTCGGTCGTCGTACGAAATTCCTGCTCGGCAAGGCCCGTGATCGCGCGCATGTCCTCGTCGGTCTGGCCATCGCGGTGGCGAATATCGATGAGGTGATTGCTCTGATCCGGGCTGCGCCCGATCCTCAGACGGCGCGTGAGCAATTGATGGCAAAGGCCTGGCCTGCCAAGGATGTTGCGCCTCTCGTGCGGTTGATCGCCGATCCGCGGCATATGGTTCTGGAAGACGGGACCGTGCGCCTTTCGGAAGAACAGGCGCGCGCCATCCTGGATCTGCGTCTGCAGCGCCTGACGGCTCTCGGCCGAGACGAGATCGCCGACGAATTGAACAAGCTCGCGGTCGAGATCAAAGAGTACCTCGAAATCCTGGCTTCGCGGGTGCGGATCCTCGGCATCGTCAAAGACGAGCTGTCGGCGGTGAAGGCGGAATTCGCAACGCCCCGTCGTACGGTGATCGAAGAGGGGGGTGGCGACCTCGAGGACGAGGATCTGATCCAGCGCGAAGACATGGTCGTCACCGTGTCCCACGCCGGCTACATCAAGCGCGTCCCGCTTGCGACCTATCGGGCTCAGCGTCGCGGCGGCAAGGGACGGTCGGGCATGTCCTTCCGCGAGGAGGATTTCGTCAACCGCCTCTTCGTCGCCAACACGCATACGGCCGTGCTGTTCTTCTCCTCGCGCGGCATCGTCTACAAGCTCAAGGTCTGGCGTCTGCCGCTGGCTGCGCCGCAGGCGCGCGGCAAGGCACTCGTCAATATCCTGCCGCTGGAGGAAGGCGAGACGATCACGACGATCCTGCCGCTTCCCGATGACGACAAAGAGTTCGAGCGGCTCGATCTGATGTTCGCCACGACGGGCGGAACGGTGCGGCGAAATTCGCTTGCCGACTTCGTCAACATCAATCGCAATGGCAAGATTGCGATGAAGCTCGACGATGGCGATGCGATCGCGGGCGTCTGGACGTGCTCCGCAGACGACGACGTCATGCTGACCACCGCTTTCGGGCAATCGGTTCGCTTCCCGGTGACGGATGTGCGTGTCTTTGCCGGACGCTCGTCCGTCGGCGTGCGCGGAATTCGTCTCGGAAAGGGTGACCGCGTCATCTCCATGTCGATCCTCCGGCATTTCGAGGCAACTCCGGAGGAGCGCAGCGCCTATTTGAAGATGCGGCGTGCTGTCGCCGGAGAAGCCGATAACGGCGATGCCGGAGACGTCATCGAGGAGGGCGACGAGGTCGAGGCGGAGGCCGGCGCATTGTCGTCGGAGCGCTACGCCGAGATGAGCGCTGCGGAAGAGTTCATCCTCACCGTTTCCGAACACGGCTACGGCAAGCAGACGTCGTCGCACGAATACCGGATCTCCGGACGCGGCGGCAAAGGCATCATCGGCATGGTCGTGAACGAGCGGAACGGGCCGCTGGTGGCGTCCTTCCCTGTAGAGGAAGGCGACCAGATCATGCTCGTCACCGATCGTGGTCAGCTCATTCGTGTGCCGGTCGCCGGCATTCGCATCACCGGGCGCGCGGCGCAGGGCGTTATTGTCTTTTCCACCGCGAAAGACGAAAAAGTGGTATCCGTCGAGCGGATCACGGAGGCGAGCGCGCAGGACGAGCTCAACGGGAATGGAGAGGGGGGCGAAGAGGGTGCCCCCGAATCCGATCCGCAGGACGGCGATAACGGCGGAGCCGCGGGAGAGCCGCCAACGGAGTAAAGGTCGAGGGGCCGATGATTGAGCTTGCAAGCTGGCTGACATATCTCGCGGCGTGCATCGCCGTCGTGATCGTTCCTGGACCGACGGTAACGGTCATTATCGCCAATTCCATGCGCCACGGTGCACGGGCCGGTTTGATGAACGTCGCTGGCACGCAGGCCGGCATCGCCATGATGGTCGCGATCCTCGCTTTCGGGTTTTCGGCGGTCGTCGCGCTCCTGGGCGAGGCGTTCTTCTGGCTGAAGCTTGTCGGCGCCGCTTACCTCATCTGGCTTGGGATCAAGCTCTGGCGTGCCGACGGTACGCTCGGGAATGCCGATGCCGCGAAGGCCACGCGCAACTGGTTCTGGCAGGGCTTCGTCGTCATCTGGTCGAATCCGAAGGCTTTGTTCTTCTTCGGCGCTCTCATTCCGCAGTTCATCGATCCGACGGGATCGGCGGTGACGCAGACGCTTCTACTCGGCGGCACCTTCATGGTGGTGGCGACATGCCTCGATAGCGTGTACGCGCTTGCCGCGGGCCGGACGGGTCTGCTTCTGTCGAGGCGCAACGTACGCCTGGTGGAGATCTTCGGCGGGACATGTCTTGTCGGAGGCGGCCTTTGGATGGCGCTGGGCCGCCGGTGACGCGTATCGAACCGACATCCTACACATTGCGGTTCACCGCAGGTGACGCTAAGCGGACCCCATGATTCGCACTGCACTCTACCCGGGCTCATTCGACCCGCTGACGAACGGGCATATCGATATCCTCCAGGCGGCCTTTGGGCTGGTCGATCGGGTTATCGTGGCCGTCGGGCGCCATCCGACGAAGTCGGGCCTCCTCGACATCGACAAGCGCATCGCGCTCATCGAGGAAGTCGCGGGTCCGCTGGCGGAAAGCAGCGAAGTGACGCTCGAGGTTCTGAGCTTCGACAATCTCGTCGTCGACCTCGCGCAGGAGGTCGGCGCGACCATCCTGATCCGCGGTCTGCGTGACGGAACGGATCTCGATTACGAGATGCAGATGGTCGGCATGAACCGCACCATGGCCCATTGGCTGCAGACGGTTTTCGTGCCGGCGAGCCCGCATCATCGTCACATCACGGCCACGCTCGTGCGTCAGATCGCAGCCATGGGCGGCGACATCGGGCCCTTCGTGCCGGCTTCAGCGGCCGACGCCGTACGCGTGGCGCTCGCCAGCCGCTGAACGATTGCTCCGCCTGCGGGTTCAGATCTCAAGGAAGGATATTTCATGCTGAAATGGCTGGCCACGGTCGCCTTTGCCGTCACCTGCACGCTGTCACAGCCCGTGCTGGCGCAATCTGCGGATGCCGAAAACACGCTCTTGCTGCAGTTGAAGGACGGCACTGTCAGCATTCACCTGCGTCCGGATCTCGCGCCGAACCATGCCGAACGCCTGAAGACGTTGACGCGCCAGGGTTTCTACGACGGTGTGCCGTTTCATCGCGTGATCGACGGCTTCATGGCACAGACCGGCGATCCGACCGGCACCGGCATGGGGGGATCGGATCTGCCGGACCTCAAGGCAGAATTCTCCGATGAGCCTTTCGTGCGCGGCGTCGTCGGCATGGCGCGCTCGAGCAATCCTGACAGCGCCAACTCGCAATTCTTCATCATGTTCGCGCCGGCCCCGAGCCTTGACGGCAAGTACACCGTCGTGGGCGAAGTCACCGACGGCATGGACCTCGTCGACAATATCAAGAAGGGAAGTTCCAGTGCCAATGGCAAAGTGGACAATCCGGACAAGATCATCAGCATGAAGGTTGCGGCGGACACCCCTTCAAACAAGAAATAGTCAAATTATAAGTACTGCGACATTATCAACCGATTTGCGAGTTCGTATCACGGTTTGCAACGTGACATTGTTTCCCTTCAGAGAATGCTGCCTGAAGGGGAGGTTTAGATGGCTGACATTACGCGCTGCACGGCCGGGAAGAATAACGTTGGCAAGTGGCATATTGCAGGGGACGAGCCTGCGATGAGCGGTCTCGGTATCCTGCAAAATATGCGTTATACGCGGGAGCTCTCGAACCAAGCGATTCATTTTGACCGTGCTGCGATGCATATTCGTGATCGTGGTGGGCGCAGTTGGACGACAAATGTGCTCGGCGCGTACTTGACTCCGGCTGGCATCCCGAAAAATCCGGGTGGATAGGTCCGCAACAGATACGCGGTTCCTGCGCTGGCACCGAGAACCTTCACAAAGCCGATAGCCAGGCAAAACTCGACAAGCTGGTTCGCATGCAGCGTGCGAACCAAAACACCACAGGAACCCAGGACATCATGGCTACAGAACCCGAAGACACACTCATCATGGAAACCAGCAAGGGGCAGGTGACCATCGCCATGCGCCCGGATCTCGCGCCCAACCATGTGGCGCGGATCAAGGAGCTCGTGCGCGACGGCTTCTATGACGGTGTGAAGTTCCACCGCGTCATCGACGGTTTCATGGCTCAGACCGGCTGCCCCCAGGGCAACGGCACGGGCGGATCCGGCAAGAAGCTCAAAGCGGAATTCTCGTCGGAGAAGCACACGCGTGGCACCGTCTCGATGGCGCGCGCCATGGATCCCAATTCCGGCGACAGCCAGTTCTTCATCTGCTTTGCCGAGGCCCCGTGGCTCGATCGCCAGTACACCGTCTGGGGCGAAGTCGTGGACGGCATGGATGTCGTCGATCAGATCAACAAGGGCGAGCCGCCGCGGCAGCCTGACACCGTCCAGTCGATCAAGGTCGCCGCAGACGCCTGATAATTTGGCGGCGGCCTCTCGCCGCCGCCTTTTTCCCCATGCGTATCGATGCTTTCGATTTCGAGTTGCCGGAAGAGCGGATCGCGCTTCGTCCGGCGCGGCCGCGCGATTCCGCGCGGCTTCTCGTCGTGCCCTCTGAAGGGCCTTTCCGCGATCTCCGAGTCTTCGATCTTCCCGCACTTTTGGAGCCCGGCGATCTCCTCGTCTTGAACGACACGGCCGTCATTCCGGCGCGGCTCGCCGGACGCCGTCTCCCGCGCACGCCGGACGGTCAGGCGATCCGCGTGGAAGCGACCCTGATCGAGCGGCTGGATCAATCCCATTGGATGGCACTCGCCAAGCCGGGCCGCAAACTGAAGCCCGGCGATATGCTTCGTTTCGGCGGGGAGGACGAGACCTGTATCGCCGGAACGCTCGACGCGCGCGTTGTCGAGAAAGGCGAGGCCGGTACCATCACACTCGGCTTTTCGCTTGCCGGGCCGGTGCTCGACGAAGCCATCCACGGCCAGGGGGCTATGCCGCTTCCGCCTTATATCGCCTCGCGCCGCCAGGCCGATGCGGCCGATCTGGAAGATTATCAGACGGTCTATGCGGCGAAGGAGGGCGCTGTCGCTGCGCCGACGGCAGGGCTGCATTTCACGGACAATCTTTTGGCCGCTCTCGCTGACAAGGGCATCGAACGCCGTCTGGTGACGCTGCATGTGGGGGCCGGCACGTTTCTGCCGGTGAAAAGCGAAGAGACGGACGACCACGTCATGCACGAAGAGTGGGGCGAGGTGAGCGAGGAGACGGCGGAAGCCGTCAACGAGACACGCCGGCGTGGTGGGCGCGTTGTCGCGATCGGGACCACGGCCTTGCGTATCCTCGAAAGCGCCGGCGACGAGAATGGTCTTCTGCAGCCTTTTTCCGGCAAGACCGGGATTTTCATCACGCCCGGCTATCGCTTCCGCATCATCGACCGGCTTTTCACGAATTTTCACCTGCCGCGCTCGACGCTGTTCATGCTCGTGTCTGCGTTTTCGGGTCTCGACCGTATGAAGGCCGCTTATGCCCATGCGATCGAGGAAAAATATCGCTTCTACTCCTACGGCGATGCCTCGCTCCTCGAACCGGCGACGCCCTCCATCAGGCCCAAATGACCGAATTCTCGTTCACTCTTCAGGCGCGAGACGGGAATGCCCGTCGCGGCACGATCTCCATGCCGCGCGGTCTCATCCGCACACCCGCCTTCATGCCGGTCGGGACGCAGGCCACTGTGAAAGCCATGTATCCCGAGCAGGTGAGGGAGCTTGGGGCCGATATCGTCCTCGGCAACACCTATCACCTGATGCTGCGGCCGGGCGCGGAGCGCGTGGCACGATTGGGTGGGCTGCATTCTTTCATGCGGTGGCCGCATCCGATCCTGACGGATTCCGGCGGCTTTCAGGTGATGTCGCTCGCCCAGCTGACGAAGCTCGACGAGGACGGCGTCACTTTCAAATCGCATGTCGATGGATCGACACATCGTCTGACGCCGGAACGCTCCGTGGAGATTCAGGGGCTCCTCGGCGCCGATATCACCATGCAGCTCGACGAATGCCTGAAATTGCCGGCGGACTATTCCGAGGTCGAGCGGGCGATGGAATTGTCGCTGCGTTGGGGTGAGCGCTCGAAGGCGGCGTTTGGTGGCGAACCGGGAAGGGCGCTTTTTGGGATCGTGCAGGGCGGAGACCAGGCCGATTTGCGATTGCGATCAGCCGAGGGGCTGCGCCAGATCGGTTTCCACGGGTATGCAGTCGGGGGCCTCGCCGTCGGCGAACCTCAGTCGGTCATGCTGGAAATTCTCCAGGAGACGGTGCCCGCACTGCCAGACGAGGCGCCTCGCTACCTGATGGGCGTCGGGACACCTGAGGATATCTTGCTGTCGATCGCGCGCGGCATCGATATGTTCGATTGCGTGATGCCGACCCGCGCCGGACGGCACGGCCAGGCGTTTACGCGCTACGGACGCCTCAATATGCGCAATGCCAAGCACGCGGAGGATTTAAGTCCGCTCGACCCTTCGAGCGATTGCCCGGCGGCGCGCGATTATTCCCGCGCCTATCTTCATCATCTCTTCCGTACGCAGGAAACGCTCGGGGCGATGCTGCTGACCTGGTCGAACCTCGCCTATTACCAGACGCTCATGAAAGAAGCCCGGCAGGCGATCAGCGAAGGACGCTATACGGATTATGTCGCAGAGGTGCGGGAGAACTGGGAGAGGGGAGCGCCGTAACGGCCAGCTCCATTCGCTCGGGCGCGCGGCAGAGGCGATTGCACGGCCGATATGAAAAAGCCCCGGCGGTACCGGGGCTTCAACGTTCCAGAAATTAGCGGCTGATGGCGGCGGCGAGAGCGATTGCCGCTATAGCGCCCAAAGAGCTCCACCAGAAGAGCTGTGCGCTTCGGGCCTCCTTGTCGGCCTGAACGGCGATGGCTTTTGCACGTGCTTTCGGCATCAGATCAATTCTCCCGGAGCCGGCCTCAATTTGCAGTCAACGATTTTCCAGTCGCCTGCGTCATCCTGCAGGAGAGCAAAATCGGCGGACCATTGCAAGCCAATGCGGTCACGCACATAGGTCTTCACCATGGTTGCCTCGCCATCCTGGGTGACACTGTCCACCGTCAGCCGCTTCGCATAGACGAGCGGTGGGTGGATCTTGGAAAAGAATGTGTAGGCCGCTTCCTCGGTTCCGAAGCGATCCTGCTCGTACTCCGTCGCAAAGCGCCAGACGGCCTTCGGCTGCTTGTTCGAGAGACCCCAGACGAAGGTTTCGACTGCGCCGCGCACGGCATCTTCCTGGCCCTTGGTGAGCGCACGCGGCTCGGGGTGGTAGGCGACGAGATCCAGGCGATCGGCTTTCGGTGCGGCCTGAGGAAGGGCTTTTGGAAGAGGTGCGTTCAACGAGTTCACTTGGACCGTGCCGATCAGCACCGTCGCCAGAATGCCTGTTGCAGCAACTGCCAGGTTTCGCCCCCAGCCTGCTTTCAGACTGAACATGGGATTGCACCTCTTCAAGAACTTCGACAGGATAATTCGTTAACCCGCCGTTCAGTTCCGTGAAGATGTGGTTGTCGTTAAGAAGTTGATTGCTCGCCGTGTTGCGAAAGCCTCCGGCGCCCCGGCTTTGGCTGGGTCTCGACGAGCTTGAGCTTGCATCTGCGCCTCTTCACTTCCGTGTGAAACGGTCTCCCGCCGGCACGGAATGAGAGGCCCCCTGTGGGGTTGGATGCAGCCTCAGGCAGACGTTCGGGCGCGGATACGATCTTGAAGCCGACTCAGCTATCTTGGACGCAGTCAGTTGCGTTGTTCTGCGTTCCCAAGAAATAGCGGAGGCCTTGGCGCAATGACCGAAACGTCCCTCTACCAGACAATCCTGCTCGAACTCTACGCGCACACGCCCCGGAGCGCGCTCCCCAACTGGGTGATGGACGGGCTGGTCGAGGAAGGTCTCGCGCATCGCGACGACGCGAAGGGTCTGGTGCTCAACGGCCCGTTTCAGACCTTCCAGATCCGTAAGAGAGAGGTTCGGTCGGCCGAGTTGCAGGCTGCTGACGCCGCTGGCTAGCTTGAGGCCTGAGCCTTGTCTTCAAAAGCGACGTGTTTTCAAAATTGAGATCGCGGGCTGAAAGAGCCCGCGATCTGATCTTTCGGCTTTATTCGGCAGGCGCCGTGCTTTCTTCGCCCCGTTCGGACGTCGGCGGACGATGCGGCTTCCAACCGGTCTTTTCGCGCATCCACTGGAAGACGCCGAAGAGGAGCGGGATGAGGAAGATGCCGATCGTCGCCGCACCGATCATGCCGGCGAAGACTGGAATACCCACAGCCTGCATGGAGCCCGCGCCAGGACCAGTCGCCCGGACCAGCGGGACGAGACCGGCGATAAAGGCGAAGCTCGTCATCATCACCGGGCGGAAACGCAACCGGGCGCCTTCAACCGCAGCGTCGTGCAGATCCATACCGAACTCGCGTTGTTCGAGCGCGAATGCGTTGATCAGGATTGCGTTCTTCGCTGACAGTGCGATCAGCACGACAACGCCGATCTGCGCATAGAGGCTGAAGTTTGCCCCGACCCACCAAATCGCCAACATGGCGCCGAACATGGCGCTGATCGTCGACAGCAGCACCGGGATCGGCACGTTCCAGCTCTCGTAAAGCGCAACCAGGAACAGGAAGGCAAACACGACGGCCGCGCCAAGGACGATCGGCGTCTGTCCTGCCGATTGCTTCTGTTCAAGCGCCTGGCCCGTCCATTCATAGCCGTAGCCACTCGGAAGGGATTTCGCCACCTGCTCCATGGCGTCGGTTGCATCACCGTCGCCAAAGCCTGGCGCGGGAGAGCCCTGGATAGAGACCGAGCGATAGTTGTTGTAGCGCGTCAGGCTGCGTGGGCCGACGGTCAGTTCGGCGCGTGCGAAGGTGGAAAGTGGCACCATCTCGCCGGAATTGTTGCGCACTTCGATGTCATAAATGTCATCGATCGACGTGCGGTATTCCTTCTCCGCCTGCATACGGACTGTCCAGGTGCGGCCGAACAGATTGAAATCGTTGATATAGTACCCGCCGAAGGTGGATTGCAGGGCGGCGAAGATCTCGTTGATCGGCACGCCGAGCGTCTGCGCCTTCGTGCGGTCGATATCCAGACGGATCTGTGGCGTCTCGGCCTCGAAGTTGGCGTAGACCCGCGTCAATTGCGGCTGCTGGTTGGCCTGCACCAGCAAACCACGCATGACGGCCGCAAGCTCTGACGGCTCCTGTCCCTGCAGAGCCTCGAGCACAAACTCAAAGCCGCCGAAAGAGCCGACGCCAGAAATTGCTGGCGGCTGCAGCGGAATGAACTGGGCATCCGGAATGGTCGACAGGCCACCATAGAGCCGGCCGATGACAGAGCCGATCGCAAGGTCGGGCGATTGACGCTCGTCGTACGGCTTCAATCCCAGGAACATCAGGCCTGCATTCGAGGCTGCGCCACCGCCAAGGAGATCGAAGCCCAGGACGGTGCCGATGCTCTCCACGCCCGGATCCTGCCGGATGATCGCTTCCGCCTTCTTCGCAGCGATATCGGTGCGATTCAGGGAAGCGCCCGGCGGCAGGTTCATGATGACGATGACGAAGCCCTTGTCTTCGTTCGGGAGGAAGCCCGCGGGCGTACGCAAGAACATGTAGCCAGTGGCCGCACCAAGGGCGACGAGAACCACGAGCGAGATGACGGCCACGTTCATCAGCTTGCTGATGATCCACGCATATCCGTGCCCGATTTTGTCAACGGCATGGGTGATGCCGCGCATGATCCGCATCGGTTCGCCGGAGCGGAGGAAGAGGGCGCACAGCGCCGGTGACAAGGTCAGCGCGTTGATGGCCGAAATCACCATTGCGGCGGAAATCGCGACAGCAAACTGGCGGAACAGCGCACCGGAGGAGCCGGGCAGGAAGGCAACCGGCACGAAAACCGAGAGAAGCACCAGGGTGATGGCGATGATCGGCCCGACGATCTCGCTCATCGCCTTATGCGTGGCCTCATTCGGCGTGAGATGCGGATCCTCCTCCATCACGCGTTCGACGTTCTCGACGACGATGATGGCGTCGTCGACGACGATACCGATGGCGAGCACCAAAGCGAGAAGTGAGATCGTGTTCGCGCTGTACCCGAAGGCATACATGATCGCGAGCGCACCGATGATGGCGACAGGTACGGCGATCATCGGAATGAGGGTCGCTCGGAAACGTCCGATGAAGATAAACACGACGATCGCGACCAGAACGAACGCCTCGATCAGGGTCGACACGACCTTCTCGATCATCGTTCCGACGAAATCGGACGCATTGTAGATGTATCTGTACTCGAGCCCCTCGGGGAAGCGCTCCGACAGCTCTTCGAGCCGCTTCGTGACGTTGGTTGCGACCGTCACCGCATTGGCGCCCGGGGAAAGATAGGTGGCGACGGCCGCCATCGGCTTGCCGTTGTAGCGGGCAATGACGCCGTAACTCTCAGACGCCAGCTCGACCCGTGCAACATCCCCCAGGCGGACGACGGAGCCGTCCGGATTGGAGCGCAGGATGATGTTGCGAAATTCTTCCGCGTCGCTCAGGCGCCCCTTGGTGTTGATCGTCAGCTCGAGCCGCTGTGCGTCGACGAGGGGAGCTGCGCCGAGCTTGCCGGCGGCCGCCTGCAGGTTCTGCGATTCGACCGCAGCGGCAATATCGGCGGGCGTCAGCTTGAGATTGCTGAGCTTCTGCGGATCGAGCCAGATCCGCATGGCGTAATCGCGTTCACCGAAGACCTGAACGTTGCCGACGCCGTTGACGCGTTTCAGCTCGTCGATGACGTTGAGGGCAACGAAGTTCGCGATGAACAATTCATCGAAGCGATCGTCCGGCGAATAGAACAGAAAGACCTGGAGCTGGTCCCGTGAGGCTCGGGCCACGTTGATGCCGACCGAACGCACTTCCGCCGGCAGCTGGCTTTCGACCTGGGCCACGCGGTTTTGCACGTTAATGGCGGCAACATCCGGATCCGTGCCGAGCTCGAATGTGACGTTGAGCTCATAGGAACCGTCCGAGCTCGACGTCGACTTCATGTAGCGCATGTCCTCGACGCCGTTGATGGCACTTTCGAGTGGCTGCGCGATGGCCTGTTCGACGGTTTCGGCACTTGCGCCGATATATTGCGTGGACACGCTGATCGTCGGAGGCGCGATGTCCGGATATTGGGCAACCGGAATCACGGCGATCGAAATGAGCCCGACCAGAGTGATCAGGATCGAGATGACGAAGGCCAGTCGCGGCCGGCGGATGAAGACGTCAAAAATCATGCCGTGTGGGCCTTCAAAATGTCACGCGCTGCGGCTTACTGGTTCGTCGAGGGAGCTGCGGCCGACGCCTGCTCCTTCGGGGTAACGTCCTGCGGTGCGACCTGCATGCCTGGCTGCGCTTTCTGCTGACCTGCGACGATCACCCGGTCACCGGCCTCCAGGCCTTCGGTGACGACGATTGCCGGACCACGCTGCTCGCCTGTTTCGATGCGACGCTGCTCGACCTTGTTCTCGTCATTGACGATGAGGGTGTAGGTGCCCTGCTGATCGATGAGCATGGCCGATTGCGGCATCAGGAGCTTTTCTTCGGGCTTGCGCGCGGCGACGATCACATCGACGAGCTGCTTGTCGTACAAAACTCGGTCAGGGTTTGGGACGCGGGCACGCACCATCACTGAATCGGTCCCCTCGTTCGCCTCAATGTTGGTGAAGAGAATCTCGCCCTCTTGATCGTAGATGCTGCCATCGGCGAGGCGCAGTTTGATGACGACCTCGTTCCTTTGGGTCTCCGTCTGACCGATATTCATGAGGCGGCGCTGCGGCACCGGAAAGGCCACGCGCATCGGGTCTTGCTGCACGATACGTGCAAGGGCGCCGCTATCGGGACCGATGAAAGCACCTTCGGAAAAGGCCGCGACGCCGATGCGCCCGCTGATCGGTGCCGTGATCTTCGTGTAACCCAGATCGAGCTGCGCCAGTTTGAGAGCTGCTTCGTTCTGACGAAGAGTTGCCTCCGCCTGATCTCGGTTGGCGCGCGCTTCGTCGAGCGAGGCCTGCGAGCCGGTATTGCGCTCGCGCAGCGTCTGCTGCCGTTCGTAGCTCAGATTGTTGAGCTCGAGGGCGGCACGCGCATTCTGCACCGCTGCCTCGGCCTGAGAGACTGCTGCTTCATAAGGTGCTGCATCGATGGTGAAGAGTACCTGGCCTTTTTCGACCTCGGCGCCTTCTTCAAATTGACGCTCTCCGAGATATCCCTGCACGCGGGCGCGGATTTCGACGCTTTCTGCGGCTTCAATCCGGCCGGTGAAGACCTGCTGCTCGGTCACGTCACCGAGGCGAACCTGCTCGACACTGACTGCGGGTGGAGCGCCGGCCCCCGGCGCCCCCTGAGCCAAGAGCGGGGCAGGTGCGAGCGCCAGCGCCAATGCGAGTGCGGCGCGCATAGGAAAGGTGCGACGCCCCGTTGCCGGGGAGGGAAGGCGAAGATCGATCATCTAGGAGCTACCAGTTCGAATGCAGGCGCCACTTCGGTGCGCTCACTTCCGGCGATGACATAATTCCTGCCATCAGAAAAGCAAACAGTCGAGTACCGATTCCAGTGTAGGGGTTACCAAATAGACGTACGGTGACCTTGAAGGCCGTGGGCCTGACGCATCTACACAAGTATGTGATCCGACGGCGACGACGCTCTCCTGGCTCTCTGCTCGCAGGAGACGAGTGGGTCGAGGTTCGTCATCCGTGTCTCGGGTGCGATCTCTTACCCATGTCGTCACATCGGACAAATAGGCAATGGTGAGCCCTGTGGGACTCGAACCCACGACCTACTGATTAAAAGTCAGTTGCTCTACCGGCTGAGCTAAGGGCTCTCAGCGCGGGCGGACCCTATGGAAGCGGCCGGTGCGGGTCAAGCCGTTTTGGTTCAGGAGAGCCCCGTATGCCGGGCTTTTGCCCATCGTCGGATGCCGTGCCACGGCCGCGGCCATGTGGACGGCAGGGTCGCGAGCATCAAGCCGGGTAGAACCAGGGCCAGTCCGAGCGCGTGATAGGTGTGAAATTCCTCTCCGAGGAAGATCATCGCGAGCAGGACGCCATAGGGTGGCAGCAGATAGAGGAACATGCCGGTGACGCCCGGTCCAAACACTTTGACGCCGTGCTGGTAGGCGAGAAAGGCGAGCACCGAGGAGATGAAGGCGAGACCCGCGATCGACAGCCACGCGGCGAAGGTTGAAGGAAAGGCCTCTCGTACGACCGCTTCCACCGCAAAGAACGGCAGCAAAACGACCGCGCCGGCGGCGACTATGGCTGTAAACAGCGGCAGGGTCGGGACGGTGTGAAGGGAGCCGCGGCGCAACAGGACCGAATAGACGGCCCACGAGAAGGCGCAGAGCGCGATCAACAGATCACCGGCATTCAATTCGAGCGCGATGAGCCGGCTGAGATCTCCCCGCAGCACGATGACGGCAACGCCGATGAATGCGAGGGCCACGCCGAGTGCCTGGCGCAGCGCAATGCGCTTGCCGCGAAACAGCCATTCCAGAACCAGGATCATCACACCGGACGAGGTGTAGATCAGTGTGGCGTTGGTGGCGTTGGTGTGGCGGAGAGCGAGATAGACGATCGCCCCGCACACACCCATGCCGAGGAAGCCCAGAACAAGAAGCAGACGCCAGTTTTCCAGGAGCGTCTTGCGGTGTTGTCTCAATCCCGCGGCGGCGAGCGGGAGGAGCAGAAGAAGGGCCACCGTCCAGCGCAAGAAGGCGAGGGTGAACGGCTCGACGGTGCTCACCGCTGCGCGCCCGATCACGAGATTGGACGAGAAGAACAGCGGCATGAGCGCCAGAAGAGTGATGTCACGCAGGCGGTTTGAGGAAGCTTGCATCGTTTCGGAGGGGCTTTCGGCTTCGACATACCTGCGCTAACGGGCTGGCAGAATTTGCGCAAGCTGCGGCTCCCTCAAGCGGCGCTGCATCAGGAAAGGGACATATGTCTCAGCTTACGACCATCATTCTGGCTGCGGGCGAGGGCACCCGCATGCGCTCGGCCTATCCAAAAGTTCTGCACCCGATCGGCGGGCTTCCCATGCTGGCCTTTGCGATGCGCGCGGCCCAGGCGGCTGGTGCGGCGCATCTCGGCGTCGTCGTCGGTCCGGGACACGATTCTGTTCGGGCCCTGGTCACCCAAGAAATGCCGCAGGCTGAAGTTTTCGTGCAGGAGGAGAGACGCGGCACGGGGCATGCCGTCATGCAGGCGCGTCCGCTTCTGGAGCGTGCCGAAGGCGTGGTGCTCGTTCTTTTCGGAGACACGCCTTTCGTGACGGCTGAGACGGTTTCGTGCCTCGCCAGTCTCATAGATGACGGTGCCGCGCTCGCCGTCGCAGGCATGCGTCCACCGTCCCCTGCAGGTTACGGCAGGCTCATCACCGAAGCGGGCCGCCTTCTCGCGATCCGCGAAGACAAGGATGCCTCACCGGAAGAGAAGAAGATCGGCCTCTGTAACGCGGGCCTGATGGCGTTCCGTGCGGCTGATATGCCGTCCTTGCTCGAGGCGATCGATAGCGACAACGCACAGGGCGAGTTCTATCTGACGGATGCGGTTGCGATCGCCAATCAGAAAGGTCTTTCGGTCAAGGCCGCTGAGATCGCCTTTGACGAGGTCTTCGGCGTCAACGACAGGGCGCAGCTTGCCGAGGCCGAAGCGCGTTTCCAAAGCGCCCGTCGCCGACAGGCGATGATGGAGGGCGTCAGCCTCGTTGCGCCGGAGACGGTCTTCTTTTCGCACGACACTGTGCTTGGTCGCGACGTGACCATCGAGCCGAACGTCTTCTTCGGCCCTGGGGTTCGCGTTGAAGACGGGGTCAGGATCCATGGCTTTTCGCATCTTGAAGGCTGCGTCGTGAAGGCCGATGCGGAGATCGGGCCGTTTGCCCGCCTGCGGCCGGGAGCCGATGTCGGCGCGAGAGCGAAGGTCGGGAATTTCTGCGAGGTGAAGGCAACCACGCTGGGCGATGGCGCGAAGGTCAACCATCTGACCTATCTCGGGGATGCTTCCGTCGGCGCCGGAACCAATATCGGGGCCGGCACCATCACCTGCAATTACGACGGCTTCAGCAAATCTCGCACGCAGATCGGAGAGGGGGCCTTTATCGGTTCCAATTCATCTCTGGTCGCACCGGTCTCTATCGGAGACGGCGCTTATGTCGGTTCCGGCAGTGTCATTACCGATGACGTTGCCTCCGATGCGCTGGCGATTGCGCGCGGCCGACAGGTGGAGAAGCCGGACTGGGCGAAAACCTTTCGGGCGCGTCACGAAAAAAAGTGACGCCGCTCACCAGGGTGCAGGGCGTCTTCGTCACACTGTGTCATGGCAATTGATTTCCTCGGTGCGCTCGGCTTCGGCATGATCGCGCCGCTGGAAGGGGAGTATTTCTAAATATGTGTGGCATTGTCGGAATCGTCGGAACGACCCCGGTCGCACCGCGGCTGTTGGATGCGCTCAAGCGGCTTGAATACCGAGGATACGATTCGGCAGGTGTTGCGACGCTGGAGAACAAGGAGCTCACGCGCGAGCGCGCCAAGGGGAAACTCGTCAATCTCGGAAACCGCCTGCACGAGCACCCGCTTTCCGGTTTGATCGGCATCGGCCATACGCGCTGGGCGACGCACGGGGCGCCGACGGAAGTCAATGCGCATCCGCATGCAACGGAAAGCGTTGCCGTCGTCCACAATGGCATCATCGAGAATTTTCAGGAATTGCGGGCCGAGATACGGGCCGCCGGACGGGCGCTTCAGACCGACACCGACACGGAAGTCGTCGCGCATCTCATCACTCTGGCGCTCGCCCGCGGGCTCGATCCCGTGGCGGCCGCGGCGGAGACGCTGGCAAAACTCGAAGGTGCTTTCGCTCTCGCCATCCTTTTTGCGCATGAGGACGACCTTCTCATTGCGGCACGCCGGGGCAGTCCGCTCGCCATCGGCTATGGCGACGGCGAGATGTATCTCGGCTCCGACGCCATCGCGCTGGCCCCGTTCACCAACCGGATCACCTATCTGGAAGACGGCGATTGGGCGGTCGTACGGCGTAAGAGCGTCACCATCTATGATGAGAACGGCGTCGAAGTGCGGCGACCGGTCCAGCATTTCGTCGCCTCGAACTTGATGGTCGACAAGGGCAATCATCGGCACTTCATGCTCAAGGAGATTTACGAGCAGCCCGAGGTCGTGGCGCATACGCTCGGCCATTACGTGGATTTCGCTGAACGCCGCGTGGCGCTGCCGGAGGGGGCCGAGATCGATTTTGCGGGGCTCGACCGTCTCGCCATGTCGGCCTGCGGAACGGCGTTTTACGCGGCGCTTGTGGGCCAATATTGGTTTGAGCAGTTGGCTCGCCTGCCGGTCGATCTCGATATCGCTTCGGAGTTCCGCTATCGGGAGGTTCCCCTCGGCGATAAGGGGCTGTCGCTCTTCATCTCGCAATCGGGGGAGACGGCCGACACGCTTGCCTCGCTCCGCTACTGCCGGGAGCATGGGCAGAAGATCGGTGCGATCGTCAACGTGCCGACATCCACGATCGCGCGCGAGGCCGATTACATTTTGCCGACACTCGCCGGACCCGAGATCGGCGTCGCCTCGACGAAAGCGTTCACCTGCCAGCTCACGACACTCCTCGCGCTTGCAATCGGCGCCGGACGTCAACGCGGACATCTCTCGCGCGAAGACGAGGAACAGCTCGTTCAGGCTGCAATCGAGATGCCGCGGCATCTTTCGCAGGCTCTCAAACTCGAGGACGAGATCGAGGGGCTGGCGAAAGAGCTGTCCCGCGTCAAGCATGTGCTCTACCTCGGTCGCGGCAAGAGCTTTCCCCTGGCGCTCGAAGGCGCTCTGAAGCTCAAGGAAATCTCCTATATTCATGCCGAGGGCTATGCGGCGGGCGAACTGAAGCACGGGCCGATCGCGCTCATCGATGAGACGATGCCGGTCATCGTGGTGGCGCCTTACGACAAGGTCTTCGACAAGACCGTCTCCAACATGCAGGAAGTCGCGGCGCGCGGCGGACGAATCATTCTGCTGACGGACGAAGAGGGCGCGCGGAGCGCTGCTGTCGATACGATGAAGACTCTGATCCTGCCGAGCATGCCGGCCGCGATCGCGCCCATCGTGTATGCCGTGCCGGTGCAGCTGTTGGCCTACCATACCGCGGTTTTTATGGGCACCGACGTCGACCAGCCCCGCAATCTCGCCAAGTCCGTAACGGTCGAATAGAGCCCAAAATTTTCGCGCGCGGTCCGGCGCGACGGGCGTTATGATGGGTGACCTGGCACCTTCGCCAGTGGGGTTTTGTGGATGGAAACCGAGGACGCAGAGCGGGGGGCAAAGCCGCAGCGGCGGCACTCGAAAGCGGGGCTCAGGCTTCGCAACTATTTCCTGACCGGTATCGTCGTTGCCGCGCCGATCGGCATCACGTTTTATCTCACCTGGGCTTTCGTGGCGTGGGTGGACGGATGGGTGAAGCCGCTCATCCCCCACGCTTACAATCCCGACAATTATCTGCCCTTCTCGGTTCCGGGTTTCGGGCTCATCGTCGCCATCTTCCTTCTGACGATGCTGGGCTTTCTGACAGCCAACCTGGTCGGGCGCACGATTGTCGCGTACGGGGAGCTCCTCCTCGATCGTATGCCGCTCGTGCGGAATCTTTACCGGGCGCTGAAGCAGATCTTCGAGACGGCCCTTTCACAATCGAGCCGCTCGTTTCAGCAGGTCGGGCTGATCGAATATCCGAGGCGCGGGCTGTGGGCGCTGGTCTTCATCGCCACCGACACGAAGGGGGAGATCGCCGAGCGTCTCCAGGAAAGCGATACGGATACGATGGCCGTCTTTCTGCCGACCACACCAAATCCGACCTCAGGCTTTCTGCTCATCGTGCCGCGCCAGGATGTCATTCTGCTCGATATGACAGTCGAGGAGGGCGCCAAGCTCGTCATTTCTGCAGGGCTCGTCGCCCCGGAATATCAGCGCAAGACCAAGGCTCTCGCCCGCGAGGCCAAGGAAGCGGCAGATGATGAGAGAGAGGCGGCGGAATAGACGAGAGGGAATTTCCGCACGTCTCCTGCGCTTATGCGCTCAGCCCGAGCGCATAAGCCGGATCGCTTCGTCTCTTCCGAAAAGATAGAGAAGACATCGGACGGCCTCGCGACCCGCATATCCGCCCTTTTCTTCACGGGCGAGGATGAGCTTTGCCTCGTCTCTCGCGAGCGCCAGGAGATCACCATGGAATTCCGGCCGGGCGAGCCGGAAACCCGGCATGCCGGACTGCCGCGTGCCGAGAAGGTCGCCTTCGCCGCGAAGCTTCAGATCCGCTTCGGCGATGACGAAGCCGTCATTCGTTTCCCGCATCACCTTGAGCCGTTCGCGGGCCGTTTCGCTCAAGGGCGGCTTGTAGAGCAGGAGACAGCTCGAGGGCTTGTCGCCGCGCCCGACCCGGCCGCGCAGCTGATGAAGCTGGGCAAGGCCGAAACGTTCGGCATGTTCGATGACGATGATGGACGCATCGGGGACATCGACGCCGACCTCGATCACCGTGGTCGCCACGAGAACGGCGCCGCCGGCCTCTCGGAAACGCTGCATCGCTGCGGCCTTTTCGGCAGCCTTCATGCGCCCGTGGATGAGCAGGGCCCGCGATCCGAACATCTTTTCGAGGTCGCGAAAGCGCTCTTCCGCCGCCGCCACGTCGAGCGATTCCGATTCTTCGACGAGCGGGCAGACCCAATAGACCTTTTCCCCTTTGTCGACGGCGGAACGGATTCGCTCTTTCACTTCTAAGAGCCGCTCGGAGGAGGCGACACGCGTGTCGATGGGACGTCGTCCTGCCGGCTTTTCACGCAGCTCGGAAGTCTCCATGTCGCCGAAATAGGTGAGGACGAGCGTGCGCGGGATCGGAGTTGCCGTCATGACGAGCAGATCCGGCGCGCTCCCTTTGGCCGACAGGAGCATGCGCTGGTGGACGCCGAAGCGATGCTGCTCGTCGACGATGACGAGACCGAGATCCTTGAAAGCCACGCTCTCCTGAAAGAGGGCGTGTGTGCCGATCGCGATATCGATGTCACCGGCTGCGAGCGCTGCAAGTTTCTCGCCGCGGCCGGCGATGTCCTTGCCGGTGAAAAGGGCGGTCGTCAGCCCGATCGAATCGGCAAGCGGTGCGATCGTCGCAAAATGCTGGCGTGCCAGGATCTCCGTCGGTGCCATCAAGGCGGCTTGTCCGCCATCTTCGCTGACATCGAGCATCGCGGTCAGTGCGACCAGCGTCTTGCCGGACCCGACGTCGCCTTGGAGGAGACGCAGCATCCGCTCCGGCGAACGCAGATCCTTGCGGATGTGGGCGACGGCATCCTGCTGGGCTTGCGTGAGCGCAAAGGGCAAGATCTCGTGCAGCTTTGCGGCGCGGCAGCCAGAGAATTGACGCGCTTTGCCAGCAGTCTTGCGAGCGCTTCGGCGCACCAGCCCGAGGGCGAGCTGGCTTGCAAGCAATTCGTCGAAGGCGAGGCGCCGCCAGGCAGGCGCTTCGGGCAGGAGGGCTGCGGCCTCCTGCGGCCGGTGCATCGTCGCGAGAGCCTCGGTGAGCGAGGGCCATTTCTCTCGCGCCATCAGGTCCGACGTAATCCATTCCGGCAATGCCGGCGCCCTTTCGAGCGCCGCCCGTATGATTTTGCCGAGGACCCGGGAGGACAGACCCTCCGTCAGCGGGTAGATCGGCTCGACCATCTGAATCTTGTCGGCCGCGCCCGGCTCCATCACCTCCGGATGCACGATCTGGGCGCGATAATCGAACCAGTCGAGGCGTCCCGAAACCGTGCGGGTCGCGCCGAGAGGCAGGATTTTTTCGATCCACTGGTTGCGAATGTTGAAAAAGATGAGCTCCACGGTGCCGCGGCCGTCGTCGAGAATGACGCGATAAGGCGCGCGCGAATGCCGGCGTGGCGCTTCGTGATGTTCCACTTTGCCGGTTACGACGACATGGCCTTGCTGTGGAAGCTCGTCCAGGCTAGCGATCTGCTGTCGCGCAATCGCTGAAACCGGCAGATGGAAGAGCAGGTCGCGCACAAGAGGTGGCCCCTCGGCCACGCCGGTCACCCGTGCGAGAAGCTTCTCCACTTTCGGTCCCACCCCAGGCAGCGAGGCGGCCTCTGCAAAAACCGGATCAAGAAGGGCGGGGCGCATACCTCTTCCTGCCTTGCGCTGCGCGCGGCGGCAAGATGCATCTCTTGCCCGCTTGGTCTGAGTGGATAAATCTTGGCAGGGCGTGAGCTCCCGCCCATAAGGAATGTGACACCCGATATGGCAGACGAAAAATTTGAAGAGCGGCGCCGACGCGCCCATTTTCGCGCCTGGCGCCGCGGTACGCGCGAGCTGGACCTTCTCGTCGGGCGCTTCGGCGACAGCGTTTTGCCATCTGCCGACGAGCGGCAACTTGCGGAATTCGAGCGGCTTCTCGAACTGCCGGATCTCGCTCTCTACAGCTGGATCGTCGGGCGCGAAGAGGTGCCGGCCGAGCATCAGAGCGCGATGATTTCAGGATTGATTGCCTTCCACAAAAGAGAACGAAATTCGGATGTCGAAATCCTCCAGCGCTGAGCGGCTGAGCGATCTTCTGGCGGAAAACCGCCATCTCACCCTGTCCGGTGTGCCGGACGGGCTTGAGGGGCGCGTCCTTGCCGATCTCGTGCGTTTGCGTCGCCTCCCGGTCACGTTCGTTGCGCGGGACGCGCGTCATCTGGAGATGGCGAAAGAGAGCCTGCGTTTCTTTGCTCCGGATATCCGGCGCCTGACGTTTCCCGCCTGGGACTGTCTGCCGTATGACCGGGTCTCGCCTAACGCCGACGTCGTGGCGCGCCGGATGGCGACGCTGAAGGCGCTCGTCGATGCAGGTCCGCAGGCGCCGCTCATCCTTCTGACGACAGCCAATGCGATCATTCAACGGGTGCCGCCGCATGAGTGGGTGGCGCGGCATGTGTGGAGTGCCCGCGCTGGTGACGTGACGCCCATGGAAGGGTTGGTCGCGCGTCTGGCGGCCGACGGTTTTGAGCGCGTACCGACGGTCCGGGCGGTTGGCGAATACGCCGTGCGCGGCGGTATCGTCGACCTTTTCGCTCCAGGGGATACGGGGGCAATCCGCTGCGATTTCTTTGGCGACACGCTGGAGACGATCCGTCCCTTCGATCCGGAGAATCAACGCACGACCGGACAGGTCTCGCGCCTCGACCTCCTGCCAGCGAGCGAGATCATCCTCGATGACGAGGTCGTCGCGCGTTTTCGCCAGAACTATCGCGAAGCCTTCGGCGCGGTGACGAGCGACGATCCGCTTTACGAGGCGGTGAGCGCCGGGCGACGCTTTGCGGGCATGGAGCACTGGCTCGCCTTCTTCCATGAACGGCTTGAGACGGTGCTCGATTACGCCGGCGACACGCTGGTGGCGGTCGATCATCTGGCAGCAGATACGCTCAAGGATCGCTGGGAGCAGATCGGCGACCATTACGAAGCGCGCAAGGAAAACGCCGATCAGAAGCTCGCCGGCGCGGCGCCCTATAAGCCAGCGGCGCCCGACAGCCTCTATCTGACGCCCGAGGAATGGCAGGCCAAAGTGGACGATCATGCGTCCGCCCGGCTGACGCCTTTCGCATCACCGGGCGATGCGGGCTCCGTCTACGATGTCGAGGGCAGGGCGGGCCGCACCTTTGCTGCCGAACGGGCAGCCGGTGACGTCAATGTCTTCGATGCGCTCGTCGCGCATGTCGCCGATCGCCGCAAGGCCGGCAAACGTATCGTGCTTGCGACCTGGAGCGTGGGCGCGCGAGACCGTCTCATTCAGGTCCTGAGCGACCACGGCATGGAGCGGTTGCAGCCGGTCGAAACCTGGGCTGAGACAGAGGCGCTCGCCAAAGGCATCACCGGCATGGCCGTGATGCCGCTCGAAACCGGTTTCGAGACGCCCGACAGCGTCTTCATTGGCGATCAGGATGTGCTCGGCGACCGCCTCGTGCGCCCGGCACGCAAGCGCAAGCGCGCCGCCGATGCTCTGACCGAGGCTGCGAGCCTCTCGGAAGGCGATCTCGTCGTCCATGTCGATCACGGCATCGGGCGTTTCGACGGTCTCGTCACGATCGAGGCCGCGGGTGCACCGCATGACTGCCTCCAACTCGTCTATGCGGGTGGCGACAAGCTCTTTCTGCCGGTCGAAAATATCGATCTTCTGACGCGTTATGGCGCGGAAGGTTCGGAGACTGCGCTCGACAAGCTCGGCGGCGTCGCCTGGCAGAACCGCAAGGCGCGGCTCAAGAAGCGCATCCGCGAAATTGCCGACGCTCTCATCAAGACGGCCGCAGCGCGGCTTCTCCGTCAGGGTGAGAAGCTCATTGCGCCAGACGGCCTCTACGGAGAATTCGCGGCCCGTTTTCCCTATGAGGAAACGGATGATCAGGATGCTGCGATCGAGGCCGCGATCGGCGATCTCGGTTCCGGCCGGCCGATGGATCGGCTGGTCTGTGGCGATGTCGGTTTCGGCAAGACCGAAGTTGCGCTCAGGGCCGCGTTCGTCGCCGCGATCAGCGGCAAACAGGTGGCCGTGGTCGTGCCGACGACCTTGCTCGCCCGACAGCACTACAAAACCTTCGTCGAGCGTTTTCGCGGATTGCCGCTGCACATCGGCAGCCTTTCCAGACTCGTCGGCACGGCGGAGAAAGCACGGGTCAAGGCGGGGATCACCGACGGCACGATCGATATCGTCGTCGGCACGCACGCGCTTCTCGCGAAATCTGTCAATTTCCGCGATCTCGGCCTCGTCATCGTCGACGAGGAGCAGCATTTCGGCGTCAAGCACAAGGAACGCCTGAAGGAGCTGCGCTCGGCCGTGCACGTCCTGACGCTGACGGCGACACCCATCCCGCGCACGCTGCAGCTCGCACTGACGGGTGTGCGCGACCTCTCCATCATCGCGACGCCGCCGGTCGACCGGCTGGCGGTGCGGACTTTCATCTCGCCGTTCGATCCCCTGATCGTGCGCGAGGCTCTGTTGCGCGAACGCCTCCGTGGCGGCCAGTCCTTCTACGTTGTGCCGCGGATTTCCGATCTTGCCGAAGTGAAGGAGTTTTTGGACCAGAATCTGCCGGAGGCGCGGGTTGCCGTCGCCCATGGCCAAATGCCCGCGAGCGAGCTCGATCAGGTGATGAACGCCTTCTACGACGGCCAGTACGACGTCCTCCTGTCGACGACGATCGTGGAATCGGGCCTCGACATTCCGACCGCGAACACGCTCATCATCCATCGCGCCGACATGTTCGGTCTGGCGCAGCTCTATCAGCTGCGCGGACGCATCGGCCGGTCCAAGAACCGCGCCTACGCCTATTTCACGGTGCCGGCGAAGAAGACCATGACGACGACGGCCGAGCGGCGCCTCAAGGTCCTGCAGTCCCTCGATTCGCTCGGCGCTGGCTTCCAGCTCGCCAGCCACGATCTCGATATCCGTGGCGCCGGCAATCTTCTCGGCGAAGAGCAGTCCGGCCATATCAAGGAGGTCGGTTTCGAGCTTTATCAGCAGATGCTCGAGGAGGCGGTGGCAAGTCTCAAGGCCGGCGACGAGGAGCTTGCCGAGGGCAAGTGGTCTCCGCAAATCACGATCGGCATGGCGGTCATGATTCCAGAGACTTACGTCCCGGACCTGACGCTTCGCATGAGCCTTTATCGACGTCTTGCAGACCTCGAAGACGCTGGCGACATCGACGCTTTTGGGGCGGAGATGATCGATCGTTTCGGGCCGTTGCCGGATGAGGTCGATCATCTTCTGAAGGTCGTCTACGTGAAATCGTTGTGCCGCAGAGCCAATGTCGAAAAGGTCGATGCCGGGCCGAAGGGCGTGGTGATCGCCTTCCGCAACAACGAGTTCGCAAATCCCGGTGGCCTCGTGCGCTATATCGGCGAGCAGGGCTCGATGGCGAAAATCCGTCCCGACCAGCGTATCGTTCTGTCACGCGATTGGCCGCGGCCTGAAGACAGGTTGAAGGGCACGGCCTCGCTTTTGACGCGTCTTGCCAAGATTGCCGAGGAAGGGGCGCAGAAAGCCGCTTAAGGCACGGCTGATTGCGAAGAGAGCGCTTCGATGATGCGGCATTCGTCGATCGTGCCGCCCCGACAGCTCTCCTTCATCCGCCGGAGCTCGCGTGCGAGGCGCCGAAGGTCGGCGATCTTGTCCTCCACCTCGACGAGGTGGGCGGTGACCAGCCGGTCGACGGCGGTGCAGTCGCGCTCGGTATCCGCTGATAGCTCGAGGAGTTCCCGGATCTCGTCGAGGGTGAAGCCGAGAGCGCGGGAGCGCCTGATAAAGCTCAGCCGCTCCTGATGCATCTTTGAATAGGCGCGATAATTCCCGCCCGTGCGTGGCGGAGCCGGCAGAAGCCCGATTTTCTCGTAATAGCGGATGGTGACGATCTTCGTGCCTGTTGCGGCAGCAAGATCGCCAATTCGCAGAAGCGACGGCTCTGTCACGCTCTTGACCCTATAGCGGCTAGAGAGTGCAGCCTAGCAGCCTATTGGATCGGATGTGAGGCCGAGATGAGCGGTTGCTGCGAGGACGAATGCTGTGGGAACGCAATCCGCGGTGATGACGGACGCTTTGCCCGGCTTCTCTGGATCGCGCTTGTTGTGAATGCCGGGATGTTCGTCGTGGAGGCAGGAGCGGGATTTGCCGCCGGGTCGCTGTCGCTGCAGGCCGATTCGCTCGATTTCCTCGGCGACGCGGGAAATTATGCCGTCAGTCTGATGGTCGTCGCCTCGGCACCGGCCGTGCGAGCCAAGGCCGCGCTTTTGAAAGGCGCCACGATGGGGCTCTTTGGTCTTTGGATCGTGGCTGCAACCGTCTGGCGTGCCTTCAATGCGGTGCCGCCGGATCCCCTGACGATGTCCTGGGTCGGGCTCCTCGCGCTCATCGCCAATCTCGGTGTGGCCGGCCTTCTGTGGGCCTATCGCGGGGGCGATGCCAATATGCGTTCCGTCTGGCTTTGTTCGCGCAACGACGCGATCGGCAATCTCGTCGTGCTCGTTGCAGCCGCCGGCGTCTTCGGGACGCAGACGGCCTGGCCTGATCTCATCGTCGCGGCCGTGATGGCTTCGCTCGCGCTCCAGGCTGCGACGATGATCGTGCGCCACGCGTTTCTCGAACTTCAGGACGAAGCCCGTGAGCAGAAGCCCGCCTAGAAGATAGCTGGAGCTGAGTGAGCCGTAAGCCGGCCCTCTTAGGCCGGTCCGTTGTCGTTGGCGTTGTGCGACGCCGCCAAAGCCGCGTTGAAAGCCTCGACGAGGACCTCAGGCGCCTGTGCGCCAACGACGACATAGCGGTTGCCGACAACGAAGGTCGGCACGCCGCTCACGCCCATCTGACGGGCGAGGGCGATTTCCTCCTCGACCAGTTCTCGGTCGGCGCCGCTGCCCAGAAGATTCGAGACGATGTCGCGATCCATGCCGGCGTTGCCGGCGATCTCCGTCAGCGTCTCCGGCTCGTTGAGACGCCGGCCCTCGATGAAATAGGCATTGAACAGCGCCTCGACGATCACGTCCTGCACGCCGGCGCTTGCCGACCAGCGGATGAGGCGGTGAGCGTCGAGCGTGTTGGGTGAGACCTCGATCGCATCGAAATCGAAGGGAATCGCTTCCTGCGCTCCCGCGGCGCGCACGTCGACGTAGAGAGAGCGCGCTCTTTCAGCCGAGCCGAATTTCTCCGCAAGATAGAGGCTGCGGTCCTTGCCTTCCGGCGGCAAGGTCGGGTCGAGCTGATAGGGGCGCCAGCGGATGTCGAGCGGAATGTCGGTCTGGCTCGCGGCCTTTTCCAGGCGTCGCTTGCCGATGAAGCACCAAGGGCACATCACATCGGAGATGACGTCTACGGAAAGGCGGCTGGTCGGAGGAAGTTCGTCTCTCATGCGAGGAACTTAGCGCGAGGCACCTGTCTGGCCAGCGTCAATGCTGCGAGGCCTCGGCCGACCACCAGGTGGTCGGCTCCGGTCCATAAAGCGACCCGTGCGAGGGATGGGAAAGCCTGTTCCAATAGGCGACCCACTCGGCGGGGGCATGAAAGAGCGGCACGACGTAAAAGCCGGAAATGAGGACCCGATCGAGCGCGCGGACCGCGGCGACGAAGGTCTCCCGGCCTCTGACCGACAGCAGGCTTTGGATCATCGCGTCGATGGCGGGATCGGAGGCGCCGGAGAAATTGAAGCTTCCCGGGCTTTCTGCAGCTGCGGAGGACCAGCGGAAGGATTGCTCACTCCCGGGAGAGAGAGACGCGAAGGCGAGATTGTACCTGATCATGTCGAAGTCGAACGACTTCAGCCGCTCCCAATACTGGCTTGCATCGACCTGCCGGACATTTGCGCTGATGCCGACGAGCGCCAGCGCGTTCTGGTACGCGAGAGCCAGCCGCTCGTCCTCGCGCGTCATCACCAGAATTTCGAAGGCGAAGGGCTCACCCGTCTTCTCGTTGACGATCTTGCCGCCCTGGCGGACCCAGCCGGCCTCTTTCAGCAAGGCGAGGCCCTTGCGGAAATTGTCGCGGTCGCGGCCGCTGCCGTCGCCTTCGGGCGGACGATAGCTGCCGTCCATCACAGATGGGAGGACCGCATCAGGGTAGGGCGCGAGGAGCTTTTTTTCTTCTTCGGAGGCGGGGCGACCGATTGCCGAGAGTTCAGAGCCCTCGAAATAGCTTGCGGTGCGGTCGTAGGCGCCGAGGAAGAGGTTTTCGTTGAGCCATTTGAAGTCGAGAAAATAGCCGAGCGCCTGGCGCACGCGCTTGTCGGCGAAAACCGGCTTCCGGGTGTTCATGAAGAAGCCATTCATCCCCTTGGGGATGCCCGTATCGAACTTTTCGAGTTTGACCAGGCCCTGTTCCACAGCCGGGAAGCGATAACCGGTCTGCCAGCGGCTCGGATCCTTTTCCCGATGATAGTCGAAGAGCCCTTTCTTAAAGGCTTCGAAGTAGGTGTTGGTGTCGCGGAAATACTCCAAGCGGATCTCGTCGAAATTGTCGAAGCCGCGCTTCACCGGCAGATCCTCGCCCCAATAGTCGGCCCGCTTTTTCAGGATGATGGAGGTGCCCGGGCGGGTCTCTGCGACCTCGTAGGGGCCGGAGCCCATAAGCGGCGTGAGGCTGCTTCGGGAAAACTCTTCTTCCGAAACGGCGTGTTTGGGGAAGATCGGAAGCAACGCGACGAGAAGCGGCAATTCGCGGCTGGCGCCCTCACCGAAGGTGAAGTGCACCGTGCGTTCGCTCTCGGCTGTGACATCTGCCACCATGGCATACCAGGTTTTCGGGCGCCCATGGTCTTTCAGGAGGTTGAAAGAATAGACGACGTCGTGCGCCGTGACCGGCTCACCGTCGGCCCATTTCGCTTGCGGGTGTATGGAAAACGAGATCCACGAGCGGTCGTCAGGGACGGTGACGCTCTCAGCGAGCAGCCCATAGAGCGAAAACGGCTCGTCGCGGTTTCGCACCATGAGGCTTTCCCAGACATTGTTGCCCCATTCGTCGTCCCATAGAGCGCGCGGCGCCGTTCCCTTGAGGATGAAGGGATTGAGGCTGTCGAAACTGCCCACCATCGCGTAGGCGATGCGCCCTCCCTGCGGAGCCTCCGGATTGGCATAGGGGAGGTGATCGAAGTCCGCCGGAAGCTTCGGGTCGCCATGCATGGCAATCCCGTGCTGGGGTTCTTGAGCGCTGGCTGGGAGGATCGACGCGACAAACCCCAAGAGCAGCGCCGCGAGCGCGCTCGTGAGGCGAGGGCAAGGCACCATTTGGGATGGCTCTCCAGTTATCGTCTATCGTTTAAGGGCGAGAATCGGACCTTGCGCCAATCTGGCATAGCGTGCAATTGCGGACTATGGAGTTGGCCGCGGGGCTCCGACATGGTGTCGCCGCATTCTGAGGTCTTCCAACCCGGACAGAATGAAAGGGCGCCGCGGGCGCCGAGTCAGTGCGAGGATCATCCATGCAATTTCTTCAGGCCGCGATGCGGCGGTCGCGTTCCATTGCGCAGGTCGCGGCGCCCTTGCTCCTGGTTCTTGCAGTCTCGCCCGCCTGGGCGCAGGACCAGCAGCCGAACCAGGATCAGCAGCAGCCGGAATGGGTCAAGCTGTGCAGCGAAAACCCGCAGAACAAGAAGCAGGTCTGCGTGGTTACACGCGAGCGTCGTGCCGCCACCGGGCAGCTGCTTGCAGCCGTCTCGTTGCGCGAGACGGAAGGCAAAAAGTTCCTGGTTTCCGCCGTGCCGCCGGGAATGCTCTTGCGGCCGGGGCTGCAGGTTCAGATCGACGGCGGCAAGCCCACCAAGGTGCAGTACTCGATCTGCTTCCCGAATCTCTGCTTCGCAGAAGCGGAAGTGAACGACGATTTTCTCGCTTCCATGAAGCGCGGCAGCAAGCTCGTCATCACCACGCTCAACCAGCAGGCCAAGCCGATCAATTTCGACGTCAGCCTGTCGGGCTTCACCGCCTCCTATGAGGGCGAAGCGATCGACCCGAAAGAGCTGCAGGCCGAGCAGCAGAAGCTGCAGGACGAGCTAAAGCGCAAGGCCGAGCAGGCCCGCAAGCAGCTCATCGAGAAGCAGCAGCAGAGCTCCGGTCAGTAAGTCCGGCTCTTCATGAGACGTTTCAGGGCCCCGGCATCGCCGGGGCCTTTTTTGTTTTGGGGCTCGCTTGTGTCTTCTGAGAGAGGTCGCTCGTCGCAGGAGATCGAAAATCGTGCGGTGGCGTGCAGTTGACAATGATTTAGCCGGGGCTACATTTCTCGCCTTACAGCAAAAGAAGCTCCCGCGTGACCGCGTCCCCTCGCTCTTCTTCCTTATCCGACCGCACAACGGTGGCGATCCGCGAGACGCTTGCCGGCAGGCGCCGCGGGCCTTTCTCCGGAATGGTCTTTGCCGGCCCGGCAGTGATCGCCTCGATCGCCTATATGGACCCGGGCAATTTCGCCACGAACATCCAGGCGGGCGCGAAGTACGGCTATACGCTTCTGTGGGTCGTCTTGATGGCGAACCTGATCGCCATGCTGTTTCAGGCCCTGTCTGCGCGGCTCGGCATCGTCACGGGGCGCAATCTTGCGGAACTCTGTCGAGACAGATTCCCGCTGCCAGTCGTTCTCGTGATGTGGGTGGTGAGCGAGATTGCCGCGATGGCGACCGACCTTGCCGAGTTCCTCGGCGGAGCGATCGGGCTCGCGCTCCTCTTCGACATGCCACTCCTCGTCGGCATGGCGATTACGGCCGTCGTTACGCTCGCGATCTTGCTTTTCGAGCGGGGAGGGTTCCGGCCGATGGAACTCATCATCGGCTCGCTCGTCGGCCTTATCGGGCTTTGCTACCTGATCGAGATGTTCATTGCGCCCGTCGATTGGGCGGCGGCCGGTCTGCATGTCTTTGTGCCGGAGATGCCGGATGGCGAGGCGCTGCTGATTTCTGTCGGCATCATCGGCGCGACCGTCATGCCGCATGCTGTCTATCTGCATTCGGGTCTGACGCAGAACCGTGCCCCGGCGACCAACGATCAGGAGCGGCGCACGCTCGTTCGATTCTCCAATCGCGAAGTGGTGCTGGCCCTGGCGGTGGCGGGGCTTGTGAACATGGCCATGGTGGTCATGGCCTCGAGCGCCTTCCATGCCGGTCACAGCGAGGTTGCGGAGATCGAGACCGCCTATCACACGCTGACGCCGCTTCTCGGCGTGGCGGCGGCCGAAGTGTTCCTGATCTCCCTGATCGCGTCCGGCGTATCGAGCTCCGTCGTCGGAACGATGGCCGGACAGATGATCATGCAAGGATTCGTCGGCTTCAGTATTCCGATCTGGGTCCGGCGCCTCGTCACCATGCTGCCGGCCTTTGTCGTCGTCGCGCTCGGCATCAACGCCACGAAGGCGCTCGTCATCAGCCAGGTGATTCTGTCGATCGCACTGCCTGTGCCGATGATCGCACTCGTCTACTTCAGCGCCAGCCGCGAGATCATGGGGCAGTTCGTTGCGCGGCGCTTGATCAGCGTCATCGCCGTGACGGGAACGGTTGTCGTTCTGGCACTCAATCTGGTGCTCTTGCTCGACATTTTCGGCATCGACATACCCGGTCTGCCGCCTCTCTAATCGGGCGAACGAGACCGCGAAGCCCTAGTTGATGGCCTCACGCATTTGGTATTGTCCGTTCTCAAACGAGGTGAACAGCTCGGTCACCTGCGGATGACGGACGGGTTCGCCCGAATCATCCGGGACGAGGTTCTGTTCGGAGACGTAGGCCACGTACTCGGTCTCCGCATTCTCGGCCAGCAAATGATAGAATGGCTGGTCCTTCGACGGCCGGATCTCGGCCGGAATGGCATCGTACCATTCGTCCGTGTTGTCGAAGACGGGATCGACGTCGAAAATCACCCCGCGGAACGGCAGGAAGCGATGCTTGACGACGTCACCGATATTGAATTTGGCTGATCGCATGTTGTCCATAAGTTCAACCTAACAACTCGAAGATCGGGCATCGTGAGGGAAAGTCAAGGCGCGGCTGCGGGCTCCTCAACTGCGCGCTCGGGCTGATTTCCAGCGGTCGTGAACCCACATCCACTCTCCCGGCCTCTCTCGGATCCAGGCTTCGAATTGTGTCTGGATCGTCTGAGTAAATACGGCCACGTCCTCCATCTGGTTTCCAGTTTGGGGGCATTCGAGCACCTTCGCCTGAACGATGAAGCGTGCACCTTCGCCTCGAAGGACGCGGCCAGCAACCACAGGATTATGCAAACGACGTGCCACCATCGCAGGAAAGGGATTGGCGGTCGTCTCCTTGCCGAAGACCACGACCTTGATGCCTTTCGCTTCACGCTGATCGCCGAGCAGTGCGACGGCACCACCCGCACGCACATGGGCCATCACGCGCTTCGGTGTGGACTTGGCTTTCGCGATGAGACCACCCGGAAACACGTTTGACCGCAAGCTCGTGACGTAGGCGTCCGAGTAGGGGTTCTTGAGCCTCTGGTAGAGGCCGATCCCATTGAGCTCTTTGGGAATGGCGATCGAGGCGATCTCCCAATTGGCCGAATGGAGGCCGACGACCAGCAGGCCCGCACCGCGGTCGACAAAGCTCTGACGCAGCTTCGGGTCGATGTCGATCGTCACGCGGTCGCTCGCCAAGATGAGGTCGATGAGAAAGCTCTCGGCGAATGTCCGTCCCAAATTGTCCCATTGCTGGCGTGCGATCTCCTCGCGCTCCGATTCGCTCTTTTCGGGAAAGGCGATCGCCAGATTTTGCATCACCCGCGGATGCCGATGCGTTCGAGGTCCGACCAAACTCCAGGCGCGGCCCATCATGTTCGACGCGACATCGATTGGTAACGATCGCAGGAGTACCGCGACGAGACGCATGAGAGCGTACTCGGCGAAGTAGCGTGCGCGACGTGTCGGTGACAATGATCGGCCGGAGGTCATGGCTTGCCCGCGGAAGCCTGCGTCAATTGACGAGATGGGTCCAACCATCTAGCCCGCAGGGTCGGCGGACCGCTTAGCGAAGCTCGCACGCGGATGCAACACGAGCCGACCCGTCGTCTGTCACCCATGAAGAAGGAAAGCGCCGGTTCAGGATGAGTGATGTCGTGGGCCTTGCCCTGCCGTTCTTTGGTCTGATCCTTCTCGGTTTCGTCGCCGGCCGCATCTGGCATGAGGACGAGAAGGCGCTCGCCTGGCTCAACATCTACGTGATCTATTTCGCGCTCCCCGCGCTCTTCTTCGAGGTGCTCTCGAAGACGCCGATCGAAGAGCTGACGAACGGCAGCTTCATATTCGCGACCACTTTTGCGACCTATACTGCGTTTGCTTTCGCCTTTGCCTTTGCGGTGCTCAAGAACGACGGTCGCATTCCGGAGGCGACCGTTCAGGGGCTCGTCGGGGGCTACGGCAATGTCGGCTATATGGGCGCGCCGCTGGCGATCGTCGCGCTTGGGCCACAGGCGGCCGCACCGGCCGCGCTGATCTTCAGCTTCGACGTGACCCTCGTCTTCACGCTGGCGCCCCTCATGATGGCGATGAGCGGGGCCAGTCATCAGCCGATCGGCTCAATCTTGAAGTCGATTCCCCGCAAAGTGCTCCTGCATCCCTTTATCCTTGCGACGCTTGCCGGCGTTTTGGCCGCCTTCGTCGATGTTGGACTTCCCGCGCCGCTCGAGCGATTTCTGTCGCTCCTCGGGGGATCTGCCGCGCCCTGCGCGCTCTTCGCTCTCGGCGTGACGGTTGGCCTGCGGCCGCTGCGGCGGGTGCCGGGCGAACTGCCGTTTCTGATCGCGATCAAGCTCCTCGTGCACCCGCTGATCGCTTATCTTCTCCTCACCTGGATCGGAGGGTTCGACCCGGTCTGGATCCAGACCGGGGTTTTGATGGCGGCACTGCCGCCTGCCGCCACGATCTACGTCATCGCGGCGCAGTATCGCACCTATGTGCTGGAAGGCTCGTCGGGGATCCTGCTCGGAACCGCGGCCTCCGTGATCACTCTCAGTCTCGTTCTTTATCTCGTCACCACGGGCCTTCTGCCGCTTGATCCGTTCGGATCCTAGGCCTCAGAGACCCCGGAACGTCTTCGCCAGACCCTGCTGCATCAGAAACCGTCGGAAGGGTGCAAAGCCGCCGGCTGCCGAGAGCGCGACCGCGCGCAACGCCTGGACCGGCAGAAGCCCGGTCAGCAGCGATCGGTTCAGAAGATCGACCGCAAGCGTACGGCTGCGAACATCGGCCTGGCGAAGGCGATGAAATTCTGTGGCGGTGCCTTCGTCGAGCCGGTTGCGATTGAGCGACAGGACCGTTTTGAGGGCTTCGACGTCGCGCAAGCCGAGATTGAGGCCCTGAGCTCCGATCGGGGGAAAAATATGCGCGGCCTCGCCGATCAGAAGTGCACGCCCCGAGGCGAAGCGGTCGGCGAGACCAGCCGAAAGAGGATAGCTGACGCGCGGCGAGGTGACCTGCATGGCCCCCAGGAGCGAGTGGGCGGAGCGTTCTGCGCGCCGCGCGAATTCTTCCTCGGGAATCTCGCAAAGAAGGGCAGCTTCTCGCGGGCGTTCGACCCAGACCAGGCTGACATTGTTGCCCTGCATCGGGACGAGCGTGAACGGACCTCGATCCGTGTGGAACTCCGTTGAGACGGAATGGTGGGGGTGAGTGACGGATAAGGTCGTGACCAGAGCCGATTGGGCATAGCGCCACCGTCTGACCGCTATGCCGGTTTTGGCTCGAACGAGAGAGCGGGAGCCGTCGGCACCGACAACGAGGTCGCTCTTCAAGGAGGCGCCGCGACCGGTGGTGATGTGAACGCAGTCGGTCTGGAAGCTCAGTTCGCTGGCCGTATCCTCGAAAATGGTGATGTAGCGGCTGTTGCGTGCGCGCTCGGAGAGCGCTTCGACGAGGCGGCGATTGGGAATGTTGTAGCCAAAGGCGTTCAAACCGATCTCGCCGGCGTAGAACGTCACCTCGGGCGCACGAATGAGCCGCCCGGTGTCGTCGATGAGCCGCATAGCCTGCAAAGGTGCGGCGGCCGAGACGAGATCGGGCATGGCGCCGAACTGTTCCAGAAGCTCGATCGAGCCAGCAAAAAGCGCGGCGGTGCGCCCGATGGGGAAGTTTGCAGGTGGAGCGATGATGGCAGTGGTGCGTCCGGCTTCTGCCGCCGCGAGAGCCGCCGCCCAGCCGGTGGCACCGCCTCCGACGATGCAGATTTCGAAATCGTCGCGTGGCTTCATCCTCAATCCTGCCATATCTTCGCTCGAACCAGATTGTCTGCCGAGCATTTATTGCCCTATGGGTTGCGTTTCCAGGCATATGGCCTCTTGCGGGAGCGCAAGCAAAGACCACAACGAGGAAAAGAATCTCTCCGTGACGCAAAAAGCTTGCATCGTTTGCCGCAACCGGGCCAATGCCTCGCCGGCAGACAACCGGTGGATCTTTTTGCCCTTGCCGGAGGGCTGGTGTTTTGGCGCCGAACGCGGCATGAGGAGCCACTATGTTGACGGGGTCTAGAGATTTGCAGCTCGGGCAGCAACTGGAGCATCTGCGCGCCGCCGCGTCGCTCTTCGCCATCCATCTGTTGACGGCAAGCGGGGCGGCGCTGGCATTGCTTGCGACGCTTGCGGCCGCGCGCGGAGAATGGCGCGCCGCATTCGTGTGGCTTGGGATCGCGCTCATCGTCGATGCGCTCGACGGGCCGATCGCGCGCCGCTACCAGGTGGGCTCGCGCCTGCCGCGCTGGGATGGCAGCGCGCTCGATTTCGTCATCGATTACACGACCTATGTCTTCGTGCCGGCCATCATCCTGGCGAGCGGCTGCGGACTCGGAACTTTTTTCGGCATTCTCGCCGCGATGATCGTGGCGATCACCGGCGCGCTCTATTTCGCCGACACGCGGATGAAGGAGCCGGACAATTCGTTCAGAGGGTTCCCGGCCGCCTGGAATCTCGCCGTCTTCGTCCTCTTCGCTTTGCAGCCGCATCCTTTCGTAACCTTCATGGTGACGGTGCTCCTCGCTGTCGGCACGTTTCTTCCGGTCAATTTCGTGCATCCCGTGCGTGTCACCAAATGGCGCTGGCTCACACTGTTGATGATGGTGCTGTGGATGATCTGTGCCGGCATTTTGATCGCGACCGGTTTCGATCAGAATTCGACGGTCGAGATGCTGCTGCTCGTCACGAGCTTCTATCTTCTCGGTGTCGCTGGCGTTCAGCAGCTTCTGGCACGCTTTTAGCCTTGGCCAGCTGAGGCCATGGAGCTTCTGTCGGATCCGCAGATCTGGGCGAGTTTCCTGACGCTTTGCGTCATGGAGATCGTGCTTGGCATCGACAACATCGTCTTCATTTCGGTCGTCGTCAGCCGGCTGCCGGAGGAGCAGGCCAAAAAGGCACGCCAGATCGGGCTTCTTCTGGCACTCGTCTTCCGCATCCTGCTTCTGCTCGTCCTGTCGTGGCTGATTGGGCTCACGGCGCCGGTCTTCACCGCGTTCGGGCAGGACGTCTCGTGGCGCGATCTCATCTTGATCGGTGGCGGGCTCTTCCTGATCTACAAGGCGACGCATGAGATCCATGCCGAGATCGAGCATGAGACGGCGACGCTTGCGGAGGCCAAGACCGCGTCCTTTGGCGGGATCATCGCCCAAGTGCTGATCATCGATATGGTTTTTTCCGTCGATTCCATCATCACGGCGATCGGGATGGCCGAACATGTCGAGGTGATGATCGCCGCCGTCATTGTGGCGATTGCAGTCATGTATGCCGCGTCGGGACCGATCGCCGAGTTCATCAAGCACAATCCGACCACCAAAATGCTGGCGCTCGCCTTTCTGCTTCTGATCGGCGTGGCCCTCATCGCCGACGGTTTGGGTTTCCACATCCCGCGCGGTTATATCTACTTTTCCATGGCATTTGCGGCGGTGGTCGAGGTGTTCAACGTCCTTGCGCGGCGCCGCCGGCAGAAGATTGCAGGAGGCGGAGAGTGACGATTGTCGTTCGGGTTCACGCGCATGGCGGGCCGGAGGTGCTGCAGATCGAAGACGAAGAGGTCGGCGCGCCGGGGGAGGGCGAAGTCAAGATCCGGCATGAGGCGATCGGGCTCAACTACCTCGACACCTACTACCGCACCGGCCTCTACAATGCGCCAAACGGCTTGCCGCTCACGCCTGGCAATGAAGGGGCTGGTACCGTTGTCTCCGTCGGGGCCGGGGTTTCGCGTTTTCGGGCGGGCGACAGGGTCGCTTATGTCGGCGGACTCGGCGCCTATGCGGCGGAGCGACTGATTTCTGCCGATAGTCTGGTGCGGCTTCCCGACGAGATCGACTTCAAGACCGGCGCGGCGATGATGCTGAAGGGACTGACGGCCCAGTATCTCCTGCGCCAGACGTTTCGGGTCGAACGCGGGCAGACGATCCTCTTTCACGCGGCTGCCGGTGGGGTTGGGTTGATCGCCTGTCAATGGGCGAAGCATCTCGGCGCGACCGTCATCGGGACCGTTGGATCGGCCGACAAGGCCGAACTCGCCAAAGCGCACGGCTGTACGCACACGATCAATTATCGCGAGGAGGATTTCGTCGCTCGCGTCAAGGACATCACAGATGGCCGCCTGTGCGACGTCGTCTATGATTCCGTCGGTCAGAGTACCTATCCCGGGTCGCTCGATTGCCTGAAGCCACGGGGCATGTGGGTGTCCTTCGGCCAATCCTCGGGGCCGATCAAGGATTTCAACCTCGCATTGCTGGCCCAGAAGGGGTCGCTTTACGCCTGTCGGCCCACCCTTTTCAGCTACATCGCCAAGCGCGAAAGCCTGCAGGCGATGGCGGACGATCTGTTTCACGTCGTGGCGAGCGGGTTCGTGAAGATCGAAGTCAACCAGGAATTCGCGTTGAAGGATGTGGCAGACGCCCATCGTGCGCTTGAAGGCCGGGCGACGACGGGAGCGACCGTCCTCGTTCCGTGAGGAGTTGAAACTGCGCCCGTGATCTAAGTTCGTCTGACACGATCGCAATGCGAGCCGCACCATATCGGGGTGGCTCTGTCCCCCTCAACAAAGAAGCCGGGCGCGGGGCCCGGCAGGATTTGGAGTGAGAAGGCTTCGACCTTACCAGGCGAAGGCTTGCGGGCTCCTATGGCGATCCGCCGCATCATAGCCCGGGCTGGACGGGCTCAAGCTATTCCTCGGCTGGCTTATCAGGCTCCGTGGTTGCGACGACCGCGAGACAGTCACCAAGACCGACGAGCCCAGGAAAATGACGAGCGGCGAGGATCCCGTCGAGACCGGCTCGATACTCTTGAGGCTTTCCGCCCAAACGTTCGATCGGATGCACTGAAAGGAGGAGATCCCCCTTTCTGACATGCGCCCCAAGATCGATCGCGGGCTCGATGAAGCCTTCGGACTGGCTGAAGGAAAAACACTCCGGTCCGGGCATATCCAGAAATATGGATGGCTGGTGGTCGATCGGGCCTGCCAGAATGCCCGCATGTTTGAGGACGTTTGCGAGGCCGCGCCGGGCGATCGCCAATGTCCGCGCCGTGGAGGTTCCACCCCCGCCGATTTCCGTCGTGACGAAGACTTTGCCGAGCGCCTCTGCGGCCGTGTCGAGCATGCCGACGGCGTCGATCTCCAACATGGTCATCGAATAGGGCGCGCAGAATGCATCTCGGGCTTCCCGGCAACGCGCCTCCTGCGCCTTGTTTTCGAGCACGTGACAGGCCGCAAAAGGCAGGAAATCGAGTGTCTTTCCGCCGGAATGGAAGTCGAGCACCAGATCCGCCATGGGCAGCAGAACGCGCTGAATGTAATCGGCGATCTTCTCCGTCACACTGCCGTCCGCGCGTCCTGGGAAGGTGCGGTTGAGATTGAACGTGTCGATGGGCGAGAGGCGGGTTCCTGTACGAAACGCCGGGTAGTTCATGAAGGGAACGAGGATGATGCGCCCGGTGATGTCATCGAGCGTGATCTTCCGGGCAAAATCGGCGAGTGCGACGGGTCCCTCATATTCGTCGCCATGGCTGCCGCCGGTGACGAGGGCGGTCGGGCCGGGGCCGTTGCTCACAACCGTGACCGGGATCATGAGATTGCCCCATGCGCTTTCGTCGCGGCTCCATGGCAGTCTCAGATAACCGTGCTGGATGCCTTCGCGCTCAAAATCGACGGTCGGAACGATGGGGCTGTCAATCATCGCGGTCTCGTTCGAGCTTCCATGCTTTCTGGTCGAAAGCATAGGATTGGAGATCCTCGCAAGCTTCAACGCGTCTATTGGGAGAATTGCTTTCGGAAACCTCCGGCCGACTATGCGGGGCCGGCACCTGCTTGCCCCTTCGGATTTCAACGCCTAGGCTTCCTTTGTCCGTCTTCACACGGTTCGTGCCAGGCGTCGCGCCGCCTGTCGGCCCGTTTCGGAAAAGGAATGGCTCGCGCGCGCCTTCAGACATGGCGGTGTTCGACCGTCGGAAGACATTCCCTCTGCCGTGGGCAACTTCGACCCCGTCGGCCAGCCCTTGCCCGGCCGGCCCCTAAATCGTCTCCTCCCGCCAACCGAAAGGACCCCGTCATGGACGAACACGTCACCGCCAATGACCTGGAAACACTCGACCGGGCGCATGTCTTCCACCCTTCGACGCATCTTGCGCAATTTGCGCGCGGCGAGGCGCCGTCGCGAATTGTGACCGGGGGCAAAGGCTGCACCATCGTCGATCGGGACGGACGCAAAAGCCTTGATGCCTTTGCGGGCCTTTATTGCGTGAACGTCGGCTACGGACGTCAGGAAATCGCAGATGCGATCTACGCCCAGGCGAAGGAGCTTGCCTATTTCCATGCCTATGCGGGCCATTCGAACGAGCAGGTGATCCGGCTGTCGAGTCGGATCGTCGACAAAGTCGGCCTCGGGATGCAGCGCATCTATTGGGGGCTTTCCGGATCGGATGCCAACGAGACCAACATCAAGCTCGTCTGGTACTACAACAACGTGATGGGGCGACCGGAAAAGAAGAAGATCATCTCCAGGCAGCGCGGCTATCACGGGTCGGGCATCATGACGGGAAGCCTGACGGGTCTTGCGCTCTTCCACAACGCATTCGATCTCCCACGCTCGCCGATCCTGCACACGTCGTGCCCGCATTACTGGCGCTACGGCCGGGAAGGGGAAAGCGAGGCGGACTTTTCCAAACGCATGGCGGCGGAGCTCGAAGAACTGATCCTTGCCGAGGGACCGGAGACGGTCGCGGCCTTCATCGGTGAGCCCGTCATGGGAACCGGCGGGATCATTCCGCCGCCTGAGGGATATTGGCAGGAAATTCAGGCGGTTCTGAAAAAGTACGACATTCTCCTGATTGCCGATGAGGTCGTCACGGGATTTGGCCGCACCGGCGAATATTTCGGTTCGCACACCTACGGCATCGAGCCGGATCTTATCACCATCGCCAAAGGCGTGACCTCAGCCTATCTGCCTTTGTCGGGCGTCATCGTCGGCGAAAAAGTCTGGCAGGGGCTCGAAAAGGGGACCGACGATCTCGGCGTCATCGGTCATGGCTGGACCTATTCCGCGCACCCGACCTGTGCGGCCGCGGCGAACGCCAACCTCGATATCATCGACCGCGAAGATCTCACCGCAAATGCCCGTGACACAGGCGGCTATCTTGTCAAATCCCTGCAGGAGGCGGTCGGCGATCACCGGCTTGTCGGCGAGGTCCGTGGTGTCGGCCTGATGGCGGCCGTCGAATTCGTCGGTGACAAGGATACGAAGGCCGCGCCGGATCCGTCCTTGAAAGTCGGCATGAAAATGTCGGCCGCGCTCCTGGAAGAGGGGGTGATCGCCCGCGCGATGCCGCACAGCGAATGTCTTGGCTTCTCGCCTCCGCTCGTGATCACCCGCGACGAGGTCGACCAGGTCGTCTCGGCAACGAAACGGGCCATCGAGCGCGTCTCCGAAAGCCTTTGAGGCCGCGTTGATGCATTCGCCCAGCCTGGGCGGATAAAGCCAGAGGCTTGGCCCGGAAACTGCACGGCGGTGGAAGACCGCCGTCGGCGGAGATTTTGGGCCGCGGAGGGAGAGCCGGTATGGAGTTTGGCAAGAACAACACTCCGTTCAGCGAGGACGAGTTTACCCAGAGGCTTGTCAACACGAAACGGGCGATGGACGCGGCCGGCCTGGACGTTCTCATCGTCTGTGATCCGGCGAACATGAACTATCTGACCGGCTATGATGGCTGGTCGTTTTATGTGCATCAGGCTGTGATCGTCGCGCAGGCCCTCGAACAGCCTTTGTGGGTGGGCCGCAATCAGGATGTGAACGGCGCGCATCTGACGACGATTCTCCCGGTAGAAAACGTCATCGGTTATGCCGACGAATATGTGCAGTCGCTGACGCGGCATCCGATGCAGGTGCTGGCCAGTACGATCGCCGAACGGGGGCTCGGCTCGGGCAGAATCGGTGTCGAGGCTGATTCCTACTATTTCACGGCACGGGCTCAGGCCGTGCTCGTTCAGGAGTTGCCCGACGCGGTCTTCGCCGATGCCGGCGTTCTGGTGAACTGGTTGCGATGCGTGAAGTCGGATGCCGAAATCGCGCTGATCCGGCAGGCGGCCCGCATCACCGAGCGTATCATGCAGAAGGCCGTCGACCTGATCGATGTCGGTGTTCCGCAAAGCGAGGTGGCGGCCGCCATTCTCGAGACGGGGGTCCGTGGCATACCGGGCGAGGGGGGATATGGCGGCGATTATCCCGCCATCATGCCGTTGATGCCGAGCGGGGTTAGCACATCCTGCCCTCATATCACCTGGCGGGACGAGCCGTTTCTCGCCCAGACCGGAACGACGGTCGAGATCGCTGGCGTCCGGCATCGCTACCATGCCCCGATGAGCCGAACCGTCTATCTCGGAACGCCGCCGCAGAAGATGCTCGATGCGGCAAAAATCGTCGACGAAGGTATCGAGGCGGCGCTTGAGGCCGCGCGACCGGGTGCAACGGCGCATGATGTCTATGCCTGGTGGAGCGGGGTCATTGCGCGCCACGGTATCTTCAAGGAATCCCGGTGTGGCTACTCGTTTGGTCTGAACTATCCGCCGGACTGGGGCGAGCGGACGTTGTCGTTGCGGGCGGGCGACGAAACGGTGCTTCAACCCAATATGACGATTCACTTCATGCCGGGGCTCTGGCTCGACGATTGGGGTATCGAGATTTCCGAACCCATCCGGATCACCCAATCGGGTGTGGAGCAGTTCTGCACTTTTTCGCGCGAGCTAGTCGTCAAGTAGTTCAAGGGTTTGGCGCCGTTTATGGCGCTCGTCGAGAACGGCAATTATCCCAAAGTCGCGGCGGTTCTGTGCGCTGCGGCTTGCTTTTGGCGCCATTTCTTGGAAAAGTGACGAAATAGAGACGAAGTCCTTCGCCAGCGGCAGACGCTCGGTGGTGGATCAAAGACGGCTTAAGCCGTCCAAAAAAGACAATGGGTTGAACAGCAGCAGCGTCGAGGCTTCGCTCGGGAGCCGTCGACAGTGTGGCAGAAAGGCATTCATGCAGGACGAGAACGGCGTCGCCGAAGGCGCCGAAGATCGCGCCTATGTGCGCTTCGAGGACGTTCAGAAGAGCTATGATGGCGAAACGCTCGTCATCAAAAATCTGAACCTCGAGATTGAGCGCGGCGAATTCCTGACCATGCTTGGGCCGTCCGGGTCCGGGAAAACCACCTGCCTCATGATGCTGGCAGGTTTCGAATCCACCACCCACGGCGCGATCTATCTGCACGATCAGCGCATCGACAACGTGCCGCCGCACAAGCGCAGTATCGGGATGGTGTTCCAAAATTACGCGCTCTTTCCGCACATGACCGTGTCGGAGAATCTGGCGTTTCCGCTGAAGGTGCGCGGTGTCTCGAAAAGCGACACGGAAGAACGCGTGAAGCGGGCGCTGGAGATGGTCGAGCTGCCGCAATTCGGCGACAGGCGGCCGGCGCAGCTTTCGGGCGGACAGCAGCAGCGTGTGGCCGTGGCGCGAGCGCTCGTGTTCGAGCCGGATCTCGTCTTGATGGACGAACCGCTCGGCGCTCTCGACAAGCAGCTGCGCGAGCAGATGCAGTTCGAGATCAAGCACATCCACGACAATCTCGGGGTGACGGTCGTCTATGTGACGCATGATCAGACGGAAGCGCTGACCATGTCGGACCGCGTTGCGGTGTTCAACGACGGCATCATCCAGCAATTGTCGACGCCTGAAGTTCTCTACGAGGCGCCCGACAACGCCTTCGTCGCCCAGTTCATCGGCGAGAACAATCGCTTTTCGGGGCGTATCGTGGAGCGCGTCAGCGATCAGGAAGTGCGGGTGAAGCTCGATACGGGCGAAGACGTGCGCGCACTTCCGGTCAATCTCAATGGCGGGGACCGCACGACCCTGTCTTTGCGGCCCGAGCGCGTGCTCATCAATCCGGACGAGGGGGCCACTCCCAATGTCCTGGAAGGCACTGTGCAGGAAGTGATCTATCTCGGTGATCACATCCGCACCCGGCTTGCCGTGGCAGGCCATGATGATTTCATCGTCAAGATCCCGAATGCGGCCGGGCATCCGAGCCTTCAGCGCGGCCAGGCCGCGCGTCTCGGCTGGACGATTGAAGATTGTCGGGCACTCGACGCCTGACAAAGCGCCCATATCTGGCGCCCATTTCCCGACCGGCAGGACATGAATAATGCCGGCAAAAGCTCCCAAACGGGGACCAACAGCAACGGAGGTCAGTCCGAATGAAGCGAACCCTATCCCTTATGGCCGCAGTGGCGATTGTGCCGAGCATGGCCTTGGCCGCAGAAGGTGACAGCCTGACGATCGTATCCTGGGGCGGCGCCTATACGATGTCGCAGGAAAAGGCCTATCACGAACCCTACAGCGAGAAGACCGGCACGCAGATCCTGCGTGAGGATAAATCGGCAAATGCGCTTGCGGGCATCCGCTCGCAGGTCGAGGCCGGGAACGTCACCTGGGACGTCGTCGATATGCTGCAGGCGGATGCGCAGCGCGCCTGCGACGAGGGTCTCATCATGGAGATCCCGCACGACGAGTGGCTCGCTCCGGGCCCGGATGGAGCCAAACCCACAGAGGATTTCATCGACGGCACGCTCGGCGATTGCTTCATTCCGCAGATCCTTTACGCGACCATGTTCGCGTATAACGAGGAAGCGTTTCCGGATGGCGGCCCCAAGACGGTGGCAGATGTCTGGGATCTCGAAAAATTCCCGGGAACTAGGTCCTTACAGAAAATTCCTCAGAAAAACCTTGAATGGGCTCTCATCGCCGACGGTGTGCCTGCGGACGAGGTTTACGAGGTGCTCGCAACGCGCGAAGGGCAGGACCGCGCCTTCGCCAAGCTCGACGAGATCAAGGATAACGTGATCTGGTGGTCGGAAGGCGCGCAGCCGCCGCAGATGCTTGCCGACCAGGAAGCTGTCATCGCCACTGCCTATAACGGCCGTATCTTCAATGCGCAGGTGAACGAGGACCAGCCCTTCAAGATCATGTGGGACCACCAGATGTTCGAGGTCGACGGCTGGGTCGTTCCCGTGGATCAGAGCGAAGACGATCTGAAGCTGATAAAGGACTATCTCTATTTCGCCACCGATACGCAGCGGCTTGCGGACCAGGCGAAATACATCGCCTACGCGCCGGCGCGGAAGTCGTCTGTGCCTCTCGTCGGGAAGATGGAGGGCACCGACATCGACATGAAGCCGCATATGCCGACGACGCCCGAAAACTTCGAGACGGCGGTGCAGTTCGACACCTCCTTCTGGGCCGATTACGGCGACCAGCTCGAAGAGCGCTTCAACGCCTGGCTCGCTCAGTAAGCGAACCTGGTCGGAAAACACGTCCGGCGCGGTTCTCCCGCGCCGGGCATGAACGTGGAGCGCAGGATATGGCGGATATAGCGGCAGACGGCTACGTGCCGGAGCGAGACGAAAGCGGAGCGTTGACGACTGTCGACGGGACGCCGCTCAAAGTTTCGTTGCGAAAGTCGCAAAGACGGGCCAAGCGGCGAGCCTTCTATCTCGTCGTTCCACTCCTTGCCTTCCTCTTCATCACCTTCACGATCCCGATCGTCGGGATGATCGTGCGCTCAGTCTACAACCCCGAAGTGGCCAATTATCTGCCCGAAACCTCCGCGGCAATCGGTGACTGGGACGGGGAAGAGCTGCCGCCCGAAAAGGTTTTCGCGGCCATGGCCGCCGATATGGAAGTTGGTCTCGAAAACCGCACGATCGGACGCGCCGCAGGGCGAATCAATCGCGAAATTCCGGGTGCTCGCAGCCTGGTAATGGGGACGGCGCGTCACGTCGATGAGATGCAGCCACCCTACCGCGAGGCCTTCCTGGAGGAAGACGAGGACTGGTCCGATCTCGAACTCTGGCGCCTCCTCAAGCGTGAGACGCGCCTCATCACGCCGGCCTATTATCTTCTGGCGCTCGATTTCGAATACACGCCGCGCGGCGACATCGTGGAGCGGCCTGAGATCTATCAGGTCTACCGTCTGCTCTTCATCCGCACCGCCTGGATGAGTATCGTCATCACCGGCGCCTGCCTGCTTCTCGGCTATCCCGTCGCGCATCTCCTGGCGACGCTGCCGCTCAGAACATCGAACCTCTTGATGATCCTGGTGCTGTTGCCTTTCTGGACATCGCTTCTCGTACGGACTTCGGCCTGGATGGTGCTCCTGCAGCAGGAGGGGGTGGTCAACGACCTGCTCGTATGGGCCGGAATCATCAATGACAACGGTCGTATCCGCATGATCTACAACCAGCTGGGTACGATCATCGCGATGACGCACATCCTGCTGCCGTTCATGATCTTACCGCTCTATTCGGTGATGAAGACGATCCCGCCGTCCTACATGCGGGCGGCGCGCTCGCTTGGCGCCAATCAGTTTACAGCCTTCGTGAAGGTCTACATGCCGCTCACCATTCCCGGGCTTGCGGCGGGTGTTCTCCTCGTCTTCATCCTGGCGATCGGCTACTACATCACCCCGGCGCTCGTCGGCGGCGAAAGCGGTATCTTCATTTCGAATTTGATCGCCTCCAACATGCAGGGAACGAGCGCGCAGCTGAAACTGGCTTCGGCGCTCGCGACGATCCTCCTCGTGCTGGTTCTCTTCTTCTACTGGCTCTTCAACAAGCTTGTCGGTGTCGACCGGCTGAAGTTCGGGTGAGGTAAGCCATGCCCCTTCCTACCTATGCCGGACCGCTTGAGCGCACCTGGTACTACAGCTACCGCGTCATCTGTGCGGCGATCTTCATCTTTCTGATCGTGCCGATCCTGGTGATCGTGCCACTGTCGTTCAACGCGCAGCCTTATTTCACTTTCACCAAGGAGATGCTCTCCTTCGATCCGGACGGCTATTCGCTGCGCTGGTACGAGGAGCTCCTCTCCAGCCGTGAGTGGATGCGCGCCATCGGCAATTCCTTCTTCATCGCAATATCGGCGACGATCATCTCGACAACGCTCGGCACGCTTGCCGCGCTCGGCCTTTCGCGCCCCAATATGCCGGCCAAGGGCTTCATCACGGCCGTTTTGATTTCTCCGATGATCGTGCCGCTGATCATCACGGCAGCGGCGCTGTTTTCTTTCTATGCCCGGCTCGATCTTGCCAATTCGTATTTCTCGATCATCATGGCGCATGTGGTCCTGGGCACCCCCTTCGTCGTGATCACGGTGACCGCGTCTCTCTCGGGCTTCGATCAGCAGCTCATCCGAGCGGCGCAGAGCCTTGGCGCCAACCAGGTCACCACCTTCTTCAAGGTCATTCTGCCGCTGCTTCTCCCGGGCGTCGTCGCCGGCGCGCTCTTCGCCTTCATCACCTCACTGGACGAGGTCGTCGTGGTCCTGTTCCTCGCCGGGCCGGAGCAGGTGACGATGACGGTGCGAATGTTTTCGGGGCTCAGAGAAGAGATTTCGCCAACGATCCTGGCGCTCGCGACGATCCTGGTCGCGATCTCTATCCTGCTTCTCTCGTCGATGGAATTGCTGCGTCGGCGCTCCGAACGTCAGCGCGGCATGAGCCCGGGTTAGGGATCCGGCTGAGCCGATCACAAAAAAGGAGGCGCCGAAGCGCCTCCGCGGATGTTTGCCGGCAGCGATTGTTCATCTGCCGCCGCGCACCTTTGTCAGTGGCCGTTGACCGTGATCTTGCGTCCCTTGGCCTCCAGCTCCTTGGCGCGAGGGACCGTCACCTTGAGAACGCCCTTGTCGAAGCTCGCCGTCACTTCGTCGGCTTTCGGCTCAAACGGAAGAGCGAAACGGCGCATGAATGTGCCGTAGGAGCGCTCGACGAGATGATACTGTTTCTTCTCGTCTTTTTCCTCTCGCTCGACCTTGTTTTCCGCCTTCAGCGTCAGCACGCCGTCGGTAAGGTCGAGTTCGATATCCTTCTCGTCGATACCTGGAAGTTCGGCGGTAAGCTCAAGGCCCGTCTCGGTTTCGGCAACATCCACCTTTGGCGACAGAAAGCCGCCCGCGGCCGGATTGGCCGGAGCACTCCAATCGCGCGTGAAGTCGTCGAAGAGGCGGTCCATTTCGCGCCGCATTGCGAGGAAAGGATCGGTCTCAGGCCCGCGGGTCAGCGCGGTCTGGCGACCAAATGGAATCATCGATCTGAAATCCATGACGTCACCTCCTGATAAAAAAGGCCGACGCCGGACAACTGGGTGACCAGTGTCGGCCACGTCATCACGCTCTTTATGTGGCGTTGCGAATCCTGCCGTTCAAGCCTCCGCGCGAGCTCCGTTGACCCCTGCGCATCGCCCCGGCCGCCGGGTCTCTTCACACGCGGACGCGGTCTCGTCGCTCTTCGCGACTTGATCTTTCGGATAAGGGGCGGAGAGCGGGCTTGTCTCCCACCACACGCACAGATAAATGCACCGGAAGGTACCTTTCTTTTTCGGTGTGTTGATGAGCGAGCAAGCGTCCAACGCTGACGACGGCCAACGGTCTCTAGCGGACCCTCAAGACGGCGAGGAGAAAGGGCATACGGAGGGGGCGCACGCTTCTTCGGAGGAAGATGCCGGACGATCGCCCCTGAAGAAGCCCTGGGCGCGGGTTTTCCTTGTGGTCGCTGGCATTGCGTTGCTTGTCGGCGGCGGCTGGTGGCTGTGGCACTATTGGACGGTCGGCCGCTTCATCGAGAGCACGAACGACGCCTATTTGCAGGCCGATCAGGTCACGATTGCGCCGAAGGTCGGCGGCTATGTCGAGGACGTCATGGTCAAGGCCAATGCCAGCGTCGAGGCTGGCGATGTGCTCGTGAAGATCAATGACGAGGATTATCTTGCCGGCGTGGCACGTGCGAGCGCCGGCCTGCAGGCGGCTCGGGCGGATCTTGCGAAGGCGAAAGCCGAGGCGGGACGATCCAGGGTGGCTGTCCAGCAGGCGGAAGCCCAGCTCGCTCAGGCGAAGGTGAACGAGGCTTTTGCGCAAAGCCAGGTGGAGCGCTACGCACCTCTCGTGAAGACTGGGGCGCAGCCGGAAGAGCGGTTGTCGCAGTTGATCAACCAGCGCGACCAGGCCGAAGCGCAGGTGAAGGTCGCTTCCGCCTCTCTCGCCTCTGCGCATGAAGCGACCAATACGGCCGACGCTCAAATCCTCCAGGCGCGTGCCGCCGTCCACCAGGCTCAGGCTCAGCTGAAGGATGCCAACAATCAGCTGGCGAATACGCTGATCAAGAGCCCGATCTCGGGGCGGGTCGGCGACAAGACGGTGAATGTCGGGCAGCTCGTCCAGCCCGGAACGCGGCTGATGACGATCGTGCCAGTCGATCAGCTTTATCTGGAAGCGAATTTCAAAGAGACACAGATCGAGCTGATGCGTGTCGGCCAGCCAGCAACGATCACGGTCGATGCACTGACCGCCGAAGAGCTGCACGGGCATGTGGAGAGCTTTTCGCCCGCAACCGGTGCGCAATTCGCTCTGATCCCACCGGAAAACGCCACCGGCAATTTCACCAAGATCGTGCAGCGTGTGCCGGTTCGCATCGCGGTCGATCCAGGACCCGCCGCGAGCAAGGTTCTCGTTCCCGGCCTCTCGGTCACGGTCGAAGTCGACACGCGCGGCGCTCGCGACGAATACGAAGAAATGCAGGAAGAGGGGCGGCGCTCGGAAGAGGCGGCACAGTGAGCTCGGCCGAGGCCACAGCGGACGACGGCGCATCCGCCTCAAGCGAGCCGCGCGCCGATGCTGCGGCCTGGCTGGCAGTTGCTGCCGGCACGATTGGCGCGTTGATGGCGACGCTCGATATTTCCATCGTCAACGCGGCTTTGCCGGTGATCCAGGGTGAGATCGGTGCGAGCGGCACCGAAGGCACCTGGATTTCCACCGCCTATCTCGTCGCCGAGATCGTCATGATCCCGCTGACGGGCTGGTTCGTGCGAGTCCTGACGCTGCGCACGTTTCTCCTGCTCATGACGATCTTTTTCGTCGTTTTCTCGGTTCTTTGTGGTCTCTCTTCGTCGCTGACGATGATGATCATCGGCCGTGTGGGGCAGGGATTTACCGGCGGTGCGATGATACCGACGGCGCTCACCATCGTCTCGACGCGGCTGCCGCCGGACAAGCAACCGATCGGGATTGCACTCTTTGGTCTGACGATCGTGCTCGGGCCGATCCTCGGACCGCTCATCGGCGGCTATCTGACGGAGCATGTCAGTTGGCACTATGCCTTTTTCCTCAACCTGCCGGTGGGGCTCGGGCTCGTCCTTCTGCTTGTCGTCGGCATGCCGCCGGCGAAGGCGCATCTTCGGGCGTTCTTCAAGGCCGACTGGTTCGGTATTCTCGGGCTGGCGCTCTTTCTTGGGTGTCTGACCACGGTTTTGGAGGAGGGGCAGCGCGAGCTCTGGTTCCAGTCGGAGCTGATCGTGGGCCTCAGCTTCGCTTCGTTCGTCGGGCTCGTCCTGCTCATCATCGGGCAGAGAAGGGCGGCCGAGCCCGTCATCGACCTGTCGATCCTGTTTGAGCGGAGCTTCGGCAGTGTCTTTCTGATGAGCCTCGTCACGGGTGCCGCACTTTATGGCATCCTCTATCTCATCCCGCAGTTTTTGGCCCAGATCCCGGACTATAACGCCTATCAGGCCGGTCTCATCGTGCTCATCAGCGGCATTCCGACCCTGATGATCATGCCGTTCTTTCCTTTCCTTGTGCGTACGCTCGATCTCCGTCTGGCGATCGCGATCGGGCTTTTCATCTATGCGTTGAGCTGTTTCGCCGACACCGCGATGACGGCCCAGTCCGACGGCGGCGATTTCTACTTTTCGCAGCTGCTTCGCGGCGTCGGTCAGGGATTTGCGCTGCTCTTTCTCAATCAAGCGGCGACGAGTTCAGTGGTGCGCGAAAAGGCAGACGACGCCTCCGGGCTCTTCAATGCGGCACGAAACCTGGGCGGCTCTTTCGGGCTTGCTCTCATCTCCACGCTTCAGGACCGACGCGTTACGTTCCACGTCGAGCGGATCAGCGAGACCGTCAACGCCAATTCGGTTCAGGTCCAAGAGCGCCTGCAGGAGCTTGGCGGCAATGACGCCTATCAGCGGCTGCAGGCCTTGAAGATGCTCTTCGGGACGATCCGTCAGCAGGCCGTCGTGATGATCTACAACGACCTGTTTTTCGTCTTCGGGATCATCCTTCTCGTTTCCATCCCGCTCGTCCTGCTCCTGCGGCCTTTGCCGCGCGGGCAGGGCGTGGCGATGCACTAAGGGGCCGTCATGTCGAATTGGCGCCTGTTCGCACCTTTGGCCTGCACGCTGGCCTTGTCCGGCTGCATGGTCGGCCCGGATTATCAGGGGCCGCCGGATGCGGCCCCGCTTGCGCGTCTGGCTGGTTCCTTCCGGCATGCGGACCGAACGACGCCGGCCTATTATCCTGCGGCCGCCTGGTGGGAGAGTTTGTCGGACAAACAGCTCGACGCGCTGATCGTGCTCGCTTTGTCGAAGAGCCCGAATGTGGACCTTGCGATCGCGCGGCTGAAGCAGGAACGAGCCGGCGTGGCCGGTGCGCGCGCCGATCTGATGCCCACAGCCGCTGGTCTTGGAGCAGCAAGCGGGGTTCGAGCGGGGCTCGGCGACACCGACGGTCTCAACAACAAACTCGCTGCAGCAGCGGCCACGCTCGGCCCGGAGGCCGCTGCCGCAGCGCCCACTATTCCCGAACATGTGAGCACGGGGCTCTACAACGCGGCTTTCGATGCGTCCTGGGAGATCGACATTTTCGGCGGCAGGAGACGCGCCGTCGAGCGCTCCACGGCCAGAGCCCAGGCGGCGGAAGCTGCGCTGGCGGACGCTTATGTTCAGCTGTCGGCGGAGGTGGCACGCGCCTATGTCGGTCTTCGCGCCGCGCAGAGACAGCTCGGCATCGTGCGCCATTCGGTCTCGTTGCAGCAAAAGACGTTCGACCTGACGAGGCAGCAGGTGGAACAGGGAACGTCTGCCAAGCTCGATCTGGCGCGTCTCGAAACGCAGCTCACCAGCACGCAGGCCGATATTCCCTTGCTTGAAGCGCAGGTGGAGGAGGCGCTCGGCCAGCTTGCGGTCCTGTGTGGACTGGAGCCGGGTGCGCTCGATGCAAGGCTGTCGAAGCCCAGGCCGATTCCGTCCCCGCCGAAGTCCGTGCCCGTCGGCGATCCGGAATCGATGCTCCGAAGAAGGCCCGATGTTCGGCAGGCGGAGCGACAGCTCGCCTCAGCCAATGCTGCAATCGGCGAGGCCGTGGCGCAGTATTTCCCGCGGATCAAACTCGCCGGACTTGCCGTCGCAGGGGGAACTCAGCCTGGTGATCTCGCTGACACCGCCTCGCTCAGTCTCCTCGGGGGCCCCACGCTGCAGTGGAACCTTCTGAGTTTCGGACGCATCGACGCCAAGGTCCAACAATCCGAAGCTGCGACAGAGGCGGCGCTCGCCGAATACCGGCAAAGTGTGCTTGCAGCTCTCCAGGATGCGGAATCCTCGCTCACACAATTCCGCAAGCGGAAGGAGAGCGTTGCCCATCTGGCGCGGGCGAGCGCGTCGGCGGCACGGGCGGCGGCTCTCACCCGAGATATGAACGAAGCGGGCGCGCTCAGCCTGATCGATACGCTCGATATCGAGCGCCAGCGCTTGCAGACGGAACAGAACCTCGCTCAGGCCGAGACGGAACTAACGAATGCGTTCATTGCGTTAGAGAAGAGCTTGGGGCTTGGATGGGAACCGGCGACGACGCGGCAACCGGCAGCAACCACTGTCGCCAAGGCCAGTTGAAACAACATGCAGAACCGATCATGACGCCGAAGCAAGATCAGTCCGAGGATGGCAGGCGCAGTTGCTGCGTCGTCGATGGCTGTGGCGAGAGCGCACTTGCGGAGGCAGGCGCTGTGGCCCGCCGAGGTCGGCCGCGCAAGGGCACGAGCGGCCTCGTCACCGAGCGGATTGTGGCGGTCGCAACCGAGCTCTTCCTCGAGCGTGGCTTCGCCGAAACCAATATGGATGCTGTCGCTGCACGCGCGGGCAGTTCCAAACGGACGCTTTATGCTCGTTTCGCCTCCAAGGACGCATTGTTTGAGGCCGTGATCCTGAAATTCCTCCGTGAGCGGCTGACGGAAATGCAGTTGACGATCCGGCGCGATGACGGGCTCGAAGAAACGCTGATCAGCGCTGGGGAGCGGCTCCTGGAAGGTGCGATGACGCCGGAGGTCATCCGTCTTCATCGCCTGATGGCCTGCGAAGGCGAGAACTTTCCAGAGCTGGCACGCACGGTCAACGAGCAGGCCTGGACGCAGTTTCGTCTTTTCGTAGCCGATGTCCTGCAGCAGGCGAGCGTTCGCTACAATGAGCCGTTCGAAGATTGCGAATGGCTGGCGACTCGGTTCTTCGGGATGATGGTGGAGCCGTATTTCCGCCGCGCGACGCTCGGGCTTCAGCCGGCCGAGGTGACCGACGAGATGCGCACGGACGTGCACCGGTCGGTGCAGCTATTCCTGAAAGGAAGCCGGGGTCTGTCCGCATCTCAATAAAATCGTGCTATTCGGGATAAGACTGGCGCAAGGTCGCATCGCCAGAGTGTTGCCTTCAGGTCATAGCGGAGGCTGGGACTAGACGCTAAAAGCACCTGGCGCGTTCCATTTATTTCGGAAGAGAGCATGCGGCATCGGGGCAGGGGGGACGAGACGGGACGTAGCGTCCTGCTCACACCCGGAGCATTATCGGCATTTCTGGTCTTCTGCGTCGTCTCCTTATTGGGGGCCTGCGCCGGGCTGCCCGACGAAGCGGCTCTGACACCCGTTCAGACGACCGTGCCGGGCGCACAGCTCGTCACCATCTATGCGGCCACGACGCGAGAGCGGAAGGGACCGCAGAGCGTGCTCTACACTTCCGAGCCGGCTGCTCAACTCAATTTCGCCCGTTACACGGTCTCGGTTCCGCCCGGGCATAAGCCGACGGAAATCGAGTGGCCGGACGGCAAGGCGGATCCCAAGCGGAGCTTTGCAACCGTCAAGGAAGAACGGCTCACAGAGGCCGAGTTCTATCAGCAAATCACAGCGCGGAATGGAAAAGGCGAGCTGTCGCCCGGGCGAGACGATGTCGGCGTTTTCGTCCACGGCTACAACACGAGCTTTGCCGAATCGTTGTTTCGTCTGGCTCAGATCACGGTCGATTCCGATCCCAATGACGTCCCGGTCCTGTTTGCCTGGCCGTCGGAAGCTGCTGTGACCGGATATGTCGCAGACAAGGACGCTGTGACCTATTCGCGCGATTATCTGGCCGGTGTTTTGACGCATCTCGCTAGAGATCGGAAGGTAGGAGATATCACCCTCTTCGGTCACAGCATGGGCGGCTGGCTCGTGATGGAGGTGCTGAGGCAATTGCGCCTTTCTGGGCATGGTGACGTGATCTCCGGGATCGAGGAGGTGATCCTTGCGTCTCCGGATATCGATATCGACGTTTTCAGAACCCAGATCGCGGTCATCGGCCGCAAGCATCCCCCGATGACGATCCTCGTCTCGAAGCATGACCGGGCACTCGCGATTTCCAGGCGGGTTGGCGGCGGACGGCCGCGGCTCGGCGGCGTGGACGTCGATGACCCCGAGATCCAGCAGCTGGCGGTGCAGTACGATCTGCGGATCATCGATATCTCGCAGCTCCCGAAAACGGACTTTCTCGGACACGACCAATTTGTGACACTTGCGGCCCGGCTGGGTTCGACCGGGCGGCGAGGTTTCGGCCAGCTCGGCGAAGCCGGCGCCTTCGTTTTCGACGCCGTCGGCAACACCGTGGCGAGCCCATTCAGGATTGCGAGCGACGTGCTTTCCCAATAAGGGCAGCGACCATCTTGTGGCTGCCTTCGTGTTCCGGCACGCGCTCACGTTGACATCCGGGCTTCGATCATGAGGATGGCGCCACACCAAACAAAGGAGCGCCCATGTCAATGCCGGGGGGCACGACCGACCCTGCGATCGTCTTGTCGAATGTCTGGAAGATTTTTGGCGAACGCTCGGAAGAGGCTCTTGAGGCAATTGAAAAGGGGCAGCTCGACAAAGCCGAGGTCCAATCTCGCTTCAACTGCATCGTCGGCGTCGCCGATGCGAGCATAGAGGTCGCGCGCGGCGAAATCTTCTGCGTGATGGGATTGTCTGGCTCAGGCAAGTCCACTCTCGTGCGCCACATCAACCGCCTCCTCGAACCGACGTCGGGTCGAATCGAGGTCGAGGGCGAGGATGTGATGGCTATGGGCGACGATGCGCTGCGCCGTCTGCGAGCTCAGACGATCGGCATGGTCTTCCAGAATTTCGGTCTCCTGCCGCACCGCACCGTGCGCGACAATGTCGGGCTGCCGCTCGAGGTTCAGAGCGTTCCCAAGCTCGACCGTTTCGATCAGGCCGAACGTTGCCTCGACCTCGTGGATCTCGGCGATTGGGGCGACAGTTTCGCCCATGAGCTTTCTGGCGGCATGCAGCAGCGTGTTGGTCTGGCGCGCGCTCTTGCGGCCGATCCCGACATCCTTCTCATGGACGAGCCGTTTTCGGCGCTCGACCCTTTGATCCGCCGGCAGCTGCAGGCGGAGTTCATGGCTCTATCGAAAGAGCTGAACAAGACGACGGTCTTCATCACGCACGATCTCGACGAGGCGATCCGCATCGGCGATCGCATCGCCATCATGAAAGACGGCCGTATCGTGCAAACCGGGACGCCCGAGGAGATCGTGACCGACCCGGCCGATGATTATGTGGCCGATTTCGTCTCGGGCATCTCGCGGCTCAAGCTGGTTCATGCCGCGAAGATTATGCGGCCGTTGCCGACGCTCGGCGAGACGGGCATGGATTTGAGGTCTGCGCCGCGCGCTCCGGTCGGTGCCGATCTCGATAGCCTTGTCGATCTCGTGCTGTCACAAAAAGAAGACATCGTCATCGTCGACGAGAATGGCGCGGAGGTCGGTCTCGTCACGCAGACGGATCTCCTGCGCGGGGTCCAGGGCGGCAAAGAGCAACCGGTCGAGGTCGAAACCCAATCGGCCGCTGCCTTCGAGGTCGGGGCAGGAACCTCCCGCAAGGAACAGAACGCGCTCATCGCTGAGTTCGTCGGTCGCGGGGCCGGCCATTACATCCCCGCATTCCGCCGGATCGGGGAGGGACGTTGGAACGTCTTCAATTTAGGTGCTGTCGTCTTCGGTCCGATATGGGCTGGCGCTCGATCGCTCTGGTCCGTCTTTTGGGCGTTTGTAATCCTTGAACTGATCGGCCTTGTCCAAATTGGCCGAGGCTTTCTAGGAGATTTGGGCAGTGAGGCAGCGGCGCGAGCGGCCTCGCTTCTTGCGCGTGCCGATTCACGGGCGGAACGCGCTGCGGAGGCGGCCGCTTCCGGCGCGGACAATGCCGCTCGCCTTGCCGCCAGTGCGGACCGGCTGCGTGATATTGCGGCCTCGGCGCAGACGGAAGCGGATGCGCTCTCGGCGCAGTCCACCCAGGTCGCGTTGATCGGTCTCGGCATTTTTATCGTCGTCAAACTCATTGAAGGTCTGACCGCAGATCGCGCGCTCGAATGGCGCTTCACCCATTGGCGTTCGGACCGGTCAATCCGCTCCGGCCTCTCCTGGGTGGGCGCAGCGATCGCGACCTTGCTCGTCGCCTTTATCTATCCCGTCACGATCTATCGTTTCTCGGCCGCCGAACCGCCGACATGGCTGACGACCTTTCCCGCCGACAATGCGATCCGCGCGAGCGCGGCACGTTGGATCGATCACGCTTTCGACTGGCTCGCGATCGCCGGGGAAGGGTTTTTTGATTCCGTCACGGCGGTCGTGCGTGCGCTCCTCGACACTCTCGAGCTGATGCTGGTGGCGACGCCTTGGCCCGTGGTCATGGTGGCGATTTGCGCCATCGCCTGGCTTCTCGCCGGCGCGCGGGTGGCGATTTTTACCGCGGCTGCTCTGGCCTATCTCGCACTCTTCGGTTTCTGGGAAAAATCCATGGCGACCGTGGCGCTGCTCGGGGCTGCCGCGGTCATCTGCGTCGTCATTGGTGTGCCGCTCGGCATTTGGTTTGCAAAGTCGGACCGCGCCTACACGGCCGCCAGGCCGGTGCTCGATTTCATGCAGACCATGCCGGCCTTCGTCTATCTGATCCCGGTCATCGCCTTCTTCGGAACCGGCAAGCCTCCCGGCATTCTGGCGACACTCGTCTTCGGCATGCCACCTGTCATCCGGCTGACCGCGCTCGGCATGAAAGGTGTGCCCTATGATGTGACCGAGGCGGCGTCCGCCTTCGGCGCGACGCGGACCTTCAGGCTTTGGAAGGTCGAGCTGCCGCTCGCCATGCCATCCATCAAGACGGGCATCAACCAGACCATCCTGATGTGTCTGTCGATGGTGGTCATCGCCTCGCTCATTGGCGCGAAGGGTCTCGGGGAGGACGTTCTCGAAGCCCTGCAATATGCGGCTGAAGGACAGGGGATGCTCGCGGGTCTCGCCATCCTTTTCTGTGCGATGGCGCTTGACCGGATCGTCGCCGGACGCGCGCCCGCAAAATCGGCCTGAGGGCCGGCTGCGCTACGGCGCAGCCCAAAAACGAACCTATGAGAGGACACAGTATGAGACCGCTTATCTATTCGGCTGCTGCCGCAGCCTTGCTGATCGGCAGCAGCGCGCAGGCCGCTGATATCACCATCGGTGTGCCGAGCTGGCCGTCGGCCAAGGCCGGCGCCGCAATCCTGAAAAACCTCGCGGAGCGGGAATTCGGTGCCAGTGTCACGCTGACGCCCGGCACGAACCCCGTCATCTTCGCCGCCATGGCGTCTGGCAAGGGCGATATGGACGTGCATCCGGAAGTCTGGCTGCCGAACATTCAGGGCATCGTCGACGAGTACCAGGACAACGTCGTTCTCGGCAAAACGATGTTCCAAGGCGAGCAGGGCGATTGCGTGACGAAGGCGACCGCCGACAAGCTCGGCATTTCGTCCATCACCGATCTTGCGGACCCGGAGATCGCAAAACAGTTCGATTCCGATGGGGACGGGAAGGGTGAATTCTGGGTGGGCGCGACCGGTTGGGCCTCCGCAAACACCGAAAAGGTCAAGATGCGCGGCTATGGGCTGGCCGAGCTCTACGAGCCTGAGACCATCGATGAAGCACTCGCCTATGCGCGGATCGGGGAGAAGGAGAAGAAGGGCGAGCCTTACGTCTTCTACTGCTACACGCCGCACCACATTTTCGCGCAGTACGACCTCGTGATGCTCGACGAGCCGGCGCACGACGACGCGAAATGGAACATGATCCAGCCGGACGAAGATCCGCAGTGGTACGAGAAATCGAGCGTGTCGACGGCCTGGAAGCCGGCCGAGATCCATCTCGCCTACTCGAAGTCGCTCGAAGAACGCGCCCCCGAGCTGATCACGCTCTTCGACAATTACAGCCCCACGAGTGACATGGTCGCCGACTGGACATACCAGATCGCGGTGAAGGGCCGGGATGAGAACGAACTCGCCCAGGAATGGATCGCCGACCATCCGGATGTCGTGGACAAGTGGCTGGGCCTGTAGAGGGCTCAATCTGAATGAAGAACTGCCGCGCTTTCGAGCGCGGCAGCCTTTGCTGCGCGCTCGACCTAGATGGTGGCGACATAGCGCTGTCTGACGGCTTCACGAATGCGCTGGCGGCTCTCGCGGGGCGTGAGCGCGCGCTCGAATGAAATGGCCTCGCACTCTCTCGCCAAGGCCTCGTCTTTGATGACATGGCGAAACCAGGCCGAATAATCGCCTGCCCTCAAATGATATTTCCAGGTCTCGTCGTCGATCTGGTCCGCAAGCTCCAAGAAGCTCGACAGGTTGTGGGCGCGCAGGAAGACGCTGCCCTTCGGTCCACGAAAATAGAAACTGTGTTCCGGGCCGACATCGCCGACCGCGTATTTTCCGGAATGGCGGCGATGGAGTTGTCGCGGCAGATCGATTGTTATCCGCCGTGGTGTTGGCTCGCCGACCAACCAACAGAGCGCTTCGTTTTCGCTGCAGGCGCCGGGAGGGGAGACGTCGTGGCGCTGGATGGAGGCGGTGACCTCGATCACTTCGGGAGCGGTCTTGCCGAAAGCGAGGATCGTTTCCGCCGTCGCCACCGCCTGACGCGCGAGCGAACGCGGACTGACCGTGATCATAACGACGGCCGGGGTATTCTCCGGAAGCTCGTGCACATTCTCATGGCCCGCCGGCAGAATGTGATGTGCCTCGTCGATGATCAACCAATGCGGACGTCCTGTCCGACGACGCAGCTCCGTGATCGACGGCAGCAAATCGGCAAAAAGCTGCCTGCGTTCGGCAAGAGACAGAGCGACTGCGTTGACGACGACGTTGAGGTCGGCAGCGTGCAAGAGGCGCAGTGCTTCTCCAGGCACAGGCGGTTCTGTGAGGCTGCCGATCTGGACCGCATGGGCCAGATCCTCATAATCCCCCTCAGGATCGATGACGCAAAACTCCAGGCCTCTGTCCACCATCCGTTCGGTCAGGAGTTTCGCAAAGCGTGACTTCCCGATTCCGGAATCGCCGCCGATCAAAACCCGCGTTTCGGGTTCGAGGTAGATGTCGTTGCCATCCTCGTCATTGCCAATTTTGAGGCCGCGCCGGGCGGGTGGCAGGATCCGTGCATCCTCGCGAAGGATTGCGTCGATGAGTTCAACCACTCCTGCGCCGTGATCGTGCCTCAGGCAAATATCGGCCGCGTTCCGAAGCGCAGGCAACGCGTTCGCAACGGCGGCCGAACAGCCGCAGGCGCCAAGAAAGGCGTGATCGTTTTCCGCATCGCCCACCGCGACCACGTTTGGTGCCGAGATGTCGAGATGTCGGAGGGCGGCCCTGAGCCCCGAAGCCTTGTTCACGCCGGGCGGCAAAACCATCACCGCACCCTTGTTGAACGTGATCTGGAGCTCTAGCCCCAGCTCGTGGATGGCTGCAAGAACCTCTCGTTCGTGTGGCTCCCAGGTCGCAAGGACCGCACGGCCGATGGAAAGCGGTCCGACCTGGCGGTCGAGCAGCCTTTCGACGAGAGCGTGCGGGGGTGGCGCTGCCAGCGTCGTCTCCGTTCCATCCCCGGGATTGTAGAGAACGGCGCCGTTTTCGGCGACGATCAGGTCGAAGAGTGCGAATTCGGAAAAAGCGGCTTTGAGCGGCACAAGTTCGCGCCCCGTCACGAGGATGAGGCGGCGGCCGCTCTCCTTCAGCCGCCGAAGTGCCTCGCACGTCTCGGGAGCGACGAACCCGTCATGGGCGAGCGTGCCGTCATAGTCGGTCGCAAGGGCCAGGAAGTGCATGCACGGTCTCCCTGCCTGTCGGCGCTTGGCCCAACGAACCAATGCCGATTGCGCATCATAAGCCCCGGAGCGGATTTCGCCATACCGCGAATTGTCTCGGAGAGGTCCACCACGGACCCTTTCTGTTCAGCGCGGCTTTGATCCGGGAGGGGCTTTCTTCTGCCCGCCTCCTTCGTGCTATGGGCGTCTCGGCCGAACCCTTCGTCCGCTGGGTTGGCCGCGATCTCAAGACAAGGGCGCTACAAGAGTGCCACGAGGGCGTTGAGGAGGGACAGAGATGGAAGCTCCGCTTATAGCTTTGACGGGAGCCTCCGGCTTTGTCGGCCGCCACCTTCTCGAGGATCTTCGTGCGTATGGGTTTCGCGTGCGTGTGCTCCTGCGTCGTCCCATCGATCAGATGCTGACGGCCGATTCCGCCTTGATCGGCGACCTTGCGCAGCCCTCAAACCTGTCGCGCGCACTCGAAGGCGTCGATGCGATCGTTCACTCGGCCGGTATCGCGCATGCCGCGTCCGGATTGCCGGAGATGGATTATCGCACCATCAACACGGACGCGACCTTGAGGTTGGCGGAAGCCGGAGCGCGGGCAGGGGCGAAACGGTTCGTGTTTCTGTCATCGGTGCGAGCTCAGAGCGGTCCATCGGCGGAAGGTGTTCTCGATGAAAGCCGGCCGCCCGAACCGACGGATGCTTACGGCCGCTCCAAGCTTGCGGCCGAAGAAGGGCTTGCGGGGCTCGGTATCGATTGCGTCAGCCTCCGTCCGGTCCTGGTCTACGGCCCCGGGGTGAAGGGAAATATGGCCGCTCTCTTGCGTCTGGCGAAGAGCCCTCATCCCTTGCCGTTTGCGGGCCTCAAGGCGCGTCGCTCATTGCTGGCGGTCGAGAATTTGGCGGAAGCCGTGCGCTGGAGCCTCTCCCATCCGATGCGTCTCTCGGGCGCCTATCTCGTCGCCGACGACACGCCGTTGACGCTTCCAGAGATGCTCCGGGCGATGCGCTCCGGTCTCGGCCGGCCGCCAAGGCTTTGGCCAGTTCCTGAATTCCTTTTCGGGGCCGGGGCGTGGCTTGCCGGACGGACAGAGATCCTAGAGCGGCTTGCCGGCAATCTGGTGGTCGATTGCCGTGCGCTCAAGCGTCTCGGTTGGCGTCCCCGTATTGCAAGCGTCGAGGGGCTCGCCAGCCTTGCGCGTTCAAGCGGTGAGACCGATCGCACCGATAACGACGCTATTGCGCCGGAAACGTCAGCGTGAAGCGCTTCGGCTCCGCCTCGACGCTCATGCTTCCTCCGATCTGATTGGCAAGCTGATCCAGTAAGTTCAGACCGGCACCGCCTTCCTTCTGATCGGGGTCTCGGTTGAGCGGCGCGCCATCGTCGGAAACGGAAAGGCGCAGGCGGTTGTCGCCCGCCTCTTTCAGTCGAACCGCAATCGTGCCTGTCTTACGCCGGGCGAGGCCGTGCTTCAGTGCGTTGATCACCAGCTCGCTGACGACGAGGGCAGCGGTTGCGGCCCGCTGCGGCTTTATGACAGCGGGATCGAGATCCAGATCCAGCTGAAACCGCGGGTCCGGATCGACGAGAGTGCGGCAGACGGAGGCAACGACGGTATCGAGCCTGTCGGAAGTGCCGTCCTTCTCCAGCCCATGCAGATTGCCCATGGCGGCCACGCGTGCGCTTGCCGTCTCGATGGCTTCTTGCGCTGCCGGTTCGTTCATTTCCCTCATCTGATGGCGTAGGAGACCAACCGTGATCGCGAGGATGTTCTTGGTGCGATGCTCGAGCTCACGGTAGTTCAGTTCGAGTTCCTGACGCTCAGCGTCCGCCTGCCGCGTGCCCTTGTGGAGATGCAGCGTCGTGGCGGTAAAGATTGCGACGCGCTCGAGGATTTTCGCATGTTCTGCGGTAAAGCGCGTCTCCCCGTCATGAGCGATTGCCCAGATTGCGCCCTCCAGCGCCTTTCCGTCATATCCGAAGGGAACGATCAGCGTTTCACAGAAAGGCACTTTGGTTGTGAGGTCCGGAAAGACCCGGTGAGGCTGGCGCAACAGAACGGGCTGGCGATTTTCCACGCAGCTCTTGCACGGGGAGACTGCACGCGGCAGGTCGGGGGGAGGGGTTTCCGCGAGTTTTCCGGCAAGACCGACCCAAGAGCATGTCGGTGCTTTGTCGCCGGCGTTGCAGAGGGTGATGCCGCTGCTGCCGGCGTCGCAGAGATCTCGCACCACCTCGGCACAAACCCGAAACACCTCTTCGGGAGCCGCGCCCACGATATCGGCAATCCGGCGCATCGCTGTGGTCTCGTCGAGGTTGCTCGCCCCGGGTTCGCTGCGCTGCCATAGTTCAGAGGTGATCGTGATATCCGAAAGCGTCGGCTGGTGTGCCGATGGGCCGCCGTCTGCCCGCATCTTCTGCGCCTCCCACCAGGACGAAATACCTAGAGGTTACCATAAGCGGCGTTCATTCTCTGAGGTCAAGCCGCGGGCGCGCACCGCGTTTGACTATTTGATAAGGGAGCAAATGATGTGAGGAGGGCTCATCCAACCCGGCTCTTCCATGGGCGGAGCACGCCATGACTGAGCGGCGACAGAAAGAGCATGTCCTCGTCTGCCCGTAAGCTTGCCTGCGACAATTTCGCCGGAAGGCTTGCCCCCACCCTGCGGCCCTGACCTATACCGACGCTGGGAGATCATCCTCTGCGAGCTCAAAAGAGCAACTGTCCGAACGAAAGCTGTCTGACGTTTCGGGCCTCACAGGATGGTTGAGGAGACATCTGCAAGTCAGCGGGATAAACATACACAATGGAAGATTTGTCGTCTTTTTTGGCGAGTGTGAGCTCTTTTGTCTGGGGCCCGGTCATGCTCGTCCTGCTTTTGGGAACGGGCCTTTACCTCACGCTTGGTCTCGGCTTTCTGCCGCAAAGAAAGCTAGGTTACGGCTTCCGGCTCGCGCTTGGCGGGCGCAAGGCTCAACATGGTGACGAAGGCGAGATCACGCCGTTTCAGGCGCTGACAACGGCACTTTCCGCCACGATCGGTACAGGGAATATTGCAGGTGTTGCGACCGCCATCTTCCTTGGCGGTCCGGGCGCCGTCTTCTGGATGTGGCTGACGGCCCTCGTCGGCATGGCGACAAAATATGCCGAGGCGGTGCTGGCCGTTCGCTATCGCGAGAGCGACGAAAACGGCCGCTATGTCGGCGGTCCGATGTATTACATCCGCAACGGGCTCGGGCCACGCTTCGCCTGGCTCGGCTGGCTCTTCGCGCTTTTTGCGACAATTGCCGCCTTCGGTATCGGCAATACGGTGCAGTCGAATTCCGTGGCGCGTGCGCTCGAGAGCACGATCGGCGTGCCATATGTCGCCACAGGTCTCGTCCTTGCCGTTCTGACGTTCCTCGTCATCATCGGCGGCGTGAAACGCATCGGCAGCGTGGCGGAGCATCTCGTGCCGCTGATGGCGATCCTTTATGTCGGCGGCGCGCTCGTCATTCTGGCACTCAACATCGCCGACGTGCCGGCGGCTCTTGCGACGATCTTCTCCGATGCGTTCAGCGGGACGGCAGCCGCGGGCGGCTTTGCCGGGGCAGGGGTGCTCGCCGCGATCCGTTTCGGCGTTGCGCGTGGCGTCTTCTCCAACGAGGCCGGTCTCGGTAGCGCGCCGATCGCCCATGCCGCCGCGAAAACGAGCGACCCAGTCCGGCAGGGCAGCATCGCGATGCTCGGCACATTCATCGACACGATCGTGGTCTGCACCATGACGGCTCTCGTCATCATCACGACGGGTGCATGGACGAGCGGCGAGACGGGCGCCGAACTCTCGGCGCTTGCCTTCGACACGGGAATGCCCGGCGGCAGCTGGATCGTCACCTTCGGGCTCGTGGTCTTTGCCTTCACCACCATTCTCGGCTGGAGCTATTATGGCGAAAGGGCCGCAGAGTTCATCTTCGGTTCGAAGATCATCCTGCCGTTCCGCCTTCTCTGGGTGGCGGCGCTCATCGTCGGGGCTGTCGCCGACCTCGGTCTCATCTGGACGGTGGCCGATATCATGAATGCGTTGATGGCAATCCCGAACCTCGTCGCGCTGATCGCGCTCAGTGGCACGGTCTTCGCCATCAGCAGGGCCTACTTCAAGAACGGGCAAAGCTGAGCGCCAGCGGCTCTCTGGGGTTTTCCAAGCGGAAGGCCGGCTGCAGGTTCTGCGGCCGGCCTTTTCATTTGGAGACCTTCGAGCCCTCGTACCCCGGGGCGACGACCTGTGGTTGCCATCGCGGACGCGAGCCATATAGAATTCGCGCATGCGCAAATTCCTCAAAGTGCTGCACACCTTGGCTTCCTGCGGCCTGATCGGCGGGATCGCCTGTTACATGATCCTGCTCGTCTTTGCGCCTCAGGAAACGCCGGCCAATTACGCCGACATGCGCCAGGCAATCGCAGCCATCGCCGATTACGTCCTCATTCCCTCGATGGGTGTCGCCATCGTGTCCGGCCTTCTCTCAATGGCGGTCCATCGGCCTTACCAGGACAAAGGCTGGGCCTTGCTCAAGCTCGCCATGGGCATCCTGATGTTCAAAGGCGTGCTGACCGTCGTGGGGGGCAAGGCGGATTATGTGGCTGCGGTCTCACGCCGGGTCGCGAACGGTGAACCTGCGGCCGATGTTCTGCAGCAAGCGATCGGGCATGAGTGGGGCGCCCTCATCGTGGTCATGGCGTTGTCGGTCGCGAACGTCATCCTCGGCATCTGGCGTCCAAAACATCTGCGCCCGAAATGGGCCAGACCGGGAGAAAGGCAGCAGGTGACGGGACCTGTTGGCCAGGATCCTGTGGCTGAGAGTGAGCACAGCCTGCCCGCGGCCTAGGCCGGCCGAGAACAGCCTGCTTTCGGGGCGACAATCCGGTGTGGGAGAAACCTCACACGTGCCAGCCGCAAGAGGAGCGGGCCGGCGACCTGCTGCCGGGTATTTTCGAGTTGATGGCGGGCCGAAGCCGACGAAACAGAGAACTACACCTACGCTATAGACCTACAAAATGGAGGCCATGTGGATATGGCTTCGGAAATGCTCTTCCTGCGGGTAGAGCCCGGCAATGCCCCGGCACTCGTCCCGCGTCAGCAGCCCGGCCATGACAGCACATCCCTGTGCGTCAAGCTCTCCGCAGAGATCGTCCCAACGGAAAGACCGGATGCGATCCTCGATCATAACGGGCGCGGAATTGCCAACCGGCTGGTTGAAGGTGGCGTTCATAGGTGAGCCTCTTTCTCTAGCAAGGCACGCTTGCGCTCCACCCCCCAGCGATAGCCCGACAGTGAGCCGTCCGTCCTGACCACCCGATGACAGGGAATCGCGACGGCAATCTTGTTGGCACCGCAGGCCTGGGCGACGGCACGCACCGCCTTGGGGTCTCCGATCCGCTCAGCGATTTCGGCATAGCTGGCAGTCTGGCCAGCGGGAATTTCTCTCAACGCCTGCCAGACCCTTTGCTGAAAGGCGGTTCCGCGAATGTCGATCGGCAAGTCGAGTCCGATGCCGGGGGCTTCGACAAACCCCACAACCTGGGCGACCAGCCTTTCAAATACAGCATCGCCGCCGATCAGAGCCGCGTTCGGGAAGCGATCCTGAAGATCGCGCGCCAGCCTATCGGGGTCATCGCCCAGCAGGATCGCGCATACGCCTTTCGCGCTGCAAGCGACGAGAATGGAGCCTAGCGAGCACTCGGCGACGGCGAACTTTATAACCGTGCCGACACCACCGTTCCTGTAGGCGGTGGGCGTCATGCCGAGCATCTGGGACGACTTTTCGTAGAAACGGCTGCCCGAGCTGTATCCGGCATCATAGATCGCCTGCGTAACCGTGTTGCGCGTCTCAGCCAGCGCATGGCGAACAGACTTCGCTCGATGAGCAGCCCCATATCCTTTCGGTGTAAGACCCGTGATTGCCTTGAACTGGCGATGAAAATGGAAGGGGCTGATCCCGGCAGCGGCAGCCAACTCGTCAAGCGTTGGAAGTTCCTCGGCAATCTCGATCAAACGGCACGCCTCGCTGATGGCTGTCGCGCTTTTTTTCGGAAATGGAAATGCCATCGGGATTGCACCGTCTGCACGCGCGGAACCCTGCTGCTTCGGCAGACTGACAGTCTGAAAAGAAGGCGACATTCTCTCTTTTCGGCAGGCGCGACGGGCAGCCCGGCCGACAATAGATGCCGGTTGATGTCACGGCATAGACGAACTTCCCCTCAAACGCCGTATCCCGGCGAGCGACCGCGTCCCAATACCGGTTTTCATCAGCGTGGTCAGAGTGCCTGGTGCCGTTCCGCGTGGCGGGTCGCATGTCCACTCCCCTCGAAAAGTCGTTGCCTTGTCGGCCAGTGCACATGGCCCAACTCTGCTCGCAACCCGATTTCCGCGGGTTGGTCAGTTTCCTTGGCAGACGGCAGCCCCTCTGAAATTCCGCATCTTGCTTTCAAATTTCGATGACCCGCGTGTTGCCGCCAGCGGTCCGGCCTGTGGCTCTGACAAGGAATGTTTTGACAGCAAGAAGCGGAGTGGCTGGCGGATCGCGCTCAAATAGGTCGCTGCCACGAACCAAAGCAGAAAAGGTGTTCGAGACATGACTTTACTTGAGGGCAAAGTTGCCGTTGTCACCGGCGCGTCTTCCGGCATCGGGCGGGCCGTTGCGCTGATGTTTGCCGAGCACGGCGCGGCAGTCGTCCTGACGGCGCGACGCCAGGCTCAGCTGGATGAGGTTGCGAACGAGATCCGCAGCAAGGGAGGACGCGCCTATGCGTCTGCGGGAGACATCGGCCTTCCCGAAACCCATGAGCGGATCGTCGCGGAGGCGAGACGCGAATTTGGCGGCCTCGACATCGCCATCAACAATGCCGGCACTGTGGGTCCGGCGAAGCCGCTGGCCGAAATCGCGCCGGAAGACTGGCAGCACACCCTGACCGTGAACCTGACAGCCGCCTACCTGGGCGCACGCAGCCAGATTCCCGCGATGCTTGAGCGCGGCGGTGGTTCCATCGTGTTCACGTCCAGCTTCGTGGGAACCAGCGTCGGCATTCCCGGCATGGCCGCTTACGGTGCGTCGAAGGCCGGACTGATGGGGTTGGTGAAGGGCATCGCCGCCGACTATGCCGCTCAGGGCATCAGGGCCAACGCTCTTTTGCCGGGCGGTGTGGATACCGAGATGGCAGGCGATCAAAGCCAGAAGGATTGGGCAGCCGGGCTCCATGCCATGAGGCGGATCGCTCAACCCGAGGAGCTCGCGTCTGCGGCACTTTTCCTTGCCAGTTCCATGGCCAGCTTCGTCACCGGATCAGCTCTGTTCGCCGATGGTGGCAACGCTGCCGTGAAGTAGACAAGCGATTGGTCGCGAGTGCGGAGGGGACAGCTCAACAACGCGCATCACAGGCAACCCTCCGCGCATTCTGGCGGGCGCATTCCCATGGCCTCGCGGATCCAGACGCTCGCCGTCGCCGGATACCCACTTCCGGCGCACCTATGCGCTGGGCGTGCTGCCAACAGGACGCCCTTTGACATTTTGCGACGATCGGCGCGCCCAGAGGCTGTTTTCGAAGATAATTGGCGGTGTTTGGCGGATGGGGTGGTTGTGCCCCACAGCAACACAACCAACGGCTTAGTTCGGCAAACCGCGACCTTTAGCCCTCCTGAGACAACAGCGTTTCTCGGCGCAGTGGCAAACTGCGGCGCACCTCTCGAAGGGCGGCTGTCATGATGACGGCCCGCTTCCACGAGCTGCAGGCGCGCGCGCTTAAGGCTGTCGATCAGACCTTCTCCGAGCCGGTTCGGCTTTTCTTCTTGCGTGATGGCATGGTCGATCCCGACCGGCCTGGACCGCTCGATATCGAAGCCATTCTTCGGGTGGGCGAAGGCGAGAGCACGCGGGCGGGGCCGGGCGAAAGCTGGAACACGAGGATCGTCGCCGGAAAAGGCGAGCTTCATATCAATCGCCTCGTTTATCCCGACATCGTCGTGCGTGTTCGCGACAAGGTGCGCGCGATGGCGCGACCGGGCCAACCGTGGTGGTCAGTCTTCGCCGTCGACGATCGTCGCCCGGGCCGCCTGATGCTCCAGCTCGGGGAGGCTTGAATGCGCACGACGCAACAGGCCGCTTCAAAGCAGGGCGGAAAGCGCGCCGAGCCCGTCATGTGGGTTACGCTCGGCATGCGCGGTCTCGGGGAAGTCTATGAGGCCGGCTGCCGCTTCGAAGCCGTCACGGCGGCCGGCGAAAGCCTTGGGCGCTTCGATAATGCCAACGAGGCCGCCGACGCGATCCGGAGGGCGAGGCAATGAGCTTCGGCCGAGCTATGCCCGCGCCGAGCGCGGCTCTCCTGAACTCGCCGCTCATGCGGAAGGCGCCGCCGCCCACGTCGTTCCTTGACGAGTTGGAGGCGGGGGCGGTGCCGACGCCTGCCGCGATCGAGACCGACGAGCGGCAGCGCCGCGGTCTGTCTCGGCAAATCGCGAGCGAGAGGCGAGCGGCAGCCTACGGGCGCCGGCGCAAGATGGGTGGCAGCGGGCGCATGCCGGATCGAATCCGCGCTCATTACACAGAAGGCGAGCGCGCGGCGCTGACCGTCGTCGCGATCGAGGTCAAGCGCCACGGCCGGTGTGAGTTGACCAATGATGCCATTGCGAGCCGCGCCGGAGTTTGCCGCAGGACGGTGCAATACGCGCTGGGGAAGGCCTCCGAGAACGGGCACGTCGATGTGATCCATCGGCCGCAGCGCGGGCGGAAGAGCAAGCCCAACGTCGTTCAGATTGTGGCGCGCGACTGGCTGGCCTGGCTTCGCTTTGAAAAGCCGCGATCGAATGGGCCGCGGCCGAAGGCCATAGGGTGCAAAGCGATGCGCACCAAGGAGAACAGAGAGATAAATCATCCCCGAGACTGGAACCGCACCGCCCCCACGAGCGGCAAAGGTGGCTGGTCTTGGGATGAAGGGAGGCGAGCCGAGCGGTTGCAGCTTGAGCCGGGAGGGCGAAGCCATGCAGCTTAGCGCGGAAAAGGGCACGAAGCCCCCGGCAGACCTGGCGGCACAGCTTGCCGACTGCGCTCGGCGTGCCGAGCGGCTCTCGCCCTCGCACCGGAACCCGGAGCGTTTCCACGAAGACAAGAGCGAGCTCGTCGCGCGCCTTCGATCACTGTCGATGGAGGCGCGCCGTGGCTGAGGCCTTCCGAACGCGCGCGGGTCCTTCCCGGCGGCTGGCCGCCGCGGGTCAGCGAGGGCCCGAGATTTCACGCGCTGAACTCAAATTGAAAGCTAAAGTGAAACGCGATCAAGGGGTTAGTTATGCAAGCCGCGCATAGCTCAACCCCGCTCGGGGAGCCGAAAACTCTGCGGAAAAGCGATTTCGCCAAGACAATCGGCGTCTCGGCGGGGCGTGTCTCGCAGATGGTGCGCGACGGCCTGCCGGTGGAAGCGGATGGCCGGATCGATGTCGCCCGCGGCCGGCTGTGGGTGCGCGACAACGTCGATCCCCGGCGCGCGGCCGCACAGGCCGCCCAAGGCGAGATGCCGTTTGCGGCGCGCCCCGATGCGGCCGCCGAACGTGCCCGGCTCGCCAAGGAACAGGCCGACCACGCCGCGCTGAGGAACGGGGTGCTTCGGCGCGAGCTGGTGAAGGCGGAAGAGGTCGAGCGCGAATGGACGAACGTCCTTCGGCGTGTCCGATCGCGCATCCTCGCCGTGCCGTCCCGCCTCCGCCAGGCGCGCGCGCATCTCTCGGCCGCCGATGTCGCCGCGATCGAGGCAGAGCTTCGGGCCGCTTTAGAGGAGCTCGCCCATGCCGAGTGAAGCCCTTGTCGCCCTCCGCCGTAATGCACTGACCGCGCTCCTGCCGCCGCCGCGGCGGCTCCTCTCGGAATGGCTGGAGGAGAAAGACAATTTCGTCCTGCCGGAAGGCGGAGCTTCCACCTTCGGTCAGATGCGGTTGTGGCCGTTTCAAAGGGAAATCGCCGATGCGATCGGAGATCCGACGATCGAGCGAGTCACGCTCGTGAAGCCCGTGCGCGTCGGTTTCACGACGCTGCTGATCGGCGCGATCGGTGCCTATGTCGCGAACGACCCGGCGCCGATCTTGTGTCTTTTGCCTACCGAAGCCGACTGCCGGGATCACATGGTTTCGGAGATCGAGCCGATCTTCGAAGCCTCGCCGGCGCTCACGGGGCTGATCGGTGGTGCCAAAGACGAAGGCGGTCGCAACACCATCCTGTCACGGCGCTTCCCCGGCGGCTCGCTCAAACTCGTTGCTGCCAAGGCGCCGCGAAATCTCCGCCGGCATACCGCCCGCGTGCTCTTCTGCGATGAGGTCGACGCGATGGAGGTGGGCGTCGAAGGATCGCCGCTCTTGCTGGCAGAGCGGCGCACCCTCTCATACGACGACCGCAAGATCGTCGTCGGCTCGACCCCGGTCTTCGAAGAGACAAGCCACGTGCTGCGATCCTACGCGCGGTCCGACGCGCGGATCTTCGAAGTGCCGTGCCCGGAATGCGGCGCCTTCCACGAAATCTCCTGGGCCGATATCCAATGGCCGGAAGGGGAGCCGGAACGGGCGCATTATGTGTGCTCGGCTTGCGGCTCCGTCGTGGAAGAGAACCATAAGTTTGAAATGGTTGCCGCCGGCCGATGGCGGGCGACGCAGCCGAAGATCGCAGGGCACGCCGGCTTCCGCTTGAACGCCCTCGTCTCGCTTCTTGCGAACGCCTCCTGGGGCAAGCTTGCCGCCGAGTTTCTGGTGGCCAAGAACGATCCGGGCCTCCTTCAGACCTTCGTCAACACGATCCTCGCGCAAGGCTGGCGGGAGGCCGGGGAAGAGATCGACGAAACGGCGCTTGCCGCGCGGGCCGAAGCCTTCTCGCTCGATGCGCTGCCGGAAGAGGTTCTCGTGATCGTCGTCGGCGTCGACGTGCAGCGCGACCGGTTGGAGGCGACGTTCCTCGGCTTCAGCCGCGACGACAAGCCCTTCGTGCTCGGTCACCGCGTGGTGTGGGGCCTGCCGGAGGATGACGCGACCTGGGCCGAGCTCGATGAGCTTCTGAAGATGCGCTTCACGCATCCCTCGGGAGGTTCGCTCGGTGTCGATGCGACGGCGATCGACAGCGGCGACGGTGAGACGATGGAGCTCGTCTATGCCTTCGCGTTCCCGCGCATCTCGCGAAAGGTTGTCGCGATCAAAGGCGCGAGCGGCAACCGGCCGTGGATCGAAGCGTCGAAGAGCAAGATCAAGGGCGGCGGCCGGATATGGATCGTCGGCGTCGACGGGATCAAGGCGAACATCACGGCCAGGCTGTCGCGGGGCGACGCGATCCGCTTCTCCGATACCTTGCCGGAAGTGTGGTTCGAACAACTCGCGAGCGAGCGCGTCGTGGTGCGCTACACGCGCGGCCAGCCGGTGCGGCGCTTCGAGCGTATTCCGGGCCGGCGTGCCGAGGCGCTCGATTGCGTCGTCTACGGCTTCGCAGCCCGACAGATCGTCAACGTCAATTTCGAGGAACGCGCCGCGGCGCTGAAGCGAGGCGAGGCGGTCGCCGCCGTCGCCAGCTCACCGCCGCGGCGCGTGAAGTCGCGATGGATGCAGCGATGATTCCTCGCAGAGATCCGGCGTGCGTTTTCTCCTTACGCGCGCCGCAGGCCTCGCCGGCGGGAGCTGGACCGCCGGCGGGGCCGCCTCTCAAGCCAGCTATGGAGCACATGATGATCGAGACTGATGAAATCGGCGATGAGCGAACGGCTGCGACAGAGCCGACGGAAGGGCCGCCGGTTGTGGGATGGGACGCCATGACGCCGGAGGCCCAGGAGCAATGGGCGGCGCGAGCCGCAGAGACGCCAGGCGTTGAAGCCGAAAGACTTCCGGTCGAAGTGGGCTATTCCCGCGCCGTCGCCCCGGTCGCTATCCGGCTTGCCTATCCGCTCGAAGTCACGGTCGGCAGCGTCCGCGAAAAGATCAAGAAGATCGATCTCTTGCCGCCGGCATACGGCGACATCCTCGCGGTGACGAAAGGCGAGATGAGCCGGGCAGAACTGGTCGCGGCCATGGCTGGGGTGCCGGTCGAAGTCGTGAACGGTCTGCGCATGCCTGATGCGGAACGGGTGATCTCCGCAGCGCTCGACATGACGCCGGATTTCGCGCAAGCGATCGAGCCAGCCGTAAGCGAGGTGTGACATGGCGCGTCTCAGCTCCGAGGTTATTCTCAAGCTTTCCGATCGCGTCAGCGGCCCAGCCCGACGCGCCTCGTCGTCGCTCGACAGGTTCGAGAGCCGGGCGCGCAAGGCTCAGATGGGGCTCGCGCGCGGTTCAGCTCTGACGACGAAAATGGGCGCCGCGATGGGCGTCGCCGCTGCCAATATGGCCGCCACCGCCGGACCGCTTGCCGCTGGCTTTGCGGGCGTGGAGACGGTGAAGACGGCTGCCGCCTTCGAGAGCCAGCTCGTTCAGATCGCCAAGAAAGGCGGATTGTCGGCAGATGCCCTCGCGAAAGTGAAGTCGGAGATCCTCGGCATTGTCGAGAGCGGCCGCGTGGCGATGTCTCCGCTGGAGATCGCGCAGGCCTACGAGCGCGGAATCGCCGCCGGTCTGCCGGTCGCGCAGATGAAGGAATTCGTCATTCTGTCGGCACAGGCCGCTGACGCCTGGGACATGTCGGGCGAAGCAACGGGCAACGCCTTCGCCGGATTTCAGCAGTCGCTTGGCCTGGCGATCAAGGATGCGAGGCGCTTCGCGGACCTGATCAACACGCTCGCAGACAGCGGCATCTCCGACGAGAGCGATATCGTCGATTTCGTCGATCGCTCCGGCGCTCAGCTCAAGATGCTGGGCCTCACGAATGAGCAGATCGCGGCTTACGGCGCCTCGCTTCTCAACCTGAAAATGCCGGCCGAAGTTGCGTCGCGGGCAATGAACACGCTGTCGACGAAGCTTTTGACGCCGAAGGCGACGAAGGCGTCACGGAAGGCTTTTGCACAACTCTACGGGGACGCCGACAGCTTCACCGAGCTCCTGAAGGAAGACGCCAATGAGGCGGTACAGGACTTCCTCAAGCGGCTTTCCAAACTCGATAAGTTCAAGCGTGCGGAGCTTTTGACGAATATTCTCGGCCAGGGCTTTTCCGACGAAGTGAACCGGCTGATCGCGGCGCTGCCGGAGCTCGAGCGCAACCTCGATATCACTGTGACCCCGCGGCTCTATGCCGGTTCACTCGAGGCGGGATATCAGAAGAAGCTCGATACGCTTGAAGCAAAGTGGGCGATCTTCAAGGCGAATCTGGAGAAGCTGAAGATCGACCTCGGCGATCTCATCATCGGGCCGGGCGGCGACTTTCTCGGTGACGCCAGGCGGGCTGTCAACGAAACCTCGGATGCGATCAAGGCCCTGCAGAATACCTGGAACGCGTTGCAAACGGCGATGGGGCGCCGGCCGGAAGGCGACTTCGACAAGAAGGGCGTGACGGCCGCCGATATCGTCGACCCGCTGGGCAACGCCCGCCGGCGCAAGGCGGAACTCCTGCAAGCGCAGCGCATGCGCGAGCTCGCCGACAAGACGCCTTCGGCCCCGGCGGTCGGCGCCTTCGGTGCGCGGGACATGGGCGGCGTCGTCGCCGGCAATGTGCTCGCCGGCGTCACCAACGAGATTCGGCGCGCGAGGAGCGACACGCATGGCGAACAGGCGCGGCGGGAATACCAGCGCAATGCGGTGACCTATCGCGACGCCGAGCGGCAGTCGATGCAGGCGCTCAAGGAGGAATTCGGCCGATACCTGATGCCGGACGGACAGGCAATCTCACCGCGGACGGATACTCAGGATCTTGTCGACGAAGCGCTGGAAGAATTCGCCGGCGTCGTGCTGACCACGACCGCGGCGATCGCCAAAGCGACCGGCACGCCGGCGACGACGGCGGAGGTGACGAAGCGCGCGGGCCTTCCGACAGGACACGGCCCGAACCTGCCGCAAGCACGGCCGCAGGATCTGCCGCGACCGCGGCCGCAGACGATCGAAATCGACGCTGATTCTGAACCCTTCAAAGCCAAGGCGTCCGCGGTTGAAGATCAGGCAACGCGGCTCGAAGCGCGCCGGATCGTTCCGGTCGATGCGGATGTCTCGCGTGCCATGCAGAAACTCAGTGCTCTCGAAAACCGGATCGCCGCGCTCGGCAATCACATGGATGCAGCGGTGGAACGCGTCAGCCGGCGAGTGGAGCGCAACCTGCAGCGCGCGCTCGACGACGATCTCGCCGGGCTGCAGGTCGACCGCGAATATTCCGTCGGATAAGGAGGCGAGAATGCTGAAGTTGGAATGGCGGAACAAGAAATCCTTCGACCGCTTCGCGGACGCCGTGGAGGTGCTCGGCGAGAAGAAAGGCGCCGGCGTCAAGCGCAGGGCGCTCAACCGGGCGGGCGATCAGGCGCGCACGGCCGCCGGGCGTGAGCTTGCCGGGCAAACGGGCCTGAAAAAAGCCTATACGGGGAAGAAGCTCAGGGATGGCACGACCCGCGCCAAGGCCGGCCGGCTACTTTATACGATCAAGGTCCAGGGCGGCGACGTGCCGCTCAAATACTTCGATGCGAAGGAGACGCGAAAGGGGGTCTCGGCGAAGCCCTTCGGCAAGCGCCAGGTCTTCGAGCACAGCTTCATCAAAGGCGGCCTCTTCCCACGGCGCAAGGTGCTCAATATGGGCGGGCATGTCTTCGAGGCTGCGACCGATATCGGAGCCTGGGGACGGCCGTTCGAAAAGAAAAAATCGGGCGTCGTTCTGCCGACCGAGCTGGTGAAGGGCGCTACCGCCGCAGCCTGGGAAAAGGTCGGCACGAGGGTGCTGCAAGAGCGCATCGCGCACGAGATCAAGCGTGCGACGGGCGGGGTGGTGAGTTGAGATAACCGGCAAATTTGCGGGTTTTAGAAGGCGAGGGGGTCAACGTGTCACGTCGGTGATTTGGCCCATCACGTTCCGCTGGACGCTTCAAGATTGCTCCTTATCCAACCGCCATCTTCGCGTCGTCCACCACGCTCCCTCAAATTCAATCAGGGCCCAGTTGACGGCCGCCACGTTGTCGGGATTCGCGTAGCTCTTCATGCATGCCTTTATTGCGGGGCGGAGACTGCCGGCGATTTTGCCGGCTGCGTAGCTGCCTGGATCGGTGTCCCGAAGCCCACGCTCAATCCGGTCGCAGAGCACGAGGGCGGACTGAAGCCTGTCACAATCAATGTAAAAAAAGGCGATATTTTCTGGGAGGGCCTCCTGCAGGAGATCCTGAAGATGCTCGATCAACTCGTCCAGGGCCGCAACGTTCATATCGTATCCGTTGGCCTTCAATCGTCGATCTCGCGTGAGGCGGTGTTGAAGAGAATCTCTTTAGGTCCCTTCTGATCGAAGCCTGACAGAGAGGGCTTAGCGGCGCACTCGCTGCATGGTGAGAGAATGACTTCTGTGTCATCGGGAAAGCCAGCGATTGCATCGCGGATGTCGCCGACCGTGAGGCCGCCGTCTGAAGACGTCACCATTCTCCCGCGCGGCTTATGCAAGTGATTGTAATTGGTCATTAGTCCTCCTTCCGAAGCTCTTACAAATAAGGCGCCCAGCCCTTCTTGGTGCGTCCTCGTGCGTTTTCGGCGAAAGCCCGGCCTTCCGTCGCAGCGGGCGCGGGAGCCGGCTCTGGCCGTGTCGCCCGCAGTTCCTTGAGGATCGCGGCGAGCGCGAAGGTCAGGATCGCGAAGCCGAGCATCAAGGTTGCGAGGATCTCGTGGATCGCGCTTCGTGCCGACAGGAAGACGGAGAGGCCGCCGAGAAACTCCAGGACGGCCATCAAATTGAGAAATTTGTGCATCTCCTGCCCCTCCATTGCGCGACCTCGGACAAGCACTTCGGCCTTCAGTTAAGAGGTCGCTTACCTGTTTCTACCTGTCGCACTTTCGAACATTGGTGTTCTGGGCGCGCGTCGCTTGAAATTTTTGATATCCGATGGCGAATTTCTGCTGTGCTATTCGGCATGATTCGTCCAGAGAGAGTCCTCGCTTCTGCAATTCTTTGATATATCGCTCAATCGCGTCAGTAAAATCTCGCTCATTCTCATCGCAATTGTTGTCGTTGTCCATGTCACCGTCCTTTGCTTGAGCGCGTCTATGGCCTGCCTGAGAACTTATTGATCTTGTCTCGATCCTTCCGTCAGGAAGCGTTCGATTTCGTCAAGATCAGCGCTCGGCCGGCCGTGGGCCCCGATCCCGAAAACGACGCCATTGGTGTCGATGTCGGCGAGATAGTAGCACCCGTAGTCGATGGCTTCGGGATCTCGCCGCCGAGAGCGCACGAGTTTCATGCCGCGCCTGTCGGCCATTCTCCTCAATCGGTTCTCTCTCACCTTCGTCTCCTGATCCATCCGAAACTATGCCCCGATTGATGCTTGACGTGATGCTGGAAGTCAAGCTAGAAGTGATGCTGCAAGCGATGCCGCAAGATATACCACAGGAGGACGCGCATGGGTAGTCATGACCGCGCATGGGAGAGCTCGGCCGCCAAAAGGTCGTTGGAAAGCACCCGGATTTTGCCCACAATCCCAGTTCGAGCGACGGAGCAAGTTTCCGTCGACGACGTGCTGCTCCGCTTAGGCCAGGCTCTCAAAGCAATTTCGATCGAGGAAGAGCAGATTATCGCGACGCTCGGGGATTTTCCCGACGACCTGAATGATGAGCGCGTGCGCGAAGAGGTGATCACGCGCGGTGTGGCTCTTTGCAGGAGGATTGAAAAAGTGCCCGCGAGATCCTTCGAGGGGCTTCGGGTCAAGGCCCGGGCGATTGATTGGATACATCGCGGCGACCTCAGCGATTTGTGCGACGGGTCGGATGGCGCCCTGAATGCGCTACTCGCGGCTGGGATTGTTCGTGACATGGTGGCGATGGATGCTGAGGTCGAAAAGCCCGCAATTGCGGGGTTCACCAGATCTGAGCTTGTGCGGCTCCTCGATCGGCGCGCCGCGCTTTACCGGTCTTTGGACGACACCGATACGGGCGACATCGACGATGATGATCCGCGGTGGGCGGAGATTGAGGCCGTCAACTGCCACATGCTCGATCGACCGATCACGAACGTCGAAGATGCGGTGGCCGCGCTTAGGTCCGTCTTCGACGCAATGCGAGAAGGGCACCAGCCCGGCCGGTACCTTGAGTACGATGTCAACCTCTCGTTCCTGAAAGCCGCGATGGCGTTTCTTGAGGGGGGCCCATCATGACGGCCCATGACACCCGCACTGCGCTTGCCCTTCGCGCCCGGCTGGAAGACGAGATCGAGCGCTTGATCGCGCTTCTCGATACGCTCGACGGGGACCCGGATTTCGAGGACGACGACGTCGACGAGCCGACGCTCGGCTGGAATGCCTCCGGCCATCCGGGCCGCATGCTCTCCTCGCTCGACGGCGAGTTCGAGGACGAGGGCGACGGGGAACCCGACGAGGACGGCGAGCCGTGGCTCGGTGCGACCGTGGAGGTCGATCAGCGGCTTTCGTGGCCGGACGGGCCGGACGGGCGGGTGATCGACGGCGAAGCGTTCCTTGGATCGGCGGGCTGCGAAGAGGCCTTTGGCCGATACGCGCCGTGCGCCGACGATGCGGAGTTAGGCTAGGGAGGCGAATGGGATACACTTGTATCCTTACGCGATATCGACTACGGTGGATACAAATGTCGCCAAAAGGTATTCCGCGAATGTTTCTACCACGTCGTCACTATCTTGCTCTCGCCGGTGTTGAGACGCATCAATTCAAGGCTCTCCAGCGGCGAAACCAAGTGCCCTTACTGGGCGCTGCAATCTCCGATCTGCGCAAGCCGAGCGAGGAAGAAGCCGTCGCCTTTCATGCGAGGGTGGAAGAGCGCGGCTATGTGCCGGCTGATGCGATCTTGCTCGCAATAGCCGAGCACATGGTCACCCAAAATTCATTCTCGCGGGCTGCCGCCAAGAGGATCACACAAAGTTTTTGGAACGTGCTTCCTGGCGCGGTTCGCCGTGCGGAGGCCGGTGAAGATATCTGGTACGCCGTCGGCTCCTGGGATTTCGGCGACGAGAAGCAAGCAGACGAGGATGGCAGCCGCGCGCATTGGACTTGGGTTGAGGTCGGCGCTTTCGACGAACTTGTCGACGAGATCCGTGAAGAACAGCGGCGCACCGAGGCAGAAGGAGGCAAGGTCGACAATCTCGCGTTGTTTAACCTTTCCATCATTGTAAGGCGCGCGCACCAGGCAGGCAGGGAGCTGGGTCTTTCTATCGGCTCCTTCTTCCCGACGATTTCCGCTGAGGGCTGCGGTTATCCCCCTGTTGGATGTTGATCGTGTGATAATCTCCGTTGACCGCGCATCATTATCGGACGATAAACATAGCATGGCTTTGGATTTCGACATTGAGGAATGCTGCTTCTTGCAGGGCGACCTCCTGAAGATGGTGCCCGGCCTTTCGGTTGGGACGCTTCAGAACTGGATCGCTCGTGGCGTGATTAAGGTGGATAAGAAGCCACACAAGCACGCGAAAGCTTACTGGTCGGCGATCTCGGTGGCGGGCTTCCGCATCATGATCGAGCTGATCAAGGTCGGACTGAAGCCGTCTCAGGCGGCAACGATCGCCGAAGAGCTGATCCAAGAGATCGGTTCGTTCATTGAGCGTTTCGAACGGAGGCCAACCGATACCGGCGTTCTGGAGTATGGGATCGAGGGCGAGCGCATGGGCGAGTATCGCCGCTTCCGTATCTATCGGAAGCCCGGCGATCCCGACGAGTATACGTTCTACGAAATCCCCGCCGATCCCGAGGGCGACTACATTAACCGCGCACTCGTCGTCCAAGCATACGTGACGATTGTCATCGAACTCGACATCCTCTTCGCGGCCGCCCTGAATTCCGTCATCCGTCTTCGAGCCGGCGGTGTTGATGTGCGTACAGGCGATCCTCTCGACAAGAAAGGAGACGCCTGATGGTCCTGCTCTTCGGCCCCACTGAGGAATATGCGGCCCGGGAAATCCCCGCCGTGCGCGGGGCCGATACTCTCCGCCCATCACAGACGCGCCGTTGCGGCGTTCATTCAGGCGATCGGAGATGAATGCAATGCCCTCGCTTCTCGGCATTTCGCGGCAGGTCAGGCGGCAGGCGAAGCGTGCCGCCGACAAGCTCCTCCGCCGCTCGTCGATCGAGGCGGGCGGGACGGGGCGGCGTTGGCCGCATGCCGGATTGCGGGCGCCTTCGAGCGAGATCCTTCGCCGCCGCCAGCTCGCCGGAGCGCGTGCGGCCTGGCTGGTCGCCAATTCTCCCTATGCCGCCGCGGTGCTTTCCGCCTGGGTGACGAACCTGATCGCCGACGGGCCGTCGATGCGCGTCACCGGCGTCAGCAAGCGTCGGCGGACGCGGCTGCAGAGTGAGTTCTCGGTGTGGTGGGACGTCTGCGACGCCGACGGGCTTTCCGATCTCGGCGGCTTCCTGCAGCGCGTCGCGCGCTCCGAGTTCGTCTATGGCGAGGCCTTCGTGCACCTTCTCGCCGATCCCGAGACCGGCGCTCTGCGGCTGAGGCTGTGGTCGCCGGAACAGATCGATCCCCATCTCACGCGCGATCTCGGTAATGGGGTGAAGATCGTCGCCGGGATCGAGATCGACGCTTTCGGCCGGCGCGTCGCCTATCATGTGCGCGAAAACGCCGACATGCCCTTCGCGACCCCCTACGGCACGAAGCGCATTCCGGCCGAAGACGTGCTCCATATTTTCGAGCCGAATTTTCCGGGGCAAATGCGTGGCATCAGCCGGCTCGCGCCGGTGGCGACGCGCATCACCGAAGTCGACAAGCTGGAAGACGCGCTCGTCGCCAAGGCGAACACGGCCGCGCTCTTCGGTGGCGTCTTCTACCGGCCGGACGGCGGCGGCTTCGGCGAGGCGCTGCCGGCGCAAGGGGCCGATGGCGAATATGGGATGGAGCCCGGCGCGATGATCTTCGCGCCCCCGGGCTATCAGGTGGAGTTCACCGAGCCGCCGTCGACGGAAGGCGCGGTCGATTTCCTGCGGGCGGAAATCCGCTCGATCGCTGCCGGTGTCGGCATGCCTTACGAGCTCGTTTCCGGCGATCTTTCTCAAGTCAACTATTCGTCGGCCCGGCTCGGCCTCCTGGAGTTTCGCCGGCGCATCGCGGCGCTGCAGCGCAACCTGATCATTGCGCGCTTCCTCCTGCCGGTGTGGCGGCGGTTCCTCCTGTTGGAAGGGCTTGCCGGACGGATCGAGATGGGCGTCGCCATGTCGGCGGGCGCCGAGTTCGTCTTCCCCGGCTGGGCGCAGATCGACCCGCTCAAAGAGACGCAGGCGGACGCGAAAGCGATCGAGGCGCGGCTCAAGAGCCGCTTCGAAGTGATCAGCGCGCGCGGGCGCGACCCGGACGTGGTGGATGAAGAAATCCGCCAGGACGCCGCACCGCCGGTGCAACAGAAGGAGGCCGCGTGATGCCCGTGAGTGATGCACCCGAGCTGATCGAACGGCGCGCGCCGTTGGAGGCGTCCACCTTCGACGCCGAAGCGCGGACCGTGGAGGTCGTCTTCGCGGCCGGGGCGGGTGTCGAGCGTTTCGACAGCCGCGGTCCTTATACCGAGTTTCTTGCCGCCGACGGATATGCGGTTGCTCCCGGCACGCCCGTCCTCGATGGCCACAGGCGCGGCAGCGTCGACGATCAACTGGGTGTCGTTCTGTCTGCGAGGACGGTCGGCAGGGAAGCCCGGGCGATTGTCAGGCTGTCGCGCCACCATCCCAAGGCCGAACGCATCGCCGGCGATCTCGCCGACGGTATCCGCTTCGGCATTTCCGTCGGCTACACCGTTGAGCCTTCCGACTGGAAAGAAAGCACGGACCCGAAAACCGGACGGCGCACGAAGACTGCGACCCGGTGGACCGTGCGCGAGATTTCCGTCGTCCCAGTCCCTGCCGACCCGCTCGCCAGCACGAGGAGCAACCCTTCGATGCCTGAGACGGTCGAAAACCAGCCGGGCGGCAACGCACCGGCGAACCCGGGCACGGCCCCGGCAGACGAGACGATGGCCGCCGCCGAACGGGCGGCCGTCGACAACAGGAGCGAAAGCCGCTCCGAAACGCCGGGCGGCCAGAACCGCGCGGAGGTGAATGCGCAGATCCGGGCGATCGCCAGGCCGCTCGGCCTGTCGCAAACGTGGATCGACAGCCAGATCGATGCCGGGCGTTCCGTCGAAGACGCACGCCGCGCGGCGCTCGATGAAATGATCCAGCGCGGGCAAAACGGCAACGTGCAGACGCAGCGCGTGCAGATCGGCAACGATTATACCGATCCGGATTTCGTTCTCCGCGCCATGGCCGAAGGGCAGTATACCCGGCTCAATCCCGATCACGAGCCTTCCGAGCCCGCACGCCCCTATGCCGGGCTCGCGCTCTGCGAAATCGCCGAGAGGATCGCCGGCATGCGGGGCATCCGCCGTGAGGGTATGTCGCGCAATCGTTTCCTGGTGCGCATGGCCACTACGAGCGATTTCGCCAACATCCTGGCAGACACCGGGCAGCGGGTGTTGCGCGATCACTACCGCGTGCTCGGTTCCGAGCTGAAACCGCTGGGGCGGAAGGTGACGGCGCCAGACTTCCGGCCGCTGCACAGCCTGCAGCTTTCCGAAGGCCAGCTTCTGGAGAAGGTCAACGAACACGGCGAAGTCAAGGCCGGCAAGTTCATTGATGCGAGGGAGACGTTCAGCGTCGACAAGCACGCTCTGCGCTTCGGCGTGACCGACCGCGTCATCATTGATGACGACATTGGATTGCTCGAACAGATGGGACGGGCCTTCGGCTCGCTCGCCGCAGGGACCGAAGGCGATCTCTTGGTCAAGCTGATCACCGCGAATGGCGGCAGCGGTCCGAAGATGAGCGACGGCAAGAACGTCTTCCACGCCGACCATGGCAACATTGCCGCGCCCGGGGTGACGCCGTGGCTGACCGAATCCGACGATGTCGCCGTTCTCGCCGCCATCCGCACGGCGATGCGGCGGCAGAAAGGCCTCCAGGGTCAGCCGGTCTCAATCGTCCCGAAGTTCATCGTGGTGCCGCCTGAAGGCGAAGCCTGGGGCGAGAAGGTGCTGACCCAGATCACGGCGGCGAAGGTCGGGGACGTGAATCCGTTCCCGTCGCGGCTGCAGCTCGTAGTCGAGCCTCGGCTCACCGACACCAAAGCCTGGTATGTCGTGGCCGATCCGGTTTCGGCCCCGGCGCTGGAATACGCCCATATCGATGGCGAGGAAGGGCCGACGATCGAGAGCCGCGTCGGCTGGGAGATCGAGGGGATCGAGTTCAAGCTCAAGATTACTTTCGGGGCCGGCTTCGTCGATTGGCGCGGCTGGTACCGCAACCCGGGCGATGCGTGATGAGTGATCCTGCGACGCTCCGCGCCCGGCTCGATACGCTTCGCGAATTGCGGGCGGCGGGTATCCGCACGACGCGCTTCGGCGAGGACGAAGTGACGTTCAAGTCGGACGGCGAAATGGCCGGGGCGATCGCGGATCTCGAAAGACAATTGGCAGCGGCGGAGGGCAGGCCCTCCGTCCAGATCGTCAACATCCGAAATCAGCGAGGCTGGTGAGATGAAGAATTTTCGACATGAAGGAAACATGGTGCCCTGCACCGCGCCGGAAGGCGGCGTCGTTTCCGGCGTCGGCGTGAAGATCGGCGACCTTTTCGGCGTTCCGGCCACGAGCGCGGCCGAAGGCGAGCCCTTCGAGCTTGCCGTTGCCGGCGTGTTCACCTTGCCGAAAGCGGCGGTCGCGGTCGCCGAATGCGTCAAGGTCTATTGGGCCTCGGGCGCCGGCAACGTCACGACCACGGCTTCCGGCAACACCCTGATCGGCCATTCCGTCGGCGCCTATGCCGATACGGTCACCGAAATGGACGTGCGCTTGGGCAACTGACGAGGCGGGGCGCCGCCGGCGCCCCATCCTCGCGAAGTCGCGGGAGAATGGCATGCAGATCAAGGTCACAGCGATCAAAGTGAGCGGGTTTTCGAGCCCACATAAGGACGCGCTGGCGAGCGTCGATATCGACATCGACGGCGAGTTCCTGATCCGCAAATGCGCGCTCGCAAGAAGGGCGGAGGGCCTGATCGTCTTGCCGCCGCGGGGCAACCGGAGCAGCCGCTACATGCCTGTCGCCTGGCGCCGTGACGGCGAAACCGCAAGCCAGATCAACGCTGCCGCGATCGCGGCCTACGAGGCGCTGACCGGCAAGCCGCTGAACGCGGCGGAGAGGGAGTAGGAGCCATGTCGCGCCGGGCCGTCGCCGTCACTCAGAGCGAGATTACGCGAGCGCTGAAAGGCGTCGCCGCGGCGGGACTTCCCGTTGAGCGCGTCGAAATCGATCCGCGCACGGGGCGCATCGTGGTGACATCCACATTGGCGGACGGATCGACGGTGAGAACGGGCGAGGGCGCCCGCAACGATTGGGACACGGTGCTCAATGAAGACTAAGCCGCCATATCCCTACGTGCACGAGTTCACGGACCGGCATGGCCGGCCGCGTCTCTATTTTCGCCGTCCCGGCTTCAAGCGCGTCTCGCTGCCCTGGCCTGTCGGCTCGCGCGAATTCGTGGTCGCCTATGAGGCAGCGAAGGCTGCCACGCCGCTGCCGGTCGGGGCGGGGCGCGTGAAGGCTGGCACAATCGATGCTCTGGTGCAGCGCTACTATCAGAGCGGCGAATTCCGGCAGCTCGCGCCAAGCACGCAAGCCACGTACCGCGGAATCATCGAACGCTTTCGCGCCGAGCATGGCGACAAGAGCGTCGCGGCGCTTGAGCGGCGCCATGTGAAGGCGATGATCGATAAAAAGGCGGCAACGCCTGCGGCGGCCAACAATTTCTTGCGAATGGTGCGCCTTCTGATGCGCTACGCGATCGACCTGGAATGGCGGCGCGACGATCCGACGATCGGCATTCGCAATCTCCGCACCAAGGGCGGCGGCTATCATACATGGACAGAAAGCGAGATCGAGGCTTTCGAGCGAACCCATGGCGTCGGCTCGCGTGCCCGGCTTGCGCTGGCGCTTCTTCTCTATACGGGCCAGCGTCGTTCCGATGTGGTGAAAATGGGGTGGCAGCATGTCGAGGCCCCGCGCATCCGCGTCAAGCAGCAAAAGACAGGGGCGCGGCTGGCGATCTGGCTTCACCCTGAGCTTGCCGATATCCTCGATGCGACCCCCCTCGATGATCTGACCTTTCTGCGGACGCAGAGCGGTGAACCGTTCACACCGGCCGGTTTCGGCAACTGGTTCCGCGAATGCTGCGACGCGGCGGGTCTGCGGCATTGCTCGGCGCACGGGCTGCGCAAGGCGGCCGCGCGCCGGCTTGCCGAGGCCGGATGCAGCTCGCACGAAATCATGGCCGTGACCGGTCACCAGACCCTGAAAGAGGTGGAACGATACACACGGGAAGCCGAGCGCAAGCGCCTTGGCGACAGCGCGATCAGGAAGCTCCTGAGGGAGAATGAAGAACAGGAATTGGCAAACCAAGCGGAAAAGTTTGCCAACGACGGGGCGAAGCCCCTGAAACCAAAGGAGAATTAAATGCGGGTGGCGGATGGGGTGGGATTCGAACCCACGGTACGCTCTCGCGCACGCCGGTTTTCAAGACCGGTGCCTTCAACCGCTCGGCCACCCATCCATCGAGCGAGACATGGCAGAACCTTACGAAAAAGGCCAGCCCCCGAAGGGGGGTCATAGGCTGCGGCAAAGATGGCGAAAGCGTGTGGCGCCGAAGCCACAATCGCTGGAAATCGCCCGAAATGCACAATTGCGGTGATACGTCCCGGATCAGCAGATTTTGGGGAGTTTTCGCAAGAACATCCGCTAAGGTGTCGCACGCCTCAGATTCGGTGTCGAAGATCTGCCCCAGCTTCGTCACAATTGCTCGCCAGGAGGTCCCCGAGGTAAGGGGTTAAGTGCTTCGCCGAGACGGTCGCGTATAAGGCCGCAGGCGGAGGAACGAGGCGTTCGAACGTGCCGGTGAGTTGCGCCGGGCTTCGGAATATCGGGGAAGAACAGGGTGCAGGCAAAAACCCGCCGGCCGCATTTCGTCATCCATTTTGCCTTCGCAGCATCCTGCGCCGTCCTTGCAGGATGTGTGTCCTCCACCCAGGACGGGGCAGGTCTCGCCGACAGCGCCACCAAGACGGCGGAGGTTCAAGGCAGCGAGACCGATGGCGGATCAACCGACAATTCGCTGCGGGCCAATGCCCGACGTCATCTCGGAAAAGTCTACGAAGTCGCTGGGCGCCTCTATAAGCCCAAGCACGACGAAGAGTATGAACGCGTCGGCAAGGCATCCTGGTACGGTGACGCCTTCAACGGCCGGATGACGGCCAATGGTGAAGTCTTCGATATGAACGCGCTCTCCGCGGCGCATCCGACCTTGCCGCTGCCGAGCTATGTCCGCGTCACCAATCTCGACAACGATCGTTCGCTGCTCGTGCGGGTCAATGATCGCGGACCATTCTCGTCCGACCGTGTGATCGACGTCTCGAAACACGCCGCTGAAATGCTCGGCTTCAAACATATCGGCACCGCGAACGTAAAAGTGGAATATGTCGATGCGGCGCCTCTGAAAGAGGACGATTCGAAGTTCCTGCTGGCCTCTTACGTGGGGCCGGATGTTCCGTCCGGGCCTGATCCGGCCGACGCGGCCGCGAATATCATGGTAGCCTATGCGGCCGAAGCGCCGACAACGAGCCCGGCCGAAGACGAGACAGCGGATGTGGGCGTTGCCGTGGATATGAAAGACGTCGCCGCCGGCACGCCATTCGATCCCTATTCGGCTCTCACCGCAGCCACCAAGATGGCGGAAGCCGATACGTCCTTGCCTCAGGAGGCGAGTTTCGAGCTGCCCCAGGCGCGTCCGGCCGAGGCTGAAATGCGCAATTCGTTCTGGCCGACCGAGGCGGCCGATCAGCGTGTGGATGAGGCCTTTTCGGCTTTCGACCAGGTTCTCTCAGGCGCCGAGACCGCGCGTTTTACCAGGACAGCCGACGCTTCCGGGCTTGCGACCCGTTGATTCCCCGCTTTAAGCGCGCTTTATGGCGTGGAGGGGCTAAAACGACGTAAGCGAGTATGAAGAGCATCACCTTTCAGGTTCGCCGCATCCGTCTGCTCGCCTTATTCCTGGGCAGTCTGCTGGCGCTGACGCCGCAGCTTGGCTCGGCGCAGACCTTCGATACCCAGGCGCCGTTCGCCATCCTGATGGATTACGACAGCGGCACGGTTCTCCTCGACAAGAACGCGGATGAGCCGATGGCGCCGGCTTCCATGGCGAAGCTGATGACGGTCGAGTACATCTTCCACGAGATCAAGGAAGGCCGTCTTTCTCTCGACGACGAGTTCGTCATCTCCGAGCATGCCTGGCGCAAAGGCGGCGCATCCTCTGGTGGGTCGACGATGTTCGCGAAGCTCGGCTCGCGGGTGCGGCTGGAAGATCTTCTGCGCGGCATCATCATCCAGTCGGGCAACGATGCGGCCATGGCGGTCGCGGAAGGCATCGCCGGCTCGGAGATCGCTTTTTCGGACCTCCTGAACAAGCGGGCGCTCGAGATCGGCATGAAGAACTCGACGTTCCGTGATGCGACCGGACTGCCGGACCCGGACATGCGGGTGACGGCGCGCGATCTCGCGATCCTCGCCCGCCAGATCATCGCGGAATATCCCGAGCTCTACAAAATTTTCGCCGAGCCGGAATTCACCTGGAACAACATCACCCAGCGCAACCGCAACCCGCTTCTGCGCGAAGGGATTGGAGCCGACGGGCTCAAGACCGGGCACACACAGGAATCGGGCTACGGCCTCGTCGGGTCGGCCGTCGCCAATACCCAGCGTCTCATCGTCGTCGTCAACGGTCTGAAGACCTCGCGTGAGCGCGCGAGCGAGGCGCGCAAGCTGCTGGAATGGGGCTTCCGCTCATTCCGCCAGGTGACGGCGTTTCAGGCCGGCGAGACGGTTGCCGAGGCGAGCGTCTTCGGTGGCGTAAAAGGCCATGTCGAGCTCAAGGCCAAAGGCCCTGTGCGGATTCTGGTTGCACGCGCCTCAGATGAACCTTTGAAGGCACGCGTCGTCTATCAAGGTCCGCTCGAAGCGCCCGTCCAGGCCGATATGCGGGTCGGTAGCCTGAAGGTCTGGCAGGGTGATCGCCTGATCCAGGAGACCCCGCTTTATACGGCGGAGGCGGTCGGCCGCGGCACGCTGCATCAGCGGGCCTTCGATGCTCTTGGCGAGCTTCTTCTCGGATGGCTGTAGATCCGCAGCAAGGCTTCTTCATCACGCTGGAAGGCGGTGAAGGCTCAGGCAAGTCCACCCAGGCACGCCGTCTTAACGCCTTCCTGCGCCGCAAGGGCTGGGATGTCGTTCTGACCCGGGAACCGGGAGGGACAGCGCATGGCGAGGCAATTCGCGAGATGCTGCTTTCCGGGCTTATCCGGCCTTTCGGCAGCAAAGCGGAGGCGCTGTTTTTCGCCGTCGCGCGGCGTGAGCATGTCTTGCATCTCATTCGTCCGGCGCTCGAGCACGGCCAAGTCGTCATCTGCGACCGGTTCGCCGATTCCACCCGCGCCTATCAGGGCGTTGCTGGTGTCGCGCAGGACACGATCCTGCGGCTGGAAGAGACGGCGCTCGGCGGCACTCATCCCGATCTGACGCTCATTCTCGACATCGATCCGTCGGTGGGCCTGGCGCGCGCCGCCGGTCGCAGTGCGGCCGACCGGTTCGAGGGTGATGAACTCGAACTTCACGAAGCGCGACGGCGGGCATTTCTCGATATTGCCAAGGCCGAACCTCAACGTTGTGTCGTCATCGACGCCGGGCTGAGCATGGATGCGATCGCAGCTCAGATCGAAGCGACGGTCGCCGCGCGTCTCCCCCGTCCCGCCGGAGCCAGCTGACATGGCTCGCAAGCCAGCCGAGGAGGTGCCGAGCCCCAGCGCGCTCGAAGGCGTGCCGCTGCCGCAGGAAAATCCGCATCTCTTCGGACAGGAGCACGCAGAGGAACAGATTCTGACGGCCTATCGGGGCAACCGCCTGCCGCACGGGCTGCTTCTGTCCGGACCCGTTGGCGTCGGCAAGGCAACGCTCGCGTTCCGACTTGCAAAGTTCCTGCTCGCCGAGCCCGATCCTTCGGCGGACACGGTCCAGAAGGCCACCTCGCTTGCGATTGCCCCCAATCATCCCATCCAACGGCGGGTCGGGGAGGGGGCGCACCCCAACGTTCTTCATCTGCAGCGCCCTTGGGACGAGAAGCGCAAGACCTTTCGTACCGTCATTTCGGTCGAAACGATAAGGCGGATCGTACCTTTCGTCGGCACCACGGCGGGGGAAGGCCTGTGGCGCATGGTCATCGTGGACGGTGCCGAGGAAATGAACCGAAGCGCCGCGAATGCTCTCCTCAAGGCGCTCGAAGAACCGCCTGTGCGAACGATTTTCGTGCTGGTGACGGCGCGTCCGGGCCAGCTTTTGCCGACGATTCGCTCCCGCTGCCGCAGCTTCCATTTCGGTCTTCTCAGCCCCGAGGCGATCGCTCATGTGTTCGAAGCGCTCGACGTGCCACAGCCGCCGGAGAAGGATCTTCAAACGATCCTGTCGCTCGCCTCGGGAAGTGCGCGGCGGGCGATCGAACTGGCACGCGGCGATGGATTGAGCCTCTACCGGGCCATCAATCGCGCGTTCGCGAGTGACGATCATGCGGTTCTGAGCGCTGTCGCCAATCAGGCGGCCGCGGCCCGTGGCGCAGCATGGGCGGAATTCTTCGATCTCGTCGGTGGCTATCTCGACCGACGCATCCGGCAGTTGCCGGAGCCCGAAAAGGGCGTTTCGCCGCCCGAGCTCCCGCTTGCCAGGTGGGCGGAGCTATGGGAAAAGATCCACCGACGCTCGGCGGAGGTGGAAACCTTCAATCTCGACCGCAGGCAGTTCGTGCTCAACGTCTTCGAGGCAGTCGCCGACGCCGTGCGCCATCCCCACCGCCCTATTTTCATGTGACCGCGGGCACCACCCATGACCGGTAAGCCGACTTTTTACATCACCACGCCCATCTTCTACCCCAACGGTGTGCCGCATATCGGCCACGCCTATACGGCGCTCGCGACCGATACGCTGGCGCGTTTTCAGCGCCTCGACGGCAAGGATGTCTTCTTCCTGACCGGCACCGACGAGCACGGGCTGAAGATGCAGCAGACGGCGGCGAAGGAGGGAATTACTCCCGCCGAGCTCGCCGACCGCAATTCGCAGCGTTTTCGCGACATGATGGGCGTCCTCAACACGTCGCACGACGATTTCATCCGCACCACCGAGGAGCGCCATCACCGCTCCTGCGAGGCGATATGGGAGCGGATGAAGGCGGCGGGAGACATTTATCTCGACAAATATTCGGGCTGGTACTCCGTCCGGCAGGAAGCCTTCTTCGACGAAAAGGAAACCACCGTCGGCGAAGATGGGGTTCGGCGCGAGCCGCTCGGCTCACCCGTCGAATGGGTGGAGGAGGAAAGCTACTTCTTCCGTCTCTCCGCCTATCAGGAGAAGCTTCTCGCCCATTACGGAGCGCATCCGGATTTCATCGGCCCGCAGGAGCGGCGCAACGAAGTCATCAGCTTCGTGAAGTCGGGCTTGAAGGATCTTTCCATTTCTCGCACGACCTTCGATTGGGGCGTGAAGGTGCCGGGCGATCCGCGCCATGTGATGTATGTCTGGGTGGACGCCCTGACGAACTACATCACCGCGGCTGGTTTTCCGGACGAGGAGGCTCCGCGCTGGCGCTACTGGCCGGCCAATCTCCATCTGATCGGCAAGGATATCGTGCGTTTTCACGCCGTCTATTGGCCGGCCTTCCTGATGTCGGCCGGCGTGCCGCTGCCGAAGCGCGTCTTTGCGCATGGCTTCCTGTTCAACAAGGGAGAGAAGATGTCGAAGTCGGTCGGCAACGTCGTCGATCCCTTCGCCATCGTCGAACATTATGGCCTCGATGCCGTCCGCTACTTCTTCCTGCGCGAAGTCTCCTTCGGCCAGGACGGCTCCTACAGCCATGACGCGATCGCGGGCCGCATCAATGCCGATCTCGCCAATGATCTCGGCAATCTCGCCCAGCGCTCGCTTTCGATGGTCGGCAAGCATTGCGGCGCCAGCGTCCCTGAGCCCGGTGCGTTCTCAGAGGCCGACAACGAGATGCTGCAGGCCGCCGACGCGCTCCTGGAGCGCTGCCGCGAGGCCATGAACGAGCAGGCGATCCATCAGGCGCTCACCGCCATTTGGCAGGTCGTCGGCGATGCAAACCGCTATTTTGCCGGCCAGGAACCGTGGGCGCTGCGCAAGAGCGATCCCGCGCGGATGGCGACTGTCCTCTATGTCACCGCGGAAGTGGTCCGCCAGGTCGGAATCCTGATTCAGCCGGTGATGCCGGGTTCGGCCGGCAAGCTGCTCGACCTTCTGGGCGTGGCGGAAGAAAACCGCACATTCGAATTCCTCGGCAAATCGGGGCGTCTCGTTCCGGGAACGGCGCTGCCTCCGCCCTCGGGGGTCTTCCCGCGCTATGTCGAGAGCGAGGCTCCGGCGGGGGCTGCCTGATGCTTGTCGACAGCCACTGCCATTTGGATTTTCCCGATTTCGAGCCGGAACGCGACGCTGTCGTGGAACGGGCGAGGGCGGCCGGCATCGTCCGTATGGTGACGATCTCGACGCGGGTCTTGGAGTTCGACAAGATCCGAGGCATCGCCGAAACCTATGACGACATCTATTGCTCGGTCGGCACGCATCCGCACAACGCCGACGAAGAGCCGGACGTGACGACTGAGGATCTCGTCGCTTTGGCGAAGCACCCGAAAGTCGTTGGCATCGGCGAGGCCGGGCTCGACTATTTCTACGACAAAGCCTCGCGTGAGGGTCAGGCCGCAGGCCTTCGCCGACACATCGGTGCTGCGCGTGAAACGGGCCTGCCGCTCATCATCCATGCGCGTGATGCCGACGACGACATGGCGGCAATTTTGAAGGATGAGATGGGGAAGGGGGCTTTTCCGGCCCTCCTCCATTGCTTTTCATCGGGGCGGGCTTTGGCGGAAACGGGCATCGAGCTCGGTCTTTATGTCTCTTTCTCGGGTATTCTGACTTTCAAGAAGTCGACGGAACTTCGTGAAATCGCAAGTGATTTGCCTGCCGACCGTCTGCTTGTCGAAACCGATTCCCCATATCTCGCGCCGATGCCTTATCGCGGCAAACGCAACGAGCCGTCCTTCGTCGCCCACACAGCCTCGGTGCTGGCGGAATGTCGCGGCGTGTCGGTCGAGGAGATCGGCGACCTCACGAGTGACAACTTCTTCCGTCTTTTCGGCAAAGTTCCGCGGCCCTGACAGTGACGGACGTTCTGCGTATCACCATTCTGGGCTGTGGCTCATCGCCCGGCGTTCCGCGCATTGGCGGCGATTGGGGGGCGTGTGATCCGAGCGAGCCGAAGAATCGTCGGCGTCGTTGTTCGGTTCTCGTGGAGCGCATCGCCGCCTCGGGAGACAGAACGCAGGTCTTGATCGACACGTCGCCGGATCTCCGCGAACAGGCGCTGTCCGCCGACCTCAAGCGGATTGACGGCGTGCTCTACACGCATCCTCACGCCGACCACATCCACGGGATCGATGATCTCCGTGGTTTCGTGATGATGATGAAGGCGCGCGTCGATATTTACGCCGATCGGCCGACGATGGATCGTCTCGAAGAAGGCTTCGGCTATTGCCTGAAGACGCCCGAAGGCAGCGACTATCCGCCGATCGTCAACGCGCACGTGATCGAGGCCGGGACGCCCGTGACGATCGACGGGCCCGGCGGGCCGATCCAAGCGCTGCCTTTCCGGCAGCAGCACGGCTCCATTCCATCCCTCGGTTACCGTATCGGCGACTTCGCTTACTCTCCCGATGTGAACCGGCTGACGCCTGAAGCCATGGCCGCGATCGAAGGTTCCGACCTGTGGATCTTGGATGCATTGCGCTACAAACCGCATCCGTCGCATTTCTCCGTCGCGGAGGCTCTCCATTGCATCGAGACGCTGCGCCCACGACGCGCGCTCCTCACACACATGCATGTCGACCTCGACTACAACGCGTTGCGTGAAGAGCTGCCCGAAGGCGTCGCGCCTGCCTTTGACGGACTGAGTGTGGATTTGCCTTGGGCCGACCTTCCGTCAGGCTATGCGAGCTGAACCACGCTTCGCGCATTCACGTGCACGGAGGCGTTGCGCGGGGCCGGCGCAGGAACGGCTGGATCGCGTGGCTCGCTGCGATAAGTTCGAGCAAAACAACACGCATAAGGGGCTGTCATGACCTGGCGCAAAGACCGGAGTTTTGCCGTCATCGGCCTCGGAACATTCGGCAGCACCGTCGCATCTGAACTCGCCCGCTTCGGCAACCATGTGCTCGGTATCGATATCGACGAGCGCAACGTCGCACGCCTTGCCGACGATATCGCCGAAGCGATCATCGCCGACGGTAGCGACGAGGACGCTTTGCGCGAGGCCGGCGTCGGAGCCTGTGATGTCGCCGTTGTGGCGATCGGAGAGGATCTCGAGGCGAATGTTCTGTGCACGATGAATGTGAAGCTGCTCGGCGTGCCGACCGTCTGGGTCAAGGCGACGAGCCGGACGCATCATCGCATTCTCACGAAACTGGGTGTCGACCGGGTCATTCAGGCGGAACGCGAGATCGGTCAGCACATCGCCCAGATGCTCTACAATCCGCTGGTGCGCGATTACGTGAGCCTCGGGAACGGCTTCCACATCATCGATCTGCGCGTGCCGGAGGAGCTCGATCAGACATCGATCGGTGAGCTGAAGCTTGGCGAGAAGTTCGAGGTTCGGTGCCTCGGTTTGATGCGCGAGAGCGACTATATTCCCTGCAGCGGCGCCGACACGCTCCTTGAAACCGATGACAAGCTGCTTCTCCTAGGACGGCGGGAAGATCTCAGATCACTCGGCGACAGCCTTCGATTTGCGTGATGGGCTTTCCGCTTTTGCAGCGTTTCTTTTTCCCGCGTATCTGGCGTCGCACGGTCGATCTTCCGCCGCCAGCGGTACTCTCTCTTCTCTATGCGGGCCTTGTGATCGTCGGCGCGCTCGCTCTGAAGCTGCCATGGGCGGCGAGGGGGCTGCCTCCCACCTGGTCTGAGGCGCTCTTCACCGCGACCTCCGCTGTCACCGTGACAGGTCTCTCCGTGGTCGACACCGGCAGCCATTTTACCTTTTTCGGTCAGTTCGTCATCCTCGTCCTGATCCAGCTCGGCGGGCTTGGTCTCATGACCTTTGCCGTCCTCGTTCTGACCATGCTCGGGCTGCCCGTCGGTGTCTCCCAGCGCGTCTTCCTCCGCGAAGAACTCAATCAGACGTCTTTTGCGGATCTTCTGCGCCTGGTGCGCCAAATCCTGCGCGTGGTGGTCGTCTGCGAGGTCGCCGGCGTCGTCCTTCTGGCATTCGTCTTCGTGCCCGATTTCGGGCCGTGGGAGGGTTTGTGGCAGGCGATCTTCCATTCGATCTCCGCCTTCAACAATGCTGGGTTCTCGCTCTTTGCCGACAACCTGAGCGGTTACGTATTCGATCCGATCATCAACCTCGTCATCCCGGCGCTCTTCGTCATCGGCGGGATCGGCTTCATCGTCACCTCCGACATCATGAAGAAGCGCCAGTGGCGACGCTTCACGCTGCATACGAAGCTGATGCTGGTCGTTACGCTCGCGCTGATCGTCTGGTCGGTTGTGGGCTTTGCCGCGCTCGAATGGACCAATCCTGCGACCCTAGGTCAGTACCACTCGATCATCGAGAAGCTGACGGCGAGCTGGTTTCAGGGGCTGACGACGCGCACCGCCGGCTTCAACACGATCGACATGTCGGGCATCCACGATGCGACGGCGCTGATGTTCATGTCCTTGATGTTCATCGGCGGCGGCAGCACGTCGACAGCGGGCGGCATCAAGGTCACGACCTTCGTCGTGCTTCTGCTCGCCACGGTCGCGTTTTTCCGGCAGCGGCCAAACCTGCATGCCTTCGGACGCAGCCTCGGGCGTGAGGAGGTCATGAAGGTGCTGGCGCTCAGCATCGTGAGCGTCATGGTGGTGATGGGCGCGATCTTCACGATTTCGCTGTCGCACGACGGCGACTTCCTCGATCTCGCATTCGAGGTGACGTCGGCCTTCGGGACCGTCGGCTTGTCGCGGGGCGCCACGGCCGAGCTCGACGCGCTCGGGCGGTTCGTCATCATCCTTGTGATGTTTATCGGACGGGTCGGGCCGCTCACCCTGGGCTTCTTTCTCGCGACGAAGGTGCCGCCACGCATCCGTTATCCGTCGAGCCGGATCTATCTTGGCTGAGGGAGAACGCTCGGATTGTTTCTTCGGCTGTTCTGGCAGCGCTTGCAGGCTGATGACACATCGGCCGTCAATGCCGTGTTGGCGCCAGGGGCGGATTTGCCGATAATCAGCGCATCATATAGGTTCCATAATGCATCTTATGCGAATCACGTTATTGCGCTGAGGCGCGTTCAGACTGCTCTTCCCCTTGGCGCACAGCCTGGCGAGCGCTAAGGCGTTCTCATGTCAGAACAACGCCCCATCGATCGTCTCATCTCCGTTATGGCCGACCTGCGTGATCCGGAACGCGGCTGCCCGTGGGATGTGAAGCAGGATTTCTCCTCCATCGCGCCCTACACGATCGAGGAAGCCTATGAAGTTGCCGATGCGATCGAGCGTGCCGATCTCGAAGATCTGCGCGAGGAGCTCGGCGATCTCCTCCTGCAGGTCGTTTTTCACGCCCGCATGGCCGAGGAAGCCGGTGTCTTCGCCTTCGACGACGTTGCCGATGCGATCGTGGACAAGATGGTGCGACGCCACCCGCATGTCTTCGGCGATGGCACGGCGGCCGATCCGGCTGCGGTGAAAGTCCGCTGGGACGAGATCAAGGCCGAGGAAAAAGCCAGACGTCGGGAAAAGCGGCTGCGCCAGGGTCTTCCTGCCGATCCCGGGCTCTTGGCGGATGTGCCGCGCAGCTTTCCCGGTCTTCTCCAGGCCCTCAAGATGCAGGAGAAAGCCGCGAAAGTCGGTTTTGACTGGCCGGACGTTTCGGGCGCTCTCGACAAGCTCAAGGAAGAGATCGCAGAGGTCGAGGCGGAAATCGCCGCTGACGATCGCGAGCGGCTGACCGGCGAAATCGGCGACGCCTTGTTCGCTATGGTTAACGTCGCTCGCAAGAGCGGGATCGACCCCGACGCCGCGTTGCGGCGCACGAACGAAAAATTCCGCTGCCGTTTCGAAGCTGTCGAACACGGGCTGTCGAAGGACGGCCGATCCATGAAAGACGCCGCGCTCGATGAGATGGAAGCGCTGTGGCAGGCCGCGAAATTGCGCGAAGGTTCGCCCGGATCCGATTAAGCGGTCTGTGCTTCCTTCGGCACGTTGAGCGTCACGCCGTCGCCTCGCGCACGTTCCTGAAGCTTCTGGAGACGCCCGCTCGCCAGACGCACAACGAGGCGCGTTTCGCCTGTCTTGGGGTCGTCGGAACGTGAAAGAACTTCGCCGTTGTCATAGAGCCAGGCGGCTTCGCCCGACCGGGCGGCCTGGAAAACCACCTCAACGACGGCGCGTTCCTTGAACAGGCGCTCTTCCAGCACATGGAGGAGATCGGACAACCCCTCGCCCGTCAACGCTGAAACAACGACCTTGTCCGTCGCTCCGGCCGCCTTGCGTCTGAGCGCCTCGGCGACATCGGCGTCGAGAAGATCGATCTTGTTCCAGACTCCCACGAGACGCGGGTCGGACCCCGCTTCGATCCCAAGCTCGGACAGCACCTCGTTGACGTCTTCCGCCTCCGCCTGAGCATCCGGTGATGCGATATCGCGCACATGAACGATAAGGTCGGCGTCGAGAACCTCTTCGAGCGTTGCGCGGAACGCCTCCACGAGCGAGGTCGGCAGATGTGAGATGAAGCCGACCGTGTCGGAGATGATCAGCGTTTCGCCATGTGGCAGGCCGACCCGTCGCATCGTCGGATCGAGCGTGGCGAAAAGCTGGTCCTCGGCGTGGACCTCAGCCCCCGTCAGATGATTGAAGAGCGTCGACTTGCCAGCATTGGTGTAGCCGACAAGCGCCGCGACCGGATAAGGCACGCGCTGGCGCTTGGCACGGTGAACGCTGCGCGTATTGCGGACGCTCTCCAGCTGTTTCTCGATACGTCGAATGCGGTCCTGGATCTGGCGCCGGTCGGCCTCGATCTGCGTCTCGCCGGGCCCGCCGAGGAAGCCAAAACCACCGCGCTGACGCTCAAGGTGCGTCCATGAACGAACGAGCCGGCTCTTCTGGTAATTGAGGTGGGCCAATTCCACCTGCAGCGTGCCTTCCTTGGTGTGGGCACGCTCACCGAAGATTTCGAGAATGAGGCCGGTTCTGTCGAGGATCTTGACGTTCCACGCTCGCTCCAGATTGCGCTGCTGGATGGGCGTGATCGGATGATCGATGATGACGAGGCCCGTCGCCAGCGTCCGCACGAGAACGGACAATTCCTCGACCTTGCCCGGGCCGAACAGTGTCGCCGGCGTCGCCTTTCGCAGAGGGACGGCAAGGGCCTCGGCAACGTCGAGCTTGATCGCTTCGGCAAGGCCGATCGCTTCCGCCCGTCGCGCTTCCGGTGGCCGTTGCTGGGTCGCCTCGTCTTCACGCCCGCGCATCTCCGGCAAAAGTATGAGCGCCCGAGACATATCGAGCGAATCTTCCGGTCCGGCTTCCAGGTCGAGCGTGTTGCGGTCTTTGGGTTGCAATCAGCCTATCCGTTGTCGTCTTCAGGTTCGAACAGCTGCACAGGTTGATTGGGCATGACCGTGGAAATCGCATGCTTGTAGACAAGCTGCGAATGCCCATCACGCCTTAGAAGCAAGCAAAAATTGTCGAACCACGTGACAATTCCCTGCAGCTTGACGCCGTTGATGAGAAAAACTGTGAGCGGAGTTTTTGCCTTACGGACGTGGTTCAGAAATGTATCTTGCAAGTTTTGGTTTTTGTCGCCCATTGTCTCCGTCGACCTTTATTGTTGTTGCGCCGCGCGAAACAGATTGCCTGTTTCGCTTCGGCCTGTCACCCCTCAACAAGACCTACCCAGATATAGGTAGCGTCTAGTGCGCTTCCAGTTGCGCCACCTCATGAAAACGCTGTCGGAGAGCCGTCGCAATGGAGCCGGGGCGACCATTGGCCACGCTCTGCCCGTCGATCGCCACGATGGGCATGACGAGGGTCGTCGCTGCCGTCATGAACGCTTCGCGGGCACCCTTGGCTTCTTCTGGGGTGAATTTTCTTTCTTCAAGTTTCAGCCCGTCGCGTCGGGCAACCTCTTCCACCGTCTGCCGCGTGACGCCAGGCAAGATTCCCGTGCCGTTCGGACGGGTGACGAGCGCGCCATCCTGCGTGACGATCCAGGCCGTCGTCGATGAGCCTTCGGTGACGTAGCCTTCCGCGTCCACGAACCAGGCTTCTTTGGCGCCGGCCTCTTTGGCTTTCTGCTTCGCCATCGCGTTCGGCAGGAGGCCGACGGTCTTGATATCGACGCGTTCCCAGCGATTGTCCGGCGTCGTGATGACGGCAACCCCCTCCTCTGCCTGTTTGTCGGCCTTGATGCGGTCAAATGTCTTGGCCGTGATGACGACGGCCGGGCGCGTGCTCGCCGGCGGGAAAATGTGTTCGCGCGGGGCCACGCCGCGCGTGATCTGCAGATAGACCATGCCTTCGGTCACGCGGTTGCGGCGCACGGTTTCGCGCATGACCGCCGTCAGGGCCGAGCGGGTCATGGGCATGGCGATCGAAAGCTCACGCAGCGAGCGCTCGAGACGGTCGAGATGGCCTTTCATATCGACAAGACGGCCGTGCCAGATCTCGCAGACTTCGTAGACGCCATCGGCGAATTGGTATCCGCGATCCTCGACATGGACCATCGCATGGGCGTGCGGAACATACCGGCCGTTGACATAGGCCACTCTCGACATCGGAAAACTCCTCCACAACGCAGGATTCGTGCGTGCGCGATTTACGCAACGGCACTAAGCAAGATTAAGGCCGCACGACAAGGCGTGTGCCCTTCGACGCGCAGGCGCCGGCTATGCGCAATCAGAAGTACTCGAGGCTCACCCGCGCCATCTGCTCGACACGGTGCACCTGATTGGCAATGGCGAAGATGACGAGGCGGTCGCCCTTTCGGATCTGGCTTGCGCCCGTCGGGACGATGACCTCGCCGCCATGCAAGATCGCACCAATCCGGATGCCGCCCGGCAGATCGAGCTCGCGCAAGGGGCGGCCGACAAGCGGCGACGTCTCCAGAGCTTCCGCCTCGATCACCTCGGCGGCGCCGTTCTGGATCGTGTGGACGTTGCGGATACGGCCGCGGCGGACGTGTTGCAGGATGCGCGAGATGGTGACGGCGCGCGGATCGACGAAAGCGTCAATGCCGATCGTGCGCACCAACGGCGGGAAGGCGGAATCGTTCAGAAGGCTCATCGCGCGTCGGCAGCCGAGCTTCTTCGCCATCACACAAGAGAGAATGTTGACCTTGTCGTCGTTCGTGAGGGCGAGCATCGTGTCGGCCTCAGCGATATCGGCCTCTTTCAGGATGACGTCGTCCATCGCCGAACCGTGCAGCACGACGGTGCGGTCGAGCGCCTCGGCGATCTCGACGGCGCGATCGCGGTCCATCTCGATCACCTTGATCTTGGCGCGCGGATTGCGCTTCTCCAGATGGTGGGCAACGTAATGGCCGATATTGCCGCCGCCGCCGATGACGACGCGCGATCCGAGCGTCTCCTGCTTGCCGAAAATCGTGAGGGTGCGCTTCACCCTCCCCGTGTCGGTCATCACGTAGACGAGGTCTCCCGCCATCATCTGGTCGGCCGAGCGCGGCACGAACAGGTTCCCGTTGCGGAAAACGCCCACGACGATGGCATTGAGGTCGGGAAAGAGCTCGGTCAGCTGACGAAGAGGCGTGTCGATGACCGGGCAGTTCTCGTCGCAGACGATGCCGAGGACCGTCACCTTGTCGTCGGCAAAAGGGATGGTCTCGACGGCGCCCGGCTGCGCCAGGCGGCGGAGCACCATCTCGCCCACTTCCACTTCTGGAGAAATGATCACGTCGATCGGCAGATGATCGCGTGAGAACAGGTTGCTCCAGTGCTTGGCGAGATAGGTCTGTGAGCGGATGCGGGCGATCTTGGTCGGCAGATTGAACAACGAATGGGCAACCTGGCAGGCGACCATGTTGACTTCATCGTACAAGGTGACGGCGATCAGCATGTCAGCCTCGTCGGCGCCTGCACGCGCCAGAACGTCCGGATGAGATCCGTGGCCGACGAAGCCGCGCACGTCCAGCGTGTCACGAATGGCATTCACCAGATGCGGCGAACGATCGATCACCGTGACGTCGTTGTTCTCCGTCGCCAGTTTCTCCGCGATGCCGTATCCGACCTGGCCAGCGCCGCAAATGATGACGCGCATGAAATGTCCTTTGTTGCGAGAATCCCGCCGCCGTGAGGCTCTATACCCCGAGGCTCTTCAGCTTGCGATGCAGGGCCGAGCGTTCCATGCCGACAAACTCGGCCGTGCGTGAGATATTGCCGCCGAAACGGTTGATCTGCGCGGAGAGATATTCTCGCTCGAACACCTCGCGGGCTTCCCGCAAAGGCAGGGACATGATGTGGGCCGATCCATCGGCGGGGCTCGCAGGAAGGATCTCGCCAATCTCCGGCGGCAGCATGGCGGCCGTCACCATCGCTTCCGCGTCTCCCTGAGTCAGGATCATCAGCCGTTCGACGTTGTTGCGCAGCTGACGGATGTTCCCCGGCCAGTCGTGCGCCTGAAGCACGGCCATCGCGTCATCGGCGATGCGCCGGGTCGGCAGACCGGCCGTCTGGGCGATCTGTGCCATGAAATAGTCGACGAGTTCGGGGACGTCCTCGCGACGCTCCGCCAATGACGGAACGCGGATCGGGACGACGCTCAGGCGATGGAACAGGTCTTCGCGAAACCGCCCTTCCTTGATTTCCGCTTCGAGGTCGCGGGCCGTGGAAGAGAGAATGCGGACGTCGACCTTGACCTTTTTGCTGCCCCCTACCCGCTCGAACGTCTGCTCGACGAGAACCCGCAGGATCTTGTTCTGCGTCTCGCGCGGCATGTCCGCGACCTCCTCCAGATAGAGGATGCCGCCATGCGCCTCTTCCAGCGCCCCGACACGGCGATGTTCGCCCTCGGCGGCTTCTGTGCCGAAGAGAGCGATTTCCATGTTTTCGGGCGTGATGGCGGCTGAGCTCAACACGACGAAGGGACCGTTGGCCCGCCGGGAGGCGGCGTGGATGGCACGTGCCACGCGCTCCTTGCCTGCTCCTGAAGCTCCGAAAATCATCACGCGGCTGTTGGTGGGAGCGACACGCTCGATCGTCTGGCGCAGATGGTGCATGACGGACGAGGAGCCGACGAGATCGTTGGTGACGCCCGAGCGCTGCTTGAGCTCGGCCACTTCCTTTTTCAACCGAGACGCCTCCAGGGCGCGCTGCGCCACAAGCACGAGACGGTCGGCTTTGAACGGCTTTTCGATATAGTCGTAGGCGCCACGCTTGATGGCGGAGACGGCCGTCTCGATGTTGCCGTGACCGGAAATGATCACCACCGGCAACGCCGGGTGCTCGGTGTGGATGGCATCGAGAAGCGCCAGTCCATCGAGCCGGCTTCCCTGCAGCCAGATATCGAGAAAGATGAGGCCGGGCCTGCGTTCGGCGATCGCTTCCAGGGCGGCGTCGCTGTTGGCGGCGGTGCGTGTTCCGTGGCCTTCGTCTTCAAGGATGCCGGCGACGAGTTCGCGGATATCGGCTTCATCGTCGACGACAAGGATGTCGGTAGCCATCACTTGCTCTCCTGTTCGGCGCGTTCCGCAGGCTTCGTCTCTGCCTCGGTCGCGGCCGGATGGTTGGTATGTGGGAAGTTCATTCGAACGCAGGCGCCGCGGGCATCCACGCCGGCCGCTCGTGCGTCGAGAAGTTCAATGGAGCCTCCGTGTTCCTCCATCACCTTGCGCACGATCGCAAGGCCGAGGCCGGTGCCTTTCTGGCGGGTTGTCATGTAGGGCTCGAGAAGCTTCTCGCGACCCTCCTGGGGCAGACCCTTGCCGTTGTCGATCACATCGACGATCGCGTGATCGACATCGTCGCGCACGCGCACGCGGATTTCGCCGCTCACGTTTTCATCTTCGGGAACGGCCTCGATCGCCTCGGTGGCATTCTTGACGATATTGGTGAGCGCCTGCGTGACCAGGCGATGATCGACCGGCGCCTCGACGGGCGTTTCCGGCAGATCGAGTGCGAAGCTGATGTTCGGGTTGCCGACTTCCTGGAGGAAGACGGCTTCGCGGATGAGTTCGCGCAGATCGCGCGCTTCCATGACCGGCTTCGGCATCCGCGCAAAAGCGGAAAACTCGTCCACCATGCGGCGGATATCGCCGACCTGGCGGATGATCGTCTCCGTGCACTGATCGAAGACGACACGATCTTTCTCTTCGTCGATGCGCGGTCCGAAACGGCGGCGGATGCGTTCGGCCGAAAGCTGGATCGGCGTGAGCGGGTTTTTGATCTCGTGGGCAATGCGGCGGGCCACATCGGCCCAGGCCGACCGGCGCTGCGCGGCGACGAGGTCCGTGATGTCATCGAGCGTGACGACGAACCCGTCATGCGAGCTGTCGTCGGACTGCTCGATCGTCACCTGCACATTGAGCGTTCGAGGCTCGCCTTCGCGCGCAATGATGATCTGATCGCGTGCCGAACCGCGACCACGGTTGGCGACCTCGTCGAGAACGTTCTGCAATTCGGGCAGGAGCTCGTTGACGTGACGACCGACGATGCCGGTCTCTTCTTCGCCGATCGCTTCGAGTGCCGGGTGATTGGCGAGTGTGACGATACGGTCCGCATTGAGGCCGATAACGCCCGCCGAGACGCCCGACAGCACAGCCTCGGTAAAGCGGCGCCGCTCGTCGAGCTGGCTGTTGGCGGAGAGGAGCGCGTTGCGCTGCGAACGCAGCTGCCCGGCCATTCGATTGAAGGTTGCCGACAGAATGCCGAGGTCGCCGGCTTTCTCCTGAACAGGCACGCTGACGTCGAGATTGCCGCCTGAAATCTTACTGGCGGCGCCGATCAGGTGTCGGATCGGCGCGACGAGCCCGTTGGCGAAGCCGAGACCGATCCAGATGGCGGACAAAAGCACCACCAGAGCCATGCCGACGAAGAGGATGGCAAAGGCGATCTGCACGCCGAAGCGGTTCTCCTGCAATTGGCCGTATTCGGCGGCACTCTCCTCCGTGAGGCGGACTTGTCGCGTCACCTTCGGGTCCAATGGACGGGCAAGGTAGAGATAGACGTCGTCGAGGCTGGTGATCTTCAGCACACCGCCGACGAGATTGGTCGTGCCTGGTGCGATCAGCGCCGGACGGCCTTCGTCGGCATCTTCGAACACCTGCTGCGGTGGTGGCGGCACCTTGAGGTTGGTCGAGGTCTTGCCTTCGACGATCACGGATCTGTCGCGCCGGATGAGCGCGATCGCGGACAGGCCGCGCAGCTGCGCCTGATTGGACAGGTAGGCGGCAATCGCCTTTTTGTTGAGCTCCAGATCCGGAGCGACGCGGTTGAACTCGCTTGCGATCGCCAGAAGATCGATTGCCAGGATGCGGCTGTGCTCCTGCACATAGGCCTGCGCGACCTCCCGCGAATTTTCGATGATCGCTTCGGTGCGCTCGGCGAACCAGCGGTCGAGGCCCTTGTTGAGCGTGATCGACGCGATTCCGGCCGTCAGGATCGCCGGCAGAGCCGCGATGATCGAAAACAGCGCTACGATGCGCACATGCAGCCGGGCGGCGGCGCGTCCGTGCCTGCGCGCAATCCAAAGCCCAGTTGCCTCGAACGCGACCGTCCCAATGAGGAAAAGAACGACGATGCCGTTCAGAAGGCCGGCCGCGCGCACGACCGCGGGCGTCGGCTCTATCGTGGTCTGTCCGGTGAGGATCAGAAACGTGCCGATGGCGCTTGAAAGCGCCAACAGAACCGCGAGCAGGCCGACCATGCGCGCGATGCGGTTGCGTTCGCCAAAGCCCGGACGGATGCGTTCGGGTGGCAGATCAGGGCTAGTGGCGACGGACATGGATCCTACGGTCGATCGGATTGATCGCTCATGCGTGGGCACAGAACGTGGCTAATATGTCACAAAAACGGCGCCCGCACAGTGCGCGCGGCCCTTTTATCTCGGACCACGCACAACCAGGATCTGCAGATCGCGAATTTTCTTACGCAACGTGTTGCGGTTGAGGCCGAGGAGCTCTGCCGCGCGGATCTGGTTGCCGTTGGTGGCGCCCAGTGCTGCGCCGATCAGGGGAACTTCGATCTCACGCAACACGCGATGATAGAGCCCAGGCGGCGGCAAAGCGTCGCCGAACTCGTTGAAGAGATTGGTCATGTGCCGCGCGACGGAATTCGAGAGGCTCTCTTCCTCCGCTGGGCGCGCGGATTCTTCCACGTCGCCGATCGGATCGAGCTCGTGACGAATCAGGTCCGAGGTGATCGTCTCCTGCGGATAGAGCGCGGTCAGGCGCCTGATGAGGTTTTCGAGTTCCCGCACATTCCCCGGCCAGCGATGGCGTTTGAGCACATCGAGCGCGTCATTCTCCATCGTCTTGACGGGCAAGCCTTCGCGCTCGGCTTGGACAAGGAAATGGCGCACGAGATCGGGAATATCATCGGTGCGCTCGCGCAATGGCGGCAGGCGGATCGGCACGACGTTCAGGCGGAAGAAGAGATCCTCACGGAAGAGGCCTTGGCGGATCAGGTTCTTCAGGTCCTTGTTGGTCGCCGCGACGATCCGGACATCGGTGCGGATCGGCGTACGGCCGCCGACGGTCGTATATTCGCCCTGCTGCAGAACCCGTAGCAGGCGCGTCTGCGCATCCATCGGCATGTCGCCGATTTCATCGAGGAAGAGCGTGCCGCCCTCCGCCTGTTCGAAGCGGCCGGCGGATCGGTGCTGGGCGCCGGTGAAGGCGCCGCGTTCGTGGCCGAAGAGCTCCGATTCGATGAGCTCCCGCGGGATGGCGGCCATGTTGACGGCGACGAAGGGGCCCTTGCGGCGCTTGCCGTAATCGTGGAGCGCGCGCGCCACCAGCTCCTTGCCGGTGCCGGATTCGCCGAAAATCGTGACGGTCAGATCCGTCTGCATCAACCGGGCAAGAACGCGGTAGATGTCCTGCATCGCCGGCGAGCGACCGACGAGCGGGATGGCCTCATCCTGCTGGTCGTGTTCGGCCATCACTTTCGAACGTGGTTCGGACAGTGCCCGACCGATCGTCGCGATAAGCTCCTTCAGATCGAAGGGCTTCGGCAGATAGTCATAAGCGCCGCGTTCAGATGCCTTGATCGCCGTCATGAAGGTGTTTTGTGCGCTCATGACGATGATCGGCAGCTCCGGCCGCACGCGCTTGATGCGCGGCAAGAGCTCGAAAGCGTTTTCATCCGGCATGACGATGTCGGTGACGACGAGATCGCCCTCGCCTTCCGCCACCCAGCGCCACAGCGTGGCGGCGTTCGAGGTCAGACGGACATTGTAGCCGGCGCGCGACAGCGCCTGGTTCAAGACTGTTCGGATCGCTGTGTCGTCGTCGGCGACGAGAATCGTGCTCTGACTCACGAGGCTCCATCCTCCTTCAGGTCGAGCTCGTCCGACGTCTGTTCGAGCGTCGGCATAAGAATGCGGAAAAGCGTGCGGCGGGGCTGGGATTCGCACTCGATGATGCCTCCGTGATCGCCGATGATCTTGGCTACGAGCGCCAATCCAAGACCCGTGCCATTCGCCTTCGAGGTGACGAACGGATCAAAGAGATGAGGCAGTACGTCGTCGGGCACGCCCGGTCCGTTGTCCATGACGGTGAATTCCAGCGGGAGGCTGACACGGCTTTGCGTCCCGGGAACCGACAAGCGAATCCCAGGCCGGTAAGCCGTGCGAAATGTTATTTCTGAATCTTTTTGATCTGCAAGGGCTTCTGCCGCATTCTTCACGAGATTTATGAAGACTTGCAGAAGCTGGTCGCGGTTTGCCAGGACCGGCGGCAGCGACGGATCGTATTCTTCGGTGATGCGGATGCCGCGCGCGAAGCCGGATGTGGCGAGTGTCTTCACTCGTTCCAGGACGCGGTGAATGTTGACCGGTTCACGCTCGATCGGGCGGGCGTCGGTGAAGGTCTCCATGCGATCGACCAGCCCTGCGATGCGGTCGGTCTCATCGCAAATGAGGCGGGTCAATGGGCGATCTTCCGGGCTCGCGGACGCTTCCAGGAGCTGGGCAGCGCCACGAATGCCGGACAGCGGATTCTTGATCTCGTGCGCCAGCATGGCGGCAAGGCCGGTGACGGTGCGCGCGGCCCCGCGATATGTCAGCTGTCGGTCGATCTTCTCCGTCACGGAACGTGGGAGGAGGAGAACCGAGACGCAGGCATCCGTCATGGAGACCGGCGTTGCGTAGATATCGACGAGCTTGTCGGAGCCGATGCGTGGCGAACTCATGTCGACGCGGTATTCGGCGATCGCCGCGCCGCGCGAACGGACCTGGTCGAGCAAGGGAAACAATGGGCTGCCGAAAGGCACGAGGCGTTCGAGGCCGTCGCGATGCATGACCGCGGAGCTTGCGCCGAAAAAACTCTCCGCCGCCTGGTTCGCGTTCAAAATGGTGTTGTCGGCATCGACCACGAAAATCGGATGCGGCAGCGCGTTGAGGATCGCGAGCGCCGGCACCCCCTCTTCTGCGTAAGGCTTCATCAGGCGGCCTCGCGCAAGGAAGCGGCATCCGCCCGAAGATCGGGCAAGAGGGCTGCGAGTTCGGCCTTTACGCACCGTGCCTCCGTTTCGCGCAGAAGCCTGCCGCGAGCAGCCTGCGCCGGTGCGTCCATCGCAAAATCGTCGAGGTACCAGGCAAGGTGTTTTCGGGCGATGCGAACGCCTGGAACCGGCCCATAGTGAGCCAGGATCATATCGTAATGCTCCATAATGAGGTCGGCACGCTCTCTCCCTTTCGGATCGGGTCGCGGGGTTTTGCCTTTGAGGACGTCGCCCACCTGACCGACGATCCACGGGCGCCCGTAAGCGCCGCGGCCGATCATCACTCCCGCCGCTCCCGAACGCCGCAGCATGTCTGGCGCATCTTCGGGCGTCGTCAGGTCGCCATTGGCGATGAGCGGAATGCGGACCGCTTGAGCCACGGGCCGGATAGCATCCCAATCGGCCTTGCCCTTGTAGAACTGGCTGCGTGTGCGTCCATGGACGGTCACCATGGCCACGCCCACGTTCTCCGCACGCTGCGCCAGCTCTGTCGCATTGAGCGAGGTATGGTCCCAGCCGAGGCGCATTTTCAGCGTGACCGGCACTTTGGCGGCGCGCACGGCGGAGGCGATCAGACGCTCGGCCATGTCGAGATCGCGCATGAGATGGGACCCGGCAAAGCCGCCGGTCACGCGTTTGGCGGGGCATCCCATGTTGATGTCGATGATTGCGGCTCCCGCCGCTTCGGCGATCCGCACGCCCTCGGACATGGCCTCCTCGTCGCGCGCGGCGAGCTGCACGACATGGAGGGAAAGGCCCTCGCCTTCCGCACGCAGCCGCGCCTCTTCCGATTGCCGCTGCACGGCGTCGCAGGCGACCATCTCGGAAATCACGAGCCCCGCGCCGTAACGCGCGGCGAGCCGCCGAAACGGGAGGTCGGACACCCCCGACATGGGCGCCAGCAGGGCGCGATTGGGAATCGACAGCCCGGCAATCTTCAAGCTATCGGTGGTGAGATCTGCGTCGGGCAATGATGAAAAATCCGGCAAAAACTATGTTTGCCGATAATCTAGTCATGTCTACGGCTTCGGCAAGTCCGTGAGCGAGGTTTCGGTACACATGAACGGTGAAGAAGGCAATGTTGCGCCACGCTCGTCCGCACGACCCAGATATGCAGCCCTGATCGTGGCTGCCGGGCGGGGTCACAGATCCGGGCTCGGCCTGCCGAAGCAATATGCGCAAATCGGCGGGATGGCGGTGTTGCGTCGCACCTTGCTCGCTTTCCAGGAGGCCGCCGAGATCGACGTCATCCGCTGTGTCATCCATCCGGATGACCGTGCTCTTTACGACGAGGCGGTGGCTGGTTTGTTCGGGATCGGAGAGCCGATCGCCGGCGGAGCGACACGACAGATCTCGGTGCGTCTCGGGCTCGAAGCACTTTCGGACGAGCGGCCGGAGATCGTCCTCATCCACGATGCGGCGCGCGCTTTCGTCTCGCGCGAGCTCATAGCCCGGATGACGACGGCAACCGACGACAAGACCGGAGCGGTTCCGACGCTCGCGCTCTCTGACTCGTTGAAGCACGTCGAGGACGGCGTCGTCTTGGGGACGATCGAGCGATCGAGCTGTCGCGCCGTCCAGACGCCGCAAGTTTTTCCATTCCAACCCATTTTGGACGCGCACCGGGCCGCTGCGGAACGCGACGACCTGACCGATGATGCGGCGGTCGCAGAGGCGGCCGGCCTCCATGTGCGCTCCGTCGAAGGCGATGAAAGGAACATCAAGCTGACTACTTCCGAAGATTTTGCGCGAGCTGCTGCCCATCTGGCTCCGGCGCGCGAATATCGCGCAGGTCAGGGTTTTGACGTGCATGCCTTTTGTCCGGGCGACCACGTCTTCCTATGCGGCGTGAAGATCGATCACGACATGGCCTTGGAGGGTCATTCGGATGCCGATGTCGGGCTGCATGCCCTCACCGACGCCATCTATGGCGCGATCGGCGAAGGCGATATCGGACAGCACTTCCCGCCGAGCGACCCGCAATGGAAGGGTGCAGATTCAGAGATCTTTTTGAAGGCTGCTGTTGAACGCGTGGCCGCTCGCGGGGGAGCGATCGTCAATGTCGACGTGACGCTGATCTGCGAAGCACCGAAGGTCGGAACGCATCGCGAAGCCATGTCGGAACGACTGTCCGAGATGCTCGGGATCGCCCGGCACCGTATCAACGTCAAGGCGACGACGAGCGAGAGGCTCGGCTTTACCGGTCGGCGCGAAGGGATCGCTGCTCTCGCCGCCGTCAGCGTCGCGCTGCCGGGAGACGGCGATGCGTGATCTCGAAACCAAGGCGATCGAACTTCTTAATCTCTGCAAGGACAAGGGCATTCGGCTGGCAACGGCCGAATCCTGCACCGGCGGCGGCATCGCGGCCGCGCTCACCGATATCCCCGGCTCATCCTCCGTCTTCGAGCGCGGCTTCGTCACCTATTCCAACGAGGCCAAGACAGAGCTTCTCGGCGTGCCGAAGACGCTCATCGACGTTGAGGGGGCAGTCAGTGAAGCCGTGGCGCGGGCGATGGCGGAAGGTGCCCTCGCCCATTCGCATGCAGATATGGCGGTCTCAGTCACAGGCGTTGCAGGGCCCGACGGCGGAACCGAGGAAAAGCCTGTCGGGCTTGTCCATTTTGCGGTGGCACAGCGCCATGGCGCGACCGCTCACCGCGAGAGCCGGTTCGATCCTCTCCTCGGTCGCGAAGGGATCCGGCGCGAAAGTGCGATCCTCGCACTCAATTTTCTGATTGGAATGGTGCAGGCGGCGCCTGGTCAGAAAGCGAATTAAGCCTCCGCTCAGGCGCGGGAAGGCGCGGCTTCTGTCCCGTAGAGGGCGTCTGCGCGCCGCTCGAAGGATGAGGCAAACGTCCGGAAGACGCGGTCGAACATCGCGCCCATCAGGGTGGCGAGCGTCCGGCTCTTGAACTCGTAATCGATGCAGAAATGGATCTTCGCCTGGTTTTCCCCGAGGCGCTCAAAGGTCCAGATATTCTCCATCGTCCGAAACGGCCCATCGAGGTAATCGGCCCGGATGGACAGAGCCTCACGGTCCAGGGTCACCTTGCTGGTAAACGTCTCGCGCAGCATCTTGTAGCCGACGGTCATGTCGGCGACGAGGATCGTACGACCCTCGATCTGCTTTCTTCCCCGCACGTTCAGCCTTTCGCAGAACGGCACGAATTGCGGGTATTTCTCCACGTCCGCGACGAGATCGAACATCTCCTCCGCGGAGTGGCTGACGGTGCGGGAAGTCTCGTGATGATGCATGGGATCAGCTGGCGAGTGCAGCGCGGGCCTTGCGCAGGCGAGCGAAATCGTCTCCGGCGTGGTGGGAAGACCGCGTCAAAGGGCTCGCCGACACCATGAGAAAGCCTTTGGCATAGGCGATTGCCTCGTAACTTTTGAAGCCCTCAGGGGGGACGAACTCTTTCACCGGATAATGCTTGCGCGAGGGCTGCAGGTACTGGCCCATCGTCAGGAAGTCGACCTCGGCCGTCCTGAGATCGTCCATGAGCTGCAGCACTTCATTGCGTGTCTCCCCGAGCCCGACCATGATGCCGGACTTGGTGAACATCTCCGGGTCGAGCTCTTTCACGCGCTGCAGAAGCCGGATCGAATGGAAATACCGGGCACCCGGCCGGACCTTGAGATAAAGTGACGGCACCGTCTCCAGATTGTGGTTGAAGACGTCGGGACGCGCTTCGACGACGATCTCGAGCGCACCCTTCTTGCGCAAGAAGTCCGGTGTCAGAACCTCGATGGTCGTCTCCGGCGTCGCCTCGCGAATGGCGCGAATGACAGCTGCGAAATGCGCCGCGCCGCCATCCTCGAGGTCGTCTCGGTCGACAGAGGTCACCACCACATGCTGCAGGCCCATCTGGGCGACGGCGTGCGCGAGATTCTCCGGCTCGTCCGGATCCACAGGCCCCGGCATGCCGGTGCGCACATTGCAGAACGCACAGGCGCGCGTGCAGGTCTCGCCAAGGATCATGAACGAGGCGTGCTTCTTTTCCCAGCACTCGCCGATATTGGGACAGCCCGCCTCCTCGCACACCGTGACGAGTTTGTTCGACCGAACGATGCCGGCCGTATCGCGGTAGCCTTGGGAGACGGGAGCCTTGACGCGGATCCAAGCGGGTTTGCGCTGGATCGGCGAATCCGGCCTGCGGGCCTTCTCTGGATGACGCGGCCGAGCGGTTGTCTCGGGCGCGCCATCTTCAGAAGGTTCGATTGTGTTGATGAGAGTGACCAAAACTCTTGACTATCTGCGGCCGCGAACTGCGCGGTAACCAAAAATGAGAAGGCAGGCGCCGATCACGGCAACGACCAGCTGGCCGATGAAACCACCCAGCGTCGAACCAAAGAGACCGACCAGTATGGCGTTCAAAATAACGGCGCCGAGAATACCCAAAATGATGTTCGTCAGCAGGCCGTGATCGGCCTTCATGACCTTTTCGGCGATCCAGCCGGCGAGACCGCCGATAAGGATCGTCATAATCCAACCAAAACCTTCCATCCCCGTCTCCTCTAGATTGCTTTCAGCCCTGTCGGGCACGAGTTCATACGTGGATAACGCGGTCATACGCGTCAAGAACGCTCTCGTGCATCATTTCCGAGAGGGTCGGATGCGGGAACACCGTGTGCATCAACTCTTCTTCCGTCGTTTCGAGGTTCATCGCGACAACGAATCCCTGGATCAGTTCCGTCACTTCGGCACCGATCATATGAGCACCCAGAAGCTCCCCTGTCTCTGCGTCAAAAATCGTTTTGACGAGCCCGTCCGGCTCCCCGAGCGCGATGGCCTTGCCGTTGCCGATGAAGGGGAAACGCCCGACGCGAACCTTGCGTCCGGCTTCCTTGGCTTTGGCTTCGGTCAGTCCGACGGAGGCGATCTGCGGATGACAATAGGTGCAACCCGGGATCTTGAGCTTGTCCATCGGGTGCGGCTCCATGCCCTTGATCGCCTCGATGCAGATGACCCCTTCGTGCTCGGCCTTGTGCGCGAGCATCGGCGGACCCGCGACATCGCCGATCGCATAGACCCCTTCGACGCTCGTCCGGCCATAGGGATCGGCCGCAATCAGCCCCCTCTCCGTCTTCACGCCGAGCTCTTCCAGGCCGAGACCGTCGATATTGCCGACCACGCCGACCGCCGAGATGACCCGCGCGAAGGTCTTCTTCTCGCTCTTGCCGTCTTTCGTCTCGATCGTTGCCGTAACGTCGTCTGAGCCTTTCTCAAGCTTCGAGACCTTCGCTTCGGTCAGGATCTTGATGCCCTGCTTTTCAAGGCGCTTCCGCGCGAGCGATGAGATTTCCGCATCCTCGACGGGGAGGATCTGCGGCAGCACCTCGACCACCGTCACGTCGCAGCCGAGCGTGTGGTAGAAGGAAGCGAATTCGATCCCGATCGCGCCGGAACCGACGACGAGAAGCGATTTCGGCAAGCTCTTCGGTGCCATCGCCTCGAAATAGGTCCAGACGAGCTTCTGGTCGGGCTCGAGGCCAGGAAGAACCCGCGGGCGTGCGCCCGTCGCCACGATGATGTGCTTGGCGGAGTACTGACCGGGCTCGAGCGCCCCCTTCGGAGCGGGCTCGTCGCTCGGCGACACCTCGATCTTGCCCTTGCCCGCAAGCTTCGCCCTGCCCCAGATGACGTCGATCTTGTTCTTCTTCATGAGGAAGCCGACGCCCTGGTTGAGCTGACCGGCGACATTGCGCGAACGCTTGACGACGGCGCCCATGTCGAAGCCGACTTTTTCCGCCGTCAATCCGTAATCGCCGGCCTTCTGCATGTAATGGAAGATCTCGGCGGAGCGCAGCAAGGCCTTCGTCGGGATGCAGCCCCAATTGAGGCAAATTCCCCCGAGGTGGCGCGCTTCGACGATGGCGGTCTTGAAGCCAAGCTGCGCGGAACGGATAGCCGTCACGTAGCCGCCGGGTCCTGCGCCAATGACGACTACGTCATAAGATTTATCCGCCATTTCGCCTCGCCTGATCCTCTTTTCATGGTCCTGCCGGATTGCTCCGGAGGCTGCAAGGTAATGGCCGCAGCGTTTCGATCAAGAAGGAAGGGGGCGGAAGCTGCCATGCACCGCCCTCTCCTTTTCTCAAGCTCGTCCTGCACCGGGGACGAGATCAGGTCGACGGCAACGCGTAGGCGATGATTGAGTCACCCGTTTTCGTGCCGAGGGATCCGTGACCGCCGGCGACGACCAGGAGATATTGTTTCCCGTCAACGGCATAGGTCATCGGGGTCGCCTGGCCGCCGGCGGGCAGCCGATCTCGCCAGAGTTGCTCGCCGGTCGTCGCATCAAAGGCGCGAACATAATAATCGAGCGAGCCGCTCATGAAGGCGAGATTGCCGGCCGTCAGGATCGGTCCGCCGAGGTCCGGCACACCCATTTTGAACGGCAGCGGGATGGGCGAGCGATCACGCACGGTCCCGTTTCGGTGCATATAGGCCACCTTGCCCGTGGTGAGGTCCGCACCCGCGACGTAGCCCCAGGGCGGAGCCTGACAAGGAAGCCCGATCGGTGAGGTGAAGGGCTTCAGGCTCACCGCGAACGGGGCCCCGTAATTCTCGTTGAGGCCGGGTTTGCCCTCCGAAACGTAGTTCTTCTCCGGATTTTCCCGAGGGATGAGCTTGGAGACGAAAGCGAGATAGGACGGCGTGCCGAAGACGATCTGGCGGACCGGGTCGACGGCGACGCCGCCCCAGTTGAAGACGCCGAAATTGCCCGGATGGACGAGACTGCCTTCCGTCGAGGGCGGTGTGAAGCGGCCTTCCCAGCGATACTGGTGGAATTCGACACGGCAAACGAGCTGGTCGAACATGGTGGCGCCCCACATGTCGTGCTCGGTGAGCCGCGGCGGCTTCAGCGAAAGTGCCGATGTGGGCTGCGTCTTGGCTGCGTGATCTCCCTTGGCCGCACCTTGCGGCGCGGGCTCTTCGGTGACGGGGAGAATGGGATCGCCCGTCCGCCTGTCGAGCACATAGATGTCACCCTGTTTCGTCGCCTGAACGACGGCTGGAACCGTGTCCCCATCGATCTGAAGGTCGATCAGGCTCGGTTGTGAGGGCACATCCATGTCCCACAGATCGTGGCGCACGGTTTGAAACACCCAGCGAAGTTCGCCGGTGACGAGATCGAGTGCCACGATCGAAGAAGAGAAACGCTCGGTTTCCGGTGTGCGGTTGCCGCCCCATTGGTCGGGTGGAGCGTTGCCGAGCGGCACGTAGAGGAGACCGAGTTCCGGATCGGCACTCATGGTCGTCCACGAATTGGGCGAGTTGGCCGTATAGGTCTCGCCGTCAGCAATCGGCGTCGTTTCATCGGGCCGGCCGGAATCCCAGTTCCAAAGGAGATCGCCCGTGTCGATGTCGTAGGCACGGATGACGCCCGATGGCTCTGTCGTCGAGACGTTGTCGTTGACCGAGCCGCCCACGACCACGAGACCGCGCGCAATCACCGGCGCGGAAGTCGAATAATAGAAGCCCTCCTGGAGGTTCGGCATGTTCGCCCAAAGATTGACATGGCCGTTCTCGCCAAAACTGCGACACACCTCGCCCGTTTCCGCATTGAGAGCGATCAGGCGGGCATCGGATGTCGGCAGATAGATCCGCGTCGGGCACTCCGTTGCGGTCGCGCTGTCAGATCCTTCGAGCGATTGGTAATAGGATACGCCGCGGCAGGTCTGATGCTGCCGGCTCGCTTCGGTCCCAACTTCGGGATCGAAGCGCCATTTTTCCTCGCCAGTCGAGGCGTCGAGAGCGATCGCCAGATTGTGCGGCGTGCAGAGGTAGAGCGTGTCGCCGATCTTGAGCGGCGTGACCTCGTAGGTGGTTTCCTTCGGGTCGCCCTGCCGCCTCGTGTCGCCGGTATGATACTGCCAGGCGACCTTGAGATGGTCGACATTGCCGGCATGAATCTGGTCGAGTGGGGAATATTTCTGGCCGAACTCGGTGCGCCCATAGGCCGGCCAATCCGCCTCGGGCACTTCTGTGGCCTCGCCCGAGGGCCCGGTCTCCGCGTCGGCCATTCGTGCCGCCGGAAGCTGTCCCTGGAGATCGGCGGACGGCGTTGCGAGCGCATAGATGGCGACGCCCACGGCAAGAACCAGCGAGACGCCGAGCGGGATCCCCGCCCCGCGCCAGGGGGCAGGCCGCGGGTCAAAAAAATCGCGCTTCAATGAGCGCGTTACGAAAGGCAGAAGCAGCCAGATACCGATGAGGACGACGATGTCGCCGCGCGGAGCCAGTTGCCACCAATCGAAGCCCGCCTCCCAGATCGCCCAAACGAGCGTGCCGAGGACGACGGCAGCGTAGACGTAAAGCGCGGCCGCGCGATGCATGAACAAAAGGATGCCGGTGGCCAGAAAGCCGACAGCGGCAAGAATGTAATACCAGGAGCCACCGAGGGCTGCGAGCCAGATGCCCCCGACGGCAAGGGCAGCGCCCAGCAATGCGATGGCGATGCCAGTGATTGTGGCGACCAAATTCTCTCCTCCGGGATGGTTGATGTCTTACCAACACGGAAGGAGGCTCTCGGTTTCCCGCCAACGCCAGAATCCTTTGCCGGCGGAGATTGCGGGTGGGTCCTTACGCCGGACGAGGCCTTTTCAGTTCATTTCTTTGGGCTTGGGCTTGCGTCTTCAGCGGGCGATTCAACGGGCAGTCCGGCCTTCTTCCACGCCCCGAAGCCACCCTCGATATGTGCGACGGGCGTCAAGCCCATCTCGGCGGCGCGGCCAGCCGCCAGCGCCGAGCGCCAGCCTGCCGCGCAGAAGAAAATGAATGGGCGGTCTTCGGCGAAGACCGGCTTGTGGTAGGGGCTCGCCGGATCGATCCAGAATTCGAGCATCCCTCGCGGGCAATGTATGGCGCCTGGGATCCTTCCCTCGCGCTGCAGCTCTCGGATATCGCGCAGATCCACGAGGACCGCCTTGGCCTGGTCCTGCCGCCGGAACGCCTCATCGGCGCCCACGGTTTCGATTGTCGCCTCGGCCTCGTCGATGAGCTGACGGTAGCCTTTGACGATTTGCTGCGGCATGGGTTTCTCCTGCTTCTCCGCCTCTTTAGCTAGGCAGTCTTCAGGAAGAAATGCAAACGCTTCGGCGTGGGAGAGCCGTCGCGGCTAAGGGCAATAAAAAACGCGGGACCTTTCGGCCCCGCGTACTGCGCGATTTCCTAGGATGAATGCGGTCAGCTGACCGCCACCGTAGTCGCTCCGCCACTGACCACCAGCGAGATCACCAGCAGCAGTCCTGCACAGACCACAAAGGTAATCGCCGCCGCCCGCCAGCAGGACGGCTCGTTCAAATCGGGCATCAAATTCCCCTTTGTCCCCTGGTGAGGAGGGAGTCCTTGGACCCTCCCGACACCGAAAACCGTTACAATTTGCCAAAGCTGACTTCAAGCTGAAGATGGCCCAAATTTGCCACCTTTTCGCCTCAATCGCGTTCGGCATCCACCTTGCCCGCCGTCGCCAAATATCAACGCATCCTCGGCTTACGCGAGGCCTGCGCCGATGAAAAAGCATTCGCGACTAGAAAAGTTGGGCGGTCCACTTCATCCTTCGTTCCCGCCGGTCCGCCCCTGCGCAGGCTACGCTGCAGGGGCGTTCGAGGGTGACCGAGAGGCTGATGGCCTTGGGCCGATCAGCGGCGGGAATGTGGCGATGAGCGCGAGAGAAAGCAAGTCTTAATAGAGGTTAACGGCTGCGTCATCCACATAGCAGCCATACATAAGACGCTGGGCTTCTTTCTCCCTATAAGCCTCTGAAAGTTAACATGTTTAGAGTGGTGCCTTGGGGTCGGCATGTGGCCGTGCGCCACCCCTCGCCCGGCTCGAGCGCGCTTTGTCTGTCGGCGAGGCCTCTGCGCTCGGGGGCCGCGAAACCCGCACTTCGACGGGCTCGCTCAAGACGACTTGCCGATGCGGGAATGGGATGGACACACCCGCCTCCTTGAAGGCGTCCCAGCAGGCGAGAAGCACCTTGCCGCGCACATTGGTGAGACCGTTCTGGGGATCGCGGATCCAGAAGCGAAGAATGAAATCGATCGAGGATTCGCCGAAGCCCGTCATCCAGCAGACCGGCGGAGGCGCCTGATGAACCCGCTCGACGGATTTCGCCGCGTCGATCGCAAGCCGGCTCACCTGGTGCGGATCGGACGAGTATGCGACGCCGAAATGTACGTCGAGGCGAATCAAGGTGTCGGTGAAGGACCAGTTCACCACCTGCTGGGTGATGAAATCCTCGTTCGGAATCAGGAATTCCTTGCCGTCACGGGTGACGACGGACACGAAACGGGCACGCAGCTCGCGGATCCAGCCAAACGTCTCGCCGAGTGAAATCGTGTCTCCCGGTTTGATCGACTTGTCGAGAAGGATGATCATGCCGCTGATAAAGTTCGACACGACCTTCTGGAGGCCGAAGCCGATGCCGACGCCGACCGCGCCGGAGAAGACGGTGAGCGCGGTGAGGTCCACACCGACGGCCGAGAGAGCGGTTGCCGCCGCCGCGACGATGAGCGCGAATTTGACGACTTTTCCGAGAAGCACGCGGATCGTGGGCGTCAGATCGCTGGCGCGCTCGAGCCGCTGCTCTACGAAATTGCCGAAGGTCACGGCGAGCCATAAGAGCCCGCTCAAAAGGAAGATCGCCTGGAGCAGAAAGAGCAGTGACAGGCGGAAGGAGCCGATCTGGAGCGCAGCGGCATCGAGCAATGTGGTCGCCTCATCGAGGAGGCCGGTGATGCGCAGTGCCACGAAGGCCCAGGCCAGAACGGCGACCATACGGCCGAGCGCTCGATTGCGAATGAGCTTCGAGACGACGGAGATCAGCACCCAGGCCGCCACCAGCGAGGCCGCAATCGTCAAGAGGTAGGTGCGGCTCGGCCAGGTCACCGTGCGCATGACCGTCAGGACGGCCAGCAAGATGAGGGAAAGAACGATCCAGTTGGTGCGCCGCAGGAGGAGTGCGAGGAATCTGAGAAGACGGGGCTGTCCTCGGATCGCCCTCACCCGCGGTTCGAGGCGTGCTTCAGCAAAGCGCCCGACAACGATACTCAAAAGGATTGCGGCGACGATGATGGCGACCTGGATCAACATCCAAGGGCGCATGAGCATTTCGACGAAAGCCAGCAGGCCCGTCTCCGCATCGCCGAGCAAGGCGGCGACATTTCCGTCGATGAGTTCGTCCAAGGGCAAGACCTTCCGCCTTCAATGACGTTCTTAACGCAGCCAGGCTCTCAGACGATCCTTTCGGATGGGTGCAACGTCGATCGCTACGGGCCGGGAAAGAGCGTGTCGATGCGTCCCGTCCAGTAATAGGCAAGCAGCCCGACCCATTCGCGGAACGCAACATCGGTGCGCCGAAGTCCGTCGCTAACGGTGGCGAAGGGGCGCATCCAATCATCGGGCGCAGCCCGGAAGTCCACCGGATAGGCCGTGACCGGGAAGCCTGCGGCGCGAAATACGCCGACAGCTCGCGGCATATGAAAGGCCGATGTCACCAGCCACCAGGTTTCATCCGCTCGCGGTTTGGCAATTTCCTTCGAGAAGCGAGCGTTTTCTGCCGTATTGCGGGAGTTGGATTCGATCGTCACGCGCTCCGGCGAGAGCCCGAAACGCTCAATGGCTTCTCCGACGAGTTCGCCCTCCGTCTTCCTGCCCCCGCCGGTCAATGCACTGCTGCCTCCTGTGAAGACGATGCGGGCCTGCGGATAAGTCCGCGCAAGGCGCAGGAGAGCGAGAATGCGGTCTCCCGCTTCGGTCAGCTCGAGCCCGGCGTCGCGCTCCCCACTCACCCGATCAGAGAGAGCGCCGCCTAAGACGATGATGCCATCCGGGGCAGGTTCGTCCGACGCGGGCTGCTCGAAGCGGTTCTCCAGCGGCAGGATCAACCAGTTGGCCACCGGACCAAGTCCACAGGCCAGGATGCCGACGAGCCCGGCCGCCGCCACGACAGCGCCGACGCGAAACGACCACAGCATCTGAACCACGACGCCGAAGATCGTCAGAATGACGAGCGCATTCGAGGGAGCGAGAAAGAAGCCCGCAACCTTTGAGATTATGAAAAACATCGGCTCCTGCCCGATCGACGAATCATCTCCGGACTGGCCGAAGATGATGGCTCATATCACGGGAAGGCGCAGACGAAGGGTGCCGTCATGCAAAGCCTCAGGCCGCCTCGTCCCAGTCAGGTGCCCAATCCGGATCGATGGTGCGGCCATCCGGACGCGCCAGCGCCGAGATCCGCCCCATTTCATCGGGTGTCAGAGCAAAATCAAATATATCGTTGTTTTCGTTTACTCTTTTTGCCTTAGAGGAGCGCGGGATCGCAACCACCCCCTCCTGCTGGATATGCCAACGCAGAATGACCTGGGCGGGTGTCCGCTCTTTCTCTTCGGCGATCTCCCGCACGACCTCTTCATCCAAGACCGCGCCGCGGGCGATCGGCGCGTAAGCTGTCAGCGCGAGGCCGTGTTTGCGGCAGGCCGCATGAACGATGCTCTGATCGAGATAGGGGTGATACTCGACCTGGTTTGCGACGATCGGCTCATCGGCGTGGCGCATCGCGGCTTCGATGAGGGTGGCCGGAAAATTCGAAACGCCGATGTGTTTGGTCAGCCCCTGCTTCTTCGCCTTGCACAGGCTTTGGATCTGTTCGTCGAACGGGATCGACGGGCTCGGCCAATGGATCAGCACGAGGTCGGCCTGGTCGATTTGGAGACGCTTCAGGCTTCCCTCGACAGATTTCTGGAAATCCCCGTCGCGAAGATTCTCGTGCCATACCTTGGTGGTCATGAAGATGTCGTCGCGCGGCGTGACATGGTTTGCGAGGGCGTCGCCGACCGCTTCCTCGTTGTCGTAGGCTTCAGCGGTGTCGATGTGTCGATATCCGGCGTCGAGCGCGACCTCCACCATGTGGCGGCAGACATCGTCCCGCAATCGCCAGGTCCCAAAACCGAGCGCCGGAATCTCGGCGCCATTCGCCGTGACGGTGAGTGTCATAGTGTGCTCCTTTGTCTCTCGAAGCCCAACCTGGCGCGTCTCGGCCGGGCTTCAAGCCAGCAAGGGAGCTCGGCGATCAGCTCTGCCGCGCGGCGCGACGGCTCCTCAATTCGCGCTCGATCTTCTCGCCTTCCGCGCCCCTCTCCTCCACGCGCTGAAGCAGCGCCTGAATGATGGAGCGCTCCTCGTCCTGGAGATCGTTCATAAGGGCACTCTCGGCGACGAGCCGCGCATGGCGCTTATAGACCTCACGCAGACTGGGTTGGATGGAGGCTGCGGCGAGGTCTCCCAGAGTGCGCAGAAGCGCTTCGTTCATCACGAAGACCTCCTTTCCCGCCTGACGCAGCGGATTGATGACCGAACCCACGAGCTCCTCAAAATGCATCGGCTGGGGCACCAGCATCACGTCGCGCTTCTCGTTCCAACGAATTGCCGGGGTCAGGTCGCGTCCGTCGAGCAATGCAAGCGAGGCCGCGAGATGGTTGGCGCAGGCGACCGCCGTGAAGACGTCGTTGACGCCGGGCGACAGCGCCCGCAGTGCGATTTCGACCAGTAGCCTGAATCGTGCGGGCAGATCCTGAAAGTAGGTGCGCGACGAACCGAGGATGACCGCGTCACGCACGAGGCCGGCAAAGCCGTCCGGCATTTCCTCGCAATCGATGCGCGCCAGAGGCTTGCGTTTAATGACGAAGTCGCCCGGCTGCACCAGCATTTCGATCATGCGGATATTGTCGTCCGCGGCGTCGACGATGGCCTCGTAGCTGATGGAGGACACATACCCCTCGGCGTCGGCAAAAATGATGGCGCCGTTGGCCGGCTTTGGCTCCGGGAGGGCGAGACCCTCGGTGGATTTCGCGTCCTTCAGGTGGGACTGGAGAGCCTCCTGCAGATTGCCGGCGACGCGCGCCACAATGTGATCGACGCTGACCTGATCGGTGATGTGATTGACGAAGACGACGAGAAACGACAACGCCACGATGACGAGCAGAATGGCGAGGCCGATCGAGATGGTGCGGGTCTCGATGAAGGTGCCCACGTAGTAGAGGATCGTCAGACTGTACGTGAAAACCGCGAGCTGCATTCCCAGCGTCAGGCGTGTCAGCCGATCCTGCCGCAAGTCCTGAACGAGGCGTGGCCCAAGCGACGTCGCCGCCAGGTTCCGGATCAGGAGAGACAGAGAATAGACGATCGAGGTCGCCGAGATCGTCGCCGCGGCGATGGTGCTCAAAATCGCGCGGGCCGTATCCGGCTGGATCTCGCGGAAAAAGTGATTCCCGAGCAGTTTCTGCAGCGCGCGCCACTGATCGAGCTCGAGCGAAATCAGAGCCGCAACCCATCCCGCAGCACCGATCACAAGCGGGATGAACCAAAAGCTCGTCAGGATATTCTGCAGGCGGAAGCGCCATCGCTCCAGACGGAGGAGGCCGCGAATATCTAGAAACAAGGCCGGCCTACACTTTCCATCCCGTCAATGAGCGCTTCTCTCGGTTCAGCTTAAGGGCAGAACGAGCGCCTTCCGTGCGGCGGGACGTTCCATGATCCGCGCGCAATAGGCCTCAACGTTCGGCGCCGGCGCGCGTTCGAGCGGCAGGTTAAGCCAGCGCAAGACGATCGCACCTATGGCGATGTCGCCCATGGTGAACGTTTCCCCGCAGACGAATGGCCGGTCGCCCAGCCATTTCTCGAGAATCGCAGCGCAGGCTTCACCCTTCTTCTGGCTGGCCGAGACCGCCGCATGATCACGTGCATCCTCGGGCTGACGAATGAGATTGTAGAATGCGGGGCCGATCGCCGGACCGAACGTGGTCGTCTGCCAGTCCATCCAACGGTCCGCATCGGCGCGAACTCTGAGGTCGTTCGGCCACAACGCGCCCGCGCTGTGCTGTGCGCAAAGATATCGAACGATCGCATTCGATTCCCACAGGACGAAATCATCATCGACCAGCACCGGCACGAGGCCGTTGGGATTCATTTTGCGGAATTCAGGGGTGTCGACATGTCCATGCTGACGTCCCGCCAAAACGAGATCGTAGCTGAGACCGATTTCGTCCAGGCAGAAAACCACTTTCTGGACATTGATCGAATTGGGGCGGCCGTAGATTTTGAGCATGCAGGAAGATGCGTCGCCGCACAGCGATCCGTCAATCACGGCGTGCTGCGATCTTCGAAATGTCTGGGGGATTGAAAGGCTCGGACTCTTCTGTGGGACGTTCGGGTCTGTGGGGCGTCCGGGCGCCCTGTGGTGTGCCTCACCAAGGGATGCGCCGATTTTTCGCGCGCTTTGAGCGCCGGGAAAGAACGCAAGTCTAATTGTCGGCGAGACTGTGTTGAGGCACCACCAGATCCGACTGGCGACCACAACAGCTTCGACGGGAGGCACCGTGGAAAACGACTCAAATCCGCAGACCGCGCCAAGCTCGGTCCCCTGGCCACCCATCATCGTGGCCGGATCAGTGTTTCTCGGGCTGCTCCTCGCCTATATCGCGCCCCTGCCCTGGCCCGATTCAGACGGCGCCCTGCGTGGTCTCGGAGGCTTGATCGTTCTTGCCGCTCTCGCGATCGACCTGTGGGGTTATAGAACCTTCAAGCCCCACAGAACGACCCTGCGACCCGATCGGGCGGCCTCCGCCCTCGTGACCGAGGGCCCGTTTCGATATTCCCGCAATCCGTTTTACGTCGGCAACGTCATGCTCGTTGTCGGGCTCGGACTCGCCTTCGCCAATTGGTGGCTGGTTTTGCTCGCGCCGGTCGCGTTGGTGCTGATGGATCGCCTCGCTGCACAGCCGGAAGAGAAGCACCTCGAAGACGCTTTCGGCGCAGAATATCTCGCCTACAAGGCGCGCGTCGGCCGGTGGCTGTAAGCGCTACGGCGAGCCCGACTGGCCGCCAGCTTCAGAAGTTCGGCCAAAGTCCGCGAGTGGCGAGCTCAACGACGTTGCCGTCTGGATCGCGAAAATAGAGGCTGCGCCCGCCGCGCGGCCAGCTGACTTCGCTGAGGATAGCGATGTCCTTCGCCTGCAGATGGCGTTTCCACTTACCGTAGCTGTCGGTGGCGATGCGGAAGGCGAAATGCGCCGGGCCTTCAGAATGATGGCCCGGAATCACTCCGCCCGCCGTCTTTGTGTCTTCCAGCGTATCGCCACGATGAAATACGAGGAGAACCTCGGATGGTCCCACCGCGTAGGTCATCATCCGCGACGTGCCGGTCATACGCTCCAAACCGAGCGTTTCTCCGTAGAAGCCATGGGCTGCCGCCAAATCCGCGACATAGACGGCGGTTTCTAGAATGCCCTCGATCTTTGGGGCCGCAGCTTTCTCAACGTTCGTATCTGACATAGGCGGTCAATGTTCCAACTTGGTCATAAAGGGCACGTGCGCGTCGGTTCGAAGCCTCTGTCTGCCAGTAAACCTTGTCGGCATTCTGCGCTTCCGCTTCGGCGAAGACGGCGTCCATCAAAGCCCGGCCGGCACCGAGCCCGCGCGCGTCCGATGCCACGAACAGGTCTTCGAGATAGAGCCGATCGGCGATCGCCCACGTTGCCGGATGAAAGAGACAATGGGCAAAACCGACAAGCCGGTCGGCATCGTAGGCGCCAAGCGCGAACATCGCGCCCTTTTCCAAAACCAGCCGACGCCACGTCACATCGCACACTTCCGGCGCGAGATCGACACCATAGAAGGCGAGATAGGCCTGCCACAGAGGCTCCCAGGCGGAACGGTCGGAGGCTTTCAATCTGCGGATATTGACCGTCATCGAATCAAAGCCCTGTCTGACTTCTCAACCAGCGTCTCCAGGTTTTTTCGTCACCGTTGAACGCGTTGCGGTCAACAGCGCCCTTGATTCCGTCGACGCGACCGGTGGCCGTAAACTGCCAGAACAGGAACGGCCGGTTCTTGAAGCGCTCCTTCGGCTCGGCCGCGACGCTGCGCAGCCAGAACGGGTAATCCTTATAGCGTCCTTCCAGAATGTCCTTATGGAAGTTGATGTCGGTGTAGATGATCGGCTTCTTGCCGGTGTGCTCTTCCATCGCCTTCAGGATCACATCGATCTTGGCGAGAGCCTCTTCCTTGGAGATTTTGTGAGGGCAGCTCTGCGATTGATGATTCCATTCCAGGTCGAGAACCGGGGGAAGCTGGGTCTTATCCTGCGGCACGGCGAGCTGGTACCACAACGCCTGTTCGGCCGCCGTTCGGCACCAATACATGAAATGGTAGGCGCCGCGCGGGACGCCCGCACGGGCTGCGGCTTCCCAATTGTCGTAGAAATTCTCGTCGACATGGTCACCGCCCTCCGACACCTTGATGTAGGCGAAGCGAATGCCGTCGGCGCGGACCCGATTCCAGTCGATATCTCCCTGATATTTGGAGATGTCGATGCCCTGGACGGGCATGGCATGGGCGCGTGCCACGCCCGGATGCGGGTCTGAATCCGGCAGATATTTGATTGCAGCTCCGCCGCAGCCGGTGAGCAAGAGGCCTGCGAGAAAAACAGGCGCCAGCCTGCGGTACGAAACGGGAAATGCGCGCGTCATGTAAGCCGTCCCCAAGGATCGGCCCTTCATGGACGGTTAGCCTTTATCGGTCGTTAATGACGCACCCTGGGGGCCCGGCCGCTGAGAAATCTTTTTTCTGCGTGACATCGGCGCCGTCACGAAATGGCGAACCACCAGGCTGCAAGGCCCAAGAATGCGAAGAAGCCCACCACATCGGTGACGGTCGTAACGAAGACGGAAGAGGCAATCGCGGGGTCGGCACCGGCTTTTTCCAAAGCGAGTGGAATGAGAATGCCGGCGAGCCCAGCGGCCACCATGTTGATGATCATCGCAACGGCGATAATCCCGCCCAGCTGGGTGCTGGAGAACCATAAGCCTGCCACGACCCCTATGATGATCGCGAAGAGGACGCCATTGGCGAGGCCTACGAGGGCTTCCCTTGAGATGAAGCGTATCGGATTGATGGTTTCGATGTCACGTGTCGCCAGAGCCCGCACGGCCACCGTCATGGTCTGAGTGCCGGCATTTCCGCCCATCGAGGCAACGATCGGCATGAGCACGGCAAGGGCCACCATCTGCGAGATGGTGCCATCGAACAGGCCGATGACCGCCGATGCGAGCAGCGCCGTGCCGAGGTTGAGCAGCAGCCAAATGAAGCGAGAGCGAACCGCGCTCACGAAGGTATCCGTCAGCTCTTCGTCGCCGACACCAGCGAGGCGCTTGATATCTTCGTCGGCCTCTTCCTCGATGACGTCGACGATATCGTCAATGGTGATCACACCAACGAGCCGATCGCTTTCGTCGACGACACCGACGGAGAGAAGGTTGTAGCGCTCGAACAGACGAGCGACCTCTTCCTGGTCGTCTGTCGCGGAGACCGAATGGGTGACTTCGCCCATGATTTCTTCGATGCGCACGGGCCGCTTCGTGCGCAGCAGACGATCGAGCGACACCGTGCCGAGGAAACAGAACCGCGGATCGACGACGAAGACTTCGGTGAAATCGTCGGGCAGCCGATCATCTTCCCGAAGAAAATCGATCGTCTGCCCCACGGTCCAGAAGGGCGGAACCGCGATGAACCGCGTCGTCATTCGACGACCGGCCGATTCCTCCGGATAGTCGAAGCTGCGCTCCAGCTTGATTCGCTCGGCAAGCGGCAGCGCGGCCAGGATCTCCTCACGATCCTCGTCCGCGAGATCCTCGAGGATGCCGATCGCATCGTCCGAATCGAGTTCGCGGACGGCTTCGGCGATGGCCGTATTGGGGATCGTTTCGAGAATCTCGTCGCGGACGGTTTCGTCGACCTCGGTCAGCGCCGTCCAGTCGAAATCGCCGCCCATGAGGGCGATCAGCGCCTCGCGTTCTTCGCGGCTGATCGCCTGCAGAACATCGCCGAGATCTGATTCGTGGAGATCGCCGATCAGAACGCGCAGTCGCTCGGCGTCGCTCGTCTCGATCGCCTCCGAGACCGCCGCCAGGTAGGCACCGTTGAGCGAGCCTTCCTCGTCGCGAACTTGCGGAAGCGCCGTCTCTTCGTCTTCGCGTGGGAGCGTATCTGTCTGCATCGCACGTCTTTAGGGCTGCGGCTCGACCGGGTCCAGCGGAGCCGGCCAGAAACGCCGGTGTTGCAGACAATAAAAAAAGGTGGCCGAAGCCACCTTTTTAAATTGGTGCGGTCGAGAGGACTCGAACCTCCACGGGTTGCCCCACAGCGACCTCAACGCTGCGCGTCTACCAGTTCCGCCACGACCGCGAAATCCTGCGCCGGTCAAGCCAGCGCGCGGTCATGTAGCAAATGGTCGGAGCCGAAACAAGGCCAGTCTCGCCACAAGATGCGCTTTCCCAAAATGACGCGGTCGGACGGGGCTCGGTACGGGTCACGCGCACGGGGCGGCCGCTGTCGCCTTTGCCAGGTCTGGCCTTTGCCACCCCTCGCCTTTGCTGGCGCCGAGGATTATGTGATCCGCCATGACCTCATTGCCTGAAGCCCCTGCACGGGGCGTCCAATCTCTTGCCGGAGGTGAGAGACAAACCGAACGTCTATGGCCCGCTCATCCAGGTGCGCCGGTCGAGCTGCGGGTTTCCAACGGACCGATTCCGTACGAAGCCGCGCTGACCTTCATGGAAGAGCGCGCTGCCGCGATTCGTGCCGGCGAGGCTCCAGAATGCCTGTGGCTTCTCGAACACCCCCCGCTTTACACCGCCGGAACGAGCGCTCGTGCTCAGGACCTGCTGACGCCCGAGCGTTTTCCTGTCTTCAAGACCGGCAGAGGCGGGCAATACACGTATCATGGGCCGGGCCAGCGGGTCGCCTATCTGATGCTCGACCTGGAAAAGCGGCAAAGGGATATCCGCGTCTATGTGCGCTGCCTGGAGGCATGGCTGATCTCGGCTCTGGTGCGTTTCGGCGTGACCGGAGAGCGCCGCGACGGGCGGGTCGGAATCTGGGTGCAGAGGCCGGACAAGCCCCCGCTCTTTGACGGTTCACCGACCGAAGACAAAATCGCGGCTCTGGGCGTGCGGGTCCGCCGCTGGGTCACCTTTCACGGCATATCGCTCAATGTGGCGCCCAATCTTGAGCATTTCTCCGGGATTGTCCCCTGCGGAATCACGGCCTACGGCGTCACCAGCCTCAAGGATCTCGGCATCTCCGCGAATATGGCGGATGCAGATCGGGCTCTCATCGCTGCCTTCGAAGACGTCTTCGGCCCCCTCGCCCGCGAACCGTGAGCGCGCGCTCGAGCACGAGCTACGGCGCGGCCATCACTGTCCAGGTCTTGGCCGTCTTGCGAATGTAGAGGTAGGTGCGGCTTTGTTCCGGCTCGGTGCCGGCAGGGGCGAGCTGCACCGTCACGGAGACCCGGGTCAGGTTGTCGGGCAAGCCCGGCTCCTTCAGCGTCTCCAGAAACGCCTGCTGAACCGCCTGACGAGCCTCGAAAAAGCTCAGAGGCCGGCTTTCGGGTGTCAGGAGCACTTTCACATGCCCCTCGCGAGGATCGTCCTCAGGCATGAAATGCAGACGCACATTGGCCACTCTGTCGCTGGAATGGTCCGCAGCAAGCATCGTATTCCGGCCGTCCAAAGGTCTGCCGGACGCCACGCCGGATGCCGCGGCCGCACCGATTGCGAGCCCGCAGAAAAGCGCCCAACGCAGCCTTGAGCCTTTCGAAGACGGCATCATCCCAACCCGTTCGCCTTGCAGGCGCAAGCCTACCTTAACGAAGAGTTGAAACGTTAATTCAAACTTAAATCAATGTTAACGGCCGAGATGCTCCACGCGGAAGGGCCCGCTTTGGGGCTCCCCTCCGCCAACCACCTCGACGGACTCGACCGAGGCCAGAGCCGGTCCCGAGCGCAACGCAGCGAGCATCTTGTCCACATTGTCGACCGGGCCGGTGAAGACAGCCTCCACCGCCCCGTCGCTCCGGTTTGCCACCCAGCCCGAAAGGTCGAGGTCACGCGCCTTGCCTTTGGTCCACGCCCGGTAAGATACGCCCTGGACACGTCCTTTTATGACCACTCGAACGGTCTTATCTGCCACGATCACCGTGCCTTTGACGTCATTGCGCTGCGTCGGCCAAGAGGGAACCCTGGCGCAGGTGCTCTTCGGTCTCCTGGATCCAGTCCCGCACAATCGGGACGGCATCCCTTTGGCGGGACAGGATAAGCTGGAAGACCATGTTGGAGCCGTGCACGAAGCCGAGTTCCACCGCTGCCAGATAGAATTCCCACATCCGGACGAAGCGCTCGTCCATCAATTCGATCGCCTTGTCGCGGTTGGCCTGGAAGCGATTGTACCATTCTCTGATCGTATAGGCGTAGTGGAGGCGGAGCACCTCCGCATCGCAGACCCATAGGCGGTTGCGCTGCGTCGCCGCAAAAACCTCCGATATGGCCGGCACATAGCCGCCGGGGAAAATGTACTTGTTGAGGAATGGCCCTGTGATTCCCGGCGGTGACATGCGGCCGATCGAGTGCAGCACCATGAAGCCGTCGGGCTTCAACAGGCTGAAAACCTTTCGGAAGAAGGCATCGTAGAAACGATAGCCGACATGCTCGAACATTCCGACCGAGACGATGCGGTCATATTCGCCTTCGATTTCACGGTAGTCCTTCTCGACGAATTCGACCCGGTCGGACAGGCCTTTTTCTTCGACCCATCGGCGGGCCGCCGCCAGCTGTTCCGTTGCCGGATTGACACCGACGACCTCGACATCAAACGTCTCGGCCAGAAAGATCGCAAGACCTCCCCATCCGGAGCCGATCTCCAGGACCTTCATTCCGGGCTGGAGCCGAAGTTTCGCGCCGATATGGCGCAGCTTTGCGAGCTGGGCCTCCTCCAGCGTCTCGTGATCCGGGTCACGCCAATAGGCGCAGGAATACTGCATCCGATCGTCGAGAAAGAGGCGGTAGACATCCTCTTTGACGTTGTAATGATGCTTGGCGTTCTGCTTCGACCTGCCTGGCATGTTGTTCTGATGCCAGCGTCTCAGAGCGCGATAGCCGGTGTTGACGACGGTCTGCGCCGGATGGGCGGAGAGGTAATCCTGATTGATCGAAAAGAGCCTCAAGAAGTCATGGACCGTGGCACCGTTTTCGAATGTCAGTGTCCCGTCCATATAGGCTTCCGGAGCGACGAGCTCCGGATTCATCGCCATCTGCCAATGAAGCTTCGGATCATGCAGGTGCATGGTCACAACCGGGCCGGGCTTCTTGCCGCCAAAAAGATGCTCGCGACCTTCGGCGTCGATCAGAGTGAGCCGACCATTGCGCACGAATTGTCGAAGGATGCTTTTCAGGAGCCACATCGGGAAAAATCTCCCTTTTTGTCACACCCAATTTTATCGCGCGCAATCTGACGAGTGAAACCCCCTCCCGGTTGTGATCATTCAGGCGGCTTACTCGAACTCGATGAGCACCTGATCGAAGGCCACGACGTCGCCCGGGGCCGCGCAGATCTTCTTGATGACGACATCGCGCTCGGCCCGGAGCACGTTCTCCATCTTCATCGCCTCGACGGTGGCGAGAGTCTCGCCGGCCTCGACTTTTTGTCCTTCCTCAACTGGAAGCGACACGACGATCCCCGGCATCGGACACGCCAGGCGGTTGTCGAGCTCGCTCACCGCCTTTTCCGGCATATGGCGATAAATCTGGCCAACGGAGGGACGGATGAGCTGCGTCATTCGGGCGACACCGCGTCGCTCGACACGCAAGGCAGCACCGCGGCGTTCGATCTGGGCAAACACCTCCTGGTCGTCGACGATGCCGTGCCAAAGAAGATCGCCCGGCTTCCAGGCCGTCACCACCCGATGCTCGATGCCGTCGACGATCATTTCGACGTCGAACGGGATCGAAGGCATCCCCGAGGTGATGGTGATATCGACCGCTTCGCCATCGATCAGAACCACCCAATTCGGGCGAATGGTGCCGGGATGGGGCCGCAGGCGACCCGATAGATTGTCCAGCCGAACCCGCTCGATCAATTGGACGCAGGTGGCGATCGACGCCAGAATCCGTACATCCTCGTCGGTCGCCTCGGCTCCCGCGAAGCTCTTGCCGTACTCCTCTGCGATGAATGCGGTGGAGAGATCGCCGCGGCGGAACCGCGGATGCGCCATCAGACCGCTCAAGAAAGCGATGTTGTTGCGAATGCCGGTGATCGTGAAGGCGTCGAGCGCATCCGACATGACGTCTATCGCTTTTTCGCGTGCGGCCATGCCCTCGCCCTCTGCATAGGTGCAGAGCTTTGCGATCATCGGATCGTAAAAGAGGGTGATCTCGGAACCTTCGACGACCCCCGTATCATTGCGGATGATGGTGCCTTCCCGAGCGGCGTCTTCGGGCGGCCGATAGCGGCGCAGGCGACCTGTCGACGGGAGAAACCCGCGGAAGGGGTCCTCTGCGTAGAGGCGCGCTTCGATCGCCCAACCCTTCAGGACGACGTCTTCCTGCGCAAGCGGGAGCTTTTCGCCATCAGCAATGCGAATCATCAATTCGACCAGATCGAGACCGGTGACGAGCTCTGTCACCGGATGTTCCACCTGCAGCCGGGTGTTCATCTCCAGGAAGTAGAAATTGCGATCGCGGTCGACGATGAACTCGACGGTGCCGGCGGTCTCATAGCCGACTGCGGCAGCGAGAGCGCAAGCCTGAGCCCCCATTGCAGCGCGCGTCTCCGGGTCGAGGAAGGAAGACGGCGCCTCCTCGATCACCTTCTGGTTGCGCCTTTGGATGGAGCATTCGCGCTCGCCCAGATGGATCACGTTGCCGTGCTTGTCGGCCAGGACCTGGATCTCGATGTGACGCGGCTGCTCGACGAACTTCTCGATGAAAATTCGTTCATCGCCGAAGGAGGACTTGGCTTCACGGCGGGCGAGATCGAAACCCTCGCGCACTTCCTGTTCGTTCCAGGCCACGCGCATGCCCTTGCCGCCACCGCCGGCAGATGCCTTCAGCATGACCGGCAGGCCGATCTCGGCAGAGATACGTACGGCCTCATCGCCGCTTTCGATCAGGCCCATATGCCCGGGCACCACACTCACGCCCGCGTCCTTGGCGACTTTTTTGGAGGTGATCTTGTCGCCCATGGCTTCGATGGCGCCGATCGGCGGGCCGATGAAGACGATTCCGGCCTCTGCCAGAGCCTTCGCGAAGTTCGCGTTTTCTGAGAGGAAGCCGTAGCCCGGATGAACGGCTTCGGCGCCGGTCTGGCGGCAAGCCTCGATGATCTTGTCGGGCTTCAGGTAGCTTTCAGCGGCAGGCGCCGGGCCGATCGCGACTTTCTCGTCCGCCATCTCCACATGCAGCGCGTTTCGGTCCGCTTCCGAATAGACCGCAACAGTGGCGATTCCCATCTTTTGGGCTGAACGAATGATGCGGCAGGCGATCTCGCCGCGATTGGCGATCAATATCTTACGGAACATTCGAAAAAACTTCCCCCCTCTTGCGGTGGTGCCCGTTTATGTGAGCAAGGCGCGCCTCGACAAGCGAAAAGAGCGCAAGCGCGTCTTCGGGTCAAAGTGGCTTTGCCGACGAAAATGCATGTCATCCATGCGATGCGGCCTTGTCGAGACGCGATTGCCTTGCAAATGGACCTGCAGAGTTTGGAGGAGATCCCAATATGGATGTGCGCGCAGCGGTGGCCTTTGAGGCCGGAAAACCCCTCGAAATCACCAATGTTCAGCTCGAGGGCCCGAGAGAGGGCGAAGTGCTCGTCGAGGTGAAGGCGACCGGAATCTGCCACACTGACGAATTCACTTTGTCGGGCGCCGACCCCGAAGGGCTCTTCCCGTCGATTCTGGGGCACGAGGGCGCCGGCGTCGTCGTCGATGTCGGGCCGGGCGTCACGAGCGTCAAAAAGGGCGATCACGTCATTCCGCTCTACACGCCCGAATGCCGCGAATGCCCCTCCTGCCTGTCTCGCAAGACCAACCTGTGCACGGCGATCCGTTCCACGCAGGGTCAGGGATTGATGCCCGACGGCACCTCGCGATTCTCGATCGACGGCAAGCCGCTACACCATTACATGGGCACATCGACCTTCGCGAATTTCACCGTGCTGCCCGAGATTGCGGTCGCGAAAGTCCGCGAGGACGCTCCCTTCGACAAGATCTGCTACATCGGCTGCGGGGTGACGACCGGGGTCGGAGCGGTCGTCAACACTGCAAAAGTCGAGCCCGGGGCCACGGCCGTCGTCTTCGGCCTCGGCGGGATCGGCCTCAACGTCATCCAGGGGCTGCGGCTCGTCGGGGCGGACATGATCATCGGCGTCGACCTCAACAATTCCAAAAAAGAATGGGGTGAGCGCTTCGGCATGACGCATTTCGTCAATCCGAAGGAGATTGGCGAGGATCTCGTCCCTTATCTCGTGAACCTGACGAAGCGCGGCGCAGACCAGATCGGCGGGGCCGACTACACCTTCGACTGCACCGGGAATGTCACGGTCATGCGCCAGGCCCTCGAATCGGCGCACCGTGGCTGGGGTCAGTCGATCGTCATCGGCGTGGCTCCTGCGGGTGCGGAGATTTCCACGCGGCCTTTTCAGCTGGTGACGGGCCGCACCTGGAAGGGAACGGCATTCGGCGGCGCAAGGGGGCGGACCGATGTTCCCAAAATCGTCGACTGGTACATGGAGGGAAAGATCGACATCGATCCGATGATCACCCACCTCTTGTCTCTCGAAGAGATCAATCGCGGCTTCGATCTGATGCATGCGGGCGAATCGATCCGCAGCGTCGTCGTCTATTGAAGCGTCCGTCGCCGCAGCCAAGGGAGATCCCCGTGAAGACCATTTCGACTTGGGCCGCTCATGGCGGTACGCAGGGCGTCTACAGCCATGCCTCTGAAGCGACCGGAACCGAGATGACCTTCGCCGTCTTCGTCCCGCCGCAGGCGAAGGTCGCGCCCTGCCCTGTCGTCACCTATCTGTCAGGGCTCACCTGCACCCATGCCAACGTCATGGAAAAGGGCGAATACCGCCGCGCGGCGGCGGAACACGGCCTGATCGTCGTCTGTCCCGACACCTCTCCCCGCGGAGAGGGCGTTGCCGATGACGACGCCTATGACCTGGGTCAGGGCGCGGGCTTTTATCTCGACGCGACGGAAGACCCGTGGGCCCGGCATTTCCGCATGGAAAGCTATATCCGGGACGAGCTTCCGGCTGTGATTGCGGCGAACTTCCCCGTCGATACCGAGCGGCAATCGATCTTCGGCCATTCGATGGGCGGGCATGGTGCTTTGACGCTGGCGCTCAAAAATCCCGAACGCTACCGGGCGTGTTCGGCCTTCGCTCCAATCGTTGCACCGATCGACGTGCCATGGGGTCAGAAAGCATTGCCCGCCTATCTCGGACGGGACGAACAGGGCTGGAGGCAGTATGACGCCTGCGCTCTCATCGCCGACGGCGCGCGCTTTCCGGAATTCTTGGTCGATCAGGGGACGGGCGACAATTTTCTGGCTGAGCAGCTGAGGCCCGAGCTCTTCGAGAAAGCCTGCGCCGGGGGCGGCATCCCGCTAACCCTTCGAATGCAGCCGGGATACGATCATTCCTATTATTTCATCTCCACCTTCATGGAGGACCATCTCGCCTGGCATGCCAAACGCCTGAAAGCGTGAAGCTCCGTTCTGGCGAGCCCATCCCCGCCACGTCAGCGCCCGGCCGCTTCTACCGACAGCCAAGGGCGCGCTCGGCACGAATGATCGCATCGACGTTGCCGCGCTCGATCGCGCTCATTCTGACGCGGCTTTGATCAGGCTCCCAGCAATCGGAATTGTCGAAGTTGGCCTGTCCACGCGCTGTGCTGAAGCAATAGCCATTTTCGTCGAAAATCCGGTTCCGGATATACCAGAGGTCGCTGCAACGCATCGTGCGCAACGCGCCCTGCTCGAAACGATGGGTGTCGGTACAGCCGAGACCGTCGAAGCAGTCCGCCTGCGCGACACTGCCGAGCGCAAACAGAAAACTGATTGGCAGCAAGGCCTTCAACATACCCTTTCTCCTTCAATTCGAACGAACCCAGGGGTCTTTGGCGAAGCATTTTAAGTGGCTTTCCGGTCTGCGCCTCGCAAAAAAGCTCATTGCACACTAATTATAACTATAAATCCTATGCGGATAACACGATCTGCTTGACCGGGCGACTTCTTCGGGCGACCGGCAAGACATATTGTGCTATAACTTTGGGGAATGGCGTAGAGGGAGGGGCTCGTGCGCACATTCCATGTCGAGATCATCAAGCCATCACACTACGACAAGGATGGCTATGTCATTCAATGGTGGAAGGCATGGATCCCATCCAATTCGATGGCCTGCCTCAATGCCATTGCGCGTACGAGCGCCGAGCGCCAGGTGCTCGGCCCGGATGTGGCAATTGAGGTGAATGCCTATGACGAGATGAATATCCGGGTGCCCGTGGAGGAAATATCCGCGAGGATCGGGCGTGTCGGACATTCGGGTCTCGTCTGTCTGGTGGGCGTGCAGTCCAACCAGTTTCCGCGCGCAATGGCTCTCGCCAGACGGTTTCGTGCCGCAGGCGTGCCGGTCGCGATCGGCGGCTTTCACGTTTCCGGCTCCCTCGCTATGCTGAAGGACCTGCCAGCGGAGCTTCAGGAGGCGCTCGATCTCGGTATCATCCTGTTTGCAGGAGAGGCCGAAGAGCATTTCGACAGCTTGCTCCGCGACGTCGATAACGGCACCGCACAGTCGATCTACAATTGTATGGACGACTTACCCTCCCTGCAGGGTCAGACCACGCCCTACCTGCCGCAGCGGCTCGTGAAACGCTATGACGGTGTCGTCTCCTCTTTCGATGCCGGGCGCGGCTGCCCGTTTCAGTGCTCGTTCTGCACCATCATCAACGTGCAAGGCCGCAAGAGCCGCTGGCGCGACGCCGACGATATCGAAGCCATCGTGCGGAAGAACCACGCCGAAGGCATCAGGCGCTTCTTCGTCACCGACGACAATTTTGCGCGCAACAAGAACTGGGAAGCGATTTTCGATCGCTTGATCGCCCTGCGCGCTGAGGGATGCGGCATCGACTTCCTCATTCAGGTCGACACGCTGGCGCACAAGATCCCGGGGTTCGTGCAAAAGGCGGCACGCGCCGGCTGCAAATTCGTCTTCGTCGGACTGGAAAGCGTGAATGCGGAAAATCTTCTTCAGATGAAGAAGAATCAGAACCGGATCACCGAGTATCGAAAAATGTTCCAGGCGTGGAAGTCGGCGGGCGTCATCACCTATGCCGGCTATATTATGGGTCTGCCCGGTGACACGCCAGAGACGCTCAAGCGCGACATCGAAATCGTGCAGCGTGAACTACCGGTCGATGTGCTCGAATTCACCATGCTGACGCCCCTGCCGGGTTCAGAAGATCACAAGAACGGCGTCGAGGCGGGCATCTGGATGGATCCCGATCTCAACAAATACGATCTAGAATCGGTGACGATCGCGCATCCTCGAATGAGCGCCGAGGCGTGGCAGCGGGCCTATCGCGACATCTGGGACTGGTACTACACGGATGCGCATATCGAGCGGATCATGCGCCGCAACCTCGTCTACGGCATCAAGCCGGTGAAGATCTGGCATTCCGTCCTGCAGGTTTATGGCGCACCGAAGTTCGAAGGCGTCCATCCCCAGCAATGCGGCTATTTGCGCCGCAAGGATCGTCTGGAGAGGCGCGCCGACATGCCTCGGCCAGCCGCTGCGGTCTTCTATCCTCTCTATCTTGCCGAAAGTGCCGCAAAATATCTGCGCTTCGGCGCCTATGCCTGGAAGATCCACCGCATGCGCAAACGCATCGCACGGGACCCCGAGGCGAAATCCTACAGCGATCTTGCGATCACACCGGTCATCGAGGCGGAAACGGAGACGCTGGAGATGTTCGCACTCAACGATCAGGCGCGAGCGGCGGTCGAGAAGGCGCGGCGACAGGCGGAAGATCGACGTCAGAGACATGTTCTGGCATCGAAGGAAGATAACCCGCTGGCGAAGGCGGGTTGATTGCCCTGCCCCCTTCTAGGCCGGGGCTGCGTCGAGGAGCTTCATTTCCACCTTCTCCTGTCCGCCCCAGCGATTCAGAGAAAGCGTGCCCGCGATATGCATCGCCTCCCCGCGTGACGACAGAAGCGCGCGGCCGAGCGGCGTTTCAGCTTCGCGAAAGGCCATCGCCTTGATCCGCCCTCCGCTGTTGGAGCGGAGCTCGAGACGGATATGTCCGTTGCCGACGGTATCCACATAGGCAATGCGATGGGCGGGCAATACGAATACCGGCGACGGGTGCCCGGCGCCATAGGGGCCGCATTTTTCGATCTCGGCGAAAAAGTCCCGGCTCGCGCCATCGGCGGTGACGAGCCCGTCGATCTTCATGCAATCATCGATGAGCGCCGTCTCGACGGGTGCTTCGAGCTCCGCAATCAGAAACCGCTGCAGCTCATCGAGCTTTTCCCTGCGAACGGTCACGCCCGCCGCCATTTTGTGACCTCCGCCTTTTTCCAGCAATCCTGCGGCAAGTGCGGCGCGAACGGCCGCGCCGAGATCGACGCCCGCGATCGAGCGGGCCGATCCTGTGCCGTTTCCGCTCGGCCCGTCAAAGGTGATGGCGAGAGCCGGACGCTGGAAGCGCTCTTTGAGACGCGAGGCAACGAGACCGACGACGCCCGGATGCCAGGTCTCTCCGACAACGACGAGAATGGGTGGCGTTTCTCCGGTCCTTGCAGTGGCAGCATCCGCCTGCGCACAGGCTTCAGCGACAGCTTCCGCCTCGATCGCCTGGCGTTCCGCATTCAGGCGTTCGAGGGTGGCGGCAATGCTCTCGGCCTCGGCGGCATCCCGCGTCGTCAGGAGCCGCGCACCGAGACCGGCGTCACCGATGCGTCCGCCGGCATTGATGCGCGGTCCGAGGAGAAAGCCGCAATGGCTGGTTTCGACAGGTCCTTTGAGGCGCGCCGCGGCGGCGAGCGCCTGTAATCCCGGGCGGCCTCCATGGCGTAACGCAACAAGACCCTTGGTCACGAAAGCCCGGTTGAGGCCCGTCAACGGGACGACGTCACAGATCGTGCCAAGGGCGACGAGATCGAGGCCCGAGAGGAGATCCGGCAGAGCCCCAGTGTAGCGTCGACGGCGCAATTCCCGCAGGAGGGCGACGGCCGTCATGAAGACGAGACCGACGGCGGCAAGATGGCCGAGGCCCGACAGGCAGTCCTGCCGGTTGGGATTGACGAGGGCGACGGCCTTCGGTCGCTCGAGCCCCATCTGATGGTGGTCGATGACAACGACATCGACGCCACGCGCATGTGCCCGCTCCAAAGCTTCGAAGCTCGTCGCGCCGCAATCGACGGTGACGATCAGCTCTGCACCGGCATCGATGAGACGGTCGATCGCCTCAGGATTCGGTCCATAGCCTTCGATCAGGCGGTCGGGAATGTAGATCTCGGTCGTGACCCCGAGCCCGGAGAGCGTGTCCGAAAGAAGGGCTGCAGAGGTCGCACCATCCACGTCGTAATCGCCGAAGATTGCCACCTTTTCGCGGCGCTCGATGGCATCGGCGAGACGCCCGGCAGCCAGATCCATATCCATGAGGCAGGATGGGTCCGGCATGTCCGTCTTCAGCGACGGGCCCAGAAACGCCTCCGCACCATCGTCCGAGATGCCGCGTCCAGCAAGAACGCGACAGATGCTCTCGGACAAGCCGGTGCGTTGCGCGAGAGCCGTGGCCGCGGCTTCACCGCGCGCATCCAAGCGCATGCGCCAGGCGCGGCCCTTGAGAGACGCATCGACGCCGAGACAGAGGCTCGGCGTCTCTAAGTTGAGAGATGATTCGGGTCGACCCCACATGCCGGCATTATGCGGCAGTAGCCCGCGCTCCACCACCACGACGCCACAGGCTGACGACGTCGATCCCCGCCTTTCTGGCGACGACCCGTTCTGGTGACGACGCGGCGGGCCGGGAGCAGCCGGATTGTGTGACTGTTACGGATCAGTCGATAAATTCGAACTTGTCCTCAACGATGTGCTTGGCGCGGACCCAGCGCTGCGTGCCCGTATGCGAACGGGTGACGATCGTATGGGTCATGGCCACGCCACGGCGGAAGCTCACGCCCTGCAGAAGATTGCCATCTGTCACGCCCGTGGCCGCAAAGAGCACGTCGCCTGACGCCATGTCTTCCGTCGAGTAGATCTTGCGCGGCTCGCTGATCCCCATGCGTTCGGCGCGCGCGCGCTTCTCGTCCGTATCGAGCGTGAGACGCCCCCAGATCTGTCCGCCCATGCAGCGCAACGCGGCGGCGGCGAGAACACCCTCGGGGGCGCCGCCCGAGCCGATGTAGAAGTCGATCCCCGTCGTTTCTGGATCCGTCGTATGAATGATGCCGGCAACATCGCCGTCACCGATCAGGCGGATGGCCACACCCGTGTCTCGCACCGCCTCGATCAGCTTCTGATGACGCGGCCGGTCGAGAATGCATGCCGTAAGCTCGTGCGGACGGACGTCCTTTTCCTTGGCGATGCGGCGCACGATTTCCTCGGGCGGCATATCGAGCTCAATGAAATCTTCCGGGAAGCCCGGGCCGATGGCGAGCTTGTCCATGTAGACATCGGGCGCATTCAACAGGCCGTTGCGATGCGTGATCGCAATGACGGCGAGCGAGTTGGGAAGGTTTTTTGCGCAGATCGTCGTGCCTTCCAGAGGGTCGAGCGCGATATCGACCTCGGGGCCATCGCCATTGCCGACCTCCTCGCCGATGAAGAGCATCGGCGCTTCGTCGCGCTCGCCCTCACCGATGACGACACGGCCGCGAATCGACAGGCGGTTCAACTCGTTGCGCATCGCATCGACAGCCGCCTGATCGGCCGCCTTTTCATCGCCACGGCCACGCATCATGGCGGCCGCAACGGCGGCGCGCTCGGTCACACGCACCAGCTCCAGAGTCAGAACCCGGTCCATTGCGGACAAATCGATATCGGCCATTTAGCCCTCCCTCAAAATTCTGGCGCTTACAGCGCCTCAATCCGGATCATTTGGGGCCGGCCGACAATGTCACCCTCCCCCTCGATACGGCCCAATGCGTCACGCACGGCCTGCTCGGTCGTATCGTGGGTGATGATGGTGATAGAACGGAGATCATCGCGATTGCCGCGCGGTGCGGCGCCCGCGGGACGATTTCTCTGCACGATCGAATCGAGCGAGATACCGCCGTCGGCCATGGCGCGCGCGATCGCGGCGAAGGCACCGACGCGGTCGGGCACCGACAAGCGCAGATAATAGCCGCCGGCATGAGCCCGCATCCGAGCCCGCTCATACGGTTTGAGGCTTGCGACAGGACGCCCGAAAGGCGGCGCCCGAAAACCGCGAGCGCAGTCGACGATATCGCCAACGACGGCGGAGGCGGTTGCGTCGCCACCGGCTCCGGGGCCCGACAGGACCACCTGCCCGATGAAGTCCCCTTCGACGGCGACCGCATTGGTGACGTCGGAGATCCGGGCGAGCTGCGAGTTCTTCGGCAGCATTGTCGGATGCACGCGCTGTTCGATGCCGCTGTCCGTCTCCTGGGCGACGGCGAGAAGCTTGATGCGGTAGCCGAGCTCTTCTGCGGCGGCGATATCCTCGGCCGTGATCGAGGCGATGCCTTCCACGAAGATGGCGTCTTTGTTGAGCTCCACCCCGAATGCCAGAGAGGTGAGAATGGCGAGCTTATGGGCCGCATCGAGTCCGTCGATATCGAAGCTCGGGTCTGCTTCCGCGTAGCCGAGCTCCTGCGCGTCGGCGAGACACTGCTCGAAGCTGAGCCCTTCGGCTTCCATGCGCGTCAGGATGTAATTGCAGGTGCCGTTCAAGATGCCGAAGAGACGCGTGATGCGATTGCCGGCCAGCGCCTCTCGCAGCGCCTTGACGATCGGGATGCCACCGCCGACGGCGGCCTCAAAGGCGAGCACGCCGCCACCTTTTTCTGCGGCGGCCGCGAGTTCAAGCCCGTGCTTTGCCAGAAGCGCCTTGTTTGCCGTCACCACCGACTTTCCGGAGTCGAGGGCCGCACGTGTCGCCTCGCGGCAGACGCCGTTTTCGCCACCGATCAGCTCGATGAAGCAGTCGATGTCCGGCGACGAGGCAAGTGCGACGGGATCGCTGTGCCAGCTGAGCCCATCGAGCGAGATGCCCCGGTCTTTGTTCGGGTTGCGCGCGGAGACGGCGACAAGCCGCAACGGCCGTCCAGCACGATCCGTCAGCGCCTCTTCATGATCTCGAAGAAGCCGAATGACGGATGTGCCGACCGTGCCCAACCCGGCCAGTCCGAGCCTGAGCGGCTGATCCATGGATGCCTTCCCGGAGAGAATTGGTAATTGTCAGGCGTTCGCCTTGAGCGGGACGACGTTGTGCAACGTTTCATCGGCCGTGGCAAGAAAACGCCGAAGGTTTCGCGCCGCCTGGCGGATGCGTTGCTCGTTTTCCACGAGCGCGATCCGGACGTGGCCATCGCCATGTTCCCCGAAGCCGATGCCCGGAGCGACGGCAATATCCGCCTTCTCGATCAAGAGCTTAGAGAATTCCAGCGAGCTCACGCCCCGGAACCGCTCCGGCAACGGCGCCCATACGAACATCGATGCCGCAGGCGCCGGAATGTCCCACCCTGCACGCGAGAACGATTCAACGAGGCAATCGCGCCGGCTCTTGTAGATCTGCCGCGCTTCATCGGCCGGGCTGGTTTCCTCATTGAGCGCTGCTGCCGCGGCCACCTGAATGGGTGTGAACGCGCCGTAGTCGAGATAGGATTTGACCCGTGCGAGCGCCGCGATCAGCCGTTCGTTGCCGACGGCAAAACCCATCCGCCAGCCGGGCATCGAGAAGGTTTTGGACAGCGACGTGAATTCGACGGTCACGTCCATCGCACCCGGCACCTGCAGGACCGACGGCGGAGGATTGTCGTCGAAATAAATCTCCGCATAGGCAAGATCGGACAGAACGAAGATGTCGTTGCGGCGGGCGAAGGCGACGACGTCGCGGTAGAATTCGAGATCCGCGACATGCGCCGTCGGATTGGACGGATAGCAGAGCATGACGGCAATCGGCTTCGGGATGGAATGGTGGACGGCCCGTTCCAGCGCCTGGAAAAACTCCGGCCCCGGCTCGGCCGGCACGTGCCGGATCGCGCCGCCCGCCATCAGGAAGCCGAAAGCGTGAATCGGATAGCTCGGATTGGGAACGAGAACGACATCGCCCGGCGCGGTGATGGCCTGGGCCATATTGGCGAAGCCTTCCTTCGAGCCGAGCGTCGCAACGACGTGGCGTTCCGGATCGAGCTTCACGCCGAAGCGGCGTTCGTAATAGGCGGCTTGCGCGCGGCGAAGTCCCGGAATGCCTTTCGAGGCCGAATAGCGATTGGTTCGTGGCTTCTGAACGGTCTCAATCAGCTTCTCGATGATGAAGGCCGGCGTCGGAAGATCTGGATTGCCCATGCCAAGATCGATGATATCGGCGCCACCGGATCGAGCGGCGGCCTTGAGCCTGTTGACCTGCTCGAAAACATAGGGTGGCAGCCGTTTGATCTTGTGAAATTCGTCCATTGTCCTTCATCCATTTGCAGGCGAAGACTGGATTGGTTATGCCAGCTTCGCTGCCGCGAGGTTATTGCACGTTTGTAGAGTTTTCGAGAATTTTCTCAGCCGTCTCTTTTTGATTTTGCTGAACGAGGCGCCGCAACTCCGCCTCTCGTGCAGCGAGTTCTTGCTGCCTGCGGCCATTGGCACCGCGGCGAGCGGCGGCAATCTGTTCGAGCTCGGCCTTCAATGCAGCGACATTCCGGGTCGGCCTGACGAGCATACTCGGCGGTACGGCGGTGTCGAACACGCCTGGAAACTCTTGAGGATTCGCGTCTTCGGCGGCGGCGCGTGCCCGGATTTCTGCGACCGTGCGGTCGTATGCCGCCGCCTTTTGAGGGTCGCTCGGCCTTTGCGGCGGCGTGCTGCTCTCCTTAAGTCCTGTGAGAGCGGGGCTTTCGCAGGCCGTCAGCGCGAAGAGTGCGAGGGCAGCAACGGTCAGCCCTCTCAATCCGCCAACGGGATGTGAGCGATTCTGATGACAGTGTTGAGCTAGGAAACGCAATTGACGCTCTCGGCCTTGCTGAGTTCGAAGGAGCTGGCTGCTGTGCTATATCGCATAAGGCGCTCGGATCACCCCTAATAAGGTAATTGTGTCAGGATGGCGGAGAAAAAATCACGCAAAGAGCGGGAGGATGTCACAGAGGAACGGCCGGACAAGCCGCTGCCCACCTCTTACATCGCCGCCGATCCGGAAGTCTTTGCCCGCAATATGGCGCGTGCCTTCGAGGAAGGCGGAAAGGCGCTCGCGGCCTATCTGCGACCGCGCGAAACCGGACAGACGGGGGCCGACCAGCTCGCCGAACACACGGCCGAAGTGATGAAGACGATGAGCCATGTCGGGCAATATTGGATGTCCGACCCGGCGCGAACCATCGAAGCGCAGACCAAGCTCTGGGCACAATATCTGTCGATCTGGAACAGCGGCCTGCGCAAAGCCATGGGCGATGGCGCAGACGGTCAGCAGGACTCCATGGCCGACAAGCGGTTTGCCGATCCGGATTGGTCGCAGAACCCGATGTTCGACGTCTTGAAACAACTCTATCTCGCAACCTCGCGCTGGGCCGAGGACCTGGTGGAGGATGCAGAGGACGTCGATCCGCACACACGTCAGAAAGCACGCTTTTACGTGCAGCAGATCGCCAACGCGCTGTCGCCCTCGAATTTCGCCATGACCAACCCCGAAGTGCTCCGCGCCACCGCAGAGAGCAACGGGGAGAATCTGGTCAGAGGCATGCACATGCTGGCAGAAGACATCGCTGCCGGCAAAGGCGATCTGCGCGTGCGCCAGACCGACGCAACGGCGTTCAAGATCGGCCAGAACATTGCCACGACGCCTGGAAAGGTCGTTGCCCAGAACGAGCTCTGCCAGGTGATTCAGTACGAGGCGACGACCAAGAGCGTTCTGAAACGCCCGCTCCTGATCGTGCCGCCATGGATCAACAAATTCTACATTCTCGATCTCAACAGCGAGAAGAGTTTCGTCCGCTGGGCGGTGGAACAGGGTCACACGGTCTTCGTTGTTTCTTGGGTGAATCCCGACCGGCGGCACGCGGACAAGACTTTCGAGCATTATATGAAGGAGGGCATTTTCTATGCCCTCGATGTCGTCGAGCGCGCCACCGGCGAGCGCAAGGTCAACGCGATCGGCTATTGCGTCGGCGGCACACTTCTCGCCGTCGCCCTCGCCTACCTCGCAAAGGGACGCAGCAAGCAGCGGATCGCGAGCGCAACGATGTTCGCCGCCCAGGTCGACTTCACCTATTCCGGCGACCTCAAGCTGTTTGCCGACGAGGAGCAGATCGAAACGCTCGAGGAAGACATGGCCGAGCGGGGCTATCTCGACGGTTCGAAGATGGCGACGGCCTTCAATCTTTTGCGATCGAACGACCTCATCTGGCGGTATTTCGTAAGCGACTACATGCTCGGCAAGGAGCCGCTGCCTTTCGACCTTCTCTACTGGAATTCCGATTCCACCCGCCTGCCGGCGGCGAACCATTCCTTCTACCTGCGCAACTGCTATCTCGAGAACAATCTCTCTCAGGGGCGCATGAAGATCGGCGACAAGACGCTCGACCTCAGCCGCGTGACGATCCCCGTCTACAATCTCGCCACCAAAGAGGACCATATCGCGCCGGCAAAATCGGTGTTTTTCGGCAGCCAGTTTTTCGGCGGACCCGTGCGCTTCGTCCTTACAGGCTCGGGCCATATCGCGGGCGTCATCAACCCGCCGGCGAAGAACAAATACCAATACTGGATCGACGGAAACGCCGATGGCGACATCGAAACGTGGATGGAGAAGGCCGAAGAGAAGCCCGGGTCCTGGTGGCCGGACTGGCAGCGCTGGATCGAGACACTGGACGACAAACGGGTGGATGCGCGTGAAATCGGCGGGGGCAAGCTCCAGCCGCTCGAGGACGCTCCGGGCTCCTACGTCAAAATGAAGTGCTGACCTTGCCGTATTGTTGTCCCGACCCGATGTGAGAGCGTGCACTTGCCCTCGGCAAACGGCGCAGCATGATGCGCCGCATGATTCCATACCGCGAAGGACAACTATGCGCGTTCATACCCCCCTGGTCATCCCGGCTCTCGCGGCCGGTTTCCTAAGCCTCACCGGCACGGCTTTCGCTCAGGATGCGGAAGCCGTCGCCAAATCGTTTGAAGCGACCCTGGCGCAAGGCGGCAAGATGACGGTCTCCCATGAGGGGGACGTATCGGGCAGTGGCGATGAGGTCGCCATCAACGGCCTCACGCTGACGCCGAAGGATGGCGGCACCGTGATCGCATTCGACGAGGTGACTCTCACCGGCGTGGCCGAGGAAGACGACGGCTACACGGCCGACGAAATCGTCTTCGACGGAGGCACTCTCTCCGGCGATGCGACTGGCACGATCGGCAATGTCAGGCTGGAAGAAGCGACTTTCGGCGAGACGGCAGAGGCTGAGCAGGAAACCCCGGGCCTTCTCTTCCATCGCCTTGTCGGCAGCGACGTCAGCGTCACACCGAAAGACCGCAACGAGCCCGTGACGGTGTCCGGCTTCACGATGACGAGCGAGGATATCGTCGACGGCGTGCCGCAGACGAGCCAGGGCAGCGTCGAGGATCTCGTGGTCCCCGGAAGCTACGTTCCGGCAGACCAGAAGATGAAGCCTTCCGATCTCGGCTACGACGAGCTCGCTTTCAACATCGAATGGGCCGGTTCGCGCGATCCCGAAAGCCAGGATCTGAAGCTCGACAAGGTGGCGCTCACCCTGAAAGACGGCGGCACTTTGATGATCGATGGCAATCTCGGCAACGTCGCGATGCCGGGCGCCGAAACAGCTGCCCAGCCGATGGCGGGCATTGCCACGATGAATGTGTCTGACTTCACGCTGCGCTACGAAGACGATTCGCTGACGGGGCGCGTTCTCGACTTTTACGGCAAGCAGCAGGGCATGGATGGCGACAAATATGCCGAGCAGTTGGCGGCCGCGGTCCCCTTCATGCTGAGCGCCATGCAGAACGCCGATTTCCAGAAAAAGGTCTCTGACGCTGTCAGCACGTTCCTTCGCGATCCGCAGTCGCTGACGGTCACGATCGCTCCGGACAAGCCCATGTCTGGCGCCGAGATCCTTCAAATTGCAGGCTCCGCCCCGCAGACGCTTCCGGATGTCTTGAACGTCTCGGTCACCGCAAACCAAAGCCGCTAACTGCAGACCTGTCAGAGCTGAGAGATAGTTTTATGCGTTGTTTCTTTTCTGTTCGCACACCGCTTCTTTTGGCTCTGACCGTGCTGCCGCCGACCGGAGCCTTGGCGGATCCGGTCGGCGAGCAGGTGTTCCGTGACCTCCTCAGCGAGCTCGATGGCGTTCCCGGCTGGAGCGCGAGTGTCGGCAGCATCACCAGCGAGGACGAGGTCGTCGTGGGAACCGGTGTGCATTTCGTTCGCACCGAGCCGCCGCTCGACATCACTTTCGATGAGCTGCGGCTGGACCAGCCCCGCGAGGCTGCAGGAGGGCTCTCGGCCGATAGCATTCAGGGGGCCGGGATAAGCGTCGTTGGTGAAGATGTGGCCTTCGAGGCCCCGGTCTTTTCCATGACCGGGATTGCCGTGCCGACCCTCGCGGATCTGAGTTTTGATCAGTATCGCCCCTTCTCGTCACTGCGGACGCTGTATCAGCGTCTTTCCGAAGTGTCGGTTGAACACGCCGAGATTCCGGAGCTGCATCAGGTGGTCCTGCCGCGCCTGACGACAGTGCGGAAGCAGAGCGTCACCTACGAAGGGCTTGAGCTCGAAGACTGGAAGGACGGTGTTATCGCCCGTTCGTCGGTCGGTCCGATCACGATGCGCACGGAGGGCGACGATCCCGCCACGGCGCGCATTGCTTCGGTGAACGTCGAGAAGACAAATTTCAACAGCGTGCTGCGTCTCCTTTCCGACGATGTCACCGGATCAGATGGCGACGCGCGCGAGGACTGGCAGAATGCCTTCGCTGAGATCTCCTATGCGGGCCTCAGCATTACGACCGAAGAGGGTGTGCGGGTCTCCATCGATGATATGACCCTATCCGACATTGAAACGCGGCGCCCGGACAAACCCTACATCGCGACCCTCGAACAGGCGATGCGAGAGGCGGATCGCGAAACCGAGGGAGACATCGACGACCAGCAGGTGATGGGAGCCCTCACGACCTTCTTTGAGGCAATGCGGCTCGGCGAATTCAAGTTGCACCGGCTGATTGTGGAAAAGACTGGCGAAGAGGCAGGCCGCACAGAGATTGCCGAGATCGGAGTCTCAAACCTCACCCGAGACGGTTTCGAGCGGGCCTGGGGAACGGCGTTGCAGTCGGATTTTCCCGACGCTTATATGAAACTCGACCGCTTTGCACTCAACGATCTCGTCTTTCCGCTACCAAGTCCGGAGGCCTTTGCCGCTCTGGAAGAGGCCGAAAGCGATTCGCTCTCGGAGGACGAGAGACGGGCTTTTGCCGCCCTTCCCTTCCAGATGACGCCGCAGATCGGCAGTCTCGACATGGAGGGGTTGGTCGTCGGCCAGAACCGGATTCTGGCCGTCTCGGTCGATCGCATACAGACGAAGAGTGTCCCTTCGGACCGTCTTCTGCCTGAACGGGGCGAGCTCGCAATCTCCGACATCTCCGTGCCGGGCGCTCTTCTGCGTCGAGATCCGAAGTCGGCCCTTTTCTTCGACGGTCTTGGCTATGATGGCCTCCACATCGACATCGATGGAGCGAGCCGGCTCAGCGAGGACGGAAGACTGGAGACGACCACGGCTTTAGAGGTCGCGGACGCTGCGGGATTGCGATTCGGCGCGAAGCTTACGGGTCTCACCGAGGAGTGGGTCCTCGATCTGATGATGCAGCAGATGGAGAACAGCGATGACCCCACAGCGTTCTTCACACTTCTGTCGAAGCTGCGTTTGGAGCAGATGACCGTCGCGCTCACCGACCACTCGCTGATCGATCGGTCGTTCGCTTTGGCCGCGGAGAAGCAAGGTCAACCGGCCGAGCAGTACAAAGATCAAATCGTCGGCGCGCTGCCGTTCCTGATTGGCACCGCGGTTCCGCCGAAGATCGCCGAGTTTCTGGCGGACCCTCTCAAGGACTTCCTGGAAAGTGGGAACACGCTGGTTTTGACGCTGGCGCCGCGGGCGCCCCTGCCTCTCTCGGCTCTGGTGGATGCGGAAGACGATCCGGAAGCCTTGCTCAAGCTCGTCGGCGCGTCACTGGAGACACGTGAGACGGCGCCTGAACTGCCGGTCCTCAAGTAAGACGGACGTCCGGACGACATCCTGTCCCGCCGGCGTTTCGGTCAGTGGGACAGGGTCATCGTGATCTCGGAAAAATGTCGAGGAGACGAGAGAGCCGCCATTGGCGGCTCCCAACCTCGATCCTGTGGCCTCAGTCCTGAGGCGCCGTCACGCGAATGGAGAGCTCGCGGAGCTGCTTCGGCGTCACGGAAGATGGCGCGCCCATCAAGAGATCCAGCGCCTGCTGGTTCATCGGGAACATCGTCACTTCGCGCAGGTTCTTGGCGCCGACGAGAAGCATGACGATGCGGTCGATGCCCGCCGCCATGCCGCCATGCGGAGGTGCGCCATACTGGAGCGCCCGCAGCATGCCGCCGAACTTCTCCTCCAGCACCTCTTCCGGATAACCGGCGATGGCGAAGGCCTTCTTCATGATCTCCGCCTTGTGGTTGCGGATCGCGCCCGACGCGATCTCGTAGCCATTGCAGACGCAGTCATACTGATAGGCGGGAATGGTCAGCGGGTCTTTGGTCTCGAGCGCTTCGAGGCCACCCTGCGGCATGGAGAACGGGTTGTGCGAGAAGTCGACCTTCTTCTCCTCGTCATCCCATTCGTACATCGGGAAATCGACGATCCAGGCGAGCGCGAAACGGTTCTCGTCTATGAGATTGAGCTCACGGCCCGCACGGTCACGCGCCTTGCCGGCGAAATCCGCAAAGATCTTCGGGTTGCCCGCAACGAAGAAGACGGCATCGCCCTCTGTGAGGCCGAGCTGACTGCGGATTGCTTCCGTACGCTCTTCGCCGATGTTCTTCGCGACCGGGCCTGCACCCGTCAGCTTGTCCGCCTCGTTGCGGAAGAAGATGTAGCCGAGGCCAGGCTGGCCCTCGCCCTGCGCCCAGGAATTCATGCGGTCGCAGAAGGCGCGCGAGCCGCCGCCCGGAGCCGGTATAGCCCAGACTTCGACCTTCGGATCCCGCTCGATCATGCCGGCGAAAACCTTGAAGCCGGAGCCGGCGAAATGCTCCGTCACCGCCTGCATCTCGATCGGATTTCTGAGGTCCGGCTTGTCGGTCCCGTATTTGCGGATGGCATCGGCATAGGCGATCCGCGGGAAGACCTGGGTCACGTCGCGGCCGTCCGCGAAGCTCTCGAAGATGCCCCGCATCACCGGCTCCATCGCCGCGAAGACATCGTCCTGCGTCACGAAGCTCATCTCGATGTCGAGCTGGTAGAACTCGCCCGGCAGACGGTCGGCGCGCGGATCCTCGTCGCGGAAACAGGGAGCGATCTGGAAGTAACGGTCGAAGCCCGCCACCATGATCAGCTGCTTGAACTGCTGCGGCGCCTGCGGCAACGCGTAGAACTTGCCTGGATGGATGCGCGACGGCACCAGGAAGTCTCGCGCACCTTCAGGTGACGAGGCCGTAAGGATCGGCGTCTGGAACTCGTTGAAGCCTACCCCGCCCATAAGCTCGCGCAGACGCGAAATGACGGCCGAGCGCTTCATGATGTTCTTGTGCAAGGTGTCGCGGCGCAGATCGAGGAAGCGATAGCGCAGGCGCGTATCCTCCGGATATTCCGGCTCACCGAAGACCGGCAGCGGTAGCTCCGGCGCTTCGGAAAGGATCTCGATCTCGTTGGCAAAGACTTCGATCTCGCCCGTCGGCAGGTTCGGATTGACGACTTCCGGCGCGCGCGCCTTCACTTCGCCGTCGACGCGCACGCACCATTCGGCGCGCAGCTTTTCAGCACTCGTGAAGGCAGGCGAATCGGGATCGGCGACGATCTGCGTCAGACCATAGTGGTCGCGCAGATCGATGAAGAGCAGGCCGCCGTGGTCGCGCACGCGGTGCACCCAGCCGGAGAGACGAACATTTTCACCGACATCGCTGGCGCGAAGCGCGCCGCAATGGTGGGAACGATAGCGATGCATGATACCGCTTCTTTCGGGTTTTGAGACAGTGGTCCGAAACGGACAAATTCGGCCGGAGAAGCACAGAAGCACGGGCTTGTGTCAAGGGAGCCGCCGCCTCAGGCGGGGTGCTCGTCCCACAAGCGGCACCCGGCGGGATGGCCCACGCAAATCCTCCTGCGAACCGCGAAAAACTCCTAAGGTGCGCCACGAAAGCGTGGCGACAGCTGCTTTCAGATTCGCTATAGAGCAGCGCAATGAGTGCCAAAAACGATTATCAAGTCATCACCGACAGCGCGCAGCTTGCGGAGATCTGCCGCCGCTTTTCCGCCTCGCCTTTTGTCTCGATCGACACGGAATTCATCCGTGAGACCACCTTCTGGGCTCGCCTTTGCCTGATCCAGATGGCGGATCCGGAGGTCGCGGTCATCGTCGACCCCCTGGCTGAGGGGCTGGATCTTGCACCCTTCTTCGAGCTGATGCGCAACGAGAAGGTCACCAAGGTCTTCCATGCCGCACGGCAGGATGTGGAGATCTTCGTCAAGCTCGACGGTGCTGTCCCACAACCTCTCTTCGACACACAGCTTGCGGCCATGGTGTGCGGCTACGGCGATCAGATCAGCTACGATCAACTCGTCTATCGCGTCACGGGCGTGCGGATCGACAAATCCTCCCGTTTCACGGACTGGCAACGGCGACCGCTCAGCCAGAAGCAGCTCGATTACGCCGTTTCGGACGTGACGCATCTCTGCGACGTCTACCGCTTCCTCAAAGCCAATCTGGAGGAGCAGAAGCGCAGCGACTGGGTCGCCGAGGAGCTTGCCGTCCTCAACGACGTCGAGACCTACCGGACACACCCCGAAAATGCCTGGAAGCGGCTCAAGATGCGGGTGAGGAAACCGCGTCAGCTCGCAGTCATGCAGAAGGTTGCCGCCTGGCGGGAGAAGGAAGCGCAGAGCCGCGACGTCCCGCGCCAGCGCGTCCTGAAGGACGAGGCGATCTACGAGATCGCGCTGCAGCAGCCGCGCAATGCCGAACAGATGGCAAGGTTGCGCGCCCTGCCCCGCGGCTTCGAGCGCTCGCACGCCGCTCAGGCGTTGATTGCAGCAGTCGAAGAGGCGCTCGCCGTCCCGGACGCAGACCTTCCGTCGATCCCGAAACCGCGCCCGGCCCCTGAACATGCAAGCGCTTCGGCCGAGCTTCTCAAAGTGCTTTTGAAGATGGTCTCAGAAGAGCACGGCGTCGCCTCGCGGCTCGTCGCGACGGTCGACGAACTGGAGAAGATCGCAGCCGACGATCATGCCGATGTGCCCGCCATGAAAGGATGGCGACGGCAGCTCTTCGGGGACCAGGCCCTCGCCTTGAAGCGCGGGGAGATGGCACTCCTGCTCGGGAATGGCCGTGTGCGGGCGGTGCAGGTCGAAGATATGCAGGCCGCGGCCGAATAAAAGCCTCAGCCGTCTATGACGATGCGGCTCTCCAATCCGACGAGAGCCGCGAGCTGCTTCAACCGCGTCTCCAGACGCCCTCCGGCAAGTTCGCTGAGATCGGGCGGCAGGACGAGTTGGAGCTCGTTGTCCGTGCGACGCAAGGCGGTACGTGGCACCACCCCCGGCATCGAGGCCGAAACGAGGTAGGCGACGCGAAAGATTGCGGCGAGCGCCCTCGCCCGCTCCTTGTAGCGCGTCGGAACGATCTCTCGCAGACCTGGTCCGAGTTCATCGTCCGACAGGCCAGAATGGCGGTAGTAGACCGAGAGGCCGAGATAGGCGCGTCCGGGATGGTCGACACCCACGAACCCAGCATGGGCAATGATATTCAGGCTCTGCTCGCCCCGGTAATCGGGATGCGCACGCCAGCCGATATCCGCGAGCAGACAGGACGCAGCCCGCAACCTTTCCTCTTCCTTCGTCTCGTCGATGCCGAGCGCTTTCATCGCATCGCCCGTCCAGGCGATCAGCTCTTCTGAATGCGCCGGCGAGCGGGAGCGTAGAAAACAGAGTTCGCGCGCGGCGGCGATGAGCGCATTCTTTTCCTGCTCTTCGGCCGGCAGGCGGGAATAGAGAAAGCCTTCGCGCAGGCCGAGAGCGGAAATCACGATGCGGGCGGGTTTGCCGGCGCGCACCAGCTCCGACAAGACGAGGCCGCCATATGCCAGGAGCGGCTGTCGCTGCTTGGAGACGGCGTCGATGGAATCGATCGATGCGACCGGCTGCCGGTAAAGGCTCTTCAGGAAATCTCGACTGCGTTCGGTCTCCAGCGTGTAGCCATGCATCACGTGAAGCGGATAGCCGGTCTGGCGCATGTGCAGTTTGGCAATCGACCGCCAGGTCCCGCCGATCGCATAAAAGGTGCGGCCTTCCATATGCTGAAGGGCCTTGGAGTTTTCCAAGGCCGCACGAGCGATTTTTTTTGGCAGCTTTGAGATCGCCGCCGGAATCGTCCTTGAGACGCAGGCCGCCGAGCGGAAATGTTTCGCCATCGCCGACTCGTGTGCCGCGGACATTCGTGAGTTCGAGGCTGCCGCCGCCGAGATCACCCGCGACGCCCTCTGGGACCTCAAAGCCGTCGACCACGCCGAGGGCCGCATAATGCGCTTCCGCGGGACCTGTGAGCACGGTGACGTCACAGCCGCAGATATCCCTTACCTTGGCGATGAATTTCGAGCCGTTCTCTGCCTCACGCGTCGCGGCCGTCGCGAGAACGCTGAGTTCCACAACACCGATCTGACGACAGAGAGCTGCAAAGCGCCTCAGCGCAGAAAGGGCCTTGTCGACAGACGCATCCGAGAGACGGCGCGAGGTCGCGACGCCCTCGCCCAATCCCGCGAGAACCTTCTCGTTGAAGAGCGGCGTCGGTGAACGCGCCATTCGCTCGTAGACAACGAGACGAACCGAGTTCGAGCCGATGTCAATGACGGCAACAGGCCCGTAGCCGGCAATGCGGCCGGGCGCGTCAGGCTCAATTATCAAGCCGGTCGGCGAAGGTGCGGGGTGTGTCGGATTTGAGCGATTTTCCACGGCCGGAGAGACTTGCATTGGTCATAAAATAGCGATGGGCGTTAAAGAGTTCCTCTCCCTCTTCCGGTTCGATGCGCCGGGAGGTGCCGTCAGAGAGGATTTCCCAGCTTTGCTGGTTGTCTTTCAGGTTGGCGACCATGATCTGGTCCAGGATCTGCATATGCACCGTCGGATTGGTGATCGGCACCATCGTTTCCACGCGCCGATCGAGGTTGCGGGGCATCAGGTCGGCGGAGCCGATATAAAGGAGCGCCTCATCCGATGGCAGCCCATGGCCGTTGCCGAAACAGAGGATGCGCGAATGCTCCAGAAAACGGCCGACGATCGATTTCACGCGGATGTTTTCCGACAGGCCAGGAAGCCCGGGTCTAAGGCAGCAAATGCCCCGGATGACGAGCTCGACTTTCACCCCGGCGCCGCTCGCCCGATAAAGCGCATCGATGATCTGCGGATCGACGAGCGAATTCATCTTCATCCAGATGCGGGCGGGACGCCCTGCTGCCGCGTGACCGATCTCGGCGTCGATATGCTCCAGGATGCGGGAGCGCAGCGTGTAGGGCGACACGGCGAGCCGCACGACGTCCTGCGGCGGAGCATAGCCGGTGATGAAATTGAAGACGCGAGCGACGTCGCGCGCGATCGCGGGATCCGCGGTGAAATAGGAAAGGTCAGTGTAAATCTTAGCCGTGATCGGGTGATAATTGCCTGTGCCGATATGTACATAGCTGACGAGGCCGTTCGGCTCGCGACGCACCACCTGGCTGAGCTTGGCGTGCGTCTTGAGCTCCATGAACCCATAAACGACCTGCGCACCGGCGCGCTCCAGATCGCGCGCCCAGCGGATGTTGGCTTCCTCGTCGAAGCGTGCCTTGAGCTCGACGAGCGCCGTCACGGATTTACCCGCCTCGGCGGCTTCCGTCAGCGCCTTGATGATCGGGCTGTCGTTTGATGTGCGATAAAGCGTCTGCTTGATCGCCATCACGTCCGGATCGCTCGCCGCCTGGCGCAGGAACTGCACCACGACGTCGAAGGATTCGTACGGGTGATGGACGACGATGTCCTTCTGCTGGATCGCGGCGAAGCAATCACCCGCGTGCTCGCGGATCCGCTCAGGAAAGCGCGGCGTGTAAGGCTTGAATTTGAGATCGCGTCGGTCGATCCCGACGAGTTGTTCGAGATCCTTGATCCCGAGCAGGCCATGAATGACGTAGACCTCGTCATTATCGACGGAAAGCGATTGCTGGACGACCGCGCGCAGATCTTCCGGCATCGAGGATTCGACCTCCAGCCGGATAACCGAACCGCGGCGGCGCTGCTTGAGCGCGCGCTCGAAGAGGCGGGCGAGATCCTCCGCCTCTTCCTCGATCTCGATATCGGAATCGCGAATGACCCGGTAGACGCCCTTTCCGACGACCTCATAGCCAGGAAACAACCGGTCTATAAAAAGGCCGACGGTCTCTTCCACGCTGATGAAGCGTGTCGGATGCTTCTCGTCCTGGCGCGGCAGGCGGATGAAGCGCGACAGCGTATGCGGCATGCGCACCAGCGCGCGCATGAAGCGATGATGGACCGGGTCGGTCAGGGAAAGCGCCAGCGTGAATCCCAGATTGGGAATGAACGGAAACGGATGCGCCGGATCGATGGCGAGCGGCGTCAGGACCGGAAAGACCGTCTCCATGAAATATTCCGCAAGCCATTCGGCATCGTCAGAGGTGACCTCTTCGCCGCAAACGATCGAAATCCCCTCCCTGTCGAGGAGCTCGCGCAAAACGATCCATTGCGCCTGCTGATCGTTGACCAGCGCCTCGACCTTCCGATCGATTTCCATGAGCTGCTGCGACGGCGTCAGCCCATCGGCGCTGACGGTTGCAATCTTCTCGCGCTCCTGCCCCTTCAGACCGGCGACGCGGACCATGAAAAATTCGTCGAGATTGTTTGCTGAGATCGACAGAAAGCGCAGCCGTTCCAGGAGCGGGTGATTTGGGTTCTCGGATTCCTCGAGCACGCGGCGATTGAATTCCAGCCACGAAATCTCGCGGTTGATGAAGCGCTTGGGATCGCCGAGAAGCTCGCTGGTCGATACGGCGATCGTCCCATTTTCGGAATCAACCGTATCCGTGGCTATCGGGCTCTCTTCCATCGATCCTCTCTCAGTCTGCGAACCGCGTGATCGCAGCGGAGCGTAACACTTGGATGACACTCGCGGAAACCAAGCTCTTGCACCTCAGGAGCCGATCACCTGGTTTTCACGGCTCGCGAGAACCTGCGCAACGAGAGGTCGCGTGATACGCCGTCCTTCGCTCAGCGCCTCTTCGTCGATGGCTGCGACGAGCGCCTGGGCCTCGCGCAGCGAGCGTTCCATCCGGACGACCATGTAGTCGACGACGTTGCGCTCCACCGAAAGCTGACGGTCGCTGAAAAGTTTGACCAGAACCTGTCGCAACAAGGGTTCATCGGGCCGGTCGATGGAGATGGGGATCGCAAGCCGCAGGCGCGAGATCAGGTCTTTCAGCGACAGCTGCCAACGCGCGAGAGGTTCGCGTGCCGTGATGAGGATCGTAAAACCTTCTTCACGCGCCCGGTTGATCAGATGGAAAAGTGCGCGCTCGGGAACTTCGTCGGCGGCGACATCTTCCACGAGAACGGGCCGGCCGGGGCCGCCCACCTCTCTCTCTTCAAGCGTCGCTCCCGCGACGATCACGGCCCCTGCTCTTTCCGCCCAGAGGCTGGCGAGATGGGTTTTGCCGGAGCCTTCAGGTCCGCACAACAGCACGACTGGCGCGGACCAGTTCGGCCAGCTCATGATGACCTCGTAGGCCGCACGGTTCGCTTCCGTCACCAGATAGCTGTCGCTGTCGTAGGCGGCTTCATGCGCGAGCGGGATCGGGATCTGACGTTGCGAGATCATGGCGTTCACTGCAGCTCGCTTGGAGGTGGTGGCGGCGGATCGCCAGTGCCGAGATAGATCCGGCTCTCCCGGTATTGCTCGAGGCCGAAGCGGACAAGCACGCCGATGGCGGCCGTGACGGGGACCGCGACAAGCAGGCCGACGAAGCCGAACAGCGCACCGAAGGCGAACATCGCAAACATCAGCCAGACGGGATGCACACCGACGGAATGGCCGACGATGCGCGGCTGCAGAAGGTTGCCTTCAACGACCTGCCCTGTGACGAACACGCCCGCGACCACGACGATCCAGGGCCATTCCGGCCAGAACTGCACGAGTGCCACACCGACAGCCAGAATGAAGCCCACGGTCGAGCCGATATAGGGAATGAAGTTGATGACGCCCGCGACGACGCCGATCAGAAGCCCGAAATTGAGCCCGACCGCGGTCAGACTGACGACGTAGAAGCCGCCCAGGAGCGTGCAGACGAGCCCCTGCCCCCGGAGAAAACCTGAGAGCGCCTGATCGACGTCCGCCGCCAATTCTCGGATGACATCGGCGTGGTCGCGCGGAAGATAGCTGTCGACCATCTTCACCATCCGGTCCCAATCGTAGAGAAGGTAGAAGGCAACGACGGGCGTCACGATAAACAGGCTGACGACACTGATCAGCGCCTGACCTCCGGCGAGAAGCGAGGATACCAGGCCCGCCATCCAGGTGGCGGCGCTCTTCAGAAGCGGCTCGGCGTTGAACTCTCCGCCGGATGGAAGATATTTCGCGAGCGGCGAGGCAAATATCTCGCTTGCGAGATGCCGCAGGCGCTCGATGAGATTGGGCAGCCTGTCGGCAAAATCGCTCGCCTGACCGATCAGCGGCGGGATGATCGCGACCAACACCACAATGAACAGCAAGAGTGCGAAGATCAGGATCGCGAGGGTCGCCAGAAGGCGGTTCATGCCGAGCCGCTCGAGCCAGTCCGCGACCGGATCGAGAAAATAAGCGAGTGCCATGCCGAGCAGGAACGGCAATAGGATGCCGCTGAAAAGCCAAAGGAAAACGATGAGAGCGGCGAGCGCTCCCAGCCAGAAGATCGCCTGACGCTGGGCCGACATCAGCCTTCCTCCCGCCGTGGCTCCTCGCCGGCCATGTGGCGCAGCCACTCCGCGAGATAGGCACCGGCTGAGCCGACGGTCAAGCCGGCCGTTGTGATGATCATCGGCCAGATTGCGATCGAAAGCGATTTGATGCCGGCATGTTCGGCGAGAACCAGCGCGAGGAGAACGATCTGGGCGGTCGTGTTGAATTTCGACACCCAGAGCGGCCGCATGGCGATCGGATTGACGAGCATCCATGCGAGGATCACGCCGCCGACGATGAGAATGTCCCGGCTGACGACGAGGATTATCAGCCATGGCGGCAGAACGGCCTGGAACCCCAGCACGAGAAACAGCGAGACGAGGAGCGCCTTGTCGGCAATCGGATCGAGATAGGCGCCGAGATCGGACGACGCACCGAAGCGCTTGGCGATCAGGCCGTCGATGCCGTCGCTGATCCCTGCGAGAACGAAGACGACGGTCGCGCCCGTCCAATTCTGGATCACGATCAACCAGACGATCAACGGAACGGAGACGAGCCGCGCGAGTGTGATGAAGTTGGGAAGGGTCAAGGAGAACGGTGCCTGGAGCCAAAACGCAGTGCCTAATGGCACAACGCCGCTTGCAAATTCAGGCTATCGCCTCTACCCGCTTTCGAGCCATGGGGGAAGACCGCACCACACTCAGCTATCGCCAGGCCGGCGTCGATATCGACGCGGGCGCAGCGCTCGTCGACCGCATCAAGCCGCTTGCCGTCAGCACCCGGCGTGCCGGCGTCATGGGCGGACTTGGCGGTTTCGGCGCGCTTTTCGATCTCAAGGAGACCGGTTACCGCGATCCGGTGCTGGTGGCGGCGACGGATGGCGTCGGCACGAAGCTCAAAATCGCCATCGAGAGCGGACATCACGACACGGTTGGGATCGATCTCGTTGCGATGTGCGTCAACGATCTGATCGTCCAGGGCGCAGAGCCTCTCTTCTTCCTCGATTATTTCGCATCCGGAGCTCTCTCGGTCGACGAGGCGGCATCCGTGGTCGCGGGCATCGCCGAAGGTTGCCGACAGGCGGGTGCCGCCCTTGTCGGCGGCGAGACGGCGGAACTGCCGGGACTATATGCCGCCGGAGATTATGATCTCGCCGGGTTCTCGGTGGGGGCCGTCGAACGGGAAGCGATTCTGCCACGCGCGGTGAAGGCCGGAGACGTGGTGATCGGCGTCGGCGCGAGCGGCGTTCATTCGAACGGCTTTTCGCTGGTCCGCCGGGTGGTCGAGAAAAGCGGCCTCGTCTGGCACGCTCCGGCACCGTTTGAGCCTGGCAGGAGCCTTGCGGAGGCGCTTTTGGAGCCGACCCGCATCTATGTCCGCCCTCTCCTTTCGGCGATCCGCGAGACGGGCGCGGTCAAGGCGCTGGCGCATATCACCGGCGGCGGATTGCCGGAGAACCTGCCAAGAGTCTTGCCCGATGGGCAGGCGGTTCGCATCCATCTCGACGAGATCCCGCTGCCGCCGGTTTTCCCCTGGCTCGCCAAGAGCGGCCCGATCGAAGAGGCTGAGCTTCTGCGCACGTTCAATTGCGGTGTCGGTATGGTCGTCATCGCAGAGGCCGATGCGGCTGAGCGGATCACGGCGCATCTGACGGAAGCGGGTGAAAAGACCTTCCGTCTCGGCGAGATCGAGCCACGGAAAGACGCCGCCGTCGTGTTCGAAGGCAAGCTCGCGCTGGACGAGAAGTAACAGTGAAAACAGCGATTTTGATTTCCGGGCGCGGCAGCAATATGCGCGCCCTCGTCGATGCGGCGCAAAAGCCCGACTTTCCCGCCTCGATCGAACTGGTCCTTTCCAATCGCGCGGACGCTGCGGGTCTCGCTTATGCCGCCGATGCGGGCATTGCCACCGCGGTCCTCCCGCATGGGGATTATGAAAGCCGCGAAGCGTTTGAAGCCGCACTCGACACGATGCTGCGCGAGGCCGGAATTGAACTCATCTGTCTGGCGGGCTTCATGCGCCTTCTGTCCGATGAATTCGTCGAGGGATGGCGCAATCGGGTGATCAACATCCACCCGTCGCTCCTGCCGTCCTTTCGAGGTCTGCGAACGCATGAACGTGCGCTGGCGACGGGCGTGCGCGTGCACGGAGCAACGGTCCACTACGTCCGCGCAGAGATGGACGATGGACCGATCATCGTTCAAGGTGCCGTGCCGGTGCTTGCCGACGACACCGCAGAAACCCTGGCCGCGCGCGTCCTCGCAGCCGAGCATCGGATCTATCCGCTCGCGCTTTCCTGGGTCGCCGGGCGCAAAGCCCGGGTCGTGGCCGAGAAGGTCATTCTCGAGGGGCTGCCGACGCCAGAGGACAGCGTCTTGATCGTGCCCTCCGATGCCCCACGGGATTGAGGATCAGCCGCCTCAGCGGGTGCAGGTCTCGAAAGCCTGAACGTATTTGGGTTGGGTCGTCTTCGGGATCTGACCAGTTGCGACGAAGGCGGCAGCTTCGGGTTCGCTCATCTGCGGCTCCAGCCGCTTGGCTAGGCACGAACAATCCCGCGTGACGGTCTTCAGCGCGTCCCCTTCCCGCTTGCGCCATTCGGCGTAAACGCACGCGTCGGCGAGACGATTGCGCACCGTCTCATGCGTCATGCCGGCTGGCAGGGTCGTAGGCGCGGAACCTCCCTGGCAGGCCGCCAGCGCAAGCGTGGCAAAAACGAAAGCAGGAACCGCTGAGACGCGCATCTTTGATCTCCGAAAAAGGAGGCGCGATATTCTCCGCACTCCCCATTCAGTCAAGCGGCGCCACCGCAACACAGGGCGCAATTCGCACCGCATTGTCGTGAAAGGCCGCACCGCCATAAGGCGCAACCGCATCGGCGCCTGTCAGGGCATTGATGCCGCGCCCTCCTTGGTGCGCGGAATTCGGCCAGATGCCCTCCGCAATGAGAGTGCCGCGCTGCTGACCGTCACTCAGCCGCATATGCAGCCGGCAGGCGCCGCGCCGACTGGTGAGCTCCACGAGATCTCCGTCGTTCAGGTGGGCAGCCTCCGCGTCGAGTGGATGCATCATCACCTCGGGCCGCTTCTCGCGCGTCTGGCCCGACGGCGTTTCGGAGAAGGTGGAATTCAAGAATGAACGGGCCGGCGCGGTGACGAGGCGGAACGGATACTCCTCATCGGCGGTCTCGATTGCCTCCCACTGATCGGGAAACTCGGGCAGAGATTCCCACGGGCCGAGCGCCTGGCCGTCCTGCGGACGGTTCGGCGCCGCGAAACGACCCCAATCCGGCGCGAAACGGAACTTGCCATCGGGAAAGCCGAAGCCCTTGAGATAATGCGCCTCCTCAAAGCCCGGCTGACAATCGATCCATTTGTTCGTTTCAAGCCTCGCAAGGTCACCCCAGCCCGAGGCCTTCAGCAGCCAATCGATGTGCTCGCGTGCGCTCATGGCGAAGCCGGGATGCTCCGCGCCAAGACGCTTTGCGAGGCCCGTCACGACCTGATGGTTCGTGACGCAGCCCTGCGGCGGTTCGACGAGCTTCGGACCGAACAGTATGTTCTGGTGACCTCCACCCTTGTAGATGTCGTCGTGCTCCAGAAACATCGTCGCCGGCAGGACGATGTCGGCCATTTCTGCGGTGTCCGTCATGAACTGCTCATGCACGGCAACGAAGAGATCGTCGCGCAGGAAGCCTCGCCGCACCTGTTCCTGGTCAGGCGCCACGTTCATCGGGTTGGTGTTTTGAATGAGCATGGCGCCGACGGGAGGACCGCCCTTCAGATCGGCGTCGTTGCCGCAAAGGATCGGACCGATGCGTGACTGGTCGAGCATGCGCACGGAGGGATCCAGGCGATCGAGACCGGCGATCATCGTCTCGTCGAGATGATAAATCCCGCCGTTGTTGTGAAAGGCCCCGCCCCCCTCATGGCGCCAGGCGCCTGTGACAGTGGCGATGCAGGAGGCGGCATGCATGGCGACGGCGCCGTTGCGGCTGCGCGTAAAGCCGTAACCGAGGCGCATGAAGGTTTTGGGCGTCTTGCCGATCCAGGCGGCGAACGTCTCGATGTCCTCGACGGTGACACCGGTGATGGCAGATGCCCATTCCGGCGTCTTGTCCTCAAGGTGGCGGGCAAAATCCCGAGGACGATCGCTGAAGCGATTGAGATAGTCCCAGTCGGCATGACCGTCACGGAAGAGAACATGCATGACGGCGCAGGCAAGCGCCGCGTCGGTGCCTGGTCTCAGACACAGCGCAAGGTCCGCCTGCCGCATCGTGGCGTTTTCATAGACGTCGACGACGACGAGCTTCGCTCCCCGGGTCTTCCGTGCTGTCGTCGCATGGGTCATCACATTGACCTGCGTCGCGACCGCGTTGGTGCCCCAGATGACGACGAGATCGGCTTTTGCGATCTCGCGCGGGTCGGGTCCGGTCAGGCTGCCGGTCCCGGCCACATAGCCCGTCCAAGCCATGTTGGTGCAGATCGACCCGAATTCTCCGGAATAGCGCTTGACGTGGCGAAGGCGGTCGAGCCCGTCGCGCTGCACCAATCCCATCGTCCCAGCATAATAATAGGGCCAGACGGCTTCGGACCCGTGTCTCGCCTCGGCCTTGACGAAAGCCTCGGCAATCTCGTCGAGCGCTTCCTCGACGGAGATCTCCTGCCACGTGCCATCCCCTTTGGCGCCCTTGCGCTTCAGGGCCTTGGTGAGTCTGTCCGGGTGGTGCAGCCGCTCCGCATAGCGCGCAACCTTGGCGCAGATCACGCCAGCCGTATAATCGTTCTCGGAATTACCCCTGAGCCTGCCGACGCGCCCATCAGGCAGAATTTCCACGTCAAGTGCACAGGTCGAAGGGCAGTCGTGCGGGCAGGCGGAATGGCCGGTTGTCACCGGCGTCATGTCATTCATTCGAAATCTCCAAGCGACGACAGTCGCTTACCAGTTCCGGCAGGTCAAGCTGTTCAGCTGGAGGCGGGTCTTGCCGCATGCCGCACGAGCAGACCGAACAGGATCAGCGCCATCGCCTGGTGGGCGAGTGCGATCGGCCAGGGAACGACGAGAATGAGCGCCAGAATTCCGAGAGCCACCTGACCGATGACGACGGCCATGATCAGCGCGAGATCCGAGGACCATCGGCGGAGTGCAAGGCGCAAGAGACCGTATCCGATCACGAGTGTGGCCAGCACGTAGCCGCCGATGCGGTGATCAAACTGAACGGTCGTGATGTTGTCGGTGAAATTGTGCCAAAGCGGCTGCATCGCAAGAAGGCCGGCGGGTACGAAGCGTCCGTCCATCAGCGGCCAGGTGTTGTAGGTCAGGCCGGCATCGTGGCCTGCGACGAGGCCTCCGAGGGCGATCTGAACGAGCGCCGCGACAGCGATCAGCCAGGCCGCAACAGTGCCGGCGGTTGCGCGCCGCACAGCCTCCGCGCCACCGAGGCGCGCATGCGTGCCAATCAAGAAGGCAAAGAACAGGCTCGCGAGCGTCAGATGCAACGACAGTTTGACGGGGGCGACTGCGATCATTCCCGGTTTCAGACCCGACGCGACCATGATCCAGCCGACCAGGCCTTGAAGCCCGAGAAGGAGCCCGCCGGCGAAAAGCCATAGGCCGAGCCGGAGCGTCAGTTTCCGGGTGATGGCGAAGCCGACAAGGCCGACGAGATAGACCGCACCGATGAACCGACCCAGCTGGCGATGCGTCCACTCCCACCAGTAAATCCGTTTGAACTCGCCAAGGCTCATACCCCGGTTCATCAGCTCGTATTGGGAGGTCGCCCGGTAACGATTGAACTCCTCGCTCCAGGCCTGGTCGGACATCGGCGGCACGGCGCCCACGACCGGCTTCCATTCTGTGATCGAAAGACCGGAATCGGTCAGCCGCGTCATGCCCCCCACAAGCACCATGACGAAGACCAGAAAGGTCAGGATCGCCAGCCAAAGCCTGACGCTGCGCAGCCGCATCCACGACGAGCCAAGTTTTTCGGAACGCGGCCCAAAGGAACTCTGCGCAAAGGGCAAAATGCTGTCGTCAAAGGACATCGGCGTCGTCCCGTCTGATATGCCTGTGGGCCAGTTCTCGCCTACGCGACACCGCGGCCCGGCACAAGAGATTGAAAACCACGTCCATTGCGGCTAGCTGCCTCTATGCGCCAGAAATACCGCAAACCGATCGGCACCGTTTTTCTTGTCGTGTGGGTGATCTTCTACAGCCTCACCGCGATGACGATCGGAGCTGCGAAGCTTCCCGGCACCAGCGGGCTCGTGCAGCTTGCCTATTATGCGGTCGCCGGGATCGCCTGGGTGATCCCGGCCGGGGCTATCATCTGGTGGATGGCACGTCCCGACCGCGCCTGAGCGCATTTTTCGCCTCCAAGAGCGGCTCCGCGATCCGCCACAGCCCCGGGGCGAGCAAAACCTCCTGCAGATCGACGTCCTGGTAATAGCCGTTCACCGAAACCCGCGGCAGGAAGCGCGGATCGGAAGACGGCCGAAGCGTGCCGGGCCTCGTCAGGAAGGCGGCCGTCATTCCCGCCTGTGCGGCAAGCTCGGCCTCACGCCCTCCGACAGCACCCGCAAATCCGTAGGGATAGGCCAGAAGGTCGGGCCTTCTTCCCGTCTCCTGTTCAATGCGGTCGGCACTTTCCCGGATTTCTGCAAGCGCGCCATCGGCAGGCAACCTGGCGAGGGCCGGATGGGTCATGGTGTGGGCACCGATCGTCGCGAGCGGATCTTCTGCAAGCCGCCGCACCCCGTCCCAATCCAGAACCAATTCCTCCGTCAGCGCTCGTTCATCGAACTCATGAGCTTCGTAAAGGCGCGCCATGACCTCGCGGTGTCGCAGGCCGTCCAGCTCGAACAGGAGCGCATGCCGCCATGCGGCAAAGGCAGCGTACTTCTCTTCTGTCGTTGAGGTCGGCATGAGCCCCGACCCCTCGCCTTTCAGACCGAATTCCGAATGCACTGCGATCATGCGTTCCAGAGCGACCCACCAGGGTGCAGCGCTACGATCGCAAAAGCCTGCGCAGATGAAGGCGGTGAACGGCGCCTGATGCCGCTGGAAGACAGGAAGCGCCTCTTCGAGATTGTTACGGAAGCCGTCATCGAGCGTGATCGCCACATCATTCGGCGACGCACGTCCCGCGATCTGGTTGGCCACCATTTCGCCAAGAGGCAGGATCCGCCGATCCGCCCGCTTTAGGAGCCTCAGAAGCGCATCCAGGAAATCGGGCGCGATTACGAGCCCGGCATTGGGCGCGAACGCAGCGGGCAGTCCCGGCTTCACTTCGTGAAGAGTGAGAACGAGCCCGCTGCTCTTGGGGTCCGCCGGCAACCATCGCGTCGCCTTGCTGGCGGCGAGAGTTTTCAGCGCCGCGTGAATCGCCTGGTGACGTCGGCTCACCTCATGCCCCCGCTTTCGGTACGTGCTGCGACGGCCTTTCAGGCCGCCTCTTCCGCCGCCTGCGGCTCTGCACCTTCTTCACTCGAGCGCTGCAGAAGAATGGCGTTGCGCGCACCCGCCTCCATCGCCTGCCGGTGAAGTCTGCGGCGTGCCTCCGCGCCCATGTCTTCGTCACAGACGATGACAGCGAGATCCGGCCGCACGTAATCGCTCGGCCAATCCTCGAAACGGTCGGCCAGAAGAACCACACGGTCATACGTGTTGCTCAAGGCTCCGATGACGAGGCTGAGGCGCTGCAAGGGCGGATCCTCGGCCATCGAGCCGAGAGGGATGAAATGGACGCGGCTATCGCCGTCGAGGCGGATGGCGTCGCCGAACGGCGCATCCCCGCTTAACAGATCGCCCAGGCCGGGGCCTCCGTCGCGGTCGAGCGCCGAGGCCGGTTCGACCCCGATATCGAGCAGAATGATCCGCAACGAGGCCGTACGGACTGCAAGCCGACATGCACCCAAGGCCGCATCGCCAGCAGTTGGGCCACCGTCTCCGGCAAACAGGACCGTTTTCAATCCTTCCGTCGCAATGAGATCGGCGAGCTCTTCCAGGCCTGGGATTTCCTTCGCCGCATCGAGGCTCGGCGTTCCGCCCGGGGGAATCGCGCCAAGGACAAGGAGAGGCTCTGCCGGAACCTCGCCGGCCGGCGGCACCTCGATGTCATCCAGTGGACGAAACGCACGACCAGAAGCGAATTCGCGCACAATGACGATGGCCATGGCGAGGAACAGGGAACCGAGGACGGCTGCGGCCGTCAGCAGCCCTTTCTTCGGCCAGGAGGGACGCCGCGGTGGGATCGCCCGCGAAATGATCCGTGCGTCGGCCGGCAGATAATTGGAATCGGTGCGCGCGGCCGCTTCCCGGTAGCGCGCGAGGAAGGTCTCCAGGAGATCGCGTTGCGCGGCAGCTTCGCGCTCCAGCGCGCGGAGCTCGATGCTTTCCTCGTTGGAGCGGGCGACCGCGGCTTTCGCCTCATTCAGCCTCGCTTCGAGCGAAGTCACGCGGGCGCTCGCGACGCGCGCGGCGGTCTCCAGCGATTGCAGGATCTTGCGGACTTCTGTGCGAACCTGCCCATCGAGATCCGCCAGCTGGCTGCGCAGGGCCTGCAGACGCGGATGCTGCGGCAGAAGGCTCGTCGACAGTTCTGCGATCTGGGCGCGCAAGGCGACCTGGCGCTCGCGGAGCCGCTGGATCAGCTGTGAATTCAGAACCTCTTCGGCGGAATCGAAGGAGCTCCCCTCGCGCAGCAGCGAGCGCAGCAGTTCGGCCCGCGACTGAGCTTCCGACTGTGCGGCCTTGGCACGACCGAGCTCCGCATTGAGCTCGCTCAGCTCCTGCTTCTGCAGGGTCGTTTCCGGCTGGCTCGACGTATTGACGTCGAACAGGTTGTTCTCGGAGCGGTAGGCAGCGACCGCGCCTTCCGCCTCCTCGACCCGCTCGCGCAAGCGGTCGATCTCGGTCTGCAGCCATGCGGTCGCAGCTGACGTCGACTGCCTCTTGGCTTCGCTTTGCAGGTTCACGAATGCTTCCGCGACGGCATTTGCGATTTGCGCCGCGAGCTCGGGATCATGCGCATTGAACTCGACCGCGATCACCCGTGATTTGACGACAGAATAGACGGACAGGCGGTTGTAATACGTTTCCAGGACGCGCTGCCGAATCGTGTTCTCCGCCGGACCCTTTTTGAGGCCGGAGGCGATCAAGACTGTATCAATCAGAGACGGTGAGAGAGCCGGATCAAAGTCCGGACGATGCGTCAGGTCGAACTTGTCGATGATGGTATTGGCGATGTCGCGCGAACGCAGAACCTCGACCTGGCTCGCAATCGCCGATTCGTCCAGCTGCACCGTCAGGTTTTCTGCGCCCGAGTCGCGAGGCCGTGTCAGCGGCGATTCCCGTGCCTCGATCAAAATGCGTGCGTCGCCAGTATAAAGCGGGTCGACGAGCGAGAGACCGAAATAGGTTCCTGCCCCCACCAGGATCGCCACCAGGCCAAAAAGCCAGGCGCGACGCCACAGCGCGGCGGCAATTGCAGAAATGTCCATTTCCATAGGACGCGGCTCGGCCATAGCGTGGCGACTCCTTGCTGGCTGACGGCAAGATGCGTCGATTACGGTTAGGAGGCGGTTAACGACCGCCATACCTCCAGCTTCAGGCAATTTTAGCGCGGCATTAACTATGGCGCGGCATATTCCGGCCGGTCACAGGTTGGGTGCTCGCAATGAACGCGGTTCGTGTCGCCATTATAATCACACTTGTTTGTCTTCTCGCGTCTTGCATGGGCGAGCGGGCACCGTTGGCGACTGGTTCACCGACAGTCAAAGGGCCCTATCGACTGGATACCGGCGATGAACTCCGCATCGTCGTCTTCGACCAGAGCGAGCTCACCAACGTCTACAAGGTCGATCAGGCCGGCTACGTCACGATGCCTCTCGTCGGCGAGATCGCGGCGCGCGGTGCCAGCACCGACGAGCTCGAGGGACGCATCCAGAGCGCGCTTTCGACCCGCTTCGTGCGTAATCCCGACGTGACCGTCGAGGTCGCCTCGTATCGCCCCTTCTTTATTCTGGGCGAAGTGAGCAGTCCTGGCCAGTATCCCTATGTGCCGGGCATGACGGTGGAGAACGCCGTCGCGGTCGCTGGAGGCTTCACGCCCCGTGCGAACGAACGGGTGGTGCGGCTGAGCCGCCAGCTGAACGGCGTCCTTTACGAAGGCCGCCTTGCCGTGACGCAGCCGATTCGTGCCGGCGATACCGTCTATGTCGGAGAACGCCTGTTCTGATCCGAGTTGATTAACTCTAGCAGGCGGAACAGATTGAATAAAATCGCGCAAGACAGACAGCTACCGGCGAGGCCGAAGCGGGATTTTACACAGTGACATCGAGCAATGCACCGGCGGACAATGAGCCAGGCACAAGGCGGCCCGGAGCAGGTCGCTCGGCCCTCAATCTCGCCGCAGCCCGCGTTGCCGCGAACCTCAAATACCGGCCCGTTTCTGCGGGCTTTCTCGCCGCCCTTCTGCGTCTGGCGGACTTCACGGCGCTCGTCGGCCTCGGCACACTGATCTACCATTTCTGGGTCGCGTCCAGCGAAGGTGAATTGCCTCCGCGCTATCTCCTGCCGCTGATCCTGCTGCCGGTGTTCACGATCTCGCTTATCGGTACGTTCAAGGGCTACACGCTGCCGGCCTACAGGCATCCGCTGAAACACATTGGTCGTGCCGCCGGGCTTTGGGCGGTGGTGTTTGCCTGCTTCACCCTCGTCGCGTTCTTTCTGAAAATCGGCGACGATTTCTCCCGTCTGTGGCTCGGCGCCTGGTTCTTTATGGGCTTTGTAGCGCTTGCGGCGGCGCGTGTTCTGCTCGCACGCCTCGTGCGCGTCTGGACCCGCGTCGGTCTCCTGGAGCGTCGCGCGGTTCTCGTCGGGGCCGGCCCGGAAGCGGTGTCTCTGATCCGCGCCCTCGACGCCGAACCCGAGAATGACATCCGTATTTGCGGGATTTTCGACGACCGCGGCGGTGATCGTGCGCCGGCAATTCAGGAAGGCTACCCGCTGCTCGGGCGAATCGACGAACTCGTCGAATTCGGTCGCCAGGCGCAGATCGACCTCTTGATCATCGCCCTGCCGCTGACGGCCGAGAACCGGCTTCTCGAAATGCTCAAGCAGCTCTGGGTGCTACCGGTCGACATCCGCATGGCAGCGCATACGACGCGCCTGCGGTTCCGCCCCCGTTCCTATTCCTTCATCGGCTCGGTGCCGTTTTTGGATCTGTTCGATCGGCCGATCGCGGGTTGGGATTCCGTCGTCAAGCGGATGTTCGACATCGTCTTTGCCAGCCTCGCCCTCATCGGACTGTCGCCGGTGATGCTGGCGGTGGCAGCCGCGATCAAACTCGACAGCCGGGGCCCTGTTCTCTTTCGTCAGGACCGCTACGGCTTCAACAACGAGCTGATCAAGGTCTTCAAGTTCCGCTCGATGTATGTCGATCAGGTGGACCTCAACGCAGCAAAGCTCGTCAGCCGGGACGATCCGCGGGTGACGCGTGTCGGCCGCTTCATCCGCAAAACGAGTCTCGATGAGCTGCCGCAATTGTTCAACGTCCTGAAGGGCAATCTCTCCCTCGTCGGACCCCGCCCTCACGCCTTGCAGGCCAAGGCGGCCAACCAGCTTTACGAACAGGTGGTCGACGGCTACTTCGCCCGCCACCGCGTCAAGCCGGGCATCACCGGCTGGGCCCAGGTCAACGGCTGGCGCGGCGAAACCGATACGCAGGAAAAACTCGAGCGGCGCGTCGAGCATGACCAGTTCTATATCGAAAACTGGTCGGTTCTTTTCGATCTCTACATCCTGCTTTTGACACCGATTCGGCTCGTCACCGGCGAGAACGCCTATTGAGAGCTGCGTGGGGATGAGGCTCACCCACTCTCGTAGGGTCCCGAAGGCCTTCTTTGGGCTCGCTCTCCGGCTTCCCTTGCACGAAACTCGCTCGGTCGAAGGATGCGCCCGGAAGACTGCGGCGCAACGCATTCGAACGCCGACGGTCCCTTGGATGGGTCAGACGAAGACGCCCTCCCCCGTACGGGGCCTTTGTTCCTTCAATACGCTATGACGAGACGATCGAGCGGCCGTTCTGGGCGCGGTGTTTGTTGCGGGCGATGGCGTGTTTCATCGCTTCCACGGCATCGCTCCCACGAACATTCGGGGTCGCCTCCGTCGTCTTATGGAAGCGTGCGGGATTGAAGCCCCAGAGGATGCCGAGAAGGAGCCAGAGATGGCGCCAGTGCTCGCCTTCATGCAGCGAGGCGCACATGAGCGGCGCCATGAAGGCGACCAGAACGGCGACGGCTGCCGGATGCGCCGTCATACGGTAGTTCCCAAGGCCAAAAAGGACCGACAGGAACATCAGCGCGAGCCATGAAAAGCCTGCGAGCCAGCCGTAATTCATGAAAGAGCTCAGCCAGATGTTATGGATGGGCTCCAGAAAGATCAGGTTCTGCTGATTGATCCCGATACCAACGGGATTGCTGAGGATCATCGGGATGGAACGCGCATAGCGGCCGTATCGGCCTTCGCGCCCCGCATCGTAAGATTCCTCCAGCGTGGCGCGCTGCTCGAATTTCTTCGTGAAGGTCGGAGAGACGACGATCGTGGTTCCGAGAATGATGCCGCCGAAGACCGCCATGGCAGCGGCGTAGGCGAAAAGCCTCAGGAGGTGCTGCCGATAGATGAAGACCATATAGCCGGAGCAGCACAGGATGAGCGACACGGTCGCCGCCCGGGAGAATGACAGCAGCACGCCGAGGCAGAGGATCCCGATGATCGGAAAAAGTGCGGCCCGCGGCCACAACCGCTGCTGGACCAGGTAGATCGCCATCACCACGCCCGGCACGAGGAACGACGCATACATGTTCGGGTCGTCGATGAAGGCTTTCGAGCGGCCGTCCCAAAGCAGGGCCTCGATTCCGAGCGCAAAGCCCACGATTCCGAGAATCGCTGCAGTCACGCAGGAGACAACGTAGACACGCATGAAGGTATGCAACTGCCGCGGACCCCAATCCATGGAGACGTAGCAGGCCGTTATGCCGAGAACCACGACGAAGGTTTTCTTGAAGGCCTCCTGGCGTACGTCAGGATCGCCGAAGAACGGGACCGAGGCGTACCAGAACGAAAGCGTCCACAGGAGCAAGAGCGTAAAGAATATGAAGAAGGTCAGCCGGACCTTCTGCAGCACCATGATCGACAATGCGAGCGAGAGCATGAACAGAAAGTCGACGGGCGACGGCCGCGACAGCGTATAGTTCATCGCCAGCACCGCCAGAAAGAAAACGAAGTTCCTCACGGAGGTCGGATAAAGACGTGGACGGTCGGCGTCTGGCTGCATGGAAGCCGGGTTCTCGCGCGGAGACGTTCTATGCGCGCGAGTTAGGCGGGAAAGCCTTAAGATTTGCTGATTCCGTGGCATATCGATGCTCGTCCTCGGCCCATATGGAGCTGCGAGAAGACGGCGAAAGAATCCCCGAAAACTGCGCCTTATGAGCATTGCGCCGAGCCTATGTGCTCTCTATAGTCCGCGCGCGTCGGAGCGTAGCGCAGCCTGGTAGCGCACTTGCATGGGGCGCAAGAGGTCGTGGGTTCGAATCCCGCCGCTCCGACCATTCCCCACTGATTTTGAAATGAGATCACGCCGCCAAGGCGGTATGCCGCGTGGACGATGCGCCGCCGGGGTATCCGGTCAGCCGGAGATGGCGTCGTGCAGAATCCGCCGCGCCTCGAGCAGATCGCTGAGCACGGCTTGAAGACGTTCGCGACCATGGGGGTCGACGCGGCGAGACACGGGCTCTTCCGCCTCGTCGCGCAGCAAGGACGGTTGCAGTTCGTCGTCCTCGTCCTGGGCTTCCTCGCGAATCGGCTCTGCCCTCGCCGGGGCCTCATCGCTCGGTCGCTCGGTGTCAAAATCAGCCTCGGCCGGCGCCACCGTCTCCACATTGCCGCTTTGCCCAACGGCAATGACGAAGCGCACGCCCTTCTCTTTGAGTAGACGCTGCACGCCCTTGATGGTGAAACCTTCGCCGTAAAGAAGCAGGCGAATGCCCTTGAGAAGGTCGACGTCCTCAGGGCGATAATAGCGCCTGCCGCCGCCGCGCTTCAGCGGCTTGATCTGAGTGAAGCGCGTTTCCCAGAAACGCAGGACGTGTTGCGGAAGATCGAGGTCCTCCGCAACTTCACTGATCGTCCTGAACGCGTCCGGTGATTTCACGCTCACGTCGTTGCGACGTCTGCTTCAGCAGCCTTGAGACGCCGCGCATTGCCGGCGTCGGCGCCCGTGCTGACCGCGGCTCCGCCCGTCTCTTCTTCCGGGGCGAGGCACTCGTTGATGCGCTGCTTCATGATGTTGCTTGGCTTGAAGACGGTCACGCGGCGCGGCGGAATCGGCACTTCCTTGCCCGTTTTCGGATTGCGGCCGACGCGCTGCCCCTTACTGCGCACGACGAAGGAACCGAACGAGGAAAGCTTGACCGTTTCCCCCGATATGATCGTGTCTGAAATCTCCGCGAGCACCATTTCCACCATGGCGGCCGATTCCGTTCTGGAAAGGCCAAGCTCCCGATAAACCGCCTCTGCGAGATCGGCTCGCGTGACGGTGCGCCCCTCTGGGCGTAGTTCATTTGCCTCCACGCAACACGCCTCCTGCACGTCCTTAAGCAACGTATTCGCCTGTCGAAATGAGGTCAACACGCACCCCCCGATGCGTATCGCCCGCTACCAGCGTATCAGAGCTGAGCCCCAAGTGAAGCCGCCGCCCATCGCCTCAAGCAGCACCAGATCGCCTTTTTTGATGCGCCCGTCGCGCACTGCGACATCAAGCGCCAACGGGATAGAGGCCGCCGACGTGTTGCCGTGATGCTGAACCGTCACCACGACCTTTTCTTCGGCGATGCCGAGCCGCTTGGCGCTGGCATCGATGATGCGTCTGTTGGCCTGATGGGGAACGAACCAGTCGATCGTTTCCGCCGATTCGCCGGTCGCTTCGAATGCGTCGGTGATGACATCGGTGATGGTCGCGACCGCATGCTTGAAAACCTCACGGCCTTCCATGCGCAAGTGTCCGACGGTCCTCGTCGAGCTCGGGCCACCGTCGACGAACAGTTTGTCACGGAAATGCCCATCTGAACGCAAATGCGCGGTAAGAAGGCCCCGCGGAGCCGTCTCCTCGCCTGCCTCGTGGGCTTCCAGAACGACCGCACCAGCCCCGTCGCCGAACAAGACGCAGGTGCCGCGGTCGCTCCAATCGAGAATGCGCGAAAATGTTTCGGCTCCGATGACGAGCGCACGCTTTGCCGAGCCGGCCTTCAAATGCGCATCGGCCGTGGTGAGCGCGAACAAAAAGCCCGAGCACACGGCCTGAACATCGAACGCGTATCCGTGATGCATGCCGAGCCGATCCTGCACCGTGCAGGCGGTCGCCGGAAACGTCTGATCCGGTGTGGCGGTCGCCAGGACGATGAGATCGATGTCGGCAGAGGTCATGCCGGCGTCTGCAAGCGCTTTCTCAGCCGCGGCCAGCGCAAGATCCGATGTCGTTTCGCCTTCGGCAGCGACATGGCGCTCTGAAATGCCGGTGCGCTGTACGATCCATTCGTCCGATGTGTCGACGATGCTTTCGAGATCGCGGTTGGTAAGGACTTTCTCCGGCAGGGCGCTGCCAATGCCGGCGATCAAGGAGCGTTTCATGCGGTCTGTGCCTGCGCGGCCGTTTGCTCGGCGAACTGCTTGCGCATCGATCCGAGGGTGTATTCCAAATCGTTGGCGATCTTGCTGGTGAGACTTCCGAGCACCATGTCACGGCCGAGCTCGATGGCGGCGGCAAAGCCTTCCGAATCCGTGCCGCCATGGCTTTTCACGACGAGGCCATTGAGGCCGAGGAAAAGGCCGCCGTTGACCTTGCGCGGGTCCATCTTTTCCCTGAGTCGGGCGAAGGCTGAGCGCGCGAAGAAATAGCCGATCTTGGCAGACAGGGTCCGCGTCATCGCCGAACGGAGATACTCGGCGAGCTGCCGTGCGGTCCCCTCGGCGGTCTTCAGCGCGATATTGCCTGAAAAGCCTTCCGTGACCACGACGTCGACGGTGCCTTTGCCGAGATCGTCGCCCTCGACGAAGCCATAATATTCGAAATTGGGATGGTCGATGGCGCGCAGAATGTGGCCTGCCTCGCGCACCTCCTCGACACCCTTCACCTCTTCAGCGCCGATGTTGAGGAGACCGACCGTCGGCCGCTCCAGCCCGAAGAGAGCACGCGCCATGGCTGCGCCCATGACGGCGAAATGGACGAGCATCTTCGCATCCGAGCCGATCGTGGCGCCGACGTCGAGGACGATGCTTTCGCCGCGCAGCGTCGGCCACATGGCCGCGATCGCCGGCCGATCGATATCGGGAAGCGTGCGGAGGCAGAATTTCGACATCGCCATGAGGGCGCCGGTGTTTCCGGCGGAGACGGCAACGTCCGCCTCCCCGTCCCGCACCGCCTGGACGCACCGCCACATCGACGACTTCCAGCGCCCGAGGCGGAGTGCCTGGCTCGGCTTGTCGTCCATGCGCACGGAAATCTCGCAATGCACGAAGCGCGAGGCGGCGACGAGATCGGGATAGCGGGCGAGCAACGGCTCGACCGCTTCGGATTGGCCATAAAGAATGAAACGCAGATCCGGCCGACGCTTCAACGCCACGGCTGCGCCCGGGATCACCATTTCGGGACCGGCATCGCCGCCCATGGCGTCAAGAGAGATGGTGAGAGGTGACGGCATCGCTTTCTTCTGGTCGGGTCGCCGGCCGCGGGACAATACCCACTCGCCCGGTCATGACAAGCCGTTTGGAGAAAAAGGCTGGTAAGGTGCGTCAGTTACGTTGCTGCTTCAGACGCTCCAATACGGCAAATGGCGACGCCTCCGCCGTATCATCCTCCACATGTTCCTTAAATTCAGCGCCCGCAACCCTCGGATAGGGGTCGAGACCAAGCGCCACATATTCGACGAGCAAGGCGCCGAGGTCGACCCTGTCTCCGAAATAGGGCTCGGTGTCTTCCGCCCCGTCGACTTCCACGTCGAAAGGATCGTTGGAGCGATCGCCGCTCGCCTCTCCGCCTCCATCCCGGGATTCGCCGGGTTTCGGTGGCCGCAGGACAAGGCTCACATCTTCCGAAATCTCTTCCTCGACGGGGGCCAGCGTCACGACACAACGCCGCGTGACATGGCCGGAGATCTTCGCCTCGACGCGGTAGTGATCGCCAGCCATGGGTGTCACGTCGATGTCGGCCGAGAGGTCGTCGACGGAGGGGATGCCGAGTTGGTCCGCCATTTTTTCCCGTTCCGCCGGGTTCGCCTCCAAATGCAGTCTGCGTCCCGAGGCGGGTATCTCGACCAGGCGCAACGGCTTGGCGAAAGACGCGGTGTTCATTTCAACTGTTCTCCGCAGCGAGGCTGATGGGATCCGGGAAGACGATGCGTCCCTCTTTCAGGGCGGCGCTGGGAACATTGTCCAGCCAGGCGAGCAACGCACGCAGATAGTCCGCGAGGCGTCGCGACGCATTCGAATCGCTTTCCTCTCCAAAGATATTGCGCGCAATCGCACCTTCAAGCGCATCGCCGCCTGCAGACAGTGCCGATCCGTAAGCTCCGAGTCTGCCGCCGTATGAGGAAAATAGCGTTTTCATCCGCTTTGGGATGCGTCGATCGCTGACACCGATGTCTCGATACGTGGCATCCATATCGACGACGAAGGCTTCGGTGGTCAGCCGCGCCAGCTCGGGATCTGGGTCGGCCCCAAAAGTCAGCCGATGGACGACCGCAAAAAGATGCAGCGAGAGCATCTCGAAGCGACCGTCGACCGTGTCATCGACACCATATTCTTCATAGAGTTGCGGATGACGCGCAGCAGCCGCCGCCGCGCCATAAAGTGCCGCCGCGCGCTCGCGCTCCTGCCGTTTGCGGCTTTGAAACCAACCCATCGTGCCATCTATGCCCTTCTACACCTTCAAGACAATGCGGCAGAGCCCCGCGAAGGCCATTGCAATGCCGCATTCACCCCGCTAGCAAGCGGAGTTCAACGGGACCGCCAATGACCAAAAAAACTCACGTTCTCGCCCTTCTCGTTTCGGTCGCCGCAGCCGGCGCCCTGGGGGGCTGCATCGGGGAAACCCAGCACCGCGGCTATATCGCCAACGAGCTCGCCCTGGAACAGATTCCAGAAGGATCGAGCCGCGACCAGGTGTTGATCGTGCTCGGCACGCCCTCCACGACCGCCGACTTCGGCGGCGAGGTGTTCTACTACATCTCGCAGACGGCTTCGCGCCCGGTCGCCTTCTTGAACCCGCATATCGTCGACCAGCGCGTTCTGGCTGTCTATTTCGACAAGGATCAGACGGTCACGCGCGTCGCCAATTACGGTTTGAAGGACGGCAAGGTCTTCGATTTCGTCTCTCGCACCACTCCGACGGCGGGCAAGGACTTCTCGTTCGTGTCGCAGCTTCTGTCGGCCGCTGGACGGGTCGCCTTCTAGACACGCTCGGCCATTCATCGGCCGGCTTCAGCCGATCAAAGCTCCTGCGTGGAAGCGCTTTGATCGAACGCTGCTTGACGCAGGATTGACAAAAGGCGGCCCTATCCGGCCGCCTTTTTAGTGTCCGAGCCGATGGGCGGCTGTCCGGAGTTGGCTCGCGCCCGTGACATCTCCCGCTCTTAGCTGCCGGGGGATCGCGTTACGTTCTCAGCTGCCAAAAACTCAATACACCTTATAATTATCTATGGTTCGATATCTAAGTCTATAATATTTCCTACGACAAATATACTTTTGTATTTTTCTGCACGACACCCTTTCATACTATTTTTTGCGCTCTATTTCTGTCTTAGATCCGATATGTGATGACTTTCCCGCAATACAGTGCTTCTCGCATTTCGGTGTTTTCTTAATACAGAAAGACAAGACACATCCCGTCATATCTTGCCATGGAGGTTAAGGTTATGGCCAACGCAAAGATCCCGCAAATCGTCGGCGAATGGATCCACATCGTTCCTCGCCTCTCTCGGACGGCAACCCGGCTCAGTGATGATGCCGCGGCCGCGACCGCACGCGGCTCAACTCTTGGGGATGACAATTCCGATCCCCAGGCCAATGGCACTGAGATCTACTCCGAGCCGGAAAATCTCCCGACCGCGATATCGAGCATCATGAACCATGCGCAGAAGCGCTCAAACTTTCACCCGGCCAGCAGTCCACCAGAGGATCTCTATGAGAGATATAATGATTACATCACCGAGGTCGACGACACGCCTTTCTTTCACCTCGAGAAGCACGATTACGTTAAACAGACCTTCTATTCGAAGGACTACAACAAGCTGATCGATCAAGTCGTCAGCCTTTACGATTCGGTCAGCGCCGGAGACCAGGAGAAGATCAAAGAGGATATCACCGACATGGCGAAATCAGTGTTCGGTGAAAACAAGTCGGAGCAATGGCGCAATCTGTTTTCGCAATCGACGATTGATTTCTCCAATCTCTCGAGACCGCGCGTCTTTATTTATTATACGACGCTCTACATGCGCCACGAGGAGGACGGGAAATCGGAGGTCAACGAGCAGGAATACATGGTCCATCGGACCGAATATGCCGTGCTCTCCGACCTCATCCACGCTTATGCCAACGAGCTCGCAAGCCTCGACAAAACGTCGGTGGATGATTGGCTCGACGATTCGACGACGCCTGAGCGCGAAAGCGCGGCGTTGTGCTTCAAATGAGCAGCTGCGGATCGCGCAAAATCCTTCGGGGCGACCTGGCCCCCGCAACCTGATGCCCCTCACGCCGTGCCCGGAGTGTTGGCCAAAACGTGTTGGCTCTGGGGGTGATGATGCGCATTGATGCGACAGGCGTGCCGGGCCAAGGGGCGACGAGCCGCAAGTGCGATGGCGATCGACAACGACGATCCCACCCTGAAACCCTGCTTCTAGGTGGGGATACGGGGATAGCGTGCCTCGTCTGACCACGACCCAAGCGCTGGGCTGCAGACACAAAAAAGGCCCCGCGGCGTAACGCGGGGCCTCGTTTTTGTTTCGAGCGATCTGCTTAGTGGGCCAGGACGGCCAGAAGCAGAAGCGCGACGATGTTGGTGATCTTGATCATCGGGTTCACCGCCGGTCCGGCCGTGTCCTTGTAAGGATCACCCACCGTATCGCCGGTCACCGCAGCCTTGTGGGCATCGGAGCCCTTGCCGCCGTGATGTCCATCCTCGATGTACTTCTTGGCGTTGTCCCAGGCACCGCCGCCAGCCGTCATGGAGAGGGCGACGAAAAGGCCGGTCACGATCACGCCGAGGAGCATGGCACCGAGCGACGCAAAACCGTTCGACTTGCCCGCGATGAGGTAGATCACGAAGAAGCAGACGATCGGCGACAGGACCGGCAGCAGCGACGGCACGATCATTTCGCGGATCGCAGCCTTGGTCAGCATGTCGACCGCGCGCTTATAATCCGGACGTTCCGTCCCCTGCATGATGCCGGGCTTCTCACGGAACTGCCGACGCACTTCCTCCACGACCGCGCCGCCTGCGCGACCGACGGCCGTCATCGCGATGCCGCCGAAGAGATACGGCAGCAGACCGCCGAACAGCAGGCCGACAACGACGTATGGGTTCGACAGTGAGAAGTCGACGCTAACACCGTCAAAGAAGGTGCCCGGCGCCGCTTCTTCGGCAAAGAAGTGGAGGTCCGAGGTGTAGGCGGCAAAGAGCACCAGGGCACCGAGACCGGCGGAGCCGATCGCATAGCCTTTGGTGACGGCCTTCGTCGTGTTGCCGACGGCGTCGAGCGCGTCGGTGGTGTTGCGCACTTCAGCAGGCAGATCTGCCATCTCGGCAATGCCGCCGGCATTGTCGGTCACAGGTCCGAAGGCGTCGAGCGCCACGACCATACCGGCAAGCGCCAGCATCGTCGTCACCGCAATGGCGATACCGAAAAGGCCGGCAAGACCATAAGAGGCCAGAATGCCCGCGATGATGACGATCGCCGGCAGAGCCGTCGATTCCATCGAGATCGCGAGGCCCTGAATGACGTTGGTGCCATGTCCGGTGACGGAGGCGTCAGCGACCGAGCGCACCGGGCGGTAGTTCGTGCCGGTGTAGTACTCGGTGATCCAGATGATGAGGCCCGTCACGGCGAGACCGACGATGCCGCAGAAGAACAGGCTGCCACCCGAGAAGGAGGGGCCGACGGGGCTCGTGAACTCGGTGCCCCAGCCGGTGAAGAAGAGCACGATCAGAGCCAGAGCCACGGCCGACAGACCGGCGGTGGCAATGAAGCCCTTATAGAGCGCACCCATGATGGAATTGTTGGCACCGAGCTTCACGAAGAAGGTGCCGGCGATCGAAGTGATGACGCAGGTCGCGCCGATCAACAGCGGGAAGAGCATCAGCGTCGTCGCCTGCTCGCCCGTGAAGAAGATCGAGGCCAGAACCATTGTGGCGACGATCGTCACCGCGTAGGTCTCGAAAAGGTCGGCTGCCATGCCCGCGCAGTCGCCGACATTGTCACCGACGTTGTCGGCGATCGTGGCCGGGTTGCGGGGATCGTCTTCCGGAATGCCGGCCTCGACCTTACCGACCAGGTCGCCGCCGACGTCTGCACCTTTGGTGAAGATGCCGCCGCCGAGACGGGCGAAGATCGAGATGAGCGAAGCGCCGAAGCCGAGGGCCACGAGAGCATCGATCACGACGCGTTCAGTCGGGCCATAGCCGATGAACTGGGTCAGGATGGTGAAGTAGCCCGAGACGCCGAGAAGCGCGAGACCGGCCACGAGAAGACCCGTGATGGCACCCGACTTGAAGGCAATCTCAAGACCGCCGCCGAGCGAGATGGACGCGGCCTGGGCCGTCCGTACGTTCGCACGCACCGATACCAGCATGCCGATGAAGCCGGCAGCTCCGGAGAGCACCGCACCGATCAGGAAGCCGATCGCAGCCTCTGCAGACAGAAGCCACCAAGCCAGGATGAAAACGACGACACCGACGATGGCGATGGTCGTGTACTGGCGTGTGAGGTATGCGAGCGCACCCTCACGGATCGCCCCGGCGATCTCCTGCATGCGCGCATTGCCCGCATCGGCTGCCATGACGGACTGGATCGCCCAGATGGCATAGACGATGGACAAGACACCGCATGCTATAACGAAATAAAGCAAAATCATTGATTTCCCCCGGAAGATGGCCGGCGGATTGCCGACCGGGAATGGAGGCCGGTCCCTCCGACAGAGCCGGGGGCGGCTTCCTGTATCGCGGCGGGGTATTGACGAAAGAACAAGCCCCGTCAAGGGCTGCAAAATCGCGCTGCCCGCTTGGTTTAGCGGGACGCCTCCTGGCGACCACTCCGCAAAAGAAGCAATGCAAGCCCAAGAAGAGCGACGACGGCGATCGGTATCACGGTCAACGCCACTGCAGACCAGCCGCCGATAGACAGGATTTGACCCGAAGAAAACGAGGCCAGCGCCACCGTGGCAAAGACGAGCAGGTCGTTGAGGCCTTGCACCTTCTCCTTCTCAACCGGCTCATAAGTGGTTGCAACAAGTGCCGTCGCGCCCAGAAATCCAAAATTCCAGCCAACGCCCAAAACAACGAGAGCGCCCCAGAAATTGATCAGGTCTATGCCTTGAAGAGCGATGAAGCCGCACAGGATGAGAAGCACAAGTCCGGCCGCAACCACACGCTCTGCTCCAAAGCGCAGGATCAATGACCCTGTGAAGAAGCTTGGAGCGAACATTGCGATGACATGCCACTGGATGCCGAGAACGGCCGCATCGGTCGGAAAGCCGCAGCCAACCATCGCCAGCGGGGCCGCCGTCATCATCAGATTCATGAGGGCATAGGCGGTCACGGCGCAGGCGACGGCCACGATGAAGCGCGGCTGCGCTGCAATCTTCCGCAACGGACGTCCTGCATGGGTGTGGACGGGCGTCACGGCCGGAGCATGCAAGAACGCGAGAACAATTGCCGCCAGCACCATCAGTCCGGCAGCGCCGACATAGGCCCCGACAAATTCGATCGGGAAGGCTGTGCGCGTGTGGATGACGGTCTGAGGACCGATAATGGCCGCCATCACGCCGCCAATCAGCACATATGACATCGCCTTCGGCCGGAAGGACGGACTGGCCGTATCGGCCGCTGCAAAACGAAACTGCTGCACGAAGGCGGCCGTAAAACCCATCATGAAGGCGCCGAGGCAGAGGATTGGAAACGAGAAGACCGTCACGGCCACTGCTTCCATGAGTGCGCCCATTGCGCCGATCAGCATCCCGCAGATGAGACCGAAACGACGACCGATTCGCCGCTGCAGAAGCGCGGCCGGCATGGTGCCGATCGCGGTGCCGACAACGAAAGCGCTGAGTGGCAAGGTCGCCCAAGACTTGTCCGGCCCCAACAGCATGTGAGCCGCAAGCGAAGAGATGGAAAAGTTGATCGGGGCTCCGGCCCCCGCGATCGCCTGAGCCGTCGCAAGGACCATCACATTGCGCCGAGCGACTCGGTCGTCCACCGGTGGATGCATGGTCACGTCGCGGGAATCGTCCATCAATGGCTGCCGTGGACGAAGGATCGACGGGAAAAAGCCATTTCCTTCCCATCTTTGAGAATCACGGCCCGGTCGCCGCCCGCCTCGACATGTCCGATGGCCGTCACGGGGATGTCGGCGCCCGCCGCGGCCTCCTTGAAAGCCCCCTCCTCGCCCGGTGGAATCGCTGCGAGGATTTCGTAATCGTCGCCGCCGGTCAGCGCCTCCTCCAGTGAGAAACCGTGACCGAAGAGCTGGCTCAAAGCCGGGTCGAGCGGAACGTTCAGCCCCTCGATCACGGCGCGGATGCCGCTTGCCGAGGCGAGCTTGTCCGCGTCGCCGGCGAGCCCGTCAGAGATGTCGAGGGCCGCACTCGCATGGCGACGGACGGCCTCCGCAAGCCCTGTGCGCGGCTCTGGCTCGCGGTAGCGGAGGACGAGACGATCCCTGTCGTCTGCGGCGAGTTCTGCCTCTGCACGGTCCTGAAGGACCGCCAGACCGGCGCCCGATCCGCCGATCGTCCCCGAAAGATACAGAATGTCGCCAGGTTTCGCTCCGGAGCGATGCACCATGGTGCCCGTCGGCAGCGTGCCGATCGCCGTGATCGAGACCGTGATCCGATCCGGGGATGCGATCGTGTCGCCACCGATCAACGCGATACGATAGCGTTCTTGATCACCGGCAAGCCCCTCGCAGAAAGCTTTGAGCCAGGGCTCGTCGCAATGGGGCGCCTGGGCAAGGGCGAGAAGATAGCCGCGAGGCTTTGCCCCTTTCGCAGCCAAGTCCGACAGATTGACCCGCAATGCTTTGCGGGCCACCGTTTCCGGAGGATCGCCCGGAAGGAAATGTACTCCCTCGGCGATCATGTCTTTGGTGACGACGAGATCCCGGTCCGAAGACGGGCTCACGAATCCCGCGTCATCGAGAAGCCCGAGCGCACCTTCTCCGGCGAGCGGACGGAAAAAGCGATCAATCAGTTCCAGCTCATCCATGAAGATTTAGCCGGCACCCGCTTTGCCGAATTCGTCCGGCCTGACATCCCGGGCGACCTTGTCGAGCACCGCGTTCACAAGCCCGGGCTCTTCCTTTTCGAAGAAGGCATGGGCCACGTCGAGATATTCGCTGATGACGACGCGGGCCGGGACGTCGCGACGCGACTTCAGCTCATACACGCCGCAGCGCAACAGCGAGCGAAGCGTCACATCGAGGCGCGCCAAAGGCCAGGAAGGCGGCAACGTCGCGTGAATGAGGGGATCGATGACCTCCTGCTCCTCGACGACGCCTGCCACGAGCAGACGGAAAAATGCAGCATCGGCGCTGCGCAGCGTCTCGCCTTCCATCTCCTGGCCAAGGCGGAAGGCTTCGAACTCCGCGACGACACGGGGCAGGCTCACCCGCCCGACATCCATCTGATAGAGGGCCTGCACGGCCGCGAGTCGCGCGGCGCCGCGTTGGTTGGCCCCTCGGGCCGCTATGGCTGGCTCACTCTCAGGCAAGGCCCCACCTTTCGCGCAACTCGGCCATGTCACAGGCCGCCGCAGCCGCAGCCGCACCCTTGTTCTTTCCTTCAACGCCGGCGCGGGCCCATGCCTGATCGCCGTTTTCGACCGTCAAGACACCGTTTCCGAGCGCAAGGCCATAAGCAGATACCAGATCCATCACGGCGCGCGCCGATTCCACGGCCACGATATCGTAGTGCGACGTCTCTCCTCGGATCACGCAGCCCAGGAGAACGAAACCGTCATAAGAGCTTATGTTTCCCTCTTCGGCCGCAATCAAGGCCATAGAAAGGGCGCCCGGAATTTCGAGGACGCCCGGGACGGCGATACGATCGTACGTCGCGCCACGACGTTCCAGCTCCGCGATCGCGCCGCGAGCGAGTTCGTCTGAGAGGTCGCGGTAGAACCGCGCCTCAATCAAAAGGAAATGACTCATCTGAGTTTTGCCGAAGCCTTATGCGCTTTGAAGACGGGCGAGGTAGCGCGCCATGAGATCGATCTCAAGGTTGACGTGATCGCCGACTTTCTTTTCGCCCCAGGTGGTGACCTGGAGCGTGTGAGGAATGAGCATGATGGTAAACGTTGCGCCTTCCACCGTGTTGACGGTGAGCGACGTGCCATCCAGGGCGACGGAGCCTTTTTCGGCGATGAAACGGGCGAGGTCGTCGGGAACGCCGAAGGTGAACTTCGCCATGTCGCCCTCGTCCGTGCGCCCGATGATCTCGGCGACACCGTCGATATGCCCGGTCACGATGTGGCCGCCGAGTTCGTCGGAGGCGCGCAACGCGCGCTCGAGATTGATCCGCGTTCCGGTCTCCCAGCCGCCCAGGGCGGTCCGCTCCAAAGTCTCGCTCGAGGCCTCGACGGCGAACCAGCCACCGCCTTGGGTCGTGCCGAACTCGATCACTGTCAGGCAGGTGCCGGCGCAGGCGATCGATGCACCGATCGCGATCGTTTCAGGATCATAGGCGGTGGCGATCTCGAAGCGACGTCCGGCCGCAAGGTCAGATGTGGTCAGGACTTCGCCGACATCGGTGATGATGCCTGTGAACATTTTAGGCTGCTCGCTTGTAGCGGGTGAAATCATCGGGTCCGAAACGCCGCCGCTCAACGGCCCGAAACGGTATGATCATATCGGAAACTGCGCCGTTGGGAAAAGCGGCAATGCGCTCCTCGCCCAACAGAATGGGGCTGCGGAAAAGCAGGAGCTCATCGACGAGGCCCGCCTGAAGGAACGCCGAGGCCGTCTGCGCCCCGCCTTCGAGAAGCAACGTGTTGACCCCGCACGCCGCGAGCTGGGCGAGCGCTTCTGCGGGCGCATCGCCGTTGGCCGGGAGCTGAAGCCAGCGCAGAGCTCCATCTCGCGCATCTATCAGCTCCTGCATGACAAGAGATGGAGATTTCGGGCTCAAGACCCAGGTGTCAGGGCCCGCGACAAACATTTTGGCATGCTCCGGCAAAACGCCTGAACCGCTCAAGACCGCGCGAACCGGCGAACGCGCCAACAGGCCAGGCAGCCGGCATGTCAGAAGCGGATCGTCCGCCCGCAAGGTTCCAGCGCCGACGAGAATGGCATCGACGCGGCTCCGCAGCGCCTGCACGTGGCGTCGGGCGAGCGGTCCGGTGATGGCGATCTGTCCGCTCCCGTTGAGGCCGATGCCTTCGTCCGCTGAGACGGCGAGCTTCAGGAGAACGTAAGGTCGGCCTTTCGTGGTGCGCGTCAGATATCCTTGGTGCGCATCTTTGGCGGCGTCAGCCAGCAGACCTTCCCGCACCTCGACGCCGGCCGCTTGAAGCTTCGCGACGCCTTTGCCGTCGACCCGCGGATCGGGATCGCGGATCGGCATCACCACGCGGGCAATACCCGCGTCGACGATCGCATCTGCGCAAGGCGGCGTCCGGCCATGGTGGGCGCAGGGTTCCAGAGAGACGTACAACGTCCCTCCCCGCGCCTGTTTGCCGGCTTCGACAAGAGCCGCTGTCTCGGCGTGCGGGCGACCACCGATCGCGGTGCGCCCTCGCCCGACAACGGCGCCATCCTTCACAACGATGGCGCCCACGGCCGGGTTTGGCGCCGCCTCTCCGAGCGACAACCGACCGAGACGGATGGCTGCGGCGAGAAAGCGGCTGTCGAGATCCAGAGGCTGCGCCTCAGACATCGTCGTCGAAGGGACGCTCAGGAAGCTCCAGACGCTCCTTGATGTCGCGATTGAGGTCGTCGTGGCGCCCGCCGCTGATTTCCGTCAGCAGTTCCTCGAAGTCTTTGGCTTCGCGGAAATCGCGATAGACCGAGGCAAAACGCACATAGGCCACGTCATCGAGACGACGCAGCCCCTCCATGAGGAGGATGCCGATGTCGCTTGAAGGAATTTCCGATTCACCGCGCGATTCGAGCTGTCGGACAATCCCCGACACCATGCGCTCGACGCGATCCGGGTCGACGTCGCGTTTTCGCACCGCAACCTGAACCGACCGCATCAGCTTGTCGCGATCGAAGGGTACGCGACGACCGGACTTTTTCACGACGGTGAGCTCGCGCAATTGCACGCGCTCGAAGGTCGTAAAGCGGCCACCGCAATCGCCGCAGACACGCCGCCGGCGGATCGCATTCCCGTCCTCGGTCGGGCGGGAATCCTTCACCTGCGAATTGTCGGCCCCGCAATAGGGACAGCGCATGGCGCCTCGCTCAGTCGTTGTAGATCGGGAAACGATCGGTCAGAGCGGCAACGCGCTCGCGCACGGACGCTTCAACAGCCTCGTTGCCATCTTCGCCGTTGGCGGCAAGTCCGTCGAGCACTTCCACGATCAGCTCACCCACCTCTTGGAATTCCGCCATGCCGAAGCCCCGCGAGGTCGCGGCCGGCGTACCGAGGCGAATGCCGGAAGTGACCGTCGGCTTCTCCGGATCGAAGGGAACGCCATTCTTGTTGCAGGTGATATTGGCGCGACCGAGGGCCGTCTCGACCACCTTTCCGGTCAGGCCTTTGGGGCGCAGATCGACCAGGAGAAGGTGCGTATCCGTGCCGCCGGAGACAATGTCGCATCCACCGCGCTGAAGCGTTTCTGCAAGCATTTTCGCGTTCTCAATGACGTGCTTCGCATATTCCTTGAACTGCGGGTGAAGTGCCTCGCCGAACGCGACAGCCTTCGCCGCGATCACATGCATGAGCGGGCCGCCCTGCAGGCCGGGGAAAACCGCCGAATTGATCTTCTTGGCGATCGTCTCGTCATTGGTCAGAACGAGACCGCCGCGCGGGCCGCGCAGCGTCTTATGCGTCGTGGATGTCACGACATGCGCGTGCGGGAACGGGCTCGGATGGACGCCGCCTGCGACGAGGCCAGCGAAGTGGGCCATGTCGACCATGAAATATGCACCGACCTTGTCGGCGATCTCGCGGAACTTCTTGAAATCGATCTCGCGGCTATAAGCAGAGCCGCCGGCGATGATGATCTTCGGCTGATGCTCCTGGGCAAGCTCGGCCACGACGTCTTCGTCGATGCGCCCATCCTGCTTGCGGACGCCGTACTGCACGGCGTTGAACCATTTGCCCGAAAGGTTCGGCTTGGCGCCGTGGGTCAGATGCCCACCGGCATCGAGGCTCAGCCCCATGACGGTGTCGCCGGGGCTTGCGAGCGCGAGAAGAACCGCCTGATTGGCCTGGCTGCCGGAATTCGGCTGCACGTTGGCGAAGTTGCACCCGAAGAGCTTCGTCACGCGCTCGATCGCCAGGTTTTCGACCACGTCGACATGTTGGCAGCCGCCGTAATAGCGACGGCCCGGATAACCTTCGGCGTATTTGTTGGTCAGAACCGAGCCCTGCGCTTCCAGGACGGCGCGCGAGACGATGTTTTCAGACGCAATCAGCTCGATCTCGTGTTGCTGACGACCAAGCTCGGCCTTGACGGCCGCGGCGATATCCGGATCGGAATCGCGCAGAGAGGCAGAAAAGAAATCAGAGGGCGTGGCGCTCACAGGCCGGGCGACATCTTGCATGGGCGAAAATCCGTTGGCTGGCATCGGCCGTTATGCGCCACGAATGCGCGGCAGGCCGGCAACGCGGCGATAACACAATCGCCCGGGGACGGAAAGCGCGGAGGCCCGGAGTCGCTCCCCCGCATGGACGGCGACGTCGCGGGATGCTCGAGGCCATCCGAAATGCGGTTCCTGCAATCAGTTGGTGAGACCGACATCCTCCAGGCGCATGAAGATCGTCTCGCCATTGGAATCGTCGACTCCATCGTTGTCGGTCACGATGTAAGCGGTTCCGTCCGTGTCGCGTGCGAAGCCTTCGACCTTGTCAACGACATAGCCGTGGGTCGACTTGAGGTCGTCCAAGAGATCGCGCACCAGCGTCTTTTCGACGATCGGCGCCTTGTCTCCTGGGGCGGCCGGCGTCACCCCCTCGAGCGACACGGCATAAAGCCGTTTGATCCTGGCAGCCTCGCCGATCTGATTGTCGCGCTCGATCACCAGGAGACGTCCCTCTCCCGCCGCCGTGATTTCGGACAATCCGACCCAACCATTTTCGGTCTTTTCAAGCGGATAGTGCACGACGCCCCAAGTGGCGCTTGCGGGCTTGTAGGAGAGGAGTTTGACGAGATCCTCTCCGTCATCACCCCATGGTCGCTGAACAGCGAGCCACACCGTCTCGTCATCGCCGCTGCCGATGACCGTCACACCTTCCAGACCGAAACGCGAAGCCTTTGAGGCGATCTCTTCGGGAAGCAAAATGTCGTCCTCGACTTCACCTTCAGCAGAAACGCGGAGGAGCCTGTTGGATTTTTCTTTTTCCGGATTTCCTTCGGAGACGAGCCAGAAACCTCCGTCGCGGCGGGCGGCGATGCCCTCCAGATCAAGATCCTCAACCGGCTTCCCGTCTTTGGTGACGGTGACTGCAGCGGTTATCCGCGCGGGAGTTGCGCCGGCATCGATCGTGAAGATCTTGGCCTCGTCGTAGAAGCTGTCGGAGACGCCATAGAGTCTGCCGGCAACGTCGGGATCCGCCGTGAGACCGGAGAGCGCTCCCCAGCCACCCACATCCTCAGCCGCCTCGATCATCGGATATGAGGCAGCTTCCCCGCCCTGCTCATAGATCATCACCGTGGCACGGGCGCCGCCTTCCTCGACCAGGTCTTCCTCATTGGCGGTGACGATGAGCTTGCGTGCGGGAATGGCGAGAAGCCCTTCCGGGCCCATGCCCGACGGCAGCACTTGGAGAAACTGCGGCGCAGCGCCGGTGTCCCGATAGACGGCAACGAACGAAGACCGCTCCGTGCCGACAAAGATCAGCCGATCGTTGCCGAATGTCCCGACTTCGATGGCCTCCGGCTCGGTTCCTTTCTTGGCCGAGCGCTTTTCCGGATAATGCCCGATGCGCATTGCGAGACGCTCGAGCGCATTGCCGGAATCCCAAAGGACGCTGCCGCCCTTTTCGAAAATCGTGAAGCCGCGCGAGCCACCTTCGTAATCGCCTTCGTTGGCGGTCACGAAGCGATCCTCATTCAGCCATTGGACGCCATCGGGCTCGCGCTTGACGGCCTTCAGGCTGCCTGTCGGCGAGATGCGGCCATCCTTTTCGGTATCGATTCCATCGACATCGACGGAGCCGGCCGAAAAGCCGCCTGTGACCTCGCCCGTCGCCATGTCGACGATGGCAATGGCGTTATTTTCCTGAAGCGTTACGACGGCTTCGCCCGCCTCGTTCACATCGACGAATTCCGGTTCGGCATCATCCGGGGCAATCTCCGAGATACCGGGTCAGATCGATCTCCTGCATTCCGGCGCAATCGACTGCCCCCTTGTCGACCGGGAAGGTCACGAGAAGACCGGTGGGCGCCTGCGGGATCGCTCCCTCATTCAGATCTTCATCGCGCTCGTTTTCGATGACCACTGCAATCTTCGTGGCATCCGCCGTCAGCGCGACGGAATCTGGCTGACCGGGAAGCGCGCAGCGCGCCGCCACGGATTTCGTGGAAATGTCCACCGTGGCCAGCTCACCGGAAGGCTTCGCATAGCTTTCCGAGGTCACGACGGCCACGAGCGCCTTGCCAGACGTCACAACAACAGAAGTTGGCTCACCCGCAAGCGCCACGAAGCCTCCGGGCTGCGGCGCATGTGCGTCGGTGATATCGATGATGCCGACGGCCTCCTGGGCTGCGTCCGTGTAGACCAGCGTCTCACCATCCTCGGTCGCCGCAATGATCTCCGCCACAGTGGGTAAGGCCGCATCGCGGTCGGCCGGCATGTTGGCTGCGACGGGAAAGGTCGCAATCCGATTGAAGACTTCAGGGTTCTGAGCCGCCGCAGGCAGGCTCCAGGCCGCAGCGAGGGCGAGCGCGCTGGTGGAGAGGAAGAGGCGCATCGGATCTCCGTTCAATCGGGATGGGCATCGAGCCGTTGTGGCTGCCAGCCTCTTATGATCGGGAGATCACGCTTCGATGACAGAAACGCTCCCTGGAGCCTGAGTATCTAGCCAGGCCTGGCACACGATTGACCGGTTAATCGGTCACCGTCGAAGGGCGAGAATGCCGGCCCCAACGATGAGCGCCATGCCACAAAGGGTGATGAGCGAGGGAATCTCCTGAAACAGCAGGAGACCCCAAATGGCGGCGAAACCGACATAGGAGAAATCGAGCGTGCCAATCACGTTCGACGGCGCGCGCTGATAGGAAAAAGCTGCACCCAGACTGCCGATGATCATCGCCGCAGACAGGAGGACGAGCGTACCGATCTCGGCGGCACTGAGCGGCAACCAGCCGGTGGTGAGGTAGCCTCCCTCGCCACTTCTCTCCTGGAACACACCAACACCGCCGAGACCCACCACCACGAATGCGAGATTGAGTGCGAGGGACAATGTCAGAGGATGTTCGTCGCGGCATTTCGTACGCGTCAGAATCATCGCCAAGGCGTAGAGGACCGCCGAGAGAAGCGGCAGCAGGGCATAAGCGTTGAACGCCACCGCGTCCGGCCGCAGAATCAGGAGGACGCCGGCAAGGCCCAATGCGACCGCCATCCAACCGATCGGCCCGACACGTTCGCCGACGAACAGAGCGGAAAACAAGGTGATGAAGACCGGCAGCGTATAATAAGAGACGGCGGCCACAGACAGCTGAAGATGGGGAAGCGCCGCATAATAGGCGAGCCACATCAAAACCAGCATCAGACTGCGCAGCGTCGTCCACGCCAGGGCCCGTGGCCGAAGCGTCGCGCCCGAGCTTGCCAGGACCGCCGGAACGAGCAGCGGCAAAGCCATCAGCGAGCGGAGAAGGAAGAGCTGCCAGACGGCGATCGTCCCGCTCGTCAGCTTGATGAGCGCATCGCCGAGCGACAATGCGAGGTCCGTCATCAAGATGACGGCCGCCGCCGCGGTGAGATTGTCGGCGGTAGCCGGCTGCTTCCGCGAGGTTCGTACCGTCATCACGTCCCTGGTTCGTTCAGGAACACGTAAAGGGAACCCCTGCGGCAGGTCAACGCACGCCGGCCCTCGCAACGCAAGGGTACCTCCCACGCGACCGCCACGTTTCAGCATACAAAAAACCCCGCGAGGCGGGCTCGCGGGGTCGGAAATCCGATAGAGCCGAGGCTTATTGCGGCAGCGGCGAGCCGATCAGTTCTGACGGCTGATTGAGCGCTACCTCGCCCGGAGCGTCGAAATTGTAGATGTCGTCGCGGAAATGAACGACGCCATCACCTGTCGTCCAGGCCGTGAAATAGACCGTGTAGAGGGCCGGCGGGTTGGCCACATCCACATCGAGACGCTCGCCGGAGCGGATCGTCTGATCGACCGTGGCGCGCGTATACCCGTTATCCCGCAAAATCCAGGCAACGAGCTCGCGCACATTCATCACACGCACACAGCCCGACGATTCGAAGCGATAGTCCGAGCCGAAGAGGCCCTTCGACGGCGTGTCGTGCAGAAAGACCGAATACGGATTGTAGAAGTTCATGCGCACCGAACCGAGCGAGTTCTGATCGCCTGGGTCCTGCTTGAACATGTAATTGGTCGCTTCGTCGGAATGCCAGTTCACCTGGCTCGGCTGCAGCTCTTCGCCCTTCTGGGTGAAGATACGAATACGGTTGCGCGTCAGATACTCCGGATCCTTCTGCATCTTCGGGATCAGATCCTTGCGGATGATGGAGTTCGGCACCGTCCAGTACGGGTTGAAGTTGATCTCATGGATCTTGCTGGACAAAAGCGGCGTCTGCCGGTCGACCTTGCCGACCACCGCAGTGTGCCTGGAGACGACCTGTCCGTCCTCGACCACCTCGATCTGGGCACCCGGGACGTTGACCATCACATACCGGCTGGCAGGATCCTTCATCGCGGCGATGCGCTCGCGATTGACCCGCAATTGATTGAGGCGAACCTCGGCCGGAACGTTGAGCGCCTTGAAGGTGCCTGCACCGACGACGCCGTCGGCCGGAATGCCGTGGCGCTCCTGAAAGCGCATGACGGCCGACTGCACATAAGAATCGAAGGCATCGGAGCCTGTCGTCTGCCGCAAATCACCGGACGCGATGAGACGCTGACGCAGGGCCACGACATTCGGATGGCGTATGCCGATTTTGAGCGTCGGCTCGGAGGGCACGGAATTCCAGCCGCCCGAATCGACCAGGCCCTGGTACCATTCGATCGCCTGATCCATGGCAGGAACCGTGTAAGGCGACAGAATCGGTACGGTCGAAGTGACCGGCGCAGCGGTCCGGGGCCCCGTATCAAAGGATTCGCTCCATTCCGACTGATTGACGGGCATCATGTTCTGCGCCTGTGCGGCCAGCGGAAACAGAAGCGCCGCGGCGCAAAGGGAGGATCGCAGAAGCGAAAAAGCGGTCATAGGAATGGTGTGCCTCTCGTCAGACAAATGCCGGTGAATGCGCCCCCGAACGCACCCTTTGAGAACGGGATTACCATCAAGGACCCGGTCTCCACAAATGCATCGCACCCAGCGATCAACACTGTGAATCATTCGAAGCGCTCAAATGCCCACCTTTCATGGATTTATGGCCAATCCGTGATCGAAAACAAAAGGGCCCGGTCATGCCGGGCCCTGTTGCAAAGATGTCAATGTGGGTCTGTCAGAGACGATAGAGAATCTGATCAGTCCAGAACCGCTCCAACCGATGCAGGGTCTTGTTGAGGCGCTTGAAATCGTCCTCCGAAACGCCTCCGACCTTTTCGATCGAACCGATATGGCGCTCATAGAGGCGGTCGACGACATCGGCGACCTCCTTGCCCTTCTCCGTCAGCGAGACACGCACCGACCGACGGTCGACACGCGAGCGCTCGTGATAGATGTAGCCGGCGTCGACGAGCTTCTTCAGGTTATAGGAAACGTTGGAACCGAGATAATAGCCGCGTGTCCGCAACTCGCCGGCTGTCAGTTCCGCATCTCCAATATTGAAAAGAAGCAGCGCCTGGACGCTGTTCACGTCGGAGCGGCCCATCCGATCAAATTCATCTTTGATGACATCAAGCAGCCGCCGATGCAGCCGCTCCACCAAGGTCAGAGCATCAAGATAGAGTGTCTTGAGGTCCTCTGGCTCAGACTCGCCCCTCTCGTAGGCGAGCGCTGTCCGCTCTGCTAGCAACATTACGCCTCTCCGTCATTTTTCTTCAGCCTTCTCCCCGTTACTTGTGCAGGATAGAGAGCCAATTTAAATGGAGATTTAAGCGTCAGCATGAATGAAATCTTGCTCGAAAAAGGGTAAATTTTCTGCTGCCTCACGGCAAGAGGCTCTGAACGCCGACATCCGGCACCTTTTGGGGGCCCACTCGTCTGTCGACACGAGACAAAACGCCGTCATCTCTCGCGTCTCGTCAACCGCCACGAGCGGGCGTCACAGCCTTGCTACTCGTCCCGACGGCGACGGCGGTCGCCCAGGAGAACCGCGACGTAGAGGCCCATCAAGGTTGCGTGCGCGAGAATTCTCTCCTGGTGGTGTCCGTAGATATCCCGGAACAGCGTGTACATTGCGATCTCGGTGATCGCGGCCACGGCCCAGATCACCGGCCCCCACACGGCGCTGATCCACAGGCCGACGGCCGCGAGGAGGTCGAGAATGCAAAGGACGACCATCGCGGCCTGCCAGGGTCGCTCGAAGGTCAGGAAGTGACCGGCATCAAAGCCGACACCCATGATCTGCGCCGCCCTCACGAGTCCCGCAGAAAGCAGAAGCAACGCGACGACCCGCAGATAATAGCGTGTCAGGCGACCGCGATTGGGGTCGTAGTCAAGGAGATCGACAGCGTCACTCATCCCCGATCTCCCGATAAAGCGAGCTCTTCTTCGAGCGGTGCGAAATAGGCGTTGATCTCGGTCTCTTGCACATCGGCAAGGTCGGCAGGATGCCAGCGCGGAGCATGGTCTTTGTCGATCAGCTGCGCCCTCACCCCTTCGTAAAAATCCTCTCCGGCAAGGATGCGATTGACGATGCGGTATTCCAAACGCATCGCCTCGGCAAAATCCATTTGAAGGCCGAGCCGCATCTGGCACAGCGCGATCGCCAGGCTTGTCGGCGACATCCGGCCGATCGCCTGCAATGCCTTCTGGCCACGTTCCCATTCCGGCCGGTCGGCAAGACGGCTCCGAATCTCCGCAATCGAAGTCGCTGAAAAGACGCTGTCGATCCGCTCGGCATCACCGGCCAGGCCAGATCGGACTTCCCCTGGGGCCTGCGCATATCTCTCGATGACCTGCCAGTGATCGTCCTCGCGTGCGAGTTCGTCGATCAGCGCGTCGAAACTTCGCCCTGGCACGGCATGCGTGGCGATACCGCTCCAGAGGCAGTCATCACGACCAATGCGGCTTCCAGTCAAAGCGAGAAAGGTCCCGATGGAACATGGCAGCCGGGGAAGAAAATGCGTCGCGCCGACATCGGGGAAGAAACCGATGCCGACCTCAGGCATGGCGAAGCTGATCCGTTCGCCGGCAAGACGCACGCTTCCATGAACCGAAATGCCAAAACCTCCGCCCATGACGATGCCGTCGAGCAAGGCGATGTAGGGTTTGGGATAGGTCTTGATGAGGTGGTTGAGGCGGTATTCCTCTTGAAAGAAGGTCAGAGGAAGCGGTCCACCTTCCGCCTTCGCCCAGAATCCAGCCTCCCAAAGGCGGTGCAGATCGCCGCCCGCTGAAAAGGCTTTCTCGTCGAGCGAGCGGATCGCCACATGCGCGACCTCGTCGTCGTCGCGCCATGCGTTCAGCGCCCGCAGCAGGGCCTGGACCATATCAAGGTTGAGTGCATTCAAGGCGCGGCCGCGGTTGAGGCTGATGAGACCCAGCCGGCCACGCTTCTCGATACGGACGTCGTCTTCGGCTTTCAGCATCTCAGCGGCCATTTCATCTGGCATCCGTTCTTCATCGTGGGCGAAAGCGACGGAGGCGCTTCGGTGAGCAGCTCCGCAGGCAGCGCCATTTTGTCGCGCTCGATGCTCTGCACGCCCGCCATGAGCGGAAGCGGATCGCCGCAAAGGTCAAATTCCATGCCGGAGCTTTATGCAGCACCCGATCGAGCGTCAATGACGCCGCGGTTTTGCAAAGGAGCCATTCCCTTGGCGCGGCCTTTACGCGGGTCTATGGTCCGCGCGACGAAACCGGGGGTTTCCATGAACTTGTCCTTTCACAGTGACGCGCTGCCCGATGTCGACCGGATCACCGGGCGGCGGCGCATGCGCCGCAATCGCCGCACCGACTGGTCGCGGCGTCTTATTCGCGAAAACCGTCTCTCGCTCGACGATCTGATCTGGCCGATCTTCGTCATCGAAGGCGAGAACACATGCGAATCCGTCCCTTCGATGCCGGGCGTGGAGCGCTTTTCGGTCGATCTCGCAGTCAAAGCCGCAGAGCGTGCGAGAGATCTCGGCATTCCGGTACTCGCGCTCTTCCCGAATACGCATCCGGAAAAGCGTGACGATCAAGGCAGCGAGGCGCTCAACGATTCCAACCTCATCTGCCGCGCATGCCGGGAGATCAAGAAAGCGGTCCCCGAAGTCGGCCTTTTGACCGACGTCGCGCTCGATCCCTATACGAGCCACGGCCATGACGGCCTTCTACGCGAAGGTCAGATCGTCAACGACGAAAGCGTGTCGGTGCTTGCCCGTCAGGCATTGGTGCAGGCGCAGGCCGGCTGCGACATCGTCGCGCCGTCCGACATGATGGACGGGCGCGTCGGCGCCATCCGCGAAACGCTGGACGCCGCCGGCTACGGTCATGTGCAGATCGTCGCGTACACCGCGAAATACGCCTCGGCCTTCTATGGGCCGTTCCGCGACGCCGTCGGCTCCGGAACCATGCTGTCGGGCGACAAGAAGACCTATCAGATGGATCCCGCCAATTCGGACGAGGCTTTGCGCGAGGCCGAACTCGACATCGCCGAGGGCGCCGACATGATCATGGTGAAGCCAGGGCTTCCCTATCTCGATATCATCCGACGCCTGAAAGATACGTTCGGCATGCCGACCGTCGCCTACAATACGTCTGGCGAGTATTCGATGATCCAGGCAGCCGCCGCGAATGGCTGGCTCGACGGCGAGCGGGCGATGATGGAGCAGCTGGTCGCGTTCAAGCGGGCGGGTGCCGATTCCATCCTCACTTATTTCGCGCCACGCGCCGCAGAGATCCTACGCGCCAGCCTCTGAAAGCTGCGCCTGGCAGAACTTGAAGCCGAGCATGGGCCTCCCCACTTCCTCAGGATCGAAGGAGAGGCCCATGACTGCAATCCACGACGTGATCGACCTGGACGAGACTCGGATGCTTGATCCGACACAGCATCCCGAGCTCTACGACAATGTCAGAACGCGCCGTATTTCGGCCTTTCTGGTCGATGCCGTCATCATGGTCGTGCTGATGACCGTATCGTTCGTCGCCATCACCTTCCTTGGCCTCTTCACACTCGGCCTCGGCTGGCTTCTCTTCGGGCTGATCTGGCCCGTCGTCCCGATCCTCTACACGATGTTCACCCTGGGCAGCTCCGAATCGGCCACGCCCGGGATGCGCGCCATGGGGATCGAGATGCGCACGTTCGACGGCGGGCGCATGTACAGCCTCCTCGCCTTCGTTCATGCTGTCCTCTTCTGGTTCTCGGTGACGGTGCTGACGCCCTTTGTTCTGCTTGTTTCCCTGTTCTCTCCGCGCAAAAGGCTTCTCCACGACATCGTTCTTGGAACGACGGTCATCCGCAGGGATGACGGCCGGCTTTGAGGCGCGCCAAGCGTCCGTCCCTCGCCGATCGCCGCGACAATCTGGGATTGTAGGGTCTTGACTCCGCCGGTACTTTGCCGACGGAGCCGGGCATGACTTTTTCCGATTTGCAGATGTGGCTCACCTTCGGGGTGATCGCACTGACCATCGTTGGCTTTTCGCTCGAGCGCGTGGCGGTCGAGACGACCGCGCTCGCCTCGCTGGTTCTGCTGACGCTCGTCTTCGTCGTTGCTCCCGGGGCCTTCGGCCTGTCCTCCCCGTTGTCGTTTGAAGATCTGCTGCAGGGCTTCGCCAACCCCGCCCTCGTGGCGGTGCTCAGCCTCATCGTGGTGGGGCAAGGTCTGTTTCAGACCGGCGCGCTCGACGCTCCGAGCCGGCACCTTGCGCGCAACACCCGCCTGCCGCCATCTGCGGTCTTCATACTCCTCATCGTCTTTGCGGGCGCACTTTCGGCCTTCCTCAACAACACGCCCGTCGTGGTGATGATGATCCCGGTGCTGATGTCGCTCGCCCGTGAGCAGCGGATCTCACCGGCGAAGCTTCTCATGGCGATGAATTTTGCGACCATCATCGGCGGCTCGACGACATTGATCGGCTCGTCGACCAATCTTCTGGTCGCGCAGGTGGCGCATCACGAAGCCGGCATCAATCTCCGGCTCTTCGATCTCACGGCGCCCGGACTTGCAATCGCCGCTGTGGCAGTTCCCTACATCCTGTTCGTCATTCCCCGGTTCTTCGGGAAACGTCCCCAGGAAGCGGTCAAGTTCGCGAGCGGCAAGCAGTTCATCACCGAAATCGTTCTGCCGGAGGGGCATCCGCTCGTCGGCATGCGCTCGGTCGCCGGATTGTTCCCAGGGCTTCGCGACGTCACCGTCCGCCTGGTGCGGCGCGGCACCGCCATCCACCTGCCTCCTTTCGAAGATCTCGAGCTGCAGCCGGGCGACCTCGCCGTGTTCAGCGGTGTGCGCGAGGATCTGGCCCGTCACGGCATCATCAAACCGGCGCGTGGCGAACGCGGAGCCGATACCGCCGGCGGCGGCACGCATTCCGTCGGCGAGGCGATCGTGGCGCCCGGAGGCCGCATCATCGGCCGTTCGCCGGCCGAGACGGGTATCGAGCAGACGAGCGGCATCAATGTCGTCGCCGTCGAACGCCGCGGCCGCATGTCCCGTCAGGCGTTCTCGGAAGTTCGCCTGGAAGAAGGCGATGTGCTGCTGCTCTCGGGGACTGACGCATCGTTCGATCGGCTGCGGGGCAGCCGCGATCTGCTTCTCCTCGAAAAATCGTTCGCACCTCTGCCGGCCCGACGCGATTCGCTTCGCTCGATCCTCATCTTCACAGGTCTTGTCGTTCTCGCCGCGACCGGGCTCGTTCCCATCGCGATCGCAGCGCTTGGTGCGGCCCTCCTGATGCTCGTCTTCGGCTGCCTCAACATTCGCCAGGCGCGGCGGGCCTTCGACAGCCGCATTTTCATGTTGATTGGCGCCTCGATCGCCCTGGCGACCGCGCTGGAGCGGACGGGCGGCGCGCAATTCCTGGCGGAGCACCTCGTCGCGATCACGGAACATGGAGGGCCGCGTCTGCTGCTCTCGGCGCTCTTCGCGTTGATCGCGATCCTCACCAACGTCTTGTCGAACAATGCGACAGCCGTGCTTTTCACGCCAATCGCGGTCTCAGCGGCCGCGGCCATCGGGGCTCCGGCCCTGCCCTTCGTCATGGCCGTGATCTTCGCCGCCAACGCATCGTTTGCGACACCGATCGGGTACCAGACGAATCTCCTCGTCATGGGCCCGGGAAATTATCGTTTCGTCGATTTCCTCTTGGCGGGCGGACCGCTCACCATCATTTCATGGCTTGTGTTTTCACTGTTCGCGCCGTGGTATTATGGCATCTGAGTGAGGTTCATATGACGCGGCCGATTGCAGAAGCTCAGCAATTCTATCTCACGGCCCCCGGCCCCTGCCCCTATCTTCCCGGTCGGCAGGAACGCAAAGTCTTCACCCAGCTCGCGGGACCGCATTCGGCGCCTTTGAACGACATTTTGAGCCAGGGCGGCTTCCGGCGCAGTCAGACGATCGCCTATCGCCCGGCCTGTGACCGCTGCGCGGCCTGCGTGTCGGTTCGGGTCTGCGCCGACCTTTTTTCTCCGACGCGCTCGATGCGTCGAATCACGCAGCGCAATCGCGATCTCGTCTCCGACTGGCGCGACAACATCGCAACCACCGATCAGTATTCTCTCTTCTACCGATATCTCGAAGAGCGCCATTCCGGTGGCGGCATGCTGCAGATGACGGTTCTCGATTATTCGCTCATGGTCGAAGACAGCCATGTCGAGACGAAGCTCGTCGAATACCGGCGCCGCACCGCCGACAGCGCCACCGGACGGCGGGGCGACGGCGAACTCATCGCCTGCGCTCTGACCGACGTGCTCGCCGACGGGCTCTCGATGGTCTATTCGTTCTTCGACCCGGAGGCGAAAGACCGCTCCCTCGGCACCTTCATCATCCTCGATCACATCGAGCGCGCCAAGCGGCTCGGAAAGCCCTATGTCTATCTCGGCTATTGGGTCGAGGGTTCCCGAAAGATGGCGTACAAATCGCGTTTCCGACCGCAGGAACGGCTGACCATGCGAGGCTGGGAACGCTTTTGCTGAGATTTCTCGTGTGGGTGGGGCTCGTCGGTGTGATGCTGGCGAGCCTGATCAGCTTTGGCGGCTATTGGTGGCCGTCGCTCGACAGCATCAATCACTTCCGGCCCTTTCTCTTTGCTGGGTTCGCGCTTGTCGCGGCACTCGCCCTCTTTGCCCGCTTGAGGCTGGCCTTCGCACTCGGCGTCTTCCTCGTTCTCGCCCAAGGCTGGTTCCTGATCGCGGAGATTTTGCCCGAAGCGCATTTCGGAAGCATCGCGGCCGAGACCGCTGGCGTTCCTCTGAAAGTGATCAGTTTCAACATGCTCGACAAACGCGTCGACGCTGCGGGGCTCGCCCGGATGGTCGAGCGGGAGCGCCCGGACGTCCTCGTCTTGATCGAGGCCTGGCCCAATACGGCGCATGTTCTGGCGGAGCTGAAGCCTTTTCTGCCCTATCGGCTCGATTGCTTCTCAGCGCATTTCTGCGACGTCGCGATCCTTACCCGCCATCCGTTCACCAAGACCTATGTGTGGGATCCTCCTGCCGGCGAGCCGCGGGAAAACAACGTCTCGCTCATGAGCGTCACGTTTGAGAAGGACGGCATTCCCGTCACCGTCTGGGGCACGCATCTCGACTGGCCGGTACCGGCGCGCGGCCAGACGATGCAGTTTGAGGCCATGAGGAAGGATCTGCAGGATGCCGGACCCAACACGATCCTCGCGGGCGACTTCAATTCAACGCCGTGGTCCTTTGCCTTGCAGAGATTCGGAGCGGCGATCCCGTTGCACCGTATCACGCGCGCTATGCCGACCTGGCCGAGCGAAAAGGCCGTCTTTCGCGGCCGTCACTCGGTTCGCGCCTTCGGCCCCTTCATGCCGCTCGACCATATCTTCATCGGAAAAGCCATCCGCAAAACCGATGTGAGACGGGGCCCCTATCTCGGTTCCGACCATTACCCGGTGATCGCCGACCTCAAACTTGTCGACTGATCGCCCTCAGGACGCGGGGCTGAAGCGGTTCGACTTCGGAAAACCCTGCGGTGCCATCCGTCCCGCCTGCGCGCGTTCACCGAGCCACTCAGACAGATCGCCATAAGAGCGCGCATGCGTACGGCCGGCAGAATCGCTCCAGGAGAGACCCTGTTCGCCTTCGAAGACGCGCACGTCCGAAATGCCGCCATCCTTGTAGCGCTGCAGTCTGACGCCCTTGCCGCGGGTCATTTCCGGCAGCTGCTCCCTTGGGAAAATCAGAAGCTTGCGGTTCTCTCCAATGACGGCGACATGGTCGCCGGCGGCCGGAACGCAAATCCGGGCCTCATCCGATCCCGATACATTCAATATCTGCCGGCCCTTACGAGTGTTTGCTACCATATCGCTTTCGGCGATAATGAAGCCATTTCCGACGGATGATGCGACGAGGCGTTTTACCTGAGGGTCGTGCACGAAGGCGGCAAGGACGTCGCTGTCCTTGTCCATCTCCACCATGAGCCGGACCGGCTCTCCCTGGCCGCGGCCGCCGGGCAGCCGGGCGGCCTCGAGGGTGAATGCCTTACCGCCGGTGGAAAAGAACAAGATCTTGTCGGTCGTGTGCGCCGGGAACGCGATCTTGAGACGGTCGCCTTCCTTGAAGCTCAGCGACGAGAAATCGGTCATATGGCCGCGCATGGTGCGCAGCCAGCCCTTTTCAGACAGGATGACCGTGATCGGCTCGCGCTCGATCATCGCCTGCTGGATCTCCTCGACGTCGATCTCCGGGGCATCGGCAAACGTCGTGCGCCGGCGACCGATCTCGGTGTCCGGACCGAACTTCTTCTTCACTGAAGAAATTTCGAAAGAGACGCATTTCCACTGCCGCTCTTCCGATTCAAGGAGGCCCGTCAGATCCGTCTGCTCGGCGGTCAGAGCCTCGTGCTCCTTGCGGATCTCGATCTCTTCGAGCTTCCTCAAAGCGCGCAGGCGCATATTGAGGATCGCCTCCGCCTGGACATCGGTCAAATCGAAGGCCTGCATCAGCTCCGGCTTGGGCTCGTCGCTTTCGCGGATGATGCGGATCACCTCGTCGAGGTTGAGATAGGCAATAAGATAGCCGCCCAGAATTTCCAGACGGTGGGCGATCTTATCCAAACGATGGCGGGTGCGGCGCAGAAGCACGTCGCGCCGGTGGTGCAACCATTCGTTCAAGACGTCTCGCAAGGACATCACCTTCGGCACGCGGCCTTGCGAGATGACGTTCATGTTGAGCGAGAAGCGCACTTCGAGATCGGCACGCTTGAAAAGCGATTCCATCATCAGGTCAGGATCGACCGTGCGGCTCTTCGGCTCGATGACGATGCGCACGTCCTCCGCGCTCTCGTCCCGAACATCGCCGACGAGGGGCAATTTGCGGGCCTCGATCTGGCTCGCGATCTGCTCGATCAGCCGCCCCTTCTGCACCTGATAGGGGATTTCAGTGATGATCGCGGACCAGGTGCCGCGGCTGCCTTCCTCTTTTTCCCAGCGCGCACGCACGCGCATCATGCCGCGCCCGGTCGAATAGGCTTCCAGCCGATCGGAGGCGGGAGAGACGATGACGCCACCGGTCGGGAAATCCGGACCCGGGACGAATTCGAGCAGCTTCTCCGCACTCGCATTCGGGTGCTTGATGAGGTGGAGAGCCGCGTCGCACAATTCGGCCGCGTTGTGCGGAGGAATGTTCGTGGCCATGCCGACGGCGATGCCCGACGCGCCGTTCGCCAGAAGGTTCGGGAACGCTCCCGGAAGGACGACCGGCTCCTCGTCCTCGCCATCATAGGTGGCGCGAAAATCGACGGCGTTCTCGTCGATGCCTTCAAGCAGAAGGTTCGCAACCTCGGTCAGCCGCGCTTCGGTGTAGCGCATGGCAGCGGCATTATCGCCGTCGACATTGCCGAAATTGCCCTGCCCGTCGACGAGCGGATAGCGGACCGCAAAGCTTTGCGCGAGGCGGACCATGGCGTCGTAGATCGCCTGGTCGCCGTGTGGGTGAAAATTACCCATCACTTCGCCGACGACCTTCGCCGACTTTTTGAAGCCCGAGCCCGGCAGAAGCCGCATCAGACGCATGGCATGCAGGATGCGCCGATGGACGGGCTTCAGCCCGTCGCGCACATCCGGCAGCGCCCGATTCATGATCGTCGACAGCGCATAGGCGAGATAGCGCTCTTCAAGCGCTTCACGCAGATTGATGGGGACGATGTTCTCGTCGCCCTCGCCTCCGCCTGGAGGCGGAATCAGTTCCTTGCCCATGGCGCCCTATGTGGCGAATTCTTGAAGCCGCGACAATGCACGCGGGCCGTGCTAGGCGAATCGAATGGCTGCTGACCTCACAATCGAAGAGTTTTCCACCGCCGCCCCCATGGGAACGCGGCTTGCGGGTCTCGACCTCGGGACAAAGACCATCGGGATCGCCGTTTCGGATCCGGGACAGAACGTCGCGAGCCCCGTGACGACGATCCGCCGCGTCAAGTTCGGACAGGATGCGGCGAGCCTCCTGTCACTGTGCACGACGGAGAGAATCGGCGGTCTCGTCCTCGGCCTGCCCGTCAACATGGACGGCAGCGAGGGCCCGCGCTGTCAGGCGACGCGTGCCTTCGTCCGCAATCTGAAGACGCTCACGGATTTGCCGATCACCTTGTGGGACGAGCGCATGTCCACGATGGCGGTCGAAAGGGCGATGATCGAGGCCGACCTGTCCCGGCGCAAACGTGCCGAGCGGGTCGATGCCGCGGCGGCCGCCTATATTCTGCAAGGTGCACTCGATCGGCTGGCGACATTGCGGCGCCAGCGCGTCTGAGGATCAAGGCTCCGGAAATGCATAATCCAGGAGCGCCCGCATGTTGAAGCGCCGGTCCAGCATTCCATAGGTCGAGCGCCAGGGCCGCCCGAGCCGCGTCTCGATGAAGGCATCGGCGAAGACGGGCGGGAAATCGCGCCGCAGCGCGGCCGCAGCCGCCGTCAGCGCCAATTGCTCGGTCAGTACGCGCGCGCTTCCCTCGTCCTCCATGGCGACCTCGGCCGCCGCCGCGAGAACATCGACGGCCGCACGGCCATTGTGGCCGAGTTCCTGGCGGAAGCTTTCAAGAACCATCGCCAGGATCTGAGGATCGCGGCCCAGTACGCGCAGGACGTCGAGCGCCATGACGTTGCCGGAGCCTTCCCAGATGGCGTTGACCGGCGCCTCGCGCACCAGACGTGGCATGATGCTTTCCTCGACATAGCCATTGCCGCCGAGGCACTCCATCGTCTCGGCCAGGAAGGGCTGCGCCGATTTGCAGATCCAGTATTTTGCGACCGGCGTCATCAACCGCGCGAAGGCTTCTTCCTCGGGCCTGTCGGCGGCGAGATCGAAAGCTTCTGCAAGACGGAAGGACAAAGCAACTGCCGCGGCAAGATCCAGCGTCAGATCGCACAAGACCCTCTGCATCAGAGGCTTATCGAGAAGTTCTGAACCAAAAACATGGCGATGGCGACAATGGTGGACGGCTTCGGCAAGCCCGGCGCGCATGAGCCCGGTCGAGGCGACAGCGCAATCGAGGCGCGTATAGGTCACCATTTCGATGATGGTTCGCACGCCCTTGCCTTCTTCGCCCACCATCCAGGCATGAGCGCCATCGAATTCCGCCTCCGACGAGGCGTTGGAGCGATTGCCGAGCTTGTCCTTCAAGCGCTCGAAGCGGATGGTGTTCGCCGTTCCGTCCGGCAAAAAACGCGGCATCAGGAAGCAGCTCAGACCGTTTTCGGTCTGTGCAAGGACGAGGAAGGCATCCGACATCGGGGCCGACATGAACCATTTGTGGCCCGTCAAACGGTGGAAGCCCTGGTTCGTCGGCTCTGCATGGGTGCGGTTCTGGCGCACATCCGTGCCGCCCTGCTTTTCCGTCATGCCCATGCCGATCGTCACGCCCTGCTTTTCCGCAGGATTGCGCGAGGCACGGTCGTAGGTGCGCGACAGGAGCCGCGGTCCCCATTCGCTCAAGAGATCCGGGCTGTGGCGCAAGCTGGCGACCGACGCATTCGTCATCGTCATCGGACAAATATGCCCGCACTCGGCCTGCGCAGTCATATAGAGCCGAGCGGCACGGGCCCGGTGGCGGACGGGTTCTTCCTCGCCGCCACGCTCCCAGACCGAGCAATGCAGGCCCGAGGCGACCGAGCGACGCATCAAGGCGTGATAGGCCGGATGGAATTCGACCTCGTTGATGCGCCGGCCCCAGGCATCGTAACGCTTCAATTCCGGCAGATCGCTGTTGGCGAGGCGCGCGAATTCGCGGGCCTCGCCGCTCCCCCAGAAGCGGCCGTTCTGCTGTAGATTCTCGCGGATCGGATCGGCGAACCCGGCGCACATCAGATCGAGGAGCGGGTCCGTTTGAAACAGGTCAAGATTGATGCGCGGCGGCGTCTGATTGAACACCGCATGCGTGGCATCCCGGCCCGGATTCATTGTCTCTGTCATAGGGTGAGCCTGCACGAATCTGCATAATATTAAAGCTTTTTCCGCAGAGCTTTAAGCGCCGCTCACAGGCCCGTGTCGGGGCTGCAAACGTAGGGGAAAAACGCCGCGGCGGGCGGCTCCCATGTTGCCGTCTTGGACGATTGTGCCTATAGGCACCCCTTTAATGACCCCAGCATCCTCTTTCCCCCATCAGCACCTTCTCGGTATTGAAGGGCTGTCTCCGCTCGAGATCGGTTCGCTTTTAGATCTCGCTGAGGAGCAAATCGCCGTCTCTCGCCAGATTGAAAAGAAGAAGCAGACCCTGCGCGGACGCACGCAGATCAATCTGTTCTTCGAGGCGTCGACACGAACGCAATCGAGTTTCGAGCTCGCCGGCAAACGGCTCGGCGCCGATGTCATGAACATGGCCGTCTCGTCTTCCTCCGTGAAGAAGGGCGAGACCCTGATCGACACGGCGATGACCCTGAACGCCATGCGACCGGACATTCTGGTGGTCCGCCATCATGCGGCGGGCGCCGTCGAGCTTCTTGCGCAGAAGGTCGAATGTTCGGTGATCAACGCTGGCGACGGTGCCCACGAGCATCCCACGCAGGCGCTCCTCGACGCTCTCACGATCCGCCGCCACAAAGGCCGCCTCGACGGGCTCACCGTCGCGATCTGCGGCGACATTCGTCATTCGCGCGTCGCACGCTCCAACATCCTGCTGCTCATGGTGATGGGCGCACGGATCCGGCTGATCGCGCCGTCGACATTGTTGCCGTCCAACATCGAATGCTACGGCGCGGACGTCTTCAACGACATGCGCACCGGCCTCAAGGACGCCGACGTCGTCATGATGCTGCGCCTCCAGCGGGAGCGCATGACCGCCGCTTACGTCCCGAGCATCCGAGAGTATTTCCGCTATTACGGGCTCGACGAGGAAAAGCTCGCCCTCGCCCGCCCGGATGCGTTGGTCATGCATCCAGGCCCGATGAATCGCGGCGTTGAGATCGATCCACTCGTCGCCGATGGCCCGCAAAGCGTGATCCGCGAACAAGTGGAGATGGGCGTGGCCGTCCGAATGGCCGTCCTCGAAGCCCTCGCCCAACACCTGCCCAATCACTGATCCAATGGCCCGTCCAATTCTTCTCACCAATGCCCGCATCGTCGATCCCGCACGCGGTCTCGACAGCCCAGGCGCCGTCGTCGTCTCCGACGGGCGCATCGTCGCCGCGGGTCCCGAAGCTCATAACCACGGTGTCCCCGAAGGCTGGGAGGTGGTCGACTGCACCGGCAAGACGATCATTCCGGGCCTGGTCGATATGCGGGTCTTCGTAGGCGAACCCGGCGCCGAACATCTGGAAACGCTGGAAACCGCAAGCCGTGCGGCGGCGGCCGGCGGCGTCACCACAATCGTCACCATGCCGGACACGGATCCGGTGATCGACGATCCCGCCCTCGTCGATTTCGTCCTGCGCCGCGCCACGCACAACGCGCTCGTGCACGTTCATCCGATGGCGGCGATCAGCAAGGGCCTCAAGGGAGATGAACTCTCCGAGTTCGGTCTCCTCAAGGACGCCGGCGCGGTCGCCTTTTCCGAGGGGCGAAAATCCCTTCGTTCCGCCCAGGTGATGCGCAATGCCCTCACCTATGCCCGCGATTTCGACGCGCTCATCGTCCATCACACCCAGGATGCCGACCTCGCCCGTGCGGGGGTCATGAATGCCGGCGAAGTTGCGACGCGGCTCGGGCTTCCGGGGATTCCGCGGGAAGCGGAAACGATCATGCTCGACCGCGACCTGCGGCTGGCGAAACTCACCCGCGGGCGCTACCACGCCGCCCAGCTCTCCTGCGCGGACTCCATCGCCGTGCTGCGCCAGGCAAAAGAGAATGGTGTGGGCGTGACAGCGGGAGCAGCGATCGCGCATCTCGCTTTGAACGAGGGCGATATCGGGTCGTACCGAACGTTCTTCAAAATGTCGCCTCCGCTCAGAAGCGAGGATGACCGGCAGGCGATGGTGGCAGCGCTCGCCGACGGCACGCTCGACGTCATCGTCTCCGGGCACGATCCGCAGGACGTGGAAGGAAAGCGGCAGCCATTCGCGGAGGCAGCGGACGGAGCTGTGGGCCTGGAAACCCTCCTCTCGGTCGGCTTGCGTCTCGTCCATAGCGGAGAGGTCCCTCTCATACGTCTCATCGAAGCGATGGCGACGACGCCCGCCCGCCTTCTCGGTCTGCCGGTTGGGACACTTCGCCCTGGCGCGCCGGCGGATCTCGCGATCGTCGATCTCGACAAGCCATGGGTCGTGAAGGAAGAAAGCCTGCATTCCCGCTCGAAGAACACCTGCTTCGAAGGGGCGCGACTGACTGGCCGGGTGGTTCGCACACTGGTTGCCGGCAAAACCGTCTATCCTTATGGAGAAGGGCAACGGAATTAGGCCACAGAAACGGGGGCAGAAGCTGTGACCGCCGATGCGAGCAATTGGACACTTCTCCTGCCAACCCTGATCGGCGGCCTTGTTCTCGGCTACCTCTTCGGGTCCATCCCCTCCGGCCTGATCCTCTCGCGGCTGGCCGGGTTCGGCGACATTCGCAAGATCGGCTCCGGCAATATCGGAGCCACCAACGTTTTGCGGACCGGCAACAAGAAGCTCGCGGCCGCGACGCTTCTGGCGGATGCGCTCAAGGGTACGATCCCCATTCTCATTGCCTGGCAATGGGGCTTTGAGCCAGCGCTGGCCGCGGCCTTCGGCGCCTTTCTCGGGCATTGCTTTCCGGTCTGGCTCGGCTTCAGGGGCGGCAAAGGCGTCGCCACCTTCTTCGGCATTCTTCTGCCGCTCTCCTGGCCAACGCTGATTGCCGCGGCGGCGATCTGGATCGGGACCGCCTGGTTCACGCGCTATTCGTCCCTTGCGGCGCTGCTGACGAGTGCATTGACGCCTGTCATCCTGTTCGTCAGCGGCCAGACGCTCCTGGCCGAGCTCTTCCTCGCGGTCACTTTCATCTTGTGGTTCCGGCATCGGGAGAACCTTCGGCGTCTCCTCAACGGCACCGAATCGAAGATCGGGCAGAAGTGAGCACGCCGCCCCCGGAAGGCGTTCGCCTGACGGCAGAGCAGCGACGGGCCTGGCTGCGTCTCATCCGGAGCGAAAATGTCGGTCCGCAGACATTTCGTTCTCTTATCAATCATTTCGGCTCAGCCTCTGCGGCCCTCGAAGCGCTTCCTGATCTCTCCCGCCGGGGCGGCGCGAGACGCAACATCCGGATCGCCAGCGAGGACGATATCGACCGCGAGCTCGCCGCGGCAGAGCGTGCCGGCGCACGCTTCATCGGCATGGGCGAACCGGACTACCCGCCGTGGCTGCGTCATGCCGACCAGCCACCGCCTCTTCTTTGCATGCGGGGTGCATCCGAGGTTCTGGCCCGCCCGGCCATTGCCATCGTCGGCGCCCGCAATGCCTCCCTCGCCGGGCAAAGGATGGCGCAGCGTCTCGCATCCGGGCTTGGAGAGGCCGGTTTCTCGATCGTTTCCGGCCTTGCCCGCGGCATCGATCAGAGTGCGCACCAGGCCGCTCTTGCGACGGGGACCGTCGCCGTCTTTGCCGGCGGCGTCGACGTCGTCTATCCGGAGGAACATCGTCCCCTTCTCGACAAGATCCTCGCGCAGCGGGGCGCCGCAATCAGCGAAATGGCGATGAGCTGGCAGCCGCGGGCACGCGACTTTCCGCGGCGCAACCGAATTATCGCAGGCATGAGCCTTGCGACCGTCGTCGTGGAAGCCGCAGAAAGGTCGGGCTCACTCATCACCGCACGCCTCGCGCTCGAACAAAACCGCGAGGTCATGGCCGTCCCCGGATCGCCCCTCGACCCTCGTGCGGCCGGCACCAATCGCCTCCTAAAACAGGGGGCCCATCTGATCACGGAGGCTGCCGACGTCATCGAGGCCTTGCCGCAAGTCCTCGCACCGCCCACGCGAGAGGGTTTCGAACTCCCGCCTGAGGAGCCCGAAAAGCAACCTCTGATTGAACCAGCAAATGATGATCGCAGTCGCATCCTCGAGGCGCTCGGGCCGACGCCGGTGCATGTCGACGAGTTGATCGCGCATACAAGGCTGCCTGCCCGCCTCGTGGCTGTCGTCCTCTTGGAACTCGAGCTTGCCGGGCGCCTGGAGCGACATCCGGGTGGCCGGATCTCGCTCATCTACTGAAGCAGGGTCGCCACCCACCCTCTGCGTTCAGTTTTGAGGATTGATATCATTCACATTTTCTTCCGTGGCTTCCCGCCAGGCCTCAAGGACGACCATCTCGATGAGATAAGCGAGAAATGGCAGATTCGCCTCATCGGCGCGGCGGCGCCATTGGCTTGCCTCGACAGCGATATCCTCGGCTAAATCCCGCCGTTCCTGTTCATTCAATGTCTGCAAGGCGCGGTGCATCTTCGGCACGATTCGTAAATCAATGTACACGCTTTAGTTGATTTTAAGCTAAGAGAACAGGGGGCGAAAGTGCGCCGCCGACCCACCTTGTCGTCCCGTGGCCTTGACCGCGCCTGTTTCCCAATCCAAGTGAGGCCGTGCGCGTGCCGCCTGTTTCCCCGCCCAATGGAGTACCCGTATGGACCTCGTGATTGTCGAATCGCCCGCTAAGGCGAAGACGATCAATAAGTATCTCGGACCCGATTATCGGGTGCTCGCCTCCTATGGGCATGTGAGAGATTTGCCTTCCAAGGACGGCTCGGTGCGGCCCGACGAGGACTTCGCCATGTCGTGGGAAGTCGCGGACAAGGCCAAGAAGCGTTTGAGCGACATCGCGGAAGCGGCCAAGTCGGCCGACCGCATCCTGCTCGCCACTGACCCCGATCGCGAAGGCGAAGCCATATCCTGGCACGTGCTCGAGGTGCTGCGCTCCCGCAAAGGCTTGAAGGACAAGCCCGTGGCCCGCGTCGTCTTCAACGCCATCACCAAGCGCGCAGTGGAAGAGGCGATGGCGCATCCGCGCATGATCGACGATGCGCTGGTAGAGGCTTACCTCGCCCGCCGCGCACTCGATTATCTCGTCGGCTTTTCCCTGTCGCCGGTCCTATGGCGCAAGCTGCCGGGCGCGCGTTCCGCCGGACGCGTGCAATCGGTGGCGCTGCGTCTCGTATGCGAGCGCGAATCGGAAATCGAACGGTTTCGGCCGCAGGAATATTGGTCGCTGGCGGCCAATCTCGCGACACCGGCCAAGGATACCTTTGTCGCCCGTCTCGTCGCTGCAGACGGCAAGAAGCTGACCAAGCTCTCCATTGGTGACGAGGCGCAGGCGAAAAGTCTGAAGACCCTTCTCGAAGGGGCAGACTTTTCCGTCGCGAGCGTCGAATCGAAACCGCATTCGCGCAATCCGCAGCCGCCTTTCACCACCTCGACCCTGCAACAGGAAGCGCAGCGCAAGCTCGGCTTCGATGCGAGTCGCACGATGCAGGTCGCCCAGCGCCTCTATGAGGGCGTGGATATCGGCGGCGAGACGATCGGCCTCATCACTTATATGCGAACCGACGGCGTCGACATGGCACCGGAAGCGGTCGCGGCCGTGCGCGATCTGATCAGTGGCGATTTCGGCAAGCGCTATCTGCCCGACCAGCCGCGGCGCTATTTCGTCAAGGCGAAGAACGCGCAGGAGGCGCACGAAGCGATCCGGCCGACAGATCCGGCGCGCTTGCCCGCCCATGTCGAACGTCAGCTCGATCGCGATCAGGCCAGGCTCTACGAGCTCATCTGGAAGCGCACCGTCGCCAGCCAAATGAGCTCTGCAGAGATGGAGCGCACGACAATCGAAGTCGATGCGAAGAACGGCGAACATCGCCTCGGCCTTCGAGCGACGGGTTCGGTGGTGCGCTTCGACGGCTTTCTGACCCTCTACCAGGAGGGTCGCGACGACCCCGACGAGGAGGAGGATGGGCGTCTGCCGGCCGTCACCGCCGGCGATGGTCTCGACGCGAAATCCGTCAGTGCCGATCAGCACTTTACCGAGCCACCTCCCCGCTACACGGAAGCCTCTCTCATCAAGAAGATGGAAGAGCTCGGTATCGGCCGCCCGTCCACTTACGCGCAGACGATGACCGTTCTGCGCGATCGCGGCTACGTGCGGATGGACAAGCGGCGCCTCATGCCGGAGGACAAGGGCCGGCTCGTGACGGCCTTCCTGGAGAGCTTTTTCCGGCGCTATGTGGAGTACGACTTCACCGCCGATCTTGAAGAGAAGCTCGACAAGGTGTCCGCCGGCGAACTCTCCTGGCAGGCGGTGCTGCGCGATTTCTGGCGCGACTTTCAGGGCAATCTGGACGACATCAAGGACATCCGCGTCTCGGAGGTTCTCGAAGCACTCAACGAAATGCTGGGCGACTTCGTCTTCCCGCCCCGCGAAGATGGCAGCGACCCGCGCAGCTGCCCCAGCTGCGGCGACGGTAAGCTGTCGTTGAAGCTCGGGCGTTTCGGCGCCTTCATCGGCTGCTCCAACTATCCCGAGTGCCGGTACACGCGCCAGATCACCGAGCCCGATGCGGAGGGCGAGGTCGCGCAACAGGCGATGACCGCGGAAGGCATGCAGCTCGGCGAGGATCCGGAGAGCGGAGAATCGGTGATTTTGCGCTCCGGCCGATTCGGCCCCTATGTTCAGCTCGGTCCCGATCCCGCGAAAGGCGAAGAAAAACCGAAGCGCTCGAGCCTGCCGCGCGGCTGGCAGGCCGACGAGATGACGCTCGAAAAAGCCCTTCAACTGCTCTCGCTGCCCCGCGAGATCGGCAGCCATCCGGAAACCGGCAAGCCGATCACGGCGGGTCTCGGGCGCTACGGCCCGTTCGTCTCGCACGATGGCAAATATGCCAATCTGGAGAGCATCGAAGACGTGTTCACCGTGGGCGCAAACCGAGCCATCTCTCTCCTCGCCGAGAAGAAAGGGCGCGGGCGTTCCGGCGCCAAAGAGCTGAAGGCGCTTGGCGAGCATCCCGATGGCGGCGCGGTCGCCGTGATGGAGGGCCGCTATGGCCCCTACGTCAATCACGGTAAGATCAACGCGACACTGCCGAAGGACAAGGATCCGCAGACGATCACGCTGGAAGAAGCGCTCGAGCTGATCGAGGCCAAGGCGGCGAAGGGTGGCAAGACGAAGAAGGCCACCGCTCGCAAGACGCCAGCCAAGAAAAGCACGGCCAAGAAGCCGGCTGCATCCAAAACCAAAAGCACCAAGGCGAAAGCCAAGGCAGAAGGCTGAGCTTGCCGAAGAAACCCAAAAGCACACGTCCGCGCCTGCCAAGCGAGCAGGATATCCTGAACTTTGTCCAAGACTCCGAGGGCAAGGTGGGCAAGCGGGAGATTGCGCGTGCTTTTGGGATCACCGGCCCCGACCGCGTGGCGCTCAAGCGCACCCTCAAGCAGATGGCGGACGAAGGCCTGATCGCCTCGCCGCGTAAGGCGATCAGGGCATCCGGCACGCTGCCCTCCGTCACCGTCTTGCGCGTGATCGACGTCGACGACGATGGCGATCTGGTTGGGACGCCAGAGCAATGGGATGAGGCGGAAGGCAAACCTCCACGTGTGAGATTGCCGTTGCCCCCGGCCGGCAAGCGACGCGGCAAGCCCACGGCAGGTGTCGGCGACCGGGTTCTGACCCGCATCGAGCGAAGCGGACACGACGGCCCATATCGCGGCCGGATCATGAAGCTTTTGGAGCGCGTGCCCGACCGGATTGTCGGCATCTTCAAAGCAGACCCCGGCGAACAGGGCGGCGGACGCATCGTGCCCACGAACCGGCGCGCGAAGGAATACATCGTGCCGCCCAGCGAAGCTGCCGGCGCGGTGGATGGTGAGCTCGTTGCCGTCGAGCCGCTGTCGAAGAAGCGTCTCGGGCTGCCGTCGGCGCGGGTGTCAGAGCGCATCGGCGATGTCTCTTCCGAGAAGGCGATCAGCCTGATCGCGCTCGAGGAAAACAACATCCCCTACGTCTTCCCTCAGCGGGTGATCGACGAGGCGGAGGCCGCAAAGCCGGCCGGGATGGAGCACCGGAACGACTGGCGCGATCTTCCTCTCATCACCATCGATCCGGCCGATGCCCGCGACCACGACGATGCGGTGTATGCGAAGCCCGATCCCGACAACGAGGGCGGCCATATCGTCACCGTGGCGATCGCCGATGTGGCCTATTACGTGCGCCCCGGCTCGGCCATGGACAAGGAAGCCGTGAAGCGCGGCAATTCCGTCTATTTCCCGGGCCGGGTCGTGCCGATGCTGCCGGAGCGCATCTCCAACGATTTGTGCTCGCTGCGCGAAGGAGAAGACCGGCCGGCGCTCGCCGTGCGTATGGTCTTCGACAAGAACGGCCGCAAGACGTCGCACCGCTTCAGCCGCATCATGATGCGCTCGGCGGCAGCGCTCTCCTATGAAGAGAGCCAGGCGGCGATCGATGGACGTCCCAACGAGCGCACGCAGCCGCTGTTGGACACCGTCCTGAAGCCGTTGTGGGATGCCTACGAGGTGCTGAAGGCAGGGCGAGATTCGCGCGAGCCACTCGAACTCGACGTGCCGGAACGCAAGGTCCAGCTCGACGAGAGCGGCGCCATTCAGCGCGTCTATGTGCCGCCGCGCCTGGACGCACACAAGCTCATCGAAGAATTCATGATCCAGGCGAATGTGGCAGCGGCCGAAGAGCTGGAAGGCCGCAATTCTCCGCTCGTCTACCGGATCCACGACGAGCCATCCTTCGACAAGCTGGAAGGGCTGCGCGATTTTCTCGGGTCGCTCGACATGAGCCTTCCGAAAAAGGGCAATCTGCGCCCGTCCGAATTCAACACCATCCTGAAGAACGTCGCCGACACGGCGCATTCGATTCTGGTCAACGAAGTGGTGCTGCGCTCGCAGAGCCAGGCACAATACTCCACGCAGAATATCGGCCATTTCGGACTCAATCTGCGCCGCTATGCGCATTTCACCTCGCCGATCCGGCGCTACGCCGACCTTTTGGTGCACCGCGCCCTGATTTCGGCTCTCGGCGCCGGCGAAGGCGGCCTCGGCAATATGGACGAGGCGGCGATGGAGAAAATTGCCGCGGAGATTTCGCTCGCCGAGCGTCGCGCGATGACGGCCGAGCGAGACACGCTCGATCGTCTCGTAGCCTCCTGGCTTTCAGAACGGGTGGGCGCGCGCTTCTTCGGTCGAATCCGCGGCGTGACCCGAGCCGGTCTCTTCGTCGAACTGGAAGAAAGCGGTGCGGACGGATTCGTGCCGATCTCCACGCTCGGCAGTGAGTTCTTCATCTATGACGAGACGCTGCACAGGCTCTACGGCGCCGATAGCGGCGCCACATACCAGCTCGGCGATCGTGTGGAAGTGCGCCTTGCCGAGGCGACCCCCTATGCCGGGGATCTGAGGCTCGAGATGTTGAGCGAGGGCGCACGCGGCAAGCCCGGCGGAAGGCCCTCGGGGCATAACAATGCCGGGCGCAAACGCCCTGGCACCACGAGGCCACGGGGACCCCGAAGCCCCAAAAGGGGAGCCCCTTCCCGAAAACGCAAATAGCGGAAAGGACGCGTATGAAGCGACCACGCCCAGTGATCGGCTCCATTCTCCGGGGGATTGCCGGCCGGTGTCCGCAATGCGGAAAAGGTTCTCTCTTCCATGGCTTCCTGAAAGTGCCCGACGCCTGCTCGGTCTGCGGCGAAGAGCTGCATCACCATCGCGCCGACGATGCCCCACCCTATTTCATCATTCTCATCGTGGGGCATGTGATTGTGGCGATGGCGCTTGCCGTGGAGCTGATGTTTCAACCTCCGATCTGGGTGCACATGGCGCTGTGGGTGCCGCTCGCCACGCTTCTCTCGCTTGCCCTTCTGCGTCCGGTCAAAGGTGGTGTGATCGGCCTGCAATGGGCGCTTCGGATGCACGGCTTCGATCCGGAAAACGCCGATGCCGCCGACAAGAACGTCGATACGGCCTGGCAATGAGCACTGCGCAGGAGTTCGAGCAGCCGCAACAGGCGTCGGAAAAACCGCCTCGGCTGCGCCCAAAACCCGCGGCCACCTTGATCATTCTGAGCGGCGAGAGGGGCAAATGGCGCGTCCTCATGGGCAAGCGCTCCGAACACCACGCCTTCATGCCCGGCAAGTACGTCTTTCCCGGAGGACGCGTCGAGCGTAGCGATTATTCCGCAGCGATGGCGAGCGATCTCGACCCGGTGGTGGCGGCCAAACTGAAAGCGGGGCGAGCCGGATGCGCGACACACCGCCAGGCGCGCGCACTCGCGCTTGCTGCGATCCGGGAGACCTTCGAAGAAACCGGATATCTGGTGGGCGAGAAAGCCGAAGCGGCAGCCGATGCGGCTCGGCCATCCAATCCGGCTTGGCGGGCCTTCACGAATGCCGGTGCCCTTCCCTCACTTTCTCCAATGCGTCTGATCGCCCGGGCCATCACGCCGCCGGGTCGGACACGGCGCTTCGACGCACGGTTCTTTGCGGTGTTCGAAGATTCGGTCGTCGGCCGTCAGGAGAGCCTCGACAAAGAGCTGTTGGAACCGCGCTGGCTGACATTCGAAGAGGCCTACGAAACCGGACTCGCAAATATCACCCGGCGCGTCCTGGCGGATCTTGCAGCGCGTCTGGACGAGGATCCCGACCTGCAGCCAGGAGCTGGCGTTCCCTTCCATTTTATGCATTACGGTCGCAGACAGAGCGAGATTCTCTAGGAGTTTGAGGTGAGCTTGAGCACCGCGCTCGGTGGACGCCTCGCTGCACTGGGGCTGACCAGGGGCGCGATCGCGGCAATTTCCACCATGATTGCCGTCGGCACGGCAATCAGCCTGTTGTCTCCTCTCGTTGCCTTGACCTTGTCCGGCCGCGGCGTGTCGGAGCGCACGATCGGCTTTCTTGTGGCGACCCTTGCGCTTTCGGCTCTGTTTTCGACGCCGTATGCCCCACGGATCGCGCACCGCTTCGGAACCGCGAGAACCATCTCGTATCTTCTGCCGGCAGCGGCGTGCCTCATTCCCTTCGCATGGTACGTGACGGCGCTGCCCATCCTGTTCGTGCTTTTGTTCGTCTACGGCATGTGCGTGTCGATCTGCTTTGCGCTGTCGGAATTCTGGATCAACGCCGTGACGCCGCATCATCGACGCGGCATCGTCATGGGCATCTACGCCACCTGCCTGTCGATCGGATTCGCCTTCGGGCCGGTCCTGATCTCGATCACGGGGCTCTCCAGCCCCCTTCCCTTCTTCCTGGGCTCGGCCCTGTTCGTGATTGCCGTCATGCCGACATGGATGGCGCGCGACGTCTCTCCCGATTTCTCCGAGAAACCCTCAGGTTCTTTCTTCTCCTTCATCTTCGCGGTGCCGATCGCAACGTTCGGCGTGCTGGTCTTCGCCATGGCCGAATCGTCCGGCTTTGCCTTCCTCCCACTCTGGGGTCAGCATCTTGGATATGCGCCGGCCATTTTTCCGCTGCTCGCCTCGGCGATGACGCTCGGCAATGTCGTCTTCCAGATCCCACTCGGCCTCGTCGCCGACAAGATCGACAAGCGCCTGATCCTGCTCGTCTGCGGACTGGTCGGCTGCCTCGGCATGGTGATCGCGAGTGCGGCGACGGCGAACTGGCTTGTGCTTGCCGCAGTCCTGTTTCTTTGGGGCGGCGCATCGGCGGGACTCTACACGGTCGGACTGGCGCATCTTGCGGCGCGATTCTCAGGCGGTGATCTCGCCTCTGCCAATTCCGCGTTCGTCTTTTGCTATGCTCTCGGGATGCTGATCGGCCCGGTCATGGTGGGCGACGCGATGAATCGCATGCCCACGACCGGTTTCCCGATCGCGATCGGGGCCGCCTTCGGCGCCTATTGCATCATCGCCGCGGCACGCCTGGTGCGTTCGCGCGCCGAGACGCCTTGACTTCCGAAGCCAGAGGGGTCATGTCACCCTCAAATTCCCGCCATTGAGCAAGGACTGAAGCGATGGCCAAGGCCGCGACCATTAAGATTCGTCTGGTGAGCGAGGAAGGTACAGGCACCTTCTACGTCACCAAGAAGAATGCGCGCACGATGACCGAGAAGATGACGAAGCGGAAATATGATCCGAAGCTCAAGAAGCACGTCCTCTTCAAGGAAGCGAAGATCAAGTAGCTTCGCTGCATCAGCGGATTCAAGAAAGGCGCCCTGCGGGGCGCCTTTCTTTTTGTGCGTTCGGATTGCTCTGACTGGGAAAAAAGTGGCCGGCCGGTCGCGACAATCGAGGAGGCCACGTGTCGCGGCCGGACCGGCCGACCCCACGGCGCCCAGGAGATGCGGCGGACCTGAGCAAGTCCATGGGGTATCTCGCAAAACCCTAAACCCGATCGGTGGGCTCAATGTGCAATTGAGCGCAAGGAACGGCGCGAATCCAGCCTGCGGTAAACAATTGGTAAATTCTAACGTGCACAATTGTACCAAAATGGAACAGGCTCTCTCCCCTTCCAGAAAAGCACTTATTTTATATCGACTTACGCCATCCCTAAAAGTTGGGGACAACTGCGCACAGAGCTCCTGCGAGCGAAATGGTCAGACAGGACAGGTCGCCAGCCGATGACGTCGGGTCTCGCGGCGCCTCGCTCAGGCGGCCTGAGCGACGCGATTACGGCCGGCGGCTTTCGCCTCGTAGAGCGCCTTGTCGGCGCGTTTGATGAGTTTGCCCGGGGTGTCCTCGGGCCCTTCCAGGCGCGACAAACCGATGCTGACCGTCACGGGGAGCTTTTGCCCTTCCCGAGTGGTGAACGGCTCCGCCTCGACATCGCCGCGCAGACGCTCGGCAATCAGCACAGCCTGCTCGATGGCCGTCTCCGGCATGACGACGAGAAACTCTTCTCCCCCGAATCGGACGATGAGATCGATGCCCCGCACGCCTTTCCGCAGGCGCGTGGAAAACTCCCGCAACACGTCATCGCCGGCATCATGGCCGTAACGGTCGTTGATGCTTTTGAAGAAGTCGATATCGAAAAGAAGGATGGAGACCGGCTTACCGTGCTCGACCGATCGGCTGAGCAGCGACACGAGATGACTGTCGAGATAACGGCGGTTGTGCAATCCGGTCAGGGGATCGGTGATGGCCAGCTCGACGGCGTTGGTGACCATCGAGCGCAGCCGATCCGAATAACGTTTGCGCCGCAACTGGGTCGTCACGCGCGCGCGGAGTTCTGCTTCATCGAGCGGACGGACGATATAATCGTTTATTCCAAAATCGAGTGCGCGACGCAGCTTCGCGCTTTCGTCGGGATCGGTCACGATGAGGATAGGAACGTAGCGCAGATGATCGATCGATTTGATCTGCGAGCATAAGCGCAGCCCGTCCTGACCTGACAACGAGAGGCTAACGATGAGAAGGTCGTAGACCGAGGTCTCGACGGCGGCGAGAGCCTCCGGAGCCGTGGTGACGAAATCGGCATCGACGTCGCGACCAAGCGCCTTGCGCAGATGGCGGGTGGAACTTTCCCGGTCATCGACAACCAGAATCCGCGACCCTTTGAGCTGCGGGCTCGTGAAGATGGCTCGCGAATCGACTCCGACAGACTGCATGGCGGCGGCGCGCAGATTGAGCTCGTCGGTCACGCTCTTCAGCCGTACGAGACTGCGCACGCGCGTAAGGAGTTCGATCTCGCTCACGGGCTTGGTCAGGAAATCGTCGGCCCCACAGCGGAGCCCTTTGACCTTGTCTTCCGCAGAATCGAGAGCGGTCACCATGATGACCGGAATATCGGCCGTTTCCGCCTGGTTCTTGAGCGCCTTGCAGACATCGAAACCGGTCAGCCCCGGCATCATCACATCCAGGAGAATGAGATCGAGACGCTCGCGCGAGGCGATCTCGAGAGCCTCCTCGCCGGAGAGCGCGGTCCGGACGTCGAAATAGTCCAACTGAAGCCGCGCTTCGAGCAACCTCACATTCGCGGCAACATCATCGACGACCAGGATACGCGCTGTCACGTTTCAACCCTCATGCGTCGCCGATGTAATTGCGAACATTCTCGATGAAGGAGGCGACGGAGATCGGCTTCGACAAATAGCCTTCGCATCCCCCCTGCCGTATGCGCTCCTCGTCGCCCTTCATGGCGAAAGCTGTTACAGCGATAACGGGAATGTGCTTCAGCTCATCGTCTTGTTTGATGAGGCGCGTGACCTCCAGCCCCGAAATCTCCGGAAGCTGGATGTCCATGATGATGAGATCGGGCCGTTCGGTCTTCAGTGTCTCCAGCGCTTCGTACCCGTTGCGCATGGGGAGCGTCCCGTAGCCCTTGGCCCTCAAAAGATCGTTGAAGAGCTTCATATTGAGCTCATTGTCTTCAACGATCATGACTGTCTTCGGCATGAATACGCCTCTTTGGACGACGGGTCGAAGCGGTTGAGGATCCGCCGAAACCGCGCATAATTTGACATAAGCCTTTTAAGGAAAGGCAAACACAACATGATCAGAGCCCGCCGAATATCCAGAGACCGTGCCGAGGAAATCGCGGTCATGGCCCTCGGCCATATCGCCTCCAGGCCAGATCTGCTCGGACGTTATCTCGACCTGACGGGTCTGCGGCCCGACGGCCTTCGACAAGCCGCGAGCGAGCCGGGTTTCCTCGCCGGCACTTTGACCTTTCTGTTGGCACATGAGCCGGACCTCTTCGATTTCGCCGAAGCCGCGGAGCTGCACCCGGAGGAAGTCGTCGAAGCGGCGCGCCAATTGGGGGCCAAAGAGCTGCCGCAGGTGGGATGAGCGGGACCGTGCCTGGGGCTTCCTCAAAGACGCTGTGCCGCGACTGCCTCGCCCGCTACGACGTGCCCTTGTCACGCTGCCGCGCCTGTGGCAGCCCACGGGTCGTCCAGCATGGCGAACTCTTTGAACTCGCGATCGCGCATATCGATTGCGACGCTTTCTATGCGGCGATCGAGAAGCGCGACGACCCCAGCCTCGCCGATCATGCCGTCATCATCGGCGGGGGCAAACGGGGCGTCGTCGCAACCTGCTGCTATATCGCCCGAATCAAGGGCGTGCGCTCGGCGATGCCGATGTTCAAGGCGCGCCAGCTCTGCCCCGAAGCCGTCATCATACGCCCCGATATGGCAAAGTACGGCGCTGTCGGCCGCGACGTTCGAGCGATGATGCTGGAATTGACGCCGGCCGTTGAACCGCTCTCGATCGACGAAGCCTTCCTCGACCTCTCCGGGACGGAAAGGCTGCATCATGCCCCGCCGGCGGCGGTTCTCGCCGCCTTTGCGCAGCGGGTGGAGAGAGAGATCGGCATCAGCGTCTCCGTCGGACTCAGCCACAACAAGTTCCTCGCCAAGATCGCGTCCGATCTCGACAAGCCGCGCGGCTTTTCCGTTCTCGGCCGAAACGAGACGATGGATTTCCTCGCCCGCCAAAAAGTGACGGTCATCTGGGGCGTCGGGGCCGCCATGCAGCGTCGGCTGGAGAAAGACGGCATCGCCACGATCGGCCAGATTCAAGGCATGGAGGAAAGCGTTCTGGCACGCCGCTATGGCGCCATGGGATTGCGGCTCGCCCAGCTTTCGCAGGGTCACGACGCACGGCCCGTCAAGTCCGAGCGGGAGGCGAAGAGCATTTCGGCCGAGACCACATTCGAAACCGACCTCGCTCTCGAGAGCGAATTGATGCCCGTCCTGCGGCGACTCTCCGAAAAGGTCTCAGCCCGCCTCAAGGAAAAGACGCTTGCCGGCCAGACCGTCGTGCTCAAGCTCAAGACGTCGGATTTCCGCACGCTGACCCGCAGTCGCGCCCTGAGCGATCCGACGTCGCTCGCCGACAAGATCTTTCGCAACGGGCGCGAGCTTCTTCTGAAAGAGCTCGGCGGCTCGTCTTACCGGCTTCTCGGCATCGGCGTCAGCGAACTTCAGGATGCTGCGCGGGCCGACCCGCTCGATCTTCTCGATCCGGAAGCCGGCCGCCGCGCTCAGGTGGAAGAAGCGATCGACCGGATCCGCGCAAAATTCGGTGCGCACGGTGTCGATTTCGGACTCACCTTCGAGGCGGGAAAGCCCAAGAAGCGAGAAGGCGACACGCGCATCTGAGCGTCTGATTTGTGCGAGCTGCGCTACTGGCTCTTGCAGGGCTTGCTGGCGAGCGGCTCAATCCGCTGGAGCTCCCCGTTGAGAACATAGTCGCCATAATCCATCACCAGATTGCGCGTGACACCGTTCTCGTAGAGCGTGAAGCTCATCTGATAAGCCGGCATTTCTTCACCGCTTTCCGGCTTCGCTTCCTCGCCATCCTTGAAGTAGGCGACCGATACCGGCCAGTGCCGGCACTTGACGAGCGGACTGTCCGGCAGACCAGAAGGAGTGCCATCGGCCGTCAGTTTGTCCGGCAGGCCGATGACTGCAGTCGCCGTGTCCGCCGTCTCACCTGAGCCTGAGCCTTCATAGATCACGCTCGACAAAAAACGTTGATCGGTACGGGCAGCAGCAAGCAGCGCATTGAGATGCTGGCCCGGAAAAAGCGGGGCCGCGCCGAGCTCGACCGTCTTGTCCTTTGGCGTCGTCAGATCGACGACCACTTTGCCGTTCTGCCGGTGCGCCACGCCCTCGATCTGCTCGACCACCTGATCATTGAGATAGGTGTCTGAGGAAAAGCGGTAGAGGCCGCCCTGCCCGTCTTCGAACGTCGACACGCGGAAATCGAGGAGGCGATCTCCCCCCTCTCCGCCGACCAGATTGACGACGAGGCGCTGCGTCATCGTATAGCCTTCGCAGGCGTTGCCGGAGACCTCGAAAACCATGCGCCCGCGAGCATCGGTGATGCCTGACGCATCCGTCGACTTCGCCAGCGTGATAGCGTAGACGGCGCGATGCGGCACCGGAGCGGTCACCGGCTGAGGGGCTGGCAGAGGCGTCGCCGCGGTCAGAAAACCCATGGCGAGCATCGAGACGGCAAGATGAACAGGACGGATCGTCTGCATGGGCGGCTTCAAGACCAGGAGTGCGGCGAAAGCGAGACGGCTTTCGCTTCAGCCGTCAGAATGAACGCGACTGGCAGAAAATCAACCGATTAGACTGCAGCGCGCAATGCGCGGGAGATATGAGATGAGCGTCACGGACAAGCTGGCAACCCTGGGTATCACACTGCCGAAGGCAGCGGCACCGGCGGCCAATTACAAGAGTTACAGCCGCCATGGCGACCTCCTGTTCATTTCCGGCCAGCTGCCGATCGAGGCGGGCCAGCTCGCCGTGACAGGCAAGCTCGGCGGCGCGCTCGCCGTGGCCGATGGCCAAAAGGCAGCCCGTCTCTGCGCCATCAATATTCTGGCACAGATCAACGCCGCCCTTGATGGCGATTGGGATAGGCTCGGCGCTCTCGTGAAAATCACTGGATTTGTGGCGAGCGATCCCTCGTTCGCCGAGCAGCATCTCGTGATCAACGGCGCCTCCGATCTCCTCGCCGAGGTGCTCGGTGAACGCGGGATGCATTCCCGTTCGGCGGTCGGCGTACCCGCGCTGCCGCTCGACGCAGCGGTCGAGATCGAAGCCGTCGTGGCAATCGGCTGAAGCTATGTCGCGTTTCGGCTCGCTTTCGTTTATCGCATCGCGTCCCCTCGCCCATCGCGGACTGCACGACGTCTCGAAGGGCCGGCCTGAAAACTCACTCGCGGCTTTCGAGGCCGCGATCGAGCACGGTTACGGAATCGAATGTGATGCGCATCCCTCTGCCGACGGCGTTGCAATGGTCTTTCATGACGACGAGCTGGCGCGCATGACGGGAGCCGAAGGCGCGTTTCGCGACCGGAAGGCGGAGGATCTGGTGCCCCTTCGGCTTTCGGGCACCAAAGAGACCATCCCTAGGCTTTCCGACCTTTTCTCGCTCGTCGGGGGCCGCGTGCCCATCGTCCTCGAGCTGAAGAGCATCCCCTCGCGGGACGCAGGATTTGCGGAAGTGATCGGAAAAACCATCGCCGATTACGACGGGCCGCTTGCCATCATGTCGTTCGATCCTTTTTTGCTCCACGATATGCAGCGGGTGACGCGCGCCCGTCCGCTCGGGCTGACCCTCGAAGGCAACGTCACAGCCTGCCATTGCCATATCGCGGCGATCCAGCGACTGGGCCTCGATTTCGCCTCGTGCCGGGTCGCCGACCTTCCTCATTTCGCACCGCTTTTCCGTGAAGCGGCGCCCGACAACCCGCTCATCTGCTGGACCGTGCGAAACCGGAAGCAGCGGGAGACAGCCGAAAGGTGGAGCGATCAGATCACGTTCGAGGGTTTTATGGCCTGAGAAGCTTCATCCAATTCTTCTCTCGCCGCCATTGCGGCAGGCGTCTTTCGCATTACCATTGCCCGCATGGAGAACGGCTCCTCTTCCATCAATCTGCGTGTGATCTCCGGCTTGCGCGAGATCGACCGCCTGGCGTGGGATCGCTGCGCCAATCCACCCGGCACCGACGTCAACCCCTTCCTGTCCTGGGACTTTCTGGAGGCATTGGAGCGGGCCGGCTGCGCCACGGCCCGCACCGGATGGGCGCCTCGTCACCTCGTTGCAGGTGGTGAGAGCAGCGAGGTCTGGGGCGTTGTCCCGTGCTATCTGAAAAGCCACTCGCAGGGCGAATACGTCTTCGACTACGGCTGGGCCGATGCGTTCGAGCGGGCGGGCGGGCGCTACTATCCCAAGATCCAGGTGTCCGTCCCCTTCACTCCGGTCACCGGCCGCCGTCTTCTCGTGGCGCCAGGCCCCGAAGCCGAGGCGCGGCGTCAAATTCTTGCGGCCGGCATTGCCGAAGTCACCCGACTGCACGATGCCTCCTCGGCCCATGTCACCTTTCTGCCGGAGGCGGAGGCGTCAGAACTGGAAGATGTCGGTTTCCTCGTCCGTACCGACCAGCAGTTTCACTGGACGAACAACGGCTATGAAACGTTCGAGGATTTTCTGGGCGACCTCTCCTCGCGCAAGCGCAAGGGCATCCGGAAGGAACGCCGCGACGCCCTGGAAGACGGCGTGGAGGTGGAGTGGGTTTCAGGCGCCGACCTCACCGAGGCGCATTGGGACGCCTTCTTCGAGTTTTATATGGACACCGGCGCCCGCAAATGGGGTCGCCCCTATCTCAATCGCAGGTTCTTCTCGCTGATCGGCGAACGCATGGCCGACCAGATCGTCTTGATCCTCGCCAGACGCGCCGGCCGCTACGTCGCGGGCGCGCTCAACTTCATCGGCAGCGATACGCTTTACGGACGCTATTGGGGCTGCATCGAAGAGCATCCCTGCCTGCACTTCGAGCTCTGCTATTATCAGGCGATCGACTATGCCCTCGCGCATGGGCTCACGCGCGTCGAAGCGGGCGCCCAGGGACCCCACAAGCTCGCCCGAGGCTACGTGCCGGTCACCACCTACTCCGCTCACCTCATCGCCGAACCGAGATTTCGTCGCGCCGTGGCGGATTACCTTGCAAGCGAGCGGCGACACGTGGAATTGGAAAATCGCATCCTCGCCGAGCACACGCCGTTCCGAAAGGGAGAGGCCTGAGGCGAGCCCAGCGGCATATTCAAGGAGCGCGCAATGAGCCAGCCCTACGACAACGACAATGTCTTCGCCAAAATCCTCCGCGGCGAGATCCCGGCGATCAAGCTCTTCGAGGACGACCACACGCTCGCCATCATGGACATCATGCCCCGTGGCGACGGTCACTGCCTGGTCATTCCGAAAGCGCCGTCGCGCAACATTCTCGATATCGACCTGAACGATCTGCAGAACCTCATGGCCACCGTGCAAAGGCTCGGCCGCGCCGTGGTCAAAGCCTTTGAAGCCGATGGACTTACGATCAGCCAGTTTTCCGAGCCAGCCGGCGGTCAGGTGATTTTCCACACGCACTTCCACGTGCTGCCGCGCTTCGAGGGTGTCGAGTTGAAGCCGCATAGCGGCGAGATGGCGGATCAGGCCGTCCTTCAGGAGCAGGCGATGAAGATCAAAGCCGCCCTTGGTGGAGCTTGATCACAGAGCGCTGAAAGCCCAGGCGGCGCCGAGGAGCGCCGCCTCTGCGGCGAGCACTCCGACAAGAACGCTCTTCCGGCCGAACCAGAAAGCCACATAGCCAAAAGCGCCCGCCCCCAGTCGGATCAAAAGCGGCACTTCAGCGAGAGCCCCGCTCGGCGAAACGATCAGATTGCCGATGACGCCAGCGACAAGAGCCGTCGCGACGGCCCGCACCCATAAGAGAAGATCCGATTCTTCCTTGAGACGCGCGCCGACGAGGACGCCGAGCCAGCGCCAGATATCTGTCGCGCATGTGCCGGCGATCAGAATGAAGAGATACGGGGCGAAATCGCTTTGCGTCATGCGCCAGTCTTCTTGGCGCGCAGAAGCTTGTGGGCTCCGAAGGCGAGAGTTCCGCCGATCACTCCGGCCCAAAGGAGATCGAGGCCAATCCCTGACGCCCGCAAGACAGGCCCCAGCACAAGGCCAAAGACCAGCGCGAGACGCTCGGCGGCAAGGCGCGCCGAGGCCGTCAGAGCCGTCAAAAAATACATCGGCGTGAGGAAGAAGAGGCCAGCCGCCAACAGCGGCGGCAGAGAAGCCGCGCTCACGTAGCTGATCGCAGTGATGCAGACATTCACGGAGATGAGGGTCGCGCCAAACCCGGCGAAATAGGCCGCACGCTTGTCCGGCGGCGTGTCACGCAGGCGCATCACGCTCCACACCCAGGCCGTCACGGCAACGCAGTGAGACATGAGGATGAGCTGCCATTTGCGGGTCTTCGGGCCACGCACAAGTGGCACCCATGCCGCCGTCATCGGCATCAGACGGATGGCGGAGAGCGCAACGGCAACGCCTGCAACGACGACAGATGTTCCCGTCGCCATGGCGCCCACGAGCACGAGCTGGCTCGGCAAAGCCCAGACGAAGCCGGTCATGAAGACGGCCTGCCCGAGGGTGATCCCCGATTCCCGGCACAAGACGCCGAAACCGATGAAAGACGCCATCAGAATAAAGGCTGGCACCGAGACGATGCCGCCCACTCCGCGCAGGAACCAGCGCAGTCCTGTATCTTCGTCGCGCATTGGCTCCTGCATTCTTCGGGAGATGGCGGGAGGGTCGCGAACGTCCCGAGACGGAAGATCGCCGGGCGCTGCATGGAAAAGCCGGCGCGCCAGAAGGCGAACCGGCCCGCTTCGGAGAAGAGGACGATGGGCCTGCCGCCCACCGTCCTCTTTGAGGGTCTTACTCCACTTTCAATGGCACGCTCGGCACCGAGCCTCCGCCCTTCTTCGGCGGTTTCTTGCTTTCGGCCTTGGTACGCTTGGTCGAACTCTTGCTCTTCAACGCGGGCTTCGGCTTCGGCCGGGCATTTTCGTCCGGGATCGATTCGAGCTTCAGGCCCGTGGTCCCGTCTTCCTTCTCCTCAACCGTCACCTTGACGATGCCGCCCTTCTGCAAGCGCCCGAACAGCACCTCTTCGGCCAGAGGCTTCTTGATCACCTCCTGGATGAGGCGGCCAAGCGGGCGAGCACCCATACGCTCGTCGTAGCCGTTCTCGGCAAGCCAGGTCGTTGCCGCCTCGTCGAGCTCGAAGGTGACGCCGCGATCGGCAAGCTGAGCCTCAAGCTGCAGAATAAACTTCTGCACGATCATGTTGACCACCGCCGGCGGCAGCGAGCCGAACGCGATCGTGGCGTCGAGACGGTTGCGGAATTCCGGCGTGAACAGGCGGTTGATCGCCTCCTCGTCGTCGCCGGTGCGCTTGCTCGATGCAAACCCGATCGCCGGCTTGGCGAGATCGGCGGCTCCCGCATTGGTCGTCATGATGAGGATGACGTTGCGGAAGTCGACCTGCTTGCCGTTGTGATCGGTCAGCTTGCCGTGATCCATCACCTGCAGAAGGATATTGAAGATATCCGGGTGCGCCTTCTCGATCTCGTCGAGCAGGAGCACGCAATGCGGGTGCTGGTCGATGCCATCCGTCAGGATGCCGCCCTGATCGAAGCCGACATAACCTGGAGGCGCACCGATCAGACGCGAGACGGTGTGCCGCTCCATATATTCCGACATGTCGAAACGCAGGAGATGCACACCGAGCAGATCCGCGAGCTGACGCGCCACTTCCGTCTTGCCGACGCCGGTCGGGCCGGAGAAGAGGTAATTGCCGATCGGCTTCTCGGGTTCGCGCAGGCCCGCACGTGCGAGCTTGATCGCCGAGGAAAGCGCTTCGATCGCCTGCTCCTGCCCGAACACGACGCGCTTCAGGTTGGTCTCCAGATGCTGGAGCACCTCCGCGTCGTCCCTCGAGACCGACTTCGGCGGAATCCGCGCCATGGTCGCGATCGTGGATTCGATCTCCTTCACGCCGATCAGCTTCTTGCGCCGGCTCTCCGGCATCAGCTTCTGCGAGGCACCGCTCTCGTCGATGACATCGATCGCTTTATCGGGGAGCTTGCGGTCGTTGATATAGCGGGCCGAGAGCTCCACCGCCGTGCGGATGGCATCGTTGGTGTAGCGAACCTCGTGATGCTCCTCGAAGTACGGCTTCAAGCCTTTGAGGATGTCGACGGTGTCGGGGATCGAAGGCTCGTTCACGTCGATCTTCTGGAAGCGCCGGACAAGCGCCCGGTCCTTTTCGAAGAACTGGCGATATTCCTTGTAGGTGGTGGAGCCGATGCAGCGGATCGAACCGGAAGCCAGAGCCGGCTTCAAGAGGTTCGACGCATCCATCGCGCCGCCCGACGTGGCACCCGCACCGATCACAGTGTGGATCTCGTCGATGAACATCACCGCGCCCGGAAACGCCTCGATCTCCTTGATGACCTGCTTCAGACGCTCCTCGAAGTCGCCGCGATACCGCGTGCCAGCAAGAAGAGCGCCCATGTCGAGGGCAAAGATCGTGGCGTCCTTGAGAACGTCCGGCACATTGCCTTCCACGATGCGCTTGGCCAGCCCCTCGGCAATGGCCGTCTTGCCGACGCCGGGATCGCCGACATAGAGCGGGTTGTTCTTCGAGCGACGGCACAGGACCTGGATCGTACGCCGCACCTCGCCTTCACGGCCGATCAAGGGATCGATTTTCCCGCGGATGGCCTTTTCGTTGAGGTTGACGCACCAGGCGTCGAGCGCATTGCCGGCGGAAGCCTCGCCCTCCTCGTCCGGCGCGGCCTTGCCCGGGGTCTCGGGAGCACCCTTGGAGGGCCTCGGCTCCGACAGGCCCGGGCGCTTCGCAATGCCGTGCGAGATGTAATTCACCGCGTCGTAGCGCGTCATATCCTGCTCTTGCAGGAAATAGGCCGCATGGCTCTCGCGCTCCGCGAAGATCGCAACGAGCACATTGGCTCCCGTCACTTCTTCACGGCCGGAGGATTGCACGTGGATGACGGCACGCTGGATGACGCGTTGGAAGCCGGCTGTCGGCTTTGAATCGTCCTCCGTCTGGCTCACGAGGTTGGCAAGCTCTGTATCGACGTATTCCGTCAGATCAGTTTTCAACCGGTCCAGATCGACACCGCAAGCGCGCATGACGGCGGCGGCGTCTTTGTCATCGACGAGCGCCAAGAGCAGATGCTCAAGCGTTGCGTATTCCTGACTACGTTCGTTTGCCGAAGCGAGCGCTCTGTGCAGCGCCAGCTCCAGTGAGCGGGAAAATGATGGCACGTTATAGCCCTTCCGATCGACTCCGTTCGCTACTTCTTTTCCATTACGCATTGCAGAGGATGCTGGTGCTGGCGTGCAAAGTCCATCACCTGAGTCACTTTTGTCTCTGCCACCTCGTAAGTGAACACGCCGCACTCACCGACGCCGTTGTTGTGCACGTGAAGCATGATCTGCGTCGCCGCTTCCTGGTTCTTCTGGAAGAAACGCATCAAGACGTGCACGACGAACTCCATCGGCGTGTAATCGTCGTTCAGGAGAAGGACGCGGTAGAGGTTCGGACGCTGGGTTTTCGGCTTCGTCTTTGTGACGACAACCGTCCCGGTGCCATTTTTGTTGCCGGAATCGTCGCGGTCGTCTTTGGCCATGAAACGCCTCGGTCTCCCCTTATCTATCCCTCCTGCCAAACCGTAATTTAGGTAGGCTCGGGTGGAATGCTAGAGCCGTTCGTAGGCGCTGTGTAGGGGCAGCCGGCCACAGAATTTCAAAAAGCTCGAAGAGCGGATGGCTGAAACGCCGGTTGAGCGAAGGGCGAAACGATGTTCGAACGGGATGTGGTCGAGGATCTTTGACTCGGCCTTTGCCCTCGCATCGATCGGACCGACCGCAATCGCAGCCTTGCCCGACGGATCGACCGCCAAGGCAAATTCTCATCGCGGAAAATTTCTCTCGCTCCTCCTCCTTGCCAGCGTCGCCACGATCGCACGGGGCGGCGACAGCCCCCTCGCGGCGGCCGCCATCTCGTTTCTCGCCTTCGCGCTAGCGCATGGGCCTTTCTAGGGTATCGGCCTCTATCTCTGGCCGCGTGACATTCCCGTCCGGATCGTCGGCCATGTGCTCACCGACCTCAACGGTCTCGTCATGGCCCCACGCCTTGGAGGAGACCGAAACCCGTAGGCCAGTCGTGAACCGCACTCCCACACAAAAAAAGCCCGGCCAGCGGCCGGGCTCTAAACATCCTGAAAGGATGAGACTTTGATCGATCGCCCTCAGGCGCGCTTTGCAGCGAAGTCCTCGAACGGCTTGATCATGTCGCGGGCGAGGTCGACGTAGAGCTCGCCGATGCGGGTCGCCTGAGCAACAGCACCCTCGTAGCTCGACCGCGCATATTGCGTCTGGGCTTCGATCGCTTTGTCGAGCGAATTGACGCCCATCAGGCTTTCCACGTGAGCCGCCGTATCCTCGAACGACTTCTTGGAATAGTCCGCCGTTTCCGCGGCAATGGCCTGCATCCGCTTCGACACAAGGCCGAAGCTCTGCATTGCTTTGTCCATGCCGAGCGTGCTCATTTTCTGCAAATCTTCAAATGCGGTTGGTCATACAAAACCCAGAGTAAGGGGTAGGCGGGCGCCTATATACGCGAGGCCTCACTGCGGCTGCAGTAGACACATGCATTGTATAATATGTGCGGTGCAAAGTTTGCACGATATGTTGCACACCACACATGAAAACTACTGGCTTCCTTGCAGTTCACTGAGTCGAGGCGCACGTTGCATTCGCAACACACACTACACGGGTGCCAGGTGCAAAACAGCGTGCAGAGCCGGTAGGGGCGAGCGTGCGTCGTGCGGGATCATGCGTCGGGGCAAGGGTGCATAAGCGTGAGTGTGAAGGCGACAGAATAACGAGTTCCGTGCGGTTACAGTCTCGGCGAACAGAAGTCTGTGAGCAGTGTGTGTGTGTACACAGAGAATGAGCAATATTGCACGGGCGGGTGACGTGTGTTCTACAATATTCACCGAGTTCGCAAGAGACATACGCGATTAGGACATGGTGAGTGACATCGCTCGTGGAGCGTGAGTGACCGTGGGTGCTCGTACGTAGTGCTACGTGCGCGAGATGAGCTCGCTTGATCCTGCGTCCTGACGAGATGGCATGACGCTGCGGGTATCCTCGTTGAGGAGGCTCGACAGCGGTGCGCGTTAGTCTTCGATGAGTCTAAGACGAAGGGGTGACGCTACGACGTTCTCAAGAGTCGACATGCGTTGGTCGTATCGTACTACAGCGGTTAATATGCTCATGATAGCGTCGTTTCAGTAGCTCGAAGCGAGCGGGCAGTACGGTGGCGGGTTGAAACCGCACATCACAGGCTCGCATGCGTGATATCGCGCGCAAGCGACGGTCGCTGGTGGACGATCTGAGGACATGAGTCGAAACAGACGGCGTTCGCAAGCGGCTATAGAAACGACTAGAGAGGAGTTCGAGAGCAGGTAGCAAGGCCGGAGATGGTCTGCTACGGGATACTGAGCGGCAACGACGTCGGTTACAACCCGGAATATATGAGCTCGTGATAATAACAAGACAATTACGGTTTACGCGCACGACATGCGATGTTGGCCGAATACGGACGATTTATATTGATGGCCGAGGTGAGCGCACGAATGTCACGAGGAAACAAGAGCGATTTCTCGGCGAGATAACGCAGAACGGTTCAAATCTGTAAACTCTATATGGTGAGGCGACGGATCGGGGTAGATCGCCAGTATTCATAGGCGGTTGAACGCAGAGGTGGGATCTACATGTACGGACGGGTTGTACTAGGCGAGGATTGACTAATAGCGGGTCTGGGGACGTCAATTAGGAGTCGAATACTCAGACCGATGCTCCGATAAGCTAAGGCTATTCAGGAGCGGATGAGTAGTTGGCTATGTTACCGCGGAGCTGATCGTAGCCCAGGTTTTGAGGACACGGTGGTCGGCTGAATATGAGCGAGGGGAGCGCGTCCGACGCTGGCACCTACGATGGCTTTCGCTTCGGCCGCTTCGGGCATCAGCAGCGGCGACTCAGCGCAGGCAGCGATCCTCGCCGTCTCCGCCCCTGCCAACAGGCCCGCAGCGCCGCGGCAGATCGCAAGCGGCTACGACCCGATCGCCGCACGCATCGAGGAAGCGACCGAGGTCGCCCGCCTCGCCTATGCATCCGACGCTGCCGGAGAAGATCCGATTGCCGCCCTCACGCGGATGGCAGACCGTCGCGCCGCGGCTCTTGGGGAACCCGCCTTGCATGCCGCTGAGGGTGCGGCAGACGAGGAGCCGCTCGTTTCGGTCCGCACCCGCAGGGGCTATTCGGAACCGCGTCTTGCGCCTGGCGGATGGCACATCCAGATCGGCGCAACGCCGAGCGAAGAAGGTGCACGCACCCTCCTGGACAAGGCCAAGCGCAATGGCGGAACGGTGCTCGCGTCGGCGACCCCGTTCACGCAGCCGGTCGAAAAGAGCGGTGAGACGCTCTACCGCGCCCGCTTCGCCGGCTTTTCCGGGAAGAACGAAGCCCGCGCTGCCTGCGCAAGCTTGAAGCGCAAATCCTTCTCCTGTCTCGCCCTGCCGAACTGACCCCGTCCTCTGGAGTGTTCGTTGCGTAAACGGAGTTCAGCGGTGTTCTCTCAAAAGCCTCTCTTTGGCTTGGTTGATTCTGGCAGCCAAAGCGGCGGAGCCGCCGCGGTCGGGATGGACCTGCTTCATCAGCCGGCGATGGGCTTGGCGGATTTCCGCCTCGCCGGCGCCCGCCTGAAGCCCCAGAATATCATAGGCTTCCTGCGTGCTCATTCCGCTCGCGCTGCTCGTCGTGCCTGCCCCCATGTCGGCATCAGCCTGCATGTCGTCTCGCCATCGGGGATGCGCCCGGTCGAGATAACTTTCCAGAAGCCTGAGTGATTCCGGGTCGCCCTTCATATCGCGGGCGACCACGGTCAGTTCCTCAAACGCGAGTTCCGACAACAGCCGCCCCTCAAAGCGCCCGGCGAGAACCGTGCCATCCAACTCACCGGTTGCATGATCGAGTGTCATTTCGAGCCCGGCGGAGCGCACAGTAGACCGGTGGCCTCCTGCCCCTCCCCGCCGCGACCAGCTCTTGCGCAAAAGCGAGAACGCAAAGATCGCAACCGGCAGGGCGAACGCGAACTGGCCCACGATCAAAAGGCCGAGGGCAACGAGCCCTAAAGCGATCCCCGCCCCCAGACGCAACGTCCCCGCAAGCCTTGCCGGAGACGCCGTCAAGAAGACGCGAAAGAGCAGATAGATCGCGGCGACAGCCGCGATCAGGATGAAAAGGCCTCTGATCATCGTCGGTTCACTTCAGCGATGGCAGCAGCCGACGGGCCGCAGACGAGCCCGATGCTTCGAGGGCTTTGAGGCCACCTGCCGCATAAGTCGCGACCGCCCCCAGCAGATCTTTGAGCTCTGACGCAGAGGCTGAATTGAACGGCAGATAGGCGCCGCGCGTCAGGCGCGCGATCTCGCGGAAGGCCGCTTCGGCACGTGGGTCCCGCCCTTCGTGAAACATGAACGCGCGCACGCCGAGGAGACCGAGTTCACCCGCGATATTCGACAATTCATCGACCTCCTCTTCCATCGCATCGCCCACATAAACGAGAGCGGCAATCGGCCTCTTCTCGGTCTCGCGACGGGTGTGCGCGAGCACTTTCTTGATCTGTGTCTTGCCGCCACGGCAGCCGATCCCGACCATCAAGTCCCGCAAGGCCGCGGGGTCGGCAACCCAGCGGGAGGCCCGGCATTCGCCGAAGCCGCGAAAAAAGACAAGCTGTACGGTCAGCCCGCCGACATCGGCCGCGGCCTTGAACATTTCGGCCTGCAAGCCGCAGGCGAGATCCCATGTGGGCTGACGGCTCATCGTGGCATCGAGCGCAAAGACCAGGCGGCCGCGCGCATCGCCGCTCACCGGTGCAAGGCTGTTCGCCTGTTTCAAAAATGCGTCGATTTCGCCGCGGCTCGAGCGGCTTTTCTCAGACGGAAGATCCCGTCCGGGGGTCGTGATGTCTTTGCCCTTGGTCATCGCCTTGCGCATCTCCTTTTCGCAGGATGTGGTCTGCGCGGCACCTTGCGCAAGTCAGCATGGCCGATTACCGCTTCGGCAGCTTTCACATATCCGAGGATCGACGTGCATCCCGATATCGCGACGAGTATCGCCAATCTCAGGGACCGGATCGACAGCTGGCGTGCCGCTGACGAAACGATCGCGCTGGTGCCCACGATGGGCGCCTTGCATTCCGGTCATCTCCAACTCGTGGAGCTTGCGGCAGAACGCTGCGACCGGGTGGTGGTGAGCATCTTCGTCAATCCGACGCAGTTTGGACCCGAAGAGGATTTCTCTCGCTATCCACGACGCCCGGAAGCAGACCTGGAAGCGCTTGGAAGGGTCGGCGTGCCGTTGGTTTTCGCGCCGAGTGCCGAGGAAATGTATCCCGCAGGCTACGCCACGACGATCAAAGTGGCCGGACCGAGCGAAGGGCTGGAGAGCGATTTCCGCCCACATTTCTTCGAGGGTGTCGCCACCGTTGTCTCAAAGCTTCTGATCTCGTGCTTTCCCGACGAGGCGGTGTTCGGTGAAAAGGACTATCAGCAGCTCCTCGTCGTCCGGCGGCTGGTGAGCGATCTGAGGCTGCCCACGCGCATCGTTGCGGCGCCGACCGCACGTGAGGCCGACGGGCTCGCCCTGTCCTCGCGCAACGCCTATCTGAGCGCTGAAGAACGCCGGAGGGCACCGCTGATCTATTCCTCGCTGCAAGGGGCAGCAGACGCTCTGCGTGCAGGTGCCCCGGCCGCCAGCACTGTCAATGACGTCCAAGAGCGGCTGCGTGAGGCGGGTTTTCGCGTCGACTATATTTCGCTCCGACACAGCGAGACATTGCAGCCGCTCGCAGAGCTCTCGGACGGTCCGGCCCGCCTCCTGGCAGCCGCCTGGCTGGGGGGCACGCGTCTCATCGACAATATCGCGGTCTAAAGCGCTTACAGCAGGCCGAGCGCCGCCAGCTCGCCACGCAGCTCTGCGGGAAGCTCCCCGAAGCCGTCGACATCGCCGCCGAGATCGGCAGGAGCATCTTCAGGCTTCAGATAGCGCCATCCCTGGAAGGCACGCCGGGGCTGCCAGGCCGTCGGCACCAACTCCGGATCGAGCACGAGACGGCAACGCTGAACGCCTTCGCTGTCCTGAAAGACGCGGATATCCGAGAGGCGCTGACGAACCTGCACATTGCCTTTGATGACCCAGTAGAGGGAGCCGCCGGCCAGAAGTTCGTCGCGGCGACGCGGCACCATGCGCGTCACATGAGCATGCTCGGCCGGCTCGCCAGCTCGCTCGCGCTCAGCGAGTCGCCGTTCGATCCAGTCCTTCAGGTCGTCGATTGATTCCGCGCCCACACAGAGCTTCAGAAGATGCAGCGCCATCCCTTCGATTTAGTCCCGACGGCGTCGTCCGTGAAGGGGAAAGCCGGCACCCTCCCCAGCTTCAACAGTCGCTTCAGGCTAAAATCGTACGATCGGGGCTACGCACCAAGTCACGACCCGCATGGGCACGCAGAGCCGAGGCGTCAGCACTCGATGACGTTGACCGCGAGACCGCCCTTCGAGGTTTCCTTGTACTTCTCGTGCATGTCGCGGCCGGTCTGACGCATCGTCTCGATACACTTGTCGAGGGGGACGAAATGGTCCCCGGTGCCGCGCATGGCGAGAGACGCGGCGGTGACGGCTTTCACCGCCCCAAGCGCATTGCGCTCGATGCAGGGGACCTGAACGAGCCCCGCAATCGGATCGCAGGTCATGCCGAGATGATGTTCAAGCGCGATCTCGGCGGCGTTCTCGATCTGCGCATTCGTCGCGCCGAGAGCCGCAGCAAGCCCCGCAGCGGCCATCGCCGAGGCCGAGCCCACCTCCCCCTGACAGCCGACCTCAGCGCCTGAGATCGACGCGTTGTGCTTGATGATGCCGCCGATCGCTGCCGCCGTCAGAATGAAGGTGCGCACGCCTTCCCGCGATGCTCCGATACAATGGTCGAGATAATAATGGACGACCGCCGGCACGACCCCCGCCGCCCCGTTCGTCGGGGCGGTGACGATCTTGCCGCCGGCGGCGTTCTCCTCGTTGACTGCCATGGCATAGACGCTCAGCCAGTCCATCACGCGGTGCGGCTGCAGCGCGTTGGCCCCGCTCTCATGCTGCAGACGATCATGGAGTTCGCGCGCTCTGCGCTTGACGCCAAGGCCACCGGGCAAATCGCCCTCGCCCGAAAGCCCGCGCTCCACCGAGGCGCGCATCTCGTCCCAGATGCGCTCCAAGCCCGAGACAAGAGCCCGGCTCTCCTGCCCTCGCGCGAGTTCGTTTGCCTCTTTCATCTCTGCGATACTGAGCCCCGAGCTCTCGCCCATCGCCAGCATCTCCCTGGCGCTTGCAAAGGGATAGGGCACCGGAGACGTGTCGGTGACCGGCGAATCGTTCGCGGAAGTGCGCGCCAATTCCTCGTCGGTGACAACGAAGCCGCCACCGACAGAATAATAGATCTGCTGCACGAGCCGGCGCCCATCGGCGGCGAAGGCTGAAAACCGCATGCCGTTCGCGTGGCCAGGGAGCGGGGTGTCGAAGTCGAAGACGAGGTCTTTTCCGGGATTGAACTGGTAGGCCGGGTGCCCCGGCGGGGTCACCATCCCGGTTTCGTGAACCCCTGCAATGATCTCATCGATGCGGAATGGATCAATGTCTCGAGGGCTCTCGCCCATCAGGCCAAGAAGGATCGCGCGGTCGCTGCCGTGGCCTTTGCCTGTGAACGCGAGCGAGCCGTGCAGGCTGACGGCGAGCCGCGCTGGCTCGACACCGGCAGGGCGCGGCCAATCGCCGTCGCGGATGAGGTTGAGAAAGCGTCCCGCCGCCACCATCGGCCCCATCGTGTGCGACGACGACGGACCAATGCCAATTTTGAAAATATCGAAAACCGAAAGAAACATTCGGGACCTCTCATACAGCAACACGCTACCTCAGCCTGCTGCATGCAACGTTCTGGGCGCGACAAAAGCTGCCGCACCATTTTCCGCGCATTTTCATCGTTTCCGGCAACGCGCGGTTTACCATCGTGCAAGGCTTCTTCTCTATCTTGTGGAGAACCCAGGGGGATGGGCATGCGCGATTCCACAAGACGATTCTGGCGCGACGACGCCGGCAACAGCACGAGCGAATATGCGCTGATTGCAGCGCTGATCGCCGTCGTCTCAGTCGCCGGTGTCAAGCTCACCAGCTATAGCCTCGACCAACTCGCGACGGAACTGGCGATGCAGAGGATGGATGCCGGAGCGCTTGTGGCGGCAAGAGACGAGCGCGACGATACCATTATCACCGGCTCGATCCGCCCCTCCAGATAGCTTCCGCCGAGCTTTTAAAGAGGTGCCGCGCCCGCCTGCCACTCGCGCACCGCATCGAGCGGCCACAACAACATCAACACATTCAAAGTGAGATTGTCGCGGATCAGCCATCCGACCACGATCTCCATCGCGACGGCAATCAACACGGTCGCCCATACGGGCAATATGCGGGCGAACCAGAATCCCGCCATCATCGCCACGATATCCGACAGAGAATTGAGGACGCTGTCGCCATTGTAGCCGGCAGCGATCGTCACCTCGCGGTAGCGATCGATGATCCAGGGCGAGTTTTCGACAATCTCCCAGGCCGCTTCGACCAGAGTCGCCAGGACCAAACGCACTCCGATCGGCCTGACCACCGACCAGTTCCGGGCCAGGAGCCACAGCGCACCGTAAAACAAGAAGCCGTGGATGATATGCGAGGGCGTATACCAGTCTGACAGGTGCTGGGAATTCCCCGGCCCGTTCGGGTCGCCGTACCAGAGATCGACACGGCCACATTCGCAAATCGGGATTCGCCCCATGGCGAGGAGGATGGCGGCCGTCAGGGCAAGGATGCCTGCAACCGCCAGTCCCGCCCGCAATTGCGGGCGGTCACTTATGACACGCATCAACTCCGTGCCGCTCAGATCAGCAACGTCATGGGGTTCTCGATATAACGCTTGAAAGCGGCAAGCATCTCGGCTCCCAGCGCACCGTCCACGGCGCGATGGTCCGTCGACAATGTCACCGTCATGATCGAGGCGACCGTGACCCTGTCGTCGCGGACGACGGCGCGCTTTTCGCCGGCGCCGACGGCCAGGATGGTCGCGTGAGGCGGGTTGATCACGGCCGCAAAATCACGGATGCCGTACATGCCGAGATTGGAGACGGCAGTCGTTCCACCCTGATATTCCTCAGGCTTCAACTTCCGCTGCCGCGCGCGGCCCGCCATATCCTTCATTTCGTTGGAGATGACAGAGAGGGTCTTCTTCTCCGCATCGCGGATGACCGGCGTGATCAGGCCGCCCGGAATCGAGACGGCGACGCCGACATCGGATCCCTTGTGCTTCAGCATCGCTTCTTGCGTCCAGGTGACGTTCGCCTCCGGCACGGCCTGCAGCGCCATAGCCATCGCTTTGATGACGAAGTCGTTCACAGACAGCTTATAGGCCGGCTTGTCGTCGATAACGGGTGCGGCCGCATTGATCTCGGAACGCAGCTTCAGGAGCGCATCGATCTCGCAATCGCTTGTCAGATAGAAATGCGGGATCGTGGTCTTCGCTTCGACCAGGCGGCGGGCAATGGTGCGCCGCATGGAATCGTGCGGCACGACTTCGTAGCTGCCCTCGGCGAACATTTTGCGGATCTGCTCGTCGCCCATACCGGCCGGTGCCGGCGTCTTCGGCGCGGATGCGGGTGCCGTTTCTGCGGCAGCCGGGGCAGCGGCCTGGCCTTCCCCCTTTTCGACCGCTTCCTCGATGTCGTGTTTGACAATACGCCCGTGAGGGCCGGAACCCGAAAGCGCCGACAGATCCAGGCCCTTCTCCTTCGCGAGGCGCTTTGCCAGCGGCGAGGCAAAAATTCGGCCGGACGACTTGTCGTTCGACTTCTCCGTCTCGTGAGATGGCTTCGGTTTGTCCGCAGCGTCGGCGTCATGCAGGCCCTCGCGCGGGACGGCTTCACCGCCCTCAGTCTCTTTCGGTTCCGGAGGCGAAGCATCAGCCCCCTTGCCGTTTGCGGAGGCCGAGGCTTCCTCTGCCGGAGCTTCCACGGCATCTGCGTCCTCGCCCTCTTCGGCGAGAATGGCGATCACATCGTTGACCGCGACGTCCTCGGTTCCCTCGCTGACCAGGATCTTGGCGACCGTGCCCTCATCGATGGCTTCCACTTCCATGGTCGCCTTGTCAGTCTCGATCTCGGCAATGACATCGCCCGGAGCGACCGCATCGCCCTCCTTGACGTGCCATTTGGCGAGATTGCCCTTCTCCATGGTGGGCGACAGGGCGGGCATCAGGATATTGATCGACATAAACCGGTTCTCCGGAAATTCTTTATTGCGCGTTGGGCGAGACTTCGCCCTCGACATCGAGCGGCCAGAGCGCGCTCAGCGGAAACGTCATGACGTCAAACGGGGGCGCAGCGACATCGTCCCCGTCGCGGAAGGTGCCGACGAGCAGCCAGCTGTCGCCGGCGAGCGCGAAGACCTCCAGAACCTTGGAGCGCGGGTCGAGCAGCCAGAGATGCGAGACACCGGCACCGGCATAAATCCTGCGCTTCGACACCCGGTCATAGGTTTCGGTCGAGGCCGAGATCACCTCGCAAACCCAGTCCGGCGCCGTCTCCAGATATGCCGTCTCAGGCAGCACCGACAGGCGCTCGCGGCGCCACCCGGCGATATCCGGCACGACAACGTCCCGCCCCAAATGCAGCTCAGGTTCAACGAGGAAGATCCAGCCGCCGGGACCGCCACGGCCTTTTTGGAACGGGCCGGTGACCTCGTACGATAGAAGATTCGCCGCAGCAGCGTGCCGAGGTGTCGGCCTTGGATGCGTGACGAGCGTCCCGTCGATGATCTCGGCGACGAGATGCGACGGGACCGCCTGAAGATCGGCGTAGGTCGCCTGTCTTTCCGCGGGCTCAGCCATCGCTCGTTTTCAGCTCCCGACAATACGCCGACATCTCGACTTTCCCACTCAATACCGAAACCTAAAGCCCTGGTTCTCACCCTCGGCCTGTTGTTCCATCTGAACGCAGCCCTGGAGGGTGGAATAGGAGCCCTTTCCGCCGAATTTCGCGACGTCGATGCAATAATCCCTCATACCATCATCGAGCTCGTTCCATTGGCGTTTCAGCGCGTCGTAGGCAGTCTGCTCCATCTGGTAGCAACCCTGGAGTGTCGTTTGGCTGAAAGAACCGCCGAAATTTGCGACCTCTCGGCAATAAGCCTCGACGTCGAAACGGGGAGGATCAGCCAGAGCGGGGCCAGCCAAGAGAGCCCCGCCCAACACTCCGAATGCCAGCCTAGTCGGCATAGCTCACCGCTTTCACCGCTTCGACCACCTCCTTGGCGCTCGGCAGAGCGAGCTTCTCGAGGTTGGCGGCATAGGGCATCGGTACATCCTTGCCGGTCACCGACAAGACCGGCGCGTCCAGATGATCGAAGGCCTTCACCATCAGCTGCGAGGCGATCCAGGAGCCGATCGAGTTCTGCGGCCAGCCTTCTTCCACCGTCACACAGCGATTGGTCTTCTTCACGGAACGGATGACCGTCTCGATATCGAGCGGCCGCAACGTTCTGAGGTCGATCACTTCGCAATCGATGCCTTGTTCGGCCAGTTGCTCCGCCGCCTTCAAGGCGTGGGTCATGCCGATGCCGAAGGAGACGATCGTCGCATCCGAGCCTTTGCGCGCGATTTTCGCCTTGCCGATCGGCAGGACGAAATCATCGAGCTTCGGAACAGGAAACGACTGGCCGTAAAGAATCTCGTTTTCCAAGAAGATCACGGGATTTGGATCACGGATCGCCGCCTTCAGAAGCCCCTTCGCGTCGGCCGCCGTATGCGGCTGGATGACTTTGAGGCCCGGGATCTGCGAATACCAGGCCGCGTAATCCTGGCTGTGCTGCGCAGCAACGCGAGCCGCGGCACCGTTCGGCCCACGGAAGACCATCGGGCAGCCCATCTGACCGCCTGCCATATAAAGCGTCTTCGCGGCCGAATTGATGATCTGATCCATCGCCTGCATGGCGAAGTTGAAGGTCATGAATTCCACGATCGGCTTCAGGCCGGCAAACGCGGCGCCCACCCCGAGGCCGGCAAAGCCATGCTCGGTGATCGGCGTATCGATGACGCGGCGAGCTCCGAACTCGTCGAGGAGCCCCTGGGTGACTTTGTAGGCACCCTGATATTCGGCCACTTCCTCGCCCATGACGAAGACATCGCCATCGCGGCGCATCTCCTCGGCCATGGCGTCGCGCAGCGCCTCACGCACAGTCTGTTCTTCGAACTCGGTGCCTTCGGGCACGTCCGGATCTTCTGGCGGCTCGGCTTTGTCCATCGCCACGAGCACGGAGACGGGTCCGTCCTTGCGGCCGAGCTTTTCGTCCTCCTTTTGAGGTTCCTTCCCCTTAGCCTCCGGCTCCGGTGCCGCGGGAGCGGAGCCGCCATTGGCCTTGCCTCCCTTGTCTCCAGAGGGGGCTTTTTCGAGATCGCTTTCGTTTTCGTCCTCGCCGAGCAACAGCGCGATCGGCGTATTGACCTTGACGGCGTCGGTGCCCTCTTCGACGAGAATTTTGGCAATCTTGCCCTCGTCGACGGCTTCCACCTCCATCGTCGCCTTATCGGTTTCGATCTCGGCGATCACATCTCCGGCGGCGACCTCGTCGCCCTCCTTCACCGTCCATTTGGAGAGTTTTCCCTCCTCCATGGTCGGCGACAGGGCCGGCATCAAAATCTCGGTCGGCATTCAGCAGGGCCTCACGCTTCTACGTACACGTCCGTCCACAATTCGGACGGATCGGGCTCGGGATCGTTCTGGGCGAATTCCGCCGCTTCGTTGACGACACCGCGAATTTCCTTGTCGACGGCCTTCACGTCATCTTCGCTCATGCCGTGGCTTTCCATCAGCCGCTTCTTCACCTGCTCGATCGCATCGTGTTCGGTGCGCATCTTCTGCACCTCCTCCTTCGAGCGATATTTGGCCGGATCCGACATCGAATGGCCGCGATAGCGGTAGGTGAGCATCTCGAGGATCATCGGGCCTTTGCCGGAGCGGGCATGCTCGGCGGCAAAATCACCGGCGGCCTTCACGGCCCGCACATCCATCCCGTCCACCTGGTGGCCCGGGATATCGAAGGATTCGCCCCGCTTGCACAATTCAGTCGTAGCCGAAGCGCGCGCCACCGATGTGCCCATGCCGTACTGATTGTTCTCGATCACGTAGATGACGGGAAGGCTCCAGAGCTTCGCCATATTGAAGCTCTCGTAGACCTGTCCCTGATTGGCTGCGCCATCGCCGAAATAGGTGATCGAGACGCAATCGTTCTCGCGATAGCGATTCGCGAAGGCGAGGCCCGTTCCGATCGGCACCGAGGCGCCGACGATGCCATGTCCGCCGAAGAAGTTCTTCTCCCGCGAGAACATATGCATGGAGCCGCCCTTGCCGTGCGAATAGCCACTGCGACGACCCGTCAGCTCCGCCATAACGCCTTTTGGGTCCATACCTGTCGCAAGCATGTGCCCATGGTCGCGATAGGTGGTGGTGACCTGATCCCCCTCCTTCAACGCCATTTGCATGCCGACGACGACGGCCTCCTGGCCGATATAGAGATGGCAGAATCCGCCGATCAGGCCCATGCCGTAAAGCTGGCCAGCCTTCTCCTCGAATCGCCGCACGAGAAGCATCTCGCGATAGGCTTTCAGATCCTCGTCCTTGGAAAAGACGATCGGATCGAACGCCGACTTCTCAGCGGTCTCGGTGTTCGGCCGCTCGGCCGTTGCACCTACCGGGGGATTTCCGTTCTCATTCGCCTTCCCGCGGGTCTTCGCGGAAGAGTTTTGCGAGCGCGAGCGTGACCTACGCTGGCCGGTCCCCGTCTGTGACGGGGTCTTGGCTGCCGCCATTCCAGTCCTCCTGAAATTTCTGCCGCACACTATTACGGGAAAATGGGCGGGGAAACCCGTTTCGCAAGACAGGCAGGGTTGCATGCCGTCCCACGGACCGGAGGAAGAGGAAAAAGCGCCTCGACAAAAGCCGATGCTCAGCTGCCGTCGGCAGCGTCGTAAATCACAATATCTGTGGGATGAACGAGATTGAGGGCCTGACGTGCGCGCTCGTCGAGCATATCGCGGTCGAGGCTGTCTGGACGCAGAAGAGCGACCCGGCGCTCAAGCTTGGCGCGCTTCGCAAGCAGCTCATCGAGCTCTTTGTTGAGATCGACCTTGCGCGCTTCGAGCGTCTCCAGCGCCTCCAATCCGTAATGCCCTTCAACGGCATGATAGGAAAAATAGGCGAGCACAAGGAGGCAGCCCAACGGAAGGGCAAGCGGCTTAAGCTTCGACTGTTTACGCTGCCGGGTTGCCATCGGCCGCTCTACCCCAACGCTCACTCAGACTGGAGGTGATCGGCGGGGACGTACGCAGAACCCTTCCGTCCCCACGAGTTGGACACTAGAGACCCAGGGTAAAGAAACGGTGTGACAGCCGGTATTGGAGTGTCCCAAATCGGGGCGTCTTTCTTGCCATCACGTTAAGACATCGACGCCGATGGCGCGGATGCCCGGCACCCTTTCGTCTCGCTTCATTCCCACAATCGCCCGCATTTCCGGCGCCTTCTTCAACGCCTTTCAGCCGGAGCCGCCATGAGCGTGGCGACCTCCTCCGTCATCATGCGTTCAGAAAGGAGGAACAAGGAGACTGGATTCGCGGCCGCATCTGACGGCATATGACGCATGCGTGCCCAAAAAGCCCGATTGAGAGGGACCTCCCATGGCCTCGAGCATGTCACAGAACGTACTCATCGACCGCCAGTTCGGCATTCGCGCCGCGTCATATGTGGCAAGCGCCGTGCATGCGAGCGGCTCCGATCTTGCCTATCTGTCCGAGCGCATCGCCGAGCTTAACCCGGAAACGGCCATCGATCTTGGTGCTGGCGGCGGGCATGTCAGCTACACGATGGCGGGATTCGCGCGCCGCGTCGTCGCCTGCGATCTCTCCCAGGAGATGCTCTCTGCCGTGGCGGAGACGGCACGAAATCGCGGACTTCCCAATATCGAGACGCAAGTTTGCGACATCCACGCCCTGCCCTTCGCCGATGGCGAGGCGGACTTCGTCGCAAGCCGCTTCAGCGCCCATCACTGGACCGATCTTCCAGGCGCGCTACGGGAGGCGCGTCGTATACTGAAGGAAGGCTCGACGGCCATTTTCATGGATGTCGTCTCTCCGGGCACGCCGCTCCTCGACACGCATTTGCAGGCGGTGGAGCTTTTGCGGGACCCGTCGCATGTGCGCGACTATTCAATCTCAGAATGGCTGCGAGAACTGCAGAGCGCGGGCTTCTCGCTTCGCCGCAGCATGGGCGCGCGACTGCGGCTCGACTTTGCGTCTTGGGTGGAGCGCATCGGAACCGAACCGGAATTCTCGTCCGCGATTCGTCTCCTGCAAAAGTCGGCGAGCGGCCATGTCTCCCGCCACTTCGCCATCGAGGACGACGGCTCATTTACGATCGATACGGCCGTTTTCGAGGTTCTCGCGGCCTGAGTTTCGAAGGCCCGCCACGCTACGCGCAGCGGGCCTTCGGAAGATCACTTCTTCAGAACTGCGCGGCCGGCATAATGCGCGGAAGCGCCGAGATCCTGCTCGATCCGGAGAAGCTGATTGTACTTCGAGGTCCGATCGGCGCGCGCCAGCGAACCCGTCTTGATGCGTCCGCAATTGGTGCCGACGGCCAGGTCGGCGATCGTCGCGTCTTCCGTCTCGCCGGAGCGATGCGACATGACGGCGGTGTAGCCGGCGAAATGCGCCATTTCGACCGTCTCCATCGTCTCGGTCAGCGAGCCGATCTGGTTGACTTTGACGAGGATCGAATTGGCGATGCCATCGTCGATACCACGCTTCAGGCGCTTGACGTTGGTCACGAAGAGGTCGTCACCGACCAGCTGGCATTTGTCGCCCAGCTTGTCCGTCATGATCTTCCAGCCGTCCCAGTCGTCCTCGGCCATTCCGTCTTCGATCGAGACGATCGGATAGCGAGCGACGAGATCGGCATAATAGTCGACCATCTCGGACGGTGAGAGCGTGCGCCCCTCGCCTTCCAGCACGTATTTTCCGTCCTTGAAGAACTCGGATGATGCCGGATCGAGCGCGAGGTAGACATCTTCGCCCGGCTTGTAGCCGGCTGCCTCGATCGCCTTCACGACAAAACCGAGCGCTTCGTCGGTCGAGGCGAGCCCCGGCGCGAAACCGCCTTCATCACCGACATTGGTGTTGTGTCCGGCATCGTGAAGGGACGCCTTCAGGCGGTGAAAGATCTCGGAGCCCATGCGGAGCGCGTCGGCAAAGGTGTCGGCGCCGACCGGCATGATCATGAATTCCTGGAAATCGATCGGGTTGTCGGCGTGCGCACCACCATTGACGATGTTCATCATCGGCACCGGCAAGGTGCGCGCCGCGACGCCGCCCACATAGCGGTAAAGCGGCAGGCCACGGGCAGCCGCAGCCGCCTTGGCAACGGCAAGCGACACGCCCAAAATGGCGTTGGCGCCGAGCCGGCCCTTGTTCTCCGTGCCGTCGAGCTCGATCATGGCGCGGTCGATGGCGATCTGCTCCTCGGCCTCGCGGCCGCCGATCGCCTGAAAAATCTCGCTGTTGACCGCCTCGACGGCCTTCAAAACGCCCTTGCCGCCGTAACGGGACTTGTCGCCGTCGCGCAGCTCATGGGCCTCGTGTACGCCGGTCGAGGCACCGGACGGCACCGCAGCGCGTCCCGTCGAACCGTCCTCGAGAAGCACGTCGACCTCTACGGTCGGGTTGCCACGGCTGTCGAGGATTTCGCGGCCGATAATGTCTATGATCGCAGTCATATGGGATCCCCCTTCAGGGCGTTTTCCTATTCGATGTGAGCGCGCAACAAAAGCCCCCTGGCGGCAGAGCTGCCGCGCAGCTCACGCCCTTCGGTGCGCGTGTCGCGGACCTTTTAGCTCGACCGTCCGAGATCGTCAGCGCAGAAGAACGACGTCTCACCGCGATAGGTGACGACGACACGTTTGGAGGCCGCACAGCCTTCAGACGGCCAATCAACCCAAAAATGCGGACTTTGCCCGGTGGCCATCCGAATATCGTGGCGGGGAGCATCGATTGCCGGTGTCGTCTGCACATCGGCCTGCCGCCCCATCAGGAAGGCCGCGGACACAAGGGAAATCGCGAGAGCGACCGGAACGAGAAGCACGCGCATCAATACCAACCCATTTTCGTGTCGATCTTGGCCGGAGTTGATCTCACCCAACCATTCGCGGCCCCACGCTAAGGGAGATGGCGAATCCGCACGAATGAAAAAAAGATAATAAAAGCCTGTCGGCAAACGGCCGCATTTCGCCGGAACGTGCAGCGTTTGGCCCGATCTCGTCAAAGGTTTGGAGGCAATACGGCGCGGCCCGGACCAGCGTTCCGGCATCTCGGCATGGAAAAGGCACGGCCACGTTTTCGCCGCGGCCGTGACGAGACCTTACCTACCGCTCGGCGAGGCTTTCACCACAGCATCGAGCGCCATCAGCCGTTCAAGCATCGCTTCCATGTCAGAAAGCGGCACCATGTTCGGCCCATCAGAGGGCGCGTTGTCGGGATCCTGGTGCGTCTCGACAAAGAGCCCGGCGACGCCCACCGCGATTGCCGCGCGGGCAAGTACCGGCACGAAGCGGCGATCGCCCCCTGAGGAGCCGCCCTGCCCGCCCGGCTGCTGCACCGAATGCGTTGCGTCGAAAATGATCGGCGCTCCGGTCTCCGCCATTTGCGGCAACGCGCGCATGTCGGACACCAGGGTATTGTAACCGAAGGAAACGCCTCGCTCGGTCAGAAGGACGTTTGGATTGCCACTCGCCATGAGCTTGGCAACAACGTTCTTCATGTCCCAGGGCGCCAGAAACTGGCCCTTCTTGACGTTCACCACCCGGCCGGTCTCCGCGGCGGCGATGAGGAGATCCGTCTGCCGGCACAGGAAGGCCGGGATCTGCAGAATGTCGACGACCTCGGCGACTTCGGCGCATTGCCTGCGCTCATGCACGTCGGTCAGAACCGGCAGGTCGAGCTCCTTGCGGATGTCGGCGAACACCGGCAACGCCGCCTCCAGCCCGATGCCCCGGCGCCCGGAGAGGCTCGTGCGGTTCGCCTTGTCGAAGCTCGTCTTGTAGACGAGGCCGATCCCGAGCCGTTGCGTCATCTCTTTGAGCGCGCCCGCCATATCGAAGGCGTGATCGCGGCTCTCCATCTGACAGGGTCCCGCGATGAGCGAAAACGGCAGGTGATTGCCGAAGCTGACGCTGCCGGCTTCAACAACCGCATTGGGGACTAGAGGTTGCACGGTGTCATTCATCGGTTTTCCACGAAGGCAAGGACGGTTCCGAGGCCTGGGGCAGATGGCACGACAAGCCGCTCTGCAGTGCGCATCCCGTCCGACGCAAACTCGCGCGTCTTCTCGAGATTGTCGACCAGGACCTCGAAGGCCGCGAAGACGAAGCCGTCGCCTGGATCGGGAGCTGTGACGCCGTAACGGTTTTCAAAGCCCGCCGGCGTCATGAGAAGCAGCCTCTGCGAACCAAGCTCCGCCTCGACGAGAAACGACGTCGCGCGCAGCTCACGCTGTCCGGTCGCCGCCGACAGGAAGACGTGGAAGTCGGCCGGATTCTTTGCAACGGCTGCGACGGCGACGACACCGTCCGCTCCGTTCGGATGGTCGCAATAGCGCGTGCCGGTATTCACACTCATGCCGACGGGCTGACAGACGAAGATCGCGGCCTCCGGCGCTTTCGGGTCGGCCGCGAAAGCAAGGCGCACCCCATACTCGGTTTCTTCGCCAGCATCGTTGCGCGCCTTGCCGACGAACGAAAAGAGATCGCCGACGCCAAAGCCTTTTTGCCGGTAGACGTCCAGAGCATCCTCCGCATCGTCGCCCTTCAAGGCCAGCATCGCGAAGCCTTCCGGGGCACGTGCGCTCGCCTTCGCGATCCTGTCGAGGAAGACGAGCCCTTCGGCGATCCCCTTGTCGACCACGGCCTGATCGAGCGTCGCAATCGGCTCCAGATAGGTGCGGTTCTTGAAGAACACACGCGCATTGCCCGTGCCGAAAGGATGCCGCGCCTCCGGCGAGACCTGGAAGCCGAGCTCGGTCAGGCGCTCTCGCGCCGTAGCGAGCGCGGCAACCGGCAAGACGAGGTGATCGATCGGACGCATGGTGGTCTTTCGGCAATCATTTCAGGACCGCAGGCATAGGCGCCGGCAAACGCTCGGACAAGCGCGGCACCCGAACGGCCCGCGCCTGCGAGATCAAACCAGCCGGCTCTGCTCCACGGCCGCGGCGATGAAGGACGCAAAGAGCGGATGCGGCTCGAACGGACGCGATTTCAGCTCCGGATGGTACTGCACGCCGATGAACCAGGGATGCGAGGCGAGCTCCACCGTTTCCGGCAACAGCCCGTCGGGCGACATTCCGGCGAAGGTGAGCCCCGCCTCTTCCAGCCGCTTTCGGTATTCGATGTTCACCTCGTAGCGGTGGCGATGGCGCTCGGAGATGTTTCTGCGGCCATAGATCGACGCGATGCGGCTTCCCTCAGACAGAGAGGCCGGATAGGCGCCAAGTCGCATCGTGCCGCCGAGATCGCCCTGCTCGGCCCGCTTCTCGAGCTGATTGCCCTTCAGCCATTCCGTCATCAGGCCGACGACCGGTTCGTCGGTCGCCCCGAACTCCGACGAATTGGCGTTCTCGATGCCGGCCATGTTTCTGGCCGCTTCGATCACCGCCATCTGCATGCCGAAGCAGATGCCGAAATAAGGCACCTTGCGCGTGCGGGCGAAGGTCGCCGCAGCGATCTTGCCTTCTGCTCCGCGCTCACCGAACCCGCCGGGGACGAGAATGCCGTTGACGCGCTCGAGCCAGGGGGCGGGATCTTCCTTCTCGAAGATCTCGCTCTCGATCCATTCGAGATTGACCTTCACCTTGTTGGCGATGCCGCCGTGGGACAACGCCTCGCTCAGCGATTTGTAGGCGTCCTTCAAGCCCGTGTATTTGCCGACGATGGCGATGGTCACCTCACCTTCCGGATTGTGGATGGTGTCGGAGATGTCCTGCCAGCGCGTGATCTCCATGCCGCGGGCATAGTCGATGCCGAAGGCGGCCAGCACCTCGGCGTCCAGCCCTTCGCGATGGTAGACGAGCGGCACATCGTAAATCGAGCCGACGTCTTCCGCCGTGATCACCGCGCTCTCGCGCACATTGCAGAAAAGCGCGAGCTTGCGCCGCTCTGCGGCCGGGATCGGGCGGTCGCAGCGCACCAGGAGAATATCGGGCTGAATGCCGATCGAACGCAGCTCCTTCACGGAATGCTGCGTCGGCTTCGTCTTCAATTCGCCGGCCGCCGGAATGAACGGCATCAGCGTCAGATGGATGAAGATCGCCTGACCACGCGGCAGCTCGTTGCCGAGCTGACGGATCGCCTCGAAGAACGGCAGGCCTTCGATGTCGCCGACGGTTCCGCCGATCTCGCACAGAACGAAGTCGTAATCTTCGTTTCCGTCGAGGACGAATTCCTTGATGGCATCCGTCACGTGCGGGATCACCTGAACGGTGGCGCCGAGATAGTCGCCACGCCGCTCCTTGGCGATGATTTCCTGATAAATCCGCCCGGTCGTGATGTTGTCCTGCTGATTGGCCGAGCGACCGGTGAAACGCTCGTAATGGCCAAGATCGAGATCGGTCTCAGCGCCGTCGTCGGTCACGAAGACCTCGCCGTGCTGATAGGGGCTCATCGTACCCGGATCCACATTCAGATACGGGTCGAGTTTGCGGAGGCGGACCTTATAGCCACGGGCCTGCAGCAGCGCGCCGAGCGCTGCGGATGCGAGACCTTTGCCGAGGGAGGAGACCACGCCGCCGGTGATGAAGATGTACCGCGCCATGGGCCTCAACGCTTACCTAAGCTGGAACGATTCGTGGAGTCGAAAATGAAACAGCCGTGCAGAAGGGCACGGCTGTGACGCAAAGGCACCACCGCCGCGGTGAACGCGGCGGGTGCCCAAGAGACAAACAGCATTACTGGGCCGAGCCTCCGAGCGGCTGAGCCGGATTCTCCGAACCAGCCGAATTGTCGGTGCCCGACTGGGCGTCTTCGCTCGCCGGAGTTTCTGCGCCGGAGGGCGCAGCCTCGCCCGAAGGCGTCGCCTCCGTCGCCGGGCTATCCGCGCTGTCGTCCGCCGATGATGCGTCCGACGGAGCATCCGAAGGCGCCGTCTGCGCCGGGGATGTCTGCGCCGGGGATGTCTGTTCAGGAGACGTCTGCTCGGGCGCCGTTGCGTTCGGGGCCGTTTCGGCAGGAGCCTCGGAGGGCGTTTCAGCCGGAGGTGTCTGCGGGCCGGAAGTCGCGGGCGACGATGGCTGCATCGGCTGCGGAGAGTTCGACAAGCTCTTCAGAGCGTCGAGGACACCCGGTCCGTCCTGCGCTCCGCTCGGCGCGCTCGGAGGCGTTACGGGCTGACCGCCGGACGTGTCTGCAGGCGCTGCGGGCGCATTCGGCTCGGTGGTCGTCGCGGGTGCGACAGGACGGTTCTGCAAGCGTTCGAAGATGTCGCTCGGCCCGGTATCGAGCCTCGCCAGGACCGTCAGCCCGATCGAAGTCGCGAAGAACGCCGCAGCCAGAATTGCGGTCGAGCGCGTCAGAAGATTGCCGGCGCTGCGGCCGCTCATCATGCCGCCGCCCCCGCCGATGCCGAGCGCACCGCCTTCCGAGCGCTGCAGGAGTACAAGGGCGATCATGGCCAAAACCACCATCAGGTGGATGACGATCACAACAGTAGTCATCAGATCAATTGCCGTTTTTGGAATTTGGTCGGCCTTCTACACGAGGCCGGTGTCGACTTAAAGGCGGTTAGGCCGCTTCTGCTGCCGCAGCCGCTTCGGCGATCGCCAGGAAGCTCTCAGCCTTGAGGCTCGCGCCGCCGACAAGACCGCCATCAACGTCGGCGATGGACATGATCGCTTTGGCGTTGTCCGGCTTCATCGAGCCGCCGTAGAGAATCGGAACACGGTGGCCCGCCTCGCCGTAGCGCTTCACCAGATGTGCACGAATCTGGCCGTGCATGGCGCCGATATCGGCCTCCGTCGGCACACGGCCGGTGCCGATCGCCCAGACCGGCTCATAGGCGACGATCAGGTCTTCGTTCTCCTGGGTGGGAAGAGCATCCGGCAGGGAGGCGGCGAGCTGTTCTTCCACCACGGCCTCGGCACGGCCCGCATCCCGCTCCGCTTCGACTTCGCCGACGCAGACGATCGGCGTTAGGGCAGCGCGCCATGCAGCATCGACCTTCGCGCGCACCTGTTCGTTGGTCTCGCCATGATCCGTGCGGCGTTCCGAATGTCCGAGAATCACTGCGCGCGCACCCGCGTCGTGCAGCATCTCGGCGGCGATATCCCCAGTATGCGCGCCTGAGGCTTTCGCATGGCAGTCCTGGCCACCGAATTCGAGAGGCGTGCCAGCGCAATGCATGGCCATGCGTGCAATCAAAGTCGCGGGCGGGCAGACCATGGAAACGACTTTGCCGGTCCATCCGCCGACGCCGTCTCCGATCGAACGGGCCTCATGAAGGCTCTCCGAAAGGCCGTTCATTTTCCAATTGCCGATCACCCATTTCATGATGCGTCGTCCCTGTGGGTTGAAGTGGCGGCGGCGCTGTGCTTGGCAGGGCACCGACCGATGCCTATGATGCGCGGGCCGGGCGCTCTTGCCCGGCGTTTTTGTTGGGCCGAGGGTGTTCCATGCTCGATCGAATGCGTCAAGCGACAAGCGGCTGGATGGCCAAGCTGCTCCTGGGGCTGCTGGTAGTCAGCTTCGGTATCTGGGGCGTGGCGAACCAGTTCAGCGGCTATGGCCGGGGCACGCTTGCCTCTGTCGGTGACGAAGAGGTGACGGCGGTCCAGTTCGACCGCGCGCTGCGCCAGCGCATGCAGCAGTTCTCGCAGCAGATGAACCAGGTGATGACGATGGAGCAGGCCCGCAACATCGGCCTGCCTCAACAGGTTCTCTCGCAGCTAGTCTCAGAAGCCGCCCTCGACGACCAGGCCTCGCAATACAATCTCGGCGTCTCCGACGATAAGCTCGCTCAGGAGATCGCCTCCGATCCGACGTTCCAGGGGGTTGGTGGCCGCTTCGACCGGCAGCGCTTCCGGACCCTCCTCGCCAATGCGGGACTGCGCGAGGAAGACTATATCGCCGATATGCGCGAGCGCATGGTGCGCCGGCAGATCGCCTCCGCCATAGCCGGTGACGTCAGCGCGCCGAAGCCGATGCTCGATGCCTTCTACCGCTATCAGAACGAGGCGCGGACGATCTCGTACGTGACCGTCGATACCAGCGCGATCGAGCCGGTGGGCGAGCCGGACGACGCAACCCTTCAGGCTTTCTTTGAGGACAATCAGTCGCAATTTCGGGCACCGGAATACCGCTCCCTCGGCATCATCGCGCTCGAGCCTTCCGCCATCGCCGACCCTGCCTCCATTTCCGAGGAAGATGTCAGGAAAGAATACGACAGCCAGTCTCAACGCTTTTCGACGCCCGAGCGCCGGCGCGTTCTCCAGCTGCGGCTCAACGATCCTGAAGATGCCAAGAAGGCTGCCGACGAAATCTCCTCCGGCAAGACGCTCGAGGAGGTTGCAAGCGAGAGAAATCTCACAGCCGTTGACCTCGGCCTGAAATCAAAGGCCGAAATCGTCGACCAGAGCGTCGCCGATGCCGCCTTTGCCGCCGATGAAGGGGCAACGGTTCCGGTCCTGGACGCCCGTCTCGGGCCGGCAATCATCAAGGTGGTGAATGTCGAAGAAGGCTCCACCCAACCGTTCTCCGCGGTCGAGCCCGAACTGCGCAAGGAGATGGCCGAGCGCCAAAGCTCCAACGAGGTTCTTTCGCTTTACGACCAGATCGAGGACGAACGCGCCGGTGGCGCAACGCTCCAGGAAGTCGCGCAGAAGCTCAACCTTCCCTACCAGAAGATCGATGTTGTTGCCGCGGACGGGACCGGGCCGGACGGAAACGAGATCTCCGTCCCAGGTGGCCGGGATCTGATCGCCGACGCCTTTCAAAGCGATGTCGGGCTCGAGAACGACCCGATCCACGTCGGCACGAACACGTTCTATTTCTACGACGTGACCGAGACCACACCCGCTCGCGACCGCGCGCTCGATGAGGTTAAGCCGGACGTCGTCGCCGCATGGCAGGCCGATCAACGCGCCACACGTATCCGCGACCGCGCCAATGCCCTGTTCGACCGTCTCAAGAGCGGGACACCGCTATCCGAGATCGCGTCCGAAATCGGCAAAGACGTCGAGACGGCGGAAGCTGTGACGCGCACGGCCTCGCAGCAGCCCGACAGCCCGCTCAGCCCGAATGCCGTCGCGCAAGCCTTCGCCGGGCCGCAGAATCACGTGGCCAACGCGGAAGGAAAAGATCCGCAGAACCGGATCCTCCTGCACGTCGACAGTGTCACCGTGCCCGCGTATTTCGAGGAAGCGGCAGGAGCCACGCAATTGCGGGACAGCCTCGGGGAAGCCATCGCCGGCGACCTCTTGCAGGCCTACAATGCCCATCTGATCAACGAGCGATCGATCTCCGTCAATCAGGCGATCTACGGGCAGTTCGTTGGAGAAAGCCAGCAATAACATGCAAGTCGAGCCAGCCTTCGGCGCCTTCGAGCAGCTTTACAGCGAGGGCAAAGCGCAACTGCTTTATACCCGCCTCGTTGCCGATCTCGAGACACCCGTCTCCGCCTTTCTGAAGCTCGCCGCCGGGCGCGCCAATTCCTTCCTCCTGGAATCGGTCGAAGGCGGTGCTGTGCGGGGGCGCTATTCGATGATCGGGCTTCAGCCTGATCTCATCTTCCGGGCGGAGGGAAGCCAGGCCGCAATCGCACGCGCGCCCGATCTTGACGATTTTATCCCGCTCGACGAACCGCCGCTGCAGGCTCTGCGCACCCTCCTTGCAGAAAGCCGGGTCGATGTGCCGGAGGGTCTGCCTTCGATGGGCGCCGGTGTCTTCGGCTATCTGGGCTACGACATGGTGCGTCAGATGGAGCGTTTGCCGAACGTTCCGCCGGACAGCCTCAACCTGCCTGACGCCGTCTTGATGCGTCCGCAGGCCGTTGTCGTCTTCGATGCCGTCAAGGATGAACTCACCGTAGTCACGCCCGTCAGGCCGACACCCGGCGTCGCGGCGCGGGCGGCGTATGAAACAGCCGTCAACCTTCTCACGGAAATCGTCGACGCGCTCGACCGACCGCTGGAGCGCGGAGTCGAAACGGCCGACGTGCCGCTCGCTTCGGACACCACTTCGAACACCACTCCGGAAGCCTACAAAGAGAAGGTTCGCCGCGCGAAGGAATATATCGCCGCCGGAGACATCTTTCAGGTGGTGCTGTCGCAGCGTTTCGAAACGCCCTTCCCGCTTCCCGCCTTCTCACTCTACCGCGCTCTGCGGCGGGTCAATCCGGCACCGTTTCTGTATTTTCTCGATTTCGGCGGCTTCTCCATCGTCGGCTCGAGCCCTGAGACCCTGGTGCGGGCGCGCGCCGGCAAGGTCACCATCCGGCCGATCGCAGGCACGAGGCCGCGCGGCGCCACTTCGGCGGAGGATAAGCGTCTCGGCGAAGAGCTTCTGGCAGACCCGAAAGAACTCGCGGAGCATCTCATGCTCCTCGATCTCGGGCGCAACGATGTGGGGCGGGTCGCCGAGATTGGTTCGGTGCACGTGACCGACAAATTTTTCCTCGAGCATTACAGCCAGGTGATGCACATCGTCTCCAACGTGGAAGGCGATCTGCGCAAGGATTGCGACGCGATCGATGCCCTCGCCGGCGGCTTTCCGGCCGGCACCGTTTCCGGAGCACCAAAGATTCGGGCGATGCAGATCATCGACGAATTGGAAGAATCGAAGCGCGGTCCTTACGCCGGCTGCGTCGGCTATTTCACGGCCGATGGCGACATGGATACCTGCATCGTCTTGAGAACCGCGGTCGTCAAAGACGACACCATCTATGTTCAGGCCGGGGCCGGGATCGTCGCCGATTCCGACCCGGATTCAGAACAGGCGGAATGCGTGAACAAGGCGAAAGCGCTTTTTCGGGCGGCCGAAGAGGCGCGCCGCTTCGCCAACCAGGCCGGCCGCGGACAATAGCGCGTCTCCGACATCTGAGAGGCCACTTGCATCCGTGCGGCGCGGCGTTTCTTGACCGCCGCGCCCTCCCCGCCTAATCCGTGCAGATGACAGACAAACGCGAGCCGCCCATGCTCATCGTCATCGACAACTACGATTCTTTCACCTGGAATCTCGTGCATTACCTTGGCGAACTCGGCGCCGAGACAAAGGTTCTGCGCAATGACGAATGGTCGACGGAAGATGTGCTCGCGGCAAAGCCCGAAGGCATCATTCTGTCCCCCGGCCCATGCACCCCGAACGAAGCCGGCATTTCGCTGGACTTGATCAAAAAGGCGAACGGCCAGATGCCGATCTTCGGCGTGTGCCTCGGCCATCAGGCGATCGGTCAGGCCTATGGCGGCGAAGTGGTGCGCGCACCGTCTCTCATGCATGGAAAGCTGTCCCTCATCGAGCATGAGGGCGCGGGCGTCTTTCACGGCATCAACGGACCGTTCCAGGCGACCCGCTATCACTCTCTCACCATCTTGCCGGAGAGTATGCCGGAGAGCCTCGAGGTGACGGCGCATACGGCCGATGGCGTGATCATGGGCGTGCAGCACCGGTCTCATCCGGTCTACGGGGTGCAGTTTCACCCCGAGAGCATCGCCTCCGAACACGGTCATCGCATCCTGGACAATTTCCTGAAGCTCGCCGCAAGCTTCCGTCAGACGACGGGCGCGGCAGAGGCCAGCCCCAAGGTGCTCTCATGAGCGATCTCAAGCCGCTGATTGCCAAGCTGGCCAATCGTGAAAGCCTGACCGAAGCCGAAGCGCAGCAGGCCTTCGACGTGATGATGTCGGGCGAAGCGACGCCGACGCAGATCGGTGCCGTCTTGATGGGCCTCAGAGTGCGCGGTGAAACGATCGAGGAGATCGCCGGCGCCGTCACATCGATGCGCTCTCGCATGACGCCGGTCGAGGCTCCGGAAGGCGCCATCGATATCGTCGGCACGGGCGGCGATGCCTCCGGCACGTACAACATCTCGACAGGTGCAGCGCTCGTCGTTGCGGGTGTCGGCGTTCCTGTCGCCAAGCACGGCAACCGCGCCCTTTCCTCCCGCTCGGGTGCCGCCGACTGCCTCACGGCACTCGGCGTCAATGTCGATCTCAAGCCCGAGGGGATCGCACGCTGTATCCGCGAGGCCGGCATCGGCTTCATGTTCGCGCCGAACCATCATGCCGCCATGCGCCATGTCGGTCCTTCTCGTGTCGAAATCGGCACTCGGACGATCTTCAACATCCTCGGCCCACTCGCAAATCCGGCCAAGGTGAAGCGCTATATGCTCGGGGTTTACTCTAAGGAATGGGTCGAACCCATTGCTAACGCGCTAAAAAATCTCGGAGCGGAAACGGCATGGGTGGTGCACGGCACCTACGGCGATGCCGGCGGCATCGACGAGGTGTCGACCACCGGACGCACCTATGTCGCGGAGCTCAAGGAAGGGCATGTCCGCACCTTCGAGGTCCATCCGCAGGATTTCGATGTCAAAGAAGCGCTGCCGGAGCATCTGAAAGGCGGCACGGCGGAGGAAAACGCGGCCGCCCTGCGCGGTCTTCTCGACGGTAAGCTCGGTCCTTACCGCGATGTGGTCGTCGCCAATGCGGCGGCCGCTTTGATCGTCGCCGGCAAGTCCGAGCTCGTCGAGGAAGCCGCCGATATGGCCGAGGAATCGATCGATTCCGGCAAGGCAAAAGCCGCGCTCGAAGCGCTCCTGCGTGTCTCCAACGAAGCGGCCCCAGCCTCGTGAACGACATCCTCAAGAAAATCGAAGCCTACAAGCAGCAAGAGATCGAAGCCGCGGAGGCTGCCATCCCGCTTCAGGAGCTCAAAGCCCGCCTCGCCGATCAGGAAGCGCCGCGCGGTTTTCTGGCCGCTCTGCGTCGCAAGGCAGAGGCGGACCAGCCCGGCCTCATCGCCGAGATCAAAAAAGCGAGTCCGTCAAAGGGATTGATCAGGCCGGATTTCAATCCGCCTGAACTTGCACAAGCCTATCAGGACGGCGGCGCCGCCTGTCTTTCCGTTCTGACCGATGCCCCGTCCTTCCAGGGGGCGCCAGAATTCCTGACCTCGGCACGCGCGGCCGTCTCCCTGCCGGCGTTGCGCAAGGACTTCATGTTCACGCCCTATCAGGTGGCTGAGGCACGCGCCTGGGGGGCCGACTGCATCTTGATCATCATGGCTGCGGTCTCCGACGATGAAGCAAAATCCCTCGAAGACAGCGCCTTCGAATATGGCATGGATGTGCTTATCGAAGTCCATAACGAGCCGGAGCTCGAGCGCGCGCTCACCCTCGCTTCGCCAATGATCGGGATCAACAACCGGGATCTGCGCAGCTTTCACACCGATCTGGCGACCTCCGAACGGCTTGCGAAACTGATTCCGGAAGATCGGCTAATTGTCGGAGAAAGCGGTATTTTTTCGCCCGCTGATATCGCTCGCCTGAAAGCCTGCCGCATCCACGCCTTCCTCGTCGGCGAAAGCCTGATGCGCTCCGACGACGTGGCCGAGGCAACCCGTCGGCTCCTCGCCTCACCGGCTCCGCAGGCCACCGGATGAAAGATCACCTCACCCATCTTTCTGAAGATGGGCGCGCGGAAATGGTCGATGTCGGAGACAAGGCGGTGACGACGCGCATCGCCGTCGCGAGCGGAAGCGTTCGCATGGCGTCGGAGACGCTGCGCCTCATTCGCGAGGGGGACATGAAGAAGGGCGACGTCATCGCGACCGCGCGCATTGCCGGCGTGATGGCGGCCAAGCGCACTTCCGATCTCATCCCGCTCTGTCATCCTCTGGCTTTGTCGAAGATCGCCGTCGATATTCTGCCCGACGAGAAGCTTCCCGGGCTCCGCGTTCGGGCGATGGCACGTGTGAATGCCAAGACGGGGGTCGAAATGGAAGCGCTCACAGCGGTTTCCGTCGCCTGTCTCACCATCTACGACATGGCGAAGGCCGTCGACCGGGCCATGACGATTGGCGATATTCGCCTGGAGGAGAAGAGCGGCGGCGTTTCCGGCGATTGGCGTTCCGACCCATGAGCCTGATTTCCGTCGAGGATGCCGTTGCCCGTATGCTCAAAGGCGTCACGCGCCTCGGGGAAGAGAGTGTCCCCCTGACGGAAGCACGCGGCCGGGTGCTTGCGCGCGATCTTGCAGCGAGACGTAACCAACCGCCGTTCCGTGCGTCTGCGATGGATGGCTATGCCGTACGCGCTGAGGATACGCCCTCAGGCGCATGGCTGCGCCAGATCGGCGAAGCACGCGCGGGCTACCATTTTGCCGGGATGCTCGGGACGGGCGAGACGGTTCGCATCTTCACGGGAGCGCCTGTCCCCGACGGGGCCGATGCCATCCTCATTCAGGAAAACGCCCGCGCCGACGGCGACCGCATCGAGGTTCTGGAGCCTGTGGCGTCAGGCCGACACATACGCGCCGCGGCCTTCGACTTCCGGGAGGGCGAGACGCTTCTTCATGCCGGACGCCGGATCGGAACGCGCGAAACTGCGCTTGCCGCAGCGATGAACCATGCAATCGTTCCGGTACGCCAGAGGCCAATCGTGGCCATCCTTTCGACCGGCGACGAACTCGTCGAGCCCGGAGAAGAGCCAGGCCCAGATCAGATCGTCTCTTCGAACGGCGCGGCGATTGCCTCGATGGTTGCGGCCTGTGGCGGTCTCGCACGGGATCTCGGCGTCGCCGTCGACGACAAACAGGCGATTGCCAATGCTGCAGCAGGCGCGGCGGATGCCGATATCCTGGTGGTGATCGGCGGCGCCTCGGTCGGCGACCACGATCTCGTCCAGCCGGCGCTCGCCGAACAAGGTCTCAAGGTCGATTTCTGGCGGGTCGCCATGCGGCCGGGCAAACCGGTCATGTTCGGTACGCTCGGGCGCACCCGGGTGCTCGGCCTGCCCGGAAACCCCGTCTCCGCCCTCATTTGCGCACTCGTCTTTCTGAAGCCTCTTATCGGGGCGATGCAGGGCGCCGAAGGCAGCGAGCCAACGCGCCTGTTGCCGCTTGCAGCAGCGTTGCCCGAGGTCGGCAACCGCCAGCAATATCTGCGGGCGCGCTTCGTCGAATGGCAGGGACGGACAGCCGTCACGGTCGCTGACGAGCAGGATTCGTCTCTTCTTGCGACGCTTGCCCGTTCGGACGCCCTCATCATTCGCCCTCCCTTTGCTCCGGCGGCCCGGACGGGCGATGTGGTTGCCGTCATCGATCTCGCGCAAGCCCTCTCGTAAACCCGCGCGCGGCCCCCAAGGCTTGTGGAACACGCCATGAACAGGTAGTGTGCGTTCGTGATTTGTACACGAGACGCGACTCGCATCGCGAGGGGACGGCAATGCTGACAAAGAAGCAGCTCGAGCTTCTGCTCTTCATCAATGAAAGACTGAAGGAATCGGGCGTGCCGCCCTCGTTCGACGAGATGAAGGACGCGCTCGATCTGAAGTCGAAATCCGGAATTCATCGCCTCATCACCGCCCTGGAGGAGCGTGGCTTCATCAAGCGGCTGCCGAATCGGGCACGCGCGCTGGAAGTTCTGCGCCTTCCCGACGCGGTCAATCCGAGTTTCGGGCGACCGCAGCAGCGTGGCTTCACGCCGAGCGTGATCGAAGGCCGGCTCGGCAAGGCGCCACAACCCGTTGAGGAAGAAGCGTTCGAAGAGAGTGAGCGAGGCGCGAGCGTCCCGGTCATGGGGCGGATTGCAGCCGGCGTTCCGATCTCCGCCATTCAGAACCAGAGCCATTCCATCGTCGTGCCGCCGGACCTCCTTTCGAAGGGCGAGCATTTCGCGCTCGAGGTGCGCGGCGATTCCATGATCGAGGCCGGCATTCTCGACGGGGACACCGTGGTCATCCGTCGTCAGGACAGTGCCGACAGCGGAGATGTGGTGGTGGCGCTGATCGACGACGAAGAGGCGACCTTGAAGCGTCTGCGCCGCAAAGGTGCATCGATTGCGCTCGAGGCTGCCAATCCCGCCTACGAGACCCGCATCTTCGGTCCGGACAGGGTCCGCATCCAGGGTCGCCTCGTGGGGCTTTTGCGCCGCTACTGAGCGCTTCTCAGCCTTTCTGGCCTCGACGTCATCTGAGTGCCGGCGACCCCTGCCACGGTCGCCGGATGGATGGGCGTGATGTGCGAAGTTCAAGGTGCGGAGCTACACCGTCCGGGTGTTTGCTCTCCATAAAAAGCGCGTGCGCTCCATGGGTGGCGAGCGCGGAGCGGTCGATGACGATGCGCGCCGCGCAATCTCTCGGCGCGCGCAGTTGCGTGACGATAATCTCGGCGCGGCGGCAATCTTCCGAAAAGGCCACCGGATCGGTGACGCGCGAGAGGGTCAGTCCTTCGGGCATCTCCAGAACGCAGGCTTCGGCGTCGCAACGAAAGCCTGACGTTCCCGCGGCTTCCGCCTCCGGCTCGCCCTCGCGCCAGACATCGTCAAGGAAAGAGCCTTGCCGCGCGCCAACGATTTGGAGGTGTCCGGCGACGTCACGGGCAGCAACCGCCCTCCCCGCCTCATCCACCAGAAGGTCGGGCCTGGCGCCGAGAAGCCACGCAAGCAGCGCCCCCAGCAAGAGTGGCGCGACGCCGTAGAGGCGCAGCTGCGATCGCCAGAGGCTGAGCCACAGAAGCCCGCCGCACATCAGAATGAGCGCGATCGCGGGAAACGGCGGGACGATAACGGTGGCGCCCGACAATGACGCTACGAAATGCGCCGAAGCGAGGACGAGATCGATGCCCCAGGCCATGACGGTCAACGGCACGGTTTCCAGACCGAACGGCATCGCAATCAGGCTGATGAGCCCCGCCGGCATCACGATGAGCGAGACGAGCGGCATCGCAATGAGATTGCCGAGGAGCGAGTAGGACGCGAGCCGTCCGAAATGGAAAGCCGCGAACGGCGATGTGGCCAGACCGGCGACGAGCGTGGTCAAGCCGACGGCACCGATCGCCACGACAGGCCTGCGGAGAAGTCGCATGAGCCCGCGGGCGGGTTCAGCAAGATCCTGGCGCGGACGGTCGCGCCAGGCTTCCCAGGCCGCCACCAAGGCGGCGACGGCCAGAAAGGACATCTGGAAGCCCGGTTCGAGCACACTCTCAGGCTGGAGCGCGACGACCACGAAAGCTGCAATCGCGAGGTTGCGCAGCGAGAGAGCAGGACGATCCAGAAAGACGGCCGTCAGCATGACCGCAAGCATCACGAAGGCGCGGATCGTCGCCACGTTGCCGCCGGAGATCGACAAATAGAAGGCGCCGACTGCGAGCGCGACGGCCGCTGCGATTTTTCGAATCGGGAGAACGAGCGCCATATGTTCCGACAACGCCAGCACCGCACGCACGAGCCAGAAGGCCGTGCCGGCGATCAGCATCATATGCAGGCCCGAAATCGCAAGAATATGCGCAAGACCCGCGATCCGCAGAGCGTCGACGTCCGCATCCGCGATCTTGCCGCGATCGCCGACGAGAAGCGCTGCCGCGATCGCAGCGGGCGGGCCTGCCACCGCGTCGGTGATCCGCTCTGCGATCGCTCGGCGGATGGCCGCAATCGCCAGGAACAGATGGACGCCGCTCGGTGGTTCGACGACCGTCAGAGTGCCGAAGACAAAACCGGATGCGCCGATCCCATCGAAAAACGCCGCCCGAGCAGGATCGTAGCCCCCGGGGATCGCCGGGCCCGGCAGCGGTGCCAGCCGCGCCGCCCCCTTCACCGTTGCACCGGTTGGCGGCAGATCGGTGCGCAAGGTAAGCCGGACCCTGTGTGGCGTCTCTTCGGCAGAAAGACGCTCAATGCGCACCTGGTCGAGGACCACCCGCGGCGTTCGTTCAGCGCGGGTTTCGACAGCCACCACTCGGCCGGTCACTTCACTGCTCAACGGATGTTCGAGCACCGGCGCGCGAAGGCTTTCAACGCGAAGCTTGCCTGCGGACATCCCGGCCAGAAAACAGGCGAGGAACACCAACGGATAGGCGCCACCACCGCGCCACCACGCGAGGCATGCGGCACCCGCCGCAGCCAAGGCTGCGGGCAGAAGCGCGGAAAGCAAAGGCTCGCGCGGCAAAATGAAATAGGCGGCCGCGCCACAAGAAAAGCCGACAGCCAGGAAGAGAAAGCCGCGCCGCTCCTCGAAATCGCGGGCAGCCTGTGCTCTGAGATGCGCGGTGTGAGACGCCACGCCGTAGCCGAAGCGCCTGAGCCGGCCAGGCGGCAAGAAGCCTTCGATACGGCGATCGTCCTGCGAAGGCCGCTCCCCATCCGCCGCGCTTGACTGTCCGCCGCTCGGTTCCATGCTTGCAAGCACCCGGCGCTGTGGCTAGACCGAGCCCATCTTACACGCGGGCCGGGCATCCACCAATCGCCCCGCCCTTTTGCCAGCCAAAACCACCATGTCATCTCATCCGATTACCCGCTTTGCTCCCTCGCCAACCGGCTTTTTGCACATTGGCGGCGCACGCACGGCGCTCTTCAACTGGCTCTATGCGCGGGGCCGCGGCGGTAAAATGCTGCTCAGGATCGAGGACACCGATCGCCAGCGCTCGACCGATGCTGCCATTGCGGCCATCCTGGACGGGCTCTCCTGGCTCGGCCTCGATTGGGACGGTGAACCGATCTCACAATTTGCCCGCATGGACCGCCATGCAGAGGTGGCCTGGCAGCTCGTTGAGAGCGGCCATGCCTATCGCTGCTATGCCTCCCAGGAAGAGCTGGCGGAGATGCGCGAGACGGCACGCGCCGAGGGGCGCCCTCCCCGCTATGATGGGCGCTGGCGCGACCGCGATCCGTCCGAAGCGCCGGAAGGCATCAAGCCGGTCATCCGCATCAAGGCTCCGCAGGACGGAGAGACGGTCATCGAGGATCACGTTCAGGGCCGCGTCACGTTCCCGAACCGCGACCTCGACGATTTCATCATCCTGCGCTCGGACGGAACGCCCACCTACATGCTGGCCGTCGTCGTCGACGATCACGATATGGGCGTCACGCACGTCATTCGCGGCGACGATCATCTCACCAATGCCGCCAGACAGGGCATCATCTACGAAGCGCTCGGATGGCAGGTGCCGCAATGGGCGCATATCCCGCTCATTCACGGTCCGGACGGCGCCAAACTCTCCAAACGTCATGGGGCGCTCGGCGTCGAAGCGTATCGGGCGATGGGCTACCTGCCTGAGGCGCTCCGCAACTATCTCGCACGCCTCGGCTGGGGCCATGGCGACGAGGAGATCTTCTCCTCCGAGCAGGCGACGGAATGGTTCGATCTCGACGCGATCGGCAAGGGCGCGGCGCGCTTCGACTTCGTCAAACTGCAAAATCTGAACGGGCATTATATCCGCCAGGCGGACGACGAGCGACTCGTCGCCGATATGCTCAAGATTCTCCCGGAGATGGAGACGCCGCCGGCATTTCCCGCAGAGTTGAGTGCGGCGCAGCGTTCGCAGCTCATGCAACTCATGCCGGGTCTCAAAGAGCGTGCGAAGACGCTGGTCGAACTGGCCAACAACGCGGCCTTCCTGTTTGCGGCGCGGCCATTGACGCTCGACACCAAGGCAGAAGGCCTTCTCGACGACGATGCTCGCCGTCGCCTCGGTCTTCTGCGCGATGCCCTCGGCCATTGCGCATGGGAGACCGAGCCCCTGGAAGAAGCGGTCCGCACTCTCGCAGAATCGGAGGGCGTCAAGCTCGGCAAGCTCGCACAGCCGCTGCGCGCCGCACTGACAGGTTCGACGTCCTCGCCGGGGATTTTCGACGTGATGCTTGCCCTTGGACGCGACGAGACGCTCGCCCGCATCGGCGATCAGGCGAGCGCTGCGTAAGCTTCCGGTGGGGCGCTGCCGTGTCAGGCAACGCCCTGCCCTTCACGTAAGCTCAGCGCCCGCTCTCATCTTGCGGTGCAGCGCAAAAGCCGATAGCACTCGGACAGCTAAACATCCACGACGCGGACTCTTCCGGGGGGAGGCGCAGCCCAAGTTGCGCGTGCTGGAGTCTCGTGTCGATCCACAAAGGGGTGAAGTGTATGAGCGACTCCAAGGCGACCTTGAGCATCGGTAATGAGAACTGGGACTTCCCGGTTCGCGAGGGAGTAATCGGGCCATCGGTCGTCGACATCTCATCGTTGTATCGAGAAACTGGGCGGTTCACCTACGATCCTGGTTTTACCTCAACGGCCGCCTGCGAATCTGAAATCACCTACATCGACGGTGACGAAGGCACCCTTCTTTACCGCGGCTACCCGATCGAGCAGCTTGCCGAACACGGCGATTTTCTCGAAACCTGCTACCTGCTTCTCTACGGTGAATTGCCGACGAAGGAGCAGAAAGCGGACTTCGACTACCGGGTCACGCACCACACGATGGTGCATGAGCAGATGTCGCGCGCCTTCCAGGGTTTCCGCCGCGACGCACATCCGATGGCGATCATGGTGGCCATGGTCGGTGCAATGTCGGCCTTCTATCACGACTCCACCGATATCGCCGATCCGTATCAGCGCATGGTCGCGTCGTTGCGGATGATCGCCAAGGTGCCGACCATCGCGGCGATGGCCTACAAATATCATATCGGCCAGCCGTTCGTTTATCCGAAGAACGACCTCGATTACGCGTCGAACTTCCTCCGGATGTGCTTCGCGGTTCCCTGCCAGGAATACGAGGTCGACCCGATCCTGTCGCGCGCCATGGACCGGATCTTCATCCTCCACGCCGATCACGAGCAGAACGCATCCACCTCGACGGTCCGCCTTGCCGGCTCCTCGGGCGCCAATCCGTTCGCCTGCATCGCTGCGGGCATTGCCTGCCTTTGGGGCCCGGCGCATGGCGGCGCCAATGAGGCCGCCCTCAACATGCTGCAGGAGATCGGCACGCCGGAGCGGATTCCGGAGTTCGTGGGGCGTGCGAAGGACAAGAACGACCCATTCCGGCTCATGGGCTTCGGGCACCGGGTTTACAAAAACTACGACCCGCGCGCGCGCATCATGCAGCGCACCTGCCACGAGGTTCTCGAAGAAATCGGCGTCAAGGACGATCCGCTTCTGAATGTGGCCATGGAGCTCGAACGCGTCGCACTGACCGACGAGTATTTCCTGGAAAAGAAGCTCTACCCGAACATCGACTTCTATTCGGGCATCACGCTGAAGGCGCTCGGCTTCCCGACGACGATGTTCACGGTCCTTTTTGCCGTCGCTCGCACCGTCGGCTGGATCGCCCAGTGGAAGGAGATGATCGAGGATCCGAGCCAGCGCATCGGCCGTCCGCGTCAGCTCTACACGGGCTCGCCCAAGCGCGATTACGTCAATCTGTCCGACCGGACAGCCTGAGGCCTCCTCGCCTCACTGCGAAATGCTGGAAGGGCGGCCACTGGCCGCCTTTCCTTTTTGCGCATAGTCGAGAACGATGTCCGCCGCTCGCTCGCTCGGCGTCTGGCCATCCGGCGTTTCCATCAGCGCATCGAGGCGCGCGAAACCGGACATCTGCGCCTCGCGTGCCGGCCCCTCTTCCAACAGCGCAAGAATCTCTCGGGCGAGCACCTCGGGAGACCCGGCGTCGTCCAGGAACTCAGGCACCGTATTGTCGCCGAGCACGAGATTGGCGAGCACGATCGAGTGCACGTTCAAAAGCCATTTGAGGCTGCGCGCCAGCCATTCCACACGGTAGGCGACAACCATCGGCACTTTGGCGAGCGCAAGCTCGAGTGTCACAGTTCCAGACGCCGCGAGCGCGGCGCTCGCCTGTCGGAAGGCCGCGAGCTTTGCCTCTTCGCCGACGACCAGGTCCACCTTCACAGGCCAATCCGCCACGCGCCTTTCGATCTCCGGCCGCAAATGGGTGACGGCCGGTAACACGAAACGCACATCGGGCTTTGACTGCGCGATCAGGCGCGCCGTTTCACCGAACGGCTCCATCAGCCGCTTCACTTCGCTGAGACGGCTGCCCGGCAGAATGAGAACGTGCGGTTCGGCATCGAGGCCGGCCCTTTCTCCAGACGCCGGGCGAAGTTTCTCACGGTTCTCGATCAACGGGTGGCCGACATAGGTGCAAGGTGGCCCGCCCAAACGTTTATGGACCTCCGGCTCGAACGGCAGCAGGGCCATCACGTGATCGATGTAACGCGCCATCTTGCGCGCCCGCCCCTTCCGCCAGGCCCAGACGGAGGGTGATACGTAATTGACGATCGGAAGATCGGGCAGCTGCCGCGCAACACGCTTTGCGACGCTTTGCGTAAAACCGGGGCTGTCGATGATGACGAGGACGTCCGGCCGCTCCGCCACGATATGAGCGGCGGTTTCGCGGATACGCCCGATGATGCGCGGGAGGCGTGCAACGACCGCGGCAAAGCCCATCACGGCCACATCATCGAGCGGGAACAGGCTCTCGACGCCAGCCTCCGTCATGCGCTCGCCCGCGACCCCGAAAAACACCGTCTCGGGATGCCGGGAGCGGATCTCTTTCAGAAGAGCGGCGCCGAGATGATCGCCCGAAGCTTCACCGACGACGAGGGCGATGCGAATCGGACGCGCGGTCATGGGCGTCGGCGAATGCCGTAGAGAAAGAGCCTGGCTGCACGAAAGGCCGCGAACGTCTCATCGCGGCCAACGAGCATGGTGCGGCCCGCCTCGCATGCGATTCCGTCAAGGCCCGCCTCACGAGCCATTTCCACTGTCTCCGGGCCTATGGTCGGGATATCGAGTCTCGGGTCCTGGCTCGGCTTCATGCATTTCACGAGAATCCCGCCATGCCTCGGGATGCGCTTCGTCAGGCGCATCTCCCGCACGCGTGACAAGAGGCCGTTGGTGCCTTCCGCACCTTCGAGCGCCACCACGCGGCGCCCGCATGCGACCGCCGCCTGCCCGATATCGAGATCGCCGATCATGCGCGCGGCCTCTGCAGCCTTGGCAAGCTCATCGGTATCGAGCGGCACCCTTCCCTCGACGAGAAGACCGGGCGGGCAGGCAAGTTCAGGTGCAACTGAAAGGGGATCGAGAAGCTCTACGCCGTACTCCTCGAAGATGCCGGCTGCAGATTTGAGCGCGCTGTCATCGCCGGAGCGAATGGCACTTATGATGCGCGGCATCAGCCGCAAAGCGCCGAAATCTGGACGGATGTCCTTGATCTCCGGCCGCTTCACAGCACCGACCATCACCACCTCTTTGCAATCGTGCTCCTTCAGCAACCGCTCCAGCCGGCCAATCTCGCCCCACCGGATGCGGAAAACCGGGAAGCCGGTCGTCTTGCGCTCTTCAGCATCTCCGGCAAGGGCAAAGATCAGCGGCTGACGCCCTGCGCGCGCGGCCGCCTGCGCCACCAAGTTGGGAAGTCCCCCGCCGCCGGCGAGGATACCAAGCGGGCCGCCCTTGGACATCTCCACCACGTTCAGACCTCACGGCCTCCGCGCGGCGTGCAGATGGCGCGGCTTCCGCCCTCCTCGATGAACGAGACGATCTTCTGGACATTGGCATCGTCGGCGAATTCCTGCGCCACATCACGCAGGCGCTCGTGCAGCGTACCTTCCTGCGCGAACAGGAGCCGGTAGGCCCGCCGCAAGGAATGAATGGCCTCACGCTCGTAACCGCGCCGCTTCAGGCCAACGATATTCAGCCCTCCGAGATTGGCGCGATTGCCGATGGCGGAGCCGAAGGGGATCACGTCGTTCTCGACTGCCGACATTCCTCCGACAAAGGCATGCTCGCCGACACGCACGAACTGGTGCAGAGCCGCGCCGCCGCCGATGATGGCGAAATCAGCAATCGAGATATGCCCGCCGAGGAGCACATTGTTCACCAGGATTACGTCGTTGCCGATGATGCAATCATGGGCGACATGCGCTCCGACGAGAAGCAGGCAGCGATCGCCGATGCGCGTGACGAGCCCCCCACCCTCCGTCCCGGGATTGATCGTCACGTGCTCGCGAATAACGCAATGCGCACCGATCTCTAGCCGGCTTTCTTCACCCTGGAATTTCTTGTCCTGCGGCGGCATGCCGACCGACGCAAAGGGAAAGATTGTGGTGCATTCGCCGATCGTCGTCGCACCGTCGACGACGACATGCGAGCGCAGCGCGACACCGGAACGGAGTTCGACCCCGGCCCCGACTACGCAGAACGGACCGACTTCGACGTCTTCAGCGAGCTTCGCGCCGTCGGCGACGATCGCGCTTGGATGGATGGAAGCCACGCGCTACTCGTCCAGGACCATGGCGCTCACTTGCGCCTCGGCCACCTTCTTGCCCGCCACTTCCGCAACGGCCGCGTATTTCCAGATCGTACCGCGGCGCTTCAGCTTGTTGACGTGATACTCGACCGTGTCGCCCGGCGTGACAGGGTGGCGGAACTTCGCTTTGTCGATGGTCATGAAGAAGACGCGCTTCGGCGCCTTCGTCTCTGAAGAGAGAACACAAAGGGCTGCCGCGGTCTGCGCCATGCCTTCGATCAGGAGCACGCCCGGCATGATCGGATATCCGGGGAAATGCCCCTGGAAATGCGGCTCGTTCATCGTAACGTTCTTGATGCCGACACCCGATTCATCGCCACGAATGTCGCGAATTCGATCGACCATGAGAAACGGGTAGCGATGCGGCAAGGCCTGCAGAATCCCGTGGATGTCTGTCGCCTCCAACTGCGTCGGCATCTCGTTCATTATCTTCTCCGATTACGGCACCCTCTGTCCGGCACCGTCAGTCTTTGTCCAGCCCCAATTCACGCCGAGCGATGCGGCGCAGAATCGTCACCTCACGGAACCAGTCTTTGACCGGTTGCGCAGGAACCCCCCCAAAACGCGCGCCCGGAGGAACGTCGCCATGGACGACGCTCACGGAGGCGATCTGCGCCCCATCGCCGATCGTGACATGGCCGTTTATGCCGGTTTTTCCGCCGATCGCAACAAAGTCTCCAATCCGGGCAGAGCCGGAAATCCCGACCTGGGCGACAATGACGCAGTGCCGCCCGATTTCGACATTGTGGCCGATCTGAACCTGATTATCGATCTTGGTGCCTTCGCCGATCACCGTGTCGCGGTTCGCACCACGGTCTATGGTGGTCGCCGCGCCGATCTCGACGTCATCCTGGATGATCACACGCCCGATCTGCGCAACCTTCATATGGCCACCGGCGCCCATGGCGAAACCGAAGCCATCCTGGCCGACCTGGACGCCCGGATAGAGACGCACGCGATTGCCGAGAAGCGCATGCTGCACGGTCGCGTTCGGACCGATGATGCAGTCGCGTCCGATGGCCACATCATGAGCCAAGACGGAACCCGCCCCGATGACGGTGCCACTGCCGACTTCGACGTTGGGGCCGACAATCGCACCGACTTCCACCCGCACGCCTTCTTCAAGACGTGCAGTGGGATGAACGGTGCCGGCAATAAGCGGCTCATCGGATGTACTGGCGAAATTTTTGGGCGCGACCGCCTCGGGAAAAGCGGTGGCCAGAATGCGCGCATAAGCGCGGTAAGGCTCACCGGTTTCGAGGACCGCGACACCTTCGGGCACCTTGCTGGAATAGCGCGGCGCGCAGAGGCAGGCGGTCGCATGCGTCCCGTCCAGATGGCGCACATATTTCGGATTGTCGAGAAAGGTCAGGTCCCCTCTCCCGGCTATCTCGATTGGTGCAAAACCGGTGATCTCTGACTCCGGATCGCCACGCAACAGCGTGGCGCCGGAAAGCTCTGCCACGTCACCGAGGCGGAGCGGCCCGAAGGGCGGAAAGAAGCGCGTGCGATCTGTCATGGTCAAAAAAGGTTAGGCCGGCACGAGGCCGGCCTTGGGATCAGAATTTGGTGCCGCCGCCGATGCGGAAGAACTGCGTCTCGTCGTAGTCTTCCTTGCTCAGCACATAAGCGAAGTCGGCGCGGATCGGACCAAGCGGAGAGGCCCAGAGAAGCGAGGCGCCGACCGATGAGCGGATGCCATTTTCATCGACGACATCGATACCCGGAACGTCGGCTTCGCTGATGTCGGTGCCCCAGGCCGTGCCTGCATCGGCAAAGAGAGCCGCCCGCAGCCCAAGTTCACGCGGCAGAGCCGGGAACGGGAAGACGACTTCAGCGGTGGCCGCTGCGAAGTACTTCGCACCGAGAGCATCGTGATCATCAGAGGCGATATCGCGAGGACCGATACCGGAGGATTCGAAGCCGCGGATGGTCTCGCCGCCCTTATAGAAGGCGTCGAGCAACCGCACGTCCTCGCCGAGGCCCGTGATGTTGCCACCCTGAACGCGCAGCATACCGATGACTTCCTGGTCGACCAGAAGCTCGCGATAGAGAGAGGCCGAAGCGGTCGTGCGCACGAAGCTCACGTCGCCACCGACGCCGGCGATTTCCTGGGTCAGCTTGCCATACATGCCGTCACGCGGATCGAGGCGGTTGTCGAGCGTGTCGTAGATCATGCTCCACACCGCGGAGGACACCAGCGTGTCGCCCTCGGCCAGACACACGGCCTTCGAGGAACTCGTGCACTCGGAAATCGGATCCGTGTCGATATCGAAGTTCGGAACGTCGATCTCCTGCTGCTCGATCTTGTAGCCAAGCTGGACGGTGAAGTCCTCGGTGATCGGGAAGCCGAAGGTGATGCCGCCACCCGTCGTGGTGTAGTCGTACGAGCGGTAGTCGTTGTCCTCGTAGTCCTTGCGATAGACGTTGAAGCCAGCGGAAACGCGCCGTCCGAGGAAGTACGGGTCGGTGAACGCGAATTCGTAGGTCTTGGAAGACTCGCCAGCGCCGACCGCCGCACGGACGAAATAGCCGCGACCCAGGAAGTTGCGCTCGGTCAGCGAAATGTCGCCAAGGATGCCGTCGCTCGTGGAATAGCCGGCACCGAAGGAGAGCTCGCCGGTCGCCTTTTCCTGAACCTCGACCGTCACGATGACCCGGTCAGGCGCGCTGCCCGGCTGTGCTCCGACAGAAACCTTGTCGAAGTAGTTGAGGTTGCGCAGGCGACGCTCGGCCCGGTCGATGAGAACGCGGTTGTAGGCGTCGCCCTCGGAGATATCGAACTCGCGGCGGATGACGTAATCGCGGGTGCGGTCGTTCCCAGAGATTTCGATGCGCTCGATATAAGCGCGAGGCCCCTCGTCGACGATATAGGTGATGCCGATCGTATGGTTGACCGGATCGCGATCGACACGCGGCCGCACCTGGGCAAACGCATAGCCCGAGCTGGCGAGTTCGATGGTGATCGCCTCCATCGACTTCTCGACCTTCTCGCTCGAATAGACATCGCCCTCGTCGGTGGAAACCAGACGCATAAGAGACTGCGGATCGATACCCGGGATGATGCTGTCGACCTGGATCTGGCCGAACCGGTATTCCGGGCCCTCATCCATCGTGAAGGTCACGAAGAAAGCATTCCGCTCGCGGTCGAGATCGGCGACGGACGAGACGAGCTGATAATCGGCGAAGCCACGGTTGAGGTAGAAGCGACGCAGCCGCTCCTCATCCGAAGACAGACGATCGGGATCATACGTGTCGCCAGAGCGCAGGAAGCTGAGAAGACCACTCTCGCGCGTCTGAACGACGTTGCGCAGACGCCCGTCGCTGTAATGCTGATTGCCGATGAAGGTGATGCGGGACACGCCCGTCTTCGGGCCTTCCGAAACCTCATAGACGAGGTTGACGCGATTCTCCGGCAGGTCGATGACCTTCGGCGTCACGGAGCCCTGGAAACGACCAGACCGGCGATAGAGCTCAAGGATGCGCTGAACATCGTTCTGCACCTTGGCGCGCGTGAACACGCCGCGCGGCTGGGAGCTCACGACGCCCTTCAGCTGGTCGTCCTTGAACTTCTTGTTACCCTCGAAATTGATGCGGTTGATGATCGGATTCTCTTCAACGCTCACCACCAGGGTGCTGCCGCGCTGATTGATCTGAACATCGGAGAACAGCCCCGTCTCGAACAGCGCCTTCAGCGATTCGTCGACGTCTTTCGCCGAGAAGCTGCGACCTGGCTTGACGAGAAGGTAGGCGCGAATGGTGTCAGCATCGACACGCTGATTTCCATTCACTGCAACAGAGCTGACGACAGCAGCTTCAGCCTGAGAGACGAAGCCGGGACCGGAGACAAGCCCCGTCGCCATGATCGTCAGTGCGGCGAAAACTGCGCCGCGGATGAAGCCCGCTAAGGATCTATGTTTCATGTGCCGTTTTGCCCGGTCTCTTGTCTGCGGAGCCGCCCAGATACGCGTGAAGGGCCGCGGATTGTGCCGTTCGTATCGCAGGGATACCGGCGCGAAGCAACTGGCAACCCAAGCGATACGGCCGTTTTTGATGGTCAAGTGGCCATTCGGCAACGGCGCTCAAATCCCGGTCATCCTTACGATATCGTTAAAGGTGACGAAGACGAAAAGCATGATGACCAGCGCGAAGCCGATGCGGAAACCCATCTCCTGGGCTCGTGGCCCGAGCGGCCGACCGCGTATCGCCTCGATCAGGTAGAACACGAGATGCCCACCATCGAGCATCGGAACGGGGAAAAGGTTCAACAGACCGATCGAGACGGAGAGAATCGCGGCGAGATGAACGAGCCCCGGGACACCGCCCGATTCGGCCACCACGCCAGAGACCTGCGCCACGCGCAGCGGACCGCTCAGCTGGTCGGCGTTTTCACGCCCCCTGAAGATGCGACCCACATAGGTCAGCGTGCGTTCGACCACGACATAGGTTTCCCGCATGCCCTCGCCGATTGCACCGATCGGGCCAAACCGCTCCAGCTTGACATCGGCCGCCCGGGAGACGCCCAAAACGCCGATGCGTTGCGTCCCACCGAGCCCGTCGGGAATTTCCTGACGCTGCGGAGTGGCGGTCAGTTCGATCTCACGCCCATCGCGCTCGACCGTGAAATGAAGCGTCTCGCCCGAGGCGAGCGCGACAACCCGCTGAACGTCCGTGAAGGTCTCAACATGGCTTCCGTCAATCGCGACAATCGTGTCGCCGGGCTCGAAGCCTGCCTCTTCCGCGGCGCTGCCAGGATTGACGATCTCCACCAGAGGCGTCGTCACCGGCTTGCCGATCGTGCCGAAAACGGCCGCGAAGAGAACGACGGCGAGAATGAAATTCGCAAATGGCCCGGCAAACACGACGGCCGCACGCTGCCAGACCGGCTTGAAATGGAACAGGCCCGCGCGTTCTTCGGGCGTCGTCGCAGCCAAGACCTCAGGATCCGGGAAGCTCGCGTCGTTCTCGTCGCCGACGAACTTCACATAGCCGCCCAATGGAATCGCGCTCACCCGCCAGCGTGTGCCGTGTCGATCATCGAAACCGAAGAGCTCGCGCCCGAAGCCGATGGAGAATGTGGAGATTTCTACCCCGCACCAGCGCGCGACGAGAAAATGCCCGAGCTCATGGATGAACACGACGACCGTCAGCACGACGAGCGCCGGCACGACGTAGAAGAAAGCGACCTCACCAGCCGAACTCAGGGTTTCTAGCATGTGTGTGCTTCCTCCTTATCCGTGTCGTTGATCGGCATTCGCCTCGTCTGACGCGCCGTTCGTTGCGGGCTCAGGCCGCCAGCAGACGCCCGGCCGCGAGATCGCGCGCCTGGCCGTCGAGAACGAGTGCCGCCTCGACCGTCGCGGGCTCGTGTAGCAACCCCGCCTTGTCGGCCTCTTCCAGCACGCGCTCGACGAGCTGCGGGATCGTCATGAACCCAATGCGCCGATCGAGAAAGGCCGCAACGGCAATTTCGTTGGCCGCATTCAACACAGTGGGCGCGCCGCGGCCTGCGACCATGGCCTCGCGGGCGATCCTCAGTGCGGGAAAGCGCTCCGAATCGGGCTTTTCAAAGGAGAGCGTCCCGACCTCGGCGAGATCGAGATGGCTTGTCGCCCGCTCTGCCCTGTCCGGCCAGTTGAGACAGTAGTCGATCGGGCGCCGCATGTCGGGCGCGCCAAGCTCTCCATGCCACGAACCGTCGCGGAAGACGACGAAGGCGTGAACCTTCGATTGCGGATGAATGAGAACGCCGAGCTGCTCCGGCGGGAAGCCAAAGAGATGCCGTGCCTCGATCAATTCCAGCCCCTTGTTCATCAAGGTCGCCGAATCGACGGTGATTTTCGGCCCCATCGACCAGGTCGGATGATGCAGAGCTTCGTCGACGGTCACCTTGGCGAGCTCGTCGGCGCTCTTGGCACGGAACGGCCCGCCCGAAGCGGTCAGGACGAGCCGATCGACCGACGCCGGATCGACGTCGACCAGCAACTGAAAAATGGCGTTGTGTTCCGAATCGACCGGCAGGATGCGCACACCCTTTTCGCGCGCCAGCGCCATGAACGACGAGCCGGCGCAGATGAGGCATTCCTTGTTGGCGAGGGCAATATCGTTGCCGGCGCGAATCGCCGCCGCCGTGGGCGCGACACCAGCCGCACCAACAATCGCGGACAGAACCCGATCGGCAGGCTCGGCCGCCGCCTCGCAGACGGCGTCATCACCGGCCGACACTCTGATTCCGGACCCGTCCAGCGCCTCTTTCAAACGGCCATAACGGCTCTTGTCGCGGATGACGGCGCTTTCGGCTTTGACGCGACGGGCGACATCCGCAAGCTCGTCGACCTTCGTCCCCGCGGTCACCGCACGCACCTTGAACGCCGGGCCGCCCTCGCGCGCGAGATCGCGCTCCATGAGGTCCACAGTGCTCTTTCCGATGGAACCTGTGGCGCCGAGAATGGTGACGATACGTGCCATTTTACTGTGTCCAATCAGGGATGGGGGCGGCAAAACCGCTGAGCGCCAGAAGGACGGCGACGACGGCCGCCGCATAAAGCCCATCGATCCGGTCCATCAGACCACCGTGCCCCGGGATAAGACGGCCGGAATCCTTGGCGCCGAACCGACGTTTCATCGCCGATTCCCCGAGGTCTCCAAGCTGCGCCGCGACCGACAGGATCAATGCGGCACCGATCGCGGACGCCCATCGAGATTCCGTGAAGACCGCGAACAAAATTCCCACGACTAACGCGCCGGCCGCGCCGGTCGCAGCGCCCGACCAGGTCTTCGACGGCGAGACGCGCGGCCAGAGCTTCTTCCCGCCGATGGCGCGCCCACCAAAATAAGCCGCGATATCCGTGACCCAGACGACGAACAGCAAGAAGAAGAGCACGAGGCGGCCCGTCTCGGCATCAGCGCGCAAAGCCAAGAGGGCCACGCTCGGAATGCCGGCATAGAGAACGCCAAGCGCGAGCCAAAGCGGCCGCCGGTCGCGCGCGCCGGCGCTTTGGCCGCTCGCCACGCCTTGATCGAACAGAACCGTCCCCGAGGCGACGAGCGGGACCGCCACGAGCGGCAGCAGCAGAAGCAGGATCCCACCGCCCGGCAAGCCACCGAAGGTCACGAGCAGCGCGAAGGCGAGAAGCAGCCCCTCACCGATCCGCCAGGCCTGAGGCTGCTCGCATTCGCTCATGCGCGTCCATTCGTAGAAGACGAGGAGCGCCAGAACGAGAACGAGAAGAAGAAAGGCAACGCCGCCAAACCAGGTCGGCAGGATCGCGAGCGGCAGCAGGATCGCCGCGGAGACCACGCGCGTCGGAAGATCGCTCTTGTCGAATGAAAAAATGCCCCTGCCCTCAGACACCTGTCAGCCCTCCAAAACGGCGATCGCGACTGTGAAACTCAGCGATTGCAGCGTCGAATTCGTTCTCGTCGAAATCCGGCCAATAGACAGGAAGAAAGACGAATTCCGTGTAAGCGAGCTGCCAGAGAAGAAAATTGCTGATCCGCGCTTCGCCGGATGTGCGGATCAGAAGATCCGGATCTGAGATGCCGGCCGTATCGAGATGTTCGGCAAAAACGCGCTCTGAGAAGTCCGCCGGATCGATCTCGCCACGAACCATTTTCTCGCCGATCCGCCGCATGGCGCGCACCAGTTCGTCGCGACCGCCATAATTGAAGGCGACCTGCAGCACGAGACCCTCATTGCCACGGGTCTCCGTTTCGGCCTTCTCGACGAGAGCGGCAATATCCTTCGGCACCCCCTCACGGCGGCCGATGACGCGGATGCGCACGCCGTTCTTTTTCAGTTCGGCAAGATCGTTACGAATGAAGAAGCGCAGAAGATTGAAAAGGTCGTTGATCTCGCTGCGCGGTCGCGACCAGTTTTCAGAGGAGAATGTGAAGAGGGTCAGAACCCGTACACCGCGATCGCCCGCGTGGCGCACTGTCCGGCGAACGGATTCGACCCCGCGGCGATGACCTTCGATTCGGGGCAGGCCACGGGCGCTTGCCCAACGGCCGTTGCCATCCATGATGATGGCAACGTGCGCGGGAATTTCCCCGCCGGACCGCGCGCGCGGCACCGGATCGATCTGCGCTAGTGTGCCCATGCCTCTGTGCCGCCTGCGTGCTCGCGCTCCAGTTGCGCCAATCATAAGCGGAAAACGTAAAGCCAGTGCCCCTACCGGCTGAACGAGTGCTATCGCGAGAGGCTAACGCAACCAGAGGTCCGGTGGCCAGCGCGAAGGCGCAACCGTCTTTAGACCTGCATAATCTCCTTTTCCTTATGGCCGAGCATGTCGTCAATTGCGGCAATATGCTCGTCCGTAAGGGACTGGATCCGGTCAGAATGACCCCGGCTCTCGTCCTGGCTGATCTCTCCGTCCTTTTCGGACTTCTTCAGTGCCTCCATGCCGTCACGGCGCACATGGCGGACGGCCACACGCGCGTTCTCGGCATATTTGTGGGCCACCTTCACCATCTCCTGCCGACGCTCGGCGTTGAGCTCGGGGATCGGGATTCGCAGAAGAGTGCCTTCCATGATCGGGTTGAGGCCGAGATTGGAATCCCGAATTGCTCTATCAACTGCGCCGACAAGCGATTGGTCCCACACCTGCACCGAAAGCATGCGCGATTCAGGGACGCTCACCGTGCCGACCTGCGAAATCGGCATCTGCGAGCCGTAAGCACTCACCGTGATCGGATCGAGAAGGTTCGGAGAAGCCCGGCCGGTGCGCAGACCCGCAAGCTCGGTGCGCAACACGGAGACGGCTCCGTCCATCCGTCTTTTGATGTCCTTGAAATCGACGCCTTCACTCATGGTTTTCCCCGGATTTCGTTTTTGCGGTCGCCGGAAATGAGGGTTCCGACGGCCTCCCCAGCGACGATGCGGGCGAGCGCCCCCGGCTGGTGAATGTTGAATACAATTATCGGCAAGCTATTGTCGCGAGCAAGCGAGAAAGCCGCCGTATCCATGATCTGGAGATCCTTGGCGATGACCTCTTGATAGCTGACCGTCTCGTAGAGGGTCGCGGTCGGATCCAGACGCGGATCAGCCGAATAGACACCGTCGACCTGGGTTCCCTTGAGAAGCGCATCGCACTCAAGTTCAAGTGCTCTCAGCGCCGCACCGGAATCCGTCGTAAAGAAGGGATTGCCGGTCCCGCCCGCAAGCACGACCACGCGCCGCTCGTCCATATGCCACGCGGCACGCCGATGCACGTAGGTCTCGCAGACGGAGGGCATTTCGATCGCCGACATGGCGCGGGCCGACACGCCCAAGCGCTCGATCGCCGCTTCGACGGCGAGCGCATTCATCACCGTCGCGAGCATGCCCATATGGTCGCCCGTGACGCGGTCTCCGCCGCGTGCGGCAATCGCCACTCCGCGGAAGATGTTGCCGCCGCCGATGACGATCGCAAGCTCAGTGCCAGCGTTGTGGACGGCAACGATTTCCGTTGCGAAGGCGCGGACGACGTTGTCGTCGATCCCGAAGGGCTGATTGCCCATCAGGGCTTCGCCGGAAAGCTTGAGAAGAATTCTTTTGGGGCGCGGACGTTCGCTCATAAATGCCTGCATTCCTTACTCGGTTTGCGGCCCGACACGTTCGCGCCCCTGTCTCTTTGCGCCGCGCGAAGAGTGCGCGGGTCTATTCAGCGGCTGCCGGCAGCAGCGGCAACTTCGGCGGCAAAGTCTTCTTCTTCGCGCTCTACGCCCTCACCCAGGCGGAAGCAAACGAAGTTGGTCAGAGCAATCGCAGCGCCAGCGTCTTTCTCGGCATCGGCAATCGCCTGCTCGACCGACTTGTCCGGGTCGATGACGAAAGCCTGCTTCAAAAGCACCGATTCCTCGTAGAACTTGCGCATCCGGCCGTCGACCATCTTCTCGATGATGTTGGCCGGCTTGCCGGATTCGCGTGCCTGCTCGGCAAAGACCGCGCGTTCACGCGCAACCACGTCCGCATCAAGCCCATCGACATCGACGGAAAGCGGGCTCGCGGCCGCGATATGCATCGCGATCTGGCGGCCGAGAGCCGCAAGCTTTTCCTTGTCGCCGTTCGACTGCAGCGCGACCAGGACACCGATCTTGCCAAGGCCCGGCGCGGAAGCTGCGTGCACGTAGGTGGCAACAACACCCGGATTGGCCTCAAGCACCGCCGAGCGACGCAGCACCATGTTCTCGCCGATCGTGGCGACGGCATCCGTCAAGGCGCCTTCAACGCTCTTGCCGGCACCTGCCATGTCGGCGGCCTTGACCGCGGCGACAGAGCCGTCCGTGGAGAGGGCCGCTTCCGCGACCTTCAACACGAGCGCCTGGAATTGATCGTTGCGGGCAACGAAGTCGGTCTCGGAGTTCACCTCGACGATGGCGGCCTTGCCGTCCGCCTCGGCGATGCCGATGAGGCCTTCAGCGGCAACGCGGCCCGCCTTCTTGGCAGCCTTCGCGAGACCTTTCGCACGCAGCCAGTCGACGGCGGCATCCATGTCGCCATCCGCCTCCTGCAGTGCCGTCTTGCAGTCCATCATGCCGGCGCCGGTCTTGTCGCGCAGCTCCTTGACCATCTGGGCCGTTACAGCCATCGATCATGTCCTCTCTTGCGTGTGCGCAGCCTTAGGCTGCGGCTTCCTGTTCTTTCACCAGCGCGGTCGCCTGCGCGATCCAGTCCTCGCGCTCAACACGGCCAGCGGATCCGAGCGCCGCGTCGAGACGTTCCGTGTCCGCCTGATCGAGACCGGCGATCTGGGAGTAACGGGTCACACCGAGCTGGTTCAGCTTCTGCTCCAAAACGGGGCCGATACCGTTGATCTTCTTCAGATCGTCAGCGTCGCCTTCCGGGCGCGCAAACAACGGCTCGACGTCCCCGGCCTTGTCCGACGACGCAGCGTTGTCGGCCTGCGCATTCGCTTCCGGATTGGCAGTCTCGGGCGTCTCGCCGCCGAAGCTTGCATCCTCGAGCGCGACCTCGCTCACCTCTTCAGAGGCACCGATGTCGACACCCATGTCGCCCTGGCCGCGCGAAATGCCGTCGAGGACTGCACGCGTGACGAGATCACAGTAAAGGGCAAGCGCGCGACCCGCGTCGTCGTTGCCCGGGATCGGGTAGGAAATGCCTTGGGGGTCGCTGTTGCTGTCGACGACGGCAGCGACCGGAATGTTGAGGCGGCGCGCCTCAGCGACGGCAATCGATTCCTTGTTCGTGTCGATGACGAAAAGGAGATCCGGAATGCCGCCCATGTCTTTGATGCCGCCAAGCGCGCGCTCAAGCTTGTCGCGTTCGCGCGTCAGCGACAGACGCTCTTTCTTGGTGAGGCCCTGGACGCCTTCCTCGAGCATCCCTTCCAGCGTCTTCAGCCGCTGAATGGAATTGGAGATCGTCTTCCAGTTGGTGAGCATGCCGCCGAGCCAACGGGAGTTGACGTAATACTGGGCGCAACGCCGTGCCGAATCGGCCACGACCTCAGACGCCTGCCGCTTCGTGCCGACGAACAGCACGCGACCGCCCTGCGCGACCACATCGCTCACGGCCTGCAGCGCGCGATAGAACATCGGCACCGTCTGGGCGAGGTCGATGATGTGGATATTGTTGCGCTCACCAAAGATGTACGGAGCCATCTTCGGGTTCCAGCGGTGAGATTGATGACCGAAATGAACGCCAGCCTCGAGCAGCTGGCGCATAGAAATATCAGGAAGCGCCATTTTTCGTCTCCGGTTGTACCTCCGCAGGGACGGACGGCAGACCGCCACCGGATGCCTCTAAAGCAAATACCCTGCGTGTGTGATGGCCGGCCCTATAAGGGGCGGGCGGCTTTTTTGCAACGCCCAAATGGGCATGCGAGACGCGCTTCGCAAGCTGAAGAGGGTCCAGCAGCGTCGCGCGATTGCTGACGAAACGCCAAAAAACGCACCGCGTGCGGTGGGGAGAGGCCGCACTGGCCTCTCCCGCACGCTCTCACATCATTGAAGGTCGACGTGAACGACGCCCGGTACTGCCTTGATTGCGCTCGCGACTTGCGGAGTGACCTGATAGCGCCCGGGCAGTCGGATCTCGATTTCCCGATTTTCGTCTCGCCGCAGCAGCACCAGTGACACCTGTGACTGGCCACGCCCGTTCAACCGGCTTGCCAGACGCTCGACGGGATCGCTGTCGTTCAAATAGACCGTCAGCGCCATGCTGAGCTGCGCGGCCATCTCCTCGAGCGGCTCCACGCCGACGATGCGCACCCTGAGATCGTCCGTCTCGTCTTCCATCTCAGCGGTCAGGCGGAAGAGATAAGAGCGGCCCGGCTCGAGCTTGTCGCGCCATTCGAAAAGCTGCTCCTGATACAGCACCGCCTCGAACTGTCCCGAGGGATCAGACAGAGTCAGAATGCCGATGCGCCCGCCGGAGCGCGTCCGCTTTTCCTGTTTGCGCACGACAGTCGAGGCGACGAGGCCGGCCTCCGCGCCGAGCCGCCTCACCTTGTCGGCAAAATCCTTCCATGAGCTGCCCCCCTTCTTCCTGACGATGTCGGAATAGGCGTCGAGCGGATGTCCGGACAGATAGGCTCCGACGGCGGCAAGCTCGCGCATGAGCTTTTCCGACTGCATCCACGGATCAGCTGGCAGAAGGTTGAGTTCGGGAGCATCGCTCGGCGCAGCAAAGAGATCGACCACGCCCGCCTCCTGGCGCGCATGATGCTCGGTACCCGACCGCAGAAGCCGGCCGACATTGGCAAAGACGGTCGCACGGTCGAGGCCGAGCGAATCGAATGCACCCGCCTGGACCAGGCATTCCATGGCACGCCGACCGATCACTCTCGGATCCGTGCGCGCCACGAAGTCGGCGAGATCGGCGAAGGGCCCGTCGCGTCGGGCTTCGACGATATGCTCGACCGCATGCTGGCCGACGCCCTTCAGTGCCGACAGGGCGTAGATGATCGCGCCCTCCTCCACGTCGAAGAACGTGCGTGGGCGGTTGATGTCCGGCGGAAGCACTTGGATGTCGAGGCGCTTTGCTTCCAGCCGAAATTCGTTGAGCTTGTCGGTGTTGCCCATGTCGAGCGTCATCGACGCCGCCAGGAATTCTGCGGGATGATTGGCCTTCAGATAGGCCGTCTGATAGGCAACGAGAGCATAGGCTGCCGCGTGAGATTTATTGAAGCCGTAGCTTGCGAATTTCGCCACGAGGTCGAAGACCATGGCAGCATCGGCGGCCTTCACGCCATGCGCCTTGGCGCCTTCGACGAAGCGCTCGCGCTGGGCGTCCATCTCCGCCTTGATCTTCTTGCCCATCGCGCGACGAAGAAGATCGGCTTCACCGAGTGAATAGCCCGACAGGAGCTGGGCGATCTGCATCACCTGCTCCTGGTAGATGATGACGCCGTAGGTCTCCTTCAGCGTCGGCTCGAGTTCGGGCAGGAGGTAATCCGGCTCTTCCTCGCCATGCTTGCGCCGGTTGTAGGTCGGGATGTTGTCCATCGGTCCCGGCCGGTAGAGCGCGACGAGAGCGATGATGTCCTCGAAGCGGTCGGCACGCATGCCGACGAGCGCGCGGCGCATGCCCTGACTTTCCAGCTGGAAGACGCCAACCGTTTCGCCGCGGGCGAGCATGGCGAAAGTCGTCGGATCGTCGAGGGGCAAAGCCGCGAGATCGCAATCGATCTTGCGCTTGCGCAGGAGACGCACCGCCTTGTCGAGCACGGTCAGCGTCTTGAGGCCGAGGAAGTCGAATTTGACGAGACCGGCCTGTTCCACCCATTTCATGTTGAACTGGGTGACGGGGAGGTTGGAACGCGGGTCGCGGTAAAGCGGTACCAGCTCCTCGAGCCGACGGTCACCGATCACGATACCTGCGGCATGCGTCGAGGCGTGGCGATAAAGCCCTTCGAGCCGCGTGGCGATGTCGATCAGCCGACCGACCACCGGCTCGCGCTCGATCTCTTCCTGAAAGCGCGGTTCGTCGGCGACGGCCTGGGCCAGAGTGACCGGGTTTGACGGATCGGCCGGCACCAGTTTGCAGAGCCGGTCGACCTGGCCGTACGGCATTTCAAGCACACGGCCGACATCGCGCAGGGCAGCGCGCGCCTGCAGCGTTCCGAAGGTGATGATCTGCGCCACCTGCGCCTTGCCGTAGCGCTCCTGGACATAGGAGATGACCTCGTCGCGCCGCTCCTGACAGAAATCGACGTCGAAGTCCGGCATCGATACACGCTCCGGATTGAGGAAGCGCTCGAAGAGGAGATTGAAACGCAAGGGATCGAGGTCGGTGATCGTCAAGGACCACGCGACCACAGAACCGGCGCCCGAGCCACGGCCTGGCCCCACCGGAATGCCGTGTTCCTTCGCCCATTTGATGAAGTCGGAAACGATCAGGAAGTAGCCCGGGAACTTCATCTTCTCGATGATGCCGAGCTCGAAACTCAAACGTTTCTCATAGTCTTCGAGGCTGAGGCCCGGCGCGCAGCCATGCTTGGCGAGACGGGCCTGGAGGCCCGCTTCGGCCTGCTCGCGCAGCTCGGCCGCCTCGTGCGCCTCCGCCGTCTCGGCATCGGCAGCCGCCCCGCCGACGAAACGCGGCAGGATCGGACGGCGCGTCTTCGGCCGCATCTGGCAGCGAATGGCGATTTCGACGGTGTTTTCTATCGCCTCGGGGAGATCGGCAAATTTCTCTGCCATCGCCTCGGCGGACAAGAAGCCGTGCTGGCGGGTGAGCTGCCGACGATCGTCTTCGGAGACGACGCGGCCTTCCGCGACCGCCAGCAGTGCATCATGCGATTCGTAATCGTCCTCGCTCGCGAAGAAGGGCTCATTCGTCGCAACGATCGGCACGTCGCGCGCATAGGCAAGGTCCAGAACACCCGCTTCGGCAGCCGTCTCGATCTGCATTCCATGGCGCTCGATCGCCACATAAAGCCGGTCCTGAAAAATCGTCTGAAGCGCCCTCAGCCGCCCGGCGGCATCCTCCGGGCGATTGGCGAAGATCGAGGGATAAAGCACGCCATCATGGCCGCCCGTCATCGCCAGAAGCCCGTCGCCATACGCCTGCAAGAGTGGCGCCGTCAGCGGCAGCCCGGCGGAATCTTCGCCGAGATAATAGGCGGTGACGAGGTGAACGAGGTTCTGCCAGCCAGTTTCGTTGGCGCAGAGCAGGAAGAGATGTTCACGCCCCGCGGCCCGGAAGTGCGGCTCGGCGCGGCGCTCCACGTTCTCCGACAAAGCCACGGGCAATTTGCAGCCGATGAGCGGCTGGATGCCGGCGCCGGAGGCTTTTTGAGAGAATTCGAGCGCGCCAAAAAGATTCGCCGAATCGGTCACGCCCACAGCGGGCATGCCTGCGCTCTTGGCGAGCTTGATGAGCTTTGCGACCGGGAGCGCACCCTCCAGCAGCGAAAAGGCTGAATGACAATTGAGATGGATAAAATGCGGTGCCAAGAGTGGACTCCTTCACGCCTCTTGTAACGCCGCTGGCGACCGAACGACAGGCACGAGCGCCCCTCGTCCCCACCCATCTCTCTCAGCCCCGCCGTTGCGCCCCGCCCCGGCTGCGACGCCACGTCAGCCAACCCGCGATGGTCCCGTCATGGATCCGTCGCCAAGTTGCGCTTCCTAAGAAAAGTACGAATCGCCCGAAGACCTACCGTGCCCTCTGTCTCCCCTCTCTCCCTCCTCCTCGTCATTCTCGGAGCCATCGCGGCGTCGAGCCCGGGAGAGGCCGAAGAGGCCGGCAGCCTGCCCCCACCCGTCTTCCACGGGGCCCTGATATTGCCGAAAAACCTCGAGGTCGAAGGAACGCCTTTCGGGGGAATCTCCGGCCTCGACTACGATGCGGCGAACGACACGTTTTACGCTCTCTCAGACGACCGGGCGCAGCGCGGACCGGCACGATATTACACGCTCCACCTGACCCTCGACGCCGACGGCATCCACGGCATAGACATCACGTCGATGCATGTTCTCAGGCCGCCGGGTGGCGGTCAGTTCTCTGCAGGCGAAATCGATCCAGAGGCTTTGAGGCTCGCCGCCGACGGCACGCATTTCTACTGGTCGAGCGAAGGCGACGAGAACGGCACTCCGGAGATCTTCATTTCCGACCTCGACGGCCGCGCGAGTGGCCAGCTCTCTTTGCCTGACGCCTATCTGCCCAATCCCTCTGGCACCCACCACGATGGCACCAGCCCCGACGGCAACCGCCCCAATGGCACCCAGGGCGTGCGCGACAATCTCGGCTTTGAGGCGATCGCCCTCTCTCCCGACAACACACGCCTCTACGCCATTACCGAAAACGCGCTCATTCAGGACGGCGGCCAGGCGACGCTCTACGCCGGAAGCCCGTCACGCATCATCGTCTTCGACCTCGCCTCCGGCAACGTAGCGGCCGAATACGTCTACGAAACCGATCCCATTTTTCGCGCCCCCGCATTTCCGCTCGGCGGCGCCGACAATGGCGTTTCAGAAGCTCTCGCGCTCGCCGACGGTCGTCTCCTCGTCATCGAACGCTCTTATGCGGCAGGCGTCGGCAACCACATCGCCCTCTATGGCGTCGACCTCGACGATGCGGACGACATTTCTGGTCTCGAAAGCATTGCGGATCGCGATGTCCGCGCGGTGCGAAAGACGCCCTGGCTCGTCCTCGATGAAGGAACCTTCGGCCTCGATCTCGACAACATCGAGGCCGCGAGCTTTGGCCCGATGATCGACGGCCAGCCTTCGCTCGTCCTTGCCTCAGACGACAATTTCAACCCGCTTGGCCAGGTCACACAATTCCTGCTCTTCACCTTCACGGCGCCGAACGCCATTCCGGACACAGAGCCGTCAGGTGATCTCCCTGTATCGCAGCGAAAATCCGGCACCGCGGATTGATTGCCCCTGGTCGACGCGGCCATCACGTCTCGCTCGGCCGTCCCGCACCCAACCCGAGACCAACATCATGAGACCGGCCAAGGAGCCACCGGTTGCTCACCAGCAACCGCACGTCCCTGCGGAATCGCAGCCGACGAACCGGTGCCGCCGTTCGCGCGGAAAAGGCCTCAAAGGGGCGCGAACAACCCAAGGCTCAGGACGTATAAAGAGGCTGTCAGCACCACGGTCGCAGCGAAAGACAGAAGCTCAGAAGCGAACATATTCATCGTATACTCCCTCTTTGTTCTCAACATGTTCTGTTTCTTGATTTCTGTCAACCCCGGTGCCTGTTGGGCTTTTCACAGCGTGCGCTTCTGCTCTTTCGGAAGGCGCGCAGCCGCAGGACTTCCGCAGATGAAAAGGCAGGGCTCTGGCGAGGACGCCCGTCAGCGGAGGCGTCGCGGCCCCTCAGGCCCACGTTTGGACTGAACGCACAGATGTACGGCGCCTATTGTGATAGGAGCCGGCCGCGGAGAGCGTGTGCAGGCTGCCGACACGCCATGGGCGCAAAAGCCCAGTGGCATGCGCGCTCGATCGGCGATGTTCGGAGAGAGTCGTTTGGATTTGAACTCGTCGGCAGGGCGTGCTGCCGAAACGGCACGACGTCGTTCAGCCATGCGCCTTGCGATGGCCGGCCGCCTCAGGCGCCCTCGTAAGGCACGATCTTGCCGTCTCTCAGCGTGACGGTGCGATCCATGCGCTTTGCCAGAGCGAGATTGTGGGTCGCAACCAGCCCGGCGAGCCGCGTCTCACGCACGAGCCGGGTCAAGGCATCAAAGACATGGTCCGACGTCTTCGGATCGAGATTGCCGGTCGGTTCGTCGGCGAGAAGGAGGCGCGGCGCATTGGCGAAGGCCCGGGCGATCGCCACGCGCTGCTGTTCGCCGCCGGAAAGCTCGGCAGGTCGATGATCCGCGCGATGATCGACGCGCAAATAGGCAAGCAGCTGGCGCGCCCGTTCCATCGCTTCCTGACGGGACAGGCCCGCGATCATTTGCGGGATGACGCAGTTCTCGAGCGCGGAGAATTCCGGCAGAAGATGGTGGAACTGGTAGACAAAGCCGATGGTGCGCCGTCGCAAAGCCGTGCGCTCGCCGTCATCGAGGCCAACCGTCGCCTCCCCGGCCACCCAGACCTGCCCGTCATCCGGCTTTTCGAGAAGTCCGGCCATATGCAGAAGCGTCGACTTGCCGGCGCCCGAGGGGGCGACGAGCGCCACGAGCTCACCCGGAAAAAGGGTGAGATCCGCCCCTTGCAGGATCGGGAGGTCTCCGCTGCCGCTCTGATAGACGCGCACGACCTTCTCAAGGCTGAGCGCGGGGATGTCTGCCGTGTCGCTCATTCGTAGCGCAATGCCTCAACAGGATCGAGCTTGGCGGCGCGCCAGGCCGGATAGAGCGTCGCGAGGAAGGAAAGAATGATCGCCATCACCATGATCGACATCGTCTCTCCCACGTCCATATCGGCGGGCAGACGGCTCAGATAATAAAGCTCAGGCGAGAACACTTCGGTGCGCGTGATCCAGGTCACGAATTCGCGCAGGCTTTCGATGTTGGCGCAGACGAGCGCACCGAGCGCCACGCCGACGAGCGTACCAACGACACCGATGCTTGCTCCCGTGATGAAGAAGACCCGCAAAATCGCCCCGCGTGTCGCCCCCATCGTGCGCAGGATGGCGATGTCGTGCCCCTTGTCCTTCACCAGCATGATCAGACCGGAGATGATGTTGAGGGCCGCGACGAGCACGATCAGCGTCAGGATGATGAACATCACGTTGCGCTCGACTTCGAGAGCGGAGAAGAACGTGACGTTGCGCTGTCGCCAATCGGACGAATAGATCGGCCGACCGGCCGCCTCTTCGACCTTGCCCCGCATCGCCTCGACATCGTCCGGATTGTCGAGATAGACCTCGATCGCCCCGACTTCCTCACCCTTGTTGAAATAGGCCTGCGCCTCTTCGAGCGGCATGAAGACGAAGGTCGAATCGTATTCCGACATCCCGATCTCGAAGATCGCGACGATCGGATAGGCTTTGACGCGTGGCGAGACGCCCATGGGCGTGACGGCACCGCGCGGACTGACCAGGGTGATGTTGTCGCCCACGAAGAGGCCGAGAGACTGGGCAAGCCGGCTGCCGACGGCCACGCCACCCGCCGTGTCGAAGTCGGCAATCCCGCCGCCGTCTTGAATGTTGCCGGCAATGCCGGGGACTTTTTCGAGGTCGGCTCCTCGGATGCCCCGCACCAGGACACCCGAGCCGCCACTCGTTGCGCCCGAGGCGAGCGCCTGACCCTCCACCAACGGAATGGCCGCGCGCACGCCTGGCACCGCCGTTATGCGCTTGGCGACCGCATCGTAGTCGGTCAAAGGCGTATCGATCGGCTGCAGAATGAGATGGCCGTTGATCCCGAGGATCTTGTCGAGAAGCTCGGCACGGAAGCCGTTCATCACGGCCATGACGATCACGAGCGTCGCGACGCCTAGGCAAATGCCGAGAAAGGAAAAACCCGCAATGACGGAGATGAAAGCTTCTTTGCGCCGCGGCCGAAGGTAACGCAGCGCCAGCATCCATTCATACGCCGAGAAAGGCCGCGTCGCAGCGTTCGATGTGCTGCGGCGTTTGCCTGCCGATTCGTCGGCGACCTCGGCCTCCCCCTTTGCGGCTCTTTCCACCAAGCTCAGGCCTTTTCGTGCACGAGGCGATTGACCGCTTCATCGAGCGACAATGTCTCTTTGGCGCCGGTGGCGCGATCCTTGACCTCGACCTCGCCCGAGGCGGCGCCGCGCGGGCCGACGACGAGCTGAGTCGGCAGACCGATCAAGTCCATCGTTGCGAATTTGGCCCCGGCGCGCGCATCGACGTCGTCGTAGAGGACCTCAAGACCGGCCTTCTCCAGGCGCACGGTCAGCCCCTCGGCGATTTCGTCCGTCGCTGCGTCGCCCGGCTTCAGATTGACGAGACCAAGATCGAACGGTGCGACGCTCTTCGGCCAGATGATGCCGGCATCGTCGTGGCTCGCCTCGATGATCGCGGCGACCACGCGCGACGGGCCGATGCCATAGGAGCCCATATGCACCGGCACCATTTCCCCGTCCTGATTCGTCACCATCGCCTTCATCGGTTCTGAGTACTTGGTGCCGAAGTAGAAAATATGGCCGATTTCGATACCGCGTGCGGAAACCCGCCGCTCTTCCGGCACCGCCTCGAAGGCCGCTGGATCGTGCATGTCGTCGGTCGCCGCATAAGGCCCCGTCCAAGCATCGAAAATCGGCGACAGATCGGCGGTGAAGTCTGTGTCTTCACCGGGAATCGGCAGATCCAACAGCGCCTTGTCGCAATAGACAGCGCTTTCGCCGGTGTCGGCGAGAATAATAAACTCGTGGCTGAGGTCGCCGCCGATCGGTCCGGTTTCCGCACGCATCGGAATGGGCTGCAGGCCGAAGCGCGAAAACGTCCTCAGATAGGCGACGAACATTCGGTTGTAGGCCGCACGGGCGCCCTCATAGTCGAGATCGAAGGAATACGCGTCCTTCATCAGGAATTCCCGCGAGCGCATGACGCCGAAGCGGGGCCGCACCTCGTCGCGGAACTTCCACTGCAGGTGATAGAGATTGAGCGGCAGATCCCGGTAGGAGCGCACATGACTGCGGAAGATGTCGGTGACCATCTCTTCCGCCGTCGGACCATAGAGCAGCGACCGATCATGACGGTCGCGGATCCGCAGCATCTCCTGTCCATAATCGTTGTAGCGCCCGCTTTCGATCCAGAGATCCGCCGACTGGATCGTCGGCATCAGGATTTCGAGCGCACCGGCGCGGTTCTGCTCCTCCCGGACAATGGCGCTCACTTTATCGAGCACGCGCTTGCCGAGCGGCAACCACGAATAAATTCCAGCAGATTGCTGGCGAATCATACCCGCGCGGAGCATCAGGCGATGGGAGACGATCTCCGCTTCCTTGGGGTCTTCTTTGAGAATGGGCAGGAAATATCGGGACAGTCGCATTGAAGCGATCCATAGGTCAGATTGTGCGCGCGCACTGAAACCGTATCGGGGGCGGCTTGGCAAGCGCGCAGCCGGTGTTTCCCAAGCCAACAATCGGCTGCACCATGTTTGAGCAGCCTTCGACCAAAAAAGACGCATTTCTTGTGGAAGCTAGGTGACAAGCCTGCGTCACTTCGTTACTGTCATCTCTGCCTCATGCGGTGAAACAACGCATAAACGGCGGCCGGTCTAGGAAGGAAACGGAATCAAGCTGCTCCCGCGTCGAACGAGAAGCGGCCACAGAACAAAGAACTAAACGAGTAGGCAAGGCTGAGGCCTTGCCTTTTTTATTGGCGATTCTCGCGCCTCGGCGCAGCTCGCGCTCCGCTCAGACCACGAGATCTTCCAACGTCACCCCGAAGACGGCGATGGCGAGATAGACGACGCCAAAAAGGACGGCCGCGACCAGAGAAGTCGCCAGAAGCTTCCACCACATGCGCGGAACTGCCGGCGCGGCACGGTCCGTGCCAAGCGTCACCTCCCCCTCCTCCTCCTGGGTACGCACCCCGAACGGCAGGACGGCGAACAGCACCAGCCACCAGATCACGAAATATACGGCAAGGGCGCTGATCCAGGACACGTCCTAGGCCTCCTCGATCTCCACGAGCGTGCCGTTAAAGTCTTTGGGGTGAAGGAAAAGGACCGGCTTGCCATGCGCTCCGATCTTCGGCTCGCCATCGCCCAGGACACGCTTTCCCTCAGCCTTCAGGCGGTCACGGGCCGCGAGAATGTCGGAGACTTCGTAGCAAATGTGGTGGATGCCCCCGGCGGGACTGCGCTCGAGGAAGGCAGCAATCGGCGAGTTTTCGCCGAGCGGCTCCAGAAGCTCCACCTTGGTGTTCGGCAAAACCACAAAGACGACGGTCACGCCGTGCTCCGGCAAGGGCTGCGGCTCAGACACCTCCGCTCCGAGCGTGTCGCGATAAAGCGCCGTAGCGGCGGCAAGATCACTGACGGCGATAGCAATATGATTGAGCCGACCCAGCATGGTATTCCTCAGACGTAACTGACGGTAACGGCGACGGAAGGCTTTTTGCCCCAGATCGCCGCGATCTCGCTGCGTATAGCGCGTCGAACCGATTCCTGGACACTTGCTTCGTCGCGACGCTTTGCCTTGGGCAGGGAATCGAGCGTGTCGTCCACCGTGTCCTCCACGATGGCCTGCAGCAACTCGCCCTCGCTGTCGCATGAAGGCAGACCGATCAGCGCGACCTGGGGGTCGTCGAGCGGCTCGCCCTTCTCGCTCATGACCAGGGAGACGAAAACGGCACCTGCGAACGACAGGCGGCGCCGTTCGACGACACCGCTCTGTTCGGGCGCCAACAGAAGCCGTCCGTCGCGGAACATCTGCCCTCCCCCGACCTTGGAGATGACCTCGCCCGGACCCGGCGCAAGGCGCGCGAGGTCGCCGTTTCGCACCTCCAGAACTTCAGGGATGCCGGCAGCGCGCCCGAGCTTCGCCTGCTCGTGGAGATGCAGAGCTTCGCCGTGCACGGGCACCAGCAATTGCGGGCGCAGGAGCTCATAGAGGCGCCGCAGCTCGTCGCGCCGCGGATGCCCGGAGACGTGCACGAGGCCAAGCCTGTCGGTAATCACCTCGGCGCCGAGATCGATCAGGCCATTGATGATGCCGTTGACCGCCCGCTCATTGCCGGGAATCGTCCGGGACGAGAAAATCACCATATCGCCGGGCGAAAGCGCCACGGCCGGATGATCGTTGGCGGCGATGCGCGCCAGCGCCGCACGCGGCTCACCCTGGCTTCCCGTCATCAAGGCAACGACCTTGTCGCGCGGCAGGTAGCCATAAGCCTCCTGATTGTGGAACGGTGGAAGCCCGTCGAGATAGCCGAGCTCGCGCGCCACGTTGATGGCGCGATCGAGCGACCGTCCAACGACGACCACCTCTCGCTCGGCCGCCAGGGCCGCCTCCGCGACCGCCTTCAGCCGCGCGACATTGCTGGCGAAGGTGGTGACCGCAACGCGCTGCCTGGCGCCGGCGATGATTTCCTTCAAAACGGCAGCGACCTCAGCTTCGCTCGGGCTGATGCCGTCGCGCACGGCGTTGGTCGAATCGCAGACGAGCGCCCGCACCCCCTCTCGACCGATTTCGGCGAGGCGCACCTCGTCGATCGGCCTGCCGAGGCCCGGCGTCGGATCTATTTTCCAATCGCCGGAATGGACCACGGTGCCAGCCTCAGAGCGGATGACCAGGGCGCTCGGTTCTGGGATCGAGTGGGAAACCGGCACGTACTCGACCTCGAACGGGCCGGCTGAGACCCGGGCGCCCTGCTCGACCACCGTCACCGGGATATCGGGCGCGCCAATTTCGCCTGCCCGCTTGGCGGCCAGAAGGCCTGCCGCGAACGGCGTCATGTAAACCGGAGCCTTCAGCTTCGGCCAGAAATCGAAGAGCGCGCCGAAATGATCCTCGTGCGCATGGGTGATGAATATCCCCTCGAGGCGATCCGCCCGTTCCTCCAGATAAGCGATATCCGGCAGGACGGCATCGACCCCGGGCAGATTGTCGTGGCCGAAAGCCACGCCCATATCGACGGCGATGTAGCGTCGCCGGCGCGCGGGACCGATCCCGTAAAGCGCGAGATTCATGCCGATCTCGCCGACGCCACCCAAGGGCACGAAGACGAGGCCTTCGCTTTTTTCTTTGTTCTTATGAGCCATCATCAAATCCGTACGGTCGCAGCGGCGCTGAAATGAACTTCGCCCGCGGTCACCGCTCTCATCGCTCCGCTTGCTGTCCGCACGAGTAGGCGCCCTTCATCGTCGATTGAATCGAAGGTCCCGCGGATAATCTCTTCACCCAGTTTGACGGCGACCGGGGCACCCAGGCCCGAGGCCCGCTTCAGCCAGGCATCGCGGACAGCCGCAAAGCCGCGGCCGCCGGCCCATAGATTCTCCTGATCCACCCAGGCATCGGCAAGTCGCGCGAACACGTCTTCCGCACAGATCCCCTCAACGCCGAGGTCAACGAGCGAAGTTGCAGCATAAGGCAGATCCGGCGGCGTCCGAACGACGTTGACGCCAATCCCGATGACCACAGCCATCAACCCGTCGCCCACATTCGACGCTTCGAGCAGGATACCCGAAACCTTACCACCGTCGATGAGCGCATCGTTCGGCCATTTGAGAGTCAGCCGGTTGTTCTTGCCATCCGTCGTTCCGTCGAGACCGACGTTGAGCTTGAGAGCCGGAGCGCAGGCGCCAAGTGCGTCGTGAAGCGCAAGACCCGCCACGAAGCCCAGATTGGCCGCATTCACACCTCGCGGCACCATGAGAAGCAGGCTCGCGGCGAGATTGCCCGGCTCCGTAGACCACGCGCGCCCACGCCGTCCGTGCCCGGCCGTCTGGTGTGTCGTTGCCACCCACAGGCGACCCGCATCGCCTTCGCGCGCGAGCCGCATGGCCTCCGAGTTGGTGGACCCGACGGAGGGAAGCGCCAGAAGCCTGAAGCCTGCGGCACGAGCCTTGGCGCCTAGGGTGAAACCCATCCCTAAAAGAGGCTTGCGGCCGCAGTGCCGGCCGCGTTGATGATCGGGGAGGCAAACACCAGAAACCCAAGCACGAAGACGCCCGAAAGGACCAAGACCGCCTTCAACTCGCCAGGCATGCGCTCGAAGCTCGCTTCCGCTTCGTCAAAGTAAATGAGTTTGACGATCCTGAGATAGTAGAAGGCACCGACGACGCTCGTCACGACGCCGATGACCGCCAGCCAATAGAGATTGGCCTCGATCGCTGCGAGGAAGACGTAGTATTTGGCGAAGAAGCCAGCGAGCGGCGGGATGCCTGCGAGCGAGAACATAATCGCCCCCAGCATGACGGCCGTCATTGGCTGGGTACGCGAAAGCCCCGCCAAAGAATCGATATCCTCCACCATGTGCTCCTGGCGACGCATCGCCAGAATACAGGCGAAGGCGCCGAGCGTCATCGGAACGTAGATGACGAGATAGATGATCACCGACCGCACGCCGAGCTCGCTGCCTGCAGCCAGCCCCACAAGCGCGTAGCCCATATGGCCGATCGACGAATAGGCCATCAGCCTTTTGATGTTGCGCTGGCCGATCGCGGCGAACGCGCCGAGCGCCATTGAGGCGATCGAGATGAAGGCGACGATCTGCTGCCAGTCCATCGAGATGGGAGCGAACGCTTCCGTCACGACGCGGATCGTGAGGGCCATCGCGGCAAGCTTCGGAGCGGCCGCCAGGAACGCGGTAACCGGCGTGGGCGCGCCTTCATAGACATCCGGCGTCCACATATGGAACGGCACTGCGGAAATCTTGAAAGCAAGGCCGGCCATGACGAAGACGAGGCCGATCACGAGGCCCGTCGAGCGCCCGTCGGCGAGGACGTTGGCGATCTCGATGAAATTCGTATGGCCGGTAAAGCCGTAAACGAGCGACGAGCCGTAGAGGAGCATGCCGGACGACAGCGCACCCAGGACGAAATATTTGAGGCCGGCTTCCGTCGAGCGAATGGAATCGCGATGGATGGCGGCGAGCACATAAATCGCCAGCGATTGCAGCTCGAGACCCAGATACAGGCTGATCAGGTCGTTGGCCGAGATCATCAGGAGCATGCCGAGCGTGGCGAGCACGATGAGGATCGGGTACTCGAAGCGCTGAAAGCCAGCGAGGCGCGCATAGCCAACCGACATGGCAATCGCGAAGCCGGACGCGATCAGCGTCAAGACCTTCATGAAGCGGGCAAAGCTGTCCTGAATGTAGGCCCCGTTGAAGGTCGTGCCGTCGCCGCCCGCAAACAAGACGAGAAGCACGGCAAGGCCCAGGAGCCCGATCGAAATGCCCGTCACGGTCGGCGCGGAACGCTCACCGGCGAACACGCCAAACATCAAGAGCCCCAAGGCTCCGAGAGCGAGAACCAGTTCCGCCAGAAGCGGTGTCAGGGTCGGCATCATGATGACTTCCGGCACGGAGACCTCCTAGCGGCCGAGCATTGCGGCGGATGTGGCGCCCTCGCGGGCGGCCTCCACCTGGGCCACGAGATTGTCGACGGAAGCCGCGGTGACGGTCATCACCGGCTGCGGATAAACGCCGAAGAAGAGAACGAGCAACATCAATGGCACCAATATGAGCTTTTCGCGCCGGGAGAGATCGAGCATCGCCTTGAGGCTTTCCTTCTCCAGCTGGCCGAGCACGACGCGGCGATAAAGCCACAGCGCATAGCAGGCCGAGAAGATCACGCCTGACGCCGCAAACAGGGCGACCCAGGTGTTCACTCGGAACGCACCGAGCATGGTGAGGAATTCGCCGACGAAGCCCGACGTACCGGGAAGACCGATATTGGCCATGGTGAAAAGAAGGAAGGCGAAGGCATACCAAGGCATGCGGTTCACCAGACCGCCATAGGCGTCGATCTTGCGCGTGTGCAGGCGGTCGTAAATCACGCCGACGCACAGGAAGAGCGCACCCGAGACGAGACCGTGCGAGAGCATCTGGAAGATGCCGCCCTGCACGCCCTGTGCCGTCACCGTGAAGATGCCCATCGTCACGAAGCCCATATGCGCGACGGACGAATAGGCGATCAGCTTCTTCATGTCCTCCTGCGCCAGAGCGACGAGGGAGGTGTAGATGATGGCGATGACGGACAGCGTATAAACGAAAGGCGCGAAGTCCGCGCTCGCCAGCGGAAACATCGGCAGCGAGAAGCGCAGGAATCCGTAGCCGCCCATTTTCAGAAGGATGCCGGCCAGGATGACCGATCCGGCGGTCGGTGCCTCCACATGTGCATCCGGCAGCCAGGTGTGCACCGGCCACATCGGCATCTTCACTGCGAACGAGGCGAAGAACGCCAGCCACAGCCAGAACTGCATGCTTTCCGGGAACTGATGATTGAGGAGCTCCGGAATGGAGGTCGTGCCCGCATCCCAGTACATCGCCATCAAGGCCAGCAGCATCAAAACCGAGCCGAGCAGCGTGTAGAGGAAGAACTTGAAGGCGGAATAGACGCGCCGCGGGCCACCCCAGACACCGATGATCAGGAACATCGGAATGAGGCCGCCCTCGAAGAACACATAGAAGAGCACGAGATCGAGCGCGCAGAAGACGCCGATCATCAGCGTTTCGAGGACGAGAAACGCGATCATGTATTCCTTGACGCGGCTCTGCACGGATTCCCAGCTCGCCAGGATGCAGAGCGGCATCAAAAACGTCGTCAGGATGACGAACAGCATCGAGATGCCGTCGACGCCCATCCGGTAGCTCATGAAGCCGCCGAGCCAATCCGCATTTTCGACGAATTGGAAGCCCGGGTTCTGTGGATCGAAACCGATCCACAGAAGCAGCGAGACAAGGAAGGTGACGACGGTCACGCCGAGAGCCACATGGCGCATATTGCGCCGATGCACCTCTTCATCACCGTGAATGAAGAAGAAAATGATCCCGGCGCCGACCAGCGGCAGGAACGTTATCGTCGAAAGGATGGGCCAGTTCAGCATTTTCGCACCGTCATCCTGCAAACATCATCCAGGTGACGAGCAAAGCGACACCGATCAGCATGACGAAGGCATAGTGATAGAGATAGCCGGATTGGAGCCGGACAACGCGCCCGGTGATGTCCACGACACGCGCTGAGATCCCGTCAGGCCCCAGCCTGTCGATCGTCCCCTCATCGCCGCGATGCCACAGGAAGCGGCCGACGGCGAATGCCGGACGCACGAACATCGCATTGTAGAGTTCGTCGAAATACCACTTGTTGAGAAGGAAACGGTAGAGGCTGCCCATCTGCCGCGCCAGCGTCTTCGGCGTCTCCGGACGCACGATGTAGAAGAAGAGCGCGACGAGGAAGCCCCCAACCATGGCCACGAACGGGGCCAGCTTCACCCAACCCGGAACATGGTGGATCTCTTCGATGATGTGGTTGTCCTGAGCCGTGTAGAGCGCGCCCTTCCAGAATTCTGCCGACTGCTCCGGATCGATGAAGGCGGTGCTGCACAGGATGCCCCCGAACAGCGCGCCAGCCGCGAGCACGAAGAGAGGAACCAGCATGACAGCCGAGCTCTCATGCACGTGGTTCATCACCTCGGTGGAAGCGCGCGGGCGGCCATGGAAGGTCATGAAGATGAGCCGCCAGGAATAGAACGACGTGAAGGCGGCAGCCACCGTCAGGAGGACGAAGGCAAAGCCCGCCATCCCGTTATGGCCCATGAACGAGGCTTCGATGATGGCGTCCTTGGAGAAATATCCGGCCGTCATCGGAAAACCGGTGAGCGCGAGCGTGCCGACCAGCATCATGACGTAGGTGACCGGGATCTTCCGCCATAGGCCGCCCATCTTGCGCATATCCTGTTCGTCGGAGACGGAATGGATGACCGACCCGGCCCCCAGGAAGAGCAGCGCCTTGAAGAAGGCGTGGGTGAAGAGGTGGAAAATCGCGATCGGATAGGCCCCAACGCCAAGCGCGACGAACATGTATCCGAGCTGCGAGCAGGTCGAATACGCGATCACACGCTTGATGTCGTTCTGCACGAGACCGACGGTTGCTGCGAAAAAGGCCGTCACGGCACCGATGAAGGTCACCACCGTCAGGGCGCTGATCGAAAACTCGAAGATCGGCGAAAGACGCGCGACCATGAAGACGCCCGCGGTCACCATCGTGGCCGCGTGAATAAGCGCGGAAACAGGCGTCGGGCCTTCCATGGCGTCCGGCAGCCATGTGTGCAGCGGCACCTGAGCGGACTTGCCCATCGCGCCCATGAAAAGCAGCAGGCAGACGACCGTGAGCGCCGTCTCGCCGCTCCAAACGGTTCCGAACATGTTCAGCGTCGCGCCCTGGTCGGCCGCGAGAGCCTCAGCATTGGCGAAGATCGTGTCGAAATTGATCGAGCCGAAGAGAACGAAGAGGCCAAAGATGCCGAGCATGAAGCCGAAATCGCCGACACGGTTGACCACGAACGCCTTGATCGACGCCGCATTGGCCGACGGCCGCTGATACCAGAAGCCGATCAGGAGATATGAGGCGAGACCGACACCTTCCCAGCCGAAGAACATCTGCAGAAGATTGTCCGCCGTCACCAGCGCGAGCATCGAGAAGGTGAAGAAAGAGAGATAGGCGAAGAACCGCGGACGATGTGCGTCATGCGCCATGTAGCCGATCGAATAGACGTGAACGACGGCCGAGACCGTCGTGACCACGACCAGCATCACCGCGGTCAAGGAATCGATCCGCAGCATCCAATCGGCCGACATCCCACCCGACTGCACCCAGGTCATCACCGGCACGGTAAAACCCTGACGCTCCCCCATCGCGACATCGAAGAAGCCGACCCAGGAGAGGATCGCCGACAGGATCAGCAGCGCGCAGGTGATGATTTCCGCGGCGCGGGATCCGGCGGCGGCCGGTGCGTGATGATGATCATCGCCCTCGGCATGCCGGTCACGCAGCGAACGGCGCTCAGACGTCTGGCCGACGGGATGGCGCGCCTGCGCGCCTGCCATCGTGATCAAGCCGGCGAGGATGGCGCCGAGCAGAGGCAGAAAAACGATCGCCGTATACAAAGCTCAGCCCTTCATCATGTTGATGTCTTCGACCGCGATCGAACCGCGGTTGCGGAAGAAGACGACGAGAATGGCGAGGCCGATCGCCGCCTCCGCTGCAGCGACCGTCAGGACGAGAAGCGCGAAGATCTGGCCGACGAGGTCGCCAAGGAATGCGGAGAACGCGACGAGATTGATGTTGACCGCCAGGAGAACGAGCTCGATCGACATCAAGATGATGATCACGTTCTTGCGGTTGAGGAAGATGCCAAAGACGCCGAGCGTGAACAGCACGGCGGCGACCGTGAGGTACTGGCCGAGACCGATCATCATATCCCCTGCCCCGATTTGACTTTTACCAGCTCAACGGCGGCTTCGCGCGTGCGGCCCACCTGAGCCCCGATATCCTGGCGCTTGACGCCCTCCTTGTGGCGAAGCGTCAACACGATGGCCCCGATCATCGCAACCAGCAGAACGAGCCCGGCCGTCTGGAAGAAGAAAATGTACTTCGTGTAGAGAAGCTCGCCGATCGCGGCGATGTTGCTCGCCTCCGCAAGCGGCGGAATCGGCTGGGCCACCTGCTGGGCAACCTCAGGCGCGATGATGGTGCCGCCAAGCACCGCGACCAGTTCGACGAGCAGGATGATTCCTATCAGTGCGCCGATCGGCAGATACTGCAGAAAGCCCTGCCGGAGCTCCACGAAATCGACGTCGAGCATCATGACGACGAAGAGGAAGAGCACGGCCACCGCCCCCACATAGACCACCACCAGAATCATGGCGATGAACTCGGCTCCGAGAAGCACAAAAAGGCCGGCGGAGTTGAAGAAGGCGAGGATCAGGAAGAGCACCGAATGCACAGGATTGCGCGACGATATCACCATCAAAGCCGCGGCAATCGTCACGGCGGAGAAGAGGTAGAAAAAGATCGGCTGCAGGATCATGGGTCCGGGCTTCGGGTGCTGAAAGTCTTTAACGAAGCCCCGCCGGAGCGTCCAGCGGGGCCAGGCTCAATTTACCGATAAGGCGCGTCGAGAGCGATGTTGCGAGCGATTTCACGCTCCCAGCGGTCACCGTTCTCGAGGAGTCTCTCCTTATCGTAGTAGAGTTCTTCACGCGTCTCCGTGGAAAACTCGAAGTTCGGCCCCTCCACGATGGCATCCACCGGGCAGGCTTCCTGACAGAAGCCGCAATAGATGCATTTCACCATGTCGATGTCGTAGCGGACGGTGCGCCGGGTGCCATCGTTGCGCCGCGGACCGGCCTCGATGGTGATGGCCTGGGCCGGGCAGATCGCCTCGCAAAGCTTGCAGGCGATGCACCGTTCCTGACCGTTCGGATAACGCCGCAACGCGTGCTCGCCACGGAAGCGCGGCGACAGTGCCCCCTTCTCGTGCGGGTAGTTCAGTGTGGCCTTCGGCGCCACGAAGTAGCGCATGGCCAGCATGGTGGCGGAGACGAATTCCTTCAACAACAAGGATCCGGCCGCCTGACGCAGAGACGCCATCATCCACCTCCGAAATTTCTGTAAAGCAGCGGTCCCAAAAACCATCCGAGAACAGGAAACAGAACCAGCTGCGCCTTGCGGGCAAGATCGATCGCCGTGACGCCGAAACCGCCCTCGCCGCGCCTTTTGGCGCGCTCAAGCACCATGCCGAACAACATGTAGTCGGCAATGGCAAAGACCAGCCCGACGCCCAAGCCGATGAATGCGAGATCCATCACGCCTCACCCCGCCGCCGGAACGCCGCCCCAGCCCGTGAACTGAAGCACGACCGCGACGATCACGACGAAGGCGAGAGACAGAGGCAAGAACACCTTCCAACCAAGCCGCATCAACTGGTCATAGCGGTAGCGCGGCACGATCGCTTTCGCCATCGAAACCAGGAAGAAGATGAAACACAGCTTTAAGGTGAACCAGACGACCCCGGGGATCCAGGTGAACGGCGCAAAGTCGAAGGGCGGAAGCCAGCCGCCGAGGAACAGCGTCGTCATCAAGGCGCAGATGACGGTGATCGCCACATATTCCCCGAGCATGAACAGCATGTACGGGGTCGAGGAATATTCGACCATGAACCCGGCGACGATCTCCGACTCACCTTCCGGCAGGTCGAACGGCGGCCTGTTGGTTTCCGCCAGACCCGAGATGAAGAACATCACGAACGCGGGGAACAAGGGCAGCCAATGCCAGTCGAGGAACGAATTCGGAAGGCCCAGCATCGTACCGAGACCCGTGGTCTGGGCCAACACAATGTCCGAGAAATTGAGTGAGCCGACGCACAAGAGCACCGCAATGATGATGAAGCCGATCGAGACCTCGTAGGACACCATCTGAGCCGCGGAGCGCAGTGATCCCAAGAACGCGTATTTCGAATTCGACGCCCAGCCGCCCATGATCACGCCATAAACCTCGAGCGAGGAGACGGCGAAGACATAGAGAATGCCGACATTGATGTCGGAAATGACCCATCCGGAGCCGACCGGAATCACCGCCCAGGCCGCGAGCGCCAGAACCGTCGACATCAGCGGGGCCAGAAGGAAAATCGTCTTGTCGGACGCCGCGGGAACCACCGGCTCCTTCAGAACGAACTTCAGCAAGTCGGCGAAAGACTGAAAAAGCCCCCAGGGCCCGACGACGTTCGGACCGCGCCGCATTTGCACGGCCGCCCAGATCTTGCGGTCCGCATAAAGCAGATACGCGATGACGACGAGCAGGACGACCAGAAGCAGAAGGCTCTGCCCGACGATGATGGCACCCGGGATGAGGTAGCTGTGCAGGAACGTATCCATCGGGCCTACTCCGCGGCTTCAGCGCGCGGGCCGAGCCGCAGCGCAGAACATTCTGCCATCACTGCCGAAGCACGGGCGATCGGGTTTGTCAGGAAGAAGTCCGGAACGCAGCTGACGAACGGCTCGCTGCCCGGCTTTCCGCCGGCGCGGCCTGAGAGCGACTTGAGGCCGTCCTTGGCCACATCGCCAATCTCGTCGAGCGCCAGATAGCGCGGATCGCTCTCCGCAAGACGATTGCGCAGCTCCATGAGAGAATCAAAGGGCAGCGTCTTTCCGAGCACGGCAGAGAGCGCCCTCAGGATCGACCAATCCTCGCGCGCCTGTCCCGGGGGGAAGATCGCACGGTTCGCCATCTGGGCCCGCCCTTCCGTATTCACGTACGTGCCCGATTTCTCGGTGTAGGCCGCGCCCGGAAGAATGACGTCGGCACCGTGGGCGCCACGATCGCCATGGCTGCCGATATAGACTTTGAAGGTGTCGGGGATCGTGTCGAGCTTGTACTCGTCGGCGCCCAAGAGGAAGAGCACGTCGAGTGGTGCCGTCCCCTCCATCCCGAGCATCTCGGCCGTTGCAAGACCGCCCTCGCCCGGCACGAAACCGAGATCGAGGCCGCCGACGCGCGCGGCCGCCGTATGCAGAACGTTGAAGCCGTTCCATTCCTCGCCAAGAGCCCCGATCGACTCGGCAAGCTTCACGGCCTGGGCGAAAACGGCGGCACCGTCGGAGCGGTTGAGAGCACCCTGCCCGACGATGATCATCGGCCGCTCGGCCTTTTTCAGAACATCGAGGAAGTCGAGCTCACCGGCGACGAGCGAATCGAGGGAGGAAGGTCCGGCCCCCAGATGCGCGTAGGAATAGGTCAGATCCGCCGGCTCGCCGATCAGGCCGATCTCAGCCTGTCCGGCGCGCCAGACCTTGCGAATGCGCGAATTCAGAACCGCCGCCTCGACACGCGGATTGGTGCCGATCAAAAGGATCGCATCGGCGTCTTCGATGCCCGCGATCGTGGAGCCGAAGACGTAGCTCGCTCGCCCGTTCTTCGGATGCAGCGGCGAATACGGTTCCCGGCAATCGATGTTCGCGGAGCCGAGCGAGGACATCAGCTCCTTCAGCGCAAACATTTCTTCCACGTTGGCGAGATCGCCGGCAATGGCGCCGAGTTTTTCCGGCGCGGCGGCCTTCACCTTGTCGGCAATGGCGGAGAACGCCTCCTGCCAGGTGGCGGCCCGCAAGCGGCCATTCTCACGCAGATAAGGGCGATCGAGGCGCTGGGTCCGAAGCCCGTCGAAGACGAAGCGGGTTTTGTCGGAGATCCATTCCTCGTTCACCAGCTCGTTGGTGCGCGGCAGGATGCGCATCACTTCGGTGTTGCGCGAATCGACGCGAATGGCAGAGCCAAGCGCGTCCATGACATCAATCGATTCGGTCTTGTTGAGCTCCCACGGCCGCGCCTTGAACGCGTAAGGCCGCGAAGTCAGGGCTCCGACCGGGCAAAGGTCGATGACATTGCCCTGCAGCTCGGAGGTCATGGCCCGCTCGAGGAAGGTGGTGATCTCCATGTCCTCACCGCGGCCGGTGGCGCCGAGTTCGGAGACACCGGCGACTTCGGTCGTGAAGCGGACGCAGCGCGTGCAATGGATGCAGCGCGTCATGATCGTCTTCACCAGCGGACCGATGTATTTGTTCTCCACCGCCCGCTTGTTTTCCTCAAAGCGAGAGGTGTCGACACCGTAGGCCATCGCCTGGTCCTGCAGGTCGCATTCGCCGCCCTGGTCGCAAATCGGGCAATCGAGCGGATGATTGATGAGCAGAAACTCCATCACCCCTTCGCGCGCCTTTTTCGTCAAAGGCGACTTCGTCAGCACCTGCGGCGGCTCACCGTTGGGCCCAGGGCGGCAATCGCGCACCGCGTAAGCGCAGGACGCGACGGGTTTCGGCGCCCCCTTCAGCTCCACGAGGCACATGCGGCAATTGCCTGCAATCGAGAGCCGCTCGTGGAAACAGAAGCGCGGGATCTCCGCACCTGCCGCCTCGCAGGCCTGCAGAAGCGTGTACGTTACGGGGACCTCGACTTCGGTGCCGTCGACTATGAGTGTTCGCGTATCTGCCATGATCCGTCCTGCGCCTGTCGCCGTTTCACCGACCGGCGGCCATCAAAGGCGCTGCATGCGGCAGCGAGCGGCTGCACCCCATGTAGCGCTTGCGGTCAATATGTCCGTTGTTCCAGGCGATCTCCGCCCCGTCCCGATCTGCCATCTTTTGGAAATGAACGATGCCGGGCTCGTTTAGAATGATTTCAAGCGAGACGCCAATAGCGTCGGCCTCTTTTACCCCGTCGGTCCCGGGATTTTGCAGATCGACAAGCGTTTTGCGGGTCACGCACGCGGCGACAGCAGGCAGACCGCCGAATCGCTGATCGTCCTTCTGCATGCGCATCCCTCTCATCGTTGCCGCAACCTCAAACAAATCTACTCCGCCGCCTCCAGAACGACCCTGTTCTCCGTCTTCGGATTGGCCGCGTACTGGTCGATGCGCTTTTCGATCTCGGGGCGGAAATGCCGAATCAGGCCCTGAACCGGCCACGCCGCCGCGTCGCCGAGCGCGCAGATGGTATGGCCTTCGACCTGGTAGGTCACTTCCAGAAGCATGTCGATCTCGCGCTTTTCCGCCTCGCCGCGCGCCATGCGTTCGAGCACGCGCCACATCCAGCCCGTGCCTTCGCGGCACGGCGTGCACTGGCCGCAGCTCTCGTGCTTGTAGAAATAGGCGATCCGCGCGATCGCCCGAACAATGTCTGTCGACTTATCCATGACGATGACGGCCGCGGTGCCGAGGCCCGATTTCAGAGCGCGCAGCGAATCGAAATCCATCGGGCAATCGATGATCTGGTCCGCCGGCACGCAGGGGACCGACGAGCCACCCGGGATGACCGCGAGAAGATTGTCCCAGCCGCCACGAATGCCGCCACAATGCCGTTCGATCAGCTCGCGGAACGGCACCGACATCGCCTCTTCCACAGTGCACGGCTGATTGACGTGGCCAGACACGCAGAAGAGTTTTGTACCGGTGTTGTTTTCCTTGCCGATGCCGGCAAACCACGCACCGCCGCGCCGCAGAATCGTCGGCGCAACCGCGATCGATTCGACGTTGTTGACGGTGGTCGGGCAGCCATACAGGCCCACATTTGCCGGAAATGGCGGCTTCAGGCGCGGCTGGCCCTTCTTGCCTTCCAGGCTCTCCAGAAGCGCCGTCTCTTCGCCGCAGATATAGGCGCCGGCGCCATGGGCGATGAAAATGTCGAAATCCCAGCCGCAGGAATTGTCCTTGCCGATGAGGCCCGCGTCATAGGCCTCGTCGATCGCGCGCTGCAGAGCCTCGCGCTCGCGGATATATTCGCCGCGCACGTAGACGTAACAGGTGTGGGCGCTCATCGCGAACGAGGCGATCAGACATCCCTCGATCAGCGTGTGGGGATCGTGACGCATAATCTCACGATCCTTGCAGGTGCCGGGCTCCGATTCGTCGGCATTGACGACGAGATAATGCGGACGTCCATCCGATTCCTTCGGCATGAACGACCATTTGAGACCCGTCGGGAAGCCGGCACCGCCACGGCCGCGCAGACCCGACTTCTTCATCTCGTCGATGATCCAGTCACGGCCTTTGGTGATCAGGTCTTTCGTCCCGTCCCATTGGCCGCGCTTCTGGGCTGCCTTCAGACCAGGGGCATAAAGGCCGTAGAGGTTCGTGAAGATGCGGTCTTTATCGGCGAGCATCGGATTTCCTCTTCATCCCGACACAGCAGCAAGGAAGCCCGGAGGCTATCGGGCAAGGCGCATTCGGTCGCATCAACTTTTGTCCGTCCCGCCTGAGGCGTCGCGGGAAGCCTTGTTTGGCTCCCGGCCTGCGCCTTTTTCGGCCTGCTCTTGGGTGGTCTCTTTATGGGGCTCCGCGCCAAGATTTTCCGACCCCGTATCCGTGGGCTCGGAACGTGCTGCCTCTTCGTCGGGACGGCCAGAGCCCGTCGGCCGACCGGCAAGTTCCTGCTTGCCACTGGGCGTGGCGGCGGCTTCGTTACGGCCGACCGCCTGCTGCGGCTCTTCCGGAACGCCTCCGGCAAGATCCTCGTTGGCGGGGTTCGGCTTCCCAGCAGCGACGGATGCGCCGTTGCGACCCTCGACCCGCTCGCGGGCCTTGCCGTCAGCCGGAGCACCGCGCGGCGGCTCGCGCAAAACCTGCTCCGAACCGCCATCGATTTCCGTGAGGCTCGTCAGGCCAGATTGTGGCGCCGAATGCTGGCGATCGACCTGGGTGCCTGGACGTGGTGTGCGACCGGCAGCGAAATCATCCAGAATCGCCTCAAAACTCTCCGGCGTCAGATCCTCGTAGGTATCGGAGAAAATCTGCACCATCGGTGCATTCACGCAGGCACCGAGGCATTCCACCTCCTCCCACGAAAACGCGCCGTCAGCGGACACTTCGTGCGGGTGCTCGGCGATCCGCCGCTGGCACACCTTCTTCAGCTCGTCCGAGCCGCGCAACATGCACGGCGTCGTTCCGCAGACCTGCACATGCGCCTTGGTGCCGACGGGAGCGAGATGGAACATCGTGTAGAAAGTCGCGACCTCCAACACGCGGATTTCCGGCATGGCAAGCATATGGGCGATCGTCTCGATCGCCGGCTTCGTCACCCACCCCTCCTGCTCCTGGGCGCGCCAGAGGAGCGAAATGACGGCAGAAGCCTGCCGACCTTCGGGATATTTGGCGATCTCCTTCTCCGCCCAAGACGTATTCTCGGGCGTGAACGCAAAGGAATCGGGCTGCTGTTCAGCGAGACGACGAACGGCCATCAGCGATCCACCTCTCCAAAAACGACATCGATGGAGCCGAGCACGGACGACATATCGGCAAGCATATGGCCTCGCGAAATCGAATCGAGGCCGGCCAGATGCACGAAGCCCGGCGCTCGAATTTTGCAGCGGTAAGGTTTGTTGGAGCCGTCGGAGACGAGGTAGACCCCGAACTCACCCTTTGGAGCCTCGACCGGCGCGTAAACCTCGCCAGCCGGTACATGGTAGCCCTCGGTATAGAGCTTGAAGTGATGGATGAGCGCTTCCATCGAACGCTTCATCTGTCCGCGCTTCGGCGGCACCACCTTGCCGTCCTGGGCCGACACCGGGCCGGCACCTTCGGGCGAATTCAGCTTCTCGCAACATTGCTTCATGATGCGAACGGCCTGACGCATCTCGTCCATGTGGATGATGTACCGGTCGTAGACGTCGCCGTTCTTACCGACGGGAATATCGAAATCATATTCCTCGTAGCCGTCGTAAGGCTGAGATTTCCGCAGATCCCACGCGACACCGGCGCTCCTCAGCACGACACCCGAGAAGCCGCGCCGCCAGGCCTCGTCGAGCGTCACGACGCCGATGTCGACACAGCGCTGCTTGAAAATGCGGTTTTCGGTGAGAAGCCCCTCAAGGTCGTCACAAACCTTCAACAGCGGGTCGCAGTAATTGTAGATATCGGCGATGAGCTGCGGCGGCAGATCCTGGTGCACGCCCCCCGGACGGAAGTAGGCCGCATGCATGCGCGCACCCGAGGCCCGCTCATAGAAGCCCATCAGCACTTCCCGCGCCTCAAAGCCCCAGAGCGGCGGCGTCAGGGCCCCGACGTCAAGGGCATGCGTCACGACGTGCAAGAGATGGGAGAGAATGCGCCCGATCTCCGAATAGAGCACACGAATGATCTGACCGCGCTTCGGAACCTCCAGCCCCAGGAGGCGCTCCGTAGCCAGCGCGAACGCATGCTCCTGGTTCATCGGCGCGACGTAATCGAGGCGATCGAAATAAGGCACCGCCTGCAGATAGGTCTTGTATTCGATCAGCTTCTCGGTGCCGCGATGCAGCAAGCCGATATGCGGATCGACGCGCTTGACGACCTCGCCGTCCAATTCCAGCACAAGACGCAAAACACCGTGCGCAGCAGGATGTTGCGGTCCAAAGTTGATGTTGAAATTACGGAGATCAGCTTCAGAGGGCATGAGGATACGTCGGTCCTGAAGAGAGATGATGAATGACCCGGCAGCGCAATGGCGCGGGCTTTATGGAGCCGCCGGCGTTCGGCCGCACGCTGTCACCGGTGCGATTCGAGACGAGAGGATCGCCAAGCGCGCGCGCTTCACTTTCGCGCCGCTCTGCCGTTGTCGACACGGCGCTGGAGGCGGCTCGGATGCGCTTGTAGCAGCGGGCAAAACTCGTACCGCCGGCAGCGACACGCTCTGCTGCTGCGCGGGACACCTCGCTCAACTCGCCTTCTCGTCCCCGGGCAGAACGTAGTCCGGCCCTTCCCACGGGGATAGAAAATCGAAACTCCGGAATTCCTGTTGGAGCTTCACCGGCTCGTAGACGACGCGCGCCTGCTCGTTGTCGTAGCGAACCTCGACGAAACCCGTCAGAGGAAAATCCTTGCGCAACGGATGCCCCCGGAAGCCGTAATCCGTCAGGATGCGGCGAAGGTCCGGATGGCCTGAGAAGAGAATGCCGTAAAGGTCGTAAGCCTCGCGCTCAAACCAATCCGCTCCCGGGAACACCTCGGTGACCGACGGTACAGCCGTATTCTCGTCCGCCTGCACTTTTACGCGGATGCGCGCATTCTGGCGTGGGCTCAAGAGATGATAGACGACGTCGAAGCGGCGCCGGCGCGCAGGATAATCGACGCCACAGACGTCGATGAAACAGACGAACTGCAGCCGCGCGTCGTCGCGCAGGAAGCGCAAGGTCTGAACGATGTCGACAGGGTCGACGGTGATCGTCAATTCGCCATAGGCGATGACGGAATCTTCTACGCGGTCGCCGAGATGTCCGGCAATGTGAGAGGCGATATCCGTCAGGCTTTCAGTGTCGGCCATGGTCTCGGTCACCGCTCAATCGTGCCAGTGCGGCGAATCTTCTTCTGCAGAAGCAGCACGCCGTACAGAAGCGCTTCCGCCGTCGGCGGACAACCAGGCACGTAGATGTCGACCGGAACGACGCGGTCGCAGCCCCGCACCACGGAATAGGAATAGTGGTAGTAGCCGCCGCCATTGGCGCATGAGCCCATGGAGATGACGTAGCGCGGCTCAGGCATCTGGTCGTAAACCTTCCTGAGCGCCGGGGCCATTTTGTTGGTCAGCGTGCCTGCCACGATCATCACGTCCGACTGGCGCGGCGAGGCGCGCGGCGCAAAACCGAAACGCTCCACGTCATAGCGCGGGCCGGACGTCTGCATCATCTCGATGGCGCAACAGGCGAGCCCGAAGGTCATCCACATCAATGAGCCCGTGCGCGACCAGTTGATCAGCTCGTCGGTCGAGGTGACGAGCCAACCCTTGTCGGCGAGCTCATTGTTGATCTCGCTGAAGAAGGGATCCCCCTGGCGCGGCAGCGTCGACGAGCCTTCGCGCCCAAGAGGATGCGGGTCGTCGATGCGTGGGCGAGCGTCGGTCAATCCCATTCCAGAGCTCCCTTTTTCCATTCGTAGACGAAGCCAATCGTAAGCACGGCGAGAAACACCATCATCGACCAGAAGCCGAACCAACCGACGGTGTGGAACGCCACAGCCCAGGGGAAGAGAAAGGCCACTTCGAGATCGAAGATGATGAACAAGATGGCGACCAGGTAGAACCGCACATCGAATTTCATACGGGCGTCATCGAAGGCGTTGAAGCCGCATTCGTATGCCGACAGCTTCTCCGGATCCGGCGCACTGTGGGCAACGATAAATGGAGAAACCAGCAGCGCCAGGCCGATAACCAGCGCAAGCGCAATGAAAATGACGATGGGCAGATAGCTGAGAAGAAGCTCGTTCATCATAACGACCGGGCCATCCCCGGTAGACGGTATGTATTGGCGCAAGTCAGAGCGTCAATGGTTCATCCGGGTGCGGCGGAGGGGATTTTCCAATCGCACCGCTGTGTGAGTTAGACCGGAGCATCGTCCTGCGCAACCCTGTCTCATCCACCAGCACTCAGATAAAAGTACCGGCCGAGGCCGATGGTGAAGACGAGGTCACCATAGAGGGCATGTTCCAACCAAACTGGCCAGAAAGAGCGCACTTGCGCATAGCGCCAGGCCAGGAGAAGCCCCAACAGGAAGGTCCCGGCAACGGAAACCGCGCTGCCGAAAATGATGTGGGCGAAGGCAAAGAGCGCAGCATTCGCCGCGACGGCGACCGTCTCGTGGCGCCCGAAGAGGCCACGATAGCGATGGAAGAACCACACCCGATAGATGAGCTCCTGCGGCAGCGCCGACAGGAGAGGATAGAGGGCGAGGATCAGAAGCCAGAGCTGCGGGTGGATCCGCGGCAACCCGAAAAGTCCGTCCGGCAAAAGCCAGGCGGTGGCAGCCGTCAAAAAGGCGGCTGCTCCGACGAACAGAATCAGGATCCGGCGAAGGACGCCGGTCTGCCAATGCAGCCGGAACGCATCCTGCCAACGGAACGAGCGATCCGCCGCGAAAATCAGAAGAATCGCAGGCAGCGTCGCTGTCAGCAACGCGAAGACCGGCATGTGCCAGTTGATCACCATCCAATGGATGGCGAGCGGCGCGCCGAGATAGATGAGCGCCGCCTCACCCGCCAGGCGGAACCGCAATTGCGCCGAACATGCTCGCCTCGGCTCCACCCCTCACCCGACCTCTTCCAGACATCCCTCTCGCAACCCGGAATTTATGGCGCGACCTGCCGGCGCCCATGGTCATTGTGGACGGGACGTTGGCGGCTTCCAGCAAGGTTCGCGCGTCGCAAGATGCGCGCCTTATGAGAGGGGCAAAAACGGGAGATGACGGGGAGACCCCAGGAACGGCCTCAGGCCCCCTTCCCCACCCGCATAAGATCTGCGGGCGGGAAAGGCTGTGTCAGCCGCAGGCGGCCAGGCCGGCGAAGTCAGAAATAAACGTCCGAGCTGCTGAACTCTCCAGCACTGATGCCGTCGATCGTGATGCTGCCGCCCTCGGCGAAGGCGATGACGACATTGCCGGAGGCGTCGGTCGAAAGAGCTGCATCGAGCTCAGCCGAACTGCCGATCGAGGTCTCGGAGAGATCGATGTGGTCACGCCCGTCCTCGAACCCATAGACGGTGTCATCACCATTGTTGGGTCCGGCGGCATAGACGTCATACGAGTACGAATCGGATCCCAGGTAGATCTCGTCATTGCCCGAGCCACCGTAGATGACGTCGTCGTCCTCACCACCAAAAATCGTATCATCGCCCGCAGCGCCGTAGATCGTATCCGCACCGGCCCCGCCCGCAACCTCGTCATTGCCTGAGCCTGCGCCGAGAATGTCGTCGTCCGCGCCGCCGACCAGAACGTCGTGACCCGCTCCGATATAGGCCACATCTGAGCCACTCCCGCCGTAGATCACATCGCGAGAGGCGTCAGAGCCGCCGTAGACCGTGTCGTCGCCATCGCCGCCGTAAAGGGAATCCGCGCCAGTTCCGCCGCCCAGGATGTCGTCGCCCTTGCCACCGCCGATGACATCGTTGCCGGCGGCGCCATAGGCCTGGTCGGACCCATCACCGCTCCAAATCTTGTCGGCTTCTCCGCCTCCGAACATCACATCATTGCCGGACCCGCCGAACTCCACGTCGTCGCCTGGTCCGCCGAAAATCTGATCGCTTCCGCCAGCCCCGGAGATCGTGTCGGCTCCGCCTCCGCCGATCAGAGTATCAAAGCCGATACCGCCGTTCAGCGCATCATCCCCAGAAGTGCCGGTGATAGGTTCGGTCCCGGTCAGGATCACCGAGAGAAGCGAATCAACGACGTCCTCGGTGGTTTCCGCTTCAATCACGCCCCCTCCGGTCGCGGATGCCAGGTCCTGGAAGGCCTCTTTGGTGCCACTGTCGATGCCAGAGCCGGAAACGCCGATGATGACGCCGTAGATCTGCACATCCTGACCGTTGGCGAGTGACACCACTTCGTCATGAAGGTCGGTGTCTTTGGGAGGCGCGTCGCCGAACAGAATGATGCGCCGCGCTTCAGCTTCCGGGCGCCAGGCGCCAATATCGCCGTCGAGCGCATGGAGAAGACCTGCGTTGACGAGTTCCGGGAGGTCGCCCCCGCCGGATGCGTAGAGGCTCTCAATCGCCTCACGTGCCGCCGTCTCCCTCGCAGAAATGCTCGTATCGTTGGTGAAATTCAGAACAACCTCAGTATCCGGGTCGTTGTAAGCGACCAACGCAACGCGCGCATCAGTTGTACCAGAGCCAAAAATCGCGTCGATAACAGACGTGACGCTTTCTTTTACCGTGTCGATTTCCTCCCACATGCTTCCGGTGGTATCGATCACGAAAGTAATGTCCTGCTGAATGCTGGTCGCCATGCTTGTTCCCCTCAGACGCAATATATAATTATTATTTTTAATAATTTTTTATCGGCTTTGTCTAGGCACGTTCTAATTTCCGGAACCTTCCTGCGAGCGCCGATAAGATCGGGCTTCGTAGGACGCCATTCCGAGGCGCCGGGACCTACAAGCCCCCCTCCAGTCCCGCCATTCGTCACGCATGTCGCGGAGCGGCGCCGCCGGCAATTCGCCTCCGGCCGAACCTCATCACGATCGTGCCACGACGGCAGCCCCGGGCGCGCAAGGTCCGACTGCGATGGTACCGCTCGATTGGGGGACGCGAGCTGAGGAGCCCACAGAGCGTCACAGACGCGCTCGCGGGGCAGCGCCATCATTTTTCCCGCGCGAGATTGAGATCGGCGCCCTGCGCGCTCCTGGCGGCCTGCAGGGCCGGGTGAAGGCGTAAAGCAGGTCGGCGGGGTGCAGGACCGGGCGGAACAGGCACAACAATGCAGTCTCGCAATTCGCAATCCAGTTTTCGCGATTCGATTCTCGGCGCCAGCCGCCGAACCGAATCGGCGACGTGCCGTGCGCCCTGGCCGCCGGGCACGCGCAAATCGACGGCATCAGAGATGGCGCCTGGACATCAATCCGAACGCTATGGGCCGATCAATCGAGAAGAAGAGGTTTGGAGAATTCCGCCTTCGGGGGAGAGAGATGTTCTCTCTCCGGCGGATCTCTCAGACGTTGGTTGGGTCTGAGAAAAAATGGCGGGAGTGACGGGGCTCGAACCCGCGACCTCCGGCGTGACAGGCCGGCACTCTAACCAACTGAGCTACACCCCCGCGGGTGGCGTCGGGCCAGTGGTTTGGCCCTCAGCGAGACGGCGAGATAGGTGACTGCGCCGTCTGTGTCAAGCGAACACCGAACGATTGGTGAAGCTTTCTGAAGCCGGCGCCAGCAAGCCGTTGGTTGCAAGCTGACTCCGGAATTGTGGTGGGCGGTGACAGGCTCGAACTGCCGACCCTCTCGGTGTAAACGAGATGCTCTACCAACTGAGCTAACCGCCCGCCGCCCCCCTGTATAAAGGGCGGTCGCTCATGACAAGTCTGTTGGAAGAGAATGGATTCCGCGAAGACGGAATCGAAAAGGCCGAAGAAGTCGGCCTTTCAACAAAACAGCGAGGCCGTCAGCTATTGACGGCGTCCTTCAAACCCTTGCCCGGCTTGAACTTGGCCTGCTTGGAAGCCTTGATTTCGATCTTTTCGCCGGTCTGCGGATTGCGGCCCGTGCTGGCGGCGCGTTCCGAGATGGCGAAATTGCCGAAACCAAGCACGCGCACCTCTTCGCCCTTCTTAAGGGCATCCGTGATGCAGCCGAAAACGGCTTCCACAGCGTCCGTCGCCTGAGCCTTGGACAGATCCGTCTTCTCTGCCACCGCAGCGGCCAATTCACCCTTGTTCATTCTCATTCTCCCTTTGTCGAGATGGCGATTCTCTGCGTCACATTAACGCCTGGGGCAAGCGCCAGAGCCCGGAAAATCTGCAAAATCTTCAAGAAAACTGGGCATTTCCGCAACTTTGAACGACAAAACGGCCCGGAAGGTTCCGGGCCGCCTGAAGTTCAAGCGCACTCAGTGCGCAATCATCGTTGCTGCGTTGTCATCATCGGCGACGTCAGAGCGTTTTGGTTCGCTTTCCACTTCGCTCCACACGATCGGCTCCGGCTCCCGGACCAATGCGTGCCGCAGGACATCGTCCATGCGGGCAACCGGAATGATCTCAAGGCCGCTCTTCACGTTGTCCGGAATCTCCGCCAAATCCTTGGCATTGTCTTCCGGGATGAGCACGGTCTTGATGCCGCCACGCAGAGCCGCCAGGAGCTTTTCCTTCAGCCCGCCGATCGGCAGAACACGGCCACGCAAGGTGATCTCGCCGGTCATGGCCACATCGCGACGGACCGGAATGCCCGTCATCACCGAAACGATCGCCGTCACCATCGCGATACCGGCCGACGGTCCATCCTTCGGCGTCGCACCCTCGGGCACATGCACGTGGATATCGCGCCGATCGAACAATGGCGGCTCGATGCCGAAATCGACGGCCCGCGAGCGCACATAGGACGCCGCTGCGGAAATCGATTCCTTCATCACATCGCGAAGGTTGCCGGTGACGGTCATCTTGCCCTTGCCGGGCATCATGACACCCTCGATCGTGAGGAGATCGCCGCCGACTTCGGTCCAGGCAAGACCGGTGACGACACCGGTCATGTCCTCCCTTTCGGCTTCACCGAATCGGTACCGGGCCACACCCAGATAATCGGCGAGATTGTCTGAGGTGATCGCGACCTTCTTTTCGTCGCTCGTCAGAAGCTTCTTCACCGCCTTGCGGGCGAGCGTGGCGAGCTCGCGCTCGAGATTTCTGACGCCAGCTTCCCGCGTATAGCGACGAATCACCGTCCGCAGAGCCTCATCGTCGATCGAGAACTCGCCCTTCCTGAGGCCGTGATCCTTTTCCGATTTCGGCAAGAGATGGCGCCGGGCGATCTCGACCTTCTCATCCTCGGTGTAACCGGCGATGCGAATGATCTCCATCCGGTCCATCAAGGCCGGCGGGATGTTGAGCGTATTCGCGGTCGTCACGAACATCACGTCCGACAGGTCGTACTCGACCTCCAGATAGTGGTCCATGAAGGTTGCGTTCTGCTCAGGATCGAGCACCTCGAGCAGCGCCGACGACGGATCGCCACGGAAATCCATGCCCATCTTGTCGATCTCGTCGAGCAGGAAGAGCGGGTTGGACTTCTTCGCCTTGCGCATCGACTGGATCACCTTGCCGGGCATCGAGCCGATATAGGTGCGCCTGTGGCCGCGGATTTCCGCTTCGTCACGAACGCCGCCCAGCGACATCCGCACGAAATTGCGGCCGGTCGCTTTTGCGATCGACTTGCCGAGCGACGTCTTGCCGACGCCGGGAGGTCCGACGAGGCACAGAATCGGCCCCTTCAGCTTGTTGGCGCGGCTCTGCACGGCAAGGTACTCGACGATCCGCTCCTTGACCTTCTCAAGACCGTAATGATCGGTCTCGAGCACGGCCTCGGCATGACCGAGATCGTTCTTGACCCTGGTGCGCTTGCCCCACGGAATGCTGAGCAGCCAATCCAGATAATTGCGCACGACGGTCGCCTCGGCGGACATCGGGCTCATCTGGCGCAGCTTCTTCATCTCCGCCTCGGCCTTTTCGCGGGCCTCCTTGGAGAGTTTTGTCTTGCCGATGCGGTCTTCCAGCTCGCGCAGCTCGTCGCGTCCGTCTTCCGAATCGCCGAGCTCCTTCTGGATCGCCTTCATCTGCTCGTTGAGGTAGTACTCGCGCTGCGTCTTCTCCATCTGGCGCTTGACGCGCGAGCGGATGCGCTTCTCCACCTGCAGGACGGAGATCTCGCTCTCCATCAGGCCGAGCACCTTTTCGAGGCGGTCGGTCGCAGAAGTGAGAGCCAGGATTTCCTGCTTCTCCGGAATGCGAATGGCGAGATGCGACGCCACCGTATCGGCGAGCTTGGCATAATCCTCGATGTTGGCGACGGCGGTCAGAACTTCCGGGCTCACCTTCTTGTTGAGCTTCACGTAGTTCTCGAACTCCGCGACCACGGAGCGCGACAGCGCCTCGACTTCCACCTCGTCGCCCAGCGTCTCCGGAATCTCTTCGGCCTCGGCCTCGAAGATGTCCTTGCGATCACTGAAGCGCTTGATGGACGCGCGGCTGCGCCCCTCGACCAGCACCTTCACGGTACCGTCGGGCAATTTCAAAAGCTGCAGAACCGAGGCGAGCGTGCCGACCTCGTAAATACGTTCGGGAGACGGATCCTCGTCGCTGGCGTCTTTCTGGGTGGCCAGCAGGATCATCTTATCTGCCCGCATCACCTCTTCCAGGGCATTGATCGACTTTTCCCGCCCGACGAAGAGCGGCACGATCATGTGCGGGAAGACAACGATGTCGCGAAGAGGAAGGACGGGATAAACCCCGTTCCCTTCAGCAGATCCGAGGAAACCAGTGGGTTCTGTCATAAGGATTCCTTCGCGTTCGCCGGTCGATCCGACGAAATCTCAGTGTAAAGAGTACTCGCTCACGGGATCACTTTTGGGCGCAGACAAAATGACAAGCCACACACCTGGCGCGACCATTCGAAGCGAGCTTGTTGCGTTACCCGGTTAGGTGGATAGGAGAGGCCCGGTTGTCAACCTGAGGCCCCTCACCGCTTTCCTAGGCCGAGCGACCGGCGTTCTGCGTCTCGGAATGACGTTCCGAGTAAATGTAGAGCGGACGTGCGCTGCCGTTGACCACGTCGCCGGAGATGACGACCTCCTCCACCCCGTCGAGGCCCGGAAGATCGAACATCGTCTCCAGAAGGATCGCTTCCATGATGGAACGCAGGCCCCGAGCGCCCGTCTTGCGCTCGATCGCCTTGCGGGCAATCGCCGCAAGCGCGTCCTCATGGAATGTCAGCTCGACATTCTCCATCTCGAAGAGCCGCTGATACTGCTTCACCAGCGCATTCTTCGGCTCCGTCAGGATGGAGACGAGAGCCGGCTCGTCGAGGTCCTCAAGCGTCGCCACGACCGGCATACGCCCGACGAATTCCGGAATGAGACCGAATTTCAGAAGATCCTCCGGCTCCACCTGGCTCAGAAGCTCGCCGATCTTGCGATCGTCCGGCGACGCGACGGTGGCGGAGAAGCCGATCGAGGTCTTGCGGCCACGGTCAGAAATGATGCGATCGAGACCGGCGAACGCGCCGCCGCACACGAACAGGATGTTCGTCGTGTCGACCTGGAGGAATTCCTGCTGCGGGTGCTTGCGTCCGCCCTGCGGCGGCACGGAAGCGACCGTCCCTTCCATGATTTTCAGCAAGGCCTGCTGGACGCCCTCGCCCGACACGTCGCGGGTGATCGAAGGGTTGTCGGACTTGCGGGAAATCTTGTCGACCTCGTCGATATAGACGATGCCGCGCTGGGCACGTTCCACATTGTAATCGGCGGCCTGAAGCAGCTTCAGGATAATGTTCTCGACATCCTCACCGACGTAACCGGCCTCGGTCAGCGTCGTCGCATCCGCCATGGTGAACGGCACATCGAGAATGCGGGCCAAGGTCTGCGCAAGCAGCGTCTTGCCGCAACCCGTCGGGCCGATCAGGAGGATGTTGGATTTCGCCAACTCCACATCATTGTTGCGCGCCGCATGGTTGAGGCGCTTGTAATGGTTGTGGACAGCGACAGAGAGCACCTTCTTGGCACCCGTCTGGCCGATCACGTAGTCGTTGAGGACGTTGTAAATCTCTTGCGGCGAAGGCACGCCGTCGCCGGACTTCACCAGCGAGGATTTGTTCTCCTCCCGGATGATGTCCATGCACAGCTCGACACACTCGTCGCAGATAAACACGGTCGGTCCCGCGATGAGCTTCCGCACCTCGTGTTGGCTCTTGCCACAGAAGGAGCAGTAGAGCGTGTTCTTACTGTCCCCGCTGTTACCGCTGATTTTGCTCATCGGTCACCTCTCCGGTGGGCCAGCCCGCCATTCCGGCGCCTGGCACGAGGCGCTGCCGCGAAGCAGCACGCCCCTTTCATCGAACATCTTTGGCTGTACGGTTTCAAGATAAACTTAACAGCTTCTAGCCTGCGTGACGCTTGCAACGTCAACCTTGCCCCTCGGTCTCCGTCATCGCCCGGCTCGTGATCACGCGATCGATCAATCCGAACTCCTGCGCCTGCTCAGCCGTCATGAAATAGTCACGATCGAGCGTCCGCTCAACCGTCTCATAGTTCTGACCTGTGTGCTTGACGTAGATTTCGTTCAGCCGGCGCTTCATTTTGATAATATCCTCGGCGTGGCGCTCGATATCCGAGGCCTGCCCCTGGAAGCCGCCCGAGGGCTGGTGCACCATGATGCGGGCATTGGGAACGGCAAAGCGCATATCCTTTTCACCGGCGCACAGAAGCAGCGAGCCCATCGAAGCAGCCTGCCCGATGCACAAGGTCGACACAGCCGGCTTGATGAACTGCATCGTGTCGTACATCGCAAAGCCGGAGGTCACGACACCGCCCGGCGAATTGATGTAGAGGCTGATCTCCTTTTTAGGGTTCTCCGCCTCGAGGAAAAGGAGCTGGGCACAGACGAGGGTCGCCATGTGATCCTCGATCATGCCCGTCACGAAAATGATGCGCTCCTTCAGAAGGCGCGAGAAGATATCGTAGGCGCGCTCACCCCGGTTGGTCTGCTCCACGACCATGGGGACGAGGTTCATGTAGGTTTCAACGGGATCTTTCATGGGAGGCCTTTGCTCTGCCCGCGGCGGCGCGGGCACGGGGATACGATTCGTCCTAATTTAGGGGGTTCTTAGCAATCTGCCAAAGCCCCGTAAAACATGACGCCCGACTTGGCGGAAAAAAGGCCGCGCGATGCGCGGCCTGCGTGGTGCGGTGACGCAGCGTCGACTGCGCCACACGCCCATTTGGTCACCTATCAGTGATCGTGGTCGTGATGATGGTGGTCATCTTCGTCGTCATCGGCAAGCAGCTCCTCACGTGACACCGTCTTGTCGGTGACGTCAGCGAGCTCGAGCATGTAGTCGACGACCTTCTCCTCAAAAATCGGAGCGCGAAGCGCCTGCACCGCTTCCGGATTGTTGCGGTAGTGCTCGATCACCTGCTGTTCCTGACCCGGGAAGCGGCGAACCTGCTCGTAGAGAGCGCGCTGCAGCTCTTCCTCGCCGACCTCGACCTTCGCCTCTTCGCCGATCTTCGACAGGACGAGACCGAGACGCACACGGCGTTCGGCAATGGTGCGGTACTCCGCCCGCGCTTCTTCTTCCGTCGTGCCTTCATCCTCGAAGGAACGGCCGTGATGCTCCACATCGTGCATCACCTGCCGCCAGATGTTCTCGAACTCCTGCTCGACCAGCTTTTCCGGAAGCGGGAATTCGTGCTTCTCGTCGAGCGCGTCGAGGAGCTGACGCTTCACACGCTGGCGGGTAGCAGAACCGTATTCGCTTTCGAGCTGGGCGCGGACGGCTTCCTTCAGCTTGTCGAGCGATTCGACACCGAGCTTCTGCGCGAACTCATCGTCCAGCTTCAGCTCCTGCGGAGCGGCCACTTCCTTGACCGTGACATCGAACGTGGCCGGCTTTCCGGCAAGCTTCTCAGAGGGATAGTCCTCCGGGAAGGTGACCTCGATCGTCTTCTCGTCGCCTTCCTTCACGCCCTTCAGCTTCTCTTCGAAGCCCGGGATGAACTGGCCGGAGCCGATGACGATCTGGGTGTTGTCGTCGCTGCCGCCGTCGAAGACTTCGCCATCGATCTTGCCGACGAAGCCGATCGTGATGCGGTCGCCGTCCTTGGCCTTGCGCTTCACCGCCTCGTAGGTGCGGCTTCCTTCGCCGATGGCGTTCAGGCGCTCATCGACCTCTTCATCCGGCACTTCGGCGATCGGGCGCTCGATCTTGATGCCTTTGATCTCGGCGATCTCGAATTCGGGCAGAACCTCGTAATTCACCGTGAAGGTCAGATCGGCATTGGCCGCCAAGATCTCGTTGGCTTCCGCCTCATCATCGGTCATGGCGATTTCCGGCTGCATGGCAGCCTTCTCACCGCGTTCGTTGATGGCCGTACGTGTCGTCTCGGCAACGATGTTCTCGACGATTTCCGCCATCGCGGCCTTGCCATAGAGCCGGCGCAGATGCTCGGTCGGGACTTTGCCAGGGCGGAAGCCCTTGAGGCGGACCTGTCCCCGCAGCTGATCCAGGCGCGCAGCCAGCCGATCGTTCAATTCGCCGGCCGGAACGGTAACCTTCAATTCGCGCTTGAGGCCGTCGGAGAGGGTCTCGTTGATATCCATTGTCGCTTCCTGATGCTCAGGCGAAACTCGCCGCTTGATTGCCTGAAGTTGAGATGTAAGCGGTTCGCGCCGTCAAGCGTCGGGTGACGTGGTGCGGGCGGAGGGACTCGAACCCCCAAGCTGTTAGGCACTTGGACCTAAACCAAGCGTGTCTACCAGTTCCACCACGCCCGCCACCTTCAAGAGCTGGCGCGCCCTGCCAAGGTTGGGGCTCTATATCATGTCTTTGTCCGCGCACAAGGTGGCGCGCAACCGCCAAAAGAAAAGCCCTCCGAAGAGGGCTGAGGACCAATCATTGTGCAGTGAGTCTTGAAGCTTGCCGTGGCAACCGACGACACATCACGTCACCTGCCCACACGTCCTCTCTTAGCGTAAACCGGAGTTTAACGAAATCCCCCGGTTCGCCTGTGGTTAATCAGCGCAGCATTCAGATGCGAGCTGCGACCACACCGCGGGCAGCATCTCCGATAAATCTTCCGAAATCAGGCCCGGCCCAAAACGGTGTGCCGCATCGGCATGCATCCAAACCGCAGCGCATGCGGCTTCGAAGGCCGGCATTCTTTGGGCGGCAAGCCCCGCGATCATGCCAGCGAGAACGTCGCCCGTCCCGGCCGTCGCGAGCCATGGAACATCCTGCGCGGAAATCGCAGCCCGACCGTCAGGGGCGGCCACGACCGTGTCCGCGCCCTTGAGAATGACGACCGCTCCGGCTCGCTCGGCGGCCTTGCGTGTCCTCTCGACCTTGTCGTCCTCCTTCACGAGATCAGGAAAAAGCCGCGAAAACTCGCCCGCATGCGGCGTCATCAAGACCGGAGCCGAGCGGCCTGCGATCGCATCGAAGAGCCCGCCGGGATGCTCCTTGAAGCTCGTCACGGCATCGGCGTCGAGGACGACGACCGCCTCGCTCTTCAGGCAGGCGATCACACGTTCGCATGTCGCCTTCCCCACCCCGGCGCCCGGCCCGATCACCACGGCGTTGAGGCGCGTATCCGCAAGAAGCTCGGCCAGACCTCCAGAGCCGTCCGCCTTCTTGATCATGATTGCAGTGAGGTGGGCCGCAAGCGCCGGAATGGCATCTTCCTCCGCCGCCATACTGACGAGACCCGCCCCCGCCCGCAGAGCGGCCCGCGCCGCCAGGCGCGCGGCTCCCGTCGCATGGGCCGGCCCTGAGACGACGACGGCGTGGCCGCGGGCGTATTTGTGTCCCTCCACACCCGGGAGCGGCAGAACGGTGCGCCACAGGCCTGGATGATTGCGCCACAGGCGGAGCGAAAGACCCGGCAGCACCGCGCCCGGGATGCCGATGTCGGCCACATGGATCTCCCCGCAATGGAGACGCCCGGGCAACAGGAGGTGTCCGGGCTTCTCGCGGAAGAAGGTCACGGTCCTTGCCGCCTTGAAGGCCGCTCCGCGAACGCCTCCGGTACGACCATCGATGCCGCTTGGGAGGTCGACGGCCAGAACCGGTCGTTCGCTCGCATTGACCGCCTCGACGAGAGCGGCCACCTCCCCGTCGAGCGGACGTCCGAGACCCGCCCCGAAAAGCGCATCGACGATGAGGTCGGCGGACAGATCGATCCCGGCCAACAGCGGCTCGATCTCTCCCGGCCATCGCGAAGCGGCGCTCGCCGCGTCACCTGACAGTTTTTCGCGGGAACCGAGGAGCGCAAGCCGGACACGATAACCGCGCTCCGCGAGACAACGTGCGGCGACGAAGCCGTCGCCTCCGTTGTTGCCGGGCCCGGCCAGAACGAGGACATGCCCGCGGTGCGGGCACATGGCCTGTGCATGTTCTGCGACCGCCGCGCCGGCGTTCTCCATGAGCAAAGGGCCGGAAATTCCGGCGTCCATCGCAGCTCGGTCGGCGCGCCCCATTTCCTCTGGAGTGAGGAGGTGGAGAGCATCCCGGGCAGAGAAATGATCACGCATTGTGCAGTTGCCTCATTATTATGCCACACCAATGGGGAAAAAGCGGTCATCCGTCGCCGCAAAATTAGCCTTGGCAGCGGCAGGCGCCTCGTCGCGCGGCCAAGAGCGGGCTGGCACGCTTCCTGCTGAGGGGCGGTCGGAGCGACGACGACGCTCACGGGCTCTGGAGTTTCCCTTGATATGAAGAAGATCGAAGCGATCATAAAACCGTTCAAACTCGATGAAGTGAAGGAGGCGTTGCAGGAAGTCGGACTGCAGGGCATCACAGTGACCGAGGCCAAAGGTTTCGGGCGTCAGAAGGGCCATACCGAGCTCTATCGCGGTGCAGAATATGTCGTCGATTTCCTGCCCAAGGTGAAGGTCGAAGTGGTTCTGCCGGACGAGCTTGTCGAGCGGGCCGTCGATGCCATCCGAAACGCAGCGCAGACCGGTCGCATTGGCGACGGAAAAATCTTCATCTCCAGCGTCGAAGAAGCCATTCGCATCCGCACGGGCGAAACCGGCGCAGAGGCAATCTAGAGATCGGTCGCGGCCGGCACTTCTCCGATGGCCGCACCCTTTCCCCATTCCATTTAGAAGGTGACACTCATGAGCAATGCTTCCGATGTCTTGAAATCGATCAAAGACAACGATGTGAAATATGTCGACCTGCGTTTCACCGACCCGCGCGGTAAGATGCAGCACGTGACCATGGACGTATCCATCGTCGACGAGGATATGTTCGCCGACGGCATCATGTTCGACGGTTCTTCGATCGCCGGCTGGAAGGCCATCAACGAGTCCGACATGACGCTGATGCCGGATCCCGACACCGCCGTCATCGACCCGTTCTTCGCGCAGCCGACGCTCGCCATCTTCTGCGACATCCTGGAGCCGTCCACGGGCGAGCCCTACAACCGCGATCCGCGCACCACGGCCAAGAAGGCCCTCGCCTATCTGCAGTCGACCGGCGTCGGCGACACCGCCTTTTTCGGTCCGGAAGCGGAATTCTTCATCTTCGACGACGTGCGCTTCTCCTGCACGCCTTACAACACCGGCTTCCTGCTTGATTCCATCGAGCTGCCCACCAATCAGTGGACGGAATACGAAGGCGGCAATATGGGCCACCGCGTGCGCACCAAGGGCGGCTATTTCCCGGTGCCGCCGATCGATTCGGCCCAGGACCTGCGCTCCGACATGCTGATGTACATGGCCGAGATGGGCGTCGACGTCGAAAAGCACCATCACGAGGTCGGTTCCGCTCAGCATGAGCTCGGCATGAAGTTCGACACGCTCGTACGCGTCGCCGACAAGCTGCAGATCTACAAATATTGCATCCATCAGACGGCCGCGGCCTACGGCAAGACGGCGACCTTCATGCCGAAGCCGGTCTTCGGCGACAACGGCACCGGCATGCACTGCCACCAGTCGATCTGGAAGGACGGCAACCCGGTCTTCGCCGGCAACCAGTACGCCGATCTTTCGGAAGAATGCCTCTTCTACATCGGTGGCATCCTGAAGCACGCCAAGGCGCTGAACGCGTTCACGAACCCGACCACCAACTCCTATAAGCGTCTGGTCCCGGGCTACGAGGCTCCGGTGCTGCTCGCCTATTCGGCGCGCAACCGCTCGGCCTCCTGCCGTATCCCGTACACCAATTCGCCGAAGGCGAAGCGCATGGAGATCCGCTTCCCGGATCCGGCGGCGAACCCGTATCTCGCCTTCTCCGCCATGCTGATGGCCGGCCTCGACGGTATCAAGAACCGGATCCATCCGGGCGACCCGATGGACAAGGACCTCTACGATCTGCCGCCGGAGGAGCTGAAGGACATCCCGACGGTTTGCGGCTCGCTGCGTGAAGCGATCTCGTCGCTGGAAGCCGATCACGACTTCCTGACGGCCGGTGGCGTCTTCGACGAGGATCAGATCGAGGCCTATCTCGACCTCCTGCGCGAGCAGAACATCCGCTACGAGCAGACCCCGCATCCGATCGAGTTCGAGATGTACTACTCGGTCTGACCCCTTCGGGCTCAGAGCCATCATCGAAAGCACTCTGGGGAGGCGGTCACCGCCTCCCCTTTTTGTTGCGCGCGAGAATTGGGCCACCTCCCGACGAAACGGAAGAGCCAGAGTGACGTCCTCGGTTTTGGCAAGCCCCTGCGATCTCGTCCCGACTGCCGGCGGGACATGAAGCATGGGCGGCTAAATTGGCGCAGGCCGAGTTTCTAGGCAGATGTGTCGCAAACGGCACAGCACCGTTAACGAATCTGCTCTATCTTTAGGCGGTCCAGGTGGATGGCCGGCTAGGTTCATCGCGCGCATCCGAAAAGGCTTCCTTTGCCCTGTCGGTCGTCCACCTCCGGTTCTCCACCGGTTGCAGGCCGAGCTGCGCGCTGCCCTTGAAACCAAGCGCTTGAAGGCGCATCGATAGCGGCACGCTCTGCGGTCGCTTCTCTGCGGCTGCGCATGGAGCAGGGTCACGTCGCCGTCAGACCGAGACCATGGCAACATCGCCATCCGATTCGCATCAAGGCAGAAGCATGGACCGAGCCGAGGATCTTTTTTCGAGCGGCAGCAAGCCCTCCGGCACAAAAACGCCCACAGAACGGACCCCTCGCCGCCGCAAGGCGCGCGAGGCGAGCGCTCCGGCGTCGGGCTATTCTGCCTCCGACATCGAGGTCCTGGAGGGCTTGGAGCCGGTCCGGCGGCGGCCGGGCATGTATATTGGCGGCACCGACGAGAAGGCTTTTCACCATCTCTTTGCCGAGGTGATCGACAATTCGATGGACGAGGCCGTGGGCGGCCACGCCAGCTGGATCGAGGTCGAGCTCGACACCGAAGGCTTCCTGACCGTCACCGACAATGGCCGCGGCATTCCCGTCGACAGGCATCCGAAATTCCCCGACAGGTCAGCGCTCGAAGTCATCATGACGACGCTGCATGCCGGCGGAAAGTTCAATTCGAAGGTCTATGAAACCTCCGGCGGATTGCACGGGGTCGGCGTCTCCGTCGTCAATGCCCTGTCGGAAAAACTCGAGGTGGAAGTTGCGCTCAATCGCAAGCTCTACCGACAGATTTTTTCGCGCGGCAAGCCGCTCGGCCCGCTGGAAGAAGCCGGCGACGCCCCGAATCGCCGCGGCACGCGCATCCGTTTCCGCCCGGACCCTGAAATTTTCGGCTCCGAGATCACGTTTGATCCCAAGCGCCTGCACGAGATGGCGCGATCGAAGGCCTATCTCTTCGGCGGGGTCGAAATCCGCTGGAACTGCCCTTCGTCCCTAATCGATCCGAAGAGCGAAGTGCCCGAGAAGGCCGTCTTCCATTTTCCGGACGGGCTGCGCGATTATCTCGACGCGACGCTCGCCGGAGAGACCCGCGTCGGCGACATTTTCTCCGGCCGCACGGAACGCCCGGGCGGGCATGGGGCCGTCGAATGGGCCCTGGCCTGGTTTGCCGGCGACGGCTTTCTGAGTTCCTACTGCAACACGGTGCCGACGCCCGAAGGCGGCACGCACGAAGCCGGATTGCGCACCGCGCTCCTGCGCAGCCTGAAGGGCTATGGCGAGCTCATCGGCAACAAGCGTGCGGCCCAGATCACCTCCGACGATATCATGACATCGATGGGCGGCATGCTCTCGGTGTTCATCCGCGAACCGGAATTCGTTGGCCAGACCAAGGATCGGCTGGCGACCGGCGAAGCGTCCCGCATCGTCGACGCCGCCATTCGCGATGCGTTCGATCATTGGCTCGCCGCATCGCCGAACCAATCGGCAAACCTTCTCGACTGGGTGGTGGACCGCGCCGAAGAGCGCCTGCGCCGACGCCGCGAAAAGGAAATTTCTCGCAAGACCGCGACCCGCAAACTGCGTCTGCCGGGCAAGCTTGCCGATTGCTCGGCGAGCGACCGCGACGACACCGAGCTCTTCATCGTCGAGGGCGATTCGGCCGGAGGCTCCGCCAAACAGGCCCGCAACCGTCGCACGCAGGCAATTCTCCCGCTCCGGGGCAAGATCCTCAACGTGGCGAGTGCCGGGCGCGAAAAGCTCTCTCAGAATCAGCAGCTCTCGGACCTGATCCAGGCGCTCGGATGCGGTACCGGCTCGCGTTACCGCGAACAGGATCTGCGTTACGGCAAGATCATCATTATGACCGACGCCGATGTGGACGGCGCGCATATCGCGTCCCTCCTCATCACGTTCTTCTATCGTGAAATGCCCGAGGCGATCCGGGAGGGACGCGTGTTTCTGGCCGTCCCGCCTCTCTTCCGGCTTTCGCAAGGCGGCAAGGTTCTCTACGCCCGCGACGAAGCTCATCGCGACGAACTGATGCGAACCGAATTTTCGAGCCGCGGCAAGGTCGAGGTGAGCCGCTTCAAAGGCCTCGGCGAAATGATGCCGGCGCAGCTCAAAGAGACGACGATGGACCCTGCCCGCCGCACGCTTTTGCGCGTCGGTGTCGTCGAAGACGAAGCTCAGGCGGTTCGCGCAACCGTGACACAGCTCATGGGCAACAAGCCCGAAGCGCGCTTCGCCTTCATCCAAGAGCGCGCGGCTTTCGCACCGCCAGATCTCGACATCTAGGCGCGCCCGAGCGCGACACGCCGCTCCTCAGACGGGTTCGGAGCAAGCCCGATATCAGCCGTGTCGCCGTTGCATTTCAGGGCGATGCGGCGGCCGGGCAATCGTCTCGATCGATGCGACAGGACGGGTCCCAGCCCTGCCCGAGGCGCCCGCAACGCCTCTCCTCACGACACACCGTGATGCACAAAAAAAACCGGCGGCCGAAGCCGCCGGTTTCCCACTCGCTCGGAAGCGAGAATTAGTAGTTGGCCATCACCGAGCCGCTCGGGCCGCCAAAGCGCCAGTTCACACCAACCATGAAGGTGTCCATGTCGGTGTCGAACTTCACGCTCGAGCCGTCCGCATAACCGATCGACTTGTCGTCGAACCAGTAGTGGCGATACTCGCCCGAGACGGAGATGTTGTCGGTGACCGCAACCTCGATGCCGGCGCCGAGCGTCCAGCCAAAGTCGCCATCGTCGTCGCTGTCGCCATAGACAACAGTGCCGTCGGTGTAGGAGTTGCTGTGGTCGTAATCGACGTAGGCAACACCACCGAGGACATACGGATGGAAGCGGTCCATGCCGACACCGGCGCGGGCCGTCACGCTGGCGAGCCAGTTGGCGTCCATGCCGTTGACAACCGTGTCACGGCTGCCGTCGCCGTCGACGTCAAGCCAGTTGATGTCGCCGCGCACGCCCAGGACGGCCCAGTTCCACTGGTAGTCCCAACCGGCGGCAACACCGGCCGTCCAGCCGTCGCTGTCGAAATCAAAGCCGCCGACCGTCGTGCCACCGTAGTTGAAGTCGGTGTCGACGTTCGACCACGCCCAGCCAGTCTGAAGACCGACATAGCCGCCCGACCAGTTGTAGGTCGGCGTGGCAACCGGCGTTGCGACGGGAGCCGGCTCATAGGTCGGCAAATCCGCTGCGAGGGCGGAACCGCCCATCAGGGCAACCGCGGCGCTCGCGAGAAGGATCTTTTTCATGTGTTACTCCATTGCGGGAAAACTGGATAAGGCTCCCCTTTGCCAAGAGTTCATTTAGCAAAGCGCGACGGAGCTGTCTGTCGCCGAAACGCAACAGTGACAGGGTTTCAAACCAGCTGTTTATTGTTAACGAACGTTAATGTACGGCGGCAAACTGTGAACGATAAGTTAATGCACCCTTTTCCCGCCACATTGTGGCAGAAACCGACCGGAATTTTGGCGAAGTGTATTTTTAGCATAACGATGGTCCTACAATGTTTATTCGATACTCTCTTGCGATTTTTGTTATGACAAAGTTCTCACGCGAAGACGTATTAAGACAAAAACCTCCAGAGGCCTCTCAAAAGAGAGGCAAATTCGACACCTAATTCGGGGTGATGTCATCGCATTTGGCTCTCGGGAGGCGGCCCCAAGAGGCCCTCAACGAAAATGCGTGGAGGACGAAAGCACGCCCGCTCAACCGTTTGCTTGACACATGTCGCATGGCACCTATGGTGCGCCTCGTGTAAACAAGCCCGACGTTGAGAAGTTTTCCGCCGGGCGCGAAATTTCCCATGAGCTTTGATAATCTCGGTTTAAGCGACAAGGTTTTGCAGGCCGTTCACGCGGTAGGCTACACCGAACCGACGCCCATTCAGGCGGCGGCGATCCCGCATGTGCTGGCAGGACGCGACGTCCTCGGCCTCGCCCAGACAGGCACGGGCAAGACGGCATCCTTCACTCTTCCTATGCTGACGCTGCTCGAGCGCGGCCGTGCACGCGCACGTATGCCGCGGACGCTCATCCTTGAGCCGACGCGCGAGCTCGCGGCACAGGTGGAAGACAATTTCTCTGGCTACGGCGCCAACCACAAACTCACAGTGGCGCTTCTCATCGGCGGCATCTCCTTCGATGAGCAGGACAAGAAGCTGACGCGGGGTGCCGACGTTCTGATCGCGACACCGGGGCGCCTGCTCGATCATTTCGAACGCGGTCGGCTGCTTCTGACAGGTGTCGAAGTCCTCGTCATCGACGAGGCGGACCGCATGCTCGACATGGGCTTTATCCCCGACATCGAGCGGATCGTCAGCCTGATCACGGCGACGCGCAAACCGCAGACGCTTCTGTTCTCGGCGACGATGCCGAAGGAAATCGCCACGCTCGCGGCGAAGTTTATGACCAATCCGGAGCGGGTGGAGGTTTCCCGACCGTCCAGCACTGCGGAAAACGTCAGCCAACACACCGTGGTCACCGGTCGCAAACCACATGAGAAGCGCGTCGCGTTGCGAGCCTTGATCGATCGCGAGAAGGATCTCACGAACGCGATCATCTTCTGCAATCGCAAGCGCGATGTTGCGACGCTCGAGCGCTCGCTCAGGCGGCACGGCTATTCAGCCGGCGCACTGCACGGTGATATGGACCAGCATGCGCGGCTTGCGACGCTGGAATCGTTCCGCGAAAATCGTATCAGCCTTCTCGTCGCCTCGGACGTCGCGGCTCGCGGCCTCGATATCCCGGCCGTCAGCCACATCTTCAATTTCGACGTTCCGACACATGCGGAAGATTATGTGCACCGCATCGGCCGGACGGGTCGGGCTGGGCGCAAGGGCCGCTCCTTCACGCTGATGACGGCTGAAGAGAAAAAAATACGTCTCTGCGATCGAAAAGCTCATTCATCGCGAAATCCCGCCCCTCCCCGACTTTGAAGCCGCCGAACCGGAGGCCGACGAGGAAGATGAACGTCCGCGGCGCTCAAGTTCGCGGCGCGGAAAGAGCGGCAGCCGAGAGCGTTCGCGCAGCGCAAAGCCTGCGACCAAGACAGATGCGGACGACGTTGCTGCAAGCGCGGGTCCTGCAGCGACCGAAGCCAGATCCGGCCAAACCAAACCGGACCATGGCAAGGCCGAGCACGGGAAACCCGAACAAAGCAAGGCGAGTTCTCGTCCGGATTCGCGGCCGCAGCGCAACGACAAGCCGCAGCAGAGCGGACGGTCGAAAGGCAAGCAGCACAGGCAACGCGAAGAGGAAGCCGTCGGCTTTGGGGATCACGTGCCGGCCTTCCTTCTGCAGCCGGTTCGCGTCGGCAACAGCTGAACGAGCACTTGGACGGGCCCGCGAGGCGGCCGCATCGATCGCTCGCCCCTCCGTCTCATTCCCAATAAAAAAACGCCGGCCCGAGGGCCGGCGTTTTTTATTTGAGATCAGAAACCGCGCTCACACACGGGCTAACTGGAAGCTGCCGGGATCGGCAGCCTGCAACTCCACCGATTCGCCGCAACCGCAGGCCGAGGTCTGATTGGGATTGCGAAACACGAAACCCGTCCGCAGCTTCGTCACCTCGAAGTCCATTTCGGTGCCGAGCAAAAACAAGGTGGCGGAGGGATCGACGAAAACCGCGACCCCCTCTCCAAGATCGACCTTGTCATCGGAGGGATCGGCCTCGCGCGCGAGATCGACGGTATATTCCATACCGGCGCATCCGCCCTTTTTGATGCCGACCCGGATGCCCGCGGCCGGCGCTTCAGCGTTTGCCACAATCTCACGCACACGCGCAGTGGCGGCGTCCGTGAGGCTCAAAACTTGAAATCCGGGAAAAGCCATAGGTCCAACCTAGTCACTGAGGTTCGTCGTTTCCAGTCCCGCAGTGCATCGCGGATAAGCCGGCGCGCGAGACTGCGAGGCAGCCGACGTCAAGCGGCGCCGGACCCTACCACCAACCGATCGCGACTTTCGCCTCATCCGACATCCGTTCCGGCGTCCAGGGGGGATCGAAGACCATCGTTGCCGTCGCGCCGGAAACGCCCTGGACGGAGGCAACAGCGTTCTCCACCCAGATCGGCATCTCGCCGGCCACCGGACAGCCCGGCGCCGTGAGAGTCATGTCGATGTTCACATGGCGCGAATCGTCGATATCGACCTTATAGATCAGGCCAAGCTCATAGATGTCTGCCGGGATCTCGGGATCGTAGACGGTTTTGAGAGCCGCCACGATATCCTGGCTCAGGCGCTCAACCTCGTCAGGCGGAATAGCCGAAGCGTCGATATCCGGAGAGTTCGGCGCCTCGTCCGCCTGCGCAGAGGGCACCGCCGCGGCGTCGGTTTCGTCCTTGTGCGTGGTCTCATCCATCGCTCTTATCCTCACGCGAAGAAGGTCTGCGCCTTCATCAGGGCTTCCGCCAATTTATCGACTTCTGCTTTCGTATTATAGAGGCCGAAAGACGCACGGCACGTGGCGGTCGTCCCGTAATGGGTGAGAAGCGGTTGCGCACAATGCGTGCCCGCACGCACCGCTACCCCTTCCCGGTCGATAATCATCGAGACATCGTGTGGGTGCGTGCCTTCGAGATTGAAAGAGATGATGGCGCTCTTATCCGGAGCATGCCCATAGATCGTGAGCGAATTGATCTCGCCCAATCGTTCGTGCGCATACTCCTTGAGCTCGTGCTCATGGGCCGCAATTTTCTCACGCCCGAGCTCCCGCATGTACTTGAGCGAAGAGCCCAGCCCGATCGCCTGAACGATCGGCGGCGTCCCGGCCTCGAATTTATGCGGCGGTTCCGCATAGGTGACGCCGTCCTGCGTCACATCCTTGATCATCTCTCCACCACCGAGGAACGGCGGCATCTTCTCCAGCCATTCCCGTTTTGCCCAGAGGACCCCGATACCGGTCGGTCCATAGGTTTTGTGGCCGGTGAAGACATAGAAATCGCAGCCGAGATCCTGAACGTCGATTGGCAGGTGCACGGCGGCCTGGCTGCCATCGACGAGAACGGGAATGCCGCGCTCATGGGCAAGCCGACAGATCTCCCGGATCGGCACGACCGTTCCAGTGACGTTGGAAAGATGAGTCACGGCAACCATTTTGGTGCGATCGTTGAGAAGCTGCTCAAAGGCTTCCAGATCGAACGAGTCATCCTCGCGAATCGGCGCCCAGCGGATCACCGCGCCGGCGCGCTCGCGATGATAGTTCCAAGGCACGATGTTCGAGTGGTGCTCGAGAATGGAAAGGACGATCTCGTCCCCCTCTCCGATCGCCATGCTCCCATAAGACGCCGCGACCAGGTTGATCGCCTCCGTCGAGGAGCGCGTGAAAATTACCTCGTCCACCGATGTGGCATTGAGAAAGCCGCGCACAGTCTCTCGGGCATCCTCGTAGGCCTCGGTCGCCGCATTCGAGAGGAAATGAAGGCCGCGGTGAACGTTGGAATAGGTCTCGGCATAGGCCCGCGAAACGGCGTCGATCATCGCCTGCGGTTTCTGAGCCGAAGCGCCGTTGTCGAGATAGACCAGCGGTTTGCCATAGACCTCCAGCGCAAGCGCCGGAAAATCGGCCCGCACAGCCTCCACGTCGTAGGTGGCGTTCTTTGTCAGCATCAGCCCCGTCCTCTCGCGCCGAAGCGCCTATTCGCAAAATGGCTGCCGCAGGTTGCGGCAGCTTTCGTCAGCGGACCTCGCCTCCGAGCGACAGCCAGCGGCGTGTGCGCGCCTCAAGTGCCGCAACCACGTCGTCGTCTGCGATCTCCTCGATCGCCTCGGCGAGGAATGCATGCACCAGCAGACGTTCTGCCTCATCGGCCGGAACGCCGCGAGAGCGCATGAAGAAAAGCATTTCTTCGTCGATCTGGCCGCAGGTTGCACCGTGGCCGCACACCACGTCATCGGCGAAGATTTCGAGCTCCGGCTTGTTGGAGAACTCCGCGTTCTCCGACAACAGCAGAGCCTGACTCATCATCTTGCCTTCGGTCTTCTGCGCGTGCGGCCAGACATTGATGCGGCCCTGGAAAACGCCACGCGCCTCGTCGTCGATCGCCGACTTGAAGAATTCCTGGCTCACGCATTCCGGCACCGCGTGATCGACGATCAAGGTGGTGTCGAGATGCTGGCGGCCCCTCGCGATGGTCGCCCCGCGGATGCCGGACGTGGCCCCCTCGCCGTCGAAGATCATTCGGATCTCGGAACGAGCGACCGCGCTTCCGGCAGCGAAGAAGAACGGATCGAACACCGCGTCGGCTTCGACACGCGGCAGGATGAGACCAAGATGGAGCGCCTGGTCGCCCTCCTCCTGCGCCTTCACCCATTTCACCTTCGCGCCTTTGCCGATGCGAATGTCGGAGACGACGTTGGTGTGATAGCCGACACCGTCAGGACCGACGTAGCTCTGCAGGATGACGGCTTCTGCCCCGTCTCCCACCGTCACCTGATGGCGGAGCGTCTGCAGTCCCGGCTCATTCCCGGCAAAGACGGTGCAGATCTCAAGCGGCCTCGCGAGTTTTGCGCCTTCGCGGATGCGGATCACGGCGCCATCGCGCACGAAGGCGCTGTTGAGCGCATAAACCGGCGCTTCACCTGGATCGACCTGCTCGTTGCGCTCCAGGAGAGCGCCACCGTCGTTCAGAAAACGGCCCAGGGAAGCGAAATCCAGCGCATCTTCGACGCCGCTCAAATCCGAGAGCGGCGGCACGAAATATCCATTCACGAAAACGATGCGGGCGCGGTCGATATCGGCGAAAATATCCGCCTGATCGACCAGGTGACGCGCGCGCTCCGGATTGACGGGCTCGGCAGGCGCCGGCGCGTCCGTCATCAGCCGCCGCAGGTCGGTATATTTCCAGTCTTCCACGCGGCGGTTCGGCAAGCCCTTCTCGATGAAGGCATCGAAGGCCGTGGTGCGCATGTCCCGTATCGGGTCGTCGCCGGAAAGCGCTGCAAAATGGTGAGCCAGCGCCTCCTCGGCTTTTGTGCGCGTGCGTTCGGGCTCGGCCATTACGCGGCCTCCACGTAATCGGCGTAGCCCTTCGCCTCCAGCTCGAGCGCCAGCTCGCGCCCACCGGACGTCACGATGCGGCCTCGCGAGAGAACATGCACGTAATCCGGCACGATGTATTCGAGCAGGCGCTGATAGTGGGTGATGACGACGATCGCGCGATCGGGCGAGCGCAGCTTGTTGACGCCATCGGCCACGACACGGAGCGCATCGATGTCGAGGCCGGAATCCGTCTCGTCCATCAGGCAGAGCGACGGCTCGAGAAGCGCCATCTGCAGAATCTCGTTGCGCTTCTTTTCACCGCCTGAAAACCCGACATTGAGCGGGCGCTTCAGCATCTCCGGCGTGACGTTGAGCTCGCCAGCCACTTCCTTCACGCGACGCATGAATTCCGGCGTCGTCAACTCCGGCTCGCCGCGCGCCTTTCGTTGCGCGTTCATCGCCGTCTTCAAGAAGGTCATCGTACCGACGCCCGGGATTTCGATCGGATACTGGAAGGCCAGGAAGACGCCGGCAGCGGCCCGCTCGTCGGGCTCCATCTCCAAAAGGTCTTCGCCCTTGAAGGTGACGGATCCGCCCGTGACCTCGTAGTCCTCCTTGCCGGCCAGAATGTAGGACAGGGTCGACTTGCCAGACCCGTTCGGGCCCATGATGGCATGCACCTCGCCGGCTCCGACTTTCAAAGAGAGGCCGCGCAGGATTTCCTTGTCGTCTTCCGCCACCTTGGCGTGCAGGTCGTTGATCTCAAGCATGCGTTTGTTCCTGAATTGATTCAGCCTTCAGGGCTAGAGCCCTGATATGTCTTGAAAACTCGGCTCGCAAAGAGCCGCTCGCGATCAGCCGACGCTGCCTTCCAGCGAGATACCGATCAGGCGCTGCGTCTCGGCCATGAACTCCATCGGCAGCTTCTGGATGACCTCACGGGCGAAGCCGTTGACGATCAGGGCCACCGCTTCTTCCTCGCTCATGCCGCGCTGCTGGCAGTAGAACATCTGGTCGTCGGAGATTTTCGACGTCGTCGCTTCGTGCTCGAAGATCGCCCCGGCGTTCTTCGATTCGATGTAGGGCACGGTGTGAGCCCCACAGTTTTCGCCGATCAGGAGCGAATCGCACTGCGTGAAGTTCCGGGCCCCCGAAGCCTTGCGGTGCGCCGACACCAGGCCGCGATAGGTGTTGTTGGAGTTGCCCGCCGAGATGCCCTTGGAAATGATCCGGCTCTTCGTGTTCTTGCCGAGATGGATCATCTTCGTGCCGGAATCGATCTGCTGGTGACCGTTGGAAATGGCGATCGAGTAGAATTCGCCTTCCGAATTGTCACCGCGCAGAATGCAGGACGGGTATTTCCAGGTGATCGCCGAACCGGTCTCGACCTGAGTCCAGGAGATCTTGGAGTTCTTGCCCCGACAATCGCCGCGCTTCGTCACGAAGTTGTAGACGCCGCCCTTGCCGTCCTTGTCACCCGGATACCAGTTCTGGACCGTGGAATATTTGATCTCGGCATCGTCGAGGGCAACGAGCTCGACGACAGCCGCGTGGAGCTGGTTCTCATCGCGCATCGGCGCCGTGCAGCCCTCGAGATACGAGACATAGGCTCCCTCGTCCGCAATGATCAGCGTGCGCTCGAACTGACCCGTATTGCGCTCGTTGATGCGGAAATAGGTCGACAGTTCCATCGGGCAGCGCACGCCCTTCGGCACGTAGACGAAGGATCCGTCGGAAAAGACCGCCGAGTTCAGCGTCGCGAAGAAATTGTCAGTGATCGGCACCACGGAGCCGAGGTATTTTCTGACCAGGTCAGGATATTCGCGGATCGCCTCGGAGATCGGCATGAAGATGACGCCCGCCTTGGCGAGCTCCTTCTTGAAGGTCGTCGCAACGGAGACGGAATCGAACACCGCGTCGACCGCGACCGGACGCCCCTCACCGCCGGCGGGCGGCGTCTCGGAATCCTCGTCTATCGCGGAGGGTTCGTCGGCCTTGCGGACGCCGGCGAGGATCTCCTGCTCTTTCAGAGGAATGCCGAGTTTCTCGTAAGTCGCGAGGATCTCCGGATCGACCTCATCGAGCGAGTTCGGTCCGCTCATCGATTTCGGAGCGGCGTAGTAATAGAGCTCCTGGTAATCGATCTTGGGATACTTCACCCGCGCCCAGGAAGGCTCCTTCATCGTCAACCAGCGCCGGTAAGCCTCAAGACGCCATTCGGTCATCCATTCCGGCTCGCCCTTCTTGGCAGAAATGAAACGCACGGTGCTCTCATCGAGCCCCTTCGGCGCCCGGTCAGACTCAATCAGCGTTTCGAAGCCGTACTTATACTTGTCGACGTCGATCTGCTTAACTTGCTCAATGGTCTCCTGAACGGCTGGCATTCAGTTCTCCTTTATTGGTTCAAGCCGCCCGGCCGAGGTTCATCCGATGATGGATGGTCTGCCACACGTCAAGAAAACGATCGATATCCCGCTCGTCCGCGTTCCAAGGAAGACTGACCCTGATAGCGCTTGGAGCGGCAAAATTCATGGCGCGCAGCACGTGACTGTCGCCGACTTTGCCCGATGAACAGGCAGACCCGGAGGAGACGCTCACACCCTCCAAATCGAATGCGATCACCAGCGTTTCCGCGGCCATGCCCGGCGTTGCAAACAAGACCGTATTGGCGACCCGCTCAGCCGCTTCGCCGGCAATCAAAGTGCGCGCCTCAATTTTGCGCAGACCCTGCTCAAGCCGTTGGCGCAGCTCCTGCAGCCTCTCCATGTGCGACACATGGTGGCGCACCTCTTGCACTGCAACGCCGAAACCGGCGATCGCGGCGAGGTTTTCGGTGCCAGCACGACGGCGCTTCTCCTGGCCTCCGCCCTTCAACAGATTCTTCGGGAACGCCTCGTCGCTCCGCACCACCAGCGCCCCGGCGCCCTGCGGGCCTCCAAGCTTATGCGAGGAGAGAAACAAAGTGTCGGCGCCGAGCTCTTCGAGAGACAGCGGCATGCGGCCGGCCGCCTGGACGGCATCGCAGATCATCCGCCCGCCGAACTCATGCACGGCAGCCGCCGCTTCGGCGACGGGCTGTACCACCCCCGTCTCGTTGTTGACGGCCATCAAGGCAAGAACCGGACGAGATTCGGTTGCGTCGGCAGCGAGCCGTGCGCGCAATGCTTCGATATCGAGAACGCCGTCACCGCGCACCGGCACGGAATCCGTCCTGTCCGGAGCGAACATGCCGCCGGCAAGAACGCAGGGATGTTCGACCGCACTGAGATAAAGGCGCTCATCCGGCGCCATCGGGGTCAGTGCCCAATTGGCGGCTTCGGTCGCGCCACTGGTGAAGACGACGTTTGCGGCTTTCGCTCCCAAAAGTGCGGCGACGGCTTCGCGCGCGCCTTCGATCAGATCGCGCGCCCATCGCCCTTCACCATGCACCGAGGACGCGTTGCCGGGATGTTCGAGAGCCGCAAGCATCGCCTCACGCGCCTGCGGGCGAAGCGGCTCGGTGGCATTTGCATCCAGATAGGTTCTAGCCCGACTCATCACGGCTCCTGGCCGGTCGGCTGCTTTGTTCTTGCAACCGAACGAACACATAGTGTTTAGATACGCTCCCGCCACGAGCGGGGACGCTGCATTTCTTTTGAACCATTCCAAACTAAGTTTTAGGGAGGGGTTCGAACGGAGTCAACAAAACCTCCGTCTAAGATGCAAGTTTCCCGACCCAGCGAGTTGAGAGCCCAGTGAACCATGCCTGAAGTGATTTTCCCCGGCCCCGACGGTCGTCTTGAAGGCCGTTATCAGCCGGGAAAGACGAAGACTGCCCCGATCGGCATCGTGCTGCATCCGCATCCGCGATTCGGCGGGACGATGAACAATCAAATCGTCTATCGCCTTTTCTATATGTTCCAGGAGCGCGGCTTCACCGCTCTGCGCTTCAATTTCCGCGGGGTGGGGCGCAGTCAAGGCTTCTTTGATCACGGCGTCGGTGAACTGTCGGATGCGGCAGCCGCTCTCGATTGGGTGCAGACGCTGCACCCCGATGCGCGCGGCGTGTGGATCGCCGGGTTCTCCTTCGGCGCCTGGATCGGCATGCAGCTCTTGATGCGCCGGCCAGAAGCAGAAGGCTTCATGTCCATCGCGCCGCAGCCGAACATCTACGACTTCTCGTTCCTCGCGCCCTGCCCGTCTTCGGGGCTCATCATCCACGGCGAGAACGATCGCGTGGCGCCGCCGGAGGCCGTCCAGACTCTGGTCGACAAGCTGAAATCGCAAAAGGGCATCGTCATCGATCAGCAGATCGTCAAAGGCGCGAACCACTTCTTCGAGGGTCAGGTCGACGAGCTCATCGGCAATTGCAGCGACTATCTGGAAAAGCGGCTCGCCCAGGTCGAGGCTTGAGCTGATCGCAACGAGCCCCGCCGGGCTCTCAGTCCTCGCCGGCCTCATCATCGGGGCCGACGAGGCCAAAGCGGTTCATCTTCAGGTAAAGGGTCTGGCGGCTCAGCCCCAGAACACGCGCGGCGACCGTGCGGTTGTTTCCCGTCAGGTTTAGAGCCGCTTCGATGCACATTTTTTCGATCACGTCGGTCGTATCACGGACGAGATCCTTCATCGGCGTATAGCCGATCATCTCGACGAGATTCTCGACCGCCCGGACCAGATCGCTGGATTCGGCCCCCGTCTGTGTCTCATCCGGGCTGAGTGGCCGCATCACAAAACCATAACCTGGCGTCGTGCCTTCCGGCAGAGTGAGTGCGGAAAAGCGCACGGCGACCGTCTCACCGTTACGGCCGCCAATGATGCCGGAGAGATTCTGCAATCGTCCGTGGCGGCGCACGTTCTGCAAAAGCACATCCTGGGTCAGCCCGCTCCACGACAGAAAATCGTCGAGATGACGCCCGGCCGCGTTGGCGGCAAAGGGCACGTCTGCAAGCGTGAGGAACGTCTCGTTCACCCAGACGATCTTGCCATCCTCATCGGCGAGAATGACCGCTTCCGGCGCGTTGCGGACAAGCGCGACAAGATCGGATTCCGGCGCCGTCTCCTCCTCCGCCGTTGCAATCCGCACCATCACCAAATGGAGGTCGCCGGCGCGAAACGCCTCGGCGGAGAGCGAAACACGTCCCTCTGCCTCGACCTCGATCGTGAGCGGCGACCCTGTCTCGCCGACGGCCTGGAGCATGGCGACAACATCCGGCCTTTGCTTGCTGCGGAAGAGCGCCGTGAATTTCCGCCCGCTCAGAGCCTTGCCCGGAACGCCCAGGAGCACCGCGGCTTGAGCGTTGGCTTCGCGCACCTTTCCGCTATCCGCATCGACGACGACGATGGCCTCAGAGACCGTCTCGAACAAAAGCCGGTAATGCGCTTCGGCCTGCCGCAGGCTGCGGGCATGCTGCTCGATCGATCGGGCATGGGCCAGAAGACGCGACTGCAGCTCGACGACGAGACGCAGGTCGCGGCCGATAAGAACCACCTGGTCGCCGCCATCGATGTGCAGAGCGGAATACCGCACAGGCAGCTCACCGCCAGCTTTGAGAGGGTGGCTGACGTCCACACGTTCGAGGAGACGACCGCGCCGCGCCGAATCGATCAGCCGGCGCAGTCGGGTACGGTTACCGACCGTGACAAGATTCTCGATGGGCTGGCCGCACCACCGCATGATTTCTTCGCCGGAGACGGACTCAAGATTGTGCGAAATGTCGCTAATCGTACCATCTTTTCCCACAACTAGAGCGAGATCCGCAATCGCCGAAATCAGGGATGCGACGGCGACAGAATCCATCTGCACAAGGGGTGACAGGCTGTGAGCATACAAGGTCATCTGAGTTCAACGATTGAGAGCCGGATGTCGAGCGGCAGCACCGCGGCTTGCGGCGATTTGGATAAAAACCCCGTCCAGTGCACGTTGACAAGACGCATGTTCTTGAGAACGTTTCCCTTTATGAAGGGTTTGTCCAGTGCCCACGTGCAACATTTACGCGTGGCGATCGCAGGGCAGATATTCGTGCCCAGGATCCCGGGCTTCACAACGAGCAGTGCTTTTCAGATGCAACGCCTGGCTTCAAAGGCTCAAGATCCCGACAAATCTGCACATTCGAGAGAAACGAACTTTGGTCCCTCGTTTGTACCATGTGCCCCAGTGTCGCACTTTTGTCCGTCGCGGGGTTGCCGTTGAGCCTCCATCCGCGCAATTTCGCTGCCTTGATGCGTCGCTTGGTCGCCCTGCGTGGAAGAGCTGACGCCACACCGTTTCGAAGGGGTACGGCCGCTTGCTGAACAGTCCGGTTGATCTCAGCGCCTGCGACACAGAGCCTATTCATATGATCGGTGCGATCCAGCCGATCGGCTGCCTCATCGCGGTCGATGCCGGATCACTGACGATCGAATACGCCAGCACCAACACGCGCATCTATTTTGGACGGGACTACCCTTCGCTGTTGGGACTGCCGCTGGCGGAGCTGCTTGGCGCGGACGGCTGCGAGGCGCTTCTGGCGCGGCGCCTCGCTCCGACGGTGCCCGATCTTCTTCGGCCTGCCCTTCTGCAGATCCGGTCTGCCGACGGTGAGCCCGTCGAACTCGAGTGCTTTCCGCACCGTTGCGGTGACTGGCTCGTTTTGGAATTCGTCCGGCCGGAAAGCCGCTTGGGCAGCGTCTGGGAGGACGAAGTCCTGCGTCAGCGGGTCATTTCCGAACTGATCATCCCCGATACCCTGGAAGACCTCGCGCAAGTGGGCGCGCAGATCCTGCGCGAGGCGACGGGGTTCGACCGCGTGATGATCTACCGCTTTGCGGCGGACCAGCACGGCGAAGTGATTGCCGAAAGCACGGTCCGTCCAGACAGCTTTCTCGGCCTCCACTATCCTGCATCCGACATCCCCGATCCGGCTCGGCGTCATTTCGTGCGCAACGTGATCCGCGTGATCGCGGACATCAACGCGAAGCCCGTTCCCATCATGACGCGCAGCGGCACCGTCGCGGATGCCGAATCTCAGGCCCCTCTCGACCTCACCTATTCGAAGCTCCGCGCGGTCGCGCCGGTGCATGTCGAATACCTCAACAATATGGGGGTGGCGGGCAGCGTCTCGATCTCGCTCATTTCCGAGAACAAGCTGTGGGGCCTTGTCGCCTGCCACCATTATAGCCCGCTCGAACTGTCCTGGAGCAGATTGCGGGCCTGTGAGCTGATCGGCGGAACGATCTCCGCTCTATTGCACAGTCTGGAGAACACGAGCCAACTTCGCGACAGCATCCGGGCCGAAAAGACCGCTTTTGCGATCGAGCGGGAGGCGATAAGCGGCCAGCCTTTGCGTGACGCCATCGAGGCGCACGCAGACGACCTGCTCAACCAGTTGAGCGCGCAGGGCATGCTTTTGAAGCTCGCTGACGATGTCCTGGCGATCGGAAAGGTCCCTGTCGGCGATTTCGACTACGCCCCGCTGGCTGCAAGAATGTCGAGCGGGATCGCGACCTGCGATCAGCTGCATGAACTCCTCGGCGTCGACAATCTCGGCAACGACATCGCCGGCGCCGCGATGATGGAGCTCTCCGAAGATCGCTCCGACTGGCTCATTCTCTTCCGCGAAGCGTTTAGCGAGACGATCCGATGGGCCGGCAAGCCCGAGAAGATCGCGATCCGGACAGAGGACGGCTCGACCCGCCTGTCTCCCCGAGGTTCCTTCGCGCTATGGCTTGAAGAGCGGCGCGGACACAGCAAGCCGTTCACGGAAACCGATGGCGAGATCCTCCGCATCACGCGGCGCGCGCTCTTTGCCATCAACAGTCTCGATCGCGAGCGTGCCGCAACAGCGGCGATGCGCAGGGCGGAGGCCGAAGAGGCGCGGCTGCGGCTGATGCTGATGGATGCAGCGCAGGACCGTTCGATGGGCGAACTCGCCTCGGCCCTTGCGCATGAACTCAACCAGCCCCTTTCAGCCGTCAGCAATTACGTGAACGCCTCCCGGCAAGAGCTGCGCAATCACGGGATTGCCGTACCCGCCCATATCGGCGGCCTTATGGAGAGCGCCGTCAGCGAATCGGCGCGCGCTGCAGACCTCGTCCGCCGCCTGCGCAATTTCATCGGTCAAAGAGAGATCACCATGGAGCGGGTCGATCTCAAAGCGGTGGTCCGGCAAGGGGTCGAGCTCGCCCTCGCCGCGAGCAACGAACCTCGCCCTGAGATCGTCTTTGATTTCGCCGACGATATCCCTCCTCTCTCCGCCGACCCTGTCCAGATCGTTCAGGTCATCCTGAACCTCGCGCGCAACAGCATCACGGCGATGGCCGGTAGCAAGATGAGGCGCTTGACGTTATCGATCCGCAATGCCTCGCCGCTGGTGGAGATCAGCATCTGCGACACTGGAACAGGCGTCCCGCAAGAAATGGAAGACACGCTCTTCGAGCCTTTTCACAACTCGACCACAAGCGGAATGGGCCTCGGCCTGTCGCTCTGCCGCTCCATCGTCGAAGCACATGGCGGGCGGATCTGGATGCAGGAGAATGGCGAAGGCGCAACTTTCGTCTTCACGCTGAGAATTACGGATCCAGACGATGCGTGATGCCGCCCGCGGCAGATTGGTTTATATCGTCGATGATGAGATGTCCGTCCGTCATTCGCTCGGCGCCCTTCTCTCCGCGCACGGATTTGAAACCGAGGCATTTCCCTCCGCCGAGAGTTTTCTGGAGGCCGTCGACGCCGATAAGGGGCTGTGTGCCTTCATCGATTTGCGAATGCCCGGTTTGAGCGGCATGGATTTGCAGAAGACGATGGCCGAACGTGGCATCGGGATCCCCGTTGTGATCCTGACCGGCCACGGCGATGTCCCGCTCGCGGTCGAAGCCATGAAGAACGGTGCGGTCGACTTCATCGAGAAACCCGGTTCGGAAGAGCAGTTGCTCAGCGCGATCCGCGCCGCATCCGACCAGCTGGCAAACCGCCCGTCTTCGAAGCTGCCACCGCATATCGTCTCAGAGCGGCTGGCGCGATTGACCGGACGAGAACGTGAGGTTCTCGATCACCTCGTCCTTGGCATGACCAACAAGCATATTGCGGTCGAGCTCGGCATCAGCCAACGCACGGTCGAGATCCACCGCGCCCGCATTCGAGAGAAACTCGAAGCCCGCGGGCTTGCAGATCTCATCCGGATGATGCGCTGACGCGTCTCTGCGATCGGCGTTTTGGACATACGCAGTTTCTACGTAGCGGAATATCCGAGATACCGCCGCCTTGCGGTTGCGCCTACTTTGCGGCCGATAAGCAATGGGCGGCGTTACGGGCCTGCCCCCGACGGCGCCCCAAATAAGGGGCATGGGTCATGCCACCAAAAAAATCCTGCTGGGCTGTGGGCGAGGAATTGGCGTCGCAGACGTCTGAGACCGTTCACAAGGTCGTTGTGACGTTGACAGATGAGCAACTTGCCGCGGCCGAAGGCTGGCGCTCCGCACGGGGCATCCCGGAACGTTCGGAGGCTCTCGGCGAGCTCATCCGTATCGGGCTTTTGAGCGAGATCAGCCGGGTCTATCGCCTGGCGTGATGTCTGCCGTCAGCCGGACACACCGGCTGACGGGACAACCGCAAGTCCGCAAGAATTCAGGCCGCGTTCCGGCTCTTGCGCACGCTCCTCTCGGGCGCCTGCTCGCTCGGCGTCTCATCGCCTGCCGCTTGCACCTCGATCGTCTTCGCGTCGTGACGCTTTTGAGCGGCACGTGTTCCTACGCGAATGTCCTTGGCGATCACCGTTGCGACTTCGTCCTTCGGAACCGGCCAGCCGAACAGGAAGCCCTGGACGTTGCGGCAGTCATTGGCGACGAGGAAGTGTGCCTGCTGGGCGCTTTCCACACCCTCGGCGGTCACCTTCAGGTCAAGTGAGATGCCGAGCCTGATGATGGAACGCAGAAGCTTCTCCACCTGCCCGCCGACGCCCACACCGTGCACGAAAGAGCGGTCGATCTTGATGCCGTCGAAGGAGAACCGCCAGAGATAGCTCAGGCTGGAATAGCCGGTGCCGAAATCGTCCATGATGAGGGCGGCCCCCATCTTCTTGATCTCGCGAAGCTGCGACAGCACACGATTGGACGTCTCCAAAAGCAGGCCTTCCGTGATCTCCACCTCGAGCCGATCCGCCTTGAGCCCAGTCTGCTTCAATGTCTTGGCGATCAAACGGGGCAAGTTGCCCTTCTTGAACTGCGCGGGCGACAGGTTCACGGCCAGAGTCAAATGCTCCGGCCAAAGGCTTGCCGCACGGCATGATTCCTTCAAAATCCACTCGCCGATCGGCTCGATGAGCCCGGTCTCTTCGGCAACCGGAATGAACTCCGTGGGTGAGACGACGCCGCGCTCGGGATGTTTCAGCCGAAGGAGCGCCTCGAAGCCTGTGAGGCGCCGCGTCACGAGATCGTACTGCGGCTGGAAATAGAGGACGAACCACTTCTCTCGGAAGGCCTTGCGGAGGATCGCCTGCATTTCCAGACGCCCCTGCATCGAAGTGGTCAGCTCCGTGGTGAACACGGAAATATCGTTGCGTCCGCCCGCCTTCACCTTGTTCAAGGCGAGGTCGGCATTCTTCAGGAGCTCGTTGGCGTTTTCGCCGTGCTCCGGGGAGACCGCGATCCCTATCGACGCGCTCGCGACGACTTCGTTGTTCTCGCCGTCACCGACCTTGTAGACGCCGTTGAGAGCCGACCCGATGCGCCTTGCGTGGAGTTCAGCGTATTTGGTGCCGCCGGCCTCGAGCTGAATGATGGCGAATTCGTCGCCACCGAGCCGCGCAAGGTACTGGGGCTTCTCCACGACATCGCGCAACCGCTCGGCCACCTGCTTCAGGAATTCATCGCCTGCAGCATGGCCATGCGTGTCGTTGATTTCCTTGAAGCGGTCGATGTCGATGTAGTGAAGGGCAAGGTGATGTCCTTCTTCGCTTTGACGCCGGATTTCGACCTCCAGCGTCCTCAGGAATTCGTCGCGATTGCTGAGGCCCGTCAGCGTATCGTGACCGCTCACATAGGTGAGCTCCTCATAGACCTCGCGCTTCTGACGCGTGCGAAGGAGCAGGCTGACAGCCGGGATCGTGAAGGCGACGAGTGCCAGCACCAGGATGGTCCCGAGGATCCCCGTCAGCCACTGCCAGAAACCCGCCTCATCGGCGCTGTGGTCGAGATAGACCGCGATCGCGCCGTCGGCGTTTCCGTCGGCATCCTCGATCGGCACCAGGGTACGGCTGTAATAGGATGGCCCCGCGCCTTCCTCAGCATGGCGGTCCTGCCAGCTTAGCGCGCCCTTCCCTGCCTCGATGAGTGAACGTGCTTCATCGCGACCAATGGGCGCAATCTCTGTGCCGCCCGGCGCATCACTCAATTCGCGGATGCGTTCACCCGCCCGGTTGAACACCTCGATGCGGAAGACATCCGGCATCGCCAGGATTGTCTTAAGGGCGACATTCTCTTCGGCAGAGATGCTGCCATCTCTGTCCTGCAGACCTGTCTCCTGAAGTCGTCCCGCCGCAAAGGTCGCGCGCTCGAGCGCCTCCGATCGCACATATTTCGAATAGAGCTCGTCGGCAGAATAATAGACGACGCCGGCGGTCAGTGCCGCCGTGACGAGCCCCACGAAGGTGACGAAGACCGCAATCGTCTGGTCGCCAGCAATCGAGCCGCGCCGGCTTGGAAAGGAGCGAGCCGCTTTCTTCTGCCGTTTTGCGGCCTTGACCTTCTTCTCCTTGGCGGGGGAAGCCTTCTTGATTGCCTCGCGGCCGGCTTCGATCACCTGAGGCGTCGTTGCGGGCGCGGTTTCGCGGGCTGATGTTTCTTCGAGGGGCTGTGGTGCTGCGACCGTTCGGCCGTGTTTTGTCGCCCTGCCTCGGAACATATCCGCGAAGGAGGCCGCTATTTTACGCATGAACTCGGACCCGATACCTTCTTCGGAACTTGACCTTGATCCGAAAGGCTTGATTCGAGGTTAATTGTTGCGGTTGGGACGACTCCAGCGACCTCCGGGCAAGGGCCGCGGAGCGCCCGTAGTCCCGGGGAATGTGAGCGGCAGCCCTTCCGCCACCCTGAGGGCCAGATAGGCAAAAGCCTCTGCTTCGATCGCGTCTCCATCGAGCCCCAGATGCTCGGCCGCGACGACTTCTGCCGGGGCAAGCTCCGTTGCAAGCAGCTTCATCAAGCCCCGGTTCAGCCGACCTCCTCCGCAAACGACCACGAGATCAGGGACTTGCGGCAAAAGCTGAAAACCTCGATTCAACGCAGAAGCCGTGAAGGCGGCGAGCGTGGCGGCCGCATCGTCGTCGTCGAGCCCGGTCACATCGGCGGCTGCAAAGGCGTCTCTGTCGAGTGATTTGGGCACCGGCCGCGCGAAGAAGGGATGCTCGAGCCACCTCTCAACCCGTGAGACATCGGGGTGCCCACGCATCGTGATTTCACCGTCAGCATCAAATGCCAGGCCTCTGCGCGAAGTCACGAGATCATCGATCAGCGCATTGCCCGGCCCCGTGTCGAGCGCGATCAAGGTGTCGCCCTCGCCGACATAGGTCACGTTGGCGACGCCGCCGATATTGACGAAGGCGATCGGCAATCTGCGGCCCAGGCGTTGGGCGAGCGCACGATGATAGACTGGTACGAGCGGCGCACCTTCGCCGCCTGCGATCACATCGGCAGTCCGGAAATCCCAGGCAACTGGAACGCCAAGCGAATCGGCGAGGGCCTGGCCGTCTCCGAGTTGGAGCGTAATGCCGCGTTCAGGTGCATGAAAAACAGTCTGTCCGTGAAATCCGACACAGGCGATATCTTCAAGCCGCAACGCGTGATCGCTCACAAAGCGACGAAGAGCGAACTCATGCGCTTTGGTGACGGCAGCCTCCGCCTCGTCGATGACCGCCTCGCCTCGCACAGCACCGTCTTTTGCAGCCGCCATCGCGCGCCTCAGCAGCGCCCGGTGCGCATCATCGAGAGGATAAGTCGCGGCAGGGCCGATATCGCCGAGCGTTTCGCCGTCGCTTTCAAGCAGCGCAACGTCGACCCCATCCATCGACGTGCCGCTGATCACCCCCAAAGTGCTACGAAATTTTGTCACGCCCTTCGCGCTCCGTGATTTCAGGTGCTAAGGGAGCACCCCATATCATTCCTGCAACTAACGAACCCATGACCACGTTTCGATCCGATTTCCTCAACACGCTCCAGGCCCGGGGCTTCATCCATCAGATCTCCGATCCGGAAGGGCTCGACAGCCTTTTGTCGAAGGAGATGGTGAGCGCGTATATCGGCTTCGACTGCACCGCCCGGAGCCTCCATGCCGGCAGCCTCGTGCAGATCATGATGCTTTACTGGTTGCAGCAGACGGGGCATCGGCCGATCGCGCTGATGGGCGGAGGCACAACGCGGATCGGAGATCCGTCCGGCCGCGACGAAAGCCGCAAAATCCTCTCCGATGCCGAGATCGAGGCGAACAAGCAGGGCATCCGACGCGCCTTCGACCCGCTTCTGCATTTCGGCGAGAGCGGCAACGACGCCATCATGCCGGACAATGCCGAGTGGCTTCTGAAACTCAACTACATCGACGTTCTGCGCGATGTCGGGCGGCATTTCTCCGTCAACCAGATGATTCAGCGCGATTCTGTGCGGCTGAGGCTGGAGCGCGAGCAGCACCTCTCCTTGCTGGAGTTCAATTACATGGTGCTGCAGGCCTACGATTACGTCGAGCTTCACCGCCGTTATGGCGCGCGCCTGCAGATGGGCGGCTCCGACCAATGGGGCAATATCGTTTCGGGTGTCGATCTTGGACGCCGCATGGAACAAGTGGAGATGTTTGCCCTCACCACCCCGCTCCTGACGACTGCGACGGGAGCCAAGATGGGCAAGACCGCGGAGGGAGCTGTCTGGCTCAACCCCGACATGCTGTCGGCATACGAGTACTGGCAGTTCTGGCGCAACGCCGCCGATGCGGATGTCGGTCGCTTCCTGAAGCTTTTCACGATCCTTCCCCTCGACGAGATCGAACGTCTGGCAGCTTTGCAAGGCGAAGAGATCAACGAGGCGAAGAAGGTTCTCGCCACGGAGGCCACGGCGCTCCTTCATGGCCGCGACGCGGCGAAGGATGCCGAAGAGACTGCGCGGCGCACCTTCGAAGCCGGTCAGACGGGTGATGCTTTGCCGAGCATCGAAGTGGAGCGCAGCGAGCTCGAGGCCGGGATCGGCGTGCTTTCCGCCTTTGTGCGTGCGGGTCTTGCCACTTCCAACGGCGAAGTCCGGCGTCTCATCCGCAGCGGGGGTATCAAGGTGAATGATACGCCAGTCAGCGATGAGCGCGCCCTCATTGGCCTTTCCGACCTCTCCGAGGACGGTGCCGTGAAGCTTTCGAGCGGCCGCAAGAAACACGCGCTTTTGCGTATGGGCGGGGCGGCCTAAGCCGCCCGCCTGCCGTCACGGCGCCACACCACCATCGAGGCCGCATTCCGGCGGCCTCATCGGTACTCGAAGATCTTGCGAAAGATTCCGGGTGCGATCGCCGACATCAGGTTCATCTTGAGAGATGGATTGTCGAGATTGCCGAAGAGTTTGAAGGTCACGCCGACCAGGCCTTCGTTCTGACCGCCCCCGAGGATCTGTCCGAAGATCGGGATCGTACCCGCCATGTTGTTGATGCCGAAGGCCGGGATGAAGGTTCCGCTTAAGGCGATCTTCTCATCGGTCAGGTTGATGGTCCCGCTCGCGGTCGCTCCCAGCATCGGCCCGCGCAGATAAGCCTCATCGATCGCGACCACTCCCTTCTCCATGCGGAAGGGGATGCGGAGCTTCGTGAAGGTCATATTGGAGGTGTCGACCTCCTCGGTGATCTGTTCGCGCGCCCGCTGCGACCCCGGCTGGTCGCGCTTGCGCGTCGCCGGACGGACGGCTTCGGCGAGTGCGGCCTCTTCCACAACGCGGAAGTCCCGCAGCCAGGCCTCTCCAGAGGCGCTGTCGCCACCCGGCGGACCGCGCATGACGAGGGTGAAAAGCCCTTCGCGGACACGTGCATAGAGATCGACAAAGCGCAGGACCGCTCCGCCATCGGCGGCATCCAGCACCTGCTCTCGCAGTTTCGAATTTTCGGTGATGCGCCAATTGAAGGCGCCACCGGCGGCATCCCCAAGCACGCCAGAAAGATTCAATCCGTGGAGGCGACCGCCAGCGATCTCCGCAGAGCCCTTGATGCCGTAAGCCGTGACATCGTTTTCGCCCTTCACCCGATCGAGCGCGACATCGAGATGTAGCGGCATCATGCCGGCCCCCGCGCCTTTCTTGCTGCTTTTCAGAGCTCGGATGAGACCACGCGCATCGAGCTGAGCCCCGCTCACGCTGATGCTCCCATTGCCGCCGGAGACGTTCGCCTTGAGCACGAAATCATCCCCCGGCCTCAGGGCCACATCGTGAAGGTCGAGGCTGTCGAGCTTTCCGTCCGAGGTCAGCTTCAGCGACCCGGAGGCGTGGAAGCCTTCGCCTTTCAGCGAAAGTCCCTCAACATCGCGACCAGAGGCGCTCGTCTTCACGCGGAACTCAGCACTGGCAGCAACACCCGCGCCCTTTTCCCACGAAATCGGCGGCAGGCGCACGCGCGCTTTCGTCAGATCGAGGTTGATGAGCTGCGATCCGTCATCTTCGGCAGAAATCGACGCGATCACGGGTCCGGAAAGATAGTCTTCAAGATCGATGCCGAGGCGCTCTCGTGCCGCCTTGTCGAGGATGAGGGCAACATCGGTGTCGGACTTGCCGGCCTCGCCTCCCGTCATGTCGATGTTCGCCTCGATCCCGTCGAGGCGAGCCTTGCCCGCAACCCGGTAGGCGTCGGGGACACCACTCAACGTCAAATCAGCATCCGCGACGGAGTGGCCTTCTATCGGAGCCTTGCTCCCGAAACCGCGCAAGACGAGCTCGAACTTCGGCTCCACCGAGAGAAGCGAAGCCTCTTTCTTCAAAGGCACCGCCGCGACGAGCGAAAGCTCCGCCTCGCCCGACAAATCATCCGGCGAAATGCCCTTCGACGCCGCCACATCCAGCGGTCCGGTATTGGAAAGCGCGGCAAGCGCAGGCGCCGGACCTATGAGGCGCAGGGTGAGGTCGCCGACGGCGTCCTTGCCTCCGAGGTCGGGAATAACGAGCAATGACCCTCCGGCCGAGAGAGCGGGATAGTTCGGCACGGCGACATCGGCCGAATCCAACGCGATCGTCGCCGTCGCGTCGGCCAGCCGGACGGAGCCTTTCGCATTGACGAAGTCCGGCAATTCGGGGGCGGGCGTGAAACGTCCAGAACGGAACGGCACATCGCCGGACAAACCGTACTTCGGCAGAATCTTGTCCTTGCCCTCGGGCCCGATGTGATCCGGCGGCAATGCAACCTGCAACTCGACCGGTCCGACGACGCCTTCTTTGAGATTGTCCTCAAGCCAGTGGAGCACGCCCGGTGCCAGGAATCCGGGCCATAGCGCCACGAAGAGCGAGCTCGGCATCTCGCTGATGGATACGGCAAGCGCAAGGCCCGGCGAGGCGCCATCGGGATGCCAGCCGCCAACGACACTGATGTTGCCGGCGGGATTGGCGACCGAGAAACGATCGATCGAGACGCTGCCGCGGGCGGGATCGAATGTGACGTCGAATTCGCCCCGCACCTGTTCCCGCACCCCACCAGGCGCGAAGACCACGCCGGAGGGCATTTGCGCACGCACCTCCACCGGCTCGTCGACATCGTTGAGATCGAGCGCCACAGCCAGCCCGAAGAGGCCAGCAGAACTCGCCACATAGGCCCGCTTGAAGAGTATCTCGTCGCCCTTGGGCGGCAGCGTAAAGGCAAAGCGCGCATCGTTCAGATAAAAGGAACTGGCATCGTCGACGGTGACGAGCCCTGGCGTCAGCCCGATCTCGCCCAAAAGCTGCACGTCATCCACACCCGCCTGGAAACGCGCATGAAGCTGCAGGCGGCCGGCATAGCTTTGCTGCGTCTGCGGGTTCGCCAGTGTTGGAACGAGCGTCGCAAGCGGCAGATCATCGAGATTGAGCTCCACAATGTCAGCACCGCTCTCGCGCGTGCGCTCCACGGTCAGCGACCAGAAAGCCCCGGCCGCGGAGGCCTGAAGCCACAGCTTGCTGCGCGCCTCTCCCAGCGGCTGCCAGGTGAAATCGGAAATCTGCCCGGTCAGAGGAGGCAGGTCGGAACGCGGCAGTTCGAGCTTAATGTTCTCAACCTCGAAATCCTCAAATCCAAGTTCGCGCAGAGTCACGTCCGCTTCCACGACCCCTTCCGCAAAAGACCGTGCGAACTGGCGGATCAATTCGGCGCGGGGCTGCGCCTCGGTCGCGCTTTCCGGCAATTGCAGAGAGACTTCCACCTGCGAGATCCGCACATGACGCGGCTTGATCCAGGTCTCGCGCCAGTCACGCAGCGAGGAGGAAACGGCCATTGTCTTGGCCTTGATGTGCAAGGCGGGACCGAAGCTGAAATCGACGTCTCCAGCTTCGAGCACGAGGCCACTGCCCGATTCCCAGTAGGCGCGGATGCTGCCAAGCTCGACGTGCGCTCCGGGCGGGACACGGTCCTGGAGACTTGCCTCAAGGCGATCGCGCATCCAGTTCGGGCCGAAGCCCTCCCCGCTCACGCTGTAAACGAGGCTGCCCGTCACCAGAACCAACAGGCCGACGACCACAAGCAAGGATAGAAATGCGACACGAAGGATCCGACGCATGGCACGACGTGTCGTTCGCGGGGCGTTCTTCCCTGGCTTCTCGGTCGTTGACTTGGGTTCCTGCGACAGCATTTTCTTCCGAATCGGGTCTCGCTCTTCCCAAGGTGGCTGCCAACGATAGACAACTTGGCGAGCGCAGGCACGAAATCGCACCCTAGAGTTCACCTGATTTCCAAACACGTCGAAAGGATGACGAGATGGCGAAGGCCCCCGATGTCGGTGACCCGGCTCCGGACTTCACTCTTCCAACCGATGGCGGCGGCGAATTCTCGCTCGCTGCGCATCGCGGCGAACCGGTCGTTCTCTACTTTTACCCGAAGGACAACACACCCGGCTGCACCAAAGAGGCGATCTCCTTCAGCTCCGAAATAGACGCCTTCCGCTCTGCCGGCATTTCCGTGGTCGGGATTTCACCCGATAGCGCAGCGAGCCACGACAAGTTCAAGACGAAGCACGATCTCTCCATCACCCTCGTCGCCGACGAAGACACGAAGGTGTGCGAGGCCTATGGCGTGTGGGCGGAAAAATCCATGTACGGCCGTCGCTATATGGGCGTTGAACGCTCCACCTTTCTGATCGATCGCGACGGTGTCATCGCGCGCGTCTGGCGCAAGGTGAAAGTCCCCGGCCACGTGGATGACGTCTTGGAAGCCGCGCGGATGATGGCGACCTGAGGAGGCCGCCGAGAGCGTCAATCGCTCTTAAGGAAACGCGATATTAACCATGGGCTGCGAGGGTCTTTACCTCCTCTCAACCATACCGCGCCTTCGTGCTCATGGTCCCCTTCTCAAGTTCTCAGCCTGCTTCCAAACGCCGAAAAGAACCGCCCCGCGTCATCATCGCTCGGCGCGGACGACTCACGTCCTATACGCTTCGGCCCTGGCTTTTCGGGTCGATCGCCAGCGTCTTCGTCCTGTTCGGCACCGGCTATATCGGCGGAACCGCTTACCTCTTTTATCGCGACGGCCTTCTCGATGCGGCCGCCACACGCCAGGCGGAGCTGCAACATGTCTATGAAGACAGGATTGCCCGGCTTCGAGGCGAGATCGACAAGGTCACCAGCAAGCATCTCGTCGAGACGCAATCGATGGAGGAGCAGCTGGCGACGCTGCTCGACCGCCAGGAGGCGATCTTCCGTCGCCAGTCCCTGCTCGACGATGTCATGCAGAAGGCCGAGGCGGCCGGCATCAGCATTGCCGAAACACGCATGGCGACGCCGCGACCGCGCCCCGACCGACCGTTCCAGCAATTGGCCGCCACGCCAGGAGAAAACGCGGATCCAGAGGAAGGCCCGGCGCTCGGTTATGCCGAGGATGGCCCCTCTCGGGCGGACATCATCACCGGCAGCATCTTCGCTCATCCGGGTGAGAGGGAAATCAAACCGGCAGCTGCCAGGACGAGCGACCTCCGGAGCGAAAAACTTCGCCCTCTCCTCAAATCGATGGATGGAGCCTTGCGGGACAGCTTTGCGACCCAACTGGATGCCGCAGCGGTTCTCTCAGCCGCGTCTCACGCTGAAACGGAACGTCTTGAGACGACGCTGAACGATCTCGGTTTTTCCGATCTCGTTCCGAGGAAGAACGGATCTTCAGGCGACGATGCCACAGGCGGACCTTTCGTTCCGGTCGACGGTGACGCCGCGTTGCGGGGGCTCGCCTTTGTGGAAACCATCGACGGGATCGATTCCACGCTCGCCAATTTGCAGGATATGCGCCGAAAACTCGCGTCTCTGCCTCTCGGGCGCCCCATCATCGCGCCGCGGTCGTCCGGCTTCGGCTATCGCACGGACCCGTTTCTGAAGCGGCCGGCCCTGCATACGGGCATCGACTTTCGGGCGGTGAGCGGGTCGCCGGTTCGCGCGACGGCTCCGGGTGAAGTCGTCGAGGCTGGATGGAACGGCGGTTATGGCAAGATGGTCGAGATCCGCCACGCGCACGGCGTCAGCACGCGTTATGGGCATCTGTCGCGCATCGATGTGAAGGTCGGCGACAAAATCACCGCCGGTGAAGTGATCGGTCGCGTCGGCTCGACCGGGCGCTCAACAGGCCCGCATCTTCACTACGAGACCAGGCGCGACGGACAGCCGGAAGACCCGACCCCGTTCTTGAAAACCGAACGCTTCAGCTAAACGCCGCAAAGCGCATCCCTCACCTGACCTTGGGTTTTGGAGAGGGATGGCTCGCGGAAAGGAAGCGGCTATTCGGCCGCTTCCTCGGTATTGTCGGTGCTGCCCACGCGCTGGGCGAGAGCCGCTTCCATAAAGTCATCCAGATCCCCGTCGAGAACCTCCGACGGCGTCGTGTGCTCCACGGATGTGCGCAGATCTTTGACGAGCTGGTACGGCTGCAGCACGTAGGAACGAATCTGATGGCCCCAGCCGATTTCGGATTTGGCTTCGTGGGCCTCCTGGATCGATTCTTCGCGCTTCTTCAGCTCCATCTCATAGAGCCTCGATTTCAACGCCTTCATGGCGTTGGCGCGGTTCTGGTGCTGCGACTTCTCCGATGACGTCACCACGATGCCCGTCGGCAAGTGGGTGATCCGCACAGCCGAATCGGTCGTGTTGACGTGCTGTCCGCCGGCACCTGAAGACCGGTAGGTGTCGATGCGGATATCCTTGTCCTGGATCTCGATCTCGATGTTGTCGTCGACGACCGGATAGACCCAGACAGACGAGAAGGACGTATGCCGGCGAGCCTGGCTGTCGAAGGGCGAAATCCGGACGAGCCGATGCACGCCCGATTCGGTCTTCAGCCAGCCATAGGCATTCTCGCCTTTGAGCAGGAGGGTAGCTGACTTGATGCCGGCTTCTTCCCCGTCGGTCTGCGAGATGAGTTCGACGGAGAATTTCCGGCGCTCGCCCCAGCGCGTATACATGCGCAGGAGCATCGAGGCCCAGTCCTGGCTCTCCGTGCCGCCCGCGCCGGCGTGGACTTCGAGATAGGCATCGCTCGCATCGGCTTCGCCGGAAAGCAGAGCTTCGACCTGCCTTCTCTGCACGTCCTTATGCAGAGCGACGAGGGACTTCTCGGCCTCGGAGATGACGGTGTCGTCGTCTTCTTCCTCGGCAAGCTCGATCAGCTCGATGCTGTCGGCAATGCTCGCTTCGATCTCGCGGACGCCGGAAATGGCCGTCTCCAGCCGTTGGCGCTCGCGCATCACCTTCTGAGCTTCCTGCGGATCATCCCAGAGCGTCGGGTCTTCGACGCGTTCGTTCAGCTTGGCGAGACGTTTCTGAGAGACATCCCAGTCAAAGATGCCTCCTTATCAGGGTCAGCGCCTCCCTGATCTCGTCAACGAGGTTTTCGATTTCGGCGCGCATCTTGTCCTCATGCAAATGTACCGACGGCGGCGCCCCAGAGGAGCGCCGCCTGATGAAAGAGGGAGGCGTAACGCTTTTGCGCCGACCTAGTAAAGGCCGCCCGTGCCGGTGCTGATCGCTCTGTCGGCCTCGGGCGTCACGGTCAAAGGCTGACCGGAGGAATCCTGATAGCCGATGATGGAGTAGCTGGAGGGAGGTGCCGTGCCCGGCTTGAAGGCCTCCATGATGACCTTCTCACCTTCCGCGCCGCTCGCGCGCAGACCAGTGCGCGCATCGATCGGGATGAGCTGAATGCCCGGCGGCACCTGGAAGGGCTTCGCCGGCTCGTCGGCGAGAGCGACCTTCATGAAATCCGTGAAGATCGGCGCCGCGAGCACACCACCCGTCGACCCACGACCCATCGGCTTCGGCTGATCGTAGCCGATGAAGACACCGACGACGAGATCCGGCGAGAAGCCGATGAACCAGGCATCCTTCTCCTCATTCGTCGTTCCGGTCTTGCCGGCGATCGGCTTGCCGACGGCCTTGACGCGGCTGCCGGTGCCCCGCTGGACGACTCCCTCCATCATCGAGGTGATCTGGTAGGCCGTCATCGGATCGAGGATCTGTTCGCGCTGATCGATCAGCTCCGGCTCGGCCTGTCCGTGCCAGTCCTGAGCTTCGCAGCCGATGCATTCGCGCTGATCGTGCTGATAGATGGTTTTGCCGTAGCGGTCCTGAATGCGGTCGATCAGCGTGGCGTTGATCTTACGCCCGCCATTGGCGATCGTGCCATAGGCGGTGACGAGCCGCAGGACGGTCGTTTCGCCCGCCCCGAGCGCCATCGGCAGATACGGCTTCAGGTCGTCATAGATGCCAAAGCGTTCCGCATATTCAGCGATCAGCGGCATGCCCATGTCCTGCGCCAGACGCACGGTCATGACGTTGCGGGAATGCTCGATGCCGATGCGCAGCGTCGAAGGCCCGTAATATTTGTTCGAGTAATTCTGCGGCCGCCAGATCTTGTCGCCGGCCTTGATCTCGATCGGAGCATCCATGACCACGGACGACGGCGTGTAGCCATTGTCGAGAGCCGTCGCGTAGACGAACGGTTTGAAGGACGAGCCCGGCTGGCGATAGGCCTGCGTCGCGCGGTTGAATTTGCTCTGGTCGAAGGAGAATCCACCGACAAGTGCGCGGACGCGGCCCGTATAGGGATCCATGGCGACCATGGCGCCCTGGATCTTCGGCGCCTGCCGGAGTTTGTAGACGCCCTTCTTATCGGCATCCTCTTCGACGAAGATGACGTCGCCGGCGCTCAGCACATCGCTCGCGGATTTGACGCTGCGCTTTGCCCATTTCATGTTCGAGACAGGCAGGACGCCGGTTTCGCGCTCATCGGACAGTTTTCCCGAGATGAGCCGCTTCGGCTTCAGACCGATGTCGGCCTCGCCGTCGCCCGTCGCCAGCACGACGGCAAGGTGCCATTCCGGAACGTCCGAGAGACCGTCCACCTCACCCAGCTTCTTGCCCCAGTCGCCGGCGATGTCGATGCGATCGACCGGCCCACGGAAGCCGCGCTTTTCATCGAAAGCGATCAGACCTTTCTGGAGGGTCTTGCGGGCGAGCGCCTGAAGCTGCGGGTCGAGCGTGGTGCGCACCGACAGCCCGCCCTCATAGAGCTTTTCGCTGCCGTACATATCGATCAGACGACGGCGCACCTCTTCGGCGAAATATTCGGACGCGAAAAGATACTGCCCGCGCGGGCGCGGATTGACGTCGAGCGGCTCGGTCTTTGCCTTCTGCGCATCCTCGGCGCGGATGTAGCCGTTCTCAAGCATCTGATCGATCACCCAATTGCGGCGATCGACGGCGCGCTCGGTGTCGCGGAACGGATTGTAGTTCTCCGGCGCCTTCGGCAAAGCGGCGAGATAGGCCGCCTCCGCCAGCGTCAGCTCGTTCACGGATTTGTCGAAATAGTTGAGAGCCGCGGCCGCGATGCCGTAGGAGCCGAGGCCGAGATAGATCTCGTTGAGATAGAGCTCCAGGATGCGGTCCTTGGAATAGGCCTGCTCGATGCGCAGCGAGAGAAGCGCTTCCTTGATCTTGCGCTCGTAAGTGCGCTCGTTGGTGAGAAGAAAATTCTTCGCCACCTGCTGGGTGATGGTGGAGGCACCCTGCAGTTTGCCAGAGCCGCTGTTCCTGAGGTTGGAGACGATGGCGCGAAGGATGCCCTCCACGTCGATCCCAGGATGGTTGTAGAAATTCTTGTCCTCGGCAGACAGATAGGCAGCCTTGACCAGGTCCGGCACGGCCTGAATCGGCAGATAGAGCCGACGCTGGCGCGCATATTCGGCAACAAGCTGGCCGTCATCGGCATGGATGCGCGTCATCACCGGCGGCTCGTACTTGGCGAGCACGTCGTAATCTGGGAGATCCTGATTGTAGCGATGCAACAGGAAGCCGGCCACAGCCGCCACGCACAGCGCCAGAAGCGCGCCGATGCCGAACAGATAGCCGATTAATCGCAAGAACATGAAGGGGCTGCCCCACCTATTCGGAAAAGCCGAGATTGCTAAAGATCGGCTTCATCCAGTTTTGTGATGAAACTGAGGCGCTTCCCCGGCGGGACCGCCCCGGCGCTGGCTCTGTCGCCAATAAGCCACACGCTTTCTCGTGATCTTCCTCAGCGCCGCGCGACGCCCGGCAAGGCGAGATACTTCTCCACGGCGCTGGCCACCGCCTCGCTCGTGCGCTCTCGCCATTCATCCGACTGAAAAAGCTTCTCGTCCACATTATTGGAAAGATAGCCGAGTTCCAAGAGCACCGAGGGCACGTCTGGAGCCTTGAGAACACGAAAGGATGCACCCCGCCGAGGTTTCTTGTTCAGGACCATTTCCGCACTCAGATCCTTCACCAGATCGGCGGCGAAACGCATCGAGAGGTTGCGGGTCTCGCGCCGCGCCAGATCAAACAGGATCGTCGCCACCTCGTCCGGCTGATCTTCGATGGCAAGGCCCGCGAGAATGTCGGCCCGGTTCTCGCGTGCGGCGAGACGCGCCGCAAGCACATCGGAGGCTTCTTCCGAGAGCGTGTAAACGGTGGCGCCACGCACGTAATCCTGCGGCACGGTATCGGCATGTACAGAGATGAAGAGTGCAGCCCCCTCACGTCTGGCGAAGGCGACGCGCTTGCCGAGGGACAGGAAGACGTCGTCGTCGCGCGTGAGGATCGGGATCGTCTTGCCGCGCTCGATCAAAACTTCGCGCAACGCCTTCGAGAAGCCGAGCGTGATGTCCTTTTCCAACAGCCCGTCTGAACTGATTGCGCCGGAATCGATGCCACCGTGGCCAGGATCGATGACCACGACCGGACGGCTGTCGGCCGCGTCGGGCCGGTCGATCGGAATTTCGTGAGTCTCGGGTGATGCGCCCTCCTCCCCGTCCTGAAGCGAGGCGAGCGCCGGCGTGGGTTCGCTGATCGGCGCGGCTGCCTCCGAAAAGGCTTCCGCCGTGGAGGGAACCATATCGAGGACGAGACGAGCCGGCTGTTCGGCAACTCCCGGCATCAGGTAGGATTTTTCCACCTCCACCGGACCCGTCAGGTCGAGGACCACGCGACCGCGCGAGGCCGCGATCTGGCCGAAGCGATAATCGCTGACGAGCCCGATCGCCTTGCTCTTGGAGGCCGGCGCGGCAAATTCCGTATCGGGGAGATCGACAACAAGCCGATAGGGCGCGCGTAACCGCAAGATGTGAAAGCGAGGCTCTCCTTCCACGTCGAGCACCATGCGCGTGCGCTCACTATCTCCGACAACACGGATGTCGGAAACCTTCGCGGCAAGGGCTGGAGAAGCTGCAAGCCAAGGCAAGACGAGCAGCATGAGGGCGAAGCGGACCATGCCCACCTTCTTCAGTTCTTAGAAAACGCCTCGCTTCTCTCTAAAGGATGTGGCAAGGCAAAGGCGAGCGAATGTGGTTTTCGCGTCTCCACGTCGCAACGTTCTCTTGAATCGAACGAAGCTCGTTTATAAGAGAGAGAATGACGGATTCTTCTCCGGCTGTCATCGGGTGCGGCGTTGTAAAGATCAACGCCCTTCAACCGACTGTACGGAGGCGAAGACGGACCAGCCGGACGCACCGCTGGTCTCAGGCGGCATGAGCCGCAACGACTTGGAAAGGCAGCCCATGGGTGACCGCGCCCGCAACGCTCAGCAGCTGATGGTTCTGCCGCAAAGGCAGATCGCGCAGCAGCCGATGCTTCCGCGGCGACACGCGCTGGCGCCTGTTCTCCCCTTATTCACATTTGGCCCCGGCCGCGCGCCAAGAGCAACTGGCGCGCCTAACGCATATTCGGCCCGGGGCGGAGTCACACACTATGTCGAACAAGATGCTCATCGACGCGGCCCACCCGGAAGAGACCCGGGTCGTGGTCCTGCGCGGCGACAAGGTTGAAGAATTCGATTTTGAATCAGCAGAAAGAAGACAACTTCGAGGCAACATCTATCTGGCGAAGGTAACGCGGGTCGAACCGTCGCTGCAGGCCGCCTTCGTCGATTATGGCGGCAACCGGCACGGCTTCCTGGCCTTCTCGGAGATCCATCCAGACTATTACCAGATCCCGTTCGCCGACAGGCAGGCGCTTCTCGACGCAGAAGAATCCGACCGCGAGGAGGATTCGGAGAATAATGGCGGCGACGGCGATGAAGCCCCTGCCAAGGCCGAGAAGTCTTCCGACGACGATGCGGCAGACAACAACGGCGACGACGGCAACGGCGACGATAACGACGCCGATCATGCCGTTGAGAGCGTCGGGGCGGAAGATGCGCTGGAGGAGGTGCCGGAGCGGCGCCGCCAACGGGCCAAGCAGTACAAGATCCAGGAGGTCATCAAACGCCGCCAGGTTCTGCTGGTGCAGGTGGTCAAAGAGGAGCGCGGCAACAAAGGCGCTGCGCTGACGACTTACCTGTCACTCGCCGGTCGCTATTCGGTCTTGATGCCGAATACGGGCCGTGGCGGCGGCATTTCCCGCAAGATCACGGACCCGGCCGACCGCAAGCGCTTGAAGAGCATTGCAGCGGGGCTCGAGGTGCCGTCAGGAATGGGCGTCATCCTGCGCACAGCGGGCGCCTCCAGAACCAAGACGGAGATCAAGCGCGATTTCGAGTATCTCCTCAGATTGTGGGAGAACGTTCGCGATCTGACGCTGAAATCGGCGGCCCCCACCCTCGTCTACGAGGAAGGCAGTCTCGTCAAACGCTCCATCCGCGATCTCTATTCGCGCGAGATCGACCAGGTCATGGTGGCCGGCGAAGAAGCGTATCGCGAGGCGAAGGACTTCATGCGCATGCTCATGCCGAGCCATGCGAAGAATGTTCAGCCCTACCGCGATGCGGCCCCGATCTTTTCGCGGCATTCGGTGGAGCGTCAGCTCGAAGCGATGTTCCTGCCGCAGGTCACCCTGCGCTCGGGTGGCTACATCGTCATCAATCAGACCGAAGCGCTCGTCGCCATCGACGTCAATTCAGGCCGTTCGACGCGCGAGCATTCGATCGAGGACACCGCGGTTCGAACGAACCTCGAAGCGGCCGAAGAGGTCGCGCGCCAATTGCGGCTGCGCGATCTGGCAGGCCTCATCGTCATCGACTTCATCGACATGGAGGAGAAGCGCAACAACCGGGCGGTCGAGCGCAAGCTGAAGGACTGCCTGCGCTTCGATCGGGCGCGCATTCAGCTCGGGCGCATCTCGCATTTCGGTCTGATGGAGATGTCGCGGCAGCGCCTCAGGACCGGCGTCTTGGAGAGTTCGACGGCGCTCTGCCATGCCTGCCATGGCACCGGCCAGGTTCGCTCCGTCGCCTCTCTCGCGCTGCAGCTCCTGCGCATGCTGGAAGAGCATCTCATTCAGGACCGCAGCCGCAATCTCGAAGTGTCGACGCGTCCGGACGTTGCGCTCTACGTGCTCAACCAGAAGCGTTCGCACCTCGCCGACCTTGAACGCCGCTTCGCGGTTTCGATCAGCGTCGCCGGGGATGCCCCGGATGCGGCCTCGGGCTTCACCATCGATCGTGCCGACCTCTCCGAAGAGGAGCCGCCGCACTCGGCCGCCGTTGCGATGCTCGACGTGTCCGATCTCGACGAACCGGCTCCGGCTGAAGCCGAAGACGAGAGCGAAACGAGCGCCGATGAGGACGGCGAGGATGGTGGCCGCCGCGGAGGCCGGCGGCGCAAGCGTCGTCGTCCGAAGGGCGAGAGAGCCGAAAGCGACCGCTTGGAGACGGAGGCCGCCACGTCGGAAGCCGCCGCGGCCAATGGCGGCGAAAGCCGGCGGGACGAGAACTCAGAAGACGACGATGGCGACGAGACGAAGCCGAAGAAGCGGCGCCGTGGTCGCCGTGGCGGAAGGCGGCGCGGTCGCAATCGGGACGAGCAGCAGGATGCAGGCGCAGCGAATGGCGACAATGGGCAAGAACGCGGCTCGCGCTCCGATGACGACGATGAGGACGACGATCGCGCAGATGCACGCCGGCCCGAGACCGAAGAGCAGAACGAAGTAGCGAGCCCTTCGGAAACTGCGGAAGCCCCATCGGCCGAGCAGACCTCTCCGGCCGTCGAAGCGACGCAGGAAACCGCGACGGCCGAGCCTTCCGAGGAGACGGCGGTCGAGCAGCCTCCGCTCCCGGCCGCGTCAGAGCAGGTCGGAACGGGCGCTGAGAGCGAGCCGAAGGCGGAATCTGACACCAGCTCGGATGCCGGCGAAGAAGCTGCCGAAGAAGACGAAAATCGTTCCAGCTACGAAGAAGCCAAGGACGAGAACGCCGATCGCGTGGCGGAAGCGGCAATGCCTGCCGAACCAGAGGCAGCCGAAAGCGGCGCTACCTCGAGCGGCACGCCGGAAGAGCGGCAGTCCGATGAGACCGCTTCGGCACAGGCGGACGTTGCCGAAAAGGCCAGGGACGACGAGCCGAAGGACGACCCGAATCGGCCGAAGCGCGTCGGCTGGTGGCAGCGTCGTTCATTCCTCTGAACATAGCGATCGCTCGTTGAGCTAAAAAAGAGCCCGCCCGGGACACCCGGACGGGCTCTTTTCGTATCGCGGAAAAGAACGCCTTAAGGAAACAGCGCCAGCTGCAAGAGGCCTTCGCCTTCTTCGAAGCCGAACGCGACATTCATGTTCTGCAGGGCCTGGCCGGCGGAGCCTTTGACGAGATTGTCGATTGCGGCAATGACCAGGGCGCGCCCGCGGATGCGATCGGGAAAAACGCCGATCTGCACGTAGTTGGAGCCGCGGACATTCTGCGTCTGGGGAATGCCCCCTTCCGGCAGGACGTGCACGAACGGCTCCGGCGCGTAATCCTCCACGAGCCGTTGGCGAAGATCGTCCGCCGTCACGCCTTCGGCAAGGCGCACGTAGCAGGTGACGAGCTCGCCCCGGCTCATCGGGATGAGATGCGGCGTGAAATTCACGGTGACGGGCGTCCCCGCGGCAACGCCGATTTCCTGTTCGATCTCCGGCGCGTGGCGATGCTTGCCGACGGAATAGGGTGACAGCCCCTCGCCCGCCTCGGCAAAGAGCGTGTTCTGCTTGAGACCGCGGCCGGCACCGGTCACGCCCGATTTCGCATCGATGATGAGATCGCTCGCATCGATCATGTCTTGGCGCACGAGCGGCAGGAGTGCCATCAGCACGGCGGTCGGGTAGCAGCCGGGACAGGCGATCAGCCGGGCATCCTTGATGAGTGCGCGGTAATGCTCGGTCAGGCCATAAACCGCCTCCTCCTGAAGCTCCGGCGCCTGATGCTCATGGCCGTACCACTCGGCATAGACGGACGCGTCGCGGAGACGGAAATCGGCCGACATATCGATGATGCGCGCTTTCGGATTGGCGCTCAAAACCGCCGCCGTGATCTCCTGCGTCGTCCCGTGTGGGAGGCCACAGAAAACGGCGTCAAGCTCGCTCCAATCGACCTCTTCCCAGGCTTTGAGACGCGGCAAATCGAGGATTGCGAGGTGCGGAAACACCGCCCCCATCTCCTTGCCGGCATGGGTGTTGGCGGTCAGCGCAGCGATCTCGACATGCGGATGGCGCGCCGCGAGACGCACCAGATCGGCGCCGGTGTAGCCGGAGGCGCCAAGGACGCCAATGCGAATCTTCTCGTGCATATCAAACCCTCGCTTCAAGGCGCCGGCTTTAGCCGTCAGGCCGAGGCGAAGTCAACGAAGGTCGATGCAGAGCCGCTCAACGCCAGCGGCGGACGAGATCCCCGAGATGCGCAAGGCCCGCGAGCGCCAGGAAGAAGGCGATCGCCTGCCACTCCGCCCCCACCAGTGCGGCACGCAACGCCAGAATCAGCGTCGCGCCCGCGGCAAGATTGACGAGAAGATCGAGCGGGCGAACGCCCCGCCCGGTCCGCCGATAGAAGTAGACGAGCCCGACAGCCTCCGCGAGCACGAGGAGAAGGATGAGGTCGGCGATCCGACCGCTTTCGATGAGACCGGCCATGAGCGCGGCTCCCGAAAGGGCTTAGGAAACGCCGCGACGGGGGCCGAGCTTGCTCGCCTCGTCCGGCTGCACGAGCCCCAGAAGATGCGCCACATCCTTGAAAAAGACCCGCAGATGCGCTCCCGGGCGCGCGCGCACGAGCTTCTTGTTCATATAGGCTTCCCAGGTCAGCCGCTGCACGTCCGGATCGGCGCACATGGACACGAAGCGTTCGCGCCGTTTGTCGTTCTTGTACCAGAAGTACTGCATGATCCCGAGGATCCAGAAGACGCGCCCATGCTCTTTCATGAAGCGCTTGCGTGCACCCGCGAGCGCCTTCGCATCGTTGGTGCGCAGGAATTCCTCGACAGCCTCTCCGGCGAAGCGGCCGCAGAGCATGGCGTAATAGATGCCCTCGCCGGAAGCCGGCGCCACGACACCGGCGGCATCACCCGCCAAAAGCACATCCTGGTCGTTGTCCCATTTCCTGCGCGGCTTCAGCGGGATCGGCGCACCTTCCTTGCGAATGGTTTCGGCCGCGTCGAGGCCCGTGATGCCGCGCAGATCGGCGACGGCGTTGCGCAGCGAAAAGCCCTTGTTGGCGCTGCCGGTACCGATGCTCGTCGTGTCGCCATGGGGGAAGACCCAGGAATAAAAGTCCGGCGACATGCGGCCGTTGTAATAGACATCGCAGCGCTTCGGATCGAAATGCGCGGCGCCGTCTTGCGGCGAGCGAACGATCTCATGATAGGCGAAGACGTACGGCACCCGACCAGCCCGCGGCACGGCCTCGCGCGCGACGGCGGAATTCGCCCCGTCCGCGCCGATCACGGCGCGCGCGCGCACGACTTCGAGAGACGCATCGCGTCCGCCGTCCTTCGGCCGGTAATGGATGCGCGCCACCCCGTCGGTGTCGCGGTCGAAAGCTTCGAACGTACCGGCACAGCGTTCAGCGCCAGCCTCGGCCGCGCGCTGACGCAGCCATTCATCGAAATGCTCGCGATCGACCATGCCGACGAAGCCGCCTTCGATGGGCATGTTCACGCGCCGATCCGTCGGCGAGACGATCTCCGCGGAGGAGACCTGCGCGACGAGCATCGATGTCGGGACGTTGAAATCGCGCAAAAGACGTGGCGGCACCGCGCCACCGCACGGCTTGATGCGGCCCTGCCTGTCGAGCAGCAGGACCGAATGCCCCTTGGAGGCAAGATCGGTTGCAGCCGTCGCGCCAGCCGGGCCACCCCCGACGACGACCACATCGTATGTTTTGCTCTCAGGCATGATTACCGTCCCCCTAAACCGGCGAGCGTCTCCTCGCCCACGGCCGTCACATCCAGCGGGGCCGAGATCACCTCCCCCGCGCGATCGACCCGGTATGCAAGCCAGGCCGAAATCACAAAGAACACGCCTTCGATCGCAAAGACCATGGCATAGGCCGGTACCGGCGAAGCAAAGATCGTGCGCGTCGTATCGATGGCTACCGTGCCCAGGAATCCGCCAAGGCCGAAAGCCACGCCCTGCGCGGCACCCCACAGGCCCATGCGCACACCTTCACGGCGCTCGCGCCCGGCACCCGCCAAGCCCATCATCGACGCGATGGCGGCCACAGCGAAGGCGCCGTTTGCCGCACCCAGAAAGAAGACCGAGCCCCTGATCGGCCAACCGGGGCCCCAGAAGCCTGCCGCGACCAGCCCGAAGAGCGCCAGGGCGGAGGCGAAGCAGCCGCCGATGGTCCAGCTCTTCATGGTGCCGATGCGCCGGCCGATCACGTTGCTGCCGAGAGCGCCGACCAGCAGCATGCCGACAAGGACGCCGCTGTGCTGGACGCCGGCGAGCTTCGTCGATTCGCCCGGCGTCATTCCAAAGACCGTGCCCGCGAAAGGCTCAAGCACGAGATCCTGGGCGCTGTAAGCGAGCATCGACACGAAGATGAAGATGGTGAAGCGACGAGCCGTCGTCTCGCTCCAGACCTCTTTCAGCGCCTGGCGGAATGCGGGCTTTTCCTCCGCCCCGTCCTTCCCCGCGGGATGTGCATCATCGGGCCGGGCAACGCGCTTTTCGACGCCGAAGACGGCCGCGAGTGTCACCAGGAAAGCCGCCAGAGAGACCCCTCCCGTCACGGCAACGAGTCGCTGCGGAGAAAACGGATCGAGGAAATGGCCGGCCGATGTCGCCGTCACCACGAAACCGACGATCATCATCCCCCAGACGAGCGTCGCTGCCGCCGCGCGACGGCCGGGATCGACCTTTGCGGCAAGCAAGGCCAGAAGCGAGGTGCCGGCCGCGCCGACGCCGATGCCGATTGCAAAGAAGCTTATGACGGCAAGCGCAATACCGCCGGCGAGATTGACGCTCATCCAGGCCGTCGCGACCGCGGCCAGGAAGCCGCCGCCCCCGAGGACAGCCATGCCTCCGATGATCCACGGCGTTCTGCGCGCGGTGATGTCCGAGCCATAACCCCAGCGCGGGCGCAGCATCTGCACCGCATAATGGACGCCGACCAGAGCGCCGGGCAAAGTGGCCGGGAGCGCAAGCTCGACAACCATCACCCGGTTCAAAGTCGACGTCGTCAGGACAACGATCGCTCCAAGCGCCGCCTGCACCAGTCCGAGACGGACGATGCTGACCCAGCCCAACGTGGCTGTCTGCATGTCACGCTCCAATCGTACGCAGTGCGAAAGCCGAAATCAGCATGCCAAGAACGTAAAGCGTGGTGCCGGTGGCATTGTACCAGGCGGCCTGCTCTTTCGGCTCACGCAACAGGCGCGCCATCAGCACGAACTGCACCAGCAAGGAGACGCAGACGGCGGCCGCGTAGATCGGCTTTCCCCACGAAAACAAGAGTGCGATCACAATGACTTGCGGGAAAGCCATGACGAAGCAGGCGAATTTTGCAGCGCGCGCGACGCCCAATTGCGCCGGCAGCGACCGGATCCCCATCTTGAGGTCGCCCTCGACCGCCTTGAAGTCGTTGAGGGTCATGATCCCGTGGGCGCCGAGGCTGTAGAGCGCGGCAAGCGTGATGATCCGCCAGTCCGGCAGCCCGCCCACCATGACAGCAGCGCCGGTGAACCACGGAAGCCCCTCGTAGCAGGCGGCCACCGCCGTATTGCCCCACCAGCCGTTCTTTTTCAGCCGAAAGGGCGGCGCCGAATAGGCCCAGGCGAGAATGAGGCCGACCACAGCCGCCCAGAACACCCAGATGCCGAGAAACGCTGCGAGGACGAGCGACAAAGCCGTCCAAATGAGTGCGATATAAAGGCCCCAACGGCCCGGGATGCGCCCAGACGGGATCGGGCGGTTCGGCTCATTGATCGCGTCGACATGGCGATCGTACCAGTCGTTCGCGGCCTGGCTCGTCGCCGTGACCATCGGTCCCGCAAGCACGATGCCGGCCAGCATCACCAGCCAGCGCTCAGAGATCGGAACGCCTGAGGAGACGACGCCGCAGCCGAACGCCCACATGGGTGCGAACCATGTGATCGGCTTCAACAATTCGAGCACGGCCGCCGGTTTCGGGCGGGTTAAAGTATCGGATGCAATCGAAGCCGAACGAGACATGGCCGGGACAGTATTGGCCGCCTCGCGCACCGTCAACTCAACTTTACACTCGCCCCCGCGGCGGAATCTCGCGCCCCCGGAGGCGGGGAACCCGCGTCACTGCCGGACGTTGCGAGAGCATCCCGAATGTTGCAGAGCCAAATGGCGGAGCGGATGACGAGCGAGGACAAGGCGATGACATCGCAGAACGAAACTGAAGGCAGCGCAGCATTGGGCAATGGCGCCCACATGCGCCCCGAGCCCGCCGCGAAAAGCGTCTCGCCGGTCAGCGACAGCCGACCTGCCGCGCCGATGCCCTCGTTGCCTGAGGCCTTTCCCGCCGAACGGCGCGAGATCACGGGACGCGCCGGCCGCCTCTCCTATTATGTCGCAGGCGAAGGGAGCCCCCTCCTCCTCATCCACAGCATCAACGCCGCAGGCTCTGCCTACGACGTGCGGCCGGTTTTCATGCACACACAGGCGCGGCACCGCGTCTATGCCGTCGATCTTCCGGGTTTCGGATTTTCAGATCGTTCCGACCGCACGTACGACATTCGGCTCTTCGTCGACGCGGTCCACGACATGCTCGATCTCATCGAAGCAGAAACCGGCTCGCATGCCATCGACGCCATGGCCCTGTCGTTGTCGTCCGAGTTTCTGGCGCGCGCCGCGACCGAACGGCCGGAAGGTCTTCGCACCCTCACCTTCGTCACGCCAACCGGCTTCGAGACAGGGTCGAGCAAACGTCGTGGCCCCGAAGGCTCCACACGGCAGGTGCCGTTTCTCTACGAAACGCTCAATGTGCCGCTTTGGAGCAAGGGGGCCTTTCGCCTTCTCACCACCCGCCCGAGCATTCGCTTCTTCCTGGAGAAAACCTTCGGCAGCAAGGACATCGACGAGGGGCTTTTCAACTACGCCTATGAGACGACGCATCAGGACGGGGCGCGTCACGCGCCGTATGCCTTCGTTTCGGGATGCCTCTTCGCCAACGATATCAGGCGCATCTACGAGAAGCTCACCCTGCCGATCTTCCTCGCGCATGGCACCCGCGGGGATTTTCAGGATTTCTCCGAGGTCGATTGGCTGCGCGCGCAACCCAATTGGACGGTGAAGCCGTTCAAGACCGGCGCGATGGTCTATTTCGAGCAGCCGGAGGCCTTCCTCGCGAGCTTCGAAGACTTTCTGACGTCCGCAAAAGCCTGAGGCGTCTCGCGCAGGCCTCTCGGGCCCGGCCCAAGACCGCAATGAAGTTCAGTGGTCGCTGCCGTTTTCCGGCGTGAAGTCCACTAGGTCGTACCGGCGAAGCTTCGAATAGAGGCTTTGCCGGCTGAGACCGAGAATTTCGGCGGCAGAGGCGCGGTTGTCGCCGGTCAGCTCGAGGGCCGCCTCAATGCAGAGCTTCTCGATCACGTCGGTGGTTTCGCGAACGAGATCCTTGAGAGGCACGCGGCCGACGAGTTCCGTCAGTTGATCGACCGAGCGGGGCAACTGCCTCGCCGCCGGGCGCTCTCTTTCCACCCGTGCACTGACATCGCGAAGAACGAAACCGAGGCAGGGCTGCTCCCCCTCGAGCACCGAGACCGCGGCAACCTCGACATCGACGACAGAGCCGTATTCGCCGCGTAAGATCGACCGAAAATGCCGAACCGAACCGTGTTCGCGCAGATTGGCGATGAGAACGTCGAGTTCGATCCCCTGCCGTCCGACCCAACGCTCCAAGCGCTTTCCACGAACCTGCTCGAGGCTCGCGGTCTGCGCCAAATCAAGGAAAGCGATATTGGCCGCCAGGATCCGCCGGTCGGGGTCGGTCACGATGAAGGCGTCGGGCAGATGCTCCACGATATCGACCAGAAGCGAGGTCGTCCCGGCATCCTGCCTCACTCTCTCGCCGTCGACCGGCGACAGGCGGATGAGGAAATGGGCGGAGGATTCCTGCCTAAAAAGCGAAGCGGAGAGAACGCACTCCTGCTCGCTGAAGGGAAGCCGCACGCGCGCATCTTCCGCATGCCCGGCAGCCCGCACCATCGCGAGCAGCGCTTGCACGCCGCGCTCCGATTCGTCGGCAAAGAGCCTGCGCAGCGGTGCACCGACAAGCTGTTCCGGAGACTGGTCGAGCAGCCGGCTGGCGGCGGGATTGACCTCGACGACCTTCTGGCTGTTGGCATCGACGATCAAAACGGCCTCAGAGGCCATCTTGAAGAACAGCCGGTAGCGTGTCTCCGCCTGGCGCAGGCGCGAATATTCGCGCTCCAGCGCCACCTGCGCTTCGATCAGCCTCTGCTGCAGCGCGGACACCGGTCGCAAATCGCGGCCGATCGCGATGTAACGCTCACCGCCGCCCACCTGCATGGCGAAATAACGGACGGCTACATCGGGGCCACGGTTTGATGGGTGATTGACCTCACGCCAGCGCGAAACGCCTTTTGCGCCCGCCTCGCTCAGCAGAGCCGCAACCTTTTTTTCGCTGTCGGGCGTGACGAGATCGCGCCACGCTTTTCCGACCCAGTCCGAAACACCCTCGTGAGAGAATTCTTCGTCGCCGAAGGCGAGATCCTGAACGACGCCCTCCTTGTCCAGGACAAGGGCAATGTCTGCCGCGTGAGCGATGAGCTTTCCGGCGATCTCGGCGTCCAGGTCTCCGACCGACTTATGCGGGACCGCAAACTCGCTTGGGGCTGATTTTGTAACCAAGCCGTCCATCTGTTGCACTTAGTCCCGCATCAGGCGTGAATCATCAGCAACGCATAGCTAGGAGCCCGAGCATACGCTCGGCCTGAGACACTGCACTGCGCGCATCCGTCGCTCCTACATCGGCACCTACCGATGCCACAAGCTCCGGATGCTCCATAAAGATCTGTCCACCAACGATTACAGCGATGGATTTGTTACGAGATTCCAGGCGGATCGCCTTTATCGTCGCCGCCAGCTCGTCGATCCCCCGCGCGCTCGACAGCGACAACCCGACCATCGAAAACCATTCGCGCTTGACGATTTCGACAAGATCGGCGGTGTTCGCGTCCAGTTCCACAGATACATCCCAGCCACCGCGACGGAAGAAAGCCTCCGTCAAGAAGACGCCGAAGGAATGCCGCTCGCCCGGTGCAGAGGCGAGCAAGATGCGCCGTCCGTCGCCGCAATCGGCCGATTGGCTGTAAAAGGCTGGGCCGAGCTCCCGCAAAAGGTGCTGGAGCCGCGACATACCGATGGTCACCTCGGCGAAATCGCAGCGATCATCGTTCCAGAAATCCCAAAGCCGCGCTGCTGCAGGCGCCATCAGCTCAAGCAGAAGTGCCTCGAGCCCGACACCGCGCGCGCGTGCCATATCCACATAAGCGAAGGCGACGCTCGCATCACGCGCCAGCAAAAGACGGGCGAATTCGTCGATATCGACCGCGTCGACGCCGGTTCCCTCGACGCAATTGAGATGGGGCTCTCCCCACCCGACCCGATGGGCCAGCATCAACCGCGGGATGATCTCACCTTCGATCGTCGTGAGAATGCGACCACTCCAGGCGCTCTGGCTGGACGCCGCCTCAATATCCGAAACCTGGATCGAGCGCATGGAGACATCGTCCCACGGCCCTTTCCCGTCCCAGCTTCCGCAGCGGTCCTCAGTGTGTTGCCTAAGGTCGACCATCTCTCGCACCCCCCGAGCTCAAACTGGCCAAAACGGCTCGTGAGCCGCCTCACCTGCGGGCGGCTGCATCCCGGCCGAGGCCCCATACCTCTGCCGGTCGACGCGCGAATTTAAGCACTTTCGGACCTTCCGCGATAGAGCTGGAGCGTACGCCCCACCCCGTGAAAATGTAAAGTAAGATTTACGTCTAGTGTTGTTGACAGTAGCCGAGCCGCAGCCCTAGAGTCGGTTCTATGTTGTGCCGGGTGGGGAGACGGGGCGCGGTGAAAACGCCAAATAAAACAATCATTTCTCTCTATACGGAGGAAGAACGTCGGCGGCGTGACACGACCTCCTGGACGTTGGTTCAGGGTGTGCTAGCGCCGATTCAATTCCTCGTATTTCTCATCAGTTTAGCCCTTGTGATCCGGTATTTGACGACCGGCCAAGGGTATTTTGTCGCAACTGCCTCCATCGTCGTCAAAACCGCGGTCCTGTATACGATCATGATCACGGGCTCGATCTGGGAGAAAGTGGTCTTCGGCCGCTATCTCTTTGCACGAGCCTTCTTCTGGGAAGACGTCTTCTCGATGCTCGTTCTGGCCCTTCACACGGCCTATCTCGGCGCGCTTTGGACCGGTTTCCTGGATGCTTGGGGGCAGATGATCTTGGCGCTCGCCGCCTATCTCGCATACGTAATCAACGCGACACAGTTCGTTCTGAAGCTGCGCGCCGCGCGGCTGCAGGAGCAGGCGAATCGCGATGCGGCGGCCGCGTCCAAGACGGATATGGAGTTCGCACGATGAACCCAGCCGGCGTCGCACGCGTCACGACGGGCTGCAGTGAAGCGCCGATCCTGCGGGAGCGCGGCCAGCGTGAGGTATTTTGTGGCCTCACCGGTATCATCTGGCTGCACCGCAAGATCCAGGACGCCTTCTTCCTGATCGTCGGATCTCGCACCTGCGCGCATCTGATGCAGTCGGCGGCGGGAGTGATGATCTTCGCCGAGCCGCGGTTTGCGACGGCTGTGATCGAAGAGCGCGACCTTGCCGGCATGGCCGATGCCAACGAAGAGCTCGACCGGGTCGTCACGCAGCTTCTGGCGCGTCGTCCCGAGATCAAGCTTCTGTTCCTGGTCGGCTCCTGCCCGTCGGAAGTCATCAAGCTCGATCTGTCGCGGGCTGCGGATCGTCTCAACGAGAAATTCGCGTCGACGACCCGCATCCTGAATTATTCCGGCAGCGGCATCGAGACCACCTTCACGCAGGGCGAGGATGCATGCCTCGCCGCACTTGTCCCGCAGATGCCCGAAGCGTCTGCACAGGCGCCCGCCTCCCTCCTCGTCGTCGGCTCACTCGCCGACGTGGTGGAAGACCAGTTCCGGCGGCTGTTCGACGATCTCGGCGTAGGGCCAGTCGGCTTCCTGCCGCCGCGATCGTCGACAGAGCTGCCCGAGGTCGGTCCGAACACCCGTTTTTTGATGGCTCAGCCCTATCTTGCCGACACGCGGAGGATCCTGGAGAGCCGCGGGGCAAAGGCCCTGCAGGCGCCCTTCCCTTTCGGCGCCGAAGGCACCACCGCTTGGCTGAAAGCTGCAGCGGATTGCTTCGGCGTCGACGAGAGCCGGTTCACGGCGGTTACGGCGCTTGGCCGCGAACGCGCCAAACGCGCGCTGTCGCACTATCAGGAGCAGCTCGCCGGCAAGAGCATCTTTTTCTTCCCCGATTCTCAGCTCGAGATACCGCTTGCACGGTTTCTGTCGCGGGAGCTGTCGATGCGGATCGCCGAAATCGGCACCCCCTATCTGCATCGCCAGAATCTCGCGGCAGAGCTTGATCTGCTGCCGGAAGGCGCCGTTTTGTCCGAAGGCCAGGACGTCGACCGGCAGCTCGACCGGGCGCGGGCCGCGCGCCCGGACCTGACCGTGTGCGGGCTCGGCCTCGCCAATCCGCTGGAGGCGGAGGGTTTGACGACCAAATGGGCGATCGAGCTCGTGTTCACGCCGATCCAGGGCTACGAGCAGGCTGGCGATCTCGCCGAGCTCTTCGCCCGCCCGCTCAACCGCGCCGCCCGGCTGGAGGTGTGAGATGCAGCTCACCGTCTGGACCTATGAGGGACCGCCGCATGTCGGAGCGATGCGCATCGCCACCGCCATGGAAGGAATCCACTACGTCTTGCACGCACCGCAGGGCGACACCTACGCTGATCTTCTGTTCACGATGATCGAGCGGCGCAACAAGCGTCCACCTGTCACCTACACGACGTTCGAGGCGCGCGACCTCGGCACAGATACGGCCGAAATCTTCAAGAACGCGGCACGCGAGGCCTACGAGCGCTTTCAGCCGCAGGCGATGCTGGTCGGCGCGTCGTGCACGGCGGAACTCATCCAAGACGATCCGGGCGGGCTTGCCAAAGCATTGGCCCTGCCGATCCCCGTCGTTCCGCTGGAACTGCCATCCTATCAGCGGAAGGAAAACTGGGGCGCGTCGGAGACCTTCTATCATCTCGTTCGGGCCCTCGCCGGCCCGCATGCGCCGGCGCCCGGCACGGAACGACCGCAACGGGATGCGGGCCGCCGGCCACGGTGCAATCTGCTCGGACCGACCGCCCTCGGCTTTCGGCACCGCGACGACGTGGCGGAGATCACTCGCCTTCTCGACCGCCTCGGCATCGATGTCGCCGTGACGGCGCCACTCGGCGCCACTCCGGCCGATATCGCGCGGCTCGGAGAGGCCGATTTCAACGTCGTGCTCTATCCGGAAATTGCGCAAACGGCCGCCGGTTGGCTCACCCGCACGTTCCGCCAGCCGGCAACGAAAACGGTCCCGATCGGCTTCGGCGCGACGATCGACTTCATCAAGGAAGTCGCCGAGATCGCAGGCGTCGATCCCACCGCCGTTCTCGCGGGCGCGCCATCGCGTCTTCCGTGGTACTCGCGCTCCGTCGATTCGACCTATCTCACCGGCAAGCGCGTCTTCATCTTCGGCGATGCGACGCATGTCGTTGCAGCCGCGCGCATCGCCGACAAGGAGCTCGGCTTCAAGGTCGTGGGCCTTGGCACCTATTCGCGGGAATTCGCCCGCGACGTGCGCGCCGCCGCCGAAAGCTATGGCGTCGAAGCGCTCATCACCGACGACTATCTCGAAGTCGAGGAGAAGGTGGCAGAGCTTCATCCCGAGCTCGTTCTCGGCACGCAGATGGAGCGGCATATCGCGAAGCGGCTGCGTGTGCCGTGCGCCGTCATCTCGGCGCCGGTCCACGTCCAGGATTTTCCGGCACGCTATTCGCCGCAGATGGGCTTCGAAGGCGCCAATGTGATCTTCGACACCTTCGTACATCCATTGATGATGGGCCTCGAAGAGCACCTTCTCGGCATGTTCCGCGGCGATTTCGAGTTCCACGACGAGGTCCAGCCATCGCATCTGGGGCACGGCGCCGCACCGGCGCAAGACCAGACTCAGATCAAAGAAACGGAGATCGAAAAGGCTGAGATTGCCAGTGTCGCCCAAGCTGTCACCTGGGCGGCAGAAGCGGAGCAGGAACTGCGCAAAATACCGTTCTTCGTCCGCGGCAAGGCGCGCCGCAATACCGAACGCTTCGCCGAAGAACGCGGCTTAGCGACGATTACAGTTGAGACACTCTACGATGCCAAAGCCCATTTCGGCCGATAACGCGACGCCTCTGCGCGTCGTCATCGTGACACTCGACAGCCATTTGGCGAGCGCAGTCGAGCGCGCACGCCCGATTCTCCAGAAAGAGATCCCCGGTCTCATCCTCAATCTGCACGCCGCCACCGAATGGGGCGACGATGCGACCGCGCTCGGCCGCTGCCAGGCCGACATCGCCGAGGCCGATATCATCCTCGCCAATATGCTCTTCATGGAAGACCATATTCAGGCGGTGATGCCCGCCTTGAAGGCGCGGCAGAACGAATGCGACGCCATCGTCGGCTTCATGTCGGCGGGCGAAGTGATCCGCCTCACCCGCATCGGCCGCTTCAAGATGGACGGCTCGCAGGGTGGCGCGCTCGCACTTCTCAAGCGGCTTCGCGGGTCGGACAAGCGCGACAAGGAAGGCGCCAAGCAGGCCGCCAATTCGGGCGCCAAGCAGATGGCGATGCTGCGCCGGATCCCGCAATTCCTGCGGTTCATCCCCGGCACAGCCCAGGATGTGCGCGCCTACTTCCTGGTTCTGCAGTACTGGCTCGCCGGTTCGGAAGACAATATCGTCAACATGGTGCGGCTTCTCATCGAGCGTTACGCCGAGGGCCCGCGCAAACAGCTGCGCCACCATTTGAAGGCCAAGCCGCCGGTCAATTATCCAGAGGTCGGGCTTTATCATCCGAGACTCAAGGGACGCATCACGGAGCGCCTGGAAGCCCTGCCCTCCCCGTCGAAGGAGCGCAAGGGCCGTGTCGGCCTCCTCATCATGCGGTCCTATGTGCTTGCCGGAAACACGGCGCATTACGACGCGGTGATCGACGCCCTGGAGGCCCATGGCCTGCAGGCAGTGCCGGCCTATTCGAGCGGTCTCGACAGCCGGCCTGCGGTGGAAGCTTTCTTCACGCCGAACGGACGCCCGGTGGTCGATGCCGTCGTTTCATTGACGGGCTTCTCGCTCGTCGGCGGCCCCGCCTACAACGACGCCAAGGCGGCCGAAGAGATGCTGACGCATCTCGACGTCCCTTACATTTCGGCACAGGCTGTCGAGTTCCAGACGCTCGAGCAATGGGAGGGCTCCGACCGCGGCCTCCTTCCCGTCGAAACGACCATGATGGTCGCGATCCCGGAGCTCGACGGGGCAACCGGACCGATGCTCTTCGGCGGTCGTTCGGAGAATGCCGAACAGACGCGCGATATGCAGGCGCATTCAGAGCGCGCCCAAATGCTCGCCTCGCGTGTCGACAAGCTCGTCAGGCTTCGTCACACGAAGCGCGCTGAGCGCAAGCTCGCCGTCGTTCTCTTCAACTTCCCGCCGAACGCCGGCAGCACCGGCACCGCGGCTTACCTTTCGGTTTATCATTCGCTCTTCAACACGCTGAAATCCCTCAAGGAAGCGGGTTACACGGTCGACGTGCCGGAAAGCGTCGATGCCCTGCGCGACATGATTTTGAAGGGCAATGCGAGCCGCTACGGCACGGACGCCAATGTGCATGATCGGATCGCGACCGACGATCACGTGAGGCGCGAGCGCTATCTGAAGGACATCGAAGCGCAGTGGGGCCCGGCGCCCGGACGGCAACAAAGCGACGGCAGCTCGATCTTCGTGCTCGGTGTTCAGCTCGGCAATGTCTTCGTCGGTATACAGCCGGCCTTCGGCTATGAAGGCGATCCGATGCGGCTTCTCTTCGAGAAGGGCTTTGCCCCGACGCACGCCTTCTCCGCCTTCTACCGCTATCTGCGCGAAGATTTCCGTGCCGACGCGGTTCTGCATTTCGGCATGCACGGCGCGCTCGAATTCATGCCGGGCAAACAGACGGGGCTATCGGATGCCTGCTGGCCCGACCGGCTGATCGGAGATCTGCCGAACTATTATCTCTATGCGGCCAACAATCCGTCGGAAGGCTCAATTGCCAAGCGGCGCTCCGCAGCAACACTGATTTCCTATCTCACGCCGCCCGTGGCCCGTGCCGGGCTCTATCGCGGCCTTCTCGATCTCAAAGCCTCTCTCGACCGCTGGCGGGCTTTGCCACCGGACGAGACGAAGGAGCGCGAGCAGCTCGCCCCGCTCATTCAGGCTCAGGCCGCAGAGCTCGACCTGGCGGCTCCGGAACCCGCCTGGGAGGATCCTGCAGCAGAGACGGCGAAGCTGAGCGAGGCCATTCTCGACCTCGAATACAGCCTCATCCCGCACGGCCTGCACGTCATCGGCGAGCCACCTTCGGCGGAAGAGCGTGCCGATCTCCTCCTCGCGGTGGCTGAAGCCCGTTTCGGCACCAAGCCGGAGAAGGACGCTGTCGAGGCCCTCGTCGCCGGGCGGCAGCCGCGGCAGGCTCTGGTCGTTGGCGGAATGGACGAGAACGAAGCGAACATCGAATTGTTCGATGAGCTCGCCTCGACCAACAAGCTCCTGTCGGAAGACCACGAACTCCCGTCTCTCATCCACGCGCTCGACGGATGCTTCGTGCGCCCTGCCCCCGGTGGCGATCTTCTGCGCACGCCGGCGATCCTGCCGACGGGCCGGAATGTGCATGGCTTCGACCCCTTCCGCATGCCGAGCGCTTTCGCCGTTACGGATGGGGCTCGCCAGGCGAAGCGCCTCCTCGACCGCTATGTCGAAGACGGACATCCGATCCCGGAATCGGTGGCGATGGTCCTGTGGGGGACCGACAATCTGAAGAGCGAAGGCGGTCCGATCGCCCAGGCTTTGGCGCTGCTCGGCGCGCGGCCGCGTTTCGACAGCTTCGGTCGTCTCTGTGGGGCTGCTCTCATCCGCCTGGAAGATCTCGGTCGGCCGCGCATCGACGTCGTCATGACGCTGTCGGGCATCTTCCGCGACCTCCTGCCCTTGCAGACCAAGCTGCTCGCAGAGGCCGCCTATCTTGCGGCCACGGCGGATGAACCGCTTGAAATGAACTATGTGCGCAAGCACGCCCTGCGCTATCAGGAAGAGCATCAATGCGACCTGGAGACGGCCGCGCTGCGCGTCTTCTCCAACGCCGACGGTGCCTACGGCTCCAACGTCAACATGCTGCTCGATTCCGGGCGCTGGGAAGACGAGGACGAGCTCGCCGACACCTACGCAAAGCGCAAATGCTTCGCTTACGGACGCCAGGGCGCGCCCAAGCAGCAGGCCGCTCTTCTGCAGACGATCTTCAGCGATGTGGAGCTCGCCTACCAGAACCTCGAATCGGTCGAGCTCGGCGTGACCACCGTCGATCACTACTTCGACACGCTCGGCGGAATCAGCCGCTCGGTGCGCAAGGCCAAGGGCGGCGAGATTCCCGTCTACATCGGCGACCAGACCCGTTCAGAAGGCATGGTCCGCTCTTTGTCGGAGCAGGTCGCACTCGAAACCCGCACCCGCATGCTCAACCCGAAATGGTACGAGGGCATGTTGAAGCACGGTTACGAAGGCGTGCGTCAGATCGAGGCCGCGGTCACCAATACGATGGGCTGGTCGGCCACGACAGGTCAGGTCGCGCCTTGGATCTATCAGCAGATCACGCAGACATACGTGCTTGATCCGGAAATGCGGCAGCGCATGGCCGCCCTCAATCCGGTCGCGTCGGCAAAGGTCGCGCACCGGCTTCTGGAGGCACATGAGCGCCAGTACTGGCAACCCGACGAGGCCGTGGTGGAAGCCCTGCGGCAGGCGGGTGAAGAACTGGAAGACCAGCTCGAAGGCATACCCGTGGAGAGAGCCGCATGAACATCCCTCTGAGACCGATGCCACCGATCGCGAAGAACGAGGACGGAGAAGGCAGCGTTCAGGTTCGGCTCGATCCGTCGATCCATATCGAAACGGCGAAAGTGTTCGCCGTCTATGGCAAGGGCGGGATCGGCAAGTCGACGACCTCTTCGAACCTGTCGGCGGCTTTTTCAAAGCTCGGCAAACGGGTTCTGCAGATCGGTTGCGACCCGAAGCACGATTCCACCTTCACCTTGACCAAGCGCCTCGTGCCGACGGTCATCGACGTGTTGGAGTCTGTGAACTTCCATTCCGAAGAGCTGCGCGTCGAAGACTTCGTCTACGAAGGCTATAACGGCGTCATGTGCGTGGAGGCCGGCGGACCGCCTGCCGGCACAGGCTGCGGTGGCTATGTCGTCGGCCAGACCGTGAAGCTCCTCAAGGAGCATCATCTCCTGGAAGACACAGATGTCGTGATCTTCGACGTCCTGGGGGACGTGGTCTGCGGCGGCTTCGCCTCGCCGCTGCAGCATGCCGAGCGCGCGCTTATCGTCACCGCCAACGATTTCGATTCCATCTTCGCGATGAACCGGATTGCCGCGGCGATCCTCGCCAAGGCGAAGAACTACGACGTGCGGATCGGCGGCGTCATCGCCAATCGCAGCGCTGGAACCGACGAGATCGACCGCTTCAACGAAGCGACAGGACTGAAGCGTCTGGCGCATCTGCCCGATCTCGATGCGATCCGGCGCAGCCGTCTGAAGAAGTCGACGCTTTTTGAAATGGAACCCTCCCCCGAACTGGAGCAGGTGCAGAACGAATATCTGCGCCTTGCCGCTCAGCTCTGGGCTGGCGTCGAACCGCTTGCAGCGACACCGATGAAAGATCGCGAGATCTTCGACTTTCTGGGATTCGATTGATGCCAACAGCCTCGTATTTGGAGCGCCGCGGAGAGCTTGAGACCTATTTCGACCGCACCGCGGCCGATGCCTGGTCCAAACTCACGTCCGACGCGCCGGTGAGCCGTATTCGGGCCACCGTGCGCGCCGGCCGCGACCAGATGCGGGCGACCCTGTTGAGCTATCTGCCGGACGACCTCTCTGGGCTGCGGCTCCTCGATGCCGGTTGCGGAACCGGTGCGCTGTCCCTGGAAGCGGCGCGCCGCGGCGGCGATATCGTCGCAATCGATCTGTCGCCGTCGCTCGTCGCACTCGCCAAGGAGCGCACCAGGGACGAGCCGGAGGCACAGAAGATCGATTTCCACGTCGGAGACATGCTCGATCCCGCGCTCGGTGATTTCGACTTCATCGTCGGCATGGATTCGCTCATCCATTACCGTGATCAGGACCTCGCGAATATTCTCGCCCGGATGGCGACGCGGGCCCGGCAGGGGGTGGTTTTCACCTTCGCGCCCCGCACGGCGCTGCTCGCGGCCATGCACATGGCGGGGCGGTTTTTTCCGCGCAGCGACCGCGCACCTTCCATCGAACCGATCAGCGAAGCGCGGCTGCGCCAGCTGGTCGCTGCGACACCTGAGCTAACGGCATGGCGGCCGGGTCGAAGCCGTCGTATCGTAAGCGGATTTTACACGTCACAGGCTATGGAGCTCGTGCCCGCATGAAGCGGCTGAACAATTCGGTAAGCGCAGCGTGGAGCCGTCTCGGCCCCCGCTTTTTGCCGTTTGCGGATGCTGCAACGGCCGAGCTTCCGCTCGGCCGCCTCTTGCGTTTGTCATTGTTCCAAGTCTCCGTCGGCATGGCGGTGGTGCTTTTGAACGGCACCTTGAACCGCGTCATGATCGTCGAGATGGGCGTGCATGCCTGGCTCGTTTCCTTGATGGTGTCGCTGCCGCTCGTCTTCGCGCCGTTCCGTGCTCTGATCGGCTTCAAGTCGGACACCCATCGCTCGCTGCTCGGCTGGCGGCGTGTGCCCTATATCTGGATGGGCACGCTGATCCAGTTCGGCGGTCTCGCGATCATGCCGTTTGCGCTTCTGGTTCTTTCCGAAGGCCAGGGCCCGGCGATCATCGCAGGTCAGGCCGGGGCTGCCATCGCCTTCCTGCTCGTCGGCGCTGGCCTGCACACAACGCAGACAGCCGGGCTTGCTCTGGCCACCGACATCGCGCCGGCCGAATCCCGCCCGCGTGTCGTGGCGCTGCTCTATGTCATGCTGCTTCTCGGCATGATGGTGAGTGCCCTCGTCTTCGGTGTGGTTCTCGACAATTTCAGCCCGTTCCGGCTCATCCAGGTCATTCAGGGTGCCGCCTTCCTGACGATGGTCTTGAACGTCGTCGCCTTGTGGAAGCAGGAGGCGCGCAATCCCGCACTCACTGCAAAAGACGCGCCAAGAACCAGTTTCCGCGAAGCCTGGGGCTCCTTCGCCAAAGGTGGACGCGCAAGCCGCCTCCTCGTCGCTGTCGGCCTCGGCACGGCAGGCTTCAGCATGCAGGACATTCTGCTCGAGCCTTACGGCGGCGAAGTCCTGCACCTGACCGTGAGCGGCACGACAACGTTGACGGCTCTCCTCGCCGGAGGCTCGCTCGTCGGATTTGCCCTCGCCGCCCGCAGTCTCGGACGCGGCCAGGATCCGCACAAGCTTGCAGCCTATGGCGCGCTTGCCGGCGTCTTGGCGTTCGTCGCCGTGATCTTCGCCGCGCCCCTGGAATCGGCGATGCTCTTCCGGGCAGGCACCATCATCATCGGCTTCGGCGGCGGCCTCTTCTCGGTCGGCACGCTCACAGCCGCTATGGAATTATCGGAGAATGGGCAGAGCGGTCTCGCCCTCGGCGCCTGGGGCGCCGTTCAGGCGACCGCCGCGGGTCTTTCGATCGCGCTCGGTGGCGTCGTTCGCGACACCTTCTCCACATTGGCAGAACAAGGCGTTCTCGGGTCGGCTCTGACGAGCCCGGCCACCGGTTACAGCTTTGTCTACCATTTCGAAATCGCGCTGCTCGCCGTCACGCTCGTGGCGATCGGGCCGCTCGTGGGGTCGGGGGGGCGAACACGCTCCGATCCATCATCGTCCTTCGGTCTAGCCGAGTTTCCCGGCTAGCCGTTGTCAATGGAGGTTATCAATGCCCGCCGGAGCACTTACAGGGTATATGGATGTGGCCCAGATGACGCTTTATGCGTTCTGGATCTTTTTTGCCGGTCTCATCATCTACCTTCGTCGCGAAGATAAGCGCGAAGGTTATCCGCTTGTTGCGGAACGCGGTGAGACCAATGACCGGATTGTCGGGTTCCCCGACGCACCGGCACCGAAATACTTCAAACTTCATGGCGGTGGCACGGCACAGTCCGGCCGCAGCGACGACCGCGACGTGCGTCTGACGCCGGCCGGCCCGTCGAACGGCGCACCGTTCCGTCCCGTCGGCAATCCGCTGGTCGATGGCGTTGGCCCGGCCGCCTATGCCGATCGTGCCCATGAGCCGGAGCTGACGCTCGACGGCGATCCGAAGATCGTGCCGCTCTCCAGCGACGAGAGCTTCTATCTCGATCCGAAGGATCCGGATCCTCGGGGCATGCTCGTCATCGCCGCCGACGGTGAAGTCGTGGGTAGCGTTGAAGATGTCTGGGTCGATCGTTCCGACGTGATGATCCGTTATCTCGAGGTCGCGCTCGATGGCGCCGGCACTGTGCTGGTTCCGTTCGTGATGGCGACCCTCAACGCTCGCCAGCGTCAGATCCGCGTGAACGCGCTGATCGGCAAGCAGTTCGCGGACGCGCCGCGCACGGCCAGCCCGAGGAGCATCACCATGGTGGAAGAAGACCGTATCCAGGGCTACTTCGCCGGTGGCAATCTTTATGCGACGCCGGCACGGCAGGAGCCGCTGCTGTGAACGAATACGAATCCGAGCCTATCCGCGGCCTGCCTCAGCGCTTGCCGAAGGGGGAACGGATCCTCTGGCAGGGGGAACCGCGCTGGGCAAGTCTTGCCCGGCGCCTTTTCCACCTTCCAACCCTCGTCGTCTATTTTGCTGTTCTTCTCGCCCTGCGGGCCATTTTGGCTCTCTCGGCGGGGGGAACGGTAAAAGACGCGATCCTGTCGGCGACCTGGCTTTTGCCGGTCGCCGCTCTCGCGGTCGTTATTCTCACCGTCTATGGCTGGCTGATCGCCCGCACCACGGTCTATACGATCACGGAGAAGCGTCTCGTCATCCGCAGCGGCGTCGTCTTGCCGATGACGCTCAACATCCCTTTCGTGGCGGTGGAATCGGCCGCATTGCGGCTCTACGGGCAGGGAATTGGCGACATTCCGCTCGTTCTTTCCCCCAACCACCGTGTTGCCTATTACGCTTTGTGGCCGCACGCTCGGCCCTGGAAAATCAAGCAGCCTGAGCCCATGCTGAGGTCTGTTGCCGATGCAGAGCGCGTCGCGGAGATCCTGGCGGGTGCGCTCGCAGCGACCGCCGGACGTGGCGACCGGGCGGGCGAAGCTGCCCCCGAGGCAGAGACGGATACGCACGCACAATGGTCATCGCACGCGAGTGCGGTGGCATAGGAGATCAAGGTGAGCGGCTTTACGAACACTGCGCCATTTCCGCGAGGCCCCCTTCTGGCCGTCGCGGCGCTGCTGACGGTTTCGATCGTCCTTGCAGCCGTGAGCGCATTTGACCGTAGAGACCACAGCACCGCGATGCCGGGGACGACGGCCGTAGAGGTGCGTCTTCTGCAATTCAAAGATCTGGCCAACGGGGGCGTCGGCATTTTCGACGCCTCCGACGGCAGCCAGATCGCCGTTGCCGCTCCCGGCACGAATGGTTTTTTGCGCGCAACCTTGCGCGGCCTCGCACACGAACGGGAACGTCGCGGCATCAGCCCTGACAGCCCCTTTCGTTTGACCTATTGGGACGACGGACAATTGTCGCTCGAGGATCCCTCGACCGGCCGGCTCGTCGCACTTGAAGCTTTCGGGCCGACCAACGCGCAGGTCTTCGCCCGCTTCCTCTCCAAGACGAGGCAGGCGCAATGATTGGCAATTGGGTCGGCGGACGCGAAGAGATCGAAGTGGAGTGCACCATCGAGGTGCAAAACACCTTCGAAAGCCTGCACGCTCATGTGGATCTCGATGGTGGCATCGAAATCCGCCCGGGCGATGCGGTGCGGGTCCATGGTGAGCCGATCACCGTCCCCTACGGCGAGACGGCCACGTTTCGCCGCCGCGCGACGGTGGTGCGGGCGACCGCTTTGGAGCGGCTTTGGACACGCATGACCGGTGACATGGAGTTCATGGAGCTCCTTGAGTTCAGCTTCTCTTCCGAAAGCAGGCTATGACGATCGAGACCCTCTCCCTCTCTCCGAACGACACCACCCTCAAGGCTCAAGAAAGCACGGTTTTGAGTCCGCGCTTTTATACGACGGACTTCGATGAGCTTGACGCCATCGATGTCAGTCACATTCGCCTGGAGTGGGACGCGCTCATCGCAGAGATGAAGAGCGACCCCAACAAGGGCCATTTCAAGCGCACGGAAGCGTGGGACGACGTGAAACTCTCCGATCTGCCAGAGGATCTCCAAAAGGAGTTCGTCGACTTTCTGGTGAGTTCGCTCACGGCTGAGTTTTCGGGCTGCGTGCTCTATTCGGAAATGAAGAAGCGCGGCAACAACCCCGATATCTGCGAGCTCTTCCGCTATATGAGCCGCGACGAGGCGCGCCATGCGGGCTTCATCAACGACACGCTCAAGGATTTTGATATCGGCGTCGATCTCGGCTTTCTGACGCGCACGAAGAAGTACACCTTCTTCCGCCCGAAATTCATCTACTACGCCACCTATCTTTCCGAAAAGATCGGCTATGCGCGCTACATTACGATCTTCCGGCATCTGGAAAAGCACCCGGAAAAGCGCTTCCACCCGATCTTCAAATGGTTCGAGCAATGGTGCAACGACGAGTTCCGGCACGGCGAGGCCTTCGCTCTCCTGATGCGTGCGAACCCACATGTCACGCGGGGCCTCAATAAGTACTGGGTCCGTTTCTTCGTGCTCGCCGTTTTCGCGACCATGTATGTGCGCGACCATGCACGCCCTGCCTTCCACAAGGCTCTCGACATCGACCCGACGGAATATGATTTCACCGTCTTTCGGATCACGTCGGAAATCAGCAAGCAGGTCTTCCCGCTGACGCTCGACATCGACAATCCCCGCTTTCGCGCCGGCCTCGAAAGGCTGCGGCAGGCGAGCGAGAGAATGGCGGCAGCCAAACGCAAGGGCGGCCTCGTCGGCGGCCTGCAGCAGCTCTTCAACGGCGCCGGCGCAGGGGTCGCCATCGCCCGTCTTTATTTCCTGCCGGTCAAGGACAATGCCCCGCCGGCCGAGAGCCGGCTCGTTCCGGCCTGGTAGGGAGGCATCAGAGTGTCGCTCTACGCTCTGCCCATCGTCTTTGCGTTGTTTACCTGGTGGTTCTCGACGGGGGCGATTCTGTATCTCGACGGCCTGCCCCGGCGGACGTTTCGTTGGAGCCTCGCCGGCGCGACGGTTCTGCTCGGCGCCGCCTTTTACGGCCTGGCAGTCTCCAGTCGGGATGCGAGCGTCTCGGGCGCCTTTGTCGCCTTCACCTGCGGCCTGACCGCTTGGGGCTGGCATGAGATCAGCTTCCTCATGGGGTACGTGACCGGGCCGAGAAAGAGCCTGTGCCCGAGCGACATTTCAGGTTGGAAGCGCTTCCTCTTCGCTGTCCAAACGATCCTCTATCACGAGCTCGCCATCTTCCTCTCGGCGGCCGTGATCGTCGCCCTCACCTGGGGGGGCCCCAATCAGCTCGGGACCGGCATTTTCTTTCTCTTGTGGGGCATGAGGGCCAGCGCCAAGCTCAACCTCTTCCTCGGGGTGCGCAATCTCTCCGAGCAGTTCCTGCCGGACAGCCTCGCCTATCTGAAGAGCTTCATGGTCAAGAAGTCCATGAATCCGCTCTTCCCTATCTCCATTACGGTTGCAACCGTGATCACCGTGTTGTTTGCGCAGCGCGCCATCGCCGATGTGGCGAGCCCGTTCGAAGCAACCGCCTATACGTTCCTCGCCACATTGATGGCGCTCGCCGTCCTGGAGCACTGGTTCATGGTGCTGCCGCTGCCGGCTGAAGCGCTTTGGAAATGGGGGCTGCGGACACATGAGGTGCAGCAGCCCAATGACCAGACTTCACAGGCACGGCCGTCGACGCCCTTTTCAGCGCGGACAGCCGCAGCATTACCCGGCAGCCGATTGCGCGCGCAGCCGGCCTTGAGCACGTATGGCGCGTCACCGCCGCGGGAATAATCGGGAGCGATCGGGATGGCACGCGAGGTCAGCGCGGATTTGGGGAGGCGATCCATGGATTACGAAAATTTCTTTCGGCAGGAACTCGAGGCGTTGCGCCACGAAGGTCGCTACCGGGTCTTCGCCGACCTCGAGCGTCATGCGGGCGAGTTTCCGCGTGCCACACATTATCGCGAACGCGGTCGGGCCGAAGTGACCGTCTGGTGCTCCAACGATTATCTCGGCATGGGCCAGAACTCTCTGGTCATCGATGCGATGCATCTCGCACTCGATCGCTGCGGCGCGGGTGCCGGCGGCACACGCAACATCTCAGGCACCAACCACTATCACGTGCTTTTGGAGAACGAGCTCGCCGACCTTCATGGCAAGGAGAGCGCCCTCGTCTTCACCTCAGGCTACGTCTCCAACTGGGCCACGCTTTGCACGCTTGCCGCGAAGCTGCCGGGCTGCGTCGTCCTGTCGGACGCCAAGAACCACGCCTCGATGATCGAGGGCATCCGCCACAGCCGCGCAGACCGCATGATCTTTGCGCACAACGACCCGGAAGATCTCAACCGCAAGCTCGCGGAGATCGACCCGGCGCGGCCCAAGCTCGTCGCTTTCGAATCCGTTTATTCGATGGATGGCGATATCGCACCGATCGCCGAAATCTGCGACGTCGCCGATGCGCATGGTGCCATGACCTATCTCGACGAGGTCCACGCCGTCGGTCTCTACGGCCCGCGCGGCGGCGGCATCTCCGAGCGTGACGAGGTCGCCCATCGTCTGACCGTCATCGAGGGTACCCTCGCCAAGGCTTACGGCGTCATGGGGGGCTATATCGCCGCCTCGACAGCACTCTGCGACTTTATTCGCAGCTTTGCCTCCGGCTTCATCTTCACGACCGCTCTGCCGCCCTCCGTCGCGGCGGGTGCGCTCGCCTCCATCCGGCATCTGAAGGCGAGCGAGGCCGAACGCGACAGACAGAAGGAGCGCGTCGCGACCGTTCGACGGCGCCTTGACGAGATCGGCGTGCCGCATCTCATGAACGAGAGCCATATCGTTCCGGTGATGGTGGGCGACGCCGTTTTGTGCAAGCAGATCAGCGACCGGCTTCTCACGCAGTACGGGATCTATGTGCAGCCGATCAACTATCCGACCGTCCCGCGCGGTACCGAGCGGCTGCGTGTGACGCCCTCGCCTCTTCATTCCGATTGGGATGTGGACCGCCTCATCAACGCGTTGAAGGCGATATGGTCCGAGATCGGCCTCGAACGCGCCGCCTGACCTTTTCCTTATCGCAAGTCTGTCAAAGCGCCGGCCCCTCGCCGGCGCTTTTTTTGCGGCCGGACGAGATCTCAGCTGCCGCACAAGAGCAAGCCGTACGCCCACTCTTTCGGCACACTCTCGCAGGTCGCGGACCCGCCATCTGAGGCTTGCCCTCACCCGATTGGACAGTTGCAGTTCTGGACCGGACCGTTCTCCGGGTCGTCGCGCACGCCCCCGTCCGCGGCTTTTGATGCCGTGGTTACCCTTTTTGAAGAGTCACTTGCCTAGAACCGCTCACGTTTTGATTCACGTTTGGCGACGCCCCTGGCGCGTTCTCTGTGCCGCTTAGGGGACGAACTTCAAAGATTGATTCAAGTGACCGTCTCGCGCCAAACGGTGCCCCTCGTGCGATCCGGCAGGCAATCCGCACGGTTCGCCGTTTCCTGACACGGCACCTGCGACCACGAATGCACGCAACGGGACGCCTCACCCAAAGCGGCGTCAGCGCCCGCGGTCCGATGGCCAGAATTGTCGCGTTTGCGCAAAACGCCTCGCGTGCAATCAGCGCGCAACACTCAGCCCCGTCTTCTTGTAGCTGCGCCCCCACATGACGGCATCTCTCAAGGGTGATGCGGTCCGGCGCCCCCGCCCCCACAGCGCCGCTCGTTGGCCTCACGCGCGATGGCGGGGTGCGGTCGCCAGCCGCCTCCGACTGACGTTGCAATTTCTGGGATCTTCGCCAACGCGGGCGACGGCTTCGGCAATTCTTGCGGGTTCCAGAACGGCCACGAAGACGGAGAACGATGCCGCTCTATGCCGCTCTCGTCCCGATCCTCACGTTGATCGAGCTCGAGCTGGGCTTTTCGCTGCACACTCGGGCCGCCCGGAAACCGGGACAAAAAAAATCCGGGAGATGAGACATCTCCCGGATCGAGGTTGAGGAGGCGTCCGAAGACGCCGCCGTCTTTACTGATTTTGCTGCATCTGCTCCATCTGCTGGCGCATCTGCTGCATCTGCTCCATCTGCTGCTGCATCAGCTGCATCTGCTGCTGCATCAGCTGCTGCTGCGGCGACATCTCGCCAGACGGAGCCTGCTGGGCCGGAGCCTGGGCAGGCTTCTGAGCCTGAGGCTGCTGAGCCGGAGCCTTCGGCTGAGCCGGCTGCTGGGCCTTCGGCTGCTGAGCCTTGGGCTGCTGAGCCGGAGCCTGAGGCTGGGCCGGCTGCTGAGCCTCTGGCTGCGCTGCCGGCCCAGCCTGCGGCTGCTCGGCCGGGGCCTGGTCAGGGGAAACCTGAGCGGAAATCAGCTCAGGATAGTCCTGGACCATCGGCGCACCGCCAAGCGGCTTGGGCTCGCCCTGATGGCAGGTCGCGCAGTTCGCCTTGGGAGCGTCTCCCGTCGGGCCGAGGCGCATCGCCGGATATTCCGGCTGCAGCGGCACGAGGTAGTTCGCATTGAGATCGCGCACCAGGTCCAGGCCGTGGAAGGCCGTGAGCCGCGGCGGGCTGCTCTCATTCCAAGACATGAACGACCGGCTGTCATGGCAGTAGGTGCAGTTCACGCCAAGCGCGTCAGACAGATGGATCATCAGCGCATAGGTGTCTTCCGTATCCTTGATGCTCGCGCCGAGGCCGCTGCCCTTAGCCGGAAGAGCGGTCGTCGGAACGATACGAGGATTGGACGGACCGGTCAGGAACACATCCGACGGGTTGGAGGCCATCGAGGTGAGGCCGGCAACTTCGTTCGCATGGTTCTGCCCGTTCGGGCTGTAGCCCGCATAGACTGCCTTCGTGGGAGCCTCGTCCTTGAACCAGATCTCGGTCGGGACAGGATTGCCGCGGTGGCAGGTGTAGCAGGTCACGCCCGTCTGGGCGACGTGGCTCGTCCAGTCGGAATTGATGTGGCGCGTCATCTCAAGCATGCGACGCGACACGATCTTGGTGTAAGGCCGCTCGGCGGCCAGGTCGTTTTCATCGTGGCAGTAGGCACAGCCCTGTTCCGGCGACACCCACTCCGTGATCACGGTCATGATGCGCAGGAACTGCTCTTCCGAAAGATCACCGAGAACATGGACGTTCTGGTAGACTTCCGAAGCGCGGGGACCTTCAGCCGAAACCGCTGGAAACGGATCGGGAATCTGGTCCGCCGCCTTGCGCAGGTCCTCGACAGACTTGACCTGCTGCATGCCGGTGCCCCGATAACCCAGCTGCGTACCCTGTGCCAGAGGCCAGATATGATCCGGCTGCGGCAGATTAAGGGTGAACAGCAGGAGGCCGCCAACTAGCACGCAGAATGCGACGGCCATTTTCATCGCGAAGGTCATTGCGCCCCTCCTGACATAAGAGCCGGATCCTGGATGGCGTCAAAGACCTGCGGATAGGCGGGAACGAGCCCGTGCTTGATGCCCCACAGGAACCAGTTGTCGACAACCGTACCCGTGAGAAGCATGCCGATACCGCCGGTGATCGGGCAAAGAACCGCAAACCACCAGGCCCAGCGATGGATGGATTCCATGGTGGCATTGAAGCCCATGGTCCAGCGCCAGAAGAGCGCAGCGCGCTCCGCTGCAGTTCCACGATCCACGACCTGTTCAGCTTCCCGGTCGCCACCGAAGCGGCTCACAGCCAGGATCGTCGCACCATGCATGGCGAACAGAAGCGTCGCGCCATAAAGGAAGACGATCGAGAGCATGTGGAACGGGTTGTAGTACAGATTGCCGTAGCGGATCGAGAAAGCCGCAGTCCAGTCGAGGTGCGGGAAGATGCCGAACGGAACAGCCTCAGACCAGCTGCCGAGAAGCAGCGGGCGCAAGAAGCCGATCACAATCATCAGCCAGATCGCCGCCATGAACGCCCAGGCAACGTGCGTGCCCATACCGAGCGCGGTAGCCCGGCGGTACGTGCGCACCCACCACAGAAGAACCGACGTCGTCATAAAGAAGCCGGCCATCTGCCACCAGCCGCCCTGGTCGAGCGGGCAAAGCACGCAGAAACCAAGCTCGGCAGGCGGCGGCTCAAGAGCAAGCCACGGCAGTTGGCGCACGAATTCAATCGGGCTCCAGTTCACCGAGGCCAGCATGTTGAGACCGATGATCTCAAAGGCCAGGAAGCCGAAGATCAACGAAGCGACACCGGTCAGTCCGAGATAGACAGGTCCGATCTGTGCGTCGCCGATCTTGCCTAGCCAATAGGAGACAATCGGCTGTCCTGCCCGACCGGTAGCAGAGCTAGCGACCGGGACACCGGCGTAAACAGGTCCGTGGACCTGCACCCGGTTAAAGATGTTTTGGTACTCAGCCATAATAGTCCCCCTGCCCTAGCTCCAGATCGGGAGGTTGAGCCACCATCCCCACCACTCGGGCCATCCGCGGGTCCAGAACGGACCGCTGATGACGATGCAGACGGCACTCCAGAACGCTGCCGACAGCGCCAGGAACAATCCCAGACGATGCACGCCAAGCGAACCGATGGAGTAGCCCACCACATCACGGAAGAAGGTGTTCTCGTGCTCCGGGCCTTTGACGGCCTCACCAGGCTGCGGGTTGACGGCGGAAAGGATCACGCCTCCGTGCAACGCCATCGCGAGCGTCGTCGCGAAGAAGAAGCTGACGGCGATCATGTGAGCCGGATTGTAGTGGAAGTGCAGGTACTGGTACCCGACGTTCGACACCCAATCGAGGTGGCTCATGATGCCATAAGGAAAACCGTGCCCCCACGCACCCATCAACACGGGCCGGATGACGACCAACGTGAAGTAGGCAAAGACCGCAAAGCTATAGGCGATAGGAATATGATAGCCCATGCCAAGCTTGCGGGAGATTTCGACCTGACGCAGTGCCCAGGAAACAAATGCGCCCAAGGCGCATATGGTAATGAGCTGCCAAAGCCCGCCCTCGCGGAGCGGCGCCAAGCCTAAGCCGTATGAAAGATCTGGCGGAGCAATACTGATCTGCCAGATGTTCCAGGTTGGTCCCAGCGCCGCGCCCCAGAGAATGAGCCCGGTGCCCAACGCTGAGAAGAAGACCGTCGTTACGCCAAAAAAGCCGACGTAAAGCGGCCCCACCCAAAAATCGAAGAGATCCCCTCCGATTAGCGTACCGCCACGAACGCGATACCTCTTTTCAAAGCTGAGCATCGCCATTGCTCAATCCTCCGGTCAACGAGACGAGGAGCGAAGTCGCTCCTGCGTGAAGATGGCAGCGGGCTGGAAATCCCAGCGGACTGGAACCCAGTCCGCTGCCATTCGCAAAACCTTCCGTCTCGTCGATTAGGCGAGCGGCGTGATCAGCTCGACCTGGCTGGTCTGCGCCGGGGCCGTCGGGGCGCCCTGCATCCAGTTGAACCGGTCGGTGCTCAGCAGAATGAAGTGAATGAGCAGAGCCAGAACGAACAGGAACGTGAACAGCGCGACCAGCGTGCGACGCGGATCGAACAGGAGCCAAACTTTCCACATTTCTCTCTCCCCCTATGCGAGAGTTGACAGGAACGCCGAAGCGGTCGTCGGCAGGTCTTGAAGGAACGCGTAGCCTTCCGGCCCCGGGATCCAAGGACGCCACATCCAAGCAAGAATGTGAGCGACGATTGCCACGGCGATGAAGACCATGAAGCTGGTCATGAACACACCGTGAAATTCGCGAGCCTCGCCTTCCGTCAGACCCGACAGCGAGACCGGCCTATCGATTTCAGCCATTGATCTACCCTCGTTAAAATCAGCCTTTCGGCCGTTACCGCGCACCTCCCGCGCGGCAGGGAATGGTCACGACACGAAGGCCGTGACACATCTCCGCCCAGCAATGCCGGACGAATTCCAGCGAATGCGCCTCAGCGCATAAAAGCGAATGGGATCGTCGTGTTGGCCGCGACGCGCGCCTCTTCAATCACCGACCGGCGACCATTCGGTCCCGGCGGGAAGGGACGCCATTGCGGCGGCAGAAGCCGCGCAATGATGCAAACCACCAAGAAGAAGGCGAAGCTCACCATCACGATGAGACGGAAATCGCGCTCTTCTTTGGATCGCAGCAGCGCTACGTTCGATTTTTCGATTGCAGCCATATGCCTCTCCACATCAAACTCTTCGGACAGCGCGCCCCCGCGCCAGTCCGGTTAAGATTTCGTGCTGCGGATGACCCCCCGTCATACGAGCTCATCTTCTTCTAAACCGGTCGCAGCCCTACGAACACATGCTATGGTGACGCGGGGCGTGCCGACGCGCCTGGCTTCGCGCTCAGCCTGATCGCGCAGCTTCTTCGCTGCAGAGATGCGGATCAGAACCGGCTGCGATTCCACCAATGAATCCAATGACTTCTTGGCATCGTCATCCCACGGCAGCTCATCGTGGAGCCGCGAGGGCGTCGCATCGATCTCGTCAAGGTATTTTGCCAGGGGCAAAATATGGAAGAGTGCGTCGAAAAGCGCATTGCACACTTCCTGAACGAGATACGTCGCACCCGAATAGCCCATGAACGGCGTGCCTGTGTGCCGCCGGATGATGGCTCCCGGGAACGAGGCCGGAATGTAGACGCTGCGTGCGCCGATTTCGGCCAGATACATGCGTTCGTTGTAGCTGCCGAACAGAACGAGCGGCGTCTTCTCCTTGACCGATTCGCGCACTGATTCGTTGTCGGGCTTGACGCCCGCACGGCGCGAAAAGGCAAAGGTGCAAGGCAGGCCCATTTCCGATTCGAGGAAGTGGCGCACGCCCCGCGCATAGGTCTCGTTCGCGACGATGGCGAAGCTCGCCGTGCCGAAGAAATCCTGAGTGACGGAGCGCCACAGATCCCAGATCGGCTTGATCGTCGTGTGTTTTTTCGCGCGCGATAAACGGCTCCGGGTCAAGACCCAGAAGCTCGCCCAGGGCGCGCAGGAATTTCGTCGTCGAATGCAGTCCGATCGGCGCCTGCAGATAGGGCTTTTCCAGCGCCTCGCAGAGGAGCCTGCCGAACTCGCGGTACATGCAGATGTTGACGTCCGCGTCGACAAGCCGGCCGACCTCGGAGATATGGCTGCCCATCGGGAAGACCATATTCACTTCGGCACCGATTCCCTCCACCAGTCGCCGGATCTCGGCGAGGTCGGAGGCCATGTTGAACATGCCGTAGATCGGACCAATGATGTTGACGCGCGGCTTGTCGCCTTCCTTGCGGGCGCGTGCCTTCGGCATCTTGCCCTTCTTGGCGCCAAACTGATTCCAGAGCCACGTCATCGCGCGGTCGGCACTCTGCCATTGGTCTTCATCGATCGTACGCGGCAGGAAGCGCTGGAGATTCGTCCCCTCCGGCGTCACACCGCCACCGATCATCTCGGCGATCGAGCCTGTCACCACGACGGCAGGGAGCGCGGGATCGAGCGTTTCATGCGCCCGGCGCATCGCGCCTTCCGTGCCGGTCTGGTTAAGATTTTCTTCAGACAGCCCGGTGACGACGATCGGCAATTCGTGCGGCGGCAGCGCATCGGTGTAATGCAGGACCGAGGTGACCGGCAGATTCTCACACCCGACCGGGCCGTCGATGACGACTTGGAGCCCTTTGATCGCGGTAAAAACGTAGACGGAGCCCCAATAGCCGCCGGCGCGATCGTGATCGAGGACCAGCATCAGACCACCGATTCCGCGACCCGTTTCGGGTCTGCGGCCTTCCGAGCTTTCTCCGCCTTGGCAAGTTCCTTGCGACGGAAATCTGAATGGTCGGCGGGGATCTCTTCCCACAAGCCGGCGGTATCGCCGTGGCCGACGCCCTCAAAGAACTCACGCATCTCGTCGAAGCGCGCCTTGTTGCCGATCGCAGCATTGACGACCTGCGCAAGCGAGCCCGCGCCCGCGACACCGAACAACGGCCGCGCCGAAATGAGGTTGGTGAAATAGAGACCCGGGATCGCCATCTCCTTCGCCTTCTGCACGACCGGTGTCGTGCCGATGGCGAGGTCCGGCCGAAATTCCTCGACCGCGGCGATGTCCTTTTCAAGCGACGCGCGGTATTCGACGTGAACGCCGCGGGCTTCGAGCCAATCGCGGTCGGCAGCCGAATAAGGCGTCTTCGGGCAGGCCGTGCCGACATAGGGCACATCTGCCCCGCTCTCGAGGAGAAGCCGTGCGACGAGAAGCTCAGAGCCTTCGTAGCCCGAAAGCGTCACGCGCCCTTTGATCGGAGCATTCGCCAGTGCTCCCTTGATCATCGGCAGGAAGCGATTCTTCGTCTGATCGACACAGTCGCGGGAAATGCCACACGCCTCGCCGATCGCGTCGAGCCAGGCGGCCGTTCCATCATGGCCGACCGGTGCGGAGCCGACAATCGGCCGCCCGGCTTCCTGAAACTCTCGGATGCTCGCCGTATAGAACGGATGAAGCGCGGCGACCGCGGCACAATCGAGCGCGGCATAGAGTTCGCGCCATTCACGTGTCGGCACGACCGGGCCGGCGGCAAGACCGAGCGGCTCCAACATCATGCCGAGCCCCACCGGATCGGCCGGGAACATTTCGCCCAGGAGCGTAACGGTCGGCTTGTCGCTCGGCCCGCCACGCGGCGCCTGAACAGGACCAAGCTCGGCCTCGGTGCGCGCGTAACGCAGCATGGCACCAGAGAGGACGTCTTTCGCCTCTGCATGGGTCGGCACGCCGAACCCCGGCACATCGATGCCGATGATGCGCACACCGTTGATTTCTTTCGGCAAAAGCCTGAGCGGCACGCCGGAGGCCGTCGGCACGCAGAGATTGGTGACGATGACGGCGTCGTATTTCTCGGGGTCCGCGAGCTTATGGACGGCTTCACGAATGTCTTCGAAGAGCTTGCCGGTGACGAGCGTCTCCGAATCGAAGGGGACGTAGCCGACGGTCCGCCGCGCGCCATAGAAGTGCGAGACGAAGCTCAGGCCATACACGCAGCAGGCAGAACCTGAGAGGACCGTCGCCGTGCGACGCATTCTCAAACCGACGCGCAACGAGCCGAAGGCCGGGCACATCGATTGCGGCTGGTCGTGGGGACCCTTCGGATAATCGGCAGCGTAACGATCCAAAATCTCGCTTTGGCCGGCTTTCTCGGCCGCAGCGCGCATTTCGGCCTGACCGCCGTGGCAACCGAGGCCGTCCCCTTCTGGAGACGGAGCGTTCGAGGGGCTTTTCGTCATGCTTTCACCTGGAGCGGGCATACCGGTCCCGGACGCCGCGGCGAGATCATTCGCCATCGGCGTGGCAGCGGCACCGTCGTAGACGACTTCCGTCGTCTTGCGGTCCCCACCTTTCCGGTCTTCGGTATCTGCCATCGTCTTAGCCCCCCAAGACGGCTGTCACACTGTGTCGTATATCACTTCGAGCGACGGTTTCTCTTGGGCAGCTTTGCCGCACATGTCTTCCATGGTGGCAGGCTCCAAGACCACGTCGCGCCCGACCTCGTCGCTCTTGAAGAGACCGAGAAGATCCTCCTGGCTGAGCGGGTCCGGCCGCATCGGAGGCGCATCGGCGACATTGGTCGCGAGCCCTTCGAAAAGCGGCGCCCATTGCGTGCCGGGGCGTCCGACGATCTGATAGGCAGCGCTCTTGCGCCGGATGTCCTCATCCGCAGGGATGGCGGCAAGAATCGGGATGCCGACCTTTTCGGCAAAGGCGGCCGCCTCCCCGGTCCCGTCATCCTTGTTGATCACCATGCCGGCCACGCCGACATTGCCGCCAAGCTTGCGGAAGTAATCGACCGCATTGCAGACGTTGTTGGCGACGTAGAGCGATTGCAAATCGTTGGAGCCGACGACGATGACCTTCTGGCACATGTCGCGCGCGATCGGCAGACCGAAGCCGCCGCAGACCACGTCGCCCAGGAAATCGAGCAGGACGTAATCGAAGCCCCAATCGTGGAACCCGAGTTTTTCCAGAAGCTCAAAGCCATGGATGATGCCACGACCGCCGCAGCCACGCCCGACTTCTGGACCACCGAGTTCCATCGCGAAGACGCCATCACGCTTGAAGCAGACGTCGCCGATCTTGACCTCTTCGCCGGCGGCCTTCTTGACCGCCGAGGTCTCGATGATCGTCGGGCAGGCGCGCCCACCGAACAGGAGCGAGGTCGTGTCGCTCTTCGGGTCACAGCCAATCAGGAGGATCTTCTTCCCCTGCTGCGCCATCATGTACGAGAGGTTGGCGAGCGTGAAACTCTTGCCGATGCCGCCCTTGCCGTAGATGGCGATGATCTGAGTCTCGCGCGTGACGGGACCCGTCGCAACCGGATCAGGCTCGATCGCCGCCTCGTCCCGCAGATAGTCTTGCATTCCACGGCGGTTGAAGCCTGGCGCGTTGACGTCAAGGGTCATGCAGCTCTCCAATCCAGAATCATCTTGAGACAGGCGGCGTCGCCAAATGCGGTTCGATAGGCGCCGTCGGCGTCCTGTGCCGGGCAACGATGCGTGATCAAACCGTCGAGCGACAGGCGCCCCGTTTCCACCAATTCCTTGACCGCCACCAGATCCGGCTCACGCCATTCGGCCGCGACGCGCAGTCGCGCCTCGCGCAGGAATGCCGGCGGGAAGGTGAAAGACAGCGGCGCGGAGTAGAAACCGGCGAGGACGATCTCGCCTCCGGGCGCAAGACGCGCAATCAGCCGATCCAAGATCGTCGAATCGCCGCTCACGTCATAGATCGCGCGATAATCCTGTCGGACATCCTTGTCCGGATCGATGGTGACATAGCCGAGCGCACCCTCCGCGCGTTCGGCGTTGCGCTCCCAGACAACGGGCGGCTCGGCATCGAGCGCGACGGTCACGCGCGCCAGAAGACGCCCGAGAACTCCGTGGCCGATGATCAGATCCGGCTTTCTCGCCCCGTCGGCCGCGATCGCGTGATATGCGGTCGCGGCCAGGGCAAGCAACGTCCCCCGCTCGCCAAGATCTTCCTTGATGGTGATGGCCCGCGCCGCCGGCACGATCAGCCGCTTGGCGGCGCCACCGAAAAGACTGCGTACGTCCGAAAAGCTACGCGATCCCGGCACGAAGACCCGCTCGCCGATTCTGGCGCGAGCCCCCTCGCCTGCATCACTCACCCGTCCAACGGATTCGTATCCGGGCACCAGCGGATATCCCATGCCCGGGAAGTCCGGCATCCGCCCCGACCAGAGCAGACGCTCCGTTCCCGTCGAGATGCCGCTCCATTCCACATCCACGACCACGTCGTCCGCGCCAGGCGTCACAAGCGCGACTTCCTTGAGAGCAAGATGCTCAGGCTGTTCCAGAACGACGGCGAGAGTGTTCAAACCGGCCTCTCCTAAATGTGTGTTCACGCTTCTGTTTTGGCGCGATTTATGGAGTGTAAGTCTAACTTGACCCATCGATACGTCAAGCTAGATTTACACAGACGCCCTGTCACGGAAGGCGACCAAAGCGCGCGCCAGGACTGGAGTCGGTGTTCCAAGCTGCTGGGAACGCACAAACCCCGCCTCCCGCAACATGGCCTGAAGCTCGCCGACAGAGCGCGGCCGACCGCTGCCCATGGCAAGCAGATAGAAGCCGAAATAAGCCTCCGCAGCGGCATCCCTGCCCGGGACCGGCGCCATCGGTTCGGCGATCAGAAGCATGCCATCGCGCGGCAGCGCAGCGTGCGCGGCGCGCAAAAGCGTCATCACCGACGCATCGTCGTGATCGTGCAGGATGCGTACGAGCGAAATGACATCGGCGCCAAGCGGCAGAGGGTCGCGCAGGAAATCCCCGCCGACGGCGGCCGCGCGCTGGCTCAACCCCGCCTGGGCAAAACGCACCTCGGCTCGGGCGGCGACGCTCGGCAGGTCGAAAAGCATCAGCTGAAGATCGGGAACCCGCTTGGCCACCTCCATGAGGAATGTGCCGTCGCCTCCACCGACATCGAGAAGACGCCGCCGGGTCGCGAGCGCGTTCGTCGCCAGCACCTCCTGAGCGACCATCGCCTGGGAGGCTCCCATCAACGCCGTGTATTCGTCGATCGCCTCCGCCGGCAGCGCGCGCGGATCGTCGGCTTCGGCATAGGCCCAGTATCGGGCAAGCCGCTTCTCCTGCGCCTCCCCCCTCAACAGAGCCACCGGATCGGCGAGATCGGCATAAAGATGCGCGTGGTGCTCGACCATCGCGGCAACGCCCGGATTGTCGACCATCGCAGCACCGAGGGTGCCAAGGCCATAGCGCCCCTCTCCCCGAACGGAGACGAGCCCCAAAGAAGCGGCGGCCCGCAGAAGCCGGCGCGCCTCGCTCTCCTCGAGCTTCAACCGTCTGGCGAGCGTTGCGAGATCCTGGGGTCCCTCGGAGAGAATCTGAAACAGGTCGAGCCGCACGCAGGCGAAAAGGACCTGCGAATAAACGAACCCCGCACAGAGATCGAAAAGCGAACGCGCATTGTGCTGTGCAACCGCGCGCGTCAGGAGATTGCGCGAAGCTCGTTCGCGAAACTCCTTGCTCCCAACCAGACGATCCCGCAGGGCGTAGATCCGGTCGAACACCGATGCACGCAGTTTCGAGGCCTTCATCTTGCGGCCGACCCGGTTGCCCCCGATTCTTCCGCCGGCTCAGGCGGCGACGCGATCGGAGAGCTGTTTCGGTACGAGCCGTGTCGATTCCGACATCACGAGCGCTTTGAGCTCGTCGGACCCCTGACACTCGGGGATCGAGGCGACCGCGCCCTTCACGAGATCACGCAGGCGCTCCATGGCTCCGGCGAGACCGAGCTCGACGACCGCACTCGGGCGTCCCAACGCGATGTCTCGACCGACCGGCTTGCCGTTGTCTTCCTCGGCAGCGACGGCGTCACCAATGTCGTCGGCGACCTGATAGGCCTCCCCGAGGCGATCACCGAGCGCGCGCCATGGCGCCGGATCGGCCCCCGCGGCGAGAGCGCCAGCGGCGGTCGCGGCCACGAAGAGCGACCCCGTCTTCGCCCGCTGATAATCGGAGACAGACACCCGCGGCTCGCTTTCCCACGCCTGACCGGCGATGATGCCGGCCGGCATGCCGACCGAACGGGCGAGCGTCAAAGTGAGACCGGCGAGCCGCTGAGGGGCGCAGGCTCCTGCCCGCGCCAGCGTCTCAAAAGCAAGCACGATGAGAGCGTCGCCAGCAAGAACCGCCAGCGGCTCGCCGAAGGCACGGTGGACCGAAGGACGGCCGCGCCGCAATTCTGCATCATCGAAGCAAGGAAGGTCGTCGTGAACGAGCGACGCGCAATGGAAGAGCTCGATCGCCGCTGCCGCCGCATTGGAAAGATCAGGCTCGTCGTCCCCGCAGGCATGCGCAACGGCAAGACAAAGCCGCGGACGGATACGTGCGCCGCCCGGAAACACAGAATAGCGCATCGCCTGCGCCAATTGTGGCGGGGCCCCTGGTGCTTCGGCATAGGCCACAGCCATGTCGAGCGCCTGCTCGATGCGGACCAAGGCTTCCATAACGCCCCCCTTCGCGCTGTCTGTAAGTCCCTATTGTCACAGGGAGTGTCAATTACGATGGACAGATGCTAGCCTGAAGTCAACAAAGTCCTGTAGGAGTAAATGTCGCGGTGGGCAGCGAGAGGGTGGTGATCGTCGGGGCCGGGATCGGGGGCCTTGTGGCGGCTCTCATCCTCTCTGCCAAAGGCTGCGCCGTGACGGTCGTGGATAAAGAAAACGCGCCTGGCGGCAAGATGCGAGAAGTCGCAGCCGGAGGCCGCCGGATCGACGCAGGTCCGACCGTGTTCACGATGCGAGGTCTCTTCGAGGAGATCGTCGCGGATGCCGGTGTCGATCTCGGCGATGCGCTTTCGCTCAAACCCTTGTCGATCCTCGCCCGTCACGCCTGGAGCGCGGAGGAGCGTCTCGACCTCTTCGCCGACATCGACGAAAGCGCCGAAGCAATCTCAGCTTTTGCCGGCCCCGAAGAAGGGCGCGGCTATCGCCGTTTTTGCGAGCGGGCCAAACGCATCTTCGAAACTCTCGACGAACCGTTCATCCGCACGCCACGGCCGAGCGTCGAAAGTCTCGTACGCGGCGTCGGTCTCTTCGGTCTGCCGGGGCTCATGCAGATCAGCCCGTTCACGACGATGTGGCGGGCACTCGGTGACTACTTCAAAGATCCGCGCCTCAAGCAGCTCTTCGGCCGTTACGCCACCTATTGCGGCTCCTCGCCGTTTTCGTCACCCGCCACCTTGATGCTCATCGCCCATGTCGAACAGGAAGGCGTGTGGCTGGTCGATGGCGGCATGCACGAAGTGGCCGAGACCTTCGCCCGCCTCGCAAAGGCCAGGGGCGCGCAGTTCCTCTATGGGGAGACGGTCACGGAAATCCTTTCCGCCGGAGGACGAGCGACAGGGGTCGCTCTTGCGTCGGGCGAACGCCTGGAAGCCGATGCCGTCATCTTCAACGGTGATGTCGCAGCTCTTGCGGCAGGGCTCGCCGGTGAGGCCTCTCGCCGCGCCATCAGCGTCCCTGCCTCGGCCGAGCGCTCCCTCTCCGCCATCACCTGGGCGATGACAGCGGAGGCAGCGGGCTTCCCCCTCATTCGCCACAACGTATTCTTTTCAAACGATTACGAGGGCGAGTTCGACCGTATTTTCAAAGCCGGGCGGCCACCGGACGTTCCAACGGTCTATCTCTGCGCTCAAGATCGCGACGACAACGCGGCCTCTGTCGCGACTGGACCTGAGCGCCTGTTTTGCCTCATCAACGCACCAGCGCGCGGCGACAGCGCGCCCCTCACTGACAGCGAGATCGCGGCATGCGAGACACAGACGTTCCAACTCATGGAAAAATGCGGCCTCACGATCAAACACAGCGCAGAGGCGACGGTGATCACGGCGCCACAGGGATTCAATCGGCTTTTCCCCGCGACGGGGGGAGCCCTCTACGGCCAGGCGTCACACGGGTGGAAGGCGTCGTTCGAGAGGCCGGGGGCACGAACCAAGCTGAAGGGGCTCTATCTGGCCGGGGGCAGCGTGCATCCGGGAGCGGGCGTTCCGATGGCGGCGCTGTCGGGCAAGATCGCCGCCACGAGCCTGATGGACGATTGTGCTTCGACACGACGGTCCCGCCCCGCGGCTATCGCTGGTGGTACGTCGATGCGCTGAGCGAGGATGGTCGCCAGGGGCTGACCATCATCGCCTTCATCGGCTCCGTCTTCTCACCTTATTACGCCTGGGCGCGGGACCGCGGCGAGACGGATCCCAGAGATCATTGCGGATTGAACGTCGCCTTGTACGGCGACGGCGGCAAGCGCTGGTCGCTCACCGAACGCGGCCGCGGACGCCTGCAGCAGGGTCCTGATGCACTCGTCATCGGACCGAGCGCGCTGTCCTGGGACGGGCGAACGCTCACCATTCGCATCGACGAGACCACTGTGCCGATCCCCACAAGCCTAAAGGGTACGGTGAGAATCACCCCACATGCGGTGACCCCGGGCCCCTATCAGCTCGACGAGGCGGGCAAGCACTTCTGGTGGCCCATCGGACCTTGCGGCCATGCGGAGGTGGCGATGGAAAAGCCGTCGCGCGTCTGGCAGGGCGAGGCCTATCTCGATTCCAACTGGGGCAGCGAACCGCTGGAAGACGGTTTTCGCCAGTGGGACTGGTCGCGCTCCGCGCATCCGGAAGGCGCTGCGATCCTCTACGACATGCAGCGGCGGCAGGGAGGCAACAAGACGCTGGCGCTGCTCTTTGACCGTGAAGGCAATGCCCGGGATTTCGACGTTCCTGCCCCGGCTCCGCTGCCTTCGACGCTTTGGCGCGTTGCGCGCAGCACGCACTGCGAAGTCGGCAGCGAGGCGCGCGTGCTCGACACGTTCGAAGACACGCCGTTCTACACGCGCTCTCTCGTGGCGACGCATCTGGCAGGCGCCCCGGTCAAAGCCGTGCACGAAAGTCTCTCGCTCGACCGCTTCAAAACCCGATGGGTGAAGATGCTGCTGCCCTTCCGCATGCCGCGGCTGCGCTGAGCGTCAACGCAGAAAAGGCGCCGGCGACGAGCTTGTCGCCGGCACTGCCGATGCGCCTCAACGCGGTCGGCGGCTCTTCATTTTGTAGACGACGAAGACGATCGCCAGCGCGATCAGGCCGCCGAGCGTCATCAACGTCAGCGACGGCAACAATGCCATTTCACCCATTTTCCTCTCCCTGCTCTTCGTGAAGGTTTCACCAAAGGCCTGTCGCGCGCGGGAAACAGCGGCTGATATCGCTCAGCGCGGCGGTCTCCGGTCGAGTGCCTGCTTGCTCTCTTCCTCAAGCTTCGCTTGCCTGTCCGCGCGACGCACGGAGACAATCTGCCAAAGGCCGAAAACGAGGACGCCACCGAAGAAAAAGATGAGTTCGATCAAGACGATCGTCGTTGCGTCCATGCTCTCCCCCCGAGGCAAAGATCGACAGCCGCAGCTGCCCTAGAGGTGAATCCGGCCTGCCGCTTCCCTTTCGTTGAGCTGAGCGAAGAGGTCGATTACCCATTCGGCCTGCTCGCCGAAGCCACGCCGCCGTACCGGCATCTCCCGGAATGGATAGGCTGACGAGGCAGCGGCTGCTTCCACCAGGAAGCGTGTCTCCGGAAGCGGCGCGAACACCAGATGCTCCTGTGCCGATCGGCCGGCCGCACAGCACGCGAGCAGAAAGGCCTTTCGGGAGGCAGGAACGACGGTGCGGCTCGACACCGAATCGAGTCCCCTGCGCTCGAGCTCACGTCCGATCTCGGCATAAAGATAACACGCAGCCCTGATGGCGGGCCGGCATCGCCACGGCAACCGTGCGATGCCGCTCGCAGCACGCAGATAAAGCACATCGGCATAGTCGAGGAGCCGTTGAATGACGCTGCCAAGCTCGGGAGAGAAGCCTGGATTTTCCAGCCAGAGATCGGGATCGATGCCGGCCTCGTGCATCCACTCGAGCGGCAGATAGATGCGGCCTGCGCGCGCATCCTCGCCGACATCGCGGGCGATATTGGTGAGCTGCATTGCGACCCCGAGATCGCAGGCGCGCGCCAGGACCGGATAATCGCACTCGCCCATCAACACCGTCATCATGGCGCCGACCGTGCCGGCGACACGTGCCGCATAAGCGTTGAGCTCGCCGATCGTCTCGTAACGGCGCCCCTCGACGTCCCAAGCAAAACCGTCGAGCAACGCTTCCGGCAGGGCGCGCGGCAGGCCATAGCAAAGGACCATCTCGGCAAAGGCACGGTCCGCCGGAACGGCCGCGGGGCGGCCCGCATAGACCGCATCGAGCCTGGCACGCAGACGGTCGAGCGCCTCCGCCTTGCCGTTCGACAGATCCACGGCGTCGTCGGAAAGGCGGCAGAAGCCATAAAGCGCATAAGCGGGTGCGCGCACCGCCGGAGGCAGAAGAAGCGATGCCGCAAAGAACGTGCGCGAGCCCGTGCGAATGAGCTCGCGACAGGCGGCGTGATCGGCGGGTGTGGCCAGGCGTTGCTCAGGCCAGTGCGGCAGCATCAGGGACGACCTCATCGAGAATTCGGGCGGAAGAGAGAACACCCGGCAGTCCGGCTCCCGGATGCGTACCTGCACCCACGAGATAGAGCCGGTCCACCTCTTCGCTCTTGTTGTGAGGACGGAACCAGGCGCTTTGCGTGAAAACGGGTTCCAGCCCGAAGGCAGCGCCATTGAGCGACAGGAGCCGATTGCGGAAGTCCAAAGGCGTCGTCATGCGCGAACTGACGACATGCGATTTGAGGTCCGGCAGGACGGTCTTGCTCAGATGCTCTTCGATCGTCTGGCGATAAGCCTCCGCTTCCGTACGCCAGTCCGTGTTGCCGCCGAGATGCGGGACCGGAGAGAGCACGTAAAACGTGTCGCATCCAGCCGGCGCCAGCGAAGGATCCGTCGCCGTCGGCCGGTGCAGGTAGAGACTGAAATCTGGCGCAAGACGCTTCTTGTCAAAGATGTCGCTCAGCAATTCCCGGTAGCGCGGGCCGAGGAGGATCGTGTGATGCGCGACGTCTGGATAGGTGCGATCGGTGCCGAAATACCAGACGAAGAGGCTCATCGAATAGCGCGCACGATCGATCTTTTCGTTGGTCCAGCGACGCCGCTTCACGCTGCGCAAGAGCTTGCGATACGTGAAGGCCGAATCCGCATTGGAGACGACGACATCGGCGGCGATCATCTCTCCCGAGGCGAGACGCACACCACAGGCGCGCCCATTCTCGACCAGGATCTCGTCGACCTCGGCATTGAGGCGGATTTCGTTGCCCTGATGCTGAACCAGGCCTGCCATCCCTTCGATCAGCGCGCCCGTTCCGCCCATGGCGAAATGCACCCCCCAATGCCGCTGCAGGAAGGTGATCATGGCGTAGATCGACGTGGTCCGGAAGGGATTGGCGCCGATGAAGAGCGGATGGAAGGACAGCGCGATGCGCAGGCGCTCATCTTTCACATAGCGCGAGACGCAGGAATAAACGCTGCGGAAACTCTGGAGCCGCACGAAGTCCGGCAGCACCTTTGCCATATCGAGCAAGGAGCCGAAGGGCACATGCGCAAGCTGCTCGAACCCGACGCGGAAGATCGCCTCGCTCTCGGCCATGAAACGGTCGTAGCCTTCCACGTCCCCCGGAGAGATGCGCGCCACTTCCTTGCGCATGACATCGGGATCGGAAAACTCTTCGAACGTCGTGCCGTCGGCAAAAATCAGCCGATAGAACGGGCTCAATGACTTCAGCGTGATATCGTCGGCAAACTCGCGGCCCGCCAGGCGCCAGAGTTCCTCGAAGAGAAACGGCGCCGTGACGATCGTCGGCCCGGCGTCAAAGGTGAAGCCGTCCTGGCGAAAGACGTAGGCACGACCGCCCGGCTGATCGAGCTTCTCGAGAACCGTTACCCGGTATCCTCGAGCACCGAGACGGATGGCTGCAGCAAGACCACCGAAGCCGCTGCCGATGACGATCGCATGCGGGCGACGCTCCGCCATCTCAGCGACCGGAATTGAAGCTGAAGCACGTGTCAACATAAACTGACATGTACACCTGACAGGCCGTCTCGCGCAACGCGCCGCAAGGCGCTACGGCCGCGACAATTCCGGCCTATCGCGTCGCCTCAGGCGGTGAAAACCCGCGTTTCTTCCTGGACCAGACGGAAGATGAGATCGGCCACCTGCCGCGGCGCTTCCTCATGCGCGAGATGACCGAGACCACGGAGATACTCGACCCGGGCGGAGGGCAGGATGTCTTTGACACGAAACGCGGTGGAGGGATCGATGGAGCCATCCTCACCACCGGTGACGAGAACGAGCCGCGTCTTGAGCTTCGGCAGATCCCGCTCCAGCGGCCCGAGCTCCCAATTCGCCATCATATTGATCGCCGCCCAGACGTGACCGGTGTTGCGGGCGAGCATCTCGTACCAGTCGATGTCCTGCTGGCTCAGTTTCGAGCCCGTCCCGTCGATCAACCGTTTGACGGCGTTTTCGTCCCGATCGGCACTCCAGGCAAAAAAGCGCGCAGACAAAGACGTGCGCGCCAGGATCTTCGCCACGGGAGAGAAGAACTGCCCCGCCATCCCCGAGAGAGGGAGAATGGCTCCATTGAGGCTGATCACGAGATCGGAATCCAAATGCCCATCGAGATCCATACGCATCAGGATGGCCGCTCCCGCCGAATGCCCGGCGACGATGGTCGGACGGACGGCAAGAGCATCGAGGAGGCCAGCGATCGCATCGGCCATTCCCGGCATCGACAGCCGATGAGCCGCCGGCGTTGAGGTAAATCCGTGTCCCGGCAGATCCATGGCCGTCACGGAAAATCGTTCAGCCAAAAGCGGAAGGATCGATCCCCAGGAATGGGTCGTCGCACCGGTACCGTGAAGGAGCACGAGCGACGGTCCCTCCCCCATCTGCTGCACATGCCAGCGCAGTCCTGCCGCCTCGACAAAGCGGCTCGCGGCACGGTTCGGCCAATTGCGGCCTTCCTTTTCCCAGTCGAGCTTCCTGGTCATCCGACGAATCGCCCTCGGCTCACTCCACCACCCGCACTTTTTCCTCGCCGCGCGTCCTGCGGACTATGCCGCCGCCGGCACATTCGAGGATACGGCGCGCACCGCCTGCGAGAGGCCCTCGGCATCCGCATAGGGCAAAGGCAGATAGATCGCAGCCATTTCCCCGGCAAGCTTCTCCGCCTTCGCTTGCGGTCGTGGCGACGTATCCACGAGGACGGCGCGAAATCCAGCCAGACGAAAGGCCTTGGCAGAGGCCAGCGCATCCTCCTCGGCTTGCGCGCGACCCGGCTCGCCATCACGCGCGATATTGGCGCGTCCATCGGTCAAGAACACGATGCTCGGCGTCTGGCCCTTGCGCTTGACGCTATCAGCGAGTGCCGCGGCCGCATCGATCGCCGTCGCGAGCGGCGTGCCGCCTCCGCCCGCCAGCCCCGCGAGGCTGCGTTTGGCGCGCGTCAAAGACCGCGTCGGCGGCAGAAGAAGTTCGGCATCGCGTCCGCGAAAGGCGATCAGCGCCACCTGATCGCGGCGCACATAGCAATCGGCCAGGAGGAGCTCGACGGCGCCCTTGGCCTCGGCGAGGCGGTGCAAGGCCGCCGAGCCCGACGCATCAACGACGAAAATGGTGGCCGTCTCCGACCGCTCCTTGTGACGCGAGATGCGGAAATCGTCGCGCCGCACCTCGACGCGCGCCGGACGTTTGCCGGGCTCGATCACCTCTCCGCGCGCCGTCCTGCGGATCGGCTGCCAGGGCGCGGCCGCGCGCAACGTCTCCACGACGTTGAGACGCATCCCGTCACGCAAATCGCCCTGCCGTGTGCCGATCGGCCGGCCGCGCGTCTTCGATTGTTTTTGCGCGCCCGCCTTACCGCCGGCAGAGGTGCCGCGGCTGTGCCGGTCGAGCCCCATCTTCAACATGGCCAGGAGGCCCGGCGGAATGGCCGCCTGCGCGGCTTCCAGGATCACGTCGTCGAGCGGCTTGTCCTTGGCCTCCGATTCGTCCTTCTGCTCGGCTTCTTCCGGAGGTTCCTGCGGCTCGGGCGGTTGTTCCTCGGTGGATTCGTCCTCCGGATCCTCGATTTGCGGGATCATCGTGGCGCGTGGCGCCAGAACGAGACGAGCGGCCGTCTGCAGATCCACCTCGCTGACGGAATCCTCCCCGCACAAGGCTGCGTGCGCCTTTGCGGCCCGTGCGGCCAGCAGCGGTGCGCGCAGAGAACCGATGCCAAGTGCCATCGCCGTCGTGCAAAGCGCCTGCAGCGCGTCGTCTGAAAGCGAGACGGCGCTGTAACGCGCAGCGGCGGCGGTCACTTCCTCTGCCGTCACGACCGAAGGCTCCAGGTCCCGCAGGGTGGCGCCGGAAAGATCGATATGGAAAGCAAGACGGTCCATGAGCGCGGCGGGCGGCCGCTCCTCCTGCGACAAGCCCTCGTCGAGGGCGACGACGCCGAAACGGCTCGGCGTCCGCAAAGCAAGGCCGTCACGTTCGAGAACGACTTCACCGGCATCGAGGGCCGCAACGAGATGGGCCGCCTTGTTGGGCTCCATACGTTCCGCCATGGCGAGAACAACGACGCCGCCATCGGCTGCAGCCAGGATGCCGCGTTCGGCCACCGGACGCCCGGCGCGCAAGGTCGCCGTCAAATCCAGTCCGCCCAGAATACGGCTCTCGCTGGCATGCAGCGGCACCCGGCGCATGGGGGCCTCATCGGGCAGAAGCGCGCGCAAGGTTTCGAGCCAGGCATCGCGGCCCGGCCCTGCGAGAGAGCGTATCGCAGCACCGCCGAGCTGCGCCGGGGCAACGGCGAACAGTGCCGCCGCAAGAAGCGCGTCGCCCCAAATCGGATCTTCTGCTGAGCGCTCGCTCATCACCTTCGTACCTTTAAGCGCCGAAAATCTCCTCAAGGGCGCGGTCGACGCGCACGGAGGAACCGGAATCGTCGAGGGGGTTACGCCGCAGGCGGTGCCGGAGTGCCGGTGGTGCCACCTGACGCAAATGCTTGTCGCCGACCTCCGCATCGCCATCGAAAGCGGCAAGAGCGCGCGCGGCCCGCATCAGCGTCAGCTCGCCCCGCAGACCGTCGGTGCCGAGCGCCATGCACAATTCGGCCGCGCGCTCCAAAGCCTTGTCGGGAACCGAGACATCGCCAAGGCGCTTGTGCGCGGCAGTCAGACGTGAACGCAGCTTGCCGTCTCGGCGCTTCCAGTGCTCGACGAACGCAGCGGGGTCATGTTCATACGTGTCGCGACGGCGGATCACCTCGATACGGGTCGGGAGATCCGTCGGTGTCTTCACTTCGACGGACAGACCGAAACGGTCGAGAAGCTGCGGGCGCAGCTCGCCTTCTTCCGGATTGCCGCTGCCCACGAGCACGAAGCGGGCAGGATGGCGAACGCTCAAACCTTCGCGCTCGACGACGTTCTCGCCAGAAGCCGCCACATCGAGGAGAAGATCGACGAGGTGGTCCTCGAGAAGGTTCACTTCGTCGATATACAGAAAGCCTCGATGGGCGCGGGCCAGAAGACCGGGCTCGAACGCCTTTTCACCCTTTGTGAGCGCGAGTTCGAGATCGAGCGCCCCGACCACGCGGTCTTCGGTCGCTCCGAGCGGCAGATCGATCACCGGCACCGGGACCTGGCGCGTCTTCAGGTCGCCTTCCGCCGCTTTTTCCTTACAGCTGTCGCAAAAAGCCCCTGGATTGGCGGGATCGCAGCCATAGGGGCAGCCCACGACCACCCGCATCTTCGGCAGCAAAGCCGCCAGCGCGCGCACCGCCGTCGACTTGCCGGTGCCACGATCACCGAAGACGAGGACACCGCCGATGGAAGGGTCGATCGCCGCCAGAAGCAGCGCTGTCTTCATTTCGTCCTGGCCGACGATGGCGGAGAAGGGAAACGGCATTGCCATGTGTGTTCAACCTTGCGGCTTGGGCCGATACGCGCCCGAAATATCAGCTTCGCAGCTCAACATCCGACAGGCTTACGCCGGGCCGGACAACGACGGGCTGACGCCACAGCGCTCGCCCAGGTTCATGAAAGGATTGAGACTTTTTCGAAAAAGAGACGCCAGATGAAACACCATCCTCACAAGCCAGGAATGCAAAATCAAGCTTTCCGCCAGCAAGGCTCAGGCATCGGCCAGAGCCTCTCGAAGAAGTCTCTGAGGCAGTTTGAAGTGAACTTTTTCTTCGATTCCGTCCAGGGTTTCTACATGAAGTGTGCGGAAAGTTCGCAGCCAGTTCAGCACCGCTTGTACGCTCGCTTCCGGCGCCGAAGCGCCGGCCGTGACGCCGAGGCGATCGACATTGCGAAGCCATGCCGGATCAAGCTCTTGCGGGGCCTCGATCAGATAGCTCGGGATACCCGACGCCTCTCCGAGTTCGCGCAACCGGCTTGAATTGGAGCTGTTGGCGGAGCCCACCACGACCAGCTTTTCGACGCTTGCGGCAAGCTCCAGCACTGCGGTCTGCCGATTCTGCGTCGCATAACAGATGTTGCGCGTCTCCGGCCCGACGATCGAAGGAAAGCGTGCCTTCAAAGCGGCGATGACGTTGCGCGTGTCGAGCAGGCTCAAGGTCGTCTGAGTGATGTAGGCGACGCGCCCGGGGTCCGCGACATCGATTTCAGCCACCGCATCGGGCGTCGACAGGATATGGAGACGACCGTCAATCTGGCCGCGTGTGCCTTCCACCTCGGCGTGACCGGCGTGACCGATGAGCACCACGTCGTAGCCTTGCTCGGCGTAGCGGCGACCTTCCCTCTGCACCCGCTGCACGAGCGGACATGTCGCATCGACGACGTCCAGCTTCTTGGCCGCGGCACGATCGGCAACCGCGCGGGACACACCATGGGCGCTGAAGACGGTGATGGAGCCGTCCGGAATCTCGTCCGTCTCCTCCACGAAGACGGCGCCGCGCTCTTTGAGCGTGTCGACGACGTGCTGATTGTGAACGATCTGGTGGCGCACATAGACGGGCGGGCCATAAAGCGAGAGCGCGCGCTCCACGATCGTGATCGCACGTTCGACGCCCGCGCAGAAACCGCGTGGCTGGGCTAGGATCACCCTCAAAGACCGTCCTGTCGCCATAAGCCTCTTTATAGGCAATCTACGAGGACGGCGTAATGTGTCACGTCGGTTTGACACTGTGACGGATTGCCATCGCCCGGGCAGGGTCTGCGCCCAGCGATTAACTCCCCTTTATCTCAAAAGGTGGACAAAGCTTTTACTGCTTGCCCGCAGGTTTGGCTCGGGGGAACCAAGAGGACAACGTCATGACGGCCGCACAGATACAGGAGGCGATGTGCCCCTGCCCGGCCAATGAGCAGGAACGGCTCCAGGAAGTTCTACATTATCGTTTTGCCGATGGCGGTTCGGAAAAGGCCCTCGACGAAATCTGCGGTCTCGCACACAGCCTGTTTGAGGTTCCGCTTGCATTCGTCACGCTCATGGACGCGAACGAGGAAGTCGTCCTCGTAAGCTGTGGGGCTGGTGATCGCCCGATTCCCCGCAGCGACGCGATCTCCAGCTGGACAGTCTTGTCCGATGACGTCCTCATCGTAGAAGACGCCCTGCAGGATCCACGGTTTCACAGCAACGAATGGGTACAGCGGCGTCATCTGCGTTTTTATGCGGGAGCGCCTCTCATCGTACGCCCCGGCGTCGCCGTGGGTACGCTCTGTCTCATCGACACCCGGCCGCGTCGCTTTTCAGCGGACGAAAGAGTGCGACTTGCGATGCTTGCCGCTCTCGCCATGAACGAATTGTCGCGCAGGCGAACGATCATCGATCTGCGCCGCCAAAAGAGGCTCCTGGCACAGGCCACCCGCCTGACCAAAGTCGGCAGCTGGAAACTCGACGTGCGCAACGACAGCCTGACCTGGTCGGAGGAGATGTACCGCATCTTCGAGCTCGATCGCCGGGTCAACCCAACGCGCGAGTTCTTCAAGCAGACACTCTCGAGCGCGAGCGACACAGAGGCGCAGCAGGCCGTGACGGCCCTGGTTCAGGCAGGCAAACGTTTCGATCGTGAAGTCGAAATCACCACCGCAAAAGGCCATCGACGCTGGATTCGGTGCCTTGCCGAAGCCGAATGGAGCGACGGCAGGGTCGCGCATGTGATCGGCAGCGTGCAGGACGTGACGGAGCAACACCAGCACAATGCAGAGATCGAGCGACTGGCTTTCCGCGATGGCCTGACGGGGCTTCCCAACCGCGCCATGTTTCATGAGCGCTTGTCGGGCGCCATCGAGCATGCGCGGCAAAGCCGGACGAGCGTCGGGCTCATCATGCTCGATCTCGATCACTTCAAGACGGTCAACGACACGCTCGGCCACGACGCCGGCGACCTGCTTCTTTGCCTGATTGCAGAACGTCTCCAGCGCGTGTTTGGGCAAAACAACACGGTCGCCCGCCTCGGTGGCGACGAATTCGCCATCATCATGCCCGGCATCAACACGGCCGCCGACATCCACAGAGCCGTCGAGCGGGTGATGGAATCACTTCGCCATCCCGTCGAGCATGACGGACGCAACTTCTCCATTACGGCCAGCGCCGGAGCGGCGATGTGTCCGCAGCATCATGAAAATCCGACGGATCTCTTGAAGAACGCCGACATCGCGCTTTTTCGGGCGAAGCTCACGGGCCGCAATCGCCTGATCGGCTTTCAGCCCTGGATGCGCCTTGCCGTGGAGCGCAAGGCCGAGCTCATGCAGGATGTGCGCAGCAGCCTCGCGGAGAACCATTTCAAGCTCTTCTATCAGCCGACTGTCAGTCTTGCAGAGCCCTGCCGGGTGACCGGCCTCGAGGCTCTGATGCGCTGGGAGCACCCCAGCAAAGGTCTTCTCACGCCCGCAGCCTTCATCGCCGCATTCGAGGATACGGAATGCGGACATCAACTCGGCGAGCTCGCTTTCGACAGCGCCATCGAGCAGATGCGACGCTGGCTCGACGAAGGCGTCGAATTCGGCCGCGTGGCCATCAATCTCTCATCGGCACAGTTTCGCACCGGCAATCTCACCGAGGTGATTCTGGACAAGCTCGCGGCCGCAGGGGTTCCCCCCTCCCGCCTCGTCCTCGAGGTGACGGAAAACACCTATATGGGGTGGAGTGCCGAAATGGTCGGGGATGCTCTGCGCGCCCTCCATATTGCGGGCATCAAGATCGCGCTCGACGATTTTGGGACGGGCTACGCCTCCCTCACCCATCTCAATCAGTTTCCGATCGACCGGCTGAAGATCGACAAGTCGTTTCTGCGCGGCACCAGTGACGGGGCCATCGTCCACGCCATCGTCACACTCGGCGCGCGTCTTGGAATGAAAGTGGTTGCGGAAGGCGTGGAGGATGCCGATCAGCTGGCGATCTTGCGGGAAATGAAGTGCGACGAAGCCCAAGGCTACTACTTCGCTCGCCCGATGCCAGCCGAGGACGTGCCCACGTTTCTCGCCGCGTTTCACTCCCGCTCAGGCGGCGACGCGCTGACGATTTCCGCAAATCCGCAGGCTCTCGCCCACTTTGAGGAGACGCAACAGCCGACATGCGCCTGAGACATCCTGCCGGTGTCAGGCTTCGGAGGCCGTTTCTTCCATATTGATCTCGCGCAGAATCTCCTCACGGTGCTCGTCGAGCCGCGGAGAGCCCGATCGGGCGGCAAGCGGCGCTCCGTCGAAGAGGATCGGGGTGCGCAGCCCAGGAAGGGTGAAAGCGCCACCGGCCATCTCGGCTTCTATCACCATGCCGCGCTCGCGCAGTTGCGGGTCGGCGAAAACCTCCGACAATGTGTTGATCGGTCCTCCAGGGATTGCCGCCGCCTCGAGACGCTGAAGGAGATCCGTCCGCCGCCAGGATGCGAGTTTTGGACAAAGAAGCCCAAGAAGCTCGGGGCGGTTTGCGACACGAGCAGCATTGTCGGCGAAACGCGGATCGTCCGCCCATTCTTCGTTGCCGAGAATTCGACAAAGCCCACGAAACTGCCGATCGTTTCCGACCGCGATGATGAGATGGCCGTCGCTGACGGCGAACACCTGGTAGGGAACGATATTGGGATGCGCGTTTCCGGCACGTTGCGGGTTCTTGCCGGTCACGAGGTAGTTCATCGCCTGGTTCGCCAGGACGCCCGTCATGGAATCGAACAGCGCCATATCGATGTGCGTCCCCTCGCCGCTCGCTTCGCGCGCGCGCAGCGCCGCCTGGATCGCAATGACGGAATAAAGGCCGGTGAAGATGTCGGCAAAAGCGACACCCATCTTCATCGGCTCGCCCTCCGGTTCACCCGTCAGAGACATGATCCCCGACATGCCCTGGATCATCACGTCATAGCCGGCGCGGGACGCATAAGGACCGGTCTGGCCGAAGCCGGTGATGGAGCAGACGATGAGGTGGGGGAAATCACGGCGCAGCGTCGCCGCATCGAGACCATATTTCTTCAAGCCGCCGAGTTTGAAGTTTTCGACGAGCACGTCCGCCTCGGCGCAAAGCCGTCGCACGATCTCCTGCCCTTTGGGCGTGGCGATATCGACCCCGATCGACCGTTTGCCCCGATTGCAGGCGTGAAAATAAGCGGCCCCCTCCGATCCACCCTCCGGATTGACGACGAAAGGCGGTCCCCAGCGCCGGGTATCGTCGCCCTGGCTCGGCTCCTCGATCTTGATCACGTCCGCACCGAGATCGGCGAGAACCTGACCAGCAAAAGGCCCGGCCAGAATGCGGGCGAGCTCGATGACTTTGACGCCCTCAAGCGGCTTATTCATGTTCCGACCCCGAGCCTCAGATCAAAAGAAGGCCTGAATACCCGTCTGGGCACGGCCGAGGATCAGCGCGTGGATGTCGTGCGTGCCCTCATAGGTGTTGACGGTCTCGAGGTTCTGCGCGTGGCGCATGACGTGGTATTCTTCCTGGATCCCGTTGCCGCCATGCATGTCGCGAGCGACACGGGCGATATCGAGCGCCTTGCCGCAATTGTTGCGCTTGATGAGCGAGATCATCTCAGGCGCCATCTTGCCATCGTCGAAGAGACGACCGACGCGCAAAGCCGCCTGGAGACCCAAAGCGATCTCCGTCTGCATGTCGGCCAGTTTCTTCTGAACCAGCTGAGTGGCGGCGAGCGGCCTGCCAAACTGATTCCGCTCGAGCGCGTAACTTCTTGCGCGGAACCAGCAATCCTCGGCGGCCCCCATGACGCCCCAGGCGATTCCATAGCGCGCGCGATTGAGGCAACCGAACGGGCCTTTCAGCCCCGAGACATTGGGCAAGAGATTCTCTTCCGGCACCACGACGCCATCCATGACGATCTCGCCGGTGATCGATGCACGCAGGGACAGCTTGCCGCCGATTTTCGGCGCGGAAAGACCCGGCATGCCCTTCTCGAGAATGAAACCGCAGATCGCACCGTCATGCTCGGCCGATTTCGCCCACACCACGAAGACGTCGGCGAGCGGAGCATTCGAGATCCACGTCTTGGAGCCGGTGAGACGATAGCCGTCGCTCACCTTTTCCGCCCGCGTCTTCATTCCGGCGGGATCGGAGCCGGCATCGGGTTCGGTCAGACCAAAGCAGCCGATCCATTCGCCGCTTGCGAGCTTCGGCAGATATTTCTGCCGCTGCGCTTCGTCGCCGTAGGCGTAGATCGGATGCATGACGAGCGAGGATTGGACGCTCATCATGGAGCGATAGCCCGAATCGACGCGCTCGACTTCACGCGCCACAAGGCCGTAGGCGACATAGGAGGCATGCGCGCAGCCATATTCTTCGGGGATGGTGATCCCGAGAAGGCCGAGTTCGCCCATTTCCGCAAAGATTTCCGGTTCGGTTCTTTCCTTGGCGTAAGCTTCGAGAATCCGCGGAGCGAGCTTCTCCTGCGCATAATCGTGCGCCGTATCCCGGATCAGCCGTTCTTCTTCGCTCAGCTGATCTTCGAGGAAAAAAGGATCCGCCCAATCAAAGGCGGAGTGTGAATCGGTCTTCTTAACGTGTTGATCCATGACCTGCTCGCCACCGTCGCCCCTACCGGGGACGCACTCCGTTCAAAAATATCCGAATACAGCGGCGCAGATAGCTCTTACGGTCATCGCCACCGCCCAATTCGAGGTCTCCCGGCGTTTTGAAAACAATGGCACCGAAGATCATGTCCATCAAAATCTTCCCAGCACTCATTGCATCGTCGACCTCGATACGCCCGAGTTGACGCTGCTTGTCAAACCATTCGCCCAAGAGAGCTCGCGATCTCTCGCCGCCGCGCTGGCGCGCCAAATCGTGCAATTCGGGATAATGCCGCGATTCCACCATCACGAAACGCAAAAGAGCGATGCGCTCACGATCGGCTTCTTCTGAAATGTCGATGCGGAAAATGGCTTCCAGAGCGTTCTGCAGCGACATCTCCTCGTAATCGCCCGGGAGTGCCAGCATGGTCTCACGATGGGCGTCGATGATGGCGGCGAAAAGCTCCGTCTTGCTGGGGAAAAGCCGGTAAAGCGTGCGCTTCGAAATCCGGCACCGCGCCGCCACCTCATCCATCGTCGTGCGCGCATAGCCGCTCTCCTGGAACAGCTCGCGTGCCTTCTGAAGGATGATCGCGCTTTGGGCTTCATCCGACATGACTTTGGGACGGCCACGTCCCCGAGGAGCCTCAGAGCCCCCCTCAGCCTTGCCGAGATTTAAGGTTTCTTCGTCTTTTGAAGAGGCTACGGAATGCATATCGGTCACCTGAGCGGCTTGACAGAGCGCCAGGGACATTTATAGGTACGATCGCGTTTTATATTAACGGGCACAGCTGCTCCCTCCCAATCCTTATGCTGTAGCGCCCCCCGGTCTCAACATGGCTCAAGACAGTCCTTTTCCCAAATATGGTTATCGCGGAAATAACGCCTCACGTAAACGGCGAAATGCGCGAATGATTTTCTGCAGCCCATCGTCAGGTGGTCATCGCAAGGAAATCTTTCTTCGCTTTGCGGCGACGGGCGCCCCCGAAACTCGGCGCCCGACGGCCATTTCCATCCTCCCTACCTCCCCCCGGACCAGCCGCATAGGCAAACTCTACGACAGATTGCGCCCACTCTGTCCGAACGTCATTGTGGGGACCTTTGCCGCGACGTTGCTCCTCAGCGCCTGCAATCCATCTGAGGAACAAAAGACAGCGCCGGCGCAGAGCAATTCTCCGCAGGTGAGCGTCATTGCTCTCCATCCGGGATCGACCACCATCACGGCCGAACTTCCTGGTCGCGTGGCAGCCTCCCTGGTGGCGGAGGTGCGACCCCAGGTTGGCGGCATCATCCGCGCGCGCGCCTTCGAAGAAGGCAGCGAGGTCAAAGAAGGCGACGTTCTCTATGAGATCGACAGCGCCTCTTACCAGGCAGCCTACGACGTGGCGGCTGCAGCTCTCCAGAAAGCCGAAGCGAAGGTCCCAAGCGCCAAGGCCAAGGTGGAACGCTATGAAGGGCTCGTGGCGCAGAACGCCGTGTCGAAGCAGGATGTCGACGATGCTCGATCGGACCTCCTGCAAGCGCAGGCCGATGTCGCGTCAGCCAAGGCCGATCTCGAATCGGCCCGCATCAACCTCGATCATACCAAGGTGAAGGCACCGATCTCGGGTCGTATCAGCGCCTCGGCCGTCACCGTCGGTGCGCTCGTCACCGCAGATCAAGAAACGGCTCTGACGACGATCCGCACTCTCGACCCGATCAACATCGATGTCACGCAATCGAGCACGAACCTCCTGAGATTGAGGCGCGCTGTCGACGAAGGGCGCATCCAGACTTCGGGCGAGAACGTCGCGGTCAGGCTGAAGCTCGACGACGGCAGCACCTACGCTCAGGATGGGGCGCTCGAGTTCATGGAATCGGTGATCGACGAGACGACGGGGACGTTCACGGTGCGCGCCGTCTTTCCCAATCCCGATCGACTGCTTCTGCCGGGTATGTATGTGCGCGGCATCCTCCAAGAAGGCGTCGCGGAGGGGAGCTTTCTCGTCCCGCAGCGCGCCGTCACCCACAACCCGGATGGCGATGCGGTGGCGTTTTTCGTCGATGCCGACGGAAAGGTGGACCAGCGCGTGTTGAGCGTGCAGCGCAGCATCGGCAGCAATTGGCTCGTGGACGGCGGTGTGTCGGACGGCGACCGGCTCATCGTGGAAGGCGCGCAATCCGTCAAAGACGGTGACAGCGTGCGCGCCACCGAAGTCACCCTCGACGAGGAGACCGGCGAAGTTCAGGCTCTTTCGGAGACGCCCCCCGAAAAAGCCGCCCTCTCGAACGACCGCGCTCAGAAGGGCTGACCCACACCCATGTCGCGCTTCTTTATCGAACGGCCGGTTTTCGCCGCAGTCATCGCGCTCGTCGTCATGCTGGGCGGTCTCCTTGCCCTGACGACCCTGCCCATCTCGCAATATCCGCAGATCTCACCGACGACGGTGCAGATCCGAGCCAACTATCCCGGTGCCGACGCGGAGACGGTCGAGAATTCGGTGACCAAAGTCATCGAGCAGGGCATGACCGGCATCGATTATCTCGACTACATGACGTCGTCGTCGACATCGACCGGCTCCGCCTCCATCCAGCTCACCTTCACCAATCAGGCGAATCCCGACGTCGCGCAGATGCAGGTGCAGAACAAGCTGCAGCTTGTGGAATCGCAACTGCCCCAGGCCGTCGTCAACAATGGCGTGACGGTCACCAAGTCGACCCAGAGTTTCCTGATGGTCGTCGGATTCGTATCGACCGACGGCTCGCAAACGACCACGGACCTCGCCGATTACGTTCAATCGACACTGAACGACCCGTTGAGCCGCCTCGGCGGCGTCGGCTCGACCCGCCTTTTCGGCTCGGGCTACGCCATGCGCGTCTGGCTCGACCCTGCCAAGCTGCAAAAATACTCGTTGATGCCGAGCGACGTGACGACGGCAATCGAGGCCCAGAACACGCAGGTGTCCGCCGGCCAGCTCGGCGCCGAACCGCAGGTCCAGGGACAGGCGCTCAACGTCACCCTCACCGCCAAGAGCCGCCTTCAGACGGTCGAGCAATTCGAGAACATCATCCTGAAGAGCGCCACCGGCGGCTCGATCGTGCGGCTCAACGACGTGGCGCGGGTCGAAATCGGCTCGGAGAGCTACGACACGAGCTCACGCTACAACGGCAAACCCGCCGCCGGTCTCGCGATCTATCTCGCCACCGGTGCGAACGCCATCTCCACGGCGGCAGAGGTTCGCGATGTGCTCGACGCGAATGCCGGCACGCTGCCGCGGGGTGTCGAGATCGTCTATCCTTACGACACGACCCCGTTCGTCGAACTCTCCATCGAAGAGGTGGTGAAGACGCTGTTTGAGGCCATCGTCCTCGTCTTCATCGTCATGTTCGTCTTCCTGCAGAACATCCGCGCGACGCTCATTCCGACGATCGCCGTGCCGGTCGTTCTGCTCGGCACTTTCGCCATGCTGTCCTTCGCCGGCTATTCCATCAACACCCTCACCATGTTCGCCATGGTGCTGGCCATCGGCCTTCTCGTCGACGACGCCATCGTGGTGGTGGAGAATGTCGAGCGTGTGATGGACGAAGAAGGCTTGCCGCCCAAGGAGGCGACGATCAGGTCGATGGGCGAGATCCAGGGCGCGCTGATCGGCATCGCCACGGTGCTTTCCGCCGTCTTCGTGCCGATGGCGTTCTTCTCCGGCTCGGTCGGCATCATCTATCGCCAGTTTTCCGTGACCATCGTCACCGCGATGATCCTCTCGGTCGCCGTCGCGCTCATCCTGACCCCGGCCTTGTGCGCAACGCTGCTCAAGCCCGTGAAGGAAGGACACAAGCAGAAAGGCGTCTTCGGCCTCTTCAACCGCTCTTTCGAGCGCGTGACCAACGGGTACCGCTCAGGCGTCAGCGGTATCATCAAGCGTTCGCTTCGCTTCCTGGTCGTCTTCCTCGTCATCGCGGGGGCAACCGGATATCTCTTCACAAAGCTGCCGAGCTCCTTCCTGCCAGACGAGGACCAGGGCATCCTGATCGCCAGCGTGCAGCTTCCTGCCGGCGCGACCCAGGAGCGAACGTGGCGCGTGATGCGTCAGGTGCAGGATTACTTCCTCGACGATGAGACGGACAACGTCGCCGGAGTGATGACGGAGGTCGGGTTCGGCTTCGGCGGCCAAGGCCAGAATGTCGGTCTCGCCTTTATTCGGCTCAGCGATTTCGAGAAACGTACGAGCGAAGCTGCGAGCGCGCAGGCGATCGCCGGACGAGCTATGGGTGCGCTATCGGGAATCAAGGACGGTCGCGTCTTCGTGCTCAACCCGCCTGCCCTGCCGGGCTTCGGCGCAACGGGCGGATTTGATTTCTATCTGCAGGACCTCAACAACGCCGGCCACGACGCCCTCAAAGGGGCGCGCAACCAGCTGCTCGGGTTGGCGGCACAAAGCCCGGTCCTGAGCGGCACCCGCCCCAATGGCCAGGAAGACACGTCCCAATACCACATCGACATCGATCAGGAGAAAGCGAGCGCCTATTCTCTTGCCCTCTCCGACATCGACAGCACCCTCTCGGTCTCCTGGGGCAGCAAATACGTCAACGACTTCATCAACAAGGGCCGCGTGAAACCCGTCTATGTACAGGGAGATTCGCACTTCCGCATGCAGCCGGAGGACATCGAGCAATGGTATGTGCGCAATTCGGACGCCAAGATGGTTCCGTTCTCGGCGTTTGCCACCGGCACATGGACCTATGGCTCACCGCGCCTTGAACGTTTCAACGGGCTGCCGGCCATGGAAATCCAGGGCTCGGCGGGTGCGGGCTACAGCTCCGGCCAGGCGATGGAGAAGGTCGAAGAGCTGATTTCCGAGCTGCCAGCCGGCTTCGGACACGAATGGACCGGCTTGTCGTATCAGGAGCGCATCGCCGGCGATCAGGCGGCGTCCCTTTATGCGATCTCGGTCCTTGTCGTGTTCCTGGCGCTTGCTGCGCTTTACGAGAGCTGGACGATCCCGATCGCCGTGATCCTGACCGTGCCGATCGGCATTCTGGGAGCGCTCGTCGCGTCGCTTTATTTCGGCCAATCCAATGACGTCTATTTCAAGGTCGGTCTGCTGACGACCATCGGTCTCGCGGCGAAGAACGCCATTCTGATCGTCGAATTCGCGCTGGACTGGCAGAAACAAGGCAAAGACCTGGTGGAAGCGACACTCGAAGCATGCCGGCAAAGATTGCGGCCCATCCTGATGACGTCGCTCGCTTTCATTCTCGGCGTCTTGCCGCTCGCCATTGCCGATGGCGCCGGGTCCGGCAGCCAGAATGCCGTCGGCATCGGCGTCATGGGCGGCATGATCGCCTCCACGACCCTCGGCGTGTTCTTCGCGCCTCTCCTATTCGTTGCGGTGCGTCGTCTGTTCTCCAAGCGACGCAATTCGCAGGCTTCCGCAGCCGACACCATCCCCGCCCCAGCTTCACAGGCTTAGGCGGACAAGAAAGACCGATCGCCAGGCATGACAAAGATGATCGTTCACCCCATCGCGAAACGGGCTTCGCATCGTCGAGGCAGACGCACCACCGCGGCCATGCTTCTGACCCTGCCCTGGCTCGCCGGCTGCATGGTCGGGCCAGACTATCAGAAGCCTCTGATGGCGCTTCCCGCCAGCTGGAGCAACAACGGCGTCACGCAACCGACCCGTCCGCCTGAACTCGCGCATTGGTGGAGCCGCCTCAACGATCCCTTGCTCGATTCTCTCATCGAGGAAGCGGTCGCGGGCAATCTCGACGTTGCCTCGGCGAAAGCGCGGATCCGCGAGGCGCGGGCGAGCTACCGGCAGAGCACAGGCGCGCTCCTCCCTTCCACCGACGGATCCGGCTCCAGCCAGCGTTCGAAGAGCAACGGTGCAGGTACGGGCGGCTCGAACACGGCATGGAACTATCAGGCCGGCTTCGACGCGACCTGGGAGCTCGATCTTTTCGGCGGGAATCGCCGCACGGCCGAGGCCGCCCGCTACGGCGTCGATGCCGCAGAGGAAGATCTGCGCAACACGCTTTTGACGTTGATCGGCGATGTCGCGTCGAACTACGTCAATCTGCGGGGCTATCAGGCACGCATCGCGCTTGCCCAGCGGACCGCATCCTCGCAGCGCGAGACCGCGGACATCACCCGCAACAAATTCGAGGCGGGCGCGGCATCCTCGCTCGACGTGGCGAACGCCACGGGTCAAGCGGCCAACACGGAGGCGACGATTCCTTCGCTGCGCACGTCCTACGCCGAAGCGCTGCACCGGCTCGGCGTGTTGACGGGCCAGGCACCGAGCGCGCTCGAGAGCAAGCTCAAGAAGAGCAAACCGATTCCGCGGCCGAAGCTGCCAATCCCCACAGGCATTCCCGCTGAGATCCTGAACACCCGCCCCGATGTGCGCATGGCGGAGCGGCAGCTTGCTCAGTACACGGCGCGAGTCGGGGCGGCGGAGGCCAATCGTTTCCCGAGCGTCAGCCTCCTCGGAAACATCGCTACATCGGGCGCACAAATCGGCGACCTTGCAGACCATTCTTCGATCGCCTGGTCGTTCGGTCCGAGCCTCAGTGTTCCGCTTTTCCATGGCGGCCAGCTCGCCGCTGCGGCAGATGTCGCAAGAGCTCAGCGCGATGAATATTTCATCGCCTACAAATCGTCCGTGCTCAACGCGCTAGAGGAAGTGGAGAACGCCATCGTCGGGCTGTCCCAGGAGCGCATCCGCTACGGCAAGCTTGCCACATCCACACAGGCCTACCGGCAGGCAGCGGACCTTGCCCGAACCCTGTATCAGAGCGGCTCGTCGAGCTTCCTCGACGTGCTCGACGCCGAACGCTCGCTTTATTCCGCGGAGGATTCGTTGATCGCAAGCCGCGTGGAGATCACACAGGATTACATCGCGCTGCAAAAGGCGCTGGGCGGTGGCTGGGACGGACGAGTGCGGATCGACGAGCCGGAGATCGTCGATCGGCCGAAGACCCGGCCGGTCGTCTTCGTGCAACATTAGGGCACAAAGATCGGCAACGTGATGGCGGCCCGCAAGCGCAAGCGCTCCAAGCTCATCTGGGTCCTTGTCGCCCTCCTCCTGATCGGTGGAGCGGGCTATTGGGTGAAGGACAATTATTTCACCGAAGAGCCGCCCGAGATCATGACGTCGCCGGTCACACGCGGCGATATCGAGAAGACGGTCCTTGCCACAGGCATTCTGAAGCCGGCGAAACTGGTCGCCGTGGGTGCGCAGGTTTCAGGCCGCGTCACATCGCTCGACGTCAGCGTTGGCGATAGCGTCAAGGAAGGCGATCTCATCGCGGAGATCGATTCCGAAACGCAGGAGAACGACCTGCGCACCGCAGAGGCGTCGCTTGCCAACGTTCGCGCCCAAAAGGAGGAGAAGCAGGCGACGCTCGTTCAGGCCGAGCAGGCTCTCGCGCGGCAGACGCGCATGATCAACCAGAACGCGGTTTCGCGTGCCGATTACGAAGAGGCGGAAGCGACCGTCAAAGTGACCAAAGCGCAGATCTCCGCGCTCGACGCGCAGATCGCCGAGGCAGAGGTCGCCGTCGAAACGGCGAAGGTCGACCTCGGCTACACCAAAATTACCGCTCCGATGGACGGAACGGTGCTTTGGGTGGTGACGCAGGAGGGGCAGACGGTGAATGCCATCCAGTCGGCCCCGACGATCGTCATTCTCGGACAGCTCGACACGATGACCGTGCGTGCGGAAATCTCCGAAGTCGATGTCGTGGACGTCAAACCCGGCCAGCCCGTCTATTTCACGGTACTGGGAAATCCCGACCGTCGCTACGAATCGACCCTCTCGTTCATCGAGCCGGCGCCGGAATCGATCACCAGCGACAGCATGGTGGCCTCGTCCTCCTCGAGCTCGAGCTCCGCCTCGGAGAGCGCGATCTATTACAACGGCATCTTCGAGGTGCCGAACCAGGATCGCGAGTTGCGCACCTATATGACGGCGGAAGTCCACATCGTTCTCGGCCAGGCTCATGATGTCCTGACCTTGCCGTCGGCGGCACTCGGCAACAAAGGTGCCGACGGCACATACTCGGTCCATGTGCTGGGGGCGGACGGCAACGTCGCCGAACGCAAGGTGAAAATCGGCCTCAACGACAAGATCCGGGCGGAGGTGGTCTCCGGCCTCTCCGAAGGCGACCGCGTCGTCATGGGTCAGCCGGGCGCGACGAGCGACGCCGCGAACGGCCGGCGCCGCGGGCCGCGGGGACCGATGGGACTCTAGGCGTTGGCCACACCTCTCATCACGCTGGAAAAGCTTCGGCGGGAGTTTCCCGCCGGCGAGGACACGATCGCGGTTCTCAAGGATATCGACCTCCAGATCGATGCCGGAGAAATGGTTGCGATCGTCGGCGCCTCCGGCTCCGGAAAGTCGACGCTGATGAACATTCTCGGCTGTCTCGACCGTGCGACAGCGGGAAGTTACAGGATTTCCGGCCAGGAGACGTCGGCACTCGAACCCGATCAGCTGGCAGCGCTTCGGCGCGAGCATTTCGGCTTCATCTTCCAGCGCTATCATCTGCTTTCGGAACTGACGGCCCTCGGCAACGTCGAAATCCCGGCGATCTATGCCGGCCAGCCACCGGCGGAGCGCGAAGAGCGGGCCGAAGAGCTTCTGGCACGGCTTGGCATGGCCGACCGACTGGAGCACCGGCCCGGTCAGCTCTCCGGAGGTCAGCAGCAACGCGTCTCCATCGCCCGTGCGCTGATGAACGGCGCGCAGGTGATCCTCGCCGACGAGCCGACCGGGGCCCTGGACAAGCATTCCGGCGAAGAAGTCCTGAAGATCCTCGAAGAGCTCAACCGAGAGGGCAAGACCGTCATTCTGGTGACGCACGACATGAACGTCGCGGCACGCGCCGAGCGGATCATCGAAATCAGCGATGGCGAGATCATTTCCGACACCCGCAGCGCCAAGGCAGACGGGCAAAAGATTGCCGGAGAGATTGCAGAGGAGCGGCGGCGCGGGCGTGTGCGCGCCGCGATCGACCGTTTCGGCGAAGCCTTTCGGATGGCGCTGCTTGCCATGCGCGCGCACAAGCTCAGAACGTTTCTGACGATGCTCGGCATCATCATCGGCATCGCGTCCGTCGTCTGTGTGGTGGCGCTCGGCGAAGGATCGCGGCAGCAGGTTCTGTCGCAAATCTCAAGCCTCGGCACGAACACGCTGGAGGTCTTTCCCGGCAAGGATTTCGGCGACGTGCGCTCGGGCAAGATTACGACGCTGGTCGTCTCCGATGGGGACGCCCTCGCCGGCCAGCCCTATGTGGCAGCCGTCACGCCCACGGTCTCCACGAGCGCCAACGTGCGTTTCGGCTCGATCGAAGCGAGTGCGCTCGTCAACGGTGTCGGGGCGCAGTATTTCGAGGCCCGGGGCACGACGCTCGCCGCCGGCAGCTTCTTCAATCAGGAGAGCGTGAGGCGGTTGGAGAAAGACGTCGTCATCGACGACAATACCCGGCAATCTCTGTTCGCTGATTTCGACGGCAGCCCGGTCGGCCAGGTCATCCTGGTCGGCAAGGTGCCCTGTCGCATCGTCGGGGTCGCAGGCGCCCAGCAAAGCGGCTTCGGCTCCAGCAGCAACCTCAACCTCTATCTGCCCTACACGACGGTGCAGGCGCGTTTCCTGGGCGACCAGTCACTCAGAAGCATCACCGTACGCGTCGCCGACGACACCTCCACCGACGCCGCCGAAGAGGCCGTGACGGAGCTCCTCACCCGGCGTCACGGAACAAAAGACTTCTTTATTCTGAATACGGACGACATCCGTCAGACGATCACGGCGACGACGGAAACCTTGACCGTCCTGATCGCCTCCATCGCCCTCATTTCGCTGATCGTGGGCGGGATCGGCGTCATGAACATCATGCTCGTTTCGGTGTCTGAGCGCATCAACGAGATCGGCGTGCGCATGGCGGTCGGGGCCCGCCAGAGCGACATCCTGCAGCAATTCCTGATCGAGGGCGTGCTCGTCTGCCTGATCGGCGGCGTGCTTGGCATCGCTTTGGCGCTCGGCTTCGGCGCCCTTTTCGATGCGCTCGGATCGAGCTTCAAGCTCATCTACTCGCCCGTCTCGATCGTCGCGGCCTTCCTCTGTTCAAGCCTCATCGGCATCGTCTTCGGCTATCTGCCGGCACGCAATGCCTCCAGGCTCGATCCGGTCGCCGCACTCGCCCGGGATTGACGCCGGCCACGGCAAGCCGGGCCGGCGACAATCCAGAGCAAGATCCGATTACGCCGCAAAGGCCGGGTCGAGGACCGTCCGCAGGACCTTCTTGTCCAAGGATTCGTAACCGAAATAATTGATGATGTCGTAGAGCTCGGCGCGGCTCTGCATGTCCTTGACGGTGCCGGCCGCGGTGCCCGTGGTCTTCAGCTCGGTGAAGAACTTTTCCATGGCATGCGCGCAGATGCGCAGGCTCGAAACCGGCCAGATCGCCATCGCATAGCCCATCTCGGCAAACTCTGCGGCCGAAGTCTGCGGCGTGCGGCCAAACTCCGTCATATTGGCAAGAAGCGGCACCTTGATGGCCGAGGCGAACTGGCGGAACTGCTCTTCGCCTTCGAGCGCCTCGGGGAAAATCGCATCGGCCCCGGCCTCGATATAGAGGCGCGCGCGCTCGATCGCGGCCTCGACGCCCTCGCTTGCCGCCGCGTCGGTGCGGGCAATTATCTTGAGATCGCGCCGCGCGCGGGCGGCTGCGGCGACCTTCTGGGCCATGTCTTCGGCGGAAACGAGCTGCTTGCCGTTCAGATGGCCGCATTTCTTCGGCATCACCTGGTCTTCGAGCTGCACGGCCGCCACACCCACATCCTCGAGTTCGCGAATGAGGCGCATGGCGTTCAAAGCCTCTCCAAAGCCCGTGTCGCCGTCGACGACCAGAGGAAGCCTCGTCACGCGGATGATCGCCCGCGCCCGTCCGACGAGCTCTTCCATGGTGAGGAGACCGAGATCCGGCAGGCCGAGAGACGCCGTGAGCGCCGCCCCGGAAAGATACAACGCCTCAAACCCTGCCTTGCGCGCCACAAGCGCGGCCATCGGATCGTGGGCACCCGCGATCTGCAGGAATTCGCCGGAGGTCCATTTTTCGGCAAGCGCGGCGCCAAGATCGCGCGGAAGCGGCTCTTCCAACCACACGGGTCTGTTCGGTGTCTCGGTCATGGGCACTCCTTGATTGTTTTCCACTTTGGGGATTGTTTTCCACTTTGGGGAATTCACGATGGGTTGGGGATGCAGACCGCGCCTTCCATGAGGCGGCGCTGGGTCCGAAGAACATGTGCGGCTTCGATCACCGGGACGCCGGCGTTCTCGCCGTTCGCCTTCACGCCGACTGTCACGACGCCGCTCGGCGTGCCGAGCCGAAGCCGGCTCAAATCTGTCTCCGGCTTGAGCAGCGCGCGCACGACACTTCCCTCGACCGCGGCCGCGCTCGCCAGAGCGAGCGAGCACGTGATGGGAACGGCACGGTGCGGCTGAGCCGCCGAAATCATGCGCACGAGGATGTCGAAGTCGTCGGGCGCGAGAGCAGAACCGGACAGGTCAGAGAACGAGGACGGAGCAGCGACGAAGCCGATCTTCGGAATGGCGATGATCTTTGCCGCCTCGTCCACGCTCGAAGCGATGCCCATGGCAACGGATGCCTGCCGCCGGAGATGCTCGATCTCCTCAAGCACGTCTCCCGCCGCATCGAGGGCATCCGGCATGATCGTCGGATCGACACCAAGCGCTGACGCCGGAAGGAAGCAGGTCGGGATCGCGGCATCGATGAGGCTCGCCTCGACCACACTGCCATCACGCTTCGTAAGCCGGGTGAGCGCCTCGCCCGCCGGCAGAAGGCCGTCGCCGCGCGTCCCGGCAGGATGCAGGAATTCCAGACGCACCGGCGCCCCGCTCCCGGCCACGCCGGGCAAAACCGCATCGCCCTCGACGGAAGCCTCGCCGCCTGCCATCCGGAAGACGGAGCGGATGATCTTGCCCGTGTTGGTGTTGTGGATGCGGACCGTGGCCTCGCCGTCGCGCGGCGCAGCAACTATCTTCTCGTCGGCGGCAAAAGGGCCGACGGCCGAACTCATATTGCCGCAATTGCCGCTGAAATCGACCGCGTCGGTTTTCACCGAAACCTGGGCGAAGGTGTAGTCGACATCCGCATCGGTGCGCGACGAAGGGCCGATGACGCAAATCTTGCTCAGGGAAGAAATGCCACCACCGAGGCCATCGAGCTGCCTCCCGTTCGGATCGGGACTGCCGAGCATCTTGCGAAAAAGCGCCGGCCACAGAGCGCGGTCCTCAGGCAGATCCTGCTCCTTCAACATGATCGCCTTCGAGGTGCCGCCGCGCATGAAAACAGCCGGAATGCGCTGCTGGGTCATCGTTCCTCCTCTTGAGAGAGTTCGCCGGCAAGCGAGGTCCAGCTCGCGCGGATATGCCGGCGCATCAAAAGTCCGGCGAGTTCGCCGTCGCCAGCTGCGATCGCTTCCTGGATGCGCTCGTGTTCGATCAGCGCCTCGCGGCCCCGACCCTGCACGCGGCCATGGCGGCGGCGGAGAAGGGAGAGCTGCGGATAAAGCTCCGAATCGAGAAGCCGCAGGATGAGCGGGTTTCCTGAAAGCCTGGCGATGACGATGTGAAAATCCGCATCGCCACCGCTTTGAAAGTAAGCGCCCACGGGATGGGCGGCGATCTCGCCTGCGTGCTGCTTCAAGAGCGCACCGAGATCCTGCGCCTCTTCCGGCGTCGCCCTGAGTGCCGCAAGCCTCGCGGCTTCAGCCTCCAGCGCTTCGCGCAGCTCATAGAGAACACGGGCGTCAGCCAGGGACAGCTCGCGCACGCGCGCGCCGACATTGGGCGTGAAACTGACGAGCCCGGCATCTGCCAGAAGCCGCAGCGCCTCGCGGACCGGCCCGCGGCTCACCTCGAAGCGTCGCGCCAGAGCAACTTCGCCGAGGCGCTCTCCAGGAACCAGGCGTCCGGCCAGGATATCGGCCCGCAGACGCTCCAGAATGGCGGCAGAGGAATCGCCGTGCCTGACTGCAATTGTCGACAATATTCCTCCCCCAACACTAGCGGCGTTTTCTGCTCAATGACGAGACAGATTCAATTTAGGGCCACAACCCCCTGTTTTGCCTCACTTAGAAGAATAGTCCGCCTCTGACAAGCGTCCCCTATTGCCCGAACCAGTGCCGTCACCTCTTTCACATTGTTGACATTCTCGCCCGGCGGTGCAAATTCCGCGAAGACAACAAAAGCGGGAGGACGATTATGAAACTCACCAGACGCTCCGCATTGGCCGGCCTCGTCGCCGGCATGACCTTGCTCGGAACATCGATCTCGGCACAGGCGCAGGACGACTGGCCGAACCAGCAGATCACCTTCGTGGTGGCGCTCGGACCGGGCGGCTCGGCCGACCGCACCGCACGCATGCTGGCGCAGAAGATGCAGGATGAACTCGGCGTGCCGATCCGGGTGGTCAACCAGAAGGGTGGCGGCGGCCATGTGGGCCACACCTACTTCCTCAACATGCCGGACGATGGCAGCTTCTTCCTGGCGACATCGATCCACCCCTACATCAGCAACGCCATCCTGCAGAAAGACGCCGATTACACGCTCGACGACTTCGCCTTCATCAACGGCCAGTGGACGGATATCGATCTCTTCGCGCTTAACAAGGATCTTCCTTACAAGACGCTCGACGAGTTCGCCGCCGCCATCAAGGAACAGCCGGGCAAGCATTCGATCAGCGTCGTTCCCGGCTCCACGGGCTACATCAACGCGCTCCTGATGCTCGAAGGCTACGGCCTTTCGGAGGATGACGTGAACATCGTTACCTACGAATCGGGGTCAGCAGCCCGCACCGCCGCAGCCGGCGGGCAGGTCGACATGACAGTGCTCGGCGCCGACGGGTCGCTGTCGATTGCGGAATATATCCGCCCCCTCGCCGTCGCCTCCGAGAAGCGCCTGCCGGATTGGGATGCCCCGACCCTGAACGAGGCTCTCTCGGACGAGGGCGTGACCGTGCCGCCTCTCGTCGGCTCGATGCGCGGCCTCGCGGCCCATGCGACCTTCAAGGAGAAATATCCGGAGCGCTTCCAGCGCATCACGGACGCCTACAAGGCGGCTCTTGACGACCCGGAATTCGTCGAAAGCCTCAAGAAGCAGGGCATCGGCGCCGAATGGCTCGGGCCGGAAAAAACCACCGAGATCATCAAGTCCAACTTCGAGATCTTGAAGCGTTTTAACGACGTCGCGGGCTGAACCCGCCTGGAGAGGGCCTTTGCCCTCTCCTCCCACCCTTCCGGCGAAATCTTTCCCGAGGTCTGTCGCAGATCATGCCGCTGCGTATCGCGCCCACTCATCTCGTCTTCCTGATCCTCGGATCGATCACCGCGATCTATCTCAACTGGAGCGCCATTTCCGCATCGACGAAGCTCTACAATCTCATCGTCGTGGTGCCGGTCGGAATCGCGCTCCTCGTGCTTGCCGCCCTCATCCTCGGCAAGAGCCTGCTGCGCCCCCACGATCCGGAAGGCCTGGAAAGGACACCGCTCCGCGAGACCCTCGGAGATGTCGTTCTGCTTGCCTGCTTCGGCGTCTTCTGCGTGGCGCTGACCAAGGTCGGCTTCGATCTCGCGACGTTCTTCTTCGTGTGGATCGGGGTGCATCTGAGCGGTGAAAAGCGCTTCTGGGCGCCGCCGCTCTACGCGGCCGTGTTTACAGCGCTCCTGGTGGAGAGCTTCGGCTCGCTCTTTCCCTTCCCCATGCCCCTGGCGGTCCTTTCATGATCGACGGCCTTGCACTTTCCCAGTCGCTCGACCTTCTTTTCGGCGGTTTCGGCCCCTGGCTCTATGTCCTGCCCGGTCTTCTCATCGGGCTTGTCTTCGGCGCCATTCCGGGCCTGCAGATCTCCATGGCGATGGCCGTCTTCCTGCCGCTCACCTGGAACATGGATTTCCTTCAGGCGATGCTGTTCCTGACGTCGATTTTCACGGGTGGCGCCTATGGTGGCGGCGTCACGGCGATCTTGATGAACATCCCCGGTTCGTCGTCGAGCGTCGCGACCGCCTTCGACGGCTATCCGATGGCTCGTCAGGGCCGGCATAACGAAGCGCTGGGCCTCGGCCTCGGCGCCTCCGTCGTCGGCGCTTTTGTGGGCTATGTCCTGCTCTTTCTCCTGATCGAACCGCTGACGGTCGTCGTCTTGAAACTCGGCCCGCTCGAAATGGTGATGGTGGTGTTCTGGGGGCTCACCCTCATCGCCACGCTCAACGACAGCACCATGGCGAAGGGCCTTTATGCGGGCCTTCTCGGTCTGCTTCTGAGCCAGATCGGCATGTCGACGACCGGCACGATGCGCACGACCATCGGCAATCCCTATCTCATCGACGGTATCCCGGTGGTCCCGGCGATGATCGGCATGTTTGCCGCCTCGGAGCTTCTCCGGTTGCGCGGCAATTCCTACCTCGTCGACGCCAAGGGCCTGCGCACGATTTCGCTCTCGGCACTCCTCAAGGGCTTCCTCAAGACGTTTCGCTATCCGAAGACGCTGATCCGCGGCAGCCTGATCGGCGCCCTGATCGGAGCGGTGCCGGGCGTCGGCTCCTCGGTTGCAAATCTCGTCGCCTATGGCGAAGTGCGCCGCAGCTCCGATCATCCGGAAAAGTTCGGCAAGGGCGAGCCTGAGGGCGTCGTCGCGGCCGAATCATCGAACTCATCCTCCGAAGGCGGATCGATGACGGCGCTTCTGGCACTCGGCGTGCCGGGCGGTGCGGCAACGGCCGTGCTCCTCGCGGCCTTCTCTTTCCACAATCTCGTGGGCGGACCGTCCTTCATCAGAGACAACCGGGACGTCGTCTACTCCATCATCATCGGCAATATGGGCCAGGTGATCCTGCTTGCGGTCGTCGGCATCCTGTCGCTGCGCGTGCTCGGCATGGTGGTGCGCGTGCCGCTCAGCTACCTCGTACCCTCCGTTCTCGCCTTGTGTGCCTGGGGCGGGTTCGGTATCACCGGCACCATCGCTGGTCCCGTGACGGTCGCCGTCTTTGCCGGGCTCGGCTGGATGATGCGCCGGCATTCCTATCCCGTCGCAGCGACGGTCATCGGCCTGCTTCTTGGCCGCATGACAGAGGGTGAGATGGTGCGCACATTGCAGATCTCGGGCGGCAACCCGCTCGCCTATCTCGCCGAGCGGCCGATCGCGATCCTGTTCCTCGTCCTGCTTCTGCTTTCCGCGGTGGTGCTGCCCCTGTGGCGCCGCCATCGTGAAAACCGGCAAAGCGCGGAGGAAGCGGCCGCCGGCTCGTCTTGAGCCAGAAGACGTCCGGCCGAGCATCAACCCTTCTCATCGGTCTTGCCACTCTTGCCGCCGGCCTCACCGGCGGCCTCACCTTCACGGCGCTGTCGATCCCACTGCCATGGGTGCTCGGAAGTTTTTCAGCAACCGGCCTCCTGTCGCTTTTCGGGGTCCGGCTCGCCCTGCCGGGTTCCTGGCGCGGCTACGCCATGGTGATCGTCGGCACGATGCTCGGGGCCGGCTTCGACCCAGAAACGGTGAAGGCGATCCCCGGCTGGTGGCCGAGCCTCGTGATCATGATCTTGCTGTCGATCGCGTTCTTCTTCTTCGCCTTTCTGGTTCTGCGGACATGGGCGAAGATGACGCCCGCAACCGCCTTTCTGGCGGCCATGCCGGGCGGTCTGTCGGTCGTCAGCGTCATTGCCGAAACCTATGGGGCGGATCCCCGCCGGGTCGTGCTCTGCCACTCCGCCCGGCTCGTCGCCCTTCTGGTGACGATGCCGATCCTCATCCACCTCCTCGGCGATTACGATCTTGCCGGAGCCTCACGCCCGGGCAGCCTGCCGCCAATCGACGGGTCGCCCCTCGATCTTCTGCTGCTTCTCGGCTGCGCGATTGCCGGCTATTTCCTCGGGCGGGTGATGAAAGTGCCTTCGGGTCTCCTGCTGATCCCGCTCGTCCTGTCCGCCTTCGTCCACAGCCTCGGCGTCGTTGAGGCGCATGTGCCGGTGCAGATCTCGATCGTCGCACAGATCGTTATCGGCGCGAATGTCGGTGTCCGCTTCGTCGGCTATCGGCTTCGAGACATTTTGAGCGACGGCTGGATGTCGGCAATCATCGGCGTGATGCTGTCCTTCAGCACTTTCCTCGCCGCCCTTGCCGCCTCGAAGCTCACCGGAATCGACGCGGCGCCGCTGCTTCTCTCGTTCCTGCCCGGCGGAGCCCCGGAGATGGGGGTGGTCGCGGTCGCCCTTCACATCGCGCCGGCGATGGTGGCCTGTCATCATCTCGTCCGCGTCGCGATCATGGTGGCGCTGATCCCGCTCGGGCTCAAACACCTCGCAAAACACGGCAAGCCTGACTGAATCGCTCAGGAGGCCGTCTTCTGGCGGCCGATCCGCTCCGCACTTTCCTTCAAGGCCAGCAGCACCGTCTCGCGGCGGGCATCGTCGAAGCGCGTGATCAGCCCGGAGATGGCGAGCGCGCCGCGCAAATTGCCGTCGGGACTGAAGACAGGGACGGCGATCGCAGCGATGTCGGAATCGCGTTCGCCCAGAGAGACCGCGTGCCCCGCCCGCCGGATCTCCCGGTACCGAGAATCCTCCTCAGTCCAGGCAAGGAGAAGGTGGGACGCCGCCCCCGCCGTCAACGGCATACGCGCGCCTTCCACGATGTGGTGACGAATCGCGCGGTCTGGCTCATGGCGATAAAGGCAGACACGGCTGTCACCGTCGCGAACATAGAAGGATGCCGTCTCACCGATCGTCTCGGCCAGACGACGCAGTTCCGGGCGGATGAGGTCTGCAGCGGTGAAATTCTGCCGGTACCGCGCCCCTAGCCGCCACACCGTCGCGCCGAGCCGATAGCGCCCATCGGGCTGGCGCGCGATGTAACCGTAACGCTCCAGCGACACGCAGAGCCGCAGGATCGTGCTCTTGTAGAGGCCCGTGCGGCGCGCAAGCTCCGCAAGCGTGAGCGTCAACTCTCCCTCATCGAAGCAGGCCAGGATGCGGAAGGCGCGCTCGACCGCTTCCACGCCGCGCTGGCCCGCATCGTCAGAAACACCGTTCTCAACCGTTGCCACGATTGTCTTCCCCTCTTGCCGCTATACAATCGTTCTGCTACGTTGAATATACGTTCTGCCTGACAGAACGCAAGAACAATGAAGAACGATCCGGAGGACATCGGCCCAACTTGCGGAATTGATTCCGCACGTCCCGCTATCCCTCTGATCAAAAAGGAGACGCCATGCTCCGGCCCCTCGCCGGTATCCGCATTCTCGACCTGACGAACGTCCTCGCAGGTCCATTCTGCTGCCATCAGCTCGTGCATTTCGGTGCGGAGGTGATCAAGGTCGAGGCAACGGGTCGAGGCGACCTTGCGCGCCAGCTCGGGGCCGATCCCGAGCTCAATGCCCGCAACATGGGCATCTCCTTTCTGGCGCAGAACGCCGGCAAGAAGTCCGTCACCGTCAACCTCAAGGACGAGCGCGGCAAAGCCATTTTCCGCCGCCTGGTGGAAAGCGCCGATGTCCTCGTCGAGAATTTTCGCCCCGGCGTCATGGAGCGGCTGGGCGTGGGCTATGAGGCGCTCAAGGACGTCAACCCGCAGCTCATCTACTGCGCCATCTCCGGCTTTGGGCAGAGCGGCCCCTGGATCGGACGCCCCGCCTACGACCAGATCATCCAGGGCGCGTCCGGTGTCATGTCGATCACCGGCGACAATGATTCAGGCCCGTTGCGCGTCGGCTACCCGATCGCAGACACGATCGGCGGATTGACCGCAGCCTTTGCAATTGCCGCTGCCCTCAATGCCGAAGAGCGCGGCGCGTTTCTCGATGTTTCCATGCTCGAAGCGACGATCGCCACCATGGGCTGGGTCGTCTCGAATTATCTGATCGGCGGCGTCGAGCCTTCGCCGAAGGGCAACGAAAACATGACGTCTGCCCCTTCCGGCTCGTTTCAGGCGCAGGACGGGCTTCTCAACATCGCGGCCAACAAAGACGAGCAGTGGCAACTCCTTGCCCGCCATCTTGGACGCGAGGACCTGCTTCAGGATCCGGATTTCGCCACCCGCGAGAAGCGCAAGGAGAACCGCGTTCGTCTCAAGGCTGAGCTGGAAACGGCACTGACACGCCGCCCTGCACGCGATTGGGTGCGCGAATTGAACGAGATCGGCGTCCCGGCGGGTGCCGTGATGAGTGTCCCGGACATCCTGGCGCATCCGCAGATCGCCGAAAGAGGAATGCTCGGGACTTTCCAGAACGTTCCAGGCGTCGGGCGCGACATCACCGTCATCCGCACCGGCATCAAGATGAGTGGCGAGGCACCGAGCGTCGACGCGCCGCCGCCGCAACTCGGCGAGCACAACCAGGAAGTCTATGGCGCTCTCGGCCTGCCGGCGAGCGAGATCGAGACGCTTCAGAAGGAAGGTGCGATATGAGCGACGTGTCCGATTGGTGGCGCACCTCCATCATCGAGATGGAACCAGGCAAGATCAGTTTCCGCGGCTACCCGGTCCAGGACCTCATCGGCCAGGTGAGTTTTCCCGAGATGATCTGGCTCATGACCCGCGGCGAACTGCCGGGCCATGACGAGGCGGCCCTATTTGAGGCGGCGCTCGTCGCGGCCGTCGATCATGGGCCTCAGGCTCCTTCGATCGCGGCGGCTCGCATGGCCGTCACCTGTGGCCTGCCCTTGAATGGCGCCATGGCGTCCGCAGTCAATTTCCTCGACGACGTGCATGGTGGCGCAGGCGAGCAGGCCGTCGAACTCTACCACATGATCGACGACGCCGGCGGGCCGGAAAAGACGGCCGATATCCTGGACCGCTGGCAGGCGGAACGCAGCCGTTTCGTGCCCGGCTTCGGCCACCGCTTTCACAAGCCGGTTGATCCCCGCGCGCCCCGCCTTCTTGGGCTTGTCGACGAGGCAGCCGCGGCCGGGACCGTTTCCGGACGCTTTGCGACGATCGGTCGTGCAATTGAAAAAACGCTGACGGAGGCGAAGAGCAAGCCCGTCCCGATGAACATCGACGGGGCAACCGCCGTCATCTACGCCGAGCTCGGCTTTCCAGCGCCCCTTGCCAGAGGGCTGTTCTGCCTGTCACGTTCCGTCGGCATTCTCTCCCATGCCTGGGAGCAGATGTGTCAGGGTGGCCGCAATAAGGGCCCGACACCACCAGCCTATCGCTGGACCTTCGACGGAATGGCTCCGCGCGAAGTGCCGGCTTCCTATCGCAGCCAGAAGCTGCGTCAGAATGGTCAAATCAGGGAGGATTCATGACCATGTCATTGCGTCGTTTGCTTGTACTTGCTCTGCCGCTGGCCTTCGCCACGGCCACGCTGAGCGACCGGGCGTCGGCCTTCGAGCCGTCGTCGACCGAATGCATCGCCCCCGCCAATCCCGGCGGCGGCTGGGACTTCACCTGCCGTCAGGTCGGCAAGACCATGCAGGATCTGGGCTTCATCCCGGGTACGATGAAGGTCACCAATCTTGCCGGCGGATCGGGCGGCGTCGCCTTCGCCGAAGTCGTCAACAAGCGCAATGACGACAACAACCTCATCGTCGCAGCCTCCTCGGCAACCTCGAGCCGCCTCGCCCAGGGCGCCTATCCCGGCGGCGACATGGATCAGGTCCGCTGGCTCGCCTCCGTCGGCGCCGATTACGGCATCATCGCGGTTGCCAAGGATTCGAAGTTCAACACGCTTCCCGAACTGTTCGACGCCATCAAGGCCGATCCTTCCTCGATCGCCGTCTCCGGCGGCTCGGCCGTCGGCGGATGGGATCATCTGAAAGTTCTGATCGCAGCCAAGCGCGCCGGCATCGATAAGCTGCGTCAGATCAAATACGTCGCGTTCGAGGGCGGCGGCGAAGCGGTGACCCAGCTTCTCGCCGGCTCCGTTCAGGCCTTCTCCGGCGACGCATCAGAAGCGAAGGGCTTCGTCGATTCCGGCGACATCAAAGTCCTCGCCGTCCTCGCTCCGGAACGCCTGCCCGGCGATTTCTCGAAATTCCCGACCGCCAAGGAACAGGGCATCGATGCCGTCGGCGCCAATTGGCGCGGCTTCTATGCCCCGGGCGGCATGTCGGACGAAGCCTATGATTGGTGGGTCGAAACCATCGGCAAGACCTACAAATCCGACGAATGGAAGAAGATCATGGCCTCCAACGGCCTTGCCCCGCTGGATCTTCAAGGCGAAGACTTCGAGAAATTCGTGGCTGAATCCGTCGCGGAGATCAAAGAGCTCTCTCAAGAAATCGGCATCATCAAGTGACATCGCGAAGGGCCGCGCCGGACCTCGGCACGGCCCTCCTCGATAACGGGGAGAGCTTATGAGCGATCGGATACTCGGCGTGATCGGCGTTGCGCTTGCCGCCTTCTATATCTGGCAGGCGACGCTCATCCAGGAAAGCTTCATGTCCGATCCGGTCGGACCCAAGACGTTTCCGATCATCATCGGCGTCATTCTCGGACTTTCCTCCATCTATTTCATCATCAAGCCCGATCCCGAACCGCAATGGGCGAGCTTCGGGCGCACGATGGAAGTGCTGTTCGCCGCCGCGGTGCTCTTCGGTTACGCCTATGCGCTGCCGATCGGCGGCTTTGTCCTCACGACCGCCATCACCGCAATGTTCCTGTCCTGGCGTCTCGGCGCGGGACCTGTGCAAGCGGCAATCGCAGGTGCCACCATCTCGGTCGGCATCTACGTCCTTTTCGGCCTCGTCCTCGGCTTGTCGCTCGCGCGCGGCCCCTGGGGCTTTTGAGAAAGCGGAGGATTTTTCGATGGACGCACTCTCCTCCCTTGCCGACGGTTTTGCCGTCGCTCTCACCTTTCAGAACCTGCTACTGGCGCTCCTCGGCTGCTTTCTCGGCACGATCTTCGGCGCTCTGCCAGGATTGGGGCCCTCGAACGGCGTCGCCATTCTCATTCCGCTCGCCTTCACGCTCGGCCTGCCCGCAACGCCGGCTCTGATCCTTCTGACCAGCGTCTATTACGGCGCCATGTATGGCGGGCGCATCTCGTCGATCCTGCTCAACATCCCGGGTGACGAGCCGGCGCTGATGACGACGCTCGACGGCTATCCGATGGCCCAGCAGGGCAAGGCCGGCGAGGCGCTCGCACTTTCCGGCATCGCCTCCTTCGTCGGCTCGTTCTTCGCGACCTGGGGGCTCGTCTTCCTCGCCCCACAGCTCGTCAAGGTCGCCCTCCTCTTTGGCCCGGCGGAGTACTTCGCCCTCTTCACACTGGCCTTTGCCACGCTCGGAGGGATCGCCAGCCGCAATCAGGCGAAGGCCGCCTTCTCCGCAGCCCTCGGTGTCGGCATCGCCATGATCGGCGTCGATGCCCAGACGGGCGTGCCACGCTTCGCTTTCGGCGAGGTGCATCTTTACGACGGCATCGATTTTCTGGTCGCGATCGTCGGCCTGTTCGCCGTCTCTGAGGTGTTCATCTTCCTGGAACACCGCGGCGAAGAAGCTCATGCGGAGGGCGCGAGCAAGCTCGTCAACCGCGTCACCGCGCCGCTTTCGATGCTCCGTAAGACCGCTGGCACGATGGGCCGCTCGACCGTTCTCGGCTTCCTCGCCGGCGTCCTGCCCGGGGCCGGTGCATCGCTCGGCTCGTTCATCGCCTATTCGGTCGAAAAGCGCGTCTCCGACCGCAAGGGCACGTTCGGCAAGGGCGACCCTCGCGGCGTTGCGGCGCCAGAAGCCGGCAACAACGCCGCCGCCGGTGGCGCCCTCGTGCCGATGCTGGCGCTCGGCGTTCCGGGCTCGGGCACGACGGCCGTGCTTCTCGCCATGCTGCTCGCCCTCAACATCACGCCGGGGCCGCTTCTCTTTCAGTCCAATCCGGACGTCGTGTGGGGCCTGATCGCGGCGCTGTTCATCGGCAACATCATCCTGCTGATCATGAACATCCCGCTCGTCTCTCTGTTCGTGCGGGTTCTCCTCGTGCCGCCGAAATACCTCATGCCGGCGGTCGCGATGATCGCATTCGTCGGCGTCTATGGCATCTCCGGCTCGACCTTCGATCTCGTCGTCATGGTGCTCTTCGGTCTCGGCGGCTGGTTGTTGCGCAAGCTCGACGTGCCGCTGGTGCCGGTGATCCTCGGCGTCCTCCTCGGAGGGCAGATGGAGGTCAACCTCCGCCGCGAGCTGACGATCTCCAACGGCGACTGGTCGGCGCTCGTCGATTCGTGGCTGTCGATCACGCTCTGGGGGCTCGCGATCGTCGGCTTCATCCTGCCGATTATCGTCGGCTCGTTCTTCCGCACCAATGTCGGCAAGGGTCGTTCGCGCGAAAGCGACGATCCGGATTGATCGGTGATTTCTGCGCGGCAGAGGCTCGTTTCGCGCAGCCCTGCCCCGCCTGACGGCGACTTGCCCAGGCTTTTTCGACACGCCACCTGAAGACGGGGAGCGGACAATCGCTCCCGTCTTTAGTTCGTCACGGGGAAGCCGCCGTCATGTCTCAAGGAACGCCGCGACCGCATGAGTTCAAGCTCGCCAGCGTGCCGGCCTTCTGGCCGGTCGCCATGGCCTCCGCTCTCGTCGAGGATGAAGCGGAGCTTTATGCCCGCAACGTTAAATTCATCGAGGAAGAAATCAAAATCCATCACGAGCTGCGGCCGCAGCTTGCGACGGAGAATCGGGTCCGCCTCGCGCTTCGGACCATGCATCTGCGCGATTACGGACGCGAAGAAGGGCGCCCGACGCTCGTCGTCGCCCCCTATGCCGGGCACAGCGCCATGATCGCCGACTATCACAAGGGCCAAAGCCTCGTCCAAACGCTGCTGGACGGCGGCATCGCCCATGTCGCCCTGACGGACTGGACCTCGGCGACCCCCGACATGCGCGACTTCGAGGTCGACAATTATCTGGAAGAGCTGCTCGTTGCGATCGACGATCTCGGCGGCTCCGTCGATCTCGTCGGGCTCTGCCAGGGTGGATGGGCATCCGCCATGATCGCGGCGCGCTTTCCAGAGAAGGTCAACAGCCTCGTTCTTGCAGGCGCGCCGATCGACACGGATGCCGGCGACGGCCCCATCAAACGCATGGTGCAGGCCTCTCCCCTGTCCTTCTACCGCGAACTCGTGGAACTCGGCGGCGGCCTGATGCTCGGCCGCTTCATGCTACGCGGCTGGAAGAACATGCATCCGGCCGAACATTACATCGACGAGCACATCGAGCTTTACGAGCACATCGACGACCCGGCCTATCTCGCCAAACGCGAGACCTTCGAGAGCTGGTATGAAAACCCGATCGACCTGCCGGGACGTTGGTATCTCCAGGTGATCAAAGAGATTTTCAAGGAGAACCGCTTCGCCAAGGGCACCTTCGTCGGGCTCGGGCGGCCGCTCAAGCTGAGCGATATCAGCTGCCCGGTCTATCTCCTTGCCGGCGCCGCCGACGACATCACCACACCGGAGCAGGTGCTGGAGGCCGATCGTCTCCTTGGAACGCCCAAGGACGCGATCGTGAAGGAGACGGTGCCCGGCGGCCATATCGGGCTTTTCATGAGCGCGCGCACGCTCTCGCAAACCTGGCCGAAAATTGCGAGTTGGATCCTTCGCGCCTCCGACAGGTCATCCGCCACCTGACCACGCCCATTCGCCAGGACGGCAGGACCTCCCCGCCGCCTATTTCAACACCTCGACGAGCACGCTCGACAGGCCCGGAAAGGCGGCGATGAGGATGAGGCCGATGAGACTCGTGATCAAAAACGGCACGGCGCCGCGCGCGATCTTTTCCAGAGGCAGTGACGTCATATTGGCCGCTAGATAGAGATTGATGCCGACGGGGGGCGTGAAGAGCCCGATCGCCAGATTGACCATCACCAGGACGCCGAACCAGACCGGATCCCAGCCGAGCTCACGCATGACCGGCAGGAAGATCGGCAGCGTGATGAACATGATGGTGATCGCGTCCATGAACATCCCCGCAATCAGGAGGATGAGCATGATGACGATGAGGATGACCCATTGCTGGTCGCTCAACCCGAGAAGCACGGTCGAGTATTTTCCGATGAGATCATCGACCGTCACGACCCAGCCGAAGAGGCTTGCATAGGCCACCACAAGCATGACGACGGCCGAGGATGCCGCAGCTGCGGACAATGCCTCGTAGAGCGTCGCAAAGCTCAAGGTGCGGTAGACGAGGCCGCCGACGAAGAGCGCATAGACAGTCGCCACGATCGCCGCTTCGGTCGGCGTGAAGATGCCGGAATAGATGCCACCCAGAATGACGAGCGGTGTCATCAACCCCCAGAAGGAATGCAGGAAGGAGCGCCACAGCCGTTGGCCGTACGGGAGTTCCGAAAACGCCTGCGGCATCAGGCGCTCCAGGCTCGGCGGCATCTCGTTCACATCCACTTTCGGCACGAAAGGCAGAGCGACGAGCATCAAGAGCCCCATGACAAGGCCCGGGATGATCGCTGCCGTGAAGAGGTCCGAAATCGAGGTTTCGGCAATGACGCCGTAGATGACGAGACCGATCGAGGGTGGAATGACGATGGAAAGTCCCGCACCGGCGCAGACGAGGCCGGCCGCAAAAGCTCTCGGATAGCCATCCTCGGCCATGCCGCGCACGATCAGCGGGCCAATTGCGGCAACCGATGCCGGCCCGGAGCCCGAGACCGCACCCCAGAAGAGGCAGACGACGGTTCCGACAAGCCCCATGCCCCCCGGCAGGCCGCCGACGAGAACGCGGAAGAAGGCGATGATACGCTCCGCTATGCCGAGGGAGCCCATCAAGGTGCCGGCGAGGATGAAGAACGGAATCGCCAGCAGGGAGAATTTGGCGATCCCGCTTGCGATGAGATCGCCCGCCATATCGAGACCGAAGCCGATCGCCCACATCGCATAGACGGCAGAAAGCCCGAGGGCGAACGCGACTGGCACGCGCAGGAACAACAGCACGAAGAACAGGATCACCATCTGCGTGCCGGCATCGAGGTCAAACATCGGCGACGACCTCATGCGTGTCACCGCGCCAGCGCTCGAAGGCATGCTGAATGTAGCGGATAATGACGAGCGCGAAGCCGAAAGGCAGCGCCACGCTGTAGTACCAGGCCGGGATCTGCAGCGCGTAGGAGCGCACACCACTCTCGAACTGGTTCGCGAAAAGCTGCCAGGTGAACCAGGCCGACATCGCGAGGAGAGCGACGGAGAGGACGCTCGACAGGACGAGGATCGCCCTCCGAACCGGCCTCGGCACGGCATCGTAGAGGATGGTCACGGCAAGATGCTCGCCGTTGCGTGCGGCGATGGCCGCACCGAAAACCGTCAAAAGCAGAAAGCCGTTGGTGAGGAGCTCTTCCGTCGATGCGAGCGAATAGCTGGTCAGATAGCGCACGACCACATTGGCGAAGCCGAGGGCCGTCATCGCAAGAAGGATCACCGCGCAGACGATCTTCTCCGCTTCGCGCAACAGGAACGACACGAAACCTCCTCAAAGGCTGAACGTGCAGGCGGGCACAGACACCCCGCCTGCATGAGCGATGCCTCAGTTCGACTGAGCGATGGTGTCCTGGAAGCTCTTCACGAGATCCTCGCCCACCTTCTTCGACCATGTGTCGAAGGCCGGCTTGGTCGCCTTGCGGAAAGCATCGATCTCTTCGGCATTCGGCTCATAGACGTCCATTCCCTGTTCGCGCAGGAATTCGACGCCCTTGGCCGTGCCTTCACGGCTGATTTCCTTCTGGTATTCCATCGCCTCTTCGGCGGCCTTCTTCACCGTGGTCTTCGTCTCATCATCCCACGAATCCCACAGCTTCTCGCTGACGCCGAGGAAAAGCGGGTCGTAGGAATAGTGCCAGGTGGTCAGGTATTTCTGCACCTCGTAGACGCGCTGCGGGATGATGACGGCGCCGATCGGGTTTTCCTGGCCGTCGACCACGCCCTGCTGCAGAGCCGGAAACGTCTCCGACCATTGCATCTGCTGCGGGTTGGCGCCGAGCGCCTGCATCACGTCGATGTACATCGGACCCGAGACGCGCATCTTGAGGCCCTGCATGTCCTCCGGCGTCTTGATCGGGCGGACATTGTTGGTCACTTCGCGGAAGCCGTTCTCGCCCCAGGCGAGAGCGATGATGCCGTGCTCTTTCAAGATCTCTTCGATCTTCTGCCCTGGCTCGCCGCTCGTCGTGGCGTCGACCGCGTCATAGTCCGAATAGAGGTACGGCAACGAGAAGACCGCAAGCTCCGGCACAAGCGGCGTGACGTTGATCGCGGAGGTCAGCATGAAGTCGATGGAGCCACGGCTCACCATCTCCGTCTGCTTCATCTGGTCGCCGCCGGCGAGCTGCGCATTCGGGAAGATACGGACGTCCATCTTGCCGTCGGTCGCCTCACCCAGAAGCTCGTTGAACTTCTCGGCGCCCTTCTGCCAGGTCGTCGTGTTGCTGGTATTTTGCGACAAACGATAGGTTTCGGCCGAAGCCGGCCCCGCCATCGCGGCAAGCGTGGCGGAAAACAGCGCAATCGCGCCAATTTGCGAAATTTTCATTTTCTTCCTCCCGTTTTCGCCTCACCAACACGAACGATTTTTCGGCAAAGCGCTCTTTGGTGATCGAAAAATCCATCTGAGGCCGCGCACAATACGGATGAGCGAGCGCCACGCAATGCCGTAAACGCCTCACCCGGTGCACGAAAGGCCAAGACGAGGCGAACGTCGCTCCCCGCGCGACCTGGGTGGCAGGCGCGCTTCAGAATTCGTCCGACATGATGTGGGGAAAAGGGTGTGGTGGGTCCGGCAGGACTCGAACCTGCAACCAAGCGGTTATGAGCCGCCGGCTCTAACCAATTGAGCTACGGACCCAGACAGGCGTCAGGTACGCGATTGCCCGGCACCGGGCAAGCCGGCGCGACACAACAGCCCCAAAAAGAGCCGCATTCGGCAGGCATTCGCACGGGCCACCGATTCACGCACCCCGGAGAACCGACATGCCGACCAGACGCCTTATCGCCCCGGCCCTCGCCCTCTCGCTCGCCGCATTCGCAGCACCGGCGCTCGCACAGGATGGGCCAGACCGCCCGCAAATCAACGTCTCCGGCAACGGCGAGGCATTCGGAACGCCAGACATGGCCGTCGTCACGCTCGGCGTGTCGGAACAGGCGAAGAGCGCGCAGGAGGCGCTTCGCGCCAATTCAGAGGCGATGACGAAGGTCACGCAGGCGCTAAAGGACCAGGGCATCGCCGACCGCGACCTGCAGACCTCAGGCTTCTCCATCCAGCCGGTCTACGAGCAGCCGCGCCCGGGCCAGGCTTCCGAGCGCAAGATCGTCGGCTACCGCGTCGACAACCTCCTCACGGTTCGCATCCGCGATCTTGAAAGCGCCGGCTCGACGCTCGACAAGGTCGTGGAGCTCGGCTCCAACCGCATCCAGAATCTGTCGTTCACCATCGACGACCCGAAGCCACTCGAAGAAGAGGCCCGCAAAAAAGCGGTCGAGGACGCGCGTGCCCGCGCCGAACAGCTCGCCGAGGCGGCCGGAATCACCCTCGGGCCCATCCAGTCGATCTCCGAACAGAGCTATGGCCGCCCGCAGCCGAAGATGATGGCGATGGCGCGCGCGCAAATGGACGAGGCAGCGGTGCCGCTGGAAGGCGGCGAAGTCTCCGTCGAGGTCCAGGTCAACATGGTCTGGGGGATCGAGGAGTAACCAGCTCTTCCGAGATCTCAACGAGAGCGACTGCAACGAAAAAGCCCGGCACGATGGCCGGGCTTTTTTGTTGTCTCTGGCCTTGGAGGCTCAGCTATCCAGGAAGCTACGGAGCTTCCTACTCCGGCTCGGATGCTTCAGCTTGCGGAGCGCTTTCGCCTCGATCTGGCGGATACGTTCGCGGGTCACCGAAAACTGCTGGCCGACCTCCTCGAGCGTGTGGTCGGTGTTCATGCCGATGCCGAAGCGCATGCGGAGAACGCGTTCCTCGCGGGCGGTCAGCGAGGCGAGAACGCGCGTCGTCGTCTCGCGCAGGTTCGACTGGATCGCCGCGTCGATCGGCAGAATGGCGTTCTTGTCCTCGATGAAGTCGCCGAGATGGGAATCCTCCTCGTCGCCGATCGGCGTTTCGAGGCTGATCGGCTCCTTGGCGATCTTCAGGACTTTCCTGACCTTTTCGAGCGGCATCTGCAGCTTCTCGGCCAGCTCCTCCGGGGTCGGCTCGCGGCCGATCTCGTGCAGCATCTGGCGCGAGGTGCGAACGATCTTGTTGATCGTCTCGATCATATGGACCGGGATGCGGATCGTGCGTGCCTGATCGGCGATCGAGCGGGTGATCGCCTGGCGGATCCACCAGGTCGCATAGGTGGAGAACTTGTAGCCGCGGCGGTACTCGAACTTATCGACCGCCTTCATCAGGCCGATATTGCCTTCCTGAATCAGATCAAGGAATTGCAGGCCGCGGTTCGTGTATTTTTTGGCGATCGAGATAACGAGCCGGAGGTTCGCCTCCACCATCTCCTTCTTCGCCTGCCGGGCTTCGCGCTCGCCCTTCTGCACCTTGTGGACGATGTTGCGGTACTCTGAGATTTCGAGTCCGGTGCTCGCCGCAAGTTCCTGAATTTCCGTACGAATGCCGTGGATCTGGTCCTTGCCGTTGGCAACGAAATCGCGCCAGCCCGGCGAGGTCAGACGCGCCACGCGGCGAATCCAGTGCGGGTCGTGCTCGTTGCCGCGGTAGTGCGACAGGAATTCCATGCGGTCGACGCCATAGCCCTCGGCGAGGCGCATCAGCCTGGTGTCGAGAGACACGAGACGCTTGTTGATGTCGTAGAGCTGCTCGACCAGGGCATCGATGCGGCCCTGATTCAAGGACAGCGACTTCACCTCGGCGACGATCTCGTCACGCAGCTTCTTGTAACGGCGCTCCTGCGGCGGGGTCAGCGCCCGGCTCTGCATGTCGTTTTCGACAAGCGTGTCGTGCAGTTTTCTGAGGCGCTTGTAATTGTCGGCGATGGTATCGAAGGTCGCGAGCACCTGCGGCTTGATCTCCGCCTCCATGGCGGCGAGCGACAGATTATTCTCGTAATCGTCCTCGTCCTCGTCGCTCTCCTCACCGCCTTCGGTGGCTTCCCCGGCCTCGGCTTCCGCCCCGCCTGCGGCCTGGCCCTGCGCGGGATCCGGCGCCTTGGCATCGGGCCCGGCATAGGTCGCTTCGAGATCGATGATGTCGCGCAGCAGCGTATCGCCGTTGTTGATCTCGTCGCGCCAGATGATGATGGCCTGGAAGGTGAGCGGGCTTTCGCAAAGCCCTGCGATCATCGCCTCGCGGCCGGCCTCGATGCGCTTGGCGATGGCGATCTCGCCCTCGCGCGACAGGAGCTCGACCGCCCCCATCTCGCGCAGATACATGCGCACGGGATCGTCGGTGCGATCGGACGGCTCGCGCTTGGTCGTCTTCTTCGTGACGGCGGTCGAACCGGCCTCCACGAGATCGCGGCCCTCCGATTCATCCTCTTCTTCCGCCTGCGGCTCGTTCTCTTCCGCCTCGTCGGCTTCCACCACGTTGATGCCCATATCGGAAAGCATCGACATGGTGTCCTCGATCTGCTCGGAGGTCACCTCCTCCGAGGGAAGGACGGAGTTGAGCTGATCGACCGTGACATAGCCGCGCTTCTTCGCCTCCTTGATCATGCGCTTTACAGCGGCATCTGAGAGATCAAGAAGCGGGCCGTCGCTGTGCTGGCCGTCGCGCGTCTCGTCCTTGGTTTCGGTCGTCTGGGGCTGGTTCGCTGTCGTCATTGATCCGTCGTCTCAGCGGTGCGATGGTCAATCGCCCGTGCTATCGCTGTCGAGGTTGCGTTCCAAACTAAGGGCTGCACCGTAAAGCGCCACTTAACCATGGCCCGCTTTATCGGCAATTTGTTTTTCTCGAACGCTCGACCGCTCGAACAAACTTTGCCCGCCTCAACGGCGAGCCTTGAAGGGATGAAGGAGAACGGTTTCCGTCTGCTCGTCTTCAAAGGCACGATGGCGGAGCCGCAGATCTTCCTCTTGTATATCCTTCAACCGGGTTAAACTGGCCTCAATCGTCTCGTTAGCAAGATCACGTGCTGCCTCCCGGCGCTCGTTAGATAGAGTTGTGGTGCGCAGACGCAAGAGGGCCGCATCGTCCCAAATGGCTGCGGCTTTGAGAGAATCTCCGCCCGGCCCCAGATCGGCAAGGCCTGAAGTGGCAAGCTTGCGGCCGATTGTCTCCACCACCGCCGAATGCCCTTTTGTCTTCAGGCGGTCAAGGAGTGCGCCCGCGCTCAGTTCGGGCTCTTCGGACAAAGCCAAAGCGATGGTGCCGGCAAGCTCAGAAAGTGCCGCATCCGTGAAAGGAATGCGGCCGAGCATTTCGAGCCTCTCTTCGGCGAGCTGCGGATGAGCCAGAAAGGTGCCGACCAGGATGGCGTCGGAAAGGCCGATCGCTGCCCCTGTCCGCCCCCCGCCACGCACAAGCGCCGTCGACAGAAGGCTGGTCGAGGCTTCACCCAACGCCTCGGGCGGCATGAAGCGACCGCCCCGGCCGGCGCCTTGGCGTCGTCCTCCACCAAAATTCTGGCGGGGCGTGCGGCCCTGCTTCGCCCCTCCGCCGCGGCTGCGACGGCGCTCAAACAGACGGTCGCGATAGAGCTGCTCGTAGTTGCGGCGGACATCGGCATCGCCGATCTGCGCCACCGCGTCTTTGAGCGCTTTCTCTGCGCCGGCGAGACGCTCCGGCGTATCGAGCGGCCCGCGCTCCATCTCCCGGCGCCAGAGCATGTCCGCAAGAGGGTTCGCCTGATCGAGAAGAGAAGCGAAAGCATCCGATCCCGAAGCCCGGATGAGATCGTCCGGGTCCTGCCCTTCCGGCAGGAGCGCAAACAGCAGGCTGCGTCCGGGCTTCAGATGCGGCAAGGCAAGATCGATCGCCCGCGCGGCCGCCTTGATGCCGGCCTGGTCGCCATCGAAGCACAGGATCGGCTCTTCGGCCATTTGCCAGAGAAGCTGCAGTTGTTCTTCCGTCAAAGCCGTGCCGAGCGGGGCAACTGCGGCTTCGAAGCCCGCCGCCACCAGCGCCATCACGTCGATATAGCCTTCGACGGCAATCACCTTCTGCCCCTTGGCGCTCGCGGCCCGCGCCATCTTGCCGTTGAAGAGAACGCGGCTCTTGGAAAAGAGCGGCGTCTCCGGCGAGTTCAGGTACTTGGCCTGCGCGTCCGGCGACAGGGCCCGTCCGCCAAAAGCGATGACACGGCCCCGGAAATCGAGGATCGGGAAGATGATGCGATCGCGGAAGCGGTCGTAGCTCACCGGAATGTCGTTGCCGGCAATGACGAGGCCGGCCTCCGCCATCTCCTCCGGCTTCACCCCGACCTCTGCGAGGTGATTTTTCAGCGCATTGCGAGAGGACGGCGCAAAGCCGAGGCGGAAGCGGTTTTGGATGTCCTGTCCGAGGCCGCGATCGCGCAGATAAGCGCGCGCCCTGGCGCCATCTTTTCCGGCGAGATTCCGTTCAAAAAAGGCAGCCGCCTTCTCCATCACCTCGACGAGGCCCATGCGGCGGGCCTGACGCGCCTCTTCCCGCGGGTCGGGATCGGGCAGCTTCAGTCCGGCCTCGCCTGCGAGCTGCTCGACCGCCTCCGGAAACGTCATCCCGTCGAGCTCGACCAGAAAGGTGAAATGGTCGCCAGACACGCCGCAGCCGAAACAATGATAGCGACCCCGACGATTGTCGGCGTGGAAGGACGGCGTCTTCTCGCCGTGAAACGGACAGCACGCCCAGTAATCGCCGCGAGATGGCAGCGATTTGCGCTTGTCCCATGACACGCGCCGACCGACGACGTCGGAGATCGGGATCCGGCTTCGGATCGCGTCAAGAAAGGATGGCGGGAAACGCATCCTGCCCTCTTAGCACAGCGGCGGGAAACGCGGCAGAACAAATGGCATGAGCGCCGCGCCCTCCCCGCTACTCACAGTTTGCGCCGGCACCGCGGCTTCAGGCCTACATCTTCTCCTTGATGCCGGCGCGGATCAGCCACCAATTCACGGGATAAGCGGTCATGAAGCCGAAGATCATCGCGATCTGCATCATGAACCAGAACTCGACGCTCGTCACTTCGAGCTTCACGCCGAGGACATGCGCGAAGATGTAGAAATGGGCGATAGCCATGAATCCGTACATGCCGACCTGCCAGGCAGTGAGCGAGAGCGCATCGGCTTTGACGGCCTGGATGAGCCCCTGCACCGGAGAGAGGTTCCGCATCGGCTTGATGGTGAAATACTGGAAGGCCACGCCGAAGCCGAAGGCGAGGATATAATCGAGGATCCAGACGGCGAAGATCTTCTCCGAAAAGATCGTCTGCCAGCCGAGCCAGACGGCGACGGTCGGAAACAGAAAGGCGATCCACTCGGCGCAGATGTCGCCAAGGGTGCAACCGGATCCACAATGGCTGGTGCCCTTGCCGACCATCACGGGAAATGGCGTCAGGCGCTGGCTCGGCGGTGTTTCGTTCGCCTGCATCGCCGCATGCATCTTCTCATGCGTCGCGAGGCGCCCATAGGTGAAATAGGCCCAGAGTGCGATGAGCGAGGCAAAGAGGGCGAGCGCCGGCCAGACGATGTTCATGATCCACATATGCTGCGGATGGCGGCTCTCATCGACGGCGATGACGAGAGCGCAGACGAAACCGAGAAGCAAAGACGCAATTGCAAGAATATGGAGCCAGGCTGGAACCATTGTCACATCCCAATCGTGTTGCTGGAGTATCGGGTTTTCCAACAACCGATTGGCGGACGAGTTCCGCCGGGAAGCCGCGCATCCCTGGCGCGTCAGGCCCGTTTCGAGGGCGAGGGCTTCACGCGCCAAGATCGGCGCGTGAAGGTTCTCACGGGTCCTCTCAGGAGCTCAGAATGTCCTTTACGACGGAGCTCGCCCGGGCAAAGTCCATGCGCCCGGAATAGCGTTCCTTGAGCGTGCCCATGCATTTGCCCATGTCGCGAAGGCCCTGAGCGCCCACATCGCCGACCACGTCCCGGCAGGCGCTCTTGAGCTCGTCGTCATCCATCTGCCGCGGCAGAAACGAACGGATGACCTCGATCTCCTTGCGTTCCTGCTCGGCGAGGTCGAGGCGGGCGTTCTCCTCGTAGATCTTGGAGGATTCCTCACGCTGGCGGATCATCTTGGTCAAGATCGACATGATCTCGTCGTTGGAGACGCCGTCCTTGCCTTTCGTCCTCGCCTCGATATCGCGGTCCTTGATGGCCGCATTGATCAACCGCAGCGTCGTCATGCGCACGCGGTCCTGTTTCTTCATGGCCTCTTTCAGGCCTTCGCTGATCTGATCGCGGATTCGATCAACCATGGGTCACCCCTTCGATGCGTCGTCAGACGCCTCAGATAAAATGAGAAGTGAAGTCTCGGCGGTCGGCTGTGGGTCTCATGTGGGTCTCAACCATCCTCGCGTTGACGCGACATGATCCGCCCACTACGTATCGCGCGCTGCCCCAGCGCGCCATAGAGGCCGTCGATATAGACACTCGCAGCGGGGACGCAAGAGAGCGCAAGCTCCACCTGTTCATGCTGACCGTCGGATCCGTTCATGACCGCCACTTCCTGGCCCGAAAGCAAACCCACCGCCTGCCTCGTCCTCGCCGACGGCACCATCATCGAAGGCGAAGGATTGGGAGCAACGGGCAAGTCTTCCGGCGAAGTCTGCTTCAATACCGCGATGACCGGTTATCAAGAGATTTTGACCGATCCCTCCTATGCGGGACAGATCATCACATTCACCTTCCCGCATATCGGCAATGTGGGCACGAACGACGAAGACGTAGAGACGGTGAACATGGCACGCAATTCCGGTGTCGCCGGCTGCGTCTTGCGGGCACCGATCACGGCTCCGTCCAACTGGCGTGCGGCGAAAAACCTCGATGCGTGGCTGAAGGCTCGCGGCATCCCCGGCATTGCGGACGTCGACACCCGTGCCCTCACCAATCGCATCCGCGAAAACGGCATGGCGAATGCCGTCATCGTCCACGATCCCAACGGCAATTTCGATTACGAGGCGCTGAAAGCGGAAGCGGCCGCGATGCCGAAGATGGACGGGCAGGATCTCGTGCCGGGCGTCACCTCGGGCCAGCGCTACGACTGGAACGAAACGAGCTGGAAGCCCGGCCAAGGCTATGGACATCGCGAGGACGGCGAGTGCCACGTCGTGGTCGTGGATTACGGCATCAAGCGGAACATACTGCGCCTCCTCACCGAAGAGGGCTGCAAGGTCACCGTTCTACCGGCGACGGCAACGGCGGAGGATATTCTGTCCCTCAATCCGGACGGCGTTTTCCTCTCCAACGGTCCGGGCGATCCGGCTGCGACGGGGACCTACGCGGTTCCGGCGATTCGCAGCGTCATCGACAGCGGGACACCGACATTCGGCATCTGCCTCGGCCATCAGATGATGGGCCTCGCGCTCGGCGGGAAGACGGCCAAGATGCATCAGGGCCATCACGGCGCCAATCATCCGGTCAAGGAGAAGACCACGGGCAAGGTGGAAATCGTCTCGATGAACCATGGCTTCGCGATCGATCGCGACAGCCTGCCGCCCGAGGTGGAAGAGACGCATGTCTCGCTGTTCGACGGCTCCAATGCCGGCCTGCGCCTGAAGGGCAAGCCGGTCTTTTCGGTGCAATACCACCCGGAAGCCTCGCCTGGCCCCCAGGACAGCCACTATCTCTTCCAGCGCTTTATGAATCTCGTTCGCGAGAACCGCAAAGCCCGCACGGACAAAACGCCGGCTTAAACCGCCGGCATCCGGCAGACCGGCTCTCCGATGCCGGTCTCAAATCGAGGTAACCTCTGAGCGTGCCCGCTTCTTCACAAAGAGGAAGCGCAGGAGCTTGCGTGCAAACCAGGAGACGCCGCCGAGAAGCGAAAGCCCGGCCAAAGCCCAGACAGCCCCCGCGGCTGTCACGGGAACGGCCGGCTCGTAGATCTGCCAGGCGCCTTGCACGATTTTCTGGTCCGGATTCCTGAAGACGATCATTGGTCGCATCAAGGGCTCTGCTAGCTCCAGCTCCGCCTGCTGACGGCTGAGCGTCGAGAAGCGTGCGAGAAGACGCTTCATCGAGAGCCCGCGATCCTTGAGAAACGCTTCGGGCGACTGGGCGTAAAGCGCCACCGCCTCGTCACGATCGAGGCCGTGGCGGCGGACGTCCTCGTCGAAATCCGCCACGACCTGCCGCATTTCATCGACCGCGCCGCCCAGGCGCTGGCGATATTGCTGAGCGAATTCCGGTGCCTGCGAGCCCGCAAGACCTCCAGCCAGCGCGAGGCCCAGCACGGCCGTGCGGCCCGCAACGCTCATCCTTCCGCCTCAAAGCGTCGAAACGCTGAAAGTATCGCAGGCATCAAGATCTCCCGATTGGTAACCCTGGCGGAACCAGCGTCGCCGCTCCTCTGACGAGCCATGATTGAAAGCCTCGGGCACGACATAGCCTTGCGTGCGCTTCTGGATCATATCGTCGCCGATCTGGGTTGCCGCATTCAGCGCCTCGTCGAGATCGCCCTCCTCGAGCAATCCCTTGTCGCGCGTCCGGTTCGCCCAGATGCCGGCGTAGCAATCCGCCTGAAGCTCGACCCGCACAGACAAAGCGTTGCCGGCACGCTCGCTCATGCCCTGACGCATCTCGTTCACTTTCGAGAGAACGCCTGTCAGGTTCTGCACATGATGGCCGACCTCATGCGCGATCACATAAGCCTGCGCGAAATCGCCGGGGGCGCGAAAGCGGCGCTTCAGCTCTTCGAAAAACGACAAATCGAGATAGAGCTTTCGGTCACCCGGACAATAAAAGGGCCCAGCCGCCCTGCCCGCCAGACCGCAGGCGGAGCGAACGGAATCGTTGAAGAGAACGAGAGTGGGTTCGGGATAGTCGGCCCCCGCCTCGCGGAAAATGTCGCCCCAGACGTCTTCGGTTTCGGCAAGCACTGTCGCCACGAAATCATCCACTTCCGTTCGGGTGGAGGCGACGTTTCCTGAAGGAGAGCGCTGTTCGCTCGAGATCTGTCCCTGGCCGGTCTCCACCTCGCGGAGGAGTTCCATCGGATTGATGCCGAAGACGAAGAAAAGGATTGCGGCCACGATCAGGAAGCCGATGCCGCCGCCGGCACGTCCGATCGGCAGCGAGCTTCGCCCGCCGGTTCGATATTCGATATTGCTCGACTGACGCCGACCCCGCCACCGCATCCGATGCTCCGTCCGTTTCTGCGACGGGAAAAGAAACGGAGATGGCCGGCGGTTCCGTCGCCTGAAAGCAAAAACGCGGCCAGGGGAGCCGCGTTTTTGTTCATCACACTTCTTTACAGCGCAATCGCCGTGAGAAACCTCAGCTGAACCAATGGCCTACACGTTTGAACAAACGTGCCACGCCACAGTTCAGAGTCGCGTAGCGATGCATATCCACGCGATCGTAACCCAGGCGAGCCCGCTGCAGGACGATGTCATTCAACATCTGTGAGCCCTCCTCTGACAGGTTGCGTCTGGCGGCATGTTAGCCGCCAAAAGGAGCACTATTTGCGCCTTCATCGTGAATATGTGCACATTGTGCGCATTTGTCAAACAAGAAATGCACTTTTTGCGCCTTCACGATTTCGCTATAGGCCGCAGTGTAAAAAGCCCCTAAATTCGGTCAGCTGAAAGGGACCTGCCTTGGGCGTTTCCACGATGACACCCGACCAGTTCAAAGCCTGGCGAAAAAAGCTCGGAATGAAACAGAAAGAGGCGGCCGACCGGCTGGGCCTCAAAAAACGTATGATTCAGTATTATGAGACAGGCGAACGTGACGGCAAGAAGGTCAAGATCCCGAAGTCGGTTCGCCTCGCCTGCTACGCGCTCTCGGTCGGGATCGCCGACTACGATGGCGAGACGGCCTCGTACGAAGACGGCCAAGACCCAGAAGAAGATTTGAGCCCCGAATCTGAGCCGTCCGCCATCGCTGGCATGAGCTGACCTCGTTTCTCTCGGTCGTCTCGGCTCTGCTTTGGGCTCCACGAGGCTGTAGGTCCACAGCGCTCCAGGGAGCGACTTTGCCTCTTGCGCGAATTCCTCTATAAGCGCGCAACTTTCCAACCACCCGGAACCGGCCGGGCCGAACGGCCCGCCTACCAGCACGCCCCCATGCCGAAACGCACCGACATCTCTTCCATTCTGGTTATTGGGGCCGGACCGATCGTGATCGGCCAGGCCTGCGAATTCGATTATTCCGGCACGCAAGCCTTGAAGGCTCTGAAGGCCGAGGGATATCGGGTCATCCTCGTCAATTCCAATCCGGCCACCATCATGACCGATCCGGATTTGGCGGACGCCACCTACATCGAACCGATCACGCCCGATGTGGTCACCAAGATCATCGAAAAGGAGCGGCCCGACGCGCTCCTTCCAACGATGGGCGGACAGACGGCGCTCAATTGCGCCTTGTCCGTGGCCAAGGCCGGCGTTCTCGATCGCTATGGCGTCACGATGATCGGTGCGCGTGCCGAAGTCATCGACAAGGCCGAGGACCGAGAGCTCTTCCGCGAAGCCATGACGAAGATCGGCCTCGATACGCCGACGTCACGTCTTGCCCATTCGCTTCCCGAAGCCCTTGCTGCGCTCGAAGAGATCGGTCTGCCGGCGATCATTCGCCCCTCCTTCACGCTCGGCGGCACCGGCGGCGGCATCGCCTACAACCGCGAAGAATTTCTCGAGATCGCCGAACGCGGCATCGACGCCTCGCCGACCAACGAAATCCTGATCGAAGAATCGGTGCTCGGCTGGAAGGAATACGAGATGGAGGTCGTCCGCGACAAAGCGGACAACTGCATCATCATCTGCTCCATCGAGAACATCGATCCGATGGGCGTGCATACGGGCGATTCGATCACCGTTGCCCCCGCCCTCACCCTCACCGACAAAGAATACCAGGTGATGCGGGATGCGTCGCTCGCGGTGCTGCGCGAGATCGGCGTGGAGACCGGCGGCTCGAACGTGCAGTTCGCGATCAACCCGGCCGACGGACGCATGGTCGTCATCGAGATGAACCCCCGCGTCTCGCGGTCCTCGGCCCTTGCCTCCAAGGCGACCGGCTTTCCGATCGCAAAGGTCGCGGCACGCCTTGCCGTCGGCTACACGCTCGACGAGCTCGAGAACGAGATCACCGGCGGGGCGATGCCGGCCTCTTTCGAGCCGACGATCGATTACGTTGTGACCAAAATCCCGCGTTTCGCCTTCGAGAAATTCCCTGGAGCGGAACCCTCTCTGACCACGTCGATGAAGTCCGTCGGCGAGGTGATGGCGATCGGGCGGTCGTTCAGCGAATCCCTTCAAAAGGCTCTGCGGGGTCTTGAGACCGGGCTCGACGGGCTGGACGAGGTCACGATTCCGGGCCTCGGCGAAGGCGACGACAAGAACGCCATCCGCGCTGCCCTTGCCCGCCCCACGCCCGACCGGTTGCTGAAGGTGGCACAGGCGCTTCGTCTCGGCACCTCCTGCGAGGAAATCTACGAAGCCTGCGCCATCGATCCCTGGTTCCTGCGCGAGCTTGAAGGCCTCATCGGCTGGGAAGAGCGCATCCGCGCCAACGGTGTGCCGGACGACAAGGTGGTCCTGCACCGCCTGAAGAGCCTCGGCTTTTCCGATGCCCGCCTCGCCAAACTCGCCGGCACCGACGAGGAAAGCGTGCGCGCGCTGCGCGACCGCCTCGGCGTCAGGCCGGTCTTCAAGCGCATCGACACATGTGCGGCCGAGTTCGCCGCCGCCACGGCCTATATGTACTCGACCTATGAGCGCCCCTTCCGCGCCGGCGGCGACGCCGAGGACGAGGCGCGTCCGAGCGACCGGGAAAAGATCGTCATCCTGGGCGGCGGGCCGAACCGGATCGGTCAGGGCATCGAATTCGACTATTGCTGCTGTCATGCCGCCTTCGCGCTCGCCGATGCGGGCTATGAGACGATCATGATCAACTGCAATCCGGAGACGGTCTCCACCGACTACGACACCTCCGACCGGCTTTATTTCGAGCCGCTCACGGCGGAGGACGTGCTGGAGATCCTGCGCGTCGAACAGAGCGCTGGTACGCTCAAGGGCGTCATCGTGCAGTTTGGCGGCCAGACGCCGCTGAAGCTCGCACAGCCGCTCGAAAAGGCGGGCATTCCGATCCTCGGCACCTCGCCGGATGCGATCGACCTCGCCGAAGATCGCGACCGTTTCCAGCAGGTTCTCGGGAAGCTCGGCCTCAAACAGCCGCGCAACGGGATCGCTCATTCGGCGCAAGAAGCCTTCGCGATCGCCGAGAAGATCGGCTTTCCGGTCGTCATCCGGCCGTCTTACGTGCTCGGCGGGCGGGCGATGGAAATCGTGCGCGATACCGCGCAGCTCGAGCGCTACATCAACGAGGCGGTCGTCGTCTCCGGCAAGTCGCCGGTGCTGATCGATTCCTACCTCGCCGATGCGATCGAGGTCGATGTCGACGCGCTATGCGACGGCACCGATGTCGTCGTCTGCGGCATCATGGAGCATATCGAGGAAGCCGGCATCCATTCGGGCGATTCCGCCTGTTCGCTGCCGCCGCATTCTCTGTCGAAAGGGATCATCGACGAATTGGGCCGTCAGACGGCGGCGCTCGCCAAGGGGCTTTCCGTCGGCGGGCTCATGAACGTGCAATACGCGGTCAAGGGCGACGACATTTTTGTGCTGGAGGTCAACCCGCGCGCCTCGCGCACGGTGCCTTTCGTGGCAAAGGCCGTCGGCCGGCCGATCGCGAAGCTCGCCGCGCGGATCATGGCGGGTGAAAAGCTGAAGGACCTGGAGGCGACGCCGCTCGTCCATAAGCATGTGGCGGTGAAGGAAGCCGTTTTCCCCTTCGCCCGCTTCCCCGGTGTCGACACGGTGCTCGGACCGGAGATGCGCTCGACCGGCGAAGTGATGGGCCTCGACTACGATTTTGCCGTGGCCTTCGCCAAGAGCCAGCTCGCGGGTGGCGTGCAGCTTCCCACCGGCGGCACGGCTTTCGTCTCGGTGCGCGACGGCGACAAGCCGCGCGTGATGGACACGGTGCGTCAGCTCGTATCGCTCGGCTTCACGATCATCGCGACGACCGGCACACAGCGCTTCCTGGAAGAACACGGAATCGCCTGCACCAAGGTAAACAAGGTACTTGAAGGCCGGCCACATATCGTCGATGCTATCAAGAATGGCGAGGTGCAGCTGGTCTTCAACACCACGGAAGGCGCTCAGGCCCTCGCCGACAGCCGGTCGCTGAGACGAGCCGCGCTGCTGCACAAAGTGCCTTATTTTACCACTTTGGCGGGAGCACGTGCTGCGGCACAGGGCATTGAAGCCCTTCTCGGCGGGCAGCTTGAAGTCAGGCCGCTGCAATCCTACTTCGACGCGGCCTGAGTTAGTTTCGTCAAGCAGGGTGTTCCCCTCATCGGTGGAGCACCCGCTTTTTTGTTGCCCCCAGCCCAAAAACGAGGCGTCGTGGAGGAGAAGATGGAAAAGATTCCGATGACCGCTGCCGGCCATGCGCAACTGGAATCGGAGCTCAAACGACTCACCTCCGAGGAAAGGCCGCGCATCATTCAGGCGATTGCCGAAGCCCGCGCGCATGGCGACCTCTCGGAGAACGCGGAATATCACGCCGCGAAGGAGCAACAGAGCCTGAACGAAGGCCGCATCGCGGAGCTCGAAGACAAGCTGTCGCGCGCCGACATTATCGACGTGTCGAAGCTGACCGGCTCGACGGTGAAATTCGGCGCCAAAGTGAAGCTCGTCGACGAGGACACCGACGAGGAAAAGACCTGGCAGATCGTCGGTGACATGGAAGCCGATGTTCGCCTCGGCCGCATTTCGATCTCCTCGCCGATCGCGCGTGCCCTCATCGGCAAGAGCGTTGGCGATTCCGTGGAGGTTGCGGCTCCGGGCGGTGCCCACAGCTATGAGATCCTCGACATCGCCTACGGCTGAGCCCTTCACTGGGGTTTTGTAACGAAAGAGCGCGCCGGCTCGTCTTGCAGCCTATGGCGCGCTCCTGCTAACTGGCCCGCCTGACCTTAAGGCGGGCATTGCCATGATCGATCTTTACACCTGGACCACACCGAACGGCCGCAAGGTCTCCATCGCTCTCGAAGAGATGGGGCTCGCCTACGAGGTCTATCCCATCGACATCATGGCGGACGAGCAATTTCGGCCGCAATTTCTCAAGATCAGCCCGAACAACAAGATCCCGGCGATCGTCGATCACGAGGGTGGCCAGGCGCTTATGGAATCTGGCGCGATCCTCCTCTATCTCGCGGAAAAGACGGGCAAATTTATGCCGACCGACGAGGCCGGTCGCTGGCGGGCGATGGAATGGCTGATGTGGCAGATGGGCGGTTTCGGCCCCATGCTCGGTCAGGCGCATCATTTCTTGAAGTTCAATCCCGGCAAGGCTTCCTATGCGGAAGAGCGTTACGCCAAGGAGGCCGCGCGCCTTTACAAGGTGCTCGATACGCAGCTCGCAGAGCACGATTATCTCGCCGGGGAATATTCGATCGCGGACATGGCCGCGTGGCCGTGGGCCTCACGTTTCGAGTGGCAGGGCATCGATCTCGGCGATTTCCCGCATGTGCGCGATTGGTATCTGCGCATCGCCGATCGCCCAGCCGTCCAACGGGGCTACGACGTGCCGAAAAAGGACCAGGGCATCCCACTGCCATAATGGATCGGCGCCCTGACGGATCGGCGCTGCCACGCGTCGCGCTCCGCGCCCGCAGGCGCGAAGCGCTTTTTTTAGCGCGGCTACTGCGTACTGCCGCTCCCTCGCCTCACATCCACGTCTGAGGCTCCGATTTCGTGGGCGGCCTCCATCAATTTGGCCGCGGCGCTGGCGCAGGCCTCCGCGCTCTCTTTCGGTGAGCACGTCACGCGGATCGTCGTGTCTCCCTGCCGCAGCCTGAAGCTGGTGCCGCCGCGGGCCATGCCATGCGCGTGATGGCCGCGCCATTTCATGCCATGGCGGCCAGGCCCCATCGCCGCCGGGCCGGGACCCCGCTGCCTCCAACCGCCACCAGGTCCGGGTCGCTGCATCGGCGGCTGCCCAGCCCAGTCACCCTGATAGCCGCGGCCGCCGCCATGCCAGCCGCCTCCGGGCATGTTTCCGGGCGCCATCATGCAATTTCCGGGACCCCAGCCGCCATAGCCGGGCCCGCCCCAGCCGGAGCCACCCCAGCCCGAGCCGTAACGTTGCATGGGTTGATTCTGCGGAGACGACGCGGTGTCATTCCCCATCTCCGATTGCCCGCCCTGATCGGGCATCATCTCCATCTCCGGATCCGCCTCCATACCTTCATCATTGTCCTGATCAGGGTTTGGCGCACTCACATCGGGCGGCGAAGCTGGCTCTTCGGCCCCCGTCTGGGCGTAGGCCAGTGTGGACATGCTGAGAGCGAGAGCCGTGCTCGCGGCAAGAAGTCTGCGCATTCGTATCTCCCATTGACGCGCCCCTCTCGTCGAGAATACCCGCGCCACGGAATTCGTTGCGTGAACTTCAAGAAACCTTCGTTGAGCCTGCTTCGGACCAACACGCGATGGATCTGGACCCTACGGGTTCAAAGCGATCGCTCCGTCAGGCGGGGCGCCAGTCGATCGTCACGTGCCCAGCCTCCCCTGCGACCCGCGCCAGCCAGCGGCGGATGCCCGGAAATGGTTTGAGGTCGAAGCCACCCTTGTCTTCCGCATCGTGCGTGTACGCGTAGAGGGCGATATCGGCGATCGAGAACGCAGGGCCGGCAAGCCAGTCATGGGCCACCAGACGCTTTTCCATCACCCGCAGAGCTTCGTTGCCCTTTTCGAGCAGCTCCTGCAGCCTCTCGGGCGTCGCCTGGGCGCGACGGGTTTCGTAGACGCGCAGTGCGCGACGCACGGCGATCGCCGGTTCGTGCGAATACTGCTCGAAGAACATCCACTCGTAGCATTTCGCGCGATCATAGCTGTCGCTTGGCAGAAAACGAGAACCTTCAGCGAAATGCAGGAGAATTGCCCCCGATTCGGCGAGAGCGCGCCCGTCATCGAAGACGACGACCGGCGCCTTGCCGATCGGATTGATCGCCAGGAAGTCCCCCCTGCGGGTCGCCCCGGTCGTCGTATCGATATCGACGATCCGAAATGGCAGGCCGAGACGCGCAAAGAGCAGTCGCACCTTATAGGAGTTGCCGGAATCCTGCTTGGAATAGAGAGTTGGCATCTTCGCTCTTCCGCGGTTGTCGACGCTCAGGCTTTGCCACTTGCCGCCTTTCCGGCAAGCGAATTGGATTGAAGGTTCGCCTCAATCCCGCTGAGGTCGAGCAAGATCCGTCGGCAAAGCGCATCTGCCATTGTGCGTTCGACGCGCTTGCGCCTTGCGCCCCTCGCCCCATGGGCCTAGGTTTCGCGCCCGTTGCTAACTCCCTTCAGTCGGATTTCAAACTCATGGCCTTCCTTGCCGACAACCTCGCTCGTGTTCAGCCCTCCCAGACCATCGCCGTCGCCGAGAAGGCGCGTGAACTGAAGGCGCAGGGACGAGACGTGATCAGCCTCAGTGCGGGCGAGCCCGATTTCGACACGCCCGACAACATCAAGGAAGCCGCGATCGCCGCCATCAAGCGTGGCGAGACGAAATACACGCCGGTTCCGGGCATCATGGAACTGCGCACGGCGATCGCCGAGAAGTTCAAGCGCGAGAACGGTCTCACCTACAAGCCGACGCAGACCATCGTCGGGACCGGTGGAAAGCAGATTCTTTACAACGCGCTGGCGGCGACCCTTAACCCGGGTGACGAGGTCCTCATTCCGGCACCTTATTGGGTGAGCTATCCGGATATGGTTCTTCTCAACGGCGGCGAGCCGCGCTTCGTCGACACGACGCTTGAAAACAAGTTCAAGCTGACGCCGGAAGCCCTCGAGGGCGCGCTCACGCCGAAGACCAAATGGCTGATCTTCAACTCGCCCTCCAACCCTTCCGGCGCGGCCTACACCGAAGCCGAATTGAAGGCGCTCGCGGCGGTTTTGATGAAGCATCCGCATGTGTGGATCATGTCGGACGACATGTACGAGCACCTTCTCTACATCGACGAGCCGTTCTCCACGCTCGCCGCGGCAGAGCCCGAGCTCTATTCGCGCACGCTCACGATGAACGGCGTTTCGAAGGCCTATGCGATGACCGGCTGGCGCATCGGCTATGCCGGCGGTCCGGACGAGCTCATCAAGGCGATGACCAAAATCCAGAGCCAGCAGACCTCCGGCACCTGCTCCATCGCACAATGGGCGGCGGTCGAGGCGCTGACGGGACCGCAGGATTTCGTGGAGACTTCGCGCAAGGCCTTCCAGAAGCGGCGCGATCTGGTCGTGTCTATGCTGAACCAGAGTGCGCTTCTCGAGTGCCCGGAGCCGGAAGGCGCGTTCTACGTCTATCCGTCCTGCGCGGCGGCGATCGGCAAGAAGGCGCCTTCAGGCAAAACCATCGAGAACGACCAGGATTTCGTCACCGAGCTTCTCGAGGCGGAGGGCGTGGCGGTCGTTCATGGCGGAGCCTTCGGTCTCGGCCCCAACTTCCGCATCTCCTATGCGACGTCGACGGAAGCGCTCGAGGCGGCTTGCGAACGCATCCAGCGTTTCTGCAACACGCTGAGCTGAGGCCTCACCGCGGTCCGGGGCGGCGACGCTCCGGATTGCGGAGACGGAGAGCCTAGCAAGGCTGACGCATCTCGAAGACCGAGACGCCAAGAAAAAGGGGCGGCCCGCGCAAGCGAGCCGCCCCAATTTTTGTCAGGTTGCCGTTCGTGGGCGAAGAGCGTCCTCTCAAGAACGCCGGCTCACGTCCGCCGACTTGCTCAGGCCTCGTCGTCGAGCAGCTGCAGATTGACCGCCTGCGGGCCACGGCCGCGACGATCCTGCTGCGTCTCGAATGAGAGCCTCGTGCCTTCCGCAAGCTGCGGCAGGCCGGAGCGCTCGATCGCCGAGATATGCACGAAGACGTCCTTGCTGCCGTCCTCCGGCGAAATGAAGCCGAAGCCACGATCCGCGTTGAAGAACTTCAGCGTGCCATTCTGACGCGGGCCGACCTCTGCCGGCTGACGATCCTGGAAGCCGCCGCCTCCGCCACCGCTGCGGAAGCCACCACCGCCTCCGCCACTGCGGAAGCCGCCGCCTCCACCGCCGCCGCCGCCGCGATAGCCGCCACCTTCGCCGCCACCACGATAGCCGCCGCCTTCACCGCCGCCACGGTAGCCGCCGCCTTCGCCACCACCGCGATAGCCTCCACCACCGCGGTTGGGACCGCCGCGATAGCCTCCGCCACCGCCGCCGCCACCGCGATAGCCACCTTCATTGTCTCTGCCGAAGCCCCCGTCTCCCCGATCGCCATAACCTGGGGTGGGAGCATCGCTACCGAAATCGCTGCCGAATTCGCGCGCACCACCACGACGGGGCCGGCGGGACCGATCACGGTCCGGGCGCTCACCAAAGTCGTCGTCGTCGTGCCCGCCGCGACCGCCATTGTTCATCATCTCATCTCGTCCTTCGATAGAAAAAAGTCGCCGGCTGGAGCCTCACCAGCCGACGCGGGCAAGCGCGCGGTCTTTACTTGGGAATACATGGAAAGCCGGGATCGGTCCGCTGGCCCTCGACCATAAAGGGGGCGCCTCATGCAAACCCCCGCGTATGATCATGCCGTTATGCGGGCAAATCTGCAAGTCCCTAATGGGCCGAACCTAAGTCCAGCCTTAGAGCATCTTCGATGAACGCAGAATCGGGCCGAGGATGCAGGCGATCTCACACGTCTGATTCTCCGGTGCTGGTGATTTGTCAGGAGACGAAGATGACGAGGAGCCCGGCGACCTTCGCGGCCGTGTGATCGCAGCGATCGTTGTCTATCCCGCATAAGCCGTGGCGCGATGGAACATGCGCAGGATACGGCGGCGGAATTCCTGCCGCTGCGCATACTCGGCGGGGGCCGCGGAACGGGCAACGGACTCGCATCCTTCTGGAAATTCGGCGGCTTGCGCGTCCTCGGCGCAGCGTGCGAGCCAAGGTGCCGATGTCGCGATTGCCCGGCGGTGAATCGTCAAAGCCCGGTCGCAGAGCCCGGGCATGTCGTCGCTGCAGCCCATCGCGAAGGCCAGATAGGCAACATAGTCGGGCTGCCAAACATCGTCGGCAACGCCCATCTCATCCGCTCCCGGAATGCTGCCGGCGAGGAGCTCACAGCCATTTCCGTCGATGAACGGCTCATCCATGTAGGGAAAGCACGCACGAGAAAAACTCGCATAGGCCCGGTCGATCTGGGGCTCACCGACAAGACCATTGCGATAGATGATGCCCAAATATTTGCAGGCATAGGGACCAATGCCAATGTCGGAGGACTCGCAGACCTCCGTCATCCTGTCTTTCGCCGCGACATAGTTGCGAAGCTTCCCGTTCAGGAAATAGATCTTGCCCGCCTCATAGCAGCCGCCCATCTGGAAACCCGCCGCGCATGACGCTTCGTATGCGGCGAGCGCAGCCTCGGCATCGCCGCGTTTCTCGGCTGCCACGCCGGCGCTCCAGCAGCTGTCGACATTCGCGTCCTGCGTGCAGGCCGGTGAGGCCTCGTTGCTTATCGGTTCGTCTGCAGGCTGCATCGGTTGCGCGCTCACCGCGCCCGGAAGAAGCGTCGGGCTCATCATCATGAGAAAACCCGCCCACAATGCCCGCATGTTTGTTCTCCCCTGGCGCCGCCACGCAAAACCGAGCTGGGCCGTGCCACCATGTTGTGCCGGGGCCCTGTCAGGGTTCGCTTTTCACATAATTTCTATGGAAGAAACACGTCCGTAAAGGCGAAGCGAAGCATGCCGCCCCTCTCCTCGAGCAGATCGCCGTCGGATCGCCGGATGAGCGGTCACAGGACCGGTGGAGCAGCGGCGCGCTATGCGCGGATCATCAACGGGCCGTCTCGTCAGCAATCGGGCAGTCTTCTGCTTGCCAGCTCTCGCGTAGGGAAAGGGCGCAGGACTGAAACCGCAATTCACTTGAGGATTTCGACTTGAACCTTTGCGGTCCCGCGTCCTTTGAAGCCCAGCTTGTGGGCGGCAGCGCGCGTGACGTCGATGATGCGCCCTTTGACGAAGGGACCGCGGTCATTGATGCGCACGACGGCGGCGCGGCCGTTGCGCAAATTGGTGACCTTCACCTTGGTGCCGAAGGGCAGCGTGCGGTGCGCCGCGGTCATTGCATTCGGATTGCACCGTTCGCCGGAAGCCGTGCGCGAGGTCAGGGCATACCAGGAGGCGTGGCCGGTCTGAGCATTGGCGCTTTGGGGCTGGGTTACGAGGACGCAGCTAGCCGCAAGGACCGCCGCGGCGAGGAACTTCGCCGAGTGGAGCATTCTTCTCTTCCCATGAAATCAACTTTGCCGCTGCCGGTTTCACCGGCGAAAAGGGGCCAGAAATGGGCAAGACCTGGGGCATTTCTGGTGGCGCGGCGGGAAGAGCTGTCAGTGTGACCATGATGTCACTCGGATCGCGTAGAAAAGCAAAAGGCCGCTCCTGAAAAGCGGCCTTTCCTATGTGTTGCTCAAGAAGAACAATGCGTCACTGGCAAAGCTGACGCGGGCCATTATACGGCTGATAGGTACCACTGTTGGCATCGAAGGAGCGATACTTCGAGCTGCAATACGCATACCATTCCGGTGTCCAAGGAGCGGGACGGGTGTCGTAAACGACCAGCGGATTGCGCGCGGGAACCGCATAGACGGGCGCCGGCTCGACATAGACGGGCGGCGGAGCCGCGTAGACCGGTGCAGGCTCGACGTAGACGGGGGCGGCGCGCGGTGCGGTCAGCGCCGATCCCAGAAGAGCACCTGCGGCCAAGCCGACAACACCGGCAGCAACCGCCGCACCGGCATCGTCGCGGTCGCGACGGTGGTGGCGGTGCCCATAATAGCCGCGCGGACGATCCCAGCCACGGTCACCATAATATCCCCGATTGCCATCCCAGTGGCGCGAGTCCCATGAGCCGGCCTGTGCGCCCGCCGGCAGAGCAAGAGCCGTCAGTGCAACGGTCAGGGCCGCCGCAGTTGTCTTGAGAGCAGTGGGTCTGAAGAAAGACATCGTCGTTTCCTTGCCAATAAGCCCCGCCGGAAGATCATCTCCGGCTTCTTGATGAGATTGATAGGACTTCCAGGCTGAACGATGGCTGAACGAACGCACCTCGTTGCCATCCCCCTCCAGAGGCCTCTAGAGACTTTGGCGAAACCCGTGCCGCGCGGCGCGGCGGCGCATGGGCGCACACCATGGTGTGAGCGCATCATGGCCAAGACACAAGAAAACCTGGGAGGACGGGGATGGTGAGCCGGATCTTGCTTCCGATCGACCTCGACCACATCGCCAGCTGGAAGAAATCCGTCACGACGGCGATCGAGCTCGCGCGTCTCTATGACGCCGAGCTCGTGGTTTTGAGTGTATTTCCACAGATGGAAGCGGACTTTTCGCAGTTCCCGATGCATCACCTCCCCGCGGTCGAGGTGTTCCGGCGCGAATATCTCCCCGACGATATCAGAAGCCGCGCCATCTACCGCTCGGGAACCGTGGCTCGCGGCATCCGTGCGGCCATCAACCAGGAAAAAATCGATCTCGTTGTGATGGCGTCGCACAACCCCAATCTCGGCGACTATGTCATGGGGTCAAACGCAGCCAATGTGGTCCTGCACAGCCCGTGCTCGGTGCTGGTGGTGCGCTAAACAAAAACCGCCGGACATGCCGGCGGTTCGATCGTCAAATCTGGCTCGGAGCAGTCACACTCCAGAGCGGAAGCAATCAGGCAAGCTGGAGATTGACCGCCTGCGGGCCACGGCCCCTGGGATCCTGCTGCAGCTCGAAGCTGACGCGATTGCCCTCGACAAGACCCGGAAGTCCCGAGCGCTCAACGGCCGAAATGTGGACGAAAACGTCCTTGCTGCCATCTTCCGGAGCGATGAAGCCGAAGCCGCGCGTGGAATCGAAGAACTTAACGGTGCCGGTCTGGCTCATGGGAGAAACCCTTTCCCTTTGTAGTCGGATTCATCGAGGTGGGCTCATCACCGCACCCGGATTTCGAAACAGTCGGGAAAGACATCACCTACCGGTCGGGTATTAAACCGCGCGGCGCAGACTTAACCGGTCGTCGGGGCGCGCCCATCCAACATTTACGCGCCCAAGCGCGTTATGACGGGAAACGCCAAAGATAACAAGGCGCCGCCTCTCCAGCCTCGTCACAGCGCCGGCTTTCTCACGATCCCGAGCCTTGCACGCAGCACCCGCGGCACGTCGTATTCGCGCATCAACCGTTCCGTACCGGGGAGACCGAGCGCCTCACGCTGCACAACGAGCGCCCACAAGGCCTGGGCCGCCTCGTCCAACGCCCGCGCGCGCGCATCTTCGACGGCAGGTTCGGGGTCGCCAGCCTTCGCCGCGTCTTCAAGGCGACGCCAGGCTGTCAGAGCGTCTTCAAAGCGCGAGGCCATACGGGAGAGGCTTGCAGCCCTCTCCGCCATCATCTCGTGCTCGAGGGCGTCGTAGGGCGAAGACTGCTTGCTCGGAGCAAGGATGCGCGGCGGACGGATGCTCATGTCCCCCAGCTAGGACGAGCCGCCTTCGCGGACAAGACCGCCGCTGAGGCCTGATACGGCTCATGAAGACGCCGAGGCCCTCGCCGTCCGTTCAGATACCAGCGCAGGTGTTACGGCGCATTTAGCGCCGCGTTTGACGGTCCTCGGGGAGGAATTGCGTGTGCTCTTTGTCGCGCTTTTGCCGTTCCTGCATCAATTCTTCGTAGGCGCGGCGCTCCTCGGCCGACAGCTGAACGCGCTTCACCGGCGCCTTCTTTCGTCGATCCTTGGCCTTTTTGTAGAGCTGCGGCTCTGTGGACATGTGCCTCGTCTCCATCTGCCGGACGTCGCTAGATAACCACATCGCCCGCAAATGACGAGACGCTTTCCCGGTACGCCGTTCGCAGGGGCGAGATCAGGCTTCAAGCCGCGCCATAAGGTCCATCGCCGCGTGCGGATTACGGACCTTCTCGCCAGCGATGAAGAAGACGAAGACAGAGCGGGGATCGGCCGTACCCGTGGAGGCTTTGTCCGTCAGACGAGGCAGATCGTCGGGCACGCTTCCCCGCGCCAGAACGCGCGCACGCTCCGCCCAGCTCTCGAGATCGGAAGGAGAATAGCCGGTCTTTTCCTCCTCGCGCGTGCGCATCAGCCGCAGATAGGCGAAATCGGCTGTCGGCTCGGCGAGCCCCGGATAATCGTCTGAATCGGCATAGACGATCGCCGCGTTGTGGCGGCGCGCGAGATCGAGGAATTCCTCACACAGGAAGCTCTCATGGCGAACTTCGAGCGCGTGGCGAAGCGGCAGACCGTCGACTTCCTGCGGCAGGAGCTTCAGGAAAGCGGAGATATCCTCACCATCGAAGGAACGGCTCGGCGCGAACTGCCACAGGATCGGACCGAGCTTTTGCTTCAACTCGGCGATGCCGCCGTTGATGAACCAATCGAGACTGTCGCCGGTTTCGGCGAGCTTCTTCTTCATGGCAATGGCGCGATGGCCCTTCAGAGCGAAGATAAAATCGTCCGGCGTCTCGTCGTGCCATTTGGCAAAGCTCTTGGCGCTCTGGCCGCGATAGAAGGTGCCGTTGATTTCGATCGCCGTCAGTTTGGACGCCGCATATTCGAGCTCGCGCGCCTTCGGCAGCTTTTCTGGATAGAAGGTGCCGCGCCAGGGTTCGAAGGTCCAACCGCCTATGCCGACCCGGATGGGTCCTATCCGAGCCGAGTTCTTCTCTTCGGACCTGTTCTGCGCCGGCATGCCTCGCCTCCTCTTCCTGGAGAGCGACCCTTTCCTGCCTCGAATGCGGAAGCAACCCGAAAAAACGCTGCGGAACCTGACGGCACGTCCGCGTCAGAAGGTCGCCCACCCCCGCTGTCAGTTCTCTTCGCGATACTGATATTGCGCCCGGCACCTGGCGCGCTGCTGCGCCGTGAGATTTCCGGCACAGCCCGCCGGTGCGAAAATCCGCTGGTTCTCCAGCTGACGCTGGCGAAGGCGTGGTCGATCATAGGGGTTATTGATCGGATCCGGAGCCTTCAGCTTCGGCACTTCAACCCGCGGGATCCGCGGCCGATCGGGGTTGCCAAAGCTCTGTGCCGTCGCAACAGAGGGGATCGCGGCGAGCGCGAGGAGACCGGCGAGCGCCAATCCCGAAAGGGACCGGCCCGAACCCCGGCTCGGACGTGAAGCTGACCTGCACATGACAATTCATGTGGGGCAGCTTTCGGCCGTTCACAAGCTGACATTCGCAGTTTGCGGTTTGGCCTTAATTCCGTCTTCCGACGCAGCTAGCGGCCCGCCTGCCGCAGATGTCAGGAAGGAACCGACATGGATACGATGCCGACGCGCCGCAGCTTCACGGCCCTCATGGCCGCGATGGCCGGCAGCGCGTTTTTGCCCGCCCCGCTTTTCGCACAGACCGCTGACGACAATCCTCCGCAGGACGTGCTGACACGCACGCTCTCCGAAGTGGAACAGCGCCTGAATGCGCGTCTCGGCGCCTATGTCCTCGACATCGAGACGGGTCGCGAATGGGCCCAGCGCGCGGACGAGCGTTTCCCGATGTGCAGCACCTTCAAGCTGCTCGCCTGCGGCGCCGTGCTGGCGAAGGTCGATATGGGCGAGGAAGATCTCGAGCGTCGCATCACCTTCGAGGAAAAGGATCTCGTGACCTATTCGCCCGTCACCAAGGAACATGTCGGTGGTGAGGGGATGACACTTGCGGATCTCTGCGTCGCGGCAATGACGCAAAGCGACAACACGGCCGGCAACCTGATCCTCGACAGCCTCGGCGGACCGCCCGCGATCACATCTTTCGCTCGCTCCATCGGCGATCAGGTGACCCGCCTCGACCGCCGGGAAACAGAGCTCAACGAGGCGACGCCCGGAGATCCACGGGACACGACCAGCCCGCGCGCCATGGGTCGCGATGCGCAGACGCTTCTCGTCAAAGGCAGCCTCTCGGACCGATCCCGCCTGTATCTCAAGAGATGGATGTGCACCAACAAGACGGGTGACGAGAAGCTGCGTGCCGGTCTTCCCGGCGACTTCCTCGTCGGCGACAAGACGGGCGGCGGCGGCAACGGCACCATGAACGACGTCGCCGTCATCTGGCCGAGCGGACGCAAGCCCATCATCGCCTCCATCTATCTGACGGAAAGCGGCGCCTCGTTCGACGAGCGCAATGCCGGTTTTGCCGAGATCGGCAAGGCGATCGCCGACGTGATCAAGGCCTGAGCGTCGTTAGCGACCCGGCCGCCCGGTTTTTCTCGGGCGGCGCTGGCGCGCGCGCTCGTCTTCGGGCTCCTCGTACGACCCCTTGCCGATATTCTCGCGCCGCAGCGGCTGGACGTCATCGCCCTCCGGGGCGCGCAAGGGAGCGGGACCGCCGAGCGGTTTCTCCGTCCGTCCGACCGTCATCTCATCGAGCGTGTTCTTGCGCACGCGTGAGCCGCCCGACTTGGCCGCGTCTTTGCGGCTCTGCCGGGTATTCTCGATGCCGGTGTTGCGGGCAAGCGGGTCGTCCATGACTGCAAGCTCGGTCGCTTCCAGCCGCTTGATCTCGTCACGCATCCGCGCCGCCTCTTCGAATTCCAGATTCGAAGCAGCTTCCAGCATGCGTTTCTCGAGGTCCTCAATGTGGGCACGCAGATTGTGCCCCATGAGCGCGCCTTCATCCTCGGCGTGACCTGCGCCACGACCGCCGCCGGAGACACCGACGCGAACATGGTCGCGCTCGTAGACGGAATCGAGGATGTCGGCGATGCGCGCCTTCACCGATTCCGGCGTGATACCGTTTTCGACATTGTAGGCGATCTGCTTTTCACGCCGGCGCTCGGTTTCCGCGATCGCCCGTTCCATCGATCCGGTCATACCGTCCGCATATAGGATCACCCGCCCATCGACATTGCGGGCGGCACGGCCGATGGTCTGCACCAGCGACGTCTCGGAACGCAGGAAACCCTCTTTATCGGCGTCCAGAATCGCGACGAGGCCGCATTCGGGGATATCCAGTCCCTCACGCAGCAGGTTGATGCCGACGAGAACATCGAAGGCGCCGAGCCGCAGGTCGCGGATGATCTCGATGCGCTCGATCGTATCGATATCGGAATGCATGTAGCGCACGCGCACGCCGTGTTCGTGGAGATATTCCGTCAGATCCTCGGCCATGCGTTTGGTCAGCACCGTGACGAGCGCCCGGTAACCGCCGGCAGCGGTTTCCTTAACGGCGCCAAGGAGGTCGTCGACTTGGCTCGAGGCGGGACGGATTTCCACCGGCGGATCGATCAGGCCGGTCGGACGAATGACCTGCTCGGTGAAGACACCGCCGGTCTCGTTGAGTTCCCAGTTGCCCGGCGTCGCCGACACGCACACGCTCTGCGGGCGCATCGCGTCCCACTCCTCAAAGCGGAGCGGCCGGTTGTCCATGCAGGACGGCAGTCTGAAGCCGTATTCGGCGAGCGTCGCCTTGCGCCGGAAGTCGCCTCGATACATGCCGCCGATCTGCGGAATGGTGACATGGCTCTCGTCGACAAAGACGAGCGCATTGTCGGGCAGATACTCGAACAGGGTCGGCGGCGGCTCGCCGGGCTTGCGCCCCGTCAAATAGCGCGAATAGTTCTCGATGCCGGCACAGGAGCCCGTCGCCTCGATCATCTCCAGATCGAAACGCGTGCGCTGCTCAAGGCGCTGCGCTTCAAGAAGCCGGCCCGCTTTTTCCAGCTCGTCGAGGCGCCATTTGAGCTCGGCCCGGATCCCCTTCACTGCCTGCTGCAGAGTCGGTTTAGGTGTGACATAGTGCGAGTTCGCATAGACCTTTACAGAGCGAAGCTCACCTGATTTCTGACCCGTGAGCGGATCGAATTCCGATATTGCCTCGATCTCGTCGCCGAACAGCGAGACCCGCCAGCCGCGATCTTCCAAGTGGGCCGGGAAAATCTCGATCGTGTCGCCACGCACCCGGAACGTGCCCCGGATGAAATTGGCGTCCGAGCGTTTGTATTGCAGGGCCACGAGATCGGCCATGAGCTGGCGCTGATCGAGCCGATCGCCCACCTCCAGACCAAAGGTCATGGCCGTGTAGGTTTCCACCGAACCGATACCGTAGATACAGGACACGGAAGCGACGATCACGACATCATCGCGTTCGAGCAGCGCACGCGTCGCCGAGTGGCGCATGCGATCGATCTGCTCGTTGATCGAGGATTCCTTCTCGATATAGGTGTCGGTGCGCGGGACGTAGGCCTCCGGCTGATAATAGTCGTAGTAGGACACGAAATACTCGACCGCGTTCTCCGGAAAGAACGATTTGAACTCGCCGTAGAGCTGCGCCGCCAGGGTCTTGTTGGGCGCCAGAATAAGCGCCGGCCGCTGCGTCTCCTCGATCACTTTCGCCATGGTGAAGGTCTTGCCCGAGCCGGTCACGCCGAGCAGAACCTGGGTCGCCTCCCCCGCCTCTTTGATACCCGCAACGAGTTCCGAAATCGCCTGGGGCTGATCTCCGCGCGGCTCGAATTCGGAGGTGATCTTGAGCGGAACGCCGCCCTCGGATTTTTCCGGCCGCGGCGGCCGATGCGGCACCCAGGTGCCGTCGCGAAACTCCGGACGGCCTGTCTCGATGAGAGACGACAGGGCTTCGACCGTCGCCGTCACGGCGGAGCCCGGCAAATTCTCCGCATCTTCCAGATTCACATCGAAGCCGGCGGCCGGGCTCATGCCCGCACCCGCGCGCTCCTTGGCAGAGCTGCGCCCGCCCATCGAGGTTCCCCTCGACGTCTTCAGCGGCTTGTCGGCGGCCTTCTTGCCGGCACCGGGCTTTTTGCTCTTGCCCGCGGCACCGCGGCGGGATTTCGCCGGCGCTTCGGTCTCGTCGGCCTTGAGGGGGATCGACTGGTCCGTCTCCCAACCGGAGTTCTTTCCCGGTCCAAGCCTCGACTTCCCGTCACGAGATTTTCTCTCCGGTGCCGAATCCGTCCCCGGCTTCTCCGGAACGGCGATGGAGCGATCATAGGCAAGGCCGCCGCGATCCTTCGGCTGGGGCGGCCGGACGCGCTTGCTCCGCCCTTCCGCCTCGGCTTCGCGCGCAATCTCTTCCGCCCACGACGTGATCGAGCCGGCAAATGCTTTCTCGATCGGCACACCTTCCAGTGAGGGCTGTGCGGCCTCGCCAAACCCCTCACCGCCGCCTTCCGGCTGATCGTAGGTGGTTTCGGAGGCCGGCTTAGCGGCCTTACCGCGTCGTCCGGAGGATGTGCGCCTGTCTGCTGCCATGTTCCCTATATGGACCAGCGTTGCGGGCGCGAAAAGGCCTGCGCCGCAGCTTTCGCCAGCCAACGAGGGCGGCGGCTTCATCCGCCACAGCCTCCCGCAACCTGCCCGTGTCACATGCCCGCAGAACGTGATTCTTCATTTCGCCACAAGAGCTTCTATCCTGGAACGAAAGCAATTCGAATTTGGAGGAACGTCCGGGGGTCTTCGTACCGGCTCACCTGACCTGGAGTTTGGAGACTTGCGGATCACTCTCGGCGTCGGCCGCGTCCGACCGCAAATCATGACGCTCGGAATCTTGTCCGTCCTCGGCCTGCACGCATTCGTTTCATCGGCAGAGGCGGATCAACGAGACTGGCTGATCGTCAATCGTTCGCCGCTCGCCGACGGCGCGGCCATTTACACACTGGGAGCTCAAAGCCCCGGTGATTGGGAAGGTCGCTTCGGGGTCGACATCGGCACGACCGGCAGCGGCTCCCACGGTGTTGACACGCGCGTGTGGCAATGGGGGAACCGGCCGCGGGATGTGGCATGGTACAGTCTGGCCCTGCCCGGCCCTTTCCCGGATTACGACTGGACATGGGACAAGGCGTGGATCGAAGGCAATGTGATCCCCGAAGAGAACAGCTACCGGATAGCGGCCCGTATCGGGCGCCAGGAATCGTTTGGCAATCTCATCGAAGCGTCGCTGCAGCTGAGTTACGCCCTCTCCGGCTCCGGCGTCGGCTCCAACGCCGAGCAGACGATGGCGACCGCACCTTATCTGCGGCTCGACATCCTGCCGACCGACACCGCGCTCACGGCGCAGTCATACGTGTCGGATACCGATTTCACCTGGCACAGCTCTCTCGAAGCCCAACAGCAGCTGATCAAAGGCATGTCGCTGGTAGGGGCGGTTTCCGACATCGGGCTCGACAGCCAGAACGCCAGCCTTCGCCTGCAACTCTATCGAAGATGGTGACGCCGAATCGACGCCTCGTCTGAGCGTCGTTGGATCGCCCTATCGCAGGACGACGATCGTCACCGGCCCATCGGTCTCGATATGTATGGCAGCATCATCGCCGATTTCGCTCCGGCGACTGAACCCGAGCGCCGTCAGCACATCGCCTCGGAGCCAGCCATGTCGCGCACCGCCCGAGCGGGAGCGTACCAGACACCATCCCTCCGCCTGCGCGCAGCCGTTGACGACGACTTCGGAGCCTCTCGCCACATCACCGAGCACCTCAGACGCATCATTTGGCAGAGCGCGGATGACCGCATCACGGCGCAAAGCGGCGTCTGCCGCGGAAGCAGAAGATGGCAGGCCGAGAAGGCCCAGCGCGATCAGTGAGACGATCAGGCGGAGATTTGAGAGGAACAGCACGGGGATCCCGGTAAGGATTGATTCACCATGGCGCCACGGTGCCGTTTCCGCGATGGCTCTGCAAGAGCGGCGCTTGCCGCCACGCTCTCGCTTCGGCTCAGAAAGAGCCGCAGGGTGAAAGCGCCACCCTGACCAGACGGACGGCCTAGAGATCCAGCGCGTCGAGACCGGCGTCGATATGGTCCGCGAGAAGCGGCATGCCGAGGAGGTACTTGGAGGTCTTGCCCTGGGCGCGGCTTCTCGCTTCGGAGCGCGCCTCGTCCCAATCGTCGGCGCCGTAATCCCCGCGCCCGATCCATACGATCGCCACCAGATCCGCCGCTTCATCGATATTCAGATCGTCGATGAGCTCGCGAAGCTCCTGCTCGGTCTGGTCGTCGGTCTCTTCTTCCGCGAGCGCATCGTGGTGATGCGATTCGTGCATCCCCTCGGCGTCGAGATCGATTTCGTGCTCGCGGCCGTCCTCGTACCCCGCCTCCAGATCAGCACTGAGCGTGCGTGCCTTGTCGGCAAAAAGGCGGATGGTCGAGGGATCGAGAGAAAGATCGACAGCCATTGTTCCGTGTTCTGCTTGTGTGCCGGCCTTCAAAAAAGCCTAACACGAGTGTTGCATCTTGTAGCGGAACGCGTTGTCACGTGGCCTGCGCCGACAACCGTTCCCTCCCAGGAAGCCACTAGCCTGAAACAAAAAAAAAGACGAGCCCCGGTGTTTGATATCCAGGACTCGTCGGGAGAGTTTGGAGCCGGTCAACGACCGGCCGTCCAAGAGGGGAACAGCTGCTCTCTGCGGCCACAGGGAAGTGCCCGAAGAGCTCGTCAGCTCCCGCTTTATCGTCCGACAATCGGTCGATCACAATGAAAGAGTGTGCATGCCAGCCATGCATGTGCCCGAAACATAGGCACTCACTGCCTTCCAAGTCGGCAAAACGGACCCGAAAACGCCGTCGTGGCCGCGCCCGAAGGCGCACTTGGCGCGCCGGCTTCCCGCATGCTACCGGTTCCCGCGCTTCAACTTCTCGCCGGCCTTCGTCAGATCATGGTTCCGCATTCCGCAAATCCACCCAAGCCCCGCTGTTGGGTGTTGACGACCGGCGAGGCCGGCATGCGCAGCCAGGCCCTCGGATTGGCAGAACGATTGGGCGTGCCGTTCGAGGAGAAAACGATCCGGCTGCGCCAGCCCTGGTCGTGGCTTCCGGGACATTTGTGCCCTGCGGCACTGACCGGCCTCGATCCCTCACGCGACCTTCTCACGCCGCCCTGGCCGGATCTCCTGATCAGCTGCGGACGCCGTTCCACCGCCGCCTCGATCGCAATTCATAGCGCTTCGGAAGGCACCACGCGGACGGTGCACATTCAAAATCCGCTGACGCCCGTACACCATTTCGATCTCGTCGTTTCGATGCGCCACGACCACCTTGCCGGCGAGAACGTCGTCAATGTCGACACGGCGCTGCATCGTGTGACGCGTGAGAAACTCGACGAGGCAGCAGCTCAATGGGGCCCCCGCCTCCGGGGTTCGGAAAACAGCCTCATCGGTGTCGTTCTGGGGGGCCCGACCCGCCATTACTGGATGAGCGAGGCCTTCCTCACTCGGCTCAAGGCGATCATCCGCGGCGTGCACGAAGCGACCGGGGCGCGTATCGTCGTGACACCCTCGCGGCGAACCGAAGAGCGCGTCAAGCAAGCTCTCGCCGGGGAATTCCATCCAGAGCCCTGGTACTGGCAATGGGACGGAAGCGGCGACAATCCGTATTTTGGGCTTCTCGCGCTGGCCGATCGCCTGATCGTGACCGCCGATTCCGTCTCGATGGTGTCAGAAGCTGTCGCGAGCGGGCATCCGGTCAATCTCCTGCCGCTCAATGGACGCTCGCGCCGTCATGACGAATTCGCCTCAAATCTCGACGCCCGCGGTCTCGTGTCTCTGACAGGGCCCGATGGGGTCGATCTGGAGTTTCAGGGGGCCGGCGCCGTCGATGCCACCGCTTATGCGGCCGAAGTCGTGCGCGAGCGTCTTTTGAGCTGAAGGTCATGCGCTCCGGCAGGAGCGCCGCAACGTCGGAAAGCCCCCAAAACAGCGCCTGGGTTGCACCAGGCGCACCAAACAACCCGCCTTCGGCCGAAACCTGGTGACGGAGGGGCATGCTCGGCTTGCCCTTTATGAAGTTGCCGCCTATCTGGACAGACCAACCTGCGATGGGTGCGACCATGCCAACGGCCAACCACGCCAAGCTCTTGATCATCGGATCAGGTCCCGCCGGCTATACGGCAGCCGTCTACGCGGCGCGGGCTCTCCTCGAGCCGGTCCTGATCGCCGGGATGGAGCCTGGCGGACAGCTCACAATCACCACTGAGGTGGAGAACTATCCGGGCTTCGCGGAGCCGATCCAAGGCCCATGGCTGATGGAGCAGATGCGCAGCCAGGCGGAGAATGTCGGAACCCGAATCGTCAGCGATATCGTCGTCTCGGCCGAGCTTACCACCCGGCCTTTTCGACTGACCCTCGACAGCGGTGATGTCTGGACGGCGGATGCCGTCGTCATCGCCACGGGTGCGCAGGCACGCTGGCTCGGCCTGCCGTCGGAGGAACGCTTCAAGGGTTTCGGCGTATCGGCCTGTGCCACCTGCGACGGCTTCTTCTACAAAGATAAGGACGTTCTCGTCGTCGGTGGCGGCAATACCGCCGTCGAGGAAGCGCTCTATCTGTCCCACCTCGCCCGCCACGTCACGCTCGTGCACCGCCGCGACGCGCTTCGCGCCGAGCGGATCCTGCAGGATCGTCTCCTCACCCGAGACAATGTCAGTGTGATGTGGGACTCCGCCATCGAGGAAGTGCTGGGCCAGGGCGGCTTTCCGCCGGCGGTGAACGGGGCAAAAATTCGCAATGTCCGGAGCGGCGCGATCTCGGAAGTCGCGGTCGACGGCATCTTCATTGCCATTGGTCACGCACCGGCCGTGTCTCTTTTCAAAGACCAGCTTCGCCTGAAGCCGAACGGCTATCTGTGGACCGCGCCCGATTCGACGGCGACGGATATCCCCGGGGTTTTTGCGGCGGGTGACGTGACCGACGACGTTTTCCGGCAGGCGGTTACCGCGGCCGGCCAGGGCTGCATGGCCGCTCTGGAGGCGGAGAAATACCTCTTCGCGCTGGAAGCAAGGCAGGAGGCGGCCGAGTAGGCCACCTGTCTCGACGCGCAACGTTCAAGACCTCAGGGGCGCAGGGACCCTGAAGGGGGTGTGATGGATTGGGATAAGCTGCGGATCTTCCACGCGGCGGCAGAAGCCGGGTCGTTTACCCATGCCGGCGATTCGCTCAACATGAGCCAGTCGGCCGTCAGCCGACAGGTGAGCGCACTGGAATCAGAGCTCGGAGTTCCCCTCTTCCACCGCCACGCCCGCGGCCTCATTTTGACGGAGCAGGGCGAACTCCTCGTGCGCACAGCGCGCGAAGTGCTGGTGAAGCTCGAACAAACCCGGGCAGAACTCGCCGATTCCAAGGGGCAGCCATCGGGCGCTCTCAAGGTCACGACCACAGTCGGGCTCGGCTCCAGCTGGCTCGCTTCGCGTCTCAACGAGTTCATCGACCTCTACCCGCAGATCAATCTGCAGGTCGTGCTCGACGATGACGAGCTCGACCTCTCGATGCGCGAGGCCGATGTGGCGATCCGACTGCGGGCGCCCACCCAGCCGGACCTCATTCAGCGCAAGCTCTTCACGGTGCACTTCCACGTCTACGCTTCGCCCGATTATCTTCAGCGTTTCGGACAGCCGAAAAGCGTGGCCGAGCTCGATGAACACCGCATCATCGTCTATGGCGAGAATGCCCCGGCCTATCTCCGCGACATGAATCTGCTGATGAGCAGCGGCCGCGAAAGCGGCGAGCCGCGCACTCCAATCATGGCGATCAACAATGTCGTGGCGATCCGGCGTGCCATCGAAAAGGGGCTCGGCATCGCCATGCTTCCCGACTACCTCGTCAACGAGCAGTCGCCGCTGGTGGCCATTCTGCCGGAAGCGGAAGTGCCGGCGTTCGACACCTATTTCGTTTACGCGGAAGAGCTCAGGAACTCTGCCCGCGTCCAGGTTTTCCGGGATTTCCTCATCGCCATGGCGCGCCGCTGGCATTATTGAGCCGAACGCCGCATCCGCAATGAGCGTGGCCTGAGGTCGTCTTCGTGACGCCTTGCCGCGTCACTCTCTTCGCATATGAAAAGCGCGGCCTCTCGGCCGCGCCAGTTGGAACAGAACTTCGAGAGGCTACGCCGCCTCTTTCGAGGCTGCTTTCAGAATGTCATCGGAAAGCCGCCCATGCACCTCGGCCAGATGATCGAAGCTTGAGGTGAACGTGCCGACGCCTTGCGTGGCCGAACGCAGCTCGATGATGAGATCGGCAATCTCGGCTTCCGGAATGAGTGCCGAGATCACGTCCCAGCCCTCCCAATCCGGCTTGCCGTCGAAACCGAGGAGCTGGCCGCGCCGACCGGAGACGATGGCGTTCACCTTTGGCGTGGCATCACTCGGCACAGTGACCTCGACCTTCAGAACGGGCTCCAGGATGACCGGCTGACATTGCGGCAAGCCTTCCCGCATGGCGAGGAGTGCCGCCATCTTGAATGCCTGCTCGGACGAATCGACGGAGTGATAGGAACCGTCGGTGAGAGTGACGCTGACGTCCACGACAGGAAACCCGCCAAGCGGGCCGCTTTCGAGCGCTTCTCTTGCGCCGGCTTCGACCGCGGAGAAATACTGACGCGGAACCACGCCGCCGGAGATCGTCTCGTTGAAGACGAAGCCGGAGCCGCGCGGCAGCGGCTTGATGTCGACGACGATGTCGCCGAACTGACCATGTCCGCCCGACTGCTTCTTGTGGCGGCCACGCTGCGTCACCGAGCCTTTGATGGTCTCGCGATAGGGCACGGTCGCAACGGAGGTCTCGATCGACAGGCCGTTCTTGCTCGCAAGCCGTTCGAGCGCGACGCGCAGATGCATTTCCCCCTGCCCGCTCACGACCGTCTCGCCCGTTTCCTGACGGTGCTCGACGGCAAGAGAGGGAGCTTCGTCGACGAGCTTGGCAAGAGCGGCCGACAGCTTCACGTCATCCTTGCGCTCACTCGGCCGCACGACTTTGTGCAGCACCGGCTGCGGGGGCTTCGGCACCGCGATCTTGGGAACCGACGCCCCTTTGGCGGACAGCGTATCGCCGGTCACAGCCCCGTCGAGCTTGCCGAGAGCGACGGTGTCGCCGGCCTTGGCGGTCCCACGCTTTGCCGTCTTCTGTCCGACGAGATCGTAGATGCCTGAGACTTTGCCTGCTGGGCCGGCCGCATTGTCGAGTTCGGCGGCGTCTTCCACCGATCCGGCAAGAACCCGGCTTAAGGAAAGCTTGCCGCCATGGCTGGTATGAATGGTCTTCATCACCTGCACGAGCGGCCCGGCTGCGTCTTCAAGACCGAGACGGGCGCGGGTGTCGGTGACGTCGGGAGCCTCGTGGCGCAGCGCCTTCAAGAGGCGCATGATGCCATTGCCATTCGCGGCCGAGCCGAGGAAGACGGGAACGATTTCGCTCGCGCGCATCTCTTTGACGAGATCGGCAAAAACGTCGTCGCGGGGCGGCTGAATGTCTTCCAGAAGCTGTTCCATCAGCGCATCGTCGTGATCGGCGAGCGATTCCAACATGGAGAAGCGCGCTTCTTCGCTCTCCATGCGTTCCATCTCCGCCATATCGACGACTTCGCTCGGCGCGTGCTCGCGGTAGAGGAAAGCCCGATCGAGCGCGAGGTCGACGAACCCGACCGCAATGCCATCCTTCCAGATCGGCAGCTGACGCAGGACGAGCGGCACGGACGAGACCGGCTGCAAGAGTTCAAGTGCGTCACGCACGCCGCCCGAAGCGCGATCGATCTTGTTGAAGAACAAGAGCCGCGGCACGTTGCGCTCTTCCAGATGCTTCATCACCACCTGGAGCGCAGGAATCTTCTTGTCGTCCGGCTCGGCGACCACGATCGCCGCGTCGACGCAGGCGAGAACCGGGTCGGATTCGTAAGCGAATTCAACGGAGCCCGGGCAGTCGATGAAACAATACGTTTCATCCATGAAGGTGGTCGTGGCCGTGTTGAGCTCGACGCTCATCGCGTGCTCGCGCGCTTCCGGCGAGGCATCACCGACGGTGTTCCCAGAGGCCACCGCCCCAACTTTGGGGATCGCGCCGGTTCGGAAAAGGATCTCTTCAAAGAGGCTGGTCTTACCGCTCGCGAAGGGGCCAACGATGGCGATGCATCGCGGCCCCTCGCGCCTCGCACCTCCTGCGTCTCTGCCGCTCATTTCGCCGCTCCTTTCCCTGAAATTGAAAACTCCATCACAACCGATTTCTAGCGCGTTGCGCGTAGGTTACGGTAGCCACAGATCGTCTCAGCGGACGCGGCTTTTTGCAAGTCTGCAACACGTCCGAGCTATTCTTCCTGGCATGCTTGATTCGCGGGGCTCCCCCGCGCATGGTCGCGCAAAAGCGGAGGACGGAATGCGCATGAATAGGCTGGTTTTGGGTCTTGGAGCCGTCCTCGCGGCATGTCTCGCTCAGCCGCAGGCCTACGCCGCCGATCTCGCGCGTGGCTACGATGCGGGGGTTTATGCCGTGGCACCCGCACAGCCGACGAGCTGCGATGAGCCGGGCGTTCTCAATCGGATCGTCGAACGCTTCGCCTGGGCGGAGAAAAACACCTGGCATCGCGGTCTTTTGATCGACAGCGTCGTCGAGCCCCGCCTGCGTTACACGGATGGCACGGCTCCGGGCCGGATCATGAACGACCGTTGCGAGGCGCGCGCGCTCATGAGCGACGGAACCGTGCGCCCGGTCTATTACATCGTTCAAGAGAATATGGGCTTTGCCTCGCTCGGCCGCGGCATCGATTTCTGCGTTCTCGGCCTCGACCCCTGGCGGGTCTATGACGCCGATTGCAGGACGATGCGATAAGTCACGTCTGCGGCCGACCATTTGGGCGGTATCTGCTTGTCTGACGTCCAACCCGGGGCCAATGAGGCCGCTGGAGGTGGTGTATGCGCGGCCTCAGCCTTCTCGCCCTCCCCCTGCTCGTCGTTTCTCCCGCTCTCGCGCAGGAGACGAACAGTTTTCGCGATTGGTCGGTGACCTGTTCCCCTGACGCCGGTTGCAGCGCCCAAGTGAAGGGGCCCTCCACGCAATTCGCCCTTGATCGAAGCGAAGGGGCCGCCGGCTGGTACATTCGCTTCGACTTCTCCGACCCGCTGCCTGATCCCAACCGCCCTCTGACCCTTTTGATCGACGGCGACAAGACTGTGTTGCAGGCTCGATCGGACTGGAGTTTTACCGGCGAGGCCGGACGGAGTTTCGTCCGCGGCAACGATCGTCTGCGGGCCGCTTTGATCGGCGCCCTGGAGGACGGAACGCAGCTCATCGTGGAATATATCGACGTCACCGGCGAACCGCGCCGCCAGCTTTTCTCTCTTTCGGGCCTCTCCGCCTCCTTGCTGTGGGCAGAGGAACAAATGGGTATCGTGGGGGAAGAGCGCCTCGCGTCCGCCCCCGATCAGGACGCGGTGGACGCACAGACGGCGACGGATATCGAGACCTTGTCGATCGAAGCCTCCGCCATCCCGGCGGTCGTTCTCGAACGACACCAACAATCCAGCGCGTGCGAAGCGCTCGACAGCGAGCTGATGCGGGATATTCCGCCGCTCATCTCGCGGGTCAGCGATACGGCCATCGTCTACGCCATTCCCTGCGTCGTCGCCGCCTACAATGTCACCTATCGGATCTATCTGCGCGAGACCGGAGAGATCGGCGGCCTTCAGACACTCTATTTCCCGCAATGGTCGGAGGCCTATGGCTGGAGCGGGACCGATCTCTTGTTCAATGTCGAGCTTAAAGGCGACCACCTTTCAGCGACCACGCTTGGACGCGGCGTCGGCGATTGCGGCACGCAAGCCGATTTCACCTTCCTGGACTATGCCTTCCGGCTCGACCGCTATGCCGCCGAAGAGGAATGCCGGGGCCGTTTGCCGGCCGACTGGCCCGTCATCTACGAGCACGGCAAACAGCCACAAAAAAGCCCGACCTGAGGCCGGGCTTACATTCATCGCGTATCTTTTGGTCTGGGACGCAGGCCCCGCGCCCAAGAGGCCCTAGAACTTGTAGCCGACGCGGGCGCGGACCGAATGCGTATCGAGATCGACCGGGGTCGGCCCCGTAAGGCTGAAGGTCTTGTCCTCGTAATCCGTGTAGCGGTACTCGACACCCGCCGTCAGATTTTTGGTGATCGCGGCTTCAGCACCTGCACCGAGTGTCCAACCGACGCGCGTATCGCTGTCGCTCACGCCACCGGACTTCGCCTTGACGTCGCTCAGGGCGACACCACCCGTCGTGTAGAGAAGGAAGCGATCGAGCGCGATGCCTGCGCGACTGCGCAGTGAGCCGCTCCAGTTCTGCTCGACAGAGATGCCGTTGTCGTTGCCGTCGAGGCCAGAGGCGAGCGCATCCGCTTCCACGCCGACCACGAACTGATCGAACTGGCGCTGATAGCCGGCATAAATCCCACCATCGACACCGTCGACGTCGACGTTGCCGCCGCTCGTATCGCTCTCGCCCGTGGAATAGCCGAGCATGGCGCCGAGATAAAAGCCGGACCAATCGTTCGGACCGGTCGAGGTGACCATCGGAGGCACAGAGGTATAGGTTTCGGGCGCCGGCAGATCGGCAGCCAGCGCAGACGATGCCACCAGACCGAAAGCAGCAGCGAGAACCAGTGGTGTGCGCACGATAACCTCCACTTCTCCGACAACCTTAACGCTTGAGGCCGGAAGACGTTCCGATGAAATCTTACAGCCGGCGTTCGTTCGGAGCTAGCCTTAGATTGTGATCACCGCCGGCCGAAAAAAGGGTGAAACCTGAACAATTCCGTGATCAAGAGTTAACGTGTCTCAGCTGCCACACCTACGCCGGTGATTCCCTGCAATAGAGCCTCTTCCACCTCAATCTGTGACAATTCGCACAAGCCGCAAGTGACCGTTCCTCTCTCCATTTTCATCATCACCCGCAACGAAGCCGACCGCCTCGGCGAGACGCTCGCGGCCGTCCGCGGCCTGACCGACGACATCGTCGTCGTCGATTCCGGCTCCACCGACGGCACGCAGGAGCTGGCGCGACGCCTCGGCGCGCGCGTCGTGCATCACGACTGGCAGGGTTTCGGCCCCCAGAAGCGTTTCGCAGAAGAGCAATGCCGCTACGATTGGCTTCTCAACCTCGACGCCGACGAGGTTCCTCAGCCGGAAGTCGTCGGCGGCATCAGCGCCTTGTTCGCCGATGGCGAACCTCCGCTCAGCCTTTATCGCATCCGCATCGTCACGATTTATCCGCGCCATCACCATCCGCGGCTTTTTGCCGACTTCGTCAGCCCGGTTCGCCTCTACGACAGGCGCGTCGCGCGATATTCGCCGAGCCTGACCGACGATCGCGTCGTCGACCATGGTCTGCCGTCGGGCCTCGTGCCGGGGGCCGTGTGGCATTTCTCGTTCCGCTCGTTCGCGCATATTCGCGCCAAGCTCGATGGCTATTCCGATCTCCAGACGATCGAGAAGGCCGGGCGACGATCGCCCCTCGTTTTGAGGCTCAGGCTTCTCACCGAGTACCCGATGCAATTCGCTAAGTACTTCATTTTCCGTCGTCATTGGACGGGTGGAGTGCTGGGCGCGCGCTATGCGCATGAAATTGCGGCGGCGAAACAACGCCGTATTCGGCGCTTCCTGGAGGCTCGTCAGAAGCTTTCCTCGACCTGACGGCCGCCGCGTCGCGCACGACAACGGGGCTGTTGACCGGCGAATACCCGCCTATATGGGGCGCTGCAGCCCAACGGATCGGATCCCGCCGCCCATGTCGAGCCTCCTCACCCTCATCGCCGGCCTCATCTTCCTCATGATCGCCGCCGACATCCTGGTGAGAGGCAGTGTCTCTTTGGCTGAGCGGTTCCGCATACCGCCCCTCGTCGTCGGCCTCACCATCATCGCACTCGGCACCTCGGCCCCGGAATTGGTGGTGTCTTTGAAGGCCGGTTTTGCCGGGTCGGGCGGCATTGCCATCGGCAATGTGGTGGGCTCCAACATCGCCAACATCCTCTTGTGTCTCGGTCTTCCTTCCCTGATCTTCGCGACGGCCGTGAACGCGACCGGGCTCAAGCGGAACTTTTCCGTCATGGTCGCAGCCACCGTTCTCCTCATCGCATTGTGCTGGGACGGGACTTTGAGCCGGCTCGACGGCGGAATTCTCCTTCTTTGCTTTATCGCCTTTTTCGTCGCCCAGATCCTCGTGACCCGCGATTCCCGGCGCCAGCAGGAGGAGATCGAAGAGCTCCGCACCAACCTTTCGCCAGCCCTCGCCGCACTGATGGCCATCGGCGGCCTCGTCGTTCTGCCTTTCGCGGCGGACTTCGTCGTCGAGGGAGCCATCGGGCTCGCGGAGATGCTGGGCCTTTCGGAGACTGTCATCGGCGTCACGGTGGTCGCCGTCGGCACCTCGCTGCCGGAACTCGCCGCCGGGGTCATGTCCGCCTGGCGCGGTCATTCCGACATGACCCTCGGCAACGCCATCGGCTCCAACATCTTCAATATCCTCTTCATCCTCGGCGTTACCGCAAGTGCCGTACCTTTGGTCGTGCCGCCCGACTTCCTGCACTATGAATTCTGGGCGATGGTTGCGGCCGCGCTCGTCCTGGTCCCGTTCCTTGGCATGCGTTGGCCGATCGGCCGCCTGGGCGGGTTCATCCTCGTCCTCTTTTACGGTGGCCTCATCTGGGGCGCCGTCGCCCTTCCAGGCGCCTGAGCCATGTCCGCTCGTCCATCTTCAGATCCATCGCAGCGCACCGCACTCGTCACCGGCGGAGGACGACGCATCGGCCGCGCGATCGCGGAAGATCTGGCGCTGCGCGGATGGCGGGTCGCCATTCACTGCAACACCTCCAAGAACGAGGCGGAGGACGTCGCTCAGGGCATTCGCGATGCCGGCGGAGAGGCAGCCGTGTTCGCGGCGGATCTCGCCGACATCGAGGCTGTGGAAGGGCTCCTTCCCAGCGTCACCGGCGCCCTCGGGCCGGTCACGCTCCTCGTCAACAATGCCTCCGTCTTTTGGGATGACGCGGCAGAGAGCGTGAACGCGGAGATCTGGGACAAACAGCTCGCGATCAATCTGCGAGCGCCCATCTTCCTCACGCGCGATTTCGCCAGGCTCTTGCCGCCGGGCGTCGAAGGCCTCGTCGTCAACATCGTCGACCAACGGGTTTTGAAGCCGGACGCCGAATTCGTCTCCTATACGATTTCCAAATCCGCGCTGTGGACGGCGACGCAGACGCTTGCCCAGGCGCTCGCCCCAGATGTCCGAGTGAACGCGATCGGCCCCGGGCCCACTTTGCCCAATCCGCATGATGGCGAGGCGGGGTTCGAGCGCGAAATCGCACAGGAAACGCTTCTCGGGCGTTCCGTGGACCTCGCCGATTTCGGCCGTACCATCCGCTATTTGTGGCAGACCCGCTCTTTGACGGGTCAGTTCATTGCCCTGGACAGCGGACAGCATCTCACGTGAACAGCCGCCCTCCCCGCGGCAACAGGAGAACTCGATGGACATAGCGATGATTGGGCTCGGCCGCATGGGCGCCGGCCTCTCCCGACGCCTGATGGCATCCGGTCACACACCCTTCGTCTTCGACCGCAACCAAAGTGCGATCGATGCGCTCGCCAGCGAGGGCGCGCGCCCGCTCGCGGATCTGAAGGACGTCACCCAACTCACACCGCCCCGCGCGGTCTGGGTCATGCTCCCGCATGGCGAGGCGACGGAAAGCACGATCCGCGCGCTTGCCGATATCCTCTCCCCTGGCGACTGCATCATCGATGGCGGAAACTCGTATTATAAGGACGACGTGGCACGACGCGCCTTTTTGGAGCCGAAGGGCATCGCCTATCTCGACGTCGGTGTTTCCGGAGGCATCTGGGGAGAGCGCGAAGGCTTCTGCATGATGATCGGCGGTCCGGAAGCAGAGGTTACGCGCCTCGATCCGATCTTCGCGGCCCTCGCACCCGGCATCGGCGATCTCCCGGAGACACCCGGCCGGGACGGGCGCGATCGTCGGCCCGCCCAGGGTTACATGCATTGCGGGCCAGCCGGCTCCGGCCATTTCGTCAAGATGATCCACAACGGCATCGAATACGGGCTGATGCAGGCTTACGCGGAAGGCTTCGATATCCTGCGCAATGCCGGGACAGCTGCACGCCCGGAAGACGAGCGTTTCGAGCTCGATTGCGCGGACATTGCCGAGGTGTGGCGCCGGGGTTCGGTGATCCGCTCATGGCTCCTCGATCTTTCGGCCTCAGCGCTCGCCAAGGACCAGGCGCTTGAATCGTTCCGTGGACATGTCGCCGATTCCGGCGAGGCCCGCTGGACATTGGAGGCCGCCGTCGAGGAAGAGGTGTCGGCTGCCACCATCGCCTCGGCCCTCTTCGCGCGCTACCGTTCCAGACGCGAAAGCACTTTTTCCGACAAGCTGCTTTCGGCTCTCCGGGCTGAGTTCGGCGGGCATATCGAGGGCGGGAGCAAGAGCGAAAGGGCGTGAGGCGGGTGCCCAAACGCTGACGAGCGCCTATCTTGGACGACATATGAGTGAGGATATCAGCAACGGTCGGGAGCCCGAGGTCGCACAGACAGCGGACCCGGCCGATTCCGTCTCATCCGAAGACGCCGCCACGGCCTCCGACGCGCCTCGTGCACCTGCGGCAGAGCCGGTTTCCGGTATTGCGTTTGAGGAGCTGCCCCGGGCCGAGCCCGGTGCGGACGTGATTGCGGCTGCCGTCAAAACCCTGCCCAACGCACCCGGCGTCTACCGCATGATCAACGAGCACGGTCAGGTGCTCTATGTCGGCAAGGCGCGCAGCCTCAAGAAGCGCGTCGTCTCGTACACGCGGCTCGGCGGCCAGAACAACCGCATCGCCCGCATGATCCGCGCCACGGCGGCGATGGATTTCGTGCGCACCCGCACGGAAACCGAGGCGCTTCTCCTGGAAGCGAATCTCATCAAGCGTTTGCGGCCGCGCTTTAACGTTCTCCTGCGGGACGACAAGTCGTTCCCCTACATCCTGATCACCGGCGATCATGAGGCGCCGATGATCGTCAAGCATCGCGGGGCGCGCAAACGCGCCGGCGACTATTATGGGCCTTTTGCCTCGGCCGGCGCGGTCGGGCGCACGATCAATGCCTTGCAGAAGGCGTTTCTCATTCGCTCCTGCTCCGATTCCGTCTACGAGAGCCGAACCCGCCCCTGCCTCCTTTATCAAATCAAGCGCTGTTCGGCCCCCTGCACCGGGGAGATCTCGGTCGAGGATTATGCGAAGCTCGTCGAGGAGGCCCGCGCCTTCCTGTCCGGCCGAAGTCAGGCCGTGCGCACGGAGCTCGCCCAGGAAATGGAGGCCGCCTCGTCTCGCTTCGATTTCGAGCAGGCGGCAGTTTACCGTGACCGGCTGGCGGCGCTGTCGCATGTCCAGTCCCACCAGGGCGTCAACCCGCAGAGCGTCGAAGAGGCCGATGTCTTCGCCATCCATCAGGAGGGCGGCATGGCCTGCGTTCAGGTGTTCTTCTTCCGCACCGGGCAGAATTGGGGCAATCGCGCCTATTTTCCCAAAGCCGACAAGACGATGGATGCGGCTCAGATTCTGCAGGCTTTTCTGGCGCAGTTCTATGACGACAAGCCGGTCCCGAAACTCGTTCTCGCCTCCGAAGAGTTCGAGGAACGCACGCTGCTTTCCGAGGCGCTCAGCGAACGCGCGGGGCATCGCATCCAGGTCCATGTTCCGCAGCGAGGAGAGAAACGCGAGCTCGTCGAGCATGCGCTCACAAATGCGCGCGAAGCGTTGGGGCGGCGGCTGGCGGAAACCTCCAGCCAGGCTCGCCTGCTGCAGGGGCTCGGAGAGGCGTTTGGCCTCCCCTCTCCTCCGAGGCGCGTCGAGGTCTACGACAACAGCCACATCCAGGGCACGAATGCCGTCGGCGGGATGATCGTCGCCGGCCCCGAGGGCTTTTCCAAACCGCATTATCGCAAGTTCAACATCCGCTCCGAAGAGATCACACCCGGCGACGATTTCGGCATGATGCGCGAGGTTCTCACCCGCCGCTTTTCACGGCTTCTCAAGGAGGCCGGTCCGCGCAATCCGGAGGGCGAAGCAGCTGCGGAGGCTGGCGAACCCCAGAACGATGCGATCCCCGCCTGGCCAGATCTCATCGTCATCGACGGCGGCAAGGGGCAGCTTTCCGCCACTCTAACCGTTCTCAAAGAGCTCGGGATCGAAGATCAACCGGTGGTCAGCATCGCCAAGGGCCGCGACCGCGAAGCGGGGCGCGAGACCTTTTTCATGGCGGGGAAAGCCCCCTTTATGCTCCCCCACCGTGACCCAGTGCTCTATTTCATTCAGCGTCTGCGCGACGAGGCGCACCGTTTTGCCATCGGTTCGCACCGTGCCCGCCGAAAAAAGGCCATGACCGCCAATCCTCTCGACGAGATTTCGGGGATCGGTCCTTCGCGGAAACGTGCGCTTCTCCGGCATTTCGGCACGGCCCGCGCCGTCAGCCGCGCCGGCGTGGAAGACCTGATGGATGTGGAGGGAATCTCCGAGCAAATGGCGGAAATCATTTACGACCATTTCCACGAACACGGCGGCTGAGACAAAATGGCACCGGTCTTGGCTAACAATCAGCGTGACAATTACAAAAGTTTTGTCAGGCACTGCTATTGAGACCGTTGACACTGCGAGCGGGCAAGGAACAAGCTGAGGCATGACCATGGAAGCACAGAACGCGGCCCGCACCCCGCACATCCAGGCTTTCACGATACCGAACGTCCTGACCTACGGTCGGATCGCGGCGGCACCGCTGCTTGGTGCCTTCTTCATCCCCGAGATCGGTCCCTGGATCGCCTTCGTCATTTTCGTGGCGGCATCCGTCACCGACTATTTCGACGGCTATCTCGCTCGGATCTGGGAACAGCAATCGGCCCTCGGCCGAATGCTCGACCCGATCGCCGACAAGCTTCTCGTCGCCGTGGCGATCCTTATTCTGGTGGCGGACGGAATGCTCGCCGGCTGGACGATCTGGGCGGCGATCATCATCCTGATGCGCGAAATCCTCGTCTCCGGACTGCGCGAGTTCCTGGCGGAATTGCGCGTGAGCGTGCCGGTCACCAAGCTCGCGAAATGGAAGACGACGATGCAGCTCTTCGCGATCGCCGCGCTTTTGATCGCGCCGGCAATCCAGGGCGCCAAGAGCGGCATCATCATCGATCTCGGCCTCGCCTTCTTCTGGCTTGCGGCGATCGTGACGCTCTACACCGGCTATGATTATTTCCGCGCAGGCCTGAAGCATCTGGTGGACGAATGAGCCTCGAACTGCGCTATTTCGCTTGGGTGCGTGAGCGCATCGGACGCCCTGGAGAGAGTCTCGACGTGCCGGGCGACGTCACGACGGTCGGCGATTTGATCAGCTGGCTCGCCAACAAGGATGAAGGCTATGCGGCCGCGTTCGCCGAGCCGGACATCATCCGCGCCGCGATCGATCACGAGCATGTGGAGCATGACGCAGCACTCGCAGGCGCCAAAGAAGTGGCTTTCTTCCCGCCGATGACCGGCGGCTGATGCCGCCATTCTTGCAGTCACCGCACGATCTGCGGGAGTGCGGCGAAGGCTGAGAAAGTGATTCATGTCCTGCACAATTAGAATCCGGATCCAGCCGCAACCCTTTGATGCCGAAGAAGAAAGTAAGCAGCTGACCGAGGGGCGCAGTGATGTCGGCGCGCTCGTCACCTTCACCGGCTATTGCCGCGATGAAGGCGGCACGCTCGCCGCGCTCACGCTGGAGCACTATCCCGGCATGGCTGAGGCCGAAATCGGCCGCATCGCCGAAGAAGCCGCCGCGCGATGGCCTTTGAGCGGGCTCACAGCCATTCATCGTCATGGCCGCATCGTGCCCGGCGACCCGATCGTCCTCGTGGCTGCCGCCTCGAGCCATCGCCAGGCCGCGTTCGAGGCCGCGTCCTTCATGATGGATTATCTCAAAACCCGCGCACCCTTCTGGAAGAAGGAAGAACGCGCCGGCGATCGTGGCGGCGATCGTGACGGTGATTGGGTGCGGGCGAAGGCCACGGACGATGCCGCAGCCGGGCGCTGGCAGAAGCCCTGAGGCCTCTGACCGGGGCGAGATGCGGCTCTCGCCCCTCCGCAGACAGCAAAAAGGGCGCCGCAGCGCCCTTTTCGAATTCAACCAGATGGCCGCGGGCGTCAGCCTGCGGCAGCCACTTTCTGAGGCGCCGAAACCGGCGTCACGGCGGCGATATAATCCTCAAACATCGTCTTCGAGATCTCGCCCGGCGTGAAGTGATACGGTCCGATCTCAGCGACCGGCGTCACCTCTGCGGCCGTCCCGGTGATGAAGCACTCGGAAAAACCGTCGAGCTCTTCGGGCATGATCGCCCGCACGTTGACCTCGATACCCCGCGCTTCTGCGAGCTCGATGACCGTCTGGCGGGTGAGACCATTGAGGAAGCAATCAGGCTCCGGCGTATGCAGCACACCATCCTTCACGAAGAAGATGTTGGCGCCCGTGCATTCGGCAACCCGCCCGCGCCAATCGAGCATCATGGCATCGGCATAGCCCTTGCTCTCCGCGGCATGCTTGGAGATCGTGCAGATCATATAAAGCCCGGCGGCCTTGGCGTGGACCGGCGCGGTGCGCGGATCCGGCCGGCAATAGCTCGCGATATCGAGCCGGATGCCCTTCAGCCGCTCTTCCGGATCGAAATAAGACGGCCACTGCCAGGCGGCGATCGCCACGTTGATCCGGTTCTTCTGGGCGGAAACACCCATCATTTCGCTGCCGCGCCAGGCAAAGGGCCGCAGATATGCGTCGGTGAAGTTGTTCACCCGCAGAACTTCGGCCTTCGCCTCCTCGATTTCCTCAACCGAGTAAGGCAGCTTGAAATCCAAGGTGTTGGCAGACGCGTGAAGGCGCTGCGTGTGCTGGAGGCTCTTGAAAACTACCCCTCCATAGGCGCGCTCACCCTCGAATACGCAGCTGCCGTAGTGAAGACCATGCGTCAGCACATGAATCTTCGCATCGGCCCAGTCGACGAACTCGCCATTGAGCCAGATTTTGCCTTGCATTTGATCGAATGGAACGCCTGCCATTGATTTCTCCTACCCTTGAGCTTGCATTGCTTTCGGCGGCGCATCTTGTAAGGTTTGCGGCAAGAGCGCGCTCTTTTGGACCGTCTCTCCTGCCCAGCAACCATACACAAACGGCTTGACCTTCGTAGTCAACGACGGAAAATATGTCAACATGGCTGACGTAATTACGCCCTCACGCGAACGGATCGCGCCGATTTTTCCCAAAGAGCGCTACGACGACCTAATGTCTTTGCTCTTTTTCGCATATCGAGATTTTATTTCCGATCCGGACGCGATCCTCGCGCGCTATGAGTTCGGCCGGGCCCATCATCGGGTGCTGCATTTCGTGACGTGCCACCCTGGTATGCGCGTGGCGGACCTCTTGGACATGCTGAAGATCACCAAGCAGAGCCTCGGCCGGGTTCTGAAGCAGCTCATCACGGGCGGGTACATCGAGCAGCAGCCGGGCGAGACCGATCGGCGGGAAAGGCTGCTCTTCGCCACCTCCGAAGGCGAGGCCCTGGCTGCCCGGTTGCGCGAACCACAATCTCGCCGAATCGAGAGAGCATTGGCTCGTCTCGGGCCCGATGCACGCGACACGGTCGCAGACTTTCTGCTCAATATGGTCAATGAAGCGGAACAGAGCGACGTGGCGCGACGGGTGTTTGAGGAAAGAACCAGCGCATGACCCTCGCCGAACAGGCGGTGCCGGCGGAACTGCCGGACGATGCTCCCCATCTCCTCGTCATCGATGACGACAACCGTATCCGCTCCCTCCTCTCCCGCTTCCTGAGGAATGGCGGTTACCGCGCGACCGTCGCGGCCTCGGCCGAAGAAGCACGACGCCATCTCTCGGCCATGACCTTTGATCTCCTCATCGTCGATGTGATGATGCCGGGTGAAAACGGCATGGATCTGGTGGCAAGTCTGCGCAAGACCGACGACGTGCCAATCCTGATGCTGACGGCGCGTTCGGAAGCCGAAAGCCGCGTGCGGGGCCTCGAGCTCGGTGCCGACGATTATCTCGCCAAACCCTTCGAGCCGCGCGAACTTCTTCTGCGCATCAGCAATATCCTGAAACGCGGGAGCCCGCCTCCCGTGCGCGAAATCGAATTCGTGCGCTTTGGCCCCTTCACGTTCCATCTCGAGCGCGGTGAGCTGAAGCGCGGGCTGGAACCGATCCGTCTCACCGACCGCGAACGCGAATTGCTGACGGCCTTCTCCAGCCGTCCGGGCGAAACCGTGCCCCGCCACGAGCTGTTGTCCAGCTCCGATGCGAGCGGCGAGCGCACCGTCGACGTGCAGGTCAACCGATTGCGGCGCAAGATCGAAGCCGATCCATCAAACCCGGTGCATCTGCAGACGGTTCGCGGCATCGGCTACCGGTTGATGGTCGACTGATTTCTGATGCCGCGAGCGCCGTTCCTTACACGTGCAGTCTCGGCCGTTTTCCCTGATCGCGGCACGCTTGCGCGCCTCAATCACCAAGGTCTGCGTCGTTCGCTCCGACGCTGGCGCCGGCGGCTCAAACGCATCCGGCCGTTCGGCGGGCTCGGCGACCGTCTCATGGGGCGCATGCCGAAAGGGCTCTTTGCTCGCTCGATTCTGATCGTCGTCACCCCGATCGTCATTCTCCAGGCAATCGTCGCCTATGTCTTCATGGAGCGGCACTGGCAGCTCGTCACCGAGCGCCTGTCGCAATCGCTCACCGGCGACATCGCCGCTCTCATCGCGGTCATCGAGCGTTATCCGCACGAGCCAGGCTATCTCGACGTCACACGGCTCGCGGCCGACACGTTTCAGCTGACCGTCTCCATTTTGCCGCCGGATCCCCTGCCCCCGCCGGTTCCGAAGCCGTTCTTCTCTCTCCTCGACCACACTCTGTCGGAGCAGATCACTCAGGTGATCAGCCGTCCGTTCTGGATCGACACCGTCGGCAATTCCGATCTCGTCGAGATCCGCATTCGGCTCGACGATGTCGTCCTGCGCGTCTTCGCGCCGCGTCGACGCGCCTATGCCTCCAATTCGCACATCTTCCTCGTCTGGATGAGCGGCAGCGCCCTCATCCTGCTGGCGATCGCCCTGTTGTTCCTGCGCAACCAGATCAAGCCGATCGTCGCCCTCGCCTATGCGGCCGAAAGCTTCGGCAAAGGCCGCAACGTCGAGAACTTCAAACCCCGAGGAGCGCGGGAGGTTCGGCAGGCGAGCCAGGCGTTTCTCGACATGCGCGAGCGCATCGAACGCCAGATCGAACAACGCACGACAATGCTGTCAGGCGTCAGCCATGATCTCAGGACCATCCTGACGCGGTTCCGACTCGAACTCGCTCTCCTGCCGGAGGGCGAAGAGAGCCAGGCGATGCAGAACGACGTCGAAGAGATGAGCCGTATGCTCGAAGATTATCTGGCCTTCGCCAAGGGGGACGCGGGCGAAGAGACGGAAGCCGTCGTGCTGCCCGATCTCCTCGAAACCCTTGCCGAGCACGCACGGCGCAGCGGCGACACGGTCGTGCTGAACTTCTCGGGCGAGCCGGAAATCCACGTACGCCCGACTGCTCTTGCCCGTTGCATCTCCAACCTTCTCACAAACGCGGCAAAATTTGCCGACCGCATCGAGATCAGCGCTACCCACCGTGACGGGGTCCTCGAAATCACCATCGATGACGATGGGCCGGGCATTCTCGACGCGGATAAGGAAGCGGTGTTCCGCCCGTTCTACCGGCTGGATGATTCCCGCAATGTCGATGTCGGGGGAACAGGACTTGGGCTTGCGATCGCGCGCGACATTGCCCGCAGCCATGGCGGAGACATTGTCCTGGAAGACAGCCGGCTCGGAGGACTGAGAGCTGTGGTGACTATTCCGGCGTAGCGGCCTTCAGAAAAGCCGCCCACCGAGGGGCACGTCGAGGTTAGGCTCAATCAGCACGACCTCTCCGTCGGCATCAGGCACGCCGAGCGTCAAAACTTCCGAACGCATCGGACCGATCTGGCGCGGCGGGAAATTCACGACGGCAAGAACCTGCCGCCCGACGAGTTCGGCCGGTTCATAATGCTTGGTGATCTGCGCGGAGGATTTTTTCTGCCCGACCTCCTCGCCGAAATCGATGAGAAGCTTGTAGGCGGGTTTGCGCGCTTCCGGAAAAGGGGTTGCCTCAACGATACGCCCGACACGGATATCGACTTTCAAGAAATCGTCGAACGCGATCGTCTCGCTGACAGGATCGCTCATACTCCGTCGGCTCCGGTAGCTCCGGCGGCCTGGGCGCCATCGGACGGTGCTGCCGCTTCGGGCGCCGGCGCGCTCCGCCGCGCCGTGTGGCGGCGGCCTCCGGGCGGCCGCGGCAGGAAGCGCGCCAGCCGGTCGAGCCGCATCACCGCCCGTTCGCCCTTGCGGAGTTCACGATCGAGCGCCGACATCGTGCGCGCAAGACCCGGGTCATCGTCGCTGAGCCACGTGCGCGTCACCCGGCTCCACAGAAAAGCCAGGCCCTGCGCCCGAACCAGCCCGCCCGGTCCGCCAGATGAAATACCGGCCGCCGTCATCATCCACGCCATCGACGTGACAAGGTGGCGGTTCAGCTCCGCGGCCAGAAGCGGGTCTCGCCTCGCCGAATGGGCAAGACCCGAAATGGCATGCTTATGCGGGCCCAAAGCTTCAAAGCGCGAGAACAGCACGTCGAAGAGCCTTTCGCGGCGGCTTTCGAATGCCATGTCCGGATCGAGATTGGAAAGAACGGCCCGATCGGTCCGCCGGCAAAAATCCCCGACGATGTCGCCCCGACCGTCGTAGGTTTCGCGCAATTGCTGCAAGGTCACGCCCGCCGCATCGGCGATGTCGGCAAGCGTCACGTCATCCCAGTCGCGCTCGGCCACGAGGTCGAGCAAAGCGTCGATGATCTTGTCGCGGGTTTTGGCAGTGGCCATCGTGGTCAATTCCCTTCTGCCCTCAATATGGCGAGGCGCTCTTTTAGATAGAGGCCGCTCTCATGGGGCAAGACCCCGCCACAATGCCGCAGGCCGCACTCAGCCGAGCTCGATCGAACGCCGTTTGGCCGCAGCAACCGCCTCGCGTATCAAATCGACCAGACCATGCTCGGCCATCAGCACATCGAGCGCCGCCTGGGTGGTGCCGCCCGGAGACGTCACGTTTCGGCGCAACTCCTCCGCAGCGAGGGGATTTCCGGCGAGAAGCGCTCCGCCTCCGACGACTGTCTGGCGCGCAAGCTGCATGGAAAGCTCCGCTGGCAGCCCGGCGGCTTCACCGGCTGCGGCCATCGCCTCGACGAGATGGAAGACGTAAGCGGGCCCCGAGCCCGACACTGCCGTCACCGCATCGATCAGCCCTTCATCGTCGATCCAGGCGATCTCCCCGGTCGGACGCATCAGGGCATCGACCAGAGTGCGGTCCTGCTCCGTCACGGCATCGTTGCCGACCGCCACGGCCATGCCGGCCCCAACCTGCGCCGGGGTGTTGGGCATAATCCGCACGATGCGCGAGGATGCCTCAAACGCTTTCGCCAAGCGGGCGAGCCCGATCCCGGCCGCAACCGAGATAATCAGCGTCTCTTCGCCTGCGTAGAGCGCCGCTTCCGGCAGGACGTTGTCCATCTGCTGCGGCTTGACGGCAAGGACCAGGACACGGGGTGCGCTGTCGGCCTCGTCAGCGCCGTTCGAAATGCCGACGCCCCGGGAGCCGAGCTCATGCGCTCTCTCAGGCGAAAGCCCCGGATCGCGGACGATCGTCCTTTCCGGCGGAAGCCCGGCGGAAAGCCACGCCTCCAGCATCGCGCCGCCCATTCGCCCGGCTCCGATCAGGAGAACGGGCCCGGTTTCAGAAAGAGCCGCTTCGGCGGTCATCGTCTATGCCTCTCCGAGCGTCTCGAAAAGAACCGAACCGAGAGCCTCCTCGGGAGATTTCCCGGCCCAGATGACAAACTGGAAGGCCTGATAGTAGCGCTCGCAAGCCTCCACCGCAGCCGAGAGAATTCCCTCAAGCTGACCGGTGTTGACCTCGGCCCCGTCTGACAGAAGCAATGCGCTCCGATACATGATGACGCCTTCAGCCTGCCAGAGATCGAAATGGCCGATCCACAATTGCTCGTTCACCAGCGCCAGAAGACGCATGATCTCGGTCTTGCGGCGCTCACTGACACGAAAATCGAAGGCGGCAGCAAGATGCATCGCCTCCAATTCTTCCATCCATGACAGAGAAATATTGTAGTCGCAGAAGCTGCCGGCGATCGAAACGGTAATTTCGTCCTCGCCGGACCGGTCAAAGCTCCAATCGTGGTAGGTGGCGATCTGCTCCACCAGGTCGACAAGATTTCCGGCGGCAGCGGTCTGAAAATCGAGCAGGCTCATAATTGGCCCTCGCATCTTGGGAGGTTGCAAGGCATCGGAAAGTGATGGGACGCGATGAGAATCAGCAGCTCCTTCAGTTCTTTAGCCTTAGGTGTGGGCGTGTCGATTTGATGACGCCACGAATCTCTTCCGTTTCCAAGTATAGGAACGAAGGCGTGCCGCAAAACCCGCAGCTCGGTCGGAGACGGCTTTTCCACGACCGATCGCCCGACGCCGAACTCGACGCCGGGGCCGTTGTCGCACGGAAGAGAAATGTCAGTCGGCGAGAGGCCCTTCCTCGTCGGCCGCAAGCCGTGCTTCATCGCCGGCAAGCCGCGCTTCGAGAGCAGCGACACGCTGCTGCAAGGCTTCGTTCTCCGCGCGCGCCTTCAAAGCCATGTCACGAACGGTTTCGAACTCCTCGCGCTGGATGAGATCGAGCTCCGACATGATGCGTTCAAGCTGCGAACGCATCGCCGTTTCGGCTTCGCGCCGCACCCCCTGCGCTACCCCCGTCGCATCCGTCATCAGCTTGGCGAATTCGTCCATGAGGCGATTGGAGGTTTGCGTCATCGGGATCCCTTTCCGGCATTGTTTGGCACTGACGCCAGGCGTTCCTTCGGTGGCGCTGCGGCATACAGAGGGTGAGATATAGGACCTCGGCGCCGCGCCGCAAGCGGAGAGACAAGGGCGTGGGGTCGCGGCAGAGCGAGCGCGGCGACCACAGCCCGCGCCCGGTTGACCCGCAGCGCCATTCTGGGCAAGGGTCCGGCGCGCTTTAAACAGAAGCATCGTGAACTCCCGTGGCCCTGCCGTTTCCGAAGATCGATCCCGTTGCCGTGGAGATCGGCCCCCTCGCCGTGCGCTGGTACGGTCTCGCCTATTTTGTCGGCATCCTTCTCGGCTGGTGGTATGCGCGGCGCCAGGCAAATAACCCGCGCCTCTGGCAGGGAGGCCGCGCGCCTCTCACGGCCACGGATCTCGACGATTTCGTCTTATGGATCACCATCGGCATCATCCTCGGCGGGCGGCTCGGATACGCGTTTTTCTACCAGCCAGGCCACTTCTTGAACGAGCCACTCGCCTTCTTTCGGTTGTGGGAAGGTGGAATGTCGTTCCACGGCGGTCTGATCGGCACGATCGTGGCGATGATGGCGTTTTCCTGGAAACGCGGCCTTCCTTTGATGTCGCTTTTCGACGTCGTATCGACCGCTGTCCCCTTCGGCCTTTTCTTCGGCCGTATCGCCAATTTCATCAACGGCGAGCTCTTCGGGCGCCCGACGGACGTTCCCTGGGCAATGGTGTTTCCGGGCGGCGGCGGAGTTCCGAGACATCCAAGCCAGCTTTACGAAGCAGCTCTGGAGGGGATCCTGCTGTTCCTCATTCTGCGGCTCCTGACGCATCATTTCAGGAGCCTGCGCCATCCCGGCCTGACGAGCGGCGTTTTCCTCATCTTTTATGGAGCGTTCCGCATCTTCGTCGAGTTCTTCCGCCAGCCTGACCCGCAACTCGGTTTCATCGCGGCGTTCCTCACAATGGGCATGATCTTGTCGCTTCCCATGATCCTGATCGGTGCCGGAGCAGTCATCTACGCATGGCGGCGGGGCCCACAGGCGACGGAGGACGGGGTGTGACGGGGACACTTTCAGATGCGCTGAAAGACATCATCCGCACCAACGGACCGATGACGCTTGCAAGCTGGATGGGCCATTGCCTCGGCCATCCCGAACACGGCTACTACGTCACCCGCGATCCGTTCGGCGCGAGGGGCGATTTCATCACGGCCCCTGAAGTCAGCCAGATGTTCGGGGAGATCATCGGGGCCTGGGTCATCGATCTCTGGCAACAGGCGGGCTGTCCGCAGCCCATCAATCTCGTCGAGCTTGGGCCCGGCCGTGGCACCTTGATGAGCGACATCCTGCGGGTCGTGCGTCTCAAACCAAACTTCTGCAGCGAGTTGTCCGTGCATCTCGTGGAGACGAGCCCGGTCCTTGCGAAGGCACAGGAAACGGCGCTTGCGTCCTTTGCCGGCCGCAAGGAGTGGCATGAAAGCCTTCAGACGCTGCCGCAAGGTCCGCTTTTTGTCGTCGCCAACGAGTTCTTCGATGCGCTGCCGATCCGTCAGTTCGTCTTCAGGCGGGGAAGCTGGGAGGAGCGCATGCTCGGCCTCGATGCCGACGGTGAGCTCACTTTCGGCTTCGGACCGGGGCGCCCGGAGAATGTCCCGTTCGAACCGCAGGACGGCGATGTCTGGGAAGAGCGGCCAGCTGCAGCCCCGATCGTGGCCGAGTTGGCGGAGCGCTTTGCAAGCGACGGCGGCGGCGCTCTCATCATCGACTACGGCCATGGCGAGCCGGGCTTCGGGGATACGCTCCAGGCCGTGGCCCGGCACGAATTCGCCGATCCGTTGAAACGGCCCGGCGAGGTGGATCTGACGGCGCACGTCGATTTTTCGGCGCTGTCCGACGCCGCGTTCGCGGCCGGAGCCGATGTCTACGGCCCCATGCACCAGGGCGAGTTTCTCTTGCATCTCGGGCTCGTAGAACGCGCAGGACGTCTCGGATTCGGGCGCAGCGAAGAGGAGCAGGAGGCACTTCGCAATGAAGTGACCCGCCTCGCCGGCCCGGAGGAAATGGGAGAGCTCTTCAAGGTCCTGGCGATCGTCAAGCCAGGGCTCGTGCCGGCACCCTTTGCCGCTTCGTAGATTTCAGATGGGCGCGTGCAGACAGCCCCTGACGGTTGCCCGCACGACCACCATTCTTTTCGGCGCGGACACGCCTCATCCCGACAGGAAGGACAGATGATGCCGTTCTCTCGCTCTCTTCGTTCATTGCTCGCAGCCGGGCTCATCGCCGCCGGGGGAAGCGCCTTCGCTCAAGGGGCGGGACCAATCGAGGTCGGCGACCTGACGATCAGCCATGCATGGACCCGGGCGACGCCACCGGGCGCACCGTCGGCCGGCGGCTATCTCACGATCTCGAATGAGGGTTCGCAACCAGATCGGCTCGTCTCCGTCTCCGCTCCCTTCGCAAAGGAAAGCCTCGTCCATGCCATGAGCATGCAGGATGGCGTCATGAAAATGCGGGAGATGACCGAGGGGCTCGAGATCCAGCCGGGCGAGAGCGTGACGCTCGAGCCCGGCGGCAACCACGTGATGTTCATGGGCCTCGAGACCGCCTTGACCGCGGGAAACTCCGTTCCGGTGACGCTCACTTTCGCACGCGCAGGACAAGTCGAGATCTCTTTGCCGACGGCCAAGATCGGAGCCACGCGGCCTCCTGAAGTGTCGAAGTAGGCGTGGGGCACGCTGCGACCATGCATCTCCGGCAAATCCTGTTTGGCGCCTTTGCCTTGCTGATCGCCGCTTCGGCAGAGCCGGCGGCAGCGCGTGTTCAGCAGCCGGGCGAAGCCTCGGGCGGAACCGTGCGCATTCATTCGGGCTTCGTGCGGGCGACGGCGGGACCGGCGCTGGATACCGCCGCCTACCTCGTCATCACCAACACAGGTCTGCAGCCGGAGCGCCTTCTTTATGTGGAGACGCCTTTTGCCGAACGGGGCGAGCTGCGGCAGACGCGCTTCAATGAAGACGGTGCCCTCGAGACACGCCGGATCAGAAGCATCAGCATTCCGCCCGGCCGCACGATCAGGCTCAGGCCGGGCGGCGATCATCTCGTCTTCTGCGGGCTTGCGAAGCCCCTCGCACAACATGAACGAATCCCGGTCACGCTCACTTTCGCCAAAGCGGGCCGCATCGAACTCTCGTTGCCCGTTGCCACAGCCGGCGCAAGGCAACCGCCGAGCTGAAGACCATGGGAGGCAACGACCACGGGTTCGACAGTCTCATTATTTCGTTGTGGGGGATGCTCCCGCATGATTCGATCTCGACCAGCCATTCCACGATTTTGAGAGAAGAATGTCTCCGACACCGATCCAGGCTGATGCCCTCGCCTTCCCAAATATCCGTCACGCCTTCTTCACGCGGGAGGGCGGCGTCTCAGAGGGTATCTATGCGAGCCTCAACACCGGGCTCGGCTCCTCGGATGATCGTCTGCATATCCTGGAAAATCGCGCGCGGGCCTGCCGCCATCTGGAGGTCGCGCCGGAGCTCCTCGCCACGCCCCATCAGATCCACAGCAGCGATGCGACCGTGGTCCACGAGGTCTGGGCGCCCGGTGAGGGCCCGCGTTGCGACGCGCTGGTGACGGACCGGCGCGGGATCCTTCTCGGCATCGGCACCGCCGATTGCGGACCCGTTCTTTTCGCCGACGCGAAGGCCGGCGTGATCGGCGCGGCGCACGCCGGATGGAAGGGCGCATTTTCCGGCGTTCTCGAAGCCACCATCGACGCCATGGCGCAACTCGGCGCCGAGCAATCCTCGATTGTCGCCGTTTTGGGGCCCACCATCTCCGGCAAGAACTACGAGGTCGGCGAGGATTTCATGGACCGCTTTTTATCTGCAGACGCTGAGAACAAGACATTCTTCTCTGCGTCCGAGCGGACAGGCCACGCGATGTTCGACCTCCCGGGTTACATCGTGAAGCGCCTGCGAGGGGCGGGTATTGAGGCGCACAACCTCGATCTCTGCACCTATGCGGATGAAGACCGCTTCTTTTCCTATCGTCGTGCGACCCATCGCGGCGAAAAGGATTATGGACGCCTGCTCTCAGCAATTGTCCTGGCATAGGCAGAAAGCACGAGGTGCGTCTGTCTGCCATGCATAGACGCAGGGGACGGGCGGCGTTAGCTGGTGGACGTCGGCACGGTCAGCCGGTATGAGGCCCTTCTGAAAAGGCTTGATTATGCGACTGTCTCCGCTTCTGGCGTTTTTCGCGCTCATCCCTCTGGCCGCGTGCAACCCCGCCCTCAAGACGGGCGGGCCGGGTGCTACTGTGTCCAGTTCAAGCAAGGTGACGACAGACGCACGCGTTGCTTTCGCACCATTGACCGGGCCGCCCCAGAAAATCGCAGACGCACTTGCCGTTGAAGTGGCACGCGGCGCGACGAGTCGCGGGATCGCTTTGGCCAACTTTCAGGACGCGACCGCCAGTTACACGATGAAGGGTTATCTCTCGGCCGTCGCCGAAGATGACGGAACACTCGTCGTCTATGTCTGGGATGTGCTGTCGCCCGAGTTGAAGCGCGTGCATCGGATTGCCGGAAAGATCATGATCGAGCGCAAGGCAAGCGATCCGTGGTCGGCCGTCGACGACAAGACGCTGGCGCTCGTCTCGCAGGAAACACTCGACAAACTGACATCCTGGCTTGCGTCCGGTTGATCAGCGCACACAGTTCGCTATACGCCAGCCTTGCCGCCGTGCAGGGCGACCGCGCCGAAAGGCGCTTCCTTTGCAGCTCGCCACTCCGGGGAGCCGCCTGAATGTTTGAGAGGGCTTCCAGCCGATGAAAATCGTCGCCGGCAATTCCAACCGGAGTCTTGCGCAGCAGATCAGTTCCTATCTCGATGTGGAACTGGCGAAATGTGCCGTAAGACGGTTCGCCGACCAAGAGATCTTCGTAGAGATCCAGGAAAACGTGCGCGGCGAAGACGTCTTCGCCATCCAGTCGACGAGCTTTCCCGCCAACGACAATCTGATGGAGCTGTTGATCATTATCGACGCGCTCCGACGGGCTTCGGCGCGGCGCATTACGGCGGTGATCCCCTATTATGGCTATGCCCGCCAGGACCGAAAGCCGGCGGCCCGCACGCCGATCTCCGCCAAACTCGTCGCCAATCTCATTACTGAAGCCGGCGCGGATCGCGTCCTCACGCTCGACCTGCACGCCGGTCAGATCCAGGGCTTCTTCGACATCCCGACGGACAATCTCTATGCGGCGCCGGTGTTCACACGCGACGTGAAAGAGCATTACGAACTCGGCAATGTCATGGTCGTATCGCCCGACGTCGGCGGCGTGGTGCGCGCACGCGCCATCGCCAAACGCATCGATGCGCCGCTCGCCATCGTCGACAAACGCCGTGAGCGTCCGGGCGAATCGGAAGTGATGAACATCATCGGCGAAGTCGCCGGCCGTGACTGCCTTCTCGTCGACGACATCGTCGATTCCGGCGGCACGCTGTGCAACGCCGCCGACGCGCTGCTCGCCAAGGGCGCCACGTCCGTCACCGCCTATATCACCCACGGCGTTCTTTCGGGCGGAGCCGTCGCCCGCATCACGGCCTCGCGGCTGACCGAACTCGTGATTACTGATTCCATCGAGCCGACGGCGGCCGTCACCAGCGCGCACAATGTTCGCGTGGTTTCGATCGCGGCCCTTCTCGGCGAGGCGATCTCGCGCACCGCCCTGGAAAAATCTGTCTCCAGTCTCTTCGACTAGGCCCGCGACTTCGCATCCGCGAAGTCCAGGGTCACGTGTTGCCGGATATTCCGATCACTTCACGATGATCTTCCCGTACATCCCCGCCTCGCGGTGGCCGGGGATGAGACAGGCGTATTCAAAAGTCCCAGGCTCGGTGAATTGCCAGGAGAGCGTCGTGCTCTCTCCCGGCTGAAGCCTGGCCGCGTTGGGATCGGCGTGCGCCATATCAGGGTTTTCGCCCATAGCCTGAGCGTGGGCCTCATTCGTCGCGGCCGTGCCAATCACGAACTCATGCTCCAGGGCGCCCTCATTGTGCAGCACGAAGCGCACTTCTGTCCCGCGGTCGAGGGCCAGATGGTCGGGCGAATAGTGCATGCCCTGGTCGCTTTCTGAGAGCACGATTTCGATTTGCCGCGCTTCGGCAGCCCCATCGCCGGGACGACCGTAAGCCGTCTCTGCGCGATGACCATGCCCGGCTTCCATACCGTGCATTCCGTCCTGTCCGTGCATGCTCGCAGCACCGGCCAGCGTGGCGGCAGACACTGCCCCGACAGCAAACGCAAAAATCCCAACTTTCCGCATCTCTGAGTCTCCACGCCGCCCGAACTTGCGCATTGCGGGAGCCTATGGCGGCGAAGCATCGGTAGCGGCGAAATGCCGCGACCCCGCACGCACTTCGTGGTTCCCTCGACAAATTGTCAAGCCGGTTCGGCTCCCCTCGAGACGACGCGGCACGCCTTGAAGCGGCTGTCATGTTGACGAGATACCGCTGGCACGAAATCCGGGGGGCGCGATGCAAGACGAAACGGTCAAGATCGAGGGCAGCGCCCTCGAGGTCTTCAAGGTCTTTCTGGTGCGCGGCCTCACCTCGTTCGGCGGACCTGTCGCGCATCTCGGCTATTATCACGAGGCCTTCGTCAAGAAGCGCGGCTGGTTGAGCGACGCGGCTTATGCCGATTTGATCGCGCTTTGCCAGTTTCTCCCCGGCCCGGCCTCCAGCCAGGTCGGGATGGCGATCGGTCTGATGCGCGCGGGCTATCTCGGTATGCTGGCCGCCTTTGTCGGCTTCACGCTGCCCTCAGCCCTCCTCATGTACGGCTTCGCCGAGGCTTTCGGCTTTCTCTCGCCGCTCATCGGATCCGGCTGGATCGCCGGCCTCAAAGCCGCGGCCGTTGCCGTCGTGGCTCTTGCCCTCCTCGGCATGGCGCAAAAGCTGACGCCGGATCTCCGTCGCCTTGCCATGGCGGCCGGGGCCGCCGCGCTCGTTCTTGTCACGCACACGCCGTGGACGCAGCTTGGCGCCATTCTTATGGGCGCACTCCTCGGGCTCTTGGTCATCCCGAACAAAGCGGTCGAGGCGCGCGAAGCCGAAGCCGCCATCGACACAAAGGTCGGGCGGCGCCTCGGCCTTGCGGCCTTCGCTCTCTTCGTCCTCCTGCTTCTCGTGGCATTCATGCTGCGTGGGAGCCCGACCGGCATTGGGCTTGCGGCCCATTTTTACCACGCCGGCGCTCTCGTCTTCGGCGGCGGCCACGTCGTTCTGCCTCTTCTGGAAACGGAGGTCGTCGATCCGGGCCTCGTCTCTCGCGATGCGTTCCTCGCCGGATATGGCGCCGCGCAGGCACTGCCTGGGCCACTCTTTGCCTTTTCGGCCTATCTTGGCACGCTCGCACAAACACCTCTCGCCGGGGCGGTCGGAGGTCTCGTCGCGCTGTTGGCGATTTTCCTTCCAGGCGCGCTTCTCGTCGTCGCGGCCCTCCCCTTCTGGGGGGAGCTTCAGCACGCACCAGGCGCACGCCGCGCCCTGGCCGGCGTGAACGCCGCCGTGGTCGGCATCCTCGCCGCCGCACTCTACGATCCAGTCTTTACCGCGGGTGTGAACTCGCCCGACGGCTTTGCGATCGCCACAAGCGCCTTTCTGGCTCTTCTGGTGCCACGTGTGCCGGCATGGGCCGTGGTGATCGCGGCAGCCAGCGTCGGGGCCGTCATACTCTAAGCCGCCTCCTCGCCGTCCCGCCTCCGCATTGCCTTTTATGCAGGCCTCGCCTATAAGCGCGCCCACGTGCCGGCACCCTTGGAGGCCGGACGTACGAGGAGCCGCGCCATGCGGCTCTTTCTCTTCTTAAACCTAGGAGTGCACCAATGAGCCATAGCTACGAGCTCACAGCTGAGGTGCGCGAACGGAGCGGCAAGGGGGCCGCACGTGCCGTGCGCCGCGAGGGTAAAGTCCCAGCCGTCATTTACGGCGACAAGAAGCCCGCCACACCGATCGCGCTGAACTACAAAGAACTGAATTTGAAGCTGCATGCCGGCGGCTTTCTCACCACCGTCGCAACCATCAACGTTGACGGCGACAAGGTGCGCGTGATCCCGAAGGATTTTCAGCTCGATCCCGTTCGCGGCTTCCTGATGCATGTGGACTTTCTGCGCATTTCGCGCGGCACGACGCTGACCCTGGAACTGCCGGTGCACTTCATCAACGAGGAAGAAGCTCCGGGCCTCACCCGCGGCGGCGTTCTCAATGTCGTGCGCCACACCGTCGAGGTGCACGTGCCGGCGGATCAGATTCCTGAGAATCTGGTGGCCGATCTCGCCGGTCTCGATATCGGCGACGGCATCCACATCTCCAACGTTGCCCTGCCCGAGGGCGTGACGCCGACCATCACGGACCGCGACTTCACCATCGCCACGATCGCCGCCCCGGCGTCGCTCGTCAGCGAAGAGAGTGAAGAAGAGGCCGAGGGTGAAGAGCCCGAGGTCGAAGGCGAAGGTGACGAGGAAGAGGAGACGGAGGAGTAATCCTCCCCCTCTCGACCAAGGGAGGTCGGACGATGCTGTTGATCGTCGGTCTCGGCAATCCTGGTCGCCGGTACGCTCATCATCGGCACAATATCGGCTTCATGGCGGTGGACGAAATCCACCGCCATCATCGTTTTTCGAACTGGCGCGCGCGTTTCCAGGGGGAAGCGGCCGAGGGCCAGATCGGCGACGATAAGGTCGTTATCGTCAAACCCGCGACCTTTATGAACGAATCCGGCCGCTCGGCCGGAGACGCCATGCGCTTCTACAAGCTGAAGCCGGAAGACGTGCTCGTCATTCACGATGATTTGGACCTGGCGCCAGGCAAGCTTCGCCTCAAGACGGGCGGCGGCCATGGCGGCCACAACGGTCTCAAATCGCTCGACGCGCATATCGGGAAATCCTACCGCCGCATGCGCATCGGGATCGGTCATCCGGGCACCAAGGAATTGGTCAACGCCCATGTCCTCCACGATTTCGCCAAGGAAGACGAGGCGTGGCGCGAGCCGCTCTTGCGGGCAATTGCGGAAAATGTCGGTCTTCTGGCAGAGGGCGATGAAGCCAATTTCATGAACCGCGTGCATCTGGCGAGCAACGGCTCGGCGCAACGCGCCGCCGAGGAGGCCCCTCTGCCTCCGTCACCCGCCAGCTCGCGCGTCTCGGGAGAAAGCCGATCAGGACCGCTTGCCGATGGGCTCAAAAGGCTCTTCCGGCGCGATTCCTAATCGCACCCTCCCCCTCACACCAACTTTCGAACAGGCATCGCCATGGGTTTCAAATGCGGCATCGTCGGGCTGCCCAATGTCGGCAAGTCCACCTTGTTCAACGCGCTCACCAAGACGGCCGCGGCGCAGGCAGCGAACTATCCCTTCTGCACGATCGAACCGAACACCGGTGAAGTCGCGGTCCCCGATCCGCGCCTCAAGCGCATTGCGGAGATCACGAAATCCGCCCAAACGGTGCCGACCCGCCTCACCTTCGTCGATATTGCCGGCCTCGTGCGCGGAGCCTCCAAGGGCGAGGGCCTCGGCAACCAGTTTCTCGCCAACATCCGCGAAGTCGATGCCATCGCGCATGTCCTGCGCTGCTTCGAAGACGGCGATGTCACCCATGTGGAGGGCCGCATCGATCCCGTGGCCGACGCGGAGACGGTCGAAACCGAGCTGATGCTTGCCGATCTCGAAAGCCTTGAACGCCGTGTCGTGGCGATGCGCAAGAAGGCAACGGCCAAAGACAAGGAAGCGCTCGCCTTTCTGCCGGTCATGGAAAAGGCGCTCGCGGCCCTTCAGGAAGGCCGCATGGTGCGCACGATCCGCGCCGAACTATCCGACGAGGATCGGGCGATCCTGCGCACGCTCGGGCTTTTGACGTCCAAGCCCGTCCTCTACGTCTGCAACGTGGCGGAAGACGAAGCCGCCAGAGGCAACGCACATTCCGCTCGTGTCGCCGAGCGTGCCGCCGCCGAAGGGGCCGCCTGCGTCGTCATCTCCGCCTCGATCGAAGCGGAAATCGCCCAGCTCGATGCTGAAGAACAGGCCGATTACCTTGCCGACCTCGGCCTCGAGGAGCCGGGCCTCGACCGGCTCATCCGCGCCGGCTACGAGCTTCTGGATCTGATCACCTTCTTCACGGCCGGGCCGAAAGAGGCGCGCGCCTGGACGATCCGGCGGGGCTCGCGAGCCCCGCAGGCCGCAGGCACGATCCACTCCGATTTCGAACGCGGCTTCATTCGCGCGCAGACCATCAAATACGATGACTTCATCGAGCTCGGCGGAGAGACGGCCGCCAAGGAGGCGGGTCGGGCACGCGACGAAGGCAAGGAATACGTCGTCGAAGACGGCGACGTGCTCCTCTTCAAGTTCAACGCCTGAACCTTTGGGCCTGAACCTTTGGGTCTGAACGTCTGGGCACGAACGCCTCGACAGGAAATTTTGCCGACCCTAAGAATGGGGCATGTTGCATTTTGAGGATTTTCATCCCGGCCTTGAGCTGCCGCTTGCGCCCTATGCCGTGAGCCGCGAGGCGATCATCGCCTTTGCGACGGAGTTCGATCCCCAGCCATTCCATCTCGACGAAGCCGCCGCGGCATCAAGCATGCTCGGGGGTCTTGCCGCGTCGGGCTGGCACAGCTCGGCGATGTTCATGCGGATGATGTACGATGGCTGGCTGAAAGAGGCCGCCTCGATGGGCTCGTCCGGCATCGAGGAGGCGCGCTGGCTGAAGCCCGTGCGCCCCGGCGATCGCCTCACCGGCGTCTCGCTCGTCCTCGAAAAGCGACCCTCCGCAAGCCGTCCCCATCTCGGCGTGGTGCGTTTCGAACACCGGGTTGCCAACCAGAACGATCAGCTCGTCCTGACGATGACCAACCCAATCGCCTTCCGGCTCCGCGAGACGGCGGCATGAAGACGTTCGAAGCAATCCAGATCGGCGAGCGCATCGTGCTCGGCTCGTATCATTTCACGAGCGAGGAGATCGTCCGTTTCGCAGAAGCCTTCGATCCGCAGGATTTCCATCTCAGCGAAGAAGGTGCACAAAACGGGCCCTTCGGCCGCCTCGCCGCCTCCGGATGGCACACGGCCGCGATCTTCATGAAACTGTGGATCGCCTATTCCAAGGAAGAGGCCGAGCGCGGGGATGACTTCGATCCGCGCAATGCCGGTCCTTCCCCGGGATTTGAAGCCCTCAAATGGGTGCAGCCCGTTTTCGCCGGCGACACCCTCACCTACACGACCGAGGTCATCGACAAGAAGGAAAGCGCGTCGCGTCCGGACTGGGGGCTCGTCGTCATGCGCAATGAGGCCCACAAGCAAGACGGAGCGCTCGCCTATACCTTCATCGGCAAGGTCTTCGTGCGGCGTGAGAGGCCCTCAGAAGCGAGATAGAGTGCTGGGGCTAGAAGGGCCCCGCGCCCCTCCCATCAGTCGCCAGCGAAGCTCACAAGCGTGCGCACGGGCACACCAAGCTTTTCCAACTTGGCCGCCCCGCCGAGATCCGGCAGATCGATGACGAAGACTGCGGCGATCACATCGGCTCCGATCTGCTGCATCAGTCGGATGGCAGCGTCCGCCGAGCCGCCCGTCGCGATGAGATCGTCGACGAGAATCACCTTTTCCTGGGGGCGAATCGCGTCCTTGTGGATCTCCATCTCGTCCAGCCCGTATTCGAGGCTGTAGGCGATGCGGACCGTATCGTAAGGCAGCTTGCCCTTTTTGCGGATCGGCACGAAGCCCGCAGACAGCTGGTGTGCCACGGCGCCACCCAGGATGAAGCCGCGGGCCTCGATGCCGGCGACCTTGTCGATCTTGGAGCCGGCCCAGGGCTGAACCAGTTCATCGACCGCCCGCCGAAAGGCGCGCGCATCTCCCAGCAGGGTGGTGATGTCGCGAAACGCAATTCCCGGCTTCGGATAATCCGGAATTGTCCGAATGGTGCTCTCGAGCTTGTCGATCAGGCTGTTCATCCCTCGCCCCAGCTGCCTCAGCTTTCGTCCGCTTTTGCGCGAACGGTCAGTGGCTTAACACCGGATAACCGCGACGGCCAGATGGGCATCTTGCCGCCGGACAAAGGCTGCCGTGCAACGCAGGCAATTGACACCAGAGACCGAAGCACGGGCCTCGCGCGCGGCCAAAAGAAATGGCCGCGGACGAGCCGCGGCCATCGAAAATATCCGATCGGAGTGAGCGGAGATCAGTGCTCCACGTTCGACCAAACCTTGCGCTTCACATAGTAGACGAGGCCGCAGAAGACGAGCAGGAAGGCGATCACAGTGAAGCCCATCGACTTGCGGGCCTCCATGTGCGGCTCCGCCGCCCACATCAGGAACGCAGCCACGTCGCGGGAATACTGATCCACCGTCTGCGGGACGTCGTTGTTCGGATCGTCGTCCTGGTTCTGCGCATACTCGACCAAATCTTCGAACAAGGGGGGCGGCATCGCCAGGGCGGCAGCGTACATGTAATGCGGGTTGTAGTACTGCCCCGGGAGGACCGTCACGCCTTCAGGCGCCTCGTCCTCATAGCCCGTCAGAAGCGCATGGATGTAATCCGGGCCGCCCTCCTGATAGGTGGTGAAGATATCGATCAGGAACTGCGGAAAGCCGCGTTCCACACCGCGCGCCTTGGCCAGCACGGACATGTCCGGCGGGATAGCGCCGCCATTGGCGTAGCGGGCCGCCTCATCGTTCGGGAACGGAGCCGGGAAATAGTCCGACGGCCGGCCCGGCCGCTCAAACATCTCACCCGTGTCGTCCGGACCGTCCTGGATCTGGTATTCGGCCGCAAGCGCTTCCACCTCCTCTTCCGAGAAGTGGGGCCCGCCCTCCCAGCCGAGAGCACGGAACGGCACCAGCTTCATCGAGTGGCAGGCCGAGCAGACTTCCCGGTAGACCTGGAAGCCGCGCTGCAGCTGCTGCTGATCGAATTTGCCGAAGGGCCCGGCGAAGCTCCACTCCATCTCTTCCGGCTCTTCGAGCGGGAAATGAGGCAGTGCCGATTCTTCGGGTTTCGCCTCCGGAGATTCCGGAGCCGCCGGAGCGTCTTGCTGGGCTGCCGCCACGGACAGTCCGGCCAGAACGAGAACGCCAGCTGCCGAAAGACGCGTTATGGATTTAAGCATTGTCGTCATGGTGTTTGTCGCAGTTCCGTCTCGCATCAGCCGCGTCGTTCCGGGGAGGCCGCCGCCTCGGCCGGCGTCCCGCCACCCCCGCTCTTATGCTTGGAAAGCACAGCCTCGGTGATGGAAGTCGGGCGAGGCCTCGGCTTCTCGATGTACCCCAGCAGCGGGAAGATGATGAGGAAGTGGACGAAGTAGTACGCCGTCAGGAGCTGCGTAGCGATCACGTACCAGCCTTCCGGCGGCTTGGCGCCGAAATAGCCAAGGCAGATGACGTCCACCACGAAGATCCAGAAGAAGATGCGATAGAGCGGACGGTACGCCGCCGAGAGCACCTTCGACCTGTCCAGCCACGGCAGGAAGAAGAGCACGATGATCGAGGAGAACATCGCGATCACGCCGCCGAGCTTGGACGGGATGGCCCGCAGGATCGCGTAGAACGGCAGGAAGTACCATTCCGGCACGATGTGCGGAGGCGTCACCAGCGGGTTGGCCAGCGTGTAATTGTCCGGATGGCCGAGATAGTTCGGCAGGTAGAACAAGAACCACGCGAAGAACAGCGCGAAGGCGACCATCGCCACCGCGTCCTTCATGGTCGCGTGCGGCGTGAACGGCACCACGTCGCTGCGCGACTTCGGCTCGACGCCCGTCGGGTTGGTCTGCCCGGTCACATGGAACGCCCAGACGTGGAGAATGACCACGCCGACGATCATGAACGGCAGCAGATAATGCAGCGAGAAGAAGCGGTTCAGCGTCGGATTGCCGACCGCGAAGCCGCCCCACAGCCAGTGGGTGATGGTTTCGCCGACCAGCGGGATCGCCGAGAACAGGTTGGTGATGACGGTGGCGCCCCAGAAGCTCATCTGGCCCCAAGGAAGCACGTAGCCCATGAAGGCCGTCGCCATCATCAGGAGGAAGAGGATGACGCCCAGGATCCACTGGATTTCCCGCGGGGCCTTGTAGGAACCGTAGTAAAGGCCGCGGAACATGTGGATGTAGACCGCGATGAAGAACATCGACGATCCGTTCGCGTGCATGTAGCGCAACAGCCAGCCGTAGTTCACGTCGCGCATGATCTGCTCGACGGAGGTGAAGGCGATCGCGGAATTGGCGGCATAGTGCATCGCCAGCACCACGCCGGTGAGGATCTGAACCACAAGCACGAGGCTCAGGATCGCGCCGAAGGCATAGGAATAGTTGAGGTTCCGCGGGATCGGATAGGCGATAAAGGAATCGTACATGAGCCGCGGGAGCGGCATGCGCGAATCGATCCAGCGTTCAATGCCGGTGCGCGGTTGGTATTCGGATGTACCCTGCATTCTCGTTCTCCGCCGCTCAGCCGATCGTGATTGTGTTGTCGTCGCTGAAGGCCGTGGTGGGGATCAACATGTTCTCCGGCGCCGGCCCATGACGAATGCGCCCGGCCGTGTCGTAGACCGAGCCGTGGCAGGGGCAGAACCAGCCGTTGTAATCACCCGCCTCGCCCATCGGCACGCAGCCGAGATGGGTGCAGATGCCAACCATCACGAGAAACTCTTCACGTCCCGGTGCGGCGCGATTTTCATCGGTCGCCGGCGCGTTGCTCTCGAGGTTGTCGTTGCGCGCGATCGGATCCTTGAGATCGGACAGCGGCGTATTCTTCGCCGCTTCCACCTCTTCAGGCGTGCGGTAACGGATAAAGACGGGCTTGCCGCGCCACATCACCGTGATCGACTGTCCCGGCTCCATGGCGGAGACGTCGACATCGATCGAGGCGAGCGCCAAGGCGGAGGCATCCGGATTCATCTGGTCGATGAACGGCCATGCCAACCCAGCTACGGCCACGACCGCGGCAGCGCCCGTGGCGATGACGAAAAAGTCTCGCCTCGACGGTTCACTGCTGTGCGGATCTGGCGCAGCGGCGGAATCAGGAACGGTAGTCGGATATGTATTAGCGGACACGAATTCTACCCTCGCAGGTCGGACGGCCATTTGCGACTGGAAGAGCGCGAAGACGCGACAGCCAGCCGACTCCGCTTGCTCCACGCAGCTCCCAGCGAAGACCAAGCGCGCGGCCTCTTAGCGCCCCTGGTTTCATTTGTCACCCTTGCCCAAGGCTTGTCCAGTGACGCTTAGACGAACACGCCACAATGTCGCGCCTCAGCCTCCACTTTTGCGTCAAGCAACGTCGAGGCTGATCTCACGCGGAGCCAAGAAACCGCCGGACTGGCGTTCCCATAGCTTTGCATAGACACCGTTTTTTTGGAGCAATGTCTGGTGTGTGCCGGTTTCGACAATCTGCCCGCGCTCCAGGACGACGAGACGATCCATAGCAGCGATCGTCGACAAACGGTGGGCGATGGCGATTACCGTCTTTCCTTGCATCAGCCGTTCAAGATTTTCCTGAATCGCGGCCTCGGCTTCCGAATCGAGCGCGGAGGTCGCCTCGTCGAGAACCAGGATCGGAGCGTCCTTGAGCAGGACACGCGCGATCGCGATACGCTGGCGCTGACCGCCCGACAGTTTCACGCCGCGCTCGCCGACGAGAGCGTCATAGCCGGAGCGGCCGCGATGATCGGAAAGATTGTCGATGAATTCCGCCGCTTCGGCGGCACGCGCCGCCTCTTCGTACTGATCTTCGTCTGCATCCGGCCGCCCGTAGACGATGTTGTCGCGCACCGAGCGATGCAGAAGAGCCGTATCCTGCGTGACGACACCTATCGCGGCCCGCAGCGAGGCCTGGGTCACCTCCGAGATGTCCTGCCCGTCGATGAGGATGCGCCCGCCTTCGAGGTCGTAAAAGCGCAGGAGAAGGCTCACCAAAGTCGATTTGCCGGCCCCCGAAACGCCCACGAGACCCAAGCGTTCGCCGGGGCGCACATGCAACGAGAGATCCTCGATCACGCCGCCACCGCGACCGTAATGAAAGCGAATGTGCTCGAAGCTGATGTCTCCCCCGCTGACGGCGAGATCTCTGGCATCCGGCTTGTCGAGCACCTCGTGGGGTCGGGAGATCGTCTCCAGCCCGTCCTGGACAATGCCGATATGCCGGAACAAGGCGGACAGCTGGAACATCACCCAGCCCGCCATCGTGGACAGGCGAGTCGCCAGCGCAAGCCCGGTGGCGATCGCGCCCGCCGTGATGGCGCTATTCTGCCAGAGCCAGAGCGACGTCACGGCGATCGCAACGACGAGACCCGCATTCAGCATGGTGAGAACGGCGCGGATGGTCGTCACCTGACGTGTCAGGACCCGCAAACGCTCCACGAAGGTGCCGATCGCCTGGCGAACGAAGCTTTCCTCCGTCTCCGCTTCGGCGAAGAGCTTGACGGTCTGGATGTTCGTATAGCTGTCGACGATGCGGCCATTGACGATGGAGCGCTGGTTGGAAACGCGCTTTGCAGCCCCGCGCAGCCGCGGGATCATCACGTAAGCGAGAACGACGTACCCGCCGAGCCACACGATGACGGGCAGCATCAGACGAAGATCGGCCTGCCCCAGGAGGACGAGAGCGGTGATGGCGAAGACCAATACGGTCCAAAGCGTCTCCGCCAGCCCGGTCACGAAATCCGCAAGCGAGATCCCCGTCTGCATGACCTTGTTGGCGATGCGCCCGGCGAAATCGTTGGCGAAGAAGGAAACGCTCTGGCGCAGAACATGTCGGTAGCTCTGCCACCGCACCAGATTGGCGAAATTCGGTGCCACGCTCTGCTCGCTCAAAAGACTGTTGGCGATGACGAAGGCAGGTCGCAGGACGAGCACCACGAACGCCATCCCGAGCAAGGTCACGCCATGGTCGGACCAAAAGGTCTCCCGGCTCGCGCTGCCGATCATGTCGACGAGCCTGCCGATAAAGGAAAAAACCACGGCATCGGTCACGGCGGAGCCGAGCCCCGTCGCCAGCAATGCGGCCAGCGGCCAGCCCATCTGGCGGGCGTAATGCCAGATGAAGGCCATCGTCGTTGCCGGAGGTTGGGCGGAATCAGGCCTGAGGGGATCGATCAGGCGCTCGAAGAAGCGAAACATGGATCCCAATATGGCGCGGCTTTGCGATGGCGAGAAGACGTGCTTCTTCTTGCCACGCTTCACCTTCCTTCTGCAGAGCAGAGCCCATCCGCAAACCCCTCGCCGCACAGCCATGATCGATATCGCGCTCTTCCAACCCGACATTCCGCAGAATGCCGGGGCAATCCTTCGCCTCGGCGCGTGTTTCGGCGCGACCGTCCACATCGTCCATCCTGCCGGCTTCGTTCTCTCCGACAGAAATCTGAAGCGCGCGGGGATGGATTACGTGGAACTCGCGGCCCTTCGCGAGCACGACGATTTTGCGGCTTTCGAGAGGTGGAGGCGAGAAGCCGGCCGGCGGCTCGTCGCGCTGACGACACATGGACGCGAGAGCCTGCCGGATTTCGCGTTCACTGCCGACGACATCCTGCTTCTCGGACGGGAATCGGCGGGACTGCCGAGCGATGTCCGCGACCGGGTCGATCGGCTCCTGCGCCTGCCGATCCGGCCTGCGACGCGCTCGCTCAACGTCGCCAATGCCGCCTCGATCTCTCTGTTTGAAGCGCTGAGGCAGACCGGCGGCCTTCCCGCTTCCAGTTAGGCTTCCGCGTGCGCCAATCTCACGTGGAGGATCAGGTCAATCGGCGGTCGGCAGCCGGCGCATGGTGAACTCGATGTCGCCATTGTCGAGCTCGCGCCAGCTTTCGACCTCGCTCTGATAGGCTTCGCGCGGAAAGCGCTGCAGGAATTCGCGGGCGCGTTCTCGCGCCCGCGGCCGAGGCAGAACGAAGGTCTCCCGCCGCCAGATATCGAGACCTTCGGGTGCTGGTCCCCTTGCGCTGCGTCCATGCGAGAAGTCGCCGTTCATCGCGCCAACCTCCAGCGCGCCGATCTTCGGCCACGCCCGGTCTCAATATAGCGCAGCAGAAAGTCCTCTGCGAATCAGACGAATCGCAGGCGGCGGTCACATGCTGCCAGACCGTGGATGCGCGACATCTCGCAGAGCAAGCCCCATGGCGATCCAGGCCGAGCCGATCACGATCAGATCGACGGCGAGGAAGATGCCGAGGGCCCAAAGGCTCGAGGCCGGCCAGCCGACCAGAATGACGACACCGATGAGAATGGTGAGGAGACCGGAGGCGAGGACGTATCCCCATCGCCGCTGCGGGCGCATCGAGAAGGCGAGGAAGGTGCGCACACCGCCCGCGAAGATCAGCACCACGCCGAGAAGCCAGGTCAGGATCACCGCCGCGAACAGCGGCGCCACGAAAATCATCGCAGCGGCAACGACATAGAGCGCACCGATCAGGATCCACAGGAAGAAGCGCGACCAGCGGCGCGACTGGATGCCGTGGGCCACCTCGGCAAAGCCGGAGAGAAGCATCATGATGCCGATGAGATAGACACTGGCGACCGTCGCCGTCACGATCGCGATGAAGCCCAAGAGGCCGCCAATCAAAGCGATCGCGCCGAAGGCCACGAGCCAGCCCCAGCGCTCCGCCAACGTTTCCTGCATTTCTCGGTCTCTCGGGCCGAGCCCGCCAAAATCGCTTTCGTACATGGCAATCTCCATATCTTCTCGTTGCCAGAAGGAACTCAAGCCACGCAGTTCGGTTGCCGCGATCAAAGCCATGCTTTAAGCGCGAGACAATGAGCCGCAACATGCACCTTTACCGGCCGGATCTCGACGCTCTCAGCGTGCCGGACGACATCGATGCCAAAAAGGCAGAAGCCCGCGCCTGGTTCGAGGCCCTTCGCGACACGATTTGCAGTCGGCTCGAAGCCCTGGAAGATGCCGTGCCGGCCGACGCCGCGGGCGAGGCACCCGCCGGCCGCTTCGAGCGTACGCCGTGGGATCGGAGCGACCATTCCGGTGCGGCCGGAGGTGGCGGTGTCATGTCGGTGATGCACGGACGCGTCTTCGAAAAGGCCGGCGTCCATTGCTCGACCGTCTTCGGGGAATTCGCGCCAGAGTTTCGCGGGCAGATCCCCGGCGCCGATGAAGATCCGCGATTCTGGGCGTCCGGCATTTCTTTGATCGTGCATCCGCGCAACCCGCATGTGCCGGCCGCACATATGAACACGCGCATGGTGGTGACGAGCCGCCAATGGTTCGGCGGCGGCGCCGATCTGACGCCGGTCCTCGCCGCACGGCGCAGCCAGGATGATCCGGACAGCCGCGATTTTCACGCCGCAATGGAAGTCGCCTGCCGGAGCCACGCAGAAGTCGATTATCCGCGTCTCAAGACGTGGTGCGACGATTACTTCTACCTTCCCCACCGCGACGAGGCGCGCGGCATCGGCGGGATTTTCTTCGATTACCTGAATTCGGGCAGCGGCAGTGATGAAGGCTGGAAAGCCGACTTCCACTTCGTGCAAAAAGTGGGTCAGGCCTTCGCCGACATCTATCCCAAGCTCGTGGAACGCAACTTTGCGACACCCTGGAGCGAGACCGAGCGCGAGGAGCAGCTCGTTCGCCGGGGACGCTATGTCGAATTCAATCTGCTCTACGACCGGGGCACGATTTTCGGGCTCAAGACGGGAGGCAACGTCGCCTCCATCCTGTCGTCGATGCCACCCGAGGTCCGGTGGCCGTAACGCCCCTTGGCGCGGCCTTCAGGCCATGTCTTCTGCCTCCAGCGATCTGCCATTTGATGACGAGATGCGACCATAGGCACGTCTTGCGGCATTGAATCCGCCGAACGATCGCTCACATTGAAGAATGCGTCGGCAGCAAGTCCGATGTCATCAAGGCAAGGAGGAAGCCATGAAGACGATCACCTGTGGGGAACTCGTTCCCGGCTGCACCTACAAGGCCCGCGCCGAAACGGAAGCGGAGCTTCTGCAGAAGGTCTCCGAGCATGTGCGCAGTGCCCATCCGGGCATGGAGATGACGCCGAAGATGGTGGAAAAGGTCAAAGCCAAGGTGCACGAGGAATAATCGTCCCCACACGACGACTCTTCCAAGCAACACCTTAGAGAGGCCCGGCACCGCATGGCCGAATGCGGTGCCGCTATGGGCATTATTGCCGGTGAGCCAGCGCCAACAGCTCCTCGCGCGTGATCGCGAAATCAACCTCTAGCCAACGCTCTTCCAACTCGTTGAGAAGTTTGCCGAGCTCCGGGCCCGGTTGATGGCCTGCGGCCAGCAGATCCTTGCCGCTCAGTGGGAATGTCGGTCGCTCATAATCGCGCACGAAGGCGAGCTGGCGCTTGCGCGCCGCGACTGCGCTCTCATCCCCCTTCTCCCTGTCACGGGCGAGCGCCAAAAACAGCCGATCCGTGAGCGCGCGGCGACCCGCAGAATACGCCCGGCGCGCCAGCAGCGCTTCAGAAAGCTCGCTCTCCGGCTCGGGTGTATCTGCCCAGGAGACGAGACGCTCCGTTTCCTTCCGCGCCAGACGCAGACGGCTCGCAAGCTGATCGATGCGGGCGCGGTGCGGCGGGATGATCGCCATGAGCCTCAGGAGCGGATCGGGCGGGATCTCCTCGGCACGTTCGGCGGCAACCACCCGCTCGATCGCATCGATGCCCCAATTTTCCGGAAGCGCCTTGTCGAGCGTGCCGGTGATACGCATCCAGCGCAGGGCGCGCGAAGGATCGGGCGCGCCGAGCAGTCTTTTCAATTCCGACCAGACGCGCTCGGCCGACAGCACGGCGATGCCGGCCTTCAACCTCGAACAGGCTTTCAGCCCTTCGGCATCGGGCCGCCCATCTCCATACCAGGCGAAAAAGCGAAAAAACCGCAGGATGCGCAGATAATCCTCGCGGATGCGCTCTTCGGGGTCGCCGACGAAGCGGATATTGCGCGCGGCAAGGTCGGGATAGCCGCCGAGCGGGTCGAAGACGTGGCCGCTCGCATCGCAGTAAAGCGCGTTCAGCGTGAAATCGCGTCGGCCTGCGTCTTCAGCCCAATCCTCCGTGAAGCGCACGACCGCATGGCGGCCGTCGGTCTCCACATCGGCCCGCAGCGTCGTCACTTCGAAAGGGTGGCCTTCGGCGATCACCGTCACCGTGCCGTGCTCGATGCCGGTCGGCACGCTTTTCAGCCCCGCGTCTTCTGCCGCCGTCACGACGTCTTCGGGCCGCAGAACCGTCGCCATGTCGATGTCGCCGACGGGCTCACCCAGAAGCGCGTTGCGCACGGCACCCCCGACGATGCGCGTCGCCCCCTCCTCGCTCTTCAAAGCGTGCATCACCCGCTTCAGCGCCGGCGCGTCGAGAAAGGGATGGCCGGCAAGGCTCGGCAGTTTCAAATCTTCTCTCCATAAAGCTCGTCGGCGAGCATCCTGATGATGCCGGCCGTAACGCCCCAAATGTATCGGTCGTGCCAGGGCATTTCGAAAAAGTAGCGCGCACGGCCTTGCCAGATGCGGCTCTTCTTACGGTGGTTGCTTGAATCCATCAGAAAGGCGAGCGGGGTCTCGAAGGCCGCCGCCACCTCATGCGGGTTGAGACTGAGCGGCTGGCCGGGTTTCACGACCGCCAAAACCGGAGCAATGCGAAAGCCGGAGGCTGTCAGATAATCCGGCGCGCGCAGAACCACTTCGACGGCCGAAGGCCGAAGGCCGATCTCCTCTTCCGCCTCGCGGAGCGCCGCTTCCTCGGCCGTCTCGCCGGGATCGATCTTGCCGCCGGGAAAGGCGACCTGCCCGGCATGGCTGCTCAAGCGTTCCGTGCGCTGGGTCAGGATCACACTCGCTTCGCCGGGGTAATCGACGACGGGGACGAGGACGGCCGCATCGCGCCGCTTCATCGCTGCGAACATGGCAGCAAGCTCAGGATTGATGCTGTGGTCGCCATATTCGCGCGGGGCATGGGCCTCCGCCGCGAAGGCGTTTTCGGCACGCCGGCGAAATTCGTCCGCCGTATAGGGAATCGTTTCCTTCACAAAAGTCATCCTGCGCCGTCTTCGGGGAGTTCCGGCAGTGAGAAGAACGCCCCGGCGGATATCAGGCCAAGAGCGCCTTCTCGCTCCTGCGCCAGATCGACGAGGTCGTGCGTGAGCGCGCGCGTGAGAAGCGCCTCCAGCCCCGCCCGAACGGTCACATAGGGCTTCACGCCGAGCGTGTGCGGCTCGATGGCGAATCGGATGGGATGCGTGGCATCGGCCGTGACGACGTCGTCGACATTGGTTCGGAAGGTGAGCCTTCGCTCATCCGCCTCTCCGTCCACAGCCATTTCGACAGCCAGAAAGGGCGCATCATCGACATGGATGCCGACCTTCTCCACGGGTGTCACGAGCACGTATTCGCCGTCCGGCTCACGTTTCAGCACCGAGGCGAAAAGTCGGACGAGTGCCGGCCGCGTCATGGGTGTGCCCATATAGAACCAGGTTCCATCCGCGGCGATGCGCATGTCGATGACACCGCAATGGGGCGGATCCCACTTTTCCACCGGACGCGCAGGAGCTCCTTCACCGGCGCGGCGCATGAGCTCGGCGAGGCCCGGCGGCAGTTCACCTTTCTTTGTTCCTCTTTCCATCGCCCCGTTCCGGTCCATCTCTTAATCTGTAAAGGCTGAGATCTCTTCGCCCCCGGCATGACACAATCGGCCATGAAAACGAAGGTGTGGGGCAGATGCGGCAACCGGCAACCACGGATCAGGCCTAATGAGTGCAATGACGCAGCCAGAAACCAATCCGGACGAGATCGTCCGCGAGGCGGAGAAGACCGTCGACCTGCTCGGTCAGGTGCGCGAGGCGATCGGCCGGGTGATTTATGGTCAGGACGTCGTGGTCGAGCGAGCCCTCATCACGCTTCTGTCGGGCGGACATGGCGTTCTCGTCGGCGTGCCGGGCCTCGCCAAGACCAAGCTCGTGGAAACGCTCGGCACCGTGCTTGGGCTCCATGCCCGGCGCATTCAGTTCACGCCGGATCTGATGCCGTCCGATATTCTGGGGGCGGAAGTTCTGGAAGAAAGTGGTGACGGACGGCGCGCCTTTCGTTTCATCCGCGGCCCGATCTTCGCTCAGCTCCTTATGGCCGATGAAATCAACCGCGCCAGCCCGCGGACGCAATCGGCGCTTCTGCAGGCCATGCAGGAGCAGCATGTGACGATCGCGGGGCAACGCCACGACCTGCCGCAGCCTTTCCATGTGCTCGCGACGCAGAACCCGCTGGAGCAGGAAGGCACCTATCCGCTTCCCGAAGCCCAGCTCGACCGTTTTTTGATGCAGATCGACATCCTCTATCCCGATCTTCAATCGGAAAGGCGGATGCTGCTTGAGACGACCGGCGCCCACAACGCGGTGACGGAGACCGTCCTCGACGCCGAGCAATTGATGGCGATCCAATCGCTGGTGCGGCGCATGCCGGTCGGCGACGGCATCATCGATGCGATCCTTAAACTCGTGCGCTCCGTACGCCCCGACGAAGCCCAGCCCGAAATGGCCGACCGAATCGCCTGGGGGCCGGGTCCGCGCGCCAGCCAGGCGCTGATGGTGACGGTTCGTGCTCGCGCCCTTCTCGACGGTCGCCTTGCCCCCTCGCTCGACGATGTCGAAGCACTCGCTCTGCCGATCCTGCAGCACCGAATGGCCGTCACCTTCGCCGCACGTGCCGACGGCATGAGCGTCCAGGACATCATTCGTCGGGCTATCGAGCAGGCCCTCTGACGCCGATGGCAGCTGGCGCTCCCTCTCATCACACCGGATCGGTCGCCGACGCGCGAAGCCTTGCCGCACGCCTGCCCGACCTTCTGGTCGCCGCCCATCGCGTGGCCGCCAATGCGATGTTCGGATCGCATGGCAGGCGCAGGCCGGGCACCGGCGAAACCTTCTGGCAATACCGCTCCTATCAGCCCGGCGAACCGGCGAAGCGCATCGACTGGCGACGGTCCGCGCGCGACCATCACCTGTTTGTCCGCGAACGCGAATGGGAGGCGGTGCAGACGGTCTGGCTGTGGCCCGACCTTTCGCCTTCCATGCGCTTTCGCTCGCGGCTTGCGACACAGGAAAAGGCCGAGCGCGCGCTTATTCTCATTCTGGCGCTCGCGGAGCTCTTGGGGCGCGGCGGTGAACGCGTCGGCATACCTGGCCTTGTCTCGGCCCGTCCCGGGCGCGACCTGCCGGAGCGCTTTGCCGAAGCGCTGCTGCGTGGCGACCTCGCCGACGACTGGCCGACGACTGCGCCGATCAAACCGCTTTCCGACGTCGTCATCGTCAGCGATTTTCTCACCGATCCCGAGACGATCCACGAACGCTTCCGTCATGCGGCCGAAAAGACGGCCCGTCTTCACCTTCTGCAAATTCTCGACCCGGCCGAAGAGACCTTTCCTTACGGCGGGCGCCTCGAATTCGAAGATCCGGAGACCGGCGGCACCTGGCTCGCGGAGCGCGCCGACCTTCTCAAGGAAGGCTATCGCGCCCGTCTCCTTGCGCATCGCCATGAGATCGCCCGCCTCGCCCAGCAGGCCGGTTTCTCATTCAGCGTGCACCATACGGACCGTCCCGCCTCGGAAGGGCTTCTCGTTCTGCAGTCGAGCCTGGCCGGCCCGAGCGAACGACGCTTGAGCGCATGATCGCCAATTTCGCGTTTCTCTCACCCTGGATGCTTGCAGCGTTTGCCGCGCTGCCGCTCTTGTGGTTCATCCTGCGCCTCACGCCGCCGCGGCCGACGCGGGAGATCTTTCCTCCGACGCGCATTCTCTTCGGCATCCAGGAAGAGCAACGGACACCGCGGCGCACACCCTGGTGGCTGACCGCGCTGCGGCTTTTGCTTGCCGCACTCATCATCCTGGCTCTCGCGCGGCCCGCACTGCAACCCTCCGCCAATCTCGCGGAAACCCGGCAAGGGCCGCTTCTCATCATCCTCGACAACGGCTGGGACAGCGCTCCGGACTTCGCGACGCGCCGCGACGTCGCCGCCAGGCTGATCGACGAGGCCGGACGTGGCGACCGCCCCGTCGCGATCGCGGCAAGTGCCGGCGAGGCCAACGCCAATCTCGCGCCGACCTCCCCAAGCAAGGCGGCAAGACGCCTGGCCGCGATCGAACCCGAGCCCTTCCCCGCCAACCGTCAGGCGCTTGCGGACAGGCTCGCCGAGCTCTTTCCGGCCAACTCCGCGGAAGTCGTGTGGATCGGCTCGGTTCTCGACGGTGGCGATGGCGGCAGTTTCGCGGCGGCCCTTAAGGCCATCGATGCGGATCCGCTCCTCATTACGGCGCCCGCCGCACTCTCCGTCCTGCGTCCGCCCCGCAACGCCGCCGACCGCGCCGACGTGCGCGTGAGCCGCATCGGGCCGGCCGCCGGCATCACACTCGCCGGCTTCGACAGCGAAGGCCGCCGTCTCGTCGACACTGAGACGAACCTTGCAGCTGATACCGATACGGACGTGGAAATTCAGCTTCCGACGGAAATGCGCAACGAAATCGCGCGGTTTGAAATCGTCGGCACGGAGAGCGCAGGTGCCGTGCAACTCCTCGACGGACGCTGGCGCCGCAAATCCGTCGGCCTGATCGCCGGAGAAGCGGGCGATGCGGCACAACCGCTTCTTGCCCCCCTCACCTATGTGGAGCGGGCTTTGTCGCCTTATACGGACATCAAAGAGCAAAGCGGTAAGACCTCGCCCCAGGCGATCGACAAGCTTTTGACCACAGGCGTCTCCGTGCTCGTCTTCACCCAGACGGGCAATCTGCCGCCGGAGACCGTCGACAAGCTGCGCCGGTGGATTGCGGCCGGCGGCACGCTGCTGCGCTTCGCGAGCCCGAATATCGGCGCGAGCGATCCTGAGCTTCTGCCCGTTGAACTTCGCGAAGGTGAGCGCGCACTCGGCGGTTCGCTGTCCTGGGAGGAACCGCAGGCAATCGGTCGGCTTTCGCCGGAAAGCCCCTTCCGTACCATCGAAATCCCGGCCGATGTGCGCATCCGTCGCCAGATCCTGGCCGAACCGCGCTCGCTGCCGCAGGCAGAGACCTGGGCGGAGCTTTCCGATGGTACACCCCTCATCACGGCCGTCACACGCGGTCAGGGCCGCATCATCCTCTTCCATGTGACCGCAGATCCCCGCTGGTCGAACCTGCCGATCTCCGGCGCCTTCGTGGACATGCTGCGTGCGATCGTCGATACGGCCGAGCCTTCCGTTCGCCTGCCGCCGGAGAATATGGCCTCCGGCGAAATCGCGCCGACACCCGCACGCGCACCGTCGCGCAGTTCGCCCTGGAAGCCCGCCTCGGTGCTTGACGGCTACGGACGCCTGCGCCCGCCGGGATCAAAGGCCGCTCTCGTCGCGGACATCGATGCGGCAACCGCAAGCGCCATCACGCCCCCGGGCCTCTACGAGCGCGGTGGCGATATTCGCGCCCTGAATACGGTGACCGACGAAACGGATCTGACCCCGCTCGATCCCAACACCATCGGCTGGTCAGGGCGTGTCGGCTCGCTCACGCCCGAACGGGCGAAGCCCCTGTGGCCGTGGATCCTCGCCATTGCCGCCCTTCTTGCCGCGCTCGACGGTCTCGCGGTCCTGGCGCTGTCCGGTCGGCTCATTCCCCGGCGTGCGGTGACCGCTGGCCTCGCGCTGGCAGCCCTGGTCGCGATCGCTGCACCGAACACAGTCTCTGCGCAGGAAGTCTCGGTGGAAGATGCACTTGCCGGCACGCTCGAAACCAGGCTCGCCTACGTCATCACCGGCGACACACTCGTGGACGAAACCAGCCGGGCGGGGCTCAGAGGCCTGACCGAATACCTCGCGGGGCGGACCGCGCTTGAACCCGGGCAGCCGGTCGGGCTCGACCTCGCGACCGACGAGCTCTCCTTCTACGCGCTCATCTACTGGCCGATGAGTGCGGGCCAGACACCACCTTCGGCGGAGGTGATGGCGAAGGTCGACGCCTATATGCAGAACGGCGGCACGATCCTCTTCGATACGCGAGACGCCGGCAATCCAATGCCAAACTCGGCGCTCAGCGCCACGCCGGAAACGCAGGCCCTGCGGCAGATCCTGTCCGAGATCGACGTGCCGGCCTTGCAGCCGGTGCCGCCCGACCACGTTCTGACCAAGGCTTTCTATCTCCTCAGCACGTTTCCGGGCCGCTGGGACCAGTCGCAGCTCTGGGTGGAGGCGATCGCCGATCAGCCGGACGATACGGGACGGCCGGCCCGCGGCGGCGACGGTGTCTCGCCGATCCTGATCACGGGCAACGACTTTGCCGCGGCCTGGGCGATCTCAGCCGACAACAGCTTTCTCTATCCGACCATTCCCGGTGACCAGCGCCAGCGTGAAATGGCGTTCCGCGCCGGCGTCAACATCGTCATGTACACTCTGACCGGGAATTACAAAGCCGATCAGGTCCACATTCCGGCGCTCTTGGAGCGCCTCGGCCAATGAACAATTTCGTCTTTCACCTCGAGCCGCTTCTGCCCTGGTGGCTCATTGGCGGGCTTGGCGGCCTTCTTCTCGTCGTCGCTCTCTACGTCTTGTTTCGCCGTCTGTCCGGCGCCTTTTTGCGGCTTCTTGCCGGCGCACTTCTCGTCTTCGCTCTCACAAACCCAGTCCTTGAGAGAGAGGAACGCGAGCCCCTGCCGTCTGTCGTGGCCGTCGTGGTCGACGACAGCGGCAGCCAGGGGATCGGCGGGCGGCGTGCGCAGACCGAGCAGGCCGTCGCACAGCTCAAAGAGCGCATCGGCTCGCTCTCGGGCTTCGAAGTGCGCGAGGTCCATGTCGGCGACGCCTCGGACGACAGCGGCACGGCGCTTTTCGGCGCTCTCTCCAAGGCGGTCGACGACGTGCCGCCCGGTCGCCTCGGCGGCGCGATCATGGTGACCGACGGCATCGTCCACGACACCCCCTCGTCTCCCGAAAGCCTCGGCTTCAACGCTCCTGTCCATGCTCTCATCACCGGCGAGGAAGACGAATACGACCGGCGCATCGTGCTTGAACGGGCGCCGCGTTTTGCCATCCTGGGCGAAGACCAGACCATCACCTACCGTGTCATCGATCCGCGGCTTTCTCCGGGAAGTCTTGTGCGCGTGACGCTGCGCATCGATGGGCGCGAGGTCGCGACAGACATGGCGGTGGTCGGTGAAAGTCAGATTATCGACCTTCCGATCGAGCATGCGGGACGCACGATCGTGGAACTCGAGGTCGAAGCGGCCGAGGGCGAGCTCACCACGGACAACAATGTCGCCGTCGCCGATATCGACGTGGTGCGCGAGCATTTGCGCGTGCTTCTCGTCTCCGGCGAGCCCCATGCCGGCGAGCGCACCTGGCGCAACATCCTGAAATCCGACGCGGCCGTCGACCTCGTCCACTTCACCATCCTGCGTCCGCCGGAAAAGCAGGACGGGACGCCCATCCACGAATTGTCGTTGATCGCGTTCCCGACACGTGAGCTCTTTGCGGAAAAGATCGATGAGTTCGATCTCATCATCTTCGACCGCTATCAGCGGCGAGGCGTGCTGCCGATCCTCTACTTCGACAACATCGCCCGGTATGTGCGCGATGGCGGGGCGGTGCTGATTGCGGCGGGGCCCGATTACGCCTCGACGGCGAGCCTTTATTCCACGCCCCTCGGCGGCATTTTGCCGGCGGCCCCGACCGGGAACGTGACAGAGGCGCCTTACCGGGCGGAGATCACCGAACTCGGACGCAAGCATCCGGTGACCCGCGACCTGCCCGGCGGGGATACCTCCCCGCCGAGCTGGAGCCGCTGGTTCCGCCTCATCGATACGGACGTCACGGCCGGCGACGTCGCCCTCAAAGGCCAGGACGGCAAGCCGCTCCTGGTTCTCGCACATGAGAACGAAGGGCGTATCGCCATGCTTCTCTCCGATCAGGCCTGGCTCTGGGCGCGAGGCTTCGAAGGCGGCGGCCCGCACGGCGCGCTCCTCAGACGGATCGTGCACTGGCTGATGGGCGAACCGGAGCTTGAAGAAGAAGCGCTGACAGCGCGCGCGGAGGGCAACAGCCTGGTCGTGGAGCGACAGACGCTCGGTTCCGAGAAGCCCGAAATCACGGCGACGGGACCGGACGACAAAACCAATCCGGTCCCCATGACCGAGGCGGAACCCGGTCTTTGGCGAGGGCGCATCGATAACGCTTCTCTTGGCCTCTACAAGGTCAGCGACGGCAAAATGAGTGCGCTCGCCCATATCGGCGTCGCAGACCCCGTGGAGTTCCGGGAGGTCGTCAGCACACCGGACAAGCTCGCCCCGATCGCCGAAGCGACGGGCGGGGGTGTCGTCCGGCTTGCCTCCAACAATGGCAACATTCCCCGCATTGCCGCGGTCTCTCGGCGGGCCAGTGCCGCAGGTTCCGGTTGGATCGGCCTCAAGCGCAGCGACGCAACGATCCTAAAGAGCGTCGATCGCCTGCCGCTCTTCGGCGGCTTGATGGGCCTTGCCCTTCTCCTCGGCGTCTTTGCCTCATTGTGGTGGCGCGAAGGACGCTGAGCCAAAAAAACTGGCTCAGATCGTCGCGGTCTGCCGGTTCGGCGTTGGCCGATCGGCGAAGCGTCCTAAGTTCGGTTTTGCCTCACCCCCTACGGCTATCCCAAATTTGCACATGAAAGGAATTTTGCGATGAAAGGGCCAGACGTTTCCCTGAAGCATCTCCAGCGCGCTCTCACGATGGAGTTGACGACTGTCAACACCTACATCCTGCAGGAGCGCAAGCTGGACGATTGGGGCGTCGATCGCCTTGCGAAGCGTATGCGTGAAGAGATCGACGAAGAGCGCGAGCATGCCAATCTCTTCCTCACCCGCCTGCTCTTCCTGGAGGGCAAGCCGGACGTCCACACGCTCGACAAGATCGATCAGCCGAAAGACATCGCTCATATCTTCCAGACGCAGCTCGAAATGGAAGAAGAGGCGATCGAGTATTACAACAAGGCGGCACGGGAGTGCCAGGAAGCCGGGGATATCGGCAGCTTCAATCTGTTCATGACGATTCTCGGTGACGAAGAAGAGCATGTCGACTTCGTCGAAGAGCAGCAGGACCTGATCGAGATGCTGGGCATGCAGCTCTACATCTCACGCCAGGTGTCTTCCGCAGCCGTCGAAGAAGACGACGACTGATCTCTCTCAGTCATTTTTGAGAGTTTTCAACGATCGCCCGTCCGCAAAAATTGCGGGCGGGCTTTTGCTTGCTGAGGCGTGCGTTAGGGCCGTCCGACGACGATGCCCGCCAAAGAGGCCGCGATCCCCTCCTCCAGCTCCGCGACCAGGAGCCGCCGCGGATCGCATGGTCCCGGCATCTTCACCCGCCCCGGTGGCAGTGGCGCAAAACCGAGCGGACCGTAATAGGGCGGATCGCCGACCAGGAGCACATAGCGGATACCGAGGGTGCGAGCCTCCGCCAAGGCGTGGCGCACGAGGGCCTTGCCGTAACCGCGGCTCTTCAAAGGCGGATCGACCACGAGGGGCCCGAGAAGCCTGCCTTCGCACGAGCCGATGACGATCGGCGTCAGTCGGACAGAAGCGGCGAGCTCTCCGTCGAGATCGACGACGAATGACAAGGCTGGATCGTGCGGCGCCTGCTCGCGCACGCGAAACGCGGCCCGCGCATAGGCGCCCGGCCCGAAGGCGTTTGCAACAAGGGTTGAGATGGCAGGATCGTCGTCCGGCGCTTCCGGCCGGATCAAAATATCGGACATGGGCTCAGCTGGCTTTCGAAGGAGGATGGCCGCGGCTCATCGCGCAGCATGAAACCGCCGCTCCCTGAGCGGCGGAACGAGCCTCATCGGAGGCGCAGAATCTTCGATGTCCGATACATGGTCCGATACATGGGCGCGCCCTCTATCACACGCCTCGCACCCTTTCAACGAGTTCTCGCATTGCGCTGCTGTGGGCAACACCGCGTTTTCGAGCCTCAAAGACAACGAACCTTCGGCCGCACTGTCCGGGGTGAGCAGGCAAAGCCGGAGCAGACCTCCGGCTTCTCGTGCAAACACAACCGCCGCAGGCAGTCGCTCAGGATAACTAAGCTCTTTGTCTTCCCGGCCCCGCACCACATGTTTGGGCAGCGCCGATGGCCAAACACGTCTGGTCGATCCGGCCGAGCTTCTTTAAGACGCAGAGATGCCCCATAGCGGGGAACGGGAGAAATTCATGGGTTTGTTGGTCGACGGCGTCTGGCAGGACCAGTGGTACGACACCGAGAAGACCGGCGGAAAGTTCGAGCGTGAAGCTTCGATCTTCCGCAATTGGGTGACACCCGATGGCGAAGCCGGTCCCTCAGGCAAAGGTGGCTTCAAGGCCGAACCCGGCCGCTATCATCTCTATGTGTCTCTCGCCTGTCCGTGGGCGCACCGCACGCTGATCTTCCGCCGCCTCAAGGGGCTGACGGACATGATCGGCGTGTCGATCGTCAGTCCGCTCATGCTCTCCGAAGGCTGGATCTTCGACGACGAGCATCCCGACCACCTCTACGGCCTCAGGCGCCTTTACGAGGTCTATCTGAAGGCGAAATCGGATTACAGCGGTCGCGTCACCGTTCCGGTCCTGTGGGACAAGGAACAGGAGACCATCGTCTCCAACGAATCTGCGGAGATCATCCGCATGTTCAATTCGGCCTTCGACGGTGTCGGGGCGCGCGCCGATCTCGATTTTTATCCGAAAAACGAGCGGGCGGCGATCGACGAGATCAATGCTCAGGTCTACGAGACCGTCAACAACGGCGTCTACAAAGCGGGCTTTGCGACCAAACAGGCGGTTTACGAAGAGAACTACAAAGCCCTCTTCAACACGCTCGACGAGATCGATCAGCGCCTCGACGACCAGCGCTTCCTCGTCGGCGATCGCCTGACGGAAGCCGACTGGCGTCTCTTCACGACGCTGGTGCGCTTCGACGCCGTTTATTACGGGCACTTCAAGTGCAACAAGCGCCGCATTTCCGACTATTCAAATCTGTCGGGATATCTGCGGGATCTCTATCAGATCCACGGCGTGAAAGAGACGGTCAACTTCACGCATATCAAGCGGCATTACTATTACAGCCACGCCAACATCAATCCGACGCGCATCGTACCGCTCGGACCGCTTTTGGTGCTTGATTCTCCGCATAATCGGGACCGGTTTCCGGGCGAAGGAATCCCGAAAGACTGACGCGTCTCCCAAAGACTGGCGTTATAGGTTCACCAATCCTGCGCAGGCGCTACGGCGCCTGCCATTTCGGCAATGCGTGCACGGGTGGCGGGCGTCGTATTGTCCGGCAGATTGTCCAATGGAAACGTGCCGATGTCTGCGATCTCAGCACCCCTCGGATCGACACCGAAGTCTTTCCAGCTGCGGCAGACGTAAAGCGCGACATGGTCGTTCGGGTGCGCCCGAGCATTGCGGTAGATGCCGAAAAGCTCCGCAGGCCCGTCGAGCTCCGCTCCAGCCTCCTCGCGCACTTCCCTGGTCAAAGCCTGAAGGAGCGTTTCGCCCGATTCGACGCCGCCGCCAGGCAGATACCAACCAGGCATGTAGGTGTGGCGAACGAGAAAGACGTGTCCATCGGCGATCATCGCGGCACGCACACCAAGCGTCATACCACGAGACACTCGCCCATAGGTCAGCAATGCCTTTTGGGCCAGTTGCTGGATGATGTCGAGCTGCGGCAGGCGTCGCTTCGTCATCGTCACCTCCTCTCAGAACTGTCGCATGCGCGTCCGGCGGTGGCAAAGTTTCAAGCCATTGCACAGACACTCATAGCGCGATAGGCGAAACCATGTTCCGCCTTGCGCATATCTCCGACGTGCATCTGCCGGCCCTGCCGCAGCCGCGTCTTCGCGAACTCGCCTCCAAGCGCATCATCGGCTATGTCAACTGGCGGCAGAACCGCAAGCAGGCGATGACCGAAGGCAGTCTCGACCTTCTCACGACCGACATCGTCGATGCCGATCCCGACCATATCGTGGTCACGGGCGATCTCACCAACCTCGCGCTCCGGCAGGAATTCGAGAACGCGCGGCTGTGGCTGCAGGCGCTTGGGCCACCGGCGAAGGTGACGGCCATTCCGGGCAATCATGACGCCTATGTGCCGCGTGCGCATCATCGCTACCGCGCGCTGTGGGCACCATGGATGCGCGGCGACATCGACGAAACGGACGACGCGGAACATGTCGACCGGGCGATTTTCCCGTTCATGCGGCGCAAGGGCAATGTCGCCATCATCGGCCTTTCCTCGGCGGTCGCATCGGCGCCTTTCATGGCGACCGGGCGCCTTGGCCGCAGACAGACGGCGCGCCTGGAAGCCTTGCTTCAGGAAGCTCGGGACGAAAGGCTTTTCCGCGTCGTCCTGGTGCACCATCCGCCCAAGCTGATCGATCCAGGCCGGGCACTTCGGCGACTGACGGACGGATACAGGCTGCGCCGCGCAGTCGAGCGCTTCGGTGCCGAACTCGTCCTCCACGGCCATGATCACATCCGCGCGGTGACCGCCATTCGCGGGCCGCACGGCACGGTTCCCGTCATTGGCGTGCCGGCCGGCAGCAGCGGGCCCTCTGCGGGACCAAAATCGGGCGGCTACGCCTTACACGAAGTCGAGGAGAGCCCCGATTGCTGGCACCTCACGGTCATTCACCGCTGTCTCGATGAAAGCGGCGGCGTGAAGGAGGCGATGCGGGTTCAGTTCGACATCAAGCGACCGTAACCCAGGCATAGACGAGAAGCGCCGACGCGCCGACAATGATGCCGATGATGAAGGCGAGAAAAACCCAAAACCCGGACAGGCGGGAGCGCGCGTGATTCTGGATCTGTCGCGCATCCGCAAGCCTGCGGTGACGCGCCATCTCCACATCATCGGCTGCCAGCGCGCGTTCGCGCTCGACGATGCGCTCCGCCAGATGCGTGGTGACACGGTCCGCCATCTTCCCCGCATCATTCGCCTCGGCGAGAACAATGCGCCCGTTCAGCGTGTCTTGGAGAAAACGAAAGGTGCGCTTGTCGCGCCCCATCATCACGAAGCTCGTCGCATCGACCCAGTAGCGCGGCGGATCACCGGGCAGAATCGACAGCAGGAAGCGATCCCGGTCGCGCTCGGGGAGTTCCTCGGCGACACCCGCCATTTCTTCCGCGAGAAGCTCGAGGCGTGCGCGTTCCGTCTCTCTCAGATCGACGATTCCGTCCATCCGGTCCGATTCGCGAATCCGCGCCTCACGAATGCGTTCCTGCAGCTTCCGAACGGTCGCCCCGGTCGCTGGCACCGTGTTCATCCTCGCTCCCCTTTCGCGGACTGTGAGCGGAGGCTACCAGAAAGCCTCCGTGGCGGCAGGCACCGACACGCAGTCTCCACTGCTATCTATGGTTAAAGAAAGGCAAATGGAATGGCGTCAACGGCGAGAAGCAGCGATCGTGTCGAAGAGGCAGCACGAGCGGCCGGGATCGATATCTCCATCGAGCGCATGCCGGACACGACCCGCACCGCCGAAGATGCCGCAAAAGCCTGCGGCACGAGCGTTGCGCAGATCGTGAAATCCTTGATCTTCAAGAAAGCCGAAAGCGGCGAGCCGGTGCTTCTCCTCGTCTCCGGCGAGAATCGCGTCAACGAGAAGAAGATGGCGGAACGGCTCGGCGAAGCGCTCGAGCGCGTCGATGCGCGCGCCGTGCGCGAGCTGACGGGTTTTGCGATCGGAGGCGTGGCGCCGCTCGGCTCGATTTCTCCTCTCGCCACCTATATCGACGAAGACCTTCTCGCCTTCGATTCCGTCTGGGCAGCAGCGGGCGCGCCGAACGCCGTCTTCGAAGTCGCGCCGCACAAGCTCAAAGAGGCGACTGGCGCCAAGGTCATCCGTATGGATTGAGGGGAATGGCGTACCACTCCCCTCCCCACTCGACCGGCCTCAGCCAGCCTGTCCGGTGCCGCCAGCTTCTGGTTGCGTGGTGTCGTTGACGAGAGAACCCGGCTCCACGGTCTGGAAGTAAGCTGCCACAGCCTTCATCTCCTCATCCGTCAAGGCATGGGAGAGCTCGTCCATCGGATTGTAATCTCCGACATTGCCGCGATCGTTCTTCGCGAAGAGCTTCAACTGGTTCTCCGTATAGGTCGCATACTGGCCGCTCAGATTGGGGAAGACGCGAGACGTGAACTTCGTCTGCTCGTGGCAGGAGAGGCAAGCGGCGACCTTCCGGGATGGCACGCCATCATGGGCGATCTCGCGGCCTTTTTCGACGAGCGCCGGATCGAGCTTGTCCGCCCCCGGCGCGGCAACGTCCGGCTGCGAGGCATAGTATTTGGCGAGAGCCTCGATCTGCGGCTGCGACAATTGCGTGGCGACCGGACGCATGAAGCCACTGTGGCGCTCGCCGCTCGCATAGGCCTCAAGCGACTTCTTCAGGTATTGCTCGTTCTGCATGGCGAGGTTCGGAAATGCGCCGAGGCCGCGCCCTGTCCCATCCTCACCATGACAACGACCGCACATCGGAAGCAGGGCGTCCTGCATGGCGAATTCCAGAAAGCCGCTGGCAGGCGTGCTGGAGCGATATTCGGCCCGCTTCGCGGCATCCGAGCGTGTATCCGGAAAGTGATCGCCGAACTCGACATTGAGCTTCTTGGTGATCGACCGTCCCTGCCCGTAAGCGAGATCGCGGTAGGTGGCGTAATCCATGTCCGGCAGCTTGCGCAGGAAGGCCGCCATCGACCAGGCTTCATCCTCGCGGTCGGCATCGGTCCAGGCGGGCATTGCCGTGTACTTGACGCCGTGCAGAACGATCCAGGCGAGCTCCTTGTTGCTCAGCTGATCAACAGCCTCGACCAGGTATTGCGGACGGGGCCGCAGCTGCAAGGCGACAGCGTTCTGGCCGAGCTCAGGAGCGCCGTGACACGACACGCAGACATGGCCGTAATGTGCGGCACCTTGCGCGACCCTCCAGTCGGCATCGAAATCGTCGGGCTCCTTCATATCCCCCGCGTGAAAGGCGACCGCCCGCTTCATGCCGTAATGGAGGATGTTCGCCCATCCCTCAGGATGAGGGATCGATGCGGCCAGATTGATGATGCCCGAGACGAGCACGATGACGGCAACAAGAGCGACCGCAACTGCGGTCGTGCCGAGCGGACCAATCCATAACGACAGTCGGTCAGGGAAGAATTTTTTCATGGCGGGAAGGCAGCGCTGGGAGGTTGTTGATGTCGGCTAAACTAGGGCTCAAACGCGCTCCGTCCCGCCGCGTTCCGGGGTTTTGGCCACTTTTCGGCCGCTAAAAGGCGGAATTGCGGCGCAGAATTTCGACTTCACGCGCCGCATTGCTTCGCCAACTCAGCAGCAGGATTGCCCGATGCTAGCGGCTGTTCTCCGAGATAAGTCTCGCCGCTGCTGACGGAATTTCCCACGGCAGCATGTGACCGCTATCCGCAAAGAGGTGCACGCCGATCACCCCCGGCAGCCCGCGGGCCTGTGACGCTGGCAAAATCCGATCTTGTTCTCCCCATAAGAGCTTCAGAGGGCAAGGAAGAGCCGCGATCGCCTCAAGCGGCAGCATCTTCTGGGCTCCGCCGGCGTGCAACGTCTCAGAAATCGCCACAAGCGCCTCGCCCGCGCCCGGCACCTCGCGCTCGGCCGAGAGCCGGAGGATCAGGTCGTCAGACAGCTCGGCACGAAAGCCGACAAATTCCTCGAGCACCCGGCGCATCTCCTCAGAGCCGCGGGCCGCCGCATAATGGGCCAAAGCGCGGTGGTTCACCGCCGGACCAAATCCACCCGGGGCAAGAAGCGTCAAGGAACGTGTCTTTTCCGGCTCCTTCAGCGCGATGAGCGCCGCGGCCGCACCCCCCATCGAATGACCGGCGAGATGGAAGCCGTCTGGCGCGCGTTCGGCCAGGTCCGCCCGCACGGCGCGGGCCGCCGTCACGGCATGGCCGAGCTCAGGATAGGCGAGCGACGCCGCATGCCCGGGAAGATCATAAAGAAGGATCGATCTCTCACGCCCCAATTCGGCGCAGACATCATCCCACGTCCGGTGCGAGCCCGCAAAACCATGCAAGAGAACGACGGGGATCCCATCGTTCTGTCCAACCCGGCGCACGAACAAGGACGACATGTCTCCGGCCCCTCCCCCTTTTTCTTGCGAAGGGCTTACCGCTTTTCAGCGAAGCCCGGAAGGCGCCGCCGCAGGAAAGGACCTCACCAGTCGATGATGATGCGCGTGTTCTTCGGTCCGCTGTTTTTGACGAGATTGTACAGCTTGCGGGCGTTCGCCGGATGCAGGCGCACACAGCCATGCGAGGCGGGGCGCCCGAGGCTGCGCACGGAGTTGGTGCCGTGGATCGCGTACCCGCCGCGAAAGAAGATCGAATACGGCATCGGCGACATATCGTATTTGCGCGAATACCACATCCTATGCATCCGCTGCGGGCGGTATGTCCCCGTGGGTGTGCGATAGCCCTTGCGCGCGGTCGAGACGGCCCACGTATAGGCGAGCCGCCCGTTGCTATAGACGCGCATCTTTTGTGCAGAGAGATCGATGCGGGCGGTCACTCCCGCTCCCGCTGCCCCCGCCGTAAGGGGTAGGGCCAGAAGACACACGATCATCAGAGCGGCAAAGCGCATCACGCCCTCCAGACGGCGGCCACACCACAACTTTGCCGCACTTCGCCTCAGTCTAGACACAATTTCTAATGCCTATAAAGTGCTGTGCGCAGCCAATTTCTGCTACCGTTAAGCGAGCGCAAAGAAGGCGAAGCGCGGCCCGGGCGTGACACGCTGAGGTCGCACAGCTCACTTTTCGGCAAAGTGTGCGCGCTTTTTATGCGTGACGGCTCGCGACGCATTGGCTAGCCTCATCGCACAGCATGGAACAGACAGTCGGCCAGCGCGGCTTAGCGCGTGAGATCATCTTCAACGAAATGATCGGGCCCGAAGGGGCACCGCGGGGCCATTACGTGACTCTCTCCGAGTGGCTCGAACAACAGCCATCTCGTGAGTTGAGGCGCAAGCGGGCCGAGGCGGAATCGATTTTCCGACGCCTCGGCATCACCTTTGCAGTCTACGGTTCCAACGACACGCTGGAACGCCTGATCCCGTTCGATCTCATTCCCCGCATCATATCGGCGTCCGAATGGCGCCTTCTCGAACGCGGCATCGAACAACGGGTGCGAGCGCTCAACGCCTTCCTCCTCGACATCTACAACCGGCAGGAGATCATCCGCGCCGGCCGCATTCCGGCAGATATCGTTCTGCGCAACGACGCGTTTCTGCCGGAAATGATCGGGCATCGACCGCCGCTCGGCGTCTTCAGCCACATTGTCGGCACCGATATCGTGCGCACGGGGCCGCACGATTTCTTCGTTTTGGAAGACAATCTGCGCACACCTTCCGGCGTCTCCTACATGTTGGAGAACAGGGAGGCGATGCTGCACCTCTTCCCGGAGCTTTTTGCCCGCCATTGCGTCGCGCCCGTGCAGCATTATCCGGAGCTTCTGCGCCAGACGCTCGAAGCCGTGTCGCCGGTCGCGCCCGAAGAAACGACGATCGTGGTGCTGACGCCCGGCATCCACAACTCGGCCTATTTCGAGCATTCCTTCCTCGCCGACCAGATGGGGGTCGAACTCGTGGAGGGACAGGATCTCTTCGTCTCCGGCGGGGCGCTTTACATGCGCACGACGCGAGGGCCGATGCGGGTGCATGTCGTCTACCGGCGCATCGACGACGAGTTCCTCGATCCCCTGACCTTCCGGCCGGATTCCATTCTGGGCGTGCCGGGGCTCATGGATCTCTACCGGGCCGGCGCCGTCACCATCGTCAATGCGCCAGGCACCGGCATCGCCGACGACAAGGCAATCTATTCCTGGGTGCCGGAGATCGTCGAGTTCTATACGGGTCAGAAGCCCATTCTGCAGAACGTTCCGACCTGGCGCTGCGCCGAGCCGGAGGCCCTGTCCTACGTCCTCGACCATCTCCCGGAACTCGTCGTCAAAGAGGTTCATGGGTCAGGCGGCTACGGCATGCTCGTGGGACCAACGTCTTCGAAGAAGCAGATCGAGAAGTTCCGCCGGATTCTGAAGGCACGGCCCTCGAACTACATCGCCCAGCCGACACTCGCTCTGTCTGCCTGCCCGGCCTTCACAAAATCGGGCGTCGCGCCCCGCCACGTCGATCTGAGGCCTTTCAGTCTCGTCAGCGACCGTGTGCGCATCGTCGCGGGGGGGCTTACGCGCGTGGCGCTCAAGAAGGGCTCGCTCGTCGTCAATTCCTCCCAGGGCGGCGGCACCAAGGACACTTGGGTGCTGACCGATGAATGAGAGGACCCCTCGCCTGCGTCGCACCGGATGCCTGCGCCCCAGGGATCTGTCATCATGCTGAGCCGCGTCGCTTCGAGCCTCTTCTGGATGTCTCGCTATATCGAGCGGGCAGAGAATATCTCACGCCTCTGCGAGGCCGGGTTTCGCATCTCGCTCACCCCGAAAGTCGGCGGCGGTCACAAGGAAGAATGGCTCTCGACGCTCAAAAGCGCGGGCGTTCTCGAAAGCTATCTCTCCATCCACGACGAAATCACCGGCGAGGACGCGATCAACTTCCTGCTGTTCGACGAACGCAACGCATCGTCGGTCAAATCGTGTCTCACGTCCGCGCGCAACAACGCCCGTATCGTGCGCACCAAGCTCACCCGCGACATGTGGGAATCGTTGAACGATACCTGGATCGCCCTGCAGGCGGTGTCTCCCCAATCCATGACGAATGCCCGGCTGCCAGATTTTCTGGATTGGGTGCGCCACCGCACGGCGCAGTTCCGGGGTGCTCTTCTCGGCACGGTCCTGCGCGACGAGGGCTATTACTTCAGCCAGCTCGGCGCCTTCATGGAGCGGGCCGACAACACGGCACGGATCGTCGACGTGAAATATTACCTCCTACTGCCGGATCACCAGGCGGTTGGCGGCGCAATCGACACCTATCAATGGGAGACGATCCTCAGAGCCGTTTCGGCGCAGCGCTCCTACCGGCACGTCTTCCACGAAGATTACCGCCCCTGGCGCGTCGCTGAGTTCTTGATCCTGCGGCCGGAAATGCCGCGATCCCTGCGTTTCTGCTATGACTGGCTCAACGTCACGATCGACGGGCTGATTGAACGCCAACACCCAGAACTCAGCGCCGCGGAGCTCATTCGCAGCACCCATCAGCTTCTGAAGAGCAGCCAGATGGCCGATATTTTTCAAGCCGGCCTGCACGAATTTCTCACCGACTTCATCGATCGCAACAACCGCGTCACCGGGAACCTCGCGGTCGATTACTGCTTCGAGCAGGCGGCCTGACCATGCGGCTCAAGATCCGGCACGTCACCAACTATCATTACGCGGCCGCCGGTCGCTACGCCATCCAGCGGCTGCGCCTGACGGCCCGCGCGAATGCCTCACAGATGGTCGAGGAATGGCGCATCGAGGCTCCCGGCATCGACGAGGCGGCGAGCTATACGGACGGTTTCGGCAATGTCACGCATCTCGTCACGCAGGACCAGCCGCTTGAGTCACTATCCATCATTGCCGAAGGCGTGGTGGTCACGAAGGATACCGGCGGCGTGACGGGGCGCCCGCCCGAAGCTGCCAATCCGGCGTCTTTCCTGCGCAGCACCGCCAGTACGGAAGCCTCCCCTCCGATTCGCAAGATCGCGCGCAATGCAAGAGGCGACGACCGCCTCTCCCTGTTGCACAGCCTGATGTCGGTGATCGGCGATCACATGAGTTTCGATACCGATGCGAGCCATTCGGGGACCAGCGCAGCGGATGCTTTCGCGGCCGGTTTCGGCGTCTGCCAGGATTATACCCACATCTTCTGCGCTGCCGCACGGTCTCTGGAGGTGCCGGCCCGCTATGTGACCGGCTATCTCAGGCTCGACGACGAGGCACCCGCCGTCGCACACCATGCCTGGGCGGAGGCCTTCGTGCCGGAACTCGGCTGGGTGGGCTTCGACGTTGCCAACGGCATCTGCCCAACGGAAAATTATGTCCGTCTCGCCTGCGGCCTCGACGCGCGTGCCGCCGCGCCTATAGTCGGCTTACATCGACAGGCGGGCGAAGAAATTCTGTCCGTAGACGTCGTCGTCGAACAGCAGCAGCAATAGCGAGCGCGGGCTGCCCCGGAGAAGCGGAAATGACGTATTGCGTGGGCCTGCGCCTGGACCGAGGGATCGTCTTCGCCTCCGACACGCGCACCAATGCCGGCGTCGACAATGTCTCCATCTTCAAGAAGATGCATATCTGGGAGCGGAAGGGCGAGCGGCTGCTTGTGCTTTTGTCCGCCGGCAATCTCTCGGTCACGCAATCCGTCGTCTCGCTCCTCAATGAAAGGCTGCATCTTGCTGCCGATGGCAGCGAACCATCGCTCATGACGGTGGAGACCATGTTTCAGGCGGCACGCCTCGTCGGGCAGACGGTGCGCGAAGCCCTCGCCGACCAGGACGAAGCCGCCAAGGAGAATCCGGGCCTCTTCTCCGCATCCTTCATCTTCGGGGGCCAGATCGAGGGAGACATTCACCGCCTCTTTCTGATCTATCAGGAAGGCAACTTCATCGAAGCGACCAAGGACACGCCGTACTTCCAGATCGGCGAGCACAAATACGGCAAGCCGATCCTCGACCGCGTCACGGTGGCACCGATGCGCATGGGCGAAGCGGCGAAGCTCGTGCTCATCTCCTTCGATTCCACATTGCGCTCGAACCTGTCCGTCGGGCTGCCGATCGACCTCCTCATCTACCGCAAGGACACGCTGACGATCGGCGAGCAGCGGCGCATCGAGGCGGAAGATCCGTATTTCCGCAAACTCTCGCATGCCTGGTCTGAGGCGCTGCGCGACGCTTTTGCCCGCATCGACGAGTACGAGGCTCTGGATGCCGGCGGGCCGCCCCCGATCAGCCTCGTGCCATCGAAGCCGTCGGCCAAGGAAGAGGCTTAGGCGCCCTCGCCTCGCGAGCGGCCGCGCGACAGGATCCAATCCTGGTGCGTGCCGCCCTACTGCGTTTTGCCCTTTTCGATCGGCGCAGCCCTGCCTCCCCCGCGCGATGACCGTGCTTGATGCACTGATGCCGCCTCCTCGGTTGCCTGACGCTGGACGCGTCGCGCGGTGTCGATGAAGGCCCGCAGCTTGGGCGAGAGCGAAGCGCGTTTCGGAAAATAGAGAAAGAGACCGGGCTCCTCGATCGCGGTGTGCGAGAGGAGCTGCACGAGCCGCCCTTCCGCGATGTCGGCGCGAACCAGCGGCTCAAAGAGGTAGGCGATCCCCAGCCCCTCCCGTGCAAGATCGAGCGCACTCATCGCATCGCTCACGACGAGCGGGCCGAGTGTCTCCACCGCGACATCCTTGCCGTTCTCCGAGAGCTCCCAGCGATAGAGAGCCCGCGAGCGGCTCCCGCGAAATCCGATGCAGTGATGCGCGGCGAGATCGGCAATCATCTCCGGCCGGCCACGGCTTGTGAGATAATGCGGCGAGGCCACAAGGATCGCCTTGAAGGGCGGGGTGAGACGGACGGCCACCATATCGCGCGCGATCATCTCGCCGAGACGAACCCCCGCATCGAAACCCTCGCCGACGATATCGGCAAGGCCCTCGTCGACGGTGATATCCACCGTCACATCCGGGTGCCGATCGACCATCTCCTTCAGGATACGGGTGAGCGCCAGCGGCAAGGCGAGCCGCGGAGCGTTGAGCCGCAAGACGCCGCCCGGCCGCCCTTTCGCGGCCCGCAGGCGCTCGATTTCATCAGCGATATCGGCAAGCGCCGGTGAAACGCCGGCAAGAAGAGCCTCTCCCGCTTCCGTCAAAGCGACGCTCCTCGTGGTGCGTGCAAAGATCGCCTGGCCGAGCCTCTCCTCGACCAGGCGGACGGCGTGGCTCACCGCGGACGGGCTCATACCGAGTTCGCCAGCCGCCGCAGCGAAGCCCTTTCGCCTCGCGACGGCCTCCACAACGAACAGATGGCCGACAAGATCACGCTCCATTGCTGCACCCGATCGCACAGTGCATGCGCGGGAAACATCTTATCGCATGAAACCCGATCGCTCATGCTTCTTCCTGTCCCGACGAGCTTCCCGGCGCCGGATGGAGGGGATGATGACGATGGATTATTACACACTCGGAAGAAGCGGCCTCAGAGTGAGCCGCCTCGCCCTCGGCACGATGACCTTCGGGACAGAATGGGGCTGGGGCGCGGACCGAGAGACGGCACAGTCCCTCGTCGACACATATCTGGAGGCAGGCGGCAACTTCTTCGACACGGCCGACCTCTATACGGAGGGCACGAGCGAGGAATGGCTCGGCGCATTCATCGCCGAACGGGGCCTTCGTGATCGCGCGGTGATCGCCACGAAATTCAGTTACAACGCCGAACCTGGCAATCCGAATACGGGCGGCAACGGCCGCAAGAATATCCTGCGGGCCCTCGAAGGCTCTCTGAAGCGGCTCAAAACCGATTATGTCGATCTCTACCTTCTGCACACCTGGGACCGGCTGACGCCAGCCGAAGAAGTGCTGCGCACGCTCGATGATCTCGTCGCGGCAGGCAAAGTCCGGCACATCGGTCTCTCCGACGTTCCGGCCTGGTATGCGGGGCGCGCACAGGCCATTGCCGAGCTGAGGGGCTTTGAGCCCGTCTGCACTCTTCAGCTCGAATACTCGCTGGCCGAGCGCAATATCGAGCACGAATTCGTGCCCTTTGGCCTTGCAACCGGCGCCGGCATCATGGCGTGGAGCCCGCTCGCGTCGGGGCTTCTCTCCGGCAAATATCGGACGGGAGAGCAGATTGCGGGACGGCTCGAGACTTTGAAAGGATCATCCAATCCCGGTTTCCAGAAATTCACCGACCGGAATTTTTCGATCGTCTCCGTCCTCGAAACCGTTGCCAACGAACTCGGCCGTTCGATGCCGCAGGTCGCCATCAACTGGGTGGCGACGCAGCCCGGCGTCGCCTCGGTCATCCTCGGGGCCACCCGGCACGCGCAGCTCGCCGACACGCTCGGGGCACTCGATTTCGTCATTCCACCGGAGCTTCGGGCGCGTCTCGAGCAGGTGAGCCAGCCCGCCACCCCCTTCCCCTACACCTTCTTCGGTGCCGAGCTGCAGGGCGGCATCACAGGCGGGACAACCATCGGCGACAAGCCGGCGGGATACGCTCCGCCGACGGTCATCAAAGGCGCCTTTGCAGGCGTCGGCTGAGCCGAACCGTTATCGGCGGCCCAACAAACATGGCCGGCCCTGGGGCCGGCCAATCTGCGCCGCCGGAGTGCCGGCGGCACCGAATGGTGATCCGACTCCTAGCGCATGGTCGGCATGATGAATTCGGCTCCGTCCTTGATGCCGGAGGGCCAGCGCGAGGTCACCGTCTTCGTCTTCGTATAAAAACGAATGGAATCGGGGCCGTGCTGATTGAGATCGCCATAGCCTGACCGCTTCCAGCCGCCGAAGGTGTGATAGGCCAGCGGCACCGGGATCGGCACGTTGATGCCGACCATGCCGACTTCCACCTTCGAGGCGAAATCGCGAGCGGCATCGCCGTCGCGCGTAAAGATCGCCACGCCGTTGCCGTATTCGTGCTTCGTCGGCAGGTCGAGCGCTTCCTGATAATCCTTGGCGCGGACGACGGAGAGAACAGGCCCAAAGATCTCCTCTTTGTAGATGCGCATGTCCGCCGTGACGCGGTCGAACAGGCAACCACCCATGTAGAAGCCATTCTCGTAGCCCTGCATGGTGAAGCCGCGGCCGTCGACGACGAGGTCGGCGCCCTCTTCGACACCGAGATCGACATAGCCGCGTACCTTCTTCACCGCCTCGGCCGTGACGAGCGGACCAAAATCGGCGTCGGGGTCGGTCGACAAACCGATCTTCAAGCTCTCCACGCGCGGAATGAGCTTCTCCATGAGCCGGTCAGCGGTCTCCTCGCCGACGGGGACGGCGACGGAAATCGCCATGCAGCGCTCACCGGCAGAGCCATAGCCGGCGCCGATCAGGGCATCGACCGCACGGTCCATATCGGCGTCCGGCATGACGATCATGTGGTTCTTGGCGCCGCCGAAGCACTGCACGCGCTTTCCGGCCGCGCAGCCCTTCCCATAGATGTACTCGGCGATCGCAGACGAGCCGACGAAGCCGATGGCCTTGATGTCCGGATCCTCAAGAATTGAATCAACGGCCTCCTTGTCACCGTTGACGACGTTGAGAATTCCAGCCGGCAGCCCCGCCTCGATCATGAGCTCGGCGAGGCGCATGGGCACGCCGGGATCGCGCTCGGACGGCTTCAGGATGAAGGCGTTGCCGCAGGCGATCGCCGGGGCGAATTTCCACATCGGGATCATGGCCGGGAAGTTGAACGGCGTGATGCCGGCGACGACGCCGAGAGGCTGGCGCATGGAGTACATGTCGATGCCCGGCCCGGCGTTTTCGGAGAATTCGCCCTTCATCAAATGCGGGATGCCGCAGGCGAACTCCGCCACTTCGAGGCCGCGCTGAATATCGCCGCGCGCATCCGGAACGGTTTTGCCGTGCTCGCGCGCCAGAAGCTCGGCGAGGCTGTCGTATTCCTGATGTACGAGTTCGAGAAACTTCATCAAAACGCGGGCGCGCTTCTGCGGGTTCTGCGCCGCCCATCCCGGCTGCGCCGCCTTGGCGTTCTCCACCGCCTCACGCATTTCCGCGCGCGAGGCGAGCGCCACTTTCGCCTGCACCTCGCCAGTCATCGGCAAAAAAACGTCGGCCGTGCGCCCGCTCTTGCCTGCCACGTTGCGACCGCCGATGAAATGTCCGATTTCGCGCATTCAGTTCTCCTTGTCGCGCTCCTTCGATCCTGCTGCAGACATCCCGGAGCCTTGAGCGAGTGATCGCCGCAGAGGACGAGAAAAACAACCCCGCGCGGCCCACTCTTGCCCTGCGGCGATGACAATCCACCTGTTGTGGACCTATGGTCGGTCTGCATGCGGGGTTCGATGAGCACGAACTATCTCGATTTCTACATGATCGACGGCAGCGATATCGTGATCCGTCCTGCCCAGCGCGAGCGGCGATGGATGGATCAGACGAGCCATCGCTTCGCCTATCGCTGTCTGCCCCTCGCGATTGCCAACGCGCATTGCTGGGAAATCCTGAACCCTGCGAAATTCACCGCCAGCTGGGACGGCACCGATGCGCTGGAGGCGATCAATATCAGCTACCGAGAGACGCACCGGCATGCTGCGATGAGCCATTTCGGCCATGGCATTCTCACGTTCACGGTGCCGGCGCTGATCCGCACACCACCGGGATATGACCTTTGGGTCATGGGCCCACCCAACCTCATCAAGGCCGACATCCAGGCCCTCAACGGCGTGGTGGAGACGGATTGGGCCACCGCCACCTTCACCATGAACTGGCGCTTTACGCGCCCCGGTGCGAGCGTCACCTTCGACAAAGACGAGCCGTTCTGCGCGTTCTTTCCGATCCGCCGCGGCGAGATCGAAACCTTCCAAACACGCCGTCGGGCACTCGGCGACGACCCGGAGCTTGCGGCCGCCTATCATGAATGGGCGGAAGGACGGCGAAGCTTCAACGAAGAGCTCGCCTCGCCCGATTCTGAAGCCGCGCGCAAGAAATGGCAGCGTGACTATTTGAAGGGGCCGCACGAGGCGTTGTCGCCACCACACCGCACCAAGGTCGTCTTGCACAAAACCAAGAAAACAGACGACTGAGCGCATCCAAATCTTCGACCGCGCAAAGCCAGGCCAGACCTTCACGCAGTTTTCACGCCGAAGAAGCCGGGAACCGCAACGATCCCGACGGCGTTTCTTGCTGCAAAAGAGCCGGCCCAACGGGGGCGCCGGACAAAGCAAAGGTTTTCCATGTCGGTCGGAACAATTCTTCTTATCATCTTGATCTTGATCCTCCTCGGTGCAGTGCCGGCCTGGCCCTATAGTCGTGGCTGGGGCTACGGCCCCTCCGGGATCGTCGGCCTCATCCTGGTCATCCTCATCATCATGCTCCTGCTGGGATATGTCTGAGGCGGCGTAGATCGGTCGCACCATCGCCTCGCTTGATGGGCGGGGCGCAGTCTTCCATATCAAGAACGCGGAGGCGGCGGTCTTTCACGGCCGCCGCCTTTTTGATGTGGACCTCGTTGGAGATGATGATGAGAAGAGCGATGTTGTTCAGCCTGGTTGCCGTGGCTTTCGGGGCGGTCACAGGGTCCGCACACAGCCAGGATTTTGACGCCGCCTCCGTCTTCACGACCAAATGCGCCACCTGCCACGGCACGCTGGCGCCCAACAAAGCCGCGATGGCAGAGCTCGACCTCGAACAATTTCAAGAAAAGATCGCCACCCACCCCAAGCTCGGTGGGGTCGTGGAAGGGCTGAGCGAGCCCCAGATCGAGGCCCTGCACAGCTACGTGCAGGAGAAATAGGCGACAGGCTGACCGCAGGCGACCGCGCGCCGCACTTCTTCCTCCCCCCGCCGCCGCCTAAGTCTCTTTTGTCCGACAATGAAGGCGCGTCCAAACGGGCGCGCCGATCGGTCAATGGGGGATCTTCATGAAATGGGCAGCACTCGGCCTCGTGGCGGTTGGCGGCGTTATCGGCCTGGCCGTTGCAGGCGCGACCACCACCGTGGTCGAGAAGACCGGCACCAACGAATTTTGCCTGGCCTGTCACGAAATGTCGTGGCCGCAGGAGACCTACACCCAGCAGGCACACTACAAGAACGCCTCAGGCGTGCGCGCGCCCTGCATCACGTGCCATGTCGATAGCCACCCGTGGACCGATTATCTGTGGGGCAAGGCGACGGCCGGCGCCAAGGACGTGTGGGGACACTTCACCGGCAGACTGTCGACGCGCGAGGAGTATGACGCCAAGCGCGAAGAGATGTCGGAACAGGTCTGGGCCTATCTGGAACGCACGGATTCGGAGACCTGTCGCTCCTGTCATGACGAAGCCGCCATGGCGCTCGAGAAACAGAGCCCGGCGGCACAATTTGCCCATCCGCAGGCGCAAGCCGCAAACCTCACCTGCATCTCCTGCCACAAGGGGATCGGCCACGGCCCGGTCGGCGACCAGGCGGCCGCAGCCGCGCATCGGCCGGCCAACGAGATGGCAGATCTTGCGGGCGAGCTCACCGACGTGCTTGGCTCTAAGAAGTGATGCAACGTGGCCGGCGTCTCCGATGGCGTCGGCCACGCAGCTTTTTGAGGCCAGATGTCACGACACCTTGAGACGACGCGTTTCGTCGCGCTGCCCCAGGAAGAGGTCTTCGACCTCGTGGCCGACGTCGAGAGCTATCCGGAATTTCTTCCAGGTTTTCTGGAGGCACGCATCCTGAAGCGAGACGGTGATGCCCTCCTCGTCATGCAGCGCGTCGGGCTGCCGGGCCTGACGATTTCATTTCGCAGCCGCGCCGAACTGACGCGCCCGACCCATCTTCTGATCACCTCCCACGACAAACCGTTTCGTTCGCTGCGCCATGAATGGCGGTTTGAGGCGATCGAAACGGCGCGCACCAAAGTGACGATGCGCGTCGACTTCGCCCTCGTGGGTGCGGGACTTGGCGGTTTCAAGGAAGCTGTGGTGCGCCAGCTCTATGCCCGCTCCGTGGAAGCTTTTGAGGCACGCGCCCGGGAGCAGGCGCTCGCGCGAAGCCGCAAAGCCCGCAACGGCAATGCTGGCGGGGACGCCGACGGGAACACATAAGCTGTGCGCGGCCGAGAGATAACGGCGCGCCGCGGCTTGACGGTGAAAAAACCCCACCGTATATCGCACGCGGTCCGTTAGCCTTGCACGGCGAGGCGGCCTGCGGGCGGCGGAGTAGCTCAGTCGGTTAGAGCAGCGGAATCATAATCCGCGTGTCGGGGGTTCGAGTCCCTCCTCCGCTACCAGCCTTTTTCTCCAGAAAAATCAATTGTTTGCGCACCTCTCTTAACGTGGCGAGTGGGAACCATCTCTCGGGCACGGGCCGCTTGATGCGCTATCGAGGCGGAACCGCAACAGCTTCGCCCCCGATGCTCATGCCGGCCCGCCAGCGCCGTTATTTAGGCTTCAGATATTCAACAATCGCCTGCGGGAGCTGTTGCGCTTGGCCTGCGATTTCTGAACAGCTAGGCTCGATGCTGTCTCAAACCCTTGTTTTAAAAGGGGTTTGAGGCAGCCCTTGCCCCCGTTGCGAGAGCAGAGCGATCGACCACTCTCGCAAAAAGTGCAAAGATAACGCCGTTCAGAAATCGCATTTATGCGCGCGTTGCCTTTAGTTTCCACTCGGCTGGCACTCGGGCACGGGCTCGGCCAAAGACGATATAAGCGGTCTGCTACCGGGCAATCCATGAGGGCGCGAGCCCGGTTGAACTCACTGTTCGCGCCGTTCTCCCCTGTGTCGCCTTGAGGGAGGTGTCGCGGTTGGGCGGGAGGTAGGTCTTCGCGTTCGGCCCGATCTGACCGGCTTGGATCCTGTCGTACGAAACTGTATGCTCATCCGACGGGGCTTCTTTTGATTTCAATGGCTTACAGGCTCCCCTGAGAATTCAGGCTCCCCAGCCAATCACCCCTAAGTAATTGATATTCATGCGTGATTCTGAACCGAAAGACCGTTTCACACGGACCTGTCTCACAGAGATGTCTGACCGCTCCCGCCCCCGCACTTCATGCAACACAATCCTCGGGGTTACGTGTTCGCATGATCAGGCCGAAGGAGACGGACCGGAAAGGCCGTCAATAACCAAGAATGGCCGTTTCTCGCTGCAGGTCTCAAGACGCGCACGCACGCCGTAAACCCTGCTTAGAAGCTCTTCGGTAACGACCTTCTCCACCGCTCCGGCCGCCACCATCGTGCCGTCGGCGATGACGATCGCCTGGTCGCAATAGCGCAGCACATGGTTGAGATCATGAAGCGCGATCAACACCAAAAGCCCCATGCTCTTGGCAAGGTGGTGCATATGGGCGAGCACCTCCACCTGGCGCGACAGATCGAGCGCCGAGGTCGGCTCGTCCATCAACAGCACCTCCGGCTCGCGCACCAGCGCCTGGGCGATGGAGACGAGCTGGCGCTGGCCTCCGGAAAGCTCGCCGAGCCCGCGAAAGGCAAGCTCGGAAATGCGCAGGGAGGCCATGACGCTCTCCACGCGCATGAGCTTCGCATCGGAGACATGCCAACCGGGATCGTTCTGTTTCGCCGCCAGGATGATGCTTTCGTAGACGCTGAGAGCCGCCTTCGCGCTGACGTCCTGTGGCATATAGACGATGGCTTCGCGGGGAGGCCGCATGGCCTCAAGCTGCACATGGCCATTCCCAGAGACATGGCCGAGGATGCGCCTGAAAAGCGTCGACTTGCCGGCCGCATTGGGACCGATCACCGCCGTCACCTCGCCCCCGCGCAAGGGGCCGACGGAGATGCCCGAAAGAATCTGCCGTCGGCCATAGGCCGCACCGACCTTCTCCAGGGTCAGGCTCACCATGATCGCCCCCGGCTCGTGAAGATCAACGAGAAGAAAAACGGCACGCCGACAAGCGCCGTGATGATCCCGATCGGCAGAACGGCGCCCGGCACGACCAGTTTGGAGATAACGGAAGCAAGCGAGAGAATGACGGCGCCGCACAGCATTGCACCGGAGAGAAAGAAGCGCTGGTCCTCTCCCATCAGCATGCGTGCGATATGCGGGCCGACAAGACCGACGAAACCGATGGTGCCGACGAAGGCGACGGGAACAGCGGCAAGCAGGCTCACCGTCAGCATGGTCTCCAGACGCAGGCGGCGCACATTGACGCCGAAGCTCGCCGCCTTGTCGTCTCCTAGCCGCAACGCGGTGAGTGCCCAGGAATGACGCATAAAGAGAGGGAGCGTTACGACCAGGATCGCGGCCGTGATGCTGACGCTCGACCAGGTAGATTTCGTCAGGCTGCCCATCGTCCAGAAAACGACGGCGGCAAGGGCTTGCTCGCTGGCGATATATTGCAGAAGCGCCATCAGTGCGTTGAAGGTGAAGACGAGCGCGATGCCGAGAAGGATCATCGTCTCGACGCTCACACCCCGCATGGTCGAGGCAAAGTGGATGAAGAGCGCCGCCAGGATCGCCATGATGAAGGCGTTACCGGGGACCATCCAATCCCCAGCCACCGGAACGAGGGCCACGCCGGCGACGAGCGCCAGCGAGGCACCGAAGCCCGCCGCCGCGGAGATGCCGAGCGTGAAGGGGCTCGCGAGCGGATTGGCGAGGATCGTCTGCATCTGCGCACCCGCGACGGAGAGCGCAGCACCGGCAACCACCGCCATTATGGCGACCGGCAATCGAATCTCCCAGACGATGACCTTGAGTTGGGCAGAGACATCATCCGGGCGAAAGAGCGCGGAGACGACCTCGCGGAAGGAATAACTCGCCGGACCGAGAGCGATATCGCAGACGAGGCAGCCGAGGAGCAGTGCCGACAGGCCGAAGAGCACCATTATGCGACGAGCGACGAGTGCGCGATAGTGGCGCCGTATCACACCCTCCCGCGCAAAGCGCGAATTCTCTGCGTCAGCCACGCTCTTCATCGTCATCGGCGGCGCGCCACAACGCTGCGGCCCAGGCGGCATCGGCAACAGCCGGGCGACATGCCGTACTGCCTCTTGAAGGCCGTAGAGAAATTCGCCGCACTCGTATAGCCGGCGAGATAGGCCGCCTCGTCGATGCTGATGCCGTCTTCTTCCAGGGCACGGCGCGCCTGGTCGAGCCGCATCGAGCGCACATAGTTGAAGACCGTCGTCCCATAAGTCGTGTGGAAGAGGCGCTGAAGCGTGTTCTCGCTAACGCCGGCCGCACTCGCCAGGGCATCGACGGTCGGCAGGGAGCCGACACTGCCGCGCAGGATCTCCTCCGCCCGGGCCAGACGCATGCGTTCCGTCCGGCTCAAGGAAGCCGCCTCGTCCTCGCCGCCTCCCCCCGCCAAAAAATCGAAGGTCGCCGCGATGATGCCGAGCACCGAGCTTTCGATATGCAGCCGGCGCAGCCACGGCTGGAACCCCCTGGAGGCTGCGATCTCCTCGGCCCGCGAAAGGATCGTACGGCCGGGGGTCCAGGCTGCGAATGCCAGGTGGCGGTTGCAGAAATTCTCAACCTCGCGGGCGTTGCACTGCGTAAAGAAATCGCTCGATTCAAACCATTCCGGGGTGATCGCGATATTGAGGCGGTGCAGCCGCTGCCCCTGGCGCCCCTGCCGGCGAAAGATCGCCGGTTCCGTCTGCGCCAGCGCGATCGCGACCGGCTGCGAGCCGCCCTCCCCCTCCGGCATCGGCAGGACGTGGCGCCCCACGGCGGCGTAGGTGGAGCCCCGCAGAAGGAGCTTGATGCTCAAATGCGCCGGCAGCTCCACTTCCGTCTCCAAATCCCGCTGGTTGACCACATCCGAATGATGCACATGCAGGCCCCGCCGCAGTTCGATGTTCATGAACTCGCCGCGCACCACCACGTCGCGGCCCCGCACGTCCGGGGTGTGTAGCCGAAAGCCCCGCCTTCCGTTCTGCGCGAAGCGATCAAATTCCTGCGCTGTCAGGCCGTCCACGCATCTGGCTCCGGAGCTGCCGCCCCACTCTTTGCGGTGAGGCAAAAGATTTTGGTGCTCCCGCAAAAGGCTCGCCCGTGGCTGCGGAAGACCTCCCCGGTTATAGAATAAATCATGATCGTCACAATCATATTTTAGTCGATCATCAGGGGGATCCCGCGATGGGGAGGCGGCAGATTGTTGGAGTATGGAATGGTTCCTGGGGCAGGATTTCGACCTCTTCTCATGGCGACGGCGGGCACGATCGGCTTGATGGCGGCCAATGCTGCGTTGGCGCACGACGCGATACCGCTGCAAGAGATTGTCGTCGAAGGAGGGACGGTCGAGACGGATACGGGCTTCGTCCCGACCCGGGCCGAAACGGCGACGAAGACGGACAAGCTCCTGATCGAGACGCCGCAGGCGATCTCCGTCGTCAATCGCGAGGAATTCGAGCAGAAGGGTGCGCAGACCATCAATGAAGCGCTGCGCTACACGGCCGGCGTGCAGGCGGATCTGCGGCCCAACGACCGCTACGACATCGTGCCGGTGCGCGGTTTCGGCGCCTATCAGAACTTCGTCCAGTATCTCGACGGGCTCCGGCTCCTGCGCGGCATTTCGTTCTCGCAGCCGACCGTCGATGTCTACGATCTTGAGCGGATCGAGGTGCTCAAGGGGCCTGCTTCGGTGCTTTACGGGCAGATGTCTCCCGGCGGCTTCGTCAATCTCGTCTCGAAGAAGCCGACGGAGGAGCCGATCCACGAGGTGGCGCTGACTGCGGGATCGGACTGGTATGGCAAGGCCGGGATCGATCTCGGCGGGCCGATCACCGACGACGGCAGCCTGCTCTATCGCTTCGTCGCCTCCGGCCGCTACAACGAGAGCCGCTGGGACGACGTTGAATCAGAGCGCGTCTCCGTCTCGCCGTCTCTGACCTTCCGCCCGACGCCCGGCACGGATCTGACGCTCCTCTTCAATTACACGCAGGATCCGAAGAGCGCCTATCCGAGCTACCTGCCGTCCCTCGGCACGGCTGTGCGAAACAACGGCTATGCCTCTATCCCATACGACTTCGACGTCGGGGATCCCGATTTCGATTCCTACGAGCGCAGGGTGGCGCGCGCCGGATACGAGTTCAGCCAGGAGCTCGGCAATATCTTCACCTTTCGCCAGAACCTTCGCTACACCCATATCGACAGCGAACATCTCGGCCTGACCGGGCGCAGCATCGCCGACACCACGATCACCCGACTCGCCGCACATCTGGACGAAGACGTCGACACTTTCGCCATCGACAACCAGCTTGCCGCCGATTTCGACGTCGGCCCGTTCCAGAACAGCCTGCTCGGCGGCGTCGATTACCAGTATGTCAGCGCGAACCGGCTGATGGGCACGGGCGCAGCACCGACGATCGATTATCTCAATCCGGAATACGGCATCGGCATCGCGGTCCCGGACTATGCCACCGACACCGACCAGAAGACCGAGCAGCTCGGATACTATCTGCAGGATCTGATCGAGATCGGTCGGCTGAACATCGCTCTCGGCGGCCGCTACGACGATTATTCGATCGACACCGACACGACGACCATCGCAAACGGCAGTTCTTCCTCCAGCTATCAGCAGAACACCGCTTTTACGGGGCGCGTCGGAGCGACCTACCTCTTCGACAGCGGATTGGCGCCCTTTGCGAGCTACTCGACATCCTTCGAACCGCCTTCAGGGCTTGGCATCAGCGGCGGCACTGCAAGGGTCCTGGACCCGGTCGAGGGCGAGCAGTACGAGGCCGGCATCAAGTACCAGCCGGAAGGCTTCGACAGCTTCCTCATGGCCTCCGTCTACGACCTGCGCCAGGAGAACGCCGTCTCCAGCGATAGGGCCAATCCGGGTTACTATCTGCAGACCGGCGAGGTGCATTCCAAAGGCGTGGAGCTGGAAGCGAAACTCAGCCTCGACAACGGCTGGGATCTGACCGGCGCCTACACATATATCGACGCGGAAATCACCGAGAGTGCCGTCGCGGCCGAGGTCGGCAACACCCCTGCCCTCGTCCCCGAACACACTGCTTCCGCCTGGGCACATTACACCTTCCAGAAGGGCGCTCTGGAAGGCCTCGGTCTCGGGGCCGGTGTCCGCTACCAGGGCGAGACCTACGGTGCCGACGACAACAGCTTCACCGTCGACCCGGTGACGCTGGTCGATGTCGCGGCCGACTACGATTTGTCCGCACGCACGCCTTACGACGTGTCGCTCAGCCTCAGCGTCACGAACCTTCTCGACGAGGAATACGTCTCCTCGTGCAGCAGCTCCATCTCCTGTTTCTACGGGACCCGGCGCACGGCCTATGCACGGCTCAAATACACCTGGTGAACCGGCGGACGGAGGGCGAGGCCTCTCCGTTCTTTCCTCCTCACGGCCAACAGAGACGCAGATGCAGCATATCACTCAGGACCAGATCCGCGCCTATGTCGTCGAGGTCGGCACGCGTCAGACCGAGATCCAGAAGCGGCTTCGCGCAGAAACACTCGCCCTGCCGAACGGCCATATGGCGACCACCCCAGCGGCCGGCCAGCTTCTAGCACTGCTTGCCAGGACGATCAGCGCAAGGCGCGTCCTGGAGGTCGGAACCTTTACCGGCTACAGCGCGCTCAGCGTGGCGGCCGTCCTGCCCGAAGACGGCGAGCTCGTCGCTTGCGACAACAGCCCAGCGTGGACTGCCATAGCCCGTCGATATTGGGAGGAGGCCGGGCTCGCCGAACGCATCACCTTGAAACTTGGAGATGCGACGGAGACCCTCAAGCTGCTTCTCACGGAGGGCGGCGAGGCCTCCTTCGATTTCGCCACTATCGATGCCGATAAGGAGAATTACGACACCTACTACGAGCTCTGCCTGCGTCTTGTGCGTCCGGGCGGACTTATCGTCTTCGACAACATGTTCTGGGGACGCTCCGTCGCCGATCCGAAGGACAACGCTACCGACACCGTGGCGCTGCGTCGTCTCAACCTGAAGATCCGGGACGATGCCCGGGTCGACATGTCGCTCATTCCCTTCGGCGACGGCACCACCTTCGTCAGGCGGCGCGCATGAGCCATTACCTGGCCCTCTTGCGAGCCTTCGGCTTCGCTCTCCTCGCTCTTGTCGCCGTCCAGGCTCCCGCACATGCCGAGATCGTCTTCACCGACATCAAGGGACGCGAAGTGACGCTCGAAAGGCCGGCGCGCCACGTCGTCGTCGACGATGCGCGTATGATCATCGCGCTCTCCTTTTTGACCCCTGACCCGATCGCGCGTCTCGCCGGCTGGCCGCATGACGTCAATCGTCTCGGACAAGCGCAGTACACGCAGCTCAAGGCACGCTTTCCGAAGATCGCCACCCTGCCGAAGGTCAGCGGCAACAACGAGGACATGGCCGTCGAGCCGATGATTGCGGCAAGGCCCGACCTCGTTCTCCTCTCGCTATTCTCCAGGGCCTCGCAGCGCCAGGTCGAACAGCTTCGCGCGGCCGGCATTCCGGTGGCCTTCGTCGACTTCCTGACGGACCCGCTCGCCAATACGGACCGGAGCCTCTTAATCGTCGGCCGCGCAATCGGCCGCGAGCAGGCAGCCAAAGCCATCACCGACTTCCGCACCCAGCACATGGATGTGATCCGCGACCGGATCGCCGAAAGCGACAGACTGAGCGCGTCGACGGTCTATATCGAGACCCACGCCTCTTACCAGGAGCCCTGCTGCAACTCGCCCGGCAAAGGCAATCTCGGCCGTTTCATCACGCTTCTCCACGCAAAAAACATCGGAGACGTGCTGGGCGAGCGGCCCTTCGGCCAGATCTCGCTTGAGCATGTCGTGGTCTCCGAGCCCGATGTCTATATCGCCACGGGGGGCGCCTACATGGCGAGCCGCGGCGGTCTCGTCATCGGCAGCGGCATCTCCGAGGACAGGACGGAGGATGCGATGCGGCGCCTCCTCGCACGACCCGGCTTCGCCGAGCTTCCTGCCGTGCGCAACGGACGCGTCCACGGCATGGCCAAACAGCTGTTCGACCCCGTTCTCGACATCCTCGCGCTCGAGCTGATGGCACGCTGGATCCATCCGGAGATTTTTTCCGATCTCGACGTGGAAGCCAGCCGGGACGCCCTCAACCGGATGAGCGCGATCAAGCTCGAGGGCAACTACTGGACAGACTGAGAATACCGAAGCTTTGCGCGTGTCGCGCCCGCGGCGGGACGAACGAGCGTCATTGAAGAGGAGGTCTTGATGGACATGATTGCGGCTCTGGCGAACATCGTTCCGGCGAGCGAGTCCGCGGCGGAAAAACAGCCGAGCTTCATCCTCAAAATGGCGGATGAGACCATGCTCGCATACGGCACCAAACACGAGCTGGCCGCCGGTCCCCTCGATGGCTTTTCAGCGCGCGTGGATCGCCATTTCGCGGAGCACGGAGACGGACCGGGCATCCTCGTCGGCGCAATTCCTTTCAACCCGACTCATTCGGCTCATCTCGTCCAGCCGGCCCGCATGCTGCGTGTCCAGGGAGATCACGAGATTGAAGGCATTCCAGGTCTAGCAACAGCCTCCGCACCCGTCATGCGCGTTCCCGTTATCTCCGTCACTCCGGAACCGACGGCAGGTGCGTTTGGCGAGGCGGTGAACGCCGCCATCCGGGCACTGGAAGACACCTCGTCAGGCCTTCACAAGCTTGTTCTGTCCCGCTGCCTTAAGGTCCGCGGTGGTCGCTCCTTCTCGGTTGGCGAATTGCTGCGCCGGCTGGCAAGCGATGCGAGTGCCTCCGTCTTCATAACGGCTCTTCCCGACAAAGATGGCAAGCGCCTCCTCATCGGCGCAACACCAGAACTTCTGCTCGACAAGCGTGGACACCGCGTCGTCTCGCATCCGCTCGCAGGTTCTGCGCGCAGGTCACAAGATCCGGCAGAAGACCGCGCGGCGGGCGAACATCTCCTCGCCTCCGCCAAGGATCAACACGAGCATGCCCTCGTCGTGCAAGCCATCATGGACGTGCTGTCGCCCTATTGCAGTGAGCTCTCGGCACCAGACGGTACAACCTTGCGCGCCACGGCAAGTCTCTGGCATCTCGGCACGCGCCTCGTTGGCCGCCTGCGCGACCCGGCGACGAGCTGTGCGGAGCTTGCCGCACTGCTTCATCCGACGCCAGCAGTCTGCGGCCTGCCACGGCAAGCGGCCCACGCCGCGATCGGCTCTCTTGAACCCTACGACCGCGGCTTCTACGCCGGCGCGGTCGGCTGGTGCGACGCCTCCGGAGACGGCCGCTGGTTCGTTTCCATCCGTTGCGCGGAGATCCTGGGAGAAGAAGCCCGCCTCTACGCAGGTGCCGGCATCGTCCCGGGCTCGACCGCCGAAGGAGAAATTGCCGAAACCGCCGCAAAATTCTCCGCTATGCTCCACGCCTTTGGGCTTGAGAGCGAAGCTTTCGAGCGAAGGGGCGGCTGATGCTCCCCCTCCGTCAGGTCTGGCCAGACGAACTGATCGATCGCTATCGCCATAAGGGCTACTGGCGCGGCGAAACGATGTCAGGCTTTCTCGCCGAGAAAGCGAACCTCCACCGCGATCGTCCGGCTGTCGTCGGCAGTCACGACGGCGTCCAAATACGTTGGACCTACGCTGAACTTTTGGCACGCACGCAAGCCATTGCAGCGAGCGTGCATGCGCTCGGCTTCCGGCCAGGCGAGCGCATCGTCGTGCAGCTTCCCAACGTGCCCTCCTTCCTGTCCGTCGTGTTTGGCCTCTTCCGCGCCGGCATCGTTCCTGTCTTCGCCCTGCCAGCGCACCGGGAAGCAGAGATCGTGCACTTCGTCCGGAAGTCGGAGGCCGCAGGCTATCTCACGATCGACCGTTTCGCGAACTTCGACTACCGGGAACTCGCCCGCAACGTCGCCGCAGCAACAGAGCTTCGCCGAATCTTGATCCTGGGCGATAGCCAGGAATTCGTCTCTCTCGACGATACGCCAGGGCCGCCGCATCCGGCCCACACCGCGAGTCCCTCCGACGTCGCTTTCCTTCAAATTTCAGGAGGAAGCACGGGCTTGTCGAAGCTCATTCCACGCACTCACGACGACTATATCTACAGTTTTCGCGCCAGCGCTGAGATCTGCGGTCTCACGCCGGAAAGCGTCTATCTCTGCGCCCTACCGGCGGCCCACAACTTCCCCATGAGCTCGCCTGGGACGTTCGGCGCACTCTATGCCGGAAGCCTCGTGGTGATGGCGCCCTCACCAGCACCGGAAACGGCGTTTCGGCTCATTGAAGAAGAGCGTGTCACCATCACTGGCCTCGTGCCTCCGCTCGCGCTCAACTGGATGCGCGCGGCTCGATCGAGCGACCGCGATCTCTCGAGCCTCCAAATCGTTCAGGTGGGCGGTGCCAAGCTGATACCGGAGGTGGCACGTAGGCTTGGACCGACCCTCGGCTGCAGGCTGCAACAGGTTTTCGGCATGGCCGAAGGGCTCGTCAACTACACGCGCCTCGACGATCCGGAAGAACTCGTGGTGACAACGCAGGGGCGACCAATCTCCGCCGATGACGAAATTCGCATCGTCGACGAGTCGGGCGAGCCCGTACCGGAAGGCAGCGCGGGCCACCTTCTGACGCGGGGACCTTATACGATCCGCAGCTACCACAACGAACCGGAGGCAAACCGCATCTCTTTCACAGCGGACGGTTTCTATCGCACTGGAGACGTCGTCCGACAAACCTCCGATGGCTATCTCATCGTCGAAGGCCGCGCCGTCGACCACATCAACCGGGCAGGCGAAAAGGTCTCCGCTGAGGAGATCGAGGATCACCTTCTCGCCCATCCCCAGGTCTTCGACGCCGCCGTCGTCTCCTTGCCCGATCCGTATCTCGGCGAGCGCAGCTGTGCCTTCGTCATTCCCGAAGGTGAGCCGCCGCGCATGATCGAGCTCAAGACCTTCGTGCGCCAGCGAGGTCTCGCCGATTTCAAGGTCCCGGACCAGATCGTGCTGTTGGACGATTTCCACACCACGGCGGTCGGCAAGGTGAGCCGCGCGGAGCTGAGACGACGGCTCCGCGATCAGTACCTGCAAACATCGCAAGAGGGATCATGACGATGGGATTGCCGACAATCGCACCCTACGAGCTGCCAGGACGAGACGAGCTGCCAGGCTCAAGGCTTGGCTGGAACGTCGACGCGAGACGCGCCGCCCTTCTCATCCACGACATGCAGGCGTACTTCTTACGTCCCTTCGACTATCGCGCGGCGCCGTTCAAACCGTTCATAGACAACATCGCGCGCCTTCGCACGATCTGTCGTCATGCTGGCCTTCCCGTCTTCTATACGGCCCAGCAGGGAGACCAGGATCGCCGCGACCGCGGTCTGCAGGCGGACCTCTGGGGGCCTGGGATGGATCGGAGCTCCGAACACGAAGCGATTCTCGATGCAATCGCCCCGGGTCCGAGCGAAATCGTGCTTCACAAGCACCGCTACAGCGCCTTCCAACGCTCGACGCTGGAAGCTCTAATGAGGGCCCGCGGGCGTGACCAACTCATCATCTGCGGCGTCTATGCCCATATCGGCTGCCTGCTGACGGCCGCCGAGGCCTTCCAGCGCGACATCCAGCCGTTCTTCGTGGCCGACGGCGTCGCCGATTTCTCCCGCCCCCATCACATGCAGGCACTCGACTATATCGCCAGCACCTGCGGGATGATCGCAACGGTGCAGAGCCTCGAAGGCACACTCACGCAAAGGGTGGCAGCATGAGCGGTTGTTTAACCCGCGAGACGATGCGCGCCGACATCGCAGCCGCCATTCATACGCAGCCCAACGAAGTGGGCGACGACGACAACCTCATGGATCTCGGGCTCGATTCCATGCGCGCGATGCACCTCGTCCTCCTCTGGCAGGAGCGCGGCCTGATGCTCGATTTCTCCGAACTCGCCGAAAAGGTGACGCTTTCGGGATGGTGGGCAATCGCCGAACGCCATCTTCATCCACGAAGGGAGGCCGCGGCATGAATCGGTCGATCGCCCGTTCCGAGGATCCAGAGGAGATCCTCGGCTCCTCCCAGATCGTGTCTTTGACGGAGGCCGCCAGCGCGCTCTGGTTCGCTCAAGCGCTCGATCCTGAAAACCCGATCTTCAATACCGGCCAGATCGTGGAGATAGACGGGCCATTGGACCTGGCCGCCTTCGATCGAGCCATCACCGGCCTCGGCGAGGAAGCCGATGCACTCAGAGTGCGCGTTCTCGACCACGAGCGCCAAGGCCTGAAGGGGAACGATCTCTATCTTGAGATCGTCGACTGTTCGAACGATGCTGAGCCGCGCCGTGCCGCGCATACCGGCATCGCCGCAGACATGGATCGCCCGCTCGATCTCGCGCGTGACGCGCCGGTCTGCCAACGTCTGTACAAGCTCGGTACCAAGCGCTTCCTTTGGTACCAGCGCCTGCACCACATCGTCACCGACGGCTTTGCCACCCAGCTTGCGACAGCGCGCGTCGCGGAGCTCTACAACAGCGCCGTCTCCGGCATTCCCGAGGGCCGGCCGCTCTCCTCTCTCGGCCGCGCTCTTGATGCGGAACGTGTTTATCGCGGTTCACCCCAACGTGACGCCGACAGCAGCTTCTGGAAAGAAACGCTTGCGGAGCTGGACAGCGTCACGGGTATGAAATCCGGCGCAGCACGAACGGCGAGACGCTACGACCACGCCGAGATCCTTCTGGACGAGGCTGTCTGCGCAGATCTCACCGCGATCGAGCAGACGCATCGTCTGTCCTGGCCGGACGTTCTGACGGCATTTTCGGGCGCATATTATGCGCGCCATACGAACGGCGACGAAGCCCTCCTTGGTCTCGCTTTTATGGGGCGCTTCGGTTCACCCGCCGCTCGCGTGCCGACGATGCTCATGAATATCCTGCCTCTCCGCCTGCCTGTCCAAGAGGACGTCCCTCTCGTCGAATGGCTCCAGGACGCAACCATCCGCATGGTGCAGGCACGACGGCATGGCCGCTACCGCCAGGAATGGATCCGACGCGATCTCGGCCTCTCAGGAGCACAGCATCGGCTCTACGGTCCTCTCGTCAACATTCTGCCCTTCGACGCCGCCCCGCGGCTTCAGGGAGTAAAGACTGAGCTCACCCCACTTGGAACAGGGCCGGTGGACGACATCACCATTTCGTTCCGCAGCGATCCGAGAAGCCGTCTCGCACTCCAGATCGACACAAACCCGAACCTTTATGGACCCGGCGAATGCGAGACGCACGCGGCACGCCTTGCCGGCTTCATCCGCGAAGGCCTCCGCGCGTCGCGCCTCGGCCAGAGATTGAAGGACGTGGCGACTGTCCTGCCGTCGGAGCACGAATGGCTCGTCTCGACTCTCAACGATACCGCTCACCCAGTCGCGACGGGAACACTGACGGAAGCGATCGAGACGGCTTTTACCCGCTTTGCCGACAAGGAGGCGCTGCGCTTCGGCGCGACCTCTCTCACCTATCGGGAACTGGACGAGAGAAGCGGAGCTCTAGCAGAACGGCTGATCGACGCCGGGGCCGGACGCGATCGCCTCGTCGCGGTCGCCTTGCCACGGTCGATCGAGCTCGTCATCGCTCTTTTCGCGATCCTGCGCGCAGGCGCTGCCTATCTCCCGCTCGACGTCACACAACCCCGTGCGCGACTTGAAAAGATCATGGCATCCTCCCACCCGGTCGCCCTCTTGGCAGATGGGAGAAACGATCTCGAGCATGTGACGACCCTGACGCCCTCCTCCTGGCCGAGACGGCGAGCCGGCCGCCCACTGCCCGAAGTCGCGCCCAGCGACATGGCGTATGTCATCTACACCTCCGGCTCGACCGGAGAACCGAAAGGCGTCGTCGTGGAGCACGCGGCGATCATCAACCGCCTCGAATGGATGGCCGACGCTTACGGCATGGCAGCAGACGACGTCGTTCTTCAGAAGACACCCATGACCTTCGATGTCTCAGTCTGGGAGTTCTTCCTGTCCATCCTCAACGGAGGGACGTTGGCCGTTGCTCCGCCGGAAACCCACAAGGATCCAGTCGCACTTATCGACCTCGTGCGATCCAACGGCGTGACCACCATGCACTTTGTGCCGTCGATGCTCATGTCGTTCCTTGCCGAGCCGAGATCTTCCGGCCTCAAACTGCGCCGCGTCTTCGTCAGCGGTGAGGAACTCACCGCCGATCTCCGCGACTGCTTTCACCAGCACATCGTTGCGGAACTCCACAACCTGTACGGACCGACAGAAGCCGCCGTCGACGTCAGTTATTGGCCGGCAGTCGCAAACGACAGTTCCGCCCCGGTCCCCATCGGCAGGCCCGTCTGGAACACGCGCCTCTATGTGCTCGATCGCCATCTTCGCCCACTCCCGCCGGGCGTTGAAGGACATCTCCACATCGCCGGACGTCAGCTTGCCCGGGAATATCTCGGTCGACCGGATTTGACGAACGAACGCTTCATTCCCGATCCATTCCATCCGGGCGAGCGCATGTATGTGACCGGCGACTTGGCGCGACTTCGCGAAGACGGTGCGATCGTCTATCTCGGCCGGAGCGACCATCAGGTGAAGCTGCGCGGCCTGCGCATCGAGCTCGGTGAGATCGAGACGGCTCTTGCTGCCCATCCGGCCGTTCTGCACGCTGTCGTCGTTCTGCGCGAGGACGAATTGAACGATCCGCGCATCGTCGCTTATGCCACCCTCCGCGACGAGGTGGAGCCTGAGCAGCTGTCCGATTTTCTCCGGGAGCAGGTGCCCGATTATATGCTGCCTTCCGCGATCCTCATCGTAAAGGAGTTGCCTCTTTCCACGGCCGGCAAGCTCGATCGCAAGGCGCTCCCGGCCCCGTCACGTAAAGGCGGGCGCGGGCGCCCGCCAGAGACGGAAACGGAACGGCTCGTTGCCATGCTTTTCAGGCGTGTTCTCAGCCTTGAGAGTGAAGTATCCGCACACGACAATTTCTTTGACCTTGGCGGCCATTCGCTCCTCGCGGTCGAGCTCATGCTGCATCTCCGTGAGACAGCTGGCCGCGAGCCCGGTCTCGGAACACTCTTCGAGCATCCAACAGCGGCACGTCTTGCCGCCGCTCTCGACGCAGGCGACGAGGATCATGGCGGCCTCCAGCCGCTTTTAAAGCTGTCCGACGCAGCGGAAGACTGTCCGTTCGTCTTTCTCATCCACCCGGCCGGCGGAATCTCATGGTGTTATGGCAGTCTCGCCCGCGCGCTTGCACCGTGCCATCAGGTCTGGGGGATCCAGGCGGAGGCGCTCTCCCCCGACATGCCCGCACCGCGTTCGCTCGAGGCTATGGCGCAGCGTTACGCCGAACACATCGCTTTTCTGACGGGCGGGTGTCCGGTCGCACTCGGCGGCTGGTCGGTCGGAGGCATCCTCGCGCAAACGGTGGCGGTTCGCCTCCAGGCAATGGGCATGTCTGTCGATTTCGTCGTCATGCTCGATTCCTATCCCGCCGATTGCTGGCGCGACGAACCCGACCCCGGGCCGGGTGCGGAGCTGAAGGCGCTTCTCGCCATCGGGGGCCATGACCCGGATGCGCTTCCCGATCTGCCGCTGACGCGCGAGGCGGTGACGGCCTTTCTCACGGAAAGCGGTAGCCCGCTCGGGCAGCTTCCCGCCGAGGCCCTCGACGGCATGGTGCGGGTGGTCGGTCTCAATAACCGCTTGGTGCGTGAACACCGCCACAAGCTCTTCCGCGGACCGATCCTGCATTTCCACGCCACGCAAACGCCGGGCCAGCGCTCGCTAGATCCCCAGACATGGCGGCCCTACGCCCTGAACGTCACCGTCCACGACGTAGCGGCTATCCATGCGCACATGACGGGAGCAGAGGCGCTCACCGAGATCGTGCCCGTCATGAGCCAATGGCTCGATATCTTCGCGCCGGCAAAGGAAAACCGACCATGAACCTGAACGGGATCGCCGGGCGGACCGCCCTTGTCACCGGTGCTGCCGGAGGGATCGGCCTTGCAATCACTCGCCTGCTGATTGCGAGCGGCGCGCATGTCATCGCCACCGATGTCGACGTCGCCCTGCTTGTTGAAAACGCATCCGAAGGCCTTTGTGCCAGACAGCTTGATGTCACGCAGAGCGATGCCGTCGACGCTCTGGTGAACGAGGTCGCAGAGACCTGTGACGGGATCGATTTCGGCGTGAGCGTCGCGGGTGTTCTGGGCTTCGCGCCAGTCGCCGAAACGAGCGACCAGGAATGGGCGCGCATCTTTGCTGTCAACACGTCCGGCGTCTTCCACCTCGGCCGCGCGCTCGCACGGATCATGAAGCCGCAAAGGTCTGGCACGATCGTGACCGTAAGCTCCAACGCCGCCGGCATACCGCGCCAGAACATGGCGGCGTATGCCGCATCGAAAGCAGCGGCGACCATGTTCACACGATGCCTCGGGCTGGAACTCGCGCCCTTCGGCATCCGCTGCAACGTCGTCGCGCCGGGCTCTACGCGAACCCCCATGCAAACAAGCCTTTGGGCCGATGGCAACAGCGAGGAGAGAGTCATCGCCGGCGCACTCGATAGCTATCGGACAGGCATCCCCCTGCAGAAGCTCGCGACGCCTGAGGACATTGCACATGCGGTCCTCTTCCTTCTTTCCGAAGAGGCAGGCCATATCGCGCTTGCCAATCTCTATGTCGACGGCGGAGCAACGCTGACGACATGAAACGGGAACAACACGCCTGGGCTCCGCCGCAAGTTCCCCCCACCGTGGTTCGGGCAGACGGTTGCACCGGTGGCCGCCTCATCTCCGAGGAAGGCCGGGCCTACAATATCTTTCTCTATCGGCCCAACGCACCGGCGCCACCGACCGGTTATCCAGTCATCTTCCTGCTTGACGCCGATACGGACTTCCTGCTCGTGACCGAGACGGTTCGGCGGCTTTCGCGCCGGCCAGCGGCCACCGGCGTTCCGCCTCTTGTCGTGGCTGGGATCGGCTTTCCCGAGGGGGAGCGTGATCTCTACCGCTACTTCGATCTCACCGAGGGCCCTCCAGCCAATGATCCCTTCCTACGCCTGCGCGAGGCGAAATTTGGTGGGGCATCTCTCTTTGCGGCATTCCTTCAAACGACCGTCGCCTCCTATGTCGCCGGCGAGGTTCCGGTCGATCCTGCGAAATCGGTGCTTTTCGGGCATTCTCTTGCCGGCTTCTTCGTGCTCGACAGATTGGCCCGCGCCCCCGGACGCTATTTCGGCTCCATCGCCATCAGCCCATCGATCTGGTGGAACCGCGCACATCTGATGGAGGCACTTCCCGCGATCGGAGCGGCGGGCTCCCTTTACGCTGCGATTGGAGAATGGGAAGAGGAACTCGCCCCGTGGCAGCGCACGACGCTCGCATCGCCGCATTATACCTCGATCCGTCACGAGCGACGCATGGTGAGCAATTTTCGCGAACTCGGCGATCGCCTAACGAAATCAGCCGCGACCTTTTCAGCCCTCTTCGAGACCTATCCCGACGAGGACCATGCAAGCGTCCTGGCAGCGAGCCTCGCCCGAGCGCTGCGTTTCATTTTCACAAAGCAGCGAGACTGACCAACCTTAAAAGCACGATGAAGAGGCTGGACAAAAAAGCTCAAGCCACGGCGATTGCGGTCCGGGACCAGCTAGCAGACGTCAGATCCGATGGATATGCGGCTGGGCGTAGACGGGGACATGGCTGTGGATTTCGCCGTCCGCCGACGCGCAGATGCTGCCCGTGCTCTCCCGGCATGTGCAGGTCGGCCGCTCGGCAAAGCAGCTTTCCGTAGTGGATCTCCTCGCTCTCCCGACCCACCACAATGCGTATCGGGATCGCCTTGGTGCGCGAGCGCTCCGTCGCCCAAGGCAGCCTGGGAAGACTACGCGGAGCCGTCGCTCCCGCGGCTTGATCCAAGTTGAAGTTTGCGCTGGCCGATCGGTAAGGATCTCGAGATGACGCGCTCTCGTTTCTGGGAAGAACAGACCATCGCCGCCCCTCGGCGGCTCCTAGTCAGGTTCGCCCGGCACATGCTCACTAAGGAGCAGCAGGTCCTTTTCCATGGCCATTTGCGGCTTCACGGACGATCTGTGCCAGTTCCTCTTCCTTGAGCCGCGATTTGACGACGACGCGGACAGAGCGTTCGTCCATCTCCGGCATGTCGCGAGAACTGACCACCACAACCGGCAGATCGGGACGCTGGCTCGCGATCTCATCGAGCAAGTCCAACCCAGATCCATCCGGCAGGGTCTCCTCGACAATGAGGAGGTCGAAGTGCTGCGCCGCCAGTTGCCGGCGCGCCTCGGCGACGGTGGGCGCACGCGAGAGCTCCAGGCTCTCCTTCAAAAGAGCGGAAAGGATCGCGAAAAAGTCGGCGTCATCCTCGACATGCAGGGCACGCGGAAGGTGTGGAGACCCTTGCGTTGCGTCGATTTTTGCCGCGTCGTCCGATCCGGCAGGCGTCTGACCCTTCACCTTTTCCGGCGCGCTCGTCGACAATGGCAGAGCGACCGTGAATTCCGCACCGGTATCCGGCCTGTTGCGATAGGAGATCGAGCCGTTCATCTGCTCGATGATCTGCCGCGAGATATGCAGGCCAAGGCCGGTCCCCCCCTGCTGCCTGGTGGCGGAGGAATCCGCCTGGCTGAAACGGTTGAAGATCTTGCTCTCAAATTCCGGAGGCACGCCCGCGCCTTCATCGGTGACGGAGATGCGCACCGTCTCGCCGCTCTTGGCGATGGAAACCTCCACGGTTCCCCCGGACGGGGAGAACTTTGCGGCATTCGACAGGAGATTAGAGAAAACCTGCTGCAACCTCCTCGCATCGACCTCGACGGCATAAGCGCCATCCGATTGCATGACAGGCGCTACGTCAAATTTCTCAAAATACGCCTGGTTCGCTTCGACGGATTGCTTGACGAGGTCGTTCAAATCTTCCACGCGCCGATCGAACTGCATCGCACCCGAAGTGATCTTCTCCAGATCGAGGATGTCGTTGACGAGTTCGACGAGACGCTCGCAGTTCTTCAGCGCGATGGCGAGAAGATGTGAGATCTTTGGCCCGAGCTGCACCTCCGACGAGCCCAGCACCAGCCCCAAAGAGCCGCGAATGGAGGTCAGAGGCGTGCAAAGTTCGTGACTGACGGTCGCGGGGAATTCGCTCTTCGCCCGCTCCGCCTCCTTACGCGCGTCGATATCCTGGAACTGAGCGACGAAGTAGCCACTCCGGGTCTGGTGGTCCTCGACACGCGACAAGCCAAAAAGACACCAGATCGAGCGTCCGCTCTTGGCGACGAAGCGCCTTTCCACCTGCTGGGTGGCCGCAACGCCATCGAGCATGTCACGAAGCTTTCCAGGCTCTGACCTGTCGTCGGGATGGATCACGCTGGCGAAATCGAGCTCCTCGAATTCCTCCGGCTTGTACCCTAGAAGCGCGCACAGCGTCTCGTTGACCTGCATCCATTGCCCGTCGTCGCTGATCAGCGCCATGCCGACAGGTGCATTCTCGAGAGCCAGGCGGAACCGTTCCTCACTCTCGCGCAGCGCGAGCTCCGTCTCTTTGAGGTGCGTAATGTCCGTTTGCGTGCCGATCATGCGCATCGCTCGACCGGTCTTGTCGCGTTCGATGCCGACCGCTTCCGAGCGCAACCAGATCCAATGGCCGTCTCTGTGACGAATACGGTACTCCGTCAGCGAGCGGGCAGCCCGGCCCTCGATACATGCCGCGTCGGCCTCTTCCACCGCGGCGCGATCGTCGGGATGTACTCGCTGTCTCCATTCCTCCTGCGGGTCGATATCTTCGTGCTCGCCGAAGCCAAGCATCGCCCGCCACCGACCCGAGACCACGGAGCGACCGGTTTTGAGATCGATATCGAAGACACCGATGGCCGCCGCCTCGATCGCCTGTTGCAGGCGCTGCTCACTGATCGCCAGTTCGCGCGCCACCTTTTGCTGCAAGGTCACATCGCTGATGATGAGCGTATGGCGCAGGTCGCCTGCCTCTGTGCGCCACTCGTTCTTTTGCAGCGTCAGGAAAAGCTCGTCGCCGTTGCGGTTCCGCGTTTCGACCAGCCGGCTGACTTCTCCTTGCTTCTGCGCACTTGCCGCGCCCTCTTTCGACCCAGGAAACAGGGTCGCGATCGTCTGCCCGTCCAATTCGTCCGCCCGATAGCCGAAGATCAGCTCCGTTGCCGGATTGACGGAACGAATGATGCCGTCCTCGTCCAGCACGATCACGCCGGCAAGAGCCGTATCGACGATCGAACGGTTCTGCTGCTCGCGCGCGGCAATCTCCCGCGTCTTCAATTCGACCGTCTCCTGGATCGCCTCCTCGCGGCGCGCATAAGACATCAAGAGCACGCCGAAGAGGAGGGACAGGGCAAGTCCCGCGGCCAGAACGATCGTCGGCTCTTTCGATGCCGCCGTCGCTTCAAAGGCGGGCGTGCTCTCCCAGACGACGGTCCATGTCTTCTCCATCACGGACAGCACTTTGCTGACCTGGAACGCGGGATTGTGTGCGTTGCCTTCAGAGCTTGTATAGATCAACTGGTCAGGATCGGCGGTGCCGCCATCATAGACACTGAGGTTCAACCGCGTGCCCTGGCTTGCCGTCAGGCGATCCATAAAGCGCGGCGCGATGAAAGGCGCGTAAACCCAGCCAAGGAACGCATCCCGCCGCTGCTCCATGGTCTCAAGAGGAGCGGAGGCCTCATAAAGCGGCCGAAGCAACAAGAAGCCGGCGCTTTTCGTTTCGTCTTGCACGAGGAAGATTCGACCCGTGATCGTCGCACGCCCGGTATCGCGCGCGTGGACGGCCGCGGTACGACGGTTCTGCTCAAACGCGATATCGAGCCCGAACGCCTTCGCGTTCGTCGCAAGAGGCTCGATAAAGGTGATCACGAACATCTCGCGATCCGTGGAAGGCTCGGGCTTGATCGTCAGATTGGTTTCGCCGGGTGTCGTGTGCTCGATCAAAAACGCCTGCAGCTCGTCAGGCATGACCGGCTCGATGAACCCAACGCCGTTGATCCCGGGCAGATTGGCCTCGAGACCGAACTCGCTGACGAAAGCCCTCCATTCCGTCTTCGAAACGTAGCTGGAGCCGCTGAAAAGACCCGCTCCGGCGTCCAGCGCCTGCTTGTAGGCGTCCAGCCGGTGCAGCAGTGCCTGTTCGCTGTCTCCCGCCAGAGCCTTGAACGAGGTCAGCCCCTGTTCGAACGCCGCTTCGTTGGTGAACTTCCATGCGTAGAACGTTAATCCGAGGGGAACCAGCAGCGCCACAAGGCCCAGCCTGCTGACCCGGGCGAGCGGGCGTCCGCGGTATCGGGCACTCCACGGGCGCAAAGGGCTGATCATGGCCAGGGGTAGGACGAGCAGGATTCCGGCAACGTCCCCGATCCACCATGTGATCCAATTGGAAAGGGCAGCCGATCCGCCGGTGATACCGGCCCCCATAAGGCTTGCTACGCCGACGCTCGCACCAATGAGACACGGCAAAAGGGCCGCGCGCAGGGTAAACGGAATGAAGTCTCGCATCCCCTCCAAGGCGAAGGGCATCCCGAAGCGCCGCCGAAGAAGGTGAACAGCGAGGAGCGATTGCACCGTCGACCCGGTGGCGATGCAAACAGCAACGCCCAGCGCCGACCAATCGGGCCCCTGCGCACCGAAAGCGTTCCCAATGACGGCATTAACCGCGAATGCCCCCAGAAACACGCCGGGCCATAGCCGGTGACCATAAAACAGAAGCGCAGAAACCGCGATTCCCGATGCCGGCCAGATCAACGTCGCATAGCCTGGGGGCACGGCCAAACGCAGGCCGAGCCAACCGAAAAGCGCATAAGCGGAGCTTGAAGTCTCGATCAAGATCGAAGAGACCGCTCCAGGTCTCGTCTGTCTGGCCGATCAGGATCGTCTCAGCCAAGCCTTCGTCAATCTGATCTCCAATGCGGTAAAATTCTCCCCGTCAGGAAGCACCGTTCGCATACGCATTGCACAGCGAGCAGGCCGAGCCCGCATCTACGTGAGCGACGAGGGGCCGGGCATCCCGCAGGAATTCCACACCCGCATCTTCACAAAGTTCGAACGGGCCAACTTCTCCGACAACCAGAAGGTTGGTGGCACCGGTCTCGGCCTTTCAATCACCAAGGCGATCATCGAGCACCTCAACGGCGAGATCGATTTCCGCAGCACAGAGGGCGGCGGGACGATTTTCTTCGTTGACCTGCCGAGTTTTCCTGCGATGCACCAGCTTGCTGCAGAACGCGACAGCCGCAAGCTCGCAAGCGCCTGAATATCGTCTTCCCGCCACCAATTGATAGACAAGCCGCATGGCGAAAACGTCTCCGCTGAGACGCTCTAATCACGCCACCAAATCGGTTTGCAGGTCCGCCGCTCCCCCGAACCGAATCTGAGGCGAAAGGGAAGGTGCCGAGCCCCAACTCCCGCACGCCGTTGGCAAATTCCTCGATATCCATCCACTCCTTCCCGCTTCGCCGACGTCACATGGGTCATCGGCGCCAGCACATCGGGGAGGTTATGGATCGGGTGCTCGTCATTGGTGGGACCTTGGCCGTTTAGATCGAGGTCGCCAAGGCCCAGATCATCGCTCGATGCTTGTCGGGCCGGCGCATTTCCACTAGGTCTGAAGACGCTCACACGGGGTGCCCATACGGGCTGAGAGGCTTATCCGCCAACCCGCTGAACCTGATCCGGCTCGCACCGGCGGAGGGATGGAGAGCTTTCGTTGCCGCGAATGCGCCCCTTCCCGCTTTCAAACGACAAGGAGGCGCCCTTGGGCTCGCTGCAATCCCCTTCCATCTTCATAGCATCAGCCGTCGCCGCATTGTTCTTCGGCGCAATCACACCCGCCGCGGCGCAGGAGGAGAAGCCCTCGCTGACGGTCTACACCTATGAGAGCTTCGTTGCCGATTATGGGCCGGGGCCGCGGATCAAGGCCGGTTTTGAGGCGGTTTGTGGCTGCACGGTGAAATGGGTCGGGCTGGAGGACGGCGTTGCGATCCTCAACCGTTTGAAGCTCGAAGGTGCTTCGACATCGGCGGAGGTGGTGGTCGGGCTCGACACCAACCTGATCGCTGAGGCCAGGGCGACCGGGCTCTTCGCACCGCATGGCACCGACACATCTGCGGTCGACGTTCCCGGCGGTTTTTCCGATCCGGTTTTCGTGCCCTATGATTATGGCTGGTTCGCCGTCGTCTACGACAGTGAGGCGATCGATGCCCCTCCGCAAAGCCTGGAGGAGCTGGTCAGCGGCGATCCGGAGGAGAAGATCGCCATCCAAGATCCTCGCAGCTCGACACCGGGTCTCGGGCTGCTTCTTTGGATGAAGAAAGTCTACGGCGACGGCGCCGAAGCGAAATGGCGAGAGTTCTCCGAGCGTGTCCTGACCGTGACGCCGGGCTGGAGCGAAGCCTATGGGCTCTTGACGAGCGGCGAAGTCCCGATGGTGCTGAGCTATACCACCTCGCCTGCCTATCACCTGATCGAGGAGGAGAGCGACCGCTACCGCGCGGCAGCCTTCGATGAGGGCCATTACATCCAAATCGAGGTCGCCGGCCGCATCGCAAGCTCCGAGCACCCGGATCTCGCCCGCGACTTCCTCGCTTATCTGATCTCGCCCGCGGCACAGGACGCGTTGCCGACCACCAACTGGATGCTGCCGGCCGCAGCGACCGCCTCGCCGCTGCCCGCCGCCTTTGAGCAGCTGGTGACCCCGGACAAGACCCTGTCTTTCGATCCCCAAACGGTAGCCGACAGCCGACGCGCCTGGACGCAGGAATGGCTGCAGGCGCTCGGTCGCTGAGGCTCTCCGCGCGTCCGATGACAGGTTCGACAGATCGACGTTGGCGTGTCGCGGCAGGACTTGCCGCCGTTGCCGCGCTCGCCGGGTTTTTGGGCGGCGCATGTTTCGCCTTGCTTACCCAAGCCGATGCGGCGCCGGACGTGCTTGCCTTGGCATCGGACCGCTATTTGCGGGGGGTGGTGCTGTTCACGCTGGAACAGGCGGCCCTTTCCACCCTCCTTGCCGTGGCCGGTGCCCTGCCGCTTGCAGTGGCCCTCCACAGGGCTCGGTTTCCCGGCCGCGGCCTCGTCCTGCGTCTGTTCCTCCTGCCGCAAGCCCTGCCGGTGCTGGTCGGCGCCTTGGCGATCATCGCGGTGTGGGGCCGCAACGGCGTCGTCTCGGATCTGGCCGCCACCCTCGGATTCGATCGCCTCAACGTCTATGGGCTGTCCGGCATCCTGATCGCCCACACCTTCTTCAACCTGCCGCTCGCCGCCCGGCTGATGCTCGCTGCTCTCGACGGCGTGCCGGCAGAAAGCTGGAAGCTCGCCGGGCATCTTTCTCTCACGCCCCTCACCACCTTCCGCGTCCTCGAATGGCCGGCAATCCGCACCGCGCTACCCGGCGCGACGAGCCTCATCTTCATGCTCTGCGTCACCAGTTTCACGCTGGTCCTGACATTGGGTGGCGGGCCGGGCGCCACCACCCTGGAAGTCGCGATCTATCAGGCCCTGCGCTACGATTTTAATCCGGGCCTCGCGGTTTTCCTGGCGTTGATACAGATTGTGCTGACCGGCCTTGCGGTCGCCGTCACGCTGCGGCTCGGCCAGACAACGCCCGGCGGCTTTACACTCGGGCGGCGGGCACGGCGCTACGACCCTCACCAGGGCTTCGTTCGCGCGCTCGATCTCGCGGTTCTGACCGTGGGGATCGCCTTCGTCCTCTCGCCGTTCATCGCCACGATCGTTGCCGGTCTGCGCTCCGATCTGATCGCACTGCTGGCCGATCCAAACGTCCAGCGGGCCGCGATGACAAGCGGCGTCGTGGCGTTCGCGGCGGCGACACTGGCGCTCTTGCTCGCCGCGCCTCTCCTCTTGGCGCGACAGGCATTGGAAAGATCTCCCTCTTCGAGGGGTCGCGCAGCCTGGCGCGGGCTCTTCGAGCTGTCGGGCAGTCTCGTGCTCGTGGTGCCGCCGATCGTCATCGGCGCCGGCTGGTTTCTTCTGCTGCGACAGGTGACAGACGTTTTCGCAGCGGCACCCTTCGTCATTGTCGCCACCAATGCCGTGATGGCGATGCCGTTTATCGTGCGTATTCTCGCACCGGCGCTTGCCGCCTCGGCACAGCGACACGATCGCCTTGCCGAGAGCCTCGGCCTCTTCGGGCTGGCGCGGCTGCGCCACGTCGAATGGCCCGCGCTGAAAGCTCCGTTGGCCCTCTCCTTTGCCTTTGCGCTCGCCCTATCCCTCGGAGATCTTGGTGCGGTGGCGCTTTTTGGCAGCCAGGATTTCATCACCCTGCCCTATCTGCTCCTGCAGCGCATGGGCAGCTATCGCACCGCCGACGCAGCCGGGCTGGCGCTGCTGCTCGGGGTCTTGTGTCTCACCCTGATGGCACTCGCGGAGCGCGGGTTTCGCCGAGAGGAAGGCTGATGAGCGACCTGCCCGCCCTCGTCTTGGACGGCCTAGAATACACCTATGAAAGCGCCCCGATGCGCTTCGACCTCACGGTCGCGCCTGGCGAATGGCTGACGATCATCGGCCCAAGCGGTGCCGGAAAATCGACCCTCCTCGACATCATCGCCGGCTTTCTGATGCCCGAGCGCGGCCGGGTGACGATCTCCGGCGCCGACATGACGGGCGTGCCCCCCTCGCAACGCCCGCTCAGTTTCGTGTTTCAGGAGAACAATCTCTTTGCCCACCTGAGCGCCATCCAAAATGTGGGGCTCGGAATTTCCCCGAGATTACGGATGGGCCCGGCCGAGCGGCAGCGCGCGGCTGAAGCGCTGGAGGCCGTCGGCCTTGTGGGCTTCGACGACCGCAGGCCGGGGGAGATGTCCGGCGGCGAACGTCAGCGCGTCGCGCTGGCGCGCGCCTTTGTCCGCCAGCGCCCTCTGCTCCTGCTGGACGAGCCGTTTGCCGCGCTCGGTCCCGCCCTGCGCCGCGAAATGCTGGCGTTGTTGCGCGATCTACGGCGTCGGGCCGGAACGATGACGGTGCTGATGGTGACGCATCATCCGGAGGATGCCCTGGGCTTCGCCGACAACGTCGCCTTCCTCGACAAGGGACGTTTCGTCACCGTTGGGCCGACCGAGGAAACCCTCTCAGCCTCGGGCATTGCCGCGGTAGAGAGCTATCTCGGAACGCGCGCCCTCTCTTAAACGCGGTATCCGGCGATACGGCGTCGGGCCAGACAAACGTGTGTCGGGGCCGCAAACGAGATGCGGCAAAACGAAGAGAACTCGGTGCGTTGTCTTTGGATGGCAACGAACGCTGCCTATACGCATTTTGCCCTCTCTTGCGTTTGCCGCCACATTCGTCGAATACTTGCGCCCCGCAAAACCCGAGACGCCATACCAATCATATCGGGCGTAATCAGGCGACTGCTCTAGTCGCATCTCTAAATACACAAGGAGAATACAAGAAACTCGAATCGGACGATGCGCTTAAACAAGCCGAATACAAAGAACGGCGCAGGTGCATCGAAACCCCATGGGAGGAAACTTGGGATGTCCGAGACTTGTCCGCACGTCGATGTGGTTCACTCTGCGATCGCGGCCGGGGCCGCCGCGCAATCGCCGATGGTCGCGTCCTGGAGCCGCTCGGCGCGTCTCTATGGGCTCGACCCAGCCAACAGGCACCCGCCTCACCGGCTGACGGCGAGCGAATTCGCCCTGGTGCGCGAGCGGATGGAGCCATGGATTCGCGCCGCCGAAGCCAGTCTTGATCAGCTCTTCAGCGCCGTCGGCGCCGCAGGGTGTTGCGTGCTCCTTGCCGATAGCGACGGCGTGCCGGTCGAGCGTCGCGGCGAGACCGGCGACGATGCCGTCTTCGACGAGTGGGGACTATGGCCGGGTGCGCTGTGGAGCGAGGCAACGGAAGGCACCAACGGCATCGGCACCTGCGTCATCGAGCGCCGCCCTGTCACTGTGCACCGCGACCAGCACTTCTTTGCGCGCAACGGGGCGCTCGGCTGCATGGCGGCCCCCATCCATGACCACAACGGCGAACTCGCCGGCGTTCTCGACGTCTCCTCCTGCCGCCCAGACCTCACCGAGACCTTCGCCGGGCTCATCGCGCTCAGCGTGCGCGAAGCGGCAAGGCGGATCGAAGCGGAAGCGTTCCGGCGCACGTTTGCGCATGCGCGGATCCTCGCCGTCTCGGGGCTGGAGCACAATCCGGCGGCGCTCGTCGCGGTGAATGCCGACGACCTCGCCGTCGGCGCATCGCACAGCGCCCGCGTGGCCTTGGGGATCAAAGGCAACCTCGCCAAAGCGCCCGTGCCGGCCTCCGATCTCCTGAGCATCCCGGGCGCGGAAAGTCTGGAGGACGCGGAGCGGGCCGTTCTTGCCCGCGCTCTTGCCCGCACCGGCGGCAATGTCTCGGCGGCGGCGCGCATCCTCGGCATTTCGCGCGCGACCTTCCATCGCAAACTCGGCGCAAAACGGCTGGAGGCGGCGACACAAGATCCCGCGGCTTCCTGTCGCATTCCTGCGACAGATGCGGCCTCTCTCCCGCTGGAGGGGGGCTGACAGACCTCCAGGCGACATCGATCCTGTTGTCCAGGGCGCCCGAGAGGAAACGCTTTTCTCTCGCCAAGAGCGCCCGCTTAGGGAGAACAGCAATGGATCAACTGGAACGGCCGTTCGGCGAAACGCGGCTGCCTTTCGCCACACGCTACGACAATTACATCGGCGGCAAATGGGTGGCGCCGAAGTCGGGTCGGTATTTCGACAACGTCACGCCGATCACTGGCCAATCGCTGTGCGAAGTGGCGCGCTCGGATGCGGCAGACATCGAGGCGGCGCTGGACGCCGCGCACGCGGCGAAAGACGCCTGGGGCAAGACCAACGTCGCCCAGAGGGCTTTCATCCTCAATCGCATCGCCGACCGGATGGAGGAGAATCTCGATCTCCTCGCCACCGCAGAGACCTGGGACAACGGCAAGCCGATCCGGGAAACGAAGGCCGCAGACCTGCCGCTTGCGATCGACCACTTCCGCTATTTCGCCGGCTGTGTGCGGGCGCAGGAAGGCACGCTCTCCGAAATCGATCACGAAACGATCGCCTACCATTTCCACGAGCCCTTGGGTGTCGTCGGCCAGATCATCCCGTGGAATTTTCCTCTCCTCATGGCCGTGTGGAAGCTCGCTCCGGCGCTCGCCGCAGGCAATTGCGTGGTCTTGAAGCCGGCCGAACAGACGCCCGCCTCGATCATGGTGTTGATGGACGTCATCGGCGACCTTCTGCCTGAGGGTGTCCTCAACGTGGTCAATGGCTTCGGGCTCGAAGCCGGCAAGCCCCTCGCCTCATCCAACCGCATCGCGAAGATCGCGTTCACCGGCGAGACGACGACCGGCCGGCTGATCATGCAATACGCCAGTCAGAACCTCATCCCGGTGACGCTGGAGCTTGGCGGGAAATCTCCGAACATCTTCTTCGACGACGTGTGCGCGGAAGACGACGATTTCTTCGACAAGGCCATCGAAGGGTTCGTGATGTTCGCCCTCAACCAGGGCGAAGTCTGCACCTGCCCGTCGCGGGCGCTGATCCAGCACTCCATCTACGACCGCTTCATGGAGCGGGCATTGGAGCGCGTGAAAGCCATCAAGCAGGGCAATCCGCTCGACCCGGAGACGATGATCGGAGCGCAGGCGTCGAGCGAACAGCTCGAAAAGATCCTCTCCTACATCGACATCGGCAAACAGGAAGGGGCCGACATTCTGGTCGGGGGCGAGCGCAACCATCTCGGCGGCGAGCTGGAAGGCGGCTATTTCGTCCAGCCGACCGTCTTTCACGGCAACAACAAGATGCGCATCTTCCAGGAGGAGATCTTCGGTCCCGTCGTGTCGGTGACGACCTTCAAGGACGAGGAAGAAGCGCTGCATATCGCCAACGACACGCTCTACGGCCTCGGATCCGGCGTGTGGAGCCGCGATATGAACCGCTGCTACCATTTCGGCCGCAACATCCAGGCCGGGCGCGTCTGGACCAATTGCTACCACGCCTATCCGGCCCATGCGGCTTTCGGCGGCTACAAGCAATCGGGGATCGGCCGCGAGACCCATTCGATGATGCTCGACCACTACCAGCAGACGAAGAATCTGCTCGTCAGCTACAATCCCAAGAAGCTCGGCTTTTTCTGAACGAGCCACCGACGAGGGCCCGGCGACTCGGGGGCCGCCGGGCTTCTTTTCCAAGACAAAGTCCAAGGGAGGAACACAATGGCGAAGACCATGAAGGCCGCAGTCGTGCGCGAATTCGGCAAACCACTGAGCGTGGATGAGGTGCCGGTTCCCGAACCGGGGCCAGGACAGATCCAGGTCGCGATCCAGGCATCAGGCGTCTGCCACACCGATCTTCATGCGGCCGAGGGGGACTGGCCAATCAAACCGAACCCGCCTTTCATTCCGGGTCATGAAGGCGTCGGCTATGTCTCCGGTGTCGGAGCGGGCGTCACCCGCGTCAAGGAAGGCGACCGGGTCGGCATCCCGTGGCTCTACACGGCCTGCGGGCATTGCGAGCATTGCGTGGGCGGCTGGGAGACCTTGTGTGAATCCCAGCAGAATACCGGCTATTCGGTGAATGGCGGTTTTGCCGAATACGTCGTGGCCGATCCCAATTATGTCGGCCATCTGCCGGACAATATCGGGTTCACCGAAATCGCCCCGATCCTGTGTGCCGGCGTGACGGTCTACAAGGGCCTGAAGATGACCGATGCCCGCGCCGGCAACTGGGTGGTCATCTCGGGCATCGGAGGTCTCGGGCACCTCGCCGTGCAATATGCCAAAGCGATGGGCTTCAACGTCGCCGCGGTCGATATCGACGATCACAAGCTCGATCTCGCACGAAATCTCGGCGCCACACTGACGGCGAATGCCGCCAAGGAAGACGCTGCCGCAAAGATCAAGAAGGAGACGGACGGGGGTGCACACGGTGTTCTCGTCACGGCCGTCAATCTGAAGGCCTTCGAGCAGGCCGAGAACATGGTCCGCCGCGGCGGCACGATCGCAATGAACGGTCTGCCGCCGGGCTCTTTCCCGATTTCGGTCTTCGACATGGTTCTGGCCGGCATTACCGTGCGCGGCTCGATCGTGGGGACCCGTCTCGACCTTCAGGAGGCGCTCGATTTTGCCGGGCACGGCAAGGTCAAGTCGATCGTCAATCCGGTGAAGCTGGAAGACGTCAACAGCGTCTTCGAGAAGATGCACAAGGGCCAGATCGACGGCCGGGCGGTCATCGAGATCGCCGCCTGAGATACCAGCTCGGTGGGGCGGCAATGCTGCCCCACCTTCCCGCCACGCCCTTTGAAGTCCGCAAGGTGAAAGCGATGGGCTCAGTCTCCGCAACGCCAGCCGCACGCGAGCTCCTGCGGGAGATCATTGCCGACCATGGCCCTGTCCTCTTCCATCAATCCGGCGGCTGCTGCGACGGCTCCTCGCCGATGTGTTACCCGGAAGACGGATTTCTAATCAGCGAGCAGGATGTGAAGCTCGGCGACATCGACGGCATGCCCTTCTATATCGGCGGGGCGCAACACGAGCGCTGGAAGCACACAGATCTCGTCTTGGACGTCGTTGCCGGGCGTGGCGGCATGTTCTCCCTGGACAATGGCCGCGAGCGCCGCTTCCTCATCCGCTCGATGCTCTGCGAGGCGCCAGACACTGCGGACCGGTAGGCCTCCGAGCCGTCATCCTTCGAGTCTTCCTCTCCGTTTCGCGCGCCACCGGCATCAGAACCGCTCGAAGCGATAAGGAGCGGGATCCACGATCGGCGTCTCTCCCGTCACCAGTTCGGCCGCGAGCTGACCTGCGGCAGGCGACGTGCCGAAACCGTGGCCGGAAAAGCCGGTCGCCAAGGTCAGCCCCGGAATGCTGGCGACAGGCCCGATCACCGGATGAGTGTCCGGCGTGATGTCCATCGTGCCGGCCCAGGCAGATTTTATCTCGACACCTTTGAAGAGCGGCCAGGCCGCACTGAGATTGGCGACAGCCTCTCGGTTGAAGGTAGAGATCGTCGGCGGATCCATCACACGAAGCTTTTCGAAGGGGCTTTCGTCCGCAGGTCCCCAACGGCGCGGAAGCTTCAGATCATCGATCGTTTCGCGCCCGACCTTCATCCGCACGATGCCGCGATTTCCACGCAGCTGAGACAAATACCGCATGCCGATCAGCACGTGATCGAGCGTCAAAGGTGCCATCAGAGCGGCACGCTGGGTCATGATGAAGCTGCCGTCGTGATGCTGACAGAAAGAGAAATCCGGTCCGGCCACACCGATTTTGCAGGGCCCCTGCATCGGTGGGGAACGAAATGCCGAGCAGACGAGTGGCAAGGTCGGCAATCCGATACCGAGATTGCCCAGGAAGCGGCGCGACCATAGCCCCCCGGCGAGGAGAACCTGATCGCAGCGGATCTCTCCGCGCTCGGTCACCACACCGGCGACCCTGCCCGCTTCCAAAGACAAGGTGCGCACGGCGCAGTTTTCCACGACGACGGCGCCTTTCGAAATCGCGGCTTTCGCGATCGCGCTCGCCGCCAGGGTCGGATCGGCATGGCCGTCGGACGGTGTATAAAGACCGCCCGCCCATTTGCCCTCACCGCCCGGCACCAATTCATCGATCTGTGACGGCGTGACGAGGCACGAATCGAGCCCCAGATGGCTCACCGATTTCAGCCAATCCTCATGCCCGGCCACATCCGCTTCGGTGCGGTCGAGATACATGATGCCGGTGCGCTCATAGCCGACATTGGCCCCGACCCGCATTGCCATCTCGGCCCACAGCCGATCAGCGGCCATTGCCAGGGGCACATCTGGCGCAGCTCGGATCGTCTTGCGGACCCAGCCGAGATTTCGCGACGATTGCTCGCCAGCGAGCCGTCCTTTCTCCAAAACGACGACGGGGATGTTCTTTTCGGCAAGCGTCAGAGCAGCCGTCAGGCCAACGATACCGCCTCCGATGATGACGACAGAGGTGCGAGGCGGAAAATCCTGCGCCGTTTCAACCGGCGTGATCGTGGGGGCCATGGGGGAGATCCTTCTGACAGGACCGTTGCCGGGGCTCGTCCCCGTGCAGCGGCCGAACGCAATGAGCCGTCTCGCTATCGGACGGAAGGACGCCGCCAGCCGGCGTCCCTCGATCTTGTGCAGAGCTTTATTCGATGGCGGGCGGATATGTTGGGGGCGCCTTAGCGCAGCGCCGGCTCGTCCCATAGGTTGAGCTTCTGGCCGATGCCCTTCTCCACCGCATTGCGGTAAATCACTGTGCCCCATGCCACATCTTCGACCGGCATGCCTCCGACCGACATCAGGATGATCTCGTCATCGTTGGTTCGGCCTGGCGCATCGCCTGCGACGATCGCGCCGAGATCCTCCAGCTCCTCGGGCTTCATGCTGCCCTCGGCGAGCATATCCATGAACTTCACGCCGATCACCGGGATGGTGCGATGCGCGGGCTTCGGAACCTCTTCGTACCAGGCCTCGTAGAGACCGGTGTTGTCCAGAACCTTGCGCACTTCTGGCGCTTTCATCCCTTCGTCGATCTCGCAAAGGGCCGGCATCGCCAGGAACGCGCCCGGCTTCACCCATTCGCGCTTGACGATCGGATAGGTCTCCGGATCGCCGACTTCACCGGAGGCGCAATAGGTGACGATATCGCAATCGCGGACGACCGCCTCGAGCTCGTTCACGATCTCGATCTTGGTGATCTGCGGGTAATGCTCCTTCACCCAGGCGATGAAGACATCGAGGCTCTTCTGCCCGCGCGCCTTCACCCGGACGGTATCGATCTTCGGACAGGCGGCGATGAAGGCTGCGAGCGCGGTGCGCGCCATCACACCAGGCCCGAGGATGCCGACGATTTTTGAATCCTTGCGCGCAAGGTGCCGCGCCCCGACGCCCGGCACTGCGCCGGTGCGGTAAGCGGAAAGAAGATTGGCCGACATATAAGCGAGCGGTGCGCCCGTGTCGGCGTCGTTGAGCGTAAACATCAGGATCGAGCGGGGCAGATCCTTGTCGCGGTTTGCGATGTTGGAGCCATACCATTTGACACCGGCGGTGCAGAAATTGCCGCCGAGATAGGCCGGCATCGCCATGAAGCGACGATCCGCCGTAGGCTTCGGCATCTTTGGGAAGGGCGAGTTTTCGGGGAACACGACCATGGCCCCATGGCTGTCGCTGTTGGGACCGGCCATTCGGTAATCGCCCTGATGAAGCAGGGCAAACATCTCTTCCATGCAGTCGACACAGGCGGGCATGTCGGTCACGCCGGCCCTGATCATGTCTTGTTCGGAGAGGTAGAGAAAGTCGATTTTCGGCAGACCCGTCATCGGTTTGGTCCTTGTGTTCGGGCTCGCGTCACGCAGGCGCCTGCGCACCGTGCGACTTGAAACGGTGGATTGAAGGGAGAGAGGAAGAGGCGAAGGCCGGCAGACGCTGCGCTCCAATCACGGAACGCCCGCCGGCCTTCCGGAAGGGCTAGTCGAGCATGCGCCCGAGCCCGGCATAGAGATCGGGGCGCTTCGCCTTGATGCGATAGCCGAAGAGAATGCCGGCCAGGCAAACCAGGGCGATCGCATAGGGGAACGAAGCGACCACCGGACTTTCGCTGCCTGACAGCAGCGAAAGATTGTTGATCACCAGGGCAAGAGCCCCGAGCAGACCGACGAAGGCGACGCTCGGCGCCACGAGCGTGGTCCAGCGGCCATGCTGATCAGGATGGCGATGGAAATACAGGATGATCGCCACCGAAACCAAAGCCTGCACCGACAAGATGCCGATCACCGCAAGGGCCGACATCCAGGAGAAGACCACGGCATAGGGGTCGGCTCCGGAGACGACGAAGACGAGAAGGATGGCGGCCGCGCTCACGCTCTGGAAGACGCCCGCGATATGCGGCGACAGGTGCTTTTCATGCACCCGACCGAGGGCCCGCATGGCCAGACCTTCCCGGCCGAGCGCGAAGAAGTAGCGGTTGAGCGTGTTGTGAAACGAGAGCACGCAGGCAAACAGGCTCGTGATCAGCAGGATGTTCATGGTCTCGCTGGCCCAGCGCCCGAGCACCGCATCCATGGCTGCGAAGAAGAAATTGTCGAGCCCGGCTTCGGCGACCGCCTGCACCTGCGAGGCGCCGTAATGCTGCACGATCGCCCAGGTCGAAAACGCGTAAAACAAGGTGATGAGAAGGACGGCGACATAGGTCGCCTTCGGAATCGTCGTCTCCGGGTTCTCCGCCTCTTCGCCGAAGATGGCCGTCGCCTCAAAGCCGATGAACGAGCCGATGACGAAGACGAGTGCCGCCCCCAGCCCCGGCGACAAGACGGTAGCGGGTGCGAACGAGGTCAAGCCGATGCCTTCCGGCCCGCCGCCTTGCAGGAGGATCCCGACATCGAGCAGCAGGAGAATGACGATCTCCGCCACCATGCAGACACCGAGGATCTTGCCCGAGAATGCGATGTTGCGCTGCCCGCAGAGATGGACCACCGCCAAGGCGGCGAATGACCAGACCCACCAGGGCATCTCGATGCCGTAGGGCGCGAGCCCCGCCGCAACGAAGACGCCGAAGAGCGCATAGATGGCGATCTGCACGGCACTGTAGGTGATCAGCGCCATCAGGGCCGCGCCGACGCCCGTCGGCCGGCCGATGCCTTGAGAGATATACGCATAGAAAGCACCGGCTCCCTCCACATGGCGGCTCATTGCCGTGAACCCAACAGAGAAGACCAGGTACAACAGCCCCGCCAGAAGGTAGGCGCCGGGAACGCCCGCACCGTTGCCGAAAGCGAAAGCGACCGGTGAAGCTCCGACGACGGCGGTCAAAGGAGCGGCGGCTGCGACGACGAAGAATACGATATGGGCAAGCCCCACCGAATTCCTTGCCAGTCTTGGACTGGCGACAGGATTGGCGATTTCCAACGTCATATCACCCCTCATTGGAACTGCTATTCGCCAAAGCTACGAGGGGGAATTTGGTACCGATATTGCATGTTACGCCAATGAATCGATAATTCGCGCCGAGAGGGGGTTTGACGATTATGTCAACGGCAAATGCCCTACACTTAGACAGTCGCATGCCAGTGATTGCATCAATTCGTGCCTCGGCACTGGCGCCGATCATTCAAGAACTCGACAAGCGCACAGCCAAGACCGACGTTTTACTGGCGGGCCACGGTATATTGCGGGCTCAGCTCAACGATCCCTATGCTGTCGTCCCGATCGCCCGCTATCTCGCTGCCTTCGAAGAGGCTGCCGTCGTGGTTCGCGATCCTTTTCTCGGTGCTGAGCTCGGGGTGTCGATCAAGCCCGCGGATCTCGGGCCGATGGGCATGCTTTTCTCGATGACCTCAACCATCGAAGCCGCCTTCAAGCGCCTGTGCCGCTCGATGGCCGCGCTGCAGGGCGCCAGTCATTCGTCCGTCTCTTGCGAAGACGAGACACTGATATGGTCCTACGGAATCACCGACACGTCGCTCTCCCCGCGCAGGCAGGACAGCGAGTTCACCCTGGCGACGACCTGCCATCTCGTCAGGCAGTGCTTTTCAAGCAGCTGGCGGCCCCTCGAGGTGCACTTCGAGCACGGCGCACCGCGCGACCCGAAACCGCTGGAGCGCATCTTCCAGGCACCTGTCCTGTTCGGGCAGTCGACCAACAGGCTGGTGATGGACCTTGCCGGCGCCCGCCGCGTCTATCGCAAAGAGGATCCCGCTCTCGCCAGCGTCCTGGAGCGGCATATCAACGACCTCTTCGTCGAAACCGTGGCTCCCACCACCTATTCCGAACGCGTCCTGGCGCTCATCGCCATCCATCTCGGTTTCACCAACATCACGCTCGCCACAATCTCCAGAGAGCTCGGAATTCCACCGAGGACACTTCAGCGCCGCCTCGCGGACGAAGGCACGTCCATCCGCAAATTGGTGCAGGACTACAGGAAGTCCCTTTTGCGCCGGCACAACGCGGCCCCTGGCGGAAACCGGTCACGGCTCGCGCAGGCGCTCGGCTATGCTGACAGCACGGCGCTGTGGCGCGCCGAAAAGCGGTGGGAGGACGGCGAGTAGGCGCATCCTCGGGGGATCTGCAGGCTCGGCTGAGGACTGACGGGCGGGGCCAGCTCGTCGCGCGGCAACCACAAACCTGTTTCAGAATTCGGCGACTTTCCCCCGGGCGCTGCGTCCGAAGCGCGACAGCGCATATTGCCTGTAATCGACGCTCGGTTCCGCTCCGGTGACGAGGTCGGCGATGAGCTGCCCCGCCCCCGGTCCGATCCCGAAACCATGTCCGGAAAAACCGGCGGCCAGCAGAAACCCTTCCGGTCCCACATTCGGGTCGATCACCGGCACACCATCAGGTGTGCTGTCGACGTAGCCGGCCCAGCGTGCCTGCACGGGCACCTGTTTCAGAGCCGGCAGCAGCTTACGTGCCCGCGACAGGATTTTGTCCGTCGCCCGCATGGAGGGTGCGGGATCGAGAATACGCATCCGCTCCATGGGCGTCGGCCGATCGATTGACCAGCGCGCGATCGTCTCATGTCCGGCGCGCAACGCCGTGAGATCACCCGGGGAAAGGCTGCGCCAACGCTTGGCAAACATCGGCAGAAAGTACCGGGCGAAGCGAAGCTGCTGCAGAGTCGGATCCGTCTTCGCCATGCCCGACACCGCGAGCGTGTGGCCGCCATCTCCGCGCCGCGTCACGGTCACCTCCGCCGTGTGCAGTGCGTCGAGAAGCCCTTCCACTCCCGGCTCCACGGAAAGGACGGAGCAGCGAATCGACGCCTGCGGAAACACCACGCCGAGCTGCCGGCAAAACGAGGATGCCCAGGCCCCGCCTGCCATCACCACCTGTCGCGTCCGGATAACACCTTTTTCCGTCACAACCGCGGAGACGCGCCCGCCTTCTGTTTCGATGCCTCGGGCGGCACAGGATTGATGAACCGTGCCTCCGAACCGCATGATGCCTTCGGCGATCATCGGTGCCGCGCGCGCGGGGTCAGCAATCCCGTCAGACGGAGAAAAGACGCCGCCCTTCCAGGATTTTCCAGTGATGGCGCCCCGCGACGTGGCCTCCTCTCGGCTGAGAGGATGGCTCGTTACGCCCATCGTCGCGGCAAAGCGGCACCATTCCGCCCAGCCTTCGATCTCCTTCTCGTCGTTTGAGAGATAAAGAAGGCCGGAGCGCCGGAACCCGAGATCGGGTCCGAACTCCGCAACAAGCTCGTCCCACAGCTCCAGACTCCTGGTCGCCAGCGGCAGTTCGCGTGCATCACGGTTTTGCTGTCGGCACCAGCCCCAATTCCGGCTCGACTGCTCCGCGCCGATCATCCCCTTCTCCAGGAGAGCGACCTTAACGCCCCGCTTTGCCAGAAAATATGCCGCCGTCGCCCCGATGATCCCGCCTCCGATCACGACGACATCGGCGGCCGCCGGCAATTTCGGGGATGAGGGAACGCTCAGCAAAGGAACAGGCATGAATCTCTCCAATCGCTCCGAATCTAGCATCGAGACCGGTTCGGATCGGTAGCAATCGCCAGCTTCAGCAGCAGAAGATGCTTCGAAAGATGCGGACGGCGGCAGCTTGTGTTTCAAGCATGCACGTGCAGGCTGGTTGTCAGAAGGCTCAACTCGGCGCAATCTGCCGGCATCTTATGCCGTGTACGCCGGAGGAGGCCCCCCTGCCCACCAATTCGCGCATGAAACTCGATATGATCGACGTGAAAATCCTCTGCGAGTTGCAGAAGAACGGACGTATCACCAATGTCGAGCTGGCCGAGCTCGTCAATCTCTCGCCGAGCCCCTGCCTGACTCGGATGAAGAAGCTTCAGGCCGCCGGCTACATCACCGGCTATTCAGCGCAGATCGATGTGAGCAAGATCGGAGAGACGCTGACCGTCTTTACCGAGTTCACCCTGAAAAACCATCGACATACGGACTTTTCGCGCTTTCAGGCGACAATTGAGAAGATCGATTCCTGCGTGGAATGCCACCTCGTCTCGGGCGGTTACGACTATCTGGCCAAATTCGTGACAGCCGGCATCGTGCATTACCAGACGATCATGGAAAAGCTCATCGACGACGACATCGGGATCGACAAGTACTTCAGCTTCGTGGTGATCAAGTCGCCTTTCATCAAGCCGCATCTGCCGCTGACATCGCTGTTCCGCGACAAGCTTCACGCCTGAGGGAAGCCGCTGGCCGCAGCTTTGCTCAGCGTCCGGCGACGGCCTTCATCAGCTCGTTGTCCTGCTCGAGGCGGTCGAGCCAGTTGGTTTCGAGCTGAGGCACCGAGGATATCAAGAGACGGGAATAGGGATGCTCGGCACCCGACTTCATGCGGTTCGTCGGCATCTCCTCCACCTTCTCTCCCTGATACATCACCACGACCTCGTCGCAGATCGCTTCGACCGTCGACAGATCGTGGCTGATGAACATGTAGGAAAGGCCGAGCTCTCGCTGCAATTCATCGAGGAGCTTCAGGATGGCGGCCGCCACCACCGTATCCAGCGCCGAGGTGATCTCATCGCAGAGGATCAGCTCAGGTTTCGCCGCCAAGGCGCGCGCCAGGTTGACGCGTTGCTTCTGGCCGCCCGACAATTCGCTCGGCAGACGATGTTTCAAGGCAGCTGGCAGGCGCACCATATCGAGCAGCCGGTCGACCTCCGCCTCGCGCTGACGCCCTCTCACACCGTGATAGAAGGTGAGCGGGCGGCCCAGAATTGCCCGCACCGGCCGATTGGGGTTGAGAGCGGTATCGGCGAGCTGAAAGACGATCTGCATCTTGCGCAGCTCTTCACGGCTGCGCCCGCTCACACTTTTCGCAAGTTCCCGGCCCTCGAACGTCACGCTGCCTGACGATTGCGGCAGAAGGCCCGAAATGACGCGCGCCAGGGTCGACTTCCCGCTGCCGGATTCGCCGATGATCCCAAGGCTCTCCCCTGCCGCCAGACGGAAGGTGACGTCTTTGAGTGCGAGAAAGCCGGGCTGCCCGTCGGAGCCGATCGGTCCGTAACCGGCACTGAGGTTCTTCACCTCCAGAACGGCGTTTCTCTGGGCGATCTTGCACATATCCGCCGGCGCGCGCTCGACGGGATGAAAGGCTGCGATGAGCTCCTTCGTATAGGCGTGCTGCGGCGCGTAGACGATTTTCTCCGTCTCGGCCACTTCCTGCACTTCGCCGCCCTTCAGGACGACGATGCGGTCGGCGATCTGCGCGACGACGGCAAGATCGTGCGAGACATAGATCCCGGCCATATTCCGCTCGGCGATGACGGACTTGAAGGCGCGCAGAACTTCGATCTGTGTCGTCACGTCGAGAGCCGTCGTCGGCTCGTCGAACACCATCACCTCGGGATCGCCCATCAGGGCCATCGCCGCTGCCAGCCTCTGCAATTGTCCGCCCGAGACTTGATGCGGATAGCGCGCACCGATCGTCTCCGGATTGGGCAGCGACAACGCCCGGAAGAGGTCGACGGCCTTACGCCGCGCATCCTCCGGCGGCATCAGTTGATGAATGCGGGAAACCTCCACCACCTGTTCCATGATGGTCTGGGAGGGATCGAAGGCCGCCGCTGCCGATTGCGGCACATAGGCGACCTGCTGCCCGCGCACATGCCGGCGTTCGGCCTCGCTCATCGTCACCATATCGCGGCCGGCGACCACGACCTCGCCACGGGTGACCCGACAACCCGGGCGCGTGTACCCCAGAAGCGTCAATGCAATCGTGGTTTTGCCGGAGCCGCTTTCGCCGATCAAAGCAACCACCTCGCCCTCGGCCACCTCGATATCGACGCCCTTGATGATATCCACGACACGCCCGGAATCGGTCTTCGCGGCGACGGCAAGGTCACGAATTTCGACGATATTGCCCATCAGGCGCTCCGATCGCGGATGCGGGTCGGCAGGTTGTCGATCAGCATGTTGACCGAGATGGTCAGGCTCGCAATGGCGATCGACGGAAAGATCACGGCAGGCGCGCCGTACGGCAGGCCGGCGAGGTTCTCACGCACCAGGCCGCCCCAATCGGCATTCGGCGGCTGCACGCCGAGGCCTAGGAAAGACAGGCCTGACAGAAGCAGCACGATGAAGACGAAGCGCAGGCCGAAATCGGCCAGCACCGGGCCGATGATGTTGGGCAGAATTTCCTCCCGAATGATGTAGACGGTGCCCTCTCCCCGCGCCCGCGCGACCGTCACGAAATCCATCGTGTTGGTATTGGCGGCAAGCGAGCGGGCGAAGCGATAGCTGCCGGGCGCATAGATGAGCGCCAGCGTCATGATCAGCACAGGGATGGAGCTGCCGACGCCGGCAACGACCACAAGCCCGAACATGAGCGACGGGATGGCGTTAAGCGCGTCGAGAAAACGCGACAGCGCCGTGTCGAAGAAGCCGCCCACGACGGCGGCGATCATGCCAAGCGCCACACCGACGAAACAGGCGAGCGACACCGCGGCGAAGGCGATGCCGACCGTATAGCGCGCGCCCATCAAGATGCGCGAGAGGATGTCCCGGCCGAGATAGTCGGTGCCGAGCCAGAATTTCTGCGACATCGGTCCGAAGAAATCGAAATCGACGATCTTGCCGACTGGATAAGGCACGAGAAGCGGCGCGCAGATTGCAATCACGATCCAAAACAGGACCACGATCGCGCCGATCGTTCCGACGGCATTGATGTGGAAGCCTGTGCGGCGGCGGGCGGAGGCGACGAGAGCTTTCACTGGCGCAGCCTCGGGTTGGAGGCGATGGCAATCACGTCCGCAATGAGGATCAAAAGAAGATAGCTCAGGCAGAACAGCATCGCACAGGTCTGGATGAGAGGAAGATCGCGGGTCGCAACGGCATCCACCATCAGCTTGGCGACGCCCGGATAGTTGAAGATCGTCTCCACGATGATGACGCCTCCGAGGAGATAGGAGAGCGACAGAGCCATGGCGTTCGCAATCGGACCGAGCGCGTTCGGCAGCGCATGTCTCATGACCATTCGCCGCCGGGTCGCGCCCTTGAGGAGCGCCATCTCGACATAGGGCGTGTTGATCGTATCGATCACGGCAGCACGGGTCATGCGGATCATCTGCGCCGAGACGACGAAGCTCAACGTGATCACCGGCATGGCATAGACACGCAGAAGCTCACCCAGGCCGTGCACTTCATTGGCGAAGGAGAGCGCCGGCAGCCAGCCGAGATAGACAGCGAAAATCAGAACGGCGAGGGTCGCAACCATGAACTCCGGAACGGAGATCACGGTCACCGTGAAGACCGACACGAGGCGGTCATAGAACGAACCGCGGAACATGGCCGCCGTGACACCGAGAAACAGCGACAGCGGCACCGAAAAGAGCGTGGTGACGGCTCCGAGCTTCAGGGAGTTCACGAGACGCCCGGCAATCAGGTCTGCCACGTCTCGGTTGTTGGCGTAGGATCGTCCGAAATCGCCCGTCACAAGACCAGCAAGCCAGTGCAGGAAGCGCAGGACCGCGGGCTGGTCGAGATGCATCGCCTTGCGGAGCCCGGCCACGGCTTCCGGCGTTGCCGACTGCCCGAGAAGGATCTGTGCGACGTCGCCCGGCAAAAGTTCCGTGGCCGCGAAGACTGCAAAGGCAACAATGACGAGGGAGACGAGCATAATCCCAACGCGGCGGATGATAAGACCGGCAATCGTGGAATTCATGCGGCTCTCTCTCCTTCGTTCTGGGGGCGCGATAGGCCGAGCATCCCGGCATGCCGGAATGCTCGGCCTTCAGCTCTCTCAGGCGTCGAGCCAGACATATTCGGCGAAGGCGTAACCCATCATGCCGCCCAAAGGATTGGGCTGCAGGCCCTTCAGCTTCGAAGACACGGCATCGACATTGGAGATCCAGACCGGAATGATGGTGCCGGCGTCTTCTGCCACCATCACCTGCATGTCGTCGTAGATCTCCTTGCGCTTGGCCTCATCGAGGGTACCGCGTGCCTCCACCAGCATCTTGTCGAATTTTTCAGACTGGTAGCGGCTCTCGTTCCACGGCGCGTCGGAGGTGTAGAGCAGAGAGAAGAGGATATCCGGTGTCGGCCGCGGATTGATGTTGCCGAAGTGCACGGGCGCCTTCAGCCAATAGTTCGACCAGTAGCCGTCGGAGGGAACGCGCTGCACATCGAAAGGCATGCCGATTTCCGACCCCGCCTGCTGCACCACCATCGCCATGTCGACCGACGAGGTCGCAGCCGTCGAAGCGACGATCGGGATCGACTGCCCGAGAACGCCGGCCTTCTCGAAGAGCTTCTTCGCCTTTTCCGGGTCGTAATCCTTCGGCTTCAGCTCTGCATTGTAATAGCGGTCATTCGGCGAAACCGGCTGATCGTTGGCGATGACAGCCAGATCGCGCATGACGGAGCGCGCGATGACCTCGCGATTGACGAGGGATTTGAGACCGTCGACGAAATCCTTCTTGTCGCCTGGCGCCATGTCGAGGCGGACGTTGAGGTCGGTATAGTTTCCTGACGTCGTCTTCGACAAAGTCACCGTATCGATCGTATCGAGGCGCCTGATCGAACGCGGATTGATGTTGGCGGCAAGCGCGATGTCGCCGGACAGAAGCGCATTCACACGCGCCGTCTCATCCGGAATCGCGATGAACTCGAGGGAATCGAGATAGGGAAGGTTCTCTTTCCAGTAGCTCTCGTTGCGGACGCCGACCGATTTGACGCCGGGCTCGAAGGTCTCACACTTGAAAGCGCCGGTCCCGTTCGCCGTCGTGAAGTCGGTCGTGCCATCGGCGATGATCATGAAGTGGTGCAGAGAGAGGATGATCGGCAGGTCGGCGTTCGGCGAACTCAGCACCAGCTCCAGAACCCGGTCGTCGACCTTCTTGAAGGTCTCCATCTGCTGCGCCATGGCGTTCGCCTTGGAGCCGACGGATTCATCCTTATGGCGCTGGAGCGAATAGATGACGTCGTCGGTCGTCAGCGTCTTGCCGTCATGGAAGGTGATGTCCGGGCGAAGGGTGATCTTCCACGTCTTCGCGTCATCGGATTCGATGCTCTCGGCGAGCTCCATCTGCACCTTGCCGCCTTCCTCGAGAAAGGTCAGGCGGTTGTAGAACGAGCAGCCGCGCACATAATCGGTGGAAAGCGAGGCTTTCGCCGGATCGAGCGTATCGGCGGTCGAGGACGACCAGCCGGCCGCGGTGATCGAACCGCCCTGTTTCGGGGTTGCGGCGAAGGCGGTCGTCGCACGCGTCATGATGGCGCTTCCGGCCGCCATTGCCACGCCGCTCGCCGCAAGCAGACGCAAGAGATCACGGCGTGACGCGCCTCGTCGGATGGCCTCTTCGACCATCGCATCGTCGCGCCTCGTCCAATTCGTGACGTCCCAGTTCGTCCGGTCATTCTGGCTCATGCGTCGGTCCTTTCCGGTGACAAAGAGGTGGCATCCCGTCTTGGCGCGGTTTGAAACAGGTTCAGGGCTGGTCGACGGCCTCCGCCAATGCAGCCAGGGAAGTGAAGTGATAGTCCGGCTCGGTGAACCGCTCAGGGGCGATCGTGCCCCCGTAGCCTTTCCGGCCGTGACGGCGCTCGATCCAACAATTGGTGAGGCCGAGCTGCCGGGAGACGCCGATATCGTGATACTGGCTCTGGGCGACATGCAGGATGTCGGCCTTCTCGATCCCCTCGCCCTTCAAATCGGCGAGCACCGCCTCGAAGAAGGCCGGGTCCGGTTTTTCGGTCCCTGTGTCTTCGACCGTGAAAGACTTGTGAAACGGCTTCCCAAGTTCGTCCGAGAAGCGCTCGAAGGCCCAGCGCTGCGCATTCGTCATAGCAACGAGCCGGAAGCGACGGCGCAATTTCGCAAGAGCTGCGCGGCTGTCGGAAAAGGCCGGTGCAGAGGCGACGGCTGCGACGATCCGGGCACCATATTCGTCGCCCCGCGGGAGGTCCATCTTCGCGGCAATCTTGTCGTAGCAGCGAGCGACGTCGTCGGGGAATCGACCGGCATCTGGATCCCGACGACTCTCACGGTAGATGGCCAGAGCCTCCTCGCCATCCAGTGTCGCCCCTCCTTCTGCCGCAAGGCTGGCGAGCCCGTTTTTGATGCCCGTCTCAAAGTCGATGAGCGTGCCCACGACGTCGAAAGTCAGAACTTTGAAAGTCGCCAGCTTGCGGGTCACGCATTCCTCCGCCTTGAACGCCCACGAGAGACGCCGCCACCTGGCAGCATCATCTTCCGCGATGGGGCACCGATGCACTCAACGTCGCCGGGCGATTGCTTTGGTCAGAAATCAGCCCGGTTTTGTACTCCGTTGACTGTAATGTGCTTTCTTTCCAGGAATGCAGTCTCGCAGCTCAACCCTCTATGAGGTTCCGAATGCGACCGACATCACAGCATAATCTGTCGATTTTTGAGGCAAGTCGGAATTTTGCTCATGCGCTTCTCAATAGCCGCGCGCTTTGTCGACGAGCCCGGGGATCGGTCGCCCTGCCTCATGCGCCCGCAGGCATTCGACTGCGGCCAAGGCCCCCTCTTCGAAATCCGTCATGGTGGCGACATGAGGCGTCAGAACGAGGCGCGGATGGCTCCAGAATGGGTGCTCGGCCGGCAAAGGCTCAGGCTCGGTCACATCGAGGAAAGCACCTTCGAGATGGCCGGTATCAAGTGCATCTAGAAGAGCATCGTGGTCGAGCTGCCGGCCTCTCCCGGCATGTACAAGCGTGGCGCCTTTCGGCAGAGCCGCAAAGAGCTGCGCGTCGAGAATGGTCTCCGTCTCCTTCGTCAGCGGCAGAAGACAAATGAGAATATCGGTCCCAGCCAGGAACGCTGGAAGCTCGCTCCGCCCAACGAAGGTCTGCACCCCGTCGAGCGCGCGGGGCGAGCGCCCCCAGCCGGCGAGTTTGAAACCAAAGGGACGAAGCGCCTCGAGCACGGCCGTTCCGAGCTGACCCAGCCCCATCACGCCGACGGTCTTCCTCCGCGCAAGATCGACACGGCCCGCGCTCCAGGTTCTGTCGCGCTGCTGGGCAATGTAACGGGGCAATTGCCGGTGCATCGCCAGAACGCCGAGAACGACATAGTCGCGCATCATTTCGGCGATGCTCGGCGTGACCATGCGCGCGACCTTCACATGCTCCGGCAGAGCGCGAAAATCGAACTGGTCGACACCGGCACCGACCGAGAGGATCATCTTAAGGTTCGGATAGGTCTTCACCGGGTCGGCCGGAGCGTTCCAGGTCGCGATGAAACGGACCTTTGAGGGATCTTGGACCGCATCAAAGCCGTCGTAGAATTCCAGTTCCGGCAATTCCCGCGCGAAGATCGGCTTCCAGACCTCGGCACGCTCTTTGTGCGAAAGGTAAAGCAGCGCCATCGCTCAGACGCCCTTCATGGCCGTGCGCACATCCGCGTCGGCCAGGGTTTCGTCGAGAACGCGGCGAGTGCGCTCCACGATTTCGTCGATCTCCTCGTCGCTGCAGCAAAGCGGCGGCGCAAAGCCGATGACGCCCTGAGCGAAGGCACGCACGATCAGCCCGTTCTTGTAGGCACGATCGAAGATGCGCTTTCCGGCTTCCGCCGCAGCAGGCAGCGGCGTCTTTGCCGACTTGTCGGTGACGAGTTCGATCGCAGCCAGCATTCCCCGGCCACGCACATCGCCGACAAGTGGGTGTTCGGCGAGGCTTTCAAGGCCCGCCATCAACCGCTTCCCGGCCCGCCGGCCATTGTCCAGAAGCCCCCCTTCGTAGAGCTTCAGGACTTCCAGGCCGACAGCCGCACTCACCGGATGGCCGGAATAGGTATAGCCGTGGCCGATCGCGGCCTCCCCTGCCCCATCGGCGATCGTCTGATAGACATGATCGGCCATGAAGACGGCACCGAGCGGCACATAGCCGGAGGTGAGCCCCTTCGCGACCGTCATGAAGTCCGGCACCACGCCTTCTTCCAGGCAGGCAAAGAGCGGGCCCGTACGACCGAAGCCGGTGATCACTTCGTCGGCGACGAAGAGAATGCCGAGTTCGCGGCAGGTATCCGCCATCGCCTTCACCCAGCCCGGCGGCGGCACCAGGACGCCACCCGAGCCCTGGATCGGCTCGGCGTAAAAGGCGGCGACGCGGTCTTTGCCGATCTCGTCGACCTTGGCCGCCAGCGCCGCGACCGAGGTGGCGATCACCGTCTCGGGGTCGCTTCCGACCGGATTGCGGTAGAGGTAATGGGACGGGATCTTGTGCTGCCACTCGAAAGGCACGCCGAAGCCCGTGTGGAAGCCCTTGAGCGCCGTGAGGCCTGCGCCTGCGGTCGAAGAACCGTGAAAACCCTGCTCCAGCGAGATGAACTGATCCCGCTCCGGCGTGCCGCGCGCGTGGTTGTAGTAGCGGATGAAACGGATCGTGCTGTCGACAGCGTCCGATCCCCCGAGCGTGAAATACACATGGTCGAGATCACCCGGCGCCCTCTCGGCGAGCGCTTCGGCAAGCTTGATCGCCGGCTCGGAGCCCAGATCGAAATAGCCGGTCGCGTATGGCAGGCGGCGCATCTGTTCGGCGGCGGCCTCAACGATGCTCTCGTGTCCGTAGCCCGCATTCACGCACCACAGACCGGCAAAGCCGTCGAGAAGCCGATGTCCCTCTCGGTCCGTCAGCCACGCCCCCTTTGCTGAGGCCATGACACGTACGCCCTCCCGTTCATGTCCGCGAAAGGAGCTCAAAGGATGCACCAGGTGCTCGCGATCAGCCTCGAGCAATGAATTTGAAAGCATGTCGTTCTCCGGAAACGTCAGCCAAAGGCCTGAGAGACAAGGGCGAAAGTTTTTGGTTCTCCGTGGCGGATCGCGCGGGGCTCCTCGCCCCGCGCCATCGCCACACCGGATCCGGTCTCGGGGAGCCCGAGATCCGTGAGCCAGGACGAGAGACCGGTGTCGCGGCGCGTATCGATACGCAGGAACTCTCCGGCGTGCCGCTCAATGAGGGCGAGGATCAGGTTCCTGGCCGCCTCGATATTCGCGGCAACGACGGGACCGATGACCCGGCCGCGGCCGAATGGGCGACAAATCCCGAAACCCGAGAGAGATCCCTTGTCGCGCAAAACGACCGCCTCGCCGCCGGCGGCAAAGAGCTGCCCGAGAAGCGCGCGGCGATCGCCCCCATAGGCTGCGCGATCGAGGTCGATGATCGCGTCGTGATCCGTGTCGCGTACCACCTCGACGTCCGCTGAAGGCGTCGCGGAAGCAACCTTGCCCTGGTGTTGGACGATCCCGCCACGCTCACCGAAGCCAAGCTTTTTGTAGAGCGGAAGACCGTCCTCCGTCGCCACAAGGCGCAGATTGCGCGAGCCGGACGTCTCGATCGCGGCTTCCACGAGCCGGCGCCCCAGCCCCTGACCGCGCAAAGAGTTGTCGACGATGATCATGTCGATCGTTGCAAGATCCGGTCCGAAGGGTGTGCTGAAAGCCGTGCCGACGACGCGCCCATCCTTCGTTGCGACGAAGCCTTGCGAGACTGCGGCGACCATCGCCCAGTCTTCGGTTCGGTGCGGCCAATTCTCGGCCTGCGACAGGCGGACGGCCGCCTCAAGATGCGCATCGGAAAACGGCTCAAGCAGAATGTCGGTCATCTCTCGCAACAGAATCCTCGGTTCTCCCAATTGGTAGCAGGACAGGAGAGAACGATGTGCCCGGCGCGCCCGCCACCGGCGACACATCCGGCCGTCCCGCCGATCCGCTGCCGCAGCTTCTACCGAGCGGGCCGCAACCGCTGATCTTCCTGAGACGTTTCAAAGGGCGCGCGCCATGTCCTCGGATATGCCCCCCGCCGCAAGCCTGCGTCCGAGCCGGAGCACCATCGCGCGGGCCCCGTTGAGCTCATCGACGGTGATATATTCTTCCGGCTTGTGCGCCCGGGAGATGTCGCCCGGCCCGCAAACGATGGAGGGAACTCCGGCGGCCTGAAACAGACCGGCCTCCGTCCCGTAGCTGACGGCTTCGACCAGAGCATGCCCGGAAAGCTCCGAGGCGAGCGCGGCGAGTGGATGGTCCTCGTCCAACGACAGCGCGGGATAGCTCGCGATGACCTCAGCCGCGAGAGCCTCGCTCGCTTCGACCTCCGCAAGCGCGCCCTGCAGCAACCCCAACGGATCGAGCCCCGGCACCGCCCGCGCCTCGATATCCGCCTCCGCATGGCTCGGGATGATATTGAGCGCCTCGCCTCCCGACACCACGCCGATCTGCAAGGTGCTGTAGGGCGGTGCGAAATGCGGATCTCTCGGGCCGCGCTCTTCCTGGATCGCCGCTTCGTCGGCGACAGCCTTCAGTGCCGGCAACAAGGCGTGGATGGCGTTCTGACCGAGATCTGGGCGGGAACTGTGGCCAGCGACGCCTTCCGCCCGGATGCGGATCGCGGCCTTGCCCTTGTGGCGCAGCACGGGCTCCAGGCCCGAAGGCTCGCCGACGATGCAGCCGAGAGGTGGAGCGCACAAAGTCGGCAGCTTTTCGATGAGATGCGGCACACCGCGGCAGCCCGCCTCCTCATCGTACGACAGTGCGATATGAATCGGCTGCTGCAGCTCCAACGCCGCCAGCTCCGGCACAGAGGAAAGCACGGCCGCCACGAAACCTTTCATGTCGACGGCACCTCGACCGATGAGTCTGTCCTCCACATTGCGCAGGCGAAACGGGTCGGATGCCCATCCCGTCTCATTCGCCGGAACGACATCGATATGGCCGGAGAGAATGTAGCCCGGGACGTTTTTCGGGCCGATCGTCGCGAAGAGGTTGAAGCGGTCGCCTTCCGGCCCGGAGATCACCGCAGAGGCGATGTCGTAGCTGGCGAGATAGTCGCGGATATAGTCGATGAGTGCCCCATTGCGCGTTCCCACGACGGAGGGGAAAGCGACAAGGGCAGAGAGCATACGTTCGGCGGACATCGGTGGGCCTTCCCCGGCAGGAGCGCAATAGGACGCCATCCTTTGGAAACGATCGCGCGTCGTAATCAAGACTGTCAGAAAAGGACCGGCAGCCCTTGCCGTGTGGACACCGGCATTCGGAAGAATCTGCTTTGCTTGCGGGGCGGACCACGAAAACGCGCGCAAAATCGCCGCTACGCTCACATCAGGATAGCCCCCAACGCGCCGTTTTCGTCGCAGTGAAGAAAGGCCATGCCCGTGTTCCGCCCGAAATACATCACCTTCGACTGCTATGGCACGCTCACCCATTTTCAGATGGCCGAGAGAGCCAAAGAAATCCTCGGAGAAAGGCTGTCGCCGGAGAAGCTCGCCACTTTCATCCGCAATTTTTCCGCCTACCGGCTCGACGAGATCATGGGCGACTGGAAGCCCTATGAAGAGGTGCTCGTCAGCGCCTACGAGCGCACCTGCAAACGCAACGACGTCGCTTTCGATCTGGCAGAGGCCCGCTCATTCTACGAAGCCGTGCCGACCTGGGGTCCGCATCCGGACGTGCCGGCAGGCCTTGCGAAGGTGGCCAAGGAGTATCCTCTGGTCGTTCTGTCGAACGCCATGAATTCTCAGATCATGTCGAATGTGGAGAAGCTCGGTGCGCCTTTCGCCCATGTCTTCACGGCCGAGCAGGCCAATGCTTACAAGCCGCGCTTCCGCGCCTTCGAATACATGTTCGATCAGCTCGGCTGCGGGCCCGATGAGATCCTGCATTGCTCATCGTCTTTCCGCTACGACCTCATGTCGGCGCACGATCTCGGCATCGAGCACAAAGTCTGGGTGAACCGCGGCCACGAACCAGCGAATCCCTATTACGGCTACACCGAGATCGCCGACATTTCCGGTCTGCCGGCTGTGGTCGGCCTCTGAGCCGCGTCCCGGGACCAGCGACGATGCAGCTCAAATCCTATTGGCACGAAACCGCGCCCCGCTTCTCCGGCGGCGCGCGAGGCCCTGTCGAAGGCCGTTACGACGTCGCCGTCATCGGGGGAGGTTTTACCGGTCTGTCGGCCGCCCGAAGCCTTGCGAAGGCCGGGCTTTCCGTGGCCGTCCTCGAAGAGCGGCACGTCGGCTATGGCGGCTCGGGTCGCAACGGCGGCCATCTCAACAATGGCCTTGCCCATTCCTATCCGGCGGCAAAGGATGAGCTCGGTGCGGACCGGGCCAAAGCCCTCTACCGCGCGTTCGACGATGCGATCGATACGATCGAGCGGATCGTCGCGGAGGAAAAGATCGATTGCAGCTTCCGCCGTGCCGGCAAGCTGAAGCTCGCCTCCAAGCCGGAACATCTCTCGGCGATCGCGAAGAACTTCGAGGCGGTGCACAACGAAGTCGATCCGGAAACCGCCCTCCTGTCGAAAGACGACCTTCGCGGCGAGATCGGCTCCGACGCCTTCCATGGCGCCATGCTCTTCAAGAAGAGCGCCATGATGCATATGGGCCGCTTCGTCCATGGCCTCGCAGACGCCGCACACCGCCATGGCGCGGTGATCTTCGAAGAGGCACCGGTCCGCGACCATACAAAGACCGCCTCCGGTCACCTGCTGACCACGCCACGCGGGACGCTCGCGGCCGATCGTGTTTTCCTTGCGACCGGTGCCTATACGACCGGGCCCTTCGGCTATTTCCGCCGCCGGGTCATCCCGGTCGGCAGCTTCGTCATCGCGACGCGTCCGCTCAGCCCGGGCGAGGCAGAGGCGGTCATGCCCGGCAACCGGACTTGCGTCACCTCACGCAACATCGGCAATTACTTCCGCCTGTCGCCCGACAATCGCCTGATCTTCGGCGGTCGCGCCCGTTTTTCCGCCGTCTCGGATGCCACGTCAGACGAAAAGTCCGGTCGCATCCTGCGCGAGAACCTGGCGGAGGTTTTCCCCGACTTCGCCGATATCGACATCGATTATTGCTGGGGCGGCCTCGTCGGGATGACGAAGGACCGCTTCCCCCGCGCCGGCGAAGCCGACGGCGTCTATTATGCGATGGGCTATTCCGGCCATGGCGCCCAGCTCTCCACCCATCTCGGCGCCATCATGGCCGATGTGATTCTCGGTCGTGACGACCGCAATCCGATGAAGGGCGTCGACTGGCAGGCCGTGCCCGGCCATTTCGGCAAGCCCTGGTTCCTGCCGCTCGTCGGGCTCTACTACAGGGCTCTCGACCGGATCCAGTGACGGGAGCCTCATGCGAGGCTCCCGCTTCTCAGAGTTTTTCAGCCGAGGCCGCCGATGTGAAAGGCCTTGGTCTCGAGATATTCCTCGATGCCGACCTTTGCACCTTCACGCCCGAGGCCCGACTGCTTGACGCCGCCGAAAGGCGCGACTTCCGTTGAAATAAGGCCGGTGTTGAGCCCGACGATGCCGAAATCGAGCGCCTCGCCAACGCGGAATGTGCGGGCGAGATCGCGCGTGTAGAAATAGGCGGCAAGCCCGAACGGCGTTGCGTTGGCGGTCGCGACCGCTTCCTCCTCGCGCTCGAAGCGGAAAATTGGCGCAATCGGCCCAAACGTCTCCTCCGAGGCGAGCAGCATGTCCGTATTCGCCTCCGTCAGGACGAGAGGCGCGACGTATTGCGGGCCGTCCGGCAGCTCGACAGGATCGTGCGCACGCTTCGCACCCCGCGCGAGCGCGTCCTCCACGTGGCGTTCGATTTTCTCCAGGGCGGCGCGATTGATCATCGGACCGATATCGGTGCCCTCCTGAAGGCCCGACCCCACACGCATCGCCGCAACCCGCCGGGAGAGCTTTTCGACGAAGGCGTCATGGACCCCCGCCTGAACGAGGATGCGGTTCGAACAGACGCAGGTCTGGCCGCCGTTCCTGAACTTGGAGGCGACAGCCCCCTCGACCGCGAGATCGAGATCAGCGTCGTCGAAGACGAGGAACGGGGCATTGCCGCCGAGTTCGAGGCTCAGCCGCTTCACGGTCGGGGCCGACTGCGCCATCAGGAGCGACCCGATGCGCGTCGAACCGGTGAAGCTCAATTTGCGCACGATCTCGCTGCCGGTGAGCTCGCCGCCGATGTCCTTCGGCATGCCGGTGACGATGTTGATGACACCCGCCGGGATACCCGCTTCCTCGGCCAGAACGCCGAGTGCCAGTGCCGAAAATGGCGTGAACTCGGACGGCTTCACCACCACGGTGCAGCCCGCTGCGAGCGCCGGCGCCACCTTACGGGTGATCATGGCATTCGGAAAGTTCCAAGGCGTGATGATCGCGGCCACCCCCACCGGTTCCTTCAGCGCCAGGATGCGCCGATCCGGCGTCGGTGACGGAATCGTCTCGCCACCGATCCGGCGCGCTTCTTCCGCGAACCAGCGCACGAAGGAAGCTCCGTAGCGGATCTCGCCCCGCGCTTCGGCAAGCGGCTTGCCCTGTTCGCGGGTCAGCAGCGTGGCGAGTTCCGTCTCATGCGCAAGCATCAGCCCGTACCAGGCAAGGAGCTTGTCGGCACGCTCCGCATGCGTCGTACGCCGCCAGGAAGCGAAGGCCTTCTCCGCCGCCTCGATCGCCCGCCGCGTCTCGGCCGCCCCCATATCCGGGACCGTGCCGATGACCGCGCCCGTCGCCGGATCGATCACCTCGATCGTGGCGCCCTGATCGGCTTCGACCCAAGCTCCGTCGATGAGCCCCGCCTGCCGCAAAAGGCTCGGAGAGATATTGCCGTCCATCATCATTCCTCGTTGATTGCCGTCAAAACGGCGTCCGTGATTGCATCAGTCGTTTGGGCGCCCGGCCGAATGCCGAAGCCGCGAGCGGTCGCGGCCTCCATCGCCTTCAAAATGCGCGCCGATGCCTGCCCTTCGCCGAGGTGATCCAGCATCATCGCGGCCGACCAGATCGCCGCGAGAGGATTGGCAAGACCCTTCCCGGCAATGTCCGGGGCCGAACCGTGGACAGGCTCGAACATGGAGGGGGCGGAGCGCGTCGGATTGACGTTCGCCGAGGCGGCGAAGCCGAGACCGCCCTGGATCGCCGCACCCAGATCCGTGAGAATGTCTCCGAAGAGATTGGAGGCGACGACGACATCGAGCGTCTCAGGCGCCATCACCATGCGCGCCGCCATCGCATCGATATGGTAGGAGGTCACCTCCACATCCGGATAATCGGCCGCGACGAGACGCGTGATCTCATCCCAGAACACCATCGAGTGCTTCTGCGCGTTCGACTTCGTCACCGACGCGACACGCCCGCGCCGCCCCTTTGCCGCCTCGAACGCAAAGCGCAGGATGCGCTCCACGCCGGTGCGGGTGAAAATTGCCGTCTCCACCGCCACTTCGTCGGACGTGCCCTGATGCACGCGGCCGCCGGCGCCCGAATATTCGCCTTCGGTGTTTTCACGGATGCACAGAATGTCGAAGGTCTTCGATTTGAGAGGTCCTTCCACGCCCGGCAAAAGCCGATGCGGACGAATGTTGGCGTACTGATCGAAAGCCTTCCGGATCGGCAGGAGAAGCCCATGCAGCGACACCGAATCGGGGACGGTCGCGGGCCAGCCGACAGCGCCGAGCAGGATGGCGTCGTGGCCACGCAGCGTCTCGATGCCGTCCTCCGGCATCATCCGCCCGGTCTCCAGGTAATAATTGCAGGACCAGGGATAGGTCGTGCCAGCGAGTGCGAATCCGTCACTCGCGGCTGCAGCCTCGGCAACTGCCCAGGCGGCTTTCGTCACGTCGGGCCCGATACCATCTCCCGGCACCAGAGCGATGTCGTAGGTCTTAGCTGCGCTCATGTCATTTCCGTCCTTCAAAGATCGATCAACACCGACGTCGTCCGTCGGTTGGAGAGAAAGGCTTCGCGGCCGAGATCCTTGCCGAGGCCGGAGCCCTTTGAGCCGCCGGCCGGCAGGATGTGATCCTGCGAGCGGTCATAGCGGTGGATCCACACGGTTCCTGCGTGGAGACGTGCCGGATCAAAACTCAGGGACATGGGAGGCCTCGCGGAGACGGCAGGGGGCTGCGCGAAGCTAGCCGAGCCATGCCGACAGGACATGACGAAGTGACGGCATGCTTGGCAGAATCCTCTGCAAGGAGGGCTGCGCGAAGCGGATAATGACGCGCATGCCATCGAAAAGTGGAGAACCTGCCTCATTCGGCATGAGGGAGGTCGGGAGTGCCTCGTCCCGTCCACAGGGCGACCGCAAAGGCCACGTGCGACGCGAGGATCAGGACGAGAATGGAAACCGCGAGCCGCAGGACGCTCGGCGTGCCAAGCTGCAGGACGAAAACGGTCGCGAGCCCGGCCACCGCCATCTGAAGGAGCCCGAGAAACCCCGCTGCCGCGCCTGCGCGTGGCGGATCGATGCTGAGGGCACTGGCGATGCCGTTGGGCTGCGTTATCCCGTTGCCCAGGACATTGACCGACATGACCAGGAACCAGACAAGCGGCCCGCCCGCCCCGCTCTCAGCGACGGCGGTGAAGAGACAGGCGCCGACAAGGGACACGATCCCACCACCGAAAATCATGCGATCGCTGCCGAGACGCGCCGAAAATCGCCCGGACAGGAAATTGCCGGTCGCATAGGCGGACAGCACGAGCATGACGAGGAGCCCGTAGGTCGATTGCGGCAGGCCCTCCACTTCCACGAGGATAAACGGCATGCCGGCGATGAAGGTGTACCAGGCGGCCATCGTGAAGGCCGTGTTGAGCGAATATGCGAGGAAGGCCGGGCGGATGGCGAGACGGCCATAGGCCCGGAACCAGCCGGAAAGATCGAGCTCCGAAGTGGCTCGCCGTGTCTCCGGCAGGAGACAGGCCGCCCCGACGGTCGCCGCCACCCCGAAAAGGCTCAAAAACACGAACGACCAGCGCCAGGAGAGCCAGAGGTCGAAATAGCTGCCGATGGTGGGCGAGACGGCCGGCGCAAGCGCCATCGCCATGGTGATATAGCCATAAAGGCTTGCCGATCGGCTCCGTCCGAACAGGTCGCGCACGATCGCCCGCGACATGACCATGCCGGCACAGCCGCCGACCGCCTGAAGCGTCCGGCAGACGAGAAGAATCTCGATCGACGGTGCGAACGCGCAGGCGGCGCTCGCGACGGTGTAAAGGCCGAGTCCCGCCAGCAGCACGGGCCGCCGTCCGAAGCGCTCTGACAAGAGCCCGTAGCCGAGCTGGGCGACACCGATTCCGGCGAGAAAGACGGTCAGCGTGAGCTGCAGCCGCCCGTAATCACCGCCGAAGGAACGTTGCAGGCCCGGCACTGCGCCAACGAGGATATGGAGCGCAAGCGGCCCCGTCGCCGTGACGAGAACCAGGAGCCAGACGGGGGGCGGCGCCTCGCTTGTCTTGCCCCGCCTCTCCGCCTCCTGCAAACCTCGCCCGCTCAAGCAGGCACCGCCTCCCGGATCTGAGGAAGCTCCTCGAGGAGCCCCTGATAAGCGCGCCGCACCAGTTCGGCACTGCCATGCTCGGTGTCTGCGGCCTCTTCAAGCGCTCGGAAGATGCGATGCTTGATGAAGAAGCGCCATTCGACCGGCAGGGAGAACATGATCTCCGTCAGCGCGTCGTAGGCTTCGCGGGTCCACACCTTCTCATATTCCTCACGCTCAGGGCCGAAGTCGAAAAAGGCGCTCCCGTCCGTTTCCGCGCGCATTTCACTGCGGCGTGTCTCGGTCGCGGCCTCGTCGACGGCACCGGCAACGATGACGACCCCGTATTCCTCAAGAGCGAGTTTCTCCGACAGGAAGCCGCGTTCGACATCGCGCAGGACGCGGGCGGGCTCCCGCTCGAGAGGCGAGCCGCGCCCTCCCCCGCCGGGCGAGAAGATACGGAACACATCACCCGGTTCGGCGATGACGAAATCCTGGTTGCCGAGGAAGGTTTCGTTGGGGGTGTCGGGATTGAGGATCGAATCCGAAGGCTTGCCGGCCTTGCCGCCGAGGATCCCCCAGGGACGGAAACGGCTGCGGTCGCGGTTGCGGATGGTGATGCGGGTGTGGGGCGAGAAAACCTTGAACTCGAGCATCGTGCCGAGCCCACCGCGCCAGCGCCCGGCGCCACCGGAATTGGGCGCAAGCCGGTAGCGGATGATCTCGATCGGAACTTCCGCTTCGTTGATCTCCACCGGCGTGTTCTTGAGATAGGCGCCGTCCGCACCGGAGCCGTCCGTTCCATCGCGCGTCGGCATGCCGCCCGAGCCGCCGACGATCGGATCGATCGCGGCGATGATGCGCCTCCCGGTCTTCGGCTCCGTCGTCATGACGTTGACGATCGAACTCGATCCGGCAGGCGCCGCCGGCATCCGCTCCGGAATCGCCTGTGCGAACGCTCCAAAGATCAGACTGCGGAGCCGCCCGCAGGTCAGACTGCGCATGCCGACCGCTGCCGGGAAGACCGGATTGACGACGCTGCCCTCGGGCAAGATGCAGGTGAAAGGCCGGGTCAGACCGGCGTTCAGCATCAGGTTCTGATTGAGGCTGTAGAGGATGTAATAGACGCCGACGAGCATCAGCGTATGGCGCGGATTGCCGCCCGTCGGCACGTTCAACGACGAGGTGAGCTGGGTGTCGGTGCCGGTGAAATCGAGTTCCGCTTCGCCATCTGAAATCGTCAGCTTCAAGGCCAGCCGGCAGGGATAGCCGTTGAGCGAATCCTCGTCGCAATAATCGGAGAATTCATAGACCCCGTCCGGCATCGAACGCAGGATCTCGCGCGCCTGGCTTTCGCCGTAGTCGAGCATGTCGTGCATGCCCTGCGTCACCGCCTCCACGCCGAACTTGGCGACGATCTCGCGCACCTTCCGTTCGCCCGTGTTGAGCGCACCGACGAAGGCCTTGAGGTCCCCCCAGTTCTGCTCGGGCTGGCGAACATTGGTCATCATGATGTCGAGGAGCTCCTGGTTGAGGACTCCCTTGTCGTAGAGCTTGCAGGGCGGGAAGCGGATGCCTTCCTGGTGGATCTCGGTCAGCGTCCGCGACAGGCTGGCCGGGACGGCGCCGCCCATATCGGTGTTGTGGATGTGGCCGACAGCGAAGCAGACGAGCTTTCCGTCCACGATGATCGGCTTCCACATATGGATGTCGGGCGTGTGGGTGGCGAGAAAGCCGCTGTAGGGATCGTTCGTGAGGCAGACGTCGCCCTCGTTGTATTCGGCTATCCGCTCGATCCCGGGCCCGTAATCGAGCCCCGGATACCAGGTCGCACCGTAATCGAGGGGCACCGAAAAAGTCGTTCCTTCCGGCGTGACGAGCGCGATGGTGAAATCCTCCGTCTCCTTGACGAAGGCGGATTGAGCCGTGCGGTAGAGCGTGTAGGCCATGCTCTCCGAGGCGGCCCGGAAATGGTTGGCGAGGATCTGCAGGGTAGCCTTGTCGGTCATGTTTCTCTCCCGGGCCGATCAGATGAGGGTCTTTTCCGCAGTCGCCTGCAGCATGATGTTGCCGAAGCCATCGACGGAGGCTGAAAAGCCTTCAGGAACACAGGTCGTGGTGTCGGACTGGATGACGATCGCGGGACCTTCGAAAGAATGTCCCGGAACGAGGTCGCTACGGAGGTAGAGGCCCGCCTGCACCTTCTTGTCGGCGAAGGTCGCTGGGACGTAGCGGGCGGGCTCCGCAGGCGCCGGAGAAACCGGCACGCTCTTCAGCTCGGGACGCGGGCCGGCGGCCGTCACGACGAGACGCAGATTGACGATGTTCACTTCGGCATCGGCGTCATGGAAGTCGTAGAGCTGCACATGGCGTGCGTGGAAGGCGTCGATGATCACCGTCACGTCCTCTCCCTCGAGCCAGTTCGCCTCGAGGTCGACTTCGATTTCGAAGGATTGGCCGGCGTAATTCATGTCGGCGGAGAGCAGGAACGTCGGCTCACCTTTGAATTTCTGCTCGTCGCGCAGCCATGCGAGGGCCTCGCTCTTCAGCTCGGCAAATCCTGCACGGATCGCTTCCATATTATCGGGCGCCACGGTCAGATAATGGCTTGCGATGAAATCGTTGCGGATGTCGGAGACAAGGCCGCCGAGCGCGCTGACGACACCGGGCGTCGTCGGCACGAGCACCTGGCGGATGCCAAGTTCGAGTGCCAGCATGGGCGCCAGCATCGGGCCCGCACCGCCGAAAGCGACGAGCGTGAAGCTTCGAACGTCGATGCCGTGACGGGCGATCAGCTTGTTGATCTCCAGATACATGCCGGAGATCGCGACGTTGATGATCGCCTGCGCCGTCGCTTCCAGGCTCCAGCCGAGCCTGTCCGCGATCGTGCCGACAGCCGCACGTGCCTTGTCCACGTCGATGGAGATGCTGCCATAGGCAAGGCTTTCATGACCGATGAGGCCGCAGACGGCGAAGGCGTCCGTGATCGTCGGCTTCGTGCCGCCGCGCCCGTAGCAGGCAGGTCCCGGATCGGAACCGGCGCTTTCGGGTCCAACCTTGAGAACGCCGAAATCATCGACCCAGGCGACGGAGCCGCCGCCCTCACCGATCGAGGACACCGCCACTGCCGGGACGTAGAGGGAATGTGGCCCCACCTTCTCGCCGGCAGCGAATTGCGGCTTGCCGTCGATGATCACCGCGACGTCGGCACTGGTGCCGCCGATATCGATGGTGAGCGCGTCCATGCAGCCGGCCCGGCTGGCGACGAAGGCACCGCCCATGACGCCCGAGGCCGTGCCGGAGAGGAGCATGCTGACGCAGTTCTCCTTGCCGAGCTCGGCGTTCATGATGCCGCCGTTCGACTTCGTCACCAGCGGTTCCGGCTCCACTGCATGCTCACGCAGAGCTTCTTGCAGCGAGGAGATGTAATGGGCGACGCGCGGATGGACGTAGCCATTGATGACGGCCGTCGTGGTGCGCTCATATTCGCGGATCACCGGCCAGATGTCGGTGGAAGCGAAGACGAAGAGCTCCGGCGCCACTTCGCGCACGATGCGCACCACTTCGCGTTCATGATCGGCGTTGCGGTACGCGTTGATGAGGGCGACGATGATGCCCTCCGCCCCTTTCTCTCGGGCGCGTTCAATGGCTGCGATGACGCTGTCGCGGTCGAGCGACCGCAAGACTTTTCCGTCGCTGCGCATGCGCTCGCGAATGGAGAAGACGAGGTCTTTCGCCACAAGGGGGTCCGGGCGTGAGGATTGGAGATTGTAGGTCTCCGGCATGCGCAGGCGCGCCAGCTCGAGAACGTCTTCGAAATTCTCGGTGGCGAAGAGCGCGAGCCGCGCGCCGACACCCTGGATCAGAGTATTCACGCCGACGGTCGTGCCGTGGACGAAGCTCGTGATCTCGGAGGGCTCGATGCCGTGGCGGCTTTGCGCGATCTTCAGCCCCTCCATCACCTCCGAGCCCGGCTTTGAAGGCGTGGTGAGGACTTTGAGGGTGAAAATGTCGTCCGTCTGCTCGTTGAAAAAGCAGAAATCGATGAAGGTCCCGCCGATATCGACACCGACTCGATAGCTCATCGTTACGTCTCCTTGTCGTCAAAGCCGCTCCCTTCGCCGCCCGCCCTTCGGCAGACCGGCGCTCTGGTCGGCATCCATCTCGAATTTCTGGGCTGGCGCGGTGTCAGTGATGCACTTGGACGTGCCTCATCATCTCCGCGACGCGTCCCTCGCCCGGCGGACCGTGCACGGCGCGCCAGATCGCCTCGGCATCCACGGCGATCGCCGAGCGCGCCGCGCAGGCGAGGAATTTCGTCTTGAGCGCGTCTTCGCTCAGAGGTCGCTGCGGATGGCCGCTCGGAACCGAGACGACGCGCTCACTCACACGGCCGCCTTTATGCGTCACCCGCACGCGCGCCCGCTCGGGCGTTTCGGAGACGGCACCCATCTCCGACAGCTCTTCGTCGCGCGTCACCTTCACCCGTTCGGCAAGGGCCAGGACATCGCTTCGTCGGATCGCCGCGGGCGTGAACGTCTCGGTATCGACCCGCCCGTCGATCAGGGCCGCCGCCGCGCAGTACGGCAGGCTGAAGCGCGCCTCGGCCACATTCTGTGGCAGCCGGTAGCGAAGATTGGTGGCCGCTGCGAGCGAGACGAAGGCCTCGACTTCGGCGACATCCCCGGCCTTCAGCGCCTCCTCCGCGCGTATGGCAAGAAGAGCGTCGATCGGGCGGTGGGTGCTACCGCAGCACGGGTAGAGCTTGCGCCAGGCGCCATACTCCGAAATCGCAGGCTCGCCGCCGAGTTTTTCGTCAATCACTCTGGTGCCCGGCGCCGCCTCGCCCGCCGTCATGGCGACGATCCCCCACGGCCCGTCGATGGCTTCCTCCGCCGCGGTCACGCCGCTTTGCGCCAGTCGTGCAGCGATAAGACCGTTTTTTGCGGCAAGCCCCGCATGAATGGGCTTTGCCATCGTGCCGAACTGCTGTTTGGAGCCTCCCGCCATGCTGGTTGCAAGGCTGATCGCCGAGGCCGTCTGGGCCGCATCGAGCCGGATCAGCCGGGCAGCGGCAGCAGCCGTCGCCGGGGCTCCGAGGGAGAGCGTGCTGTGCCAGCCCTTGTTGTAATGCGCGAGGTTCATCGCCTCGCCAAGACGCGCCATCACCTCGAAGCCGACGATGAAAGCATCGAGACATTCCGCCCAAGAAAGATCTTCCTCCTCGGCGAGCGCGAGGAGTGCCGCCGTCAGCGGCGCGCTCGGATGCGCCATCGCCGGATCGAGAACGTCATCGTAATCGAGCGCATGCGCGGCCGTTCCGTTGGCAAAGGCGGCAAAGGGAGGCGGCAAGCGCCTCGTTTCTCCGAGGACGGTCGCTTCGCCCGTTCCCCAGGCGGCAACCGTCGTCACGACCTTCTCGCTCGCCGGTTCGACACATCCGGCAAGCATGCAGCCGATCGTATCGATCAGGCAGAACCGCGCCTCCTTCAGGCAGGCAGCCGGCCAGTCTCGCGAGGTCTCCGCAGCCCATTCACCGAAGCGCGCCGTCGTCCTCACGAGACCGCCTCCTCCGCCCGCGAGACCTTTTCGGTCTGCCGCCAGCCTTCCGGGAAATGGCACGCCGCCTCCACACCCTCGACCGACCGCAATGCCGGCGGCTCGGAGGCGCATTTCGGCTGCGCGATCGGGCAGCGCGTATGGAAACGGCAACCGGCAGGCGGATTGGCCGGCGATGGCACGTCGCCTTCGAGCAGGAAACCCCGTCTGGACCGCGCCACATCCGGGTCGGCGATCGGGCTCGCCTGCAAAAGGGCGCGCGTGTAGGGATGCTGCGGACGGGTGAAAACCCTCTCCGTCGGCCCGCGCTCGACCACCTGCCCGAGATACATCACGGCAACGGATTCGCAGAGCGAACGGACGACGCTGAGATCGTGGGTGATGAAGATCGAGGCGAGATCGAGCTCTCGCGTCAGCTTGCGGAACAGCGTCAGGATCTGCGCCCGGATGGACACGTCGAGCGCGGACACCGCCTCGTCGGCGATGATGACCTTCGGCCGCGAGGCGATGGCCCGGGCGATGCAGATGCGTTGCCTCTGACCGCCGCTGAATTGATGCGGATAGCGCCCGAGATAGGCTTCGGCAGGCGACAGCCCGACGGCGTTGAGAAGACGGATGACTTCGGCTTTGAGCTCAGCGCGCGGGACGATCTTGTGGATGCGCAGGGGCTGCGCGATCGTCGAGAAGACCGTTTTGCGCGGGTTCAGAGAATCGAAGGGATCCTGGAAGACCATCTGCACGGAACGGCGGAAATTCTGGCGTTCCTGCGCATTGAAATTGCCGACGTTGCGCCCCGAATAGATGATGTCGCCAGCGGTCGGTTCGGTGAGGCCGACGAGCGTGCGCGCGATCGTCGACTTGCCGCAGCCGGATTCCCCCACGAGAGCGAGAAGCTCGCCCCGTTTCAATTCGAGGCTCACGCCATCGACGGCCCGCACGGGCAGGCTGCCGGCGCTGAAAAGTCCACCGCTCGTTTCGTAATGAACCTTGAGCTCGTGGATCGTCAGGAGAGCGTTGGTCATTGATGTGCCTCCTGCAGGTGGCAGCGCACCTTGGCGCGGCCCTCTCCTGCCCGATCGAGCCCGGGCATCGCCGATGGGCAGGGATCGAACGCGCGGGGACAGCGCGGATGGAAGCGACAGCCAGGCGGGGGCGCCAGAAGCTGCGGCGGCTGGCCCTCGATGACGGCGAAATCCTCGCTCACCCGATCCGGCCGCAGAGACGATTGCAGGAGCGCCTGCGTGTAGGGATGGCGCGGGTGCTGGAAAATCTCCCGCACTTTGGCATCTTCCACGACCTGCCCGGCATACATGACATAGACCCGGCTGCAATATTGCGCGACGAGGCCGAGGTCGTGGGTGATGAGCAGGACCGCCGTGCCGAGTTCATGGCGAAGATTGTCGATCAGCTCCATGATCTGCGCCTGGATGGTCACGTCGAGCGCCGTCGTCGGCTCATCGCAGATGAGGAGCGACGGCCGGCACGCGACGGCGATTGCGATCAAAACGCGCTGGCGCATGCCGCCGGAGAGCTGATGGGGGTAATTGTGCACGACGTTCTCGGCGTCGGCGATGCGCACGCGCCGCAAGGCCTCGAGCGCTTGCGCATCCGCCTCTGCCCGGCCTGCCCCAGTATGGAGCCTGACCGCTTCCGCGATCTGCTCGCCCACCTGCCGCAACGGATTGAGGAAGGTCAGCGGATCCTGAAAGATCATGCCGATCGTGCCGCCGCGGATCTGGCGCATGGCGCGTTCGGGCGCCGTCACCAGGTCTTTGCCCGCCACTCGGATGGAGCCGGACCGGAAGCGTGCATAAGGCGGCAGAAGGCGCATGATGGAAAGCGCGGTCATCGACTTGCCGCAGCCCGATTCACCTACGAGAGCGACCGCCTCTCCCTCGTCCACGCGGAGCGAGAGGTTTTCCACGGCACGGACCGTGCCGAGTTCGGTCTCCAGGTGCATGCTCAAATCATCGATGCGAAGGACGTCGGTCACGGCTTCACCTCGCTCGCGCACGGGGATTGAAAAGATCGTTGAGGCCATCGCCGACGAGATTGGCGGCGAGGACGGCGAAGAAGATCAGACTTCCCGGCAGCGCCGTGGCCCACCAGGCCGTGCGCATGATCTCCTGCGACTGATGCAACATCAGACCGAGGCTGATGCGGTTCGGATCACCGAGACCGAGATAGCTGAGCCCGGCTTCCAGGAGCATCGCCTGACCGACCTGAAGGGTGGCGTTGACGATGACAGGACCGAGCGCATTCGGAAGAATCTCGCCGAAGATGATGCTCGCGGTGCTCGCGCCCGCGATGCGGGCGGAGGAGACGTATTGCCGGTTCTTCAGGCTCATCACCTCGGCACGAATGACACGCGCGCTCTCCGGCCAGCTCAAGAGGCCGATGGCGATGACGATGTTGACGATGCTCGCCCCGAAGAAGGCGACGAGGAGGATCGCCAGGAAAAAGCGCGGGATGACCTGGAAGATCTCCGTCATGCGCATCAGGACGTCGTCGACGAAAGCGCCGAAATAGCCCGAGATGCAGCCGATCAGAATGGCGATCGTGCTCGACATGGCGGCCGCAACGAACCCGACGAAGAGGGATACGCCGACACCGAGACTCGCCCGGCTGAAGATATCGCGGCCGAGTTCGTCGGTTCCGAAAAGGTGGGTGAGTGACGGCGGTGCCATCGTCTCACCGACGCCGATGCTCAAGGGATCGTAGGGCGACAGAACCGGGCCGAGCACGGCCAGGAGCACGAGGAGAATGAGGACGGCCGTGCCCACCGCCGAGGCGCGGTTGCGGAAGAAGATGCGCAGACCGCTCGGCTGGGAGGCAACGTTGAAGCTGGATGTCTCGATCGTCATCGCCACCTCTCAGCGGTACAGAATGCGCGGATCAATGAGCGCATAGATGATATCGGTGAGAACGTTCGCGATGATCACGAAGAGCGAGATCACCACGAAGAGGCCGAGAAGCAGTGGGTAGTCGCGGGCGTTGATCGCCTCGTACATGAGGCGCCCGAGGCCCGGCCAGCCGAAGACCGTCTCCACGAGCACGGAGCCGGCGAGCATGAAGCCGAAATTGTAGCCGATGACGGTGATGACCGGCAGGATGGCATTGGGCAGGGCGTGCACGAAAAGAACCCGCCTTTCACCCGCGCCTTTGGACCGCGCCGTGGTGATGAAGTCCTGCACCAGCACGTCCATCATCTTGATGCGCGTCATGCGAAAGATGAGCGTCAGATGGTAGATGCCGTAGACCGTTGCCGGCAGCACCAGATGGTGGAGCACCGAGGCGATATAGCCCCAGCCGTGGCTCGGCGCGCGAAGCGACACCATGCCCTGAACCGGGAACCAGGGTAGTTTGAGTGCGAAGACGAGAAGCACGAGCTGGCCGAGCCAGAAGACCGGCATGGAGAAGCCGGCGAGCGCGAAAATCGTCGCCGCATTGTCGGTCCAGCCGAACGGACGGCGACCCGCGATGACGCCGAGACCGATCCCGAGCAGGCTGCTGATGACGAGGGCCGTGCCCATCAGGAGGAACGTCGCCGGCACCCGCTCGAAGATGAGACCGGAGACGTCCTGACGGAAACGGAAGGAATAGCCGAGATCGAAGGTGGCGATCTTGGCGATATAAGAGAGAAATTGCTGCGGCAGCGGCTCGTCGAGACCGAATTCCTCGCGCACCTGAGCGATGTATTCGGGCGTCGTCTCCATTTGACCGATCAGGGCATAGACGGGATCGCCGGGAGCTGCCTGGATCAGCGTGAAGTTGATGAGCACGATGACAACGATGATCGGCACCGCCTGCAGAAGGCGCCGCACGACATAGCGAGCATAGCGAAAGCGAATGCCGCGTTTGGCTCTCGCCTTCCCTGCCGCCGCGACGTCTGTCGCGACGGCTTCGCCGCCATTTGCTGTGGAGGTGGCCTCGACCATGATCCGCCCGCGCCTCAATCCTTGAACCAGGCGTTATGCCGGCTCTGGAAGTAACCGTAGGGGCCGGTCACCGCGTCCATCAGCCGGGCGTTGGCGAGATGCCCGTCGGGGAACTCGAAGACGGGGATCGCCGGCAGATCCTGCATCAGGATCTTCTGCGCCTCGTCCCAATTCTCCTTGCGCTTCTCGTCGCTCACCTCGGAAGCGTCCTCGTCGAAGATCCTGTCGAGCTCCGGGTTCGAGTAGCCCATGGCGTTGGTGAAGGGGGAATGGTTGATCTGCTTGGTGTGATAGCGGGTCACCACGCTGATCGCGGGATCGGGACCGGTGCTGTAAAGCTGCATCGCCGTATCGAAATCCCACTGATCGAAGACCTTCTCGATGAAGGTCGGCCGATCGTAGGTCTTCACATCCGCAGTGACGCCGACGTCGCGAAGCTGATCGCGGATGATCTCCGCCGACTTGCCGTCATAGGGACGACCCGCGGCCCAGAGGATGTTGATCGTGAAGCGGGTGCCGTTTTCACCGCGCGGATAACCCGCTTCATCAAGGAGCTGGTTCGCCTTTTCGACATCGCGGTCGTAGACGTCATAGCTGCCGTTGAAGGCCCACTTCAGATTGCTGTTGAGGAAGCTGTGGGCTGGCCGGCCGGCTCCGAAGAGCGCCTTTTCGGAGATCTCATTGACATCGATCGCATAGGAGAGCGCCTGCCGCACTTCCTTTTTGGCAAGAGGCCCTTTGCGGACGTTGAGAAGCCACATGCCCTGCACGGCAATCGCATCCGCGCCGGTCAGAAGCTTGAAGCGCGGATCCTTGGCAAGCCGCGCCACCTCGTTGTGCGGCACCGCCGTATAATCGATGAAATCGACCTCGCCGCGCTCGAAAGCGAGGATGCGAGTGTTCGGATCCGGGATAAACTGGAAGATCAGCCGATCAAGATAAGGCTTTCCTTCCATGAAGTAATCGTCGTTACGCTCGAGAACGACATGGCTTCCCTTCGACCATTCCACGAACTTGAAGGCGCCGCTGCCGATCGGGCGCTCGTTCGCCGGATTGGTCATCGGATCGGAGCCCTCGTAGATATGCTTCGGGAGGATCTCCGCGCCGCTCCGCAGCTGGTAGGCAAGAAGGGTGAGAAGCGGTGGAAATGGCTTCTTCAGCTTCATGACGAAGGTGTGCTCGTCTTCCGCGGTGGCCGATTCCACGTTTGGCCACCAGGAACCGCGGCTTGGATGGTACTTCGCGACGACGTCGTTGAAGGTGAAGGCGACATCCTCGGCCGTCACCGGCACGCCATCGTGAAAGCGCGCATTCGGATCGAGATGGAAGGTGTAAGTGAGGCCGTCTTCGGAGATCTCCCAGGAACGGGCGAGCTCGGGAACCGGCTCAAAATCTTCATTGAGCCCGACGAGGCCGCTGAAGATGTTGGCGGCGATGCTGTGCCCGCCGGTATCGGTGTGCAGAAAGCCGACGAGTGCGCTCGGCTCGCCGCTCAAGGCGATCACCATGGTGCCGCCGCGCTGTTGTGCAGCCGCCGGCGGCGTCGCCGCCACGAAAGCTGCGCAGAATGCACCGGCCGCGAGGGCCAGCATCCTCATCCATTTCATCGATCGTTCCCCTTTTTCTTGCTCGTGAGGAGATCTCACCGGGCGCCGCCCGAAGAGGGCGCTGCGGGCGAGGTTTTCGCGGGACCGTTGCCCGCGAACCTTTGGATCGAGAAAGGCTCGATCGGAACGTTCGTGTCGCCGGTCGCGGCGAGATCGGCGAGGACCGATCCGACGCCTGGACCGAGCTGAAAACCGTGACCGCTGAAGCCGAAAGCGTGCAGAAGGCCTGGAACTTTTGCGCTCCAGCCGAGCGCCGGCAGCTTGTCCGGGAGGTAGCCTTCGACGCCGCTCCAAGTGCGCACCACCTGAACGCCGGCCATGGAGGGGAGAAATCTCGTAAGCGAACGCAGCTGTGCGAGGAGATGTGCGGGACGCGGCCGTGGCCTCGGATCGGCGAGATCGACCGCAACATGAGCACCGCCTCCGAAGACGACGCTGCCGCGCTTCACCTGGCGCATGTAGAAACTGGAATCGCCCGTCCCGAGCACGGGCGAGACGAAGTAGGGAAGCGATTCCGTCACGCCCATCTGCGGGCCACGGGCTTCCATCGGGACGGATTCGCCAAAGCCGGCCGCGAAGCGATTGCTCCATGCCCCGGCGCTGTTGATGAGGATCGGGGCGCGCAGAATGCGTCCATCCGCCGTCTCGATAATGAAACCGTCACTTTGACGCGTGGCGCCGATCACTTCGCATTGCTCGAGGACATGCGCGCCCGCCCGCCGTGCCGCCCGCCCGAATGCGGGTGCAGCGAGCCGTGGATTGGCGTGTCCGTCCTCTGGCGAGAACGAGGCGCCGACGGCACCGGGCCCGAGAAACGGATAGTCCGCACGCAGCCGATTCACACCGACGAGCGTCAGCGACAGGCCCCAGTTTCGCGCCTCCGCGTTATAGGTCTCGAGGGCTGCAAGCGATTCCTCGTCGAAGGCGATCTTGAGATGACCCGTCGGCAGGAATTCGCAATCCTCGCCGATCAAGGCCGGCAGCCTGCCCCAGATGTCACGGGCATGGTGCGCGAGCGGCAGTTGGATGAAGGGACGCCCCTGGCGCCGCACATTGCCGAAATTGACGCCGCTCGCCTGAGCGCCGACGCGACCACGCTCCACAAGCGCCACGGAGGCTTTGTAGCGTGTCGCCAGAAAGAAGGCTGCGGACGCGCCCATCAGCCCGCCACCGACGATGACCACGTCGTATTTCGTCGCGTCCGTCATTCGCCGGCCTCCGTCTGAACGGCGGCGGGCAGCGGCTTCACCGGCGCCTGTCCGCGCAGGCGGCCGACGGAAGCGAGTTCGACACCGAGCGTTTGCGCGGCGACACGCGCGGCCGAAGCACCGCACATGCGCCCCTGGCAGCGCCCCATGCCGACACGGCAGAACGCCTTTGCACGATTGACCTCGTCAGCGCCCTTGTCCCGCAAGGTGGCGCGGAACGCGCCGACCGAGACCTCCTCGCATCGGCACAGGATCGTCTCATCGGCCAGGTTCTCGTAGAGATGCTCGGGAAACGGGAAAGCATCACGCAGCGCCGACGCGAAGGCCGAACCTCGCCGCATGGCCTGGAGCGCCTGATCGCGCACGGCGGCATCACATGGCAGGCCCTGATCCTCGAGGCAGGCGAGCGCGGCAAGCGTGCCGGTCGCCTCGGCCGTATCGGCGCCGCGCACCGAGGCGCCATCTCCAGCGAGATAGACGCCAGCCACCGAGGAACGCCCCATCTCGTCCTGGCGCGGAAGCCATTGCCCGGCGCGGGCATCGAAAGCGAAATCGCAGCCGAGAAGATCGGCAAGCTGCGTCTCCGACTGGACATGATAGCCGGTCGCGACCGCATCGCAGGCAAAGGTCCGCTCGCGGCCCGTGCGGTCGCGCAAAACAAGGCGCGCGACACGCCCCTCGCCTTCTGCGCGCACCGGCGCCGCGCCATGCAGCATGGGAACGCCGTGTGCCGCCAGCCAGGCGAAATAGTAGAGCCCCTTCGCCGTGTTGGCGGGGTTTGCCGCCATTCTCGGCAGACTCGCAAGCTCACGCGAGAGCGGCGTCGTATCGAAGATGCCGGCGAGTTTGCCGCCGGCACGGCGATACTGGTAGGCGACGAGATAAAGGAGCGGTCCGGACCCGACGAGCGCCACGTTCCGGCCGATCAGGCAGGCCTGGTATTTGAGAGCGATCTGGGCGCCGCCTAAGGTATAGACACCGGGCATCGTCCAACCCTCGAAGGGAACGATGCGGTCGACGGCGCCGGTGGCGAGGATGAGGGCGTCGAAACCGACGACGTCTTGGCGGCCATCGCGGTCGGCAAGGTGCAGATTGCGGCCCTCCGTGCCCCAGACCATCGTCCCCGGACGATAGTCGACCTTGTCTTGAAGACGGTCGAAGGTTTCGTGCAGACGGGCGGCTTTGTCGGCCTCGAACCCGTAGAGCTTCTTCAAGGGGCGGCTGAAACCTGGCGGCTGGCGGCGATAGATCTGGCCGCCGCTCCTCGGTGCTTCATCAACGACCACCGGTCGCAATCCGGCGGCGACCAGCGTTTCCGCCGCCCGCGTTCCGGCCGGCCCCGCACCAATGACGACGACCCGAGACGAGCTCATTCCGGACGCGCTCCGTTGAAAGGCGAACGCGTCCGCAACCGCATATCCGGCTCGATCATCGTGGAGCAGGCACGGACTCTTTTGCCGTCTTCAGTCCAAATCCAGCAATCCTGACAGGCCCCCATCAGGCAGAAGCCCGCTCGCGGTTGTTGCAGGATCTCGCTGCGACGCACTTCGTGATCATGGGTCAGGAGAGCCGTCAGTACGGTGTCCCCAGACAGCGCCGTCGCTGGGTGTCCGTTCACAAAGAAGGGCACGATCTCACGTTTCTGTTCGGCGACACGAAGAAAGAGCGACTGTTCGTCCATGACATGCAAAACCGCTGCGTCTCGTTGTCGCGATTGAAGAGCGAGATACAGACGAGATCAAATTCCGATGTGTCGACAAACAATAGCCTGCGGCTATAGGCTGGCAGAACAAAGCCGGGCCGGAGACCCATGAACGCGCGCCAGCTCGAGATTTTTCGCACGATCATGCAGACAGGCAGCGTCACCGACGCGGCCAAGCTTCTCAACGTGTCGCAGCCGACCGTGAGCAAGATCCTCCATCATATGGAGGATCAACTCGGTCTCCGGCTCTTTCGGCGAATCCGCGGCCGCCTTCATCCAACACCGCAGGCGGAGATGCTCTTCCCGGACGCCGACCGCGTTTTTCGAGATCTCGGAGCGTTGCGGCTTCTTGCGGAGGAGTTGCGCGCCGGCTCGGGCGGCGTGCTGCGCATCGCCGCCTCCTCCTCGCTCGCCGCCGCGATCGTGCCGCGCGCGATCGCATCGTTTCGTGCGGCAAATCCGCGGGTCAAGATCGTCTCGCATCTCCTGCCGGGAGCCGAGACCGCGGAGATGGTGCGTTCACATCAGGTCGATCTCGGCCTCTGCCTGTCACCGCAGGATCTTCACACGCTCACCATGCGGAGCCTCGGTCAGGTGGAGATGATCTGCATCTTCCCGCGTGGACACCGGCTCTCGGCCCTCAGCCACGTCACGCCGCCGGACCTCACCGACGAGACGTTCATTTCTTTCAACTCGTTGAACCATTTCGGCGCGCTCCTCGACGAAGCCTTCCTGCAGTACGACGAGACCCGACGTGTCGACATCCAGGCGACGATGTCGATCGTTGCGGCCGTTCAGGTGGCCCAGGGGTCGGGGGTCGCCATCGTCGACCGCTTCGCCATGCTGATGGCACCGGAAAACGTCGACTGGCGACCGTTCCGGCCCCTCCTCTCTCTGCCCATCAATCTGCTTCTGTCAGAAACGCTTCCGTGGTCGCGCTTCCGCAACAGCATGATCGAGCATCTGCAGAAGGCGGTGGAAGAGTATCTGGAAGGCTGACGACCGGCCCGGCCCATCTGGCCCGGGCGAAGCCATCTCCAGAGACTGCCGCATCCCCTGCGAGCCTCACGCCGGTTTGGGTCTCCAGCGGTTGGCGTGCCGCTCGAGTGGCTGCACCACGGCGAGTTCGATCAGGAGCATGACGCAGACGAAAACGAGCGTGTAAGCGAGGATGGCGCGCACGTCGAAGACCTGGAAGTACAGGTGGATCTGGAAGCCGATGCCATTGGAGCGGCCGAGAAGCTCGACGACGAGGACGATTTTCCAGATCAACGCCAGACCGGAGCGGCTCGCCGCGGCGACATAGGGCTGCAGTTGCGGCAGGATGACATGGCGCAGCGTCTTCATGCGCCCAAAACCGTAGACGCGCGCCATTTCCAGGAGCTGCGTGTCGAGCGCCCTCGCCCCTTCGCGAATGGTGACGGTGGCGTTCGGGATCTTGTTGAGCGCGACCGCCAGGATCGCCGCACTCTCGTTGAGGCCGATCCAGATATAGGCAAGCACGATGACGATCAGCGCCGGCGCGTTGAGGAAAAGAATGAGCCATGGCTCGCCGAGATCGTTGGCGATCCGGCTGCGTCCCATCATGAGGCCGGTCGCCAGACCGATCGACATGGCGATTGCGAAGGCCGCGATCACCCTGAGAAGCGTGATCGCGAGATGATAGGGCAATTCGCCCGAGACGATCTCCTCCGCCGCAAAAGCGAAGACGCCGGCAGGTCCCGGACAAAGGCGCGGACCAAAAACGTAGGAGGCGGTGGTCCAGACGGCGAAAAAGGCTGCGATCGAGATCGCCCGCAGCCCGACCGGCCCTGCGAGGAAGGACCTCATGCGCCGCTCCTGTCATTGTGGGTCGAGCGATTAAGCCGGCTCGTTCACTCCAGCGCAAGGCTCGGAAAGCGTCGGGCAAGATCGACGAGAAGGCTTCCGAGCGCTGCGCCGATGCGATCGGCGCGGGGGATTGAGATCTCGGCCGTTCCGGCGACATGTGCGGGCGACGGCGAGAGGACGATCAGCCGGTCGGCGAGCCTCGCCGCCTCGCGAATGTTGTGGGTGACCATGAGCACCGTGACAGGCCGGGATTGCCAAAGCTGCAGAAGCAGGTGGCGAAGCCGGTTCGCCGTCATCTCGTCGAGGGATACGAAAGGCTCGTCGAGGAGCAGAACCTCCGGCTCCACGGAGAAAGCGCGCGCCAGCGCCACGCGGCGCGCCATGCCGAGCGACAGCTCGGAGGGAAAAGCATTGCGAACATGCGTGAGCTCGACGGCGTCGAGCACCGGCATCAGATCCTTCTCCGCCATCTCCGGCGGCAGAGCGAGACGGATATTTTCCTCCACGCTGCGCCAGGGCAGAAGCCGCGGCTCCTGGAAGACGGCGGCGGACCGCGCGCGCATGAGCGCTGAAGAAACCGCACCGGAGAAGTCGCCATCGAGGCCGAGCATGATCTTCAGCGTCGTCGTCTTACCGCATCCCGACGGGCCGAGAAGGCAGGTGAAGGTCTGCGGCTCCAGCGCGAAGGACAGGTCGCGGATGACCTCCACCTCTCCACCGTTCGCACGTTTGAAGCGCTTGGCCGCGATGTGAACGGAAAAGGCGTCACGTTGCGCGTTGGCCGCAAGCAGCGGATTGAACGGCGCATGCAAGGCGGCATGGAAGGGCAGCACCGTTGCGCCGACACGCGCATCTTGCGGGGGGATTGGCCCGTCAGCGGTCACTGGGCATCCTTCAGAGCCGACCAGAAGGTGCCGGGCGACAAGGTCGTCGCCGGCCCGACCAGCTTCTCGCCGCCGATCGCTGCGAGCCTCAGATAGATTTTCTTGGTATCGGCCTCTTCCTCGGCAATCGGCCGGCTCGGAATGCCCTCGCGGTAGCGCCGGACGAGATTGTGGAAGACGGCGTCGTTTTCCGCATTCATGCTCGGGCGGAGCTTGTCCCAGGCAGCATCCGAGGAGGCGAGAAGCTCCTTCGCCTCGCGCGAGGCGGCCACAAAGCCGAGCATCGTGTCCTTGTGCTCGGCCGCCCACTCCTCATTGAAGACATAGCCGATCGCCGAGATCGGTCCCGTCGCACCGAGGGCTGTCGCAGCGTCCTGACCGCTCAGGAGCTCACGGTAGCCTTCCGTCTCCAAGCGCGCGTTGTAATGCCAGAAATTCGACGCGGCAGCGAGTTCGCCATCCTTCAGCTTCTCCGCGAGGAACGGCGGCGCAGCGTACGCAGGCTCTGTCTCCTCGGCGAGATCGAAACCGTATCTGTCCTCCGCGACGGCGCGGTACATGAGCCAGTTCTTATCGAGCGGGCCTCCGGCGACGCCGACACGACTTCCCCTCAAGTCTGCCAGTGTCTTCGCAATGCTGTCATCCGGGACCATGATGGCGCCGACCGAAGTCGAATAAGGCACGAAGGTCAGCGGGATGCCCTCCGCCCGCTGGCGGGAGACGAAGAGCCAGTCGCTGACGATGACATCGATCTCGCCGGCATTGATGCCGATGCGGCCGGCATCGCTGCCGGCAAGCACCACCGGTTCCAGCCTGAACCCATGCTTCTCGTCGAAGCCATTGTTCGTAATGGTGTCGATTTCCCAGTTGACGGTCCCAAACTTCAAGACGCCAACGCGCACGATTTCTTCCGCGCCTGCCTCCCCCGTTTGGGGGATGGCAAGACATAAGACGGACGACACCGAGAGCGCCAAGACTAGATGGCGCATCATTTCCTCCCAATCGCAGCCGTTTTTCCCGCCGCAGACATGCGGGAGCGGATTTTTCTATGAATTTAGCAGTATCTTTGCCGCTGCCAAGCTGTTGTCGCGCCCGGCCGAAGTGATCGGCATCTTTATGCCTCCGCAGGCCGAGCCCGCATCTCCATCCCTTGCGCCGGCTTGTAGCCCCAGATCGCAAGAACGAGAAAAACCGCAAGGCAGCCGAGAACGACCATCAGCGAGACAGGTGCGAGCTTGCCGTAGAGCGCGAACCGCACGAGTTCGACCGCATGCGTGAAGGGGTTCGCCATGGAGATCCTGTAGAGCGCGACGCTCGCCTCGCGCATATGCCAGAGCGGGTAGAGAGCCGAAGACAGGAAGAAGGCCGGGAAGATGACGAAGTTCATCACGCCGGCGAAATTCTCCAGCTGCTTGACGGTGGAGGAGATGAACATGCCGACAGCGCCCAGCATCAGCCCGCTCACGACAAGCGCCGGCAGGATGAAAACGTAGCCGAGAGGAGCGAATTCGATGCCAAAGAGCCAGGCGATCACAAGGAACGTATAGACCTGAAGGAGCGAGACGGCGGTCCCGGCCGTCAGTTTCGCCACCAGAAGAAACCAGCGCGGCAGCGGCGTCGTCAGGAGCACGCGCATCGAACCCATCTCCCGGTCGTAGACCATCGACAGCGATGATTGCATGCCGTTGAAGAGCTGGATCATGCCAATGAGCCCCGGCACGATGTAGACCTCGTAGGTGATGTAGGTCTCGTAGGGCGGGATGATCGAGATGCCGAGGACGGCGCGGAAGCCGGCGGCGAAGACGATCAGCCAGACGAGCGGCCGCACCAGCGCCGCGAGGAAGCGTTCGCGCTGATAGAGAAAGCGCATGATCTCGCGCCAGACGATCGCCGTGAAGGCGCGCGCATAGAGGCTCACGCCCTGCCTCCCACCGAGCTTTCCCACGCCGGCATCGTCAGCATGGTGAAGGCAGCATCGAGAGAGCCGGCGCCGGACCGCGCGATGATATCGGCCGCCGTGCCGCGCGCCACCACCCTGCCCGCGTGGAGAATGACGAGCGCATCCTCATCCTGGATCTCGTCGATCAGATGCGTCGCCCACAAAATGCCGACGTCACGCTCGCCCGCCAGCGCATGCACATGGCGCACGATCGCCTTCCGCGAAGGCGCATCGAGCCCGACCGTCGGTTCGTCGAGCAGAAGAAGCTCCGGATCATGCAGGAGCGCGCGGGCGATCTCCACACGGCGCCGATGCCCCCCGTTGAGCGAGCGCACCGTCTCTCGGGCCCGCTCGGCCATGTCAAAGCGGGCGAGTTCGCGGTCGATCCGCCGGCCCGCCTCTTTCCCGGAAAGGCCCCGGAGCCGCGCGAAATAAGCAAGATTCTGACGCACCGTGAGATCGAGATCGAGCGTCGGCTGCTGAAAGACGATGCCAAGCGGCGCAAGCGCTGCCGCGCCCGTCTCTCGCGTGTCACGGCCAGCGATCAGGATGCGCCCCTGCGACGTCGCAAGCAGCCTTGTGATCAGCGAGAAAAGCGTCGTCTTGCCGGCACCGTTGGGACCGAGGAGCGCCGTAAATCGTCCCTTTTCCACGGCGAAGCCGACATCATCGAGCACCGGCTTGTCGCGGTAGGAGAAGGAGAGATGCTCCAGAAGAAGGGCCTGCCGCTCGGCCTTTACGGGCACCTCGCCGAGAAGGTCGCTTTGAGCCGAGACCGCCCGCAGGACCACCATCGCTTAGATCTTCTCTTCCCTGTCGTTCACCCAGGCGCAATGGAAACCGGCAATGCGCCATTTCGGATGCTCGCCCGCCCATTGCGCCATGGTCGGCATCGCCTCCCAGAGGCAGGCCTTCAGCGGCCCGCTCGATTGGTAGTAGAGGTGCTCTTCGTGGCAGCTATTGGGGCTGTTCACCAGACACACGGCGAGGACCAGATCGACGACATCCATGTCATCTCCTCTCGTACCGGTGCCCCCCGGGAAAGGTCCTCGGATCCGTCCTGCGACGGTCACTTCGGCCCATGCAGATAAACGCCGCTGATGCGACGCGCGGTTGTAAATATGGCGGGATGGGTCCGCGGTAAGACCAGCGTGCACCGATCCTGTCCCGATGATCGCCGTCATTCTGGCAGGTCCTTCGGAAGGATGCGGTTCGCCAGGAGCCAGTCGAGCCCCTTCTGCCAGGAACGGTCGGTGTTGGATCGGATATCGGCGTTGAAACCGGCGATGATCCTGCCCGTCTTCACGTCGCGCACGGCAATCGAGATGTTCAGGATCAGCTCCGACATTTTGTGAATGACGGGAACCATGGAGAGATCGGCGCCGAGGCTCTCCGCAAAACTGCGATCACAGTTTCCGCAGGCCTGCAGCCGCGTCTCAGCAACCCTTTCGCGAACCGGTGCGATATCGACGATCTTGAATGTCTGGTCGGCGTCGAGCGCCGCGCGCAGCCGATCGGAAAGCATCACGAGCCTTTGCTTTTCGGCTGCGTTCGGGGGGGCGCTGGTCGTGGTGTTGATCAGCTCGAAATCGAAGACTGCGATCTTCAGCGGCGCGGCCTCTGCCGAGAGACCGGCAAGAGCGAAGACGATACAGAGAGCCAGGTGGGACAGCCTCATGGGAGACACCCGGCATTTCTGGCGGAAGGTGGCGATGGTTCGCGCGGCACCGTCCGGGCGGCACCTGTGCCGCCCGCGGACAGCTTGTAACCGAAGCCGCGCACCGTCTGGATCAGCGGTTCCGCCTCTCCCTCGTCGATCTTGCGCCGCAGGTAGCGGATATAGACGTCGACCGTCTTCGTCCCCGGTTCGAAGCTGTAGCCCCACACATTGGCGAGAAGACGTGTGCGGCTCACCACCTTGCCGGCATGCCGCATGAGATAGTGGAGGAGCGCGAATTCGCGCGCCGTCAGCGCGATGTCTCGCCCCCCGCGACGCACAGAATGGCCGGATGGGTCGAGTGTCAGGTCGCCGACGACGAGCGGCCCCTCCTCGTCGAGATGCGGCCCGCGGCGCAAGAGAGCCTGCAGACGCACAACAAGTTCGTCGAAGGCAAAGGGCTTGGTGAGATAATCATCGGCGCCACTCGAAAATCCGTCGACCTTATCCTTCAAGCTGTCCTTCGCCGTCAGCATCAGGATCATGCTGCGCAGGCCGAGTTTTCGGAGCTCTCGGCAGACTTCGATGCCATCGACACCCGGCAGCATGCGGTCGAGGATGATGAGCGGATAGACCGCCTCGGCGGCGAGCGCCAAGGCTTCCCGGCCGTTTTCGGCGAGATCGACGACATAGCCTTCCGCTTTCAGCCCCCGGCGCACGAAACCCGAGATGCGCGGATCGTCTTCCACCAGGAGAAGCCTCGTCATGATCTCCGCTCCCCGTTCCATCCGTTCATCGGCCCGTATCCCTCACGCATGTCGATCATTCTGCCGCCGGCAGATAGGCCGGCTCCCACTCGCCCGTCTCCCGGGCCTCAATCAGGCGCGAGGAAGCCGTGCCGTCGCGTTCGATCGCGGCTGCCGGCAGGCGCAGCACGGCCTTGATTCTGTCTGAGCCGTATCGATCGAGAGAGATCGTGCCGCCGTGCTTCTCCACCAGCCACCTTGCGATCGCGAGGCCGAGACCGCTGCCGGCGGAACCGGCCATCGCCGCATCGCGCCCGCGATAGAAGCGGTCGAAGAGCCGCGGCAGCTCCTCCTCGGCGATCGGACCGCTGCGATTGACGACGGCGAGTTCGAGCGCGCCGTCGCTGCAGCCAAGGCTGAGGTGGACCGTTTCTCCCTGCTTTGAGTACTTCACGGCATTGTCGAGCAGGATCATCAACACCTGCTTCAACCGCTGCCGGTCGCCGATGACGATCGGCGCGGCCGTCATCTCCGAAGCGATCCGAATGGCCCGCGGCCGCGCAAGGCTCACCGCCTCCCGCACGACGGCTTCAACGACATCCTTCATGTCGACCTGGTCAGAGGCGAGAGCCAGTTCGTCTGTTTCAGAGCGCGCAAGCACCATCAGGTCCTCGACGAGCCGCCCCATCGCCTCTGCCTCTTCGACGACGCGCTGAAGCGTCTCCCGGCAATCGGCGAGCCGCAGAGATTTTGTCCGCAAGGTCACCTCGGCCTCCCCGCGCAGAACGGTCAGAGGGGCCCTCAATTCGTGGCTCACATCGGCAAGGAAGCGAACCCGCGACCGGTCGCGTTCGCAGAGGGCGGCATTCGCCTCTTCGAGCTCTCGCGTGCGCGATGCAACCTCCGCCTCGAGACCCGTCCGCGCCCTCAGAAGCTCTGCCCGCTGCTTCTCGATACGGGCCGCCATCGCATCGAAACGGCGGGCGAAAACGCCGATCTCATCATCGCCGAGCGGCCCGAGCCGGAACGAGAGCTCGCCGCGTCCGATCTCTTCGGCCCCCGCACTCAGCCGCCCGATCGGCCGCACCAGCGATCGATGCAGCACGTAGCCGGCGATCAACGCCCCCGCCAGAAGCACCGCAGAGACAAGCGCGATCCCCCAGCCGAGCCGGACGAGAAGCGCACGAGCCTCGCGGTCGGCCGTCTCGATCTCGGCGATCTCGTCCGCCATCGCCACATCGATGAGGGCGGAGAATTCCTCATCGTCCCGGCGATCGATCGCACGGAAGAAAACCTGCGCCGCGGCCTCCCCCTGCCCCAACTTCTGCATCGCGAGAAGCGCTTCGCCGCGACGGTTCATGTCGTCATAGAGGCTTTTCAGGCGCGCGATCCGCGTCGCCTCCTCCGTCTGGCCACTGGCGTCTCCACGTCTGTCGAGGAAGGCCGTCTCCTCGCGCGTCGCTTCCGACAAGATTTCGAAGGCGGCGCCGATGCTGGTTTGAAGGCGCACCACTTCGCCGAGCCCCGGTTTTCCAGTCATCAGCAACGCGGCGAGCGCCTTGGAGTAATGATCGACGTCGCGCGCCAGAGCGGTGACGGCAGCAAGCTGACGGTGGGCGAGCGCCCCGCGTGTAAGGTAGAAGTGAAAAGCCTGAATCGCCAGAAACGCCCCGACGATGAGGACGACGACACAGGCCCCGACGATCATCTGAAACGCCAGGATGCGCGTGCGGATCGTCATCGGCGGAAATATCCGCATGCCGGCCCTCTGTCCGGAGGCACGAAAGTGTCGCCTCCTCCCTTTCGCGCTTTTTATTTGCTCTTTTTCACGAGCCTTCGTCGCGCCGGATGAATGTTACCCGTTCAATTCTTCCCGGCAAGTGCACAAACATATCTTTCTCAGTCTCGGCATGCGGGCAGGACGCCAAAAAGAGGATGCGTGGAGTTCTCACCGTATTCTAACCTTCGCTTAATTCCTCTCTAACGCGAGATGACGTGAGGTAGAGACATGGCAAACGGGCGTTTCATGCGGATCGACATTGCGCGCAATCTCCTCGCGATCGTTTTTTCCGTTGCGTTCGCGCTCGTCGTCGGCAGCGCCAGCCCCGGCGTGGCACAGGATGGTAAGGGCAAGGTCATGATCGGCTACCTGCGTAGCCCCTTGCCGGACTGGCTTCCCATTTCTTTGAGCGAGCGGCCGCGCGAGGATGACGGCATCGCCGGCGCACGCCTCGCGATTACGGACAACAACACGACCGGCCGCTTCACCGGCCAGGAATACGAACTTGAGGATGCCACTGCGAGCGACCAGCAGCAGGCACTGGACGCCCTCAGCGAGATGAGCGCTGGGGGCGTCCGTTTTGTCGTGGCGGACCTTCCTGCCGACACGCTTCTTGCCGTCACCGATGAGGCCGCGAAGCGGGATACGCTCGTCTTCAATATCGGCGCCGCCGACGACCGGCTGCGCGAATCCGATTGCCGGGCCAATCTCATTCATGTGACGCCGAGCCGGGCGATGCTCGCCGACGCGCTCGTGCAATATCTCGTCACCAAGAAATGGACGCGGCTGTTCCTCCTCGTCGGCTCGCATTCAGCCGATCAGGATTATGCCGCCGCGGTGGAACGGGCCGCGAAACGCTTCGGCGCCAGAATCGTGGAAAAGCGCGTCTTCACCGACACCGGCGGCGCCCGCACCACCGATTCCGGCCTCGTTCAGGTCGACGCGCAGATGGCCGTCTTCACCCAGTCGGCACCTGATCACGACGTGGTCGTCGTCGCCGACGAGAGCGAGATATTTGGGCCCTATGTCCCCTACCACACCTGGGATCCAAGGCCGGTCGCCGGGACCTCCGGGCTGAGGCCGACGAGCTGGTCGCCGGCTCACGACCAATGGGCTGGAATCCAGATCCAGAACCGCTTCGTCGCTGCCTACGACCGACAAATGACAGCAAAGGATATGGACGCCTGGACGGCCGTCCGGATGATCGGCGAGGCGGCGACGCGCGCATCCAGTAGCGATGCCGCGACGATGGCCGATTTCATCAAGGGACCGAAGTTCGAGGTGGCAGCCTTCAAGGGACAGAAGCTGACGTTGCGCGACTGGAACTGGCAGCTCCGGCAACCGATCCTGCTCGCCGACGGGCGCATGGTCGTCTCCGTCTCGCCACAGGACGGTTTCCTGCACCAGACCTCGACACTCGACACACTCGGCTACGACCGACCCGAGAGCGAGTGCCGACTATGACGCAGGACATTCGGAAAAGAGAGCGCAAGACGCTCTTCCGTCTCGTTGGGGTGATGCTCGCTGCAACGGCGCTGTCGCTGCCGGCGCCCGCCTTCGCCTACAAGATTTTCGTCTCCAACGAGGGCGACAACACCATGACGGTGCTCGACAGCGCCTCCATGGAGGTGATCGAGACCGTGCCGGTCGGCCAGCGTCCGCGCGGCATCACCATCACCAACGACGGCAAATACGTGCTTCTCTGCGCGAGTGACGACGACACCGTTCAAATGATCGATTCCGAGACCTATGAGGTCGTTGCCACGCTTCCCTCCGGCCCGGATCCCGAGCTTTTTGCCCTCGATCCGGAGGGGCGCCTTCTCTACATCGCCAACGAGGACGACAACCTCGTGACCGTCGTCGACGTCGAAGACCGCTCGCTCGTCAGCGAGATCCCGGTCGGCGTGGAGCCGGAAGGCATGGGCGTGTCACCGGACGGATCGGTGATCGTCAACACGTCGGAAACGACGAGCATGGCGCATTTCATCGACGCCAAAACGCACGACATCACCGACAACGTGCTCGTCGATTCCCGGCCTCGCTTCGCTGAGTTCAAACACGACGGCTCGGAGGTCTGGGTCTCCGCCGAGATCGGCGGGACGGTCAACGTGATCGACACGGCTGCCCATGAAGTGACCCACAAGATCACCTTCGAAATCCCAGGCCTGCGGCCCGAAGCAATCCAGCCTGTCGGGGTGCGCATCACCAGCGACGACAAGACCGCCTTCGTCGCTCTCGGCCCGGCGAACCGCGTCGCCATCGTCAATGCCGAAACCTATGAGGTCGAGGAGTACCTTCTCGTCGGGCAGCGGGTCTGGCAGCTCGCCTTCTCGCCGGATGAAAGCCTTCTCTTCTCGACGAATGGAATCTCCAACGACATTTCCGTCATCGATGTGGCCGATCGCAAGGTGATCAAGAGCGTTCAGGTCGGGCGGCTGCCCTGGGGGGTGGTGACGACGCCGGAATAGGCGGTCGCCGGCTGGGAAACGCCAAGACACAGCGACACAAACGGAACGGAACGACACGGTCGAAAAGCGCCAGGGCGAAAACGAGGGGAGGAAGAACCATGCAGATGAAGAGGAGCGCAGGACTTGCCATTCTGGCGGCGGCCGCAGCTTGCGCGCTGACGCCCGTGGGCGCCTATGCCCAGTCTGGGCTCTTGACCCGGCCGATCGCCGTTGGGCCGATCACGCTGTCCTCGGGCAAGCCGCTGGTCGAGGCGCCGATCGAGCTTGAATCCGGCAAGCAGTACAAGCTGACGATCGAGGCCGACGGAACGGCCGAACTCGCCGTGCATGGCGCCGATTTCTTCCGCAATGTCTGGGTGAACGAAATCGTCATCAACGACATCGAAATCCGCCCGCTTGGCGTCGATTCGATCGAGTTCGACGCTGCGGGCGAAGTGGAAATGACCTTCGTGCCGATCCGGCCCGGCCGGTTCGAATTGCGGATTCCCAACACCACCGGGGAGACCCAGGGCGCACAGATCCTGGTCAAATGAGGGGTGGGGGCGGGGGCCGGCGGCATCGCCCTGATGGGCTTGCGGCCGGCCCCATCGACGCGCATTCTGGTTGCATGGTCGTCTCCGGATGCCGCCTCCTGATCGTCGTCGCTGCAATGCTCGCTCCGACGGGGCTCGCTCCGACGGGGCTCGCTCTGACGGGACTCGCTCTGACGGGCGCGCCTGCGATCGCCCAGCCGCGCAAAGATCCCGACTGGCCGTGCATTCAGCCGGAAGTGCCGACGCTCTCGGTCGTGCAGGTATGGACCGGCCCCTCGGTCGATGAGGCGATGACGGCGTGGCGCGACGACGAGGAAATCGCAGGGCTGGCTCGGCGGCTCTCCGCCCGCCGCATGCCAATCGAGGACGCGGAGGATGCAGTCCGGGACTTTTCAGCTCGGCTCGATCCATCCCGGAAAGAGGAGCGTCTGACCCAACTCTTCGCCGGGATTTTCACGACCCTGAACGCAGAGCGCAGCGAGGTGATGAACGGCATCAAGCATTATGCGCGGCGGCAGAAGGCAATGGCGGAGGAAATCCGCATGCAGCAATCGCGCCTGAGCGACCTCCGTCAGGCCTCGCCCAATTCTCCGCAAGCTCAGGAGCTCAAAACCGACCTTCTCGTGCAGGTCCGCATCTTCGACGACCGGCGACATTCCCTCACCTATGTCTGCGAAGTGCCGTCACTGATCGAACAACGGCTCTTCGCGCTCGCAAGGGTGATACAGGCCGAGCTGTAGGATTGAGCGGGACGCACGCCATGCCCCGGCGCCCTCCCCATCCGAAGCCCCCCACATCGAGGGAAGGTGCTCCGGCTGAAAGCAGCAGCCGGAGCGCATCGGATCAATGCGTGATCGGGTTTTCGTGCGCATCGAGAATGGGCACGCCATAGTCGAGCAGGATTGCGTCGATCGCGTCCTGGTTCTCTCTGATGAGCCGATTGAGCGTGCGTTTGAACTCTTGATCGGTCGGCCTGACGCCCATGGTGATGCGGTAGACCATGCGCGAGCCGCCCTCCTCGTTCAAAAGCGGGGTCACCTTGAGAGGCGGATCGGACTGGCTCGCAAACCAGCCGGCGAGCGGTCCCCAGAGCGCCGCCACGTCGATCTCGCCCTTCTTCAGGTCGGCGATCATCGCCTCGGCGCTCGTCCCCCGCCGCGTGTCGACCATCAGCTGATAGGGCTTCGCCTTCTTGAGCAGCCCGTAAATGGCCATGTTGGCCGCCGGCGGTGTGCGCGCGACGACACCGATGCGCTTGTCCTTGAGGCGAGGATCGGCGAGCGTCGCAACGTCTCCGACGTCGGAGCCCGGCATGGTCACCAGCGCATAGGCGGTCTGATAATAGGCGTTGGTGTTTTGCACCAATTCATCGCCCTGCGCGTAGCTCATGATGACGTCGCATTCATACGCGCCGAGCGTATGGCGGACGAAGCCCATCACTTCAGGAAAGTAGGTATAGGCGACCGTCTTCCCGAGCTTTTCAGCGAAGAGCTCGGCCAGCTTCTGCTCGTAGCCCTCCTCCTCCTGATTGGAGAAAGGCATGTTGCTCGGATCGGCGCAGACGCGGAAGACGTTCGGATCGACGAGCTCGATGGCCTCGCCGAGGCCGGTCGTCTGAGCCAGGCTCGGCCAGGGCGTCGCGAAGACCCCGAGGATCGCGGTCGAGATCGCGATCGCCCAGCGGATGCGGGTAAGAGGCGGCATCATGTGCCGAGACAATCGTTTTCCGCCTTCATGAAGGAATCCGGCTTCTTTTCCTTCTTGGGCGGCCGGCCGCGCGGCAGATCTCCCTGCGCACGCGCCCTCAGATAAATGTAGATGTCGTCGATGTAGCACATGACGTTCGGATTGGTGCCGAAGGACGGCATGACGTTCTTCTGCGAGCTCGACACGTTCTCGCGTCCGCCCGCGACGACGGCGAGGAAATTCGCGTAATCGAGATGTTCGAGCGAGTGGGCGAGCGCCGGCGCATAGCTCGAGCCGAGACCGTCGGGGCCATGGCACACATGGCAGGCGGCGTGATAGCGGCGATAACCGGAGAACGTGTACCAGTCGACTCGCCCATTCTCGAACTTGAAGGTGGGGGTCCCGTCGGCGTCGAAATACTTTCCGTCCCGCTCCTCCGCGATTGTGGGATCTCCCGGAGTATTGTTCTGCGCGACGGCGACAGAAGCTGGCAATCCGGCGACGACAGCAAAGACGAGCGCAAACATGCTGCGAGCGAGCATCGTAACTCCTGACTGATTGATGAGGGCATCGGTGGAGAGCCCGGCCAAAGGCCGGGCTCCCGCTTCGGCTCGTCAGTCTCAATCGGGAAGTGCGAAGACCGTCAGCACGCCACCGAGATTGGTGAAGTTGGCAAGGCCCGAATAGCCGCCGACGGCGCCGAGGCCGGCCGTACCCACCTGAGCTTCCGTGTCCCCCTGCTCGCGCCCCTGGTCGACAGCCTCGTGCCAACCGGCAGCCGATTCAGGCGACAGGAGACCCGCGGCAAGACCGATGCCGGCCCAGCCACCGACACCCGAAAGCACGGCAATGTACTGCTTGCCGTTGTGCTCATAGGTGTTGACGTTGCCGATGATGCCGGAGGGCGTCTTGAACCTGTAGAGCTCTTTACCAGTCTCGATATCGACCGCCTTCAGATAGCCTTCGAGCGTGCCGTAGAAGACGACGTCGCCGGCCGTGGCGAGCGCGCCGGCCCAGGCGGAGAACTGTTCGGGGATCGTCCAGACGATCTCGCCAGTCGTGGCGTCCCAGGCGATGAAGTTGCCCATGCCGCCATGGCTGTCCGGTGCCGGATACATCGACACGGTCGCGCCCACATAGGGCTGGCCGGCGGTGTAGCTGACCCGGAACGGCTCGTAATCCATGCAGACATGGTTGGTCGGGACATAGAACATCTTGGTTTTCGGGGAATAAGCGGCCGGCTGCTGGTCCTTGGTGCCGAGAGCCGCCGGGCAGATGCCCTCCACGTTGGTGTCCTCACCCTGCGCATCGGTGGAATAGTCGCTGACCACCGTGGGCCGACCGTAGGTTTCGCTGTTCTTGTCCATGTCGACGCCGCTCGTCCAGTTGACGGCCGGGTCATACTTCTTGGCGAGCAGGAGTTCGCCCGTCTCGCGGTTCATGGTGTAGGCGATCCCGTTGCGGTCGAAATGCACGAGCGCTTTCACCATCTCGCCGTTCATTTCGAGATCGACGAGGATCATCTCGTTGACGCCGTCGTAATCCCACTCGTCGTGCGGCGTCATTTGATAGAGCCACTTCGCCATGCCCGTATCGGCGTCGCGTGCGAAGATCGTCATCGAATATTTGTTATCGCCCGGCCTCTGGTTCGGGTTCCAGGTCGATGGATTGCCGGTGCCGTAATAGATGAGATTGAGCTCCGGATCGTAGGCATACCAGCCCCAGGTGGTGCCACCACCGGTCTTCCACTGATCGCCTTCCCAGCTTTGCAGACTGGAATCCTTGCCGATCGGTTTGCCGAGCGCCATCGTCTTTTCCGGATCGACGAGCATGTCTTCATCCGGACCGGTGGAAAACGCCTTCCAGGCGACCGAACCGTCGGCGAGATTGTAGACGGTGACCCGACCACGCACACCGAACTCGGCACCGGAGACGCCAATCAGCACCTTGTCCTTGTAGACCAGGGGCGCTGCGGTCGCACTCTCGGCCTTGCCGGGGTCGCCGTTCTTGACCTTCCAGACCTCTTCGCCGGTGTCGGCGTTCAGAGCCACGACCGTCGTATCAGCCTGACTGAGAATCAACATCGCCGGATGGCCCTCACCTTCCGGCGCATAGGCCGGGCCGCGATTGACCGTGTCGCAGCACATGATCGGGATCACGCCCGAATCCTGAACCGGCTCATACTTCCATTTGATCGCGCCATCGTTGTTGAGGTCGAGCGCGTAGACGATGTTCGGAAAAGGCGTGTGCACATACATCGTGTCACCGATGACGAGCGGTCCGCCTTCGTGACCGCGCAGCACGCCGGTAGAAAACGTCCAGGCGACCTGGAGATCGCCGACATTGTCCTTGTTGATTTGATTGAGCTCGGAGAAGCGGTGATTGGCGTAGTTTCCGGTGGGCATGACCCACTCTTTCGCGTTCTTCTCCATTTCGATGAGTTTTTCGTTTGCGAAAGCAGGCCCCATCAATATGACGAGCCCAAACACGGCGCACAGCGCCGTCAAGATGCGACCCATTAGACCCTCCCATTGCGACATTAGCGTCGTCTATGGTTTCGTTACGTAAAGCCTCTGGCACACGCACGAACGCTTATTGAAATGGGTTTTCGACAATACGCCACGACATCGAGCTACGCTTGCATTGGCGCGCTCGAACTAACCTTCGACAGCATCCAATTCCCAGGTTGGAGTCTTTTTTAGTCGAAAACCTAATGAGTACTGTAAAGGCATCCTGAGCTCTCGGCAAGGATACTTATGACTCCTTGTCGCACTTAGATGCACCGAAGGCCAAAAAGACCAGAGAAAGCCGTGATTTCGGGCGTTTAGTTGCCCTTGAAACAGCGCACATCCGCCTCGGCCTGGGCGCGGCGCAGATCCTGGATCGACGCGTTCGAACGCGGGCTGTTGCGAAAGATATCGGCACCTTCGCCGTGCAGCTGGTGCATGCTCAAGAAGGTGCTGGCGGTCAGATAACGCTCGTAGGTCAGGAGCGAAGCGACAACATCGATCGAACAGGCGCAGGCGGAGAGGACCGGCCGCGTCTCGCCATTCGCCTTCATGCAGGCATAGACATATTCGGCGATCGCCTCGCTCGGATAGTCGTTGCCGGCCGAGGCGGCGATCGCCAATGCCGGGCTCGTGCAAAGAATGGCGGCAAGGACGGGGCCAAAGATTGTGTGACGGATCGTTCGCCCTCCCATCGCGCCGACAGGCTGTCGGATTTTATAGAAGTTTAGCCGCAGCCGGGCTGGCGCGGAAGTCACCTGCCAACCGAGCCGGAAACGCAGCTGGCCGCGGCTGCGCGCCAGCCTGCCATCGCGATATCCACTGCGCCGGCACCCTCACCCACCAGCCTGGTGGCTCAGCCAACGGGCCCACGCAGGCCTAAAGCGCGGCCATATAGGTGTTGAGGTCCTTCAACCGCGGCACGACGATCATGCGGGTGATGTGCCCCTTCTTGAAGGCCTTCAGGAAGCGCTCGTAATTGGCGAAGACCACACAGCCGTTGGACTGAGAGCGCGAGCCGCCGCCGACATACATGTAAGGATGCGCCAGGAGCCCGTCGCGATTGTATTTCTTGCGACCGTCGGAGGGCAGCAGGCGAATGGCCTCCGCGCCGTGAAAGCGGCTTTCGCGCATGACGAGATCGTAGACGTTCGGCGGCGTCGGGCCGCGGTTCTTTTCCCGCACATAGCGGGGATCGTCCTGCATCCTGGCAAGGCCGGAATGCGCCTCGAGACGTTCGCCATTGGGCAGATAGACCGTCGCCGATTGAATCTCGTAGACGGCAATGCCGCTGTCCCGTCCCGGAAGCGCAGCCCTGCTGGCAGGCGCAAAGAGCTTATTGAAAAAGCCGTCAGATGAATCGGTTGCAGTCGGCTCTTCGACCGCCGCATAAGCAAGGCTTGCGGGCGAACGCCCGCCTTTCGCAACGACGCCCGGCGTGGGCCGGGATGCCGGCACGGCCACCTTTTTCAAAACGGCCTGCGCATCGAGAGCCTCGTCAAAACCCACCGTCGATGCCGGGCGGGCATTGGGCTCCAGGCTGGCGATCTCCGTTTCGCCGATATCTGGCCTCGGCGCCGGAACGAAGTCGAGGCCCGCCACCGCATCTGGGACCATCTGGTCAGGCGATGGAACTTGCTCACTCCCGACGAGAGCGGCGAGATACGCTCCGGCCGTGGGCTCAAAAGTTTCAGACATCCAGCGGTTCGCAAACACTTGGGCGCTTGTCTGGGAGGCCATCGTCAAGGCCGTCGCCGATCGTACGGCGCCGCTTTCGCTCGCCGGCACCAGGACCCCCGGATAGCTCGCAACGACTTCCGGCAGGTGCACCATCCTCGGCTGCCAGGCGAAACGCTGCGAGTCGAAAAGGCCCGTCACCGGGCCTTTCACATCGGGGTCTTCAAAAAGGTTGCGCTCGACCGTTGGGCTGCGCTGTCCGAGACGGTTCGAGGGACCCTGCTTCAGAGCGACCGAGGACAGGCGGTCTCCGCGCGAGGCGGGTTTGAGCCGCGCGTCTTCCCCGATCATCGGCGCCGAAAAAACCTCTCCGGCCGCGATGAGATGAGCAGAGGCTTGTACGACCCCCTCGGCGACGAGCGGAGTCGTCCCTACCAACGCGGCCATGCCGGCAACGGCGCTCAAAAAGAGCAGAGGCTTGGAGCCCTTCAGGCGTCTCCGCGCCGTCAACAGACGCGCATCAAAGCTCGGCTTCATCAACAAGCTTCTCCCCTGCCCCTGCGAGCGAACCGCAACTCCCACTCAGACCGGACGTCGGCACATGCGCGCTCCGGACTGTGGTTCGCTCCTCTATACGCCGAGGCTCGTTATGCTTTCGTTTACGATAACCGACGCCTCCGCTCTCGGCGGGATGCCCATGCCGCAACCGCCAAAGGACACGTAAAAATCGCGCGGAGAATGCCTGCTCGCTCGCGCCAGGGCAACCTCCCCACCGAGGGCGGTTCGATCCGCCTCACCTGAGGACCTTCGCAAGGCGGGCGTCATCGAGGGATCATTCTTGATTTTGATGTTATAACGTTTCAAATAATTGCCCTGATCACCAAGGCTATCCTCAGAGACATGACATCATCCCCCGCGGCCATGCCGCAAGAAAAGACACTCGGGCGGCCGCGTCCCGATCGCGCCGCCGTCGAAGCCGCAGTCCGGCTCATCATCGAATGGGCCGGCGACGATCCGGATCGTGAAGGCCTGATCGACACGCCCGCGCGCGTCGTGCGCGCCTACGAGGAGTTCTTCGAAGGTTACAACACCGATCCAACCGAGCTTCTCGCCCGGACATTTGAAGAGACCGACGATTACGACGACATGATCGTGCTTCGGAACATGCGACTGGAATCGCATTGCGAGCACCACATCGTGCCGATCATCGGCAAGGCGCATATCGCCTACCTGCCGAACCGGCGTGTCGTCGGCATCAGCAAACTTGCACGGCTCGTGGAAGCCTATGCGAAACGGCTGCAGATCCAGGAAACGCTGACTTCGCAGATTGCCTACACAATCGAGGAGGTTCTCCGGCCACGCGGGGTCGCTGTCGTCGTCGAGGCCGCTCATATGTGCATGACCACACGCGGCATCAGGAAGCCCGGCGTCAGCATGGTGACCCGCCGCTTTGTCGGCGCGTTCAAGGACAATTCCGATTTGCGGCGGGACTTTCTCGCTCAAATCGCGGCCCCGAGTGAGCGTTTCGGCTGAGCGCGACAACGGGCGCTTCACCGCCCGAGAAACGGCGGGCTCTCGACATCAAGTGACACCGCTTCAGGAAGCGGTGTCACTTGAATCGGCCACCGTCAGGCGACCTGCGACGATCCCCAAGCCTCGAAAGGATCCGGACGACCGCGATAGGCATTCGGATCGAAACGACCATTCTCGGTCGGCTCTGCAAGGCAGCGCTCGAGCATCGCCGTAATGCGCTCGCGGTTCATCTCGCCCAGCATGCCGATGAAGACGATCTCCTGGCGCCGATCCCCGTAAACGGGGTCGAAAAAGCTCAGGATACGCTTGCGGAATTCCGGATCATCCGGCCATCGCGACTGCGGCACCGACGTCCACCAGAAGCCGAGCGGTCTCACGGTCGCCGCCGCGCCGGCGAGGCTGAATTCGCCCACGATCTGAGCTCGGGTGGCCAGCCAGAAATGCCCTTTGGCGCGGATGACGCCGGGCAGCGGTGTCTGCAGGAATTCGTTGAAGCGCTCGGGAATGAGCGGGCGCCGTTCGCGCCAGACAAAGCTCGTCACACCGTATTCGGCATCTTCCGGCACATGGCCGGCAAAGCCGTAGAGCTCTTTGAACCACATGGGATGCTGGTGGGCGCGGTCAAAATCGAACAATCCGGTGTCGAAGAGATCGTCGGCAGCGACTTGGCCATAATCGGTCTCGATCAATTTTGCGTCCGGGTTGAGGCCATGCACGATCGCACGGGCCGCCTCGAGATGGGCAGGCTCCGCATCCGATACCTTGTTGAGAATGATGATGTCGGCAAATTCGATCTGATCGACCAGCAGGTTGACCAGCGTGCGTTCATCCCCCTCCCCCAACGTCTCACCGCGATCGGCCAGAAAATCGGACGATCCGTAATTCTGCAGGAGATGCATGGCGTCGATGACGGTGACCATCGCATCCAGGCGCGCGATGTCGGACAGACTACGTCCGTTCTCGTCGCGATACTCAAACGTGGCAGCGACAGGCAAAGGCTCAGAAACGCCCGTACTTTCGATCAGCAGGCCATCGAAGCGCCCCTCTTCGGCCAGACGGCGCACCTCCGTGAGGAGATCGTCGCGCAACGTGCAGCAGATGCAGCCGTTGGTCATCTCGACGAGCTTCTCTTCGGAACGGTTCAGCGCCGTTTCTTCGCGCACGAGGTCGGCATCGATGTTCACCTCGCTCATGTCATTGACGATGACGGCGACGCGCCGGCCCTCGCGATTGTTGAGCGCATGGTTCAGGAGTGTCGTCTTGCCCGCGCCCAGAAAACCCGACAGCACGGTCACAGGCAGGCGCCCGTCATTGGACTTGGATTGCTGCATCTCGCCTCGCGGTATGTAATTTTATAACATATCGCATCGATACCGAGATCGCCTTTCGCATGTCAAGTCGCGTTCGTCGGCCACCAGACGGCCAGATGGCAGGCGGCACCAAGGCAGGTATGGGTTCCGGCCAGGTCGGGTCTCGCGCTTCCGCCCGGCCGGAAGATGAAAAAAGCTCGCTCAGGCGGCGGCGAGCTTCTCGTTCGGATAACCCGCCTCGCGGATCGCGGCTTCGATCGCCGCCTCGTCGGCCGAGCTCTCGATTGCGGCCGTGCCGGCATCGAGGTCGACATTGACCTTGGCCTCGGGATCGACGCCCTTCACCGCCTTCTCCACGTTTGCCACGCAATGCTTGCACGACATCTCTTCAACCTTGAGCTTCAGCATCGAAATCTCCTTTTCTGACATGACATTGGCCGGCATGGCCGGGGTTTGGGACACAGATTGCGCTGGTTCTGATGGTGTTTCCGGATCGGCACTCTTCGTGGCCTTGGCGACGGGCCTCGTGTGTGTTCCGGTCACCTCGAGCGGCGGCGAAAACCGCCTCAGACGCAGCGCATTGGTGACGACGAAGACACTTGAGAGCGCCATCGCTCCGGCCGCAAAAACCGGCGACAGAAGCACGCCGGTCGACGGATAAAGCGCGCCGGCCGCCACAGGGATCAGAACGACGTTGTAGGCGAAGGCCCAGAACAGGTTCTGACGGATGTTGGCAAGCGTCGCTTTGGAGAGCGCGATCGCATTGGCGACACCCCCGAGATCACCCGACATCAAGACCACATCGGCGCTTTCGATCGCCACGTCGGTGCCGGTGCCGATCGCCAGACCGACATCGGCCTCCGCCAGCGCCGGTGCGTCGTTGATGCCGTCTCCGACGAAGGCGACCTTGCGACCACCAGAGCGCAAGGCTTTGATCGCGTCGATCTTGCCCTGTGGCAGCACTTCGGCGACCACCTCATCGATGCCGAGACGGCGGGCAACGGCGTCTGCCGTGCGGCGGTTGTCGCCGGTGATCATCGCCACCTTCAGCCCGAGATCGTGCAGGGCCTTGATCGCGGCCGGCGTCGACGCCTTGACCGGATCGGCGACCGCAAGCATCGCGGCAAGCTTTCCGTCGATCGCGGCATAAAGTGGCGACTTCCCCTCCGCGCCGAGACGCTCTGCGTCCTCGGCAAAGCCATCGAGAGCGATTTTGTGCTCCGCCATCAATCGGTCGGCCCCGACCATGACATCATGGCCGGCAACGCGCGCCGTGATGCCGAAACCGGGGATCGCCTCGAAAGCCTCGGGCTTCGCCAGCCCCAGCCCCCGGCGCTCGGCCGCCGCCACGATTGCGGCGGCGATCGGGTGCTCGGAGCCCGCCTCGACGGCCGCCACCAGCGCCAAAACCTCGGCCTCGTCGAACCCTTCAGAGACGCTGAGATCGGTGAGCTCGGGCTGGCCTTCCGTCAAAGTGCCGGTCTTGTCGAGCGCGATCACGCCCGCCTCGCGCAGCGTCTGCAGCGCTTCACCACGCCGGAACAGCACGCCGAACTCGGCCGCCCGGCCCGTGCCGACCATGATCGAGGTCGGCGTTGCGAGCCCCATGGCGCAGGGGCAGGCAATGATGAGGACGGCGACGGCATTGACGAGCGCGAAGCCCAGCGCCGGCTCCGGACCGAAGACGAGCCAGACCGCGAAGGTCAGCAGCGCTGCGGTCATCACCGCCGGGACGAACCATTGCGTCACCTTGTCCACCATCGCCTGGATCGGCAGCTTGCCGCCCTGCGCCGCCTCGACCATGCGGATGATATTGGCGAGCATCGTATCGCTGCCGACCTTCTCGGCGCGATAGGTGAAACTGCCGGTCTTGTTGATGGTGCCGCCGACGACCTCGGCGCCAACCGCCTTTTCGACCGGGATCGGCTCGCCGGTGATCATCGATTCGTCGACATAGGACGTGCCGGTCAGCACAGCTCCGTCGACAGCGATCTTGTCGCCGGGCCGCACCTGTAGGACATCGCCGACGACGACATCTTCAAGCGGCACTTCGACGAAACGACCCTCCCGCTCGACCCGGGCGGTCTTCGGCTGCAGGCCGATCAGGCGTTTGATCGCCTCGCCCGTGCGGCCCTTGGCGCGTGCTTCGAGAAGGCGACCGACGAGAATGAGCGTCACGATCCCGGCCGCCGCCTCAAAATAGACATTCGCGGTTCCGGCCGGCAGCACCTGCGGCACGAAGGTCGCGACCGTCGAATAGCCCCAGGCGGCACTGGCGCCGACGACGACCAGGGAATTCATGTCAGGCGCGGCGTGAAGGAGCGCCGGCAAGCCCTTGCGGAAGAATCGCAATCCCGGACCGAAGAGAACGAGTGTCGTCAGGACGAACTGCACGAGATGATTGGTGCCCGAACCGATCATCCGCTGCACGAGATCATGGATCACCGGCGAGACATGCGAGCCCATCTCGACCAGAAAAACCGGAAGCGTCAGGATTGCAGCAATGGTGAGATCGCGCTTCAGGGCCGCATAATCGCGCGCCTTGACCTCGGCGCGCCGGTCCGCTCCAGCACCGTCATTCTCGATCAGGCGCGGCGTATAGCCCGCCTCGCGGATCGCCGCCGCGACCACCCCGCGATCAAGCCCGCCCCGGGCCGAAATCGAAGCGCGTTCGGTCGCCAGATTGACCGACACCTCGTCGACGCCGGGCACAGCCCTGATCGCGCGTTCGGCCCGGCCGACGCAGGAGGCGCAAGTCATGCCCTCGATGGCGATCTCAAAATTCTCGCGCGGCACGTCGTAGCCGGCCTTCTCGATCGCGGCGATGACGGCGCGATCCTCAGGCGTACCAGCGAAGATGACCTCCGCCGTCTCCGTCGCCAGATTGACATTGGCTTTGTCGACAGAGGGCAGCGCCGCGATCGCCTGCTCGACCCGGCGCACGCAAGAGGCGCAGGTCATGCCCTCGACCCGATATCGGCGCGAAGACGAGCCTTCGCGGCGGCTCGCGGCGGGTGCAATCTCGTTCATGAGACCAATCCTCGTGGCTGATCGCACCCTAAATGGGGCTTCCAGCCACTGGAAGGTCAAGTCAGTCGATCGTCACGCCCCAGCGGCAGCCTCGTCATTCAGATGGCAGGCGGAGAGATGGCCGCCGGCAACCGGCTTGAGCTTCGGCACCTCCACCCGGCAGCGTTCATGGGCGAACGGGCACCGAGGATGAAAGTGACAGCCCTTCGGCGGAAATAACGGGCTCGGAATCTCGCCCTTGATCGCCTCGAAGCGGCGCTTGCGCGGCTCGATGCGCGGAATTTCGGCGAGCAGCGCCTGCGTATAAGGGTGGTTCGGGCGGGCAAAGATCTCTTCCACCGGCGCCTCTTCCACGATCCGACCGAGATACATGATGACGACGCGGTCGGAGATATGCTCGACCACGCCGAGATCGTGGCTGATGAACATATAGGTGAGATCGAGCTCTTCCCGCAGCTTCACGAAGAGATTGATGATCTGGGCTTGAATGGAGACGTCGAGAGCGGCGACGCTTTCGTCGCAAACCAGAAATTCCGGCTTCACGGCGAGCGCCCGAGCGATGTTCACGCGCTGACGCTGGCCGCCGGAGAATTCGTGCGGCAGGCGCTTCTTCATCGCCGGATCGAAGCCGGCCATGCGCAGATGCTCATCGACATAATCGGAGACGCTTCCCTCGATGAGACCGTGAGCGCGCGGCGCCTCGGCCACGATGCTCTCGATGCGCATACGCGGATTGAGCGCCGCCATCGGATTCTGGAAAATCATCTGCGCGGCGAGATCGGCCGCCTTGCGCGCTCGACCTTTCAGCTTGTGATGCGCCTCGCCCTTCCAGCGGATTTCTCCCTCGGTCGGCGGCAGAATGCCCGCCACGATGCGGCCGAGCGTCGACTTCCCGCAGCCGCTCTCGCCGACCACCCCCAGGACTTCGCCGCGGGCAACCGAGAGATTGATGTCGTCGAGCGCATAGACGACGGCCGGCGGTTCCGCCGCGCCTGCACTGATGGCAATGCGGGCGGCAAGATCGGGCGTCGCGCCGAAGCGGCGCGTCACGTCGCGCGCTTCGACGAGTGGCATCTTTGGAGCGTTCTGCATGACCTCGTTCGTCCCGCTCACGATACGGCCTCCCCCGCGATCGTGTCCAAGGAACGCGCGCCCAAAGGATGTACGCAACGATAGCTCCTCTCCCCTTCCCTGATCTCGGGCGGGAGCTTCGTGCAGAGCGCGTCAGCGCCTCCGCAGCGGGTGCGGAAACTACATCCGGAAGGAAGATTGGCCGGGCTCGGCGTCATACCGGGGATCTGCTTCAGAAGCGCGCCGCGGGTGTTCTGGCTCGGCACGGAATCCATCAGTCCGCGCGTATAATGATGGCGTGGATCGGTCAGCACCTCGGCGACCGGGCCGGTCTCCACGAGGCGGCCCGCATACATGACGGCAATGTCGTCGGCGAGCCGCGAGACGATGGCAAGGTCGTGGGTGATCCAGATCACGGCCGTGTCCCTCTCCTCGGCCAGGCGTTGGAACTCGGAAATGATTTGCGCCTGGATGGTCACATCGAGCGCCGTCGTGGGTTCGTCCGCGATGATCAGCTCGGGGCTGTGCAGAAGCGCAATCGCGATGGCGACGCGCTGGCGCATGCCACCCGAAAACTCGTGCGGATAGGCGGAGAGCCGCTCTTCGGGGCTTGGGATTCCGACCATGCCCAGCGCGTCGCGCGCCCGCGCCCGCGCTTCGGCACGATCCATCTTCTCATGCGCGAGGAGCGTTTCGGTCATCTGCGTCTCGATCCGCAGGACCGGATTGAGCGTCATCATCGGATCCTGAAAGACCATCGCGATGTGGCGTCCGCGCAGGCGCCGCATCTCTTCCGCATTGAGATCGGCGAGGTTCTCACCGTTGAAGAAGATGTCACCCGAAGCGACACGCCCGGGCGCATCGACGAGGCCCATGATCGAAAAGCCGGTCACGGATTTTCCCGAGCCGCTCTCGCCGACAAGTCCGAGCACCCTGCCCTTCTCGAGCGAAAAGGAAACGTCGTTGACCGCCTTGACCGGCGCGGCACCATGACGGGGAAACTCGGTGACGAGGTTCTTCACTTCCAGCAAAGCGGCCATCTCACACGTTCCTCGGATTGAGGACATCACGCAGCCTGTCACCGACGAGATTGATCGCGACGATCGTCACGAGCAAGGCAATGCCCGGATAGAAGCTGATCCAGTAGAGGCCGGAGAGCAGGTACTGGTAGCCGTTGGAAATGAGCATGCCGAGCGAGGGCTCCGTCACGGATGCGCCGAGACCGAGAAAGGACAAGGTCGCCTCGAGGCTGATGGCGCGGGCGACCTGCATCGTGGAGATGACGATCACGGGCGCGAGGCAGTTCGGCAGAAGGTGGCGGAAGAGGATGCGCCAGCCTGGCAGCCGCAGGCAGCGCGCCGCCTCGATATATTCTTTTTCACGTTCAACGAGCGCCGTCGCGCGCACGGTGCGGGCATAGACGGCCCATTCGGCGATGATCAGCGCCAGGATGACGTTCACCAGGCCTTTGCCGAGCACCGCGAGCATCATCAATGCCATCAGGATCGTGGGAAAGGACAGCTGCAGATCGACGATCCGCATCATGAGGCTCTCAACCCGTCCGCCGATGTAAGCAGCCGTGAGGCCCGCCGAGGTGCCGATGATTGCGGCGGCGAAGGCCGAGAGCACGCCCACCATCAGCGAGGCGCGCAGCCCGTAGAGAATGCCGGAAAAGATGTCGCGTCCCTGCGCATCGGTACCGAGAACGTAGGGCACGCCAGCGAAGGATTCCGAGCCCGGCGGCAACCTGCTGTCGAGGATGTCGAGCTGCGAAAGGTCGTAAGGATTCTGCGGGGCGATATGCGGCGCAAGGACCGCCACAATGATGATCACGAAAAGCGTGAGCAACCCCAGAACCGCACCGGGAGAGCGAAAGAACTCCCGAAGCTTATTGCGGCCGCGCTCGGAGGTGAGCGTCTCCGTCTCCGACACCGCATTTTCAATGTGATCTACAAGCTGAGGGTCCATGGCGTCACCGTTTGGCATCGAGCCGGACGCGGGGATCCAGCAGCGTGTAACAAAGATCGACGATGAAATTCAGGCCGACGAAAATCAGGACCATCATCATCAGGTAAGCGACGATCACAGGCCGATCGAGAAGGTTGATGCTGTCGATGATGAGCTTGCCCATGCCGGGCCAGGCGAAGATGCTCTCCGTCACCACGGAGAAGGCGATGAGCGAGCCGAACTCCAGGCCGACGATGGTCACGACCGGGATCATCAGGTTCTTGAGGACGTGCACGGAAATGATCCGACGCTCGCTCAGTCCCTTGGCTCGGGCAAACTTGATGTAATCCTGCGGCAGCACCTCCTGCACGCCGGCACGGGTCAGGCGCAGAACGAGCGAGGTCTTGAAGAGCGCCAGGTTGAGGGCCGGCAGAAAGAGATGCCGCAACCCGTCCTCCGTCAGGAACGACCAGCGCATGCCGAGGATTTCCACGGTCTCGCCGCGCCCGTTCGACGGCAGCCATCCGAGCTGCACGGAAAACAAGAGGATGAACATGAGGCCGACCCAGAATGTCGGCAGTGAAAAGCCGAGGATCGAGCCCGACATGATGATGCGCGAGGCGATGCTCCGCGGCCGCAGTCCGGCGTAAAGGCCGAGCGGCAGACCGACGATGAGCGCGATCACCAGCGCCGAGAGGGCGAGTTCCAGCGTCGCCGGGAAACGCTCCAAAATCACCTGGAGAGCGGAGCGACCGTAGACGAAGCTGTTGCCGAAATCGCCGCGCAACAGCCCCGCCAGGAAGTCGATGTACTGGCGCCAGAGAGGCTGATCGAGGCCATATTCCGCGATCACGCGTGCGCGCTCGGCCTGGTTCGCATCCGGGTTGATCAGAATGTCGACCGGATTGCCGATGACGTTGACGGCGACAAAGACGATCACCGTCATCGCCACGATGACGAACAATGCCTGGATGAATCGCCGAATAATGGAAGTGACCATTCAGCCTCTCCGCCTGCCTAGCTGATCGAGATGGCCATACCATCCCGCTGCGGATCTGCGGCTCCCTTCGACACGCCGTCGTCGATCCGGATGCCGTGCAGAGCCGCAAAGGCATAGGTCTGCGGCGAGCGCTCGACCTCGTAGCCATCCGCGCGCAGATCCGCCTCCACCGAACGGCGAATGCGGTTGCAGATGTCGATCGTGTTCGACACGCCGACGATGCGCGGTGCCGTCACCGCCTCCTGAATCGACATGTCGAAATCGATCATGTTCATGATGCCCTGAGCGACCGTCGGGGCGATATAGCTGCCACCGGGCGCGCCGATGACGATAAACGGCTTGTCATCGCGAAACACGATGGTCGGTGCGGCCGAGCTCGCCCGACGCTTGCGCGGCGCGATCGAGCCGGGACGTCCAGGACGCGGATCGAAGCGGCTCATCGTGCCGTTGTACATGAAGCCGAGGCCGTCGGTGATGGCACCGGAGGGGCTGCCAAGCGTGTGGGTCATGGCAACCGCGTTCCCCTCACGATCGATCACCGAAATATGGGTGGTGTCGCGCTGCGAGAGGTCGAGGCGTTCCACATTCGCGCGTTCGCCGCGGCGGATGCTTTCGGCATGGGCCCGGACATTCTCGTCAGAGAGAAGTCGCTCGACCGGCACCTCGACATAGGCCGGATCGCCCATATGGGCGTCCTTGTCGATCGTCATGCGCTTCATCGCCTCGAAGAGAAGACGCACATGCTCGGTGCTTGCATGCTGCATGGCCCCGACATCGAAATGCTCCATGATGTGCAGGATCTCCAGCATTGGGAAACCGGATGCCGGAGGCGCACTCGTGGAAATCTTGTGGCCGCGATAATGCCCCCAGACCGGCTTCGATCTGGTCACCTCGTATTTCGCGAGATCCTCCAGACCGATCAGGCCTCCGCCCGCCTTGAAGTCGGCGGCAATCTCTTCGGCGATTTCGCCGTGATAGTAGATATCCGAGCCGCCGCTTCGCGCGATCCGCTCCAGAGTGTTGGCAAGGTCGGGATTGCGCAGGAGCTCGCCCACGGCACGAAGGCTTCCGTCCTCGTGGAAGTAGACGCTCCGCCCGGTCTTGGAGAAGCGCAGCTTGTCGATCGTGTTCGCCTGCCCGTCTCCCGACTGGTCCTTCGACCAGTACCAGTGCATGTGCGGGCGGATCATGAAGCCGGTACGCGCGACTTCGGCCGCAGGTGTGATCAGATCGGCCCAATCGAACGTGCCGTAATCGCGAAGGGCCGTCTCATAGCCCTTGAGAGAGCCCGGCGTGCAGCAGGCGAGATAGCCGATCTCAGAGATGTTGCCTTCGAGAATGAAGCCGAAGCCGTCGCGGCTTTGGCCGAGCAGCTTGTCGAGCCACATCTCCGGCGTGGCCGCGGCCGGCGCGAGCGCGTAGAATTCCAGCATTTCGTGCACGCCTCGGCCCGGCATATAGACCTGCATCGAGCCGAAACCGCCGACACCCGCCATCTGCGGATCGACGACACCCTGCATGAACGCGCAGGCGAGCGCCGCATCGACGGCATTGCCGCCGCGCGCCAGGACATTGGCTCCCGCCTCCACAGCCTCCGGCTGCGGGGCGACGATGGTTGCGTTGTTCATCAGCTGCGCCTCTCTGCCAGCGTGCGTGTCAGGAAGGCTTTGACATGGCCAAGCACCTTCATACGGTCGTGTGAAATGCCGGGGACTTCGTCGAAGGTGACGTTCACGCCGACGGCCTCGAAGGAGCGCGCGAGCGAACGCAGGCGTTCCGGACGCGTCTCGCCGGCATCGTTCGCCCCTTCCATCCAGTAGGCCGAGCCGGGCTTGTGCGTGATTTCCCAGGTTTCGAGATCGAGCTTGCCCACGACCATCTGCACCGGAAGCTTCGCCAGTTCTTCGAGATTGAACGGCTTGCCGAACTTTTCCGCGAGATCGCGGGTGCCGACCCACCAGTCACGCTCCGGATCGATCAGCGTGACCGATCCCGGCGCACCGACACATGCGGCCCAGAGACGTTCCGGATGAACGAGCGCGAAGCGATGGGTGAAATGTCCACCGCCGGAATACCCGAACATCGCAAAACGCGACCAGTCCTGCGCGTATTTCGCCGCCATCTCCTCGACCATGGAGATGAGCAGGAGATCGTAGCGGATATCGCCCTCGATCAGATATTTGTACCCCGAGCGCGCGCCGTCTCCGCGCACATTCATCGGGAAGATCGGGCACAGGACGGCGCAGTCGTTGTAGAGACCGAACTCGGCGAAACCGTCGCGGAATTCCATTGCGGAGGTGCGGCCGGTTCCGTGCACAGCGACCAGGAGATCGACCGGGCGACCGTCGGCCGCCGCCGGCGGCACGTATAAGAGCATGTGAAAACGCGGGTCGGCCGTGGAGGCAAAGATTGCCGTATGGCCGTAGTCGTAGATGGCGCGCGCGCGGGCAGCGGCAGCGCTGGTGCCGAGTTCCTGCATTCCTATGTCCTGAAAGGGGAGAAATGGCGGGCGTGGCGCAGAGGCGCCCCGCCCGGTGACTTAAAGGCGAGCCTCGGGGCTCACTCGGCCGACTTCACCTCGTAGGCGAGGAGATACTTGTCGCCACGCGGCTTGTAGTCGACGTTCTTGCTGGCCCCGAGCACGACGTTCTCGTAGTGCAGCGGCAGCAGATAGTGGTGGTTGAAGGTGAGCTCGGAGACCTTTTGAAGGATCGGCTCACGCTTGTCCTCGTCGAGCGTCGAGGTCGCCTCATCCAGGAGCTTGTTGATCTCCGGATCGTCGATGCCACCGCCGTTGTAACGGCCGGTGCCCTTTGCCTCGTCGCGCCCTGCCACGATGGCGATCGCCGGATTCGACACTTCACCGGTGTTCACACCCCAGGAACCGAGGAAGACGGAGTATTCGCCGTTGGAGTATTTGTCGGCATACATCGACCACGGCATCACCTCGACCTTCGTATCGATGCCGATGCGGGCGAACATCTGGCCGACCGCCTGCAGCACGTCGCTGTCGTTGACGTAGCGTCCCTGCGGTCCGTGCAGGGTCAGGCGGAAGCCGTCGGGATAACCCGCCTCCTCCAGAAGCTTCTTGGCACCTTCCGGATCGTAGGAGACTTCTTCGACATCGTCCGAATGGCCGAAATAGCCCTCGGCGACGAACTGATGGGCGACCGTGCCGTTGTCCTGCATGACGCGCTGGACGATCGCCTGCCGGTTGATCGACATCAGGAGCGCCTTACGCACCCGCTCGTCCTTGAGCGGGTTCTTGTCGAGCTTGGAGCCGTCCTTTGCCGTGATGAAAGGCGTCTGATCGCGGGCGACATCCGTGCCGAGATAGACGATGCGGGTCGACTGGCCGCGAATGACCTTGAGATTGTCGGAATTCTTCACCCGCTCGACGCCTTCCGCAGGAAGGGTCTCGATGAGGTCTGCGTCACCGGAGAGCAGGCTTGCGAGCCGCGCGCCGTTGTCGGGCAGCATGCGCAAAGTCACCTTGCTCCATTCGGAGGCACCGCCAAAATAGTCGTCGTTCCGCTCCATGACGATCCGGTCGCCAGGCGTGTACGAGACGAACTTGAACGGGCCGGTGCCGACCGCCGCAGTGCCGTTGTCGAACGCGGCGACATCGTCGTCGGCGTGCTCGGAGCTGATGATGCGAATGCGGCTCAGCGAATTGAGGATCATCGGATCCGGGACGCTCGTCTCCACCACCACCGTGTGGGGATCTTCGGCCGTCACGTCCGTGATGTTGCGCGTGTAGGACGCGAAAGCCTGGCTCGGCTTGTCGCGCGCCCGCAGCACCGAGGCGATCACGTCTTCGGCGTCGAAATCGGTGCCGTCGTGGAATTTCACCCCTTCGCGCAGATGGAACCGCCAATGGGTGTTGTCGACGACCTCCCAGGAGGTCGCAAGCTGCGGTTCGTTCTCGGCAGCGCCGCCGCGATAGATGAGGCTGTCAAAGATATGCCGGCTCATCGCGTTGTGCGGCGAGTTCGATTCCTCATGCGGATCGACGGTCGCGAACGTCGACGCCATGCCGACCGTCAGCTCCTTGTCCTGAGCCGATGCCGTTCCGGCAGCGACCGCGCATAAAGCCAAGGCAGCAGCACCCCGGCCGATCCATCCCATTGTCGAGATACCCAAGAATTAATCCCCTCTTGTTCGACAAGGCCGGTGCCACGCCAGGCGGCGATGCCCATGCCTTGACCACGCTTGAACGCTGACCAGGAACGCATGCGCAACGGAGGGCTGTCAATAAGAATGAAACTATGTTTCACTGTATGAGACAGGCGAGTGCCACAACCGGAATTTGAGGCAGATTGCCGCAAACCTGTTGAACGGAGGGGGATCAGGCCATGGCAGAACAAGAAAAAAGCTATGTTGTTCAGTCTGTTGATGATGCGATCAACATTCTGATGACCGTTGCGGAACATCCCGAAGCCGGGGTGTCGGAGATCGCCCGCGCAGCCGGAGTGACAAAGGCCAAAACCTTCCGATTGTTGCGAACACTGGAACGGGGAGAACTGGTGTCGCAGGAGCCGGACGGGCGATGGCGGCTCGGCAACGCCATCCTGGTGCTCGGCACCTCGGCCTCCTCGCAGATCGATCTCGTCAAACTCGCCAATCCGATTCTGGAGGATCTGGGGCTCAAAACGAACGAGACGGTTCAGCTGCGCCTGCGCGACAAGAGCGAAGCTCTGTGCATCGCCAAATACGAGCCTTCGCGGGATCTTCGCGTGCATGCGGTGGTGGGCCGACGCCGCCCGCTCTATGCCGGATCGAGCAAGGCGATCATGGCCTATCTCCCCGAAGACGAACGCGAATCGGTTCTGCCGCACGAGCTCAAAGCCTTTACCGGCAACACGATCACCGACCGTTCTCGCCTGTTTGCCGAACTCGACCGGATCCGTCAGACGCGAATCTGCATCAGCCGCGGGGAAGTGAGCGACCAGCTCGTGGCCGTGTCGGCGCCGGTGTTTTCCGCGGACGGCTCTGTCTTTGCCTCGATCAATATCGCCGCACCGGCCTTCCGAACCGACGACACCGACATCGAGCGCTTCATTCGTCTGGTTTCCGAGGCGGCGGGGCGGATTTCCGAAGGGCTCGGCTGGAAGGGCGACGCTTCGCTCGGCGGACGCATGGCGCTGTGAAGCCGGACACCTCGCAGCCCCGCCACGCCGCGATAGATAGAAACGAGCGGCAATGTGAGCGACGAGGAGCGCTGGAGTGATGTGGGACGAGAGATATGGCCAACCCGGCTATTTCTTCGGCACTGAGCCGAACGCCTTCCTCGCCGCCCATGCGGACCTTATGAGCCCGGGAATGCGGGTTCTTTCAGTGGCCGACGGCGAAGGGCGCAACGGCGTCTGGATGGCCGAACGGGGGCTTGAGGTGACAGCGATCGACGCCTCAGCGGTGGCGATCGAAAAATCGAAACGCCTCGCAGCCGAACGCGGCGTGTCCCTCGCCCACGTGCACGCGGACATCGCCACATGGGAATGGCCTTCCTCCGCCTTTGACGGCGTGGTGGCGATCTTCGTCCAGTTCGCCAATCCGACGCTTCGCGCCGAGCTCTTCGAGGCGATGAAACGAACCCTCCTGCCGGGCGGCATTCTGCTCTTGCAAGGCTACAGGCCCGAGCAGATCGGCTACGGCACAGGCGGACCGCCCGATCCCGACCACCTCTATACGCGCTCCCTGCTCGAAGCGGCGTTCTCCGATTTCGAAATCATTCACCTTGCGGAGCACGACAGCGAGATCCACGAGGGCAAGGGACATTCGGGCCTCTCGGCCTTGATCGACCTCGTGGCACGCAAACCCGCCTGAGCCCGGGCCCGACCGATGCTCAGGGGTTCATCGCATCCGCAGCCAATGGTGCGGATCTGTTTTCCGCAAGAGCCGCCGGTTTTGACGCCAAGGTCGAACCGCGCACGATACAGCGACCGGACAGGACCACCTTGCGGGGCGCCAAACCCGGATTTTGCAAGCGGTCGAAGAGGAGCGACATGGCGTTGCGGCCGATGTCGTGCACCGGCTGCTCGATCACGGTCAGCCCCGGCCCGACCACTTCCGTCCAGTCCTCATTGTCGAAGCCAGCAACGGCAAGATCGCTCGGGATGGCGCGCCCCAGCCGCTGCGCCGCTTTGACGACGCCCATGAGCAGCAGGCCGTTGCTGGCGATGATCGCTTCCGGTGCATCGGACCCCGCCAGCCATTCGCTCATCACCTTCTCGCCTGCATCGACGGTCGGCGGGAGGAGGCGCGGATCCGGGGTGAGGCCCCTCGCCTTCATGCTGGCACAATAGCCGTCGCGACGCTCCAAACCCGTGGCACTCGTCTGGCCGAACACGCCGCCGATGCGGCGATAGCCCTCGTCGAAAAGATGCTCCACGAGCGTGTTCGCGGCCTCGCGGTTGTCGAGAACGACGGAATCGTAAAGGCCGCCCGCGCCGGCCCGGTCGATGAGGACGGCTGGAAACTGCAGCGGGCTCTTTTGCAGCTGATCGAGCATGGCGAGCGTCGGCGCGAGGATGAGGCCGGTCACACGCTCTTCCTGCATCAGGCGCAGATACATGCGTTCGCGCTCGACGTTCTCATCGGTGTTGCACAGGAGCACCCGCATGCCGGCCCGATAAGCGGCATCCTCGACGCCGCGACCTACGGCCGTAAAAAACGGATTGCGGATATCTGAGACGATGAGACCGATCGTCTGTGCGTGCTGCGTGCGCAGGCGCCGGGCCGAGAGGTTCGGGCGGTAGCCGAGCGCCTTGATCGCAGCGTGAACGCGCTCTTTGGTGTCCGCGCGCACGGGCCCCTCGCTGAGGACCCGCGACACTGTGGCGACCGATACGCCTGCCTTCTCGGCGACGTCCTTGATGCTGATGGACATTTTCAGAAATCGTTTTCAGACATTACACCCGAACGATGCCACGTTGCGTGCGTACAGGCAACCATTGTGCGCTGCAAAACATGGATTTTTGGCATCGTCACGATTGACATCTAGAATGTAATCGTTTTCAGTAAATCAACTGGTACGGAGGAAATGGACCAATGACAAACGCCCAGCCCGACATCCTGCCACCGTCCAATCTGGTTCGCCTCGGCGCCGCCCCCGCCGACAAAGAGGCTGCCATTCGCGAAGCCGCGCAGCTGTTGATCGCGGCCGGATGCATCGATCCCCAATATGCCGACAGCATGATGCGGCGCGAGGACGTGGCCGAAACCTATCTCGGACACGGCGTCGCCATCCCCCACGGCAAGGTCGAAGATCGGGGCATGGTCCGCCGCAACGGCCTCGCCATCCTGCAGGTGCCCGAGGGCGTCGAATGGAACGCGGGCCAGACGGTGCATCTCGTCGTCGCCATCGCCGCGGAATCGGACGCGCATATCGACACGCTGAGGCGTCTCACCAACCTCCTGCAAGACGAGGAGCAGCTTCAGACGCTCTTCAAGACGAAAGACACCTCCGACATCATCAATGCTTTGAGCGAGGCCGACGCCGAGCCCGAGACGGACGGGGCTCCGGTGGAAGACCTCGACGAACGCTTCGAATGGGTGGTCGATTATCCTTCGGGCCTTCACGCCCGCCCGGCTTCGGCATGGGTCGCTGCGGCTCGCAAGGCGAGCGGCTCCGTCCAGGTGCGCAAAGGCGCCGCGGTGGCCGACGCCAAGGCGCTCGTGTCGCTTCTGCGGCTCGGTCTGCGCCAGGGCGACACGATCGTCATTTCCGCCGACGGCCCCGATGCGGGCTCCGCAATCGACCGGATGCAGGCAACCGTCACCGGGCTCAGCGCCCAGGAAAAAGCCGACGCCCAGGCGGCGAAGGGACCGGAGCCGACCGTCAAGGGCTGGACGCCGCCGGACGACATGCCCGTCATTTCAGGCATCGGCGCGAGCCCCGGCCTGTCGATCGGGCCGATCCACGTCTATGCGCCCGCCGACATCGCGATTGCGGATACGCCAACGCCACTCAACGAAGGCGGCAACAGGCTGCATGAGGCTTTGACGGTGACGCAGACGCAGCTGCGCGTCCTCGCCGACGACACGCTGCGCCGTCTCGGCGAAGCGGAAGCGAACATCTTCCGCGCCCAGGCCGAACTCCTCCACGACACCGATCTCATCACCCTCGCCTGTCAGCTGATGGTCGAAGGGCATGGTCTCGCCTGGTCGTGGAACGAGGCGATCGAACGCACGGCCCGGGATCTCGAATCCAACGACAACGAGGTGCTGGCCGCACGTGCCGCCGATCTGCGCGACGTCGGGCGCCGCGTCCTGGCGCGGATCGACCCCTCGCTCGAAAACCGAGACGGCGATCCCCTGCCGGCCGAACCTTGCATCCTCCTCGCCGGCGACCTCTCGCCGTCCGATACGGCGGGCCTCGACGTGGAGCGGGTGCTCGGGCTCGCCACCGTTCAGGGCGGACCGACTTCACACACTGCCATTCTGGCGCGCACGCTCGGCCTGCCGGCGATGGTCGGCGGCAGCGAGGCCCTGCTCGATCTCGAAGACGGCACGGAAGTCATTCTCGATGGACAGGCCGGCCGCCTCTATCCGAAGCCGTCCGCCTCGGCCATCGCTTCGGCGCGCGACTGGCTCGCCGCGCAGGAAGAGCAGCACAAGCGCGAGATCGCCGAGCGCAGCCTGCCTGCGCGCACCACCGACGGCCATCAGGTGGAGATCGCGGCAAACATCAACCGGCCAGACCAGATCGAGCTCGCACTGTCGCAAGGCGGCGAAGGCGTCGGCCTGATGCGCACGGAGTTTCTGTTCCTGGAGCGCAGCTCCGCACCGACGGAAGACGAGCAGTACGAGACCTATCGTGCCATGCTCGATGGTCTCGAAGACCGTCCGCTCATCGTGCGGGCACTCGATATCGGCGGCGACAAGCAGGTGCCGCATCTCAACCTCCCGCGCGAGGCCAACCCCTTCCTCGGCGTGCGCGGTTCGCGGCTTCTCCTGCGCCGCCTCGACCTTCTCGCCACGCAGCTGCGTGCGCTTTATCGCGCCGCCCGCGACGGCGAGAGCAGCGGTCTTTCGATCATGTTCCCGATGATTACCTCCGTCGGCGAAATGCAGCGGCTCAGGGCCGTCGCCGACAGCATTCGCGATGAACTCGATGCGCCAAAAGTGCCGCTCGGCGCCATGGTCGAGGTGCCGGCCGCCGCGATCGGAGCGGACATCCTCGCCCGCTATGTCGATTTCTTCTCGATCGGAACCAACGACCTCACGCAATACGGGCTCGCCATCGACCGGCAGCATCCGGAACTTGCCGCGGAGGCGGATGCCCTGCATCCCTGCGTCCTGCGCCTGATCCGCATGACCGTCGAGGGCGCCGCGAAGCATGGCCGCTGGGTCGGCGTGTGCGGCGGCATCGCCGGCGAACCGTTCGCGGCCTCTCTCTTGACCGGCCTCGGGGTCAACGAATTGTCGATGACGCCGCGTGACATCCCCGCCGTCAAAGCGGCCCTGCGCGGAACGTCCCTGAGCGCGCTCAAAGCCCTCGCCGACAAAGCTCTGGCCTGCGAGACGGCAGCCGAGGTGCATGCCTTGGATCGGGAGGAATTGTGAAAACCTCGCCCCTCCCCGTCGTCACCGTCACCCTGAACCCGGCGATCGACCAGACGGTCGTCGTGGAAGGGATGACGCTCGGCGAAGTGCACCGCGCCTCGTCCGTGCAGAGCAATGCAGGCGGCAAGGGCGTCAATGTCGCGAGCTGCCTCGCCGACCGGTCGGTGCCCGTGATTGCGACGGGCATCCTGGGCGGCGGCAATCCCGGCCCCTTCGAGGCGCTTTTCAGCGCCAAGAACATTCGCGATCTCTTCGTGCGCGTTCCTGGTGAAACGCGCACGAACATCAAAATCGCAGATCCCACCCGCAACGAGACCACCGACATCAACCTCCCCGGACCGGTGGCCGACGAAGCTGCGCTCGAGCGGGTGAAAGCCGTTCTCAACGAAACGGTCGCGCCCGACAGCCTCGTCGTGCTCGCCGGCAGTCTGCCGGCCGGGCTTCCCGACGACACGCTTGCCCGCCTCGCGGCGGCATTGCGCAAACGAGGTGCACGCGTCGTTGTCGATACCAGCGGGGCACCGCTCAGGGCCGCCCTCTCGGCACCAGCCCAGGATCTCCCCTTTTGCGTCAAACCCAACCAGCACGAACTCGAAGAATGGGCGGGCAAGTCCTTGGCAGGCCGCGAGGATCTTCTCGCCGCCGCCCAAGCCCTTCAGGCGAGCGGCATCGCAATCGTGGTGGTTTCCCTCGGCGCCGAGGGAGCTCTGTTCGTTACCAAAGACCAGGTTCTCACGGGTCGAAGCGAGCCCGTCGAGACCTTGAGCACGGTCGGGGCCGGAGACGCCATGGTGGCGGGCCTCGTCGCCGCCTTTCGAGAGGACGCACCGCTTGAAGACGTGGCGCGCCTTTCCATCGCCTTTGCCGCCGCGAAGCTCGGCCGCATCGGGCCGCACCTGCCCGATGCAGATGAGGTCCAGCGTCTTGCGCGGGCGGTCGTCGTGACGGAGCTCCCGGCTGGCCGGGACCTCGAGCAACAAGCATAGGAGGACCCATGACACACGTTCTTGCCGTCATATCGGCAGGCGACCTCACGACCCAGGCCGCGTTGGCGGCCGAGGCCCTGCGCAAGGCGGCCGACAATCTGGGCCATCGCATCGACATCGAGGTGCGCTCCGACCTCGGCATCCGCAATTCGATTTCGAGTAAGGCTGCAAGTGACGCCGCCGCCCTTCTCCTGGTCGGCCCCGGTGAGCATGAGGAAAGCCGTTTCGGCGCGCTGCAGCAAAGCACCGCGACCATCGAGGCGGTCCTGGAGGATGCAGACGGCGTCCTCGCTCAGGCCGTTCAAGACGCTGGTGCCGCCACGGATGCGGCGCCGGCCGCGTCATCCGGTGGACAGAAGCACATCGTCGCCATCACCTCCTGCCCGACCGGCATCGCCCATACCTTCATGGCGGCCGAAGGCGTGCAGAAGGGCGCCGAAGCGCTCGGCTATTCGGCGCGCGTGGAGACGCAAGGCTCGGTCGGCTCGCAGAACAAGCTGACCGACGAGGAAATCGCAAAGGCCGACCTCGTCATCATCGCTGCCGACACGCAGGTGGATTTGAGCCGCTTCGCCGGCAAGCCCGTTTTCCTCTCAGGCACGAAACCCGCCATCAACAACGGCAAGGCGCTGGTTGAACGGGCTTTCAAGGAAGCCGAGATCCAGGGCGGCAGCCAGGGTCTCGCCGATCGCGTCGCCGCCGGCAAGGCGGAACGTGCGGCCTCCCGCACGGGCCCCTACAAGCACCTGATGACCGGCGTCTCATACATGCTGCCCTTCGTCGTGGCGGGCGGCTTGCTGATCGCGGTCGCCTTCGCGATCGGCGGCATCTACGCCTACGAGAACGAAGGCACGCTCGCCTACAATCTCTTCCAGATCGGCGCCAAGGGCGGCTTCGCACTGATGGTCCCGGCCCTTGCCGGCTATATCGCCTATTCGATCGCCGACCGGCCCGGCATCACGCCCGGCATGATCGGCGGCCTTCTGGCCGCCAATGTCGGCGCCGGCTTCCTGGGCGGCATCGTCGCCGGTTTCATCGCCGGCTACGGCACCGATTTCATGAATCGCCACATCAAGTTGCACAAGAATCTGGAAGGCTTGAAGCCGGTTCTCATTCTGCCGCTCCTCGGCACGCTCCTGACCGGCCTGTTGATGATGTACGTGATCGGCACGCCCGTCGCCGAAACCATGACCTTCCTGACCAACTGGCTGAAGTCGATGCAGGGCTCGAGCGCCATCATGCTCGGCCTCATCATCGGAGCGATGATGGGCTTCGACCTCGGCGGCCCCGTCAACAAGGCGGCCTACACCTTCTCCACCGGTCTGATCGCCAGCCAGGTGTACACGCCGATGGCGGCCGCAATGGCCGCGGGCATGGTGCCGCCGCTCGCCGTGGCGCTTGCGACGAAGATCTTCGCCGACCGCTTCACCGCGGACGAGCGGGAAGCCGGCAATGCCGCAGCCGTGCTCGGCATCGCCTTCATCACGGAGGGCGCCATCCCGTTCGCGGCTCGCGATCCTCTACGGGTGATCCCCGCCATGATGGTGGGTGCTGCCACGACAGGCGCCATCTCGATGGCGATCGGTGCGGAGCTCAAGGTTCCGCATGGCGGCATCTTCGTCCTGCCGATCCCGAACGCCGTCACCCATCTCGGCGGCTACATCGTGGCGCTCCTGGTCGGCACGGTGGTGAGCGCGGTGCTCCTGCGACTTCTCAAGAAGCCGATAGCGGCTACTGCGCCGGCTCTGGCACCCGCTGAATAAGCCTGCGGAGCTTGCCCTCCCCCCGCAAGAACCCAGGCAGAGGCCGGCGCTAAAAACGCCGGCCTCATCGCGTTGAAAGGCACGTTTTGGCGAGCATGGACGGGGCTTCGCGCGGCACCAGAACGACCGCATTGGCCACACGAAACTTCGTCACGAAAAGCTCGATTTCGCTTGCTAAAGTCGCTTGTAGTAGATATTGTAGTTTTACTACATAAGCCGATCGCTCGGCCGGAGAACCCAGACTATCCCGGTGTCCCTCAGCGAACGGCACAGCCATCCCTGCTCTCTCGGGTTCCGCCCTTGGGGCAGCGCGCAGAAAACCGGCATTCCTGGAAGGGCCAGAGCCATGACATCCGATACGCTCCCCAGCCTCGACGCTCTCATCGCTCCCGTGAAGGAGGCCCAACGGGTCTATGCGGGTTACTCCCAGGAGAAGGTCGACCGGATCTTTCGAGCCGCCGCACTTGCGGCCAACAACGCCCGCATCAAGCTTGCCAAGCTCGCCGTCGAAGAGACCGGCATGGGCGTGATGGAAGACAAGGTGGTCAAGAACCACTTCGCGTCGGAGTACATCTACAACAAGTACAAGGACGAGAAGACCTGCGGCATCCTCTCCGAGGAGCCGGAGTACGGCACGCTGACGATCGCCGAGCCGATCGGCCTCATCTGCGGCATCGTCCCGACGACCAACCCGACGTCGACCGCCATCTTCAAGGCGCTCATCAGCCTGAAGACGCGGAACGGCATCATCTTCTCGCCGCATCCGCGCGCGCGCCACGCGACCTGCGAGGCCGCCCGCATCGTGCTCGAAGCGGCGGTCGCCGCCGGAGCGCCTGAGAACATCATCGGCTGGCTCGAGGAACCGACGGTCGAACTCTCGAACGCGCTCATGCGCCACAAGGACATCAACCTCATTCTTGCAACCGGTGGGCCGGGCATGGTCAAGGCGGCCTATTCTTCCGGCAAGCCGGCAATCGGCGTCGGCGCCGGCAACACGCCGGCCGTCATCGACGAATTCGCCGACATCAAGCGCGCCGTCGCCTCCATTCTCATGTCGAAGACTTTCGACAACGGCGTCATCTGCGCCTCGGAGCAATCGGCGATTGTCGTCGATCAGGTCTATGACGCGGTGCGCGCACGATTTTCCAAGCACGGCGGCTACATCCTCTCCCCCGACGAGACGGACGCGGTCCGCCATGTCATCATGCCGAACGGCACGCTGAATGCCCGTGTCGTCGGCCAGTCGGCCGCCGCCATCGCGGAGATGGCCGGGTTTTCGGTGCCGCCCTTCACCAAGGTTCTGATCGGCGAAGTGAGCGAAGTGAGCGAGACAGAGGTCTTCGCTCACGAAAAGCTGTCACCGACGCTCGCGCTCTACCGAGCGAAGGATTTCGGCCATGCCTGCGATATCGCGGCGGAGCTCGTCGCGCTCGGCGGCATCGGCCATACCTCGGTCCTCTACACCGAGCAGGATCAGCAGGAAGAGCGCATCCGCCAATTCGGCGACCGCATGAAAACGGCGCGCATCCTGATCAACTCACCGTCTTCGCAGGGCGGGATCGGCGACCTCTACAATTTCCGGCTGGCTCCGTCGCTGACACTCGGCTGCGGCTCCTGGGGCGGCAATTCGATCTCCGAAAATGTCGGCCCCCAGCACCTCATGAACAAGAAAACCGTGGCGAAGCGAGCGGAAAACATGCTCTGGCACAAACTTCCGAAATCCATCTACTTCCGCCGTGGCAGCCTGCCTTTCGCGCTCGAAGAGTTGCGGGGACACAAGCGCTGCCTGATCGTCACGGACAAGTTCCTGTTCGAAAGCGGCGCCGTCAGCGAAACCATCAGCCTCCTCAAGAATCTCGGTCTCGAGGTCGAGGTCTTCTACGAGGTCAACGCCGATCCGACGCTCGAGACGGTGCGCAAGGCCACCTCTCTCGCCAATGCCTTCAAGCCGGACGTGATCCTGGCGCAGGGCGGCGGTTCGCCGATGGATGCGGCGAAAATCATGTGGGTGATGTACGAGCACCCCGACGTCGCCTTTGAAGAACTCGCGCTGCGCTTCATGGATATCCGCAAGCGCATCTACAAATTCCCGAAAATGGGCCTGAAAGCGCAGTTCGTCGCGGTGCCGACCACCTCGGGCACGGGCTCTGAAGTCACCCCGTTTGCCGTCGTCACCGACGAGAAAACCGGCATCAAATACCCGATCGCCGATTACGAGCTCACGCCGAACATGGCGATCGTCGACCCCAACCTCGTCATGACCATGCCGAAATCGCTGACGGCGGCCGGCGGCATCGATGCGGTGACGCATGCGCTCGAATCCTACGTCTCGGTGCTGGCGAACGAATATAGCGACGGCCAGGGGCTGCAGGCCCTCAAGCTCCTGAAAGACTACCTGCCGTCGGCCTACCGCAAAGGTCACGAAGATCCGAAGGCGCGCGAGCAGGTGCACAATGCAGCAACGATCGCCGGCATCGCCTTCGCCAATGCCTTCCTCGGCGTCTGCCATTCCATGGCGCACAAGATCGGCGCGGAATTCCATATTCCGCACGGCATCGCCAATGCGCTCCTGATCTCGAATGTCATCCGCTACAACTCGGCCGACATTCCGACCAAGCAGACGGCCTTCAGCCAGTACGACCGTCCGAAAGGCGTCGCACGCTATGCGCAGATCGCCCGCCATCTCGGCCTTTCCGGCGAGCGCGACCACGAGCGGGTGCAGAGCCTTATCGCCTGGGTGGACGAGCTGAAAGAAGCGCTGGAAATCCCGGAGAGCATCCAGGCTTTCGGCGTCAAGGAAGCGGATTTCCTCGACAAGGTGGACAGCCTCGCAGAGGCGGCCTTCGACGACCAGTGCACGACCGCAAATCCGCGCTTTCCGCTCGTCAGCGAGCTGAAGCAGCTCCTTCTCGACAGCTACTACGGCCGGGCCTGGGTCGAGCCGTCGCTCGAAGCCGAAGACCAGACGCAGGCTTCCTCCCCAGCCTCTCTTGCCGCCGAATGACGGCGCATTGGCGGGTCCGCTCTCACCCCTCCTCCCGAAGAGAGCGGACCCGCCAGATCAACTCCGGCGCCAACCAATTCCAAGATTTGTCGCCGGAGACAGAAGGAACGAGACGATGAGCAAGAGCTTGATGTGGACCGCCAAAGACGCGCGAGGCCTCACGGTTCAGTGCCTCTTCAACGAAGACGCCCGCAGCTATGAGATGACCGTCTCAGGCCAGTCCGCCTGGACCTGCCGCAGCGAGACCTTTCTGGCGAGCAGCGAGCCCGTTTTCGGCATGGATCCGGACGACCAGGCGCTGTCGGTGCAGGTCGCAGACCGGCTCATGCACGATGTCGCACGCGCGCTCGGCGACTTCTGACACCACGTGCCGACGGCTTTGCATATCCTGTCGTCAGTCCCGCAGCCCGCCGTTTTCCTTCAAGAGCGCTTTGCTGCGCTCCACGCGCTCATGCAGGGTCCGTCCCTTGCGCAGCGCCACGCAGATGGAGAGTGCATCTCCCAAAACGAGGTGACTGATGCGGGAGGTGAGCGGCGAATAGACGTCGTATTCCTCCGCGACGTCGGTCAGAAGGCTCACCGTCGCGAGGCGGGCCAGCGGAGAATCGGAGCGGGTCAGCGCCACGACATCGGCGCCGACCGTCAGCGCATTCTGCACGCTGTCCAGGATATCGCGCGTGCGCCCGGAATTCGACACGGCCACGACCGCATCACCCGGGCCGAGCGCGAGCGACGAAATGAAGTAAACGTGCGGATCGCTGTAGGCAACGGTCGGCATTCCGAGCCGAAAGAAGCGGCGCTGAACGTCCTCCGCGATGGTGCCGGAATTGCCCGAGCCATAGAATTCGATGCGCCGCGCAGACGCCAGGATGTCCGCGGCCTTGTCGAGCATCGAGGCAGAGAGATTGTTGCGCACGCCGATCAGCGTGTTGATGGTGCGATCGAAGACTTTTCCGGCGATGCCGCTGGCGCCGTCGTCGGGCAGCACATCCTGATCGAGAAACGGCATCCCGCCGGCGATATCCTGCGCCAGTTTGATCTTGAACTCGCGAAATCCCTTGCAGCCGAGCGCGGAACAGAAGCGTGCCACCGTCGGCTCGCTCACCTCCGAGCGGCGCGCCACTTCGGCCATCGACAGATTGATGACCTCGCCAGGATGCGAGAGCACGAAGTCCGCAAGCTTGCGCTCAGACGGTCGGATCTGATCCTTGACCGAGGTGATTCTTCCCAACATTTCCGCCCTCTTTTGTTGCGTCAGGCGGCGAAAGCGATCATCCGTGACGGGGGCCAACACAGACAAGCCCTGCGTGGTACGCATGACAGCATGCTACACACCGCAAATCCGACCCGGACTAAGACTAACGTTCTGACGAATTTGTATTTTTACCCTTGGGGAAAATTCGAGCGAGATACGATTCTCGCTCATTTTCCCTTCAACCATACCCATTTGTGTAGTAAAACTACAGAAAGTCAACGGTTCGTGAAACGGATCCAATCCAACCGGCGGAACCATCAGAAATATGATAGGTTCACGCCACAGCGCCCTTTTCACAAGGAGTGACAATGAACGCCATAGTGATGTCCTCTCGCGTCGATCTCAACGACTTCCCGACGACGAACGACCCGTGGCGTGGCTTCAAGCCCGGCGCGTGGCAGCACGAAGTCAACCTCCGCGACTTCATCCTCGACAATATCACGCCTTACGAGGGCGATGCCTCCTTCCTCAGCGGCTCGACCAAACGGACGAAGGCCCTCTGGGACAAGGTTGCCGAACTCCTGAAAGCGGAACGCGCCTCCAAGGGCGGCGTTCTCGACGCCGACACCGAGGTGGTCTCCTCCATCACCTCGCATGGCGCGGGCTACATCGACCGCGATCTGGAAGTCGTTTTCGGACTGCAGACCGACAAGCCGCTGAAACGCGGGATCATGCCGTTCGGCGGCTGGCGCATGGTCGTAAAGGGCCTGGAAGCCTATGGCTTTACGCCTTCGCCCAAGCTCAAAGAGGTGTTTCCGAGCCTCCGCAAGACGCACAATGACGGCGTTTTCGACGTTTACACCGATGAAATCCTGCGCTGCCGCAAGTCCGGTCTCATCACCGGTCTCCCCGACGCCTACGGGCGCGGCCGCATCATCGGCGACTACAGGCGCGTCGCCCTTTACGGTGTCGACCGCCTCATCGCCGACAAGCAGGAGCAGATGACCTCGCTGGAGGTGAGCCCGCTCGACGCCGAAATTCTCCAGCTGCGCGAGGAGATCGCCGAGCAGATCAAGGCCCTCAACGAACTCAAGGAGATGGGGGCGGTCTACGGCTTCGATCTTTCACAGCCGGCAACCAATGCGCGCGAAGCGGTGCAGTGGACGTATTTTGCCTATCTGGCGGTCGTGAAAGAAGCCAATGGCGCGGCCATGTCGCTTGGCCGAGTATCGAGCTTCCTCGATATCTATATCCAGCGCGACCTCGCCGAAGGCACCCTCACGGAAGCCGAGGCACAGGAACTCATCGACCAGTTCGTCATCAAGCTGCGTCTCGTCCGCTTCCTGCGCACTCCGGAATATGACGCCCTCTTTTCCGGCGACCCGACCTGGGTCACGGAAGTTCTCGGCGGCATGGCTCTCGACGGTTCGACGCTCGTCACGCGCACGAGCTTCCGCATGCTGCAGACGCTGCACAACCTCGGGCCCGCGCCAGAGCCCAATCTCACGGTCCTCTGGTCGGAGAAGCTGCCCAAGGGCTTCAAGGAATTCTGCGCCGAGACGTCCATCAAGACGTGCTCGCTGCAATACGAGAACGACGATCTGATGCGGCCGTATTACGGCGATGATTACGGCATTGCATGCTGTGTCTCGGCCATGCAGATCGGCAAGCAGATGCAGTTCTTCGGCGCCCGCGCGAACCTCGCAAAGGCCCTGCTCTACGCCATCAATGGTGGCCGCGACGAGAAGTCCGGCGTGCAGGTCGTGCCGGCTTTCGCGCCCGTCACGGCCGACGTGCTCGACTACGACACGGTCGTGGAGAAGTTTCTGCCCATGATCGAATGGCTGGCGCGGGTCTATGTCAACGCGCTCAACGCCATCCACTACATGCACGACAAGTACATGTATGAACGCCTCGAGATGGCGCTGCACGACCGCGACGTACTTCGCACCATGGCCTGCGGCATTGCCGGTCTTTCCGTGGTGGCGGACAGTCTGTCGGCCATCAAGCACGCCAAGGTGAAGGTCATCCGCGACGAGCGCGGGCTTGCCACCGACTTCGAAATCGACGGCGAATATCCGATGTTCGGCAACAACGATGCACGCGTCGACGACATCGCCTCCTGGGTCGTCAAAACCTTCATGGACATTCTGCGCCAGCAGAAGGCCTATCGCGGAGCGACGCCGACGCAGTCGGTTCTAACCATCACCTCCAATGTGGTCTACGGCAAAAAGACGGGGTCGACGCCCGACGGCCGCAAGGCTGGCGAGCCTTTCGCACCGGGCGCCAATCCGATGCACGGCCGCGACAGCAAGGGCGCCCTCGCCTCCATGGCGAGCGTCGCGAAGCTGCCGTACGAACATGCCCAGGACGGCATTTCCTATACCTTCACGATCGTCCCATCCGCACTCGGACCGACCGAGGACGAGCGGACGGAAAATCTGGTCGGGATGCTCGACGGCTACGTGGCGGCCGGCGGTCACCACATGAACGTCAACGTCTTCGACAAGGAGACGCTTCTGCACGCGATGGATCATCCGGAGCTCTATCCGCAGCTCACCATCCGCGTGTCGGGCTATGCCGTGAACTTCATCAAGCTGACCAGGGAGCAGCAGCTTGACGTCATCAGCCGCACGTTCCACCAGCGCCACTGATCTCGTTCAGGAGGTGACGCAGAGCGAAGCACCCGAGGCCGCAACGACGCCTTGCGTCAAGGGTTGGGTGCATTCGCTCGAAACGGGCGGCACGCTCGACGGGCCGGGCCTGCGTTACGTGCTGTTTCTTTCCGGCTGCCCTTTGCGCTGCTGCTACTGCCACAACCCCGACACGTGGCACATGCGCAAGGGGAAGCTGCAGAGTTCAGACGACATCGCGGCGGAGATTGCCTCCTTCGCGCCCTTCCTGAAGCGCGGGCGTGGCGGCGTCACCTTGACGGGTGGCGAACCGCTTGTGCAGCCTGAATTCTGCCGGGCGATCCTGCGGGCATCGAAAGAGCTCGGCCTGCACACGGCGCTCGACACATCCGGCTTTCTCGGTGCGCGCGCCGATGACGCGTTCCTGGAGGATGTCGACCTCGTTCTCCTCGACATCAAGGCGTTCTCGGAAGCCACCTATCGCAATGTGACCGGCGTGCGGCTACGCCCGACGCTCGATTTCGCCGAACGGCTCTCCGCCATGAAGAAGCCCGTGTGGCTTCGCTACGTCCTCGTGCCGGACTTCACCGACAATACGGCAGAGATCGAAGCCCTCGCCCGCTATGTGGCCGATCTCAAGAATGTCGAGCGGGTCGACGTCCTGCCCTATCACGACCTCGGCGCCTACAAATGGCCCCGCCTGGACAAGGCCTATCGTCTGGCAGGCACACAGCCACCGAAGCTCGAAGAGACGGAGCGGGTGCGCAACATTTTCCGGGCTCGGGGTCTTCTCGCGACATAGAGGGGCTGAGAGCGGCGCATTGTTTGCCAGGCGTCTCGCTTTGACGGCGGCGATCACCGCCAAGCCGCCCGAGATCTGACAATCATTCTGCTCATCTTCGCGTGAGGCTCGTGCTCGGGCATTCCCCGACCTCGCCCCCGACGATTTCGCGTGTGCATTCACCCGGCTCAAGCTCGAACCGGGTACACAATCTCATCGACCACAAAAAAGCCCTCCCGCCGATCTCCGGCGGGAGGGCAAAGTCATTCGGGTGCTTGCGTTGCTGACCTTAGTAGGGCAGCGGCACCAGGCTGAAGAAGCCGATCGACAACAGATAGTTCACCGTGAGGGTCATGGTGGCAATCGTCGTGGCCGGCGGATCAAAGTGGGTATCGCCATGATCGTGGAAAAGCCGGGCGAAGAACTCGCCGAGCAGCGCCCCGATCACGCCAACGACTGCCGCCCACAGCAGGCTACCCGACCCCGCAGCCGCCAAAGCAGCCGGCAGAGCGATGTGGTGGGTGACCGGAACGGAAACGCCGAACTGGAGGAAGATCAACGAGGCCGCGGAGATACCGAAGGCGAGGAAGCATCCAGCGCCACCGTAGAGGTCTCCGAGGTATCCGCCGAAGATGCCGACACCCAGGCCGATCACGACGAGCTGGCCGAGCGTGCTCTGGAAGGGCAGCCAGCGATCGGCTTCTCCCGGGTTCCAGCGCGTCGTGCCCTCTTTGGGCGTTCCGAACAGGCCAGCCTTGCCGAACATGAGGCGGGTAACGATGGCGCTGATGACGACCGTCAGAGCGACCGTATCCGTCCAGGCCAGCCCTTCGCCGAAAGCCGGCACCAGAGCGAGATAATACTGGACGATGTAACCGAAGATACCGAATGCGCCGCCGACGAGAAGCACATCCGGCGCCTTAAGACCCATCATCCCGGCAAGGATGTTCTTGCCCGAGTCGAACTTGCCGCGGCGCGCGGCATAGGCCGCTGCAGCAACACCTGAGGCAAAGCCGCCGACATGGGGTCCGAAGACGCCAAACGGCAGACCGAAGAAGTCGGTCGCCTCCGGCGCAACACCGAGCTGCACCGCCACACCAATCATCACGAGGAAGCCAACCATCTCGAACGCCGGCAAGGCGCCGATGGCAGCTCCAAATATCCCCCCGCCAAATGCGGCAATTATTCCTAGGACCGTCATTTTGCCCTCCAAGAGGTCGTCACTGTTTCACAAGATCCAAGCCTTGGCCAAAAGTCGAAGCACGAATGAAGCTGCCGCCACTTGCCATACCGAGCTCCATAAGATGTACTTTGCTTCTCAATCCCCCGCCGGCCTGCAGTTTTTGGGAAAACCTTTCCCGCTCCGCCGTTTCCGGCAGATTTCGTTGTTTCAGATTCCGATTTCGCTTCCGAGCTTTGAGGCGGAAGCCTCCACACACCATCCGCTTACGCCGATGGCGTCGCGGCGGCCACCCGCGGCCAGCCCTCGCGTTGAGGGCTGGCAACGGTTGCAAGACGGTTCAGCGACCGGGCGCCTTTGTGCCCCAGCCCCGGTCGCGAAGCCCTTCAGCGGGCGAATACGATGCCGTTCTCGCATGCATTTTCGCAGTCTTGTCTAGAGCGAGAACGCCCCAACGAGCGCACAGCGGCGAACACGCGTGAAGGTGCGCACGGTCGCAATGCCCTCGCCGGTCCGCCCAGCGATGGTGAAGCCCGTATGACCCTCGCCGCCGATACCGATACCGGCATAGGAGGGAGCGTTCTTGACGTAGATCGTCGTGTTGATCGCCCTGCCGAACTCGCTCATGTGATAGACGTCGGAGGAATGGATGATGGCCGAGTGACGGTTGCCGCCCTCGAGCTCCACGGCGACATCCACCGCTTCCTTGAAGTTGCCGACGCGCACGACGCCGAGAACCGGGATCATCAGCTCGTGGACCACGAACGGATGCTTCCGGTCGGTCTCCACGATGATGGCGCGGATGTCGTCACCCGCATCAATGCCGAGCTCGCGGAGGATGACGTTGGCGTTCTGGCCGATCATCTTCGGCGCACCACCCGTCCGCTTTTCATTGAGCACGATGCGCTCGAGCTCCGGCAGACGGTCTGCACCGAGAACGACGGCGTTGTCGCAACGGCCGAAGGCTGCCATGAGGTTATCGGCAATGCCGGAGGTCGCGATGACTTCCTTCTCGGCGATGCACGGCAGGTTGTTGTCGAAGGAATGACCGGCGATGATTTCGCGGGCGGCCTTCGCCGGATCGGCGCTGTTGTCGACCACGACCGGAGGGTTGCCCGCAGCGGCGCCGATCACGCGCTTGCCGCTCGTCATCGCTTCACTCACGACGCCGGTGCCACCCGTGATGCACAAGATCGCAATCTTCGGATGACGCATCAGGCCCTGAACCACCTTGAGATCGACGGCGCTCGTCGTCACGCAGGTGTTGGCTGGGCCGCCCGCCTTCTCCACGGCCTCGTTGATGAGGTCGATGCAGTGCAGCGAGGTCTTCAGGGCACGCGGATGCGGCGCAAAATACACCGTATTGCCGGCGCCAAGCATGCTGATGGCATTGTTGAGCAGCGTCGCCGTCGGGTTGGTCGTCGGCGTGACGGCGAGGATCGTGCCGAAGGGTGCCGGCTCCTCCGTCGACAGGCCGAAATCACCGACCATGGCGTTGGTCGGCAGACCTTCCACACCCGGGGTCTTTTCAGCCACCGCCAGGTGCTTCTTCACCTTGTCTTCGACGCGGCCCATGCGGCTTTCGGAAACGGCCATCTGAGCCAGTTCCTGCGCATGTTCGATCGTCACTTCCCGCAACGCGTCGACGATCGCCTTGCGCTTGGCAAGGCTGACGCGACGGTATTCCGCATTGGCACGCTCGACGGCAAGGATGGCATCGTCCGCATTCGCAAAGACGCCACGTTGCCCGGTCGTGACCGGCTGCGGCCGGAAAGCGGAGCTGTCAGCATCCGGCCGTCCACCCATCTCACCGAGAACCCGGCGAACGATCTCGCTGATTGTGTTGTCTTCTACAGCCATAGCGTGTCTTTTCCTTTCACAGAATTCTCACAGCGCCGCGACCATCGCGCGGGCCACATCGATATCTTCCTCGACGGATCCACCACTCACGCCCACCGCACCGACGACGCGGCCGCCACGCTCGAGAGGCAGCCCTCCGCCAACCAGCGTGAAGTTCGGAATGTTGCTGTCGATGCCGAACAGCGGACCGCCGGGTTGCGATAGTTTCGCGATCTCATGGGTCGGCGAGCGCACGGCAGCGGCCGTATAGGCTTTGTGCGGCGCAAGCTTCAGGCTCACGCCCAGCGAGCCCTTCATGCGGCGCAGCTCGATCAGATCGCCGGCCGCGTCGACGACGACCAGCACCATCGGCACGGAAATGGCGTCCGCGCGGGCAATGCCGGCTTCCACCAGGCGATCGCAATCTGACAGGCAGAGTTCCGTCATCGTCCCCTCCTCAGGTTCGGCCTTGGCTTTCTTCATCTGCTTGGTGACTTCGCGAACGACCGCACGCTGCTCGTCGATGCGCGCCGCCATATAAAGATAGTCAGATAAGCGATTGAAATATTTGAAGAGAACCGGATTGATCTCTTCTTCCCGGCCGAGGGCGATGAGACGGCGCTCGCCGCGGCGCACGAAGGTGCGGGCCATGTCGAGGGCTGCCGCCGCCTGTGTGCCGCCAGGCGTCACGAAGCCCTTCTGGGGGACACGCTCTTCCTGGTAGGCGTCGATCAGTTTCTCCAGATGTTCCACCTGGTGCGGCTCGACGCGGTACACTTTGCCTTTGCGCGGCTTGTCGGGGTCAAAGCCGGAGGCGACCTCTGCCATCACGTCGATCAGCTCGCGCTGCAGGCAATGGAGGTCGCTGCGCAGCTCGTCATCTTCACAGGCGGCGCGCCCGAGGCCCATCGCCGAGGTGGCCTCATCGAGGGTCCCGTAGACTTCCACCCGCAGGCTGTCCTTGGAGACACGCAGGCCGCCGAGAAGCGAGGTTTCGCCCTTGTCTCCGCCTTTTGTGTAGACGCTCATGACCGCACATCCACCGTGTCGACGATGCCGACGACGGCCGCGTCGACGGGGCTTGGTTTATCCAGCTTGACGCGCGCAGCGCCGCCAGTGACGTAGAGAACCGTGTCGCTGCCGCCAGCGCCGACGAGATCGATCGCGACGATCCGGGAGCCGTCCGAGAGTTCCAGGACGAGGAGCTTGTAGCCAACGAGCGCATCGTCCTTGCGCGTGGCGACGACAGTTCCGATTACGGTTGCAAGTTGCATTTCAGTCGTCCTTTCACTGTCACGCGGCAACGAGCTTGAGATGCAGGCGCTCGACAGCATCGCGGGCCTGGGCCGTCAAAGCCTGCCCCGGCGCGAGGCTGATTGAAGAACCAGGCGCAAGGCCCAGAAGCTCATTGGCGGTCACAAATTTCGAGGTTGGCGTCACCGCGTTCGATACCCCAGCGGCGATCGTGGCCGAATGCTGCGGAACAACGGCAGGCGCCTCCGTCACGTGGCGCGACGTCACGAGGTGGCGCTCCATCCGCATCAAGAAATCTTGCTTGTCGACCATCTCCGCGCCGAAGGCGGCGAGCCGCGCGAGGTATTCCTGCAGAAGCGACCAGAGAACGGGCGAACCGTCCGGCTTTGACCCCATGACCTCGCCGCGCTTGTCGGCAGGATCGGCACCGTTGCGAATGGCAATGACCGGCTTGCCCGCAAGCAGGCCCCCCAGAAAGAGCGTCGTTGCCGGGGAATCCATGAGTCCGAGGGCAAGACGACCGGCAAGGTTCATCGTCAGGCACGGCACGAGGAGCAGGTCGCACTCCTTGATGAGCTCCGGCACGTCGAGCCAGGGATCGTACGGGAGGATCGTCTTTGCGCCCTCCTGGCGAACCAGATCTTCGGTCAGGACATGCTGCGCACCCGGCGTCATCAGCACTTTGAGCTCGTGCTTGGAGGCGCTCAGGCGGCGGATGCCTTCGCGCGCGGCGTAAAAGCCACTCGCAGCCCCGCTCAGCAGCATGACGACGCGCCGCGGCGAGGTGTCGAGCGTCTCGCCCTCGAGCTGCGCCATCACCCTGGCGACGACCATGTCGACGATTGCCTCGTCCATCGCCCTCTCCCTTCAGCCTCCTCAGCGCGGAATGATGAGCGTGCACATCTGGCCGGTCCGGATGCCGGCCGCATTCGCCTCGTCCGTGTCGACGTGCAGTTCGGTGCGCCAGCCCGCCTTCACGCGCACAAAGATGCCGTGCAGCGTCGTGGGCTTCGGACCGTCGACCCGCAGATCGAGAAGGTCACCGGCCTTGACGCGAAGTTCGCGGGCAACATCATCGCTGAGGTGAATGTGGCGCCGCGCCTGGAAGGCACCGCCGCCCTTGCCGCCCGGCAAGCGCACGGTGCCCCGCGGCCCGACGAGGGTGACGGGCTGCGTGCCCTCTTCGCTGCCTTCGGTGCGCACCGGCAGCTTCAGGCCGATGTTGGTGGCATCCGTCTGCGCCAGTTCGACCTGCGAGAACGCCCGGGTCGGGCCGAGAACGCGAACCTTTTCGATCGCCCGCTTCGGACCGACGACGATCAGCTGCTCTTTCGCGGCGAAATAGCCCTTCTGATAAAGCTCGTTGTAGACCTGCAGGTCGTAGCCTTCACCGAAGAGCACCTTCACGTGTTCGTCGCAGAGATGGATGTGGCGGACGGAGACGCCGGTGTAGACCGGCAGTTCCAGATTGCCGTTGCGAATGACCGGCTTCGTCGGCACTTCGCTCTGGGCAGCCTCAGGCTTGGGCGGCGCCACCTCGGTCTTGGCCGCAGCCGGTGGTGCACTCGCCGTCGTCTTAGCCGCGCCCGCTCCCGCTTGCGAAAGACGCCGGACCACTTCTTTGGTGACCCCTTCGATCGTTTCGGCGGTGATTTCCATCGAGTTACTCCTCAGTCGCGCCTTCGGCGCGGTCTTCTTCGTCCGTTCCAATCGTCGGCGACCCGGTCTTCACCGACCGTCAGTATTTTCTTCTGGAGCGCCGTCCCTTGCGGGGCCGGCCATTTGAGGCCGCGTGCTCACCGGTCGCATTCGTCTCGCCCGTCTCGCCATCCGAGGTGTCATCAGCGTCTTCATCACCTGCTTCGTCGGACGCTTCATCGTTGCTATCGGCCGCTGCCTCGGACGGGGCTTCCTCTTGCGGGGCTGCATCGGCTGCGGCGGACGTCTCGACCTCGGGGGCTTCTTCAGCAACCGGCGCGGTCACCTCCGAAGCCTTGGGTTGGTCGTCTTCGGCGTCGCTTTCGCCATCGGCGCTGTCCTCGGAACCGGCGGCTTCGGAGCTCGCCTCTTCCGGCGCAGCTTCAGAGGCCGCGGGCTCTGCCGCCGGCGTCGCAGAAGCAGCCTCGCTTGGCGCCTCCGACTTCGGCTTGCCGCCGGCCTGCAGGATCAGGCTTTCGAGCGTGTCGTGCGGGCGCGGAATGATCAGCTGACCATCGATCCGCCCGACCTTGGCACCAGCGGCCGTTCCCGCCGCCACCGCGGCGCGGATCGCACCGACGTCTCCAGCGAGCTTGATGGTGATACGTCCACCGCCTTTCGCGGTCTCGGAGCCGAGCAGCACGACATTGGCGGATTTCACCGCCGCGTCCGCCGCTGCGATCGCAGTCGGCAGGCCAATGGCCTCGATCAATCCCAGAGCCTTCAGCGCCATTGTGTTCCTCGTTCTTTGATGATCGCCACGACGATCTTGACGATCTTGCGTATGTCGGCCTCGCTCAGAGCAAGCTCGGGGGAGGCCTCGCCGGCCGGCCGTCTTGCTGTCTCAGCCGCTTGTTGATTTGTGCAGTTGCGCCCGGCACCGCCTTCGGCGCGCGCCTGGCTTTGTGTCGGGACGCCCCCGCCGTTGCCGTCCCGAAGGGCGGCGGCAGTCTTAGCCGGAACGGATGCAGCCGATTGTGCTGCGGCGCGTCGTTCGGAGGCCGGCCGAACGCGCTCGTCGACATCCTCGACCGCGTCTTCGAAAAGCAGCGGAAGGCGCGCCACCATGCGGGCGGCATTGGCGCCGGCCCGGCGACACACGGCTTCGGCTTTGCCTTCATACGGGATCGTCAGCACCGGCTTTTGCGGAGGCATGTGCCGTTCGTGCAGAACGATCGCGTCAGTGCCGATCGCGACACCGATATCGATCCGCGAACTGATCGCGGCCGCATACGCCGCATCCACGACATCACCGGCAGCCGCCTCGGCCAGCTTGGTCGGGACGCCTTCTTCCTCAGCGCCGATCAACACCCATTCGTAAAGCGACGGCGTTGCTCCGCGGACGACCGCGACGTTGATGGTGGGACGTTCGGACTTCTCGGCCATAGCTCAGACCGCTCCCTGACGCCGCGCATGGCTGAGGACGAGGCCGGTCGCCACGGCATTCACCGGGCCGAGAGCGCCGCGGATATTGGCGGTGCCGATCACCGTGCCGTAATGGGCGAGCTGATCGGTCAGCATCCGAGCGACTTCGAAGTCGAGCCCCGAACCGCCAACGACGGCGACGAACTGGATCTCACGGATGTTGCCGGCCGGCGCGACCGCGGAGAGTGCCCGCATGGCATTGCGCACGAAGACGCGGCGTTTGGCCTCGCGGCGCACCTCGCGGATGCGGTCCAGCGTGTGGTGCGTCGGGATCGGCGAGAGCCCGTCCGGGGTGATCAGGGCGACACGGCCGAAGAGCTTCGGATCGAGCGGCTCCTCGAAGAAGCGCACGGTGTTGTCCTCGTGGCGGACGTGGAACAGACTTTCCACACGCACCAGCGGGAAGCGCTTGATCTGCTCGGCGACATCCGTCTCGTTGCCTCCCGGCAGATCGAGCTCACGCTGGATGAGGAGCGTCACCATATCGCCGGCGCCGGCAAGATGGACCGAGCGCACGTCACGATCCTTTTCGAGGATGGCGGCGTCGGTCGAGCCGGCACCGAGGTCGAGGATCGCCAAAGGCGTGTCGAGACCCGGCGTGGTGAGCGTGCCGAGGATCGCCATATTCGCCTCGACACCACCGAGCTGCACCTGGATGCCGAGCTCTTTGTGCAGACCTTCGGCAAGCTGCTCCATCAGAAGCTTGTCAGTGTTGACCATGGCCGCAAGCCCAACGGCATTCTCCATCGAGAATTCCTGGGCGAGGCCACCCGAAACCCGCTGCGGCACGAGGCAATCGACCGCCAGCACGTCGCGGATATGCACCTCCGACGCCGGCTTCTTCGTCATGTTGCTCATGGTCTGGCGCACACGCGCCACCATGCCGCCGACATTGGTGCCGGATTCGCCTTCCACATCCTTGAGCGGAAAGGCCTGGGCGAGCGCATCCATGATCGCGTCAGCGCCGGAATCCATCGGCGCGTCGACCGTGCGCCGCTCGCCGATCAGCTTCAGAGAGCCGGCCGGGATGTGCCGCGTCTGAACGTCGCCGGCGGGGGTGCGGATGACCACGGCCGAGCGCAGGCCGATGAGGGCCTTGGCGATCGGAATGATCATCGTCGTTTCTTGCGGCGTCAGCTTGAAGAGCGTCGCAATGCCGTACGGATTGCTGAGCTGCTGGATCGCCTGGCCATGATCGGCCACTTCGACAGCCGCGAGCATGCCGAGCGGCACCTGATCGATGAGCTTCACCTCATCGACGATCGGCAACTTCTTCGGAAGGCGGTTGGCGATCAGAACGCCGTCGTCGCCCTGCACGATCGCAGCCGTCACGTCGACGCCGCGCTCGAGGGCCGCCGCCAGCATCTGTGCGGCGCGGGTGAAATCGTAGGTCTTCGGGACGACGGCGATGATCGCCTCGTCTTTCGGGGCTGTCTCAAGCTCACTGATGTCGTGCGTGACGCCGACACCGATGCCGAGCCCGCCGGGAGAATTCGGATTGTGACCGATCATCGAGGATTCGGTGATGATCGTCTCGGTGATCGTTTCCATGGCGATATCGCCGATCACCGGGGTCGCTTCATTCAGAAGAACGAGGTCGATGTCGCCCAGAGCGAGCCCAGCCTGCTGCACAGCCGTCTCGAGCGCCCGCACCACACCCGGCACGTTCGCCAGGGTGCCTTTGATGCCCGTCGTCGGCATGCGGCTGGAGGCCAGGAAATTCGGCACTCCACCTGGTGCGCCCAATTCGGCGAGGGCAACTTCCGTGGTCGAGTTTCCGATATCGACGCCCGCGACCTTCATTTTTCTTCCAATAGGTTTGCTTTGAGGAAGGTGCGAAACGGCGGGCCAATTGGGGGTACACCCGCCGTTTCGCAGAGAACCAAACTCCAAGGGGGAGCAACGTGCAGGAGTTTGGTCGGTCCGTTTTCGTCAGTCCTTACGGAGGACGTCGCGACGCTCGTAAACGTCGGCCGCCTCACGAACGAAGTCCGCGCAAATGTTTGCGTTGAACTTGCTTTCCAACTCGTCCGCGATCGCCAGCAGTTCGGCTTTCGTCGAACGGTTCGGACGCAGAGCGTTGTACATCTGCAGGATCCGGTCGTCGGGAACCCGGGTCATCTCGGCAGCGCGCCGAAGGTTCGCCGCAAACTGCGGGCGACCGACGCTCTCACCAATCTGAGCCTGGTATTCCAGAGTATCAGCCGTGATGCGGATGTCGTTCGGGCCGATCTTGCCGTTGAGCACATCCTCAAGAGTGATGTCCTCGAGCGACTTGCCGCCTGGCGTCTTGACCAGCTCGGGGCGATGCTTGGCGAGCGGATAGTCCTTCGTGTGGTCGAGCTTTCCGCTTGCCGATGCTTTGCTGGGGGCAGCGGCGGAACCGCCGTTGCCCAGCTCCGCGAGCACTTCGCGAACAATGGAGTTGATCAGGTCTTGCTGTGACATTGTTTTTCTCCCTGTCCGCTCAGCTGAACTTCACTTCCAGATCGACCGGCTTCGCATTGCGATCGACGAAGCTGGTTTCACGGATGTGGAGGACCGCTGCGATGGCCTGGTATTTCGGCCGGGCCATCTGGTCGTTCTTCTGGCGCACGGGATCGGGCGTCTCGCCCTTCGCGTAGCGCGCAGCGTTGCGGCCGATTGAGCGGTAGGTTTCAAGGTCGAGCACCGGCGCCTGCGGGAACAGCTCCAGGTTCTGGAGCGGGAACAGGTCTCGCTGGTGGATGACCGAAGTGCCCCGCGACTGGATGCCGATGGCGATGCCCGAACCGGCGAGCTTCGCACCGACATTGCCGGCGAAAGCGACGTCGGAGGTGTGCTTGACCCGGATGACGCGTCCCTTGCAGCCCTCTTCCTCGATGCCGGCGAGAATTTCGCGCAACACCTTGGCGTGGGGGATGCCAGTGATCGTCTGTTCCTTCAGCTTGTCGCCGAAGGCCGGGGCAAGAGCCACGACGACTTCGTTCGGCTCCGTACCCTGCTTGGCAGAGCCGACCTCACGCAGTGTCATCTTGGCGGCGGAGTTGTCGACCGGTGCAAAGGCGGAAACCGGAGTGCTTTTCGCACTCTTGTCTTCCGCCAGCTGCATCTGGGCCAGGACTTCCCGAACCGCGTCACGGACAGCTGCTTCTGTGATCTGTGCCATTTCTGTCTATCTCCTGACCGCGGCTTAGAGATCTTCAGGCCGAATGGCCTGACGGATCGTCTGCAACTGTTTCCAGCGCTCGCCTTCGGCCCGATATCCAGTGCCAGGGCCCTGGTAATCGTTCAGGTCATTGACGGCAGCGATCGGGTTGAAGTCGGTGTCGAAGATCGTCGAAGTGTGCAGGTAGTCGCCCGCCACGCGCTGCTTCTGGATGGACAGAACGGAGTTCGCCACATCCGCAAAGCCTTGCTTGGCAAGAGCCTTGATCACATCGAGACCGGTGATGCCCCGCTTCAGGATGTCCTGCGCAGCCTTGGTGTCCCGCACCTTATCGCGCGGCGGCATGTCGTCGCTCGAATGGGCGTAGGTCGCGGCTTCGACTTCCTCGTCGGTGATCGCCGGCAGACCGAGTTCCGTGAAGACAGCCTGCATGGCGCGGGCGGCCTTGTTGCGGACTTCCACGATCTTCTCTTCCGAACTCGGGACGAGACCAGCATCGACCTTGAGGTCGCGCTGAATGATCAGCCAATCGTCAATGTCGTCGATGTCGACATTGGAACCGGCGAACATGTTGTCCTTGTTCGGCGTGGCCGAATAGCCAGAGGTGATGAAGTCGGTTCCCGGAAGGAACTGCATCAGCAGGCGGGCCGTCCGACGCATGTCGGAATGCGAGAAGGTCTGGTCGTTGCCCGACGCGTTCTCGAGGTCGAGGCACGCCGTGACGAGGTTCTCACCGAGGACAGCACGGATACCACCCGGGACGCCGGCCGGAACGCCGATGCACGAGATGGAGCCGTTCTGCAGGCCCTGCACGCCGGCCGCCTTGGTCAGCATGATGCACTTGATCTCCAAGTACAGCATCGACTTGCCTTCGGCGTAACCCATCTGCACTTCCGAACCGGTACCGGAGGTGAAGCGCATCTTGATGCCGCGTGAGGCGTAGGCAGAGGCCAGGAAGCCCTTCGACCACGGCGTGTCGTCGCCGTCGATGAACACCCGCTCCGTGCCGTAGACCGAGACCGTTTCCGCATAGGCGGTCAGACCGCGCATGCCGAGCTCGAGCTCGATCGATTCCTCCAGAGAGTCCTGCCAGAGGACGCCCGGACGGCCGACCTGGCCACCGATCAGAAGCGCAAGCGCGTTGAACGGGCCATAGTTGAACACCGCAACGGTCGTCTCGATCTCGGCGAAGCCGTAGCAGGTCGCCTCGGCCGCGTCGGCCGCCATCAGGACGGGATTGTCCTGGGTGTTGGTCACGTGAGCCTGGTTCGCCGGGGTGCGGCGGGCACGCATTTTCTGCACACCCATCATCATCTCGACGACGTTGAGCTCGTCGATCACCGCTGCGATCTTGGCAGGCGTGAGACCCGAGAAGACGCGAACGACCTTCTCGCGCGGCACGTTGATGTCGACGATCATCCTGGCGATATCAACAGCCGACATCGCCATCATCTCTTCGGCGACCTTGGTGTTGATGCCATATTTGGCGATGAAGAGCTCGTTGAAGTCGAACTCGTCACGCGTGCGACCGTCCATCTCGACGATCACACCGTCCTTGATTTTGATGCTCGGCTTCGGATCGTTCGGGCTGCCCATGGCAATCATGCCGACTTCGGGCCATTCCGTCACATACCCGTCTTGGTTGACGGGCCGCTTCTCCAGAGCCTCAAATCTTTTATGCCTTTTGGCCATACTTTTATTCCTCGCTAAGGCTGGCTCTCGATCAGATGTACGGAGTTCCGTCCGTCTTCGGCTCCGAGCCAAGCGTTCCGAGGAGCTTCACGCCGATCTCGCGCGCCGTGACGACCGCCTGGCGGACCGCGCCGGCATCACCGCTGAAGAAGCCGATGACCTCGTTCGAGAAAGACGTGCCCTTGGCCGGCGAAGAAATGCCCAGAAGATCGACGTCTGCCGACTTCACAGCGGCATCGACCATCTCGACACCGATACCGGCGGGAGCACCGACGCAAAGACCGAACGCGCGCCCGATCGGGGCACCGAAGGCCTTATTGCAGGCGTAGCTGGCACGTGCCGTGTACTGCAGCTCGATGTGGCCGGCGTCATTCGCATAGACGTCGCCGAACGTGCGCTGCAGATCCTTAAGGGCAACCTCGATGCCACGACGGGCATCAGACACCTCTTCGGCGCCGAGGATGATCAGGGAGCCGTGGCCCGCCCCACCCTTCGTGTCGCGAGCAAGCTCGATCGAGATGACTTCGGTGTTGGTGGCCTTCACGGCCTCGTCGACGGCGAGGATGTGGGGGCCGGCGCCCGTGCGTGAGCTCAGGATGCCGATCGAGCGGTACTTCGGATCGTAGCCCAGCATTTCGTGCAGCTTCGGATCGAGATTGGCGATCACGATGCCGATCGAATCGCCCACCGCAGTCCCGACGAATTCCGTCAGGCCGGGATGCTTGGTGGCGGGCTGCGACGCAGCCGGAGCAGCCGGAGCAGCACCGGCGTTGCCGCCGATCTTCTGCATCACCTGCTGCACCATCTGGTCGAGGAGTTTATCGTCCATGGCGTGTCATCCTTTAATGACTAGTGCGTACAGATCAGCTGGCGGCGCCCGGAAGCTTCGGCAGCAGCTTTTCCGTATCCATGTGCGGCCGCGGAATGACGTGGACCGAAACCACCTCACCGACGCGCTGGGCCGCAGCGGCACCGGCATCGGTGGCGGCCTTCACGGCGCCGACATCGCCACGGACCATGACGGTCACGAGACCAGAGCCGATCTTCTCCGTGCCAATCAGCGTGACGTTGGCCGCTTTGACCATCGCGTCGGCCGCCTCGACCATCGCGACAAGACCCTTCGTCTCCAGCAGGCCAAGGGCTTCACCCGGTGTATTTGCCATGTTGCTTCACTCCTCTGTGTTAGAAGCGCTGTGGTGAACCAGTCCCAGGGCAAGAAGACGTTGGCGCAATTCCTCAATGCCGGTGCCTTCAACCGCAGAGACGGGGTAGATGTCCCCACGCACCCCGGCATCGCGAAGCAGCCGTGAGGCATGAGCGATGTCGGCGTCGGGACGATCAATCTTTGTGACCAGGCCGATGACGGTCTGGGAAAACATCAGGAAGAACCCAGGCGGAAAGCTGGAGCGCGCCCGCGTCGCATCCTGGATCACCAGGAGCACGGCCGCGTCGTTCGCCGTCGTGATCAGATGGTTCCGGAACATCCCCATCTCGGAATATTCCCCGGGGGTGTCGATGCCCCAGCCGGCGTAGTCGACCATCTGGGTCTTGCGCGCAGCCTCGCCCGCACCCTCAAGAGCGCGCAGCAGGGTCGTCTTGCCGAAACCGACGGAGCCGAGCACCATGAAGCGACGCTCGGAGGGAGTTTCCGCTGCAGCCATTGCTACTCCGCCCCGCCTCATGTCCGTGTGACCTTGGCCGGGAAGAAGCCGAGGACACTTTGGAGCCCACGATTGGCCGCCTCGACGGCGACCTCGACGCTGTCCAGACTGCCGCACACCACCAGCGTGCCACTGAAGCGGTCCAGGAAACCGATGCTGATATCAGCCGCCTTCATCGCCAGATCGCCCGCTATGATCGTGCCCTCGCCCGGCGTCACGGTTAGGATTCCGACCGCTTCCGCATCCTCCAGGCCGACCCTTTGACACAAAGCGGCGTCCGGATTTGCGATAATATGAGCAATCGTTACCTGTCGGCCAGGCACGTATTCTTGAATAATACGTGTCGATACTTCTTCCTGGTCGAACTGCGTCCGCGACATGCTTAGTTGTTCTTCCTTTTAAGACAGTCGCGGTTTTAGACGGCGGGGGTCACGCCTTCAATGCACGGACCGGCGGATGCACTCCACAAATCGGCTTTTGTTCCGTTCGATCGTGTACGAACTCAGCCGAAAAGTGCACAACCATAGCGACTAATTGCATTGCCGCGCCCTCTCCCGCCCCATAAGAAAGTACCAGCTAAGAAAGCCGGTTCTGTCGCATTCATAAGGGTTTGCGGCCGCCAGTTGTGTTGTGCGTGAGGGTGCCGATTACGCCAGCAATGGCCGATGATATTTTCTGCCCCAGCAATACAACCAGAGATAGCTGCCGGTTTTGTTATAGGCCGGACAATGCGCGGCGCGATCCGTGGAACCTGCGCCGAGCCGCGAACAAATGGGCCCATCTGGAGCGTCTACTGTGAAAGCTTTAGTCTATTACGGCTCTGGAAAGATCTCCTGGGAAGACAAACCCCTCCCGAAGATCGAGCACCCGGCGGACGTCGTTGTCCGGATCAGCAAGACGACGCTTTGCGGCACCGACCTTGCGATTCTGCGCGGCGGCGTGCCCACCGTTCAGCCTGGCCGCACGATTGGCCATGAGGCCACCGGCTACATCACCGAGGTCGGGGCCGCTGTTCAGGACCTCAAGGTCGGCGATCACGTCATCATTCCCTGCAACACGTCCTGCGGGCGTTGCGAGCCTTGCCGCAGGGGGCTTCACTCGAGCTGCGAACGCGGCGGCTGGCTGCTCGGCAACACGATCGACGGTGTGCAGGCCGAATACGCGCGCATCCCGCTTGCCGATTCGAGCCTCTTTCGCATTCCGGACGGGGTCGACGAAGAAGCCGCTTTGATGCTGGCCGACATTCTGCCGACCGGCCTCGAAGTCGGTGTCAAACGCGCGGAGGTGGGCCTCGGCGACGCGCTCGTCGTCATCGGTGCGGGCCCCGTCGGACTGGCGACCATCCTCGCCGCGGAATTCTACTCGCCGGCCCGGATCATCGCCATCGACCTGGACGACAATCGCCTGGCCAAGGCTCTCGAAATCGGCGCCACGGACATCATCAACAACAAGGACGGCAAGGCGCGCGAGAAGGTTATGGCGCTCACCGAAGGGCGCGGCGCGGACGCGGTCATCGAGGTGATCGGCAATCCGACGACCTTCCAGCTGGCGCAGGAGATCCTCGCCGCAGGCGGCCGCATGGCCAATATCGGCATCTTCCACAAGAGCACCGAACTGCACGCCGAAACGCTTTGGACGCGCAACATCACGCTGCGCATGGGCGTCGTCGACAACAGCACGGTGCCGGTCCTTTTGAAGATGGTCCAGGCGGGGAGGCTCGACCCGACGAGCCTCGTCTCTCACCACTTCCACATCAACGAGATCCTCGACGCCTACGAGATCTTCAAGAACGCGGCCGAGGAGCAGGCAATCAAGGTCGTCCTCTCCACCGATGCGGCCAAGAAAGCTGGCAGCGACGTTTCCAACGACAACGAATTCATTCGCCAGATCGTGGGGCGCGTCCTGGCCAGCCTCTGACATCCCTCGCCAACGGCCGCGATGCGGCACGGCTCAACGAAAACCGGCGCCCCACGCCTCGCAGAGGCAGTGCGGCCATGCTTGCGGAGTGTTCACCGGTGATTTTGGTTATCAATTGCGGCAGCTCGACGCTGAAATACCAGCTCTACACGACCGATCTTGCGGTCGTCACCGCCAAAGGTCTCGTCAGCAGGATCGGCGAAGAGGGCTCACGGATCGAATATACCGCTCACGGATCGAAACATGTCCGCGTGATGCCCGTGCCCGACCATCACACGGCCTTCACGGCCATGATCGACCTCCTGCTCGATCCTGAGGTCGGGGTCATCGACGACATCAGCGAGGTCACGGCGGTCGGCCACCGCGCGGTTCACGGCGCCGACACCTTCGTCAAATCGTCGGTGATCAATGACGAAGTCATCGCCAAGCTGGAAGAGTGTGTCCCACTCGCCCCGCTTCACAACCCGCCGAATCTCGTCGGCATCGTGGAGGCGCGCAAGTTGCTGCCGGACGTACCGCAGGTCGTCGTCTTCGACACCGCCTTCCACCAGACCATGCCCGAATATGCGCATGTCTACGCCCTGCCCTACGAGCTCTATAGCGAGCACCGGATTCGTCGCTACGGCTTCCACGGAACGTCGTGCCGCTTCGTCAATCAGAAGGCGGCGGACATGCTCGGCAAACCGGTGGATGAGCTCAAAATGGTCATCTGCCATCTCGGCAACGGCGTCACGATCGACGCGATCGAGAACGGACGCTCGATCGATACGAGCATCGGTTTCGCCACGTTTTCCGGCGTGATGATGGGCACACGCTCCGGCGACGTCGATCCGGGGCTGATTTTCTATCTCAACAAGCAACTCGGCATGAGCCTCGGCGATATCGAGGCCATGCTCTACAAAAGGAGCGGCCTCCTCGGCGTCTCGGGCATCAGCAACGATATGCGGGAAGTGGAGGAACGCGCCGAGGGTGGCTGCGACCGTTGCGAGCTCGCGCTCGAGATGTTCGCCTACATGACGCGGAAATATATCGGATCCTATGCGGCCGCCTTGGGCGGGCTCGATGCGCTGGTCTTCACCGCAGGCATCGGCGAGAACAGCCCCTCGATGCGGGCGCGAATCTGCGAGAAGCTCGGCTTTCTCGGCATTGCCATCGATAGCGACGCCAACGAGGCGCCGGGCGACGACGGGCGGATCAGCACCCGCGATTCCAGGACGGCGGCAATGGTCGTCCCGACCGACGAGGAAAAGATGATCGCCATCGACACACTCCGCCTGACCGAAAAGACCCGAGCGGAAGCCGCGTGAGGCAGAAACGATGAACAGCCACGCCGATGACATCCTCGCCCGTGCGGTCAGCGTCTTCAACAAGACGCCGGCCCGACAGGGGTACAAGGGCCGCGTCCATGTCGGGGTCGATCTCGGCACGGCCTACACCGTTCTCGTCGTCCTCGACGAGGACGGACAGCCTCTCGCCGGGCGGTATCAGTTCGCGCAGATCGTGCGGGACGGCCTCGTGGTGGATTTCATCGGCGCCATGCAGATCCTTTCACGCATGAAGGCTGAGGTGGAGGCGGATCTCGGCTTCGCGCTCGAGAGTGCGGCGACCTCCTACCCTCCCGGCGTTGCGCCGGCGGAGGTGAAGGCAACGCAGAATGTCGTCATCGGTGCGGGGCTCGAATGCGAGCATTTCGTCGATGAGCCGACAGCGGCCAATGCCCTCCTGCAGATCAAGGACGGGGCGGTGGTCGACGTCGGCGGCGGCACGACGGGCGTTGCGATCTTCAAGGATGGCGAAGTCGTCTACACCGCCGACGAGGCGACCGGCGGGACCCAGTTCACGCTGGTGATCTCAGGCGCTCTCGGCGTTTCCTTCGAGGAAGCGGAGGACATCAAGAAAGACCCGAAAAGGGCCCGTTCACTCTATCCGCTGGTCAGACCGGTGATGCAGAAGGTCGGCAGCATCGTTGCCCGCCACATCGCCCCTTACGACGTCAAGACCATCCATCTGGTGGGCGGCACGAGCGGGATGCCCGGCATGGCCGACATCGTGGCCGAGATGACCGGAATCCCGACGAAGCTGCCGTCTCACCCGATGTTCGTGACGCCGATTGGCATCGCCATGCATGATCGCGAAGACAAAAAAAGCGCGCCGCTTCAAAAATAGGCGGCCCCGCGATCACTGCGCGTCGGACGCCGGCTCCTTCTCGCTTCGGCGGAACTGCGCCGGCGTCATCCCCGTCTCGCGCTGGAACAGGCGATAGAAATTGGTGACGTTGGCATAGCCGACCTGCTCGGCGACCGCTTCGTTGGTCGTGTCGGTCGTCAAGAGCAGATCTTTGGCCGCCTCGATGCGCTTCTCGGTGAGAAACTGCTTGTAGCTGATGCCGACACATTCGCGAAAACGGTGCGCAAGGTGCGACGGGCTGAGATGCGCGACGTTGGCGACAGCCGAGAGCGACATGTTTTCATCGGCATAGTTTTCGGAAATGAAGGCGATCGCACGCTTGACCGGATCTCTCTCCGGCGCACAGGGCGTGGCAGCCGACGTCACGTCCCGCGCGATCTCCGCATCGGCGGCGGACGAGGATGCACTCAGTTCCGTGCAAATCTCACCGTGGAGCTTCCGCAACAATTCGCCAAGCTTCGCCGGACGGATCGGCTTCAAAAGATAGTCGAGCGCACCGATCTTGAGAGCGCGTTGCACATAGGCAAATTCATCATAAGCCGTGAGGAAGATGAGCCGGGTGCGCGGCAGCTCGGCCTTGATGATCGCGGCCGCTTCCAACCCGTCCACGCCGGGCATCTTGATGTCGATCAGAATGAGTTCTGGCCGCTCGCGCCGCGCCAGCTCCACCGCCTCGGAGCCGTTCTTGGCCTCCCAGACATTGGCGAAGTCGAGCGCCTCAGCCGCCACGACGCGGCTGACCGTCGAGCGAATGATGGGCGTGTCGTCGGCCACCAGGAGGCCGGGCCGAACCGAGGACTCCTGCTGAAAAGCGCCTTGAAACATGGACGCAAAACGCTCAGTGCGTGCGAGCTCAAGCATTTTCAAGCTGCGCATAGTCGCCGAGTGGCCAGGAAAGCTCAATTCGGGTTCCCTCATTCAATCTGCTTGTTACTTTGAGATCGAAGTCGTTGCCGTACTCGCTGTCGAGCCGGGTGATGACACTTTGCAGTCCGAGAGCCGCGCGGCTGCGCTCCGCCTGCTGCAGGACACAACGATCGTTGTTGAGCGCGGCGACCTGAGCCTCGCTCATCCCCGCGCCGTTGTCATAGACCTCGATCAAGCCGCGATCGTCCACCCTCCGCGCCGAGACGCGCACGCGAACCGGCCGCGAGAGCGCTTCCACCCCGTGCACGATGGCATTCTCGGCAAGCGGCTGCAGAACCATGCACGGGACCGGCCAATTGCGCAGGCTTTCGTCGAGATCGACTTCGATGCTCAGGTGGTCGCCGAAGCGAAGCTGGTGGAGGCGCAAGCAGCGTTCGATCATGTCGAATTCTTCGCTGAGCGGCACCGAAGTGGCGAGATTGCGCAGGCTGTAGCGGAGGATGTCGCTCAGCATGTAAGCGACTTCCTCGGTCTTCACCGCCTTCTCCTCGAAGGCCGTGTAGCCAATGAGCGTCAACGAATTGAACAGGAAATGCGGATTGACGCGCGCCTGCAACGCCCGCAACTGGGCATCCTGCAGCGCCTTTTCCGTGGCGGCTTTGGCTTTCACCTCTTTGAGGAGGCGCGCCTGGATCAGGTTCGTCTTGCCAATCTCGATGATGTGGCTCGCCGCCAGCATCAGCATCTCGACGGCGGAATCGAGGCGATCTCGATCGGCCGCCGGCATGGCATAGACGGCTTCCTCAAGCTCTGCCGGAGCAATGCCGAGAGAATGGTTTCGGTCGAGCACGTTGCTGATCGTGCGCTCGCGCTCGTCTTCGAGCATCACCTGGCCGCACAAGAGGCAGCCGAGATATTCATCCTCGATGATGATCGGCGCGGCGACGTCGACGAGCCCGGCATGGCAGACATAAGTCGCCGGCCGGCCTGAGCGGTAGGCGGCGAGCCCCCCGCAGGCATCGCATGCATGACAACGCCGCAACCCTTCGGGGGTGGAGCGCATCAAACGACACACAGGCTGGAAATTGCTCGCTTTGGTGACGGGCACCCCGTCGCGATCAACCGTCACCGCGGCCATATCCATGGCCTTGGCAAAAGTGTCCTGGATCCGCTGCAACGTCGGAACGTCGACGAAGTCCTGGATCCGCCACTTATGAGTTGGGAAATGCTCTTCCATCAGGATGACCGACCTGCCCAACGCCGAAAGATGACAAGCAAGCGCAAGCGCTGCCCGCCGTGATTTTCGTCGCTGGATGCAGACCCCGACATCCCTCGTTGTACGCCGACAGCCCACACAGCCCGACGCACATCACCGGCAGGTCTCCTGGCTCGCGGCACCAAGCAAGGGCTACCTTCCCAGCGCTCACGCGCCAGTGGCACTCCCAGCCCTGCTCTCCGCTCACAGTTGCGGGGGCAGCTACGGTTTCGGCCCCTTTTGGGTACGCCTCACCGTATTCCCTTTTCATCCTCGCGCTCTCACGCTCGGAAACCGGTAACAGGCTTTTACTGGCGCCAACGGCGGCTTATGTCAAGTCGGCAGGGCCGCTAACGCTTTCGTTACCCACCGGCAATAGGAGAAAATTCTATCTTCGGTTTATTTTTAGCGCGCGCAGGTTGCTATCTGCCATAAAACGGCCATTCGAAGCTCCAATATTCGTAATATTTACATCGGAATTGGAGAATAATACTTCGATGTATGACGATTTCTACAGGCGCTCGCGCCCCGATCCGGCCATAATGCCGCACGTTGCCGGGCCTCGACACCCTCTTCGCCTGGCCTCAGCGGCACCACCCCGCGAGACGGATAGCGCCTTTCAGTACAGGATTTCTGCAACAGAGGCGGACTGCCCGTGTGCCGTCCAGCAACCTCCTCGGGGTCGCCTCCTCCGGGCCACCCCTTCGAGCACGGGGGTGGCCGATGCCGTCAAAGCCTCGGCCCGAACTATAGAGCCTGACCATCCCCGTCGAAGAAATGGCAATGGGCGGGATCGAAACTCAGCCAAACGCGCTCGCCCGTCGTCACATCGCTGATCCCAGCCGTCTCGACGGTCACGAGATCATCCTCGCCGATATTGGCATAGAGAAGCGTGTGGTTGCCGAAAGTCTCGACGACGACGATCTCGGCCGCAATACCTTCGGTTTTCTCGCGGCTGAACTTGATCTCATGCGGGCGGATGCCGAGCACGACATCCTCCCGATCGATCGCCGCCGCCGGCGCTTCCGGAAAAGCCATTTCGACCCCGTTCGGGAGCTTGAGGCAAGGGCCTCCCTCCGACGCTCCGGCGACGCGCACCGGCAGGAAGTTCATCTGCGGGCTGCCGATGAAGCTCGCCACGAAACGGGTCTTCGGCTTGCCATAGAGTTCGAGCGGCGTGCCCACCTGCTCGATGAGCCCCTCGTTCAACACCACGATGCGGTCGGCCAGCGTCATCGCCTCGGTCTGATCGTGCGTGACGTAGATCATCGTGGCGTCCATGTCGCGATGCAGGCGCGCGATCTCGATGCGCATCTGGGCGCGCAGAGCTGCGTCGAGGTTGGACAAAGGCTCGTCGAACAGGAAGACCTTCGGATCGCGCACGATCGCACGACCGATGGCGACGCGCTGGCGTTGTCCGCCGGACAATTGCCGCGGCTTGCGCTGGAGAAGCTCCGACAGGCGCAACATTTCCGCCGCTTCCGCGACCTGCCGCTTGATCTCCGACTTCTCGACCTTCGCCTGCTTCAGGCCGAAGCCCATATTCTCTTCCACGGTCAGATGCGGATAGAGCGCGTAGGACTGGAACACCATCGAGATGCCACGCTTGGCAGGCGACAAATCCTTCACCGAACGTCCCTCGATCAAAAGGTCGCCGGAGGTGATCTCCTCCAGCCCCGCAATCAAGCGCAGGAGCGTCGACTTCCCGCATCCAGACGGTCCGACGAAGACGACGAATTCTCCGGGCTCGACACCAAGGTCGACACCGCGGATCACCTCCGCGGCCCCGAACTTCTTACGCACGCCTCGAAGTTCAACTTGCAGCTCTCGGGCCATGGCGGTCACCTCGTTCAACCGAATGCCGATGGTTTGATGACGGGGACGTTCTCGCCCGCCACAGGATTGAGACGGCGGCGCACCATGGCCGCAGCTCCGATGAGGCCGGAATCGTTACCATGCTCGGTCGCCAAGATCCGGGCATCATCAAACAGATACGGCCAGGTGTTTGCCCGAAGGTGGCGACGGATACGGTCCAGCAGAAAGCCTCCGGCGAGCGAAATGCCCCCGCCGACGACGCAAAGCTCGATGGCGGTGAGATTGATCATCGTCCCGAATGCCTGGGCGATGTAGCGCCCCATCGTCTCGAACGCCGCGTCGGCTCGTGCATCACCGGCCAGAGCGCGTTCGCGTAAAAGGCTCATGTTGAGATCTTCGGCCGCTTCTCCGGTCTCCGCGGCATAGGCGGCGATGACGGCCTTGCCACCGGCGAGATCCTCAAACGTACCGTGAAGACCATAGCGTTGATACGGATGACCCGGCTCCAAAACCATGGCACCGAATTCCGGCGGCTTGCCATCACGGCCGCGCACGATACGCCGATCGATGACGAGGGCGCCGCCAATACCGGTGCCCACCGTGATGAGGGCAAAGCTCGAAACGCGCCTGCCGACACCGAACTCCAATTCGCCGAGCGTGGCAGAGATCGCGTCGTTGTCCGTTGCCGCGGGCACGTTCAGACGTCTGGCGAGCTCAGCCGCAAGCGAGCCGCCCTTAAGAAGCGGAACATTTCCGGTGCCGTCGAGCGGCAGGCCGGTGGCGGGATCGGCATAGCCCGGCGCTGCGATCCCGATCGCTTCGGGCGCAGCTGAGACCGTACGCGCCAAGGCATCGAGGCTTTCGGCCGCCCCCTCCACGAGGGCTTCGAAGCTTGCCAGCGAACGAAAGGGAAGTGCGCTCTTGGCGACGACGACGCCGTTGCCGTCGACGATGCCAAGCTTCACCGAGGATCCGCCGACATCGACCGCAAAAAGGAATTCGGGCGTCAAACGGCCTCTCCGACCTTGATGCCGAGCCGCTTCGTCATGCCCGGATAAGGCATATCCTCCGGCACGAGACCGCGTTCCGCGGCAAGATCGACTGCGAGCCACTGAAACGGCACGACGGCGCTCAAGGTATCGAGACCTTGCGTCGGCTCTTCCGACGCCGGCCAGACGATCCCCTCCGGCTCCTTGCCGGTGAGATCGAAGATGAAGCCGGTCAGGCCGTAATGCGCCATCGCTGCCACGACACGGCGTGCCAGATCGAGTTCGTGCGCATTCGAAGCAAGCGCAATCGTCACGCTCTTCTTGGTGAGGCCGTGCAGACGGCCGTGGCTCGCCTCCTCGGTTTCGAGGCCAAAGGAGGGAATGCCGGCCATTTCCGCCACTTTCAACGATCCCTCCAGTGCAGAACCGTAATGCCGTCCCTGCCCCAGCACTGCGATCACATCGGCACCGGCGAGCTTCGGCGCCATGTTGGTCGACCAGATGCGCGCCGTCTCGATCAGCTGTGCATAACCCTCGACGAAACCACGCGCCGCTGTCGGCATCGTCTTGCCGCTCAGCGCCATGCCGATCAAGCGAAGCGCCAGAACGCTCGCCGTGTAGCCTTTGGTCTTCGGCCCGACGGTCTCGTCCTCGACCGGAAGCCAGACGAGCTTCACATCACAGGCGGCAAGCGGCGCCTCTCGTCCGGCCGTCACCACGATGACATCCATGCCCTCTTTGCGGGCCTGTTTCGTCGCTGCGATCGTATCGCTGCTGTTGCCCGACTGGGACAAGACGATGGCAAGGCTCTTGGCGACCCGGCGCTCGCCAGTCTCGGCCAGGAAGGTCAGCGGGCTGCGCAACGCAAGCTCGGCAGGGAGGCCGGAAAAGCTGTCGGAGGCGGCAAGGAGCGCATTCATCGAACTGCCGGTGCCGACCAAAATGACGCGTTCAGGCTCCGATTCCGGGAGCGCCGCTTCGATCTGTGACGGCAAGTCGGACAGGACTTTCTCGACCATCGCCGGTTGTTGGGCGATAAAGTCACTGATTTTCATGGTCATAACGCAGCCTGAGGGTCCGTATCGAGGAAGTTGATTGACGTGATGGGTCCCTATTAATCAAAACGTTTTGGAAAACTCAACCATTTACAGAGACGGAGTGCGATGTCGCTTCAGGGCACAAACCTCGAACATGCGAGAAGACGCAATCGCCGCGTGGCGTTTGAAGCGGTTTTGAAACACGGCCCGCTGTCGCGCTCAGAAATCGCCCGGATGACGGGCCTCACCTCGCAGACCGCGTCCAACATCGCCGGGGAATTGATCGCACTCGGCCTCATCAAGGAGACCGGGCGTCGCCTCGGCCGCAAGGGCCAGCCCGCCACCGAATATGTGGTCGACGAGGAAGGCGCCTACACGATCGGCATCCACCTCGATCAGAACCAACTGGTCGGCCTGCTCGTCGACGTTCTGGGCCACATCGTTGCACGCACCGCGCTTCCGATCGCCCGCCAAAATCCGGGCGAGGTCTTGCCTCTCGTGGAGCGGGCCGTCGATGGCCTGGTCAACGGAAACGACGAAATCCGGCGGCGCCTTCTCGGGCTCGGCGCGGTGATGCCGGGCTTTTTCGAGAGCGGCACCTTCGCATCGCGCGGCCCCCTCACGATGGAAGGTTGGCTCGATTTTCCGCTCGCCCAGGAGCTTTCCGAACGTCTCAACCTGCCGGTTTTTGTGGACAACGACGCGACAGCCGCGGCGATCGGCGAAAGCCTCTACGGCTTCGGCCAGACCCATCCGACCTTCATTTACATCTATTTCGGCCTCGGCCTCGGTGGCGGCATCGTCATCGATGGACGCCCCTTTACCGGCGTGCGGCAAAGAGCGGCGGAACTCGGCCATCTCATCGTCAATCCCGGCGGCAAGCCCTGCGCCTGCGGCAATCGGGGCTGTCTGGAGCGCTACGTCTCGCTGCACAGCGCCTACGAGGCGATCCTTCAAACAGAGAACGAATGGCAGGGCGCAAGCCCCGACCTGCTCCTGAAAGCCTTTCAGACGGGCAATAACGCGCTCGCAAAGTGGCTCGACGACGCCGCCTACTATCTGCGCATCGCTGTCAACGGGCTTGAGAATCTCTTCGACCCGAGCGGTATCGTCGTGGGTGGCTTGCTTCCCGACCCGATCCTGACCGCCCTCGTCGAGAAGACTTTTCCACTGTTGCCGAGCTCCGCGGCGGATCCAGGGACCCGAGGCGCGCGGCTCATCAAGGGCGAAGTCCGCTTCGATACGCCGGCGGCAGGAGCTGCAGCTCTGCCGATGTCGCGCCTTCTGCATCCGCTTGCGAAGGAAGACGGGCCAGAGCTGGAGAATGCCGCAGGAGCCGGCCTTTTCGGAGCGCTTTGAGCGCCGAAGTGGGGCGCTGTGCCGATCTTTCCGCAGCTCGGAACAGGCGCTCGCACCTCTCTCGAAAGGGCGCGCTCCCTCGCCCACAAGGCGCGCCCACTCAAGCCGTATCGGCAGGTTTTTGCAGTGCAATAAGGGCGACCGGCCAGGCTAGCGCCCGTTGACAGACAATTTTGCCCTTGATCTATTTAGCAAAACAATTTGAATTATTAATCCTTGCGGTTTCGATGTCGCTGGAACTGTCCGCAACTGAAATGGAGTCCAAGTGCATGAACATCTTACGCCTCAGTGCGGCCACCGCCTTGGTCGCATCATCGCTCGGCCTGGGCATGGCCGGCCCCGCCTCGGCGGAGACGACCATCAATGCTCTCTACATGTCGCAGGCTTCCTACAACGAGGCCGATGTCCGCAGCATGACAGAGGCCTTTGAGAAGGCGAACCCCGACGTCAAAGTCAATCTCGAGTTCGTCCCCTACGAAGGCCTGCGCGACAAGACCCTCCTCGCCAGCAGTTCCAGCCAGGGTTACGACGTCGTCCTCTTCGACGTGATCTGGACCGCGGAATATGCCAAGCGCGGCATCCTCGCCGATGAGACGGACAACATCTCCGCCGAGGTCAAAGACGAGATTTTCCCCGGGGCCTGGACGACCGTAGAATATAACGGCCACTATTACGGCATGCCGTGGACGAACAGCTCCAAGCTCTTCTTCTACAACAAGGAAATGGTCGAGAAGGCCGGCTTCGATCACGCTCCGCAGACCTGGAGCGAGCTCGTCGAGCAGGCCAAGGCGATGAAGGAGCAGGGTATCGTCGAATACCCGATCGTGTGGAGCTGGGCGCAGGCGGAAGCCGTGATCTGCGACTACACCGTGCTTCTCGACGCCTTCGACGGCAAGTTCCTCGACAAGGACGGCGCTCCGGTCTTCCAGGAGGATGGGGGCCTCGAAGCGTTGAAGTTCATGGTCTCCACGCTCGACGACGGCATCACCAATCCGAACTCGACGGAATACCTCGAAGAGGATGTGCGCCGGGTGTTCTCGAGCGGCCAGGCCGCGTTCGCCCTCAACTGGCCTTATATGTACAACCTCGCCAACGATCCGAAGGAATCCGACATCAGCGGCAAGGTCGGCGTCATGGCACCGCTCGGTGTCAAAGACCGCACCGAAGCGTCCGGCGTGAACGGCTCCATGGGTCTCGGCGTCACCGCCAACACCGACAACGCCGACATCGCCTGGAAGTATGTCCAGCACATGTCCTCGCCGGAGATGCAGAACAGCCACGCAGAGCGCAGCCTGCCGATCTGGAAGGCTTCTTTCGAGAATTCCGAGGTCATCTCTGGCCGCGAGGATCTCATGAAGGCTGCAAGCAACGCCTTCACCGCGATGATCGCCCGTCCGACCCTGCCGAACTACCAGGAAGCGTCGAACATCCTGCAGGTGTCGATCCAGGAAGCCCTTCTCGGAGCCTCCTCCCCGGAAGACGCCCTCGGCTCGGCCGCCGATCAGCTTAAATCCCTGACCGATCAGTAAGGCCTTCCTTCGATGCGCTCATCCCTATCGTATCATTCCAGGCAGCGTCTGACTGCCTGGCTCATGATCGCGCCTCTCGCGGTCGGTGTTCTGATCATCGTCGGATGGCCGTTCCTCGACACGATATGGATGAGTTTCACCTCGGCACAGCTGACCCAGTACACAGGCGACTGGGTCGGCCTCGACAATTACATCCGTGCCTTCCGCTCGCCGCAGGTTCGCGGCGCGCTTGCGACGACAATCTTCTTCGTCGCCCTCACCGTTTCGCTGGAACTCGTTCTCGGCGTCTTGGTGGCTTTGCTGCTTGATCAGCCGCTTTACGGCAGGCGCTTCTTTCGCGCGCTCCTGATCCTCCCCTGGGCGCTGCCGACAGTGGTGAACGCCATGTCGTGGCGGCTGATCTACAATCCCGATTTCGGCGGTCTCAACGCGGTTCTGACGCAGATCGGCCTCCTCGATTCCTATCAGAGCTGGCTCGGCTCGCCCGCGACCGCGATCTACGCGATCGCCGTCGCCGACATCTGGAAGACGGTGCCGCTCGTGGCGATGATCACGCTCGCCGCCCTGCAAGGCGTACCGCGCGAACAGCTGGAAGCCGCGCATATCGATGGCGCCTCGCCATGGTCGCGCTTCAAGACCGTCACCATGCCAGCGATCGTCGGACCGTTGATGGTCGCGGCCGTCCTTCGAACCATCGAGGGCGTCAAGGTCTTCGATATCGTCTGGGTGATGACGCGGGGTGGCCCCGCCAACAGCACCAAGACCATGAGCATTCAGGTCTACCAGGAAGCCTTCTCGAATTTCCGGGCCGGATCCGGCGCCTCGCAAGGCCTGTTGATCGTGCTCGTCAGCCTCATCCTCATCAACGTCTACGTGGCGCTCCTGCGCCGCCAGGGGGCACAATGAAACAACCTCTTGCCCTCCGCGTCGTCCTGCACGCTCTGGCGATCCTCGTCGCCGTCATCATCCTGGCGCCGATCCTCTGGCTGCTCCTCGTCAGCGTCAGCACGACGACGCATCTGACGACCCTCCCCTTCGAGTGGATTCCCGAGAAGCTGAATTTCGACAATTACGCCAAGCTCACGACGCTCGAGCCCAACAGCCGCGGCGAGATGTTCCTCTACGCCATGCGCAATACGGCCCTCGTCGCCTTCGGCGCGACAGCGATCGCGCTTTGCGCGGCGGTCCCTGCGGCCTGGTCCTTCTCCCGCTCCAAGGGCGGGCAGAGCAACCTTCTCTATGTCGTCGTCGCGACCTACATGCTGCCGCCGGTCGCCCTCATCGTTCCGCTCTTCGCCTTTTTGAACGGGCTCGGCCTCTTGAACACCAAGACCGGGCTGATGCTGGTCGATTGTTCCATCGTCCTGCCCTTCACCACCTGGCTTCTGAAGAGCAATTTCGACAACATCTCGCATGAGATCGAAGAAGCCGCCTTCGTCGACGGGGCCAGCATGCTGACAGTCCTGCGCAGCGTCACGCTGCCGATGGCAAAGCCGGCGCTCGCGACCGTCGTGCTCTTCTCCATCCTCCTCGTCTGGGACGAATTCTTCTACGCCTTCATCCTGACAAACGACGACCGCAGCCAGACGCTCACCGTGGCGATCGCCAATCTCGCCAGCGGCCGCGTCTCCGATTACGGCCTGCTCGCAACCGCCGGCATTCTGACGGCGCTGCCGCCGCTCATCATCGGCATTCTCCTGCAGCGCGCGCTCGTCTCCGGCCTGGCACAGGGCGGCGTGAAGGGCTGAGGCGACGAACTTCAGGGGACGCATTTCTCCTTTGCGTCCCCCGTCTCTCCCACGCGCCTGACACTCAGGCCTTGCGTTCGCCCGGCGGCGCGCCACAGTGAAGGCAGGAACGGAGACAGCAACATGGGCGATTTCAGCATCGGGGCACAGGACCTGCTCCTCGTCATCGACGTCCAGAACGATTTCTGCCCGGGGGGCGCACTTGCCGTACCCAACGGCGACGCGGTCGTGCCGGTCATCAACGCGCTGATGCCGCGTTTTCAGCATGTGGTGCTGACCCAGGACTGGCATCCGACGGGGCACCAGTCTTTTGCCAGCGCGCATCCCGGCCGCGACCCGTTCCAGACTTTTGCTGCCGAATATGGCGAACAGGTTCTGTGGCCTGAGCATTGCGTACAAGGAAGCGCCGGCGCGGCGTTCCACCCCAAGCTCGATACGGTGCCGGCCGAGCTCATCCTGCGCAAAGGCTTTCGCCCCGGCATCGATTCCTATTCCGCCTTCTACGAGAACGACAGGACGACGGAGACCGGCCTTGCGGGCTATCTGCGCGAGCGCGGCTTCGCCCGTCTGTTTCTCACAGGTCTCGCCACCGATTTCTGCGTCGCCTGGTCGGCGCTCGATGCCCGCCGGGAGGGCTTTACGGCCGTGCTCGTGGAAGATGCGTGCCGGGCGATCGATCTCGATGGTTCACTGGACAAGGCGCGCGCCGAAATGGCGGCGGCCGGTGTGAGCTTCGTCACCTCGGAGGCAATCTAGCCCCAACGCGGCGGCAGGCCTGTTGTCGCCGTTCAGTCGTCGCCGTCCAGGAAATCGGAGAAACGCACCGGCCGGTCGACCACCTCCCGCAACGCGAAGGACGAGTTCAGCCGCGCGACATGCGGGAAGGCCGACAGCACCGTCTTGTGAAGGCGCTCGAAATCCTGGAGATCGCGCGCCGCGACACGCAGAAGATAATCGTACTCCCCCGACATCAGAAAACAGAACAGCACGTTCGGGCAGCGCCGCGCCGCTGCTTCGAACTCCGACAGATGCCGTTCGCTCTGGCCGGAAAGCGCGATGTTGACGAGAACCGTCACGGGCCGCCCGAGATGGCGGTGCGACAGGCGGGCATGGTAGCCCCTGATGGCGCCCTCTTTCTCCAGACGATCGAGGCGCCGCGAGCATGCGGAGGGCGACAGCCCGACGCGCTCCGCCAGCGCCGTGTTGGAGAGCCGCCCCTCTCGCTCCAGCGCCCGCATGATGGCAAGATCAAAATGATCAACCTCGTACATGTGTGGATGATTGCGCGGATTGAGCCTCGTCTGCAAGATATTTGCGTCGTGGGTGGATGGCCTGCCCCTTTCTGCAAAGACATTGCGCATCTGCTGCGCTTTCTTTTCCTTCCCACCAAGAGGAGAGAACAATGCGTGTTGGATGTCCCAAGGAAATCAAGAACCACGAATATCGCGTCGGCCTGACACCGGCGGCGGCGCGCGAATACGTGGCGCATGGCCATCAGGTGATGATCGAAAGCGGCGCCGGCGCCGGCATCGATGCATCCGATGAAGATTATGCGGCGGTCGGAGCGTCGATTGCAGCAACGGCCGAAGAGGTTTTCTCAGCAGCCGAGATGATCGTGAAGGTGAAGGAGCCACAGCCCAGCGAGTGGGCGCAGCTCAAGGAAGGTCAGATCCTCTACACCTACCTGCACCTTGCTCCGGATCCGAAGCAGACCGAAGGGCTCATCGCCTCCGGCGTCACCGGCGTCGCCTACGAGACGGTGACCGACGCCCATGGCGGGTTGCCGCTGCTTGCGCCGATGTCGGAAGTCGCCGGCCGCCTCTCCGTCCAGGCCGGCGCTCGCGCGCTCGAGAAAGCCTGCGGCGGGCGCGGCGTGCTTCTCGGCGGCGTCGCGGGCGTCGCATCCGGGCGGGTCGCGATCATCGGCGGTGGCGTCGTCGGCAAGCAGGCCGCGAAGATGGCACTCGGCCTCGGGGCCGACGTCACCATTCTCGACCGCTCCATTCCGCGGCTGCGCGAGCTTGACGACCTGTTCGAGGGGCGGGTGAAGACCGCCTTCTCCACACCGACGGCCGTCGAAGAGGCCGTTTTCGCAGCCGATCTCGTCATCGGTGCCGTCCTCATTCCGGGCGCGACGACGCCGAAACTCGTCACACGCGAGATGCTGTCGGGCATGAAGAAGGGAGCGGTGCTCGTCGACGTCGCCATCGACCAGGGCGGCTGTTTCGAGACCTCGCACGCCACCACCCATGCGGAGCCGACCTTCGAGGTGGAAGGGATCGTGCATTACTGCGTCGCCAACATGCCGGGCGCCGTTCCGATCACCTCGACCAATGCCTTGAACAACGCCACCCTGCCCTTCGGCCTGGCGCTTGCCGACCGCGGCCTTGCGGCATTGACCGCCGATCCGCACCTTCTCGCCGGCCTCAACGTGCACCACGGCAAGGTCACCAATCGGGCCGTTGCGGAAGCACTCGGCAAGCCGTTCGTGGATGCGGTTGAAGCTCTGAATGCCTGAGGCTCTCCGCCGCCAGCCGGTTTTGGGTGGCTTCCCGCGTTCTTAAAACCTCTCGGCGAAAAACCTTTAGATCGGGCGCGAGAGCCTTCTCGCGCCCTTTTTTGTCTGGTCGCCGTTTTCAGGCGCGGCGACCGGCTTCGGCCAGCCTTTTGGGAAACAATCCTCCGTTCGGGATCGATCTTTCGATCCGTATGGCGATCAATGCGGACGCGGCCGGCTCATTTTGACGGCGATGCGCGCGCTCACCGCAGCTTCCGAAAGTGCACTGGCGATATCATCGGCGCTCAAGCCGCTGTGCGGCCAGATGCGGTCGATCCGTTCGGCCTGACTACCGGTATCGACGCAAATGCCGCTCTCGATCGCTTCGGCGACCACCCGGCGGATTTCCTCGAACACGGCGCTTCGGGCCGGATTGTAGGCGTCATCCAGCATCTTTCCTGAACCTTTTCATATTCCTGCAGGCGGCCCCGACAGCCCCGGCAGACGGCGAAGAATTCCGCGATCGTCCCCGGGACGGCACTAAAGCAGGTTAGTGCGAGGCCGCGGACGCCGAATATCCAGGCGACAATGGCGAGAAAGCGGTGGCGGGAAAAATCGCCAGGGGCGGCCTTCCCTCTCCCCCTCGAAGGGTCGACCACAGACAGGAATGACGGTCCTCGACGGGACATCGAGCACGCCGGTCGGAGCAGCCTCGGCTCAAAACCCGTCTCACGACGCTCTCCTGCAACCCGTCGTCGAAGGCAAAAAAAAAATCGGGTCGCGCTCGCCGAACCGCTTTTGCGGTTCCGCAAGGTCCTCACCACCCGGGCCGCAACGACCTCCGCGTGCATCGCTTTTTTCGCCGCAAATTGGCATTGCTCTTAATTGAACTCTTATGCTTACCATTAATCCTTCGTTAGGGATTTTCCTGACGCCGGTCAGGCGAATCCCCAGAGCGTTGAGTATGGGGGATTACGAAGATGGCTGACGACTACACGGTCTTTATCGGCGACCACGGCTACGAGAGCATTCAAGCCGCAATAAATAGCGCCGCTAGCGGCGACACGATCACCGTACATAGCGGGACTTATGATGTTAACCTCAACATCGATAAGGATATTACACTAGAATCCGCAGGTGACGGACCAACAATACTTACAGCACAATCCGGAAATGTGATTACAATCGCGGACGACGTGTCCCAGACGGTCGCGATTGACGGGTTCAAGATCGAAGGTCAGGGGACTGCGGCTCGCGGCATCCTCTTTAAGGACGACCTAGATGGCGACAGCGATCTCGATCTTCAGATCAGCAACGTCGACATTTCCGGCTTCAAGGCACAGGGGATTTTGGTCAACGGCGGGGGCGAGAACCTGAACGTCGAAATCTCAGGTTCGAACTTCTCCGACAATGGAACGACCAACGGCGGGCACGGCGATATCGTTCTGTTCGAGTTCACGGGCGACGCGAACCTCACAGATGTCGACATCAGCGCAACCGATGGGGCCACCACGGGAGGCCGAAACGCCCTGCAGATCGCCGGCTTCGACGACAGCGGCAATCATGACGTCTCCTCTCCGATCGGCCACGTCACCCTCGACAATGTCAGCGTGACGGGCGCGTTCGAGAAATCCCAAATCATGATCCAGGGCTACAATGACGTGTCCGGCCTCTCCATGTCGGACGTCACGCTCAATGGCTCCTCCAACTGGGGAGAATTGCTGTTCGTCGATCCGATGGGTGACGCGGGCTCGGGCGGCACCGGCGATTATACGAAAGGCCCCGATGACATCGGCCTCGATCTCTCGGGCGTTACGATCAACAACCAGAACTCAGATGCGTTCGACGCCCTGGTGCGGGGTACGGAATCAAACGATTCACTGACCGGCACGACGGGTGACGATGTGCTCAATGCGCCGGACGAAGACGCGCCCACCTACACGGATTATGGCGGTGACGACACGCTGAACGGCCTCGGCGGTGACGATACGCTCATCGGAGGCGGAGGCGATGACAAACTCCTCGGCGGCTCTGGCGACGACGTGGCCCTCTTCGGCGGAAACCGCGACGATTATACGATCACCCAGAACAAGAACGGCAGCTACACGGTCACCGACACAAATGACGCCGATGGCAACGATGGGACCGACACGCTGACGGGGGTCGAAGGACTTCGGTTCGGCAGCGACACGATCACTTACGAGCTCGATGCCAACAGCCCGGATTATGCGCACAGCAAGGCCCTCTTCAAAGAAGACTTCCAAGACAGCAAGGCGACCGACACGTTCCTTGTGAACGGAGACACGTCTAACGGCGTTATTTCCGTGGCTTACGACGGACGCGACACATATGGCGTCTTCCAAGAGGCATCGGACGGTTCCTCCGCCTACACCAAGCTCGGGGGCTACAGCAGCGACTTCGGCGACGGCTACACGGTCTCGAGCAAGATCTACCTCGACACGACCTGGGAGGCCGGCGACGGGTTCGAAGTCTCGGTCGCGGCCAACGGGCAGGACGGCGCGCACCAGCGCGATTTCGTCTTCCACGTCACGCAGGACACGAGCACGGGCGCGCTTCTCGTTGGCGCGAACAACAATGCGCGCTTTGGCCAGGATGAGAACCTGGAACTGCAAAACCACGCCACAATCGGCACGTCGGGCTGGTATACGTTCGACTGGAACTTCTACGAGAACGAGGACGGCAACCTCGAAGTCGCGATGAACGTCTACGATGAAGCCGGCGATTTCGTCTTCTCCGAAGTTCGCAGCTCAACAGCGGATTCAATCGACACTGAGGTCGGCGGCAATCGCTATCTCTGGTTCACCGATATCTCGGTCGACGGCGGCCTGAAGGTCGATGACGTGACGCTCACGGTGCCGGATTCCGGCGGCGGTAGCGGCGGTGGCGATGATGGCGACACCGGCGGCGGCAGCACGGGCGGCGAGGAAGACGACACGCTCACGGGCACCGATGGCGCCGACACCATGTCGGGCGGCGGCGGCAATGACGACATCAAGGGCGGCGGCGGCAACGACACGCTGTTCGCTGGTGAAGGCAACGACACAGTCGATGGCGGCGACGGCGACGATATGGTCTTCGGCGGCGCGGGCGACGACGTCGTCACCGGCGGGGCCGGCAACGATCAGGCCTATGGCGGCAGCGGCAACGACAATATCGACGGCGGCGACGGCGATGATTTCCTCGGCGGTGGTGAAGGCAATGACACGATCATCGGTGGAACTGGCAACGACGTCCTCTTCGGCGGCAGGCCTGGCCTCGGAGAAAATGCCGACGACACGTTCTATGCCGGCGACGGTAACGATCAGGGCTATGCCGGCGACGGCGATGACCTTGCGACCGGCGGCTCGGGCGATGACACGGTCGGCGGCGGTTCCGGCAACGACACGGTCGGCGGCGGCGACGGCAAAGACCTCCTCTATGGGGGCGCCGGCGACGACGTTCTCTATGGCGGCAACGACGCCGACACGATCTATGGCGGCAGCGGCAACGACCAGATCTATTTCGGCGACAATGACGGTGCGGCGGACATCTATGCCTCCGTCGCCGACAACGGCAACGATGTGGTCTTCGGCTTCGAGAACGGCACCGACCATCTCGACGTCACGGCGAACGGCTTCACCTCGTTTGCCGAGCTGACGATCGGCGAGGATGCCGACGGCAATGCCACGATCGATCTCGGCGGCGGCAATATCCTGACGCTCAACGGCGTCGCAGCCTCCGAGCTCGACGCCTCCGACTTCCTCTTCTGAGGATTTGCGACAACGCCGGGGCGGCCGCGCGCCGCCCCAATCCCCCGGCCGGTCGCCCGAAGCGGCCGGCCTTTTCGGGTCAGGGCAGGATGGACCGGCTTTCCTCTTGGCTTTTCAAGTCGCGGCCAGGCAGCGGGGCGACACATCTTTCGACCCCTCACCAGGATGCAGGCTTCCTCGTCCGGCCCCACCTCCATCCGGCACATTTTTGTTAACGAAGAACACCGCGTTACCCTGCAGCAGAACGTCGCAAGAGGATTTTTCTTTCCGCGCTCTCGCACCGCAACAATCGCGGGTTTCTGCGGACTCACTCCAGAGCATCGCGGCCACCCCACTGCTTTCGTTAACTTTGCGGCTCAAACTCTCATTGCCATTAATTCAAACCCCATGCTTACCATTAACCCTTCGTTAGGGATTTTCCTGACGCGCGGTCGGGCGAATTCCTGGGGCGTTGAGTATGGGGGATTACCAAAATGGCAGCGACCATCACGGTCTACGACGACAACAATCAGGTCGTCGGTGAGACCTACACCAGCCTCGAAGCGGCGGTGAATGAGTGCAGCGACGGCTATCGCATCGAGCTCAGCGAAGGCACGGTGTCGACCGAGGACAGCGGTAACGCGAACGGCCAGCTCACAATCGACGTCGACATCACCATCACGGGGGCGGGTGTCGGCAAGACAGTGATCGTGCCCACGGCGAATACGGGATCAAGCGGCGACGCTCGGGCGATGATCCTCGTCAAAGAGGGTGCCGCGGTCGATATCAGCGACGTCACCGTCTATGGCGAAGGACACCAGGTCTACGAGGCGATCCGCACGCACGGCGATCTCGACGTCACCGACAGTGCCTTCGAGGACATCCACTATTCGACTTACCTCGGCACCGCCGTTGCGGCGCGTGGTGCGGATGCCGTCCTCGATGTCAGCGATTCCACCTTCACCAATATCGGCCGCATCGGCGCTTATTACGGCGAAGAGGCGACCGGCAGCTTTGAAGGCAATACCTATACCGGCAAGGGTGACGTCGACGGTCTCGACTACGGCGTCGAAGTGGAAAGCGGCGCGAACGCCTCGATCACGGATAACAGTTTCACGAAGATCACCGGGGTGGCCTCGACCGACCAATCCGGATCGGCAGCCATTCTTGTCACAACCTATTTCGGCGACGGCTCTGAAGCCACGATTACCGGAAATAGCTTCGAGGGGTTCAGCCTCGGCGTCGCCGTCGGTTACCTCGACAACGACACGAGCAAGGTGACTTTCGGTGACGGCAACACCTTCACCGGCGTGTCGGAATCGGCCGTCCAAATCGTCGGCAACGGCGAGATCCAAAATATTTCTGCGATCAGCGGCGACGGAGCAACGGTCTACTGGGAGGCCGGCGATGAGGCCAACAAACTGACAGGATCTGACCTTTCCGACACACTCTCCGGCGGTGCGGGCGACGACAAACTCGTAGGCGGTTCAGGCGACGACGTGGCCCTCTTCAGCGGGGACCGCGACGATTACACGATCACGCAAAACAAAAACGGCAGCTACACGGTCACCGATACAAACGATGGTGACGGCAACGACGGGGCCGACACGCTGACGGGCATTGAAGGCATCCAGTTCGGCAATGACAAGATCATTTATGAGCTAGACGCCAATAGCCCTAACTATGCCAACAGCAAAGTTATCTTCCAGGAAGACTTTCAAGACAGCAAGGCAACGGATTCGTTTCTTGTGAACGGCGACACCTCTACAGGGGTTATTTCTGTTGCTTACAGCGACGGCGATTCCTATGGGCTCTTCGCCGAGGCGGCGGATGGTTCCACCGCCTTCACCAGACTCGGCGGTTACAGCAGCGACTTCGGAGACGGCTACACGGTCTCCGCCAAGATCTACCTCGACCCAGATTGGGGCACAGGCAACGGGTTTGACGTGTCGGTCGCGGCCAACGGTCAGGACGGTGCCCACCAGCGCGATTTCATCTTCCACGTCACAAAGGATGAGGACACAGGTACGCTACTCGTCGGCGCGGACAACAACTCGAGCTTCAAACCGAAAGACAACCTTGAGCTGCAAAACCACGCCGCGATCGGCACAGAGGGCTGGTACACGTTCGACTGGAACTTCTACGAGAACGAGGCCGGCAACCTCGAAGTCGCGATGAACGTCTACGATGAAGCCGGCGATTTCGTCTTCTCCGAAGTTCGCAGCTCAACGGCGGACTCGATCGACACTGAGGTCGGCGGCAATCGCTATCTCTGGTTCACCGATATTTCTGTCGACGGCGGAATCAAAGTCGATGATGTCACGATGACTGTGCCGACGACCGGGGGTGGCACTGGCGGCGGCGGAGATGGCGACGACACCGGCGGCGGCACCACGGGCGGCGAGGAAGACGACACGCTCACGGGCACCGACGGCGCCGACACCATGTCCGGCGGCGGCGGAAACGACGAGATCGAAGGCGGTGGCGGCAACGACACGCTGTTCTCCGGTGAAGGCAACGACACGGTCGATGGCGGCGACGGCGACGATATGGTCTTCGGCGGCGCCGGTGACGACGTCGTCACCGGCGGGGCCGGCAACGATCAGGCCTATGGCGGCAGCGGCAACGACAATATCGACGGCGGCGACGGCGACGATTTCCTCGGCGGCGGCGAGGGCAACGACACGATCGTCGGCGGAAGCGGCGACGACGTCCTCTTCGGTGGCAGGCCCGGCCTCGGCACCGATGCAAATGACGCCTTCTACGCCGGCGACGGTAACGATCAGGGCTTTGCGGGCGACGGCGACGATATCGCGACCGGCGGCTCGGGCAACGACACGGTCGGTGGCGGCTCCGGCAACGATACGGTCGGCGGCGGCGACGGCAACGACCTCCTCTATGGAGGCGCCGGCGACGACATGCTCTATGGCGGCAACGACGCCGACACGATCTATGGCGGCAGCGGCAACGACCAGATCTATTTCGGTGACAATGACGGTGCGGCGGACATCTATGCCTCCGTGGCCGACAACGGCAACGATGTGGTCTTCGGCTTCGAGAACGGCACCGACCATCTCGACGTTACGGCGAACGGCTTCACCTCGTTTGCCGAGCTGACGATCGGCGAGGATGCCGACGGCAATGCCACGATCGATCTCGGCGGCGGCAATATCCTGACGCTCAACGGCGTCGGAGCCTCCGAGCTCGATGCCTCCGACTTCCTCTTCTGAGGCTTTTTAAGATCGTTGGGGGCGGCCGCGCGCCGCCCCAATCCCCCGGCCGGTCGCTCCAAAGCGGCCGGCCTTTTGCGTCGGCGCCTGCTATTTTCGCTGGCGATCAGAAGACGAAATTCTCCTCGCTCAGCATGTCGCGCGTCACATCCTCGAGCGTCAGGCTCGCATCGGGCGCAAGCGTGATCACGAGCCCCGCCGCCGTATCGGCGAAAGTGAGCTCGGCGAAACCCCCGGCATAAGCAGACACGTCGAGGACATCGGTACCGACCTCAAACCCATCGATGACATCGTGGCCGTTACCGGAGACAGCGGCATAGACATCGCGGTCGCCATCGGCGCCGAAGATGAAGACGTCGTCACCGCCCGAGCCATAGACGAGGTCGCGCCCGGCGCCGGTCGTCACGGTGTCGTTGCCCGCCCCGCCGAAAAGCGTGTCGTCGCCCGCGCCGCCGTCAATGATATCATTGCCGCCGCCGGCGCCGATCTCGTCATTGCCGGTCTGGCCATAGAGGCTGTCGTTGCCGCCCCCGCCCCAGATCACGTCGTCGCCATCGCCGCCGTCGATGCGGTCACTGCCCGGCACGGCGCCGCCAAAAATCGTGTCGTTGCCGGCATTGCCGTTGACAATGTCGCTGCCGATGCCGGAGCCGATGAAATCGTTGCCGGCGCCTCCGTCGACCCGGTCGTCACCATCACCGGAGAACAGCCTGTCGTCGCCGTCGCCGCCATAAAGCGTGTCATTGCCGGCGCCGCGACCGCCGAAGATCAGATCATCACCGGCAAAGCCGGAGAGAAGATCCGATCCCCCGCCCCCGAAGAGCGTGTTGTCGAGATCGTTGCCGTTGATCACCTCGTTTCCGGCCCCGCCGGCGGCATTCTCGATTTCCGCGCCGTAGGCGACGGCAAGATTGTTGCTCATGCCACCGATCGACGACCAGGCGCCTTCGCGCAGATCGATGACGGTGTTGTCGGCAAAACCCGAGACATTCAACGTATCGATGCCGCCACCATCCCAGATCGTCACGATCGGCTCGGGATTGAGGGTGAAGTCGAAGACGCTATCATAGGTGCCAAGGCCCGACGCGCCGAAACCATAGGTCGTATCGCCGACGCGCGTCGAATAATCGGCGCCGTAGAGGTCCTGGATGGCGAGGATGTCATAGAGCATCGGCGTCTGGGCGTAATGCAGGAGCCCGTCGGCGCCGACATGGTTGGTGCCGCTGCCGTCCTCATCGGCGTCGAAATAGGACATGATGGTGAAGCGGCGCGTGTCTTCGGCGAATTCGGCGGCACCGGCATAGGTGACTGCTCCACGAGCGGCATCATAGGTTCCGGGATGGCTCAACCCCAGCGAATGGCCGATCTCGTGGAGATAGGTGAGGAAGCCGTATTTGCCGTAGGTGATGTCGCTGTCGTCGTTGAGGCTGCCCCAATAGCTGTTCAGCCAGACATCGGCGCTGATAAAGGAATCGTGGCCGGAGCCGAGGCCGTCGTAGCGAAAGCTGTAGGACGTGTAGGTGCCGTTGCCCGCGGTGGTCGAACTCTCGCCGATCGAGATGCCGCCCCCCGACGCGGTGCGCACGATATCGGGGGCGATGACATCGTCCCAGAGCGCAAAGGCCTGGTCGGCCATTGCCGCCTTGTAGGCGGAGAGAGGCTGGAAGCCTTCGGCCTCGCGGCCCCCGGATGCCGAAGAGAGGATGGTGTAGGTGATGGTGTCGCCCAGCCAGGAGATCGGGCTCGGCGAGGCTTCGTGCGTCCAGGAGGTCTGGAGCTGGTCGATAATGGTGGCAGTGCTGGTCGCTGATGCGACGCCTCCGCCCGTCCCGTTGCCTGCCGTTTCTGCCGTCGCGGCGAAACCCATCTCGTCGCTTGAAAAGAACATCGCGGCTCCCTCGCCATTTGCGGGGGCGTGACTACCGACCGGGGCTTGAGCGGAGCTGGAATGGAAAATTTGAATTCAAACAACGATAAAGTGCGAAGCAAAGGCCGCACGGCACGCGAGTGCATCACGGTTGCGCAAGCCCCCCACCGACTGCCTGCCTTGGCGTCTCAGAGGCCTGCAACGCATTGCAATTCAAAGAAATTAGAAGAACTTGCCGTTCTACGACTTCAAGACCATTGCGAAAGGGCCTTCGCCTCGGCAACCATTGCTACGAAGCGGTAAACGCTTTGAGCCAGGACAAGGCACAGGAGGGGAATATGAGGTCCAGAAGCAAAGTCATCGCGGCTTTGAGCGTCGTCTTTATGGCCGGCACCAGCATGGCGGCCGCGGAGCAGGTCACCGTCACCTCATGGGGCGGCGCCTATCAGGACGCGCAGCGCGAAGTGTATTTCACGCCATTCGAAGAGCAGACCGGCATCGATCTCGTGGAAGAGAGCTGGGATGGCGGCATCGGCGTGCTCCGCGCGCAGGTAGAGGGCGGCAACGCCACCTGGGACGTGGTGCAGGTGGAATCGGAAGAGCTGCAGCTCGGCTGCGACGAAGGCCTCTTCGAAGAGCTCGACTGGGACAAGATCGGCGGCAAGGACCGCTATATCGAGGCCGCCGTCAGCCCCTGCGGCGTCGGCGCGATCGTCTACAATTTCGTCCTCGGCTACGACAAGGACGAGATCTCCGAGGCGCCGACGGGGTGGGAAGATTTCTTCGATCTCGACAAATATCCCGGCAAGCGCGCGCTGCGCAACGGGCCGAAGACCAATCTCGAAATCGCGCTGATGGCGGACGGCGTGCCGCCTGCGGAAGTCTATGACGTGCTTGCTACCGACGAGGGCGTGGAGCGCGCCTTCAAGAAGCTCGACACGATCAAATCGGATCTCGTCTTCTGGGAGGCGGGTGCGCAGCCGCCGCAGCTTCTCGCCTCCGGCGAAGTCGCCCTCACCTCGATCTACAACGGCCGCGTCGACGCCGCCAACAAGGCGGACGGGCGCAATTTCGGCATCGTCTGGAACGAGAGCCTCTATACGCTCGATTCCTGGGTCATCCTCGCCGGCTCCAAGAACCTCGACGCCGCCTACAAATATCTCGACTTCGTCGGAGAGGCGGAAAATCAGGCCAAGCTGCCGATGAAGATCGCATACGGCGTCACCAATCCCGATGCGAGCGGCATGATCGCGCCGGAGCGCCTCAAGGAGCTGCCGACCGCGGACGAGAACATGAAGAATGCGCTCAAGATCTCGGATACCTTCTGGCTCGACAACATCGATCGGTTGACCGAGCGCTGGAGCCGCTGGGCCTCTACGAATTAGCGGTCCAATGGCCGAGACAATGCTCGCGGGGCCGCGTCAAACGCGGTCCCTGAAGCGGGATCTGGCGCGCGCCGAACGCAAGCGCAAGCGCAACGCCTTCCTGCTCGTCCTGCCTCTCATCGTCTTCGTCCTCATCTTCTTCGTCGCGCCGATCGCCGGCATGCTGGAGCGGAGCGTCGTCGACACAGACCTCATGGAGACCTGGCCGAAGACGGCCGAGGCCGTGCGGGGCTATGATTGGGAGAAAGACGCCGTGCCCGACGAGGCGGTCTTTTCGGCGCTCGCGCAGGACCTCATCCGCTCCTACGACGACCGCACCGCAGCGGCCGTTGCCCGGCGTCTCAATTACGATATTTCGGGCGGGCGTTCCCTGGTCATGGGAACGGCGAGACAGATCGCGCGGCTCGATCAGCCACCCGCCTCTTGGCGCGACACGCTCATCGAGACAGAGCCGGGTTGGGGCCGCGCCGAAACCTGGGCTGCCGTGCGCCGTGCGGCAGGGCCCCTCACCGATTTCTTCCTCCTGCAGACGGTCGACCGCCAGCGCGACATCGACGGCTCGATCGTGCCGGTGCCGACGGAGCGCGCCGTCTATCTGCAGATCTATGCGCGCACCTTCGCCATCGCGCTCACCGTCACGCTTCTCTGCCTCATGATCGGCTTTCCGATCGCCTTCCTCCTGGCAGGGCTGCGTGAGAACCTCGCCAACCTTCTGATGATCCTGGTCCTTTTGCCGTTCTGGACGCCGCTTCTCGTGCGCACCGCGGCATGGGTCGTGGTCCTGCAGGAACATGGCCTCGTCAACCAGATGCTGCAATTCCTGCATCTGACGAACGGGCCGATCCGCCTCGTCTACAACCGCTCCGGCGTCATCATCTCCATGACCCATGTGCTCCTGCCGTTCATGATCCTGCCGCTCTACGCGGTGATGCGCACGGTGCCGAAAGATTACATGCGTGCCGCCCGCTCGCTTGGCGCGCCGCCCTTCACGGCCTTCCGCCGCGTCTACATTCCGCAGGTGATGCCCGGGATCGCCGCCGGCTCGATCCTCGTCTTCATCATCGCGCTCGGCTATTACATCACACCGGCGCTCGTGGGCGGGGCTGCCGACCAGATGATCTCCTACTACATCGCTTTCTACACCACCGACACGGTGAACTGGGGGCTCGCCGCGGCGCTCGGCACCGGCCTCTTCGCCGCGACGCTCATCCTTTATGCGATCTACAGCCGTCTCGTCGGCGGCGTTCGGGGGGTGATGTGAGCGGCGCTGTCACCGGCACGGAAAAGGCGTGGCGTGTCGTCCTTTATGTGGTGGCGATCGGCGGCTTCTTCTTTCTCGTCGCGCCGATCCTCGCCATCGTGCCCCTCTCCTTCAACGACGGCCAGTTCCTCACCTACCCGCTGCGCGGCGTCTCCCTGCGGTGGTATGAGGACTTCTTCTTCTCCGGCACGTGGATGTCGTCGATCCGCAACAGCCTGATCATCGGCGTCGTCGCCGCCACGATCGCCACCTTTCTCGGCACGCTTGCGGCCGCCGGGCTCTGGCTTGCGGATTTCCCGGGCAAGCGCTTCATCAGCGCCTTCCTGCTCGCTCCGATGATCGTGCCGATGGTGATCTATGCGGTCGGGCTCTACTTCTATTTCGCGCCCTTCGATCTGACGGCGACCTTCACCGGCCTCATCCTGGCTCATGCCGTTCTCGGCACGCCTTTCGTCGTCATCACGGTCACCGCGACGCTTTCCGGCTTCGACCGCACGCTCATCCGCGCGGGCCTCAGCCTCGGGGCGTCGCCGGTCCGCGTGGCCCGAAGCGTCGTCTTTCCGCTGATTGCGCCCGGCGTCATCTTCGGCGGGCTCTTCGCCTTCTCCGTGTCGCTCGAAGAGGTCATCACCGTGCTCTTCATCGGCGGGCCCAACCAGCGGACCCTGCCGCGCGAGATGTTCTCCGGCATCCGCGAAAACATCTCGCCGACGATCGCGGCGGCCGCCACCATCATGATCGTGCTCGCCGTGCTTCTCCTCCTCACCGCGGAGTTTTTGCGCCGGCGCTCCTCGCGGCTGCAGGCGAAAGGCTGAGTCGCGATCAACAGGAACGAGCGTGCCCGAGCGAGCGGATCGCTCGGGCACCGCCCCTCACATGTCGAAAGGCATGCGCAGCTCGATAAGGGCCGCACGGCCGCTGTCGCGGGCACGCCGCAGCGATGCCGGCAGGTCTGAAAGCTTCGACGGGCGTTCGAAGACGAGGCCATAAGCCTTTGCGACAGAGTCAAAATCGGGCGGAGTCGGCTTCACCCCTTCCGGCGCGATGCCGCGCTCGATCATGAACGTCTCGATCTCGCGGAAGCCGAAATTGTTCCAGACGATGAAGATGACGGGCGTTCCGGCATCGATGGCGGAGCCGAGCTCGGCGAGCGAGAATTGCAGACCACCGTCGCCCAGAAGCGCCACGACCGGCCGCTCGGGATCCGCAATCGCGGCGCCGATCGCGGCGGGTACGCCAAAGCCGAGAGCGCCGAAGCCGGTTGCGGAATTGAACCAGCCTGCGGGCGTATCGATGTCGCAATAAAGATTGCCGGCATAGACGGGCTGCGTGCTGTCGCCGACGAAAAGGGCGCCCGGCAACGTCTCGCGGATCACATCGAGGATCGCGACCTCTCCCCGATAGGCGTCTCCGATTTCTTCGAAGGCTGCCGCTCGGAGCCTGCACGCCATGTCACGACCGCTTCGCTCGCCGCCGATCTTTGCCGCGCCGAGAGCACCGCAAAGCTCGACCGCGGTGGCGCGCGCATCTCCGAGAATCGCCATCTCGGCATGCGGCCCGCGAGCGAGCTGACCCGCATCGATATCGACACGCACGAGCCCTTCGAGAGCGGGAAAGCCGCCGTCCTCATAGACGTCGAAATCCGTCGGTCCCATCTCGGTACCGAGCGCCAGGACCGCATCGCATTCGGCCAGGAAGGCGCGCACGGCTTTGAGGCTCGGGCTTGCCGGCACGCGCAAGGGGTGGCCGGCGAGAAGCCCGCGCGCATTCGCCGTCGTCACCACGGGCGCGTCGAGGCGTTCCGCCAGCGCTGTCACGTCGTCGTTGGCGCGTCTTGCCCCTCCACCCACGATGATCGCCGGCCGCCGCGCCTCGGACAACAGACGCGCAGCCGCTTCAAGCTCGCCCCGCCCGGGATGCGGATGTGACGGCAGGGCCGGCACGCGAGCCGGAAGCGCCGCAACCCTCTCCTGCATGACATCGACGGGAATCTCGATATGGACCGGTCCCGGCCGGCCGGAATTGAGGATCGCGAAAGCGCGCGCCATGACGCCCGGAAGATCGGAGGCCGACAGAAGCGTGTGGGAGAAGAGCGCGAAGCTTGCCATCATCGCGCGCTGATCCGGCAATTCGTGCAATGCGCCGCGGCCATGGCCAAGCGACCCACGGCGGCCGACGCCGGAAATCACGAGCATCGGGACGGAATCGGCTCGGGCCTGCGCCATCGCCGTGATGGTATTTGTCAGGCCCGGCCCGGTGATGACGAGGCAGACGCCGGGCTTGCCGCTGACCCTGGCATAGCCGTCCGCCATGAAGCCTGCGCCCTGCTCGTGGCGCGGCGTCACGTGTCGGACCTTCGAGCCGGCAAGTCCGCGGTAGAGCTCGGCCGTATGGACACCGGGAATGCCGAAGACGACGTCAACGTCGTACTTTTCGAGAAGCGCGATCAGCGCCTCGCCCGTGCTTGCTTCCATCGCGTCTTGCGTCATCCCAGCGTTCATGCCCAACCGCCTGCCCTTTTCGGTGCCACCGCATTCGCGGCGAAGCGGGCAATGCGCGCACAGGCCTCTTCCATCCGCTCGTCGGGCACGGTCAGGCTCACACGCACGAAGCCGCGCGCTTCCTCGCCGAACGAGGCCCCCGGCATGACCGCCACACCTTCGCTCTCCAGGAGCCCCCAGGCAAAATCCTCGCCGGTCAGGCCGCTGTCGCGCACGTCGAGCAGAATGAACATGCCACCCTCCGGCATGATCGGGCGCGCACCGGCCGTATTCCCGAGGAAGGTCGTCACGAATTGCGCCCGGCGGTGATACGCCTCGCGCATCCGTGCTGCCGCGGGCGACGGGCGTGACAAAGCATAGGCCGTCATATCGGCGATAAAGGGCTGGCCGCCGAAAAGCATCGTCTCGGAAACCGGCAGAAGCCGCTCGCAGAACTCCTGCGGCCCCACCGCCCAGCCGCTGCGGAAACCCGGGGCGGCATGCGATTTGGAAATCGAGGCGACTGCGATGGTGCACTCCGCGAGTTCGGGAATGTCGAAAGGCGAGGCAAATGCGCCTTCGAAGACGAGCTCCTCATAGACCTCGTCAGAGACGATCCAGAGATCGTGGCGGCGGCAGACCTCGCCGATCGCTTTCAGCTCGTCGCGGCTCAGAACGGCACCCGTCGGATTGTGCGGCGAGTTGAGAAGGAGGACACGGCAGCGCGGCGTGATCGCCTTTTCGAGATCCGCCGGGTCAAGATGAAAGCGGTTGCGTGCATAAAGCGGCACGGAGCGCAGCTCAGCTCCATTTGCCCGGATAACCCCTTCGTAGGTCGCGTAGAGCGGATCGGCGACAAGGACCTCGTCGCCCGTTTCGACGAGCCCGGTCATCACCGCGAAGAGCGCCGTCTGGGTACCCGGAAAGCACAGAACGTTTTCCGGCGTGACCGTACGTCCGGACCTTCTTGTGTATTTCTCTGCCAGGACGTCGAGGAGCGCCGGATCGCCACGCCCGGCCGAATAGCGCGTGCGGCCGGCATGCATGGCGCGGCTGCATTCGTCCAAGAGCTCCTTCTCCGGCGGGATATCAGGCTCTCCGATCGTCAACTCCAAAACCTCGGCACCTTCTGCCGCCATGGCCCGGGCGCGGAAGTGGACGGCCCATTTGCCCGAGCCGAGATCGGCGAGCCGCTCCGTGATGGAGGCGTAGCGCATGTCGTTTCTACCTTCTGGTTGAAGTTAAGGCTGACTTGTTGGTGTCATGACTGAGCGAGGCTGAGGCCCAGGAGAGCCTCGACGGCTTCGACACCGGCAGCGACCAATTCGTCATCGGCGAACATGTCTTCCGCCAGGCAGCGCTCGACCCAAAGCCCATCGATGACGGCATTGATCTGGATCGCGAGGCGCACACGCTCCGCGGTCTCCGCTTCGCGTCCGATTTCGGCGAACAAGGAGGCAATGAGGTCCTCCAGCTCGCGGCGAAACTGCAGATAGCCGGCCCGGTGAATTGCCGCCATGGCGGGATCGACATGGATGAGACTGATGAACGTCGCCCAGAGCGACAAGGCGCGCGGATCGGCGACCGGGGGCGTCAAATTGGCGGCAATGAAGTGGCGCAGCCGGCCTTTCGCGTCGCCCTCGGTGTCGGCGACTGCGGCTTTCGCGGCTTCCGTCATCCCCTCCATGACGGATTGATAGGCCGCTTCGATCAGCTGAGTCTTGCCGGAGAAATAATGCCGGATGAGGCCATTGGTGACGCCGGCGCGGGCCGCGACCTCGCGCACGGTGATCCCCTTGAGGCCCTTCTCGGCGATGAGATCGAGCGTCGCCTGGATCAAGGCATGGCGCCGCTCGTCCTGCGTCCCACGCCTGAAGCTTCGCCGGGTCATGGGGCCCGACCGCTTGCCGGAAGGCTCCGAGACCTCGCCACCGGCGGGCGCGCTATCGCCGTCACGAGCCGCCCCATCCTGGGTGAAGAGCGCAATTTTATCCGTCCGGTACATGTCGATTTCGGCGAATCCACCGCCGCCCGTTTGGCCATGAGTACATTTATGCACTTGCATAACTATCGTGCAAGTGTATCAATTCGGCCCTCGGCTTCGGTCGCGACACACTCCGATCTCTCACGAAAGGAATGGACCAATCACTGGCTTCTCGAACGCGCTCATATGGGCCTCGCGGCGGTTTCGGCATTTGACGCCGCCCCGGTTTGAAGATCTGACCCCCGCCTCGAATGCGGCTTGGGGAACAGGCCAGTGATCCAGGAACAAGAGCCAGCAGCGGCCACGACTGCGCCGCCGTCCGCGGAGCGCTCCGAGGTCGTTCGGGTCGAAAACCTGCACAAATCCTTCGGCAGCCTCGAAGTTCTGAAGGGGATTTCGTTCACGGCCCACGAAGGCGACGTGATCGCCATCATCGGCGGCTCGGGATCGGGAAAATCGACGCTTCTTCGCTGCATCAACATGCTGGAGCACCCGACCGCAGGCAGCGTCAGCGTGCACGGCGAAACCATCGCCATGAAGAGCAACGGCGACGGCGGCCTCATGCCCGCCGACCGGCGCCAGGTGCAGCGCATCCGTACGCGTCTCGCCATGGTCTTCCAGAGCTTCAATCTCTGGCAGCACATGACGCTTCTCGGCAACGTCATCGAAGTGCCCGTCCACGTTCTCGGCGTCCCCAGAGGCGAAGCCGTGGAGCGCGCCCGCACTCTCCTCGATCGCGTCGGTCTGAGCGACAAGGAAGACGTCTATCCGGCCTTTCTCTCCGGTGGTCAGCAGCAGCGTGCCGCGATCGCGCGCGCGCTCGCCATTCAGCCGGAGGTGATGCTTTTCGACGAACCCACCTCAGCGCTCGATCCGGAGCTCGTCGGCGAAGTCCTGTCCGTCATTCGCGACCTCGCTCATGAGCGCCGCACGATGGTCCTCGTCACTCACGAGATGAGCTTCGCGCGTGAGGTGGCCAATCACATCATCTTTCTTGCCGACGGCGAGATCGAAGAAGAAGGCCCGCCGGAAGCCATCTTCGACAATCCAAAATCTGAGCGTCTGCAAAAGTTCATCGGATCAATTCAATAGCGGCCACGAGCCGGCGCCTCACGCCGGCCGTCATCGCATCAAGCAAGAAGGGAACTCCTCATGCACCGTATTCTCACACGCCTCGCCGCAGCCGCGGCCGTCGTCGTCCTCGGAGCGGGCGCGGCCAGCGCCGAGACCAAGGTCGGCATCGCGGCCGAACCCTATCCGCCATTCACGGTTCCGGATGCCGCCGGCAATTGGTCCGGATGGGAGATCGAAATCATGGATGCGCTGTGCGAGGAGGCAAAACTCGATTGCACCATCGTGCCGACAGCGTGGGACGGCATCATTCCGGCCCTCACCTCGGGCAAGATCGACATGATCATCGGCTCCATGTCGATCACCGAAGAACGTCTCAAGGTGATCGATTTCAGCGACAAGTACTACAACACACCGACGGCCATCATCGGCCTCAAGGATGTCGAGATCGAGCCGACAAATGAAAGCCTGTCTGGCAAACTTCTCGGCGTGCAGCGCTCGACGATCCATGAGAACTACGTCCACAAGCATTTTCCCGATGCCGAGGTGAAAACCTATCAGACACAGGACGAGGCCAACCAGGATCTCGTGGCCGGCCGCCTCGATGCTGTGCAGGCAGATTCCCTCGCGCTCGCAACCTTCCTGGAATCCGATTCCGGCAAGGCGTGCTGCGACATGAAGGGCGAGGTCGAGCCCGACGAGGAAATTCTCGGACCGGGTGTTGGCGTCGGACTCCGCAAGGGTGACACCGAGCTCAAGGAGAAGCTCAACAAGGCGATTGCCGCGATCCGTGAGAACGGCACCTACGAGAAGATCTCCGAGAAATACTTCGACTTCGACATCTACGGAAAGTGAGCGGCTCGCTCGCAGCTTGGGGAGCGGGCAACCGCCCCTCCCCTTTTCCGCCCGGCTTCTGTCCACGCAGGTCGCTCGGCGCCTGAAAAGGCACGCCGCTTGCTAGAAGCCAGGTGCGGTCACGCGGCCGCGCCAGCATCAATGCGCCACGTCCAACCGTAATGTAATGGGTCCTTTAGAACTTCTTGCTTTTTCTCCGCCCGGCTGGGGCGGAGTCCTCTTGCGCGCTCTCCTGACCTCGCTCGAAGTTGCTGCCGGCGGCTATCTGGTGGGGCTTCTGATCGGCGTCGGTGGCGCTTTCGGAAAGCTCTACGGCGGGCCGATCCTGCGCGATCTCCTCGAAGCCTACACGACGATTATCCGCGCCGTTCCCGAGCTCGTCCTCATCGTCCTCGTCTATTACGCCGGCACCGACCTCTTGAACCGTCTGATGGCAGCGCTTGGCTATGCGCGCCTCGACATCTCGGGCATGGCGGCCGGCATCGCCGTCATCGGCCTCGTCCAGGGCGCCTACTCGACGGAGGTGCTCCGTGGTGCCATCAAGGCCGTACCGGCCGGCCAGATCGAGACCGCGCGCGCTTACGGCATGCCGCCGTTTCTCCTCATGCGCCGCATCACTCTGCCCGCCATGCTTCCGCACGCCATTCCGGGACTTGCCAATCTCTGGCTGATCGCCACCAAGGACACGGCCCTTCTCGCCGTCGTCGGCTTCACGGAACTCACGCTCGCGACGCGGCAGGCCGGCGGGGCAACGCGGGAATACATGCTCTTCTTCTGCGCCGCGGGGCTCCTCTATCTGATGGTGAGCCTCGTCTCGAATGTCGTCATCGCCCTCATCGAGCGTCGGGCAAGGCGCGGCATGCCGGGTTTCTCCTCATGAGGGAAGACAATGCCGAAGCCGTGCATGCCATGGCCGACCTCATCGACCCGCAGAAGGACAGAGAGGCGAAAAGCGAAAACTGGCTGAAGCCGCACCGCATCGTGCTGCTGCTTCTGGCAGCACTCATGGTCGCCCTCATGGCGTTCAATATGCGCTGGGACTGGCTGCCGCTCTATTGGCCGGAAATGCTGGGTGGATTGGGGGTCACGCTCGCCCTTCTCGTCGGCAGCAGCATCCTCGGCTTCGCGATGGCGGTGCCTCTCGGCCTTGCACAAGTCTCGGGGCCCGCACCCTTGGCTTGGGCGGCCCGTGGTTTCTGCACCGTGATCCGCGGCACGCCTCTGCTCTTGCAGCTCTGGCTTCTCTATTATGGGCTCGGCTCGCTGTTTCCCCAGATCCCGTGGATCCGCGGCTCCTTCATCTGGCCTTATCTGCGCGAGGCGTGGCCCTACGCGCTCGCCTCGCTCACCATTTCCTTTGCGGGTTATGAGGGCGAGGTGATGCGCGGGGCGCTTGCCGGCGTGCCGAAAGGTGAGCTCGAAGCCGCCCGCGCTTACGGTATGAGCCGCTTCACCGTGCTACGCCGCATCTGGCTGCCGCGCGCGATCCAGCGCGCTTTGCCGACCTTGAACGGCGAGATCGTGCTGCAATTGAAAGCGACGCCGCTTGTGGCGACGATCACCGTCATCGACCTTTATGCGGTCATCAGCGACGTGCGCCAGGACACCTACATCATCTACGAGCCGCTTCTCTTTCTGGCTTTCATCTATCTCTGCCTGACCGGCCTCCTCGTCGCGGGCTTCCGCCATCTCGAAAACCGAATCCCCACCCGAGGAGTGTGAATGGGTATCGCCCCTGAGCTCAGCAACGATCTGCCCGACATTGTCGCCATGCGGCATGAGCTGCATCGTCACCCTGAGCTCGGCCTCGAAGAGGAATGGACGTCCGCCTACGTGGCCGAGAAACTCCAGGCCCTCGGCTACGAGGTGCATCGCGGGCTTGCGAAGACGGGCGTCGTCGCAACGCTGAAGAACGGCACAGGCAAGCGCGCGGTCGGCCTTCGCGCCGATTTCGACGCCTTACCGATCCAGGAAAAGACCGGCCTTCCCTACCAGAGCGAGATTGCCGATCGCATGCACGCCTGCGGCCATGACGGCCACACCGCCATGCTTCTCGGCGCGGCGAAGCGGCTCGCGGAGCGAAAAAACTTCGACGGCACCGTGCATCTCATTTTTCAGCCGGCGGAGGAGAATTTCGGCGGCGCCAAGATGATGGTCGACGAAGGTCTCTTCGAGCTCTTTCCTTGCGACGCCGTCTTTGCACTTCATAACGAGCCGCAGCTTCCGTTCGGGCAGTTCGCACTCAGAGACGGGCCGATCATGGCGGCCGTCGACGAGGCTCGGATCGTCGTCACAGGCCGCGGGGGCCATGGGGCGCATCCCGAGGGCACGATCGATCCGATCGTTGCCGCCTCTTCCATCGTCATGGCCCTGCAGACGATCGTCGCCCGCAACACGCATCCGATCGATCCCGCCGTCGTCACGGTCGGCTCCATCCATGGCGGCTCGGCGAGCAACATCATCCCTGAGACCGTGGAACTCGTCATCGGCGTCCGCTCTTTCGACGATGCGACGCGCGACCTTCTGGAAGAGAAGATCCGCCTGATCGCGACGCGCCAGGCGGAGAGTTTTGGCGCGCGCGCAGACGTCGACTATCTCCGAAGCTACGACGCCACCATCAACGATCCGGCGGAAACGGACTTCCTCCGCGCCCAGGCGATCCGTTTCGCGGGTGCCGAGAATGTCACCGACCTTGCCCGTCCGTTTATGGGCTCGGAGGATTTTGCCTATATGTTGAAGGCTTGTCCGGGCAGCTATTTCTTTCTGGGGACCGGGCGCGGGCCGGAGGATCCGCCGCTGCATCATCCGGCCTTCGACTTCAACGACGATATTCTGGCGACCGGCGTCGCCTTCTGGACGGAATTCGCCGAAGCCTTTCTGAGCCGGGCCTGAGCACGAGCGCACACCGACGAGATCTCAATGCCGAAAAAGACCGATTTCTACATCAACGGCAGCTGGGTGGCCCCGGCCGAGCCGAACCCGTTTCCCGTCATCGACCCGGCGACCGAAAGTGAGATTGCCGAGATCTCGCTCGGGAGTTCCGCCGATATCGACAAGGCCGTGGCGGCGGCACGGGCCGCCTTTCCGACCTGGAGCGCGACAGACGTCACCGAGCGCATCGCCGTGATCGAACGGCTTCTGACGATCTACCGGGCGCGCGCCGAGGAGATGGCCAAGGCGATCAGCATCGAAATGGGCGCGCCGATGTCGTTCTCACGCGACGAACAGGTCGGCGCCGGCGACTGGCACATCGAGGGCTTTCTGAAAGCCATCCATGAGGTCGAATGGGAGCGGCCGCTGCGTCCGGAGGCGCCGAGCGAACTCATCATCAAGGAGCCGATCGGCGTGTGCGGGCTCATCACGCCGTGGAACTGGCCGATGAACCAGGTGACGCTCAAGGTCGTGCCGGCGCTCCTCACCGGCTGCACGGTCGTGCTGAAGCCATCGGAAATCGCGCCGCTGTCCTCGCTGCTCTTTGCCGAGATGATCGACGAGGCGGGCCTACCGGCCGGTGTCTTCAATCTCGTCAACGGCGACGGGCCGGGCGTCGGCGCGGCGCTGTCCGCCCATCCCGATGTCGACATGATGTCGTTCACCGGCTCCACGCGCGCCGGCACCGCCGTCACCAAAGCCGCCGCCGACACGGTCAAGCGCGTGACGCTGGAACTCGGCGGCAAGACGCCGAACATCCTCTTCGCCGATTGCGATCTCAAATCACAAGTCGAGGGCGGCGTCCGCTTCTGCATGGAAAACACCGGCCAGTCCTGCAACGCGCCGACGCGCATGCTGGTCGAAGCCTCCGTCTACGAGGACGCGATTTCGATCGCCAGGGAGACGGCGGAAAAGGTGACGGTCGGAAACCCCGCCGAGGATGGCGATCACATCGGCCCGCTCGTCTCGCAGACCCAGTTCGACAAGGTGCAGGATCTGATCGGGGCCGGCATTGCGGAAGGGGCGCGTCTCGTCACTGGCGGAACGGGCCGGCCGGCCGGCTTCAATCGCGGCTATTATGCCCGACCGACCGTCTTTGCCGATGTCACGCCCGAGATGCGCATCTGGCGCGAGGAAATCTTCGGACCGGTGCTTGCGATTACGCCGTTCAAGGACGAGGCGGAGGCGATCCGCCTTGCCAACGACACGCCCTACGGCCTCGCCGCCTATCTCAGCACCCAGGACACGGAGCGCGCCCGCCACGTCGCGCTGCAGCTGCGGGCTGGCATGGTGCGTATCAACCGCGCGCCCTTCGCCCAGGGGAGCCCCTTCGGAGGCTACAAGCAATCCGGCAATGGCCGCGAGGGCGGCATTTTCGGTCTGGACGATTTTCTTGAGATCAAGACGGTCGCATTCGGCGACATGCTGCCTTGAGGCCACTGTATTGAATCGGTCTCCGGCCGCAGCCCTTTTGCGACTGCGGCCGCGTGGCGTTTGCCGCCGGCTATCCGACCGAATGCCGGGCCTGCGCCGCCTTTCTGTCCTCCCGCTCCCGCAGAAATTCTTCGACGGAGGTTGGCGTCACGTCCCAGGCTGCGAAGCCTGGCTCCTGGGTCGCGACATTGGGCGCCTCCATTAATTCCACTTCAGTGGAGGTCACCGGTGGTTTCGGCAGCCGCTCCGCGGCCGCCGCCAAACCTTTCCAAATGCCGATCGGCAATGGGACGAGCAAGCGCCGGACACCGACCTCGTCGGCCACGATCCCGACGAGTTCGCGGTAGGTGTACGTGCGCGGTCCGCCCAACTCGTAAGTGCGTGGCTCGGGATCCGGCCCCGCAACCACGATGCGCGCGATCGTCTCGGCCACATCTCCGACGAAGCTCGGCTGCAGCCGCGTCTCTCCACGCCCGAAAAGAGGAAAGACCGGGTATTTCCGCAGAAGATCGGAGAACGTGCAGATGAAGCCGTCCTGCGGACCGAACATGACAGCCGGCCGCACGATGACCGCGTTTCCGAAGGCGCGACGAACCGCGATCTCTCCTGCACCCCGCGCCGCGATGTACCGGGAAGGAGAGTCCGGATCAGCGCCAACGCCAGAGAGCTGGACGAGAAGCGGTACGCCGTGTCGATGCGCCAGAGCAGCAAGCTGTCCCGCCGCCTCCACATGGATGTCGCGGAAGGTCTTGCCACCACGCTCCACATAAAGACTGACGGCGTTGACGACGGCACCTGCGCCCTCGACAAGCCTTGCCACATCCTCCGGCCGCTCGATGTCGCCTTCCACGACGTTGAGCCCGGCCGGCCTTCCGAGGAGATCGGTGATTTTGTTCGGATGGCGGGAGACCGCCCGCACGCTCCTGCCCTTTTCCAGCAGGCGCCGGCAGATCCGGTGCCCGAGAAAACCGCCGCCGCCAAAAACGACGACGGGTGCTTCTTTGCCTGCAAAGGTGCCATCTTCGGGCATGCCGATCCTCCCCGCCACGAACTTCGTCTTGGGGAGCACAACTGCCGATGACGGACTTTGCTCCCTGCGCAATTGCCACATCCGATGACGGCGTCCAAGCAAATGGCCACATAGGTGGTTTCCAGGCTCGTCTGGACGGATGATGCTGATCGATCGGCAAAGTGGGCTGTTCATCGCCCCGTCGGAGCTTAAAGTGGGTTCATCGCCCGCAGAATTTTGTCGATGAACACCTCCCCCCTTCCCGACCGTCTCGCCGGCTGGCTGCTGATCGCCACATGCTTTTTCGTCTTCCTGGCGCAGTGGTCGGGCGAAAGCATCCTGGTCGGCGCGGAGATCGTCACCGTCATTCCTGCCGTGCTTCTTTTGGCACGCCGCACGGGTCGTATGCAGACCGTCTTCCTTTCGGTCGGATGCATCCTCTTCGCCGTGACGCTTGCAACCCGGGCCGACTGGCTGACGCTCACCGCATCGGCCTTGAAAACGACGGCCTTCATCGCCGCCTTTTTCACCGCGACGACCGCGCTCCGTTACGCCGCCACGAGTTCCCCTGCGGTCATCGAATGCGGCCGCCTTCTCGCCGAGCAGCCTCCGGGCCGGCGTTACGGTGCGCTAACAACCGGCGGACATCTCTTCACACTCGTCCTCAATTACGGCTCGATCGCGCTTCTCGGGGCGCTCGCGGAAGAGAGCTCGCGGCGGGAAGACAACCCGCACATCCGCGCAATTCGCCTGCGCCGCATGCTGCTTGCCATTCAGCGTGGCTTCGCCTCCGCCCTCACCTGGTCGCCGCTCGCCTTCGCCACGGCGATCTCGATCTCGTTCGTGCCGGATACGACGTGGAAGGAGATTCTGGGGCCGAGCCTCGTCAGCTCCCTCATCCTGGCCGTAGGTGGCTGGCTTCTCGACACTCTCATCAAGCCCAAAGTCTCGGCCTCACCGTCGACGCCCGTGGTGACGGAGTTGAGCTGGACCAGCATCTGGCCGCTTCCCGTCCTTCTCGTGGTGCTCGGGGTGAGCGTCGGCGGCATTCATCTCGCCACGGGCGTGCGGGCGACCGCCGCCGTCATTCTGGTTGTGCCGATCATCTCGCTCGCCTGGATCGCCTTTCAGAACAGGGATGATGCCCCGATGCGCCACGTGCGCGAGCGCACCGGCCTCTTCGTGACACGCCAGCTCCTCGGCTACCGCAACGAGCTCGTCCTCCTCACCATGGCCGGCTTCATCGGCGGCCTTGGGGGACATCTTCTGAGCCCGTTCGTCCTCGGCGCCGGCTTCGATCTGTCTTCGCTTCCGGGCTGGCTGCTTCTCATCGGGCTTCTCTGGATCATTCCGGCCGCCGGCCAGCTCGGCATGAACCCGATCCTGGCCGTCTCGCTGATCGCGCCCCTCCTTCCTGAAGCCAGAGAGGTCGGGATCGACCCAAGCGATATCGCCGTGGCGATGACCGCCGGCTGGGCCCTTGCGGCCGCAAGTTCGCCCTTTACCGCAAGCACCCTCGTCGTGGGCGGTTTCGGCAGTGTCACCGCCCGTTATGTCGGGCTGGTCTGGAACGGCCTTTATGTCGTCGTGACGGGGCTCGCGCTCTCGGCCTGGGTCGCCTTTCTCGCATTCTGGTGAGCAAGCGCCTGGCGCGCACGGTCCGTGCGGGCGATCGGTGCACCTCACGCGGTGACGGAAATGACGTCCTCGTCCTTGAAACCGACCCGCAGCGTCTCCCCCGGCTGCGGCGGAGCGGAGCGACGGTCGTTGAAGAGATCAACATGGAGACGCGTATCGCCGACGGCGACCCCGATGCGGATCACCGAGCCGAGGAAGCTCACCGCTTCGACACGGGCATTGAGGCAGATGCCGTCATCGGCTCCGTTGACGAGGTTGAGCGCCTCGGGGCGGAGCGCCAGCACGATCGGCTCCCCGTCACGGGCGGTCGCCGGGAGCTTTCTCAGGACCACGGATTGCTCACCGATCGCCACTTCCTGCGCAGCAGCGTTTTTCACCCTCGCCTCGACACGGTTGAGCGTGCCGACGAAGTTGGCGACGAAAGGCGTTGCCGGCCGGTTGTAGACCTCGAACGGCGCGCCAGCCTGTTCGATGCGCCCGGAATTCATGACCACGATCCGGTCGGAGATCGACAGCGCCTCCTCCTGATCGTGCGTCACGAAGATCGTGGTGATGCCGAGCTCGCGTTGAATGTTGCGGATCTGCTCACGCAGCGACACGCGGATTTTCGCATCGAGTGCGGAGAGCGGTTCGTCGAGAAGCAACATCCGTGGGCTCGGCGCGAGTGCGCGGGCAAGCGCCACGCGCTGCTGCTGGCCGCCGGACAGCTCGAACGCATAGCGCCGGCCGAGATCCGGCAGACCGATGAGCTCCAGCATCTCGGCCACACGCTCGCGCGCCTTCGCCCGCGTCACGCCGGCGACCTTCAGCCCGAAGCCGATATTGTCCCTCACATTCAGATTCGGAAAAAGCGCGTAAGACTGGAAAACCATTCCCACATTTCGCTGCGAGGGCTTCAGGTGGGTGATCTCCCGCCCGTCGGCAAAGATGCGGCCCTTCGTGGGTTTTTCGAAACCCGCGATCATGCGCAGCACCGTTGTCTTGCCGCATCCGGACGGACCGAGCAGCGAGACAAACTCGCCGCTGTTGAACGAGAGATCCAGGTCCTTGATCACCGTATTGGTGCCAAAGGTCTTGGTGATCGCTTCGAGATTGAGAAATTCTTCGGCCATATTAATCTTTTCTGGCGCTGCTCTTCGGAGCGAAGCGCGCGAGGAGCTGGATCGCGACCATCGCGCTCCAGGTGAAGACGAAGGAAATGATTGCGAGCGCCGAGGGCTCGTAGGCCCGGTTGGCGCCGATATTCTGCATGTACGGGCCAAAGCCCGGACGGTTGAGCAGGCTCGCCAGGACGAACTCGCCCATGACGATGGCGAGCGTCAGGAAGGCACCCGACAACACGGCCGTGATGACATTCGGAAAGATGATCCGTGTCAGGATCCTGAGGCGGCTGGCGCCAAGAATGGTCGCCGCCTCCGTCAAGGTCTGCACGTCGATGGTCCTGAGACCCGTGTCGATCGCCCGGTACATATAGGGCATGGCGAGCGCCACATAGCCGAGCGTCAGCAGGATATTGGTGCCCATCACCGAACCGGTGAGCGGCAGAAAAGACGACGAGTTGTAGAGCCGGATATAGCCGAAAACGAGGATGATCGGCGGTATGATCAGGGGCATCAGCGTGAGGAATTCCACGATCGGCCTGATCTGCGGCATCCTGAGGCGAACGAAGTAGGCGGCCGGCATGATGATGACGATGCCGACGACGATCGTGCAAAGGCCGATCACCAGCGAATAGGTGAAGGTCTGCTGGAAGCCCGGATCGGCGAAGACATTGCGATAGGCGTCGAGCGTATACCCGTCGCGGCGGATGCTCAGCGAGAACTCGAGCGTCGCGAGCAGCGGCAGCAGGAAATAGGCCGCGCCGAGACCGAAGACGACCCACGACCAGAAGCGGTTGCCTCTCATTTGAGCCACCTCTCAGCGCGGGTGCGCACGATCAGATAGACGACATTGGCAAGAGCGGTGATCGCGATCATGCCGACGGCGAGAGCCGCCCCGAGCTGCTGGTTCTGCAGCACATCGCCGCGGATCTGCGCATAAAGCAGGATCGGTACGATGTTGAGCGACGAGCCGGTGAGCGCATAGGCGGTCGCAATCGCCCCGAACGCGTTGGCGAACAACAAAGAAAGCGTGCCGAGAAGGTTCGGCCACAGGACCGGCAGCCCGACATAACGCCAGAACTGCCAGGTGGAGGCGCCGAGCGTCTCTGCCGCTTCGCTCCACTCCCGCTTCAACCCATCGATCGCCGGCGTGATGATGAGGATCATCAAGGGGATCTGGAAATAGAGATAGGTGAGCGTCAGGCCCCAGAAGGAGAGGATGTTGAAGCCGGCGCGGTAGAGGTCGAGACCGAAGACCTCCCGCAAAATGATGGTCACGAGGCCGACGCGCCCGAGCGTGGCGAGAAAGGCGAACGCCAGCGGGATGCCGGCGAAGTTGGAGGCGACGCCGGAAAAGGTCAGAAGCGTGGAACGGATCACCGGCGGCAGGCGCCCGCGAATGACGGCAAGGGCGATCGCGAGCCCGATCAGGCAGCCGAGCGCGGCGGAAGCGAAGGAGACCCGGATCGAAATCGAGAAGGAACGCAGGATCTGCGGCGTGAAGAGTGCACCGATATTGTCGAACGTCACGCCGCCCTGCCCGTCGGAAAAAGCCGTCGCGAACAGGCCCAGAGTCGGCAGGATGAGGAACATGATCGCAAATGCCAGAAACGGCAGGATGGCGATCGCTTCCCCGAGCCTCAACTCGGCGAACATCTGCGAAAATCGGCGCTTCCGCGTAGGCAAGGCAACTGACCCGGAATGATCCGGGCCAGTCGTTTCAGTCGGAAGCGCGAGCGGCTTGCCGTTATTCGGCGACATTGGCGCCGACCACGGAATCCCACTTCTCCGTGATCACGGCCTTGGCGGCATTTTGCTGCTCGATGGTCGGGAACACGGCCTTGGCGTAGGATTCCGCCGGCGGCAACGCATCGAGAAGCTCCTGCGGGATCTTCTTCTGCTCAGCGAGCGCATTGAAGCGGATCGGGTGGCAGTAGCCGGCCAGCCAGCCAAGCTGGCCCTCGTCGGAATAAAGATACTCCATCCACAGCTTCGCGGCGTTCGGATGCGGCGCGTAAGCGCTGATCGCCTGGACGTAGACGCCGGCGACGACACTGTCGGACGGGACGACGACGTCGGCGGCGGGGTTGCCCTCAAAACCGTCGCGCCAGGCGAGCGAATTGTAGTCCCAGGCGACCACGATCGGCGTCGTACCCTGTGCAACCGAGGCCGCTTTGCCGATCACCGGAACGAAATTGCCCCGCTCGTTGAGCTGCTTGAAATACTGCAGCCCGGCTTCTGCGGCCTGATCGAGATCACCGCCGTTTTCGGCGAGCCCGGCTCCGACGACACCCTGGATCGCCTGGTTGGAGGCGCGGGGATCACCTGACAGAGCAACGCCGTTGGCGTATTTTTCGTCGAGGAGGTCGGCCCAGCTCGACGGCGCTTCACCGACGATATCCGTGTTCACGAGGAACGACAGAACGCCGTAATAATCGCCGTACCAGTAGCCGTCGGCGTCCTTCGCGTCGTCCGGAATCTCGTCCCAGGTGGAGACCTTGTAAGGCTCGATCAAACCTTCTTCTTTCGCCTGCGGGCCAAAAGCGAGGCCGACATCGAGAACGTCGGGCGCCTGCGGGCCGGTGTTGTTCTTGTTGGCGCGGACGGCCTCCAGCTCATCGGCTGAACCCGCATCCGGGTTGAGTTCGTTCACCTGGATGCCAGGATACTTCTCCTTGAACCCGTCGATCACATCGCCATAGCCGCACCAGGAATGCGGCAGCGCAATCGTGGTGAGCTGCCCCTCTTCCTTGGCCGCTTTGTACAGCGCATCAAGGTCCGTCTCGGCGCTCGCCGTCATCGTCGTGGCGAGCAAAGCGACGACGGATACCGAGGCAGCGAATAGAGTTTTGGTTTTCATTATGCGACTCCGTGCTGTGGCTCGGCCCCCATTCGAAAGAGAGTCGCCAAGCCGAACGTCCACTAGAACCGGCCCATGACAGATCCGTGACGCTGCGTTGGCACGGCGGCTTTGTTCACGCCACGCAACGAAAGACAATTTGTCTGTGGCGCATCCCCGCTTCGCGTCGGTCGTGTCTTGGGTCGCCGTAACCTTCGTCCTAAGAAGGCCCGATCGCAAGCTGCAAGACATCTGCACGCAGAAGAAGAATGGGATATCGGCGATGAAGAAAGTCTACGTCATCGGGATCGGGGCCGGCGATCCGTCTGACCTCACGCTGCGGGCGATTGAGGCGATGCGGGCCGTCGACGTCTTCTTCTTCATGGACAAGGACGGGGCCGGCAAAGAGAATTTGATCGCCTTCCGTCAGCAGGTGCTCGCACGGGCCGTTCCCGAGGTCTCCTACCGAAGCATCCATGCCACCAGCCCCGAACGACCGAAAGACGGCCGCGACTACGAAAAGGGTATCGACTGGTGGCGCGGCGAGCGGCGGCGGATCTTTCGCGAGATGCTGTCGGAGCTTGGCCCTGAGGAGACCGGCGGCTTTCTGATCATCGGCGATCCGGGGCTTTATGACGGCACCACGCAGATCCTGCATGAGCTCGCCGCCGAGGGATTTGAGATCGACTTCGAGGTGGTCACCGGCATCACGAGCCTGCAGACCCTTGCCGCCCGTCACCGCATTCCGTTGAACCGCATCGGCGAAGAAATCACCGTCACCACCGCACGGCTCTTGGCCGAGACCGAGCCCGCGACGATCTCCAACACCCTCGTGATGCTCGATGGGCGCGCCACCTTCCTGCGCCTCAAAGAGAGCGATCTCTATATCTACTGGGGCGCTTATCTCGGCATGGACGAAGAAATCCTCATCGCCGGACCGCTGAAGGAGAAGGCGGACGAAATCGCCGAAACGATCGAGACATCGCGCCTGCGTCACGGTTGGATCATGGATGCCTACCTTTTGCGACGGCCGTGAAGGGTGAGAGCCATTCCACCCTGCCGTGACGTAACCCCTTGTAGTTGCATCGCACGCAACCTTTTCAGCTTAAATGAAGGACCTATTCCAAGCCCTTCTGTGATCTGATTAATTTTTGTGAAACCATGCCGCCCAAACTGTGGCGTGTTCGCAATTTAATTAAGCTTTTAAACACGGGCGTCGGCTCAATATCCCCGCAACAAGGGGTAGGAGAGGCGTCATGTCGAAAACGATGCCGCTGGCGGTGTTGTGGCTTCTGGCCACCACCGCCACGCTGCTGCTGATCATGCAGCCCATCAGCATCGAGGCGCAATTCGTCATGGGCGTGGCGGCCGTCGGCGGGATGGCGGCCGTGTGGATGTTCAGCAAGGAAGGCGTTTGGCGCCAGGTCTTTCTGGCGCTCGCGACGGCCGTGGTGCTGCGCTACGTCTACTGGCGCACCACCTCGACGCTGCCGCCGATTTCGGAACCGATCAACTTCGTTCCGGGCTTTCTCGTCTACCTCATGGAAATGTTTTCAGTGCTGATGCTTTTCATCAGCCTGTTCATTACGGCCGACCCTTTGGAACGGAAGCGGGCGCGCCAGCTGCGCGATGCTGAGCTTCCGACCGTCGACATCTTCATTCCGACCTACAACGAAGACAAAAGCCTTCTCGCCACAACCATCGCGGCAGCGCTCGCGATGGATTATCCGCATGAGAAAAGACAGGTTTGGCTGCTCGACGACGGCGGCACCGAGCAGAAGGTCAACAATCCCGACCCGAACGTCTCAGTCCCCGCCAAGCGCCGGCGGGCGGAACTGCAGCGCCTGTGCGCGCAGCTCGGCGCCCACTACCTCACCCGCGAGCGCAACGAACACGCGAAGGCCGGCAACCTCAACAACGGTCTCGACTGCTCCACCGCCGATCTCATCGTTGTCTTCGATGCCGATCATGGCCCGGTCCGCTCCTTCCTGCGCGAGACCGTCGGTCATTTCGCCGACGATCCGCGTCTCTTCCTGGTGCAGACGCCGCACTTCTTCCTAAATCCGGATCCGCTGGAACGGAACCTCTCGACCTTCGAGCGGATGCCGTCGGAGAACGAGATGTTCTACTCCGTGATCCAGAAGGGTCTGGACAAGTGGAACGCGGCCTTCTTCTGCGGCTCGGCGGCGGTGCTTCGGCGCGCAGCGCTCGAGGAGACGGGCGGTTTTTCCGGCGTTTCCATCACCGAGGACTGCGAGACGGCGCTTGAACTGCATTCGCGCGGATGGAACAGCCGTTATGTCGACATTCCGCTGATCGCCGGTCTGCAGCCGGAAAACTTCGTCTCCTTCATCGGCCAGCGCTCGCGCTGGTGCCGTGGCATGGTGCAAATCCTGATGCTGAAGAACCCGCTCTTCAAGCGGGGCCTTCGGTTCGAACAGCGTATCGCCTACCTCTCCTCGTCACTTTTCTGGCTGTTTCCGCTGACGCGCCTCACCTTCATGCTGGCGCCACTGCTCTACATTATCTTCTCGCTGCAGATTTACGAAGCGAGCTTCCGTGAATTCGTCGGCTACACCGTCGCCTATATGGCGGTGAACATCATGCTGCAGAGCTATCTTTACGGCAGGCTCCGCTGGCCCTGGGTGTCGGAACTCTACGAATACGTGCAGTCGGTCTATCTGGGCCGAGCGATCCTGAGCGTCGTCGTCAATCCGCGTGCGCCGACGTTCAACGTCACGGCGAAAGGCCAGACGAGCGATAAAGAGCAGCTCTCGGCCCTTGCCGGCCCCTATTTCGCGATCTTCGGCGTCCTTGCCGTCACCGGCGCCTATGCCGCCTGGCGCTACTTTACGGAGCCTGCCGGCAACGACCTGTTGATGATCTGCGGCGTGTGGAACGCGATCAATCTCGTCATTGCCGGTGTCGCGCTCGGCGTCGTATCGGAGATGCCGGAGCGGCGCCGGGCGCAACGTCTCGCCGTCGTGCGGCGCGCGGTGCTCGAGATCGTCGGTGTCGGCGAAATCGCCGTCTCGGTGGAGGATGTCTCCACCTCAGGCGTGCGGGTGCGCCCGCTGGAGGACGCACTGCCCCCGATGAAGGCCGGTGCCACAATCGCCATGCTGCGTCTCGTCAACGACGACGGCACCGTCACCAAGGAGGCGATCGCCGTCGTGCTGCGCCGCGCCGGCAATGACGACCGCGGCCGCTTCCTCGGCATGGAATTCATCCAGCTCACCGCGCCGCAGTACAAGCTCATCGCCGATCTCCTCTACCGCAGCGCCAATGTCTTCGAGGCATTTCGCAGCCGGCGGCGGAAATCGCGGAGCGTCATCGGCGCCACGGTCGGTTTCCTCTCCTGGAGCTTCTATTACACGCTACGGGCCTTCCGGATCGGTCTCAGGCGCAATCAGCCTGCCGCAACGGACATGGAAGGGTTTGCGAGCGCCGAAACGGGTTTCGGCGTCGAAATCGGACGATCGGAGCCTGCCTTGCCGCGGGTTCAGTCCCATCTGCATGTCGCACCGGCCATGCCGGTCGAAGCCGGAACGACATCTGTTCCCGCCCCTGCGGCGGCTCCTGCCGCCCAAAGCACGGCGGCGGTCGGCGTCGCCACGCCCCAGGTCGAGCAAGCAGAGCCGAGCGAGGCGCAACGCCGGCGCTCCATCTCAACATCGACGGCTGCCACCGCTTCGCTCGGTCATGACGTCTGGGAGTATGCGGTATGAGAAATCTCGCAACCGCGGGCCTTGCACTCCTCCTGCTCGCACCGCAGGCCCAGGCGGGCAAGGTCGTCCTGTCTCTCGATCAGGTTCGGTCGGCAGCGCCGGTCAGGGCGCAGCCCACGACCAGCCAGATGGCCCTCTCCGACACCGGCGTGCCGCTCGTGGCCGAGGTCGATCCGGATCTTCGTCGCCTTCCCGCAGCCTTGAGCGATTTGCATTTCAACGGCGAAACCGCCGGTCATGAATGGCCCGTCTATCTGACGAGGACGCAGGCGGCCTCACGGGCGGAGATGCAGCTCGGCTACATCAACAGCGTGTCGGTGATGTCGGAGGGCTCGACACTGACCGTGACGGTCAACGAAGTCAGCATCGGTGAACTCCCGATCGCATCGCCCGACGAGCTCGCCCGCACGCGCCTCTCCGTTCCCCCGGGCCTCCTCCAGCCTGGCTACAATTCCGTGCGCATCTCGGTGCAGCAGCGGCACCGCGTCGATTGCTCTCTCGAGGGCACCTACGAATTGTGGACCCAGATCTATCCTGGGGTCACGGGATTTGCCTTTGCGGGGGCCGGCGCCGGTTTCGAGCGCTTGAGCGATCTCGCAGCCGTCAATCCGGGTCTCGACGGCGCCGTCAGCATCAGCGTGCGGGCCCCTGAGACGCCCACGCCGAAGGCGACCGAGCGATTTTTGCGCGTGGCCGAGATCGCCGCAATCATGACCAAGGCACCCCGCAGCGAAGTCCGCTTCGACACCGGACCTGCCTCGGGACCCGGCGTCGAAATTGCGATCGGAACGCCGGAGGAACTGCGTCGGCTCGGCGTGTTGAAGCCCGGCGAGACGGCGCAGCCCGGCGTCTCCGTCATCCTTCCCGACGAAATGGATCTGATCCATGGCCGCGTATCCATCTGGATCGTGGGAGGCAGCGACGCGGCCATCGACGCAGCGCTCGCAAGTCTCGAAGCCGGGAGCAAAACGGAGCCTTCGGAAGGAACGCCGTCCGGGCTGCGCGCCGCTGAAAACGCCCTTGGCCACCTCGTGCCGCCGGGAAGCTCTGTGAGCCTGCGCGACCTCGGCGTCGTCTCCGAGGAGTTCAACGGTCGCCTCTACCGCACCTCCTTCAACATTCGCATGCCCTATGACTTTCTGTCGGCGGATTACAGCCAGGCGGTCATTCGGCTGACGGCCGGCTTTGCGCCACGGCTCGATCCCAAGAGCCAACTTCTCGTGCGCGTGAACGATCAGACGGCGTCCGTCCTGCCACTCTTGGACGACGACGGTGCCTTGATGCGGGGACGCAAAATCCCGATCCCGCTGAAAGTGCTGCATCCCGGCATCAACCGCGTGCAGATCGAGGCGCAGCTCCGCTCTCAAAGCGATCGCAGTTGCGACACGCTTGCCGGGCTCTCCAGCCCGAGCCGCTTCCTCATCATGGATACGAGCGAGTTCTATCTCCCGCCGGTCGCGCGCATCGCACGCATGCCCAATCTCGCTTCGACCCTCAGCGGCGGGTTCCCTTACGCCAAAGGCGAAACGACAGCCGCCTACATCCCCGATCCCGACGCCGACACGCTTTCCGCCGCCGGGACGCTCGCAGCCAATCTGGCTGCGGTCAGCGGGGCGCAGCTCAATCTCAAGGTCGCCTTCTCCGCACCCCCGGCTGACGCCGGCACCTCGATCGTCGTGGCGGTGGCACAGGCCCTGCCCGGCTCTGTCGCCGACGCTGTCGGTCTCGACGCCGCCGGCATGCGCCAAGCCTGGCGTTCGCAGATGCTCAACAGCCGTGTCGGCAGAGCCGGACTTGGAGAAGCACCGCTCTACACGGGCTCGACCGGCCGCGACGATCCGGCGCCGCAACGCGTCTCGCAACGGCTTTTCATGCAACCCTCTGTCTCGCTCGACGACTGGACCGAGCAGATGCGCGAGAATGGTGGCTTCGGCGGACCGTTCGAGCGGGCGATCTCCTGGCTCAAGGATCAGGTCGGGAGCGCCACCGGGAATATCGGCCTCGGCGAAGGACCGGATCCGCTGCGGGTCAAGCCGGGCAGCACGCTCGTCCTTGCCCAAGCGGAAGCACCCGCCAACGAGGGGCGCACCTGGACAGTGGTGACGGCGCCAACGAGCGAAGAGCTCGCAGCCTCCGTCGCGCAGATCAACACGGCGTCGCTGCTCTACCGGCTGGACGGGCGGGCGCTCGCGTTCGGCCGCAACGACGGCGACATCACCAGGGCCACGAACGGCAGCTTCTATTATGTGACGACGCAGCCGCTGTCCTTCCAGAATATCCGCCTCGTCGCGGCGGGATGGATGTCGCTCAACATCGTCTATTACGTCCTCGGCCTCATCGCGGCCTGCGCATGCCTCGGCCTCGCAACGACTGCGCTTCTGCGGCGCGTGGGGCATTCGTCATGAGCGCGCGCGTTTCCGTCACCGCCATCGTGGCGTCCTTCTCCGCTCTTCTGGCGATTTCAGCGGGCGCAGCGCTCTTGAACGACAGCCCCTCGGAGAAGGCCGCGCTGCCCTGCGAACCGGGCGAGAGGGCCGCCACAATGGCGAGCGCCGTTCCTCAAAACATCGCCCTCCGCCTGCCGATGGCATCGGGGGAAAACGCGTCGCATGTCGCAGAAACAACCTTCGATTCGGAGCCCGCGGCCGCGGCCACAGGCACACCCGTTTCGACGCCGATTGAAATCGCGGCTGCCGGCAGCGCAGCCGGCTCGAGCGCCGGTGCGACGAAGGCAGATTTGCCTGCGCCTCTCTGGGCGAATTTCCGTGACAATTTCATCGGCGACGACGGACGCGTGATCGACGACGGCAATGGCAAAATCAGCCACAGCGAAGGCCAGGGATACGGCCTGCTGCTCGCGGCCTTCGCCGATGATCCCGTCACCTTTCGCCGCGTGTGGAACTGGACCGTCACCGAGCTCCTGATCCGCGACGACGGCCTTGCCGCCTGGCGCTGGGAGCCCGATGCCGATCCGCACATCACGGACCCCAACAATGCCACCGACGGCGACATCCTGATCGCCTGGGCACTGATGGAAGGTGCAGCCCGCTTCAACGAACCGGAATATCGCAAGGCCGCCGCCGAGATCGCAGCAGCGATCTACGAGAAAACGACGGAAGAGAGCGCGTACGGCCGCATCATCCTGCCGGGCGTCCACGGGTTCCGCGCCGATGATCGTCGCGACGGGCCCGTCATCAACCTCTCCTATTGGGTGTTTCCGGCCTTCCCGGCTCTCGCAAAGGCCGCTCCGCAATACGATTGGGATGCCCTGCGAGACAGCGGCGTGGCGTTGATGCGGGCCTCCCGTTTCGGCAAAAGCAATCTGCCGAGCGACTGGATCTCGCTTTCGGGCGAGAAGCCGAGACCGGCCAACGGCTTTCCCCCGACCTTTGCCTACAATGCAATCCGCGTCCCCCTCTATGCCGCCTGGGCTGAGGCCGGAGATCGTTCCGACCTCGCCCCCTATCAGGCGCTGTGGGAGCAAGCGCAGCCGAGCACCGTCGATGTCATGTCGGGGCGGGCAGTCCAGCCTCTGGGCGGCCCTGGCTATGCGGCGGTCGCGGGGCTCGTCGCCTGCGCACGCCAAGGCACCCCCTTCCCTGCCTCGGCGCGCAACAGCCTTCCCGACCTCTACTATCCGAGTGCCCTACAGGCCCTTTCTGTCGTTGCAGCACAGGAGGCATATTCCGGATGTCGCTGAAAACGCTCCCGTTTCTCCTCCTCGCAGGAGCGGCCTGGATCGCACCCGCGCAGGCCCAGACCATCACCATCAAGGCGCCCGCCCACATGTCGGGCGCCGCCGTTACAAAAGTCGATGAGAGCGCCTTGCGCTACTATGCGCGCAACCAGGAGCTCGACCGTGTCGAGGCCGAAATCCACCGGCTGCAGCAATTGCATCCGGGTTGGACACCGCCCGACGATCTCTTCACCCAGGTGACCGGCGGTAGCGACGAAACGGAATTCTGGGAGCTTTTCGCAGCCGACCGGCTCGATGATCTCGAAGCCGCCATCGAGGCGCGACGACATTCCGAACCGGGCTGGCAGCCGTCCGAGGACCTCAGGAGCAAGGTCGCCTACAAGCGCGCTCGCCAGCGCCTCGTCAACGCCTCGGATATCAAGCAATGGGGCAAGGTTCTCGATATCGCCGGAGGCGGCGACATCGTCCTGAGCACGACAGACGTCGACGTCATGTGGCGGGTGGCGGAAGCCGACGCACACAACCACGCAGAGCAGGAAGCGCTCGCTCTCTACGAAAAAATTCTGCAAGATTCCTCAAATTCGGGCGAGCGGCTTGGGACCATACAGAAGGCGCTCGGGCTCCTGCCTGTGCGCGAGGTCGAGACGCTGATCTCCCTCGGCCGCACCAATCCGGACGGCAGCAACGAATTCGAGATCGTCGAAGACGATCTGTTGCGCGCCCGCATCGGCGCCATCGCCGCCGGCGAAGACGTGGGAACGGTCTCTCGGAGCGAACTCGTGCGCTTCGAAGACGGCGTAGAAGCCGACAAGAGCGCGATGTCCGATGCGGCGCTTCTCGGCTGGTTCTATTATGGCCAGAACGACTGGCAGGATGCGGCGCGCTGGTTCAAGACGTCGCTCGATCGCGGTGGTGACGTGAAATCGGCCGAAGGCGCCGTGCTTTCGCTGAGCGCGCTTGAGAAGCCCGACGAGGCGGAAGCGATCGCCGCCAAATGGGAAGCGGAATCGGCCGAGGTGCGCAGCCTCTTTCTCGGCCTCGGTGCGGCGCGGCTCAGCATGGATCCCCCGCCCGATCTCACACGCGACTACGTCGCCAAACTCGCCAACGCCATCGAAGAAACGCAGTCCGGCGACGGCGCGCAGGCACTCGCCTGGTACCATTACAACACCAAGTCGTTTGATGATGCGCAGAGCTGGTTCCGACAGGCGATGGCCTGGCAGCCGCAGGACACGACGGCACTCGGCCTCGTTCTTGCGACTTTCCATCTCAAACAATGGTCCGAACTCGCCGATCTTTTGAAGAGTTTCTCGCCGGACTATCCGAGCGTCGCTGCGATCGCACCGGAGCTCAAGCGCCCGACGCGGACCGCCTCGACCGTCGATCGCACGCAACAGGTGCGGGCGGCGCGGGTTGCGCAGCGGGTGAACGATCTCTTCGGAGCGAAGCGTTATCGCGAGGCCTTGGCGCTTCTCGACGAGTTCGACGGCAAGTCACGCGGCATGATGATGCTCAGAGGCTGGGCCCTCTACCACGTGCATCAGATCGCCGAGGCGCGGGAGATTTTTCGCAAGCTCGACGCAAAGAGCTCCACCAAAGAGACCCGGGAAGCGCTGGCGTGGATCATGAACGCCCAGCTGCCCGCCCGTCACCGATAGACAAGAGAAAGCCTGGCACCTCCAGCCAGTCGAAAGGGCGTTCACCCCGCAAAGGGTGAGCGCCCTTTCTTCTTCATCAGGCGTCTTAATCCGACAGTCGTTCCTCCCCGCGATAGCGGGCATAGGTCGACTGACCGGAAGCTCCGAAAGAAACGACCGGATAGGTGTCCGGCTCCATGCCGGGCATGGCCATGCCTTCCGAGCCGACCGGCATGCCCGGCACGGCGAGACCGGCCGTCATGGGCTTCTCATCGAGGAGCCGCGCAACCATCGCCGAAGGCACGTGACCTTCCAGGACGTAGCCGCCGACAACGGCCGTATGGCATGAGGCGAGCTCATCGGGCACGCCGAACTGCTGCTTGACGGCGCCGATATCGTCGGTCGGGACGACTTCGACGGCAAAGCCCTCGCTACGCATCTTGTCCGCCCAGGCCGTGCAGCAGCCGCAGGAGGGGTCCTTGTAGACGGTCATCGCCGGAAGTCCTTCCGCATGAACGGAAGAAACGGCGAACATGCCGGCAAACGCAGCGCCGGCGAGAAGAAAACGAGTTTTCATCGGAAGCATCTTTCCAAAGTGCAGATGGGCCGGGTTTCGCCCGGAGATTCAGTCTGTTGCGGGCTTTGCCCGCTTCTTTCAGGAAAGGATGCTTCGTGGCGGAGGCGACAGCGCTTCCGAATCTATGGCAACCAGCACCCTCGCATCCGGCCGCAACTCGGCCGCGACATCGGTTCGTGGCGCGGGCACAGCCGGCATGTGAGTGGTGGCGAAAGCTTGCAGGGTTGCGGCGCAGATTGCGGTACAGCCGGCCTTTTCCACCGGCGCCTCCTGGCAGCAATCATGCGATGGCTCGGCCATGAGGCGCATCGCCGGAATGTCAGCCGAAACCGTCTTCGGGCCATGCGCCGAGACGTAGCTCGCCTGCCCGCCGACGAGTGCGAGGAGAAGCGCGAGAAGCAGCGATGCCAGACGTGGAAACCGAGTTGCGAGCATCCTCTGCAATCTAGCAGATCCGGCGATACCGCGCTTGAGGCAAATCAACGGGTTACAGAAATGTAAGCGAGCACGCCCGTTACGCGACCCTGCGCCCGTTCGCATCGATGATCAGCTCGCCATCCTCCTTGGCGAGCGGCCCGGGCGGCAGGCGATCGAGAAGGTCGAGCACCATCTCGCTCGGCCGGCACAGCCGCACACCCTTTGTCGTGCAGACGATCGGCCGGTTGACCAGAACAGGATGCGCAATCATCGCCTCCAGGAGCTTCTCGTCACTGACCTCGGGATCGAGCAGGCCGAGCTCCTCCGCCGGCGATTTCGTCGTCCTGAGTGCCTCGCGCGGGGTCAGTCCGGCCGCGGCGAAGAGCGCCAGAAGCTGCGGGCGGGTCCATCCTTCCTTGAGATACTCGATGACGGTCGGCTGATAGCCAGCCTTCTCGATGATCGACAGAACATTGCGCGAAGTGCCGCAGTCGGGATTGTGATGAATGACGACGTTCATGGTCGGCGAAACTCTTTCTCTGCGATCGGATACGAGGGCGAAGGGCGAGCTCACGCCGTCAGCCATTCCTCCAGCTTGTCTTCCCGCGGCAGGCCTCCGGCATGGACAAGCTTGCCGTCGATGACGATGCCCGGAGTGGAGGCAACGCCATATCGAGCGATCTCGGCGTAGTCCGTTACCTTTTGCACCTTTGCCTCAATGCCGAGCCTCCCGGCAGCATTTCGCACCATGGCCTCTGTCGTCTCACAGCGCTTGCAGCCGGGACCGAGCACTTTCACATCCTTCATCTCAGAAAACACCTCCGATTTATCCGAACAGGAAATTGAACAGGAAGCCGACGCTGAAGATGCCCGTCCCGACGATGGCGACGAAGACGGCGATGAGCTTTCCCTTCAGCACCTTTCTCAGAATGACGATCTCCGGCAGCGAGAGCGCCAGGACCGCCATCATGAAGGCGAGTGTCGTGCCGAGGGCCGCGCCCTTATCGAGAAGCGCTTCCACCACGGGGATGATACCGGCAGCATTGGAATACATCGGGATGCCGAGGCCAATTGCAGCCGGCACCGACCACCAGGCCTCCGCACCCATGATGCGCGCCATCAGCTCCGCCGGCACATAGCCGTGAATGCCGGCGCCGACAGCGATACCGGCGAGAATCCACAGCCACACTCGGCCGACGATCTCCCTCATGGAGGCAAGGCCCTCGCGAAGACGCTCAACGCCGGTGATCTCGTCCTCTGGCACGCGGCAGCAGCCGCCCGCCGCATTCAACTCGCGCACCCAGTCCTGCAGCCAGGACTCGATGTGCAGGCGGCCGATGACCCAACCCGACACGATTGCGACGCCAAGTCCGAAGGCGAGATAGAGGAGTGCCACCTGCCAGCCGACCAGGCCGAAGAGAAGGCCAAGCGCCACCTCGTTCACCATCGGCGCGGCGATCAGGAAGGAGAAGGTAACGCCGAGCGGGATGCCGGCCTGAACGAAACCGATGAAGAGCGGAATGGCGGAACAGGAGCAAAAGGGCGTCAGGATGCCGAGCCCAGCCGCCATGACGTTGCCGACCCCCTCGCGCCGACCCGACAGAAAGGCCCGCGTCTTCTCGGGCGAGAAGAAAGATTGCACCACCCCCATCACGAAAACCACGAGCGCCAACAGCATCAGCACTTTCGGCGTGTCGTAGAGAAAGAAGGCGAGCGCCTCGCCGAGCCGGCTCTCCCGTGCGACTGGAAGCAAGCCGGTAAGTGCTTCGGCGGCCGGCTCGAGGCCCATATAAACGCCGACCCACAGCGCGAACGCTGCGACGGTGCCAAGATACCACAGGAGTGGCGAGGAGCGCCGACCTGATCCCGGCGCAGTGCTGTCTGCAAAGCCGGAGGCGCTCATGCAGCCGCCCTCCTCGACCCGCCCTCGAGCGCGACCATGGCCGCATCGACGATCGCCGCAAGCTCTTGCGGCAGGTCCGGATTGCGCCGGTAGCGAACCCATTGCGCATCGCGGCGGTCGACGACGAGGCCGGCCGCCTTCAGCACCCCCATATGCCGCGACATGCGCGATTGCGTTGCCTCCAAGCGCTGCATCAGCTCACAGACGCAATGCTCCCCGCCGTCCCAGACGATCTGGATGGCGGCAAGCCGCGTCGGCTCAGCCAAGGCGGAGAGAACAAGAGACACATCCATCACAAACTCACGATTTTGCGCATATGCGTTTAAGCGCATAAACTCTCACTACGCGACGAAGTCAAGTGCGTTGCTCGGCAGGCATGAAGGACGCGGACGATATTCGCTCTCAGCGTCCGTCGGATCTGCGGTGGGCTTTGCGTTCGGCGCGAACCGGCCTCACCCCGCACGGATGGCGGCCGCTCTCCGCCTTTCTTGTTCGCTCAGTCGCCGCCCATGATCCGCTCCGACAGAGCCTGCGATGTCAGGCCGTCGGTCGAAAGCGATGCTTCGGACCGGCCACCGCGCAGGATGGTCACCCGGTCGGCGACGGCGACGACGTCGTGCATGTTGTGGCTGATCAGGATGACGGTGACGCCGTTTTCCTTCAGCCGGCGGATGAGCTTCATCACCTCTTCCGTTTCGCGCACGCCGAGCGCGGCGGTCGGCTCATCCATGATGATGATTTCCGCCTTCCAGCGAAGCGCCCGGCAAATCGCCACGGCCTGACGTTGCCCGCCGGACAGGTTCTCCACCTTGGCGGTCATGTCGCGCATCACCGAATTCAGCGAGATCAGAAAATCCTGCGAGCGGGCGATCATGGCGGCGCGGTCGAGCACCTTGATGCCGAGGACCCGCCTCTCGAGCTCGGAGCCCATGAAAATGTTCTGATAGATCATCATGCGCGGCGCGAGACCGAGATCCTGATGGATGGTCGCAATGCCGGCCGCGAGCGCGTCATGCGGGTTTGCAAGCCGCACCTTTTCGCCGCGGACGTGAATGTCGCCCACATCGGGGCGTTCGACGCCGGAGACGAGTTTGATCAGAGTCGATTTTCCGGCGCCATTGTCGCCGCAGAGTGCGTGCACCTCGCCGGCCGCGACGCTGAGATCGGCGCCGCGCAGCGCCTTGACGGCACCGTAGGATTTCCGGGCGTTGCGGACGGTGAGGATGTCGCTCATCTTTTTTCCAAAGTGGCCGGCGGCTCGCCCGCCGAACCCCTCGCCTACTCCTTGATGAAATTGTCGACGTTCGACTGATCGACGAGATCGGCTTTCATGTAGAGATAGGGGCCGGAGGTGATCGTTTCCTTCTCCGCACCTTCGACGGCGATCTTCTGCATGGCGTCGACAGCCGCCTCGCCCATCGCCTCGAACGGGATCGCCACCGTCGCCATCAGCATGGAATCGGGCGACTTGATGCGCCGGAACGTTTCCGGCCCGCCATCGGTCGAGACGAGAACCACATCGCCCTTCTGCATGCCCTGCTGCTTCAGGAGATCGTCGATGATGAAGGCCTGCCCATCGAAGGATGCCCAGATGCCGTCGAAGCTGCCGGCATTTTGCATGATGAGAGCATTCATGCCGTTGCGCACATCCTCCTGCCAGCTCTTGGTGCGGGCCATCGAATGGCTGCCCACTTCCGTCACCGCCTGGTTTTCGCTCAAGACGACGTCAAGCACCTTGCCGCGGATGCGCGTGCCGACATTGGATTCGAAGCGGTCCGTCAGGATCGAGCCCTCATAGCCGAGCTGCCCCAGAAGATAGAGCGCCGATTCAGAGCCGACGGCGTACTCATTGACCTGAATATCGAAAAGCGCATTCGGGCTGGCCCCGCTCATGACCGTGATCAGCGGGATGCCGGCATCCTTCACCTCTTGCATCTGCGCATCGAACTCGACGGGCTTCGACATGGCGAGCACGATGCCGTCGACGCCGCTTTGGACGAGGTTCTCGATCTGCTCCGCATGCGTCTGGAGCGTGCCGTTGGAATTCAACATGACGACGTCCCAGCCCTTTTTTCTCGCGGCGGCCTCGACGGCATTGGCGACGCGCGCATGCGTCTCCGACGACATCTGAAAGGCGACGACGCCGAGCTCGAAGGCCTGCGCGGACACCGCGCGCGTCACCGCGAAGGCGACGACGCCAAGCGAAAGCAGCAATCTGAATTTCATGTTCATCCCTCTTGTCGTTGGCAGAGCGCGGCTTTTTCGGCGCGCTTCATACGGAAAATGCGGCCTTCTTCAGAACGCTGGCGGAGACGCTCACCGAGGCGATGACGATGACGCCCAGCATGATATCTTGCAGGTAATAGGGCGCGCCGAGAAGCACGAGGCCGTTGGCGAGCACCGAAATGATCAGGGCGCCGACGAAAGTTCCGGCGATGTTCGGGCGTCCGGGCTCGAACATGGTCATGCCGAGAAGCACCGCGGCGATACCGTTCAAGAGATAATCGCCCGCCATCTGCGGCGAGGCGGAGCTCAGATTGGCGACGAGGAGAACGGCCGCAATACCGGCCGCAAACCCCGAGAGCGTAAGGCCGATCAGCTTCATGCGCCGCGTCGCGATGCCGGCACGATGGGCCGCCTCCTGCGCTTCTCCGGTTGCCAGCATATGCGTGCCGAGCCGCGTCTTGCGCGTCACGAACCAGGCGCTCAGAACGACGGCCGCCATGACCACGACGAGGACCGGAATGCCGAAGATCTCGCCGCGCGCGAGGGCGAGAAACATCGGATCCCAGCGCCCGACAAAGGCCACGCCGCCGGTAATCATGAACGTCAGACCATTGGCGATCGCGGCCGTGCCGATCGTGGCAATGAGAGAGGGCACCTTCACGCCGGTGACGAGGAACCCGTTCACCAAGCCGCCCACGGTGGCAACGGCAAGACCCGCGACAACGGCAAGCCCCCAAAACGTGCCTCCGGCGATGAGGCCGCCGGTGACGACGGCGGCAAGGCTCGCAAGATTGGCGAACGAGAGATCGAGCTCGGAGGTCAACAGCGCGAAAGTGAAGCCGGTGGCAAGGATCGCCAGAAAGCTCGTCTGCTTCAGAACATTCAGCAGATTGGCGCTGGAGGCGAAATTGCGCGCGAAGACGAGCAGGAAGACGAAGACGAGGAGCCCCGCGAGCGCCGTCCCGTATTTGGCGATGAAATCTCTCACCCGGCCTGGTCCGCGAGCTTGCCGATCGGCGGGATCAATTCCAGCCCCCCGGTGACGGGAATGACGGCGCCCGTCACGAAGGCGGCGCGCGGCGACATGAGGAAGGCGACGACCTCCGCAACGTCCTCAGGCCGACCGAGACGGCGCAGAGGCGTCCGCGCCGAGGCTGCCCGCTCGAGTTTTCCGAAGGCATCGCCCGGGAAAGCCCCGCGCACCATCTCGGTGGCGATGATCCCCGGCGCCACCGCATTGGCGCGCACGCCGTCCGGCCCCAAGGACTGGGCGATGTTGAAGGTCATCGTGTTGACGCCTCCCTTGGCCGCGCCATAGGCCGGATTGGCGCCTCCCGAAAGCCAGGCGATCGATGAGACGAAGACCATAGCGCCGCCGTTTCCGGCAGCACGCATGGCGCGCCCCACCGCCCGGCCGACACGATGGGCGCTCGAGAGATTGACGTCGATCACCCTCTCCCAGCCCTCGTCGTCCTGATCGGGAAAGGCCGCGACATGCGATGTCCCGGCACAATGCACGAGCCCGTCGATGCGGCCAAAGCGGGCGAGACAGGCGTCGACCAGAGCCTCCGGCGCCGACCGGTCGAGAAGATCGGCCGACGCGTAGCCGTCGTCTTCTCCCAACAGATCGGCAAGTCTGTCGCCGTCATCGAGATCGGTGGCAAAAATCCGCCAACCATCGCGTTGCATGGCGGACAAGGTCGCGCGGCCGATGCCACCGCTGGCCCCGGTGATGAGTACGACCGGTTTTCCGCTCATCTCGATGCGCCCCGATGCGCTCGCAGCGGCGTGCCATGCCTCATCCTTTGCCCCATACTGCATCCAAGAGTCATTTCAGTACATTATGCGTGAACGTTCGCGTGGCGCAGAATGCGGCGTAAGGTCAAGGGCCGGATCGGCACTTTGCTCTTAAAGCCGCATGTCGCTCCCGGACGATGCGTTCAACTCGGCCTCCGGCGAAGCTTCTCGAGAGACCGGGCCGCATGTGCCACCGGCTCATGCATCTCGGTGAAGAGGGCATAGAGCGCATCGTAATGCGCATGCTGCGCCGCGTTCGGCAGGTAGGAGGTGAAGTCCTCCTCGGGTGCGGCTGCGCCGATGTTCTCGGCCAACCCAAGGGCCACCCGACAAAGGGCAAAGCACCCGGCAAGCCCCATCTCGGCGTGGCGAGAGACAAGGACTGGACGGCCGAGAATATCGGCGCGCATTTGATTCCAGAGCGGGCTTTTCGTGCCGCCTCCGGCCATGCGAACGGCTTCCGCGGCAAGGCCTGTCGCCGTCTCCGCCCGCTCCAGCACGGTGCGGTTGAGGAAGCCGACGCCTTGCATGACGGCACGCACGAGGTCGCCCCGTCCATGGCCGGACGTCATGCCGAGAAAGGAGGCCGCAAGGTCTCCGTCCCAGAACGGTGTGCGCTCTCCGTGCAGATACGGGTGAAACAGAAGCGGGCGCGGATTTTCAGGCTCGCCCAGAAGCGCCGCCAGCCGTTCCTGAAACGGTCGACGCGTCGCATCGAGCCCATCGACGATCCAACTGAGAAGGTTGGCGCCGTTCTGGCCTGGTCCACCCAGATGCCAGAGTTCCTCCCCCCAGGGGATGGTGATCAACCCTTCGGCCTCGCCGCGCCGATGCGACAGCAGGCCGAAGACCTCCGAAGAGCCGGAAATACAATAGGCGCTCCCGCTCTTGAGCCCCCCGAGACCGGCGACCGCGGTCCAGCTGTCGTTGGAACCGCACAGGACTTTGGCTCCGGCAAGGGCGCTCAGCGCGCCCGGCAGCCCTTCGCGCACCTGGCCGACGATATCTTCCGGCTGCCCGAGCGGCGGCAGAAGAGCGCGTTCAAGGCCGAGGCGGGCGGCGACAGAGGCATCACCGCCGGCCAAAGATTGCGCCAGCCAATGCTGCGAGACCTGGTCGGAACGGGCGATGCCCGTCAGTTGCAGATTGAGATAATCCTTAGGCTCCAGAACAAGGTGCGTTCTTTCCCAATTCTCCGCCTCGTTCTCCTTCAACCAGAGAAGACGTGCGGTCGGATGGAAGGCATTGAGGCCTGCGAGCACTCCGTCGGCGTCGAGAGCCTCGTTCCTCCGTGCCGTCGCCAGCGCGCTTTCAGCGCGCGAATCGCGGAAGCCGAGCGCCGGGCGCACACTCTTCCCCGCTTGATCGAGAAAGACCTGCGTGCGCGTGAAACCGCACAGCGCCACCGCCGCAATGCCGCCGAGCCCACCCGCGCTCTCGCTTGAGATCCGTTCGCAGGCGCTCTTCAGAGCCTCCCACCACAGCGCCGGCTCCTGCTCGGAATGCCCTGGCGCCCGTTCCTCGAAACCCGTCTCGACATTCGCGCTTGCCAAGACAGACCCGTCCGCCTGGAACAGACATGCCTTGAGAGCCGAGCCCCCGAGATCGATCGCCAGGACGCGCGTCATGGGAAACGTCTCCTGCATCCTTCTTGTGGCCGCGATTCAGGCGAACACGCCCTCGCCGCCTGCCCGGACGACACCGACAAACCTCGTGCATGAGACAGGAAAGCTCCGGCACCCGTAGAGGCAGAGATCACGCGCGAAACCTTGTGCGAGAGGGTCACGGCAGATTGAAGAGCGTGTGCAGGACCAAAGAAAACCCTGCGGGACCTATAACTTAGCTCCACGGTCTCCTCATGCGACTCATCTGAGTCCATTCTTAAGCCTCTGACTTACCAGCTGTTAATTTGCGGGAGAAGGCATGCTGTGGCTTTCTCCGGCAAGCTGACCGCTCGTCACTGCCCGTGGGAAGCGGTTTTTTCTCCGCGTGCGGGCGAACGAAGCGGTCGGGGCGGTTTGCGGGCGAGGCTCGCGGATCCAGGCGATCGTCAAGAAGGAAATTTCCCATGACCACCAAGGATCTTGAGACAATCTGGGCACCACGCGTCCTCAGTGTCGTGCGCATCGTCGCCGCACTCCTGTTCATGGAGCACGGCACGCAGAAGCTCTTGGGCTTCCCACCGGCCGATCACGTGACGGCGGCCTTCAGCCTCGGCTGGTACGCCGGCATTCTCGAAATGTGCGGGGGCGCGCTCCTCGTCATCGGTCTGTTCACCCGGCCGGTCGCCTTCGTTCTCTCTGGCCTCATGGCCTTTGCCTATTTCCTCGCGCATTTCCCGCGTGCCTTCTATCCCGTGCTGAATGGCGGCGATGCGGCGATCCTCTTCTGTTTCTTGTTCTTCTATCTCGTCTTCGCCGGTCCCGGCCCGTGGAGCGCCGATGCCTGGCGCGCGAACAAGACCTTCTTGCCGCCGCGCGACTGATTTCTCCCGGAAGGGCGGGACGCGCCGCCCTTCCCTCTCCACCGTCTGCGCTCAAGGAACGCGAACATGGCCTCGCTCGGCAGCGACCCGACCGGCACGATCGTGAAGCCGGCCATGGTCGCGCTCCTGGTCGTCTCGGGCGTGACCGGGATCATGATGCTCACGCATCGCTACAGCGATCTTGTTCGCTTTGCGCATGAATGGCTGAGCGTTCTTTTCATCGTCGCCGCGCTCTGGCTTTTCCTCAGCAACTGGCGGGCCGTTGCCCGGTCCTTCAAACGGAGTGCAGGCCGGGGCGCTTTCGGCATCGCCCTCATGGCATCGGTGGCGCTCACCGGGATGACAGGAAACGCTCAGCATGTGAGCCCGACAACCGTGCTTCAGGTCTTGTCGAACGCGCCTCTGGAGAAGGCCGCCCCCGCCTTCGGGCTGGAACCGGAGACCGCACTGGACATGCTGCACCAGGCCGGGATCAAGGCCTCGCTCGGCGACACGCTCAGCACGATCGGCGCCCGCAACGGCACCAACGGCGCGGAGATCGCCTCGCGCCTTGCCGAACAGGCGCAGGCGAGCGAGTAACGCCGGCAGAGCACAGTTTAATCCTCGTCGGGAGTCTTTTTGGCAGCTGCACGCCGTGCCCGGCGGACCCCGTACCACACGAGACCTGCCACGAACGGCACCGCAAGACCCGTCGCCAGACCAACATTGATCGGCGTGCCGGCGCTTTCCGCTGCCTTGAAGAGATAGCCGACGAGACCGATGGCGTAATAGCTGATCGCCACCACCGACAGGCCTTCGACCGTCTCCTGCAGCTTGAGCTGAACGCGCGCGCGCTCGTCCATGTTCTTCAAAAGGTCTCGGTTCTGCTCTTCGAGCTCAACCTCGACACGTGCCCGCAAAAGGCTGCCGACACGCGCGGCGCGCTGCGCCAGCGCCTCCTGGCGCTCCTCGGCCGATTCGCAGGTGGCCATCGCCGGTCCCATGCGCCGGTCCAGAAAGCCATCGATGGTCAGCACCTCGTCCATGCGTTCCAGGCGCAGATCGCGCAGTCGCTGCTTGACGAGCTGGTAGTAGGCGCGCGAGGCGCCGAAGCGATAGCTGGTGCGTGCCGCCACGCTTTCGATCTCGGCCGAAAGCTGTGACAGGTGCCGAAGGAGATCGGCGTCGCTCGTCTGATCGGCCCGGTCGGCCATGCGTGCACTGATATCTGCGAGCGCCTCGTCGACCGACCGCAGCCGCGGCGTCGCCTCCTGGGCAATCGGCAAAGCGAGAAGCGCGAGCGCGCGATAGGTGTTGAGCTCGACGAGCCGCTGCACCGTGCGGCCGGCATGGCGCTCCTCGAGCCCCTTGTCCTGAATGAGGATGCGGGTGAAATGGTCGGAATGCAGGCGGAAATCGGCCCAGACCAGAGCCTTGCCGCCAGCCACGGCATTGCCGATCAAGGGATTGCCATTGAAATGCCGGAGCGAAATCTCCTCCGGGCTCGGCATCTCCACCTCTTTCGGGATGATTGCCAAATGCACCGCCGACAGGACCTCTCCCGGCACTTCCGCCAGCCAGTCGCGCGGCAGCTCCTCGATGATCGTGTCTTCGAAGGGGTGGGTGAAATGCGCCCGCCGGAAGAAGGTGTAGGAGCAGAATTCCGTATGGCGCTCCCATTTCACGGTGAGACCGCCGAACTCGGCCGTATGGTGCTTCGCCTCGCTCGAGGGCGCGGCACCGCCGAGACGGGCGCAAAGGCGCGCCAGATGCTCCCGGTCGGCCTCCAGGCTCTTTTCGCCCGACAGGGCGGCGAATTGCGAGATCCGCAATGGCGCGCGCATCGGCTCCGACGGCCGCGCATGCAGCTCGCGGATCAGGTATTCCCGCTGCGGATGCTCACGGAAAAGTTGTGGGTTCATTCGCTTCGGCTCCACAAACGCCGGCAAGCGCATCGATCGTGCCGGCAAAATGCGCCCGCCCGCCCGGCTGCCAGCCAAGTCTCCTTAAGCGATCACAACACATGATGGCGACACTTCTTTCGTCGCCCCTTTCCGGCAGCGATCCTGGCCGGGCCAGTGCCTCGCGCAACGCCGCCACGATCTCGCGGTTGCTGAGAAGAAGATCGGAGCAGTTGTAGATCTGCCCCATGGCCATTTCCGCAGGCGCATCGAGAAGGAGAGCGACAGCCTGCCCGACATCCTCGCCATGAACCTCCGTCGCGACGCGAGGCGCAATCTCGAGAGTCCCGTCAAGAATCTGGCGCGCGATGCTCATCCATTTCGTCCGCTCCAGCGGTTCGACGAGACCATAAACCCCTGTCACTCTGAGCGAGGCTCCGGCGAAGCCCACGGACGGCATGGCGGGCGTGACGGCTGGTACGGCGAGCGGCGCCAAAGTCTCCGGCGGGTCAAGGCAGAGCCTGCGCAACCCCCTCTCCACGGCGAGCTTGACATGGCCATAATGGGTGTCCGGCTCGGGCACCATCGTCTCATCGAGCGGGCCCTCCAGAGAACCATAGACGCCACGGCTCGACAAGAAGACTGCCCGCTTCACGCCAGCGGCTTTGGCCTCTCTCAGGACGCGCAAAGAGGCGTCGCGGTTGGCGCGGTAAAAACCTTCGACATCATCGCCCTCGCCGCCGCGGTAGCGGCCTGCCACATGCTGGAAAGCGGCATGGACGACATGATCGACGTCCGCGATGGCCGCACCAAAATCGGCCTGCGGATCGAGCTCGAAGGGCACCCATTCGAAAGGAAAGGAGAAGCGCCCCTCGGGAGGCCGCTGCCGCGAGGCGAGCCTGATCCGAAAACCATGGCCGGCCAGATGGCGCGCAATCAACTGGCCGACATAACCGGTCCCCCCGGTGACGAGAACGAGAGGTGGCTTTTCGCTCATGCGCGGAGAGAGGCTCTCAGGTTGCCGGCGCGATGGGATCGAGCGATTCCGGCAGTCCGCGCCCTTCCATGACGTTCCACCACAGGTCGATCAGCGGCCCGAGCTCGGCGCGCTTCGGATGATCCTCCTGCCAGGGCTTTTCGTATTGGTAGTGCAGGATCTTGGTAGCGTCCCAGTTCCACAGTTGCGGCAGCCGGAAATAGACGTATTGCAGGACGTTGTAGATGTACGGCAGGCCGTGCCAGTCGGCGAAGTAATCCTGCAAAAAGCTCTGATCGGTGCGGGGCCAGAACGCGTCGGGCGCGTCGAGGACGAGCATCATCGTCTCGTAGGTCGCCTTGTCCGGCTTGGTTACGAAGACGCCGGAATTCAGCCGATGGAAGCCGTCGAGCGCGTCATAGACATTCGGCGCGGCGGAAAACCCCGGATAGCCGAAGAGCTTGTCGCAATTGCGCAGAAAGAGCGCATCGGCATCGACGAAGACGATGCGCTCATATTCATCGAGTTCCCATAGCCGCAGCTTGGCGAAATTGAGAAGCGGGTCGTGGAAGCTCGGCTTCTCTCCCCTCGTAAAGGGCGCTTCGCGGTGCTGCGCAGCCCGGCTGTGGCGTTCGCGAAATGCCTCCGACACCTCCGGTGGACGCGTCGGAACCACGCTCACCCCTTCCGCCTCCATCTGATCGAGCCCCGGAAGATCCTCCGGGGCCAGGACAAGCAGCGGCGCCTCCGATTCCGTCATGCGGAACGAGCGCGCAAGCGCCGTCGCTCCGATCAAGTAGTCAGGATTAGCGGCAAGGGTAGCATAGGCAACTTTCGCCATACGGCCGAGACTTTCTATGAATTCTAGGAGATCGCTGTCAGTTTCGGCGAGCCCGGATGGGTATTAATCGCCTTGTTCCGCTCCTTCGTCCACCCAGACACGCATGGAATGCGCGTCTTATCGATGCGGTAAGCATATTTGCGGGCCACATCGATCACTTCGGAGAGGAGACCTTCCTCGAGCCGGATCGGATCGAGACCGAGAGCCAGGAATTTTTCGTTGCAGACGGAGAGTTCGTTCTCGTCCGCCTCCTTGCGCGGATTGGGCAGGTTGGCAATCTTGGCACCCGTCATCTTCGCGACGAGCTCGGCGAGATCGCGCACGCGATGGGTTTCCGTCGCCTGGTTGAAGATCTTGACCGGCTCGCCCGATGCCGGCGGATTCTTGAGGGCGATCTCGATGCAGCGCACGGAATCCTGAATATGGATGAAAGCCCGCGTCTGGCCGCCCGTGCCGTGCACGGTGAGCGGATAGCCGACGGCCGCCTGAATCAGGAAGCGGTTCAGAACCGTGCCGTAATCGCCATCATAATCGAAACGGTTGATGAGCTGTTCGTCCATCTTCGTTTCGGCGGTGTTGGTGCCCCATACCACGCCCTGATGCAGGTCGGTGACGCGCACGCCGTCGTTCTTGGCGTAGAACTGGAAAAGCAGCTGATCGAGGCATTTCGTCATGTGGTAGACGCTGCCCGGATTGGCCGGATAGAGGATGTCGCGATCCTCCCACTCACCCGTCTGGCTCTGGATTTTGACCGGCAGATAACCTTCCGGGATCTGCGCCTTGACCGTGCCGTAGCCATAAACGCCCATGGTGCCGAGATGCACGAGATGCGCGTCGAGGTCGACCGCAACCATGGCGTTCAGGATGTTGTGGGTGGCGTTGACGTTGTTGTCGACGGTGTAGGTCTTATGACGATCCGACTTCATCGAATAAGGCGCAGCCCGCTGTTCGGCGAAGTGGATGATCGCCGCGGGACGATTCTCATCCAGCCAGTTCTTGAACCGCTCGTACTCCTTGGCGACGTCGATCAGATGGAAGCGCAGGGCCACTCCCGTCAGCTCACGCCAGACCCGGCAGCGTTCCTGGATGGAATCCATCGGGGTGAGCGACTGAACGCCAAGCTCGGTGTCGATCCAGCGGCGGCTCAGATTGTCGATGATATGGACCTCGTGCCCACGCTTCGACAAATGCAAGACGGTTGGCCAGCCGACGAAACCGTCGCCTCCTAAAACCGCGATCTTCATGACAATCCCATCTCCTGAGTGCGCTTTGCGTCGATCTTGTCACAATATCGGCGCCGGATGACAATCCCATGCTGCAAGCCAGGGATGCGACGTTGCGCGTCGGCGCCAAAGGGTGAACCATCCGGACGGGGCCGAAGGTGCCCACGCCACTTGGAGTTCGGACGCCGCGGCGCGGCCGTCAAGGCGAGCTGTCGAGACCTTGCCCGGCTCATAAAAAAGGGTGGTCCGGGCCCCTGGTACCCCGTTCAGCGCCGCGCGCTCAATTCTGGCGTTTGAGAAAATTGCGGAATGCCGCCAGCGTTTCGTCGCTGACATGGTGCTCCACGCCTTCGGCATCCTGTTCGGCGATTTCGCGGCTCGTGCCGATCGCCAGGAGGAAATCACGTACCAGCGCATGACGTTCGCGTGCGCGTTCAGCAAGGGCCTTGCCGGCATCGGTCAGGAAGATCGAGCGATAGGGTTCGGAGCGCACGAGTCCGTCGCGGATCAACCGCTGAATGGTCCGGTTGACGGTGGCGTGCGTCACCCCGAAGCGCTCCACGAGGTCGGTTCCCCGCGCCTCTCCACGGACGGCGATCAAGTCGTCGATCAGCTCGACGTAATCCTCCGCCACTTCCGACTGGTGCGCCTTGCGCACCCGCTCGAAGGCCGCGCGCTGGCGCGCCGGGTTGAGAAGCTTGTCCTTTGGCACTGTCCGGTCCGTGGGCAGGAGCAATGCCACTTCTGTAACAAATTTTCACCCGTAAACAATGCTTAGCACTGCCTAAGCGGAACGCCTGCCGCGCGCCTCGACGGCTTCGGCCGAACGTCATGACATGACGGGAATCCCGAGAAGCTCGGTCGACCTCGCCGTATCCTGCGGCTTAAGGGGCTGGACGCCCGGCCACGTCGCTCTCCACCTGCAAATCGCCCGGATGCGGAGGTCCAGCGGGCTTATAGAGACAACGATCGGGCTTGATGTCGATGAGCGGCGTCTCGTCGAGACAATCCATGCCGCGCACCAGGAGCGCCCCCTCCTCCACGGCAACCAGCCTGACGATCGAGGAGCCGATCGGATTTGGCCGCACCGGCGAGCGAAGCGCAAACGTGCCGCGCGCCTCGCCGCCGCCTCTGGGGCTCTGCAGGACGAGATCGCGGCGGGAACGGTGCAGCCAGTAGAGCACTTCGAGCCGCTCGTAGAGCGCGATGGTCTGCAGCGCCTCGGTCCACGGCTCGAAGATTTCCAATCGGCACAGCGGCCCGTCCGGCCGCCCCATGCGCGGACAATCCATCCGCGATCTCCAAGGCGTGCGGGCACGGCCGATAAAGACGAGGCCCGCATCGACGGGCGGAGGCGCCGCAACGGCGCGCTCCCTTGCATCGGCGGCGTCTCGCCCGCTCATATCAGTCGCTGACGCCGACCATGACGTCGGAAGCCTTCACGACCGCGTAAGCCTCCTGACCAACCTTAAGGCCCAGCTCATCGACAGCCTCGTTGGTAATCGATGAGGTGATGACCGTTCCGCCAATATCGATGCGAACATGCGAAGTGGTCGCCCCCTTCAACACTTCAACGACCGTGCCCTTGAGCTGATTGCGTGCACTGAGCTCCATATCCCTGTCCCCCAAACGTCGAACTATCTCTGAGACTAACGACACGTTATGTAGTTTGACTATACGACGTTAGGAGAGTGTCCCTCAGCCATGGAAATCGAAGCCCTTGTGTCTTTGCGCAGCTCGGAATCGCCGGCCGTCGGTCGCGACAGGATCCGACTGCTCGAAGCCGTGGCGCGGGAGGGCTCGATCACGGCCGGAGCGAAGGCGGCCGGCATCACCTACAAGGCCGCCTGGGATGCGCTCGATGCCATGGCCAATCTGTTCGGTCAGCCGCTTCTGGAAAAGCGCACCGGCGGACGTGCCGGTGGCGGGGCGACGCTGACGCCGACGGGGATCAAGGTCATCGAGGCCTATCACAAGCTGGAGACGGAGATGGCACGTGTCGTGCGCTCCCTCGAGCCGCATCTCTCCGGCACCGGCATTTCTCCGCTCAACCTCGTCTCGGGAGTGCTCATGAAGACCTCGGCCCGCAATGCGTTGAGAGGCACGATCACCCAGATCGTCTCCGATGCGGTCGCAAGCGAAGTGGCGGTCAAGGTCAACGAGGCCACCACGATTTACGCTGTCGTCACGCAGGAAAGCCTCAAAATGCTCGGCCTGTGCGTCGGTCGCGAGGCGGTCGCCCTCATCAAGGCACCTTTCGTCATCATTGCGCCGGGCGAAAGCGCTCCGCCCCTGTCGGTGCGCAACTGCGTCGCCGGCACGGTCCGCCGGCTGACGCCCTCCGAAGTCACGACAGAAGTCGTCCTCGACATCGGCGGCGAGAAAAGCCTCGCCGCAACCATCACGGCCGAAAGTGCCAGATCTCTGGGCCTGGAACCCGGAAAGCCGGCATGCGCTCTCTTCGACGCGGCGCATGTCATTCTTGCGATCGACTGATCATTGGGGGAACTGAAATGATGTCATTGCGCTCTTTTGCGGCCGGGCTTCTGGTGGCCGCGGTGTCTCTGCCGGCCTCGATGGCTGCGGCGGCCGAAACGAATGTCGCCGTCGCCGCGAACTTCACCGAAGCGGCGAAAGAAATCGCCGCCGCCTTCAAGGAAAAGACCGGCGACGAAGCGGCTCTGTCGTTCGGCTCGACCGGCCAGCTCTACACGCAGATCAGCCAGGATGCGCCGTTCGAGGTGTTTCTTGCCGCCGACGACGAGCGGCCGGCCAAAGCCATCACCGAAGGCTATGCGGTCGAAGGCAGCGATTTTACCTATGCGATCGGCAAGATCGTCTTGTGGAGCACCGACGCCGACCTCGTCACCGGCGAGGACACCCTGACATCGGGTGATTTCGACAAGATCTCGATCGCCAATCCGACGACCGCCCCTTATGGCGCCGCGGCTGTGGAGGCCATGAAGGCGCTCGGCGTCTACGACGATCTCGAGCCGAAAATCGTCCAAGGCAACAACATCGCCCAGGCATTCCAATTCGTGCAAACCGGCAATGCCGAGCTCGGCTTCGTGGCCCTGTCGCAGATCGCGGCCAGCGACGAAGGCTCGCGCTGGGAGGTTCCGGCCGATCTCTACACGCCCATCAAGCAGGACGCCGTCCTTCTGAAGAAGGGCGAGGAGAGCGAGGCGGCAAAGGCCTTTCTCGATTTCCTGAAGGGACCGGAAGCCGGCGCCATCATCGAGAAGTACGGTTACGGCACCGCTGCTGGAAGCTGATCGTTCGTGCCGGAGCTTTCGTCTGAAACCGTCTCGGCGATCCGCCTCACGATCGAGCTCGCAACGATCACCACGATGATCCTGCTCCTCGTCGGCACGCCGATCGCCTGGTGGCTCGCGCGCTCGCGCGCCTGGTGGAAGGAGGCAGTCGCGACCGTGGTCGCGCTGCCCCTCGTCCTACCGCCGACGGTTCTGGGCTTTTATCTTCTCGTTGCGCTCGGCCCTTCCGGGCCGGGCGGGCAGCTCGCGGCGCTGTGGGGCGGGCGCACGCTCGCCTTCACCTTCGAAGGCCTCGTCATCGGCTCCGTCATCTATTCCATGCCCTTCGTCGTGCAGCCGATCCGCAACGCCTTCGAGGCGATGGGCGAACGACCTCTGGAGGTCGCCGCAACGCTCCGCGCCTCCCCTTTGCGCACATTCTGGAGCGTCGCCCTGCCGCTCGCACGGCCCGGCTTTCTGACGGGTGCCGTCCTCGGCTTTGCCCATACCGTCGGCGAATTCGGCGTGGTCCTCATGATCGGCGGCAACATTCCGGGCGAGACCAAGGTCCTGTCGGTGGCCATCTACGACTATGTGGAGACACTGCGCTGGGCCGAGGCGACGGTGCTGGCGGCCGGCATGGTCGTCTTCGCCTTCGTCGTCATCTTGACCATGACACTCATCGAAAAGCGCGTGGCGCGTCCCGGGAAATGACGGTTCAGACACCTCCACCGATGGCAGGAAACACGATCGAGGCCACCTTTTCAGGTCGCCTCGGTCACTTTGCGCTCGACGCTTCCTTCTCTGTCCCGGCAAAAGGCGTCACCGGCCTGTTCGGCCCGTCGGGCTGCGGCAAGACCTCGGTGTTGCGCTGCGCCGCCGGCCTCAACAGGTTAGTGGGCACGTTCTCGATCGACGGCGAGATCTGGCAGGACGACAAAACCTTCCGCCCGACGCATCGCCGCCCGATCGGCTACGTCTTTCAGGAAGCGAGCCTCTTCCCGCATCTCAGCGTTCGTCAGAATCTTCTCTACGGCGCGCCGGGCAGACGGCCGCCCTCCTCCGCCAGCGGCACGGGTTTTGAGGAAGTCATCGAGCTTTTGGGCATCGGCGATCTCCTGGGGCGTTCGACCCGCAATCTCTCCGGTGGCGAACGCCAGCGCGTCGCCATCGGCCGGGCGCTTCTCTCGCAGCCGAAGCTCCTGTTGATGGACGAACCGCTTTCGGCGCTCGACCGGCAGACCAAGGACGGCATTCTGCCGTTTCTGGAGCGTCTGCACGATCGCCTCGCCATGCCCGTCCTTTATGTGAGCCACGACATCGCCGAAGTGGAGCGCCTTGCCGACCATCTCGTCCTGATGCAGGCGGGCAAGGTTCTCGCCGCCGGGCCGCTCGCGGAATTGCAGGCCGACCCGAACCTGCCGCTTGCCGCCTCCCGCGAGGCCGTCGTCAGCCTCGATGCGATCGTAGAAAGCTATGATCCCACTTTCGGGCTTGCCCGGCTTGCCGTCGCCGGTGGGCATTTCGAGATCCCGGCCGCCGCCGGGGCGCCCGGAACACGCCGCCGGATTCGCATCGCCGCGGGCGATGTGAGCCTCACCCGCCGTCCGCCTGAGGACACGACCATCATCAACATCCTGCCGGTGACGATCGTCTCAGAAACGCCCGTTGGCGCGCATGAAACCCTTCTCGTCCTCCGCCTTGGCAAGAATGGCGAAGGCGCGAAGCTTCTGTCGCGCGTTACGCAACGCTCCTGGCACCACCTCGAACTCGAGGTCGGCCAGAAGCTCTATGCGCAGGTCAAAGGCGTGGCGCTGACGCCGGCGAGCGCTGCCAGCTAGGTCGACGCCTCGCTCTCTGCGGTCCGCCGCGGCGGTACGTGCTCAAAGCCGAAGAAGATCTGCCGCAGGAGGACGAGGGCGAGAATGCCGAGGCCGATCGCCGTCGAGGTGAACTCTGGCGCCACCAGAAGAATGGCTGCGACGGCCAGAACCCACCGTTCGAGGAGATAGAGCGGTCCCCACAGCCAGCCCGCAAACGCCGCCGACAGCGCCGTGATGCCGACCACCGTCCCGGTGAAAGCGAGCGCGAAAGCCTGCCAGGTGAAGCCATCGGTCACCAGAAGCAGCGACGGCGAGAAGACGAACACGAACGGCACCAGCGCCTTGCCCATACCGAGCCGGAAGGCGGTGTTGCCGGCCTTGAAGGGATTGGCATTGGCGATCCCCGCCCCGGCATAGGCGGCAAGCGCCACAGGTGGCGTGATGTCGGCCAGAACGCCGTAATAGAAGACGAAGAAATGCGCCACGATCGGCGCGATCCCGAGCAGCCCCAGAACCGGCGCTGCGACCGACACCATGATCAGATAGGTCGCCGTCGTCGGGATGCCGCAGCCCATGACGATGCAGACGATCGCCGTCAGGATGAGGGTGATGAGAAGCGTCAGCGTCGAGACTTCCATCACGCCGAAGGGGATGTAAGGGCCGATCATTTCCGCCCACTGCCCCGCAGTCGAGGTCACCATATAGGCGATCTTGAAGGAGACGCCGGTGAGCGTGACGACACCGATGATGATGCCGACGGTCGCGGCCGCCGCGCCGACGGCAAGCGCATATTTCGCGCCGAGCACGAAAGCATCGACGACGTCCTTCACCTTGATGCGGTTGAGCGGATTGACGAGGCCGATGACGATGCAGGCGGTGATGCCCCAGAAGGCGGCGAGATAGGGCGTGAAGCCCTGAAGGAGGATGCCGATCAAGAGGAAGAGCGGGATCAGCGTCGGCCAGTCGCGCTTCAGGATCACGCCGACCTTCGGCAACTCTTCTCTCGTCAGGCCACGCAGGCCGAGACGCTTCGCCTCGAAATGCACCTGGCAGAGCACGCCGAAGAAATGCATCGCCGCCGGCACGATCGCCGCGGTGATGATGGTCGTATAGGAGACGCCAAGAAACTCGATCATCAGGAAGGCGGCGGCGCCCATGACCGGCGGCGTGATCTGCCCGCCTGTCGAAGATGCCGCTTCCACGGCCGCCGCGAAATGGCGCTGATAGCCGATGCGGATCATCGCCGGGATCGTCAGCGCACCGGTCGTCACCGTGTTGGCGATGGAGGATCCTGAGATCGAGCCCAGAAGAGCGGATGAGAAGACGGAGACCTTGGCCGGGCCGCCGGAGAAGCGGCCGGCAAAGGCCGAAGCGAAATCGATGAAGAGACGCCCGAGGCCGATCCGCGTCGCCAGGACACCGAAGAGCACGAAGTGGAAGACATACGTCGCCACGACACCGACCGGCAGGCCGTAAATGCCCTGGCTCGTCAGATAGAGGTGGTTGACGAGCGTCTTCCAATCGCTGCCGGGATGGACGAGGACGCCCGGCGCGCTTTGCCCGAATATCGCATAGGCCATGACGATGATGGCAATCACCGGCAAGGGCCAGCCCATCGATCGCCGCGTCGCCTCCAGGAGGACGACGATCATGACCGTCCCCATGACGACGTCGATCGGCAGAGGATTGCCGACGCGGAAGGCGAGATCGTTGAAGATCCACGGGACGTAGAGCGAGGCTACGGCCGCCGCGAGGGCGAAAAGCCAATCGTAGACCGGCAGGCCGAGCGGCCGCCACAGGCTCGAGGGATAAAGGGTATCCTGGCCCTTCTTGGTCGCGGCGAAAACGATGAAGATCAAGGACAGGACGAAGGCGAGATGCACGCCGCGATGGTTGACCTCCCGCAGAAGGCCAAAGCCCGCCGTGTAATAGTGAAAGAGCGACAGGCAGAAGAGGAGCGTCGCGGCGACATATCCCGCGTAGCGCCCGAGCGGCCGAAAACGCACTTCCGGATCAAACCGCTCTTCGAGCTCTTTGACCGCGGCGGGATCAATCTCTTTTTCTTCCTGCATCCTAACCTGTCGTCTTTTGGGCCTTCCGGCCTTCCACACTCAAACGTCCAAAATCAGAGAGGCGGCGGAAAACCGCCGCCTGCATTGCTGAAATCCGGCTTACTTGGAGACGCCGGCTTCGTCGTAGAACTTCTTGGCACCCGGATGCAGCGGAATGCCCACACCGTCGAGAGCCGTGTCGAGCGTGATCACCTTGCCCTTGGCATGACCGCTGTCGAGGAGCTTGCGGGTGTTGTCGTTCCACAAAGCCTTGGTGATCTCGTAGATCAGCTCTTCCGGCTGATCGGCGCTCGTCACCAATTGGGCACCCACAGAGAGTGTCTCAACGTCCTCGTCCTGCCCCTCATAGGTGCCCGCCGGGATCGTGTTGGCGGCGAAGAACTCGTAATCGGAGACGACGCTGTCGGCCTCGTCGCCGGCGATCGGCACGACGGTGATGTCGGTGTTGGAGGCCAGTTCCACGATGGCACCGGCCGGGAAACCACCGACGAAGAAGAAGGCGTCCATGGCGCCGTCGCGCATACGGTCAGCGGCCTGGTTCGGCTTCAGATAATCCGCCTCGATGTCGCCCTCGCTCAAGCCCCAGGCGCCGAGGATGAGACGCGCATCGACGATCGTGCCGGAGCCCGGCTCGTCCAGAGAGACGCGCTTGCCCTTCAGATCGGCGACCGACTTGATGCCGGAGGATTTGCTGGCGATGAGATGGATGCTCTCGGGATAGAGGTTGGCGATCGCACGGAGCTTCTCGACCTTGCCCTTGCCCTCAAAGACGCCGGTGCCGGTCTGCGCCCAATAGGCGACGTCCGACTGCGAAAAGCCGGATTCGACACCGCCGGAATTAATTGCATTGACGTTCGCAACGGAGCCATTGGAAGCGATCGCCGTCGCCACCAGGCCCGGCACGCCGCAGCTGCCGCCTTCGTCGCAAGGACGCGAGCCCGGAGGGTTGGAGATGGCATTGGCGATGAGACCACCGATCGGGAAATACGTCCCGGACGTGCCGCCGGTGGCGATGCGGAAGAATTTTACGTCCTGCGCAAAGGAGGTCCCGGCAAGCGCCAGGCCGGCAACTGCGATCGCCGCCCCGATCAGCTTTCTGGATGGCATGAATGTCATCTTCTGTTCCCATGTTCGTGAACTGGCACGGGAGGCCCGAAGCCTCCCGCATGGGCGGCACCATAGCTGTCGGAACAGGCCGAAGGAAACCAGATTGTGACGGAAATAGCGGCACATCCCCGTAAAGCTTAAGTCGAAAGAGCCCTTCGACAGGTAGACGCTTCCCTCTGTTCTGGCTACTTGCCGGGGAATGGGAAGGAGATCGCGATGAGCACGTTTTCCGCAGCAGCCTGGGCGCGCAATGCCGGGCTCTACGAGACTATCCGCAACATGCCGTTCAACACCGAGCTTGCCGCCGGGACGCTCTCTGAAGAGCGCTTCAAGCATTACGTCACCCAGGATGCGCATTACCTGATCGGCTTCGGCAAGGGCCTCGCCATTGCCGCGGCCAAGGCACCCGATCCCAAGCGCATGGTGCAGCTCGCCAATTCCGCGCAAGGGGCGATCGTGGTGGAACGGGCGCTGCACGGCACTTTCTTCGCCGATTACGGCATCGCACCCGAGGTCTTCGAAGCGAGCCCGCTGTCGCCCGCCTGCCACCATTACGTGTCCTTCATCACGGCGACCGCCTGGAGCGAGCCCTATGAGGTGCTGCTGGCCGCACTCCTGCCCTGCTTCTGGATCTATGCCGAGGTCGGCAACGACATCCTCGCCCGCGCCGCCTCCCCCAACCCTTATGCGGCGTGGATCGACACCTATGCGGGCGAGGATTTCCAGGAGGCCGTCAAGACGATGATCGCCACCACCGATGCGGCCGTCGCCGAGGCGGCGCCAGCCGTTCAGGCCAAGACGCATGACGCCTTCGACCGGGCGGTGCAGCTTGAATGGATGTTCTGGGATTCCGCCTATCGGCTGGAAACATGGCCAGTGCGCTCAGGGGAATAGGAAGCGGCCTGAACATGACCCGCGGCGTGAGAGCCGCGGGCGCTCAGCCCGGAGGCTTGCGATCGCGGGGTCGGCCCTGGTGACGTGATACGAAATAGAAGAACACGGCGATCGCGAGCGCACCTAGAGACGTTACGCTGAAGCAGCATGAATTCGAGGCTGCTCATGCGACGAGCCTTCCGAGCACCTTTCGTCCCAGCCAATACTGAGCCGAAAAACTGCTCCGGTCAGCTCACGGAGAAAAAGAACCGCGTCAAGTGGAAGAAGATCGGCGCGGCGAAGACGAGCGAGTCGATACGATCGAGCACGCCGCCATGACCTTCGATCATCTGTCCCCAATCCTTGACGCCACGGTCGCGCTTGATCGCCGACATGACGAGGCCGCCAAAGAAGCCCATGATGGCGATCAACGCCGCCATGGCGAGCGCAACAAGCGGCGTAAACGGCGTCAGCCACCACAGCCCGGCGCCCAGAAGCGTCGCAAGCCCGACGCCGCCGATCAGCCCCTCCCAGGTCTTAGACGGTGACAAATTCGGCGCGACCTTGCGGCGTCCGAACAGCTTGCCGCACACATACTGGAGAACGTCACTCGCCTGCACGACGATGATCAGGAAGGCGATCAGAAGAAGATTTCCGCCCTCGAAACCCGGGATGTCGAGGTTCAAGATCGCCGGCACATGCGACAGGCAGAAGACGCAGATCATCAGCGCCCATTGCACCTGCGCGACACGTTCCATGTATCGCGCGGTCTCGGCGCGGAAGGCCGCGATGATCGGGAGAGCCAGAAAGGCATAGACCGGGATCAGAACCGAGTAGATGCCATACTGGTCGGCGAGGACGAGGGCGTATTGCGCCGGCAGAAAGATGAAAAAACTCGCCGCGAGCGCATAATGATCGCCGCGTCTGGTCGGCGTCAGCGTCATGAATTCGCGCAATGCCGTAAAGGAGGCGAAGGCGAAAAGAAGGACGACACCCGCCTTGCCGAACAGGAAGGCGATGAGCATCAGCGCGACGAGCACCCACCAGGCCTTGATGCGTGCGTTGAGATTGTCGATCACCCCGTGCGGCTTTTGCCAGCTGATCGTCCGCTTCAGGATGAATCCGATAAGCGAGGCGACGGCCAGAATGGCAAAGACGCCGGCCGCCAGAGTGAGGAGATTGGGCTCAGCCATCTTTGTGGGTCTCTCCGTTGGCCGGAGCGGTCGCCAATAGCGCCGCGCGGGCGCGATCCAGAAACGCCTCTTTCTCCTCTCTCTCACCCAGCTTGACCGGAGCGCCGAAGGTCACGGTGCACAAGAGCGGCACTGGCACGATCTCGCCTTTCGGCAAGACACGGTTCAAATTGTCGATCCAGACCGGGACGCACTCGATCTCGGGACGCTTCTCGGCGAGCCGGTAGATGCCGCTCTTGAACGGCAGGAGACGCTCGTCGCCGGTGTTGCGCGTCCCTTCCGGAAACAGGATCAGGGAGGCGCCGCCGGACAACGCATCCGCCATCAGGGCGATCGGATCGGGGGTCTCTTCCGTGCGGGTGCGCTCGATCAGGACGGCGCGAAACACCTCTTCAGAGATATAGCGGCGCATCCGCGTCGCACGCCAGTAATCGGCGGCCGCAACCGGGCGTGTCACGCGCCGGAGCGCCGGCGGCAGCACCGACCACAACAGCACGAAGTCGCCATGGCTCACATGGTTGGCGTAGTAGATGCGGCGATGGGTGGTGGGGTCGCAGCCGCGCCATTCTGCGCGCACACCGGTTGCCACTCGCGCCGCAAGGATCAGCGCCGTCGTGGTGGCATCGACCATGAAGCCCGACGCGGCGGGCGGAAAATCGCTCATTCGCCTGCCCTCGCCGGCATTTCCGCAAGCGCCGCGCGCACCCGCTTGACGATGGTCACGCAGAGGAGGATCGCCACGGCCCACAAAACGAGCGCGCTCCAATCCGGCAACGGCCCTCCGAAGCCGACCCATGTTCCGATAACGCCGAAGACGAGCGCCCGGTCGCTCTTGCCGAGCGGACCGTCATAGCGGCGGCTGGCACCCAGTGCCTGCGCCAGGACGCCGGCAAACTCGGTCAGAATGGCGAGAAGCACGACGAAGGCGACGAGTCCCGGGCCAAAGGCCGGCAGGATCGCGAAAGGCGCATAAAGGAACGCGTCGGAGACGACGTCACCGAGCTCGTTGAAAAAGGCGCCGAGCCTGCTCTTCTGCCCATGCTCGCGCGCCAGCATGCCGTCGGCGGCATTGAAGGCCATCCTCAGCCCGAGCCACAGGGGGATGAGGAGGAAGAGAGGGCGCACTTCGGCCGCCATGACCAGAAGACCGACGAGAACGGAGATGGCGGCGGCGGCAAGCGTCACCTGATTGGCCGTCACGCCTTTTTCGGCGAGGCGATCAACATATGGGCGCAGGCGAGCCTGGAAGGCCGGCTTGAGATCGTAGAGGGTCATGGGCGGGCCGGGAATCGAAGTAGAACTCGGTCACAATGCCTGCCCCGGCACAGTTTGCAAGCCGGCTCAGGGCTTCATCCATCGTCGCGATCGGCCGACGGGACACGAACCGCGAGACTTGCGCCACGCCACTGCAACCTTGTCGCGAGCCCCCACCCGAGATCTCGGCCCGGGCCTGTTCCTAGACACCGATCTGTTGGAGGAGTCCTTCGACCATCGGCCGGTACCCGCCGCCGAAGAGACGCAGATGAACGAGCGCCGGCCAGAGCTGATAGACGGTGAGCCTTTCCTCATAGCCCGGCTCAAGCGCTCCATAGGCATCGTAAAACGCATCGCCGGGCCGGCCGAAGAGGTTCAGCATCGCGAGATCGACCTCGGAATGGCCGAAATAGCAGGCTGGGTCGATGAGCCCCGAGACCCGGTCGTCGGAGACGACGATGTTGCCGCCCCACATATCTCCGTGCAGGAGCGCCGCGGCAGGTTGCGCGGGAATTCGGTTTGGAAGATCGGCGACAAGACGCTCGATGCGGCGAGCAAGCCTGCCGTCGACATGCGGCACGTTCACGAGGAGGCGCTTGTCGCCCCAGAAGCCGATCCAATCCTCGGCACGATCATTGACGATCGCGACGGGACCGAAGGCATAATCCTCGCTCCAGCCATATTGGCCGGCGCGGCGCGCGTGCAATGTCGCAAGCGCGATGCCGAGATCGGCCCACGCATTTCTGAGACTGCCGCTGTCGGGCAGAACCTCCATGACGAGAACGTGCTCGTCAGCCGCCAGAACCGCCGGCGCCGGAGCGCCGCTTTCGGAAATCGCGGCGAGCATCGCCGCTTCTGTGCGGGGAGAAGGACCGTTCTTGACGACGGCCTCGCGCCCATCCTCGAGCTTGATGTGCGCGAGTTGCGAGATGTCGCCGCCATGCAGCACCGTCTCCGAAACGAGAACGCCGCCAAGAAGCTCCGCCCCGGCCTTCCCGAGGAGGCTCATACCCGCACCTTGAGATGCTGCGCCAAACCGCGAGCCCCGACGCGCACATCGGACCACGTGGTCTCGAAGCCCTCGTCTCCTCCGAAATAAGGATCGGCCACCGGCTCGCCCTCACGGCCTTTCACATGGTCGAGGAGCAGGCTCAGCCTCGCCGTCGCGTCGGGCGGCGCAAGCCGTTCAAGCGCGGTCAGATTTTCGCGGTCGAGTGCCACGATATGGGTGAAGCGGTAGAAATCCTGGCGGGTGACGGTGCGCGCGCGGCAGGCTGTGACATCGACACCGTGGCGGCGCGCCACCGCCTGCGCCCGCGGATCGGGCGCCTCGCCGACATGCCAGTCGCCCATGCCGGCCGAATCGACGTCCACGTCGATCCCCTGCGCGTCCGCTTCTTCGCGAAAGGCGGCCTCGGCCAAAGGCGACCGACAGATATTGCCGAGACAGACGAAAAGAACCGACGGGCGATCGGCCCCCGGCATTTGCACATGAGATCTGAGGTTCAATTTGGTCGCGTCCCATCGGCGCTTTTCGCACTCTGCATCGCACAACTCGCTTACGCGTGTGATCCGCCCCCACGAACAACATAAGTAGAATTGCGCGTCCGGCACCAGAGATATGAGCTTTTTAGCCAAGAGTATGTTTGCAGACGTGCTCCGTGCTGGAAGGAATTGCCCGGGCCGAAGAGCGTGAACAGCCGGGCGAGTGACGCAGCCGCACCACACGTCATTGGCTTGCCGGCAAATCCTTGGTATGGAGCCCGCAACAGCCACGGCACCATGTCGCCGCTTTTCGGAGCCGCCGCGCATATCCGCGCGGCCCGCATTCCGCCCAATTAGGATACCCAATGCCCTTGATCACGACGAGCGCGCCGCTCGCCGCCGCGCTTGCAAGCCGTGGCTATACCGACCTTACCGACGTTCAAACGGCCGTCCTCCAACCTGAAGCCGACGAGCGCGACCTGCTCGTTTCCGCACAGACCGGATCCGGCAAGACCGTCGCCTATGGTCTCGCTCTCGCCCCCACACTCCTCGGCGAAGAAGAAAGACTGCCCGAAGCAGGCGAGCCGATGGCTCTGATCGTGGCGCCGACACGCGAACTCGCCATGCAGGTGACGAACGAACTCACCTGGCTCTTTGCGGAAACCGGCGCCCGCCTCGTAACACTGGTCGGGGGCATGGATCCGCGCGCCGAGCGCCGCCGGCTCGATCAGGGCGTCCACATCGTCGTCGGAACCCCGGGACGGCTGCGCGATCACCTCACGCGCGGCGCGCTGCAGATCGGCAATCTGAAAGCCCTCGTCATCGACGAGGCCGACGAGATGCTCAATCTCGGCTTCCGCGAGGATCTGGAATTCCTGCTGCAGGCCACGCCGGCGTCCCGCCGCACGCTCCTGTTCTCGGCAACCCTGCCGCAGACCATCATGCAGCTGACGAAGCGCTACCAGAAGGACGCGCTCCGCATCGAGGTGGCGCGCGGCGAGACGGGACATGCCGACATCGAGTATCGCGCCGTCCGGATCGCGCCGAACGAGACCGAGCATGCGATCGTCAACATTCTGCGCCGCGCCGAAGCGCCAAACGCCATCGTCTTCTGCAACACCCGCGAAAGTGTGCGCCACCTTTCCTCCGGCCTGATCGAACGCGGCTTCGCGGCCGTCACTTTGTCCGGAGAACTCAGTCAGGCCGAGCGCAACCAGGCCATGCAGGCACTGCGCGACGGCCGGGCGCGCGTCTGCGTCGCAACCGATGTCGCGGCGCGCGGTCTCGACTTGCCGAGCCTCGATTTCGTCATCCATGCGGATTTGCCGAGCGACGCCGAAACCCTGCAGCACCGTTCGGGACGTACCGGCCGAGCTGGCCGCAAAGGTGTCTCGGTCTTACTGGTGCCGATCTCGCGACGCCGCAAGGCAGAACGACTTCTGGCCGAAGCGCGCATCGATGCGGCATGGTGCGCTGCTCCCTCGGCAGATGAAATCCGCGCGGCCGACGAAGAGCGCCTGCTCGCCGATCCGGCGTTCAAGGAAGAGCCGAGCGAGGAGGATGCAGCAACCGCCGCCCGGCTGCTCGCCGCGTACTCACCGGAGGTGCTCGCTGCAATGCTGGTGCGCCAGTGGCGCTCGGAGCTGCCCGCGCCGGAAGACGTCTTCGACCCGAATTTCGGTCGCGACCCGGCCGCGGGAAGGCCCGGTCGCGACCGCGACGACAGGGGTTCGTCCAAACACGCACGCGGAGGCCCCTATCTGTGGTTCCGCATGGACGTCGGACGGCGCAACAATGCCGACCCGAAATGGCTGCTGCCCCTTTTGTGCCGGCGCGGACAGATCACACGGCAGGAGATCGGGGCCATCAAGATCTTCGACCGGGAGACCAAGTTCGAGATCGCCGAGAGCGTCGCCGGGCGTTTTCTAGAGACCGCGGCCCACAGCGAGGGCGACGACATCACCATCTCGCAATCCGATGCGCCTGGCAGCCGCGGCGGGCCGGGAGGCCGTGGCAAGCCGATGGGCCGAAACGGTCCCAACGACGACCGCAAGGCTTTCAAGCCCAAGCGCAAAGGCTTCAAAGAATCCGGCGGCCCATCCCACGGCAAACCGACCAAGCGCCCGAAAGCGAAGAAAACCAAAAGCTGATCGGCCGCCAGGCCGTCTATCGGGGCGAAGAGCGGGAGGAAGGCTTAGACGCGGAGAACGACGAGGAAGAGGCACAGCAGGCGCAGGCCGCCTGACGGTTCCGGCGAAGAATGTGTCTGCATTCCTTCGAAGGACGATGTTTGCCCGTGTGCAACGTGCGTCCCGGCGGCTTCTTTCGCACCGGCAGATTATCTGATCTATTGCTCTCTGAAGTATTTCTTAGAATAAAGATCTAGGCGGCGGAGTGAGAGAATGGAGCGGACGTCCGCTGTTGAAGGTGCTCCCCTGAGCGATACGGGGAGCACGGAAATCGTCGTCTCGGCCGACATCTCGCCAAGCTTCACATACGCCTCTTATCAAAACTCGGTCCCGGTTCTCCGATCTCTGCGACTGGCGAACCGCGCGCCAGAGCCGATCGAAAACGCCGAATTGTCGCTGTCGGCCTCGCCGCCCTTCGTTCGGCGAAAGACCTGGAAGATCGACCGGATCGCCGGACAAGACGAACTCGCCATTCTTGAACGTCGGGTGGACCTCGATGCCGATTATCTTGCCGGGTTGAACGAAGCCGAGCGCGGCGACATCACCCTCCGGCTGACACGAGGCGACGAGACGCTCGCGGAGCGTATTTTTCCCGTGCGGCTGCTCGCCCGCGACGAATGGGGCGGCGTCGCAGACATGGCCCAGATCCTTCCGGCTTTCGTCATGCCGAACGACGGCGCGATTTCGAAGGTGCTGCGCGCGGCAGCGGAGAGCCTTGCGCGTCACGGCCACGTTTCCGGCATGGACGGCTACCAGAGCGGCGATCCGAAGCGGGCCTATATGCTGGCCGCCGCCATCTATTCGGCGGTGACCGGCCTTGGCCTCCATTACGCCCTGCCGCCGGCGAGTTTCGAACGGCGGGGCCAAAAGGTCCGTCGTCCGAGCACCGTGCTCGCCGAAGGTCTCGCCACCTGTCTCGACACGAGCCTCCTCTTCGCGGCGGCCCTCGAGGCGGCGGGCCTTCATCCGATCATCGTGCTCTTTGCCGACCATGCGACGACGGGCGTCTGGCTGCGGCCACGAACGCTGCCGCACACGGTCGAAAACGACGCCAGCGAGATCAGAAAGGCGATCGCAGCACGCGAGCTCCTGGTCTTCGAGACGACGGGCGTCACGCATCGCCCACCGATGATGTTCAATCAGGCGTGTCTGTCGGCTGGAGAGCGTCTCGGCGAAGAACACGAGCTGTCGTTCGTCGCGGCCGTCGACGTTGCCCGCTCCCGCAGCAGCGGTGTCACACCGCTCGCTTCGCATGAGCGGTTGACCGCGAAAGACGCCGCGACAGAGGAGCCGGCCGGCGAGGTCCCGCTGCCCCCGGTGCCCGACTTCGATGCCATGCCCGATAAAGTGGAAGAGACGCCCGCCACGCCGGCCGGCCGCATCGACCGCTGGCAGCGCAAACTCCTCGACCTTTCGCTGCGCAACCGGCTTCTGAATTTCGTCGGATCGAAATCGACCGTCGCGTTTCTCTGCCCAGACCCAGCCTTCCTGGAAGATCGGCTCGCCGACGGAAAGGCGATCCGCATCATCTCGCTGCCCGAACAGAACCCGCTCGGCGAGCGGGATGCCGAGCTCTACCGCGAGGTCCGTGGCAAAGACATCCAACGCGAGTTCGCTCTCGACGCCCTGAACCGCGACGAAATCGCGTCTCCGCTCGAACCCCAGTCTTTGGAAGCACGGCTGACAACGCTTTACCGGCAGGCCAAAAGCGACCTCGCGGAAGGCGGCGCGAATACGCTCTATATGGCCGTCGGCTTCCTTCGCTGGAAGAAAAAACCCGAGGACGAGCGGACCTATCGCGCCCCCCTCCTCCTTATTCCGATCAAGCTCGAACGGCGCAGCGCCTCCTCGCAGTTCCGCCTGCTCCACCATGAGGACGATGTCCGGTTCAACGCCACGCTCCTGCAGTTTCTGGAGCGGGATTTCGATCTCAAAATTCCGTCGCTCCAGGGCGAGCTTCCGACCGACGAGAGCGGTATCGACGTGCCCTTCGTTCTGGAGCTCATGCGCAGGGCCGTGCGCGACGTGCCGGGCTTCGAGGTCGTCGACGAGACGGCGCTGGCCACCTTCTCCTTCGCCAAGTTCCTGATGTGGAAGGACCTCGTGGAACGGACCGATTCGCTTCGCCAAAATCGGGTCGTCCGGCATCTCATCGATACGCCGGAGCAGCCGTTCTCCGGCGACGGCACGGCCTTCCATCCGGAACGCGACGTCGATCGCGTCTTCGCCCCGGCCGACATCGTGACCCCGCTTCCCGCCGATTCCTCTCAGTTGGTGGCAAGCATCGCCGCGGCCGAAGGCAAGGATTTCGTCCTCGTCGGGCCGCCGGGAACCGGCAAGAGCCAGACCATCGCCAACATGATCGCGAACTGCCTGGCAAAGAAGAAGACCGTGCTCTTCGTGGCGGAGAAGACCGCGGCTCTCGACGTGGTCTACCGGCGCCTGCGCGAGCACGGGCTCGCGCATCGGTGTCTGGAGCTGCACTCCAGCAATGCCGACCGGCGGCACTTTCTCAGCCAATTGCGCGACGCCTGGGAAAGCGGCAAGGCCGGGGCTGCCTCAAAATGGATCGAGCTCAACGATCGTCTCCGGATCCGCCGCGATGAGCTCAATGCCTATGTCGACGCGCTCCACCGTCAGGCGGCGAACGGGCTCACGCCCTACCTCGCGATGGGTCGCACACTGCGCGGCAAAACGCGCTACGCGCCGGCTCTCCATTGGCCCTCGAAGGATGCGCATGATCGCGAGAGCCTGCTCGAGCTCGAAGATCTGGCGGCGGAACTCGGCCGCACATTCGCGGAAGTGGAATACCGGCCTTCGCTCGCCTTCCTCGACATCGAGGAATGGTCGTCCGCATGGGAAGACAAAATGCTGGCGGCCTCTCGCATCTGCCGGGATGCGACGGACGATCTTCTGGAAGCTCTCGGTCGGCTCCGGCACGAGCTCGGCCTCGATGCCGTCGAGGATGCGGATCGGACATCGCTGGAGAGTTATGCGGAGTTTGCGCGCCACATCGGCAAAAGCGCCGAGGGCGATTACGCCATCGCTCTCGACCGCGAATTCGAGCGGATCCAAGCCGCGATGGACGAGTTGGAGCGCGCTCTGCAGAGTTATGTCTCCGATGCGGGTGCGCTCTCAGCGATTTTCGAGCGCGAGGAACTTGGCCGGATTCCGGTCGATACGATCGAACAGGACTGGCGGCAGGCCAAGGCTTCGAACTGGCCGCTCTCATGGCTGCGGCGGCGCAAGTGCCGCAAGCTCCTGCAGACTTACGCACGCTCCGGCAAAGTGGACCCGGAGAACGATCTGCCGCTGATCCGGCGGATGCAACACTCCGCTGCAGCGATTGCTCAAAGCCCACTTGTCGTCGAACGAAGCCATTTCGCCGGGCTCGACACGGACACGTCAAAGCTGCGAGCGCATCTCGAGGCAGCCCGGCAGCTGCGCCGCGCCTTCCTCGGACTTCTCAGAACTGTGGGCGAGATGAAAACCGTCGTCGAGAGCGTCGCGCCTATCATCTACGGGCGGCGCGAAGGCGACACGCTGATCAGAGCCGCAGCGCGCTTTCTGGAACGACACGCGGCCTTTCTCTCGGCGGAAGCGGAATTTGCGGCAGCGGCAGGCCAGAGACCGACTGACCTCGAAGCAACGCCAAGCCTCGCTTCCATCTCGAAGGCGATCCGCGAGATCGAGGAGAGCCGTCCCCTCCTGCGCAACTGGTCCTCGTGGTGCAGCGTGCGGAACCGGGCCATCGCCCACGGCCTTCAGCCATTCGTCGCGGATCTCGGAAAAGGCCTGATCGAGCCCCATGACATGCGGGGCATCTTCCGCCTCGCCTATGCGAGGTGGTGGTTGCCGCTCGCCATCGACGACGATGCCACGCTGCGCAGTTTCCGGCGCTTCCAGCACGAGCATGCGATCGACGATTTCCGCGAGCTGGACGATCTCGTGCGCAAGGCCGCCTCCACGCGCGTCGTCAAAGCCGTCGAGCACGATCTGCCAGCGGCGCACACGGTCCCGCGGAAATCCGAGCTCGGACATCTTCGGCATCAATTGGAGCTGAAGCGCCCAAGCCGCTCCATTCGCGAAATGATCGGCAAAATGCCCGAGAGCTTCGGAAGGCTCGCCCCGTGTGTCCTCATGTCCCCCTTGTCGATCGCGCAATATCTGCCGCCGGACCAGGCCCTCTTCGATGTCGTCATTTTCGACGAGGCCTCGCAGATCACGACCTGGGATGCCGTCGGCGCGGTCGCGAGAGGACGCCAGACGATCATCGTCGGCGATCCGAAACAGCTTCCTCCGACCAACTTTTTCGGGCGCAACGAGGCCGATGATGCGGACCTCGAAGAGTATGAAAAAGATCTGGAGAGCATCCTCGACGAAGCGAGAGCCTGCGGTCTGCCCATTCACGATCTGCGCTGGCATTATCGCAGCCGGCACGAATCCCTGATCGCCTTCTCCAACTGGAATTATTACCAGAACCGTCTCATCACCTTCCCGTCTCCCGTCACCGAGGACAGGGCCGTGTCGTTCCGGCACGTGCCCGACGCCGTCTACGACCGCGGCAAGAGCCGCACGAACGAGAAGGAAGCCCGGGCGATCGCGAGAGAGGTCGCCGCACGTCTCAAAGACTGGCTGAGACTGCCGGAGAGCGAGCGGCCGACCATTGGCGTGATCACCTTCAACAGCCAGCAGCAGGCACTCATCCTGGATTTTCTCGACGACGAGCGGCGCGCAGACGACGAAATCGAATGGTTCTTCGCAGACGACCGCGTCGAACCGGTGTTCGTGAAGAACCTGGAAAACGTCCAGGGCGACGAGCGCGACGTGATCTTGTTCTCCATCACCTTCTGCAAGGACGCCGCGGGCAAGCTCAGCGTCGATTTCGGCGCCATCAACCGCGAGGGCGGCGAGCGGCGGCTGAACGTCGCCGTCACACGGGCACGCCAGGAGCTCCTCGTTTTCGCCGGGATCACCGCCGACCAGATCGATCTCAGCCGCACCAAGGCCGCGGGCGTCCACCACCTCAAGGCGTTCCTGGATTATGCGCAAAGAGGCGCCGTGGCTTTGCCCGCGGTGGAGACCGGGTCTCAGGGCGAACTCGAATCGCCCTTCGAACAGGAGGTTGCCGAGGAGCTGCGCAACCGCGGCTGGCACGTCGTGCCTCAGGTCGGCGTCTCCGGTTTCCGGGTCGACATCGCGGTGAAGCATCCGGAGCGCCCCGGCGCCTATCTCGCCGGCATCGAATGCGATGGCGCCACCTATCACCGCTCCGCCACGGCCCGCGACCGCGACAAGGTGCGCGAACAGGTTTTGCGTGGACTCGGCTGGGAGATCATTCGTGTCTGGTCGACCGACTGGTGGTTCGATCGCACCGAAGCGGCCTCCAGACTGCATGACGCCCTGGAAGAGCTCCTCGCGCGGCAACCCGCCCCCATCCCGGAACCTTCAGAGACGGCGCATTGGGAGATGGCCGAGACGGAGGGCGCGATGCGCGAGCCGCTTGTGGCGAGTGCCATATCGGTGATGACGGAAGAGCGGCCCGCTGACCTCTCCGACGTCGCCAGCGACGATGCCGACCGCTTTGCCGGCGCGGCTACGCCACAAGAGAGCCTCTTTGCGGGGCCTGACGCGGCGCGAGAGACGGGTGAGCCCCTTTTCCACGTCGCAGATCTCTCAGTCTTCGATGCCGATCCGAACAGATTCTTCGATTTCGACTACCGCGGTGAGCTTCAGGCGATGGTCGACGCGGTTCTGGAAGCCGAAGCTCCGGTGCGCGAGGACATTCTGATGCAGCGCATTGCGCGCGCGCATGGCTGGCTGCGGACCGGAAGACGGATCCGGGAGCAGATCACGAAGCATCTGAAGACCCAGATGAGGACCGAAGAGGACGACGTGCCCTTCCTGTGGAAGACAGAGATTTCGCAACGTGTGCCCTACCGAGCCCCCGCCGGGCCGGAACACCGCCGCGCAGTTCCGGAGATCTCTCTCGCAGAGCTCGCCGATCTCATCCTCGCGGATCCTGCGGTGTTCGCAGAAGTCGATCCGGCGCTCGCCCTCGCACGCACCATCGGCGTCGACAGGCTCTCCGCCTCATCGCGGACGCGGCTCGATAAGGCGTTGCAACATGCGCAACGCCTCGGCACAGGTGGGTCGCAAGTCGACCCCTGACGCACGAGCCCCTCGGCGCCAGCCGCGTACGTGCAGCGGAGCTTTGCCGTCGCAGTCTCCGCATGCACGCGCTTACGCAGACAGCCGGTGTCCCGAGGGCTGTCGATCCTGAATTTTGTCTTCACCTTTTCCCGGTCGACGCCTATCCCGGAGCGCGCGACACAGACGCTCACCCGAAATGAAGAGGCTCGACCGATGACATCCTCATCCCACGCCAAGTTCGATCCGGATCGGGCTCGCGAATATGGGGAACAGGCGCGGATCGCGCTTGCCGGCTACGACGCCTGCCACGAGCTCTGCGCCTGCATCCTGTCGGCCGCCTTGAGCGGGCGTAAGGAGCGACGCGTGCTCGTTGTGGGAGCAGGCGGCACGGCCGGTGAGATCATCACCGCCGCCCGGCTTGAACCGGACTGGCGTTTTGTTGCGGTCGATCCGTCGGAGCCGATGCTCGCACTGGCGCAATCGCAGGTCGACGCTGCGGGAATCGGAGATCGCGTCGCTTTCGTTCGCGAGGAGGTTTCCGCCCTCCCGCGCGAACCTCAATACGATGCCGCGCTCATGATCGGCGTGTTGCACCATATCCCTGAAAGCGGAGACAAGGCACGGCTGTTGGCTGACATTGCCGGCAGGCTCGTTGCTGGCGGGTCGCTCGTCCTTGCCGGAAACTGCAGGGCCTATGACAGTGAACCGCTGCTTCAGGCCGCCTGGGCAAACCGCTGGCGCCTTCACGGTGCCTCCGAGGAGGACGTCGAGGTCAAGCTGGCGCGCATCAAAGCGGGGGCCGTGCCCCCCGAATCCGAGGAGGCCGTCGCCGCGCTTCTCGGCGAGGCCGGATTTTCGATCCCTAAGAGGTTTTTCGCCAGCCTCTTCTGGACCGCGTGGCATACGCGCCTCGAAGGTCATTGACCGATAAGCGGCCGGAGACGGCGGCTTACGATCGGGTGGATTGCCCCGCCAAGATCTGCGAGGCAACATGTCGGACCGATTTCCCGGTCCAAGCGGATGGGGCGACCCCATTGCCAGCCGAGTTCACGACATAGCCCTCGCGTGTTGTCGCAGGGCCGGTCGGAATTCGGATGGGCGCATAGAAGCAGCTCCAGGCCACGCGGCACGCGAATCTCGGACCGCCAGTCCGTGCCCCTCACGGCCTGACACCAGACGCCATGCCTCGTTCGCTCCGGCCACTTTGGCAGACGCCGACACCCTAAACCGTGCAATTCTGAAATTTTATGAATGACTTAGGGATGGCGGAGAGGAAGGGATTCGAACCCTCGAGACGGGTTTAAGCCGTCTACTCCCTTAGCAGGGGAGCGCCTTCGACCACTCGGCCACCTCTCCACCTCCCGAAATGGCCGGTTTCGCGGCCCGCGTCAACCGGGTCTCTTGCCGGAACGGCTTTTGGCTCTGTTTGCACCTGCATGCTCGCGCCCACGCTGCCGTCGACAAGACCGGCCGGCCGCTCGCGAGACGCCCATTCCGGAGCCGGCACAGGCACGGGCTTCCCAATCCCTGAAAGTGCAGATGAGGTCGGGCCGCTTGCGGGCCATAGACGCCGCCACGAGATCGTGGCGCGGCGGCTTCCGGGGGTTAATGGCGGATGGTGAGCAAGAGGTTCAGATGGCCTCCCACTGCAAAAGAGTCGCTTGTAGGCCTATCGCCGCGTGCGCTGACCGAAGAGCACCGCCTGCGCGTCCTTGTCGCTGGACAGATCCATTTGCTTGTCGAGGCCGACCGCGAAGGCCTTCTCAAAGGCGGGACGGGCGAGCAGCATCTGGCGCCAACGCGCGACATTGGGGAAATCCGCCAGATCAACACCCTGCTTTTCGGGAGAACGCGCCCAGGGCAGGATCGCCATATCGGCGATCGTCAGCTCTTCGCCGGTGACGAAGCTGCGCTCCTCCAGCCGGCGGTCGAGAACGCCGTAAAGCCGATCGGTTTCATCCTCGTAGCGCTTGATGGCGTAAGGGATCTTCTCCGGCGCATAATTGCGGAAATGGTGGTTCTGGCCGAGCATCGGGCCGAAGCCCGCCATCTGCCACATCAGCCAGCTTTCCACCTCCACGCGTTGTCTCTCGTCTGTCGGATAGAAGCGGCCGAATTTCCGGCCGAGATACATGAGGATCGCGCCCGATTCGAACATCGAGATCGGCTCGCCGCCCGGCCCGTCATGGTCGATCAGCGCCGGCATTCGGTTGTTGGGAGAAATCTTCAAAAAGTCCGGCTGAAACTGCTCGCCCTTGCCGATATCGACAAAGTTGACGCCATAGGGGACGCCGACTTCCTCCAAGAACAGGGTTACCTTGAAGCCGTTGGGCGTCGGCCAGAAATAGAGCTGAAGCGCGGGCTCTGCCATGAAACACTCCTTTGCATTCGTGCCCATAGCTAGTCGCGCCCGGCCCCTCGACAAGCGCTGCATGACGACCGCAAAGGGCCGCCGCGCAAAGCCTCAGCCTAAGATTGCCGCGCCATCGCCGCGACAAAGAAACCGTCGGTTGCCGTCGAGGCCGGGGTGAGAACGAGGCCTGCGGGCGTCGCCCAGCGCGGCAGTGGCCCCGCCGTCACCCTGTCCCAGGCCGGGGCGAGGTCGAGCGTCTGAAACTCCGGCTGTGCCCCGGTGAAGGCGGTGATGCGCTCGCCGTTTTCGGCAGGAAACAGCGAACAGGTGACGTAGACGAGGACGCCACCGGGCCGCACGAAACGAGACGCCTCGTGAAGAATCTTTTCCTGCTCTTCGGCGCGCGCCTGCAGCGCGTCTTCTTTCATGCGCCATTTGGCGTCGGGCCTGCGCCGCCAGGTCCCGGAGCCGGAACACGGCGCATCGACGAGGACGACATCCATCCGTCCTGCAAGATCGTCGAGCGCGCCCTCGCCCGGCTGACGCACCTGCACATTGCGTGCACCCGCGCGCTTCAACCGCTCAAAAATCGGCGCCAGGCGGTGGCGGTCCGCATCATGAGCGTAGATTTGCCCGCGATTGGCGAGCGCCGCCGACAGAGCGAGCGTCTTGCCGCCGCCGCCGGCACAGAAATCGAGGATCTGTCCACCACCCTCATCGAGGCCTGAGGCGGCGAGGAGCGCCGCAAGCTGGCTCGCCTCGTCCTGGATCTCGATGCGGCCGCGCTGATAGGCCTCGTCGGCCTGAACGTTCGGATGTCGGCGTGCGCCTTCGCGCGGCGGCACACGCAGACCGACGGGCGACAGGCGCGTCTTCTCCACGCCGAAACGCGCAAGCTGCCCCTCCACCTTGTCCCGCTCCGCCTTCAACGTGTTGACCCGCAGATCGAGCGGCGGCCGTTCGCCGAGCGCGGCGCCCTCCTCGACCCAGGCAGACCCGAAGACCCTTTCAAGCTCTTCTGCGGCAAAGTCCGGAACATCCGCGCGGGCGGCCTCCGGCATGCCTTCCTCAGAGGTTGCTTGAAGTCTTTCAAGCTCCGATTCCGTCAGTTTCTCAGGGGCATGGCGATCCTCGCTGAAAAGTTGATTCAGACCGTCCGCAGACTCGCCCCAGTGGAACACCACCGCTCCGAGCGCCAAAGCGCGCGGCGTCTCCTCCCCCATCCGCCAGGCGATGGAGGCGCGTCGGCGCAGCGCGTCATAGACGAGATCGCCGATCGCCGCGCGATCGCCGGACCCCGCAAAACGATGCGACAGGCCCCAATCCTTGAGCGCCTCCGCCACGGGCCGATGGCGCTCCTCCACATCCGTCAAAACCGCGATGGCCGCATCGATCCGCCCGGGAAGGCGCATGGCTTCTGCCTCTTTGAAAAAATCGGCCGGACGGTGGGAGCCGCCCGGCACGATACGTGGTGCGCTACCGTCGGCTGGCAGCGCCTTTGAAACGACGTCGAGGCAGCCTACGAGCGGCCCGGATAGTTCGGGCTCTCGCGGGTCAGCTGCACGTCGTGCACATGGCTTTCCTGCAAGCCCGCGCCGGAAATCCGCAGGAACTGCGCCTTGTTGCGGAATTCTTCCAGGTTCTGTGCGCCCACATAGCCCATGGCGGCGCGAAGTCCGCCGGCGAGCTGGTGGAGAACGCCACCGACCGGCCCCTTATAGGGCACCTGGCCTTCGACGCCTTCCGGGACGAGCTTCAGAGAATCGCGCACCTCCGCCTGGAAATAGCGGTCGGCGGATCCCCGAGCCATGGCGCCAACGGAGCCCATGCCCCGATAGGCTTTGTAGGAGCGGCCCTGGTAGAGATAGACGTCGCCCGGGCTTTCATCCGTGCCGGCGAGAAGCGAGCCCACCATGGCGACCGACGCACCGGCGGCAAGCGCTTTCGCCAGATCGCCGGAAAACTTGATGCCGCCATCGGCGATCACCGGCGTATCGTGCTTGTTCGCCTCCTCGACGGTCTCCAGGATCGCGGTGAGCTGCGGCACGCCGACGCCGGCCACGACCCGTGTCGTGCAGATCGAGCCCGGCCCGATGCCGACCTTGATGCAATCGGCACCGGCATCGATGAGCGCCTTGGCGCCTTCGGCCGTCGCCACATTGCCAGCGACGATCTGCGTTTCGTTGGAGAGCTTTTTGATCTTCGTCACGCTTTCGAGAACGCGTGAGGAATGGCCGTGGGCGGTGTCGACCACGATGACGTCGCAGCCGGCATCGATGAGACGCTCGGAGCGCTCAAGCCCGGCATCGCCGACATTGGTGGCGGCGGCGGCCCGCAGACGGCCCTGCGCATCCTTGGCGGAATCTGGATGCAGACGCGCCTTCTCGATGTCCTTGACCGTGATGAGACCGATGCAATTGTGCGCCTCGTCGACGACGAGCAGCTTTTCGATGCGGTGCTGGTGCAGAAGCCGCTTGGCCTCTTCCTGGCTGACATTGTCGCGCACCGTGACGAGATCTTCCCGCGTCATCAGCTCATAGACGCGCTGGTTCGGATCGGAGGCAAAGCGCACGTCGCGATGCGTGAGGATGCCGACGAGGCGGCCGGTCACCGTGCCTCCGGTGCCGGCATTCTGCACCACCGGAATGCCGGAGATATCGTTCGCCTTCATCAGGGCCTGCGCGTCGGCAAGCGTCGCGTCCGGGCCGATGACGACGGGGTTCACAACCATGCCCGATTCGAATTTCTTGACCTGCCGCACCTGCTCGGCCTGGATTTCCGGATCGAGATTGCGGTGGATGACGCCGAGGCCACCGGCCTGCGCCATGGCGATGGCAAGCTTTGCCTCCGTCACGGTATCCATGGCCGAGGAAATGATCGGCAGTTTCAGGGAAATCGTGCGCGTCAGACGGGTTGAAAGGTCGGTCTCGCCCGGCAGCACCTGGCTGTGGGCGGGACGCAGAAGCACGTCGTCGAAGGTAAGAGCTTCGCGACCGGTCGAGACATCAATGATTTGTGGCATGCCACCTCCGAGAGGGATCGCAACGGTGCGACTGGGCGTAAGTGAGGTTGGCGCGGGTCATTAACACGCAGGTGACGGCTTGCAAATGCCCTCAAGAGCCCTTTCCCCTTTTGCACGGCTGCCCTGCAGAGAGAAAAGGAGCCGGCGAGGTTCCCTCCCGCTCACTCGGCACGGAGGTCAGCACGTGGGATGGGATCCCCGCCCGGCTTGATCTTTGCGGAAGATTTTGTGCGAGCGCACAGGCGATCGGTCCCAGATCCCCTTGACCGCCACAGCCTTCACGCTGGGGCGGCCTTGGCGCCGGGCGGAAGAGCGGTCCGAAAAACGCACCGCTCTTCCGACGCAAGCTCAGGGCGCCATGAAGGCCGCGTTGATTTCGAGATGCACCTCGTCCGATACGGCGGGCACGTATGCGTCGAGGCCGAAGTCGCTTCGCTTGATCGTCGCGGTGCCGTAGAATCCGACATTCAGCTTGTCATCCATCGGATTGGTGCCCGCGCCAACGAACTTTGCGTAAATCGTCACCGGCTTCGTCTGATCCTTGATCGTCAAATCGCCGACGATCGTCGCCGTATTCCCGTCGGCGGGCGTGACGGATGTCGAAACGAAGTGAGCGGTGGGATATTCAGCCGCGTTGAAGAAGCTCTCCGACTGAAGATGCCCGGCGAAATCGGCGAAGGTCACGCGGACATCGTCGATCGGGAAGGTCACATCGACCTTCGCAGCGGAGAGTTTGTCCGGATCGATGGTGAGCGATCCCTCCGATGCGCCGAACAGGCCGTCCAGCATCGTGACGCCGAGATGGTTTACGGCCCAGGAGACCTGCGTATGGGCCGGATCGACCTGATATGTGCCGGCTTCGATACGGGCGGGTTCCGCCTGTCCGGGTTGCTCGGCGGTCGTGGGAATCGTCTGTGCGAAAGCAGTGCCAGCAGCGAGAGCGAACGCGGCAGCAAGAATGATGCGCATGAAATACCTTTTTCGAAGTTGACGGGGGGAGGCCTCAGGCCCGCTGCGAATATGGCATGCGAGCCATCCACCGGAAAGGTCTGCACCCACCTCCCCGCCAGCCAAAGTCACGGCAACTGCGCACCGGCGCTGAGGGTCCCCGCGCTATGCCTCGTCCGGCTGCCCGCGAAATCCCGTCGCCAGAAGATAGGTTTCGGGGCTGTCGGAGCGGCTCGCCGGCGGCTTCACATGGACGACCTTGGCATAGCTTTTCTTGAGCTCGGCCAGAAGCGTATGTTCGGTGCCGCCGCGAAAGACTTTCGCCAGGAACGCGCCGCCCGGCGCCAGAACCTCGTCGGCAAAAGCGGCAGCCGTCTCCACAAGCGCCACGATCCTCAGATGATCGGTCGGCTTGTGGCCCGTCGTCGGCGCGGCCATATCGGACAGGACGAGATCGGCCTTATGCCCGCCCAGCGCCGCCTTGAGCGCATCCGGCGCGTCATCGTCGAGGAAATCCTTCTGCAGGAAGGCGACGCCCGCAAGCGCGTCCATCTCCAGATAATCGATCGCCACGACGCGGGGCGCCTCGTCTGACGACTGCACCCGCTTTGCCGCCACCTGCGACCAGCCACCCGGTGCCGCACCGAGATCGACGACCCGCAGCCCCGGCTTCAGGAGCCCGTATTTCTCGTCGATCTCCAGAAGCTTGTAGGCCGCGCGCGAGCGCATGCCTTCCGCTTTCGAGCGGGTGACATAAGGATCGTTGATCTGGCGCTCCAGCCAGCGGCGCGACGAGGGTTTGCGCTTCTTGTGGCTTGTCAGCCGCGCCATTCGGGCGTCTCCTTACCGTCTTCCATAAGGCTCGCAGCACGCGTGTGCAGCACGCCGCGCCCGAGCCGCCTGCGCGGGCGGCCTATGTGCAAAAGCGCTGGCGGTGTCATGCATCGTCTCCGGAGATGTCGGGCCGGCCGCGCCTTTTTCCCTTCGCCTCGCAAGCCCTCGCCTCGCCACCTCTCCCTTCACCACCTTTCATGTCACCGCGGCGGTGTTGGTCGTGGCGTGGCTGATCCGGACGCGGCTTCAGATGTCCGTCGGCGCGCATCAATTGAATGAGGATCCCTTCGCGCAGACCGCGATCGGCGACGCGCAGGCGCTCGCACGACCATTCGGAGCGGATCGCCTCGAAGATGGCGCAACCGGCCAGCACCAGATCCGCACGCTCGCGACCGATGCAGGGATTGGCGATGCGGGCCGCGTAATCCATGGCACGCAGCCGCGTCATCATCGCTTCGATGTCGGCCGCTTCCATCCACAGACCATCGACGGAGCGCCGGTCATAGCGCGGCAGATCGAGATAGACGCCGGCCAGCGTCGTCACCGTTCCGGATGTGCCGAGGAGGTGAAAGCGGCGCTCACGCAAGGCGCTCTGCAGGGCGGACCGGGCGCGGAAGCGGAAAAATTCCTTGCGCACATCGTCCACCATCGCCTGGAAGACGGCAGGCGTTACGTCGACGCCACCATAGCGCTCGGCGAGCGTCACCACGCCAACGGGTAGAGACGCCCAGGCGCGCACGAGACCGCGGCGGCGCCCGCGCCGTCGGTCGAGCCAGACGATTTCGGAAGAGCCGCCACCGATATCGAAAAGGACGGCCCCCTCTGTCGCGGGATCCAAAAGCGGGGCACAGCCGGCCGCCGCGAGATGGGCTTCCGTGCGCCGGTCGATCATCTCGAGCCGGAGACCGACCTCGCTTTGCACCCTTTCCAGAAAATCACGGCCGTTCGTCGCCTGACGGCAGGCTTCGGTGGCGATGAGGCGGGTTCGTGCGATCGGCCGTGTCTCGAGCTTCTGCCGGCAGACCTTCAGCGCCTCCACGGCGCGCGATTGCGCCTCCTCGGAAAGGCAGCCGTTCTGGCCGACCCCCTCCCCGAGCCGGACGATGCGCGAAAACGAATCGACGACGCGAAAATGCTCGCCCCGCGGCTCGGCAATCAAAAGTCGGCAATTGTTCGTCCCGAGATCGAGCGCGGCATAGTAAGGCCCCCGCTCGAAACTGCCATGGCGACCACGCCATCTCGTGCCCGATCGACGGGAGCCGCTCTTGTGTTCGGCACCTTCGCGCTCCATCCGCCGATGGGAGGGCTGCGCAGCGCCTGCAGCGTCAACCGCCGCCTCGCGCAAGGATGCTGCGCGCGCCAGCGGCTCCGTCGGACCGGGCAGGAATGCGGGTCGCACCGCATTCGTGCCCTTGGTCATATGCTCTCCTCGCGCGGTCTCCTGGTTGAGACCACGCTTTCGTTGAGGAGAGAGTAACAGCGTCGCCGGCAAAGGGAAACGGTCAAGGCCGCACAGCGTGCGGGCCGGCGAAGATCTTTGACCTTCGATGGCTCTTCGCGGGCGCTTTCTCCGGTTCGCCGGATCTTGCGGCCGGGCGGCGCCCTCCAGGTTTGGAGCCGGCCGAACGACATCCGCCAGGGGCGGCACGACATTCTGGCTACCCTGAAGCCTGTGCATGGCTTGTCGCGCCAGCAGAAAATCGCTGCAATGGCCTTGCCAAGCGCGAAAGCGGAATTTAGGTAGACGCCGTTCGGCCCGTTGGGGAATAGTTTAACGGTAGAACAGCGGACTCTGACTCCGTCGGTCCTGGTTCGAATCCAGGTTCCCCAGCCAATCACCCCTCAGTGATCGATATTCTTGCGCGCTTCGCGGGCCGCAAGGCCGAGACACGCACCCAGCAGGTGTCGGAGCCGTCCTTCTTCGCCCGCCGGTCCCAGGGGAACCACAGTTTCACCCGGCCGTACGGATCGCAGTGGATCTCCTCGCCTTCCGGGCCCGCGACGATGCCCACCTGCGCCCCCTCGATGCGCGGGCGCTTCGTCGCGCGGTGCGGCGTCAGCGGAATGCGCGACGGCATCGCTTCGAATTCGTTGCGGTATTCCGGCTCGTCCTGCGCCGTCTCGTAAGAGCGGTCCACCACCTGGTGCACCGCGCGGATGACCACGTACTCCTCGTAGCGCTTTTCCGGATGGGCCACTTCATAGGGCGCAAACCGCCGACCCGGCTCCACCACGCGGATGTTGGAGCCCGCCTTGACCCGGTCATGGTCCGCCTCGGACGCCTGCATGCGGAGCTTTTCCATGCGCTCATGCGCGGCCACGTCCATGGCGCGGGCCGGATATTCATAAAGCTCGCGTCTGGCATTCTCCGGCAGCTCGACGAGCGAGGGCGTCTCCGCCGAGGGCACCGTGTTCGGCGTCTCGAAATTCCAGTCGGCGCCGGAGCGTTTTCCCGAGACATAGGAATAGCGCCGCCGCCATGCGTCGATGTGGTTGCGGTCGGATGAGCCTTGCGCGATGCGCATCGCCGCCTCGCCCTGAGCCGCCGTCGACGGCTTCGACCAGGCGCTCTGGTGGTCGCCCACTATCAGCTTGTGCCGGCCCTTGTTAGGGCTCTCCTGGGCATTCTCCAGTCAAGAAGGACGAGGTTTGCTCGGTTTGTCAGCCACCAATCTCGACATCAGGCGAGCCTGTCTCGGCAGCGCCGCCACAATCGATGGCATCGCCGATGCGCCCGGCGGGCCTGCCGTTGACGAACACCGTCGCCGATCCTTCCGCCAGTTTGCGGCCGTGCGAGGGTTTGGGACAGGGCGAACAGGCATGTGGCTCATAGCTGTCGCCGACCCGCATCAACGGCTTGCCGTTGACGAAGACATCGGGACTGCCGCCTGTGGCGGATGTTGGGGGAAAGTGACAGGCGTGGCCGGAGCCGATATCACCCTTGCGATGGGCTTGTGGCATCTCCATTACTCCCCGGCTTATTTCGCTGACGGTTCATGGCACCGACGAAAGGAACAAATACGACGAGCATCATCAGAAGATAAGAGGTCATCGTGAAAAGAAACGGACCCACGATGCTGTTCGGAAACGCGCCACCGAGGACGTAACCAAACGGCAGTGCGCAAAACATAGCGACGGCAACGATCCACTCCCCGGTCAGACGCGACCGTCGAGCCGCTCCGTCTTCTCCAAGGCCAGCCACGTTCGACTGCCAGTTCCTACCCTCTCGCCCCCCGCTGCGAAAGCAACAAGAACAACTGACATTACAGTCATCAACAGCCCAACGAGCGCTCCCATCAAAAAACGTAACCCAGAAATACCCTGCTCAGCACGTTTCCTATACACCCAATCAAACAGAGCAAAAAAATTTCCCGTAGTTTTATATTCTAGTTATAATTTTTATAATAAGCATTGAATCTACCGCCAATAAGCTGCTAGTGCGTCAAAAGCCAGCTCCTCAAGCCTTTTGTTTTGCACTTCGGCAAGCTCTTCATCGGTTGCTACGCCATTCTCATGGCGACGCATAATTTCGCTCCGGATCTGCTCCATGCGCCTTACCAGAACCGCCCTTCAAGCTCCTTCACGCTTAAGTTGAAGGTCAAAGTAATCCAGCTGTGATAGATCTCAACTATAATCATTCATCGCCCTCTCCGCTATCAGCCTTATCTTTGTCTATTGGTGCATTATATCGATAAATTACAGAAAAGAATATTCCAAAAGCAAGCAACATCCAGCCATATAACGGACTTTTAACCATTAGATAACATACAATTACTGCATAAACTATCGATATTATGTATTTTATATATATCATGATAATACATATTCGATTGCGCGATGCTATGGAAGCCCGGCCGCCGCAGCAATATAACCGTAACGCAAGTTCGACCGGACACCGTAATAATCGACATAACTGTTATCGCCAAGCGCACGGCAGTGGGTCCCAACGCCCGCGTCGATCAATGACTTCAAAGGTCAGGTCTTGAGGTGCGGCCTCGCGGCCAGGGAGCCCACCACAATAGCGCCGCCAGGAGCAGCACCAGATACAGCCAAGGCTCAAAGCTACTCCGGTAACAGCTCGGAGCGCCGCCGCGTTCGATCATCATTCGAAACGGAGCGAAAGCACCTTGGATCGCCGGGCCGGGCGCGACGAAAACGCCGCCCTGGGACGGCTTTAACTGCAAAAGGCCTTCCGCCGCCATCGCTTCGGGCACGAAACGCGCCGCAGCTCCCGGTGGCGTCTGTGACAAAATCTCCAGGGAGCGGGCACAGTAGTCGACCTCCGGCCACGGGTTAAAACCTCGCCGCCCCGCCGAGCGGAAAACATTGGCCGTATCGGCGGATGCGTCAACGCACGCTTCTGTGGTGCATTGTGCCACCACCACTGGCTCGAAGTCCGCACCGCGTCGCTTTTCGAGATACCACACCAGCGTGAAGACCACAGCGAGCGCGGTCGCCATGATACGGAAGAGCGGCAGCCATCGCTCGATCACTGATTTCTCCTGACCCGCAGATCGAAGGCGTCCCATTCCGCCTGTGTGATCTCGCCGGCAGGAATACGATTGGTCTCGATATCCTCCTCAATCTCCTGGATCGCATTGTTCAGCATGTGGATGTAGAGCGTCAGACCGACGCCCGATAGAATGGTGATGCCCAGCCCGATATGGCCGCTGCCTTTGACGACGACGCCCAACCGGGCAAGCGTGGCGGCGCTGACGGCGCGTTTGGTGGCCTGCGATTCCAGGCCGCCCTTCAGCGCCTTCCCGCCTAGTGTGTTGGGGGTTCCGCCGACACCGATATAGGCCCGGATGATCGACAACAGCGCCACCAGCTTGCGCAGCCGTTCCAACTCCGGCAGCAGTTCAGCCACCGTCCATAGGGTGTAGGGGACCTTGGCCCAAGCGGGCGCCCACTGGGCCATCGCCACCTTGCCGATGAACATGGTCGAGGCCGTCGGGCTTGCTGCCCATGTCTCGGCGGCGGCGCGTTCGATCTGCGTCTTTGTGGTCTGCTGCGGCCCCGAGTTCAGGTGCCCTTTGATGCACCAGCGCAGAAAACTCTCGAACACGACCAGGGCATGGACGTAGTTCGACCCCTCAAAAGGCGGGGAGTCCCACATCGCGCGCCAATCCATGGCGTCAACGATCTCCTCGACGCGGGTTTTGGGATCAACGGAGGTAACGGGGATTGCCATCGGGACTCCTAGTTCAGGTCGATTCGCACGCCAGTCATGGCGATGGGACCAGACGTTTCAACCTTCAGGCTCTTGCCGTAGAGAGTGATGTTGCCGTCCTTGTCGATGATAATACCGCCCGCTGCGTTGACCAGTCGGATGCTATCCATGGCTCGAATACGCATGGCGCTTCCCGACTGGATGGACATCAAGCGCTGGGATTCCATCGACAACCGCTTGCCGGCGGTGACGCTAACGTGACCGGTCGAGGTGATGTCGGCGATTTCGGTCGCATTCATGCCCAAATAATTTCCGGAAACCAGAGTCAGGTCACCCTGCGCTTGAACGCGAACCGCCCCGCTCGCCTCGCCCAGTCCTTGCGAGACGCCTCGTAAGTTTCCAGATGCAGGCGGAAGGTGTTGCCAGCCTGAAGAAAGGTCGAAGCCCCCATGAAGTTGCCCTCGTCTCCGACGGAAATGTCGAGATTGCCGCGCACCTCCATCCGGCTGCTCTCGTCCACTCGCTCGAACTTCTCGCCAAGGATACGGGCGGACTGGTTGCGATGAACCAGGTCGGATCGGTTGCGCAGGACGCGTACGTTCATGTCCCGTTGGGCGTGGACGAAGACTTCCTCGAGGTTGTTCTCGTCTTCAAACGACAGTTCGTTGAATCCGGCGCCCTTGTGAGTATTAGACTTAAACACGCTTCGCGTCTTATTCGTCGGCAATTCGTACGGCACCTTCTGCCTCGGGTTCGGCACCAACCCCGTAATCAGGGGGCGGTCGGGGTCGCCGTCGATGTAGGAGACCATCGCCTCCATGCCGATGCGCGGGATGATCTGGCCACCCCAGGTGCCGCCCGCCCAAGACTGCGAGACACGCACCCAGCAGGTGTCGGAGCCATCCTTCTTCGCACGCCGGTCCCAGGGGAACCACAGTTTCACCCGGCCGTACTGGTCGCAATGGATCTCCTCGCCTTCCGGGCCCGCGACGATGCCGACCTGCGCCCCCTCGATGCGCGGGCGCTTCGTCGCGCGGTGCGGCGTCAGCGGAATGCGCGAGGGCATCGCTTCGAATTCGTTGCGGTATTCCGGCTCGTCCTCCGCCGTCTCGTAGGAGCGGTCCACCACCTGGTGCACCGCGCGGATCACCACATGCTCCTCGTAGCGCTTTTCCGGATGGGCCACTTCATAGGGCGCAAACCGCCGCCCGGGCTCCACCACGCGGATGTTGGAGGCCGCCTTGACCCGGTCGTGATCGGCCTCCGACGCCTGCATGCGGAGCTTTTCCATGCGCTCATGCGCGGCCACATCCATGGCGCGGGCCGGATATTCATAAAGCTCGCGTCTGGCATTCTCCGGCAGCTCGACGAGCGAGGGCGTCTCCGCCGAGGGCACCGTGTTCGGCGTCTCGAAATTCCAGTCGGCGCCGGAGCGTTTGCCCGAGACATAGGAATAGCGCCGCCGCCATGCGTCGATGTGGTTGCGGTCGGAGGACCCTTGCGCGATGCGCATCGCCGCCTCGCCTTGAGCCGCGGCCGACGGCTTCGACCAGGCGCTCTGGTGGTCGCCCACCATCAGCAGGATGGCGACTCACGATCTTCAAAAGTGATCAAGAAGATGCCTGAGAGACTGAGCCGCGACGCAGTAACTTTGCGACCGTCAGCGAGCGAGCCGATGCTCGTACCGAATTGCCGCAGTCACGTAAGTCGTCCGGATTAATTTTATCGAATTCCCGATTCACGCCCCCGGGCTCACAAATTATGACTTACGCAGATCAACGAGATATCGTCGAGAAAGCACGACCCGTCCCGTCGAGATCGCTATCCTTCAGGTTCGGATAGAACTCCTTTTTTTCGTACAACTGAATGAATAGGATACCGTGAATACCCTTCACATCCTTTTTTGCAACAGGACGCCCCCAAACAGCCTGCAGAAAATCGAGATTCATTCCTGAATCTTGCAGATCTTCAAGAAAGGCGATGTCCTGCCCATCACCAGGAAAAATTTTATGGAACTCATCCTCAGTAAAACTGAATACGTCGTAGGCGCAATTCAAAGCGCCATCAACGATAAGTACGTTAAACATCAAACACCTCCTCGTGTCCGCCCTCCCGGATAAACATTAATGTAGCCGCCACCCGGTCTTTGCACATCCCAGTGCGGACCGCCATGCGCTGCAGGGCCGGGACCTGTTGGGACCCAGACGTTACCGGATTTATCCGGCCAACCGTAACCTCTCCCGTTCGGGCTTTTAACCTTTTGGCCGTTCCAGTTTTTGGGTGGCTTGAAGCCGTCTTCCTCGGTTGGCTTGCCGGGCGCATCGGCGGCCGGAGGACACTCCCCATCGCACTCTTCGGGCTTTTTGTCGTCCGTCTCCGAATGGCTTTCATTATAAAGCTCGTAGAGTTCGTAGGCATCGTAGGCGAGGAGAGCGCCGCCGATGGCCCACCCAAGCGGGCCGAGCGGAGCGAGGATGGCACGTCCGGCCAGCCGTTTGCCGATAAACGCAGCGCCCTCGCCGATTGCTATGCCGCTCATCGCCGGCTCTCCCGCGATGCCCGAACCATCAGGCTCATCACCGCATCGAGCTTACGGTCCGGCAGTCCAGGCCCGCTCGTGAGATGAGCGCGAATATGCGGATCGTCGGCGAACCTACCCTTGGATCCCCCCATCAGGTAGGTCCACTGCAAGAGACCGCGTTCCGTCATGAGCCCGATCTCCCTCCCCGAGCGTTCATGCTGTTCCGCCCAGCTCATCACCTCGTCATCCGGGACATCATCGAACAGAGACGGAGAGGTTCGGCGCAGCAGCCGAATACGCTTTGAGCGCAACGCCGCCGCGCGACGAAAGCCGATGGCCTCAACCTCGCGCGGGCTCAACTTAAGCGGTCCGCTCGGAGCCGGCAGCAACTCGTCCGACCGTTTCAGGCGCATCGGGCGTTCCGCCCAGTCCGCATCGGCCGCAAAGAGAACCTGGTCGGCGGGACCGAGTATCCGCGCCACATTGGCCGACGAGAGGCTAGGCAACACCTGCGCCATGACATTGGCGTCGGCATGCCGAAAGACGAGCAATTCGTGGGGCGATGCAGGTCGCTCCCGCCCCGCCGCTGTCGACAACGGGTGAGGCTCGTCGCTCTTGCCGCGATCCGTATGGGCTGATCTGGGAAATAGGATCTTGTTGATACCTCTCAGATGCCGATAGAGGCGATCCCCTATGTCGCACTGCCAGAAAACGACGGCGGGACGTTCGGCGAGGAGATCCAGAAGTCGGTCAAGAATCTCCGGATCGACAGAACTGGGATGGCTCGCGTTGTCACGCTCTTTGCTGTTTCTATCCCGGTCGAGCCAGACCAGTTGCGGCGCGGTACGAAGCCGATCGACCGTGCCATCTCCTCGATCGAGATAAAGCGAACGATAGACGAAATCGCCCTCGAACAGCGCGGCCGGAAGGTCATCGAATTGCGCGCCGTCGAGAACGGCGAACAGGCCTGCGCCCGTTTCCAGCAGCGCTGGACGCAGCTGGGTATTGTCTGCCACTTCGCCACCCCCTCACAAAAAAGCTGCGACGACCTCTCACTCGAACGTCAGCCAGGGCACGCCCTGGGTCAGCTGGCCGCCATGCTCGCAGGCATCGCCGAGGCGGCGACGCGCTTGCCTTCGATCGTCGCCACCGACGAACCGCCGGTGATCGCAGCTGTCCTCGGCACACCGGAGCAAAGCGTCTTGTCGCCAATCGTGGCGATCGGCACGCCGCCCACAGTCACAAACGTCTGTTGCGTCGACACAACCGGCCCGCCAACATGCGGCTTCGGCCCCGGATCGATCGCCGGGCGGACATGGGTGCGGCATTTAAGGATTACCGGTATTCCAGACATCGCCTTCCGACCTCCATGGATTCAGAAACGTTCCGCCGCCCTCAAATCTCACGAACGACCCTCATCTGAGGTGTGGAGGCGTCGATGAGGCGGAACGGTCCGGCCTGCGCGGCAATCGCCAAGGCTTCGAGCGCCTTTTTGCGCCCCAGATTTTCAACCACGACCGGCCCGCCGAGCGCCGGATGAAGCTTCAAGGCATAGATCTCGCCATAATCGAGCGAACCAAGTGCTTTCAGCGCTCGTTTGAACATCGGCTTGCCGTCTCGGTCGGGCAGATCATAAGAGGCGTCGCTTATATTTTTTATTGCAATACCTACATTTATATCATCTATATCTGCCCCCTCCGGAGCAGGATCGAACAATTCATCACATATAACACTATGATATAAAACATCAATGTTTATTATTCTATAATCTCTATTCCATACCAATAATTCCCCAAAGGCCGACATTCCGATTACGTAGCTTCTATTCGATTTAAATTCATTATCTTTTGCGAAAATAAATTTTAATATGGATTGATATTTATCAGGATTACAGAATTGAAAAAACCCATCGAGCCATATGCCGAGTCCATGAGCCTCCCAGAACTCGAGCAAGCTATTTGGTAATTTCCCGCGGTACGAGGCTAATTCCTCGGCCGACAGACGTTCACCGCCTTGCGGCACGCCAAACCTCTCCAATGATTTCTCGAAGCTCTTCGTTAGCTCGCTCAAGAGTGGCCTCCATTCAATCAAACACAAAAACGAAACTATAGCTCTCAGCCTATGGGAATGTCGGCTTGTCCAGACCCTTGCCCTGCTCCGATCGTCCCACCATTCTCGTCAGCGCCAGATTTCGATACATCGTCATCCGGTGGACATTCCTCGAGGTTTACATTCATTCTCCTGCCCTGCTTTTTCGCATTTTCCGCGTGCCTCCTCAGTTGCGCGGCTCGTTTACCTTTCCATTGAGGGCCCAACGAACTGTTGATCGACTTGTCTCCCAAACCCGAGATCGATCCGTCACCACCAGCGAACAGATCAAGAGCGTGCGTTGCCGCCAGGCTGGCCATTTCCCGGGCGACATCTGCGGCGGCGAGCTCTTCTGCATTGACCTCCCCTCGGAGCTCATATTGCCGCTCCAATTTTTTAGTTCTATTACGCCGATACTTTTCCCTTACCAACTTTCTATTCGCCGACTCGCTAGCGGGTCGGCCATATTTCTTGTAGCGGTCCATGTTTCGGATGAGCTCATCAGGATTCATATTGTTGATCGTATCCTGCTGCTCTTCGAGTTGTCGCCGGAATTCCTCCGGATCGGCACCCTCAGGCGGATTGAAGCAATCGATATCTCCACAATCGACGCAGGCCTCAGTCGTTTCCTTATCCTTGGTCTGCGTCTCGGCATCGTCGTTGGCCTCTTCCATATAGCTCGCGAGGGCTTCGGCCGCCGCTTTGGCCGCCATGCCACCGACGCGCGAGCCAACCGCCCGGCCAATCCATAGACCGACAGGTCCGAACACGCTGCCGATCGCCCCGCCGAGAACGCCGCCCGCAACCCGGCCGCCGACGCCGGCGATCGTCCCCGTCGTCGTCATGAGGCCGCCGCGGCGCCGAAGCGCAGCGCATCCACCGCGTGGCCGATCAGCGATTTCACCCGCTCGTCGGGATTGCCGCCGCGCACATAGTCGCGCACCTCCGGCATCTCCGCGGCCTTGCCATCCGAGACCACCATCACAGTGGCCCAGCGCGCCCGCCCGCGCTCCGTGCGGATGCCGAGCTCGTCGGCACTGTTCTCGCGCGCCAGCGTCACTCCCCGGACAAAATCGTCATTAACCCCGGAGAAGCGCGAGGTCACTTTTCCGGCCCGTCCGGGTCGGGCTCGTAGAGGGCTTCCAGCGGCAGCGCCATGCCGTAGTCGGCGCAAAGGTCGTTCGCGAGGGCGATCGAGGCAAACTCAAGATAGTAGCTCGCCTTTTCTTCATCGCTGAACGTCAGCGTATAAAAATCGATGAAATCACGAAAGAACGCTCTGTCCGTACTGACACCGAGCGCGACGTCCACATACACCTCATCGTCCAGCACCACCCATTCATAGATGCCAGCGTCCCACTCACTTTTCGCCTGGAGATTGTGCCGTTTGCGTTCCTCGCTGTCCGGGTAGCAATCCCACTCCTTCATGATGGAGCTCATCAACTCGTCGACCGGCTTGGCGCGGCAATAGACAAGCTCGATATATTTTTCCATGCAGAGCCGGTGCATCGCCGCATTTTCCGCGCTGAATGCGATGGAAGGGCGGCGCGCTAGAAGGTGGAAAGCCTCGCTCCAGCCATTGAGCGAGTTCGACCGATCACGACCTTTGACCCCAGCGATCCTATCAAGCCAGCGGACATAGAGCTCCAGCGGCCTACCGATATGGCGATTGTCGGAGATGAAGCGTGCGAACCCCGCCTGCCAATCCTCGGACGTCATCTTGATGCACCAATATGTCTCGCGGTCGAGCCACTGCCGGAGCCCGGTCTGCAGATCCTTGGTGAAGAAGCTGCAGCCCAGCAGATCGCGGTGCTCGAAGAACAGGTCCGTCGACGACATCACGAAGAACATTTTTATGCCTATGCGGCTTTTCCGATCGAAGTCGATCCGCCTCATGACACGAGCCCTCCATCTCCGCTTTGTCGGCCGCTCCCCGGAAACCGGAACTCCGGAAGTTCCGGCGTGGCATTGTTTCTAATCAGATCTTTCAACCCTTGACACGAAGGATGGTCGGGGCCGAGCCACGCGTCGAAGTCACGGTTGTCAAGTCATAATGGCGGACTCAACCCCAGTAACGCCCAATTGATCGAACTCCATCAGGATGATAAACAATCATTCTATTAATGTCCTTGCTTTCTTCATCAGGTATCATAACCCTAACATTCAGTTTTTTTGCCAATTCTTTAACAAACTTTTCAATATTTATTTTATCAAATGCGTTAACATCAAACTTTAATGGAAATGTCTTGCTTTCTGTTTTAAAATACTCTACCCATATTTTCGGTGACGCGTCTTTTAGAATGCGCAATACATCTTCGCTATCCCCGCTACAAAAGTGCTCTTTATCAACGTTAATTATTGATGATATATTATCTATTATAACACCAACCTCTGGGCCTCTCTCGACAAATAAATCAACTCCATGAAGCTTTCCCATGTTATTCACCTATTTATGATGTTGAACATTTTTTCCATAGATCTAGAACACTATCTATCTCCTCCTGAGATATCTTTCCGTTCTTTTTAAGATATTCTGCAAATTCCATTCCTCCTTTGCATCCTTTTTGATTTAACATTTTTAAAAATTTGTGTTGACTTCGGCTGAGGTTCGTAAGTCCAATCCCCGATTGAGGATGCAGCGAGTTTCCATGAAGTCCGTAGGTCCTTCCATTGACGGTCCAGGTTCCAGACATCTTCGGAACCCTGCCTTCTCGGATCATCTGAATATCGGCGCGCACTTGGTCCGCTATCTCGGGGTCCCAGACGGTGTTGTTTTCTTTCGTCGGGTCGTTACCTTTGGTGCGGCATGGGTCATGCCGGCGTTGCGGCGGTTGGCAATCGACACAGGCATCCGCGGCTTCGTCGTCCTTGGTCTGCGTCTCGGCATCGTCGTTGGCCTCTTCCATATAGCTCGCGAGGGCTTCGGCCGCCGCTTTGGCCGCCATGCCACCGACGCGCGAGCCAACCGCCCGGCCAATCCATAGACCGACAGGTCCGAACACGCTGCCGATCGCCCCGCCGAGAACGCCGCCCGCCACCCGGCCGCCGACACCGGCGATCGTCCCCGCCGTCGTCATGAGGCCGCCGCGGCGCCGGAGCGCAGCGCATCCACCGCATGGCCGATCAGCGATTTCACCCGCTCGTCGGGATTGCCGCCGCGCACATAGTCGCGCACCTCCGGCATCTCCGCGGCCTTGCCATCCGAGACCACCATCACAGTGGCCCAGCGCGCCCGCCCGCGCTCCGTGCGGATGCCGAGCTCGTCGGCACTTTTCTCGCTCGCCAGCGTCGCGCCCCAGACGAAGTCGTCGTTCACCCCGGAGAAGTGCGGCGGCACATGACCTTTCAAAAAGCGCGCGATGCGCAGGCGCGAGGCATGCAGCATCGCCACCTTGAGGCGATCCATCTGTTCCGGCTCGAAGCGCAACGGTCCCGGCGGTGCGGGCGGCAGGTCGTCGGCGGCGCCTACGCGTTTGACCCCGCCATAATCCGGCGCGTTGAAGACCACGCGCCGAGCCGGCCCCAAGAAGCGGGAAAACTGGGGGCGCGTCAGGATGGGCAGGACAGGCGCGAGGACATTCGGGTCCCAATGGCGAAACAGCACTCGCTCATAGCCGGCACCGGCCGTTGCCTTGCCTTGATGCGCACTTTCCTCGCGCGGGATCAGAACCTCATTCAGTGTCCGCAAATGCCGCCAAAGACGGTCCTCGCCCGCAGGGCAGAGCCAATAGACCGCGCAGGGCGCCTTGGCGTCGAGGCGCTCCACGTAGGACTGGGTGAGAACGTCCGATGCAGGCACCAGCCAGGGGCCGGCGAGACGGTGGTCAGCGTCGCCTCCCTCCCGAAACAGCGAACGGCATTCGATATCCTCCTCGCCCAGCAGGCCAGGAAGGTCATCGAACTGCCCGCCGTCCAGAACCGCAAATATCGGGGATCCCGCCGCACCGAGGAGGGCTCGGATCGTCCGAGCCGCGTCGCTGCTTCTCGGCAGATCGAGGTTTGGCGTCTCCTCCATCGGTCACATCCTCACGAACGGCGTCGACGAACTCGCCATCTTGCGCAGGCAGGACGACCCTTGGCCTCGGATGGTCGCCCACCATCAGCTTGTGCCGGCCTTCCTCGTGCTCGCTTAGCCTCAGGCGGTGCTCACCTCATTCGAAGGTCAACCAGGGCACGCCCTGGGTGAGTTGGCCACCGTGTTCACAAGCATCGCCGAGGCGGGCGACGCGCTTGCCTTCGATCGTCGCCACCGACGAACCGCCGGTGATCGCCGCCGTCGTCGGCACGCCGGAGCACAGCGCTTTGTCGCCGATCGTGGCGATCGGCACGCCGTCCACGGTCACGAATGTCTGCTGCGTCGACACCACCGGCCCGCCGACATGCGGCTTCGGCCCCGGATCGACCGCCGGGCAGACATGGGCGTGGCCTTTGAGAGTGACCGGTTTACCGGGCATGACGTCAGCCTTGCTCGCCGATCATCCGCAAGATCCGCGGTTGCAGCGTCGCATGGTCCACCAGCCTCATTGGGGCCGCCTGCGCCAGAATTGTCATATGCGTCGTCGCCTCGTAGATGCTCAACCGGCCGGGATCGCGCGGACCGCCGAGGGCCAGGATTGGCCGAAAGCCGTAGATAGAGCCGTAGGGCAGAGGCCCGAGCCTCTTCCGAGCGCGGGCGAACATGCCCTTGCCGTTTTTGTCCATGATATCAGAAGCTGGCTGATCGGCGACTGCCAATCCACTTATCAGTGTCATGCTCGGCTCAATTTCCGGCTTCGGGCGAAAAAATGACCGGCTCGAGACCTGTCCATTCACCAGATCGACATTCACAATCCGATGGGTTTCGTTCCAGGCCAGCAACCGACCAAAGGCGCTGAACCCTAGGACATGCGTCGCTTCGCAGTCGAAATCCGGGTCGCCGTCGAAGATCATCTCGATAACCGAATCGTAGCGTCTAGGATCGCAGAGCTGAAAGAAACCGTCGAAGAATACCCCTAGGCCCACTCGGTCCCAGATTTCCAGCATCGCTTCCGGCAAATGGCCTCTGTAAACATTCTTGATGTCGCTGATTGGTTCTTCAGCTGCGGCATAATTTGCAGCAGAAAATTTTTCGATGAGCTCTTCGAGCCGTTTCCGGCAGACTGACATGTGTATCGCATCCTTCCACTTCTACTTATGAGGTCAGCCCTATATCGTCGGATTGAACGTTTCCCTGCCCACTTGCTCCACCGTCCCCACCTTCAGGTTCGGGCGTATCATCCGGATCTTCTTCCGACTTATCATCGCACATTTTCAGCTTGACGTTCATTTTTTCCCCGCGCTTGTGCGCCTGCTCGGCATGCTTTTTCAGCTGCTCGAGCCGTGTTTCGTCTGCTCCCGGCGCCTTCTTTGACCATTGTGAGCCGATGGATCGATTTACGCCTTTAGACGCAAGTCCGCGGTTGTAGCTCGAAAGATCGCCGGTGCCTCCCGCTGACAGATCAGGCGTGTGGATCACGTCCATCGTTCTTGCCCTGCTTTTCGCTTCCGAAACCGCGTCGGGCTCCGACATGCCGCTTTCCATCAACTCTGCTGCGGTCTCTGAAATCCAGTCATTTCGTGCAGCCGCTCGGCTTGCAGCGTCCGACGCACCACGTCCTGCAGCTTCGTAGCTCTCCATGTTGTTGACGAGTTGATCCGGCGGGATATCGTTGATCGCGTCCTGCTGTTCCTTCAACTGGCGTTCCATTTCCGCGTTGTCTTCTGCCGTCGCCCCCTTCTTCGGTTTGAAGCAGCCTATGTCACCGCAGTCCTCGCAGGGAACGGCAGCTTCGTCGTCCTTGGTCTGCGTCTCGGCATCGTCGTTGGCCTCTTCCATATAGCTCGCGAGGGCTTCGGCCGCGGCTTTGGCCGCCATGCCACCGACGCGCGAGCCGACCGCCCGGCCAATCCATAGACCGACAGGTCCGAACACGCTGCCGATCGCCCCGCCGAGAACGCCGCCCGCCACCCGGCCGCCGACACCGGCGATCGTCCCCGCCGTCGTCATGAGGCCGCCGCGGCGCCGGAGCGCAGCGCATTCACCGCATGGCCGATCAGCGATTTCACCCGCTCATCCGGATTGCCGTCGCGCACATAGTCGCGCACCTCCGGCATCTCCGCGGCCTTGCCATCCGAGACCACCATCACAGTGGCCCAGCGCGCCCGCCCGCGCTCCGTGCGGATGCCGAGCTCGTCGGCACTTTTCTCGCTCGCCAGCGTCGCGCCCCGGACAAAATCGTCATTAACCCCGGAGAAGCGCGAGGTCACTTTTCCGGCCCGTCCGGGTCGGGCTCGTAGAGGGCTTCCAGCGGCAGCGCCATGCCGTAGTCGGCGCAAAGGTCGTTCGCGAGGGCGATCGAGGCGAACTCAAGGTAATAGTTCGCCTTTTCTTCTTCGCTGAACGTCAAAGTATAAAAATCGATGAAATCGCGAAAGAACGCTCTGTCCGTACTCACACCAAGCGCAACGTCGACATAGACCTCGTCGTCCAGCACCACCCATTCATAGATGCCGGCGTCCCACTCGCTCTTTGCTTCGAGGTTGTGCCGTTTCCGCTCCTCGCTGCCTGGGTAGCAATCCCACTCCGGCATGATGGAGCGGATGAACTCATCGACTGGCGCCGCGCGGCGATCAAAAAGCTGGATGTATTTCTCCATGCAGAGCCGGTGCATCGCGGCGTTTTCAGGGCTGAATGCAATAGAAGGGCGGTTGCGCAAAAGGTAGAACGCGCTCTTCCACTCTCCCAAGGAACTAATAAATTGTGGTTTGCGCCCGTCCGAAATCCTGTCTAGCCAGCGGACATAAAGCTCCAGCGACCTGCCGAGATGGCGATTGTCGGAGATGAAACGAGCGAACCCCTCCTGCCAATTCTCGAACGTCATCTTGATGCACCAATAGGTCTCGCGATCGAGCCATTCCCGCAAGCCGGTCTGCAGATCCTTGGTGAAGAAGCTGCAGCCCAGCAGTTCGCGGTGCGCGAAGAACAGGTCCGTCGACGACATCACGAAGAACGGGCGGATCGCGGCGCTGTCCAGTTTGTCATCGCTCAGCTGCCTCATGACACGGGCACCCCGCCTCCGCCTTGACGGCCGCTCCCCGGAAACCGGAACTCCGGAAGTTCCGGCGTGGCGTTATTTCTGATGAGATCTTTCAAACCCTGGCACGAAGGATGATCGGGGCCAAGCCATTCATCGGGCGTCGGGTTGAATTTAGGGTCGAGCATTCTATTCACCGAGCTCATGTTCGACTTTGAATCGGAAAGTTTCGGGCATCCTAGTTTGTTGTACTTGTCCCTCAGTTCTCTTAGCTTCGCTTGTTGGTTTCTGATTTCCGTGGCGTGTGTCTCCCACGGTTTGCTCTCCTTGAGAATGTGCCGCCCGCCTTTCACGACAGAGTCCATCTTCGTCTCACCCGGGCCGTAGGGACCGCAAATCTGCTCGGCGCGGCGCAGCGCCAAACCATGCTTGCCCCGGCCGCCGGGGCCGCGCTTGTTGGCGTACATTTCGTCGTTCATCTGCTTTTCGAGATCGCGGCACTCCTGCTCGCAATCCTTGCAGGGCTGCTCCTGGGCGTCGTCCTTGGTCTGCGTCTCGGCATCGTCGTTGGCCTCTTCCATATAGCTCGCGAGGGCTTCGGCCGCCGCTTTGGCCGCCATGCCACCGACGCGCGAGCCAACCGCCCGGCCAATCCATAGACCGACAGGTCCGAACACGCTGCCGATCGCCCCGCCGAGAACGCCGCCCGCGACCCGGCCGCCAACGCCGGCGATCGTCCCCGTCGTCGTCATGAGGCCGCCGCGGCGCCGGAGCGCAGCGCATCCACCGCATGGCCGATCAGCGATTTCACCCGCTCGTCGGGATTGCCGCCGCGCACATAGTCGCGCACCTCCGGCATCTCCGCGGCCTTGCCATCCGAGACCACCATCACAGTGGCCCAGCGCGCCCGCCCGCGCTCCGTGCGGATGCCGAGCTCGTCGGCACTTTTCTCGCTCGCCAGCGTCGCGCCCCAGACGAAGTCGTCGTTCACCCCGGAGAAGTGCGGCGGCACATGACCTTTCAAAAAGCGCGCAATGCGCAGGCGCGAGGCATGCAGCATCGCCGCCTTGAGGCGATCCATCTGTTCCGGCTCGAAGCGCAACGGTCCCGGCGGTGCGGGCGGCAGGTCGTCGGCGGCGCCAACGCGTTTGACCCCGCCATAATCCGGCGCGTTAAAAACCACGCGCCGAGCCGGCCCCAGGAAGCGGGAAAACTGGGGGCGCGTCAGGATGGGCAGGACGGGCGCGAGGACATTCGGGTCCCAATGGCGAAACAGCACTCGCTCATAGCCGGCACCGGCCGTTGCCTTGCCTTGATGCGCACTTTCCTCGCGCGGGATCAGAACCTCATTCAGTGTCCGCAAATGCCGCCAAAGACGGTCCTCGCCCGCAGGGCAGAGCCAATAGACCGCGCAGGGCGCCTTGGCGTCGAGGCGCTCCACGTAGGACTGGGTGAGAACGTCCGATGCAGGCACCAGCCAGGGGCCGGCGAGACGGTGGTCAGCGTCGCCTCCCTCCCGAAACAGCGAACGGCATTCGATATCCTCCTCGCCCAGCAGGCCAGGAAGGTCATCGAACTGCCCGCCGTCCAGAACCGCGAATATCGGGGATCCCGCCGCACCGAGGAGGGCTCGGATCGTCCGAGCCGCGTCGCTGCTTCTCGGCAGATCGAGGTTTGGCGTCTCCTCCATCGGTCACATCCTCACGAACGGCGTCGACGAACTCGCCATCTTGCGCAGGCAGGACGACCCTTGGCCTGGCCCACCCTTCTTGAAATTGATGGCGTTGCCTTCGATGTCGATCTTCAAGGCGTAGAGTTTGATGCCCTTCTTGTTCAGCTCGATATAGCCGCCGGGTGTCGAGAGATGGATGACGTCGTCGCAGTAGATCTCCCAGATCTTGGTCTCGCCATGGACCTTCTCGCCCGACACCAGGTTGTAGAGCTTGCCGACATCGACGCGGATGGTCTCGCCGACGTTCGTGCGCTGCTCCTTGCCGACATACGTCATCTGCGTCGCGCCGACATTTGTGACCTTGCTCACGCCGATCTGCTCGGCGCGGGCGACGCCGACGGTGTCGGATTTGAAGGCGCCGACGACGGTGTTCATGATGCCGCCGAAGGGGAAGAGGTTCGACGCGTCCTCGCCCATGCCGGCACCAGACCCGGCGAGCGCCGTGCCCGCATCGGCGCGCGGGTTCGGGCCCGAGACGACGCCGTCGCGCGCGCCGAGGCCGCCCATGCCGAGAAAGCCCAGCGCCGAAGAGGCGAGCGTGCCGGCAAAGCCTGTCAGCGCCGCGCCGCCGCCACCGGCGATCGCGCCCGCCTGAGACAGCAGCCCTGCCGTGTGGCCGGCAAGCCCGGCCACCTGCGTCATCAGCCCGGCCGCCATTGCCCCCGTCCCGCCGACCGTCAGGTTCATCGAACCGCCGACCTCGGTCTTCTGGTTCCGCGCCACTTCCAGCGCCCGGTTGCCGCCGATCGAGGCCACCTCATGCGCGTCCACCCGCTTGGTGCGGTTGTTCAGAACCCGTGTCGTCTGATCCTTCTGGGCATGCAGAAACATGTTCTCCGCACCCGTCGCATCCTCGAATGTCAGCTCGTTGAAGCCTTCCGATTTGTGCGAGTTCGAGCGGATGATCGAGCGCGTCTTGTTCGCCGGCAGATCGTAAGGCACGGCCTGCTGCGGGTTCGGCACCAATCCCGTAATCAGCGGGCGGTCGGGGTCGCCGTCGATGTAGGAGACCATCGCCTCCATGCCGATGCGTGGGATGATCTGGCCGCCCCAGGTACCGCCGGCCCAGCTTTGTGAGACGCGCACCCAGCAGGTGTCGGAGCCGTCCTTCTTCGCCCGCCGGTCCCAGGGGAACCACAGTTTGACCCGGCCGTACTGGTCGCAGTGGATCTCCTCGCCTTCCGGGCCCGCGACGATGCCCACCTGCGCCCCCTCGATGCGCGGGCGCTTCGTCGCGCGGTGCGGCGTCAGCGGAATGCGCGAGGGCATCGCTTCGAATTCGTTGCGGTATTCCGGCTCGTCCTCCGCCGTCTCGTAGGAGCGGTCCACCACCTGGTGCACCGCGCGGATCACCACATGCTCCTCGTAGCGCTTTTCCGGATGGGCCACTTCATAGGGCGCAAACCGCCGCCCGGGCTCCACCACGCGGATGTTGGAGGCCGCCTTGACCCGGTCGTGATCGGCCTCCGACGCCTGCATGCGGAGCTTTTCCATGCGCTCATGCGCGGCCACATCCATGGCGCGGGCCGGATATTCATAAAGCTCGCGTCTGGCATTCTCCGGCAGCTCGACGAGCGAGGGCGTCTCCGCCGAGGGCACCGTGTTCGGCGTCTCGAAATTCCAGTCGGCGCCGGAGCGTTTGCCCGAGACATAGGAATAGCGCCGCCGCCATGCGTCGATGTGGTTGCGGTCGGAGGACCCTTGCGCGATGCGCATCGCCGCCTCGCCTTGAGCCGCGGCCGACGGCTTCGACCAGGCGCTCTGGTGGTCGCCCACCATCAGCTTGTGCCGGCCCTCCTCGTGCTCGAACCAGTAGAACAGGCCGTCTTCTTCGAAGCGGCGCAGCACATAGGCGAGGTCCGTCTCGTTCCATTGCACCGAATAATGCTGCGCAGGCGGATTGAGGATCACGCCGGAAAAATCCGGCGCCGTCAGCCCATGCTCGGCAAACAGGAGCTCGGCCACCTCCATCGCCGTCTTGTCGAGAAAAATGCGACAGTCGGAGCGCCGCGACAGAAGCCACATTTCGGGGCGCAGCGTCAGCGTGTAGGAGCGCACGCCGCGGGTGACCATCGGGCCCTCGTCAAGATCGGTGACGAGCGCGTTGAACGGCCGGCGGATCTTGGAATCCTCGCCGCCCCCGCCGCCGAAGCCGCCGCCCTCCTCACCGGCGCCCTGCTGGATCTCCACCAGCACATCGATCCGCCGGCCGATCAGCTCGCCCGGCTCCACCGCCTCGCGCTTGGCCCTGACCACCAGCTCGATGGAGAAGAGCTCGTTCACCCCTTCGACGATCGTCGCGCGCTCCGGCAGAAGCACGTCCTCACCCAAGGGCGAGACCACCTTCAGAACACGCCCCGCCTGAATGAAATCCGAAGCCGAGCCCGTCTCGATCGTATCCGTCAGGTCGTCCATCACTTTCTCCAATTGGCGCGGGCCAGTCGACGTGGGCCAGTTGGCGCAGGCCGTTGCTCGCTGCGCGAGCCAGCCATCAGCCGAGCAAGGCCTCGCGATTGCCGAAGCGACGCAGGAACTCCGGCAACAGGCGCGCCCGCTCCGGGCTCTCGATCACCTCAAAGCGGCGCGTGCGCGTGTTGTAATAGGCGGCCGCGAGCGGCGGCAGGTCGCCGCGTTGGACGAACGGCACCATCGGGTTGCCGTAAAGCACCTTCTCGGGCGCCGGATCGTCGCCGACGAGATCAATGAAGGGGGTGGCGAAGTCGACGAGCTTCTTCTGCATGGCGATGGCCACGACGACGTTCTTCTTGCCCGTATAGGCGCTCAGCACCGAATAGTTGCCGTTCGGACGACTGGTGATCTGCTCGCCGGGCTTCAGCCATTCGGTGACGAATTCACGGATGCCCGGCATGTGATCGAGCCGGCGTCCTTCGAAATAGACGTCCTCGGCTTCGACCATCGTATAGACGTAGCGCATGATCTGCAGATGCAGCGTCCTGGCGACGGTGATGCCGCGCGTCTTGAGGCTGGGACCGGCCATATTGGCCACGCTTTCCGTCGACGTGTATTCGACGATGAGGTGCTGCGCGGTCGGCGACACCTTCTGGATATCATCAAGCGCCATCGCGAATGGCCTCCCTTCGATCAACGGGACATTGCCCACGCGCTGTGCGGCCGCGGGGCAGGTAGCCGGCCGCCAGCCTCATGCCGGCGACCGGAGATCGGTTGAGGCAGACGTTACGCCGCCTTCGTCGTCGCCAGATCGTAGGATGCGATCATCGGCGATTGCGGCGTCTGGTTCTCGTCGTACGGCGTGTACTTCACTTCCATCTTGGTGAAGTTCAGCTTGATCGTCTCCACCGGGCGATCGCCCGAGGAATCGATCGAATAATTCGCGATCAGCGTGTTGGTCAGCGTGTATTCGAGATAGGTGTTTCCGGGATTACCCGTCGTCACCATGTGGATCGTCGCCCGCTTGCCGGTGGACCCGGAGCAGGCCTCCTGGAACAACTTGGTCGCCGAGGAATCGCTCACCTTGGTCAGAACGACTTCCGAAACGGTCGGCTCGGAGGCCTCGCGGTTCGCAGCCGAGCCGGCCGACGTGTTCATGTTGCGCGACACGTTCCAGTGGATCGCCTCGATATCCATCCACTTGCGATGCTGTTCGTGGGTCGCATCGCCCTGGATACCGTCGATTTGGAGATAGATGGGCATGACGTCGTACTCTCCTGTGGTCCTCTTTGACACGAAAAGAAACTGTCAGGACGCGGATGCCTGACGGCGTTTTGCGACGTCCGGCGCGCCCAACTCGGCGTCCGGCATCGCGCGCTTCGACGGCTCGTCTCTCGAACCGGCGAATTCTTCTTCTGGCTCGACATAAACGGGATCGAGGCCGAAGCCCGCGGCGTCGTTATGGCTGACGCTCACGCGACGAATGCGGCGGCCTTCCAGCATCGACTGCAGAAAGAGGCTCGAAATCTGCGGCAGAAGATCCCGGCCGATCATTGCCTCGATCACGCGCGCGCCCATCTCGGAAACGCGTGCGGCCGAAACCAGCCGCTTGCGGGCCGCATCGCTCAGGATGAGATCGGCGCCGTAGCGCTCCTCCACGCGCACGCGGATTTTTTCCAGCTGCAGCGCCACGATCTTGGCAAGTGCCGCCTCATCCAGCGGGAGGTAGGGAAGAATGGTGGTGCGCCCGAGAAATGCCGGCTTGAAGTGCTTCTTCAATTCCCCGGCAATGAGGGCCTCGAGCGCGTCCCCGGTCGGCATGGTGTCCGGATCGTCAGCCAATTGAGCGAGAAGCTCCGCACCGCTGTTTGCGGTCATCAGGATGGTCGTGTGCTTGAAGTCGACATCCCGGCCTTCGCCGTCGCGAAGCACGCCCTTGTCGAAGACCTGGAAAAAGATGTCCTGAACGCCCGGATGGGCCTTGTCGATCTCGTCGAGGAGAAGAACTCCGTAAGGCCGCCGCCGCACCGCCTCGGTCAACACGCCGCCTTCGCCATATCCGACATAGCCGGGAGGCGAGCCGAGCAGCATCGAGACCTTATGCTCCTCCTTGAACTCCGACATGTTGATGGTGGTCATGTGCTGCGGGCCGCCGTAGAGAAGATCGGCCAGAGCCAGCGCCGTCTCGGTCTTGCCGGTGCCGGACAGACCGACGAGGAGGAACACTGCAGGCGGGCGGCGCGGATCCGACAATCCGGCACGGGCAGAGCGCATTGAGGCTGCGATCCGGTCGAGAGCCGGATCCTGGCCGATGATGCGTTCCTTCAGCCGCTCGTCCAGCGACCTGACCGTGGCGATTTCATCGGCCAAAAGCTTGCCGACAGGAATACCCGTCCAGCGCGCGACGACGGCGGCGACGGTCTCGCCGTCGACGACACGCGGCACCAACGGATCGGCCCCGGCCTCTTCCTTGATCCGCCGCTCGGCATCGGCGAGCGCAGCCTGGAGCGCATCGCGATCCTGCTCGCCGTCTAAAGGCAAGGCCACGACTGCGTCGTCGTTCCGCGCTGCAAGCCGAGGTGGGGCGTCGTCCTCCGAACCGCTCTCCCTGCCCGGCTCGGAACGCACGAGCAACGCCTCGATCCGGTCGGCATCGTCAGCGAGTCGACGTTGGGTCTCATAGCGTCGCTCAACCTCGGCAATGGTCTCTTCAAGCTCGCTCTGCCGCGCCAGAATGGCGGCAAGCCGCTCGCTCGCTTCGGTGTTCGCCGGCTCGCGCGAAAGCCACCGATGTTCGGCCTCGAGACGCTGTTTCTCAGCTTCTGCGGTGCGGATCGGATCCGGCGGACCATGACGTCCGAGCGCAACGCTCGCGGCCGCCGTGTCGATGAGGCTGATCGCCTTGTCCGGCAATTGCCGGTCGGGGATGTAGCGCGCAGACAACGAGACGGCGGCGGCCAGTGCGCTATGGCGGATGACCACCCCATGGTGCGCTTCGAAACGATCGGCGATGCCGCGGAGCATAGCGACGGCGCGGCCTTCGTCTGGCTCATCCACCTTGACGGCCTGAAAGCGGCGGGTCAGAGCCGCATCCTTTTCGATATAGCGCTTGTATTCGGAGAAGGTGGTCGCTGCGAGCGTGCGCAACTCGCCGCGCGCCAGCGCAGGTTTCAACAGGTTGGCCGCATCGCCTTGGCCAGCCTGGGCGCCCGCCCCCATCAGCATATGCGCTTCGTCGATGAACAGAATGATCGGCTCGGGGCTCGCCTTCACGGCATCGATCACACCGCGCAGCCGCCGCTCGAACTCACCTTTGATCCCGGCACCGGCCTGCAGGAGGCCGAGATCGAGAGACAAGAGACGGACGTCGGCCAGCTGTTCGGGTAGCGCACCGGAGACGATCTCGAGCGCCAGCGCTTCCGCGATCGCCGTCTTGCCGACACCCGCCTCGCCGACAAGAATCGGGTTGTTCTGACGCCGCCGCATCAAGACGTCGACCACCTGCCGCAGCTCGCGCTCGCGGCCGATCACCGGGTCGATCCGCCCTTCGCGGGCCGCCCCCGTCAGATCCTGAGTGTACAGAGCCAGAAAATCGTCGCCCGTCCCGGCTCTCGCCGCCAATGGCAGGGCGCGCGCTTCCTCCTGATCGCCTCTTGCCGCCAGAAGTTCAGCGTCCAGCGCCTCGCTCGACAGCGCCCTCAAGGACGGCGCGGCTCCTCGCAGAATCGCCCGCAACGTCGGCTCATCCAGGAGTGCCGCGAGCAAATCACCCGACGCGATACGCGATCGACCATATTGCAAATTGGCGAGCGTAAAAGCTTCCCGCGCCCAAAGGATGAGGTTCGGCGAAAGCGTCAGCGATTGTCCGTCGCCTCGTGGCAAATCGTCGAGGGCGGACGTCAGTTCGCGGCGCGCCGATTCAACTGAAACGCGATTACGATCAAGCAGTTCCTGCACTTCCCGCTCATCGAGCAGGGCGGAAAGCCAGTGAGGGATGTCCACGGTCACGTTAGATGATCCGGCCGCGATTACAGCAGCTCTCTCCAGAGATGCCCGGCAACCCGAATCTAACTTCTCTATAATTTTATCTATGCTGATCCGCGACATGGATAAATCACTCGCCCACCAGTCAGGCCGCTATCATCGCGGGCAGCCCATTTCAAGAATATGGCAGAATTAAAAAACTCCAAGATATTTTTTTTGTGAAGTCCGTCTTTACTGACGAGATATTGGCGATAAAACAATCTTTCCTGAGCTTCTGTGCAGCGACGTTTTCGCCGCTTGGGAGCCCATGTGTCGGAAGGGTCGCTCTTTGACGGCCTCCTCGATTAGGTTGCGCTGTAATCCGAGGTTGCATCGTGCGTTTGGACATTCCTGCCATCACGGCCACGTTCGATTCGCGAACGCCATGCGGTGGGAATCCACGCAGATCGCCGGACACGCGAGAGCTCTATTACCGGATCAAGGACAGCCGGAACGCCGCTCGCAGCGAAGAACGCTCGATCGCGCCCAGCGAGCCCATCCGGCTATCTCAAAAATGGCGCGAGGTTCATGACCTCGCCAACGACATCCTGATCAACCGCGCGAAGGATCTCGAAATCCTCGCCTGGCTCGCCGAAGCTCAACTGCGTCTGGAAGGCTTCGCGGGGCTGCGCGACGTCTTCACGGCGATGACAGCGCTCGTCACAGACCATTGGGATGATCTGCACTCGGTCGGTGATGGCGAATTGGAGGACAAGGTGGCTCCACTGGCCGGCTTGAACGGCATCGGTGGCGAGGGCACCCTGATTCAGCCTGTCCGCCTCACCCCTCTCGTTCCAGGAGCACATTTCGGCGAGCACAGCCTATGGGATTACCAGCTGTCGCAACGCGACGACAGCGCCGACCGGAAGGAAGCGCTGGACGAAGCGGTCAGCGAAGCCGGAACCGGCGCGATGGCCACCCGCCATCGAGAAGCGACGGAATGCCTTGCCGCATTCAACCAATTGGTGGCGGTCGTCGATGAGCGGTGCGGCGCCGGTGCTCCGCCCAGTTCCAACACGCGCACTGTCCTCGCCGAGGCAGCCGCTGCCATTCGTGTCCTCGCCAACCTCCAAGACGATCCCGCAGCCGCGTCCGATGAAACCGGCGCGCGCCCCTTTTCAAAGGCAAACGAAGAAATCTCGCCGAGCACGTCCGGCAATGGTGCGGATCAAACCGATGGCGCTGTCGAGCTGTCGGCGCCCAGGATTGGATCTCTGGTCATTGGATCACGCGATGAGGCGTTTGAGGCGTTGGGGCTGATCGCCCGGTATTTCCGCAGGAGCGAACCCCACTCGCCCATTGCGGCGTCGATCGAAACGCTGGTGCGCCGTGGGCGGATGGATTTCGTCGATCTGCTCGGCGAGCTTCTGCCCGATCCAGCAACTCGCAAGCAGGTGCTTACGGCTGCCGGCATCCAGCCGCCCAAAGCAGGGGCTGAAAACGGCGAGGCCGCATCGTGACCATGGCCAGCACGTCGTCGCGACGTCCATCAATCTCTTGAAGGAGCGAACCAATGGAAAGCGTTCACCAGAAACTGGAAAGGGTCCGCAAGCCGAGAGTCCACATCAAATACGAGGTGGAAACCGAAGGCGCGATGGTGGTCAAGGAGCTGCCTTTCGTCGTGGGTGTCCTCGGGGACTTTTCCGGCGATCCGACCGAACCTCTGAAGCCGTTCGGCGAGCGCAAGTTCGTGCAGATCGATCGCGACAATTTCGACGAGGTGATGCGGCGCATGACGCCCGGCCTCAACCTCTCCGTCGAGAACACGTTGGCGGACGACGGCACCGACATGCAGGTGTCGCTGCGCTTCGATAGTCTTTCCGACTTCGAGCCAGGCGCAGTCGTCAATCAAGTGCCTGCACTGAAGGCTCTGCTCGATGCCCGCAATGAATTGCGCGACCTGATGAGCAAAGCCGATCGCTCCGAAGACCTGGAGCGTCTTCTGGAAGACGTTCTGCAGAACAAGGGCGACCTCGACAAGCTTGTCGGCGAATTGTCCAATAGTCGACGGGCCGAGGCGAGCAGCAGTGAGCCAGAATAAGTCGAGGGAGACCTGACATGAGCCAGGAAACGCAACTGGAGCCGAAGGCTGAGGTCGCGGTCGAGGAGGAAAATCTTCTTGCCAAAGTCGTCTCCGCCACCCGGCAGACGACGCCCGACCGTGCGGAAAACCTCTTGCGCACCCTGACAGATCAGGCGCTCAAGGGAACGGTCGTCTACGATCGCAACCTCACCGTCACCCTGAACAAGGCGATCGCCGAGATCGACCGCGTCATTTCGCGTCAGCTCGCCGCCATCATGCACACGCCGGAGTTCAGCAAGCTCGAGGGGACGTGGCGTGGCCTCCACTATTTGGTCAAGAATTCCGAGACCAGCGCCAATCTCAAAATCCGCGTCCTCAACGCGACCAAACGGGATCTGACGCGCGATCTCGACAAGGCCGTGGAATTCGATCAGTCGCTGCTTTTCAAGTCGATCTACGAAGACGAGTTCGGCACGCCCGGCGGCGAGCCCATGGGTGCACTCGTCGGCGACTACGAGTTCGACAATTCATTCGAGGACGTACAGCTCCTACAGGGCATCTCGGCAATCTCGGCCGCCTCGTTCGCGCCTTTCATCGGAGGCGCCAGCCCAAAAATGATGGGCTTCAACGATTTCCGGGAGCTGGCTCGTCCGCGAGACCTCGAAAAGATCTTCGAGACCGTGGAATACACGAAATGGCGCTCCTTCCGCGAAAGTGACGATTCTCGCTTTGTGGCACTCGCCATGCCTCGGGTTCTCGCCCGAATGCCTTACAGTCCTGAGACCGTGCGCATCGACGAATTCGCGTTCGACGAGACGGATGGCGCGAAGGGCGCAGAACTTCCACACGACCATTATTGTTGGATGAACGCCGCTTATGTCATGGGCACGCGGCTCACGGACGCCTTTGCAAGAAGCGGCTGGTGCACAGCGATCCGCGGCGCGGAGAACGGCGGCAAGGTAGAAAACTTGCCGACCCACGTCTTCGCCAGCGACGACGGCGACATGGATTTGAAGTGCCCGACAGAGGTCGGGATCACCGACCGCCGCGAAGCCGAACTCGGCAAGCTCGGTTTCCTGCCGCTGTCGCACTACAAGAACACGGACTATGCGGTCTTTTTCGGCGCACAGACGGCCCATAAGCCGAAGATCTACGACCTGCCCAGTGCCACGGCCAATGCAGCGATTTCGGCACGCCTTCCCTACATGATGGCGACGTCGCGCTTTGCCCATTACCTGAAGGTGATGGGTCGGGACAAAATCGGTTCTTTCATGGAGGCCGACGACGTCGAAAACTGGCTCAACCGTTGGATCTCGAATTATGTGAACGCCAACGAGGAAGCCGGCGAAGAATCGCGCGCGAGCTATCCCCTGCGCGAGGCGAGGGTCGAGGTTCGCGAGGTGCCGGGGCGGCCTGGCTCCTACAATGCGATCGCTCATCTTCGACCCTGGCTCCAGCTCGAAGAGCTGACGACGTCTTTGCGCATGGTCGCGCGTATTCCATCGAAAGGTTAGCGGCTCAATTTGGACCGGCAGCCTTGGCGCCGGTCCAACCAGTCGCGGGGGGCGACATGGATACGACCGGCAATTTGGAATGGCGCAGCGATGTCAGCCGGCTGATCGCGCGCATCGACATTGCTCTCGAACGCCAAGTGAACGCCATTCTCCATCATCCGCAGGTCATGGAGATGGAGGCACGCTGGCGCGGCCTCGCTCTTATCGTGCGCACGGCAGCGCGCAGCGAGGAGGTCAAGGTGCGCGTCATCTCGGCAAGCCGCCGAGAATTGGCACGCAGTCTGGAGCGGGCCGGCGATTTCGACCAGAGCCATCTCTTCGAGCTCGTCTACAGCCGGGAGTTTGGCATGCCGGGGGGTGAGCCGTTCGGCCTTCTGATCGCCGACTACATGATCTCACCCGAGGACAAAAGCGAAGACGGCGACCCCGTAGGGATGCTGACCGCCCTTGCAAGCGTCGCCGCCGCGGCGTTCTGCCCGGTTATCGCCGGAGCGTCGCCCGAGGCGACCGGGCTCGGCCATTTCCGCGACCTCAATCGCGTTCAGAATCTGGCGCAAGCTCAGAACGATCCCGCAGAGATCCGCTGGAACACGCTGAGAGCGCACGACGACGCGCGCTTTCTCGGACTGGTGGCGCCGCGCGTCCTCCTGCGTCAGCCGCACCGGGCCTACGATCGACGCCGCGACGACGGCTTTCCATTCCGAGAGACAATTGCCGCCGATGCCTCGACCCTTCTCTGGGGCAATGGCGCCTTCGCCTTTGCGGTCGTCGTGATCCGCGCGTTTATCGAGACCGGCTGGTTCGCGGATCTTCGGGGCGTCAGCCAGGACCGAATCGACGGCGGCATGCTCGGGGCAACCGAGCTTCCGCCTTATGACTTCGGCACAGAGAGCGGCGGCCTCTCCGCGCAATCGCCAGTCGAGGCGCGCATCACCGTGCGTCAAGCACAGCAATTGTCCGATCTCGGCATCGTGCCAATCGAGACCACCTATCTGTCATCCAATATCGTCTTCAACTCCAACCAATCGCTGCATGCTCCGCCGCACCATTCCAGCGAGAGCGCCCGACAGAATGCGCGGCTGGCGGCAATGCTGCAGTATGTGCTCTGCGCCTCGCGCTTCTCGCATTATTTGAAAGTGATCCTTCGCGACGAGATCGGCCGCCTGTCCGATGCGGCGACGATCCAACGACGGCTCGCGGACTGGTTGGCCGGCTATACGCTCGGCAATGACGACGCCAGCAGCGAGCTGCGCACGCGCTTTCCGCTACGCTCGGCCGGGATCGAGGTCGGCAACCTTCCGGGGAAACCGGGCAGCTACATCTGCACCGTGCGCCTGCAGCCTCATTTCCAACTCGACGACGTCACCACGAGCTTCCACCTCGTCGCCGAAACCGAGGCCGAGACCGCGCGACCTCAAAGCGGGGAGGCAGCTCCCGAGGAAAGGGTCTTCGCATGACGATTGCCGACGCAGTCGCAGACTATCTCGACAAAAATGCTCTCGAAGAGGCGATAGAGCATGCGGGTGCAGCGGTCCGCGAAGCTCCGCAAGACCGAAAGACACGCGGACTCTTCATCGACCTTCTCATTCTCGCCGGGGCCTATGAACGCGCCGACAAGCAATGCGCTTTGGCCACCTCCCTCGATCCGGAAGACGCGGTGGGCCTGGCCCGGCTCAGGGCCGAGTTACGCGCCATGGCGGCGCGCGATGCTTTTTTCGAAACCGGCGCCGTTCCCGACTTTCCGGGCGCGCCAAGTCCGTGCGACCAGCTCGCGTTGAAGCTCTCGGTCGCCCATCGAGATGCCGATCGGGACACGGCTTTGGCCACACTGGAGGCACTGGAGACGGCTCGCGGCGCCCGAGCGATGACGGTCAACGGAACAGCTGTCCAGGATTTCCGCGATTGTGACGATCGTATCCCGCATGCCCTGGAGGTCCTGACCTCCGGCGGTGCCTATCTGTGGATCGATTTCGAGCGCATCCAGGCACTTTCAGTGGCGCCGATGACGCGGCCGCGGGATCTCGCCTTCCGCCCGGCAGAACTCGGTCTCACCGACGGCAGCGTCGGACCGGTCCTTTTGCCGATGATCTACCATGGCGCAGGTGACGAGCCCGCGCTGCAACTCGGCTGGGAGACCGTGTGGGACGAATGCCCGAGCGGGATCACCGTCGGTCGCGGCCAGCGCTGTTTCCTTTCAGGCGATGCGCTCATGGCCGCGCGCGAGGTCGAAAGCCTCGGTCAGGCGGCTGGCGAGGCCGCCGCGGCGGAGGCAAGCTATGGCTGACCCTCTCGACCGTTTTGTGCCTGGCCGCGGCAGCATCTCGCAGCCCCTGCTCGACCGCCTGCTCGATGCCGAGCCCGATCGCATCGAAGACCAACCATTACGTCCGGTGGATGAAGTTCGCCGCCTGCGCGAGGCGATACGTCGTGATCTGGAGGCATTGCTCAATACACGCCAGCCCCCGGTTTCGCCGCCTCCCGGTCAGCCGCATCTGGACAGTGCGCTCACCTCCTTCGGCATCGAAGGCTTCGTCGGGGCCAGCCTCGGCTCGCCCGCCGCCAAGGCGCGTTTCGCACGGGCCATCGAACGGCGCATCGAACTCTTCGAGACGCGGCTGTCCAACGTCCAGGTCACCGTTCTCAAGGGCCGCGGCGACGGCGACCGCGCGTTGCGGATGCGCATTCAAGCCCACTTCCGAGTGAACGAGGCAATGCCGCCGATCCGCCTGGAATCGATGGTCGACCCTTCTACCAACCGCATCGAGCTCGAGGCGCCCGGTGACTGACGGTTTCTTCGCACGTTATAACGAGGAACTCGATGCACTGCGCCAGCGTGCCTCCCGCTTTGCCGCGGCGTTTCCGAAAGTCGCCGGGCGCCTGCGACTGACCGGAGAGGTCGCCGACGATCCTCATGTGGAGCGACTGGTTCAGAGTTTCGCCTATTCGGCAGCACGCGTGCGCCAGAAGCTCGACGACGAGTTTCCCGAGCTGACTGACGGGCTGCTCGAAACTCTCTATCCGCACTACCTCGCACCGATTCCCTCCATGTCCGTGGTGCGTTTCGAGCCGGATGCCAATCTGGCGAATGTGCGTCTGATTCCACGCCATTCGGAGATCCGCGCGGAACCCATGGGCGGAGAAAGCTGCCGCTTCCGCACCACGCAGGATGTTGCCGTCGCGCCGATCACACTCACTGCCGCGAGCCTCGCCGGCCAGCCGCTGGATGCGCCGGCTCCCCATCACGGGGCCGCCTCCTGTCTTCGACTGTCGCTGCGCGCTCGCAGCGGCCAGGGCGGCATTGCCGGCCTCGGCCTGGACCGGCTCCGCCTGTTCCTGGCAGCCCCTTGGCGTCAAGCAAGCGCCCTCGCCGAACTTCTGATGAACCACACGCTGGGAATAGCGCTCGCCCGACATTCGGGAGATACAGAGCCGATACGTTTGCCGGCGTCGAACCTCAGCCCCATCGGCTTTGGCGAGGGCGAAGGAATGCTGCCCTATCCGGCCTCAAGTTTTGTCGGATACCGGCTGCTCACCGAATTCTTCGCCCTGCCGCAGAAGTTCCTGTTCCTTGATATTCGTGGAATCGACGCGTGGGCCGGCGATGCCGTCGAGATCTTCATCTATCTCGATCAGACGGATAGCGCACTCGAACAGTCTGTCTCGGCCCGAGACTTCGTTCTCAATGCCTCCCCGGTGGTCAATCTGTTTCGCCAGAGCTGCGAGCCGATCACCCTCGATGGCACCCGCACCGAGTATCGTCTCTTGCCGGATTCACGCCGCCAGAAGACGCGCGAGATCCAGTCGATCGACAGCGTGAGCATCAACGAGCGGAGCGGCGCCAGCCACCGAAGCCAGCCATTCTTCGGGCGCACGCGCACCTCCGGGCCGCCGGTCTTCTGGCAAATCACTCGCCGCTTCGACGAAGAGGACCACACCAGCGACATCGACATTGCCTTTGTCGACGAAGCGCGGAGAGTGACCGGCCCGCTCGACGCGGTCGCGAGTGTAGAAGCTCTGTGCCTCAACCGAGACCTGCCCGAGCATTTGCCATTCGGCGGCGGACATCCTCGCCTCGAATTGGTGGATAGCACCGACGGTGTCGGTGCCGTGGAGGCGCTGTTTCCTCCGACACCCTCGCTTCGCCTCACCGACAGCGATGGCCGCAACTGGCGCCTCGCCTCGCACCTTCTTCTGAACCATCTGTCTCTGGCCGATCGCGGTGGCGGCGCGCTTAAGGATGTCTTGAAGCTCTATGCTTTCCGCGACACTCCGGAAACACGTCAGATTATCGACTCGATCTCCGGGATCGAGGTGCGGAGCGCGACGGCCCGGATCGCCGGCGGCGGCATGGTTCCGGGTACGGAAATCGATCTGACGTTCGATCCTGCAATGATCGACAGGCCCTCGGCGTATTTGTTCTCCGCCGTGCTCGATCGTTTCTTCGGCCTTTATACCGCAATCAACAGCTACAGCCGCCTCACCGTTCACCTCAGGGGCCAATCGCGCCCGGTGGCCCGCTTCCCTGCCCGCGCCGCGGAAAGGCCGCTCATATGAGCGCCCTCCGCAAACCCAACAGCGTAGCGCCCGCGGCGACCGAACCAGGGGGCGACATCTCACGCCTGCGCCAGCGACTGATCCAGGAGCCTGGGCTGTTCGAGCCCTCAACGGCGTTTCGTCTGGCTGCCGAAGACGCGGACGTTCACATCACGTCACCCTTTGGCGTGGCTCCGGCATCGGTGCCGGTCGTGCTGGACCAAGGCCGCAACGGCGCGATTGCCGCCACGCCTGTATCGGGCCTGATCGGCCCGCTCGGCGTATTGCCGCCGTCCTATGACGAGGCGGTGATGCGCGAAGAGCGCAACCGCTCGCACGCCTTGCTTGCCTTTTTTGACGTTTTCGGTGCCCGCCTGGCAGCGCTCTTTTTCGCGGCGGCGGAGAAGTATCGCCTCGCCAGGCGGCTGCGCTGGGGCGGGCGTGGCGCCGGTAACGCTTTCCTGACGGCGCTATTCTCGCTGACCGGCTTCGGAACGCGCGGCCTCAAGGAGACGAGTGGCGTCGATACCGACGTGATCCTCCGTTTCACCGGTTTCTTCGCGCAGCGCACCCGCAACGCTTCCAACTTGAGAGCCATGCTCGCCGACTTCACCGGCCTCCCGGTGAAGATCCAGCAATTCCGGCCACGCTGGCTCACCGTTGCCGAGCACGACCGTACGGCTCTTGGCCCGACCGCTCGCCTTGGCGTCAACACGATGGCCGGCACGGCCGTGAGAGACCGCTCCAGTGGGTTTCGGATCGTGCTCGGGCCGCTGGACTATCGCGATTATTGCGCGTTTGCGCCTGGAAGCGCAGCAGCCAGAGAGCTCGTGGCTTTGACGCGCCTTTTCGTCGGCATCGGGCTGACCTTCGACGTCCAGGTGGTCCTCAAGAAAGAGCAGGTCCCATTTTGCCAATTGGGTGGCGCGGGCGCCGCCCAACCGCGGCTCGGCTGGAACAGCTGGGCACGCGTTGCCCCGGCTGCGCGAGACAGCGACGAGGCTTTCTACACGGCGGAGGCCGGGGAGAAAGGAGCCTCACATGCGGCTTGAGTTACGACAGACCGCAGGGCAACCGGTTCGGGGATCGCGTCGGCCATGGACGTTCGAACGCGGTCGTCGCAGCCTCGGCGGCAGTCCGGACTGCGATTGGGTCGTCGAGGATCAGGACGGGACGCTGTCCGATTTTCACTGCATCATCAGCCGTGACCGCTCATCCTTCGTCCTCGAGGACCGCAGCGCCCACGGGATCCGTGTCGACAGCAATCTGTTGCGCCAGGGCGAGACAGCGCGGCTCGCGTCCGGTTCTGTCATCGCGTTCGACGCACTCGTCTTCGAGGTGGCACTTTACGGAGAATCCGAGCCTGATCTGGATGACCCTGACGCCGACTTACGTCTCAGCGACGAGGCGCCGACCATTTCGTCGATCCTGGCCGACGTGGCGCCGGGACGTCAGCGGGGAAGTGGCCTCAGCGGCGCCGCAGCTTGGGATGACGGCGAACCCTCAAACCGTGAACGCAACAATGCGGCCGCCCGGCGGGACACGTTTACGGTCCCCTCCTCCCGCGAGGTTGAGATCGGCTGGAGCGGACCACCCGAAACAGACGCGACGCAACCGCTCCTGCCCAACGACTGGAATGCCGACGCCGGCGGCGATTATGCCAGCAACATCGAGCACCGGCCCGCGCTAAGCACCGCGGTTCCCCGCATGGGTGCGCGACGGCGCCGCCGCAGGCCCGACCCAGCTGCTGATATTCCCGACGACGCCTTCGATGCGCTGGCGCCACCTAGACCGGAGCCGGGGGAGACAACTGCCGGTTCGACACCCGAGGAGCACCCGACGCCTTCGACCTCCGAGCCGGATCACGCAACGGACCCACACGCGCCGTTGAGCGAAAGCGGCCCCGCCGGACCTGATCCCGACGGGACGCCGGATGCCCCGCCCCTGGTTGCGGAGGGGCAGGCAGCTCCGGAAGACACCACCGAACAGGCGATTGCCGATATTCTGGGACCATCCCGAAGGTCTGGATCAGTCCCGGCGGAACGCACCGATCCACCGGCCCAGATTGAGCAAAAGGCGCAAACCGCCGGGTCGCCATCTTCAGACGGCGATTTCGGCCGTGGAGAGACCACTTCTCACCTGCTGTCGATGCTGCGCGACTGCGAAGATTCTCTCGATGAAATCTGCCGTCTGTTCGGCCTTGAGATCAGTTATTCCGGTGCCGGGCCGTTTCCCGGGCAGTCGGACATCGGTACCCGGATCGCGGCCCTGACGCAGCGCCAGACCATCCTCCGCGAGACGATGGAGCAATTGTTGCGCGAGCTCGGACCGAGGCTGGAGCCCCGCGCGCTCGAAGCCCGTGTAGACGCCAGTGCGGGCACGGTCTTGCCGTGGCCACGCCGCGACTACTGGCGCGCCTACCGCGCACAGTTCCGACAGGACGGCCGCGACCTCTCAGTTCAGGAATTTCTAAAGTCTCTCATCGCCGGCGATGAAGACATCGATACCGCCAGTAGCGTCGAAGACAGGTTGAAGCGAAGCAGATGAAGGACGAAAACCGTGTCGCGTGGAGCGAGGGCATGTTCCTTCGCGTACAACACTTCCAGCAGGCGGACCGCTGGACGGAGCGCCTCGTACGCACCTCCAGTCAGGAAACCGTGGCCTATCCCTGGGGTATCTCCGAGATCGAGATCGATCACGGCGCGCTCGCTGTCGGCCAATTCGCCCTGTCCAGCGTCAGGGGCATCCTACCCGACGGCACTCCGTTCGAGGCACCCGGCGATACAGATTTGCCCCCGCCGGTCGCGCTTGAAGAAACCGCAAAGCAGCAGGTCATCTATCTGGCGCTGCCCGGACGGCGCCCCGGCCGTGCCTATTCGGTCGTAGACGGCGGCGATGCGCGTGCCGGCGTCAGGCTCGCCGCTTCGAACTTCGACGCGCCCGACGCAAATCTCGATACGGACTTCATTGCACCGATCGATATCTCCCGACTGAACCTGCGTTTCCTGAAGACCGGCGACGAATTGGCCGGTTACGATCTCATCGGGTTGGCCCGTGTCGTCGAGGTTCGTTCCGACCGGGCCGTCATCCTCGATCCCGAATATCTCGCCCCGTCCCTCAACTGCGCGGCCGAACCGCGCCTCGCTGAGTTGATCCGAGAACTTCTGGGCATCGTGCGCCACCGCGCCGAAGCGATCGCAGATCGCATCGGTGATCCGACGATCCGCGGCACAGCCGAAGTCGGCGACTTCTTTCTCCTGCAGATTCTCAATCGCGCCGATCCCTTGCTTGCGCACATCGCCGCGAATGCGACCCGGCTCCATCCTCTCGTACTCTACGAATTCTGCATCGGACTGGCCGGCGAACTCGCCACCTTCACCACCGAGGACAAGCGCGCCGCCGAGTTTCCGCCCTATCGCCATGACGACCTCAAGGCGACATTTGCGGCCGTCTTCGACGATCTGCGCACGTCGCTCTCCGCAGTACTGGAGCAGACCGCCGTCGCCATCGATCTGGTCGAACGTCGGCACGGCGTCCGAGTGGGCACAATTCCCGACCGGTCGCTTCTGGCCAGTGCGGGCTTTGTCCTGGTGGTCGGCGCAGACATGCCGGGCGAGGAGATCCGTCGCAAGCTGCCCGCGCAGATCAAGGTCGGCCCGGTGGAGCGCATCGTCGAACTCGTCAACGTGGCCCTGCCCGGCATTCCGGTGCGCCCGCTGCCGGTGCTGCCACGTCAGCTGCCCTACCGCTCTGGCCGGGTCTATTTCGAACTCGACACTGGATCGCCGCTTTGGCGCCAGCTCGACACGTCGGCTGCCATCGCGCTGCATCTGGCAGGCGACTTCCCCAACCTTGAAATGGAACTGTGGGCGCTACGAGAATGAGCGACCTTCCCTCTCACGGCGATCCAAACGGTGACGCCAAACCGGACCCCGCCGCCGCGCAAGACAGCATGGCGTTCGACGACATCCTGGCGTCTGGCAACGAAGCGGAAGCACCGGACGAGCCGCGCCCGGCAACGGGCTGGTCGGCGGCCGCCATCATGCGCGATTTCCGGTTCGGCGGCGAAGAGGTGCCAGTCCTCGTCGCGTCGGCCGCTCCGCTTCTCAATCTCGCGCACGAGCTGCGCCAGCGCACCAAAGCCCCGAACATGGACGAGATGCGCGGGGCGGTGATCGATGCCGTGCGACGCTACGAACGCGATCTTGCCAGCGCCCGCATCAGCCCCGAACGGGCCCGCGCCGCCCATTACGTCGTCTGTGCCACGATCGACGACGTGATCCTGTCGAAGCCGTGGAGCGAGCGGATGGGCTGGGCCCGGTCCGGCCTCGTCTCGACCTTTCACATGGACGTCACCGGTGGCGACCGTGTCTTCGATCTGCTCGACCATTTCCATCAAAGTCCCGGCGCCAACAAGGATCTGCTTCTCCTTATCTATCTCTGTCTGTCGCTCGCGTTCGAGGGACGCACGCGGGTTTCGCCGCGGGGCACGCTGGAGCTGGAGCGCATCCGCGAGAGCCTCTACCGGACGCTCCTCGGCCAGTACGGTGTCTTCGAGCGGGAGCTCTCGCCCCATTGGCGCGGAGTGGTGGCTCGTCACAAGCCGTTGCGCACCGCCACGGTACTTTGGACGCTCCTGGCATGTCTCGTTCTGGCGCTCGGGCTCAGCTATCTTCTGTTCACTCTCTGGCTGAACCAGGACTCCGACGTGACGGCCCGTCGGCTGGCGGATCTGCCGCCGAGCGAAGCGCCGAGCCTCGCCGCCATAGCTTATCCGAGCGAGCCCGAGGTGCCTCCGGAGGTGGATGAGACGCCGCCAACGAAGGAGGAACCGGTTACACGAACGGCCGTGGTCGAGCAGCCGGAGGCTCCCAAAGAGCCTAGCCGTCTCGACAATCTCCTCGCCTTTCTGCAGCCCGAAGTCGACGCGGGCCTCGTGACACTATCGGACGCGAACGGCCGGCTGAGGGTGCGCATCGCCAATTCCGGCTTGTTCGAGACGGGCAGTGCCGACGTGAACCCGGATTTTCGCGGCCTGATCCAACGTATCGGCGGCGCGCTGTCGTCGGAGGGATTCAAAGCCGTCGTGGTCGGTTACACCGATAACGTGCCGATCCGCACGGTCCAGTTCCCCTCAAATTGGGATCTGTCTGAGGCACGCGCGAAAGCTGTCGGCGACATCCTCGCTCTCTACACGGGGCCGGGCGCGATCACCACGGAAGGACGTGCCGACAGCGACCCGCTCGCCAGCAACGACACACCTGAGGGGCGCGAAATGAATCGGCGCACCGAGATCCTCGTCCTCACCGACGCGGCGGCCCGGCTCAACCAGACGTCTTCCGGCACGCCTGCGCAGGAAGCGCCAGAAGGTGCGCCGCAGGAGACCCCCTCCGACCCACACAAAGCACAGACTCCGGCCGCTCTTGAAGGCGGAGACAAGACCCAATGAACCCGCTGAGCTACTTCTACACGATCCGCTCTTACGTCGACGCCTATTCCGGCTTCATCGGCCGCCGATTCCTTTCGGTCATCTGGGTCGTCGCGATCGGTTTCGTCATCTGGTTTTACGGCTATCTCCTCAAGTTCGGCGATTTCCAACCCTTGGCGAGTGCCGGCAACCGCCTCATCGCCATCGGAGTGGTCCTTGCCGCCTGGCTTCTCTATCTCGGCATCTCTTTTCTCCGCTCGCGGAGGCGCGACAATGAGCTGGTCGAAGGCATCGAGCAGGATGCCGAGGCGCTCGCCGAGGGCGAGCGGACCGCAGAGGTGGATGACATCCGCAACCAGCTCAGGCAGGCCCTGGCCCTCTTGCGACGCGTATCGCGCAAGCGCTTCGGCTATATCTACGAGTTGCCCTGGTACGTGCTTTTCGGTGCGCCGGGCTCCGGCAAGACCACGGCCATCACCCATTCCGGTCTGACTTTCCCGGTCGGCATGGCCGAAGGGGAAGGCACTCGCGGCATAGCCGGGACGCGAAGCTGCAATTGGTGGTTCTGTGAGGAGGCGATCCTCGTCGACACTGCCGGACGCTACACGACCCAAGACGATCTGTCCGGCGCGGCGAAGGCAGGGTGGGACGGGTTCCTCAATCTCATTCGGAAATATCGCCGCTCACAGCCAGTGAACGGTGTGTTGATCACCTTGTCGATCGCCGACCTCGTCGATCGTCCGCCCGACGCACGACTGGAGGAAGTGCGCGCCATCCGCAAGCGCCTCAATGAAATGGACGAGGTGCTCAAGGCTCGCATACCGGCCTATCTGGTCTTGACGAAAGCCGACCTTCTGACCGGCTTCATCGAGTTCTTCGACGGCTTCAACCGGAGCGACCGGGAACAGGTCTGGGGCATGACCTTCGATCTCGCGGACAGCGACAAAGCCAAGGACCTCCCCGAGCGCTTTCTCGAAGAATTCTCGCTTTTGCAGGAGCGCATCGGATCAATGCTGATCGAGCGCCTTCAGCAGGAGCCGGATGTCGCGGTGCGCGGCCGCATCTTTCGTTTCCCAGCCGAATTGTCGGCTCTCAAGGATACGGTTCACGAGATTCTGGTCGAACTCTGCTCGGGTTCGAAGCTGGTAGAAGCGCCATTGGTGCGCGGCGTCTATCTCGCATCCGGAACTCAGATGACGGAAGGCGAACGGGGATTGTCCGCTCAGCCGATTCCTCGCATGCGGCGCAGCTATTTTCTTACCCGCCTGTTCAAAGACGTCATTTTCGGCGAGGCCTCACTCGTCAATCGCGATCGGCGCCTGTCGTCGCGTCAGCGGATGGTGCGCCGGATAGCTTACGGCGCAGCCGCCTTCGTTCTCGCTTTCGTGCTGACGAGCTGGACGCTTACCTATTTTCGGAACACGGCAGCGCTCGCCCAGGCTGAAGAGCGGATTGACGCCTATCAGGACGCGGTCAAAGGCATTCCCGTTCGCGATGTCGACGATGCGGACTTCCTGCGCATCCTGCCCGCTCTCAACAGCCTTTCCGCGATCGCCGACAGTTTCGAGCATCCCGGCGTATGGCCCGCCAGCTTTGGGCTCGATCAACAGCCCAAGATCGAAAGCCGTCGACGCGCGGCTTATCAGCGAGCTCTCAACGCCCTTCTTTTGCCGCGCCTGTTGGTGCAGCTTCAGACAACGATGCGCGAAAGCGACGATCCTGCCGCGCTTTTCGAGGCGCTTAAGCTCTATGGGATGCTGGGCGGTCTCGGCAGTCTCGATCCCGACTACGTCGTCTCGCAGTCGAAGCAGCTTTTTTCCGAACTCTATCCCGAAGAGGGACGCGCCGGCGTCCGCGAGGCTCTGGTCGCGCATGCAGGCGCCATGGCGGCGGGGACATTGCCACCGCTCACCCTGGACAACCGACTGATTGCCGAGACGCGAGACAAGATCGCCGACCGCAGCTATGCTCAGCGCGCCTTTGACATCCTCGCATCGAAGCCCATAGCGCGCGCGCTCCCTTCCTTCGTGCCGGCTGATGGCTTGGGTCCCATCGGCGAACGCGCTTTCGAACGCGCTTCGGGCGACAGTCTGCGCGCAGGTATCGACGGTCTTTATACAGGGAACGGCTACCGTATGGCCGTGCTGCCGCTCCTCGGCAACGCAGCGAGCGAAGCGTTGAGCGAAACCTGGGTGCGCGGTTCTTCGTCGACGTTGCAGCCGACAACCATCGACGCCGTGTCGAACGCGGCACTCGACATCTATTTCGACACATTTCGGCGCCGCTGGTCCGAACTTCTCGGCGACATCAGGGTGCGTCCCGGTCAGACACTGGCGGAAGAGACCGAAACCGCGCGGTTGCTCGCGACCGATCCGAGCCCGATCGAGTCCCTGGCTCAAGCGGTCGCCGAAGCGACCGACCTTCGGCCCGTCATGACAGAAGGCAAGGCGACCGAAATCGCCGAATCCGCTGGCGCGGCTGCGGCCTCGAGCTCTGCGTCCCCGCTTGCGCTCGCCAATGCGCCAGACCCATACGGACCATTGCGCGCCGCCTTGGAAGTGCCGGAACAAGCCGAGGGACGAAACAGTGACGCGACCTCTGCCGATGGGGGCGAGAAGCCGTCACAGATAGCCGCGCTCCAACCCCTGATCGACACGATCTATCAGCAGCTCTCCCGCGCCTCGACGTCCACAGCGGCAGTGGCCGAGGTTTTCAATGCGGAGGGCGAGCTCACCAAGGCGAACCAGGATTTGCTGCAGACCGCCCGCCGCTTGCCCGAGCCGGTCGCCACGTGGATGGCGGGCCTTTCCGCAGACATCAGCGCACTTGCGGTGAAGACGGCCCGCACGAGCGCCCGCGAAGCCTGGGCAAGCAGCGGAGCGAACCTGTGCGCGGCCGCCGTCACCAACCGCTATCCGTTTACCCGCGATTCGCCGGATGATGTCTCCCTTGCCGACTTCACCCGACTGTTCGGGCCGCAGGGGCTTTTTGCAACGTTCTTCGAGGAGCGGCTTGCGCCCTTCGTCGATACCACCGCGAGCCCCTGGACGTGGCGCGGCACCTTCGGCGCCGATGGTCTGGAAGCGCAGGCGATCGCCCAATTTGAGCGCGCTCACGAGATCCGCCGCGCGTTCTTTCCGCCCAACAGCGACGAGCCGTCTGTGGCGATCAACGTGGAGCCTGTCTCGCTCTCGCAAAACGCCAACGCGGTCCTGCTGGAGATCGAGAACGAGCGCGTCGTCTATTATCACGGCCCCAAAATCGGAAAGACGATCCGTTGGCCCTCAAGCGAGACCGGCAATCAGTCGCGCATCGCTTTCCAGCCCGGGGACATCAGCCAAGCGATGACGCACAGTGGAGATTGGTCGCCATTCCGCATCTTCGATGAAGCGACGATCGTTTCTCATCGCAATGACCTGATGCGCGTGCGCTTCGATGACGGCCCACGCCAGGCGGTCTTCGACGTCCAGTTCGGGTCCGTCCTCAATCCTTTCCAGCTGCCGGCTCTGAGCGAATTCCAATGCCCATCGCAATTTTAGTACCCATCGGCAGCGCCCGCATAAAAAGTGCGCATGCTCTCACTCTTGGGCCGACCTTTGGAGGCGGAGGATGATCGGCCGGAGAGGGCGTCGGACCGAAAAGCATGTCGAAGCAGCTCATCCTGGATTCTTCGGCAAAGTGCCGACGCATGGAGACTTCGTTTCGGCCGATCTCGACCCCCGCTTTCTCGAGGCATTCAGCGCTTGGTTGCAGCAAGGTTTGGTCGCCGGCCGTCAGGCGCTTGGCGACGCCTGGCGGGAGAGCTTTCTCGCGGCGCCGCCCTGGCGTTTCACCCTGGCGGCGGGACTTTGTGGCCCGCACGGCATGGCTGGCGTCTTGCTGCCGAGCCGCGACCGTATCGGGCGCTGCTTTCCTCTCATTGCTGCGGCCCGTCTCGACGCGGCCACGGACCCGCAACGTGTGGCAGACGACAGAACCTGGTTCACCGCACTCGAAGCCATGGCCGAAACGGCCCTGCAGCCGGATTTCGATCTTATTGTCTTCCGCGACAAGCTAAGGCGCCTGCGCCCACCGACCGTCTTCGGTCACAGCTCACGCCCGTCGGCCTCAATCTCAGAATGGTGGACCGAACGTGGACCGCACGATTGGCCGACCGGCTTTACCGCCGAAGGCCTCCCGACACCGGCGGCGTTCCTCACCATGCTTTCTTCGACGCCTGCCGCAAACAGATCGGCCCTGCACGAGCATTCCCACCTGCCGAGGAGCTTGCACACATCCGTCGGCCGCGACCCCCTTTCCGCCGCAGACGAATCTGCCGAAGCTTTCGAGCATCGACGGATGGCCGACTCTGAAAAGACCCGCAGCCAACATAACCCGATCGAGGCAGTCGGTCCGCCGCTGCGGTTGGCAGCAACTCTCGGCGAGCATCCAGGGCTGCGCTCGTCTCTTCACGCGGATGTTGCCATACAGCGCGACCATCCATCGATCATGGCCGTCGTGGACGGCATCGGCAAAGACGGTGCAGCGCTGCGGGCCGCACAGACAGTCGCTCGGGCAATCAACGACATCCCGCCGCACGAGACCTTGGACCAGCTCGTCGCAGATATCAAAGGCAAGCTCGGACGGGTGCACACGCTGCTCCGGGCAGGGCAAGCGCGGGACATGAACGGAAGCGCCGCAGCTTCTGAGCGCACGTCCGGCGGCGCCAGCGTGGCTTTGCTCGCCCAGTTTGCGGGGCGCTTCTCTGTTTTGTGGGCGGGCGATGTCCGCTGCTACCTATTAAGGGACGGCATGATGCGTGGCTTGACGCGGGATCACGTCGAGGTCGGCATCCGGCGGCGCCTCGCGAGATCCATCGGAGGCCCCGAAACCTCGGTTCTTTTGGATACGTTCAGTGACGGCCTGCAGCCGCATGACCGCTTTCTCCTATGTTCCGCTCCTCTGGTGCGTGCCCTGCCGGAGCGGGCGATCGCCGAGATCCTGCTTCGTGAGGAAAGACCTCGCGCCGTCGATCTCCTCGTACAGGACGCGCTCCTTGCCCAGGTCTCCGACAATGTGACGGCGATCGTGATCGACGCCGAACCGGCGTAGGCGCTTGCCCTAAGAAGACGCACTCGGCGCAGGCGCAGCAGGCAACGGCGGCGGCGACGATTTGAGGAAATTCAGATACTTCGCCCAGTCGACCGACTTCGCGTTGGTGGCATAGAGGATGTCTCCGTCGAGCATCTGGAAACTCTGCATCTGGATGAAACTCGCCGGGTCCTTCATGTTCACCCTGACAATGATCGGCCGCAGCACTGTCGGCGCTGGTGCTCCCGGGCTCTTCCCGGCACTTACGGCTGCCGTGACGGCAGGAACCTTCTGTGTCCGGAAGAGATAGACGTTCAGCGGATCGGCCTGATCGTCACGCAATCCACCTGCCCGACCGATCGCCTTGTCGAGCGTCAACGTTCCGGGCTCGAAGGGAAATTCGCCCGCGCTCTTGAACGCGCCGTAGGTCGTATAAGAGGTCTTCCCTGCCGCCTCGTCCTCACCGAGGAAAATGCGATCTCCCGGGGCAAGCGGGATGTTCTGAGAGGGCGAGGCGAGCACTCGCTCCAACGTGGCCGACGCGCGGTGTCCCCCTCGCTCGACCGTGACCGTGGTTTCCTGTGGCTTGGATTGCGCTCCACCGGCCAGAGCGATCGCGTCCAGAACCGATACGCCTCCCGAAATGGGGAAGCGTCCGGGCGAACGCACCGCGCCATCGACCGTGACAACCGCTCCCGGCTTTTCGATGACGTTGACCACGGCCTGAGGATTGACCGCCGAGCCGCGCAGACCATTGACGATCTGGTTCTGCAGAGCGGCGGGCGTGGACTCGACCACTCGTTGCCGTCCGACGAAGGGCAGAGTTACGAAGCCGGAGGAATCGACCGTGAACCGACCAAGTGCCAACGACCGGCTCGACGTCGACGCAAACAACCCCTCTTCACCGGTGTCGAAAATGGTGACCTCGATCACGTCCCCCGGACGCAGTCGCGTCGCATTGTAACCGACCCGGCCGAGGCGCGAGAGGTCACCCCGAGGGGCAGCCCGGAGGCCTGCCCTCTCATCCAGTCCAGAGTGCAGAGGCTCCATATAGTACGCGGCGACGGAAAGATCGACGACAGGAACAGGCTGACCGGACGGCGAAAGCGTCGTGTTTCGAATTGCTCCGGTCTTCGGTCCGCCCGACGGCAAATACGAAGACGCGCATCCCGCCAACGACAGCAAAACCACCAAAGTGGCTGCACCTCGGTACATTCAATCGCCCCCCAGCAAATCTAATGGAGGCATAGCGAGGCGCTTCTATGAAGACAATGCTATTCTTGCATCTAGGAAATTACCCAATATGCAATAGAAACATAAACACACACTCAAATTCCTCAGAATAATGAGTGACTTAATATATTTCGCTGAATTGAGATAATCTATCGCGACTATGACAGTCGATGCATGTTGCACGATCAACACGGTGAGATCGAGGGAGCGCTCTAAAAGAGGCACAGCATTCGCCGGCCAAAAGCCGCGCGTCATGGCGGCCACAAACGGCCGCCAATGCCATCAACCATGCGGAGCCAAGCTTTGTTCGACGGACTGGCCGAAGCGACGGCTGGATGCAGGCGCGGTTCACCGAGGGAACGGTCTATTTCCTGATCCGCCGACGCGATCTTCAACAGCGCCGCTTCGATGAAGTCGTGGACGTTGATCAGCAGACTTAGCGTGTCTCGTCAGCCCCGCCGATTTCGCTTGCGGTCCATGGCACGGACAAAGGGAACAGCTACGACGAGCATCATCAGGAGATAGGATGTCGTCGTGAAGGGAAACGGCTCCGTAATGCTGTTCGGAAACGCGCTCCCGAGAACCTAAGCAAACGGCAGTGCGCCAAACATAGCGACGGCAACGATCGGCACTCCGGTCAGCCCGCCGAGCCGCGCCTTCCGGGGGCGAAACGGACGAGGCTCAGGATCTCGAAGAGCATCTGGGCGCCGACATGGGCGGTGTTGGTCGAGGGATCGTATTGCGGCGCGACCTCCACCACGTCGCCGCCGACGAAATCGAGGCCCTTGAGACCGCGCAGGATCTCCAGCGCCTCGCGGCTCGTCAGGCCGCCGATTTCCGGCGTGCCGGTACCCGGTGCGATGCTCGGATCGAGGCTGTCGACGTCGAAGCTCAGATAGGTCGGCCCGTCGCCGACGACCTGGCGAGCTCTTTCGACGATCGCCGCGATTCCGATCGCCGAAACCTCCTCGGCGTGAATCACCGTCATCCCGGAATCGTAGGAGAATTCCCAGAGATATTCGGCGGGGCCGCGGATGCCGATCTGGATGGTGCGGGCCGGATCGAGCACACCGTCGAGAACCGCGTTGCGGAACGGGCCGCCGTGGTGAAATTTCGTCAGGTCGTAGGCGCCGCCGGTATCGCAATGCGCGTCAATATGGACGAGCCCGACCGGCGCCTTCCGCCCCACCGCCTTGAGGATCGGATGGGTGACCGAATGGTCGCCTCCGACGGCGAGCGGAACGACGCCGGCGGCGACGATCCTTTCGAAAGCCGCCTCGATGTCCTCGTGGCTCATCTCCAGGCGGTAGCGGCTGCGAAACGGTACGTCGCCGATATCGGCGACCTTCATCTCGAAGGTGGGAGCGGTCTCGAGCACGTGGTTGTACGGGCCGACACGCTCGATGCTGCGAACGGCCCGTGGCCCGAAGCGAGAGCCCGGGCGGTTGGTGACCCCGAGATCCATCGGCACGCCCACGAGGGCGACGTCGAGATCGCCGATGTCCGGATCGGACCAGTCGACCTCGCGGAACGGCGCGTCGAGCAGGGTCGGGATGCCGCTATAGGGCGCGGCCCGGGTGCCGCTCGCCTGAAAAATCCGGTCGGCGACGGCGCGGAATTTCGGATCGTGGACCGATCCGCCGTGGCCGGCATCGTATTTCTCGCGCAGGCGGCGCAGGCGTTCTTCGTGTTGCACGGCCAGATTCCTTTCGATGTGTCGCCTCGATGTGTCGCCCGGCCTATTTCAATCGCTTCGCCAGCCAGGACTGGAAGAGCATGAAGACGGAGACGATGACGAGATAGTAGACGAGCGCGGCGCAATACCATTCGACGAAGCGGAAGGAAGCGGCGATGGCATCGTTGACCACCGCCATGATCTCCCGCAGCGAAATCACGTAGGCGAGCGACGTCGCCTTCAGGAGGTTGATGAATTCGTTGACGAGCGGTGGCAGCGCAACCCGCAACGCCTGAGGCATGATCACCAGCCGAAACGCCTGCAGGCGGCCGAGGCCGAGCGCCTTCGCTGCTTCCCCCTGCCCCGGCCCGATGGCGAGAAGCGCGGCCTTCATGATCTCCGCCATGTAGGCGACGCTGACCAGCACGAAGGAGACGGCCGCCGCGACGAAGGGGATGAACCAGTTCGCCTTCAGGAGCGCCGGGACGACCTGCGGCGCACCGTTCCAGACGACCAGCAGAATGAGGATCACGGGCGCGGCCCGGAAGACCCACACGTAGAGCTGGGCGGGAAGTTTCTGCGCTTTTCGCTTGGAATTCAGCGCGAGCGCCACCGGCAGACAGAGGAAGAACGAAACGGCGAAGACCATGAGCGACAGGATGAGGGCGACCGCAGCGCCCCGCAGCATCGCGGGCGAAAGCAGCGCCGATGCAAACAGTCCGACGTCGAAGGACATATCGCCGTTTCGCCCCTGCCGTCACGAATCGTAGTCGACGTCGAACACCGACGGATCGAGACCATACTTTTTTGCCAGCGCGTCGAAGAAGCCGTCTTCGCGGAGCTTCTTCAGTCCGGCGCGCACGGCAGCAAGATCGTCCGGGTTACGGCGCATGTAGATGCCGTAGGTGAATTCTGACTGCCAGGTGTAAGAAATCGCGAGCTGATCTGGCGCCGCGGCGACGCGGTAGGCGCCCTCCGCCTCCTCCGTCAGCGTGGCGTCGGCCCGGCCGACGAGCACCTGCTGATAGGCGGCCTGCTGTGTCGGATAGGTGTCGACGGTGATCTCGGGCTTGCCGGCGGCCGCAAACTCCTTGTTGAGCGGGTCGACGCGCTCTTCCTGGTAGTAGGTGCCGGATTCCAGCGCCACCGACTTGCCGCTCAGCGTCTCCGGCCCTCCCACCGCGTCGTTCCCGGCCTTCTTCACGATGACCGTAGCCGACTTCATGTAGCGCGCGCCGTCATAGGTCTGGCGGCGCTCGTCGTTGATATAGATGCCGCTGACGATGAGGCCGCAGCGTCCGGAGCCGAGCGTCGGCAGGAGCCCGGCGAATTCGGTGGTGGTGTAGGTGGTCGTGGCGTTCCAGGTGCCGGCAAGCGCGTCGGCGACCTCTATGTCGATGCCAACCGGCACCGTGTCGCCGACATCCTTCTTGAAGGTCAGCGGCGGGAAGTTCGCCGAGGTGCAGACGGCGACCTTGCCATCGGAGACGAAGCTCGGCTCGCCCGCCTGTGCGGCCTGGCTTGCCAGAACGGCGAGCGCCGCCGCGGCCCAAAACGCTTTCATCATGCTCGTTCCCCTTCTTCTACTTGATGTGTTCGACGATGCCGCCCCAGCTCTCGGTGTCGAAGGCGGGAAGGATCAGAGGGTCGACATGGCCGTCGCGGCGGGCCGTGAGCACGTACTGCATCATGGCCGCGTTGCTCGGCATCTCGAACACCTGGACGAAATCGTAGGGCCCCATCACCGCGTAGAAGGCGATGGACCTGCCGCCGAGTGCGGCGACCCGCTCTTCGCTCACCTTCCTGCGCCGGACGCTGTCGGAGAGCTCGGCAAGACCCTTCTCGGTCAGGCGCATCAGCGAGACGTAGCGCTGCGGGAAGGCAGTCTCGGCCGGGCTGGCGCTCATCGGTTGCCCTCCCCAAGCCCCGCTAGGCCTTCCAGGACGGCCGCCGTTTCCGTGATCGCTCCGAAGACGCCGTTCTCCACCGTCACCATGTGGAGCGCCGCCTCGTGGGCGTAGCGGTCGCCGCTGGCGCAGGCATCGGCGATCGTCAGGCACTGGAAATTGCGGTCGCAAGCCTCGCGCAGGGTGGAGTGCACGCAGACATCCGTGGTGCAGCCGGAGAACATGAGATGCGTGATCCCCTGCGCCCGCAGCACATGCTCCAGATCGGTGTAGGTGAAGGCGCCGTTGCAGGTCTTGTCGACGACGATGTCATCGGCCCGGACGTCGATCTCCGGCACGATCTCAAAGCCCGGGCTGGAACGCAGCAGGACGTCGGTGCCTTCGAGGCCGGAAAGGCTGCGGCGCCACTTCTCATAGGCGGTCATGTCGGCGAGGTCGGCGCGATAACCCTGTCGGGTGTGCACGACCCGAATGCCGGCGGCGCGACAGGCGGCGATGAGCTGACCGACGGCCGGCAGGATGGCGCGCAGGGGCGCGGGATCGTAACCCTGCCTGGCGAAGTAACCGTGCGGCGAGAGGAAATCATGCTGCAGATCGATGACGATCAGGGCTGTCGCGCCCGGATCGAGGTTTCCGTCATAGGGAAAATCGAATGGCCTTGCCCGGATCATGCGGCGTCGCCCCCTTTCGTCGGCCTCAAGGCAGCGCAAAACGGCGAAGAAGAAAAGCGACAAATCTCGACGCAAACCGTTCTATATAACTCAACGATCGAACCGCCGGTGACGCATGGCCCGCTCGCTGAGCTTCCTCCACTACCTGCCCGCCTTCCGCGCCGTTGCCAGGCTGAACAGCATCCGCGGTGCCGCCGAGGAATTGAACCTCAGCCCGAGTGCGGTTTCGCTGCAGATCAAGAAGCTCGGCGAGGCGACGGGCATCGAGCTCTTCGACAAGGTCGGCCGCGGCCTCGTCCTGACGCAGGCGGGCGCCGATTTCGCCGAGGCTGTCGCCCTGTCGCTCGGCCAGATCGAGACGGCGATGCGACGGGCAGGCAACCTCGACGCCAGCGCGCGGCCGGCCGCCCTCTCGGTATCGCTGCCGACCGCGCTCGGCGTCGCCTGGCTGAGCTCGGCGGTGGTGGAGTTCGCCGAGAGCCGCAACATCCCGAACCTGACGATCGCCGAGGCGGTCACGGCCGCCGATGTGGACTGGGACGTGGTCGATCTCGCCATCGTCTACGACAACCCGCCCTTCCCCGGCCTGAGCTGGCGGCTCCTTAGCGAGGTGCGGCTTCGGACGGTCTGCGCGCCGATCCTATTTCCCCGCCTCGACCTGCAGCACCGAGACCGCAAGCTCAACGGCATCACCCTCCTGCACGAGGACGAGGGCGAGGAATGGGCGAAATGGGCGGTGGCGGCGCGGGTCAGCCTGCAGGGAAGCGGCAAGGTGCGCGTCAGCACGGTGGCGCAGGCGATCGCCTCAGCCGTCCAGGGCCGCGGCATCGCGCTCGTCTCCGACGTGCTCACCCGCAACTACCTGGCGGAGGGCCGGCTGATCCAGCCGTTCCTCACCTCCATCAACGCGGCCCGCGCCTATTACATCCTCTGCGACACGGACCGGGCGGAGGAGCCACTCGTCCAGAACCTCATCGAGCGTATCCTCGACTACGTCAGGCTGGCCAGGAGCTAGGCTCTTCTCGCCCGGCAGTTCCAGACAGCCGTTCGCGCTGGAGGCGCCCATCCCCGGCTTCGCGCCCTATTCGGCATCCAAGGCGGAGGTTCGCTCTTTCGTGCGCATAAGTGAAATGACCTGTTAGGGCGCGCACACGGCCGTGGTTGCGGTCTTCGGGGTTCGAAGGCTGGCGATGTTTGCAACGACTGACAAATGGACCGCTTGGCCCAATTTATCGGCTAACCCATCTTTCAATCTCACCATGCTGAGAGCGAGTGTGCGACGTGAAAGAGGCGCGGCCTTTGCCAACCGAAAGCGGCGCGAGATAACGGCAAGAAACGGCGGCTGATACCGGCCACCATGAGGAGGCAAGCTTTGTTCGACGGACTGGCCGAAGCGACGGCGGCACTTGCGAACTGGTTCGACCCGCCCCGGCTGGAGCAGGTGGTGGAGGCGTTGGTGCCTGCCATCATCTTCAAGCCTGCAGCGCCCGAGACAAGGCGCCTCGGCGACACCCATATCGGCGGCGTGCCCGACGTGTCAGACGAGTTCGTCTGGCCCCGACCGCCGATACCGAGCGATCCGCGGGAGATAGCCGGGCGCGCAAATGCCGAGATGGGCCGCGAGCTGCGCGCCCATATGGAGCGCGACCTGCCCTACGCCTTCATCGCACAAGTCGACCTCCAGGAAGCGAGCACGCTTGGCGAGGTGGCGGAGATCCTTCCATCAGAAGGTCGGCTTCTCTTCTTCTACGATCATATGACGGGTCCTTGGGACACCGGCACGCGAGCGGCCCGCGTCATCTGGGACACCTCGCCCGCTGCAGGCCTCTCTCAGGCCCGCATGCTTTCCGATCTCGCCGAGGCGGCACAAGCGGAGCTGGAAGCGCTTGCGGACATAAGGCACGACGATGAGGAAGGCACGGTCTACGGCGCGCCGCAACGCGAGATGAAGTTGGCCGCAACCTGGCGCCTCCCGCATCCAGCGTCACTCGACGCCGAAAGGCTTCCCGAATTGCGGTGGGACGCCTCGGGGGACGAGAGCGAACGCTTCCGGGAGGATTATGAAGCGGCCTTGGTGGAATACCACGACATGTACACGGAAGAGCATTGGCGGCGTCAGCAATTGCTCGGCAGCTCCGAACCCGAACAGGACGACCCTCGCCTCGATGCGGTCGTGGTCTCCAAGTTCGGGGTCCAGCACCTGCCGCACGAGCTCTGGCGCGAGAATTTTCCCCGCATCAAGGCGGAAGCCGAGACCTGGACACTCCTGCTGCAGCTCGACATCTCCGACTGGATGCAGGCGCGGTTCACCGAGGGAACGGTCTATTTCCTGATCCGACGAAGCGATCTTGAACAGCGCCGCTTCGATGAAGTCGTCGCCGTTTATCAGCAGACTTAGAGCGTCTCGTTAGCCCCTAGCCGATTTCGCTTGCGTTTCATGGCACGGACAAAGGGAACAAATACGAAGAGCATCATCAGCAGATAGGAGGCCATCGTGACGAGAAACGGACCCATAATGCTGTCCGGAAATGCGCTACCGAGGACGTAAGCAAACGGCAGTGCGCCAAACATAGAGATGGCAACGACCCACTCGCCGGCCAGACGCGAACGTCGCGCCGCTCCGTCTTCTCCAAGGCGAGCCACGCTCGACTGCCAGTTCTTGCCCTCGCGCCTGCCTAAAGCACACGCAACCCCAAAACCTAAAATTATAATTACCAACAGCCCCACGAACACTCCGACCACAACCAGATAATTAGGGAAATCACCCTCAGCCCCCTCCCTATAAATCCAATCAAACAAAATAAAAAATACAATATATAATAATATTCTCGTAATTCCCCTTATAATATACATTTATATCATTTCCGGCGCGCTGCATACATATAAAAACATAACTCCATAAGAATAAAATTATAACTCTATAATTATTTTATACATTGATCCACCCGCCATCTGCAACATCAATCTCCCAGAAACACTTCATTTCGCCTCAGATCTACGTGGTTTGCCAGGATCGCCGTTCGGTCTCCATCACCCTTATGCTGGATGTCGCCGCGATCCGGCCGTGATAGGTCGTAAATATAATCACTCACGACCCCATCATCATCCGATTTCTCTTTGTTTATTGACACAAAATTTCAAAAAATCACCGATAACAACAACCCAAAAGCGAGAACCATCCACCCATACATCGGATCATGTATCATCATATAACATACGGTTATAGTAAAAATAATTGATATTATATATTTTACATATATCATAATAATACCGATTATAATGACGTAATGAATTCATATTCTTCAAATAAGGTGTCGCCGACGACAATGCAGGCGCGTTTCACCAATGGAACGGTCGACTTCCTGATCCGCCGAAGCGATCTTGAACAGCGCCGCCTCGATGAAGTCGTCGCCGTTTATCAGCAGACTTAGAGCTGAAAAAGCCAACGGCGTCGGTCCTTGTTCCCCTCTCTTGGTATGGCTTACTCGAACCGGCAAAGCGGAGGCCGGGGCGTGCCTTTTTGTGTGGCGCTGGTTCCCACGAACCAGCCGCCGCCGAGGGCCATCAGCTTCACCTCGAAGGACATCCAGGCATTGGTGATCTCGCCACCCGTAAGTTTGTGCGCAAGCTCCATGAAGCGGTAACTGGGGGCGTCGTCGCGAAGGCATACGACTTCGCGGGAATCGGTGCGCACAAGCGTGTCGAACTCCCGGTCACGCAGCACCTGCGATCGCCGAATGTCTTCGATATTCGGCACATCGGCGCAATCGCCCGTCAGGACCTGGAATCCGGGAGGCGTTTTGAGCATATCATCGCTATAAAAGGTAATGTCGTGGCTGCGAAGGTTCTCCGCAAGGAACCGCAGATACTCGGTATTGGCTTTCTCACGGCTCCAGCCTCGCGTTTCTTGCACGCGCTCCATGATCGCCGGTCCGTCGATAAAACAGCCGATCTCGTCGAATTCAGCATAGGCGTCGATTAATGTCGTCACGGCCTGCACCTCAGGATCATCGAGGCGGATTTCGCTTCTGACATCGGGCGGCGAAATGCGGCAAAGGCTTGTCGGAAGAACGACCCAATCTCCGGTCCGGATGGTTTCGGCATTATCATCGGCTTCCGCGACCAGAGCGTCGATATCCGTGTCGGAAAAGCCAGCACTTCGGGCGACGGCCCTCGTTAAAGGTCCGATCGCGCAGCCCTGCTCAACAAAGAAATCGACAAGATCCTGCTTTGGCGCAGCATTCGCAATGCCCACCCCTGCGATCAACATGAATACTGGAATCACGGAGGTCTTCGCATTCATGCAACTCTCCCCTTCATCTATGCCCTCCTGAGGGACTCGGCTGAACGCGACATCTCCGAGCGCGCGACCACCGGCCGGACCGATTACAAGTGCGGAGATCGGCAAGGCAATGTCCTCAGCACACGCATGGCCAGAGCGCGCTTCGGTGAACCGTGGTCTATACCGAGCGCCTCCTACCCATTTAAACCGGAGGCTCGCCGGTATTCGAGCCACACATGCCCCCTCTCAGCATCCGGTGATATCTCCGCGAGAAAGTTCATAAAATACATATTTATATTAAATACTATATTTGATATAAAACAATTTAATATAATTATATAAATAATAAACTTTAACCTAATTGAGCAAATATTCCCATCGGCAATGGCATCCACGAAAGTTTGAAAGCTTCCATTCTCTTTGGAGACCCTGAGGAGAAAACGGCTTGGGCCGGGCGTGGGGCCTGGGGCGCGTCGGCTATTCGGCTGTGAGCCGCGACTTCAGTCCAGAAAGAATTGTCGCGGCGAGCGCATCGTAGTCGCCGTCGAAATGGTGTCCGCCCGTCGTCTCGATGATTTCGATGTGTGAATCCGCAAGTGCCGGGCAGACGGTGGCGCGGCTGTCATCGGCGCCATAGACACATTGAAGCTTTGCGGGGTCGATCCGCTCGATCTGAGGCAAAGTCGGATGCGCGGAGGCGGAGGCCACGCCGAGCCATCCCGAAACCGAGATTTCGAAATCTGCGGACGGCGCGGCGCCGAGAAGCGATATCTGCGCGACCTTGGCCTGGTGCGACGCATCGAGAGCGTTGTAGACCTCCGGCATCATATCGGCCCCGAAGGAATAGCCGACGAGCGCGACGTGGCCGACACCCCATTTCGCGGTGTAGACATCGATCAGGCCCGCAAGGTCATGCGCGACCTCCTCGGGCGTTTTCTCCGACCAGAAATAGCGCAAGGAATCGACCCCGACCGTTGGCAACCCTTTCGTCTGGAAGATGCCGGCTATCGTTTTGTCGAGATCCCGCCAGCCACCATCGCCGGAATAGACGATGGCCATCGCATCGACGGTGGGGGCGGCCGGAAGCTCGACGATCGGCATGTCTGGATCACCCTCCTGCGGCTGCGACGCGCGGTCGAGAAGCTCGTCCAGTTTCTCTCCGAACGCAGCCTCCGCCCCCTCTCCATCGGTGACCGAAACCGCGAAATGCGCAGAGATGAGGTTCGCGATATGGGCTCTCGCCTCCTGCGTTGCGGATGAGGAGAAATAGACATCGACCGGATCGGGCAGAGGCCCCGGAGACAGGCCATAGACGGTCTCGCCGGCCACGGTCTCGCGCGGCGCGCCGGAGCAGAGCGGCTTCTTCAAGGAGATTCCGGGCGTCGGATCGAGCGCGAGCGTATGACCCACCGTCGCCTCAGGCGTCTGGGCCGCGATCGCGACCGCCAGGCCGCCGCCGGCGCCCTCTCCGGCGATGATCGGCGCGTGATAGTCCGATGTGCCTGCCTGTCTCTGCAGCGTGTGGCTCAAAGCCTCGATATCGGAAACGAGATAGGCGCAGTCGCCGTCTTCCGCCTCGAGAGCCGCGAGATAACGCGGCAGATCAACGCCGACGACGATCGCGCGATGATCGGCGAGAGAGAGAGCCCTCGCATCGTCGGCCTCGCTCCAGCCGTCGCGATCGGAGATGAGGAAGACGATTCCGCTCACGGGCGCCCCGCGATTGAGGATCCGGGCGATTGCCGGCTGCCCGGAATCGAGGATGGCAGCCGACGCGTCGAAACTCGCCGACCCGCAGAGCACGGCCAGAACCGCGCAAAACAGATGCTTCATTTGGAAACCACCCCGCGTAAACCGCCGCCGATGAGAACCGTGACGTCGGTCAGTGCGATCAGAGGATTGATGCCGCCGGACACGGCCATGTATCTCGGCTCCCAGTGCGGGTCGAACTTGTCCTTGAAGCCGTGCAGCCCCTTGAAATGATAGAACCGCTCGCCGTGCTCGAAGACCGCCCGTCCGACCCGGTTCCAGAGCGTCGCAGCGCTTCCTGAGCGAAACCCGGAGAGCGGTGCCATGCCGAGATCGAACCATTCATATCCCTCTTCCTTGAAGAGAAGGATGAGCTTCAAGAACAGGAAATCCATCGTCCCGTTGGGCGCATCCGGTGCGACGCGCATGAGATCGATCGATGCCTCAAACCGCACCTGCGTGGTGAGAAGCGTCGCAAACGCGATGATCCGCCCCTGATGCCTGAGGCATGCCACCGGTTGCGCCGCGACATAGGCCTCATCGAAAGCCCCGAGCGAAAACGCCTTTTCACGGACGTTGTGATACGACAGCCAGACGTCTGAAACCGCCTTGAGTTCGCCGAGGATTTCCGGAACGCGCTCAGGCGGATAGACGTCGAACTCAAAGCCCGCACGCTCCCCCTTGCGCAACGCATTGCGAAAGTTCGAGCGTCGCCCTCCTTGAAGATCGAAATCGGCCAGCTTCACCTTTGCACTCTCGCCGAGCTTGAAAGCTGCAAGACCCGCATCCGCGTAGAGGCTCAGATCGCGCGGACCGACTTCGTAGAACACGGCACGGCCGCCATGCTGCCGCGCGGTCTCGACGAACTTCCAGACGAGGCCAGGCCAGGACGCTCTCGCACCGACGGGGTCGAAAAGCGCGACCCACGACCGGCCCTGGCGCGCGAACATGATGAAGGCGTCTCCGTCTTCGGAAAACATCAGGCTCTTGTCGCCCATGCGCACCAGATTGGCATCCGGTCGATCCTGTTGCACGGCGATCGCAATGGCGTGTTCCAGCTGCTCGGCGGTCGCCTTTTCGCGAATGCCGGGCCATGGCCTGACGAGAGACCATACGGCAAGTGTCGCGAGTGCGAGCACGATGCCGACGAGCGCGCGAAGGCTGCGCGGCGCATCGGCCGTCACTTCGAACTGCCACCAGAGCTCGTGCGTGTAGGCCACTTCCTTGTAGGCGAACATCATCACGGCGAAGGAGGAAACGAGGATCGTTGCCACGGCCACCAGCCAGCGCAGACTGAAGGTCTCATGCATCAGCGAGGACGGACGCGAAAACTCGGCTCGGGCCGTGAGGAGAGCGACGAGGAGCAGAGACAGAACGACGGTCTCGCCAACGGCAAGAGCCTTCAGCGGTGCGAATGCCAAAGCGAGAAGAGTCGCGACCACGCTTACCCACCAGGCACCGTCGAGCCGGAAAACCAGCCCCCGAGCGGTGATCAGCAAGAGCGTGCCGAGAATGCTCGAGAGGAAATGCGCGCCTTCGATGATGGGGAGCGGAACGAAGGCGTTCAGAAGGCCGAGACGTTGCGGAGCGGCAGGCGTCAGGCCGGACAGAACGAGCATGCCACCCGACAGAAAGCTGAGAGCGCCGAGAACGGGTGGGATGAGTTGGGCAGCGCCCGCCAAAGTCGCGCCCGCGACGGCCCGCCGCGCCTCCAGGCCGATGATCGTAAGAGCCGCAGCGGCAAGAGGCAGCGCGTAATAGATCAGGCGGTAGAGAACCAGGGCGGCGAGCACCCGGTCGACGGGCAAGGTGGCCGAGAGAGCGGCGATCATCACCGTCTCGAAAACGCCAATGCCGGCCGGCACGTGACTGAGCACGCCGAGCGCGACGGCGATGGCGTAGACCGGGACGAAGCCTGCAAAGCCGATCGAATCTTGCGGAAGCAGTACCCACAGAACGGCGGCGGATGCGCTGATATCGAGGAGCGTGATGGCGAGCTGGCGCAGGATCAAGCCGGCCCGGGGCAGCACCACGCGCAGCGAGCGAAACTGCAATGTCCGCGCTCGCCGCAGGGAAACGATGACGGGCGAGAATGCGAGAAGCAGCAATCCGCCTCCCGCAAGATGAAGGAGTGAAACCGGCACCCGGAGAGCCGCAGCAACGGGGTCGCCCGCGAAGATGAGGCCGAGACCGGCCGTTGCCACGAGACCAAGACCGAAGCCCGCCGTGATGAACGCCACGACGCGCGCGATCTCCTCCGGCTTCAGGCCGAGCGGGGTGTAGAAGCGGAAGCGCACCGCGCCGCCGGAGAGCGGCCCGAAACCCGCCGTATTGCCGACGGCATAGGCGCAGAAGGACGCAAGGGCCACGCGTGGATAAGGCAGGCTTTTGCCGGCATAATCCAGTCCCGAGACATCATAGAAGCTCAATGCCAGAAAGCTCAGCGCCGTCAGGGCGCCCGCCGCACCGAGCCGCCACCAGGACACCTCGGAGAGAGCCTCGACGACTGCAGAATACGTAACATCCTGGGCGAGACGGCTGACGGCGAGAGCCATGAAGGCGAGCAGCACCACAAGCAGGATGGGTGCCAGAAAGCGACGCCAGCGCCGACGCGGTTCTCTCTGTCCTTCCAAGCCATTCGGGTCAGAGCTGTCCCCACCGTCAGGCGCCGCAAACCGGCGAGATCCCGCAGCCTCCATCCCCATCAGCCTCCGACCCCACAGGACGTGCCAGCGGGACGTTGCCCGCGATCCAAGATGGTGGCGTTCGCTATATCTCTCATTTGCCTCTGCCGCGTCTACCGGAACCGGAGGGAGGGCTCATATTCGGAAGAAACACCCGCCTTGCCGATCCGCGCGGCATAGCGGCCGAAGCTTCGCGCGGAGGAAAGGCACGGGGAATGCCAGCCTCGGACATCACGAGGTCATGCGATCGATGAGCTTCTCCTGCAGGCGTTCAAGCCTCTCCAGCCGCGAAGATTGTTGCGAGAGCTGGTGATCGATCTTCTCATGGAGCTGTCGCACCTCCAGCTCGGCTTTCAAGTTGACCCGATAATCGTTCTGCGCCCGCATCCGGTCGCGCGCCTCCTGGCGGCGCTGGCTCATCATGATGATCGGCGCCTGGATCGCGGCGAGTGTCGACAGCACCAGATTGAGAAGAATGAACGGATAGGCATCGAACGGCTTGAAAAGCCAGCCGGTGACATTGAGCATCATCCACAGGCCGCAAACGAGCGAAAACGAAAGGATGAAAGTCCAAGAGCCGCCGAAGGCCGCCACACGGTCGGCCATCCGGTCGCCGAAGGTGGCCTTCTCGTCGAAGGTGATGTCCGGCGCGGCGGTGACGATGTCGCCGGTTCTGAGGCTGTCGAGAACCTCCTGCTCCAAAGGGCCGAGATCGCCATTGGCGTCGCTGAGGAGCTCCCTCAGAGAGCGCCTTCGATAGGTCTCGAGGTCCTCGGGGCAGATCCAGGACCCCTCCGACCATTGCGGATGATCTCGACCGATCAGGGCCGAGATGGCCGGGCGCACCGCCGCCCAAGGAACGGCCCTCTCCTGCCGCAAGCTCTTGCCGCAGACGACGCATGTGGGGTTTTTCGGGCCGCTTTGAGGAGGGGCGTCTGCGCGTTCCATCGGGCATCACACGACCAGATCCGGAGGCCGGAATTTAACTCCCCCGCCGCAGGCTGACCAGCGCTGAAGGACATCCTCGTGCGAGGCGACATGGCCGTCCGATTTACGGGCGGACCGATCGCGATCAAAAAGACGTGTACCCTCAGCGGTTGATGATGCAGCTATATTGCAACCCTGGCGCAAGCTACGTATTTAGAATGCGTCCAAATCGCTTAGTTAAACCAAAAGCTGTGCTCACCTAGAGTTACCACCCCACAGGAGTGCTGTTATGGCGGATACATCGGTGAGTCAGGGTTCGGGTCTGGAATCCAAACTTTACGAAGCTATGGATCTCTTCGACTCCACCAATGTGGTGAACGGCGTCGACGTCAACAGTACCTCCTTGGCCGAGACTTTCGCCGCAGCGCCACTCAACACTGCCACCAATCTCGCCCGTCCCGACAGCACGACCAACGCCGTCACCAACCTCGCATCGGACGGAACCTCCGGCCTCATGGGGGATAATGCGCTCGAGCCCCTGGCGGCCGTCCCCGAAGCCGCGACGTCAGGCACAGAGGCGTCCTCGCCGGCTCGCCCCAACGCCGATGTCAGGGAACTTGCATCCGACTTCCCCGAAATCGGAGAGACCGGCGCTTCGGGCGCGGCCAATACCGCGACGGGCGGCGCCACGGCGCCGACACTCGGCGCGTTGCAGCCGCCCGGTGTTCCCGTTGACGGCGATGCCGGTCCCGATCTTCTCGACATTCCCGGCGAACTTCCGGATACGGCGGACGAGCCGGATGCTCCGGCTCCAGGCGTCGATCCGGACCTCCCCACATCTGACCTCTCGCCTGACGACGGCGATGATGAGACCCCAGATACGGTGGTGACCGATGGCGACGGAGACGACCCTTCAGACGGGACGGATCCCACCGACCCGCCGACGGACGTGACACCGGATGCCCCTCTTCCGGATCCCGATCTGCCCGACGTCGATCTTGAGACACCTGTTGATATTCCGGGCACGGTCGACGACGTCGTGGATCTGGTCGACGACACGCTCGATACGACCACCGATCTTCTCGATGATGTGACGGATACCGTCACAGACACGATCGACGATCTTCTCGGCGGCGGACCCGACGGTCCGGCTCAGGACGGCGACACCGATCTGACCCTTGATGCTGATCTCGGCCTGCCGCTCGTCGGAGATATCACCGGCGATCTCGACGTCACCCTCGATCCCGTCGAGGAGATTTTGGGCGATATCGATATCGACATCGTCACCGATGCGGATCTGGGCGATGTCACCGGAGAGATCACAGATGCGGCCGGAGAGGTTTTGGAAACGGTCGGCGACATCGCCGAGGACGTCACTGGCGGCCTGACCGACACTCTGACGGATGTCACAGGGGGCACGGGTGACGCTGTCGGCGATCTTGTGGGCGGCCTCACCGGAGGTCTTCTCGGTGGCGGAACCGACGGTCCGACTCAGGATGGCGACACCGATCTCACGCTCGACGCTGATCTCGGCCTGCCGCTGGTGGACGATCTAACCGCCGACCTCGATGTCACTCTCGATCCCGTCGAGGAAGTTCTGGGCGATATCGACATCGACATCGTCGCCGATGCGGATCTGGGCGATGTCACCGGAGAGATCACGGATGCGGCCGGAGAGGTTTTGGAAACGGTCGGCGACATCACCGACGACGTCACTGGCGGCCTGACCGACACTCTGACGGATGTCACCGGGGGTACGGACGACGCCGTCGACGGTCTTCTCGGCGGCCTCACCGGAGGTCTTCTTGGGGGCAACGAGACCGAAGAGCCGGCGCCTGACACGAGTGGCGACACCGATCTCACCCTCGACGCCGATCTCGGGCTGCCGCTGGTGGACGAGACGACGGCCGATCTCGATGTCACCCTCGATCCCGTCGAAGAACTCGTCGGCGACATCGACGTCGATCTGGTCGCTGACGCGGACCTCACCGGAACAACCGACGGCACCGCCGAGGCAGTCGGAGAGACCACCACAGAGGTGACCGACGCAACGGGCGGGCTCGTTGATGATGCGGTCGACACGACCGGCGATGTCGTCGAGACGGTCGACACCACTCTGGAGAGTGGAACGGATGCCGTCGACGGTCTTCTCGGCGGCCTCACCGGAGGTCTTCTCGGTGGCAATGAGACCGAAGATCCGGCGCCTGACACGAGTGGCGACACCGACCTCACCCTCGACGCCGATCTCGGGCTGCCGCTGGTGGACGAAACGACAGCCGATCTCGACGTCACCCTCGATCCCGTCGAAGCGCTGGTGGGCGACATCGATATTGATCTGGTCGCTGACGCGGACCTCACCGGGACGACCGATGGCACCGCCGAGGCGGTCGGAGAGGTTCTTGAGACCACGAGCGAAACCATCCCAGAGCTGACCGACACGACAGGCGGGCTCGTTGATGGTGCTGTCGACACCACCGACGATGTCGTCGAGAGGGTCGACACCACTGTGGAGAGTGGAACGGATGCCGTCGACGGGCTGACCGGAGACATCACGGGTGCCCTTCTCGGTGGCAATGAGACCGAAGAGCCGGCGCCTGATACGAGTGGCGACACCGATCTCACGCTCGACGCCGATCTCGGCCTGCCGCTGGTGGACGAGACGACGGCCGATCTCGACGTCACCCTCGACCCCGTCGAAGAACTCGTCGGTGACATCGACGTCGATGTCGTCGCTGACCTTGACCTCACCGGGACGACTGATGGCACCGTCGAGGCGGTCGGAGAGGTTCTGGAGACGACAGGCGAAACCACCACAGAGCTGACCGATGCAACGGGCGGGGTCGTTGATGGTGCTGTCGACACCACCGGCGATGTCGTCGAGACGGTCGACGCCACTCTGGAGAGTGGAACGGATGCCGTCGACGGTCTTCTCGGCGGCCTCACTGGAGGTCTTCTCGGCGGCAACGAGACCGAAGAGCCAGCGCCTGACACGAGTGGCGACACCGATCTCACCCTCGACGCCGATCTCGGCCTGCCGCTGGTGGACGAGACGACGGCCGATCTCGACGTTACTCTCGATCCTGTCGAAGCGCTGGTGGGCGACATCGACGTCGACATTCAGACCGACGGATCGCTTCTCCAGAGTGAGCCGGCTTCCGAGCCGATCGATCTCGAGGCCGATGCCGAGGCAGCGATCGCGCTCTTCGATGAGCTCGATGCCGACATCGCGGCAAGCCTCGAGAGCGACGCCACCACGGGGACGGATGGCGAAGACGGCACGCTTGTCGATCTCTTCACCGAGCCGTCTGACATCGACGCGGACATGTCGTTGAACGACCTCGTCGGCGTGGTGAGCGATCCCGTGCTGTCCGACGACGGTCTCTTGAGTGGCAGCGAGGTCTCGCTCACGGAAACCTCCACGGACAGCGACAGCTCCGGAAGCCTCAGCGTTCAGCTCGGAACAGGTTTAAGTTTTAAGCTTGGGACAAGCTTCTACCTGTAGTTTGACTGCATGGGGATACGTGCAGCTACAAATCTGATCGGCGATCAGGGCTTTAGGCAACCGATACTGGTGTTGCTGACGCTGACGTTCGCGCTCAACATTCTGGGCCTGACGATTCCCGTCGCTGCGGCCCAGATCTTCGGGCGGATCGTCCCCAACCCATCGAGCGCGACGCTGCCCATTCTCGTCATCGGGGTGTGCATCCTCGCCGCACTCGAAGCACTCCTGCGCTTCGGTCGGGCCATGGTCGTGGCACGGGCGGGGGCAAATTTCGCCGGCGTCGTCACTCAGCGTCTCCTCTCCCACATTCTCATCAGCGAGCCGGCCGATCGCCGTCTCGCCTCCTCGCGCAGCGTCGAATATCTGAGCGCGGTTCAGAAGCTCAAAGAAAAGTACAACGGCCAGCTCGTCGTCAGCATTGGCGAGCTTTTCTTCCTGCCCATCATCATTTCGGTCATTCTGTTCATCTCTTGGACGGCCGGTGCCTGCGTCATCGTCTGCGTTGCCATCTTCGCGCTGCGCAACATCCGCGAAGCACGGCGCATGAAGGCCATCGTGGCGCGCAACATCGTCGACAGCGAAGAGCGCTACGACTTTCTCTTCGCCATGCTGAGCGCGATGCACGGCATCAAGGCGATGGGGATCGAGGACAATATCCTGCGCCGCTATGAAGCCGCACAGGAAAAGATTGCCGCCAACAATCACGAACTCGCCATCGTCACAGGCCGGCTTCTCAACAGCACCCCGATCGCCAGCCAGGTTCTGATCGCCGCCATGTTGACCTTCGGCGCGATCGCCGTCGGACAGGGTCATCTGACGATGGGCGGTGTCTCCGCGCTCGTGCTTTTGAGCAGCCGTGTGATGGGCCCCTTGCAGCGCGCAATCTTCATCCTCGTCCAGATGCGCGACATCGATGAAGCCGAAACGAAGGTCGAGGCGCTCTTCGCGCAGCCGGCGATTTCCACGCCGACCGACGATTTAAAGGTGGCCAACGAGGGTCGCGTTTCAGCCGATAATCTCGCGTGCTGGCCGGTGACCGGGTCTCCCCTGTTCGAAAACGTGCATTTTGCATTGCAGCCAGGGGTCACCGCCGCCCTCTCCGGCACCTCGGAGCAGGCGAAATCGGCATTCCTGCAGATCATCGCAGGAATCCACAATCCGGCTACCGGGGAAGTGCTTCTGAACGGCGTCGCTCCGACGAAATACCCACGCGCGCTCCTCAACCGCTGCGTCGGCTACGTCTCGTCGGCGGGCGTGCTCTTTCGCGGGACCATTCGCGACAACATCACCCGTTTCGGCGAAGTCAGCGTCGACGAGGCGATGGATGTCGCGCACGTTCTTGAAATCGACAGCCTCATCAATGCTCTGCCCAACGGCCTCGATACCGAAGTCCTCGGCTCGGCGAGCGACACGATACCACCGGGACTGCGGCAGCAACTCGCCATCCTGCGCGCGCTGGCGACGCGGCCACGCCTTATCCTTCTCGATAACGCAGATCGAGGCTTGGATCGCGACGGCTACGCCAAGCTCAACCGGTTCATCGGCAAGATCCACGGTCAGGCGTCCTTCATCATCGTCTCCGACGATGCCAATCTCTTGAGCTATGCGAGCAAGCGGCTCGTCCTCGAACGCGACGGCATCCGGCCGCTCGAGGGATTTCAGGTCACCGAGCGCAAGTCTTATCGGGACCTCAAGATATGAGCGCTCACTTCAAACATGTGGGCGACATCGCAGCCCTTACGTCTGGAGAGGGAGGGCCCGGCTTGCCTCAGCCCCGCACGCCCGCGCTCTTGATGCCACCAAAACACTCGGATGCGGATGCACACGACTTTGACGGAATCTGGCTTGTGCGCCTGCGCGCCGCGATCGAGCGTCTGGAAGCGCTCGTCAGACGCAGCCGCAGTGGAGTTGCGGGCGAGGCAGGGCTGGAGCGCCTCTTCTGCACCGTCTGCGTTCTGTCGGCCGCCGATTTTCCGCTGCGCCAGATCCTGGCGGCTCTGCCCGCGCACGAAACCGCTCTCGATGCGGACGGCCTGCTGAGCGCCCTTGGGCACCTCGGCTTCCACGCCTCCCGGCAACGAGGGCATGCTTCGCTTCCGGTGGGCGCCGGCCCGACCCTTTTCGTCGCGCCTAACGGAGAAGCCGTCCTGATCTTCTCCTGCCCGGATTCGGGCCGATTGAAGAAGATCTCGGGTGATGGAGAGATCGAAGACGTCGACAGCTGGCGTCCGTTCAAAGGCGGCACATTCTGGCGATTCTCTCGGGAAGATGAGACGGATCCGCTGTCGAAAATACGGCGCGGTCATACTGGGCACAGCTGGTTCCGGGCCCTCACCAGCAAGTTCGACAGGATCGGTCTCGGGCTCCTGATCACGAGCCTCGCCGTGGCTGGAACGAGCGTCCTGCTGCCGCTCTTCACCATTCAGATTTACGTTCATGTGATCAGCCTCGGCTCGCTCACGCCGCTGCCGTATTTCGTGCTCGGCATGATGCTCGCCATCGTGCTCGAGGCGCTTCTTCTGGCCCAGCGCACGCGCATTCTCGCCTGGATCGCGAACCGGCTGGAGTTTCTCGTCAGCACGGCGTCGTTCGAACGTCTTCTCAAAATTCGCCCCACGATATCGGAACGTGCGGCGGTGACGGATCAGGCAGCCCGCCTGCGCACGCTCGAAAACGTTCGGGAATTCATTACCGGGCCGGCAGCAACCTCGCTGCTCGAAGTCCTGGCGAGCTTTGCGTCTCTCGCCATCATTGCGCTGCTTGCCGGCTGGCTCGCGCTCATCCCGTTCATCGGCATCTGCATGCATCTCGGATTGTTTCTCCTGCTCCGGCGCAGGGCGCGTGTGATGACGAGCATCGCGGCGGAGGAATCGACGGAGATGCAGCGCATCACCATCGAAATGCTGGAGAAGCGCGATGCGATCTGCCAGGCGGGCCTGCAACATCTCTGGTCGCAACGCCTCGTTCGCGGCGCACGCAGGCAGCAGACCGCTCAGATGTCCCTGCGCCTCGTCGGCGCCATGGGCGAGGCCTTCTCGACGTTCATTCTCACCGTCGCCACCATTCTGCTTCTCGCCTCGGGCGTCGAAGCCGTCTGAGCAGGCACGCTTGGCACCGGCGGCCTTCTGGCGGCAACCATCCTCGGCCTCAGGGCGCTCGCCCCCTCACATGTCCTCTGCCTCTCCGTGCAGCGCTTCGAACAGCTGCGCAACAGCATCAACCAGCTCAACGGGCTGATGGAGATCCAGCCCGAGCGCGACGAAACACGCGAATATGCGCGCATGCGCCCGATCGAAGGAGCTGTGAGCTTCCTCAACACCGGGTTCCGCGCCGGCGATACGAGACCGGTCTTCGTGGGCCTCGATCTGGAGGTCAATCCCGGCTCCATCATCGCCATCACCGGCGCGAACGGGACCGGCAAGACCACGATTCTGAAGCTCATCCAGGGCATGGCCGATCTTTCGATCGGAGCGATCCGCATCGACGGTGTCGATCTGCGGCAATTGCCACAGGAAGAGCTGCGCCGTCGCATCGCCTACGTGCCTCAGAACCCCAAGCTCTTTCCAGGCACGCTGCGCGACAACCTGCTTTTCGCCAATCCATTCGCAAGCGAAGAAAAGGTCCGTGCCGTGCTTCAAAAGGTGGGGCTCTCCTCCCACCTCGCTCAGCTGGACGGGGGGATCCAATTTCGCGTGAAAGATTCCGAGGGTGCCGACTTCTCCTCGGAATTCCTTTTCAAGTTCGCGATCGCTCAGGCCATTCTCACCGAGAGTGCGATCCTGCTCATCGACGAGATCCCGAACATGCTCCTCGATGGAGAGATTGGTGAGCTCATTCGCAGCCTTGCACTGTCCTACCGCCGTCGCGGGACACTCTTCCTCGTGTCGCACCGCTCGGACTTCCTTCTTCTCGCCGATCGCGTGGTTGCCCTGCGCTACGGCAAGGTGCCGTTGGTTTCGTCGCCCGACGCGCTGTTTGCGAGGGTCGCATGAGTCTCGTTCGCATCGATTCTCGTCTGCCGGAGCGCATGGAGGGCGGGCTCAGCGCCTCACCTCCCCGTCTCGTCATGTCGCATCCTCTCATCATCGAGGAGACGGCGCCGCAACGCTTCATCCGGCATGCCTGCGTCCTGATCGCCATCGGCATCCTCGCCTTCATCATCTGGTCGGGCTTCACCAGCATTCACGAGGTTTCCCAGGCTCAAGGGCTGATCGTTCCCGCGGGCTACGAACGCGTGGTCCAGCATTACGAAGGCGGCGTAATCGACGAGATCCTGGTTAGACCAGGCGACCAGGTCAACGCGGGCGCGCCGCTCTTCCTCCTCAACGATGCGACGACTGCGGAAAACGTCGATGTTGCGGGTCGGCGCAAGCAAAATCTTCTCGCCCAGATCGAGGGCCTCAAGGCCCTGGCAGACAACCGTGAGCCCGATTTTCTTCAGTTCGGCAGCGACGAGACGGTGCTCGCGTCGGCCTCGGCTTTTGCAGCGCGACGCGAAGCGCAGAGGGATCAGCGCAGTCTCCTGAAAAGCCAGATCGAGCAGGCGCGTCTCCTCGTCTCCACCTACGATGCGCAGCTTGCGGCACTCGACGACGACCTCGCCTTCGCCGAAGACAATTACGCCCGCGTCGAAGGGCTTGCGAACAAAGGCTATTCCACGCGCACGCAGCTCGCCGATCGGCGCAAAGCGCGCCAGGATGTGGTCAACCGGACGCAGATTACGCAGCAACGCAAGGATGAGGCCACCGAACGACTGGTGGAGGCGCAGAACAACCTCGCCGCCTTCGAGACAGCAATCCAGTCGGAAATCGCCAGAGAAATCCAAGATCTCCGAGAAGCTCTTACGACGCTCGAGGGAGACATCAGCAAGGAAGGCCGCCGTCAAGATCGGCTGACGGTCACCTCCCCGGTGCGCGGCACCGTGAAGTCTCTCGACATCACCACGATCGGGGGCATCGTGGCATCGGGCCAGTCACTCGCCACCATCGTGCCGGATGGAGAGAAGCTTCACGCCGAGACACGCCTCCCCGTGAGCGAGATCGGCTATGTCCGCATCGGACTGCCGGCCCGCGTCAAGGTTTCCGCCTTCGATTTCACGCGCTTCGGGTGGATTGAGGGCCGCGTCGCAGACATCTCCCCCGCCTCTTTCACGCAAGACGGGACCGCCCCCTACTACAAAGTCCGCATCGAGCTGGACACGGAGTATCTGCCGTTTGCGCCGGACGCCCGATTGACGCCCGGCATGGCCGTCTCCGCCGACATCATCACCGGCGACAAGACGCTTCTCGCCTATTTCCTCAGCCCCATCCGCAAGGCGCTGAACACCGCCTTCGCCGAGCGATGAAATGACCGACGTTCTCAGCCTCCCATCCGCCCCCGCCGAGACCACGACGAAGGCCACGATCCTCCTCGTCGACGACGATCGCAGCGCCCTTCTGACGACTGGCGAGCAGATCGAGAGTCTCGGCTATGCAGTGCTCACCGCCAGCAACGGCGCCGAAGCCTTCACGATGTTGCGGGAGGATCCCTCCTGCGCCGATATCGTCATGACGGACAGGATGATGCCCATCCTCGACGGGCTCGGCTTCATCCGTCGGCTGAAACGGGAGCGGGAAACCAAGGACATTCCGGCCATCCTGCTGACCGGCGCATCCGAGGTCGAAGACGTCAGTCTCGGGATCGAGGCCGGGGCCTTCTACTATCTGACCAAACCGACGACGCAGAAGCTCGTTGCCTCGGTGCTGCACTCCGCCTTCCAGGAGGTTCACCGTCAGCGGAAGCTCCGCAACGACCTGATGGGCCACCAGGCCGCTTTCAAGACCATGCAGGCGGTGAAATTCAGACTGCGCCTGCCGGAAGAGGTGGAGCCGGTCGTCAGCATGCTCGCCAGCATGCAGGACGCGCCCGACCGAACCATTCAGGGCATTTTCGAACTCGTCCAGAATGCCGTGGAACACGGGGTTCTGAGGTTCGGCTTCGAGGCCAAGGCGGCGCTTCTGAAGGAAGGACGCTGGGAAGAAACGCTGGCAGAGCGTGCCCACGAGCCTCTCTACCAGAACGGCTGGGTCGAGGCGACGGCGATGCGCCGTGACGACGGCGTCTATGTCAGCGTCAAGGACAACGGCCCGGGCTTCAACTGGCGCAGCTTTCTCACAACCGACCCGAGCCGATCGGCAGCACCGTGCGGTCGCGGCATTTCACGTGCGGCCAACTTCGCTTTCGATCGACTGACCTACGACAAGAGCGGCAACCAGGCCGTCGCCTTCACAGCCAATAAGCCGAGAGTGAAATGGTAGACGCATCCACCACTCCGACCTTCATCCAACGGGTGCGAACAAACCTTCCGCATCTCGTCATCGCGGTCCTCGTATTCCTGATCGCGGGCCTGATCGCATGGTACTCGAAGCTCTACTACGCGGAGCAGAATGCTCTCTTCCAGCAGGAGACGCAGCTCGTTCAGAAATTCATCCGCGTCGAGGCCGATGCCATCATCGTGCGCGTCAAGGATGCGGCAGCCTTCGTCGCAGCCGACGCCGTTGAAAAGGTCGAGGCCAAGCTGAAGGTCGCCTCGCGAAAGTCTGCCTACATGTCGGATCTCGGTTATCTCTCGACGGCAAATCCGACCAATGTCCGATCCTTCTTCGGTCAGCCCTTGCTGCAGGGCAAGCCTGAGCAAGTCAGGCGCCTGGCCGAAACTCTCTTGGAGAAAGAAGGACTCGTATACGCCGTTTCGCCGGTCGAATTCCCTGATCTCTTCCCTTCGCGAAAAGCGAGCTCACTTGTATTTGCACAAGCCTTGCAGAAAAATCGAGATAGCTCCGACAGCATTATCGTCTATTCAGTCGTCGATATTAAACCGATGATAAACGATGTGTCCAATTCACTGACACACGGAAAAATCACTTATGCGAAATTTGATGTCAGCGGAGGATCTATTTCGTATGCATTCCCACCTCCAAAGAAGAATTTCCTTTCACGTTTCTTTTCCGACACGACCAGAACGGACACGTCGATCACGGGCACGTCTCAGCTTACCGCCGAAATTCAGCAATCTCCCGCTGGCCTGTACTCTCTAGCGATCATGGTGGGGGGATTGTTTCTCATTGGAGCGATTGCCTGCAGCCTGGCGCTCGTCTTCATTCGCAGCCAGCGGAAATCGCAGAGCCGGCTCCTGCAGGCTCTTGCCGACACGAAACACGCGAGCGAGGCAAAATCGACCTTCCTCGCCAATATGAGCCATGAGATCCGCACCCCTTTGAACGGCGTGCTCGGCATGGCGGAGCTTCTGTCGCGCACCGAACTGACCGGGGACCAGCGGCGCTATGCGGACCAGATCAAATCCTCCGGCAGCGTTCTCCTGGCGATCCTCAATGACATCCTCGATATTTCCAAGATCGAGAGCGGTCAGCTCGCCATCGACCCCGTGCGCACGCGGCTTCGCCCACTCCTTCGCGATACGGTGTCTTTCTACGCGGGAACGGCCCTGCACAAACGTGTCGAACTCCTGCTCGACATCGATCCCGACCTGCCGCAGCAGGTCGAGGTCGACCCGATGCGGCTGCGGCAAATTCTCAGCAACCTCGTCTCGAACGCCCTCAAATTCACCAATGTCGGCGAAGTCATCGTCTCCGCGAAAGCCGTGAACTTCGACGGAAAGCAAGAGGTCTGTACGATCGAGTTCTCGGTCCGCGACACCGGAATCGGCATCGCTGCCGACAAGATGCCGAAGCTCTTCTCCCGCTTCAGCCAGGCGGAAGACAGCACGACCCGCCTTTATGGCGGCACCGGTCTTGGCCTCTCGATCTGCAAGGAGATTTGCGAGCTCATGGGCGGCACGATCCGCGCCGAGAGCAGGCCCGGGAAAGGCTCCGTCTTCACGTTCTCGCTCACGCTCGAAGTGCTGGAAGGAAGCACCCGTCCGGTCGACACGGGCTTCAAGGCGGCGCTCGTCTCCTCCTCTGCATCGCAAATCCGCATTCTCTCCCGAGGCCTCGAAGCCTACGGCATTCACTGTCAGAGCTTCGTTCCCTCGAGCAAGATCGGCGAAGAGATCGCGCGCGCTTCCTATGAGGGGGAGAGTTTCGATGTCCTGATCATCGACCAGGGCAAGCATATCGACGAAGCCATCGAGTTGCGGCGCATCGTCATGATGCAGCCGGCACTGCAAGGCCTGCGCTGCCTCGTCCTCGGCACACAGATGGCCCATCCGAAGTATCAGACCTTCGACAGAGCCTCGATCAAGCCGATCGACGCGTGCCTCCTCGCCCGTAACGTCCAGCATCTTCTCAGCTCCGAGACCCGGACCGACGAGACTGTGGCCGCGACGGGAGCAGACGCCGACGCCGCGCCTCGCTTCCATGGATATCGCGCCCTGCTCGCCGACGACAACAACGTCAATCTCCTCTTCGGCGCCGAGGTTTTGAGCGGCTTCGGCTTCGACGTCGAAACGGCGACCGACGGCTCCAAAGCCGTCGCTGCCGCCCATTCCGACGATTTCGACGTCATCTTCATGGACTGCCAGATGCCGGTGATGGACGGCTACGAGGCGACAGGCCTCCTGCGCAAAATGATGGACGAAGGATCCATCCGCCGGATCCCGATCGTCGCCGTCACGGCAAATGCTCTCAAAGGCGACCGCGAACGCTGCCTCCAGGCAGGCATGGACGCCTTCGTCTCAAAGCCGATCAATATGAGCGATCTCGAAGCGCTCCTTGGAACTTTGGAGGGCCTTTCGGACAACCGAGCGCAGGCCGTCAAAGCGTCGCCACCGACACGTCTCGACGAAACCCGAAACGGAAAGAAGACCATGACCCATTCTTCCGAAAACAGCGCACCCTCACCCGCCCCCGCCGGCAACGCATCGCCCGCTCAAGCGGCGGCGCCGGCGCAGGCCCCAGCCACGCCGCAGAATGCGCCGCAGGCTCTTCCCGTGTCCGGGGAGCGGCCCAAAATCCCGCTGATCGACGTCGTCGCCTTCAGGCAGACACGCGCCTCGATCAGCAAGTTCAATACGCTCATTTCGTTCTATTCGACCGATACGGCCGAATATCTGCGCAATATCCGCGAAGCGCTCACGATGGGGCGGATCGAAGACACGGTCCTGCCGGCGCACACCATCAAGAGCTCCAGCCGCGTGATCGGTGCGATGGGCCTTGCGCATCTCGCCGAGGATTTCGAGAAACGCGCCCGCACCGGCGGCGCCGATCAGGAGAGGCAGTTGATCGCCTTGCGCGTGCATATGGAGCGCATCTTCCTGCTCACCATCGAGCGCATCAAGGCGCTCATGGAGAACGACGACAAATCAAAGGCCGCATAAGCCGGCACCCGCCGACCTGCACCAAAATCTCCGGGATGGGCTGCGCACGCCCGGAAGGCGAGGCATCAATCGGTGTTTGCCGACGGCATGACGAGGGTCGGGAATTGATGGCAAACGCTGCAAAAGAGCGTCGAGGGCGAATGCGCCTTGTGGCACTCCGTGCAGTCGATCTCGCCCAAATGTGAGGCGTGCGGGTTGGGGCTGACACTCGTTCGGGCGGCAAGGTCCGCGTAACTCCCGTGGCAGGCGCGGCAGGCGACATCCGTCGCCGGCGAGGTGGGCGCCTGCGTGCCATGGCAGTTTTCGCAGGTGACACCCTTTTGCTGATGCAAGGCATCCAAGAAGGCGACCTCGACGAGCGCCAGGCGGCGCACGTCCGAACGCGGAGGAACGAGGATCGCGAGGCGCTCCTGCGGCGTCTGCGACGACGCCATAAGAGAGCCCGCGAAAATCACCTCTCCGGGCATCAAGCCACCCAAGAGAGACAAGCACGTCGCGAGGAAGGCGAGCGCGCAAAGCCAGACCGCGGTTCTTGTCCGCATGATTTCCCCCGCTTGCAGGGGGCATGAGCCGACCGCCCGCTTCGCGGTCTTCCCCCTGCCCGCTTTATGTGGGGAGGGCCCGAACTTCTCGCCCATCTAAAGAGATGTTGCCCTTTGCCGCAGCGTAAGCGCGCCTTCCGCCCCCCACATCAAAGTGTGCAGGGGGAAGAAAGGTGCGGTCCTCCCCGCCCGGATTTGCCGGGCGCGACGGACGAGGGCCGTGCGTCCCATGCGCAAGGAGGGCTCAGATATGTCCGGCACATCCGTTGCCAATCGCCGTGATTTCTTGAAGGCCGCCACGGGAGGTGCTGCAGCGATTTCGCTGTCCGGCTTCGCTGCAGACAAGGCACTCGCTGCACCGCCTGAGAAATGGGACGAAGAGGCCGATGTCGTCATCGTGGGCTATGGCGGCGGCGGGGCCGTTGCCGCCATCGAGGCGGCAGATCAGGGCGCAGAGGTCCTCGTCCTCGAGAAGAACCCGTCGGATGCGCATTTCAACAACACCAACGTCTCCGGCGGCCTGTTCATCAGCACCAAGGACGAGGAGAAGGCATTTCAGTACATCAAGGCCTGCGTCGGCGACACGGTCGACGATGAGATGTGCCGCGCCTGGGCGCAGGCGACGGGCGACAACAAGGATTATCTTGCGCGCCTTGCCGACAGTGTCGGCGAACCTTCAAAAATGATCCGCTTCGGCGGAGCCGAGTTCCCGGATCTGCCCGGCGCCGAGGCCGTCGAGATGTGGAGCCTGATGTCCGGCCCAGGGGCCAAGATCTTCGAAATTCTCGACAAATGCGTACATGCGCGAAAGAACATCCGCATCGCCTATGCCTCTCCGGGCAAGAAGCTCATCAAGGGTGACGACGGCGCGATTCTCGGCGTGATCGCCGAGCGCGAGGGCAAGGAGATTGCCGTCAAAGGCCGGCGAGCCACCGTGCTTTCCTCAGGCGGCTTCGAATACAACGAAGAGATGAAGCTCAACGCCTTCTACGGCAATCCGCGCTTCTTCTATGGACCTGAATCCAACACCGGCGACGGCGTGGCGATGGCGCTCGCGGCCGGGGCCGGCCTGTGGCACATGAACTGGACCTCCCAGCATTGGGGTTTCCACTACAAAGACTTCCCGGTCGCGTTCAATGTCTGGGATTTTTCGTTTTCCAAGCACAGCTTCCTGGTCGTGGACCAGACGGGCCGCCGCTTCTTCGACGACAGCTACAACGGCCATTCGTCATACGCCTACCTCATCTATTTCGATCCTCTGGCAGGCGTCTATCCGCGCATCCCGTCCTATCTCATCTTCGACGAGAGCGTTCGCACCATGGGCTCGCCGCTGTCCGCCAACAAGCTGACGGGCGGCCTCGTCTCCGCCAAGACGGCCAAACACGGCTATTTCTGGAGCGACGACCAGAGCGCGGAGATCGACAAGGGCTGGATCATGAAGGCCGACACGATCGAGGAGCTCGCCGAGGCGATCCGCGCGCGTCAGGGACCGAACGATTTCGTCGATTACGAAAGCACCATCAAAATGGACCCGGCCGTGCTGGCAGCGACGGTGGCAACCTACAACGGCTACGCCGAAGCCGGTGAAGACAAGGAGTTTTCGCGACCGGCGAAGAAGATGGAGCCACTCGCAACGCCGCCTTTCTATGCGACCGAGATCTGGCCGGTCGGCCCCAACACGCAAGGCGGCCCGCGCTATGACCCGAAAGGCCGGGTGATCGACGCCTTCGGCAAGCCGATCCCAAGGCTCTACAAAGCGGGCGAACTCGGCTCGATGTACGGCGAACGCTATCCGGCAGGTGGCGGCAACATCGCCGAGATCCTCGCCTTCGGACGCATCGCCGGCCGCAATGCCGCGGGCGAAGACGTCTGAACCCTCCAAAACTCAGACGACGGCGGCCTTCGATGAAGGCCGCCGCACCATCGGACCAGACAGGCTGCATGCAGTCCTAAGGGCGCTGCATGAGAAGATTCCAGGGCCGACGCCCGGCCGTCAGCGGCCGACGCAGGCCAGCTACAGACTGGTCATCGGCCGCGGGCGGCTGCCGTCGCTGAAGCGCGACAGGCGGAAGGCATGCGGATCGGCGATCGGCTTTTCGCCGGTCACGAGATCGGCGACGAGATGCCCCGCCCCCGGACCGATGCCGAAACCGTGGCCCGAAAATCCCGTGGCGACGATGAGGCCCGAGCAGCTTTCGACCGGCGAGATCACCGGCACGACGTCCGGCGTCGTATCGATGAAGCCCGCCCAGGTCTGCACGAGGCGCGCATCGTTGAAGACCGGGAAACGCCGTTTCGCTTCCTCAAAGCACTTGCGCACATAGCCAAGGTCCGGCTTCGGATCGAGGACGCGGCAAGCCTCATAAGGCGACGGCTGATCGTAGGGCACCGGCTTGCGCTCGCGCCATTCGCTGAAGAAACGCTCGTCGAGACGCAGGCCGACATGGCGCCAGTCCATTGCCAGAACCGGCAGGAAATCGAAGAAGAAGCGGAAACTGTCGGGCGTCAGCGGCGCCGCGTTGGAAAGCCCGTTCGCCAGTGTGTAGCCGCCATCGGCGCGCTTCCTGAGACCCAGAACGTCGTCCCAGATGGAGACCTCCGGCCCACCCTCGACCGGCGAGGTGCGGGCAACGCTCGCCCGCACCTTGAGCTGCGGCAGGACGATGTCGAGATCACTCAGGATGCGCCGGCTCCAGGCGCCGCCCGCGACGACGACGTTCTTTGTCGCGACGCGGCCGCGCTCCGTGACGACGCCGGCGACCTCACCTCCCGCCGTCTCGATCCCGCGCGCGGCGCAATCGGTGAAGATGCGGGCGCCGCGGGCCCGGGCACCGAGTGCAATTGCGGGCGCCGCCTTCTGGGGCTCCGCACGCCCGTCCCCCGGACACAGAAGGATGGCCTTCGGCAGGTCGCGGTCGCCCGGCAGGTGTTTCTCCATCTCGCTGCCGGAAAGAAGCTCCGTCGCGATGCCGGAAGCGGCCGCCTTTTCAGCCCAGGCGCGATAGGCTTCCACGTCCTTGTCGTTGCGCGCGCCATAGAGAATGCCGCATTGGGTGAAGCCGGTCTCGCCGCCGATGCGCTGATCGAGCCCCCGCCACAGGCCGAGCGCCTCTCGGATCAGATCGAATTCGCGCGGATCGCGATAGAGCTGGCGCACCCAGCCCCAGTTGCGGCTCGATTGTTCGCCGGCGATGTGGCCCTTTTCGACCACCACGACATCCATGCCGCGCTCGGCCATGAACAGGGCCGAACTGACCCCGATGATGCCGCCGCCGATGACGACGACATCGGCCTTTTCAGGAAATGCCCGATCGGAGACGACCGGATCGACCTGCGGTCCCATAAAACTCTCCTCTTTAGGGATGGCGCCAGACGGCACCGCCCTGCCCCGGATAGAGGGCGAGGCCATGCCTCAGACGGAAGGAAAACTCAAACAGCATTGGCCTGATGCCGGCTTTTGATCTTGTAGCGGCCGCCCGGAACCACGAGCCTGACTGCGGTGACGACCTTCTCCCCCGCAAATGTGCGTCGGCGGATCGACAGGCACGGATCGGCACGCCCGATCGCCAGAAGTCGCGCCTCCCACGCCGCCGGCAGGACGGCCTCGACGGTATGCTCCGCCTCCGTCCACGCAATGACAGCGTTCAGATAGTCGTTGGGCGTGCGGGCGGTGAAATCCTGCATGAGATAGTCCGGCGCCAGCCTCGGATTGACCAGCCGGTCTTCGAGCTGGACCGGGATTCCATCCTCGCGATGGACGACCAGGCTGTGGAACACCGAGATGCCAGGCTCGACTGCGAGATCCTCGGCAATCTCCCGGCTCGCCTCCAGCGTCTCGAGCAGAACGACCTGGGCGGCATAGCTGTGGCCGCGTTCGGCAATCTCGTCGGCGATGTTGCGCACGGCGAAGACGGAGGTCTGTCCCTTGCCCTCCGAGACGAAGGTGCCGAGCCCTTTCACCCGCGTCAGCACCCCCTCGCCCGCGAGTTCGCGCAACGCCCGGTTCACGGTCATGCGGCTCAGGCCAAGCTTGGCGGAGAGCTCGTTTTCCGACGGTACGCGGTGACGCGGCGGCCAGTCGCCCGCGGCGATCCGCTCGACAATCATGCGCTTTACCGCGGCATAACGGGGCGTCTCAGCGCCAGCACCGGTCTTGCCGGCCTCGATGCCCATTTCTTAGGCCCTTTTCGCGTGTGCACAATTTGATGTCGGATTTCGGCTTGCGAGCGTTGCGATTTTGGATACAGTCACTTGTATGTACAAGCTAGAGCGCTGCTGGCCGCGATGGCAAACGAAAAGCGCGGCAAGGACGAATAGGGCGATTTCGCAGCCTTTTCCGTCCCTCGCCTGGCCCGCGAAGACCCCATCTTCGCGGCGTCGCGCCGCCGCCCATGCAGCTCTCCAGGGTGTGCGTCAGCAAAGGGAGGGGCGGCTACGCTCCGCACAGAGGAGAACGGGATGAGTTTCAAGACAATTGCGCTGGCCGGTGCACTTGCAGCGGTCATTCTGGCGCCTGCCGCCGCTTCGGCGAAGGACTGGAAGAAGGTCACCGTGGCGCTCGAGGGCGGCTATGCGCCGTGGAACCTCACCGATGCGAGCGGCCAGATCGTCGGCTTCGAGCCCGACCTCCTCAAGGTGCTGTGCGAGCATGCAGACCTTGAATGCACGATGATCTCGCAGGATTGGGACGGCATGATCACCGCCCTCAATGCCGGCAAGTTCGACGTCATCATGGACGCTTTGTCGATCACGCCGGAGCGTCAGAAGGTGATCGACTTCACCGTTCCCTATGCGGCGACGCCCGCCGTCTTCGCAGCTCCGAAGGACAGCGAACTCGCCGACCTTCCTGGGACCGGCACGGTCATCAAGCTCGAAGACGTGCACGACCAGGCCGACGCGATCGCCCCCTTGCGCGAGGCGATGAAGGGCAAGACGATCGGCATTCAGAGCTCCACCGTCTATGCCAATTTCGTCTATGAGAATTTCGGCGACGTGGCGACGATCAAGGAATACAAGACCGCGGCCGAGCGCGACCTCGACCTGTCGGTCGGTCGCATCGATGCCGGCTTTGAAGACGCCACCTATCTGCTCGGCACCTTCGAAGCTTCCGAGAACAACAATCTCGCGTTCACCGGTCCGGAGATCGGCGGCCAGATCTGGGGCGAAGGCGAAGGCCTCGGCCTGCGCAAGTCCGACACCGATCTCAAGGCGAAGTTCGACGATGCCATCAAGGCGGCTGTCGCCGACGGCACGGTCAAGACGCTCAGCGAAAAGTGGCTGAAGGTCGACGTCACGCCTTAATCCAATCGGCGCCGGCCCGGCGCGCCCGCAGGTGAGGATGCCGCAAAGGCCTCCTCGCCCGGGCACGCCCTCCCTGGCCGGCATGCGGTTCGCGGCAGGCGGACGGCCACAAGCTCGCCCGCCCGCCATCCCACCCGGCGGCGCCTCGCGCCGACCGGCGATGCGCACCGCCGCAGCAGCAACAAGAGAGACGCGATGTCCTGGATCGACCTGATCGGATTCGGACCCAACGGCCGCGGCGGCCTGCTTTTATGGGCGACTTTGATGACGTTGTCGGTGACGGCCGCCTCGCTCGTCATCGGCGCCGTCTTCGGGGCGGGCGTGGCGGCCGCCAAGCTCTCCTCATCACGGCCCGCGCGCGTCATCGGCGACGCCTACACGACGATCCTTCGCGGCGCGCCGGAACTCCTCGTCATCTATCTCGTCTATTTCGGCGGCTCGCAGGCGGTCAGCGCCATCGGCCGTCTCTTCCAATATGAGGGCTTCCTCGGCCTGCCCTCGTTCCTTGCCGGCGCGCTCGCCGTCGGCATGATCTCCGGCGCCTATCAGGCGGAGGTCTATCGCGGAGCCTTTCACGCCATCGCCAAGGGCGAGATCGAGGCCGCACGATCCATCGGCATGGGCCGGGCGCTGCGCTTTCGCCGGATCATCATCCCGCAGATCCTGCGCTTCTCGCTGCCGGGCCTCGGCAATGTCTGGCAGCTGAGTCTCAAGGATTCGGCGCTGATTTCCGTCACCGGCCTCGCCGAACTGATGCGCACCTCGCAGCTCGCCGCGGGCTCCACGCGCCAGTATTTCCTCTTCTTCATCGTCGGCGGCATCCTCTATCTGGTGCTCACCACGATCTCCGGCCAGCTCTTCGCAGCCGCCGAGCGACGCGTCGCCGTCAGCTTCTCGCACGGCCTCGGGCGGAGCTGAGCCGATGGATCTCGAGTTCCTCGCCTCCACCTTCGTGACGCTGGTCAAGGCGGTGCCGACGACTTTGGCGCTCTTCGGCGCCTCCGTCGTCCTCGGCGCCTTGCTTGCAATCGTCCTCGTCGTCATGCGCACGGTGGGCGGTCCGATCCTGTCGGCTTTCTCCCGCGTCTATGTCTTCATCTTCCGCGGCTCGCCGCTGCTCATCCAGATGTTCCTCATCTATTACGGGCTCGGTCAGTTCGCGGTCATTCGCGACAGTTTTGCCTGGCCGGTGCTGCGCGAGCCCTATTGGTGCGCGGTTCTGGCGCTTGCCTTCTGCACGGCCGGCTATCAGGCGGAAATCATCCGGGGCGGGCTGCAGGCGGTGCCGCCGCGCGAGATCGAGGCGGCGCGCTCGGTCGGCATGTCGGGTTTCCTCCTCGTGCGCCGGATCATCGCCCCGATCACCTTGCGCGCCATGCTCCCCGCCTATTCGACGGAAATCATCCTGATGGTGAAGTCGACGGCACTCGCCTCGCTCGTCACCGTCTGGGAAGTCACCGGCACGGCACAGCGCCTCATTTCGCAGACCTATCGCACCATGGAAGTCTTCCTGGTCGCGACGCTCATCTATCTCGTCATCAATTTCGTCATCGTCCGGCTGATCGGGCTTTTGGAGCACCGGCTGTCGCCGCATCTCCGCGAACGGCCACGCATCTCCGGCGAGGGCCGCACGGTGACATCGCTGGAGACCTCCCATGACTGAAGCCTCGGTCCCGGCCATCTCGGTCAAGAACATCCACAAATCCTTTGCGAGCATCGAAGTTTTGAAAGGGATTTCGCTCGAGGCGCAGGACGGCGACGTCATTTCGATCCTCGGCGCCTCGGGGTCGGGCAAGAGCACTTTTCTCAGATGCATCAACCTTCTCGAAACACCGGATGAAGGTGAGATCACGGTCGCCGGCGAGACGATCAACATGCGTCGCGACCGCCAGGGCCGGCTGATGCCGAAGGATCGGCGCCAGGTCGACCGAATTCGCGCCGAGCTCGCCATGGTGTTTCAGAGCTTCAATCTCTGGTCCCACATGACGGTTTTGCAGAACCTGATCGAGGGTCCGGTGCATGTGCAGAAGCGGCCGAAAGCGGAGGCGATCGCGGAGGCGGAAGCGCTGCTTGAAAAAGTCGGCCTCGCGGAACGCCGCGATTACTATCCCGCGCATCTTTCCGGCGGCCAGCAGCAGCGCGCCGCGATCGCCCGTGCACTCGCCATGCGACCGAAGGCTTTGCTCTTCGACGAACCGACCTCGGCGCTCGACCCTGAGCTCGTGGGCGAAGTCCTGAAGGTGATGCGCAGCCTCGCCGACGAGGGCCGCACCATGCTCGTCGTCACCCACGAAATGTCGTTCGCGCGCAATGTGTCCGACAAGGTGATCTTCCTGCATCAGGGTCAGGTCGAGGCCGAAGGACCGCCGGAAGAGATCTTCACCGAATCCTCCTCGGAACGCTTCAATCAGTTCATCACCGGCTTCAGAGGTTGAAGCCCCGGAGAGCCAGAATGCCCCGCGTGTCGCTCGATCGCTCCCTCACCTGGCAGGAGGTTGCCGAGGTCGCAGAGGGGGCGCCTCTCGATCTCACACAAGCCGCGCTCTCGCGCATCGATGATGCCGCCGCCATCGTGCAAGCGATCGTCGAGCGCGGCATCCGCGCCTATGGCGTCAACACGGGCGTCGGGGCGCTCTGCGATGTCGTGGTGGAGCGGCCGCTGCAACAGCAGCTCTCGCACAACATCCTGATGAGTCACGCGACCGGCATCGGCGCACCGCTGCCGGTCGTCGAGACGCGCGCCATCATGGCTGCGGCGATCAACAATTACGCACACGGCCATTCCGGCGTCCGCCGCGAGATCCCGCAAGCTCTTGTCGCCCTCTTGAATGCCGGGCTCACACCCCTCGTGCCGGCGCGCGGCTCCGTCGGCTATTTGAGCCATATGGCGCATATCGCGCTCGTGCTCGTCGGAACCGGCTCGGTGCGGGACGGCGACCGCATCCTCTCCGCGGCCGAGGCACTGGCCGAGGCGGGCCTTGAACCGCTCCAACTTCACGCCAAGGAAGGGCTGTCGCTCGTCAACGGCACGCCCTGCGCCACGGGTCTTGCCTGTCTCGCGCTCGCGCGTGCGAACCGCCTTCTCTTCTGGGCGGATGCGATCGCCGCCATGACGATGGAAAACCTTGGCACCAACCCGGCCGCTTTCGCCCCCGAGGCGCTGGCGCTGCGCCGCCCCGACGGCCTGCAAGAGGTCGGAGCCCGACTGCGGGCGTACCTTGAGGGAAGCGGCATCGTTGCCGCCGCCATCGGCAAACGCACGCAGGATGCCTTGTCGCTGCGCGCCGTGCCGCATGTGCATGGGGCTGCCTGCGATTTGCTTACGGACGCAGCCGCCGTGGTCGACCGCGAGCTCGCCTCCGTCACCGACAATCCACTCGTCACCGGCACCCCCGAGGCACCGGAGGTGCATTCGCAGGCCCATGCCGTCGGCGCGGGACTTGCGCTTGCCCTCGACAGCCTGGCAACGGCCATCGCCGAAGTGGCGGCGATGTCGGAGCGGCGCCTCGACCGGCTTCTCAATCCGATGGTGAGCGGCCTTCCGGCCTTTCTCGCGGCCGAAGGCGGCGCAGCCTCCGGCTTCATGATCGCGCAATATGCGGCCGTCTCGCTCGTCAACGAAAACCGCCGCCTCGCCGCGCCGGCAAGTCTCGACGGCGGCATCACTTCGGCGTTGCAGGAAGATCACCTTTCGCATCCGACGCCGGCCGCACTGAAAGCGCTTGCGATCGTGGAGAACGCCACCCGCCTCCTGGCGATCGAATGGCTCGCCGCCGGCCAGGCCTACGCCTTTCAGACCGAGGCACGTGCGCCCGCGACCGATCGGCTTTTCGCCCAACTGCGTGGCTTGATTGCCTTCTATGCCGACGACCGGCCGCTCTCGCAGGATATGGAGACGGCATTCCAGTTTCTCTCGTCGGAACAACCCGCTACGCGCTAAGCCTCAGCCGCGGCGCCGGCCGATCTTGCGCACATAAAGCTCCAGCCGGTGCGAGACGATCTCGTAGCCGAGCGAGCGGGCGATCTCTTCCTGCAGAGCCTCGATCTTATCGGATCGGAACTCCACCACCTCGCCCGTATCCGTATCGATCAGGTGGTCGTGATGGGTGCCGCCAGCCGGCTCGAACCGCGACGGCCCGCCCTCGAAGACATGACGCTGAATGGCACCGCGATCTTCCAGGATCTTCATCGTCCGGTAGACGGTGGACAGCGAGACACTCGCGTCAATCTCTGAGGCGCGCCGGAAGATTTCCAACGCGTCCGGGTGCTTTTCGCCCTCTTCCAGGATCTTCAGGATCGTCTTGCGTGCGCGCGTGATCCGGATTCCCGCATCGCGCAGCTCTTTCTCGTAATCGCGGCGGTTCTTGGCTTCACCCATTGTCCCCCTCTAGCGCCTGACAGGGCGGCTGCAAAGGCCGAGGCGGCCGGCAAAGTCGTGCGCCGGCAATCTGGATCCGGTCGCGCCCGTCGCGGCGCAGGACCGAACCTTCACCCAAAGCACATATATTTGCAAATGATTTGCAATTTCATTTACAAATCAGAGCGGCCATGGGACAAGAGCTATCCGGCGGCAGAGCCGCTTCGGCGGCCAGAGCGCCTATTGATGGAGGACGCCCTCGTGAAGGGATTTCGATTGCTTGCCGTGCCAGGCGCCCTCGCCATCTTCCTGGCCGGGGCGCTTCCTGCAGTCCCCGCAGCGGCAGAGCTGAAGGCCGTCACCACCTTCACGATCATCGCCGACATGGCGCAGAACGTCGCTGGCGATGCAGCGGAGGTTCAATCGATCACCAAGCCCGGCGCGGAGATCCACAATTATCAGCCGACACCGCGCGATCTTCTGCGCGGGCGCGATGCCGACCTCGTTCTGCGCAACGGGCTCAATCTGGAACTCTGGTTTGAACGCTTCCTCGCCAATCTAGGCGATGTGACCAACGTCGTCGTCTCCGATGGCGTGGAGCCGATGAGCATTTCGCAGGGGCCCTATAACGGCAAGCCAAACCCGCATGCCTGGATGTCGCCGACGAGCGCCCTCGTCTATGTCGACAATATCCGCGACGCCTTCATCGCCGCAGATCCGGACAATGCCGCGACCTACGAAGCGAATGCCGCGGCCTACAAAGAGAAGATCCAGGCGGTGATCGCGCCCATCCAGGCGGAGCTTGAAAAAATCCCGGAGGACAAACGGTGGCTCGTCACCAGCGAGGGTGCGTTCAGCTATCTCGCTCGCGATTTCGGCCTCAAAGAACTCTATCTCTGGCCGATCAACGCCGACCAGCAGGGCACGCCGCAGCAGGTGCGCGCCGTCATCGACGCCATCAATGAGCACGACATCGCCTGCATCTTCAGCGAAAGCACCGTCTCCGCCAAGCCGGCCGAGCAGGTCGCGCGCGAGACCGGTGCCACCTATGGCGGCGTACTCTACGTCGATTCCTTGAGCGACGAGAACGGGCCGGTGCCGACCTATCTCGACCTTCTGCGCGTCACCTCCGACACGATCGCAAAGTGCCTCGTGCCATGATGATGTCGTCCGACCCGCTCAATCCGCGCCCAGAGCCCGCGCCGGCGCCGGACGGTCCTTCGGGCATCGCTGTCCGCCATGCCACAGTCACCTATCGCAACGGCCACACGGCGTTGCGCGATGCGAGCTTCGAGATCCCGACCGGGACGATCACCGCCCTCGTCGGCGTCAATGGCAGCGGAAAATCCACCCTCTTCAAGGCGATCATGGGCTTCGTGCCGGTCGCCGGCGGCTCGATTTCCGTGCTTGGCGGCAGCGTCGAGGCGGCACTGAAAAAGAACCTCGTCGCCTATGTGCCGCAGAGCGAAGAGGTGGACTGGAATTTTCCCGTTCTCGTCGAAGACGTCGTCATGATGGGCCGCTACGGACGCATGAATTTTCTGCGCCGGCCGAAGCGCGCCGATCACGACGCGGTTGCGTCCGCGCTTGCGCGCGTCGGCATGAGCGATTTCCGCAAGCGCCAGATCGGCGAACTCTCCGGCGGCCAGAAGAAGCGGGTCTTCCTCGCCCGCGCGCTCGCCCAGGACGGGCGCGTCATCCTCCTCGACGAGCCGTTTACGGGCGTCGACGTCAAGACGGAGGACGCCATCATCACGCTCCTGCGCGACCTGCGCGCGGAGGGACGGGTGATGCTCGTCTCCACCCATGATCTCGGTTCGGTGCCGGAATTCTGCGATCGGGCCGTCCTCGTCAAAGGCACAGTGCTCGCCTCCGGGCCGACGAGCGAGATCTTCACGCGCACCAATCTGGAACGCACCTTCGGCGGCGTCTTGCGCCATTTCGATCTCGCCGCGACCGATCGGGGTCGACCGATCGGGATGATCTCCGACGACGAGAAACCCTTCCTCGTCTATGGCGAGCGCGACGAGGCCTCGCCGCCGACGAAGGATGCGGAGCGGCCATGAGCCAGCTTCTGGAACCCTTCGCCTATCAGTACATGGTCAATGCCATGTGGGTGAGTGCGCTCGTCGGCGCCACCTGCGCCTTCCTCTCCGCCTATCTCATGTTGAAGGGCTGGTCGCTCATCGGCGACGCGCTCTCCCATTCCATCGTTCCGGGCGTCGCCGGCGCCTATATGCTGGGCCTGCCCTTCTCCTTCGGCGCCTTTCTCTCCGGCGGGCTCGCGGCCGGCGCCATGCTCTTCCTCAATCACCGCACCAAGCTGCGCGAAGACGCCATCATCGGCCTCATCTTCACGTCCTTCTTCGGGCTCGGCCTCTTCATGGTGTCGCTGTCGCCGGCTTCCGTCGACATCCAGACGATCGTGCTCGGCAACATTCTGGCGATCACTCCCGCCGACACGATGCAACTCGTCATCATCGCCGCCGTCTCGCTCACCATCCTTCTCGCCAAATGGAAGGATCTGATGGTGGTGTTCTTCGACGAGAACCATGCCCGCTCGATCGGCATCAATCCGGGACTGATGCGGCTCGTCTTCTTCACGCTGCTGAGCGCTTCCACCGTCGCCGCGCTGCAGACGGTCGGCGCGTTCCTGGTCATCGCCATGGTGGTGACGCCGGGCGCCACGGCCTATCTTCTGACCGACCGCTTCCCCCGCCTCATCGCTCTCAGCGTCGCGATCGGGGCGACGACGAGCTTCGTCGGCGCCTATGCGAGCTATTTTCTGAACGGCGCCACCGGCGGCATCATCATCGTTCTGCAGACGCTGATCTTCCTCATCGCCTTCGTCGTCGCGCCGAAGCACGGGCTTCTCGCGGCAAAGCGCCGGGCTCGCGAGGCGCTCCGGGAAGATGCCGAGACGCATGAGCCGCATGCTCTGGCGGAACTGCAGCCGGGAGACCCGGCATGAACGCGCTCGATCTCGCCGTCCTGCCCTTCGCCCTGCCCTTCATGCGCGAGGCGATGCTGATTGCGGTTCTCGTCGCGGTCCCCTCGGCGCTGTTGTCGTGTTTTCTGGTGCTCAAGGGCTGGTCGCTGATGGGCGACGCCATCTCGCATGCCATTTTTCCGGGGGTCGTGCTTGCCTATCTCGCCGGCCTGCCGCTCGTCGTCGGCGCCTTCGCCGCCGGCATGACCTGCGCCATCGTCACCGGCTATCTCAGCCAGAATTCCCGCATCAAGCAGGACACGATCATGGGCATCGTGTTTTCCGGCATGTTCGGCTTCGGCCTCGTCCTCTACACCAAGATCCAGAGCGAGGCGCATCTCGACCATATTCTGTTCGGCAACATTTTGGGCGTACTGCCCTTCGATCTGTGGCAGAGCGCGGCGATCGCGCTTCTCACCGTCGCCATCATCGCCGCCAAATGGCGCGACCTTCTCCTGCACGCCTTCGATCCGCAGCATGCGCGTGCCATCGGGCTCCCCGTGCAGTTCATGCATTACGGGCTTCTCGCCATCCTCTCCTTGACGATCGTCGGCGCGCTCAAGGCAACAGGCATCATTCTGACGATCGCGCTTTTGATCGCGCCGGGCGCCATCGCCTTCCTCGTCACGCGCCGTTTCGGGCCGATGATGCTGGTGGCTGTGTCGCTGTCGGTCGTCTCCGCGTTCCTTGGCGTCTATGCGAGCTTCTTCATCGACAGCGCCCCGGCGCCGACGATCGTGCTCCTGCTCGCCGCCTGTTTCGTCGTGGTTTTTCTAGCGACGACGTTGTCGTCGCGATTGCACAGCGCGAGCGCCAGCACCCGCACCGAGCCGCACAATCCCGCCTGATCGGCAGGACCCGAACGAATTCGGGCGGCGCCAGCGCCCCGTAGCGAAGCGCAAGGGCCGCCCGAAAATGTTAGCTCATTCAGGAATGCGGCGCACGGCGCCCTTGTCGGCGCTCGTCGTCAACGCTGCATAGGCCTTGAGCGCCGTCGTCACCTGGCGCTTGCGCGGCTTTGCCGGCTTCCAGCCCGCCTTGTCCTGCTCGGCGCGCCGGCTTGCGAGCTCCGCATCGTCCACGATCAGATTGATGGTGCGGTTCGGAATGTCGATCTCGATCGTATCACCGTCGCGCACGAGGCCGATCGCGCCGCCTTCCGCCGCTTCCGGCGAGGCATGGCCGATCGACAGGCCCGACGTACCGCCGGAGAAACGCCCGTCGGTGACCAGCGCGCAGGCTTTGCCGAGGCCTTTCGACTTCAGATAGCTCGTCGGATAGAGCATCTCCTGCATGCCGGGTCCGCCGCGCGGTCCCTCGTAGCGGATCACCACGACATCGCCGGCGGCAACCTTGTTCGACAGGATCGCATGCACGCTCTCGTCCTGGCTTTCGAAGACCCGCGCCGGGCCTGAGAATTTCAGGATCGATTCGTCGACACCCGCCGTCTTCACGATGCAGCCGTTGAGCGCGATGTTGCCCTTCAGAACGGCAAGGCCGCCATCCTTTGAGAACGGATGCTCGGAATCGCGAATGACGCCCGCCTCGCGATCGAGGTCGAGCTCCTTCCAGCGATTGTCCTGACTGAAGGCTTCCTGGCTCGGCACACCGCCCGGCGCGGCACGGTAGAATTCCGTGACGGTTTCCGAAGCAGCACGCCGCACGTCCCAGCGTTCGATCGCATCGCCGAGCGTCTCCGCATGAACAGTCGCCACGTCGCGGTTGATCAGCCCGGCCCGATCAAGCTCGCTGAGGATCGCCATGATGCCGCCAGCGCGGTGGACGTCTTCGACATGCACGTCGTTCTTGGCGGGCGCCACCTTGCACAGGACCGGGACATGCCGCGACAGGCGGTCGATGTCGTCCATGGTGAAGTCGACCTCGCCTTCCTGGGCGGCCGCCAGGATGTGCAGGACCGTGTTGGTGGAACCGCCCATGGCGATGTCGAGCGCCATGGCGTTCTCGAACGACGCCTTGGTGGCGATGCTGCGCGGCAGGACGCTCTCGTCGTCCTGCTCGTAGCAGCGCTGCGCGAGGTCGACGATCAGATGCCCCGCCTCGACGAAGAGCCGGCGGCGATCGGCATGCGTCGCAAGCGTCGTGCCGTTGCCCGGCAGGGACAGGCCCAGGGCTTCCGTCAGGCAGTTCATGGAGTTGGCCGTGAACATACCCGAGCACGACCCGCAGGTCGGGCAAGCGGAGCGCTCGATGACCTGCACATCCTCTTCGCTGACGCGGTCGTCGGCCGCCGCCACCATCGCGTCGATCAGATCGAGCGATTGCGACTTGCCGTCGAGCACCACCTTGCCGGCTTCCATCGGGCCGCCGGAGACGAAGACGGTCGGAACGTTGAGGCGCATCGACGCCATCAGCATGCCGGGGGTGATCTTGTCGCAATTGGAGATGCACACCATCGCATCGGCGCAATGCGCATTGACCATATATTCCACGGCATCGGCGATAAGCTCGCGCGACGGCAGCGAATAGAGCATGCCGTCATGGCCCATGGCGATGCCGTCATCGACGGCAATGGTGTTGAATTCCTTGGCAACGCCCCCCGCCGCCTCGATCTCGCGGGCCACGAGCTGGCCGAGATCTTTGAGGTGCACATGGCCCGGTACGAACTGCGTGAAGGAATTCACGACGGCAATAATCGGCTTGCCGAAGTCGTTGTCCTTCATGCCGGTGGCGCGCCAGAGGCCGCGCGCGCCGGCCATGTTTCGTCCATGGGTGGTTGTGCGTGAGCGATAAGAGGGCATTGGTATTTGGTATTCCTTCTGGCCTTGTGAGGCCGGTGGCACGACAACAATGGGGCAAGGCCGGATCGGCCCGTCGCGCCACGGCACGGATCCGCGAAAGGCGGACCAGCCCAGCTAATAAGCGTCCCCGCCCGGCTCGGCAACGCCCTGAGCGCAAAAGGACAAACTCGGGGCAGCATAGAGGCTTGCGGCCCCACCCGGTCGCTCGCGCCGCATTCGCACGACCAGGCGCCCCTGCCCGTCATCTTCGTGCACCTCGCCGCGCAGCGAATTCCACAAGCTCGCACGCATTCAGACCAGAATTGCACCGCGCCGAATTTTTAGGCTTGCAACTGGTATACCAGTCAGCCAGTCTGAGGCTCATGGCAGTTTCCTTCGAGTTCGAGCGTGATCGCGCCTATAGCCGCCTCGTCGATTTGATCTTCGGGGGCAGCTTCGAGGCGGATCACCCTTTATCGGAGCGCAAGCTCGCCCAGCAGCTCGGGATCGGCCGTATGCCGGTGCGCGACGCGTTGCGCCAGCTCGAGCAGGAAGGCGTCGTGGAGGTGAAGCCGGCGCGCGGAACCTTCATCCGCAAACTCTCGGCGGCCGACATCAGCGACATCTACGAGCTGCGCGAGGCGCTCGAATGTCTCGCCACACGCCGGGCGGCCGAGCGCGGGCCGAGCCTCGCTTTGACCGCATGCGGAGAAAAGATGCGCATCATGGCGCGCGATCCCTCCGCCTTCACCTCGCGCGAGATCGACGACGTCGGCACCGACTTCCACGACGCGCTCATCCAGTCTTCGGCCAGCGCCCCTCTTGCCGAGATGGTGCGCCTGATGCGCATGCGATTCCGCCTGGCATTCCACCTGCCGCGGTACTTCGCACACGCTCTCGTCCAGGAAATCCTGGTCGAGCACATCACGATCTTCGAAGCGATCGTGAACCGCCAGCCCGAGGAAGCCGCCGAACTGATGCGCAGACATCTGAAGCGTGGCCTCGAGATCCGCCTGGAGCTCGATCGGGCACCCGGAACAGACACAACCAAAGACAAGACAAGAGGCACAGAGAACATATGATGAAGCACCTATTTGCCGGCGGGCTTCTCGTCGGCGCCATCTCCGCCGCCGGCCTTCAGACGCCGGCCATCGCCGGCACCCTCGACGACGTAAAGGCCAACGGCGTCGTCACGTGCGCCGTCAACGGCAGCCGGCCGGGCTTTTCCTCCGTCGACAGCCAGGGCGCCTGGCAGGGTCTCGACGTCGACACCTGCCGCGCCATCGCCGCCGCCACCCTCGGCGATGCGAGCAAGGTGAAGCTGCTCAAGACCAACAATCAGACGCGTCTCACCGCCCTGCAGACCGGCGAAGTCGACGTCACCGTCGCCAACACCACCTGGACGCGCGGCCGTGACACCGATCTCGGCCTCGATTTCGTCTCGCCGACTTTCTATGACGGCCAGGGCCTGATGGTGCCGAAAGAGCTCGGCGTCACCAGCGTTCCCGAACTCGACGGAGCGAGCGTGTGCGTGCGGCCTGGCTCCACCTCCGAGCGCGTCGTCTCCGACATCCAGAAGAAGTACGGCATCTCCCTGCAGCTCGTGGTGATCGAGGATCAGAAGGAGATCAACACGGCCTTCTTCGGCGGACGCTGCGACGTTGCCGTGCAGTCCTCCTCCGGCCTCTCCTCAACGCGTGCTGCCGTCGCCCCCAATCCGGACGATTACGTCATCCTGCCCGAGCTCTTCGGCAAGGACCCGATGGGACCGGTCGTGCGGCAGGACGATCCGCAATGGCGAGACATCGTGCAGTGGACCGTCTTCACGCTCTTCCAGGCCGAAGAGAGTGGCGTCACCTCCGAAAACGTCGATGAGATGAAGGAAAGCAGCGACGACGCGGCCGTGCGCAGGCTGTTGGGCGTCGACAAGGCCGGAGGCGACGGGCTCGGCCTTGAGCCGGACTGGGCCTACAACGTCATCAAGCAGGTCGGCAATTACGGCGAAGTCTTTGACCGCAACGTCGGCAAGGGCTCTCCCTTGAAGCTCGATCGCGGCCTCAACGCCCTCTACACCGACGGCGGCCTCATCTACTCGCCGCCCCTGTGAGCTCACGTGTGAGATCGATGCGACCGAGGTCATGACCCACATTCCCTCGACAACTGGAGAGAGCGCGGTGCCTTTCTGGCGCCAGCCGCGCTCTCGCGCCATCGCCTGGCAGGCGCTGCTTCTCGCGGCGCTTGCCGCCCTCGGCATCTGGCTTGTGCTCAACGCGCGCCAGGCGCTGATCGACCGTGGCATGACCTCTGGTCTCGGCTTTCTCTTCGACGAGACGCAGTTCGCCCTCGGCGAAGCCTTCTTCAGCTTCACTTCGGGCGACACCTATCTGAAGGCCTTCGCCGTCGGCCTCGGCAACACGGTGCTGCTGTCGGCCGTCAGCATCCTCACGGCCAGCGTCATCGGCGCGATCGTCGGCTTCGCCCGGCTCTCGCCCAACGCGCTCGCAAGCAGCCTTGCGCGCGCCTATGTCTACGCCTTCCGCAACACGCCGCAGCTCGTCCAGATCGTCTTCTGGTACACCTTCTTCACGCTGTTTCCGGCCGCACGCCTTTCCTGGTCCTTCTTCGACTTCGTCTTTGCCTCCAACCGGGGGCTCACCATCCCAGCGCCGGAGAACATGACGGCATTTACCGCGGTCGCGGCCGCCTTCCTCGCCGGCTGCGCTCTCGCCTGGCGGGTGGCGCATCTCGCCGACCGTCGCCGCCGGCGCACCGGGCAGAAATGGAAGTCCGCAAAGCCGGTCCTTCTCGCCACCATCTTCGTGCCTGCGCTCCTCGTCTGGCTCGCCTTCGGCATGCCGCTCGCCTGGTCGATCCCGGAACTGAAGGGCTTCAATTTCGCCGGCGGCATAACGCTGTCGCCGGAATTCCTCGCCATCTATTTCGGCCTCTCCTTCTATATCGCAGCGTTCATCGCCGAGATCGTCCGCGGCGGTCTCCTCAGCGTCGATTCCGGACAGATCGAGGCGGCCAACGCCATCGGCCTCACCCGCATCGACCTCTATCGCCGCGTGGTCGCGCCACAGGCGCTGCGCGTCATCATCCCGCCGCTCGCGGCACAATATGTGAGCCTCTTGAAGAACTCCTCGCTCGGCGTGGCCGTCGGCTATCCGGATCTCTTCTCCGTCTCCAACACCATGCTCACCTATTCCGGCCGCACCATCGAGGTCCTGTGCATCATGGCGGCCGTCTATCTCGCCTTGTCGCTGGCGATCGGCGCGGTCGCGAACTTCGTCAACGGCTTCGTGCAGATCCCGGAGCGCTGAGATTATGGAAGCACCAGCCTCCTACGCAAAGATCGGCGGCGCGCCGGCGCGTCTGCCGCCCCTGGGCAGCACGGGTTTTCTCGCCCGCCTGCACAAGCGCTATTTCGCATCGCCCTTGATGAGCGTCGTGACGGTCGTGCTTGCCGCGATCACTGTCTGGGCGCTCACCGGCCTCTTCCGCTGGGCCATCTGGGACGCCGTCTGGTACGCGCCGGAGGGCGCCGCCTGCCGCGATGCGGCCGGGGCCTGCTGGGCGGTGATTGCCGAAAAATACCGTGTCATGCTCTTCGGCGCCTTCCCGTACGCGGAGCAATGGCGGGGCGGCGTCATCATCGCCCTTTGGCTCGTCTGGGGCGTCTTGACGGCCACCAACCTCTTCGCCGTGTCGCTGCGCCTTCTCGGCTGGCTCATCGTCTTCATAGCCACGATCGCGCTCCTGCAGGGCGGCATCTTCGGCATGCCGCATGTCGGAACGGATCTCTGGGGCGGGCTTCCCCTCACCTTCCTGATCTTCGGCGGCACCGTCGCCGGCGGACTGCCGCTTGCCATCCTGCTCGCACTCGGACGCCGCTCGCAGTTGCCCGCGATCCGCTTCCTGTCGGTCGCCACCATCGAATGCGTGCGTGGCATCCCGCTTCTCGTCGTCCTGTTCTTCGCCGCGCTCATCCTGCCACTTTTTCTGCCCGACCAGCTCAATGTCGATAAGCTCGTGCGGGCAGAGATTGGCATGATCATCTTCTTCGCGGCCTATGCCGCAGAGGTGGTCCGCGGCGGCCTGCAGGCCCTGCCGGACGGACAGGAGGAAGCCGCCAAGGCGCTCGGCCTCCGCTACTGGCAGCGCATGCGCAAGATCGTGCTGCCGCAGGCGCTCGCGATCTCCATTCCTGCACTCTTCAACGACATCATCCGTGCGTTCAAGAACACGACCTTCTTCTCCATCCTCGGCCTCTTCGACGTGCTCGGCGCGACCAAGGCCGCCCTGCAAGATCCGAACTGGGTACGCTACGGGCTCGAAGGCTATCTCTTCGTCTTCCTGCTCTACTTCCTCATCTGCTCCGGCATGTCGCTTTACGGCCGGTCCCTGGAACAGGCCAACGCCCGGCGCGGCCGCAAGGTGGAACGCTGACGATGACGGCTCAAAAAAACCTGGTCGTCACCATGCAGGCGGTCAACAAATGGTTCGGTAAGCACCACGTGCTGCGCGATGTCTCGATTGGGCTCGCGAGCGGCGAGCGCATCGTCCTGTGCGGACCGTCGGGCTCCGGCAAATCGACGCTGATCCGCTGCATCAACGGGCTTGAGAGTTTTCAGGAAGGCACGCTCACCGTTTGCGGTTCAACGCTCGACGGCACACCGGAACGGCTCGCAGAGGCGCGCCGGCACACCGGCATGGTGTTCCAGAACTTCAATCTCTTTCCCCACCTCTCCATCATGGACAATCTCACGCTCGGCGCGATCTATGCGCGCGGCGAGCCGGAAGATGCAGCGACGGAGCGAGCCAAGGGGCTGCTTGAGCGCGTCCAGCTGACCTCGCAGACGTGGAAATATCCTGGCCAGCTTTCCGGCGGCCAGCGTCAGCGCGTGGCGATCGCCCGTGCTCTCATGCTGGAGCCGGAAGTGATGCTCTTCGACGAGCCGACATCAGCACTCGACCCTGAAATGGTGCACGAGGTCCTCGACGTCATGGAGGAGCTCGCCCAATCCGGCCAGTCGATGATCGTCGTCACGCACGAGATGGGTTTTGCCCGTCGCGTCTCCGATCTGGTCGTCTTCATGGATCAAGGCGAAATCGTCGAAGCTGCCCCGCCAGAGACCTTTTTCTCTGCCCCCGCCACCGACCGCGCTCGCGGCTTCCTCGGCCAGATATCCCACGCGACCTACGACCTTCATGAACGATCCGAAAGCCGAAGCCGGCCTCGTCGGCGAGCACCCCTCGCCCCTTCTTCTTGCCGACGGCACGCCGAACTGGCGGAAAATCCGCGGGCTCTTCCCGGCGACCGAGAAGATTGCCTACCTCGATATCGCTCGCAAAGCGCTGCTGCCGGCCTTGGCCGAAGAGGCTGCGTATGAATGGTTCGCCGACATCGCCTCCTCCGAGGCCGGCCGCCATTCCTTTTCCATGGACGGTGTGGAGGCGACCCGTCGCCAGGTCGCAGCGACCTTCGGGGCCGCCCCCGAGACGATCGCGCTCGTCAAAAACACCTCCGAAGCGATCAATATCGTGGCGCAGGGCTTCGACTGGCGCGACGGCGACAATCTCGTCATCTCCGAGGCGGAACACGAGAACAACACCTTTCCCTGGCGCCCGCTTGCCCATCGCGGCATCGAGGTGCGCGTCGTCCCGGCCGACCCCTCCGGCATGGTCACGACGGAAGCCCTCACGGCCGCCGTCGATGCACGCACCCGCATCCTTTCGGTCGCGTGGGTGGCCTACGGTCTCGGCCAGCGCGCCGACCTCGACGCCTTGTCGGCATTCTGCCGGGCGCAGGACATCCTCTTCGTCGTCGATGCGATCCAGGGGCTCGGCGTCCTCGATCGACGGCTCGACGATTTCGGCGCCGATGTCGTCGCCGCCGGCGGTCACAAGGCACAGATGAGCGTCACCGGTGCCGGGCTCATGTATGTGGCGCCGCGGGCGCTCAACCGTTTCCAGCCCCCCTTTGCCGCAAAATACTCTTTCGACACACTCGACCGCACGGTCGCCGATCCGGCCTACGCGCCGGATGCGCACCGTTTCGAATATGGCAATCCGAACTTTCTCGGGCTCGCCATTCAGCGCCGTTCCGCGGAATTCATCGCCGCCATCGGCCTCCACGCGATCGAAGAGCGGGTGCACACGCTCACCGACCTCGTCATTGAGGGGGCCGACCGCATCGGCGTCAAAGTGCGCACGCCCCGGCCCTGGCATGAACGCGCCGGGATCGTCAGCCTCGATCTCGGAGGCGTTTCCGCCGACGCGATGGAGACGGAACTTGCCGCGGAAGGTATCCGCGTTGCCGCAAAAGACGGGCATCTGCGCGCCGCTGCGCATTTCTACAACAACGAGGAGGACGTCGCGCGCCTGTTCGACCGCCTCCAGCACCATTTGAGCAAAGCCAGACAATGACTTCTGCGACCTCCGCGACATCCGCGATCGCCATCGACCTCGTCTCCGACACATCCACCCGCCCGAGCCGCGACATGCTTGCCCGGATGATGGCGGCTGAAACGGGAGACGAGCAGCGCGGCGAGGACCCGACGGTCCTTCAGCTTTGCGAACGGATCGCCGACCTTCTCGGCATGGACGACGCGCTCTTTCTGCCATCGGGGACGATGTGCAACCAGATCGCCTTCCTCGTCCATTGCCGGCCGGGCGACGAGATCATCGCGGCAGAAAACGCCCATGTCTTTGGCTCTGAAGGGGCCGGCGCTTCCGCGCTTGCTGGCGCGCAATTCCACACCATCGCCACGCCGAACGGCATCTTCGACGCAGCCGCCGTGGCGGCGCATATTCGCGCGCCGCGGATGCGCCGTCCGCGCAGCCGGGTTGTCGCGGTCGAACAGACGACAAACCGTGGCGGCGGTGCGGTCTGGTCCGTCGACGAGCTTGCCGCCATCGTCGCGCTCGCCCGCGAGCATTCGCTTGCCGTGCATATGGATGGCGCGCGCCTCTTCAACGCCGTCGTCGCCGCCAACACGCCTGCGAAGGCTTTCACCGCCGGCTTCGACAGCGCCTGGATCGATCTGTCCAAAGGCCTCGGTTGTCCGGTGGGCGGCGTCCTCGCCGGCTCGAAAGACTTCATCGCCGAAGCCTGGCATTGGAAGCACCGGCTGGGCGGTGCCATGCGCCAGTCCGGAATCCTCGCCGCGGCTGGGCTCTACGCCCTCGATCACAATGTCGATCGCCTCGCCGAAGATCATGCCAATGCAAGGCTCTTCGCCGACATCGTGCGCGGCCTCGATGGCGTGACCCTCTCCCCGGAGAATGTCGTCACCAATATCCTGTTTCTGGAGCTCGATGAGAGGCTCGATGCCGGCACGATCGGCGCAAAACTGCAGGAGAAAGGCATGCGCATCGGCGTCGAAGGCCCGCACCGCATGCGTGTCGTCACGCATCTCGACGTGACACGCGACGGCGTGAAGCGGGCCGCAGAGGCTTTCGTCGAGATCGTTCAAGGCATGGCTGCCTGAACCGCATGCGGAGGCAGCTCGTTCAAAAACCCGCTCGCGCTGCTGTTGCAGCACGAGGCGCGGGCGGTTCCTAGAACGGGCTTTTCGGGCAGTAATTCTCCTGGAAATGGGCGAATGCCTGGCGGATTTCGTCTTCGCTCGCCGCGACATAGCCGAAGCGGTTGCCGTCGAAATGTTCGCAGGCATGGCCCTTTTGCGGCTCGCAGCGCTCCACATCCGCGCCAACGACATCGATCGAGATCATTCCCGGCGGTGTCGGGTTCTCGTCATGGCGGACCTCAAGATCGTGCGCGCCGGAAAAATCGTATTTCATCGTCACGACCGTGCCGTTGCCGCGAATCTTGAGGTCGTAGCGGCAGGCCGTGACCTGTTTGAGCTCGTAATCGAGCGACATTTCATAGGTCTTGTCGGGCCCAAAGGAGCGTGCGTATTGGAAGCGCCAGACGCCTTCCTTGGCCGTCGGCGTGACGGTGCGCACCGCCTCATCCTCATCGACGACACGCTTCGACTCGCCGCCCGGCCGCACGCCGGCCAGCAGGAACTCCACCGTCGCCTCCGCCGATTGCGCCTGCGCGGTGCCGATCAGTCCGGCGAGCGCCAGAGCCGCCAGCGCGAACCGGCCTGCCAGACGCAGGCTCGGCCTTTTCGCAAGATCGTGCATGTGCATCAAACCTCCATCTCTGACGGCAGGCATAGCACGCGCGTGTCGCGGCCTCACTCGGTCGTAGCGTCGCCATGGAAGGGAGGATCTACGCAGGCTGGTCCCAGAAGACGTTGCGGTCGAAGAAGTTCTTCAAGAAGCGCATGAGGCGCGGATTGTCCTGGCTCAGCAGAACCTCACGCGGCGGGCCTTCGGCCGCGATCACACCCTCGTCTATGAAAGCAATGCGGTCGGCAACCTGCGCGGCAAAGCCCATTTCGTGCGTGACCACGGCCATGGTCATGCCTTCGTCTGCGAGATCGCGCATCACCTGCAGAACCTCGCCGACAATCTCCGGGTCGAGCGCCGAGGTCGGCTCGTCGAAGAGGATGATGTGCGGCTCCTTGGCAAGCGTGCGGGCGATGCCGACGCGCTGTTGCTGGCCGCCGGAGAGCTGGGCGGGATATTCGTCGAGCTTCGCGCCGAGCCCGACCTTTTCCAGCGCCGCCACCGCGCGCTCGCGCGCCTCCTTGCGGCCGAGCCCGGCTGCAAGCGTCAAAGGCTTCGCCACATTCTGCAGCGCCGTCATATGCGGCCACAGATTGAAGTGCTGGAACACGAAGCCGACATTCCTGCGCACCTCGGCGATCTGGCGATTGTTCGCCGGAAGGCGTTTCTCCCCCTTTTCGACATAGCCGAGAAGGCGCCCTTCGATTTCCACCCGGCCGCAATCGTAGCTTTCAAGGAAAGCCATGCAGCGCAACAGCGTGCTCTTTCCCGATCCGGAGGGGCCGATGATGCAGGTCACCTCGGAACGCCGGAGCGCCAGGGACACGCCCTTCAACACCTCAAGCTCACCAAACTTCTTCGTGAGACCCGAGACCTTGATGATCGGTGTGCCGGCGGATGGGGCCGTGTCGCGTGTCATGAGGTTCCTTTCATCGCGCCAGATAGCGCCCCGCCCGGCGTTCCGCCCAACGTCCGAGCGTGGTCACGCATTCCAGGAGGATCCAGTAGAAGGCAGCGAGCGCGAACAATGTCTCGCTGAAGGCGTAGGTCGATGAGCCGATGCCTTGCAGAACCGCCGTCACGTCCGGGATCGAGATGACTGAGAGAAGCGCCGTCTCCTTGGTCAGGATGACGAGGAGGTTCACGATCGAGGGCAGGATGATCAGCATCATCTGCGGCAATTGAATGTGCTGGACGATCTGGAGATGCGAGAGCCCCGACATGCGCGCAGCCTCGATCTGGCCATGCGGCACGGACTGGAAGCCCGCCCGAAAGATCTCGACGAACTGGGCACTGCCGTAAAGCGTGAGCCCGATCGCCCCGGCCTGGATCGGGGTCAGCATGAGGCCGATCGACGGGCCGCCGTAATAGAGCAGGAAGAGCTGTATGAGGAACGGCGTGCCGCGGAAGATGGCGACATAGGCGGCGACGAGCCGATAGGCAGGGCGGCCGGCATAGACCTGAAGGACCGCGAGAGTGAGACCGAGCACGAAGCCCATCACCGAGCCGGCAACCCACAGTTCGAGCGTCAGAACAATGCCGTTGCGTATTTCGACTGCATGATCAGTGAGGACGGAAAAGTCGAACATCAGCGTCGCCCCTGCAGGCTCAGCCGACGCTCCAACACACCGCCGAGCCGCGCCACCGAAAAGGTGATGACGAAATAAATGGCACCGGCCATCAGATAGACGGGCAACGGTTGGTAGGTACTGGAGGCGACGTTCTGCGCCGCGCGAGTCAGATCGAGCACGCCAACGACGGAGATGAGCGACGACGCTTTCACCATGTTGACGACTTCATTGAGGAGCGAGGGCAGAGTCAGGCGCACGGCCTGCGGCACTTCGATATAGAGAAGGATCTGCCAGCCCCTGAGGCCTGCCATCTGGGCGGCCTCCACCTGGCCCGGTGAAATGCCGAGAAAGCCGCCGCGCAGGATCTCCGCCATATAGGCGGCGGTGCACACCGCAAGTGTCAGAAGCGCCGACAGCATCGGCGAAATGTTCACTCCGACAAGCGGCAGGCAGTAATAGGAGATGAGGAGCTGAACGAGAAGCGGGATGCCGCGCAGGAGGCTGACATAAAAGGTGCCGGCAGCAAACAGAAGCGGCGACTTCGATAGCCGCATCGCGCACACGCCGACGGCAATGACGAAGCCGATCGCGACAGACCCGGCGGCGTAGAAAATCGTCGCTTCGGCGCCCCGGATAAGCACCGGTAACGCCTCAACCACGATCGGCGGCACGAAATCAGGCATGAGCGGATCCGGGTCGGCTGAAAGGTCGGACGAGGGAAAAGCCTGAAGTCACTGCAACCTCCCTCGCTCCAGCGCGCCTGCGGCCCACGGCCATTTGCCAGCGAGCCGCGGCAGTTCGCACCGAAGCGTCCCTCCAGCGCCATTACGGGGTCGGGACTTCCGTCGGGAGCTCGACCGGCTGACCAAACCATTTCGTCTGGATTTTCGCCATGCGGCCGTCCTTCTCGATCGTCAGCAGCGCCTCATCGAGCGCGTCGAGAAGTGTCTTGGAATCCTCATCCTTGCGTCCGAGGAAACTTGAGTAGTGAAGTTCGCCAAAGCCCGGCAGCACGACTTCGAAGACGCCCGGACGCTGCGCGGCGGTATAAAGGACGTTCGTAGAGCCGTTGGCGACACCGTCGAGACGCCCGGCCGCGAGATCGGCGTAGGCCTGGCTGTAGTCGACATATTCTTTAATGGTCGGCGCCGGATCGAGCGTTTCGGCATAAGCCTTGAGGTCGGTCATCGGATTGGCCGCGCGCTGGGCACCGATCGTCAGGCCTGCGATATCGGCGGACTTCATGATTTTTTCCGTGCCCTTCCGCTTCATGATCGAGGTCTGGCTCTGATCGATCGGGATGAGAAAGCGAAAGCGCTTCTGCCGCTCGGCCGTGATGGCGGCGGGACCGGCGACGACGTCGTATTTGCCCGCTTCGAGCCCCGGCAGCACGCTCGACCAAGGCAGGTCGGTATAAGCGATCTCAAGGCCGAGTTCCTTGCCAAGCTCGGCAAAGATATCGACGTTGTAGCCGACATGCTCGCCGCCTTTGATGAAGTCATAGGGCGGAAACTGCTCTTCCGTCGCCACTTGCAACACACCGGCTGCCTTGGCTCTCTCCAGAGCATCTTGAGCATTGGCCGCACCCACGGCCGTGAAGGCGAAGAGCAGAGCAGAAATGCCTGCCGAGGCTAACGAGCGGAACATCAATCTTCCCCAAGGCTGAATTGGCTTTTATATTGTCTATACAATTTAGATGACGTTGGTCGGTCAAGCGCGAATGGTGTGCAAACCTACGCCCAAAAAACAGGCGACTCGTTCACCATGCGACGTCCCGTCCACCCCGTCAGAGCCAAATCAGGCGGGCATCTCTTTCAGACAAGCCAATGGCCGCCCAGAGAGCGGCCATTCCGGGGAAATTCAGCTCCGTGTCAGGCCGCCGCAGCGCCCGTAAGAGCCTCACCCGTCGCATCTTCCGATGTGAAACGAAGCTGCGAGTAAATTGCCTTGGGCTGATTGTAATATTTCGCCCATTCGCGATCGCCGAACGAAAAATGCCACCATTCACCATCGAACGGGGCGAAGCCGGCGCGCAGCATGCAACACCTGAGAAGCTGACGGTTGCGCCAAGCCTCCTTGGCGATGAAGGGCGAAAACGTATAGGTGTCCATCGCGTATTCGGCGACTTCGGTACCCATCGGCAGCTTTTCGTCGCTCGAATCCTTGATCCGGACGTCGACCGCACCGCCCGTCGGATGGCCAGCCACCTCGGGTACCGCAGAAAAGCGGTGAACCGCCTCCTTCAATGCGGTTCCGGAGAGCGTCGGATCCTCTTTGAGCAGACGTTCCTTATGCGCTTCGAATTTGGCATTCTGGATGTCGAGATGGCGATAGCCGTAAACCACCTCCAGAGAACAGCCGGGCAGAATGCTCTTCAGCTCCTGCTGCGCCCGCTCCAACATCGGCACGAGGCCTGACCGCACGTAGATGTTTTCGCCGGTATAGGCCGTCATGCGCCTGTCGGTAATGAAGACCTTCCCGGAAAAGCCATCTCCGATGGCGACCATCGCCTCACCATTGTCCTCGACGGGCACGGCGGCGAGCTCTTCATACGTCAGAAACTGGTTCTCAAGCGCAGCATAAAAGGCAGTATTCTCGGACATCTCACAATCACTCCGTCAGGTGCATGGCACGGACCGTCTCCCGCACAGGCCTGCAACGGCCGAAGACGATCCAGGCGGCCATCCCAAGAGCAGTCGGTGCCGAGACACAGCGCCGATCGACCGGCGCTCTTTTGTATAGACTAATCAGCCCGCGCTGATCCTGTCCAGTCACTGGAGGTAGGTGACGTAAATGCGTGCCGCCCAGCGGGCCTGGCGAGCTCGTGTCCAAGGCGCCTCGATGTGGGCAGCTCGTCGACAGCAATAGGGCGCGGCGGAAGCGAAAGCAGGCAGGCAGCCAGCCCTCCACCTAAATGCCGGCGTCGGCGCGGGCCATGTCGGGACAGGGCGTCTGTGGGGGCAACACCGCTCGTCTCGACGAACCAACCCGCGCCAACCTCTTCGAGCACACCGGAGAGGACGAAAAGAGGCCCCTCCGACATCTTCGCAGGACCTTGCCTTCAGACGCGAAGCGCTGCGCAGGTGCGGGCAATACGGCTCGCTGCTTCCATCAGCCTGTCGTCGTCAACGGCAAAGCTCAGCCGCACATAACCAGGCGCTCCAAAGGCCGAGCCCGGAACCATCGCCACCTCACCCTCTTCCAGGATGACGCGGGTGAAGTCGGCATCGGTCTCGATCTTCGTGCCAGCCGCAGAGGTCATGCCGAGGAATTTCTGGCACCCGGCGAGAATATAAAACGCACCGTCGGGCGCCTCGCAGGTGAGGCCGGCTTCGACCAGTTTCGGCAGAACGAGGTCGCGGCGCCGGCGATAGACGGCGCGGTGGCTCTCGAGATGATCTTGCGGGCCTTCGAGCGCCGCGAGCGCTCCAGCCTGGCTGATCGAAGAGGCGCAGGAGGTGCTTTGCGACTGCAGCTTGCGCACTTCGCGCATCACCTCGGCCGGGCCCCCGCCATAGCCGAGCCGCCAGCCGGTCATGCAATAGGCCTTGGAAACGCCATTGACGGCGACCGTGCGCTCCAGAAGCCGCGGCTCCACCGCCGCGATCGAACGGAACGACGTCTCGCCGAAAACGATGTGCTCGTAGATGTCGTCGCTCAAAACGCCGACCTGGGGATGGTCCAAAAGCACATCGGCGAGCGCTCGCAGATCGGCCTCGCCATAGACCGCGCCGGTCGGGTTGCAGGGCGAGTTGAGAACGAGCCAGCGGGTCTTTTCGGTGATCGCGGCTTTTAGCGTTTCGGCGGACAGCTTGAAGCCGTCTTCCGCCCGACATTCGACGACGACGGGCGTGCCTTCTGCGATCCGGACCATGTCGGGATAGGAGACCCAATGCGGCGCCGGGATGATGACCTCGTCGCCGGCATCGAGCGTCGCCAGAAGCACGTTGAAGATCACCTGCTTGGCGCCGGTCCCGACAACGATCTGATTGGCCGCGAAATCGAGCCCGTTCTCGTCCTTGAACTTGCGGATGACGGCGGCCTTCAGCTCAGGCGTGCCATCGACATTCGTGTAACGCGTTTTGCCGGAGGCCATCGCCGCGCTCGCCGCGCGGACGATATGCTCGGGCGTATCGAAATCCGGCTCGCCCACCGAAAGATTGATGATGTCGCGGCCAGCCGCCTTGAGCTCACGCGCACGGGCGGAGGCGGCGCTGCTCGCCGAAGGCAGAACAGCTGCCATACGAGAAGAAATCTTGTTCATGGATTCTCTCTGGATGCTTGGAAAAGAAAGGCGACGGGGAGAGCGCTAGCTTGCGTCTTGCTCGCGCTTTCTCTGCTGTCGGCGTGCGAAGATCGGATAGGCGAGCGTCAAGACGATCAGCGCCATGATCGCGTAGGAGAGTGGGCTCGTGAAAAAGATCATCCAGTCGCCGCCGGAGATCTGCAGCGAACGACGAAGGTTGGTCTCCAGGATCGGACCGAGCACGAGCGCGATGACGAGCGGCGCGCCGGGAATACGCCAGCGCTCCATGAAATAGCCGAGGACGCCGAAGCCGAGCACCAGCCAGACATCGAAGAGACTGTTGCGCAGCGCATAGGAGCCGATGACGCTGAAGACGATGATGGTCGGTCCGAGCACGGCGCTCGGCACCTTGACGACGCGCGCCACCCAGGGCGCCGCGAACAAACCCAAGGCCGCGAAGGCGAGGTTCGCCAGGAAGAGCGACAAGATCAGCGTGTAGACGATCTCTGCGTGATCGGTGAAAAGCCGCGGCCCCGGCACGAGACCATGGATGGTCAATCCGCCGATGAAGACCGCGGTGACGGCGTTGCCCGGGATACCGAGCGTGAGCGCCGGCACGAGCGAGCCGCCAGTCACGGCGTTGTTGGCTGCCTCGGGCGCCGCGACGCCCTCGATTTCACCCTTGCCGAAGGCTTCCGGCGTCTTGGAGCGCCGGCGCGCCTCGTCGTAGCTGATGAAGGCGGCGACGCTGGTGCCAGCTCCCGGGAGAATGCCGATCGCGGAGCCGATGAGGGAGGATTTGAAGAGCGTGCGTCCGCAGCGCCGGATGACCGACCAGGCAGGCAGCGTCCGGCCCTTCGTCTTGATCATATTGCCGGCGCCGATATCGGCCTCGCCCGTGCACAGCGAGATCGCCTGCGAGACGGAGAAGATGCCAATGAGGGCCGGAAGCAGCGGCACGCCTTCGAAGAGTTCGTCCTGGCCGAAAGTGAGCCGCGGATATCCGGTGAAAAGATCGAAGCCGACCGTCGCCAGCAACAGCCCCAAAGCGGCGCTGATGAAGGCTTTCGTGGGATTGCCCCCCGAGACGCCGAGGATGGAGATCATCCCGAAGATCGTCAGATAGACGTATTCCTGCGGCCCGAAGAGGAGCGCCAGACGCGACAGCGGCGGTGCCACGAAGAGGAGGACGCAGACGGAGAATACGCCGCCGATGAGGGAGGCCACCAGCGCCATACCGATCGCCTGTGCCCCCTCCCCGCGCTGGGCCATCGGATAACCGTCGAAGGTCGTGGCAATGGAGGCGTCGGTGCCGGGCGTGCGCAACAAAATGGCGGTAATCGAACCGCCGAAGACCGAGCTCGTATAGATCGCTCCAAGGAGCACGAGCGCGTTCGCCGGGTCCATGCCGAAGGTGATGGGAATGCAGAGCGCGACGCCCATCGTGGAAGACAGGCCCGGCAACGCGCCTACGAACAGCCCGACCACGGTGCCGATCGCCAGGACCAGCAGGGTCGAAGGGTCGAAAATATTGGCGGCTGCCGCGAGGATCGCTTCCATACGCTCAGTTCCGTCGGGATCAGGGATTAAAAATAAGCGGCGAGCGGACCGACCGGCGTCGGAACCGCGAGAAGCAGCGAGAAGATGACGTAGATCAGCCCGGTCATGGCAACGGCCACGGCTAGTCCCACCGGTCGGCTCAACTCCGAGCGAAGCGCGAAGAAGACGGCGAGATAGACAAAGGTCGCCGGATAAAAGCCGATCCACGGCATCGCGACGGCGAACACTCCCGTCAGGACCACCACTTCCACGAGCGGCAACCAGACGCGCTTCGGCGCTTCGTCGGTTTCAGAGCCTTCCTCTGTAACCTCGCCCGTCACCTTGCGCGGACGCAGGCTCGAGACGAAGAGAACGGCACCGCCCAGAAAGAGCGCAGCGCTCATCAACAGGGGAAAGAGCGCCGCGCCCCGCTTGAGGCCGTAGACGTCCCAGGCGGCGAAGGCTGCGATCGCCATGACGGCGATCGCTATCCATGTATCGCGTTTCATTGCGCCTGAAATCGCCAGGAGCTTACTGCCACGGGCTTTCGGCCCAGAGCTTCTTATAGCCCTCGTCCTGCTCCTGCATGAAGGCGCGATAATCGTCACCCACCAGGACGTCGAGAGGCATGTTGAGCTTCTTCAGGTCGGCCTGAAAATCAGGATCTTCGGTCACCTTCACCATCGCATCCCGCAGCTTGGTGAGCGCATCCTCGTCCATGCCCTTCGGTGCGCCGAGACCACGCGAGGAAGAGGCGACGATGTTGTAGCCGAGTTCCTTGCCGGTCGGGGTATCCGGCAGATCCGCATTGCGCTTGGAATCCCACACGACGAGCGGCTTCAGCTGACCGTCCTCGACGAGTTCCACCTGCTCGGAGACGTTGCCTTCGATGGCATCGATATGGCCGCCCATAAGCGCGGCTTTGGCTTCGGCATCGCCGTTGAAGGCAACCAGATTGAATTCGACGTCGGCTTCACTTTCCAGCTGCAGAACCGCCAGATGATCACCGCCGCCGACGCCTTCGTGGCTGACGGTGAGCGTCTTTTCCTTCGCCGCCGCAAGGAAGTCCTCGAGGGAGGCGTAATCGGAGGTGCCGGCCACCGCAAGCACCCCCGGATCGGTCACGATATTGGCGACGTAATCGAAGGTGTCGATGTTGAAGGTCACATCAGGACGCACGATCGGGCTCGTCAGAATGCCGGAATTGATCCAGCCGATCGTGTAGCCGTCGGGCTTAGCGCTGGCGATCGCGGCAAAGCCGATCTGGCCGCCGGCGCCCGGCCGGTTCACTACCACCATCGGCTGGCCGAGATATTTTTCGCCATACTCGGCGATGAGACGCGCGAGAACGTCGGTGCTGCCGCCCGCGCCGTAAGGCACGATCATCTCGACCGGCTTCTCAGGATATTCCGCATAGGACGGAGAGGCGAAAATGGCGAGCGAGGAGGCCGCGAGGGCCAAAGCCGCCAGACTGGACTTGAGGTGCATAAGAGTTCCTTTCCTCTTGAATATGCTCATGGACGACCGCTTTTGCGGATCTTTTTGCGCCGGAGGAGATCTTCGATCACTTCCAGCGGGGCCTGGGATGCGAGCGCAGCTTCCTGGTCGCGCTCGAGCTGCTCGATATCCGCGATCTCGACGAGGACGGCGTCGATGAAATCCTGCGGAATGACGACGACGCCGTCGGCATCGGCGACGAGATAATCACCGGGGCAGACGCGCGCGCCGGCACATTCCACCGGAACGTCGACATCGACGAGAACGATGGCCGGGGGGCGGGCCGAGATACCACGCGTGAAGACCGGGAAATCCATTTCACGGATGAGGGCCGCATCACGCGCCAGAGAATCGGAAACGATGCCTCCGAGCCCCTGGAAGAAGGCTGCATGAGCCACGTTCTCGCCCAGGATCCAGGTGTCTGCGCAACCTGTATCGAGCACGAGGATACGTCCCTCAGGCGTGCTGCGGATGGCGGAATAGATGTTGGTCTTGGCTTTGGTCGCGCCGGTCTTCGGAGCGTATTTGACGGTGCGGGCCCGCCCGACCAGCCGGTTCGCCTCGCCGAGCGGGAGGACGCCGTCCATCCAGCCGCTCAGGCCGAGACGCACGAGGGCATCGGTTACCGCGCCCGACTCGACACTGCGCAGGCGCTCCAGGATTTCCACTTCGGTCCAGCTGCTTTCCGTCATTTTCCGGTTATCGCCTCTCACATCGTCATGGGAGCGTCTTTGCTCCTCATTATTAGCGTAATTCCATCCTGAAATAGTGTTCGGGCAGCTTGCAAATATCGTCTTCCCATGCTCCGATAACCTGTAGTTATTGGATGCATTCATGAACTTTCGGCAGATCGAGGTCTTCCGTGCGGTGATCGAGGCCGGTTCGATGACCGGGGCTGCGGCGGCGCTCAACATCTCACAACCTGGCGTCACGAAGACGATCGCCGCCCTGGAAGCTTCCTGCGGCTATCCCCTTTTCACCCGCAGCGCCGGGCGTATCACGCCGACACCAGAAGCCCGTCAGCTGCATCAGACCACCGAGCGCGTCTTCGTCGGCATCGACGAGATCAAGCGCGCCTCATCGAATATCCGCGATCGGGTGGCGGGCCATCTGGCGATCGCCTCCTTTCCGGCGCTCGCCTCCCGCTATCTGCCGCGCGTTCTGTCGAGCTTTCTGCATGATCGCGGGGGCGTGAAACTCTCGCTGCAGGGAACCGCGTCGCGCCAGGTGATTCTCGCCGCGGCGGCGCAGCAAATCGATGTCGGCATCTCGATCCTGCAATCCGACGATGCCGCGATCGAAACGGAACATCTCCACCGCCTCGAACGGGTCTGCGTGGTTCCGGCCGGTCATCGCCTCGCCTCGGCGGAGCGCATCCGTCTCTACGATCTGCGCAACGAACCCTTCATCTCACTCGACGCTTTCGATCCGGAGCGCCTCGCCATCGAAAAGATGTTTTCAGACCTCGGCGTCGGGCGTCACGATCAGATCGAAACGCGCCATTCCGACAGCGCCTGCGCCTTCGTCGCCAACGGGCTCGGCACCACCATCGTCGATCCGTTCACCCCGCTCGCTTTTGGCGATGCAGTCGTGGCACGGCCGCTCACGCCGCCGGTCTATCTCAATGTCTGGACGCTATGGCCGAGGCACCGCATCCGCTCGAAGCTCGCCATCGAATTCGTGCAGACGCTGCGCCGTTCGCTCCAGACGCATGCTCCCGGGAGCTTGTGAGGCGGCAGCGCCTCACATGCCGTGACGTCGGCTGTAGGCGTTCGGCTCGGCCGGCCGCCACCCCTGCGGCTCGTTCGCGGGTTCGTAGACTTCGACAAGAAGCGGATGGCAGGTCGCGGCATCGCTCGAATGCTCACTCGAACAATCGCCGCCCGGACAGGCAGAAAGCGCACCCAGCAGGTCGATCTCGGCGAAAAACTCCAGATAATCGCCCGGCCGAGCCGGCGTCGCCTTCATGAAATACTGCCCGGTGTCGCGCGCAAAACCCGTGCACATGAAGACGTTGAGGACGTCGTGCACATGCCGCTCCGCCTCGTCGAGATCGATCCCTGCCGCTTGCGCGAGCGCACGGATGAGATTGGAATGGCAGCAGAAATGATAGTCGCCGCCGGACAAAAGCCGGTTCGTATAAGGATCACAGCGCGTGCCGATGACATCATGGACGGACCCGCCGAAGCGGTCGAAACCGTACCAGTCGAGCGTATCATCGGTGATCGTCGCCATCGGCCGCAGAAACGGCAGGCATGACCACAGCCGATCTCCGGTCGACAGATGCGTGCCGTGGAGCGCGCGCGTCTTGCCGGAATAGAAGCGCTCGGTGAGATCCGCCTCGTGCCAGAGGTTGAGATCGCCGACCTGCGGGCCTTCCACCGAAACGATGCGGAAGAAATGCCCCGCCGGGACGGTGAATGTGCGGGCATCGCGCGGCGGCACCAGCGTTTCTGCGATTTTTGTCCACCCGCCCCGCGCGGCGCGATAGGCCTTGAGATCGACAGGCGGCAACGTCGCCGTCGGATAGCAGACGACCGGTTCGACATCCCGGCGCGCCACGGCATCGGCCGGCGCGTCATGTTCTGGCTCGTTCAGCTTCATTGCATCCTCATCCTCAGAGGGCTCATGCCGCGCTCCGAGTTTGTCGACTTATCCCCGGCGCATCCACCGCGATTAGCTTGGACGTCCTTCGGTTTCAGGCCAACCCAGGGATGGCGACGATGGACACAGAAAATCTCTCCCTTCCGACGATCGTTTCCGCACAGGCGCAGAAGCATGTCACGCACAACGAAGCGCTCCGGATGCTCGATACGCTGGTGCAGCTCGCCATCACGCGCCGCGACCTCACCGCCCCGCCGGCCGATCCGGCTCCCGGCGCCCGCTATATCGTTGCGGCGCCGGGAGCCGGATCGGCAGGTGGCGACTGGTCCGGCCACGACAACGACATCGCCGCGTTCCAGGATGGCGCGTGGACATTCTACACGCCGAAGCCCGGCTTCCTCGCGCTGTCGATCGACGAGATGCTGCCGCTCGTCTTCGACGGCGTTGCCTGGGTGGCGCTTACTGCCGAACCGCCGGAGACCCTGCCCTGTCTCGGCATCAATACGGGTTCGGAGACGAGCAACCGCCTCGCCGTCAAATCCGATGCCGTTCTCTTCAGCCACGACGATGTGACCCCGGGCAGCGGCGACATGCGCGTTGCCCTCAACAAGGCGACTGCAGGGGGCGATGGCGGCTTCACCTTCCAGAGCGACTATTCGGCCCGGGCCCTCTTCGGTCTTTTGGGCTCAGACGATTTCACCCTCAAAGTCTCACCTGACGGGTCGACCTATCACACCGGCCTCGTCCTCGATCGCGAAAGCGGCGCCGTCACCATGCCGGCGAATGCCCGTTTCAGCGCGTACTTGAACTACGGCCAGAATTATGCGGCGGGCGCCTGGCGGGACATGCTCTTCAGCAATTTCCGCCACAACGATCAGCTCGCCGCCATCATCGCGAACAACGTCCTGACCTTCACGGCTCCGAGCGACGGGATTTATCTTTTCGGGCTCGCAGGCACTTTTGAGGCGGGTGCCGGCACCCCCTCGAAGCTGCAGGTCGGGCTCTCCGTCAACGGCACGTCACCGGCCGCCGACACGATCGGCACGACGGGCGATGCCGCCTTCGTCTCCGGCGAAACCCAGGTGCAGGTGACCGCCCTCCTCAAGCTTGCCGTCGGCGATACGGTCAGCCCGAAGATTTTCCCCACGGGTGCGGCCGGACGTATTCTCGCCAACGAGAATTTCTTCTGGGGGACGCGGCTCCCCTGAACCGCCACGCAGCGGGGAGAACCACCCCCGAGGAAGCTCGCTGGCGCGGGGAAATCGCCAAGACCCGCGACACGATGTCTTGCCTGCACGCCGGCTGAGTGTACCATCACACAAATGACACACTCTGCCTCGCCCGCGCGCGCCCAGCCCTTCACCGATGGTGTCGGGGCCGGCTTTGCGAGCCTCCTCAGATCCTGGCGCAAGGCGGGGGATGCGCGTGTGCCGATCGTCATGGGAATCGTGAATGTGACGCCCGATTCCTTCTCCGACGGCGGGCAGTTCTTTCGCACCGAAGCCGCGATCGAACACGGGCTCCGACTTCATGACGAAGGCGCGGCGATTCTCGACGTCGGCGGGGAATCGACCCGCGCCAATGCCGAGCCGGTCGCAGCCGACGAGGAGATCCGACGCATCCTCCCCGTCCTCGAGGCCCTGACTGCAAACGGCATTCTCGTTTCCGTCGACACCATGAAGGCCGAAGTCGCCAAAGCCGCAGTCTCGGCCGGCGCGCAAATCCTCAACGATGTGCGCGGCCTTCTCGGCGATCCGGAGATGGCTGCAGTCGCCGCACGCACCGGCGCCGGCGTCATTGCCATGCACAATCAGGGACTGTTCGGCTCGGCCAAGCCGATGGAGATCGATCCGGTCGCGGGCTGTATCGCCTTCTTCCGGCGTGCCCTGGACGTGGCTCACGAGGCCGGCGTCGCCGAAGACAGAATCGTTCTCGATCCGGGATTCGGCTTCGGCAAATCGCCAGAGCAGAACCTTCAGCTTCTCGCACGCTTCGGCGAATTGCAGACGCTGGGTCTGCCGCTGCTTGCCGGAACGTCGCGCAAATCCTTCATCGCCAAAGTCGCGGGTGCCGACGAGACCGACCGCCTCGCCGGAACGCTTGCCACAAATGTCGTGGCGGCGCTGGCGGGTGCTGCGATCGTGCGCGTTCACGATGTGGCGGAGCATGTGGCGGCGATGCGCATCGCCGCCGCCATTCGCGGAGCCGACACCAGCAAATGACCTAGCCGACGGCGGCCAGCCTTTCCCGCTTCTCCCGCCAGGCGACGATCCGTTCGACGGCCGCGCGCAAGGTTTCCTCGCGCTTGGCGAAGCAGAAACGGATATGCGAGCGCATGTCGCCCTTGCCGTAGAAGGCGGAGAGCGGCACCGCCGTCACGCCCGCCTCGAAGGTCATCGCCCGACAGAAGGCGACGTCGTCGGGCTCCGCCTCGCCGGTCGCCGCAATGGCGAAATAGGTCGCCTCGACATTCTCGACCTCGAAACCGGCGGCGCGCAAACCACCGACCAGAAGATCGCGGCGCCCCTGAAGTTCGGTACGCAACCCGTCGAAATATTCATCCGGCAGATTGAGCCCGAAGGCGACGGCAGCCTGCAGCGCCGGCGGCGTCGTAAACGTCATGAATTGATGCGCCCGCATGATCGGCTTCAACAGCGTTTCGCACGCGGTGATGTAGCCGACTTTCCAGCCCGTGACCGAAAACGTTTTGCCGGCGGAGCCGATGCGCACCACGCGGTCACGCACCTCCGGCAGGGCAAAGAGCGTGCGATGCTGCCGGCCGTCGAAGATAAGATGCTCGTAGACCTCGTCGCAGATCGCCACGAGATCGTGCTTCAGCATGAGATCGGCGAGGAAGCGCAACTCCTCCTCACCCAGGATCCGGCCGATCGGATTCCACGGCGTGTTGAGAATGAAGGCGCGCGTCTTCGGCGTGATCGCCGCTTCGAGGCGTTCAAACGGCAGGCCCCAATCGGGCGGGGCGATGCGCACCGGCACGGGCACCGCACCGGCCCGGCGGATGATCGGCTGATAGCTGTCATAGGCGGGCTCGAAGACGATCACCTCGTCGCCCGGCTCCAGAAGCCCGAAGAAGGCGTCGGCCAGCGCTTCCGTCGCACCGGAGGTGACGAGAACCTCCTTTTCCCAATCGACGCTGAGGCCGAGAAAACGCCTGGCATTTTCCGCGACAGCCTGGCGCAGAGCCGGCAGACCGGCCATCGGTGGATATTGGTGCGGACCTGAGCGCAGGGCGGCGATTGCAGCCTCGACCACCTCCTCCGGCTCAAGCCCTTCCGGGAATCCCTGACCGAGATTGATCGCGCCGGCCTCGGCCGCCATGCGCGACATGGTTTCGAAGATGGTGGTGTCGAGCGCACCGAAGATGGAATTTGCCATTGATTGTCCGCCTGGCTGCAAAGGAGAAGACGACGGGATCCCCGCCGGCAGCGCATCGCTCCTTCTAATTGCCTGAGGCTGATCAAGAAAGAGCGCCCGCGCCGCACTTTTGGCGCGAGGGGATGCGGGCCGCTCGATCAGAGGCTGAGCCGTTCCATAACCGAGATGCGCCCCTCAGCCGCAGAGATCCGCGCTCCTGGCATTGAACAAAAGCGCGTCCCGACCGTTCGTCCTAGTATCATTCGAAGGGCAAAGCCCGACACCCGTGGAGAACCATTCATGAGAATCAAACTCGCCGCCATGTCCTCTGCCGCCGTCTTGCTGGCGACGGGCATCGCTTTCGCGCAAGGCGCCTGGGTCGAGGTCGACGACGAAGATATGGCCGTCAACATCCCGGTCGATCCCCCGACCTACACGGTCGGCGATCTCGACGACATGGAGATCGTGGGCCAGGACGGCGAGGAGATCGGCGACGTGGATGAGATTCTCGCCTCCGGCGACGGATCCTCCATGGCAGTCGTCACCGATGTCGGCGGCTTCCTGGGAATCGGCGAGCGCAATGTCGTCATCCCGCTCACCGATGCCCGCATCCACAACGACAAGATCATCATCAACATGACGAAGGACCAGATCGAGTCCCTCGACGAATGGTCCAAATAAGCCTGCAATAGGCCATGCTCTGGCTCCGCGGCGGCGATGGGTCCGCCGCGGAGCAGCAGGCCCGCCGCTCCCAATCGACGCGTGAGCGGACGAGAAAGCGGGCATATGTCTCGGCGAAGGCCGCGCCCAGGCAAATTTCGGGTACACTCTGGCGGCGGCCGGCTGTAAGCAGCGCGCAGCAATGCTCGACGCCACTCCCCTTTTGCGCATCTATGCGCGCCACCGTCTTTCTCAGCTTTCGCGGCAACACCCGCACGAGGTCCAGAGCCGGCAATTGCTCGCGCTCACACGCCATGCCCGCGAGACGCGTTTCGGTCAGGCCCACAGCTTTGACGAGATCCGGTCGGTTGAAGATTTTCAAGCCCGCGTGCCGCTCCGCCGCTACGAGGACTTTTGGGCCGAATACTGGCAGGCCGCCTTCCCCGTTCTCAAAGGCCTGACCTGGCCCGACCAGATCGCAAACCTCGCCGTGACGTCCGGAACGTCGACGGGGCGCGTCAAATATATCCCGATCAGCCATCAGATGGCGCGCTCCAACAATCGCGCCGCCGTCGATCTTCTCGTCCATCACGTCGCCGACCGGCCGCAGAGCCGCGTCATGGCCGGCAAGAATTTCGTGCTTGGCGGCACGACGGCCCTCGAAGACCATGGCAGTGGTGTCGTGAGCGGCGATCTCTCCGGCATAGCCCGCCTCGAAGTGCCACCGCTTCTGGCAAGCTTCGTCTTTCCCGATCCGGAACTGGCGCGCGAAACCGACTGGGCGCACAAGGCCGAGGCGATGGCGCGCGCTTCGCTGTCGGAGCCGATCCGCAGCATCGCCAGCATCCCGAGCTGGATGCTTCTCTTCTTTGAGGAACTCGCCAAGATCACCGGCAAGAGGCGGCTCGTCGAGATCTATCCCGACCTCGAGCTCGTCAGCCATGGCGGCGTGGATTTTGGCCCTTACCGGGAGGCCTTTGCCGAATGGATGGAGGGCAGCCACGCGGAGTTGCGCGAGGTCTATCCGGCAAGCGAAGGTTTTATCGCGCTTTCCGACGAAGCACCGGAGGATGGTCTGCGCCTCTTCCTCGACAACGGTCTCTTCTTCGAGTTCGTGCCGGTGGAGGAGCTTGGGCGACCCGATCCCACACGGCACTGGATCGGGAACGCCGAGATCGGGCGTAATTATGCGCTCGTTCTTTCCAACAATGCGGGGCTTTGGGCCTATATCCTCGGCGATACGGTTCGCCTCGTCTCGCTCGATCCGCCGCGCATCAAGGTCACGGGACGCATTTCGGAATATCTGTCGGCCTTCGGCGAGCATCTGACGCCCGAAGAAATCGCCAAGGCCCTCCTCGGCGCCGCCGCCAATGCCGGATTGCAGATCAGCGATTATTCCGTCGGTCCGGTTTTCCCCTCGCGGGGCAAGGCCTCGCGCGGCCGCCACGTCTACGTGATCGAATTCCGTGGCCGCCAGCCGTCCGAGACCGAGCTTGAGAGCTTTGCGGCCGAGTTCGATTACACGCTCATTCTGAACAACGACGATTACGATTCACACCGCCAGGGCGGGTTCGGCATGGACGCGCCGGAGGTGATCGCGGTCGCCCCTGGCACCTTCGCGGAATGGATGCGCCGCCGCGGCAGGCTCGGCGGCCAGAACAAAGTGCCGCGCATCATCAACGACCCGGAGATCCTGACGAGCCTCGTCGGGCTCGCCCGCGAGAGCAAGGTCGCCCACCGGCGCTGAGCGGCTCGCAGATCCGCCGAACGGGAACCACAGCGGCGCTCGTCCATTCATGGCGAGCCGGGCATCCATTGCGAACCAGTCTCCAAAGCGCGCCGGGCGCCCGTTGCGACCCGCGGTGGTCGCGCGTGCCCGCAACTCAGGTCATTGACGATGAAGCTCTTTTCCTGCCCCGTCTGTTCGCAGATCCTCTTCTTCGAAAACACCATCTGCGAGCGCTGCCGTTCCATCCTCGGCTACGAACCTCATTCCAACGCCATGCTGGCGCTCGAAGACCGCGGCGGGCATTTCGAGGCGATCGGGGACAGCGCGCCGAAGGGACGCTGGACTTACTGCGCCAACGCCGCTTTCGACGTCTGCAACTGGCTCATCCCCGCCGACAGCGGCGAGACATTTTGCGCCGCCTGCCGCCACAACCTCACCGTCCCCGATCTTTCGGCACCGGAAAATCGCGCACTGTGGCGGCGCATGGAGGCCGCCAAGCACCGCATGATCTATACGGCAATGCGCCTTCGCCTGCCGCTTCTGACGCGCAGCGAGCATCCCGAAGGCCTCGGCTTCGCCTTCCTCGCCGATGCGCCGCAGGCCGGTGCTCCGGTGATGACCGGCCACGACAATGGCGAGATCACCATCGCGCTCGCCGAGGCCGACGATGCCGAACGCGAACGCCGGCGCATCACCATGGGCGAGCCCTATCGCACGCTTCTCGGCCATTTCCGCCATGAGGTCGGGCACTGGTACTGGGATCGGCTGGTGCGCGACGGCCAGGCGCTCGAGGCCTGTCGCGCGATCTTCGGCGATGACCGTGCCGACTACGGCGACGCGCTCAAGGCACATTACGCGGGCGGGCCGCATCCGGGGTGGCAGGACGAGTTCGTTTCAGCCTATGCGGCCGCCCATCCCTGGGAGGATTTCGCCGAGACCTGGGCGCATTATTTCCATCTGGTCGACACGGTCGAGACCGCCCAAAATTGGGGGATCTCGACGGCGCCCTCAGTCGACGCCGACGGGCATCTGACGGTCAAGGTCGATCTCGACGTCTTCGCCGATGATGTCGGCATCGGCGCGATCATGGAGGCCGGCCATGCCGTTACCGCGGCGCTCAACGCCTTCAATCGGGCGATGGGCCTGCAGGATCTCTACCCGTTCGTGCTGTCGCCCACGGTCGTCGGCAAGCTCGGCTTCATCCACGATCTCGTGCATGCGCGGGTTGGAGAGGTCGCCCGACAAACCTCATGGTTATCAGAAGGTTAACGGGAGATTTGCAGATCTTGAGTCAAGATCGTGAGGCGCGCCGCGCTTTCTTAACAAACTGATTCAAGAGCCGACGCTAGGCCCCGTAAGGCATCCAGATATTTTTCACCTGCGTCGCATGGACGAGATAGTCGCGTCCCTGGCCCTCCCCGGCATCGCGCCAGTCGATCCGGCGGCCATCGACAGACCAGATCACCTTGAGATTGCCCGCGGCCTCGCGCTCGAAATCGGCAAGTCCGTCGGGGCCTGCAAAGTGCCAGCATGCGGCAACATCATCATGCCCGCCAAGTGTTGCCGAAATCTCAAGAGGATCGCCCGTGACGACGTTGACGACGCCTGCCGGCACGCCGCTCGCCGCAAGCGCTTGCGAAAAATCCAGCGCTGCGAGCGGTGCCGCCACCGAGGGAACGACGACGACGCGATTGCCAATCGCGATCGCCGGTGCCACCAGCGAGACGAGCCCCAAGAGCGGCGCCTGCGGCGGGCACAAAATACCCATCACCCCGAGCGGCTCTTGGATAGCGATTGCCAGATGACGCGCCCGCGTGGAATGCACCGCACCATCAAATCTATCGGCCCACGCCGCGTAATAGGCGATGCGCGCGGCCGAAAGCGCCACCTCCTCGGCAGCGGCCTCGGCGCTTCCGCCGTTCGCGGCGCCCGGCCGTGCCGCAAGCTCGCTCGCACGCGCTTCCAGCGTTTCGGCAAGGCGATAGAGCCGCTGCCCCCGCTGATGGCCGCTCATCGCCGCCCAGCCAGCGGCTTTGGCCGCGGCATCGACAGCGCCGTTGATATCCTTGGTTTTGGAAACGGCGGACAAATCGGTCTTGGGCAAGTCGGCGGGGATGCTCCCCCTCGGCCATGCCGGTTTCAAATAGCCCGAAAACCCTTCGCGACCGCCATCACGACCGAAGCCGCTTTCCTTGACGCCACCGACGCCGACGGCCGCATCGAAAAAGTTCGTTCCATTCACCCAGACGACGCCCGCCTGAAGCTTCGTCGCCATCTCAAGCGCCAGGCCGGCATTCTCGGAGAAGACCGCCGCAGCGCGGCCATAGCGGGAATGGTTGGCGAGCTTCAGCGCCTCGTCCGGCGTGCGGAAGGTGGTGGATCGGATGATCGGGCCTGCGATCTCCGCCTCCGCCACGCCCATGGCCGGTGCCACATCGCTCACAAGCGTCGGTGGGAAAAAGCGGCCTTCTCCCGGGATGTCGGCGTCCGCCTGCCAGACCTCCGCCCCCTCGGTGCGCGCTGTCTCCAGCAGCGCCGTGAAACGGGTGAGATGGGCATCGTCGGCGAGCGGTCCGCAATCGGTCGAGATCTCCAGCGGGTCACCCATGTGCAGCTTCGCCATGCGCCGCTTCAGCTTCGCATGAAGCCGCCCGGCCACACCTTCCTGGACGAGGAGCCGCATGCCGGCACAACAGCTTTGCCCCTCGCTCAGAAAAATCCCGTCGACGAGGCTTTCCACGGCGGCGTCGAGATCGGCGTCCGCGAAGACGAGGAAGGGTGTCGTCGTACCAAGGTCCAGGGCGAGTTCCTTGCCGGTGCCGGCCAGCGCCTTGCGGATCTCGCGGCCGCGCGCCACCGGCCCGGTGAAACCGATCCGCGCGATATTCTCGTGGGCAACCAATGCCGCGCCGGCCGCCTCACCCGTGACGATGTTGACGACACCACTCGGAAGTCCGGCTTCTGCCACGACCTCGGCGAAGGCGAGCACGGACAGGGGCGTGCGCTCTGACGGCACGACGACAACACTGTTGCCGGCGGCGAGTGCCGACGCGATTTTCCCCGCAAGCCTCGCGAGCCCGCCGGCACGGCTGCTGATCTCGGCACACACGCCGAGAGGACGGTCACCGGCAAACTCGCTATCGACGAGCTCCGCCCATCCCGCCGCATAATCGAAATGCTGGATCGCGAGCGGCAGATCGATATCGCGGCCGTCGCGGAGCGGACGTCCCGTCTCGAGCGAGATGAGCACGGCGAAGAAGCCCGCCCGCTTCTCAAGACAACGCGCCAGCGCATGGAGATGGCGGGCGCGCCGATGGCCAGACAGCCCCGACCAGGCCTCGAAGGCGGTTTTGGCCGCGCCGACCGCCGCTGCGATCTCCGTCGCTCCTCCGGCCTCGACCCGCGCCAGAACCTCGCCCGTCGCAGGATTGCTCACGACCAGGCACTCGCGATCCGCGGATGCGGAAAAGCCGCCATCGATAAACGACCCAAGCACACCTTCGTGGCGCGCGAGCCAGTCGCGCACGGCCGCGTCGTTCTCGCGTGCCGGGCCGTAATCCATCGTCGCCAGGATGTCGGTCACCGCTGCCATCCTCGTCTCCTCATCCCACCGCATGGCGCATCGCAGACGAAGGGCGCCCGGTGACGAATTGTTCGATCTGGCGTTCGATGTCGCCAAGCAGCGAACTTGCGCCGATGCGGAAGAGATCACGCTCCAACCAGTCCCGGCCGAGTTCTTCCTTCATCAGGATCTGCCAGGCGAGCGCATCCTTCGCCGTCTTCAGGCCACCCGCCGGCTTGAAGCCGATCTTCACCCCCGTGCGCTCCAGGTAATCGCGGATCGCACGCACCATGACGAGCGAGACCGGCAGGGTGGCGTTCACGTCCTCCTTGCCGGTCGAGGTTTTGATGAAATCGGCCCCGGCCATCATCGCCACCATGGACGCGCTGTAGACATTCTGAAACGTCTTCAGATCGCCAGTCGCCAGGATCGCCTTCATATGGGCAGCGCCGGAGGCCTCGCGCATCGCCGCCATCTCGTCGTAGAGCGCCTGCCAATCCTGCGCGAAGACATGAGCGCGGGTGATCACGATATCGATCTCGCTCGCCCCCTGTGAAACGGCATAGCGGATTTCCTCAAGCCTGAGCGGCAGCGGCATCAGCCCGGCAGGAAAGCCCGTGGCGACGGAAGCGACGGGAATGCCGGAGCCGTCCAACGCCTTCACGGCCGGGCCGACCATGGTCGGATAAACACAGACCGCAGCGACGGTCGGCATGTCGGCAAGCCCGAGCGCTTCGACGAGATCGGTCCGCAACGGTCGCCGTGCCTTGGCGCAGAGACGGCGCACCCGCGCCGGCGTGTCGTCCCCCGCCAAAGTGGTGAGATCGATCGCCATCAGCGCCTTCAAAAGCCAGGCCGCCCGCCATTCCTTTTTCAGCCCCCGACGCCCCGCCAGCGTACCGGCTCGCCGCTCCACGGCCGAGGCATTGATGCGCATCTCCTCGAACCAGTCTTTCTTGAGCGGCATGCCCGGATTGCGCGCATGATCCCACGTCGGCGCGATCCCTTCGGAGCCGCCCGCTGCGGGTACGCGCCCAATGGCGAAAGGGGCGCCGAACGGAAAGACGCGCTCTTCAGACATTTCTCGCTCCCGGTTTCGCAAACGCGGCCGCTTTGCGTGCCCACATAAGGCGGATCGGAGCTGCGCCGAGCCTCCATCGGCCCTCGCCAGCCTTGATCATTCTCGGACGACCTTAGCGGCGCGTATAGCTGACGGGAACGGTAAAGGTCATGGAGCTGCGCCCGAACTCGGGCGGGATGCGCGGAAAGGGTGAGGCCCGATTGACCATGGCGACGGCCGCCCGGTCGAGCGCGGCATCGCCAGAAGAGCCCGTGAGGCGCACACCGCCGGCCGCACCCGAGGCGGAGATCGTGAAGCGCACGGTCACCGTTCCATCGCCGCGCCCGCCGGAAGGATAACGTTTGTAGCGCGCCAGATGGGCATAGATGCGGCTGTTGTAGGTCGCCATCGCGCGTCGGCTCGGCCCCTGCGCCTGACTGCCGCCGCCACCGGCACGTGCTCCGGCGCTCGGCGCCGGACGGCTGCGGGCGACGTCCCGGCGCGCGGCCTCCTGGCTTTCGGCACGACGGCGGGCTGCCGCTTCGGCACGCTCGCGCTGGCGCCGTTCGGCGGCTTCTCTCTCGGCCTGCTTTTCGGCGCGGTAGGCTTCCAGCACCTCCTGTGGCACGGCGTCGGGCCGCGCCTGCGGCATCGCCACCTCGGGCTCCGGCGAGAGCGCAGTCATCTCAGTGACCTCTTCAACCGGCTGCAGCACCTCTTCGACCGGCTCCACTTCCTCCGCCGGGCGCGCCTCTGCGACCTCGTCGGGCTCGCTCGGCAAAACCTGTTCTGGAGGCACCTGCTCCACGGTATCCGGCGTGGGCGGCTCAGCCGTTTCCTCGTCTTGAGACGGCGGCACCTCTTCCGGCACGACCTCCTCCAGCGTTTCCGGCGCAATGGCTTCGACGACCTGCGTCTCCTCCACCGGATCGAGCGGCTCGCCCGTTTCGACAACGTCGCTCGGGCTTTCCGCGTCGTTGGCGCTCACATCGCTCATCATCTGGAAAAAATCCGCCTCGGCGATGCCGGCGACCGCTTCGGGCTGACCGGCGCCGCCATCGAGCGCCGATTCTGGCGAAGCCATAAACGTGACCAGAACCGCCGCATGCAGTGCGACGGCGACAACAGCCGCGACGATCCAGGCCACCCGGTCCTTCGTCACCGGGCGCTCCCTCGCACCGTCATCAGTTCGACCTTCGCAAGTCCCGCGGCGGTCAGGTCATCGAAGACAGGCTTCAATCGCTCCATGGTCACGCCGCGATCGAGCACGAGCGGAATTTTGCCGGCATCGGGCTCAGCGACCGCAAGACGCCGGCGCAGGGCTTCGCCCCTCAGCTGCTCGCCGTCGAAATAGGTGAGACCCTCCGCATCGACATAGACGGCATTGGCGGGGATCGATGGCGCCGGCTCGGCACCCGCCCTCACGTAGTCCACCGGAGCGGAGGGAGCCGGCATCAGCGTCCCGGCGAGCAGGAAGAAGATCAGAAGCAGAAAGACGACATTGATGAGCGGGACGAGGTCATCGCCCGGCGTAGATTTGCGTGGTTGAGTGAGCCGCATCGCCGCCCCGCTCAGTGCACCAGAAGAACCGGGCCGATCGCCGCCCGGCGCGCCGCATCGACGGCCGAAACGATGTCCTGCGCGACGGCTCCGGAAGAGGCACGCACGATCACCCGGGCTTCGTCGTCACCGCCCTTGTCCTTCAGCCGTTCACCGAGTGCCGCAAGCTCCACCGGCGCCCCATCGACGGCATAAAAACCGTCTTCGCGGACCGAGATTAGAACATTGCGCATCGGCGCCGCCTGGCGCGACGAGGCGCCCGTCTCGCGCGCCAGGGTGACATCGACCGAGCCGAAGCGCGCAAAGGTCGAGGCCAGCATGAAAAACAGGAGCAGCAGAAAGACGACGTCGATCAACGGCGTCATGCTCATGGCACGGTGGCGGGGCGCCCTGGCGCTAATGCGCATGAGCGGGCTCCGTCAGATGCGCAGAGAGTGCCTCTTCCTCACCCGCCCGTTCGCCCAGATGAAGACGCGCCTCGGCCGTCGTCAGAACGGAGGTGGCGAGGTTCTCGATCGCCTGCCGTTCCTGGTCGATGCGTCCTTCGAACCAATGGAGGGCGAGGTTGCACGGAATGGCGACGGCAAGGCCGACCGCCGTCGTCAGAAGCGCCACCCAAATGCCGCCGGCGAGCATCGCCGGATCGACATTGGAACCCGCCCCCTGCAGCGTCTGAAAGGCCTCGATCATACCGAGAATGGTGCCGAAGAGACCGAGAAGCGGCGCCACCTGCGCGATCGCCTCAAGCCCGCGCAGATGCCGGCGCAGACGGTAAAGCTCCTCGTTCGCCACCCGCTCCACCTCTTCGCGGAGGACGGAGGGCGCAACCCGCTTCATGGAGAGCGCCATCGCTGTTGCGACCACCGTCGCCGTCGGTCCTTTGAGGTCCCGCACCTTGGCGAGCGCCTCGCGCCGCTCGCCCTGCCGCCAGTCGCGCACCGCACCGGCGACACGACCGCGCCGGCCGCCGGCCAACGGCAGAATGTCGAACAGCTTACGAATGATGATGGCGAGCGCCACGATCGACAGGACGATCAGGATCGCCACCACCGGCCCGCCGAGATCGAGGAGCCCGAGCGCGCGGTCGAAGTCGAGCCCTAAGAAATGATTGCCGCCGGCACCCGTCATATCCGGCGGCAGCGCGTTATCAGCTGTGCCCATCGGCGCCGTCGCTGTCCCAGGATCGGCGCCGAACGCATCGGGGCCCGTGCCATCCGGGGTTCCGGACGGCGCGGCCGCATATGGCGCAGACATATCCGGAGAGGCGGCTTCAGGCCCGGACACCGCGCCGTCGGCGCCCTGGGCGCCAGCGGGAGGGACGGCCCCATCCATCGAGGGCGTCGCATCGGACGGCGCCGTTGCACCGGGCGAGGCAGCGTCCGGGGTCGCCTGAGCGAGGCGCATCGGCGCTTCGAAATCTGCGGGATTCGTCATCGCATTCACTGTGTTGCCTCCGCCCCATCCGTGGCGGTCTTGCCTTGATCGGAAACAGTCAGGATCAATGCGGCATCGGCGCGGCTCGACGGTGCGAGCTCGGCAAGGCAGGTGGCCGGTCCGAGCCCCTCCCCCTTGCAGCCGACCACGTCGTTGATCAGCACCGAACCGACATCGCTGCATTGCGTATCGGCGAGATCATATTGCGAGACGCGGATCTTGCCGGGGATGAGCGGCTGCGATTTCAGGACAAGAAAGCGCATGGCGCCCCCGTCCGGATCGAAGAGCACAGTTTCCAGTTCGAGCTGCTCGATCGTCACGTCGAGGCGGTTGGTGAAGACGAGCGACAGGCGGCAGGTCGCGTCCATCTGCTGCAACCGGTTGAGCTCGACCCCGATCTTGCCGTCGGCGGCGGAAGCCGAACCGGCGAGCCCGAAAGAGATGAGAGCCGCACCAAGCACAACCCTCGTTCCCGACCATGTGGTTTTCGACACCGGCAATTCTCCAAGAACGTCTCGCAGGCCGATCGAGGCTCGGCCCCGACCGCTGACCTCAGGCGCTACATAAGTTGACTGTAAAGGTCAACAATTTGAGGCAGGACCTTTCGGCCCGGCAGGGATCGCTCATCCAAAGATGCTCGTAAAAAGGCAGTCGCGTGCTTCGCAACGCCCGGTCCCTTTCGCCCGCGCGCCCAAAGCCGAATCCCTGCCGAGACTTAAAAGCCGCGGCTCAGGATTCGATTCATGGGCTTCACACGTCGATTCAGATCCTTCAAGCGTCCTGTGAAGCAATCTCCCGTCTCGGCCGACGCTTGTGGCCTTTGAGTGCCACATAGATCGCCGGAATGACGAGAACGGTGAGCGCCGTCGAGGAGGCGAGGCCGAAGAGAAGCGAGATCGCCAGCCCCTGGAAGATCGGATCGGCGAGGATCACGGCGGCCCCGATCATGGCGGCGAGCGCCGTCAGAAGGATCGGCTTGAAACGGATCGCGCCGGCCTCCAGGAGCACGTCGAGAAGCGGCCGTTCGGGGTCTGCCGCCTGCGCGTGTCGGATGAAGTCCGCGAGCAGGATCGAGTTTCTGACGATGATGCCGGCGAGTGCAATGAAGCCGATCATCGAGGTCGCCGTGAAGGGCGCATGAAAGAGCCAGTGGCCGAGCATGATGCCGATGAAGGTCAAGGGGATCGGCGTCAGGATGACGAGCGGCAGCTTGAAGGATCCGAACTGCGCCACGACCAGGATGTAGATGCCCAGAATGGCGACGCCGAAAGCTGCGCCCATGTCGCGGAAGGTCACCCAGGTCACCTCCCATTCGCCGTCCCATAGAAGCGTCGGATGGGCTTCGTCCTGCGGCTGACCATGCAGCTTGACCGTCGGCTTCGGCAGATCACCCCAATCGGTCTCGTCAATCTTCTTGTCGACGGCGAGCATGCCGTAGATCGGGGCTTCATATTCGCCGGCGAGCTCCGCCTGCACCATCACCGCCGCGCGGCCATTGTGGCGGAAGATTGGATAGGAGGCCTGCTCCTCGGTGACGTTGACCACATCGCCGAGTTCCACGATCGAGCGGTTGCCAGGGAGCGCATCGGCGGCCACCGGCGTCGACAGGGCGCGTTCATCGAGCACCTTGTCGCCCTTCGACAGGCGCATGACGATCGGGATCGGATGCCGCCCGCCGCCGCGATGCGAATAGCCGAGCGTGGAGCCCGAATAGAGCGCGCTGATCGTGTCGTACACGTCGCCCTGCTCCACCCGGTAATATTCCAGATTATCCTGATCGATGGCGATGCGGCTGCGCTCGGCCGGATTGCCGAAGCTGTCATCGACATCGACGATGAAGGGCACGTCTTCGAAAATCTGGCGGACTTTTCGTGCCACCGCACGACGGGTCTCGCCGTCCGGCCCGTAGATTTCGGCGAGAAGCGTGGACAGGACCGGAGGCCCGGGTGGCGGCTCGACGACTTTGAGCGCAGTGCCTTGCGGCAGATCGAGACCGACAAGGGCCTCGCGCATGGCAAGCGCGATGTCGTGGCTCGAGCGGTCACGCTCATCCTTGCCGAGGAGATTGACCTCCACGTCGCCCTGCTCGGGATTGGCGCGGATATAATAATGGCGCACCAGCCCATTGAAATTGAAGGGTGCCGCCGTTCCCGCATAGGTCTGGAAGGAAACCACCTCCGGAATATCGGCAAGCCTCGTGACGATCTTCTGCAGCGCCCGATCGGTCGCCTCGACGGACGATCCTTCCGGCAGATCGACGACGACCTGAAGCTCGGTCTTGTTGTCGAACGGCAGGAGCTTCACCGTCACATGCTTCGTATAGAAGAGCGAAAGTGAGGCGAGCGTGGCGATGCCGACGACGATCAGGAAGACCCAAGCGCCCGCGCGGGTCACCAGGATCGGCCGCGCCACGGCGATATAGAAGCGGCCGAGAAGGCCGATCTGGTGGCCGGCATGTGCGCTGGCCGCGCCCTCGTCGCGGCGCCCGAGCTTCATCATCAGCCAGGGTGTCAGCGTCACCGCGACGAAGAACGAGAAGAGCATGGCACCCGACGCATTCGCCGGGATCGGGCTCATATAGGGTCCCATCATGCCGGACACGAAGAGCATCGGCAGAAGGGCTGCCACCACCGTCAAGGTCGCCACGATCGTCGGATTGCCGACCTCCGCCACCGCTTCGATCGCGGCCTGACGTTTCGACCGGCCGTCGCGCATCGCCCAGTGGCGCGCGATGTTCTCGATGACGACGATCGCGTCGTCGACCAGAATGCCGATGGAAAAGATCAGCGCAAAGAGACTGACGCGGTTGAGCGTGTAACCCATCAGGCGAGAGGCGAAGAGCGTCAAAAGGATGGTCGTCGGGATGACGACCGCGACCACCATGGCCTCGCGCCAGCCGATCGCGATCGCCACCAGAACGACGATCGAAATCGTCGCCAGGCCCAGATGGAAGAGAAGCTCGTTCGCCTTCTCGTTCGCCGTCTCCCCGTAATTGCGGGTGATCGTCATGGCGATATCTTCGGGGAAGATTTCGCCCTTCACCTGATGCAGGCGATGGACGATCTCATCGGCGATGACGACGGCATTCGTGCCGTGGCGCTTGGCAATCGCGAGCGACACGGCCGGCACCCGCGTCAGACCGGCATCGGTCTTGGCGACGTTGGCGACACGCGTCTCGTTCGGATCGGTCGCGAGCGTGATGTCGGCGACGTCGCGCACATAGACGGGGCGGCCGTCGCGCGCCGTCAGAAGAAGATTGCCGATCTCCGGCAATGTCTGCAGCGTCTGGCCGCCGACGACAACGCGCTGCCCGCCATCGGCACGTACCGTTCCGGCCTCGAAGGAACGGTTGGCACCTTGAAGCTTGCCGGAAAGCTGTTCCAGCGTGATGCCGTAAAGCGAGAGTTTTTCGGGATCCGGCTCGATGCGGATCTCTTCCGGCTGTTCGCCGACGATATAGGTCAGGCCGATATCGGGAAGCTTGGCGATCTCCACCTGCAATTCGCGCGCGATGCGGGTCAGGTCGTTCTCCGACCACCGCCCGGCCGCATCGGGCTCGGGCGAGAGCGTGACGACGACGATCGCCACATCGTCGATGCCGCGGCCGACGATCAAAGGTTCGGGGATCCCGGTCGGGATCTCGTCCATATTGGCCCGGATTTTTTCGTGAACGCGCAGGATGGCCGCATCCGAAGACGTGCCGACTTCAAAACGCGCCGTCACCATGGCAGCGTCGTCGCCGGTCTGGGAATAGACGTGTTCGACACCGTCGATGCTTTTGACGATCGTCTCCAAGGGTTCCGTCACGAGTTTGACGGCATCTTCCGCCTTCAGCCCGTCGGCCCGCACATGGATGTCGACCATCGGCACAGAAATCTGCGGTTCCTCTTCGCGCGGCAGGGTGACGAGGGCCACAAGGCCGAGCGCGAAGGAAGCGAGCAGCAGAAGCGGTGTGAGCGGCGATGAAATGAAGGATTTCGTCAGGCCGCCGGCAAGGCCGAGCTTCATGGCAGGATCACCCGGTCGCCCGCATCGAGGCCGCTCAGGATTTCGACCGTTTCGGCGTCCGCGTCTGAGGCACTCGGATCGGCGGTCTCATCTTTCGCCTGCGGCTCAAAAGTCCGGCCGAGAACCACGGCGACTTCGACGGGCCCCTCTTGCGTCTGAAGCGTGACGTAATCGATCCCGTGGCGGGTCGTCACCGCCTGGCGCGGCACGGCGAGAACCTCCCGCGTCGCAACCGGAATCCAGACCAGCGTGCGCTCGCCGACAAAATAATCGCCGAGGCCTTCGACCTCGACATCGGCCTTCACCTTGCCGTCCTCGATCTCCGGATAGACCTTGACGAGGCGGCCGGTGCGCGGCTCGACGTTCCGGGCCGAACCGTCAGCGCTCAACACCCGGTCGCCGACCTTCACCATGTCACCCTCGACGATCTCCGCCGCATGGCGCTCCGGTAGCGACAATCTCAGGAAATAACCGCCGCCGGCGACGGTCGCGATCTGATCGCCGGCCATGACGACGGAGCCCGGTGTCACCGGCACGTCGAGCACGCGCCCCGAGGCGGGAGCCAGCACTTCGCCCTCGCGGGCATTCTGTTCGATCACGGCGCGTTCGGCTTCGGCAGCCGCAAGCTGATTGGTATAGACCTGGACCTGGGTCGAAGCCTCATCGAGACGCGATTGCGAAACGGCGCCGGTGGTGCGCAGCTGTTGGGCGCGCTCCAGATCCGTATTGGCATTGGCGAGCTGCGAGCGCAGGACTTCGATCTTCGCGTCGGCCGCCCGTTTCTGGATCGGGATCTTGTCGTCGATGATGACGGCAATCACCTCACCCTTCTCGACCTCGCTTCCCTCATCGACGGAAATCTTTTCGATCGTTCCGCCGATGCGTGCCCGCGCCGCGACGACATCGCGGCTTTTGACCTGGCCGAACACGGCCTTGGTCTCCGGCACGACGCGCGGCGTCACGGTCATCTCGGCAGAGGCCGCGGGCAACGCCGCCAGAGGCATGGCGACCAGAGCGACGAGGATCGTGGCAAAGACTTTCGCAGCGGCAGAACTCTGCCGGGCAACTTTCAGCATGACGGTCTCAAAGAGGGAGGGTTAAAGCCGCCGGCTCGAGCCGGCGGCTCGACTGAATGAAGGCTTACGAGAAAGCGACGCCGGGCTGCATGCCCATCTTCTTGAAGATGAAGGCCGCCGGGCAGAAGCCCGTAAACGATGCCTGCAGCAGGTTGAGGCCAACGAACGCCGTCAGAAGGTACCAGTACGGCGAGGTCGCATAGCCCAAAAGCAGGGACAAAAGGATCATGCAGCCAGCAAAGGCGAGAACGGCACGGTCGACTGTCATTTCACTTTCTCCTTCGTTGGGCCGCCGATCTATTCAGCGGCCTCCATGTGGATTTCCTTGAGCTTCTTGATGCCGAGAGCATCGAGCACGACGTTTTCGAGGAAACTCGCGCTCTGCCCCTGGCGGATCTTGCGCAGGAAGTAGCGCTCGAAGCCGATCTTCGCGGCGTGCACCCACCGCCCCTGCGAAGACCAATTGACGTTGCGCGGCGGGATCTGGGGTTGAGCGATGAAGGCGATGCCGTCATCGCCGAAATCGGCGAGACAGACGGCATTCCAGGAGGCGACGGCATGCGGCTCCTGGCCTTTCAGGAGGGCGGAAATGTTCTCCGCCGTTGCCGTCACCATGGATTCGATCATGAAGCCGGTCTTGGGGACGCCTACCGGCAAAGCCGTCTTGCTGACCGGCGGGATCGCCACGCACACACCGATCGCAAAGACATTTGGATAGGTCTCATTGCGCTGGTGGCGGTCGATGGTGACGAAGCCGCGCGGATTGGTCAGGCCTTCGATGCCATAGACCGCGGGCACGCCGCGGAAGGCCGGCAGCATCATGGAAAAGGTGAAAGGCAGCTCGTGCGTCGCCTTCAGCGCACCATCGTCGTGGAGCTCCTCCACGACCATCGTGCCACCTTCCGCCTTCACCGTGCGCGCATTGGTAATCCACTTGATGTGGTGTTCGCGCAGCGCGCTCTCCAGAAGACCCTTGGTGTCGCCGACGCCATCGAGGCCGAGATGGCCGATATAGGGTTCCGGTGTGACGAAGGTCATCGGCACCTGGTCGCGCTTCTTGGCACGGCGGAGCGCGGTATCGAGCACGAAAGCGAATTCATAGGCCGGACCGAAGCAGGAGGCACCCTGGACGGCACCGACGACGACCGGCCCCGGCTTCTTCACCAATTCGTCGAAGGCCGCCTTCGCCTGCACGGCGTGCTCGATCTGGCAGATCGATTGCGTCCCCGCCTCGGGCCCCATTCCTTCGATTTCGTCGAAGGCGAGGTCCGGGCCTGTCGCGATGATGAGGTAATCGTAATCGAGGAACGTCCCGTCGTTGAGCTCGACGCGGTTTTCCTCAGGGTGCACGCGGCGCGCACCTTCCGGCCGGAAGCCGATCCCCTTGCGCGCCAGAACCGGCCCCACTTCGACCGTGATCTCGGATGGCTGACGCCAGCCCACCGCCACCCACGGATTGGACGGCACGAAGGAATATGTGCCGCCGAGATGCACGACGGTCAGTTCGTCTTCCCGACTGAGCTTCGCCTTCATCTCGTAGGCCATCACGATGCCGCCGAGCCCGGCTCCCATCACCACAATCTTCGCCATTAAACCCTCCCTCTCCGGCCCCTGCGGCCTGTGCTGCCTCGCAAGCGGCAAAGCCGGCGCGGCCACCGCCACCGGCCGCAAAGCGGTCCGGCGCGAGGTGAGACGGCTCCCGATTTTTCGGTGTCATCCGCCCCATCTGTCTTGCGTTTAACATTCAAACATTCTAATTTCAAGATGATGAATGTAACGGACATGATCCCCGCATCGGAGCGCGCAGCCGACCTCATGCGCAGCCTCTCGCATCCGCAGAGGCTGCTCGTTTTGTGCGCGTTGGGGCGGGAAGAAAAATCGGTCAGCCAGCTGCGCAAAGAGCTCGGTGGCATCGACCAAGTGCCTATGTCACAACACCTTATGCGGCTGAGGGCGGATGGCCTCGTGCTCTCCAGGCGCAAGGGCACGAACGTCTTTTACCGCATTGCCCGCCCTGAAGTTCTCGTCGTCATCGAGACCTTGCATGGCGCCTATTGCACCCCGCCCGTGGCGGCGGAGGACTAGGTCGCCCCGTCTTCACCGTTTTGTGTTGATGGCGTGAAAGCCCGATGCGCGATTGACCGCCTGTCGGGCGAAAGTTAGGACGGCCGAGGCTCCCCACCCCTGCGGCAGCGTTCCCCGATGACCATATCCATTCCGTCCGGCGACACGCCCGGCACCCGCCTTGCGACGCGGCTCGCCTTCTTCATTGCCGGCTTCGGCACGGCCTGCTGGGCCCCGCTCGTGCCTTATGTGAAAACCCGCCTCGGCGTCGACGAGGCCGGGCTTGGCCTGCTGCTCTTGTGCCTCGGCGTCGGTTCGGTGTTGACCATGCCGGCGGCCGGCGCCCTGTCCGGCCGGATCGGGGCGCGCGCCGTCGTTCTCGCCGGGTCACTCGGACTTGCCGTCACCCTGCCGCTACTCGCCGTCGCACCGACGAGCACGGCGATCGCCATCGTGCTCTTCGCCTTCGGCGCCTCCATCGGCGCTGTCGATGTCGGCGCCAATGTCCATGCCGTCGAGGTGCAGGAGGCGGCCGGCATACCCCTCATGTCGAACTTCCACGGGCTTTACAGCGTCGGCGGCCTGATCGGAGCGGCCGGCATGACGGGCGCCCTTTCGGCCGGGCTTGCTCCCTCCGTCGCGTCTCTCGCCGCCGCCGTCATTCTGGCCCTTGCGATCGTCGTTGCCTCGCCTCGGCTGCTGCGCACGCGGGCCGAGGATCATACGCCCTTGTTCGTGCGCCCGCGCGGCATCGTGCTTCTGATCGGCCTTCTCGCCTTCGTCATGTTTCTGACGGAAGGGGCGATGCTCGACTGGGGCGCCGTCTTCCTCACCGAGAACAAGGATTTTCCGGCTTCGCAGGCGGGGATCGGTTATGCCCTTTTCGCCGGCGCGATGACGATCGGCCGCTTCACCGGCGACCGCTTCACGCGGCTCGTCGGCGCGCGCAACATGCTGCTTATCGGCGCTGCGCTCGCCACGATCGGGCTCCTCAAGATCATTTTGATGCCGGCGCCTTTGTCTTTGATCGGCTTCCTCTTCGTCGGCCTCGGGGCGGCCAACATCGTGCCGCTGCTTTTCACCCAGGCCGGCCGCCAGAAGGTGATGCCCGCGGGGCTCGCCATCGCCGCCATGTCGATGTTCGGCTATGCGGGCGTGCTTCTCGGCCCCGCCCTCGTCGGCTTCGTCGGCAAGGCCTTCGGGCTCTCCATCGCCTTCGGAATGCTGGCCGCAATGGTCACGGTGGTGGCCGCCTGCTCACGACGGGCGACGCAACCGGATTAAAGAAAGCGCTTGGAGCGGCCCTATCGCACGGGGGTCACAAGGATCTCGCCGACATTGACGTGTTCCGGCTGCGAGACCGCGTACATCACCGCCGCCACGACATCCTCCGCCTTCAAGGCATCGGGCTTCCGCTCGTCGAAGAACGGCGTGTCGACCATGCCGGGCTCGATCAGAGTCACGCGCGCGCCGGTGCCTTCAAGCTCCTCGCGCAGATTCTGGCCGTAGCCGGTCACCGCCCATTTGGTGGCGCCGTAAACCGATCCGCGCATGGTCATGCGCCCGGCGCGTGAGCTCGTGATGAGGATGTGGCCGCGGTTCTTCTTGATCTCCGCCAGCGTCACCTTGGCGGTGAGCACCACGCCCAGAACGTTGGTCAAAATCATCTCGCGGAAATTGTCCGGGTCGCCGCCCTCCGTCCCGGAGCCCTTGGAGCCGACGCCGGCATTGGCGAAGACGACGTCGATGCGCCCAAAAGCTTCAAGCGTCTTGTCGACCATCGCCTGCTGGTCCTCCAGGCTCGTCACGTCGCAGGAGATCGCAATCGCCCGCTCCTTGCCGAGTTCGGCGACGAGGCCTTCGAGCTTGTCCTTGGAGCGCGCGGCGAGCACCACGTTGTAGCCGGCCTCAACGGCCGCGCGCGCCGTCGCCGCGCCGATACCGGTCGAGGCGCCGGTGATGAGAAAGGTCTTCATGAATTGCTCCCGGAGCATTTGACGTCAGGAAGGGGCGCGCTCCAAGGAGCGCTTCACCCCAACCTAAGGCGGCAATCGCCGGGGGCGATAGCCGGACCCAAAGGTTCACCGCGCCGATCTCGCCGGTTCGGGCCGCACGCGGAGCCGACGGATCAAGTCGAGCGCCTCCGCCGGAGGTTCAAGCTCCACCCGGCGATATTCGCTGCCGCTGCGCGTGCGCCAGACAAGGCCGAGATCGACAAGCGCACGGCGCAAGAGCGCAGGGTCGCCAAAGGCGTGCCGCGCCACAAGGAAGGCGTTCACCTCCGCTTCGGTGAAGCTTTCACCAGCCGGAAAGAGCGACCAGATGAGCCAGAGGCAGAGATTGCGGTCGCTTTGCCGCTTCGGCCAGCGCAGGAGCACGGCATTTTGGTCGAACTGGCGCAGCACCCGCTTCAATCGCCGCTCGTCGGCAGGCGGATTGTCCGCCGCACGATCGATTTCAAGATGATCCGCCGACGGATCGCCAGACGCGACCTGCTCGCCGGACAGCTCCTCGCCCAACATGTTCGCCCGCAACTGTTGAAAGTTGCGGTGCCCGGCCGAGCGGGCAAGCATATTGAGCAACTCGAGATGGCTCGGTGGAGCCTCATGATCGGCGAGCTGTCGGCGGAGCGACTTCGCAAACGTCGACATGTCGCGCGTGGCGAGTGGAATGGGAGTCCTGGACATGACCAACCCTCAAGCGTGCCGTTCCAGAATGGGGTCGAGGGTCACCGGCTTGCGACGCGGCACGAGGCTTGGTGTCGAGCTTTATTCTCTGGCAGGTTTAGCTTCCCTCGCGGGACGGTGACGCCTGGGTGAACTGCGGACCCTCGCCACCCTATGCTCCAGCCACCCGCGCTTTGCAAGAGGCATCCAGGATCTGCTTGCCGGGGTATCACCGGCCTTCAGCGTGGCTCTCGAGCTTATTCCTGCTTGCGCGGCGCGCACGACATTGGCGCGCACGACATTATTGCCGATCGACGGCGCTATACCGCGACCTTAGCCGGGGCGCTTCCACTGCTTCTGCTGCCGCGGGGATTCGCCCAAGGCTATTGCATCCGCCGAGGCCAAATCGCTCAGGGCGCCGACGCGAACCGGCACGCGCGAGGGGAAACGAACTACCAGATCTAGCTCGCCGCCGAGCGCTTCGACATAATTCCTCAGCGTGGACAGATACATGTCGGTTTGTTTCTCGATCTTCGAGACCGAGGGTTGCTTGATCTTCATCGCAGTGGCGATCTCAGCCTGAGCTTTGCCTACGGCACGGCGCAAACTTGCAAGACTCTCGACCTCATCCACCAGTTCGGCAAAACGGTCGTCGACCCGCTTGCGGCGTTCCCGCGGAAGAGTCGCGATGATCTCATCAAGAGTACGGCCCATCACCTCGCCTCGTTTTTCCCTACAGCCCCAATTTTCTGAGATGCGTACGATAACGTTCGTCGGCTTTGTCGATCAGCGTTTTGTAGAACCGTCTTTCGCTAACACCTGTCTTATTCCCCGCAATCAGCAACACCGCTGAGCGCACAGGATCGAAGGCAAACGCCAATCGCCAGACGCCGTGTTCTGCTCTGAAGCGGAACTCCTTCATGTTCGGGAAGGCCGATCCGTTCAAAGTGTCGACATGCGGCCGGCCCAGCTGCGGACCATAGTTCGCAATCAGCTTCGCACCCGCAAACACCTCAATCTGGACGGCTTCCGAAAAGTCTTCGAGATCCCTTTCGAACTCATCCGCGAAGATGACAGTCCACGCCAAAATATAGCTCCGAGGCTATGCGCCGTCAAATCGGCAGAGCTTGCGCCACCAACGGGGAGGAAAGGCAATCCGGCAATACCTCCTTTTGCCACGCCCGATCCCCGCACATATCTGCGTGAGCGTTCTTTTAGAGGCCAACCGTTTGATGACAGCTTATACCCTCACCCGATCGCTTCGACGGAGACTTCGTATTCGGGTCGACCCTGCTTCTCGAAACCGGTCAGGTTGGCGATCGTCGTTTCGGCGATCGCGCTCAACGCCTCCTCGGTGAAGAAGGCCTGGTGGCCGGTGATGAGGACGTTCGGGAAGGTGAGAAGCCTGGCGAAGACGTCGTCCTGCAACATGTAGTTTGAGAGATCCTCGAAAAACAGATCCGCCTCTTCTTCATAGACGTCGAGGCCGAGCGAGCCGATCTGCCCGCTCTTCAGACCCTCGATCAAAGCAGGCGCATCGACGAGCGCACCGCGGCTCGTGTTGATCAGCATGCAGCCCGGCTTCAAGGACGCGATGCGGTCTGCGTCGACGAGATGGCGCGTGCCGGGCGTCAACGGGCAGTGCAGCGTGATGACATCGCTTTCGGCAAAGAGTTCGTCGAGCGAGACGTAACGCGCTCCGTCGGCCAGGCAGTCGGGGTTCTCGCGCAAATCATAGGTGAGGACGTTCATTCCGAAGCCGCGGAGGATCTTCACGACCACGGCGCCGATGGCACCCGTGCCGACGACACCCGCCGTCTTGCCCTTCAGGTCGAAGCCGAGCAGGCCTTCGAGCGAGAAGTTGCCCTCGCGCACGCGGTTATGGGCGCGGCAGAGCTTGCGGTTGAGCGCCAGGATGAGCCCGATCGTATATTCGGCGACCGCATGTGGTGAATAGGCTGGCACGCGCGCCACCGACATGCCGAGCCGGTGGGCGGCGGCAAGATCGACATTGTTGAAACCCGCACAGCGCAGGGCGACGAAGCGAACGCCCTCCTCCTTCACCGACGCCAGCGTCTCCGCATCGGCGCTGTCGTTGACGAAGATGCAGACGGCATCGGCGCCGCGTGCCAGCGGCGCCGTCTCGCGCGTCAGATGCGGTTCGAAGAAGTGGAATTCGTGGCCGGAGCCCTCGCCGGCCTTCTCGATGAAGCTGCGATCATAGTTCTTCGTGCTGAAGACGGCGACTTTCATGGGCCCTTCACCTCCTTGGGATTCGTCCTGTCGGTGTCAGGCTGCAATTGGGAAGGATCGGGGGCAATTCCAAGCGATGGCTGCTCTGCACGAATGAGGAGCCGAGCACGCCTGCGACATAGCGGCCCGGCTCCGCTGTCAGTCGGTGCTGGCCCGATATTTCTCCGGGACCATGAAGACGACATCGGCACGGCCGTAGCCGCCGTCCGGCACCTCCTCGATCAACACCATCGTATGGGGACGAGCGGCTTCGCCGAAATACTCGGCCAAGAGGTCCGTCGTGCGGTGGATAAGCTCTTCCTTCTGCGCGCGGGTAAGCGCCGCTTGAGGGAGTTTGTAATTGGCAAAAGGCATGATTTTCTCCGTCGTGTTCGGGACTGCGTGGGAGGGAGCGGGCAGCGGTGTCGCCGTCGGCAAATCGGGCCCTAGATCACGCCGCCATTGGCGCGGATCACCTGGCCGTTCACCCAGCCGCTGTCGGTCCCTGCGAGGAAGGAAACAACGTCCGCAATATCCTCAGGTCGCCCGAGCCGGCCGAGGGGGTTCATCCGCGCGATCGCCGCGATCTGGTCGTCGCTCTTGCCCCTGGTAAAAAGCGCCGTCTCGACGGGGCCCGGCGCCACCGCATTGACGGTAATGGCCCGCTGTCCGAGCTCCTTGGCGAGAATATGGGTCAGCGCTTCCGTCGCAGCCTTGGTCGCCGCGTAGATGCCGTAGCTCGGCTGATAGAGGCCGACGACGCTCGACGAGAAGCTGATGATCCGGCCGCCATCGCGCAGCCGCCGGGCGCCCTCCCGCATGCCTCTGACGACACCACCGAGATTGATCGCAATCTGACGTTCGAAGGCTTCATCGCTGACGTCGGCGATCGGTGCCAGCTCCATGATGCCGGCGTTGTTCACGAGAATATCGGCCTGTCCAAATGCCTGTTCGGCGGCGTCGAAGAGGCTTTGAAGCCCCTCCGCCGAGGCGACATCCGCCTGCACGGCAAGGGCCTTGCCTCCGGCCCCCTCGATGTCACCGACAAGACGCTCCGCCGACGCGCGGCTATGGGCGTAGTTCACGATCACGGCTGCGCCGTCCGAGGCGAGCCTTTGCGCGATCGCCGCGCCGATTCCTTTCGAGGCACCGGTCACGATGGCCACACGCGGCTTGTGGTCGGTCATTGCTGTCTCCTTCGCATTTCATTGTAGCGACGGAGATAAGCTTTCTGTCGGCGGGAATAATCGCCTCTATCTTGCCATCAGAATTCATTTATGGCGAACAATAGGCATGGACCGCTTCGACAGTATGCGCCTCTTCGTCCGCGTGGTGGAGCGTGGGAGCTTCACCGCCGCAGCGGCGGATCTCGAAATTCCGCGCTCGACCGCGACGTCAGCCATCAAGCAGCTCGAGGCCGCGCTCGGAGCACGCCTTCTCGAGCGCAGCACGCGCCACGTTGCGCCGACGCTCGACGGAGAGGATTATTACCGCCGCTGTGTCGCCATTCTCGCCGATATCGAGGAAGCCGAGGGGCTCCTGCGCGATACGAGGCCACGCGGAACGCTCCGCATCGACGCCCATCCAAGGCTCACGCGGACCTTCATCCTGCCTGGACTTCCGGAGTTCCTCGCGCGCTATCCGCTGATCGACATTCATCTTGGACAAAGCGACCGACTGGTCGACCTTGTGCGTGAGGGGGTGGATTGCGCCATCCGAGCAGGCGAATTGCCGGACAGCGGCCTGATCGCGCGGCGTCTCGCCACGCTCGACGAGATCACCGTCGCAAGTCCCGGATATCTCGAGCGGCATGGCGTGCCAACTTCCCCCGCTCAGCTCGATGGCCATCTCATGATCGGCTTCGTCTCGTCGCGCACCCGCGAAATTCTGCCGCTCGAATTCACGGTCGAAGGCCGGCTCGTTCACAAGACGTTGCCGGCCCGCGTGACCTGCAACAATTCCGATACGATGGCGGAACTCGCACGCCTCGGCCTCGGTCTGATTCAAGCGCCACGCTATCGCTTCGCCGAGGATCTCGCCGCAGGCCGGCTCGTGGAGGTGCTGGCGGAGACACCCCCATCGGCGACGCCGATCTCCGCGCTCTATCCACACAACCGGCAAATGGCACCGCGCCTGCGCGTCTTTCTCGATTGGGTGAGCGAGGCCTTCGCAAAGATCCACGTCTGAAGCGAGCACGGATCCTGCGGCCGACCGCCGAGCGGACGGTTACAACCGGCCTATTTCTTTTCCAGGAGAAGCGTGCCCGTCTTCTTCAGCCGGCCCTGCACCTTGTCGGCGATCGCCGCCAGGAACCAGGGCAGATCGACCTCGATGCGCACCACCTCTTCGAAGACATCGACGCGGCCGGAAATCTTCTGACCCATCGTCGCCGCATCGAAATAGAGCCTCTCGCCCTCCCAGCGTTCCTCGAACTGCAAGACGCGGCCGATCCCCATATCGTCGCGCACACGATCAAAGCCCTTTTCCAAGCGACGTTTGGCCTCTTCGCGGCCGAGCTTATGCGGAATATTGACGGTGACGGGCGTGGACATCTTCTCTCCTCGAAGGAATTTCGCCTGGATGTGGTGGCTCGTGGACTGGAAGACAACTTGGCGTGCGAGCAACCGCCGAAATCGTCACAGCCCGCCCCTCTCGGGCGAGCCTGGAAGAGGATGCGGGGATAGAGGACGGAAGCATGCAGTCTGAGAAGAAGACCGCCATCGTCATCGGCGCGGGCGTTGTGGGCATCGCCGCCGCGATCTGGCTGCAACGCCGCGGCCTCGACGTCCTCCTCATCGACCGCGAAGGCCCCGCGGCCGGCGCCTCCTTCGGCAATGCGGGTCTCCTCGCCTCGTCGGCCGTCGTGCCCGTCACGGAGCCTGGCCTGCCCCTCAAAATGCCGGGCATGATCTTGAACCCGGACAAGCCCGTCTTCCTGCGCTGGCCGCATCTGCCGAAGGCCATGCCCTTCTTCCTCCGCACGCTTCGGATGTGCACGCAGCAGAAGACCGAAGAGATTGCAGCAGCCCTGGCCGGGATCATTTCCGACAGCCTGGAGCAGCATCAGGCGCTCGCCGAGGGAACCGGCGCGGAGGGTTTCGTCGTGCCGTGCGAATATCTCTACGCCTATAAGAGCCGCAGTGATTTCGAAGCCTCCGCCTTCGGCTTCGAGCTCCGCCGCAGGCATGGTTTCACCTGGCGTGAGCTCGACAACGCCGAACTCCACCGCCGCGAAACGCTGCTCGCGCCTGACATCACCTTCGGCGTCGCCTTTCCGAACCACGGCTATATCCGCGATCCCGGCCGTTACGTGGAGGCGCTCGCAGCCCATTTTGTGGCCTCCGGCGGGCGCATCGTCACGGCGGACGTCACCGACATCGTGCGCGAAAACGGTCGCGTCGCGGGCGTGCGCGCCGGTGGCGACATGTTCGCCTGCGATGCTTGCGTGCTGGCGGCCGGCATCTGGTCCGGGCCGCTTGGCAGATCGCTCGGCATGCGTGTGCCGATGGAGAGCGAGCGCGGCTACCACATCGAGATCGAAGCGCCAGACGAGACGCTCAAAGGCCCGGTGATGATCGCCGCCGGCCAGTTCGTCGCGACACCGATGACGGGGCGCATCCGGCTTGCGGGCGTCGTCGAATTCGGCGGGCTCGAGGCACCGCCGGACGAAAAGATCTTCGATTTCATCCGCCGGGTCGGAAAGGTGGCTTTGCCGGATCTCCCCTGGCGCGAGAGCGGGCAGTGGATGGGCCACCGCCCGGCACCGGCCGATTCCATTCCCTTGATCGGCGAGTTTCCGGCCGCGCGCGGCGTCTATGCCGCCTTCGGCCACCACCATCTCGGCCTGACGGGCTCGGCGAAGACCGGGCGTCTCATCGCCGATCTCATCACCGGCCACGCACCCAATATCGACCTCACGCCTTACCGGCCCGACCGGCCCTGAGGCGCGCTCACTCGGCGACGGGGTCGTGGCGGAAGTGGAATTCCGTGACCTGGCGATAGGTCTCACCCGGCCGCAAAACAGCGCTCGGAAAGCCCTCGTGGTTCGGCGCGTCCGGCCAAAGCTGCGGCTCCAGACAAAGCCCGGCATGCGCGCCGTAAGGACGACCTTCGAGGCCCTTCACCGGCAGATCGAGCTTGTAGCCGTCATAGAGCTGGATGCCCGGCTCTGTCGTCCACACCTGCATCTCCAGTTCGCCGTTGTCGTTCCAGACGCTGGCGGCATGGCGCGGATCCTCGTGGCGGTGCTCGGCCAGACAGAAATTGGCATCATAAACCGTCTTCTCCGAACCGCGCCGCTCGGCGATCTTCGCCCGCTTTCTGAAATCGTAGGGCGTCCCCTCGACACCACGCACCTCGCCCGTCGGGATCTCGTTTTCGTTCGCCGGCAGATAGGCTTGGGCCGGGATCATCAGAGCGTGATTCAAAATGTCGTCTGCGCCGGAGAGGTTGAAATAAGAATGGTGCAGAAGGTTCAGAAGCGTCGGCTCGTCGGTGCGGCCGAGATAAGTGATGCGCAGCGTCGCCGGCGGCAAAAGCTCGAAGCGGCAGGTGACCTCGACCGTCCCCGGATAGCCGGATTCCCCGGCGCGCGAGACGAGACCGAGAATGACGCTCGTCTCGTCATGGCTCATGATGCGCCAGGGACGACGTCCAAAACTCGCCTTGCCGCCATGCAGGTGATTGGGCGGATCATTGACGTCGAGCTCGATCTCGCGCCCGTCGAGGGTGAAACGTCCGCCGGCAATGCGGTTGCCGACGCGCCCCGCCGTCGCACCCAGAAAGGCGTTCGTGTTCAGATACCCGTCGAGGTCGCAGAAGCCGAGCACAAGCGGATGCGGCATGTGCAGCAATCTGAGATCGCGCAAGATCGCGCCATAGGTGATGATGTCGGCCGACAATTCGCCCGCGGCGATCGTCACCGCCTCGATGGTCTGCCCCTCTGGCGTCGTTCCGAAAACCCGTCTCGTCCCGGCGGCTTCCATGGCGCGTCTTCTTTCTGCTGGCGTTTCTCCCTCGCCGGCTATGACAGTCCGAAAGCATCGGTTCAAGGTGCCGGGAGGAAGCATCCCTTTCCCGATCCAATCACGTCCTAAAGGCTCGAGGAACGAACGCGCCGCCTAGCGGGGCTCGGGTGCATCCGGTTGCCGCCGACAGAGACGATGCTGCGGCGTCCGTCCGCTCAGGCGGGAATGGCGGACCGGCGTGTCGTCGACGTCAGATGCTCGACGATCGTCAGAAGATCGTTCTCGCCAAACGGCTTGGACAGATGATCGACCTCGCCGAAATCGCTGCGCACGTCGTCCAATTCGTCACCGGAGCAGATGCAATAGGGGATGCGGCGGGCGCTCAGCCGGGCTGCGACCGAGGTGCTCAGCCTGTGCTCCACATTCGCGTCGAGGATGGCGACATCGATCGCCTCGGTGTCGGCGAGGCGCATGGCGTCGTCGAGCGAGGCGGCGGGACCGACGACTTCGTGGCCCGCATCTTCCAACAAGAGCTTCATCGTACCGGCGATCATCGCCTCATCGTCGAGCACGAGAACGCGCAGTTTCCGCGCGCCTGCCTGCACGCCCAGCATCCTGGGCCTCCCTTATCGATTATCCGGCCATCCTCCGATGAGACAACCGGTGCTTGAGAGGCATGGTACTCGAACAACGCCGCCCGCGACAATATTTTCGGGATCCCGGGGAAATGCAGCAAACGCCGCTTTCACCGGCCGCGAATTTATAATCACACCAAAGTGAAGTCCTGCCAGAGGTCGGAAAACGCAAAGGCAGAGCTCACTTCGCTGCGGCAAAACTCGATAAAACTCGCCAAGACTCGGTGGCCGGACCTCGCTCTAGAACGGTCTAAAGACCGGCCGTCATTGTTTGCTGGCGTATTTTTCGACGAGCGCCTTCGCGTCTTCCACGAGCGCCTTGCCGTCGAAACCTCTCTGCGTCATGTCCGCGATCCACGACGTCTCCACGTCCTTCGCCTTGGTCTTCCAGCGTTCGGTCTCGGCCTCGTCGAGGACGACGATTTCGTTGCCGGCCTCTTCCGCCGCCTTGCGGCCCGGAGCGTCGGCAGCGTCCATGACGCGCCCGGCCCAGGCGGCCACCTCGCGTCCGGAATTGTCGTCGATCACCTTCTTCAGATCGTCCGGCAGGGCCTCATAGGCCGCCTTGTTCATGAGGAAGACGCAGGTCGCGGTATAGAGTGCGCGGTCGCCCGCAAAGGTCGTATGGCTGTCGACGAGCTCGGCGATTTTGAGGGGTCCCGTGACCTCCCAGGGGAGCGCCGCGCCGTCCAAAACGCCACGAGAAAGTGCCTCCGGCACCACCGGAACCGGCATGCCGACCGGAACGGAACCCAGCGTTTCCAAAAGCTTGGTGACCATGCGTGTCGACCCGCGCAGCTTCAGCCCCTGCATGTCCTCCAGCTTGTGCACGCCCTTCCCCTTGAGATGCAGGAGGCCCGGGCTGTGCACGTGCACGGTGATGACCTTGAAGTCCTTGTACTCGTCCTGAAGGTGCTTCTCGTAGAAATCGTAGAAGGCTCGGGAGGTCGTCTCACCATCGACCGGAAGGAAGGGAAGCTCGAAGGCCTCCGTCTTCGGAAAGCGGCCGGGCGTGTAGCCCGAGAGCGTCCAGATGATGTCGACGACACCGTCGCGCGCCTGGTCGATCAAGGCGGGAGGTTTGCCGCCGAGCTGCATCGACGGATAAAGCTCAAAGGCGATCCTGCCATCCGACTCCTTCGTCACCTTGTCCGCCCACGGCTTGATGAAATCGGCCGGGATCGAGGCCTGCGCCGGCAAGAACTGATGGATCTTGAGGGTGACCTCCTGCGCCGCGGCGGATGCCGAAAACCCCAGCGCCACAGCAAGCCCCAAACACACAGCGCGAAGCATGTCGTCCTCCCGTTTTCTTCTTTCCTTCCAGCGACGCCGGACGGGGCCGAAAGGATCGCATCGCGCCCTGAATGGCAACCGGATTTGGCCGCTGAAAACAGGGTAACGCCGAAAAACACAATTAAAACGAGGTCCGCCAATTGGGGCGGGATAAAGCGCGCCACAACTCCTTGTTGAAATTCTGGCCGTTTTTTGGCATAAGAGAATCGATCTTTGGTTGGTAGCGTCGATCTATTCGATCCCTCCTCCCGTCGATCTGTTCCGAGCCCCTTGCCGCCAGATCCCCCCTGGCGGCATTTTTTTGGCCGATGTCTGGCTGCAGCCGGAAAGCAGATTTCGGACAATCCAGCCTCCCCACACCATCGCTCAGACATCCGAAGCTCTTTGCGCAGAAGGCAACGCCTGGTGGAGTGTCGCCCGACCCGCGCCGCCGGTTTGCCAATCTCGGCCGCCCCGAAATCGCGCTTGTATCAGCCGTCCGTTCGATTATATCGCGCCCGAGCATGTATCGAACGAGAATAGGTCGCGCGTGAACGTCAGAACTTTGTGCCTGGCAATTCTCTTCGCCGGGGAAGCCACAGGCTACGAAATCAAGAAGCTCTCCACCGAGGGCGAATACGCCTATTTCGTCGATGCGAGCTTCGGCTCGATCTACCCTGCTCTCGACCGGCTGGAGCGCGAAGGTTTCGTCACCTGCCGCAAAGAGGACGAGCCGGGGAAACCGTCACGAAAGGTCTATGCCATTACGGATGCGGGGCGGGCCCATTTCGTCGACAGCCTCTTCGACCTTCCTGCGCCCGACGTCTTTCGTTCGGAGTTTCTCCTCGTCGTCATGCACGCCGACATTCTCCCAAAGCCTGTCATGCGCCGCGCAATCGACAATCGCATCGAGCAGATCGAGGCCGACATCTCGAAATTGCGGCAGATCGCGCAAGGCACTCACAGCGGCGGCCCGCAATGGGCGATCGATTACGGCCTCGACTGCATGGAACACGCCCTCGCCTATCTGCATGCCCATCGCGACGAGCTTGAAAACTGTTCCGATCTCGGCACGGCGTCCGATCCCTCGCAGCCCGGCACCTCGCGGCATGCCGCGCGCATCGCGGCGGAGTAGATAAATGCGCATCCGCTTCTCCTACGTCCTCGCCACCGCGCTCGCCGTCGGCATCTCGGTCTACATGCTGAGCGGCACGATCATCGTCGGCGGCGAACCCAAAGATCCGCCCGACAGCATCGCCGAGAGGGAAAAGGCGGGCGCTTCCGAACTCGTCAAAGTCCAGGTGGAACGGCACGTCGCCCAGGAGCGCACGTCGCGCCTTGAAATTCGCGGGCGCACATCCGCCGATCACCTCGTCGAGGTGAAAGCCCAGACCGGCGGCATCGTCGAAGAGCGCCCCATCGAAAAGGGCAAGAGCGTCAAGCCGGGCGACCTTCTCTGCGTCATCGAGCGAGGGGCCAGACGTGCCCAGCTCGCCCAGGCGCGCGCGCAACTTGAACAGGCGAAGGTCGATCTCGAAGCGCAGCAGGCTCTGGCCGGCAAAGGCTATACGGCGAAAAACCAGATTCCGGCCCTCAAGGCCTCCGTCGATGCCGCCCAGGCGCGCGTCGAAGAGGCCGAACTGGAGCTGCAACGCACGGAAGTGCGCGCCCCGATCGGCGGTGTCATCCAGGACCCGATCGCCAATGTCGGCGATGTCGTAGCCCTCGGCGGCACCTGCGCCACCATCATAGATGCCGATCCGATGAAGGTCATCGGCCAGGTCGCCGAGCAGGAGATCGGCCATGTGAAGGTCGGGCAGAGGGCCGACATCACGCTCATCTCCGGCGAAACCCGCGAGGGCAAGGTCAGCTACATTGCACCGTCAGCCGACGAGGAGACGCGCACCTTCCGCATCGAGATAACGATGGCCAATGCCGATCGCTCGGTCCGCGACGGTCTGACGGCGCGTGCCTCGATCCCGCTCGGAGAAGGTCGGGCACAGCTCCTGTCGCCGTCTTATCTCACCTTGAACGATGCCGGCGAAGTCGGCGTCCGCACCGTCGATGCCGACAATGTCGTGCATTTTCTGCCGGTGGAAATCATCGCACCGGCGGATGAAGGCGTATGGGTGAGCGGCCTTCCCGACGAGGTCGACATCATCACGGTCGGCCAGGAATATGTCGTCGGCGGGCAGAAGGTGGAGGCGATGGGGCCGAAGAGTGCGGCCATGAAACCCTCGACATCCGACACGGCGAGTGCCGCGGGGGCCCTTCGATGATCTCTCTTCTCGAGGGCATCCTGAGGCGGCCGCGCACGGTCATCACCTTGATGCTCGTGTCGCTTCTTGCCGGCATCGCCGCCTATCAGGCGGTGCCGAAGGATGCCAATCCCGACATCGACATCCCGGTCTTCTATGTGTCCGTCGTGCAGCAGGGCGTCTCGCCGGAGGATGCCGAACGGCTTCTGGTGCGCCCGCTCGAAAAGCAATTGCGGGGCCTCGACGGCCTCAAAGAGCTGACGGCCATCGCCTCGGAAGGCCATGCCGCCGTCGTTCTCGAATTCAACGTCGATTTCGACAAGGACAGGGCGCTCGCCGATATTCGCGCCAAGGTCGATCAGGCGCAGGCGGATCTGCCCTCCGAGGCCGAAGAGCCTCTCATCGTCGAGACCAATTTCGCGCTCGTTCCCACGATCACCGTGGCGATCTCCGGCAACGTGCCGGAGCGAACGCTCGTCAAGCTCGCCGAAAAGCTGCAAGACGAGATCGAGAGCATCTCGACGGTTCTGCGCGCCGACATCAACGGCAACCGCGAGGAAGTGCTCGAGGTCGTCATCGACATGGCGAAGCTGCAATCCTACGACATCACGCAGGAAGAGCTTCTCAACGCGCTCAGCGCCAACAACCAGCTGATCCCGGCGGGCTTCCTCGATACGGGCCGTGGCCGCTTCTCCGTCAAAGTGCCGGGACTGATCGAATCGGCGGCCGACGTCTATTCGCTTCCGATCAAGCAGAAGGACGAAGGCGTCGTCACGCTGGGCGACGTCGCCACGATCAAGCGCACTTTCAAGGACGCCACCAATTTCACCCGCGTCGACGGCGAGCCGGCCATCGCGATCAACGTCGTCAAACGTCTCGGCACCAACGTCATCGAGAACAACGACAGCGTCCGCGAGGTCGTCGCCGCGGCGACCAAAGACTGGCCCAAGAGCGTCCAGATCCACTACCTGCTCGACCAGTCGAGCTTCATCTACGAGGTGCTGGGCTCTCTACAATCGTCCATTATGACGGCGATCCTTCTCGTCATGATCGTGGTGCTCGCAACCCTCGGCCTCCGCTCCGCTCTCCTCGTCGGCCTCGCCATCCCGACCTCCTTCATGATCGGTTTTCTGATCGTCGGCCTCGTCGGCATGACGGTGAACATGATGGTGATGTTCGGCCTCGTCCTCACCGTCGGCATGCTCGTCGACGGGGCGATCATCATCGTCGAATACGCCGACCGGAAGATCGAAGAGGGCATGGACAAGCAGGAGGCCTATATCCGGGCCGCCAAGCTCATGTTCTGGCCGATCGTCTCGTCGACCGCGACGACGCTCGCAGCCTTCCTGCCGATGCTTCTGTGGCCCGGCGTCTCCGGCGAATTCATGAGCTATCTGCCGATCATGGTGATCATCGTGCTGTCCGCCTCGCTGGTGACGGCGATGATTTTCATGCCGGCGACCGGCGGCTTCGTGGCAGGCGTCGCCGATTGGATGGCACCACGCGCCGCGGGCCTGCTCGCCATCACCGCGGGCCTCGCCGCCGCCGTCATCACCCTTCTCCTCGTATCGCAGCCGCTCGCAGCCGCTCTCTCCGGCATGCCACAGATGGCCGTAACGGCGCTCGGTCTTCTGTTCGCGCTCGTCCTCGGTGGTGTCGTCTTCTGGGCTTCGCGCGGCCTTGCCCGCCGCATCGTGCGTTTTCGCCGCGCGCATTCCCATCCGAGCACTGCCGCCCACCTGTCCGCCGAAGCCGATCTCGATCCGGAGAAAGTCCCGGGTTTCACGGGCGCCTATGTGCGCTTCCTGCACGGGCTCACGGGCTCGCTCGTCGGCAATGTCGCCGTCATCCTCGTCATGGCCGGGCTGATCGTTTCGATCTTCGTCGGCTTTGCGCGCCACAACCAGGGCGTGGAGTTCTTTGTCGACGAGGAGCCGGACGTCACGACCGTTCTCGTCTCCGGGCGCGGCAATCTTTCCGCCAACGAGGCGCTCGCACTCGTCTCGCAGGTCGAGGCCGTCGTGCTCGATCTGCCGGGCGTGGAAAGCGTCGTCACCAACGCCTATCCGAACGGTGGCGGCGGCGGCGAGAGCCTCGACGGGGTGAGCGACAAGCCGGAGGATCTCATCGGGGAGCTCAATCTTGAACTTCTCGATTTCTCAGAGCGCCGCCCCTGGCAGGAAATGGAGGCGGAGCTGCGCCGGCGCACAGCGTCGATCCCTGGCATCAAGGTCGAACCGCGGCGCATTGAAGGCGGCCCGCCGACCGGCAAGGACATCAATCTCCAAATCACCGCTCCGAATTACGACCAGGTGCTCGCCACAACGCGGCAGGTGCGCGCCGAATTCGACCAGTTTCCGGGTCTCCTCGACGTGGAGGACGACACGCCGCTTCCCGGCATCGAATGGGAATTGACGATCGACCGTGAAGAGGCCGGCCGTTTCAACGCCGGCATCGCCTCCGTCGGATCGATGATCCAGCTCGTCACCAACGGCGTTCTCATCGGCAAGTACCGTCCCGACGACGCCGACGACGAGCTCGATATCCGCGTACGCCTGCCGGAGGACCAGCGCTCACTCGACCGGCTCGACCAGCTGCGCCTCAGAACAACGAACGGCCAGGTGCCGATCGCCAATTTCGTCACCCGGGAAGCAAAGCCGAAAGTCTCCTCCATCACCCGCAAGGACGGGCTTTACGCCATGAGCGTGAAGGCCGCGGTCGACAAGACGGACGGCGCCACGGTCGACGGCAAGGTCGGAGAGATTCAGGCCTGGCTCGACAAGCAATCCTGGCCGGACGGGGTGCATTTCCGCTTCCGCGGCGCCGACGAGGATCAGGCGGAGGCCGAGGCCTTTCTCGGCAAGGCGTTTGCCGCTTCGCTGTTTCTGATGGCGCTCATCCTGATCACCCAGTTCAATTCGTTCTGGCAGACGGGGATCACGCTTCTGACCATCATCCTCGCAGCAGCGGGCGCCCTTATCGGCATGGTCATCACCGGGCAGAAGCTCTCCGTCATCATGACGGGAACGGGCATCATGGCGCTCGCCGGCATCGTGGTGAACAACGCCATCGTCCTGATCGACACCTACAACCGCATGCGCTCAGAAGGGGTCGAGCCACAGGAGGCCATCCTGAAGACCGCGGCGCAGCGCCTCAGGCCGATCCTGCTCACCACGATCACCACCATCGCCGGCCTCATCCCGATGGCGACGCAGGTGAATTTCGACTTCTTCAACCGCATCGTCGCGGTTGGCTCGATCACCTCGGTTTGGTGGGTGCAATTGTCCACGGCCGTCATCTCCGGCCTCGCCTTCTCCACCGTCCTCACCTTGATCCTGGTGCCGGTGCTGCTTGCGCTGCCGATCAATCTCGCCCGCTTGTTCAAAAGGAATGAGGCGGAGGCGACGAGATCACCCGCGGCGCAGGAAGAGCTTCCCCTCGCCCCGGCACGGCCAAGGCGCAAGCGCAAGCCCGGAGACACGGGCAGCTATTCTCTCCCCGATGCGGCAGAGTGAGAGATGAACAACGGATAGAGACGGCAAGGATTTTGCGAGGGACCCGGGCGACGGTCCGCAAAAACGCTGAAGAGGCGGGCTGGAACAGACCGCCTCGTAGGAGATCGCTCGCCGTCGATCTCACGGGCGACTTCTTTAGTCTTTCGGGCTTTGTCCCTCGCCCGCTGCCGGCCGTTCAGCACCCCCGACAGACCCGTTCTCGCCGTGATGGCCGCTGAAGGCGCGGCGGCGCTGCTCGAAGCGTTTCCAGGCGAAGGGCAGATGCGCGAGATAGAGGATCGCGCCGATCGCCAGAACGGACCACGTGTAGCTCACCAGGAGGGCGATCACGAAGACGCTGACGACGAGAACCGGGAGGACGGATTCGCGCGGGATCGCCGTGCCGATCTTTTTGCCGGACAGCGTCGGCAGGCGGCTCACCATCAAAAGCCCGATCGCCACCGTGTAGATGGCCACCAGAATGGCGGCGCCGTCCGGAACCGGCAGCCCAATCTTCCACAAGGTGAGAGGCAGGAGCACCGTGACGGCACCGGCTGGCGCCGGAACGCCCACAAAAAACTCGGAATGCCAGGCGGGCGGCTGCTCTCCAACGAGCGCCGCGTTGAAGCGCGCCAGACGCAGCGCTCCGCAGATGGCGAAGATGAGTGCGGCGATCCAACCGAGCGAGCCGAGCTCGTCCATACGCCAGGAATAGAGAATGATGGCCGGGGCGACGCCGAAATTGACGAAATCGGCGAGCGAATCGAGCTGCGAGCCGAAATCGGATTGCGAACGCAAAAGCCGCGCCACGCGGCCGTCCACCCCATCGAGAATGGCGGCCAGGATGATGGCGCCGATGGCCAGCTCAAAGCGGCCTTCGACGCCCATCCTGATCGCCGTCAACCCCGCGCAAAGCGCGAGGAGCGTGACAATGCTGGGCAACATGACCCGGAACGGGACCGGGCGCGCCCTCAGCCGGCGCCTTCGCCTTCTACGACGGGCGGGGTCGACCGGCAGGAATAACCTCATACCGCCGGCGGCGTCGTTGTGCCGACACCCGGTTCGACCGGGGCGCGGGCAATCGCTGTGCCGAGGCGCGCAATCACCGTTTCACCGGCGATGGCCCGCTGACCCGGCTTGCAGACAACCTCTGCACCGGCCGGCAGGTACACATCGAGGCGCGAGCCGAAACGGATCATGCCAATGCGGTCACCCGCCTTGAGCACCACGCCTTCGTTCGTCCAGCAGACGATGCGCCGGGCGATAAGGCCCGCGATCTGCACCACACCGACATCCTGGCCACCGGCATCGACGAGAAGCGAGTTGCGCTCGTTCTCTTCGCTCGACTTGTTGAGGTCGGCGTTGACGAATTTTCCGGGCTTGTAGGCGATGCGCGTGATCTTGCCGGAAACCGGCGTGCGGTTCACATGGCAATCGAAGATCGACAGGAACACCGATACCCGCGTCATCGGAACCGTGCCCATTTCGAGCTCGGCCGGCGGGACGGCCTGCGTGACCGGCTCGATACGGCCATCGGCGGGGGACAGGACGAGGCCCTCCCCGTCGGGCGGCACGCGCTCGGGATCGCGGAAGAAGATCACCAGCCAGATCGTCAGGCCGAGAAAGGCCCAGAACAGGAAGCTCGAGATCAGGCCGGCAACGATCGCGATGACAAGCGCGCTGCCAATAAACGGATAGCCCGCCGAATTCACGGCCGGGATCGACTTCTTGATAGTCCGCCAAATTTCCATGGCCACCCCCTTACGTCATTCGGGCCGGATGGTTAAGCCCGCATTGCAAGCTGTCCATGCGGTCGTGTGTAGCGGTGGCCGATTGTCCACACCTCACAGGCTCTCGGCCTCTGGATCGGTACGCAGGCTGGGAAGATAGTCCTCTTCCGAGACACCGCTCTCGCGCAGGCGCTCCGCCGCCTCGTCGGCCTCGCGCTGGCGCGCCCACATATCGGCATAGACGCCGCCGCGCTCCATGAGCTCGATATGGGTGCCGCGCTCCACCACTTCGCCCGCCTGCAGCACCAAAATCTGATCGGCCGAGACGACGGTCGACAGGCGGTGCGCGATGACCAAAGTCGTGCGGTTCTGCGAAACGCGGTCGAGCGCCGTCTGGATATCCTGCTCGGTTGCCGTGTCGAGTGCCGAGGTCGCCTCGTCGAGAATGAGGATCGGCGGTCCTTTCAGGATGGTGCGGGCAATCGCCACACGCTGTTTTTCACCGCCCGAAAGCTTCAGCCCGCGCTCGCCGACCGGCGTGTCGTATCCTTCGGGCAGGCTCTCGATGAAGCCGGCAATCTGCGCCATACGCGCAGCGTCCTTCACCTCGTCGCGGGTGGCGTCGTAACGCCCGCAGCGGATGTTGTAGCCGATCGTGTCGTTGAAGAGGACCGTGTCCTGCGGAACCATGCCGATCGCGGCGCGCACGCTGTCCTGCTCGACGTCGCGCAGATCCTGCCCGTCGATCGTGATGCGGCCGCCGGTGACATCGTAGAAACGAAAGAGAAGCCGCGAGATCGTCGATTTGCCGGCGCCCGATGGCCCGACGATCGCGAGCGTGCCGCCCGCCGGGACTTCGAAGCTGACATTCTTCAGGATCGGGCGTTCCGGGTCGTAGGCGAAGGAGACGTGTTCGAAGGCGATCGCGCCCTCCTCCACACGAAGAGCCGGCGCGTCCTTCTTGTCACGGATCTCCGGATCGACGTCGAGCAGCTGGAACATCGCTTCGATGTCGACGAGACCCTGCTTGATCTCGCGGTAGACGAAACCGATGAAGTTGAGCGGCACGGAAAGCTGCATCAACAGCGCGTTGATCATGACGAAGTCGCCGACCGTCTGCGTGCCCGCCATGACGGCGCGCGCCGACAGGATCATGGAAACCGCCATGCCGATCGAAAAGATCACCGTCTGACCGAAATTGAGCCAGGCGAGCGACGTCCAGGTCTTGGTCGCGGCCGTTTCGTAACGGCTCATGGCGCCGTCGAAACGCTCCGTCTCCATGGCTTCATTGCCGAAATATTTGACGGTCTCGAAGTTGAGAAGCGAATCGATCGCCTTGGAATTGGCGTCCGTGTCGGAATCGTTCATCTCGCGGCGAATGGAGATGCGCCAGTCGCTCGCCCGCACCGTGAAGACCACATAGGCCCACAGCGTCACGGCGATGATCACCACATAGACCCAGGAGAAATTGTACCAGATCACCGCGGCCGTCAGCGCGAACTCGATCACCGTCGGCACGGAATTCAGGATCGTGAAGCGCACGATCGTCTCGATGCCCTTGGTGCCGCGTTCGATCACCCGAGACAGGCCGCCGGTGCGACGCGCCAGATGGAAGCGCAGCGAGAGCTGATGCAGATGCCGGAAGGTCTTCCAGGCGAGCTGACGGACGGCATGCTGGCCGACACGCGCAAACAAGGCATCGCGCATCTGGTTGAAGGCGACCGTCAGGATACGACCGAAATTGTAGGCGACGACGAGCATCACCGGCGCCACCAGAAAGGCCGGCAGATAGGCGGGCCCACCGCCTTCGCCGGCCAACGCATCCGTCACCCATTTGAAGGCGTAGGGCACGAGGACGGTGATGACCTTGGCCGCGAGCAGCGCCAGCACGGCCCACAGCACCCGCTTCTTCAGATCGGGGCGGTCGGCCGGCCACATATAGGGCCAGAGATTGCGCAGGGTGTGAAAGGTATGGCCGCGCGCAGCCGAAATGCGCGGCTGGCCGGCAGGCGTATTGGCGTCGGACATCGTGTGATCGGGTTGGGCCACCACCGATTGGCGGGCGGCGTTCGTTCTGAGGACGGCTCATATAGGCCGGATCATGCAGAGGTCCAACCAGGGGCGCGTCTTTGGCAGCGATTGCTCAGCTACGCGCGCGCAGTGCGCCGACCTCGTCCTTCCCAGAGACTAGCCGGCGCCGTCTGCCGCTCCGTCCCAGCTCTTATCGCGCGTCGGGAGAGTGAAAACCTGACCTGGATAGATGAGATCGGGATTGCGGATCTGGTCCTTGTTCGCCGCATAGATCGTCGTGTAGCGAATGCCCTGCCCGTAATTGCGGCGCGACAGCGTCCATAGATTGTCGCCGCGGCGGATGATGATGGAGCGCGGCGCGGCAAGTTCGCCGTCCACGGCAACCGACCCGCCGCTCGCGGTTCCAGCCGCCGGAACCAAAGCCCCATCTTCGAGGGTCCGCGTGAACGCCACTTCGGAGCGCGCCGTCACATCAGCGCCGGAGGGGGCCAGCTGATCGGCGCGCACGGCGACCTCGCCTTCAGTCAGTTCTTTCGGCGACTGCACCACCCAGCGGCCGCCTTCATTGACCTGCGTCTCAGCGAGCGGCGCATTGTCGACATAGACACGCACCGTGGTGCCGGGCTCGCCGGCGCCGGCCACATACATCGTACCGGAGTCGGTTTCGACCGCCTCGACCGCAAGCTCCTGCTGACCGGTGGCGGCAGCCGCGCCGCCCTCTTGCGCGATAGGCCTCGCCCCGGCGGGTGCGCCCTGCTCGTCGCGCCCGTGCTCTTTTGGGGCGCCCGCATCTCCGGTCTCGGAAGAGCCGCGCGCAACAGGATTGTCGGCATCGTCCAAAGAGGCGGACGCGATTTGCTCGTCTTCATCTGTTGCTTCGCCACCGGCCGTCGGGCGGGGCGCCACCAGAACCTCGCTTGCCCGGCCGGGCGCCTCGGCGACGACCAGAACATCGCCCTCCGGCGTTTCGGGCACCACGATCGCAACGCGCTCTTCCGCCTCTTCGGTGGATCCGCCCTCTTCCTGTGTCACGCGGAGGCTGAGATCGTGGCTGCCGGGTGCAAGCGGCCGTTCCGGAACGGCAACGAAGGAGCCTGCGGCATTGGCTTTCGCGGAGGCGACGACCTTGCCGTTGGAAAGAACTTCGACACGTGCATTCGGATGCGCACGGCCGGCGATCACCGCCTCACCCGTCGGCTCGACACGCACCACATCGAAGCCAATGCCGTCTTGCGTCTCGGAGGCTTTGCCCGAGAGGGTTCCGGTCAAACCGAGCGGCGAAGCCGCTGAGGGAGACGTGGCCTCCCCTTCGCCGGTCGATGCGACGGCGCTTTCCTTGTCCGCCTTGTCACCCGGAGGATTTTGGAGCCCTGCGCCTTCGCTGGTGTCCTGCCTAGCCACGTCTGTCGCCCGCCCCGCCTCGCCTGGGAGCGCGCCTTCAAGCGATTGATGCACGAACAAGGCCCCAGCGCCGAGCGCGATGAGGCCGGCGAGCACGGCAGCAAGGACGATATGCGGTGACGGCATGGCGGCGTTCCCGGCTTCGCACAAAAGCACAGCCGCCCCCCGCGGCGCACTTCGGCGAAGCTTATCCTTACGGAGGAAAGCTATGGTCAACAAGACGTTGCCGGCTTCTTGTCCGGGACGACGACGATCACGCGCGTCTCTGATGCGTGATCACGGACATCCCTGACGCCAATTGCAAGCTAACGGTCTTGCCAGAAACGCAAGCCACGGCGCGATGCGCTTGACGGTTTCCTCCGCCGGTGCAAAGCGGGACATATGAGCAAACTCGAAAATGTCTGCGTTTACTGCGGCTCGGCCCCCGGCCGCGAACCTTCCCATGCGGAAGCCGCTCGTGCCTTCGGGCGCATCCTGGCGGAAGAGAACATCCGCCTCGTCTACGGGGGCGGTTCGGTCGGGCTGATGGGCACGCTCGCCCGCTCGGTCCTCGATTGCGGAGGCGCCGTCACGGGCATCATTCCGCAGTTCTTGGAGGAACGGGAACAGCTTTTTGCCGACGTCACCGAGCTCATCCTCACGACGGACATGCACGAGCGCAAGCGCACCATGTTCGAGCGCGCCGACGCCTTCGTCGCCCTGCCGGGCGGGATCGGGACGCTCGAAGAGGTCGTCGAGATGATGACCTGGGCGCAGCTTGGCCAGCATCACAAGCCCGTCCTCGTGGCCAATCTCGGCGGCTTCTGGCAGCCCCTCATCAACCTTCTGGACCATATGCGCGACGAAGGCTTTATTCGGGAAACCTCCGACATCCGCTTCCTGGAGGCAGAAAGCGTCGAGGACATTCTGCCAAGCCTGCGCACGGCGCTCGCCGGCGAAGCGGAAAACGGCGACCGGCAGGCCGCCCATGCGGAGACCGTGCGCCGGATGTGACCGCGCCAAGGGCTTACGCGCCTCGGGCTCCGAGCGTGTCCCTTCGTCGCTCCGAACGGGAGATGGCGCAGGGAAAACCGCCTCGTAAATACGAAGTGCCGCTCCTATGTAATCGCCGCCACTTTTCGGAGGTTTTGATGCGCGCCCTTTTCGTCTTCCTTTTCGCCCTCTCTCTGACGGCCCCGACCTTCCGTGCCGCCAACGCCGAAGAGCCGGACCTCATTTTCAGGAAGTCGACCGTCTTCAAGCTTTTGACGCCCGATCATACGCTTGCGACCTACGGCATCGACGACCCCGTCGTGGAGGGTGTGGCCTGCCATTACACCGTGCCGGAAAAGGGCGGCATCGGCGGCCTCTTCAATGTCGTGGAAGAACTCTCCGACGTGTCGCTCGCCTGCCGGCAGGTCGGGCCGATCACGTTCAAGGAGAAATTCGAGCAGGGCGATGAAGTGTTTCGCCAGCGCCGCTCGCTGATCTTCAAAAAGATGCGCATCGTCCGCGGCTGCGACGCCAAGCGCAATGTGCTCGTCTATCTCGTCTATTCCGACAAGATCGTCGAAGGTTCCCCGAAGAACTCCACCTCCACCGTGCCGATCATGCCCTGGGGCAATTCCCCGGCACCGAAATGCGGCGACTGGCTGGAAGATTGAGACGGCTTTGACGCCAAATCCGCTTGTCTATAGCGCGGCCTGGATCGTTTCCGTCGGCAGATAAAGCGCAAGCGACGCAGGCGGAAATTCCACGAAACCATATTGTGCGTAGAAGCCCGCGGCCGAAGCTTCGATTGCATGGACGACGAGGCCGCGGCAGCCGACGATAGTGGAGGCCTGCAGCGTGCGCCGCATGGCATCACGCAGGAGGCTGCTGCCGATCTGGCGGCCGGCAAAGCGGCGGTCGACAGCGAGCCGCCCCAGCACCATCATCGGCATCGAGCTCGGGGCATCGCGCCGGAGCCTGGAGGGCAGATCTGGCCGCGTCACGGCGCCGGTCGCAAGGCAATAATAGGCAATGACCCGGCGTTCGAGGCAGACGACATAGGTCCGGGCGGTGCGCCCGTCGGCGCGGCGGGCGACATTCTTCAACCAAGCATCGAGTTCGGGGCGGCGACAGTCGAATTCCTGGGCGTCATCCTCTGCCGTGATCGGCCTAGGCGCACACGGCCTTTCCTCGACCAAGGCCGCTCACTCATCCCAGGGGGCACGGCGCGCCATCAGCGCCTTCAGCTTGGCGTTCGGCGGCGGCGGATTGTCGAGGACGGCGCGAAAGGCTTCGACGGCATTCTCGTCGAGCGAAAAAACGGTCTTGTCCAGAATGACGTCAATCGCGCGCGCCCGCGCGGTTTCGAGAACGAATTCCGTGCGGGTCTTGCCGCTTGCCTCTGCGGCGCGGTCGATCAAGCTCTTGTCAGACGCCGGCAGGCGCAGATTGATCGTCGCGCTGGCGGGGCCCCTGCGGGGTTGTGCGTCTTTTGTCTGTGAACCTGCCATGGATCGCACTCGCAACCGTGTCCCAACATCATCTCACCTGGCACCCATGTAATGACAATGTCAACACAGATCTAGCGCTGCAGCGAGCTGATCAGAACGATGCCGACGGCACCGCCGAAGCGGTCGGGCTTCGAAGGCATGCTCTGTGCTGTCACCACGGATGCCGAGATCAGGCCGACACAGGCGAGTGAGAAAAGAATGCGCGTCATCGTTGCCTCCAGCGTTGAAGCCAGAGGTATCAGGGCGGCTTTGAACCCGGCCTGTTCCGGCCGTTCAGCCACTATTCAGATCGATGAAGCGTTTCTGACCGCACCCGCTCTTGTCGCGGTCCCACGCGGATCGCCGCCGCCACCAGGATGGCGAGCGTCACTGCGTTGAAGACGTGCCAGAAATAGTGCGTGCCGATCGGCAGTGTCGCGCAGATCGGTTGATCGGTCATGCGCAGGCACAGCGACAGGGCGAAGACGCCGGCCGCGGCGAGGATCAGGCGCGCAGCCGGGTGTCCCTCACGCCAGAGAAGGAGGCCAACGCCGAGCATGGCCAGAAGCGCCGGCGCATAGCCGGCTGAGCCACCGAACAAGGGCCGCAGAAGCGGCTCGACCGCGAAAGAGAACGCGACAAAGGCGAGAAGCGCCACGATCGTCCGCAGCCAGGAGAGCCCGAAAAAGCGGCGGAGAGCGAGACCGAAATAGACATAGATGAAGACCGAGATCGGGACGACATCGGCCATCACCGACCAGCGATTGGCGAAGGTGTGGAAGAGAAAAGAGCCAATGCCGATGGTCGCGACGAGCACAATCAGCGAGAGGGCCGGGCCGTCCTCGCCGCCCGCGCGCTGCCAGCGACGGAAGGCCCAGAGGGCCGCGATCAAAAACGCGATGTTGGAGATCGCATTGAGCGGCTCCGCCCAAAAACTCGGGTCGGTGCGCTCGCAATAGATGTCGATCGGCTCGGTCCAGTTCATGGCGCGAAGCTAGTCGGTCCGCGCCGGACGCGAAACGGGTTTGGCATCACCTTAAGCCTTCCACACCTCCACTCTTGACCAAAACGCACGCCTCCGCGATAAGCGCAGCCATGAACGGCGACCGCGCGCTCTTCAGCGCCATCTGCATCTGCGGGATTATTATCGACTAGCGACAATCGCTGGTCAGGCCGTTCTCGTCTGAAAATTCCGCCACGAGTAACGCCCGGCCAGCCGGACGGGATACTCATGGCTGAACACGACATGGCTGACGGCGACACGCTCAACCAAGACAGCGCCTTCCGCGGCCTCAAGCTGCACAATACGCTGACGCGCAGGAAAGAGGATTTCTATCCTCTCGATCCCGACAATGTGCGCCTCTATGTCTGCGGACCGACGGTCTACGACTTCGCCCATATCGGCAATGCACGGCCACTTCTCGTCTTCGACGTCTTGTTCCGGCTTCTGCGCCAACTCTATGGCGCCGACCACGTCACCTATGTGCGCAACATCACCGATGTCGACGACAAGATCATCGCGCGCGCTGCGGCCGAATATGGCGAGCTTCCCTTGAACGAGGCGATCCGCAAGGTGACGGAAGTCACCGAGCGCCAGTATCACGAAGACGCGGCCGCCCTTGGCGCCCTGCCGCCGACGCACGAGCCGCGGGCGACGGAAAACATCGAAGAGATGAAGACGATGATCGACGAGCTCATCGCCAAAGGCCACGCTTATGTGGCCGAGGATCATGTCCTCTTCGACGTTTCCTCGATGCCGGATTACGGCGCCTTGTCGAACCGGCGCCTCGACGAAATGCGGGCTGGTGCCCGCGTCGAGGTGGAAGCCTATAAGCGCGACCCGATGGATTTCGTTCTGTGGAAGCCGTCGGACGAAGGCGAGCCCGCCTGGCCCTCCCCCGGCGGTGTCGAGCGGCCCGGGCGCCCCGGCTGGCACATCGAGTGCTCGGCCATGTCGGCACGCTATCTCGGCACGACCTTCGACATCCATGGCGGCGGTCTCGACCTCATCTTCCCGCATCATGAGAACGAGATCGCGCAATCGCGCTGCGCCCATGGCAGCGCGGCGATGGCGCGCTACTGGATGCACAACGGCTATCTGCAGGTGGAAGGCGAGAAGATGTCGAAATCGCTCGGCAATTTCATCACCATCCGCGACGCCGTCAGCGAATGGCCGGGCGAAGCGATCCGGCTCGCGATGCTGACGACGCATTACCGCGCGCCGCTCGATTTCACCCACGACAAGCTCTCCGCGGCAAAGCGCACGCTCGACCGCTGGTACGGGTATCTCGGCGACATCGAGGCCTATGCCGGCGGCGCCAATACGCTTCTCGATGGCGAGGGCTCCGTCGGCGCCGCTCTCAAAGACGACCTCAACACGCCGGAGGCGATCGCTCTCCTCCACCGCATCGGCGAGGGTGTCGCCGACGATCACGAGGGCGAGGAGAAGGCGCGCTTCAAGGCAGCGCTCAATCTTCTCGGGCTCGGTCAGCTCAGCGAAACAGAATGGAAAAGCTGGCGGCCGAAGGCGATGGCGCTCGGCGAGGACGAGATCGAAGAGCGGATCGCCGCACGCGCGGCCGCGAGAGCCAACAAGAACTGGGCGAAAGCCGACGAAATCCGTGACGACCTCGCAGCCAAAGGCATCCAGCTCAAGGATCAGCGCGATCCTGCAAGCGGCGAACTCGTGACCAGCTGGGAGATCAAGCGATGAACGATCCGCGCGGGCTCAGAACACTCTATCCGCCGATCACGCCTTACGCGTCGGGCACGCTCGATGTCGGCGACGGGCATTCCGTCTACTGGGAGATCTCCGGCAATCCCGAAGGCAAGCCGGCCGTGTTTCTGCATGGCGGACCGGGCGGAGGCTGCTCGCCGGCGCATCGGCGCCTCTTCGATCCGGAGCGTTACCGCGTTCTCCTCTTCGATCAGCGCGGCTGCGGCCGCTCGCGTCCCCATGCCGAGCTTGAAGCCAACACGACCTGGCATCTCGTGGAGGATATCGAGCGCTTGCGCGCCGTGATGGACGTGGAAGAGTGGCTTGTCTTCGGCGGCTCCTGGGGGTCGACGCTCGCGCTCGCCTATGCGGAGACGCATCCCGAACGCGTCACCGAACTCGTGCTGCGCGGCATCTTCACCATGCGCAAGGGCGAGATCGACTGGTACTACCAGAAGGGCGCGTCGCTGATCTTTCCCGATCGCTGGGAGAAATTCGTTGCGCCCATTCCGGAAGACGAGCGCGACGACTTCGTCGCCGCCTATCGTCGCCGGCTGACGCATGAAGATCGTGCCGTGCGGGTCGAAGCGGCGCGGGCCTGGAGTGTTTGGGAAGGCTCCACGATCACGCTCCTGCCGGACGAAGCCGGCATTTCGCGCCACGACCAGGCCGATTACGCGCTCGCCTTTTCACGCATCGAGAACCATTATTTCAGCCATCTCGGCTGGTTCGAGGAAGGCCAGCTGATCCGGGATGCGCACAAGCTCAAGGATATTCCGGGCGTCATCGTGCAGGGCCGCTACGACATGGCCTGTCCCGTGCAGACCGCCTGGGAACTGCATCGTGCCTGGCCGGAAGCGGATTTGAAGATCGTCGAAGGAGCCGGCCACGCTTTTTCGGAGCCTGGCATCCTTCACCATCTCGTCGAAGCAAACGATCGCTTTGCAGGAAAGCTCAGGTGATGAGCAACTTCGCCATAAGGGAGGCAGAGAGATGCCCGGAGAAACGATGAGCGGCGGCTGCCAGTGCGGCAGGGTGCGTTTTCGCGTGACGGGACCGCTCGGGGCCGGCTCCATCTGCCATTGCCGCATGTGCCAGAAGGCTTTTGGCGCCTTTTATGCTCCGCTGGTGGCGGTAAAGCCCGACACGCTTGAATGGACGCGCGGCACGCCGGCCTATTTCCAGAGCTCCAACCATGTGCGGCGCGGGTTCTGCAAGGATTGCGGGACGCCCCTCACCTACGAGGCGCCGGACGGTATCGCGCTCGCCATCGGCGCTTTCGACGAACCTGCGAAGATTCCGCCCAAAGTGCAGTTCGGGCTCGAGGCGAAGGTTCCTTTCGTCGATCACCTTGCAGAACTTCCCGGCCATCGCACCGAAAACGATCCCGAAGCTCCGGCCTTTCTCGCCGACATCGTTTCCTATCAACACCCCGATCACGACACGAACAGCTGGCCCCCGGAAGGAGGCGCGCACCAATGACCAGAGAACGGCTCTACCTTTTCGACACGACACTTCGAGACGGCCAGCAGACGCCGGGCATTGATTTTTCCCTTGAGGAAAAGGCGGCCGTCGCGGCCATGCTCGATCGGCTCGGCGTCGATTATGTCGAGGGCGGCTACCCGGGCGCCAATCCGGCCGATACGGAGTTTTTCCAGCGCCGGCGGACGCATCGTGCGGTCTTCACCGCCTTCGGCATGACCAAGCGCGCCGGCCGGTCGGTCGACAACGATCCCGGCATACAGGCTCTCCTGCAGGCGGATTCGGCGGCGATCTGCTTCGTCGCCAAGAGCTGGGACTATCACGTGCGCGTCGCGCTCGGCGCGACCAACGAGGAAAACCTGCAAGGCATCCGCGAGAGCATCGCTGCGGCGAAAGCCGCCGGACGCGAGGCGATGCTCGATTGCGAGCATTTCTTCGACGGCTTCAAGGCGAACCGCGACTACGCCCTCGCCTGCGCCAAAACGGCGCTCGATGCCGGCGCGCGCTGGATCGTGCTGTGCGACACCAACGGCGGCACGCTGCCTGACGAAATCTCGGAGATCGTCCGGGACGTCACCTCGGTGGTGCCGGGCGATAAACTCGGCATCCATGCCCACAACGACACCGGCAATGCGGTAGCGAATTCGCTTGCGGCCGTCGATGCCGGCGTTCGCCAGATCCAGGGCACGCTGAACGGTGTCGGCGAGCGCTGCGGCAATGCGAGCCTCACCACCTTGATCCCGACCTTGATGCTGAAGCCCGCCTATCACGAGCGCTTCGAGATCGGGGTGACGCGCGAGGCGCTCGCCACGCTGACCGACGTATCGCACGCCTTCGATGAAATCCTGAACCGCACGCCCGACCGACAGGCGCCTTATGTCGGCGCGTCGGCCTTCGCCACCAAGGCGGGCATCCATGCCTCGGCGATCGTCAAGGAGCCGGAGACCTACGAGCATGTGAAGCCCGAGGAGATCGGCAATCGCCGCCGCATGCTGGTCTCCGATCAGGCCGGTCGCTCGAATCTTCTTGCCGAACTCGCCCGGTTCGGCCTCGAGGTCGACCGCAAAGATCCGCGCCTCGACGGTCTCCTCGCCGACATCAAGGCGCGCGAGGCAGCGGGTTACGCCTATGAGGCGGCCGATGCCTCGCTGGAGCTTCTCGCCCGCCGGCGTCTCGGCCATGTGCCGGCCTTCTTTGAAGTGGAAGGTTTTCGGGTCGATGTGGAGCGCCGCTACAATGCCGTCGGCGATCTCGTCACCGTGTCGGAAGCCGTCGTCAAGGTGAAGGTCAACGGCGAGCGGCGCATGTCGGTGGAGGAAGGCAACGGTCCCGTGAACGCGCTCGACCGGGCGCTTCGCAAGGATCTCGGCGATCTTTCCTCGGCCATCGAGGATCTCGAACTCGTCGACTTCAAGGTGCGTATCCTCAATGGCGGCACGGAGGCCGTGACCCGAGTTCTCATCGAAAGCCGAGACGGGGAAGGCAATCGCTGGTTCACCGTCGGCGTTTCGCCCAACATCATCGACGCCTCTTTCGAAGCGCTTCTCGACGCCGTGGTCTTCAAGCTCGTGAAGACCATGCCGGAAATGCAGGCAGCAGCGGAATAACAAGCGCCGGCGCGGCGGGCATGCCGCCGCGCCACGCATTCTCCCCTATGATCAAGGCGTTGCTGGAGCCGGACCTGGCAGCACCAGATGCAGCATCATGGTGATGGGCGAGGCCGCTCCCATGACGATCGCCGTCGCCAGGCACAACAGGATCCAGACGAGGATCAGCCAGTGCTGCTTGAGCTTCATCCGGCGCGCCGACAGCCAGATGGTGAAATTGCCGATCACGCCGACGAGCGTGACGAGATAGGCGAAGAAGAGCTGCAGCCCCGGGCCGGCGAAATCGCCATAGAGACCCGCGAGGATCGCAAGCGCGGGTACGATCAGAAGATTGAGGATCAGAAAGCCGCGCCACAACTGGGCGGCATTCGCAAACAGTGGCGGTCGCTCGCCCGTTTCACTCATATCCGCTTCACCTCCTGTTCGATTGCCCCGAAGCACGACTGGCCGCGCGGATCCACCATTTCGATATGGACCACATCTCCGTCCGTCAGAAACCGCGTATCGGGATGGCCATAATCGACGGTTTCCATCATGCGCATCTCGGCGATGCAGGCATAGCCGTTGCCGCCCCAGGAAATCGGCCGTCCTGGTCCCCGCGCGGGATCGCCGTTCGACACCGCGCCCGCACTGATCAAGGAGCCGGCCGGAAGGCGCCGCGTGCAGGCTGCGTGGGCGATGATCTGTCCATAGTCGAAAGCCATATCGAGAGCCGGATTGAGGTCGCCGAACCGGCGCGTGTTGATGGTGACGAGAAGCCTGCCGGCCAGCTTGCCCCCCTGCCATTGGCGGCCAAATTCATCGGGGGTGACAGCGATCGGCGCAAAGCTTGCTGCCGGCTTCGATTTGAAGAAGCCAAAGCCTTTGGCAATCTCGCTGGGCACGAGATGGCGCAGGGTGATGCAATTGACGAGGGCGATCAGCTTGATGTGGCGGAGAGCTTCCGAGGCGCTCACCCCCATCGGCACATCGTCGGTGATGACGGCAAGGCTCGCCTCGAAATCGAGGCCGAAGCCGCCGTCGAGTTCCAGCGCCTCTTCCGGCAGCATAATCGGTTCGCGCGGCGCCAGAAAACGGCTGGACGCGCCCTCCGAGATCAAGGGATCGACCCAGAAGCTTGCCGGCATGTCCTCGCCGCGGCCCCCATGCATGAGTTCGAGGTGGCGCGTATAGACGGAGGCCTCGGCCCATTGATAGGCGCGCGGCAGCGGCGCAAGGCAGTTCGCCTCCACGAGAGGCCGGCCCTCGCTCTGACCGATATCGAGCCTGACGGCGAGCGCCCGCAATTGCGGCTCCGCCTCCTGCCAGCGATCGAAAGCTTCCTGCATCGTCCCGGCGATGCCACCAGCAGGCGTGTAGCGGCGGTTGTCGGCGGAGACCACGACAAGGCTTCCATCCCGGCTGCCGTCGTTGAGCGTGGCGAGCCTCATCGCGCGCTATCCCCCGTCTCTGCGCCAAGTCGGATACCGAGGTCATCGCCGCGCAAGGTCAATGCTCGCGCCGCAACCGTTTTGGCCACATGGTGGTCCTCACCCCGCGATCTCACTCGGCATGCCGACCACCCGTTCTCGCCGTCTTTTCCTTCCGATGTCGGCGCGAACAGGCCTTTCCCCGCATCTCACCTAGGCCATTCACGCGCAGTTCAGGTGACGTCTGCTAAGTTTGGCCAATCTTTGAGAATTATAAAGTACCCAGGTAGGTCGGAGACAGGCATTGCGAAAAGCAGCCAGTTTGATCACGGCGTCTTTTGCCGCCGCGGTTCTCGTCGCAGCGACGCAACCTGCCGATGCGCTCACCTGCGAGGGCCTCGAAGCGGAGCTTGCGCGGCTGGAAAGCCAGGCGGCGACACCCGATCCGCGTGCGCAGGAATACCGAGAGGCCTGGCAGGAGCAGGCGGCCGTTCTGCAACAGGCCGAAGACCGGGCGGCGGCAGCCGGCTGCCTTGGTGGCGGATTTCCCTTCGCGGAAGGCCCGGCATCGCGCCAGTGCGCCGACATGATCGGGCAGATGCAACGGATGCGCGCCAATCTCGACAGGCTCGAGGCGCTTTCCATGCGCTATGACCGCCCGCAGGATCTGCGCAGGGCCGACCGCGTGCGCGAGCTTCTCGTCCGGCGCGGTTGCGGCATTGAACCCTTCATGGCGCGGGAGCCTGTCTATCCAGAGCCCGCGCCGGGCATCCCCGAGCCGACCTTCGCCCCGTCTTTCGGGGGCAGCTACCGCACATTGTGTGTGCGCCGCTGCGACGGCTATTATTTCCCGATCAGCTTCGCCACGACGGCCGAGCGTTTCGCGCAGGACGAGGCCGCCTGCCAGTCCATGTGTCCGGGCGGCGATGCGGAGCTCTATTATCAGCCAAGCGGCGACGACAATCCGGCCAATATGATGTCCTTGTCGGGCGAGCCTTACGCGGCCCTGCCCAATGCGTTCGAGTATCGCAAGGAAGTGAGTGCCGCCTGTTCGTGCCGGAACGGCGACAGCAATTTCTCCATCATCGCGACGCCGCGCCCCGACGCGGCGCCTGGCGCGCAGCCGCAGATGTCGCGGCCCGAGAGCCTGCCACAGGCACGTCCGGACGCCCCCGATATCGCGACCTTGCGCGGCCCGTCCAACCCCAACGCGGAAGAGCCATCCGAGGACGGCAACGACACGCCCACAACGGCAACGGAAGACACCGCGCCCGCAGGACCGGATACGGCGGCGCAGACGCCATCCGAAAACGAAGAAGGTACGGGAAGCGGCGGCTCGGAGCCTGAAAACGGCGATACGAAGGAGACGGCTGCGAAGACCACTTCCACACCGGACGAAGACCTCTCCAGCTCAGGCTCCGGCAAGGCCGCAACCGGCAAGAGCGACGAGGCTACGGGGTCTCAGTCCCGGAGCAAGGTGCGCATAGTCGGGCCAGTGTATTGGGGCGGCCCAAAAAAGGAAGGAGTTCTCGTAGCTCCGGTCCAGAAGTAGCGCCCGTCAGCGCGCGGCGAAGCGGCAGGAAAAGCCCCTTGCCGCGCCGGCCGGTCTTCTCTTTCACGGCCTGCGTCCAGGTTCCCCAGGAGGTCTCGTCGAAGGGTTCCTCGGGCAGCAGTTCAGCCGCTTGCCGCAGGAAGTCCGCATCCTCCGGCTCGATCGCCGGCTCGATGGGATCGCGCACGACCCGCCACCAGAAGGCGGCGTCGGCGAGCTTTTCAATATTGCCCTGGACGGCATGCCAGAAGGTTTCGCCGCCCTTGACGCCCGCCTCCTCCAGCCGTTCCGACACGGCCTCATAGGGCAGATGCGCAAGGATCCGTGAGTTGAGGTTCTTCAACTCGCCGACGGAGAAGCGCGCCGGCGCGCGGTTCACCTTCGTCGGATCGAAAAGCGCCACGAGCTCGGCAAGGTCGTTCACCGGCTGCACCGACTGGCCTGTGCCAATGAGGCTCGCATAGGCGGCAAGCGCCACCGCTTCGATGCCATCGCGACGGAGCGCCGCCAGAGACAGAGATTCGTAACGCTTGGAAAAGCCCTCGCCCGCCTCCGTCTGCAACAGGTTGTGGTGACCGAAGGCCGGCGGCGTCGCCTGAAGCGCCTCGAAAAGCGCAAGCTGCACGCCGGTGTTGGTCACATGGTCGTCGCCGCGCAGGACATGGGTGACGCCCATATCGCGATCATCGACCACGGAAGGCAGCGTATAGAGAAACGTGCCGTCGCCGCGCACGAGCACGGGATCGGACAGAGACGCAAGATCGACGGATTGCGGGCCACGGAAGACGTCTTCCCAGCTCCGCTCGGTGCGCACGGTCGCGAACGGGTCGTCGGAGAAATTCGGCAAAAGAAACCGCCAATGCGGCTGTCTTCCCTCCGCCTCGAATGCTGTCCGCTCTTCGTCCGTCAGCTTCAGCGCCCGGCGGTCGTAGACCGGCGGCAGGCCGCGGCCGAGCCGGCGCTTCCTTTGCCGCTCCAGCTCTTCCGGCGTCTCATAACAGGGATAAAGCAGCCCGGCGGCCTTCAGCGCCTCGGCCGCCTCTTCATACGATGCCAGCCTGAGTGACTGACGCTCGATGCGGTCCGGCGAAATCCCGAGCCAGGCGAGATCCTCCTCGATCGCATCGGCGAATTCGCGCGTCGAGCGCGCCTCGTCGGTGTCGTCGAAGCGCAGGATGAACTTTCCGCCCTCTTTCTGGGCGAAGAACCAATTGTAGAGCGCAGTGCGGGCGTTGCCGGCATGAATGCGGCCGGTCGGCGACGGCGCGAAACGAACGATCGGAGAAGCCATGGCGAGGGGACTTAGCTTTTCGCCCGCCAAGGCGCAATCGCGACGAAAGCTGTTCTGACCTGCAAAGGGCGTGAAAGACTATTCCGCGTCCTCGTAGGAACGCTTCGGCCCTTCGATCGCGAGGCGGTCTTCATCCGTCTCGTCGTCATGCTTCGAGCGGCGGCGCGCCTCTTTCATACGTTCGCGGATCTCCAGCATCGCACGGATCCGCTCGACCCGGTCGATCCTGGAGGCCGTCACCTTCATGTCGCCCGACATTTCCGTCTCCCGGTCACGCCGCCCCGACCCTCGAGCTTGGGGCGGAAGGGCGATGACGAAGCAAACGATGCAGGCAAAAGATAGATCTGATCCTGCCGTTGCACTCTAATCGGGGAAGCTTGCGCGAGGCTTGCAGCAACCGCTGAGGAACCACAGCGATCTTGCTTTATCCACGCCCCATTTTGATTTTGAACAATTCAAGATAGCGCGAGTTGTATTCCGTGCGCGAGCATTATCGCGACGACATTTGAGAGCGAGAGGAGATCAGACGATGTGGAGCCGTAGCCTATATCTTGCCGCAGGCCTCCTCGCCGCGACCGCTTCGTCCGCTTTCGCCGATGCGTGCACCGACCCGAATGCCCCCTGCCCGGTCGACGAGCGTCTCGACATGGCCGGCATCGACAACCCCGCCGAGGCGCGCGACTTCGTGAGCCATTTGCAGGAGGCGACGCGCTCAGACGATCATGACGCGCTCGCCGCCATGATGCGCTACCCGCTGAATGTCTACGGGCCGGACGGTGCCCAGACCTATGCCGATCGCGACGCGTTTCTCGCCGCCTTCGACGACATCTTCACGCCCGGCGTGCGTTCGGCGATCGAAGATGCGAGCTACGGCGCGCTCTTCATCCGCGATCAGGGCGCGATGATCGGCAATGGCGAAGTCTGGTTCGACAAGAGCGACGGAAAAATTCTCGTCAAGACGATCAACCCGCCGGGCTGACCCGAGGCGAGCCCTCACACCGCATCGCGCCAGCCGTTGACGATCGGATAGCGCCGGTCGCGGCCGAAGTTCTTGGACGAGATTTTCACGCCGGGTGCTGCCTGCCGCCGTTTGTATTCGGCGATATAAAGAAGCTTCTGCACCCGCTTCACCGTATCGGCCTCGTAGCCCTTTTCGATGAGTTCGGCGGCGCTTTCCTCGCGCTCCACCAGGCCCTGAAGGATGCCGTCGAGGATCTCGTAAGGGGGAAGCGAATCCTGATCCTTCTGCCCCTCGCGCAACTCCGCCGTCGGAGCCTTGTCGATGATGTTCTCCGGAATGACGACGCCCTCGGGCCCGAGAAGCCCCTCGGGGCGGTTGTCATTGCGCCAGCGCGACAGGCGGTAGACCTCAGTCTTGTAGAGATCCTTGATCGGGTTGAAGCCGCCGTTCATGTCGCCATAGAGGGTCGCGTAGCCGACGGACATTTCCGACTTATTGCCCGTCGTCACGACCATGGAGCCGAACTTGTTGGAGATCGCCATCAAGAGCGTCCCGCGGACGCGTGACTGGATATTCTCTTCCGTCACGTCCGAGGGATGGCCGGCGAAAAGCTCCTCCAGCATCCGGTCGAAGCCCTCGACCGCCTCGGCGATCGGCACGATGTCATAGCGCACGCCGAGCGCCTCGGCGCATTCCTTGGCGTCCTTGAGGCTCTCCGACGAGGTATAGCGGTAGGGCATCATCACGCAATGCACGCGCTCCGGCCCCAGCGCATCGACGGCAATCGCGGCACAGATCGCTGAATCGATGCCGCCGGAAAGCCCCAGCACCACGCCCGGAAAGCGGTTCTTGCTGACGTAATCCTTGAGGCCCAGAACGGAGGCGCGCCAGTCGGCCGTCATCTGGTCCGACAGCCGCGCCATCGGGCCTTCACGGCATGTCCAGCCCGCGTCGCTGCGCTCCCAGAGGGTGAGCGCCACGGATTCCTCGAACTGCGGCATCTGAAAAGCGAGCCGACGATCGAGCTCGAAGCCGAACGAACCACCATCGAAGACGAGTTCGTCCTGACCGCCGACCTGGTTCAGATAGATCATCGGCAGGCCGGTTTCGACGACGCGCTCCAGGGCCACCTGCATGCGCACGTCCGGCTTGATGCGCTCGTAGGGCGACCCGTTCGGCACGATCAGAAGCTCAGCCCCCGTCTCGGCCAGACATTCCGTCACCTCGTCGGTCCAGATGTCCTCGCAGATCGGTATGCCAAGGCGCACGCCGCGAAAGCCGATGGGGCCGGGCAGCGGGCCCGCATCGAAGACCCGCTTTTCGTCGAAGACGGCGTAATTGGGCAGGTCGACCTTATGGCGCAGACCGATCAATTCGCCGCCATCGGCAAGCGCCACGGAATTATGAAGGTTGCCGTTGTCGCGATAGGGAAGCCCGATGAGAATTCCGGGGGCACCATCCGCCGTGGCCGCCACAAGTTCATCGAGTGCCTCCAGGCAGGCATCCTGGAAGGCCCGGCGAAGCACCAGATCCTCCGGCGGATAGCCGGAGAGGAAGAGCTCGCTGTAGACGATGAGATCGGCACCCGCTTTCGCGGCCTCGCCGTGCGCCTTCAGCGCCTTCTTCAGGTTGCCGGAAACGTCACCCACGATCGGGTTGAGCTGCGCAAGGGCGATGCGCAGAGTGTCGGTGGTCATGAAGCCCCTCTCCCTCTGACCCCTGTCAGTTAATCCCGCGGCGCTTCAGCAGCAATGGCTGAAACGGTCGAACGGTCAGGAGCCCGCGAGACGAGGGGCCGGTCGGGAGCGTGACCGAGGTCGGCAGGATCAGTGCAGCCAGCCAAAGCGCTCGATGACGGCAACCGCCCAGATGAGCCCGCCAAGGGACAGTGCAAAAAACACGGCAGCGGATGCGATGTCCTTGGTCACACGGATCGCCTCGTGATGCTCGGGCGTCACGTGGTTGCACAGGCGCTCGATCGCCGTGTTGAGGAGCTCGACCGTCAGGATGAAGAAGAGCGAGCCGACCATGGCAAGCCAGATCCACGGATTGCTGGCAATGAAGAAGGAGAGCGGCACGCCGATCGCGAGCACGGCCATCTCCTGCTGCACGGCCGCTTCGGTTCCGATCGCATTCTTCAAGCCGCGCATGGAATTCGAGGACGCCGACATGATCCGCTTCAGCCCGCCCTGTCCGGGAAGGGCGGCCTGGCGTTTGCCGTTTCCAGCGACGGAATCGCGGCCCTGTCTCGGCGTCTCGTTCACGGGCATCTCACCTCGGCTATGTCGACTACTCGGCTTAATCGCGACCGTCGAACTGCGGTTCCCCGGCAGCTATCTGGTAATAGTCGCCCTTCTCCGCCACAAAAACATGCGCTTCGGTCTTAAGACCCGTCTCGCCGTCGAGTGCTCCGGCGGAAAAAGCCACGTCTTCACGGCCCTTTCCTTCAAAGAAGAGAAGCGATCCGCACAATTCGCAGAAGCCACGGCGGGCCTCCGCCGTGGCCTGATACCAGCGCACATATTCCGTGCCGACGATCTCCATGTCGGCCTTCCTGGCCGCACTCGTCGCCCAGAAATGCCCCGATTGCTTGCGGCACTGGGTGCAGTGGCAGGAAACGACCTGGCGCACTTCTCCGGAAACGGAGAAGCGCACCGCGCCGCACAGGCAGCTGCCGGAAAGTTCGGTCATTCAGGCCGAAGCGCGCTGACGCGCTTCGCGGCTCATCCGGTCCTTACGCAGCAATTCGGCAATCAGGAAAGCCAGCTCCAGCGCCTGATCGGCGTTGAGGCGCGGATCGCAATGCGTGTGGTAGCGGTCGGAGAGATGCTCCACCTCCACCGGACGCGCGCCACCCAGGCATTCCGTCACGTTCTTGCCGGTCATCTCGATATGCACGCCGCCGGCATGGCTTCCTTCCGCCGCGTGGATGGCGAAGAAGCTCTCCACCTCGCCGAGGATCGAGCTGAAGGGGCGCGTCTTGTAGCCGTTCGCCGCCTTCACCGTGTTGCCGTGCATCGGGTCGCACGACCACACGACTTTGCGGCCCTCGCGCTCCACCTTGCGGATGAGCTTCGGCAGGTACTTGCCGATCTCTTCCGAACCGAAGCGGGTGATGAGGGTGAGCCGGCCCGCCTCGTTCGTCGGGTTCAGGATATCGATGAGCCGCAACAGCCCGTCGGCATCGAGCGAGGGACCGCATTTCAAACCGATCGGGTTCTTCACGCCCCGGCAAAATTCGATATGCGCATGATCCGGCTGGCGCGTGCGATCGCCGATCCACAGCATATGACCCGACGTCGCGTACCAGTCGCCGGAGGTGGAATCGACGCGCGTCAGCGCCTGCTCGTAACCCAAGAGCAGCGCCTCGTGGCTGGTGAAGAAATCCGTCTGGCGCAGTGAAGGCGTCGATTCCGCGTCGAGCCCGATCGCATGCATGAAGCCGAGCGTCTCGCTGATCTGATCGGCGAGCGCCTGGTAGCGGGAGGCCTGCGGGCTGTCCTGGATGAAGCCCAGCATCCATTGGTGCACATGCTCCAGATTGGCGAAGCCACCCTGGGCGAAGGCGCGCAGAAGATTGAGCGTCGCGGCCGACTGCCGGTACGCCATTTCAAGGCGCATCGGGTCCGGCTGGCGCACGGCATCTTCGAACTCGATGCCGTTGATGATGTCGCCGCGATAGGTCGGCAGCTCGAGATCGCCCTGCTTTTCCGTCGGCGCGGAGCGCGGCTTGGCGAACTGGCCGGCGATGCGGCCGACCTTCACCACCGGCGAACGGCCTGCAAAAGTCAGAACCACGGCCATCTGCAGGAAGACACGGAAGAAATCGCGAATGTTGTCGGCGCCATGCTCGGCAAAGCTCTCGGCGCAATCGCCGCCCTGCAAGAGAAAAGCGCGCCCCTCGGCCACTTCGCCGAGATGCCGCTTCAGCTTGCGGGCTTCGCCTGCAAAAACGAGCGGCGGATAGGCGGCAAGGCGGCCCTCGACACTGGCGAGAAGCTCAGGATCTGGATAATCCGGCACCTGCTCGATCGGCCGGGATCTCCAGCTCGACGGCGTCCACTTCGTTTCCATCGCACCAACTTTCAAAAAGACGGCCCATATGGCCGGAACCCCGGTCCTCGTGACCGGCGGCAGTTCGCCGCAACGCTATCGCCCCTTAGGCCTTGAGCGTCAACCCAAGCGATCGCGACCCGCGACGCCGATACGCGGTATAACGGTTTGGTTGTGCTTGCGCCGAGGCCGGCGAGCCCGCACAATCCAAGGATGGATCGCGACGAACCACGCTTCACCATCGGTATCGAGGAGGAATACCTCCTCGTCGACAAGACGAGTCGCGATTTGTGCGTCGACCCGCCGGCCGAACTTCTTGCCGCCTGCCAGGAAACTCACGGCAATTCGGTGGCGCCGGAATTTCTGCGCTGCCAGATCGAAGTCGGCACGCCCGTCTGCGCCGATTTTCCGGCTGCACGAGCCGCCCTCGCCGAGCTTCGTGGCACGATCGCCGAAGAGGCCGACAAATACGGCCTCGCCCCGATGGCGGCCTCCACGCACCCCTTCGCCAAATGGCGGGACCAGCGCGCCACCGACAAGCCGCGCTATCGGGAAATCGCCGAAAGCCTGCAGGTGGTCGGCCGGCGGCTCATCATCTGCGGCATGCATGTGCATGTGGGCGTCGAGGACGACGAGCTGCGGATGGATCTGCACAATCAGCTCGCGTATTTCCTGCCGCATCTTCTTTGTCTCTCCACCTCCTCGCCGTTCTGGCAGGGGCGCAAGGCGGGGCTCAAATCCTTCCGTCTTACCGTTTTCGATGCTTTGCCGCGTTCCGGCCCGCCGGAGCGTTTCTCGTCCTTCGGCGAGTTCGAGCGCTTCGTCTCCGTTCTGACGGGCGCCGGCGTCATCGAGGATGCGACCAAGATCTGGTGGGACCTCCGCCCCTCGGTGCGCTTTCCGACGATCGAGATGCGGATCACCGATGTGTGCACCCGTCTCGACGATGCGATCGCGATCGCCGCCACTTTCCGCTGTCTCGCCCGCATGCTCTGGCGCCTCAGGCGCAAGAACCAGCGCTGGCGGCATTATCCGATGACACTCATTGCGGAAAACCGCTGGATCGCGCAGCGCCACGGCGCGGCCGGGAACCTCATCGATTTCGGCCGCGGCGCCGTCGTCCCGTTCGTCGACCTCGTCGGCGAACTGATCGATCTCATCGCGGAAGACGCCGACCATTTCGGCTGTACGTCTGAGGTGGAGCGCATCCGCGCCATCGCCTCGGGCGGCACCAGCGCCGACAAGCAGATCGCCACCTACGAAAAAGCTCTGAAAGATGGTGCGAGCGAAGACGAGGCACTCAAAGCCGTCGTCGACCATCTCGTTGCCGAAACACTCATCGGCTGCCGCCCGGCGCGGCCGGGCGACAAGACAGCGGAAATGTCGGTCATGCCGCGACCGCATCTCTGACCGGCCCCGCATAGGCGGTTTCCAACCGTCTCTGGCCGATTTTCTTGCCTTCCGGGCCTCTGATCAGACCGCCTCCGATTTTCCCTCCTCAAGAGGGTTTCGCATCGGAAGCGATCTCTCCTTCACGACGCGTGTCAGCCCGTCACCGCAATGGCGTCTGCTGATGCTGCACGAGCTTCCACCTGTGATCGTGGCAGCGATAGGTGGAGCTGCAATAGGCCCGGTACGGCGTGTCACCGTCACGATGGCCCTCCGCCTTGTAGGCGAGCACCAGCGTGTCGGCGTCGGGGCGGGCGATCTTGCAATCAGCAAAGTCGACCGATGACCAGCGCGGCGCGTGGCGCAGCGCATCGCGTGTTTCCATCGCCGGCATCACGCCCATACCCGGAAACACCATCAGGCATTCGTCGTCCATAAGAGCGTCGAAAGCCTCAGATCCTTCCAGCCAGAAACGTTTCTCGCCAGACCATACTTTCACATCGTCCATCATTGGCTATGCCTCCCAGGTTTCGGCCGGCTCTTATGGCCAGCTCTCCGCATCGTCTTTTATACAGAAGAGCCTTCAAACATAGAAGTTCTTCTATGTGTATAACACTAAAGCGAGATCTTCGTTGCACCGGCGGCGGCAATGGCTTCGTCGACGCGCGCGTGTTGACGCTCGTCCAAAGAGAGTGCGCGCGGATAGCGCGGGGCAGCGCGGTCATCGAGGATCGGCACATGCCAATCCGCCGTCGTCTCCAGAAAATGCGCAATCCCCGCCTCGCCATAGACAGCGTGAAAGCCCGACAGCACCACGTCGAGATAAGACAGCATGATCGGATTGTCGGCGTCACCCGGCCGCCCGTACTCTTCATGGCCGACATAGAGATGCGGGTCGGGCCAGCCTTCCGGACGCCCTGCAAGCCAGGTCACGGCCTCTTCGGAGGGGGCCACCACGTCATATTGCGCCTCGCGCCGGTCGAGCGCCGGGCGTTCCTCGTGCGGCAAGGCCACGATCGCACCCCAGATCTCGCAGCCCGCATCTGGCACCACCGTCAGCGTGCAGCGGCCGCCATAGCTCGAGGCGCCGGAATGGCGCCAGGCCCGTCGCCAGCCGCGGAGCTTGCCGGGCACGGCGACGACATCCGGGATCAGCGTCGCGGCATTGACGAGCGAGCCGTAGCCGAAACAGGTGAACACAGTTCTCTCCTCCAGGTGGTGATCTCGCATGGGCCGCCAGCCCTCGCTGGAGCATAAAGACGCAGGGCCGATCCCGTCTGCCGTCTGGCTTTTCGCGTGGAAATCCTCAACTTTAAAGCGTGACTGGCGCCCGCCTCAACCAATTCCAAAAAACCCCGCAACGCTGAAACATCTTGAACGATACCGATATGTGATATCATATGAAACTTAGCCGAAGACACCGGGTGACGATCAAGGCAATCTTCTCGGAGCCTCTTCAAGCGGGGCTCGCGTGGCGCGACATCGAAGCAGCCCTGCGCGCCCTCGGAGCGGAGATCACCGAGGGTCAAGGCTCGCGCGTGCGGGTCGCACTCAACGGCGTTCGTGCGGTCTTTCACAGACCACATCCGCAGAAGGAGACTGACAAGGGAGCCTTGCGTTCGGTTCGGCGTTTTTTGAGCGAGGCGGGAGTTCGGCCATGAACATGATGCATTACAAAGGCTACGAGGCCGTCGTGAACTTCGATGAAGACGCCGAAACCTTCCATGGCGAGGTCGTCAATCTGCGCGACGTGATCACATTCCAGGGCAATTCCGTCGATGAACTCAAGACGGCGCTCGAAGAGTCTGTGGAGGATTACCTCACCTTCTGCCGGGAGCGCGGGGAAGAGCCTGAACGCCCCTATTCCGGGCAGTTCGTCGTCCGCGCCGAGCCGCGCCTGCATCGCGAGCTCGTTTCGGCGGCAAGGCGTGCTGGTGTCAGCCTCAACAAGCTCGTCACCAGCGTCCTCGAACGCGCCGTCACGGAGTGAACCAGCGCGGCTTTCACCTTGACCTCACCTGTCGCCCTTGACGCCACCACCTCCCACGGTCTTTGAGCGATAGCTCGCCTGCGCCGCTCGGGCGCTGAAGGACACCTCATGGCTCAATCCGTCGGACGGTGGACGATCCTCGTCTGCCTGTCGCGCGTCTTCCTCTATGCGAGCTTCATGACCGGCGCCGCCTCGATCCCTGTGCTGCAGAGCGCATGGGGAATCTCCGCGACCCGCGCCGGTGCCGTCGTCTCCGCTTTCACGCTCTCCTATTCCGTCTCGCTCTTCCTCTTCGCCTGGGCGTCCGATTATTTCGGCGCCAAGCGCATGGTGCAGGTCTCAGCGATCGCGACCGGCATCACCTCGCTCGCCTTCGGCCTCTTTGCCCGCGACTGGTCGAGCGCGATCGTCCTCTACGGCCTCACCGGGCTCGCCCAGGGCGGCATCTACACGCCGCTCGTCATGGTGTTTTCGGAGATGGCGACGGACCGCCGCCGCGGCACCGCGATGGGCTGGCTCATCGGGTCGACATCCGTCGGTTATGCCTTCTCACTCGCTCTGACGGGGGCTGCGCTGTCGCTCGGCGGCTGGCAGGTCGCCTTCATCGTCTGCGGCGCGACGCCGGCGATCGGCGCCGTCCTCATTCTCCTGCTTCTCCGAGAAACGTCGAACACCATCCACAAACGGCCGAAGGGTGAAGGCCTCTTCGACGCCATCTGGCGGGCGCGCGACACCAGGCTCTTGACCGCCGGCTACGTCTTCCATTGCTGGGAGCTTCTCGGCGGCTGGGCGTGGATGCCGGCCCTTCTCGCCGCCGCCTTCGCACTCTCCGGCCACGGCATCGGGCTCGCCAGCGGACAGAGCGCCATCCTGATCGCGGCGATGCATCTCCTCGCCTCCGGCGCCACCTTTTCCATGGGCGGGCTGTCGGACCGTCTCGGCCGCAAGAGCGTGCTCGTCGGCATCGCTGCCCTGTCGACCGCGCTCTCCTTTTCCATCGGCTGGCTCGTCGCCGCGCCGCTCGCAATCCTGATCACGCTCGCCATGATGCAGGCGGTGACGTCCATCGCCGATTCCCCGGTGCTGACCGTCGCGCTGACGGAGACGACGACGCCCGGCGTTCTCGGAAAGGTGCTGGCCGTTCGCTCGCTCCTCGGCTTCGGCGCGGGCGCCGTTGCGCCGATGGCCGCCGGCAGCGTGCTCGATCTGGCGCGCAGCCAGGCGCTCTCCCTGCCGACCTCCTGGGGCCTCACCTTCTCGCTTCTCGGCCTCGGAGGCCTCCTGGCCACATGGAGCGCGGTGCGGCTCAGGCTGCGCGGCTGAAGACATCACCGGCGGGCCAACTCGCCATGTCTCCCCTCGTCAACGATTGCATTCAATGCTCGTCGAGCGCCCAGGACATTTCGCGCCAGTTGAAGGAAATTGAGCCCCGCTGCATGATCGACCGCGACGACAGCCCTGAGCGGTGGGGTTCCCATGGATTTGCACTACTGGATCATCTTCGCCGCTACGGTCCTGGGCGTCTCCCTGGTTCCCGGGCCGAGCACACTTATCGCGTTTGCCCACGGGGCGGCGCATGGGTGGCTACGCTCCATATCGACGGCTTTCGGCAACGCCCTGGCGTCGACGCTTCAAGCGACCGCCGCCTCCGTCGGGCTCGGACTTCTGATTACGAGCTCGGGCAGCCTCCTCCTCGCTCTCAAATACGCGGGAGCGGCCTATCTCATCTATGTCGGCGTTCAGATCTGGCGCACCGCATCCCGCCGGCTTCAGGTTCACGCCGACGTTGATCGGTGCAAAACGGCACGTCGGAAACTCTTCATGAGCGGCTTTACCGTGGCCATCAGCAATCCCAAGGCGATCGCCTTCTTCACAGCCTTGTTTCCTCAGTTTCTTTCGCTTGAGGGGAACAGCTTCGCGCAGCTTGGCGGAATGGTCGCGGTTGTTGCGTTCATCGCGTTTTCCGTTGCACTGTTTTACGGCTGCGTTGGAGCATGGGTGCGGGGCCTCGAACTCTCCAGGAAGGTGATGAGCCGCATTCGCAAGACGACCGGCGGCCTGTTTGTGGCGAGTGGCGTTGGCCTCGCCCTCTCCAGGAACAGCTAGGTCGCAGACTGACAAAGTAAGAAGTTGCTTGGGTTTGCGCCCTCTTCGATACGCCGACGCCAGCTTCACGAATCGAGATAGCCGAAGCCCGGCTCCGCCGCCTCGAAGGAAATATCCATGGCGTAGAAGGGCGAAAGCCAAAGCGGCACATGGCCGTACCAGAGCGACAGCTGGCCTTCCGCCTCCTCTTCGCCCGCCTTGGCGACGCTTGCGAGATAATAGGCGGAGGCGATGCCGCTGCGGTCGGCGCCGCTCATGCAATGGACGAGCGTCGGTCCGTCCAGCCCGGCGAGGAGCGACACGAGCCCCGAGGTCTCTTCACCCGACAGGACGCGCTTCGCCGAGAGCTTGTAATCGATGAGGCGAAGCCCGAGGCGCGCTGCAGCCGCCTTTTCCGCCTCGTACCACGGCGCGCCGGGATTGGCGCCGCGCAGGTTCACGACGGTCGTCAGCCCATAGCGCTGCTTCCAGTCGGCCAGCAGCTCCGGTGTGGGCTGCGCCGAGCGATAAAGGCTTCCGGCCTTCACCACGTGGAAATTGTCGTTGAGATAGGTGTAGCCCGCGTAACTGCCTGCGCCTCCCAAAAGGAGAACCGAAAGCCCAAGGCAGAAAACCCCCAGGCGCCGCCCCCAGACGCCCCTCAGGCGAAGTTTCGGCAATCTCATCATCCCGCCTTCGTCCCCCTGGCAACCGCAATGCAAGCAGTTCCGTTCGCAATCTTCCGCTTCATGCTGCCGTCCATCGATGTCGACGGCGGTCTTATGTCACTTGCCTGAAGCGGAGCTTACGGCGAACGAGGCGATAGGACGGATCGGCCTGCCCTCACGCCGCCTCGACCACTTCGCCTTTGCGCACCGTGTAGGAGGGCTTGTACATCGTCACGAGTTCTTCCGCCGCGGTCGGATGCACGGCCATGGTGCGGTCGAAATCGGATTTCGTCACGCCCATCTTGACGGAAACACCCAGAAGCTGCGCCATCTCGCCGGCATCCGGGCCGAGCACATGCGCGCCCAGGACCTTGTCGGTGTCGGCATCGACGACGAGCTTCATCAGCATGCGTTCGGAGCGGCACGACAGCGTGTTCTTCAGGGGCCTGAAGACCGACTTGTAAATCGCCAGATTGTCGATATCGCAGCGCGCCTGGTCTTCCGTCATGCCAACGGTGCCGAGCTCCGGCTGCGAGAAGACGGCCGTTGCCACGCTGCCGTAATCGGGTTTGGTCGGGCGCCCGCAGAAGACCGTATCGACGAAACACATCGCCTCGTGGATCGCGACCGGCGTCAATTGCATGCGGTCGGTCACATCACCGATCGCCCAGACATGATCGACATTGGTCTTCGAATACTCGTCGACGCAGATCGAGCCGCGCTTGTCCTGGCGGATACCGAGCTTTTCAAGTCCGAGCCCTTCGGTATTGGGCAGGCGGCCGACGGCGAGCATGATCTGCTCGGCGTCATAACAATCGCCCCCCAAAAAAGTCCCGCGCAGCCAGCCATCGCTCTTTTTCTCGATGCGGCCGAGCACGTCCTGGCAGCGGATATGGATGCCCTTGTTCTCGTATTCGGCGTGCAGGAGGCGCCGGAGATCCATGTCGAAACGCTGCAGGATCTCCTTGCCGCGATAGAGGATCGTCGTCTCCACGCCCATGGCGGCAAATATCCCGGCAAACTCCACCGCGATGTAGCCGCCGCCGGCGATCACCACCTTCTCCGGCAGCTTTTCAAGCTCAAAGGCCTCGTCGGAGGTGATGCAGAGCTCATGCCCGTGCAGCGCGCGGTGCGGATTGGGCCTGCCGCCCGTTGCGATCAAGATCCGTTCAGCCGAGACGGTGGTGCCGGTGCGTTTCAGCGCGATCTCATGACCGCCGGCGAGAACCGCGCGGTCGTTGATGAGTTCGACGCCCGATTTCTCGAGATTGCTGCGATAGACGCCTTCAAGACGAGCGATTTCGCGGTCCTTGTTGGCGATCAGCGTCGGCCAGTCGAAGCGCGCATTCTCGTAAGACCAGCCGTAACCGACGGCGTCTTCGAAGGCCTCGCCGAATTGCGAGGCGTAGACCAGGAACTTTTTCGGGATGCAGCCCCGGATGACACAGGTGCCGCCGACACGGCTTTCCTCGGCAACAGCGACCCGGGCGCCAGCTTCGGACGCCCGGCGGGCCGCACGGACCCCGCCTGAACCGGCCCCGATCACGAAAAGGTCGTAGTCGTAGCGCCGCTCAGTCATCGCAGATCCCGTTTGTCGTCCTGGTCGCTCGGCGAGCGCCCCCGCCGCATCCGCTCACGCGTGCCAGCGCACGCGTGTCGGTTCATGCGTCTCCGCTCACTGCGGATTCGTCTCGCCCTGCAGGCTCTTCGCTTCGTTCTTGGAGATTTCCTGCAGTTTCTGCGTCGAACGGCGCAGCATCTCGTCGCCGATCTCCTTGGCCCAGGCCTGACTCACCGAAACCTGCGCGCTCAAAAGGCCGACGAGCGTCCCGGTGAATTTCTGACCCGTATCCGTCTCAAAGAAGGTGAGAAGATCGTTGAGTTCGCCTTCGCTGAAATTGATCGCCCAGATCCGCGCCAGCCGCTTTTCAAGCTCCGCGCGGCGGTCGACCATGTCGAGGGCCACCTGGTCGACGATCTCGATGATGCCGAGCTGCATCTGCGGATTGGACCGGATGAGCGTCATCTTCGCCTGGTCTGCGACTTCCGGAAGGATCTCATCGAAGCTGCGCGACAGATCGGAGGCCGACAGGACCTTGCGGGCGAGCTCCATCTGCGCATCCGAAGGTTCGGCCGGCGCGCCGGTCGCCGGGGCCGGGTTCGCGTCCTGGGCTGCAGCGGGATAAACCGGGACCACCGCCCCGAGCAGCAGCAGGCAAAGCGCGGAAAGCCGAAACATGAAGAACTCCTGATGTGTGACGGCGCGTTGGATGCCGTCGATAACGGAAAAGCCGGGCGACGTCACGCCCGCATCAAGCGCGGGTGAGCCTCTTCACACCCTCGGGCGTGGCAATCAGCGCCGTCTCGGCCAGGTTGAGAAAGAGCCCGTGCTCCACGACGCCGGGGATCTCCGACAGGCCGCGCGCGAGCGCCTCTGGATCAGGAATGAGGCCAAAAGATGCATCGATGATGACATGGCCTTCGTCGGTTGCAAAAAGCTCTCCGCCGCGTGTGCGCCAGGCGAGTTCCGCATTGAGGCCAAGCCTCGAAATCAGCTCTTCGATGGCCCGTTCGCTCGCCTTCTTGCCGAAGCGCACGACCTCGATCGGCAGAGGAAAAGCCCCGAGATGTTCGACGTGCTTGCCGGCATCGGCGATGACGAGCATGCGCGCAGAAGCCGCCGCCACGATCTTCTCGCGCAACAGCGCCCCGCCGCCGCCCTTGATCAGGGCAAGCTCCGGGCCGATCTCGTCGGCGCCGTCGACGGTGAGATCGAGCCGGTCGATCTCGTCGAGAGAGGTGAGCGCGATCCCCTCGTCCTGCGCCAGTCTGGCTGTCGCCTCCGATGTCGGGACGCCGACGACATTCATGCCGGCGCGAACCTTCTCGCCCAGAAGCTTCACGAACCAGCTCGCCGTCGACCCGGTGCCGAGGCCGAGCTTCATGCCGTCCTCGACAAACTCCAGAGCCGCCTCGGCCGCCTGGCGTTTCAGATCATCCGTCATCCTTGCCCCCGCCTGCCTTGATCCCGCGAAACACATCCGGTTGCGCGCACTATCATCATACGCTTTCGTGCAACCCGTTTGCGACAGAGCGGGACGGATGACAACCCGACGCATCAATAGATCCGCTCCGGGATCGAGGACGTCACAGCAGCGCAAGCCTCGACGCCCCCACGACACAATCAAGGCACGGGGCGCGCAAACCTCCGGCTTGCGCCCGCCTCGCGCCTCGGCTAGCCCGGCGCCATGTCCCTCATCGTCTTCGATCTCGACGGCACGCTCGTCGACACCGCGCCCGATCTTCTCGCCACGCTCGACCATGTGCTCGGCGATCGCGGGCTGCCGCCGGCGCCGCGCGAGCGCATCATGCCGTGCATTTCCCGCGGCGCGCGCGCCATGATCGAAGAGGGTCTGAAGCTCTCCGGGCGCAAGGTGGCGCCGAAAGAGCTCGACCGATTGCTGGAGGTTTTTCTCGCCCATTACGAGGAACATATCTGCGTCGAAAGCCGGCCCTTTCCGGGACTTGTGAGCGCGCTCGATACGCTCGATGCGCAAGGCTGGAGTTTCGCCGTCTGCACCAACAAGCGCGTCGGCATGTCGAAGCTGCTTCTCGATCAGCTCGGGCTTCTGAATCGATTTCAGGCCGTGCTCGGCGCCGATTCGGTCGCCAAGCGCAAACCCGATCCGGCACATCTTCTTGAAACCATCGAAGCTGCGGGCGGAGAGCCCGACGCTGCCTTGATGGTCGGCGATTCGGCTGCCGATATCGCCGCGGCACGTGCGGCTTTCGTCCCGGTCATCGGTGTGCCTTTCGGCTACACGACGAAACCGATGGCCGAGCTTCGTCCCGACGTCATCATCGACAGCTATTCGCAGCTCACACCCGCGCTCGCCGCAAGGCTTCTTGAAACGCGCGGTGGATCGGCAGCCGTGGAATGAGCGCGCCGGCTTGACCGCGGCGCGGCTCCGTGCCAAATCGCTGCTGCGAGTCGGGCGCGTAGCTCAGCGGGAGAGCACTGCCTTCACACGGCAGGGGTCACAGGTTCAATCCCTGTCGCGCCCACCATCTTTCCGGCTCATGACCTTTTCCCAGGATCTTCTTTCCCAGGCTCTTCTTTCCCAGGCTCCTCGGGCACGATCTCACCGAGGTCCCATTCCTGCGGAAAGTATGGCGCCTAAACGAAGAACCGACGTCTCTCTCTAGACGCGTCGCAAGTGCCGCCTAGTTTCGGCGCGCATGTGGTCTTGGATCCAGCACTATTCCGGCGCTTTCTCAGCCATTACGAGCCTGCTCATGCTGCTCGTCTGGTTCGTTTACCTGCAGCTCCTGCTCGTCGCCTACAGGCGCCGCTGGCGCTCGACCATCCTCATCAATCGCGGCGGGGGCCTTGGCACGGAAGCGCGGTGCCTGATCAGCAATATGAGCTCGGAGGCGATCTACCTGACGAGCCTCATCGCTTTCGTCACCACCGACGACGGGACCTACCGGCAGGAGCTGACGGATCTCCGCGATCTCGGCGACGGGCTCGACGCCGATCCGCGCTCGCGCATGAAGCAGGGGCCGCTGAAAGCCGGCGAATATCTCGATATCGGCACGTTCCACGACCTGATCTTGACGATCGGCGACAATGAGGGCCACGGGTCGAACGAGGACTGGCTCGCGTCCGTCCAATCTCTCGAGCTGACCGCCGTGATCGTCTACGGTGCCGACGATCTCCTCGCAGGGGCACGCCGAACCTTCGAGATCCGGCACAAGGACGGAGATATCCAGATCTGCCCGACGACCAGCGATTCCGAGCAGATCCGCTCGCGCCGGGAGCGGCGCAAGATCGGAAAACTGCTGCAAGATTCCCTTTAATCGTAGAAGACCACCGTCTTTCGTCCGGAGATGATGACGCGGTCGTCGAGCACATAGTGCAGCGCGCGCGCGAGCACCCGACGTTCGATGTCGCGGCCTTTGGCAATGAGATCGGCCGGCGTGTGGCGATGCGAGATGCGCTCCACGTCCTGCTCGATGATCGGCCCCTCGTCGAGGTCGGGCGTGACGAAATGCGCCGTCGCCCCGATCAGCTTCACACCGCGCTCATGCGCCTGATGATAAGGTTTAGCACCCTTGAAGCCCGGCAGGAACGAATGATGGATGTTGATGCAGCGCCCGGCGAGCTTCGTCGACAGCTCGTCTGACAGCACCTGCATGTAGCGGGCGAGAACGACGAACTCCGTCTCCGTCTCTTCGATGAGATCCCAGAGCTTCGCCTCCTGTTCGGGCTTCGTCGCGGCCGTCACCGGCAGATGATGAAACGGCACCTCATCGAGCTCCGGCAGCTGCAACGCCTCGCGCGGATGGTTGGAGACGATGGCGGTGATCTGCATCGGCAATTCGCCGATCCGCCAGCGGTAGAGAAGATCGGCGAGGCAATGATCGAATTTCGAGACGAGGAGCATGACCTTCGGCTTCACGCTGCGGTCGCGCAGCGTCAGCTCCATTTCGAAGCGCTCGCCGATCTCCGCGAGCTTCTCGCGAAAAACTTCAATGTCGGCCCCTTCCAGCACCGGATTGAAGAGAACCCGCATGAAGAAGTGACCGGTTTCAGCGTCATCGAATTGCTGCGCCTCCAGGATGTTGTAGCCACTGGAGACGAGCGAGGTGGCGACGGCTGCGACGATGCCCGGACGATTGGGGCAGGAGAAGGTGAGAATGAAATCGGCCATGACCTGTCCGTTGGCTCAGCTGAGGTTGCTTTAGCAATCAAATGCGGCAGCGCAAGACGCGCTGTCGGCGGCACGATGGGAGGACTTGCCGACGACGCCCGGGGCCGGGCGTGGCAGGCGAGCCACATACGGTTGCAAAAGCGTCACGGCGCCGCACCGCGGGCCGCCCGGTGCTTGCCTTTTGAGAGCGATTCGACACAGAGGTTAAAGTGACACATCAACTCGCCAGCCTTTCCGGGGACGGTAATGAGAAAGTTTGGATTACTTGCGACTGCGGTCGCTGTGGCGCTTGTTAGCGCCGTTTCTTTTGCTCCCAACGCCTCGGCGCAGCCGACGGCAAGATTTTTTGATCCCGTTTCCAAGCAATGGCTGAGCTTCGGCCCGGGCTCCCGACTCCATGGCAAGTCGCCGGTGCAGCGTGAGGTCGTGGATTACGCCGGCCCCTACGGCCCGAACACGATCATCGTGGATACCGGCGAGCGCCGCCTCTACTACGTCATGGAAGACGGCAAGGCGCTGAAATACGGCGTTGGCGTCGGCCGCGAGGGTTTCCAGTGGGCTGGCACGCACCGCGTAACGCGCAAGGCGGAGTGGCCGGGCTGGACGCCGCCGCCGGCGATGCGCAAGCGTCAGCCGGGCCTGCCGGCGCATATGGAGGGCGGCCCCAACAATCCGCTCGGTGCCCGCGCGCTCTATATCGGCAACACCTACTACCGCATCCACGGTTCGAACGAGCCGTGGACGATCGGCACGGCGGTCTCCTCGGGCTGCATTCGCATGACCAACGACGACGTCACAGACCTCTACGAACGGGTCAATGTCGGCACGAAGGTGGTCGTGCGCCGCTAAAGCGATTCGACGACACGATTTATCGACGGCCGGCGCTTGCGCCGGCCGTTTTCGTTCAAGCTCCATGGGCCGGCGCCTGCGCCGGCCGTTGTCGTTTCAAGCTCCATGGGCCGGCGCCTGCGCCGGCCATTGTCGTTTCAAGCTCTGAGAGAAATCCCACCTGCCCTTTCAGCGGCGGGAGAGACCGTTTTCGGCCAGCTCTTCCAGATAGCCCGCCCACAGGGAGCCGAAGTCCTGTCCGAGCCGGTAGAGATAGGACCAGGTGAAGATCCCGCTGTTGTGCAGATCGTCGAAATGCAGACGGACGGCGTAATTGCCGATCGGTTCGACTTCGATCACCATCACATCGGCCTTTCCCGAGACGAGCTTGCGCTCGGACGGCGAATGCCCCTGCACCTCGGCGGAGGGTGAAAAGACCCGCAGATACTCCGCCGGCAGCTCGAAGGTCTCGCCGCTCTCAAAACTGACGGCCAGCATGTGCCGGTCCTTCTTCAGACGGATTTCGGTCGGCCAGGGTTCCGCCATCATGTCTCCTTCAAGGGGCTGCGGCGCCGCGCTGCCATTTGACGCGGACGGCGGCGCCATTACATTCTTCTCCTATAAGGGCGGGAAACGGCTTGCCAGCACCATTTGCCGATCACAGGCGAAGGGGAGGCAGGCAAACGGAACAATGAGGCGTCAGTGAATTCCATCGTGCAGAAATCCGACATCGCGGCCGTCACGCCGATCGACACGGCGTCGGAGACAGCGCCGATGATCGACCCGTTCGGGCGGTCGATCTCCTATCTGCGCGTCTCAGTGACCGACCGCTGCGATTTCCGCTGCGTCTATTGCATGGCCGAGGACATGACCTTCCTGCCCAAGCGGGATCTTCTGTCGCTCGAGGAATTGGTGCGCCTGTGCACCGCCTTTATCGACAAAGGCGTGCGCAAGCTGCGCCTCACCGGCGGGGAGCCTCTCGTGCGCCGCAACATCATGTGGCTGATCGAGGCGCTCGGGCGCCATCTCACGACCGGGCGGCTCGAGGAGCTGACCCTGACGACGAACGGTTCACAGCTCGAACGTTACGCGCACGATCTCGCAGCACTCGGCGTGCGCCGGATCAACGTCTCCCTCGACACGCTCGATCACGACAAGTTCAAGGCCATCACACGCTGGGGCGATCTCGGCCGCGTGATGGCGGGCCTCAAGGCGGCGCAGGACGCAGGACTTCAGGTGAAGCTCAACGTCGTCGCGTTGAAAGACGTGAACGAACACGAAATCCCGGAGATGATCCGCTTTGCCCATGGTCAGGGCATGGATCTGACGCTGATCGAGACGATGCCGCTCGGCGAGATCGAAGGCGACCGCACCGAGCAATATCTGCCGCTTTCCACCGTTCGCGCGCGACTTTCAGAGCGCTTCACGATGACGGATATCCCCTACAAGACCGGCGGTCCGGCGCGGTACGTCGAGGTCGAAGAGACCGGCGGCAGGCTCGGCTTCATCACCCCACTCACGCATAATTTCTGCGAAAGCTGCAATCGCGTGCGGGTGACGTGCACGGGCACGCTCTTCATGTGTCTCGGGCAGGAAGATGCGGCCGATCTGCGGGCCCCATTGCGCGCCTCTGAAGGCAATGCGCTCCTCGCGCAGGCCATCGACGAGGCGATCACCCGCAAGCCGAAGGGGCACGATTTCGTCATCGATCGCCATCACCGACGTCCGGCGGTTGCACGGCATATGAGCATGACGGGCGGCTGAGCCCTGGTCGCGGCTTAAGAAGCCGCCTAAGCATAAGCTTCGATCAACCCGCCAGAAGCCCGTTTCCCCATGCCGCCTGTGCCTGCCCTGCCGAGCGAAAACCAGCGCGGCATTCTCCTGATGCTCGCAGCGATGGTGACGTTCATCGTCAACGATACGCTGGTGAAGGTTGCGAGCGCCGATCTGCCGACCGGCGAGATCATCTTTCTGCGCGGTCTGATCGTGTCGCCGATCGTCATCGTGCTCGCGGTGCGCCGCGGCGCCTTCGCCAATCGCAGTCTGCTTTTCCATAAGACGCTCATCTGGCGCACCCTGGGCGAGGTGGTGGCAGCGGGGCTCTACCTCTCTGCCCTGTTCCGCCTGCCGCTCGCCAACGCTTCGGCGATCCTGCAGGTCGTGCCGCTCGCCACCACGGCGGGTGCTGCACTCTTTCTCGGCGAGACCGTCGGACGGAGGCGCTGGACCGCGATCACGGTCGGCTTCAGCGGGGCGCTCCTCGTCATCCAGCCAGGTCTCGACGGCTTCAACATCTGGTCGCTCGTCGCGCTCCTCAGCGTCTTCGCGGTCGTTCTGCGCGATCTCGCCTCCAAGCAATTGCCGAAAGGCCTGCCGACGCTCGCCGTCACGACGGCCGCCGCAATCTCCGTCGGTCTCTTCGGTGGCTTTCTCATGCTCTTCGAAGAGCCCGTGATGCCCGATGCGGCCGTGCTCGCCACCATCTTCGCGTCCGGACTGTGCACGGTCGCGGGCTACACCCTGATCATCGCCGCGATGCGCACGGGAGACATCTCCGTCGTCGCGCCATTTCGCTATTCCTTCATGATCTGGGCCGTGCTTGCGCAGGTGCTCGTCTTCGGCGAGTGGCCGGGGCCGCTCCTTTTCATCGGCACCGGCATCTTGATTGCGACCGGCATCTACACCTTCTACCGGGAACGCCAGGTGGGAGCCTCGGAGGCCCGCAAAGCGCTGACGGCACCGCCGGCACGCTGATCGCGCCCCTTCTGCCGGGCGCGGTTGGATGCTATCGGGTCATCCACCCCTCCCCTCGCCTCCGCCGAGATCCAATGCCGTCTTCAATATCCGATGCCCCCGCCCTGTCACCTGAGGGGCGGCGGCCAAGTCTCTTGAGCCTCGTCGTCATTTCGACGCTCAGCCCGTTCGCGATCAACGTCATCGTGCCGTCGATGCCGGCGCTGGAGAAGGACTTCCACGCGAGCTTTGCCACCGTGCAGCTCGTCCTGTCCCTGTTTCTTGCCTCCGTTGCGATTTCGCAGATCGTGATCGGGCCGCTGTCGGACCGTTTCGGGCGCCGGCCCGTTCTTCTCTGCGGGCTCAGCATCTTCACCGCCACCAGCGCCCTGGCGAGTTTTGCGAACGACATTGAAAGCCTGCTTGCACTGCGCGTCCTGCAGGCGGCCGGCGGCTGCACCGGCATCGTTCTGGCGCGCGCCATCGTGCGCGACCTCTACGATCGGCGCAAAGCCGCAAGCGTCATCGGCTATGTCACGATGGGGCTCGCCATGGCGCCGATGGTGGCACCGCTCTTCGGTGGTCTTCTGCAACAGAATTTCGGCTGGCGGGCGCAGTTCGTCATGCTGACGGTGTTCGGAGCCTTGGTCCTGGCCCTTGCCTGGCGCGACGTCAGCGAGACGCATCACGCGCGCACCGAGCGGATCGCCTTTGCCACCTTGTTTCGGGATTTCGGCTACCTTCTCAAGGAACCGGCCTTCCTCGTCTACACCGCCGTATCGAGCCTTGCGACCTCGGTCTTCTTCGCCTTTCTGGGCGGCGGCGCCTATGTGGCCGGCACGATCCTCGGGCTGTCTCCGATCGCCTATGGCAGTTGGTTTGCGGTCCTGTCGATCGGCTATGCTTTCGGCAATTTTCTCTCCGGCCGCTTCGCCGAAAAGGTCGGCGTCCGGCGGATGACGCTCGCCGGGTCCAGCCTTCTCCTCATCGCCCAGCTCGTGCTTCTCGCTCTCATCGCGAGCGGCCATCTGAGTGCGCCGGCCCTCTTCCTGCCGATGTGCGTGGGTGGCATTTCCAACGGCCTCGTTCTGCCGAGCACGATCGCCGGCGCCATCAGCGTGCGCCCGGAAATCGCCGGCACGGCAGCCGGGCTTCAGGGCGCAACGCAGATCGGCTCGGGCGCGATCTCTTCGGCGATCGCAGGAGCAGTGCTCGCCGGCGGCATGTCGGCCCTGCCCCTCTCAGCCGTCATGCTGACAGGGGCCGTCGCGGCATTCGCCTTCTCCGTGATCCTGTTTCGGATCGTCCGCTAGCCTCTATTCCACCACCACCCTCGGCGCCTGGCGGACTCCCGCGGCTTTTTCCACGTTGAGACGCTTCACGACGGCATCGGCAATGTGGCGATAGATGCGCGCATGCTCCGATTGCGGTTCGGAGGCAACGATCGGCCGGCCTGAATCGGAGGTTTCGCGGATATCCATGTGGAGCGGCACAGCGCCGAGGAAGGGAACGCCGATGCGTTCCGCCTCGTGTTCCGCTCCGCCATGCCCGAAAATGTCGGAGCGCTCGCCGCAATGCGGGCACAGGAAATAGCTCATGTTCTCCACGATGCCGAGGACCGGCACGTTCACCTTGTTGAACATGTTGAGGCCCTTGCGGGCATCGATGAGGGCGAGATCCTGCGGCGTCGAGACGATGACGGCACCGGCGAGCGGCACCTGCTGAGCCATGGTGAGCTGCGCGTCGCCGGTTCCGGGAGGCATATCGACGACGAGCACGTCGAGCTCGCCCCAGGCAACCTCGCGCAGCATCTGGGTCAAGGCGGACATGACCATCGGTCCGCGCCAGATCATCGGGGTCTCTTCCTCCACGAGGAAGCCCATCGACATGACCTTGAGCCCGTAGCCTTCCATCGGCTTCAGGACGCGCTCCGACACCGATTCCGGCCGTCCCTTGATGCCCATCAAACGCGGCAACGACGGCCCGTAGATGTCGGCGTCGAGGATGCCGACTTCGAGCCCGTTCGCCTTGAGCCCGAGGGCGAGATTGACGGCGGTCGTGGATTTGCCGACGCCACCCTTGCCGGACGCGACAGCGATGATCGCCTTGACGCCAGGAACCCCCGCTTTTTGAGGCTGCTGCGGCGCCTGGCCCGGCGCGCGCTGCGGGGCGGATGGTTGCGGGGCGGGTTGCGGCCGTGGCGGAGCGCTGCGGGGGGCCGTATTCTGCGGCATCGCATTCTGGGACATGCCCTGCCCAGGCCGTCTCTCGGCGGTCAGGGCCACCATGGCACGCTCTACCCCCGGGAGATCCGAGAGCACCTTTTCGGCCGCCTGCCGCAGAGGTTCCAGATGCGATGCGGCCTCCGCCGGCACCGTGATCGACACGATCACCTTGCCGTTCGAGATGACGGGATCGGAAACGAGTTTCTGAGTGACGATATCACTTTCGAGGTCGGGGCCTTTGACACGGCGGAGCGCATCGAAGACGACATCTTTCGTAATCGTGGGAGTGGTCTCGGGCATTGCCATCCTTCAACCGCGTCAGCGGTGGTGCTTTTGAGCCGGCGGTTTCGTCCGGCGGGCATGCCGTTGACATATTGCCCCCTCGCCCGAAGTTCAAATGCCACACGCTGCGATCGGCTGAGGAAGACGCCGGATGGCGGCTTCACCTGCCGGGCCACGACAGGTATATAGGTTGAGAGGAAACGAACCGATGGCCGAAAGCCCGTTGCCGAGACGACGCTCCTTCATCACCGGGATACCGGCGCGGAAAAGTCCGCAGCCGAAGCGTTTCTGCGGGGTTTCGTGAGCGAGACGACAGACCAGGATCGTCCTGCCCCGCGCCCCATCACGGGGGTTATTCTTGCTGGCGGCCTGTCCCGCCGGATGGGCAACGACAAGCCGCTCGTGGAGATTGCCGGCCGACCGCTGCTCTCTTACGTGGTGAATGGTCTGCGCCCGCAGGTCGACGCACTCGTCATCAACGCCAATGGCGACGCGTCGCGCTTCAGTGAATTTCTTCTCCCTGTCGTTCCCGACGGCATCGACGGCAATCCGGGGCCTCTCGCCGGTATTCTCGCCGGGATGCGCTGGAGCCAGGTCTTCTGTCCGCAGGCGCGTTTCATGGCGAGCGCAGCCGTCGACACGCCCTTCTTTCCCGGTGATCTCGTCACGCGGCTGTCCGAAGGCTGCGGCCACGACGAAACGACGATCGCCGTCGCAGCCTCGTTCAACGGCGTGCATCCCGTCTTCGGATTGTGGCCGATCGCCCTTGCCGACGATCTCGAGGAATGGCTGAAGAAGGCGAAATCGAGCAAGGTTCTCGACTTCGCGGACCATTACGTGCGTCTCAACGTGCCCTTCGACCATCTGGAAGCCGACGGCCGCCAGATCGATCCGTTCTTCAACGTCAACACGCCGGAAGACGCGGCCGAGGCACGGGCGATGCTCGAAGCGCTCAATCGAACTCAGGCCGCCGAATAGCCCGCCCGCGGATGGCGCCCCCGGTCTTCGGCATCACCGGCTGGAAGAATTCCGGCAAGACGACGCTCGTCGCCCGCCTCGTCAGCGAGTTCTCGGAGCGCGGCCTGATCGTCTCCACGGTCAAGCACGCCCACCACGCCTTCGACATCGATCATCCCGGAACCGATTCGTTCCGACATCGCGAGGCGGGCGCACGCGAGGTGCTCCTCGTGTCCGATCACCGTTGGGCGCTGATGCATGAGCTCGGCGAAGAGGCGGAGCCCCCCGTCGAGGAGATGCTGTCGCGCCTGTCGCCCTGCGATCTCATCCTCATCGAAGGCTACAAGAAGGCGTCTCACCCGAAGCTCGAAGTGCGCCGCCGCGACGGACGGCCCGGCCAGGCGCTCAGCGACAGCGATCCCTCGATCCTCGCAATCGCCGCCGATTACCCGGTGGCGAACGCGGAGCTTCCGGTCTTCGATCTCGACGAAATTGCAAAAATTGCCGATTTCATCGCCGGGCATCTGTCGCTCGATGCCGCCAAATGAGGCAGTCTGCGCCTTTCGCGCCTCTGCCGGCTATGCCAGGAGGCGCAGAATCGGCCAAACCTGCATTGCCTGTGATCAAGTCTCCTTGCCGCAGGCACGGCGCTTGCTAAAGAGTTGCACAGGCTCAAAGTTTGGGCCGATTATAGGTCCAGCGGCCTTCCCCGGCCGCATCCAACAAGAAATTCGGGAGACAGCATGAGCTTGTTCAAAAAACTGGCGGCTGCAACGGTCCTCGCGGTCTTCGCCACCGGCGCGGCGCAGGCCCAGGAAACCTTGCGCATCGGCACGGAGGGCGCCTACCCCCCGTTCAGCGAAATCACGGCTGACGGTAAGCTCGTCGGCTTCGATATCGACATCGCCAATGCGCTCTGCGACGAGATGAAGGTGAAGTGCGAGTTCATCGCGCAGGATTGGGACGGCATCATTCCCGCCCTTCTCGCCGGCAAGTACGACGCCATCGTCGCCTCCATGTCGATCACGGAGGAGCGCAAGGAGAAGGTCGACTTCACCGACAAATATTACGACACGCCGCAGGCGATCGTCGTGCCGAAGGATTCCGACATCACGGAAGCGACCGCCGAATCGATGGCGGACAGAAGCGTCGGTGCCCAGAGCTCCACGACGCACGCGCAATATGCGGAACAGATCTTCCCGGATTCCGACATCCGCCTCTATCCCTCGGCCGACGAATACAAGCTCGATCTGTCGAGCGGACGTCTCGATGCAGCCCTCGACGATGTGATCGTTCTGTCGGAGTGGGTCGACAGCGAAGACGGCTCCTGCTGCAAGATCCTGACGACGCTGCCGGGCGATCCGAAGATCTACGGGCCGGGCATCGGCATCGCGGTGCGCAAGGGCGAAGACGACCTGCGCGAGAAGCTCAACGCCGCCATCAAGGCGATCCGCGAGAACGGCACCTACAAGAAAATCAACGACAAGTACTTCGACTTCGACGTCTATGGCGGATAAGTCGGGGTGTATGATGCATCGGATGGGGCTTTTGAGCCCCATCCTTCTGCCGCGCCAGGGATGACGGGCTGATGGAGTTTTTGGACCTCCTGTCGTTTGGAGGCGGCGGCTGGGGCGATGATCTTGCGGCCGGGCTTGCGGTCACGGTCGCGTTGGCGCTGACGACGCTGCCGATCGGGCTCGTGCTCGGATTTCTGCTGGCGCTCGCCAAGGACAGCGACGATCCCGGTCTCATCCGGGCGGCGACGATTTTCACGACGATCTTCCGCGGGCTGCCGGAGCTTCTGACGCTGTTCATCATCTATTACGGCGGACAGATCGCACTGCAGAAGCTCTTCCGGCTTCTCTTCGACACCTATGTCGAGTTTTCGTCTTTCACGGCGGGCGTGATCGCCCTGTCGCTCGTCTTCGCATCCTTCGCGAGCGAGGTCTTTCTCTCCGCCTTTCGCGGCATTCAGAAGGGTCAGTATGAGGGGGCGTATGCGCTCGGCCTGAGGCCGACGACGACGATGCGTCTCGTCATCCTGCCACAGCTCATCCGGCTCGCTTTGCCGGGGCTTTCGAACCTCTGGCTGATCTTGTTGAAGGATACGAGCCTCGTCTCCGTCATCGCCCTCAACGATCTTCTGCGCAACACCAACGTCGCCGTTGGCGTGACCAAACAACCGTTCTTCTTCTATTTCGTCGCCTGCATGATCTATCTGGTGCTTTCCATCATTTCGTCTTTCGGCATCAACGGCATCGACCGCTGGGCACGGCGCGGCGAGGCAACGAAATGACGATGAGCGAGACGAGCGCCGATCAGGTCTATGTCTCCGACCGGATTCTTCCGGCGGAGCCTCCGCCCGCTTCCGTCCGGCATTGGAGCAAGGCACGTATCGCCGGCATTGTTCTGATGACGGTTTGGGCCGCGATCGCCCTCGCGCTGATCGTCTTCTTCATCAGCGCCTGGAATCCGGCACTCCTGATGCGCTACGGGCCAAAGCTCCTCGACGGCCTCCTCGTCACGGTGGAACTCGTCGTTCTGTCGGTCGCGATCGGTGCGGTTCTGGCCGGCATCGTCGCGGCGGGCCGGCTCTCGAAGAACCGGTGGACGCGCGGTCTCGCCTTTGCCTATGTGTATTTCTTTCGGGGCACGCCGCTCCTGGCCCAGACCTTCCTCGTCTATTATGGCGCCGGGCAATTCCGGGAGGTTTTCGACGCCGCCGGGATGTGGTGGTTCTTTCGCGACGCGTTCAATTGCGCCGCCCTCACCTTCACGCTCAACACGGCTGCCTACCAGGCCGAGATCTATGCTGGCGCCATTCGCGGCGTCTCGCTTGGACAATGGGAAGGAGCCCGCGCGCTCGGGCTCTCGCCTGTCGTCATCTTCTTCAAGGTGGTCGCCCCGCAGGCGCTGATCACGGCTCTGCGGCCACTCGGCAACGAGATCATCTTCATGATCAAGGGCTCCGCGATCGCTTCCGTCATCACCGTCTATGATCTCCTGGGCGAGACGCGGCTTGCCTTTTCCCGCTCCTTCGATTTCCAGGTCTATCTCTGGGCCGCGGGGCTCTATTTGGTCGTCGTGGAAGCGCTCCGGCGCGTCTGGGATGCGGCCGAACGACGGCTGACGCGGCATCTCAAGCCGGCACAGGACAGCTCCGGGCAGCAGGTGGTGGCAGAACAGATCGGCGCGTAAGCCGCCAAAGCCTCAGACGAAAAGCTCGGTCTTTTCGAACTTCGTCACATCGATCAGGCCCTTGTCGGAGATCCTGAGTTCCGGGATGACGACGAGTGCGAGCAGCGAATGCTGCATGAAGGCGTTGTTGAGACGGCAGCCGCAGCTTTGCATGGCGGCGCCCATCCGTGCGGCCTTGGCGGCAACAGCTTCCGCGCGCTCCTCCGAAAGCAGACCCGCGATCCTCAGCTCGACCAGCGCCAGTTCCTCGCCTTCGGAGATCACCACGACGCCGCCGCCGACTTCGCCCAGGCGGTTCGCCGCCATCGCCATATCGGCCCGGTCGGTGCCGACGACGATCATCTGGTGGCTGTCATGGGCGACGGTGGAGGCGATGGCGCAGCGCCGGTTGTAGCCAAAGCCCGAGACGAAAGCGTTCTGGACGGCCCCGGTGCCGCGATGGCGCTCCACCAGGGCAAGGTGGGCGACATCGTTGGTCATATCGGCTTCCACCAACCCATCGACGACGCTCAGCTCACGCTGAAGAGCCTTCGTCGGCGCCTGGTTCTCGATGACGCCGACGACGCGAACACCGACACGGTCCTTTCCCTTTGGCGCGGGCACGGCGAAATCGTCCGCCGTCAGCTCGCGGCCCAGGCGGACGGTGTTCTTCGCCTCTTCCGGATACCCGTAGAGCGGGATGTCGGCGACGAGCGCCCCCTTCTCGGCGAGCAGCCGGCCGCGGCCATAGACGGCATCGATTTTGAGCGATGGCAGGTCCGACACGAGAAGGAGATCGGCGCGGCGCCCCGGCGCGATGGAGCCGAGCTCGCGTTCCAGGCCGAAATGCTCTGCCGTGTTGAGCGTCGCCATCTGGATTGCCGTGACCGGCTTCAGCCCCTGGGCGATGGCGTGCCGCACGACGCGGTTCATATGCCCATCATGCACGAGCGTTCCGGAATGGCAGTCATCCGTGCACAGAACGAAGAAGCGCGGATCAAGTCCCTTTTCGGTGACCGCCTTGATCTGAGCCGCGACATCGTACCAGGCGGAGCCGAGGCGCAGCATGGCGCGCATGCCCTGGCGCACGCGCGCAATCGCATCCTCCATGCGGGTGCCTTCATGGTCGTCGGCGGGGCCGCCGGCCGCATAGGCATGAAAATCCACTCCGAGATCGGGGGACGCATAATGGCCGCCGACGGTCTTGCCGGCCGACACCGACGCAATGATCTCGCCCAGCATCCGCTCGTTACCCGCAGCGACGCCGGGAAAGTTCATCACCTCGCCAAGGCCGATGATGCCCGGCCAGGACATCGCCTCGGCGACCTCCTCCGGCCCGAGCTCGGCGCCTGCCGTCTCAAGGCCGGGCGCAGAAGGCACGCAGCTCGGCACTTCGACAAAAACGTTGATCGGCGCCGTCAGAGCTTCGTCATGCATGAGACGAACCCCGTCGAGACCGAGCACGTTGGCGATCTCATGGGGATCGACGAACATCGACGTCGTGCCGTGGGGAACGACAGCACGTACGAATTCCGTCACCGTCACCATGCCGCTTTCGACATGCATGTGAGCATCGCACAGGCCCGGCACGAGATAGCGCCCCCTGGCCTCCACCACTTCGGTCTCCTCGCCGATCGTGTGGGAGGCATCCGGCCCGCAATAGGCGAAGCGCCCCGCAGTGATGGCGAGATCGGTGTTTTCGACGATCTCGCCGGAATGCACGTTCACCCAGCGGCCACCGCGGATGACGAGATCGGCCGGCGTGCGCCCGGCGGCCACATCGACGAGGCGCGGCGCCACCTTCGGCCAGGACGGGAAAGGATCAGTCATTGTCACCTCCAAACGGCCGCATGGCGCCGACAGCCGGCGAAAGCCCGACCAAACACCCGGTCAAAGACTTGGGATACGCCGCTCACCAGGGCATGTTGGAAAAGCTCTGCCCCTGACAAGGCCTTTTTGATTGTCTAGAACCATGAGCAATCGCCGCGCAAAGCAAAAGGGAACGGAACATGGCGAAAGTTGCATTCATCGGCCTCGGCGTGATGGGATACCCGATGGCCGGGCATCTCGCCCATCGAGGCCATAAGGTTACCGTCTACAACCGCACGCAGGACAAAGCGGAGAAGTGGGTCGCCGAGCACGGTGGCCGGCATGCTCCGACGCCCGAGCATGCCGCCGAGGGCGCGGAATTCGTTTTCTGCTGTGTCGGCAACGACGAGGATCTCAGATCCGTTACGCTCGGCCGCGGCGGCGCTTTCAAGGGAATTGCGCCCGGGGCGATCTTCATCGACAACACGACGGCGAGTGCGGAAATCGCCCGAGAGCTGGCGCATGAAGCGCATGCACACCGCTTCTGCTTCCTGGACGCTCCGGTTTCCGGCGGCCAGGCCGGCGCCGAAAAAGGTCAGCTGACAGTGATGGTCGGCGGCGAGCCCAAAGTCTTCGAGAAGGCTCGGCCGGTCATCGAATGCTACGCCAAGATGGTCGGACTGATGGGGCCGGTCGGCTCGGGTCAGCTCACCAAGATGGTCAACCAGATCTGCATCGCCGGCCTCGTCCAGGGGCTCTCCGAAGGCATCAATTTCGCGCAGAAGGCGGGCCTCGACGTGGAGAAGGTGATCGACGTCATCTCCAAGGGCGCGGCACAGAGCTGGCAGATGGAGAACCGCTGGAAGACGATGACCGAGGATCATTACGATCACGGTTTCGCGGTGGATTGGATGCGCAAAGACCTCGCCATCTGCCTCGATGAGGCGAAAACCAACGGCGCGCTTCTGCCGGTGACGGCGCTCGTCGATCAGTTTTACGGCGAGGTGCAGGCGATGGGCGGCAAGCGCTGGGATACGTCGAGCCTGATGAAAAGGCTGCAGAAATTCGATTGATCACCAGTGGGGGCGATACGACGCCCCCTACCCCTTCGTCTTCTGCGGCGGGTCGAGCTGCATGAAGTTGAGCGGCAGGGCCGTCGTGTCCTTGATCCTCTCCATCGCAAAGGCGGAGGAGACGTCGGTGATGTCGATCTTGGAGACGAGGCGCTTGTAGAAGGCGTCATAGGCGGCAATGTCGGGCACGACCACCTTGATGAGATAATCGACCTGCCCGCTCATGCGGTAAAATTCCACCACTTCCGGCATGTCCGAGATGATCTTGGCAAAGCGGAGGAGCCAGTCCTCGTTGTGCTGATTGGTGGTCACGAAGACGAAGACGGTGACATGCGCATTGACTGATTTCGGGTCGAGGACCGCCACCCGCTTCCTGATGACGCCGTCTTCTTCCATCTTCTGGATGCGCCGCCAGGCCGGCGTCGTCGACAGGCCGACACGCCGAGCGATCTCGGCGACGGGAAGCGTCACATCCTCCTGCAGGACAGTCAGGATCATGCGGTCAATGCGGTCCATTCAGGCCTCGGGCAGATTTTTGCGTGGTTAGACCATTGTTGGCGCATACGAGGCAAGCGCTGCGTCAACCTCCCGTCGGCGGCAGAAGAAGCTCGCGCACACGCGCCCGCAAAAACGGCAAAACCTCTCTTTGAAAGAACGGATGCCGCTTCAGCCAGGCGTTGTTGCGCCAGGAGGGGTGCGGCAGCGGCAGGACGGGCGGCGGACCCGACTGCGCGACAACCTCCCGCCAGTCAGTGACGGTCTCCGTCAGCGTGCGGCGGCGGAGCGGGCCGAGATGCCAGGCAATGGCGTACTGGCCGATCGCGAGCACGAGTTCCAGCTGCGGCATCGAAGCGAAGACTTCTTCGCGCCAGGAGGGCGCACATTCGCGCCGCGGCGGCAGGTCGCCGCCCTTTTCGTCCTGACCCGGAAAGCAGAAGCCCATCGGCACGATGGCGATCTTCGAGACGTCGTAGAATTCGTCGCGCGTGACGCCGAGCCAGTCGCGCAGGCGCTCGCCGGAGGGATCGTTGAACGGCGTCGTCGTGGCATGCGCGAGCGTGCCCGCCGCCTGGCTCGCAATGCACAAGCGCGCCGTGGAGGAAATCCTCAAAATCGGATTCGGCTCGTGCGGCAAGGGCGACGCAAACGGCCGCTCCACACAGATGCGGCAGAAGCGGATGCGCGCGGCGAGCGCCTCCGCCGTTTCAGGCACCTCTTCGGAAGACGTTTCAGCCACGCGATCAGGTAGAAGCGCTCGGGCGGGCCTTGAGACGCGCATGCCAATCGCGCACAGCGGCAAAATCTTCCGGAATGTCCACCTTCGCAGGCTTCATGAAGTCGAAAGTGACAAGCGCAGTGATATCGGCAACGGAAAAGCTGTCACCCGCGATAAACTCGCGCGTCTGCATCTCGCGGTCGAGGAAAGTGAAAAGCTCCGGCAGCCGCTCGCGGCAGGCCGCCGCCCATTCTGGCACCTGGCTCTCGAGTTCCGCCATCGCGGGATGCGAATGGCGGAAGATCGCGGCCACGAGCGCATAGAGATCGAGCTCGATGCGGCGGTTCCACATTTCCACCTGAGCCTGCTGCAAAGCGCTCTTTCCGAAAAGAGCCGGCTCGGGATGCAGCGCCTCGAAATAGCGGCAGATCGCCATCGTTTCCGAAAGTGCGGTGCCATCGTCGAGGACAAGAACCGGCAGGCGACGCATCGGGTTGAGGCGAAGAAAATCGAGCGAATAATGCTCCTTCTTGCCAATATCGACGGGTTCGAGTGGTACCTCGACGCCCTTCTCAGCAAGGAAAATCCGCACCCGGCGTGGGTTTGGAGCACGTCCGCCATCGAGTAACTTCACTCTCACCTCCGCTTCGGCCCGTTTGCCCGGACCCCGGCCTTACGGCCTCTTAACCATCTTCGCTCGCCCGATCTTAACCGCGCTCCACTACGAAAAAAGCGGGTCAGAGAGTTGGGGATGAACCCATGGTGGATGTGGCACAGGCGACGATATTGCAGACTTCGCCCGACGAGTCCCGTGCCGCACGCCGCAATATGATCACCCGTGCGCTGGTGCGCAACGTTGCGACCGACAGCGGACCGAGCGAGGCGCTTTTCCACTTCGAACAGGAGATGGCGGATCAGTACGCCAGGAACCGCATCTCATTCGCGCCGATCGTGCTTGCGCTCATCCTCGTCCTTGCCGTTATGATGGGTTTCATCGGCGATCCGTTGTGGGCTGCCACATGGGGCGCGGGCGTGCTCGTCCTGCATCTCGCAGCGACCGTCGTCTGCCGCCGCTATGCAGCGCTAGCGCCCAATCAGCGCTCGCTGGTCGACTGGAAGAACCGTTTCGTGGTGGTTGAGGGGCTCTACGGCCTCGCCTGGGCGGCATTTCCTTTCCTGTTTCCGATGACGGGCACTGCCGATACCTTGATCGGCATCGACGTGGTGCGCTTTGCGACCGTCATCGTCTTCATGTCTTTGAGCGCGTTGGTCGCGGCGCCCCTGCCCGCCGCCGCCGTCGCCAGCACGCTGCCGATCGCCATCGGCCTCGGTGCGGCGCATATGGTGTCGCCGAGCCTCATCGACATGATGGTGGCCTTCTGCGCGCTCGGTGCGGAGGCGATGCTTCTCTACCTCACCGGCCAGCTCAACGAGCAGTACGCGCAGAGCCTGGTGCTGCGCGCGGAAAAAGACGCCGTCCTCGCCGAGCTCGAACAGGGCAAGGCCGTCTCCGACGAGGCCAGGCGGCGGGCCGAAGCGGCCAATATGGCAAAATCGCAGTTTCTTGCGACGATGAGCCATGAGCTCAGGACGCCGCTCAACGCCATCCTCGGCTTCTCCGAAGTGATGCGCAACGAGATGCTCGGCCCGATCGAGAACGATGCCTACAAGGACTATCTCAACGACATCTACAATTCCGGCCAGCATCTCTTGAAGCTGATCAACGAGATCCTAGACCTCTCCCGCATCGAGGCGGGCAAGCGGGAATTGCGCGAAGAGCTCCTTTCTCTCGTCAGCATCGCACAGGATGCCAAGGGGCTGCTCGACCTCAAGGCGCGGCAGAAGAACATCAAGGTGGCGGAAGCGTTCGAGGAGCATATGCCAAAGATCGTCGTCGACGAGCAGGCGATCCGGCAAGTGACGCTCAACCTTCTTGCCAATGCGCTCAAATTCACCCCGGCCGGCGGCGAGGTGGCCCTCAAGGTCGGCCGCACCGAGGGCGGCGGCCAGTATATCTCGGTGCGCGACAACGGTCCGGGCATTCCCGCAGACGAACTGCCGATCGTGCTCTCAGCCTTCGGCCAGAGCTCGATCTCCATCAAGAACGCCGAACAGGGGACCGGCCTCGGCATCCCGATCGTGCAGGCGCTCATTCATCTCCACGGGGGCCAGTTCATCCTGCGCAGCAAGCTGGGCGTCGGCACCGAAGCGATCGCCATCCTGCCGGCCAAGCGGGTCGTCTCGGCCTTCACCGACGACAACCGCACCTGGGCCTTGATGCGGGCGCGCAAACCAGCTCAGCTGCGCAAGGCGAGCTGAACGGCGCGCGCATGCATCGCCGTCGGCAGACGGGGCGCTCCCGGCGCAAGGCGGCGATGCATTCTCCCAAATCTCAGACGGACGACGCTCAGCCGCCGACGCGATCGACGTTGACACCCTCACCCGCCACGCCGGCCTCGTCGAAGGTCGCCATGTTGGAATGGGTAAAGGCGGCAGCACGGACGATGGCAGCAGCAATCGCCGCACCTGTCCCCTCGCCGAGGCGCATACCGAGATCCAATACTGGTGCGCCACCCATCGCTTCCACGGCCTGGCGATGCGCCTTCTCCGCCGAGCAATGTGCGAAGATGCAGTGATCCGTGGCGCCCGGCGCCATTTTGTGGACAACCGCGACCGCGGCACTGGTGACGAAGCCGTCGACCACCACCGGGATACGCTGCATGCGCGCCGCCAGGACGGCGCCCACCATGGCGGCGAGTTCGCGCCCGCCGACGCGCTTCAGGATAACGAGCGGATCCGTCTCGCCCTTCACCCTTTCGCACGCGAGCCGAACCGCCTCGATCTTCGCTTCCAGAACCGCGCCCGTGGAGCCGGAACCGTAGCCCACCCATTCCGCGGGTTCGCCGCCGAAGAGCGCGCAGAACAGCGCGGAAGCGACCGTGGTGTTGCCGACGCCCATCTCTCCGAGGCAGAGAAGATCGATGCCCTCGATCGCCTCCATGCCGTAGGCGATGGTTGCCGCGCAGTCGCGCTCGCTCAGCGCATCCTTCTCCGCGATATCGCCCGTCGGCAGTTCCAGCGCGAGCTCGAAGACCTTGAGGCCGACATTGAAGGAGGTGCAGAGCTGGTTGATCGAGGCGCCGCCGGCGCGGAAATTCGCCACCATCTGCTGCGTGACATCAGCCGGATACGGCGCGACGCCGCGTGCCGCGACCCCGTGATTGCCGGCGAAAACGGCAACCATCGGGCGCTCGATGAGGGGCCTTTCCTGCCCCTGCCAGCCGGCGAGCCAGATCGCGATCTGCTCCAGACGGCCAAGGCTTCCAGGAGGCTTCGTCAGACGCCCCTGGCGGGCGCGGGCCGCGGCAAGAGCCTCGGCATCCGGAGCCGGAAGGCTCTTCACGAGGTCACGAAAATCATCGAACGGCGCGGCGCGCGTGCCGGCATCACTTATGGACAATGGGATTCTCACTTCTCTTGGGGGCCACAGGGGGGAAAAGCTCCCACACAACAGCCGCTTAAAGGGAGGATTGGCGGAGCGCAATGCGTCAGCCCGCCCCGTTTAAACCTTGCAGCCGACAGCCTAATGGTAGCGCTGTTTCATTGCGCAGGAGGCTCGCATGAGCTCGCTCGCCCAGCATTTCACTCGTCTGCCGCAGGACCTTCGAGCCTGCCTCGCCTTTCTGTCCCGGCTGCCGATCCGGGCAAAGCCAGAGCCGAGCGAAGAACGGCCGCTTTCCGTCTCCTGCGCGTGCCTGCCGCTGGCGGGAATGCTCATCGCGCTCACCCCGGCCGTCATCTTGTCGCTCGTCATCTCCTTCGGCGGTTCGACGGTGCTTGCAGCTGCTGTCGCACTCGGCGCGATGGCGCTGATAACCGGCGGGCTGCACGAAGACGGCCTCGGCGACACAGCCGACGGCTTCGGCGGCGGCAAGACGCGCGAACAGCGGCTTGAGATCATGCATGACAGCCGCATCGGCACTTATGCGCTCCTCGCCCTTGTCTTTACGGTCATCATCAAGGTTGTCGCGCTCGGCGAGATTTCGCAAAGCGTCGGTGTCGGCGCCTTTTCCATCATCTGCGTCGCGGCCCTTTCGCGGACACTCGCCTATGTGCACTGGACGAGCCTCCCGCCTGCCCGCACGGACGGTGTCGCCAGCTGGGCCGGCTGGCCCAAGACCGCCGATCTCGGCTTCGCCGTTCTCTTGAGCGTACCCGCGATCCTCATTCTGATCTTTATGTTCCCGCTCACCGGCCTCTTGGCCATCCTTCTCGCGACACTCGGCGTTCTTGCCTTCAGTGCCATGGCGCGGCGGCTGATCGGCGGGCATACCGGCGACACGATCGGCGCCTCGGAACAGATTGCGGCCACAATCCTGTTTGCAACTCTGGCACTCGGGGCCTGAGATCCCCATCTGGGGCCCATGCTCGACCAATCGTTCATCATCCTCGGTTCCGGCGACGCGGAATGGCCCCGCGTCGTCTACCTCATTGGCGTCCTGATCCTCGTCGTCGGCGGCCTCGCCGCCTATCGCGGACGCCTCGGCACGGCCGCGAAACACGCTCTCATCTGGGTCGCCCTCGTCGTCGGGCTGGTCGTGGTCTATGCCTATCGCGAGCCTTTGACCCGCTTTGCCGGACCGGTGATCGATGTTTTGGCGCCCGGGCGCATGACGGTGAGCGTCGACGACAGCGGGCGACAGGTGCTCAACGTCGGCCGCAGCTCCAACGGGCATTTCAAGCTCACCGCGGATGTCGACGGTCATGAGCTCGACTTCCTGGTCGATACAGGCGCTTCGAGCCTCGTCCTGACCTATGAGGACGCTGCTCGGGCCGGCATCGACGTGACGGCCCTGCGTTTCGACCGGATGGTGGAGACGGCGAACGGCATCACGCTGCAGGCACGCGCCGAAATCCATACGCTCAAGATCGGCCCCCTCACCTTGAACAACGTTCCGGCCGGGGTGGCGCAGGAAGGCCAGCTCTTCTCCAACCTTCTCGGCATGAACGTGCTCAACCGTTTTGCCTCATGGCGGGTGGAGAACGGCGAACTCATCATCACGCCGCAGAGCTGAATCACGCCTCAGAGCTGATCGGGCTCCGCCCGGGCTCGTCGCTCAGGCGGCGAGGCTTTCCAGCCCGCCAGCTTCCGCAAGACCTGCGAGCGCCTTTTCGATGACCTCCGGCCCGGCGCCCGCCTTCACGCCTTCGACGGTCAGGATGCGCCGCCAGATGCGCGCGCCCGGACGCCCGTGAAAGAGACCGATCATCGGCTTCGTCACCGCCGCCATGCGCCCGCCCGCAGCGCAATGCGCCTCCGCATAGACGCACATCCGCCGCGCTACGGCGATGAGATCGGGCGCTGACGCCTCCTCCCCATAAATCTCGCGGTCGACGCCGCCAAGAAGGCCCGGATCCTGATAGGCGGCACGACCGAGCATGACGCCGTCGACCGTCTCAAGATGCGCCTTTGCCGCCGCAAGGTCCGTGATGCCGCCGTTGATGCCGATGAAACGATCCGGCCAGCGCGTTTTCAACCGATAGACGCGGTCGTAATCGAGCGGCGGCACGTCGCGATTTTCCTTCGGCGACAGCCCCTGAAGCCAGGCCTTGCGCGCATGCACCCAGAGCGCGTCGGCTCCCGCCGCAAAGGCCAGATCGGCGAGCGCATCGAGCGCCGTCTCGATATCCTGATCGTCGACGCCGAGACGGCATTTCACGGTGACCGGCAGATCGACGGCCGCCTTCATCGCCGCGACGCCGCGCCCCACGACCTCCGGCTCGCGCATCAGACAGGCGCCGAACGTGCCCGATTGCACGCGGTCGGAGGGACAGCCGACATTGAGATTGATTTCGTCATAGCCGAAATCGGCGCCGATGCGGGCCGCCTCGGCGAGCTTCGCCGCATCGCTGCCGCCGAGCTGCAGGGCGACGGGATGTTCCTCGGCATCGAAACCGAGCAGCCGGTCGCGATCGCCGTGAATGAGGGCATCGGCCGTCAGCATCTCCGTATAGAGGAGCGCCCGCCGCGTCAGCCCACGATGGAAATAGCGGCAGTGCCGATCGGTCCAGTCGATCATCGGCGCAACGGAGAATTTATGCAGATATTCAGTCACTTAATTTCCAACACAGAGTCCCGCCGCGATTGGACGGACAGGCGCTGAACGCCGCCATCCAAGGATTTGGGAGACCATCACCTCGCCTGGGGTGATCGCGCATCCGCAGAGCACAATGAAACGATTTTCTGGCTCTCTTCAATGCCAAGGCGTGATTCAGCAAGGGAGGCGGCAGCCGATCTGACTGCGTCGTGGCAAAGATCGTTCGCTGCGCATCGATCGAGTGGACGCCGTCGCGGCCGCTGAATGAGCATCTCCGTGCGAACGGGCATCCCCGCCGCGAAACGGGGACGCTCAAGGACGCGCGCGGAGCTCAGAGATCGATCAGGACCGATTTCGTGCGCCGGTTGGCGAGGAATGCCTCGCGTCCCAGGTCCTTGCCGAGGCCGGAGGCCTTCCATCCGCCCGTCGACAGGATGTGATCGCGGGAGCGGCCATAGCGGTTGACCCAGACCGTGCCGGCTTCGAGACGCCGGGTCATCCGCAGGGCCCGCGACAGATCGCGGGTGAAAAGTCCGGAACTCAGACCATAGGTCGGGTGACGCGCCATCGCGGCTGCTTCGTCTTCGCTGCCGAAAGACTGCAGCGACAAGACCGGCCCGAACACCTCCTCGCGCATCACGGGGGACTCTTCTGGCGCATCCGTCACCAGGGTCGGCTGAAAGAAGCTGCCCGCGCGATCGAACCGCGCCCCGCCGCAGACGATCTCCGCGCCGGCTTTGCGAGAGGTGTCCAGAATCCAGCTGATCCTCGAGAGCTGACCTTCGGAGATGATCGGCGGGAAGGTCGTCGTCTCGTCCCATGTCGGGCCGGGGCGAACGGCGCTCATCAGTGAGACGATGCGTTCGCCAAGTTCCTGAGCCACCGAGGCCTCTGCCAGAACGCGCGAGCCGGCGACACAGCCCTGACCGGCATTGCTCAGGATTGTACGGGTGATGCACTGCGCCGCGAGCTCGATGTCGGCATCGGCGAAGACAACCTGGGGCGATTTCCCGCCGAGCTCCAGCGTCACCGGCTTGATGCCGTTGCGGGCCGCATTTTCCATCACGGCGACGCCTGCGCGTGTCGATCCCGTGAACGAGACCTTGCCGATGTCCGGATGCGCCACCAGCGCCTCGCCGGTGGTTGCGCCATCGCCGACCACCACATTGAAGAGCCCGGCCGGAAGCCCGGCCCGAACCGCCAGCTCTGCCAGATAGAGCGTCGAAAACGGCGTCATTTCAGACGGTTTGAGCACCACGGCATTGCCCGCCGCCAATGCCGGCCCGAGCTTCCATCCAGCGAGCGCGATCGGCACATTCCAGGCCGTGATGGCGCCGACGACGCCATAAGGTTCAGATGCGATAAAGCCCATCTGCCCGTCCGATGTCGGCACCAGCGCGTCGCATTCCTTGTCGGCGAATTCGGCGAAGAAGCGGATCTGTTCGGCCGCCACCACAACGTCGCCCGTCGTCGCCTCGGCAATCGGTCGCGATGAGGCGACCGCTTCCAGCCGGGCCAGGGTCGTCGCCTCAGCCTCGATCAAGTCCGCCCAGGCATGCAGAATACGGACCCGGTCACGCGGTGCGCAGCCCGCCCATCCCGAGCGCTCCAGCGCCGCCTTCGCCGAGGCGACGGCCCGGTCCACGGTCTGCGCGTCCGCGAGCGGGACGGAGGCCAGCTTGCGCCCGTCAGAGGGGGCAAAAACCTCGATCGCGTCCGGGCCCTGAAGATAGGCGCCGTCGATGAAGTGGCCCCGGGGCAGCTCGAGGGTGTCGGGATCGAAGCTGAGTGTCATGAGGTCGTTCCTGTTTCACTGAGAGAAGGTCGGCGGCGTTGATCAGGTGTGCGGCAGCGCAGGGCCGAGAGCCGCGCCGGCACGCCTCTGGCGTCGACTGTGCGCTCGGGCATGCCATCAAGCCTCAGCAGAGCGCCTGACTTGCGAGGGCGTAGACCTTGGCAGGACCGGTCTGCCGGGTCGGGGCGGCTCCCGGCCGCGTCATGGCGAGCCCGGTCGAGACCCGCTCAAGGCCGGCTTCTGCCGCAATCGCAGCCAGACGGTCTCCCGCGGCAGTCAGGTCGAAACGCAGAAAAGTCCCAGCTGTGCGCGTGATTCCGGCCCGAAGAAGCCCCTCAGCCGTCGCATCGTCGCACGCCACCAGCGGGCCGATCAGCATGCCGCGCCCAAACTTGCGGAGCGCCACATATCCCTGAAGCACGCTCCCGTCACGCTGCACCCATATGTCCCCATCGCGCAGCAACAGCGCCAGCAGCGCGCGACGGTTCATTCCGATCGCCTCCAGATCCAAGGCCGCCAGCACGTCCAGATCGTCCGAACCCGCCTTCTCGACCCTGTCGGGCGCCTCCACCCTCACGGCCGTACCGCCGTACTGGGTGATCATGCCGGTCGCGGCGAAGCCCAGCTTTTCATAGAGCGGGCGGCCGGCCTCGGTCGCGGTCAGACGACATTCTCTGTGCCCCGCCGCATCGAGCGCCGCCTGCATCAACCGCCGGCCGAGCCCGATTCCGCGGACCGAAGGATCGACGATGATCATGTTGCAGGTACCAGCCGCCTCCCCGTAGGGAACGAAGTTGGCGGTCCCGACCAATTGCCCGTTCAACACGGCGCCCCGGCCCTTGCCGAGTTCCAGGAGGTGCCCCCAGTCTTCGGGTCGATGCAGCCAGTTTTCCTGCACCGAAAGGCGGTGTGCGTGGGGGATATGTTCGGGCGTCAGGTCGATCAGTTCGACACTGGCCCCAGCCGTGGCATTCATTGGGATCTCCTTGTTGCGGACCACGCCTCACGCGCGACAAGAGCGGCGCGGCCGTCGGTCAGTCCGCAGGATGAGAAGCGCGGCTCCTTCACCCTCCGGCGATCTGCGCCGTTGCGAAGTGCGAGCGAATGCCTCTCGACAGCTTCGGCGGTTGTTCGCACGCGATCGGCTGAGATCGTTTCAATTCAGAAAGACTGCCGGCGGCCTCCAGAACGGAGGTTTGTGACGGCAGTCGTTCCGCAATTCGTCACCTCGACAGAGCGAGAAGGAAAATCCGTCTCGTTTCAGCGCGTCGCGCGCGCCAGAGCCAGCCGATCACGCAGACGATAGCCCTGGATGAGAGCGGGAAGGAAATAAGGCTTGCCGTTGTAGAAGGGTATGGCCGCCGGGGGACGGAACTCGAAGGCGGTGCGGGCCTGATCGTCTCCGAGCAGCTTGTGCGCCGCGCGGGTCCCAAGCCAGGGCGCCCAAACGACACCAGAGCCACAGAAACCGGTGGCATAGGTCACGCCTTCGCGCTCGAAAAGGCGCGGAACCATGTCCCAGTTCATGGCGACATGGCCATACCAGCTGTGACTGAGGCCCACGCTCTTCAGCTCGGGGAAGATCCGAACCAAACCCTGGCGGATATTCTCGGTTGGTCTGGATTCGTCTGTGCCCGTAGAGGCATCGCGCCCGCCCAGAAGAATGCGCGTACCGTCCGGCGTCGGCCGGAAATAGTGCCCCAGGATCAGCCCTTCGCTGTACATCATCCGGCTCGGCATCAATCGGTCCATCACCTCGGTGGGCAACGGGTCTGTCACGATGATCCGGCTACGAACCGGGATCAGACGACGCCGCAACCAGGGATCGGAGCCATCGGTGTAGCCATTGGTGCAGACGAGAACCTGGCGGGCCGAGACGGTGCCCGCCGAGGTTTCGACGGAGAATTCGGCGCCGTCGCGACGAACGCCCTTCACCTCGGTCCCGGAATGCACGGCGGCGCCGGCCTCCAGCGCGAGGCGCAGAATCTCTGCGGCGAGTTTCGCCGGGTGCACCCCGCCGATGTCCATGCGCACATGGCCACCGCGATAGAAATCACTGCCGATATAGCGGGATTGCTCGGCCTGCGGCACGGCGAAGGTTTCTATCCCCAGCCGCTTGTGCAGCGTCTCTGCAGTGCGCGCACCGGCTTCGTATTGCTCCCTCCCGATGGCGCCACCAAACTTGCCCACCGGCTGAAAATCGCAATCGAGCTTTTCGGTGCGAATGAAGTCGTAGAGAAATTCCCGCGCCGTCTTGCCTTCGGCCTCGATGGCAAGTGCGCGCTCTCCGCCAAAGCGGCGAGAAAGTTCGTCGAAGCTCGGCCGAATGTTGCCGCTCGTAATGCCCCCGTTGCGCGACGAGGCGCCTTCGCCCGGCATCATCTTGTCCACGACGACGACAGATCGTCCTGCACGGGCCAGGATCACCGCGGCGGTCAGCCCCGCAAAGCCGGCCCCGACGATCAGCACGTCGGTCTTTTGCGGCAGGGGCTGCACAGGCAGCGGCCGCACGGGAGCGGCGATCCACCAATAAGGGCTGTTCTGAATTTGAGCAGTTTTCGACATTGGCCTATCTCTGAAGGATGGTTTTACAAATGGCGATCGAACTGAACGGCGCCGATGATCCAGAGCACTGCAGCCGGCTCGGAGCTCACATTGCTCAAGCTGTGAGGAAGCATCCCGTCGAAGGCGAAACTATCGCCATGTGAAAGAGCGACGTTCTTGCCGTCGACAGTCAGGATAACTTCCCCGTCGAGGACGAGACCGCCCTTTTCGGCAGGATAACTGAGCGCCCACCCGCCCGATTCCGCGCCGGCATCGATGTGAATGATCATCAGCTGCAGGTGCGGCTTATCCGTCGGCGTCAGCAATTCCTTCTGCAAATCCCCGAGGTCTATGATCGGGCGATTGTCTGCGCGCCTGACAAAGTCGGGATCTCCCGCATGCTCCGTCTCGGATGCAGGCTTGGCGAAGAGCTCCTGAAACGAGACGTTCAGCGCCCGCCGCAAAGATGTGAGCAAGCGCACCGAGGGATTGGCGAGGCCGCGTTCGACCTGGCTGATCATGCCTACGGAAACGCCCGACGCCTCGGCGAGCTCCTTCAGAGACATTCCCTTCTGCTTGCGCAACAGGCGCAGAGTGGCCCCCACATGCTCTTCGGCATGCTCGACGCTAAAGCTGGACTTCTGATCCATAGACGGCTCCCTTCCGGCAAGCGTGTGTCAGCAGAAGGCCGGGTCCAGCAATGCCTGACGGCGTTCTCGCAACTCGAACAGTGCACGCAAAATTTTGAAATTTCAATCGGAAATGCCTCATTTCCACCGACGCCCGAAAAATAGCCAAAATACATTTTTCTTATATAAATCAATTTGTTGCATAGCTTTCCTGCGCGCAAATGGCTCTATCTGTCGGTAGATAGCCATCAAAATTCTTGCGGCTAATTTCAATATATGCTCACCTACGTCAAGCATGGCAGGAGGAGCGTTTCGTGACAATCGAGCCTAACCCGCGCCCGCTCGGCCAGGACGCCGCGCTTTCGGTCAGAAACCTGACATTGAACCTTCCCAAGGGGATGGAGCGCTCCTACGCGGTCTCGCAGATCTCGTTTGATCTCGTGCCGGGCAAGATTCTCTGCATCATCGGGGAGTCGGGGTCAGGAAAATCGATCACCGCGAACGCCATCATGGGGCTCCTTCCCTTCAGCATTCGCATCGGTGAAGGCAGCATCTACGTGGGCACCACGGAGATTCAGTCCATGAATCCTGCGGCGCTTCGCGACATGCGCGGGCGGAAGGTGTCCATGATCTTCCAGGATCCGCTCTCGGCGCTCAATCCTCTGATGACCGTCGGCGATCAGATTGTCGAAGTCATGTCCGCGCACGGGGTCGGCACCAAGGCCGAACGCAAATCCCGCGCCGTCGCGCTTCTGAAAGAGGTCGGACTGCCCGACCCGGAGACGATGTACCGGCAATACCCGTTCCGGCTGTCCGGCGGTCAGCGGCAACGCGTCATGATCGCCATGGCGCTCGCGCTCGAGCCCGGCATCCTGATCGCGGACGAACCGACGACCGCCCTCGATGTCACCACCCAGGCGCAAATCCTGGCGCTTATCAAAGACATCCAGCACCGCAAGAATATGAGTGTCGTGTTCATCACCCACGATTTCGGCGTGGTGGCCGAGATCGCCGACAACGTGGTGGTGATGGAAAAGGGCAAAATCGTCGAGCAGGGCGATGCGGATACGGTCCTCAAGACGCCCTCCCATCCCTATACCAAGCGCCTGATCGCCGCGGTTCCGCACATCATCGGGCAAGACCGCACGCCGCATGTCGCCCGCAGCGACACGCCCATTCTGAAAGTTCGCGACCTCGTCAAGACCTATCGCAGCGGCAGCCGGATGTTCGGCACCGAGCGCGTCGTCAAGGCGGTGCAGGGCGCGAGCTTCGACCTGCTGCCGGGGCGCACGCTTGGCGTCGTCGGAGAAAGCGGTTCGGGCAAGTCCTCGATGGGGCGCCTTCTGGTCAAACTGGCCGAAAGCGACGGCGGTGAGATCTTTTTCGAGGGCACGGATATCGCTCCGATGTCCGAGGCCGAGTTCCGCCCGCTTCGTCCGCGGATCCAGATGATCTTTCAGGATCCCTTCGCCTCCCTCAACCCGCGCTCGACCATCGGCCAGATCCTGACCGTCGGTCCGTGCGCGCACGGCATGTCGTTTTCAGATGCAAAGGCCGAGGCGCTCGCCTTGCTCACCGAGGTCGGTCTCGATCCTGGAGCTTTCGATCGCTACCCGCACGAATTCTCCGGGGGCCAGCGCCAACGTGTCGGCATCGCCCGGGCGCTGATGTTCAAACCACGCCTCCTCGTCGCAGATGAATCGGCCTCGGCACTGGACGTGTCCATCCAGGCACAGATCCTCGAACTGCTTGACCGGATCCAGCGGGAGACCGGCGTCTCGATGGTGTTCATCACCCACGACCTGCGCGTCGCCTCGCAGATCAGTGACGAAATTGCCGTGATGCAGAAGGGCCGCATCGTCGAGATGGGACCGCCCTCGCAGATCTTTCTCAATCCCCAGAGCGACTACACGCGAGAGCTGGTGGCAGCAATTCCAGGGGAAAAGGCGGCCGCCTGAAGCCGCCGACCCACCAACCCGTTCATTTCGAGAGGGAAGAGTCGATGACCGAGAAGAAAAATATAACTTTGACCCGGCGCGGTGCGCTCGGACTTATGGGCGCCGCCGGCGCCACGCTGATGGCCCCCAATCTGCTCGGCAAGCCGGCCTTTGCGCAGACCGAGGGCTCCCCGGAGGGCCGGGTGATCGTGGGCCTCGTGCAGGAACCCACCGTTTTCAACCCGTTGATGGTCAAAATCGAAGTCGACGACGGCGTTCACTTCTCGGTCTTCGACGCCTTGTTCCGCTTCACGCCTGAAGGCGAGGTCGTGCCCAATCTCGCAACCGAGGTACCCACCCAGGCCAACGGCGGCATTTCCGAGGATGGCACCGAGTGGCGCATCAAGCTGCGCGACGACGTGAAATGGCACGACGGCGAGCCTTTTACGGCCGAAGATGTGAAATTCACGCTCGAGCTGATCGTGAATCCGGATTTCCGCGCCTGGCGCACGGCCGGGCACTCGCTTTTGCGTGACATCACCGTGGTCTCCCCGACGGAGCTGACCTGGCGGATGGAAGAGCCGTTTTCGCCCTACCTGTCCTTCCTGACGGAAACCTTCATCGTTCCCAAGCATGCCTTCGAAGGCGTCGAGGACCCCAACAGCGCCCCCTTCAATCAGAGCCCGATCGGCACCGGCGCGTTCAAATGGGACCGTCGTCTCGCCGGCGACCGCGTCGAACTGCTCGCCAATGCCGATTATCACGGCGAAGGACCCTACCTCGAACGGCTTGTGTTCAAGTATATCCCGGACATCACCGTTCACTTCACGCAGTTTCGCAGCGGCGACATCGACCTTTTGGGCCGGATGTACATCACGCCGGACAATTACGAAGAAGCCAAGACCCTCCCCGATCGCACGCTGGTGCTGCAACCGGCTCCGTCGATTGAATCGATCGCGCTCAACCTGGAGCGTCCGCAATTCAAGGAACTCGCGGTGCGCGAGGCCCTTTACGCGGCCATCGACAAGCAAGCGATCATCGACGCGATCTACTACGGAGTGCATGATCCGGTCGAAAGCTATGTGCCGCGCAACTCCTACTACTATTATCCGGACCTGCCGCTGCACGAATACTCGCCCGACAAAGCCAATGCGCTTCTCGACGAAGCCGGCTGGAAACGCGGCGCGGGCGGTATCCGCGAAAAGGATGGCGTGCGGCTTTCCTTCAAGAACTCCACCACGTCCGGCAACCATCTGCGCGAGCAGATGCAGCAATTCGTCCAGCAAATGCTGCAACAGGTCGGCGTCGAGATGACGATTGAAAACATGCCGGCTGCCGTCATGTGGGGCGACTTCTGGATGCAGTCGCGTTTCGACACGGCGGTCGTCGGCACGACCTACCTGATCGGCTCGGACCCGGACGTCACCAACCGCTTCCATTCGAGCGCGATCACGGCACAGGGCGGCTCCGGCTCAAACAACGTGCAGATCAAGAACGCCCGCATCGACGAGCTTCTGGAAAAAGGCACGCGCATCTTCGACCCGGCCGAGCGCAAGGTGATCTACGACGAGGTGCAAAAGATCGTCCGTCACGAGCTGCCGTTCCTGCCGCTCTTTGCCGAGAACTTCATCCACGGGCGCAAGTCCGGGATCGAAGGCTTCGAGCCCAACGGCAACACCCGCACGGAATCCTGGAACGCCGCCAGCTGGTATTGGGTCAGCTGACCTTTCTGGCGCCCGTCGCCGCCTTTGCGGCGACGGGCTTGACGCCCACGTCGTATTTCCGAGACCGCTGAATGCTCCCATTTCTGCTCAATCGCCTATGGCAAAGCCTTATTCTCCTGATCATCGTGTCGATCATCGGCTTCACGATCCTCAACCTCATCCCGGGAGGACCGCTGTCGCAGTACGCGCTTGATCCGGGCATGACCGCTGCCGATCTGGAGCGTCTCAAAGAGCAGATGGGACTGAACCGGCCGCTTCCGATCCAGTATCTGGACTGGGCCTGGCGGATGCTCCACGGCGATTGGGGCACGTCCTACCGTGACGGCGCACCGGTGACCGAAGTGATCGGGCGCCATATCTTCGCGACCTTCATCCTGATGGGTTCGTCGATGGCCATTTCCATCGCCATCGGCACCTGGATCGGGATCCGCGGGGCGACACACCGATATTCCCTCTTCGACTATACGGCCACGGTCGGCGCCATGGTGGCACTGTCGATCCCGACCTTCTGGTTCGGACTGGTCTCGATCTATATTTTCTCCTTGAAGCTCGGCTGGTTTCCCGCCGGGAACATGTACACGATCGGCAACGAGACGGTTCTCGGCTATCTGCATCATCTGGTCCTGCCCAGCCTCGTCCTGTCGCTCGTGCATGTCGCCGTATGGAGCCGCTACATGCGGACGGCGACGCTCGACGTCATCCATCAGGACTTCGTCAAGACCGCCCGCGCCAAGGGCGTCCGCGAAAAACGTGTGCTGATGAAGCATGTCGTCGGCAATGCCCTGCTGCCGATGATCACGCTCGCCGGAATGCAGCTGCCGCAGCTTCTGAGCGGCGCACTGGTGACGGAGACCGTCTTCACCTGGCCCGGAATGGGACGGCTGTTCCTCGATAGCCTGAGCTACAGCGATTATCCGGTCGTGATGGGACTGCTGATGCTGTCGGCCATCCTGACGCTGCTCGGCAATCTGATCGCCGATATCGTCGTGTCGATGGTCGACCCGCGCATCCGTCTTGCCTGACCCAAAGGAGAGCGACATGACCGCACTCTCGGCCCCCCCTCATTCCCGACGACGCGAACGCTGGTGGCGAAGCCGGACCGCCAGGCGCTTCATGCAGCACAAGCTGGCGCTGGTGGGCGCGGTGATCATCGTGGCGCTCGCGCTGGCCTGCATCCTTGGGCCTTGGCTGCTGCCGTACGATTCGCTGCAGATCGACATCCGCGCGCGCTTTTCCCCACCCTTCAGCGGCAATCATTATCTCGGAACCGACCCCCTCGGGCGCGATCTTGCGGCGCGTCTGCTGGAGGCCGGGCGAATCTCCCTTCTGGTGGGCCTGTTCGCGATGCTTCTGTCCACCTTCGTCGGCGCTCTCGTCGGCGTGGTCGCCGGCTATCGCGGTGGGTGGATCGGCTCCGTGCTCATGCGCCTGGTCGACGCTTTCCTGGCCTTCCCCTCGATCTTCCTCGTGCTCGCCCTGGCCGCGGTCCTCAAACCCAGCCCCGCCGTGATCACGGTGATCATTGCACTCACCAGCTGGATGGAAGTCTCGCGCATCGTCGAGGCCGAAGTGCGCTCGCTCCGGGAACGCGAGTTCGTCCTGGCGGGCAAGATGCTCGGCCTCAGTGGCAGCCACATGATGTTCCGCGAGGTGCTGCCGAATGCCATGGGACCGATTATCGTCGCCGCGACCCTGACCGTGGCCCGCGCGATCCTGACGGAGGCTTATGTCAGCTTTCTCGGTTATGGCATCCAGCCGCCGCTGCCGAGCTGGGGCAACATGCTGAACGGCGCACAGCAATATCTGGAAACGGCCCCCTGGCTCGCCATCGTTCCCGGCATCGCGATCACGCTGGCCGTCACCGGCTTCAACTTCATCGGAGATGGGCTGCGCGACGCACTGGATGTGCGTGCCGAGGGGGGATGACGGGAAGGCGGCCATGCCGCCGCACAGCTTCCCCGATTCGGGATGCATGGGCCGCGCGGGACTGTCGACGCGCGGCCGAACTTTTTTGAATGGGCGGAGACCTCAGACGTAGAGATCGAGGTCGAACGTCTCCATCGTCTGGCCGACAAAGACGACGCTGCCGCCGCCCGACAAGGCGAGGATGAGATCGCCATCGTCGTTTTCCGAGGCGGTCGCCGTCTGTCCCTCGAGATCGACTGCGTCGCCCTCGTCCTGATCGAAGTCGACGACGATATCGGCGCCGCTACCCTCCCCAAAAACGAAGACGTCGCTGCCCGAACCTCCATAAAGGATATCGGCACCGGCACCGCCGGTGAGCGTGTCGGCCCCCTCTCCCGCATAAAGCGTGTCGTTGCCGTCACCCCCGTCGAGCTGGTCATTGCCCCCGCCCGCACCGATGACATCGTTGCCGGCGCCACCATAGGCCTTGTCCGAACCCGCGCCCGCCCAGATCTCGTCGTCGCCATCGCCGCCATAGACGCTGTCGTCGCCGAGGCCGCCGAAGGCGAGATCCCTGCCCGTACCGCCACCGATCTCGTCGGCCCCGCTGCCGCCGAAAAGGGTGTCGTCGCCGCCGCCGCTCCACAAGGTGTCGTCCCCGTCGCCGCCACCGAGCTGATCATTGGCGGTTCCACCATAGACGAGATCGCTGCCGGTGCCGCCGTAGAGTGTGTCGGCGCCCGCGCCACCCGTCACGATGTCGTCGCCACCCCCGCCGAAGACGAGATCGAGCCCGTCCTCGGCGTTCACATCGTCGTCCGCGTCGCCGCCATAGACCGTATCGTCGCCGGCGCCCGAGGCGATGATATCGCGGCCGGACGATCCCGACACGTCGCCCATGACGACATCGTCACCCGAGCCTGCGTTGAGGCGATCATCACCGGCACCGCCGGTGAGAAAATCATCACCGCTGCCGGTCGTGATCGTGTCGCTGCCATCAAGTCCCATGATGAAGATATCGTCGGTGGCGGAGGCATAATTGCCTTCGTCGTCGATCGGCACGTTCCAGCCGTTCACCTGATTGTCGTCGGAGACACCGTCAAGGCGTTCGTTGGTGCCATTCAAGGTGATGTAGCGGTCGTAATCGAGCGTCGGCGCCACGCCGGCCACCAGTGCGAACTCGCCTTCGACGAGCTCATAGAAACTCGCATAATGCTCGGCGAGAAAGTTCGTATCGAAGGATTTCGAGATCGCGTACTGGTCGATCAGGGGCGCATCGAACTGGACGCGGTTGCCCTCGAAGTGGATCTGGTCGCCGAGGGTCGCGACCGCCGCTGCGGTGATCGGCGCCTGGGTCGGATCCTGAAGCAGATGCTCACCCGCATCATAGGCACCCGGATTGCGCACAATGTCTTCCGAATGGTCGAGCTGCGAATACCAGTCCGGCGTATTGAACGAGACCGAAACCCCGTCGATATCGACGATCGACGTGTCGTAATCGCCCATCAAGGTGAGCGCAATCGGATCGACGCCAGCTGAGGCGAGCGCCACGACTTCCAGCTCCACACCGTCGACGGCGGCAAAGCGCGCCCCGTCATAGATGGTGAAGAGGTCCGCCACGGTGCCGCCGAGGCTGTGGCCTGAGACCACGACCTTGGTCACGTCGTTGGCCGGATCCTCGACATATTCCAGCGCCTGATCGATGAACGCCCGCAGCTGCTCGTAGTAGCGCGCCTGACCGATGCCGGTACCGGCCTCTCCATCGGCGAAGATGCCGTCCGCATCGGTGCCGCGGAATGTCAGATAGAGCGTGTTGCCGGCATCGTTTTCCTTGATCGCCGCGAGCGCAACGGCCCCTGCCTGCGTGAAGACGCTTTCATCCCCGTCCTCATCCACGCGGTAATTGTTGCGATAGAGGTCACCGGCATAGGTGTAGTTCTGGTCGTAGCCGTCGCTCGTTTCGCTGGCGTCGATGTCACCCGCATCGAAGCCGAGTTCTGAGGAGGACAGCGTCTTGAAGCCGAACTGCGCCAGATAAAGATCATAGCGGTCATAGACATTGAGGTCCGACCGCAAGCCGACGTCATCGGGATCTCGGTTGGCGCTGTAATCGGCGAGATATTCATCGGGAAGCGCGTCGGCTCCTCCGTAGACCGCACGATTGAGCAGAACGACGTCGCCCAGGACATCGACGGCGCCCTTGGACAGGTCTCCTGCCGAAGATGTCAGCGCAGCAGAAACCGAAGTTTCATTTCCCGTCTCCCACACCAGCCCCATCCTCATGCCCCACTGACGTCATCGATGCGGTTTGATCTTAGGCGGGGGCAGATGACGAAAGAAAGACGGAAAGATGAGCTGCCTGTGTATCCGCGGCCGAGCGAAAGAGGCGGCTGCGGGCGCAACCGCATCGCTGCGTCCATGCGCGCCGGCGATCCCTCTTCTTCCAGCGGCGCGATTGCTGTCATAAGGCTGCCATGTCCTTCTTTCTCGCCTCAGAGCTTTCGGCCTGCGCAACCGCCGATGCGCGCCTCCTGAACGAGGTCGGCGCCGAACCGGGGAGGCCGATCGTGGCGCTGACCGCCTCGGCTGAGATCCTGGCGCGGCTTGCCTTCGCCGCGCCGCATCTGCCGGCGCCGCTCTTTCCGATCGATCCGGCGCTGCCGCAGGCTGTCGTCGCCGATCTCATCGCCCAATCGGGGGCCGGGCTTGTCGTCGGGGAACAGCCGATCGAAGGCACGGCATGTCTTTCGACAGATGCCTTTCCGGCCGCTTCCCAGATCGCGGCGCCCTCCCCCTCCCGCCGATGGGTAGCGCCTTCCGGCATCGCGCTTCTCGTCGCCACCTCCGGCAGCACGGGCCGGCCGAAGGCCGTGATGCTGTCGGGCGCCAATCTTGAAGCCGCCGCGCGCGCCGGCGCGACCATGGCGCCGCTTCAGAAGGGCGACCTCTGGCTCGCCTGCCTGCCGCTTTTCCATATCGGTGGGTTTTCCATCCTGGTGCGCACCGCACTCGCCGACGCGGAGGCGCTGATTGCAGAAAAATTCGAGGTGGCTGCAATCCTTGGCGTTTTGCGCGAAAGGCCGGTCACGCATCTCTCATTGGTGCCGGCGATGCTCGCGCATCTTCTCGATGCCGACGAAGAGAATGCACCGACAAGCCTGCGGCATGTGCTGATCGGCGGGGCGGCACTGTCGCCGGAGCTTGCCGAACGGGCCGCCTCCCGCGGCTGGCCGATCCAGCCGACCTACGGGATGAGCGAGACGGCCTCGCAGCTTGCCACCCTCCCCGCTTTGCCGCGTCCCTGGCGGGCTGGCTTCGTCGGGAAACCGCTGGGCGAAACCGAGGTCGCGCTCGATCCTTCGGGACGCTTGAAGCTGCGCGGGCCGAACGTCATGGCGGGCTATGCCAATCCGACGCTCACTCCGGGCGACGGGCTTTCGGGCGACTGGTTCATCACGGCCGATCTGGCCGAGATCGACGAAACGGGTGCAATCACCATCCTTGGGCGCGCCGACGACGTCATCGTCACCGGCGGCAAGAAGGTCATGCCACAAAGCGTGGAAGTGCTGCTTGCCAAAACTCCGGGGATTGAGACCGTGGCCGTCACCGGACGGCCGGACCCGGTCTGGGGCGAGATCGTCACCGTGATCTATGCCGGCCCGGGCGACGAAGCGGCGCTGCTTGCCTGGTGCCGCGATCATATCGACGGGGCGCTGCGCCCGCGCGCAGTCGTGCGGGTCGAGGCGCTGCCGCTGCTTGCGAGCGGCAAGCCCGACCGCTCAGCCCTGAAACGGATCGCCGCCGGGCAGGTCGTCGAACGGGGTAAGGCCGAGCCCCGGACGCTCCGGTAGCCGGATCACACCCTTCTCGATCGGCGGCGGCGCAGCGACGTCTTCGGCAAGCCAGGCGAGCGTACCGAGGCCGTGCGCGAGTCTCTGCCCCGCCGGCAGAGCCGCGGCGAGATGGGCTGCCGCCATGACGCCGATGGTGGAATCGACGACCGAGGTCAGAACGAGCTCCACGCCGGCCCGTTGCGCGCGACGGGCGAGATCAAGCGTTGCGGCGATACCGCCGATCCGCGCCGGCTTGACGACGAGGCGGCGAACGGCGCGCGCCTCAAACAGCGCATCCACCCCCAGCACCGGCACGGATTCATCGGCGGCGAGCGGAAACGGCAGCTCCGTCTGCAGGGATGCGAGCGCCTCCGGCGTCGGCCGTGCAAGCGGCTCCTCGACGCCATCGACGCGCAGGCCGTCCATCGCCGCGAGCGCATTCAGGACCCGGCGCGCATCGGCCTTCTCCCAGGCACGGTTGGCGTCGAAGCGGAAGGACAGAGCCTTGCCGCTCGCCTCGACCACCTCTTTCAAGGCGGTAAGTTCACACTCTACGGGATCGACACCGAGCTTGATCTTGGCGACGGCAAAACCCGCCTCCGCAGCTCTCATCGCGCGACCGGCGCAGCCTTCGTCGAGGCGGCCGAGAGCGGCGTTCACGGGCACGTCAGCCGCAAAAGTCTCGCTCAGCAGCCGGTGCAGCGGCAGGCCGCGCTTCTTTGCGCAGAGATCGAGACAGGCGGTCTCGACGGCCCAGCGCACCTGCGGCTGAGCGATGCGCGCGACGAGATCGCCGGCGAGCGGATCGACATCCTGGCACGGAAGCGTCCGCAGAACCTCGTCGAGCGCGCGAAAGGTCTCGGCATGGCCCTTCTCGCCCGAACTCGGCAGCGGCGCGCAATCACCGAAGCCGACGAGGCCATCCGAGGCGAGGATTACGAGGCGGCCATACCGCGTCGTCATCGTCGCGCTTGCCGCAACCCAGGGCCGGGCGAGCCTCAGCGCATAAGGCCGAGACGAGGCTTCCTCGATGCGCATTCGGACACGTCCGGCGGGAGGTTCAAGCGTGGCGATCTGGCCGCCTCAGGGACGCGGCGGAAAGCGCGAAAAGTCCGGGGCGCGCTTTTCGTTGAAGGCGTTGCGGCCCTCCTGGCCTTCATCGGTCATATAGAAGAGCGCGGTCGCATTGCCGGCCAGCTCCTGCACGCCCGACAGCCCGTCGGTGTCGGCGTTGAAGCCGGCCTTCAGGACGCGAAGGGCCGTCGGCGACAGGCGCAGCATTTCGCGGCACCAGGAGACGGTCTCCTCCTCCAGCCGGTCGAGCGGCACGACGGTGTTGACCATGCCCATATCGAGCGCCTGTTGCGCATCGTATTGGCGGCAGAGGAACCAGATTTCCTTGGCCTTCTTCAGCCCCACCGTGCGTGCCATCAGCCCGGCGCCGAGACCCGCATCGAATGAGCCGACGCGCGGGCCGGTCTGGCCGAAGCGGGCATTGTCGGCGGCGATCGTCAGGTCGCAGACGAGCTGCAGGACATTGCCGCCGCCGATCGCATAGCCCGCCACCATGGCAACCACGGGCTTCGGCAAGGTGCGGATCATGCGCTGCAGGTCGAGAGCGTTCAGATGGTGGACACCCGCCTGATCCTTGTAGCCGCCATCGTCGCCGCGGATTTTCTGGTCGCCACCGGCGCAGAAGGCGTCCGGCCCGGCGCCGCACAGGATGATGACGCCAACTTCCTGATCGAGACGCGCAAGATGCAACGCCGTCATGATCTCTTCCAGCGTCTCCGGCCGAAAGGCGTTGCGCACATGCGGACGGTTGATGGTGATCTTGGCGATCCCGTCGGCCTTGTCGAAAAGGATGTCGGTGAAATCCTGCCCCGGCACCGTCTGCCAGGCGATCTTTGCGTCACTCATCGCGTTTGTCCTTGGGTCACGGGCGCCGCAGCGGCGGCGAAGAAAGTCTTGAAACGGGCGAGGCTCTTCTCACGCACGATGGTGGCGCGGATCACCGTCGTTCCGGGCCGGTCGAGCGCCGCATTGACGGCGGCCATCGCCTCGTCGAGGCCATCGACATCCTGAGCGGCAAGGCCGAAAGCGCGCGCGGCCGCCACATGATCGAGCGATTGCGGCGTCAGCCAGCCGGTCTCGAATTCCGGCAGATCCGCCTGCGCAAGATGGTCGAAGATACCGCCGCCACCATTGTCGAGAAGCAGAATCGCAAGTGGCAGGTCGCGCCCGAGCGCGAGCGCACCGAGATCGTGCAGAAAGGCGAGATCGCCGACGACGGCAACGCAATTCTCGGAGATGGCGGAAATGCCGAAAGCGGTCGACAGATTGCCGTCGATGCCGCTGACGCCGCGATTGCCGTAGACCCGCAGTTTCGTGGAGCTGCGGCCGGCAAGCCAGTCCGCGGCCCGCACGGCGAGCGAATTGCCGAGGAAGATCGCGGTCGACGGCGGCACAGCGCGCACGAGCCGGCGCATCAGCGCACCTTCGAAGACACGGTCGCCGTCGCACACGGCATCTGCCGCCCGCATGGCCTCGCTGTCGAGTGCAACGATGTCGGCACGCCATTCCGGCGGTCCGGCGGGCGCGTCGAGCCCCGCGCAGACGAGCGCCACATCGGCGGTGACGACGTGGCTCGCCGTTCCTGCAGGATCTGCAAGCCGCGGCGTCTCGGAGACGACGATCTGGGGTTTCGTGTGCGCTTTCTCCATCCAGGTGGAGACGGCTTTGGAGACGGGCGTGCCGCCGAAACGCAGGATCCAATCAGGCATCGGCGCAGAGCGCGCCACCTGATCGGGATGGGCGAGGATTTCCGGTTCCTGCGTACCGAAGCGCAGACCGGAAAGAACGTCGGCGAAAACCGGCGCGTCGAGCCGCCGCGCCAGGTCGAGGATCGAGCGGCGCGCGGCAGCGCTCAGAGCTTCGCTGCCGCAGACGATGGCCCCGCGCCCCTTGCCGATGATGCCGGAGATACGCTTGAGGGTTTCGTCCGTCGGCTGCAAATGCGCCGGAAGCGTCAGCGGGATCGGTGCTCCGGCCGTTTCCTCCAGGCCGATGGAGGCTGACGGGACCAGCGGTTCGCGCAACGGCACATTGATGTGGACCGGCCCGGGGAGCGGGCCACGGCTCGCCGCCACCATCCGCGCAACGAAATTGGCGAGCCAGCCGGTCTCGGCCTCGGCCGGCGGCAGCTGGAAAAACTTGCGCACATGCGTGCTGAAGAGCCCAGCCTGCTCCATCGTCTGATTGGCACCGCAATCCTGCAGTTCCGGCGGGCGATCGGAGGAGAGAAGGATGAGCGGCACGCGGGCCATATCGGCCTCGACGACAGCCGGCAGCCAATTGGCGATCGCCGAACCGGATGTCGCCGCAAGCGCCACCGGCTCACCGGAGGCCTTGGCGAGACCGAGCGCGAAGAAGGCGGCCGAGCGTTCATCGACCACCATGCGCACGCCGATTTCGGGATGGCGCAAGGCCGCAAGCGTCAGGGGCGTCGAGCGTGAGCCCGGAGAGGCGACAAGCCGGCGCACGCCGGCCGCAGCAAGCCCGGATGCAAGGGCCGCAGCCCAGTGAAACGTCTGTTCGGCGGGTCCGTTCATTTGTCTGCGAAGAGGTCCAACATGGTGGCAAGCTTCATTTCCGTCTCCATCCATTCCGCCGCCGGGTCCGACTGCGCCATGATGCCGGCACCGGCCCACAGGCTCGCCTCGCGCCCGGCGAAGAAAGCCGTGCGCAAAACGACGGCCGCCTCCCCGTCTCCGTCCGCGTCGACCCAGCCGGCAACGCCTGAATAAAGCCCGTCGCGCTCCTCGCCCAGCTCCTTCAGCCAGGCAATGGCCGTTTCGCGAGGAAATCCCGAAACCGCCGGGGTCGGATGAAGCCGTTCCGCGACGTCGAGAAGGCTGATGCCCGGCTTCAGCCGCCCCGACAAGGGCGTCCAAAGATGCGTGACGCGCGACAGTTGCATGAAGCCCGGAGCGGCCGGCCGCTCGAGCGTCTCGCATAAATCCTCAAGGTCGGCGGCAATCGCATCGACGACGATGGCGTGCTCGCTGCGCTCCTTGGCGGAAGCAAAGAGTGCCGCTTCGGCGGCATCATCGGCCGGTGCCTCTCCGGCATGGCGGGCCGTACCAGCGAGCCCGTCGCTCAAGATGTCCCGGCCCTTCTTCACGGCCAGGCGTTCCGGGCTTGCAGCAACGACATGGCCGCCGCCATGCGGCAGCGAGAAGACGTTCGATCCCGCATTCGCGGCCGCGAGGCGGTCGACCAGCCGATTGGGATCGACCGGTTCGGCAAGCCTCAGCGCCAGACGGCGGGCAAGAACCGCCTTGTCGAAGCGGCCGTCGCGGATCGCAGCACTCGTTTCGGCGACACGTGTCTTCCAGGTCGCCTCGTCCGGCGAGGCCTGTGAGCGTTCGATGCGGGCCTCGCCGACCGGCTCGGCCTGAGAAAGGATGGCGGCCGCGAGCGCGAGCCAGTCGCTGGCGATCTCCTGCAACGCGCGTCCGTCATGGGCAGCGGACAAGACCACGTTCCAGGCCGCTCCCTCACGGCGGAAGAGAACGCGCGGCACGAAGAAGGACAGGTCCTGCGTGGCCGTCGCTGGCGGCAGCGTGAAGAAAGCGAGTGGCAATGCGGAGGCATCGCCGATGCGGCGCCACACACCTTCTTCCGACAACAGGCGGTCGAGTTCGTCACGCGAGCCCTCAACGGCTTTTCCGGCGGCATAGAAGGCCCTGCCCGTCGGCGGAGACACCCAGCGACAATCGCCCGAAAGCCCCTGACAGCGCGCCTCGGCGCTTTCCGGCAAGGCGATCGCAAGACTGACGAGTTCGCCCGGCGCAAGCGTCGCCAGCGTCTCGCCGGAGGCCGCGATCGCCCGTTCCAGGAAACCGGATATGCCATTGAGATTAGCGTTCATGAGAGATGATTGCGCAGGCGCTGTCGGGCTCTTGTGCTGAAGAGGCAAAGAAAGACGCACCGCCTTGCCGGAACCTTGCCGACCCGGCCGATCGACCTGCAGCCGTCCCCCTTGTTCAGCCTCTCCCGTTCACACCGCCTCTAGCGCGTTTGTGAGCGCATAGTCCACGGCCGCCTCGCAATGCAGCCGCGTCGTATTGAACATCGGAAAGTCCGGGCGATCCTTCTGATCGATCAAAAGAAAGATCTCCGTGCAGCCGAGGATCAGCCCCTGTGCCCCCTCGTCACGCGCGAGCCTTTCGGCAATCTCCAGATAACGGGCCTTCGATTGCGGGCGGATCACGTCCTTGACGAGTTCGTCGAAGATGATGCGATCGATCTCGGCGCGCTCGTCCGCATTCGGGACGACGATCTCCAGCCCGAATTTTTCCTCGTAGCGGCGGCGGGCGTAATCCATCTCCATGATCGGCCTGGTGCCGAAAAGCGCGACGCGTTTTAGCCCGGCCTTGCGGATCGCCTCGCCCGTCGGATCGACGATGTGGATGTAATCGACATCGCGGGAGGCGAGGATCGCCTCCATCGGCTTGTGGAGGGTGTTGGAGACGCCGACGATGACGTCGGCGCCCGCAGCGATCAGCGCATCCACCTTCTTCGCCATATAGGCCTCCAGTGAGGCCCAATCGTCGGCATGCAGAAAGGCTTCGATATTGCCGAAATTCATGCCGACGATCACCGTCTCGGCGATGTCCCAACCGCCGAGACGCGCATTCACGATCTCATTGAGAAAGCGGTAGTAATGGCCGGTGGCGATGTTGCTGGAACCTCCCAGAACACCGATCGTCTTTTGAGCGAGCGGTCGTGTCGTCACGCTGCGTCCCCCGTCTTGCCTGTCGCGTCAGGCCATAGCAGAGGCCGAGCGGCTCGCCCACCCGATGCGGCAATCAGCGAACGTCTTCGAGGACCTCGAAACCTTCGAACTGCGGATGCTCGATATAGAGGGGCTTGCGCTCGCCGGCGCCCGCATGGGCATTGCGGAAATGCTCAGACTTCGTCCAGTTCTCGAAATCTTCGTAAGAGCGCCAGACCGTGTGCGAGGCGTAAAGCACGTGATCGTCCCGCTCCGGCCCCTTGAGGAGATGGAACTCGACGAAACCCGGCACCTTCGACAGCTGCGAATCGCGGCTGCGCCAGACCTCGGCAAAATCCTCGGCCGCTTCCGGCTTCACCTTGAAGCGGTTCATGGCGATGTACATTTTTCGCTGCTCCTATGGGATTGGTCCGGCCGATCGGGCTCGACCGAAAAGATGAGAACGATTTTCATCTTATAGCGGAAAGCCGTTGTGGCGCCAGGGGCGGCGCCGATCACAAGGCGGTTTTCGTCCCCATTCTCTTTCCGTCGGCAAGCCTTGCCGAGACACCTTTGCGCTCAGGCGGCCGTGCGCATCATGCGAATGGCTTCGACGATCTCGGAGAGGGAATCGATCACCTGATCGGCCCCGAGCTCTTCCGGCGGCAGCTTGGTGTATCCGTAGCTCATGACGAGGACCGGCAGGCCCGCGGCCCGCGCAGCCCCCACATCGGCGGGGCTGTCGCCGACCATCAGCGCGTCGTCGGCGCTGATCCCAAGCTGCTGCAGCGCCGCCAGGAGAACCGCCGGCTCCGGCTTCTTCGGCAGGCCGCTGTCGCCGCCGATGACGGCGCCGAAACGTTCGGCAACGCCGAGGCCTTCCAGAATGAGACGCGTCGCCGCGCCGGGCTTGTTGGTGACGACGGCGAGCGCGATGCCGCTTTCCTCAAGCCCCGCCAGCGTTTCCACGGCGGTCGGGAAAAGCACCGTCTTCTCGGTCGCCCGCGGCTCGTAAAGCGCCAGGAAACGCGCGACCAGGCTCTCAAGCTCGATCTTGTCGAGCGTCCGCCCACGCGCCTCAAAACCGCGCTCGACGAGCTTTTCGACGCCGTCGCCCACCATCTTGCGGACATTGTCCTCGTTGACGGCGGGAAGCCCCTCTTCGACGAGGAGATCGTTCAAGGCATCGGTGAGGTCGGGAACGGAATCGACGAGCGTGCCGTCGAGATCGAAGATGATGGCCTTCGGCCAGGACGATGCCATCAGGCGGCCTTCCATTTGATCGAGCAGCCCATCGAGGGAATCTGTTCCTTCGGCCCTTCGCCGGTCTGGGCCACCTTTTTCATCGCCTCGAAAAGCTCGCGCGGCGCATCCGGCGCGGCCTCTTTCCGGGATGCGTCGAGCCGGCCGCGAAACTGCAGCTCCAGGTTCTTGTTGAAGCCGAAGAAATCCGGCGTGCAGACGGCCTCCCAGGCGCGCGCCACCGACTGGTCTTCGTCATGCAGATAGGGAAAGAAAAAGCCGTGCTCTTCGGCGAATGCCTGCATGTTCTCGAAGGAATCGTCGGGATAGGCCTCGGCATCGTTGGAGCAGATGGCGACCGTCTTGATGCCGTAGGCCTCAAGCTCCCTGGCGTCGCGCACGAAACGGTCGATCACGGCCTTCACATAGGGGCAGTGATTGCAGATGAAGGCGACGAGCGTCCCGTTCTCGCCCGCGCAATCGGCGAGCGAATGGGTCTTGCCGTCGGTCCCCTTGAGGGTGAAATCCTTCGCCTTCCAGCCGAAATCGCAGATCGCGGCGGTTGCAGCCATGAAGCTCTCCTTGTCTCGTCTCAGGCGGCCGCCTTCAGCGCCCCTTCCGCTGCCGTACGGATGGCAGCGATATTCTGACGATATGTTTCTTCGCTGCCGCCTTTAAAGACCGCGGAGCCCGCAACCAGCACATCGGCGCCGGCTGCGGCGAGCGCAGGCGCGGTCTCCGGCGACACGCCGCCGTCGATCTCGATGCGGATGTCGCGATCGCCGATCATTTCCTTGACGCGGCGCGTCTTCTCGATGATCGCCGGGATGAAGGCCTGGCCGCCGAAGCCTGGATTGACGCTCATCAGAAGAATTAGGTCGAGCCGATCGAGGACGTATTCGAGCGTCGTTTCCGGCGTCGAGGGGTTGAGCGAAACGCCGGCCTTCTTGCCGAGCCCGCGGATCGCCTGCAGCGAGCGGTCGAGATGCGGCCCGGCCTCCTGATGCACGGTGATGTAATCGCAGCCTGCATCGGCAAAAGCCTGCAGGAAGGGATCGGCGGGCGCGATCATCAAATGGCAGTCGAAGACTTTCTGCGACGAGCCGCGCAGCGCCTTGATGATGGGCGGGCCAAAGGTGATGTTGGGCACGAAATGCCCGTCCATCACGTCGAGATGGATCCAGTCGGCACCGGCGCGGTCGACGGCGGCCACTTCCTCACCGAGCCTGGCAAAATCGGCGGAAAGGATCGACGGCGCGATCAGGATGTCGTTCATGGCGGCTCTCCCTGTCCCGTGCGGGGTTGTCTCGCTCACGCCCTTTCTTCGGCGCGTTCGGCATCGGTTGGAATGGAAAACACCCGGCTGACATTGATGTCTTCGGGCGAAATCAGCTTCAGGTCTTCCGCCGTCACCGGGCCATTGGCGGCCTCGAAGAGACGGTTGGCCTGGCGCAGGCGAGCGCGGTCGAGCGCGTTTCGAACCGAGCGGGCATTGGCGAAATGCGGCTGCTGACGGCGCCGGTCGATGTAGCGGATGAGTGTTTCGCGCGCCTCCGGCGACAATTCGTAGTTTTGCTCCTTCAGCATCATCTCGGCGATCCTGAGGAGCTCCTCGTTGTTGTAATCCGGAAAATCGATGTGATGGGCGATGCGCGAGCGGAAGCCCGGATTGCTCTCGAAGAACTTGTCCATCTTGTCGGCGTAGCCGGCCAGAATGACAACCAGATCCTCGCGCTGATTCTCCATCACCTGGAGGAGGATCTCGATCGATTCCTGACCGTAATCGCGCTCGTTCTCGGGCCGGTAGAGGTAATAGGCTTCGTCGATGAAGAGGACGCCGCCCATCGCCTTTTTCAGCACTTCCTTCGTCTTCGGCGCGGTGTGGCCGATGTACTGGCCGACGAGATCGTCGCGCGTGACGGAGACGAGATGGCCCTTGCGGATATAGCCGAGCCGGTGAAGGAGGCTTGCCATTTTGAGCGCGACCGTCGTCTTGCCGGTGCCGGGATTGCCCGTGAAGCTCATATGCAGGGTCGGTGCCTCATAAGCGAGGCCGAGCTGCTTGCGGGCGCGCTCCACCAGGAGGAGAGCCGCCGTTTCGCGAATGCGCTTTTTGACGGGCGCGAGGCCGACCAGGGTCTCATCGAGCTCGCGCAGAACGTCGCCGACGCCCGATTCCTCGAATTCGCGCTGCAGATCCACCGAGGTGACCGGCGCGGCGGTCTCCGCCTCAGCGGGATTGGCATTCTCGGGTTTCACCTGATCGTTCATCGCAGCATCCGCTCTCAAACCGCTGTTGGCGCCGCGCCCAAGGCGCGACGCCGATTTCTCGATATGCGATCGCTTAGTAGCGCGCGCCTTCCGGCTTGTCGGACGCGTAGGCCTTGGTCGTGTAGCGCGTCATACGGCCTGCATCTTCCTGCCGCTCCAGGCGGAAGCCCGGCTCTTCGGCAGGCCGGTTGACGATGAAGGAGATCTTCACCGATTCCCAACCGTGCGAAGCGTCGAAGCCCGACAGACGGATGTAACGGTCGCCGTAGACCTTGCGGCAGTCATTGAGCTCCATCATCACGGCCGCAGCATCCTCGATGTCGAACATCGGGTGGCCCCACATGTCCCAATAGGTGTTGCGGGGATGCGGGTCGTCGGTGAACTCGATGTTCACCGCCCAGCCATTGTCGATGCAGTACTGCACCTGCTTGGTGATCTGCTCGTCGGTCAAATCGGGCAGAAACGAAAAGGTGCCCTGGGTAATGCGCATGGATGCGTTCTCCAAATAGTCTCGGTTCGGGCTTTAGGCGGCGGTCGCCGTCGGCACGAAGTCCGGCGTGTCGGTGGAGGCGTAGTTGAAGGTGACATCCTTCCAGGTCTCGAGCGCCTGCTGCAGCGGCTGGCAGGTCTTGGCCGCAGTCTGCAGGATTTCTGGACCTTCGTTGACGATGTCACGGCCTTCGTTGCGGGCGAGCACCATGGCTTCGAGCGCCACGCGGTTCGCCGTCGCGCCGGCTGCGATACCCATCGGATGGCCGATCGTGCCGCCGCCGAACTGCATCACGCAATCCTCGCCGAGAAGGTCGAGAAGCTGGTGCATCTGGCCGGCATGAATGCCGCCGGAGGCAACCGGCATCAGCTTGTTGAGCGAAGCCCAATCCTGGTCGAAGAAGATGCCGTTCTGCAGCGCCTGCGGATTAAACTCCTCGCGGCAGATGTCGTAATAGCCCTTCGTCGTCGCCGGATCGCCCTCGAGCTTGCCGACGACCGTGCCGGCATGGATGTGGTCGACGCCGGCAAGGCGCATCCACTTGGCGATGACGCGGAAGGAGACGCCGTGCGTCTTCTGGCGCGTATAGGTCGAATGGCCGGCCCGATGGAGGTGCAAGATCATGTCGTTCTTGCGCGCCCATTTGGCCATGGACTGGATCGCCGTATAGCCGATGACGAGGTCGATCATGACGATGCAGGAGCCGAGATCCTTGGCGAACTCGGCACGCTCGTACATGTCTTCCATGGTGGCGGCGGTGATGTTGAGGTACGTCCCCTTCACTTCGCCGGTCGCCGCCTGCGCCTTGTTGACCGCTTCCATGCAATAGAGGAAGCGCTCACGCCAATGCATGAAGGGCTGCGAGTTGATGTTCTCGTCGTCCTTGGTGAAGTCGAGACCGCCTTTCAGCGCCTCGTAGACGACGCGGCCGTAATTGCGGCCGGAGAGGCCGAGCTTCGGCTTCACGGTGGCACCGAGCAGCGGACGGCCGAACTTGTCGAGACGCTCGCGCTCCACGACGATGCCCGTCGCCGGACCCTGGAAGGTCTTCACATAGGCGACCGGCAGCCGCATGTCTTCCAGACGCAGGCCCTTCAAGGGCTTGAAGCCGAAGACGTTGCCGATGATCGAGGCCGTCAGGTTGGCGATCGAGCCACCCTCGAAGAGGTCGAGATCATAGGCGATGTAGGCAAAATACTGGCCTTCGGCGCCCGGCACCGGATCGACGCGATAGCATTTGGCGCGGTACTTTTCCGCCGCCGTCAGACGGTCGGTCCACACCACGGTCCAGGTCGCAGTCGAGCTCTCACCGGCAACGGCTGCGGAAGCTTCGATCGGATCGACACCGTCCTGCGGGATCACCCGGAAGACACAGATGATGTCGGTGTCCTTCGGCTCGTAATCGGGCTCCCAATAGCCCATCTTCTTGTATTCCATGACGCCGGACTTGTAGCGGTCCTTGCCGGTGACGGTCTTGGCTTCCGTATCCATCCCACTCCTCGCTTTCTCTCGTTGAAGCTGGCCGATTACTCGGCAGCCAGGGCCATGTCGGTCTTCGGATCAAGCGCGCCGCTCTGGTAGCGCTTGGCCATCTCCTCGAGCGGGATGACCTTGATCTTGGAGGCGTTTCCGGCGGTGCCGAACCGTTCGAAACGATCGCGGCAGAGCTCGCGCATGGCCTCCATTGCCGGCTTGTTGAATTTGCGCGGATCGAATTCCGCCGGGTTTTCCTGCGCGATCTTGCGGTACTGCCCGGTCATCGCCATGCGGCAATCCGTGTCGATGTTGACCTTGCGGACGCCGTGGCGGATGCCGCGTTCGATCTCTTCCACCGGCACGCCATAGGTCTGCGGCATCGCCCCGCCATAGGCGTTGATGATGTCCTGCAATTCCTGCGGCACGGACGACGAGCCGTGCATGACGAGATGTGTATTCGGCAGGCGGCGATTGATCTCCTCGATCACATGCATCGCCAGAATCTCGCCGTCCGGCTTGCGGGTGAATTTATAAGCGCCGTGGCTCGTGCCCATGGCGATCGCCAGCGCGTCCACCTTCGTCGCCTTGACGAATTCCACCGCCTGATCCGGGTTGGTCAGAAGCTGCTCCTGGGAGAGCTTGCCTTCCGCGCCATGGCCGTCCTCGGCCTCGCCTTCGCCCGTTTCGAGCGATCCGAGCACGCCGAGTTCGCCTTCCACCGAGGCGCCGACCCAATGCGCCATCTGCGCCACGCGGCTGGTGATGGCGACGTTGTACTCATAGGAGGCCGGCGTCTTGGCATCGGCCTCGAGCGAGCCGTCCATCATCACGGAGGTAAAGCCGTGCTGGATGGCCGTGAGGCAGGTGCCCTCGTTGTTGCCGTGGTCCTGATGGATGCAGATCGGGATGTTCGGATAGATCTCGACCAGGGCTTCCATCATCTTCGCGAGCATGATGTCGTTGGCATAGGCGCGGGCACCGCGGCTCGCCTGGATGATGACCGGCGCGTCGACGGACGAAGCCGCCTCCAGGATCGCCAGAGCCTGTTCCATGTTGTTGATGTTGAATGCGGGAACGCCGTAGCCGTTCTCGGCAGCGTGATCCAAAAGCTGACGCAGCGTGATGCGGGCCATTATTCGCTTTCCTTGCCAAGGTTGATGAAGGTCCGGGCCGCATCGACGATGGCGTCCGGGGTGATGCCGAAATGCTCGTAGAGCTCTTGATAGGGCCCGCTCGCGCCGAAGCCCTGCATGCCGATGAAGATGCCGTCCGGGCCGAGCCAGCGGTCCCAGCCATCGCGCACCGCAGCTTCGACGCCGATCCGCGGCGCCGTGCCCAGAACCTTGGTCTGATAGGCCCGGTCCTGGGTCTTGAAGATATCGAAGCAGGGCGCCGAGACGACGGCCGCGGCGATGCCGTCGGCCGCAAGCTTCTCCGCCGCTTCGACCGCGATCGTCACTTCCGAGCCGGTGGCGATCAGGGTCACGTCGCGGTCGCCCTCCGGTTCACGGAGCACGTAGGCGCCCTTCGCCGAAAGGTTCTCCGAGACGTGCTCGGTGCGCAGCGTCGGCAGGCCCTGACGCGTCAGGCACAAAACCGAAGGACCCGAGGCGTTTTCGATGGCGCACTGCCAGGCTTCCGCCGCTTCCACGGCATCGGCCGGACGGAAGACGTTGAGGTTCGGCATGGCGCGCAGAGATTCCAGATGCTCGACCGGCTGGTGCGTCGGGCCATCCTCGCCGAGGCCGATGGAATCGTGGGTCATCACGTGGATGACGCGCACGCCCATCAGCGCCGCAAGACGGATCGCCGGGCGCGAATAATCGGCGAAGACCAGGAACGTCCCGCCGAAGGGAATGACACCGCCATGCAGCGACATGCCGTTCATCGCGGCCGCCATGCCGTGCTCGCGCACGCCGTAATGCATGTAATTGCCGCTGAAATCGTCGGGCGTGACCGGCTGCTGCGCCGCGACGCGCGTGCCGTTGGAACCGGTGAGATCGGCCGAACCGCCGATCAAAGACGGCAACAGCGGCACCAGTTCCTCCAGCACCTTCTGAGAAGATTGCCGCGTGGCGAGCTTCGGCTTCTCTGAAGAGAAGCGCTCCTTGATGCTGTCGATCGCGTCGCGCAACTCGTTGCCCGTGAAGTCGAGCTCGAGCGCGGCATGGAACGCCTCGCGCCGCTCTTTCGGAGCCTCCGCCAGGCGCTTCTTCCAATCGTCATGCAGCGCGGTTCCGCGCTTTCCGGTCTCGCGCCAATCCTTCAGAACCTCGTCGGGAATGACGAAAGGCTCGTGCGTCCAGCCCAGCGCCTCGCGAACCGCCGCAACCTCTTCGGCTCCGAGCGGCGAACCGTGCACGCCATGGGTGCCCTGCTTGTTGGGGGCGCCCCAGCCGATGATCGTGCGGCAGGCGATCAGCGACGGACGATCGGTCTGGCGCTCGGCCTCGATGGCGGCCTCGACCGCCGCCATGTCGTGGCCGTCGACGCGGCGCACCGACCAGCCGGCCGCCTCAAAGCGCTTCAGCTGATCGACGGAGGTCGCAAGCGATGTCGGCCCGTCGATGGAGATCTGGTTGTCGTCGAAGAGGACGATCAGCTTTCGCAGTTTCAGATGACCGGCGAGATCGATTGCTTCATGGCTGACGCCTTCCATGAGGCAGCCGTCACCGGCGATCGCGTAGGTGTAATGGTCGACGATCTCGTCACCGAAGCGCGCCGCCATCAGCCGCTCGGCGATCGCCATGCCGACCGAGGCACCGAGGCCCTGACCAAGCGGGCCGGTCGTCACCTCGACACCCGCCAGATGCCCGTATTCCGGGTGACCCGCGGTGCGTGCGCCGAGCTGGCGGAAATTCCGCAACTGGTCGATCGTCGCTTCCGGATATCCGGTCAGGTAAAGCAGCGAGTAGAGCAGCATCGAGCCGTGGCCGGTCGACAGCACGAAGCGGTCGCGGTCCGGCCAGGCGGCGTCCTGCGGGTCGAAGCGCATGAATTTGCTGAAGAGGACGGTCGCCACATCGGCCATGCCCATGGGCATGCCCGGATGTCCCGACTTCGCCTTCTCCACCGCATCCATGGAGAGAGCGCGGATGGCATTTGCCATCGGCTTGAGATCAGCGGCCTCAGCGTTCGTCGAAGCGGCCAGTACGGTCGTCTGCAAAGGGGCCATCAAGAAACCTTTCGTTTAAGAGACGCGGCGCTTTCGCTCGATGAGCTGCAAAATCAGCGGCGTCAAAATCAGCTGCATGGCGATGTCGAGCTTGCCTCCAGGGATCACGATCGAGTTCGCCCGCGACATGAAGCTATCGTGGATCATCGACAGCAAATACGAAAAATCGATGCCGCGCGGATCCGCGAAACGGATCACCACCATGGATTCGTCTGCTGTCGGAATCCACCGTGCCACGAAGGGGTTAGAGGTGTCGACGATCGGCACGCGCTGAAAATTGATGGTCGTCTCGGTGAACTGCGGGCAGATGTAATGCACGTAGTCGGGCATACGGCGCAGGATCGTGTCGGTGACCGCTTCCGTCGTGTAGCCGCGCGTGGAACGATCGCGGTGGATCTTCTGAATCCACTCCAGATTGATGACCGGCACGACACCGATCTTCAGGTCCGGATACTGGGCGATGTTGCAATCGTCCGTGACGACGGCCCCGTGCAGCCCCTCATAGAAGAGAAGATCGGATTCGGCCGGGAACGGCTCCCAGTCGGTAAACTCGCCCGGCGGGCAGCCGTAGCATTTGGCCTCGTCGTCATCGTGCACGTAATGCCGGGTCTTGCCGGTGCCCTTGCGGCCGTATTCCTCAAACATCTCCTCCAGCTCGCAGAGGAGGTTCGCTTCCGGGCTGAAATGGCTGAAGGAGTAATCACCATCCGCCTTGTGACGCTCGGTCTCTTCGCGCATCTCCACGCGGTTGTAGCGGTGATAGGCGTCGCCTTCGATGAAGACGGCGTTGACCCCTTCACGACGGAAAATCTGCTCGAAGGTCCGGCGCACGGATGTGGTGCCTGCGCCGGACGAACCTGTGACTGAAATGATTGGGTGCTTGGCTGACATGTCCTGGCCTCAAACGCGAAACAGGCCGCGGTGGGTAAACAAAGGTGCGCGCTCGCCGATCAGGCTCGGCGCCTCGTGGTAACGAAGGATGCGCTCCACTTCCTTCTTCGAACCGAAGATCAAAGGCGTGCGCTGGTGCAGGCCCGTGGGGACCTGATCGAGAATCGGAAAGCCGCCATCGCTGGCAAGGCCGCCGGCCTGCTCGATCAGCATGGCGATCGGATTGGCCTCGTAAACGAGCCGCAGCCTGCCGTCGCCATAACCGCGGCGATTGTCGCGGGGGTAAAGAAACACGCCGCCACGCGCGATGATCCGGTAGGTATCGGCGACGAGCGACGCGATCCAACGCATGTTGAAATCGCGGGCGCGCGGGCCCGCCGAGCCCTGCAGGCAGTCGTCGATATAGATGCGCACGGCTTCGTCCCAATGCCGGTAGTTCGACATGTTGATGGCGAACTCATTGGTGTTGGGAGAAATCAGCACCCCGTCGAGGATCTGCTGATAGCCGCCGATGCGGTGCGAATAGACGAAGACATGCGTGCCCTCGCCCACCGTCAGCACCATGGCGAGCTGCGGGCCGTAAATGAAGAAACCCGCGGCGAGCTGATTGCGCCCCGGCTGGGCGAAATCCGTGCCGACACCATCGGCCGCATTCGGCACATGCGGCAGGATGGAAAAGATCGTCCCGATCGAGACGTTCGTGTCGATGTTGGATGAGCCGTCGAGCGGATCGGTCGCGACCGCGAGAACGCCTTCGGGGTTGAGGAGGATCGGCGAGCCGATCTCTTCCGACGCATAGGCGGCGACGGGGGCTTCCCGCATCTCGGCAAGCACGATCTCGTCGGCGCGCACATCCAGAAAGCGCTGCCGATCGCCATCGGCATTGGTGGAACCGCGCGCGGCGCCAATGTCGCCGCCGAGCTGACCCTGGGATACGACATCACGAATCTGTCGCGAGGCGCGGGCGAGAGCCCGGACCGTTTCCACCACCGCAAGACGCTGCGGATCTTCTGTGCTGCTATATGCTCTGAGAAAAGCCTCGAGCGTGCTCAGGCCGGCCATATGCTGCCCTCCCCCCTGACCGAGGTTTCCCTGTCGGTCTTGATTGGGTGTGAGATACACCCTGGGGTGACTAAGTAAATTTAATTCTTGTAAGGCGCACAGTTAGGAATTCTAATGAGCGACATGGACTGGCTCACCCTTCGGCAGCTGCGCGCCGTCACAGAAATTGCACGACACGGAACAATCGCGAGTGCCGCCAAGGCCTTGGGACTGACAGGTCCAGCCGTCACTCTGACGCTGAAACAGATCGAATCCGCGCTGGGTCTGCCGCTTTTCGACCGCACCGCGCATGGCATGCGACTGACTGACGCTGGCGAGGCTGTGCGCAACACCGCCGCCGAGGTGGAACGATCGATCTTCCGGCTCTCCGACACCATCAACGAGGTCAAGGGACTCGGCACCGGCGCCGTGCATGTGGGTGTCGTCTCGACGGCGAAATACTACGCGCCGGCCCTCGTCGTCGGCTTCAAGCATGAGCATCCCATGATCGATGTGCGGCTGACCGTCGGCAATCGCCAGGAGGTGGTGCAGGCGCTCACAGACTTCGATGTCGATTGCGCCATCATGGGCCGTCCGCCCAAGACCGTGCCGGTGGAGGCGGCGGTGTTCGGGGACCATCCCCTCATCATGATCGCCTCGCCCGCCCACCGGCTGGCCGGTCAGATCGATCTCAGCCGCAACGAGCTCTCCGGCGAGACCCTGCTCGTGCGCGAGCCAGGCTCCGGCACGCGCACATCGATGGAAATCTATCTCGGCGATCTTCTCGCCGACCCATCCATCCATTTCGTGGAGTTCGGCAGCAACGAGACGATCAAGCAGGCCGTCATTGCCGGGCTCGGGGTCGCCTTCCTGTCCGCACATACCGTCGCTGTCGAAATCGCCGCCGGCCGCCTGGTGGCACTCGATCTGGAAGGGCTACCGATCCGCCGACAGTGGTTCGTCGTGCGCCGCAGCGATAAATCCGTCTCTCCGGGCGCACGCGCCTTCCTGCAATTCGTCGTGCATTCCGGCACGCAATTCCTGCCGCATTTTCCAAAGCTCTACGAAGAGGCAAGCGGCGAGTGACAAGGCGTCAGCCCGGCAGTCCGCCGGTCCTTGCCAGGAAGTCGACGATCCGATCGACGCCTTCGTTGCGGGAAAGATCGGTGAAGACGAAAGGTCTTCCCTCGCGCACCCGCTCCGCATCGCGGGCCATCACATCGAGGTCGGCGCCGACATAGGGGGCGAGATCGGTCTTGTTGATGATCAGAAGATCGGACCGCGTGATGGCGGGCCCGCCCTTGCGCGGGATCTTTTCGCCTTCCGCGACGCTGATCACGTAAAGCGTCAAATCGGCGAGATCGGGCGAGAAGGTCGCCGCCAGATTGTCGCCGCCAGATTCGATGAAGACGAGATCGAGATCCGGATGGCGGGCGTTGAGATCGGCAATGGCGGCTAGGTTGATGGATGCATCCTCGCGGATCGCCGTATGCGGGCAACCGCCCGTCTCCACCCCGACGATGCGGTCTTCCGGCAGGGCCTGCAGCCGGTTGAGGATGAGCGCGTCTTCCTTCGTATAGATGTCGTTGGTGACGACGGCGAGCGAATGGCGCTCCCGCATCGCCTTGCAGAGCTTTTCGGCAAGCGTCGTCTTGCCGGAGCCCACCGGCCCGCCGATGCCGACGCGAAGGGGGCCGTGCGGCGAACGCTGCCGCGCGGGAGCAGGCTCGGCTGTCATCGTCATGAGCGGAACAACCTCGTCTCCTGCACCTCGTGCTGCATCGAAGCGATATCGGAGAAAAACGTCGCGCTGCCAAGCTCGGCGAGATCTGCGGCGGCCGCCCAGGCGGCAGTTTCAAGAACGCCCTCGCGCAGCGCCGTGACAACCGCCAGCGCATCCTTCTGACCGATCGGAACGCTCCTTTGCGCCGCCGAACAGAGATTGACGATGGCAGCCTGCAGGAAGCTTGCAACAGCTGTGACGAGCCCGATATCGAGATCAGCGGCGGCCGTCCCGATCGCAACCGGCCAGGGCCTTTCCGGGCCGCCCGTCGCCGCGGCGAAGGCACGCCCCTGCGCCATCGTTTCGAGATGCCTCTCCTGCGACGGCGCCAGAGCCTCGGCAAGCTCGGCTATCTCGGCGAGCGCCTGTTCATCTCCGACCGAACGCGCGCGAAAGGCTGCTGCGAAGAGCAGAGCGTCGGCGCGAAACGAACCGCAGAGGAGAAGAGCGTCGAGCCATGCCTTGAGGCTTTCGCGGTCATGCACCCAGCCGGCGCCGACAGCCCGCTCGAGCCCATGCGAATAGGCGAACGCCCCAACGGGAAAGGCAGGAGACAACCAATATTGCAGGGTGACCAGAGCAGCGGCCGCATTTTCGCTGCCGCTTTCGACCTCGGTCGCGCCCTCAGCCATGCGCCGCCTTGTCGACATCGTCAAAATCTCCGAGCGCGAGATAATGCAGCTCCCGCACGATGCGGATCGTCGGCTTCATGGCAAAACAGATGGACCCGATGAGAAAGCACCAGATCGCCGGCGATTCCAGCTCCGGATAGAAGAAGAGCGCAGAGCCGACCACGAAGAGCACCGCCGCGCTCACATCCACGGTCGTGAAGGCGATTTCGTAGAGCGCGTAGAGCCTGCGGTGACGCGCGGTCTGGGTGTTGTTCTGCGGGTCGAAGAAAGCCATTCTGCCTCGCGGTCCGTACTGTTCATCCTGGCCCATGAGAATGGGGCGGCTCGGTGCCATGACCATGGCCGTGATGGTGCGGATCGCCATAAGCGCCACCTTCCGGATCGAACGCCTCCTCCACTTCGAAAATTTCTCCGCCGAGCCTGCGGATCATCTCGGCAAGCACGTGGTCACGGCGGATGAGAAGACGCTCTTCCTGGAGGGCGGCGGGCGTGTGGCGGTTGCCGAGATGCCAGGCGAGCCGCAAAAGCGTGGTTCGGTCGGGCGCGCGCACCTCCAGCAGCGGCTCAGGCTTTGCCCGCACGTCGATGCGGCGTCCGTCTTCCAGAACCAGGCGGTCGCCCTCCCGCAGCAGCCGCGCTTCGGGAAGGTCGAGCAGAAAGGTCAGCCCGGTTTCCGTCGTCATCACCAGACGGCGCCGGTGGCGCTCATCCGAGGTGAGACAGACGGTTTCGGTCATCCCTTCCGAGGGCAGACCTGCCTCATCGACGGCGGTGGCGCGCGGCCAGGTGTGCGGATCACCGGACATCTGCTCGCTGGTCATCGGCTCGACACCGCCATCGAACCACCCGAGACGATCAGCGCCGAGCCGACGAAACGGTTGAGCCAGACGAAGATGCGCTCCGAGCGCAGCAGACCTTTGAGGAGGGCGCCGGCGGCGACATAGAGCGCGACCGCCACAACCTCCATGACGAGAAAGGCGCCACCGAGCCGCGCAAGCTGCGACCAGGCCGGAAAGGCCGGATCGATGAACTGCGGGAAGAAAGCCGTAAAAACCGCGATCGCCTTCGGATTGGTGATGGCGATGGTGAAGTCGCGGCGCATCAGTGTCTTCAGGTTGACCGAGGACGGGTCGACCCGTGCGAGATGCCGCGCATGGCGCAGGATCCTGACGCCGACATAGATGAGATAGGCGGCGCCCAGGAGCTTGATGACGACGAACGCTTCGGCGGAAGCGGATAGGATCGCGCCAAGTCCCGCAACGGTGACACCGATCAAAATGGCAAAGGCCGGCATGCGGCCGAGGCCCCCCAGAAGAGCGTAGAGCGGCCCGACCTTCGCCGCATTGGCGAAGGCCAGCATGTTGTTGGGCCCGGGCGCGCAATTCACGGCAAAGCAGGCGGGAATGAAAAGGCTCCAGGCGATCATCGCAAAGCTCTCAAGGCGTTTCAGATGAAACCCTAGAGAAAAATGCGGCGCTGCGGAAGGAAGTCAGGCTTGTTCGGGAACGGCAGCCGAGAAGGCGCGATCTGGCCGTGGAGGGTCGACCGGCTTCGTCATGGTGATGCTGGTCGGACGGTCATAGCCGTCATGGGCCGTTTCACCCACCTTCGCAAACCCGAGGCGGGCGAAGGTGGCGTGGTTCTCGGAGAGCTCGACGCGCGTCTGCAACTTGAGGACCAAGCGCCCGTTCGCCCGCGCCCGCTCTTCAGCGAGAGCAAAAAGCTGTCGCGCCAGCCCCGCCCCGCGAAACGCCGGATCGACGGCGACCTTGCCGATATAAAGGCAGTCCGGCTCGAGCCTGAGAAAAGCGCAGCCGACGATGCGTCCATCCTCTTCAGCCAGAAGAAGCGTTTCGCTCCCAGCCTTTTCGGCAAGCTCCGCCGGCCCCATGCGCAGAAGCGAGGACGGCGGATCGATCCGCGCCGCCATATAGGCGAAGCAATCCATCAAAAGACGATGAAGTTCGTCCCAGCGATCGAAGGCCGGATCGGCTTCGCGACAGATCCAGGCCATCAGGGTCTATTCCTCCGCCTTCGGCAGGAAGGTCTCGTCGAGGATTTCTTCGATGGTGAAGGGGCACGTCTCAGGAAAGCGATCCTCGGGCAGACCAGTCTCGTCGGCCGCCTTGAGACGCGCGATGCGGTATTCCTTGGCAAGGACGGTGGCCGGATAGGAGTGCAGGCTCGGACTGTCTTCAAGAAGGTCAGCGATCCGAACACGCTGCTCGAAAATGCTCGCTTTCCAACCGCCCTTTCGCTGCTCTGGCTGGTGCCGCCATTTCAGGAGGTGCAACAGGATGACGGTCAGTCTGCTGCGGATTTCGCTGCGATCCGATCGGCCCAAGGTCTCGATCTCCTCGGCAAGATTCGCCCAGTCGAGATCGGCGAGGCGTCGCGTGCGCAGCGCTTCGGCCTGCTCCTGCGTCCAGCGGAAGAAATCCGCTTCGTAAAGCGGTTCCGCTTCGGCCGGTTTCTTGAGCGGTTCGGACGACATGCTTCAATTTACGCCGGAGCGGGCTTCGACGCCATTCGCATTGCGTCGCTTATTTTCGCACGGCATCGACATAACTGCGCAGAACGGCATTCATGCGGGTCTGGTATCCTCGACCCTCCGCCTTGAAGAATTCGACGATGTCGGCGTCGAGCCGAAGCGTCAGCTGCTTCTTCGCCCGGCTGTCGGGATAGACGATTTTCGCATTCTTCCAGAACCACTCGCCAAGTTCGGGAATGTCGGAATAATCGATGTCCTCGTCACGAATCGCGGCGAGTTCCTCAAGTGTCAGTTCTTTGTCGTAGCGCTTGTTCATAGCGCCTCCTTTCGGCGCGCGATGCCGGACGAGCTGAGATGATGCGCGTTACGCCGTTTCTGTCTGTATGGATCACCGTCAGAATGACGGTATCTCCGATACAGCCGATCGCAATTTCTCGTACGTCGCCAGAGCCAAACCGCTGATCGACATAGGTCAGCACCGGACCTTCAAAAACCTGCACGGCCCGCTCAAAGCTAACACCGTGCTTTGCGATGTTCGTCCGAGCCTTCGCAGGATCCCATTCGAACAGCATCATATGTAACCACGCATGTAGTTACAAACAAAGCGATCAAAACAGAAAATACCGCTGCGCCATCGGCAGAACATCGGCCGGCTCGCAGGTGAGGAGGTCGCCGTTGGCGCGCACCTCGTAGGTTTCCGGATCGACCACGATCTCCGGCGTCGCGTCGTTCAAGAGCATCGAGGCCTTGGAGATGCCGCCGCGGGTGTTTTTGACCGGAACGAGTTCCTTCGCCACGCCGAGCCGCGCCCCAAGACCATCGTCGATCGCCGCCCTGGAGACGAAGGTCACCGACGAATTCGTCCGCGCCTTGCCATAGGCGCCGAACATCGGGCGGTAATGCACCGGCTGCGGCGTCGGGATGGAGGCGTTCGGATCGCCCATCGGCGCGGCCGCGATCGAGCCGCCGATCAGCACCATGAAGGGCTTCACACCGAAAAAAGCCGGATCCCACAAAACGAGATCGGCGCGCTTGCCCGCTTCCACCGAACCGATTTCGTCGGCCATGCCGTGCGCGATCGCAGGATTGATCGTCACTTTCGCGATGTAGCGGCGCACACGGAAATTGTCGTTGTCGCCCGTCTCCTCGGGAAGGCGGCCGCGCTGCACCTTCATCTTGTGCGCCGTCTGCCAGGTGCGGATCAAAACCTCGCCGACGCGTCCCATCGCCTGGCTGTCGGAGGCGATGATGGAGAAGGCGCCCATGTCATGCAGGATGTCTTCCGCCGCGATCGTTTCCTTGCGGATGCGGCTTTCGGCGAAGGCCACATCTTCGGGAATGTTGGAATCGAGGTGGTGGCAGACCATGAGCATGTCGAGATGCTCGTCGATCGTGTTCCGCGTATAGGGCCGGGTGGGATTGGTCGAGGACGGCAGAACGTTCGCCAGGCCGCAGACCTTGATGATGTCCGGCGCATGGCCACCACCCGCCCCTTCGGTGTGGAAGGCATGGATGGTGCGGTCCTTGAAGGCAGCGATCGTGTTCTCCACGAAACCCGACTCGTTGAGGGTGTCGGTGTGGATCATCACCTGCACATCGTAATCGTCAGCGACGGACAGGCAGCAATCGATGGCGCCCGGCGTCGTGCCCCAATCCTCGTGCAGCTTGAGCGCGCAGGCGCCGCCCTTCACCATCTCCTCGAGCGCAGCCGGCAGCGAGGCATTGCCCTTGCCGGCAAAACCGATGTTCATGGGAAAGGCGTCTGCCGCCTCGATCATCCGCGCCATGTGCCAGGGGCCCGGCGTGCAGGTCGTCGCGAGCGTTCCATGCGCCGGGCCGGTGCCGCCGCCGAGCATCGTCGTGACCCCCGACATCAGCGCCTCTTCGATCTGCTGCGGGCAGATGAAATGGATATGGCTGTCGAAGCCGCCGGCGGTCACGATCTTGCCTTCGCCCGCGATCGCCTCGGTTCCCGGGCCGATGATGATGTCGACGCCTGGCTGCGTATCGGGATTGCCGGCCTTGCCGATCGCCGCGATGCGCCCGTCTTTCAGGCCGATATCGGCCTTGTAGATACCGGTGTGGTCGACGATCAGTGCATTGGTGATGACCGTGTCGACGGCGCCATCCGCCCGCGCATGCTGGCTCTGGCCCATGCCGTCGCGAATGACCTTACCGCCTCCGAACTTCACCTCCTCGCCATAGATGGTGAAATCCTTCTCCACCTCGATGACGAGATCGGTATCGGCAAGGCGAACCTTGTCGCCGATGGTGGGGCCGAACATGTCGGCATAGGCGGCACGGGAAATTGTGGCGGGCATGGTCAGCTTTCCACTTTGGCAAAGCCAGGCGATTTGAGAGCGGCCGTATCGAAGGTGAAAGTCGGGGCTGCACCCAAATTCCGGCTCTGAGCTGCGATCAGATATTCGGCGAAATCCGCGGGACCGTCCTCATAGGCGTCGAGTGCTGCTGAAAGGCCGGTCACGTCGCATCTGCCCCAGAAGACCCATGACTCCGAGCTGCGCCGACGGCCGTTTTCACCGCTTTTCGAACCTCCTCGGAAGTCTTCGGAGCGTTTGGCCAATGCAGCATGGCGCGGCCCGCGCCACGACGCAGCTTGCGCACCCTTACGCGCATACGGCCATCGAGACCTTCGTAGAAAACGAGCTCGTCACCCTTCTCGATGCCCATCTCCTCCCGGATCGAGTTCGGGATGGTGATCTGGCCCTTGCCGGAAACCTTTGCTGCGGCACCCATGAAAAGCTCCGAAACAGCGCACTGGCTTACATATAGCCGACCAGCTTACATTTCGCACATCTGCCGACCGCGCCCACTTTCGCCGACTTTCCGTCTATTTGTCTCCCAACAGTGCCAGAAGCTGATCGGTCCGCTCGCGCGTCAGGTCGGCCTTGCACGATGTCACAAGAAGCGGCTCCATGGTGCCGCCACGGGCAGCGAAGCCGACAGAGGCACAATGCGCATCGCGGAAGACGATCCAGGTGCGTTGCGCCTCGAGGAGCGCGTCTTCCGCGCCCTTCAGATCATCCGAAAGCTCGGCGTCCAGCGCACGGTAATACTCCAGAACCTTCGGCCACGCCTCATTGAGAGCGGCGTCCGCCGCTTCGAATTTCTGCGCTGCGCAGGCATTCATGTCGGTCTGCGTCTGTGGATCGGCGCATTCGGCCGCCCGCGCCGCACCCGCGGCCGACAGGGTCAGAAGGACGACAAGGGCGGCCATGAACATATTGGATCGCGCCATCAAACAATTTCTCCACTTGCCGCGCTGCGACGGCTTCGAAACATCATGAAAGAGAAGATGGCACAGCCGCAGGCACCGCGAAATGGTCCCTGAATGATCACATTTTCGGCCCCTCGAAACGCAGACTGGCGGAGCTTCCGACGCGCCCGCCGCATGGCGGGCCTGTCCCAACTCTGATGAAGAGGAAAGACCGATGCGAAAGATCGTTTCAACAGCAGCTGCGGCCGCTTTCGCCCTCCCGCTTCTGGCGCCCGTCGCCTTCGCGCAAGATGCCGGCACGCCCGCGGCCAAACCGGACCAGACGCAGGCCGCCCAGCCGGCGGCGCCGGGAGAACAGGGCCGCACGCCGATTACCGTCGACAGCGTCGTCGCTTCGGTCGCCGATTCCGGCAACGCCGCCGATGCCATCTCCGACACCGACATCAAGCAGGTCGGCGTCGTGACCATCGATGAACGTGCCGGCGCGGATGCGGCCGCACGCGTCGATCAGGCCGTGGCCGACAACCGGGACAAGGTGACGGAGTTGCGCGACACCCTCTCGCATCATCAGCAGCTCGGACCGCGGCTTCGCGAGGGCGGGCTCGATGTGACGAAAGTAGTCGCCGCGCAGATGATGCCCTCGGGCGACCTTCTGCTGTTCGTGCGCAGCTGACGGGAGCATAAAAGGGCGCGGCCGCCTGAGCGACCGCGCCCTCTTCCATGCAATTCGATCCGGCGGCGATTATCGGCTGCGGTACGTCAGCAGCCGAATGTCCGGTCGCTCTTACAGCGCACCCATGACCTTCTGATTGAAGCCGTACACTTTGCGGGCGCCACGAAGCGGCACGAGCGTCACTTCGCGCCTCTGGCCCGGCTCGAAACGCACGGCCGTGCCGGCCGCAATGTCGAGGCGCATGCCCCGGGCTTTCTCGCGGTCGAACGCCAGGGCTTCGTTCGTTTCATAGAAGTGGTAGTGCGAGCCCACCTGAACGGGACGGTCGCCCGTATTGGCGACCTCAAGGCTGACGGTCTCGCAACCTTCATTGAGAACGATGTCGCCCGCCGCCGGAATGACCTCTCCAGGGATCATGGCACCAATACCTCTCTTCTCGCGGAAATCCTTCTCCCGCCCCGTGTTCAACGCACCGGCTGGTGGACCGTGACGAGCTTGGTCCCATCCGGAAACGTCGCCTCCACCTGAACGTCGTGGATCATCTCCGCCACCCCGTCCATCACCTGATCGCGGGTGACGACATGGGCGCCTGCCTCCATGAGATCTGCAACGGCGCGTCCGTCGCGCGCACCTTCGACCACGAAATCCGTGATCAGGGCGATCGCCTCGGGATGGTTGAGCTTGACGCCCCGCTGAAGCCGCTTTCGGGCGACTTCAGCCGCCATGGCAACAAGCAGTTTGTCCTTTTCGCGCGGGGTGAGCTGCATGATCCTATCTCAAAGCGTCCAGATTTTGGGCAGCGGACAATCCGCTAATAGAATTCTGAGCGCGGGCACAAGGTGGCGCCGCAGCGCAAGGCCGTCTTCCGCCACCAGCCTAGCAAGTATTTTGCCATTGAAGGCGCTGGCCCCGCCTCCGGGTCCGAGTGCTGCGCGCAAACGATCGACGAGAGGCTCGCAATCCTCCGCCACGAGGAGAAGGCTCGCAAAAGCGCTGCCGCCCGCCAAGGTGGCACGTGCGCCGCCGAGCGCCGCGACGTCGCCGCGCAACGCCAGTTCGTCGGCATGCACGAGACGTCCCGCGCGGCGCACCCGCCAGCTTTCTCGCAGATCGGCCCGCGTCACGCATTCGCCCATGGCGCGGCGCCCGAGAAGCGTGGATTCCAGCGCCAGAAGCCGGGCGCCTTCGCCAAGCTCGGCCGTGATGCGGCGATGACAGGCCGCGCCCTGAAACGCGATCGTCTCCTGCGGCAGCCAGCAGAGGGTCGCGCCTGCCGCGAGATCGAGATGCACGTCGATTTCGGCAACCCCGCCCGCCGCGCGGTAAAGCCGCTCGCAGGCGGGTGTCATTACAACCGCCGTCGTCCCCTCGCCCATCTCGACGGTGACGGAAAACCGGTCACCACCGGTGAGACCGCCCGCGGTATTGATGACGACAGCTTCTGGCGGCATGCCCGCCGGCACGTGCGGCAGGCGCCACTTCACAGATCCCTGGTGGAACAGCCGGCCGAGACGGGTCACCCCGCCCTCGCGCTTGAAGGCGATCCGCGCCTCCGCCTCGACGCGCTGGAGACGCGCAGGCGCGCTGGCTCTATCACTCGTATCGACGCTCGTTCGAAGCATCCCGCCCTCTTCCGCATCCGACCATCGACGAGAATGGTGAGCGAGTCGAGAGCGCCCGCCACGCTTCAAATCTGTATTTCTACTGAATTTCGGTATATGCTCTTTTCATGACCGACAGGTTCGATCCCGCCAAGGATGTTTGCAACCGGGAGCGCCACGGTCTGCCGCTGATCTTCGGCGACACGATCATGGAGGATGAGGACCTTCTTATCCTTCCATCGATACGCCCAAAGGATGGCGAGGAACGCTTCAAGGCCATCGGCTGCGTCGGCGAAAAGATTTACACGGCCATATTCGTCTGGCGGGACGGGCAGCCGCGTTTCATCTCCGTCAGAAGGAGCAACAAAGGTGAAGAAAGATCGTATCGTTCTGCCCTCTGACTCGAACGATCCCGAGGACTTCGATGTCTCGGCCGAAGCCCTGGAGCGCGGGCAGAAAGCGCGTATCGTGCGCAAGGCACGCACCCAGCTCGGCCTCACCCAGGCCGAGTTCGCCAAGCGGTTTCATGTTCCGCTCGGGACTCTTCGGGACTGGGAGCAGGCGCGAGTCACACCGCCGGACTTTGCGATCGCCTATGTTCGCGTGATCATGCGCAATCCGGAGCTGGTTGCCACCGCCGTGGCGTAAATCAGCTGCGCCTGAGTGCGCCCAGAACGAGGGCGGCGAGCGCCGTCTCTTTGAGGCTCTTCGGTTTGGCGAGCCCCATGCGATCGAGAGCCGCTTTTTCCGAAGGGCTCGTCTCGCCGGCTCCCCAGCCCTCCCGGAACGTGCGGGCGAGCTCGAGCCAGGCCCCCTGCTGCCGTTTCAGAAGCGAGAGCGCCGGAAGCAGCGTCTGTTCGGCTTCGGAGAAATCCGTGCCGAGCGGGAAGCGCGGCAAATGTCCCGCATGGCGGAACGGCGATAGAGCCGAGACGATGCGCTGCGGCGTGTTCTCCGTCGACAAAAGCCTGAAACCGCGCTCGATCTTGCCGGCCTTGCGAGCACGCTTTACGAGCCCATCCTGAAAACGGCTGTCGGTGATCGCCAGCATGGCAGCGACGGTGTCGCGGTCGCTGCGCCCTTTCAGCTCCGCGATCCCGTATTCGGTGATGACGACATCCTTCAAATGCCGCGGCACGGTCGTATGGCCGTAAGTCCAGACGATGTTGGAACGCGGCGCGCCCTTGGCCATCCGCGCAGCCCGGAGCGCCATGATGGAGCGCGCGCCTTTGAGCGCAAAAGCCTGGGCAACGAAATTGTACTGGCCGCCGACACCCGAGACCACGCGCCCGTCCTCCAGCTGGTCGGAGACGACGGCTCCGAGGAGCGTCGCCATCATGGCGTTGTTGACGAAGCGGGCATCGCGGCGGTCGCGGCGCTTCTGCTCTTCGTCACCGTAGAGATCGTTGACGAAGGAGATCTCGCGCATGGAGAGCTTCGCCCGCTCCCCCTCCGGCAGCGCCTTCAAGCGGTCGTAAAAACTCTGCGGCCCGAGAAAGAAGCCGGCATGCAGGACGGCGCCATCCTCGGCCGGCCGCTTCAGGATGCCGGCCTCGAAGAGATCGAGGAAGCCGTCGACGAACATTTCCGAAGCGGCATAAAGGCCTTCGCGAAACGGTTCGCAATGGCGTTCGCGCCCCGCAGGCGTCGGTCCGAGCGCGTCGAGCGCAGCGCGGAAAACCTCCGGGTAGCGATGGCGCAGGATGAGCGCATGGGTGAGCGCGTCGCCGATCGAGCCGATGCCGATCTGCAGCGTCCCGCCATCGGGCACCAGGCTCGCGGCATGCAGTCCGATGGCGTAATCCGCGAGCGAAACGGGCGGTTTCGGTGTGACGAAGAGCGGGTAGTCTCCGCCTTCGAGAATAAAATCGAACTCTTCCGGCGCCAGTTCGGCCGCGCCCGGCATGAAGGGGAGCTCGTTGTTCACCTCGCCAACAAGGGCGAGCTTTTCACCGGCGGCGCGGCGCGCCCGGATCGTCGACAGGATGTCGAGCGTCACATCGGTATTGCCGGAAACGCTGTAACGCGCGCTCTCCCCCTCACCTTCGCGCGCCACCATCTGGCCGACGACATTGACGCCGCGCTCCAGAAGATAGCCGACGGCATGGGTGTAATTGGCGGAGATGTAAGTCTGCTGGGCGTGCGGGCTCGACAGGTACTTGCCCGCAAGGAAGAAGAATTCGTTGACCTCGATATTCGGCGGCAGCGTGCCCGCCCGCATCGGCCGCGCATAGGCAAGGCGCGGCACGCCTGTATAGAGCCGCTCGGCGAGCGGTCCCATGAACCGCTTCTCGATCTCCGACGAGCCGGAGGGCGGCTGCAGCGTCAGCGCGGTGAAAATCGTCAGGCGGATCGAGCGATCGGCTTCGGCCCGCCTGTAAAGCGCGTTGGCAAAAAGGTTCGCCTTGCCGAGGCCGAGCGGCAGGCCGAGAACGATGTCCCGGCCTACATGCTCAATAACCCTGTCGGCGAGAGCGTCTGCGTCCGAGGAAACCTCAGGCGGCCGCACGCTGTTCCTGTCGGAGTTTTGTCCAGCCGTCGTCCGGCTTGAAGCGATCGCCATATTTTTCGGCCAGCTTGTCGAGCGCCGCCACAACTTCGTCCACGCCACGAGCGCGGGCGTAATGGAGCGGTCCGCCCCTGAAAGGAGCAAAGCCCGTACCGAAAATCATGGCGCCGTCAAGGACATCCTCGTCCTCCACGACGTTCTCACGCAGACATGCCGCACATGTGTTGAGGATCGGCAGGACAAGGCGATCCTGAAGATCCGCCGGCGGGATGGCCTCGTGCTTCTTGCCGCGCTGCGGCTTTCCGTCCTTGTCGTAGGAATAGAGCCCCTTGCCGGTCTTGCGGCCGAGCTCGCCCTTTTCGACCTTGTCCTTCAGCCATTGGGGCGCCTCGGGAATCGGCACCGGCAGGCGGTTGCGCAACTCGTCGGCGACGGCGAGGCCGACATCGAGGCCGATATTGTCCATGAGCTCCACCGGGCCCATCGGCATGCCGAAATCCTTCGCGGCCTCGTCGATCACCTCCTTGTCGACGCCTTCGTCGAGCAGGAGCATGGCTTCGAGGAGATACGGCGTCAGAGCGCGATTGACGAGGAAGCCCGGCGAGGATTTCACCGGCGCCGGCAGGCGGTCGATCGAGGTGACGTAGGACATCGCGGCCGAAAGCGTCTCGTCCGACAGGCGGTCGTGTTTCACCACCTCGACGAGCTGCATCTTCGACACCGGGTTGAAGAAGTGGATGCCGACGAAGCGGGAGGGATCTTTCAGGTCCGCCCGCAAATCCTCGAGCGGGATCGACGAGGTGTTGGTGGCGATGATCGCCCCGGGCTTCATGCCCTCTTCGAGGCCGGCGTAGATCTTCTTCTTCAGATCGAGCTTTTCCGGCACCGCTTCGATGACGAGGTCCGCGCCCTTGAGCCCGTAGCCGTTCGGGTCCGGAATGAGCCGGTCCCATGCGTCGCGCGCCTTGACGCTGTCTTTGAGCGTCTTTTCCATCATCTTCCAGGCGGGCTTCATCGCCTTGGCGATCGGCTTGATGGCGAGGTCAGCGAGCGTCGCGCGCATGCCGCTGCGGGCCGACCAGGCGGCGATCTCGCCGCCCATCGTGCCGGCGCCGACCACATGCACATGGCCGATATCGCTCTTCTTCGGCGCAAGACCCTTCATCGTCTCACGCAGGAAGAAGACGCGGATGAGGCTTTGCGCCGTATCCGTGACGAGAAGGTCCGCGAACGATTTGATCTCGCCTTCGCGCATATTGTCGACGTCGCCGCCGGACGTTTCCCACAGATCGATGAGCGCATAAGGCGCCGGATAATGCTCCTTGCGCAGCCGCTCCTCGACCTTCGCCCGCATGCGGTTGGACGCAAAGCGGCGGCCCGGGCCGCTGCTCAGCGCCTTGTCTTTCAGCCCCTCATGGGCGGCGGAATGAAGCTCGCCCTTGGCGACCGCCGCAACGGCCGCCGCCACATGGCGCTCTTCCGTCGCAAGATCGACGAGCCCCAGACGCTTTGCCGAACGGGCCGATTTGTTGCGGCCAGTCAGCATCATGGTCATCGCCTCGGTCGGGTCGATGAGCTCGGTGGAGCGGAAGGTGCCGCCAAGGCCCGGATGCAGGCCGAGCATCACCTCCGGAAAGCCGAGCTTCGCCTCGCCGACTGCGACACGGCGCTTGCAGGCAAGCGCGATTTCGAGACCGCCACCAAGGCAATTGCCGTGAATGACGGCGACTGTCGGATAAGGCACGGCGGCGAGCCGATCGACGACCTTGTGGGCGCGCCTCAGCGCCGCCTCCACCTCTTCCGCCTTCGTCAGATTGCGGAACATGTTGATGTCGGCGCCGACGATGAAGCCGGATTTCTTCGCCGAGCGGATGGCGAGCGCCTTCGGCGGGTTCGCCTCGAGCTCCGTCAGGATGGCGTCGAGTTCCGTCAGCATCGCCTCGTCGACGACATTGACGGAGCGGCCGGGCATGTCGAGGAGAAGCCATTCGACATTGTCGGCGTCACGGCCGCGCTTCCACATTTTGTCGGCGGGCGCCATCTTCAGATCGACGGGCCCGGTTTCCATAAGGCGCGGCGACAGCGCGCTCAGCATGCGTCCCATGTCTTCCGTCCTCACATTACGCGTTCGATGAGCATGGCGCCGCCCTGGCCGCCGCCGATGCATTCGGTTGCAATTCCGCGGCTCTTGCCGGTGCGCTTCAAGGCGTTGGCGAGATGCAGCACGATGCGGTTGCCGCTGGTGCCGACCGGATGGCCGAGACTGATGGCACCGCCGTCGATGTTGAGCTTGTCGCGTTCGATACGCCCGAGCGGATGGTCGAGGCCGAGAACGTCGCGGCAGACGGTTTCGTCTTCCCAGGCGGCGAGACAGGCGAGAACCTGCGCGGAGAAAGCTTCGTTCAGCTCCCACAGATCGACATTGTCGAGACCCATGTCATGGCGCTGCATGAGCCTCGTCGACGACACGACGGGCCCGAGCCCCATGATGGCGGGATCGAGCGCCCCCCATTCGGAATCGACGATCTTCGCGATCGGCTTCAGGCCCCATTTTTCGACCGCCCGTTCGGAGGCGAGAATGACCCAGCAGGCACCATCGGTGATCTGCGAGGCATTGCCGGGCGTCACCTTGCCGAAAGGCCGCTCGAAAGCGGGCTTCAATTTGGCGAGTTTTTCCACCGAGCTGTCGGGCCGCACACCGTCATCGTGATCATAGGCGACGCCGTCGCGATCGAAGGCCGGCGTCACCTCGTCGGCGAGCCAGCCTTCATTCTGTGCCCGGGCGAGCCGGTGATGGCTCTCCGTCGCATATTCATCCGCCTGTTCGCGGCTGATGTCGAAGATCTGCGCCAGGATCTCCGCGGTCTGACCCATATTGAGTTCCGTGATCGGATCGGTCAGGCCGCGCTCCAAGCCGATCTGCGGCTTGAAATCGCCCGGGCGGAACGAGGTCGTCTTGCCGAGCCGGTCCCAGATCGACTTCGAGGAATTGAACTCGCCGAGCCATTCCACCGCATCGCGTTTCAGGATCATCGGCGAATGGCTGAGCGCCTCCGTGCCGCCGGCCAGGATCATGTCGCGGGTGCCGTCCTGGATATAGCGGAAGGCCGTGTCGATCGACTGCATGCCGGAGCCGCAATTGATCTGCACGGTGAAGGCCGGCATCTCGTCGCCCATATCGAGACGAAGGGCTGCGACGCGCGCCGGGTTCATCTCGTCGGCAATGACGTTGACGCAGCCCAGGATGACCTCGTCGAATTCCTTCGGCGAGAAAGGCTGGCGCATGAGCAATGGCCGCCCCGCCTGCACGGCGAGGTCGACGGGCGTGAACGGCCCGGGCTTTCCCCGGGCTTTGATGAACGGGGTTCGGGCGCCGTCCACCAGATAAACTGGCTGGGTCATTAAGCGGTCCGTTTCAGGTCGTGAACGTTGCTGGCAGCCGCGGACGGCGTGTTGTCACGCTCGTCCGGCAGTGCGCTGCCGTGGGTGAAGGCTTCGCCGGGGAAGGCATCGACGGCGATCACGAGATCGGCCGCGGCCTCGGCTTCCTTGAGGCGGTTCGCTTCTTCCTCGGAGATGAGGCCCTTCTTCGCGGCTTCGTCGGGGTTCCTCACCTTGGCTTCGCGCAGCTTGCGACGCAGCGGCTCCACCTCGACGACGAGCTTGAAGGCCCGCTCCAGATGCGAGATCGCCGCGTCCGGCTGTCCCTCGCCGAGATAAAGCCCGGAGGTCAGGCGCTCGCGCGTCTCCGAAGGCTCGAGCAGAATTTCCGCACAGGTCTGGGCGAGTTTGTCGGACGGGCCGGAGCGACGGGCACCGAACGGGAAGAGCATGAATTTCGCAAGCCACGCCGCCGGTCGCGACGGCAGATTGTCGAGAAGCTCGGCAAAGGCCGTGCCGATCGCCTTGGTGCCACGCGCAAAGGTGTAATCGACGAGCGGCCGGTCGGCTGCGGGTTTTCCGTCGACCTCGAAGCGCTTCAACGTCGCCGACAGGAGATAGAGCTCCGACAGGATATCGCCGAGGCGGGCCGACAGGCGCTCCTTGCGCTTCAGCGAACCACCAAGCGTGAGGAGCGCCAGATCGCTCACGACCGCAAAGGCGGCCGAGTAACGCGACAGCTGGCGATAATGCACGGCGAGATCGCCCGCCTCCTCCGGCGCCGGCGCAAAGCGGCCAAACGTCCAGCCGCGGCCCATCGCACGGAAGGCGTTCTTGATGGCATGGCCGACATGGCCCCAGAAGGCCTCGTCGAACTCCTTGATGCCCTTGTCGCGGTCGGTTTCCGACAGCGCCATCATCTCCTTCAAGATGAAGGGATGGGCGCGGATCGCTCCCTGACCGTAGATCATCAGATTGCGGGTGAGGATGTTCGCACCCTCCACCGTGATGCCGACCGGCACGGCGCGATAGAGATTGCCGAGATAGTTCTTCGGCCCGTCGATCACCGCCTTGCCGGAATGGATGTCATAAGCGTCGTTGACGGATTCGCGCATGCGATAGGTCGCATGGGCCTTCATGATCGCGGCGATGACGCCCGATTTGTAGCCCTGGTCGAGCGAGGCGCAGGTCATGCGGCGCGCCGCGTCGAGCTGATAGGCGGTGCCGGCGAGCTGGGCGAGATGCTCCTGCACGCCTTCGAACTTGCCGACCGGCAGATTGAACTGGTGCCGGATCCTGGAATAGGCGCCCGTTGTGCGCGCCGCGAAGGAGGCTGCGGCCGACGAGAGCGAGGGAAGCGAGATGCCGCGGCCGGCGGCCAGCGCCGACATCAGCATCTTCCAGCCTTTGCCGATCTGTTCCTCGCCGCCGATGATCGCCGAGAGCGGCACAAACACGTCCTTGCCGTGCACCGGGCCGTTCTGGAAAAAAGTCATCGCCGGGATATGCCGCTCGCCGCGCGTCACGCCCGGGGTGTCGGCCGGGATCAGGGCGACGGTGATGCCAAGATCCTCCTTCTTGCCCAGAAGATGGTCGGGGTCCTTCATCTTGAAGGCGAGGCCGATCACCGTCGCGATCGGCGACAGCGTGATGTAGCGCTTGGAAAAGTTGAGGCGGATGCCGAGCACTTCCTCGCCATTGTGCGTACCCCGCGTGACGACACCGGTATCGGTCATGGCGGCAGCATCGGACCCGGCGTCCGGGCTCGTCAGGCCGAAGCAGGGAATTTCTTCGCCACGGGCCAGGCGCGGGAGCCAGTAATCGCGCTGCTCCTTGGTGCCGAACTGCATCAAAAGCTCACCCGGTCCGAGCGAATTCGGGACCATGATGGAAACGGCCCCCGTGACGCTCGCGGTCGAAACTTTGCGGATCACCTCCGAATGGGCGAAGGCGGAGAAGCCGAGACCGCCATATTCCTTCGGGATGATCATGCCGAAGAAGCGCTTCTCGCGGATGAAGTCCCAGACCTCCTGCGGCAGGTCATGGAGCTTCCAGTTGATGTGCCAGTCGTCGAGCTTCTCGCAGAGCTCGGCCACAGGCCCATCGAGGAAAGCCCGCTCCTCCTCCGTCAGCGTCGCCGGTGGCGTGGCGAGCAATCTTTCCCAGTCCGGCGTTCCGGTGAAGAGTTCGGCGTCCCACCAGACATTTCCGGCCTCGATGGCTTCACGCTCCGTGTCCGACATGGGCGGCAGGATGTTGCGCGCCCAGCCGAAGAGCGGGCGAGTGATGAAACGGGCGCGAAAAGACATGTCTTGCTCCTCAATGCATGCGGTGCAAACGCGGCCGGACCGACCGGGTTGCAAGCCCCGCGAATTCGGGGATCGCGCTGCGGCGCCCCCTCCCACATATGGTTGTCGTTTTTCGTCTCAATAGAGAATTCGAAGCATAACGAGGGTGATCGAAGGGAAGGCAACCAAAATTGTTATGCGCAAAATGTCGCTGGCGACAAAGGGAATGACGCCACGGAAAGTGGCGCTCATCGGAACATCTTCTGACAACGAGTTGATCACGAAGAGGTTCATGCCAACCGGCGGCGTGATCAGCCCGACCTCTACGACGATCAAGACTAAGATACCGAACCAGATAGCGAATTCCTCTGGGCCGAGACCGAAATCGAGACCACTCACGAGCGGAAAGAAGATCGGGATGGTGAGGAGGATCATCGACAGCGAATCCATCACGCATCCGAAAGCGAGGTAGCAAAGCAGGATCGCGGCAAGCACCGTCCACGGATCGAGGCCCGCCTCCATCACGCTTTGCGCGAGTTCCTGCGGCAGCTGCGAGAAGGCGAGGAAGGTGTTGAAGACGGCCGCGCCGAAAACGATGAAGAAGATCATGGCGGTGGCGACCGCCGTCTCCAGCAGCGCGTCGATCAGGGCGCGAGGCCCGAGGGCACCGTTCGCGAGCGCAATGAGGCCGGTGCCCAGAGCGCCGACAGCCGCCCCTTCGGTCGGCGTGAAAATGCCGAGATAGATGCCCCCGATGACGGCAATGAAAACGACGAGGACCGGCCAGACAGCGATGAGAGCCGCGATCCTCTCCTCCCGATCGGCCTTGTCGCGACGCCCCGCCGCGTCCGGCCGCAGGCGCACATAGATTGCGATCGCCAGCATATAGCCGAGTGCCGCCAGGAGCCCCGGCAGGACGGCGGCGAGAAAGAGCTTGGCAATGTTCTGCTCCGTCAGGATGGCATAGATCACCAGGATGACAGAGGGCGGAATGAGGATGCCGAGCGTGCCGCCCGCAGCGAGGCAGCCTGTCGAAAGCGCCCCCGAATAGCCGAAGCGGCGCATCTCCGGGATCGCCACCTTGGCCATGGTGGCGGCCGTCGCAAGGGACGAGCCGCAGATCGCCCCGAAACCGGCACAGGCACCGACGGCGGCCATGGCGACGCCGCCCTTGCGGTGGCCAAGAAGTGCCGCCGCCGCATCGAAGAGCTGCCGCGACATGCCTCCGCGCGTCGCGAACTGCCCCATCAGGAGAAAGAGCGGCACGATCGACAGCGAGTAGCTCGAAAAGCTCTCGTAGGTGAGCGATTTGAGCTGCGCCAGAAGCGGAGTCCAGGAGCCGTTGACGAGAACGTTGCCGACGAGACCGACGACGAGCATCGCAAGGCCGATCGGCATGCGCAGGAAAATGAGAATCAGGAGGACGACGAAAGACCAGCCGCCAAGCGCCACATCGCTCACTCGCCGGACTCCGTACCGCGCGGGCGCAGACCCGCCTGTTCGCCTGTCGTCAGCGTCTCGTTCAAGGCGCGCCAGACGGTGTAGGCCGAGGCGACGGCGAACATCCAGGCGCCGGCGAGAGAGGCCGCATAGGGCCACCAGACGGGAAATTGCAGGATGAAGGTCGTCTCCGGGTAGAGCCTCTTGTCCTGCATGCCGAGACCAAGGCGCCAGGCGAGAAGACCGGCGATCGCCGTCATGACGAGATTGGACGCAAGCGCACAAGCCGCCATGCCGCGCGGCCCGAATCGCTCCGCCAGAAGGTCGACGGTGACGTGGCCACGGCGAAACTGGCACCAGGGAAGGAAGGAAAAGACGGCGAAGGCCACCCCCGCTTCCACGAGCTCGAAATCGCCCTGGACCGGACCGAGCCCCAAAGGCACCAGCGCGCGGCCGGCGATGGAGAGAACGGTCATCACCGTCAAAACGACGAGGACGAGACCGCCGAGAATGGCAAGAGCAGCACAGAGCCCACCGACGAGGCGGCCGACGCGCGCTTCGGCTTCGGGAAAAATCCCTCCGCTCACGATGTCGTCATGCCTTTCCTCTCCCCGGCGGCGCTTTGTGGTCGCTTGCGCGCGACCATGCCATCCTGGCTCGCACGCCGGAAGAGGCAGAGGACGGTTTTCAAGCCTTGTTGAGCGTATGGTTTGCGCGGATTGCGGCGAGGCGCTGGTCAGCCCCGGCATCAGGCCTAACTATTCTTTCAACGAGGCCAATCCGTGCGCTTTGGCGCGCAGAAGGACATGATGTCGATTGCCTTGCCAGTGATAACCGTCTCCGCAGCTCCGGCTCCGCCCGCTTGCGACAGGCGCCGGGGCATGCCGCGCGCCGACAACCTCCTCTTCTCTTTGGTGGTTACCCTTCTCGCGCTTCTCTTCCTTTCGGGCCCGAGCCGCGCCGCCGGCACGGACGATGACACCCGCCGGCATCTCTCCGCCTCCGAGCGGGACGCGGAACTCTCCCGCCTCTACGAGGAGCTCAAAAACGCCCCGAGCGAAATGGAAGGCCGGCGCATCGAGAACCTGATCTGGCAGGCCTGGATGGCCGGCCCGACCGCGGAGATTTCGCAGATGATGCAGGAGGCCCTCACGGCCCGCCGCGTCGCCGATTACGACAAGGCGGTGGCGATCCTCGATGACGTGATCGCCCGTGCACCCGATTATCCCGAGGCCTGGAATCAACGCGCCACCTTGCGCTTTCTCGAAGGCGATCTCGACGGCTCGCTCGAAGACATCGACCGCGTGATGGAGCTCGAGCCCAAGCACTTCGCGGCACTTTCCGGCCGCGGCCTCATCCTCCTGCATCAGGGGCGCACGCGGCTTGCCCACAAAGCTCTGCGCGAAGCCGTCGCCATCAATCCATGGCTGAGAGAGCGGGCATTGCTTCCGCAGACGCCCGACGGCGACAGACCCGCAGACGAAGACGGCGAGGGGGACGCGGGCGGCCGCGACATCTGAGTTTTCCCCGATCGCCCACAACTTCCGCAAGTTCCTCAGCGCCCGACAAAAACGTCGACTGGTGCCGGCCGGGCGGCAATCTGTCGGTGGAGAAAACCGCTCGCGCCGCTTTCGAAACGCCTCCGATTGAGTCAAAGCTTTAACCTTGTTGGAGGGGGCACTCTCCGAAAGCGTGCGGCAACAGCCCGGATCAATGGCGATGGCGGAATATTCGGCCCTGCGGGTCCTGACCCAGGGCATTACGGGAAATCGCGGCTGGCGTCCGGCCTGGCGCAAGGCGGAGCCGAAGCCGCGCTACGACGCCATCATCGTCGGTGGCGGTGGCCATGGTCTCGCCACGGCCTTCTATCTCGCCAAGAACCACAAGCTGACCAATATCGCCGTCGTCGAGCGCGGCTGGATCGGCCAGGGCAATGTCGGGCGCAACCAGACCATCGTGCGCTCAAATTACCTCCTGCCGGAAAACCACCGCTTCTACGACTGGAGCCTGAAATTGTGGGAGGGCCTGTCGCAGGAGCTCAACTACAATGTCATGTTCTCGCAGCGCGGCGTTCTCAATCTCGCGCATTCGCCCGAACAGCTCGATCGTTTTGCAGAACGCGGCAATGCGCTCCGGCTCGCCGGCATCGATGCGGAGCTTCTTTCCCGCGAGGGCGTGTCGCGGCTCTGTCCGGGTCTCGACATTTCGCCCGGCGCACGCTTTCCGGTGGTCGGCGGGCTTCTGCAAAAACGCGGCGGCACCGCGCGCCACGACGCCGTCGCCTGGGGCTATGCGCGCGCTGCCGATCGCCTCGGCGTCGATATCATCGAGAACACACCCGTCACCGGCTTCATCAAGGAGGCGGGCAAGGTCGTCGGCGTGGAGACACCGCGCGGACAGATCAAGGCCGCCAAGGTCGGCGTCTCCGTCGCCGGCATGACATCCGACGTGATGCGGCTTGCCGGCGTCGACAATCTGCCGATTGAAAGCCATCTTCTTCAGGCCTTCGTCACCGAGCCGGTGAAGCCGCTGATCCACACGGTCGTCGCCTATGGCTGCGGGCACATGTATGTCACGCAATCCGACAAGGGCGGCCTCGTCTTCGGCGGGGGCCTCGATCTCTACAATTCCTACGCCCAGCGCGGCAATCTGCCGGTCGTCCACGAGATGACGGAGCAGCTTCTGGCGCTCTTTCCGAATGTCTCGCGCCTCAAGCTCCTGCGCTCCTGGGGCGGCATCATGGACATGTCGATGGACGGCAGTCCGATCATCGACAAGGGGCCCCTGCCCGGCCTCTACCTCGATTGCGGCTGGTGCTATGGCGGTTTCAAGGCGACACCCGCAGCCGGCTGGTGTTTTGCCCATACGATCGCCAATGACGAGCCGCACCCGCTCAACGCCGCCTATTCACTCGACCGCTTCAAGGACGGCCGGGTGCTCGACGAGGCCGGCGTCGGCCCAACCCCGAGATTGCATTGATGCGCCGCCCTCTCTCAACGCGGCGCGGGAGCGTGCCATGCTGATCCCATGTCCCGTCTGCGGGCTGCGCGATGTCGGCGAATTCACCTATTGGGGCGATGCGGGCGTGAAGCGTCCGTCGCACCGGGAAAAAGAAGCCGGACCGTGGATCCCTTATGTCTACGAGCGCAAGAACCCGCGCGGCGAACACAAGGAAATCTGGCAGCACGAACATGGCTGCCGGCAGTTCCTGATCGCCACCCGCAACACCGAGACGCATGAAGTGCTGAACGCCGCGCTTGCCGGTCCGTTCGGGGGAGACGAGTGATGGTTGGCTTCCGCACCGACGCGCCCGGCACACGCATCGATCGTGACAAGCCGCTTCGCTTCACCTTCGACGGCAAGCCGGTGGAGGCGTTCTCCGGCGACACGATCGCGTCCGCACTTCTCGCCTCGGGACGCGCGATCGTGGCACGCTCGTTCAAATATCACCGGCCGCGCGGCGTTTTTGCCGCCGGCAGCGAAGAGCCGAACGCGCTGGTGACGACAGGTGTGGGCGGCGAAACGGAGCCCAATGTGCAGGCGACGACCCGGCTCGTCTCCGACGGGCTCGTCGTCAGCGGGCAGAACGCCTACCCTTCCGTCGACCGAGATCTCGGCGCCATCAACCAGGTTTTCGCTCCCTTCTTCGGCGCCGGCTTCTACTACAAGACCTTCATGGGGCCGATGAAGCGCTCGTGGATGTGGTACGAGCCGTCGATCCGCGCCGCCGCCGGCATGGGCCGGGCGAGCCTGTCGCCCGATCCGGCACGCTACGAACGCGCCAATGCCTTTGCCGATCTCCTCGTCGTCGGCGGTGGTCCGGCCGGGCTTGCCGCGGCGCTGACAGCAGGGCGCGTCGGCGCCCGCGTCCTCATCGCCGATGAAGGGCACGTCTTAGGCGGTGCAATCGATCTCGACGATGCGCGCATCAACGGCACGGCGGCGCTCGACTGGGCGAAGGAAGCGGCCGACGAGCTCGACACCATGCCCAATGTGCGGGTTCTGCGGCAGACCAATGTCTGGGGCTATTATGACGCCAATGTGCTCGCCGCCTTCGAGGATTGCAGCGCCGGCGGTCTCACGCGGGCGCGCCACTGGCGGCTGCAGGCCCGGCAGGTGGTGCTCGCCACCGGCTCTTACGAGCGTCCGATCGTCTTTGCCGGCAACGACCGGCCGGGCGTGATGCTCGTCTCCGCCGCGCTCGCCTATGCGCGCCGCTTCGGCGTCATGGTCGGCCGGCAGGCCGTTCTCTTCTGCAACAACGACCAAGCATGGCTCAATGCAGCCGCCCTTGTCGAAGAGGGGCTGCAGATCGCCGCCATCGTCGATCCGCGCGAGGACTTGCCGGATGAGCTGACGGAGCCGCTCGAACAAACAGGCGCGCGCCTTCTCACTGGCCATGTCGTCATCGCGGCTCAGGGCAAGAAGCAGCTCGAGAAGGCGGTCATCATGGCCGCCGACGGCAGCGGCGAGACGACCACGCTCGAATGCGACACGCTGCTTGTCTCCGGCGGCAGCAACCCCGTCATCAATCTTGCGAGCCAGGCCGGCGGCGCCCCCACCTGGAACGCAGACATCGCCGCCTTCGTGCCGGGCACACAGCGCGAGGCCTGGGTGCCCGCCGGCGCGATGATCGGCGCGGCGCGCCTCGGCGAAGTCTTGAAACAAGGCGCGGTCGCGGGGCAGGCCTCCTGCGAACTCCTCGGCCTGCGTTGCCCGCTCCCCTCCTTCAAGGTGGACAGCCGCGGCGGCAATCTGCGGGCATCCGTCGAGGATGGTGGGCTCAAACCCCTGTTTGAGGTGAAAGCCCCTGCGGGCCGTCGGTTCGGCAAATTCGACAAGGCCTTCGTCGACCTTCAGCACGATGTCACCGCGGAAGATATCCGGCTTGCCGCACGGGAGGGCTTTGAGAGCCCGGAGCATGTGAAGCGCTACACGACGCTCGGCATGGCGAACGATCAGGGCAAGACCTCGAACGTCACAGGCCTCGCCATTCTGGCGGAGGCCCGCGAGGTGCCGATGTCCGAGGCCGGCACGACGCGCTTCCGCCCGCCTTTCGTACCCGTGCCGCTCGGCACGCTCGCCGGACGCGCCCGCGGAGCACAGATGCGCCCGGTGCGGCGCTCACCACTTTACGCCACGCATGTCGCGGCCGGGGCGCCGATGGCAGCCTCAGGCCTGTGGATGGAGCCCCGCGCCTATCCGAGGCCCGGCGAAGCCGCGGAGAAGGCTGCATTGCGCGAGGCCACCCATGTGCACGAAGCGGTCGGCATCGCCGATATCTCGTCCACCGGCAAAATCGATGTCGCGGGCCCCGACGCGGCGGCCTTCCTCGACCGCGTCTACACCAACCTCTTCTCCAACCTGACGACCGGGCAGACGCGTTATGGCGTCATGCTGCGCGAGGATGGTCTTATCTTCGCCGAGGGCACGGCCTTCCGTCTCTCCAAAGACCATTTCCTGCTCACCACTCCGGCCGCAAAAGCGGAGACGGTGGTGACGCATCTGGAGTTCCTGCTTGCCATCGCATGGCCTGATCTGCGCGTCACCGTGACGTCCGTCACCGAGCACTATGCCGGCATCGCCGTCTCCGGTCCGAAATCGCGCACGCTCGCCAGCCGCGTCGTGGAAGGCCGGGAGACGGACAATCGTGCCTTCCCGTACCGGGACGTGCATCGTGCCACGATCAGCGATCTCCCCGTCATCGTGGCGCGGCTCTCCTCATCCGGGGAAGACGGCTACGAGATCTATATCGGCGCCGATCACGGCGTCTTCCTTTGGAAGCATCTTCTGGAGAAGGGAAAGGATCTCGACGTCTCGCCCTATGGCATGGAGGCGATGGACATTCTGCGCATCGAGAAGGGCTATCCCGGCGCAGCGGAGTTCGACGGGCGTCGGAGCCTTGAAGATTTCGGCATGGAAAAAATCCTGTCGAAAAAGAAGAACTGCGTCGGCCGGCCGCTCGCCTTGCGCGAGGCGCTGACCTCGCAAGACCGCCAGCAACTCGTCGGCCTTGTGGCGCTCGACGGCGCAATCGTCCAGGCCGGCGCGCATCTCGTCAAAGGCGAAAGTGCGGAGAAGCCGGGCGAGTCCGAAGGGCACATCACCTCGGCGACCTACAGCCCGGCCATGAAGAGCCATATCGCGCTGGCGCTCCTGCGCGGTGGGCGGGAACGGCACGAAGAGGTTCTCTACGCGGCCGATCCCCTGCGCGGGACACATAACCGGGTGCGGGTCGTGGACCCGCAATTCTACGATCCCGACGGGAGCCGCCCCAATGGCTGAGGAAACGAACACCGCCAAAAAGCCCGCGTCGATCGAAAGACAATCGGCGCTTCACGCATTGGCACGTACGAAACCGGCGACCTCCGCGCCCCTCACGCTCACCGAATTTCGCCCGGCGGTCATCGTGCAGATGCAGGCGTGGCTTTCCACCGCCCTCGACTTCGCCAATGCGTTGTCAGAGGTGACGGAGCTGCCGATGCCCGACAATGGCACGTTTGTCGACAATGCCCATGGCATGCTGGTGTCGCTGGGCGTCGGCCGGCTGATGCTGTTGAGCGATACCGATGGCATTGCCGATCAGCTCAAGAAAGCGATCGGCCGATCGGGCACGCTGACCGATCTCAGCCACGGCTTCAGCATCGTACGCCTGGCTGGCGCGCCTGCGGCAAACCTCCTCGCCCACGGCATTGCTCTCGATTTCGACACGCTGCCGCCGGGCGGTGCCGCCCAGACCAAGATGGCCGCGTTCGACGTCCTCGTGCTGCGCCAGGCTGAAGATTGCTTCGACATCGCGGTCGCGCGCAGCTACGGCGAGGCGATGGTCGAATGGCTCGTCGATGCCGGCAGGGCCTGGGAGCTCACACTCAGCGTGAAGTGAGGCGCAGGCAGCTGCCGCGCCTCTGACGCATCACGCCGCGTTTCGGGCCGCCTTGTGAAGCACCCGCGCCGCGAGCTGCGGCAGGTCGCGATCGCCGATGAAGCGAGTGTTCGCCTCCAACATCGGGGCGTTTTCCTCCGCACCCATGCGCGCAGCAAGCGCTTCGACGGAAATGCCGGACAATGCCGGCGGGTCGAGCGACAAGCCGATCTCGGCGCAAAGGGCACGAAAGGCCGGCGCAAAGGCCTCGGGCTTTCGTTCGACGCCCATCGCCTCCGCAACGGCCGCAAAGCCGTCCGGGTTTCCCTCCGCCGACCATTCGGCCGTCGCCGCCATGCCGATGCCGACCGCAAGACCATGCGGGATGGGAGCGAGTGCGCCCAGTGCATAGCCGATATTGTGGGCAAGCCCGGTTCCCGTTTTCTCAATCGCGATCCCGGCCAAGGCCGCTCCCTGCATCATGCCGGCGCGGGCCGAGAGATTGTCGGGCTCGCTCATCACAACGGGCAGGTTCTCGCAAATAAGCCAGATGGCGGAGAGCGCAGCCGCCTGGCTTTCGCGGCTCGCCCTCCGTCCGGTCGCCGCTTCCACCGCGTGCACCAGGGCATCAATGCCGGTGGTCGCCGTTGGGACTCCCGGAAGCGTGCAGACCAGTTCGGGATCGAGAAGCACGAGCGCGGGCATCAGCTCCGGCGCGCGATACCAGTAATTGGTGCCGTCACTGGCCAGAAGATCGGCCGTCGCGGTGAACTCGGCACCACTGCCGGAGGTGGTCGGCATGGCAATCAAAGGAATGGCCTTGGCGGCAAACGGCATCTCCGCCATGCGGTAGCGCGTCACCTCGCCCGGATTGGCGAGCATCGCCGCGGTGATCTTGCCGAGATCGATCGCCGAACCGCCGCCAAGCGCGATGACGAGCTTCGTCCAATCGCCGGACCCGGCAGCAACGGCTTCGGCCACCTGAGCTTCCGTCGGCTCGCCGGAGACGTCGTCGTAGATCGCCAGCTGATGGCCGGCGCCCAGGAGCGCCTCTTCGAGGCAGAGAATATGGCCGTGCGGACGCAGGCCGGAATCGGCGACAAGCAGGACGTTCGCAGCCTCACCGACGAGCGCCGACACGTCCTGCGCGATCCGCATCGCACGTCCCTGGCCGAAAACGACCGGAATGTCAGCAAAATCGGCGACCTGATTCATCGTGGTTCCCAGCATTGGTGCCCCTCCCATCGTCGTCTGATGCGACATTCTGGCAGGATAGCATTGCAATCCTCATTTCGGGAGCGTCGATGCGGCCCTCACGCCGCGCTGCTGCAGGTTCACGGCGGGAACGGCGTCCGGCTGCCCGTTCAAACCCTTCGAAGGCGGCCGCATAGCGCAGATTGCCACCGCAGGCACCGCGGCATTCGATGCCGAGATACGCCGTCAGCGCATGGCAGATCTCACCAAGCCCGAGAGAGGGAGACGCGATCCGAGGCGAGCGGGACCCGCAGGCCGCCGCCTCAGGGCCTCAACGCTCGATCCAGACCTTGTTGAACTGATGGTACTGGCTCGGATGCGCGGGGTAGCCGTGCACTTTCTTGGAGGAGATCGTGTAGACCGGGCGAAAGATCGGCTGGACCATCACTGCATCGTCCTGAAGGATCTTTTCCACCTTCTCCATGGCGGCCTTGCGCTTCTGCGCATCCAAAATCGTTTCCGCCTCGTCGAGCGCGGCATCGAATTCCGGATTGGAATAATGCGTCTCGTTCCAGGGCACGCCGGTTCGGTAGCCGAGAGACAGAGCCATGGTGCCGAGCGGGCGGTGCGTCCATTGTGTCGCGCCGAAGGGCGTGTCCTTCCAGATCTCCCAGTATTTCGCCGTCGCCATGATGTTGATGTTCAAGGTGATGCCGGCTTCCTTCACCTGATCGCGGACGATCTCGCAGACCGTCTGCTGCCAGGGGCCGTCGGTCTTGCCGCAAGCCACGGTGACTTCGAGGTTCTCCTGCCCCGCCTCGGCGAGGAGAGCTTTCGCAGCCTCGACATCGCGATCGAGGTTCGGCAGCGGGAAATATTCCGGATGGAGCGGCGAGACATGGTGGTTCCAGCCGACATCGCCGCTCTCGGGAAAAACCTGCGGAAGCATCGCGGCATTGTCACAGGCTTTGACGAACGCCTGGCGCACTCTTTTGTCGGTCCAGGGCTCCTGATCGACCTGGAAGCGCAGGCAGAGCGTTTGCGCTGTGCGGGTCGAAAGAATGTTCCCGTCGAGCGCCTGGGCGAGCTCCATCTGCTCGACGCCGAATTCGAAGATCGCGTCGATGTCGCCGGAGGCAAAGCTCGTGAGCTGGGTCTCTTCCGGCACGTCGTAATAGTGGATTTCGTCGAGAAACACCGCGCCGCCCCAATACTGGAACGGCTCCTCGCCGATCTCGCGCACGCGCTTCAGGATGCAGCGCTGGCCGACGACAAGCTCTGCCAGAGCAAACGGACCGGTGCCGATCGGATTGTCCGAAAAAGGCGCCTTAAAGCTCGGATGCACGATGGCCGTCGGATAATTGTACATATCCTCGGGGAAGGAGAGCACGGGCCGCGACAGCTTGAAACGGATGGTGTGGTCGTCAACCACCTCGACGGCATCCTCGCGCAGCCTCTTCACACGCTTCGGAGCGGCATCCTCACCCTCAGCCTTCTCGTCGGATTCCACCTCTTCCAGCATCGCCGCGATCGAGGCGAGACCGAGATTGGAGGAGCCGAGCGCCGGATCGCACCAGCGCTCGACGTTGAAGCGGATGTGGTCGGCGACGAGCTCCTCGCCGTTGTGCCAGCGCACACCGCGGCGGAGATAAAACGTCCATTCGGTCAGATCGTCGGAGGCTTCCCAGCTTTCCGCCAGCATCGGATGGGTGACGTTGTCCGGCGTCGTATAGGTCAGATATTCGAGAATATGCCGGGTCTGGTTGGATGCCTCCGTCCACGCATAGATGGCCGGATCGTCCATTTTCTGGACCTGCATGCCGACCTTGATGATGCCGCCTTCCTGCGGGTCGTCGTCCGGATTCTGAAAGGGCACGTTGCCGATCGTCTGCGCATAGACCGGGGTCGGCAGGCCCGCCACGGCGTAAGCAGCGGCCGCCGACATTCCCGTCAAGGCGGCGATGCGGATGAAGGCGCGACGGCTCAGGCGTCCGCGCGCCATCAGCTCCTGCGCTTCCAAAGCCTTGGGGTGGGGCCGCATCTCGGTCTCACGCGTCATGACAATGCTCACTCTCTCTCCGCCGTAGCGGCACATATCCTTCGGGCGACGGCGCCCGGCAAAAGCGCGCGGGCGGCAACCGGCCGGCCCAACGCGCAGAAGTCTTCCTGGACAGCAAATTTAGCATGGCTGTGACGGGAATCACCTAGCTCGCCATGACAGCCGGCAAGTTACGAGCAAGGCACGGCCGCAATGGGGCGTTTCGGCGCGAAAGGTTCTTGCCCGCTTCCCGCATCACGTCTAGCGCAAAAACGTGCATCCTTGCCCCGCAGCGGACGGGGAACTCGGACCGGAAACGGCAGGAGCGGACCGGCACGTCGCTTGCTTGACCGAGAGAACGCGACCACCCTCCTCTGTCTCGAAACACGGCTCAGAACCTCACATGACCGATCAGCCTCCCGCCCATAAGCACCGGCTCTACGAAGATGCTCTGGCACTTCTCATCGGTACGCTGCTCGTGGCGCTCGGCCTTTCGATCTATTCGACGGCGACGCTTCTGACGGGATCCACGGCAGGCATCTCGCTCCTCATCCAGTATGCGACGGGGATTCCGTTCCCGATCGCCTTCTTCGTCGTCAACCTGCCGTTTTACGCACTTGCCGTCGGGCGCATGGGATGGCGCTTCACCATCGCCACCTTCATCGCCGTCGGCCTCGTCTCCTTGTTTGCGCGCCTGACACCGCAATGGATCGGGCTTGGCGAGATCAACTCGCTTTATGCCGCGATCATGGGCGGCATTCTCATCGGCATGGGGCTTCTGGCACTCTTTCGCCACCGCGCCGGGCTCGGCGGCGTCAACATCCTGTCGGTCTATCTGCAGGACAATTACGGTCTGCGGGCGGGCTATGTGCAGCTTGCCATCGACGCGACGATCATGGTCATCGCGCTTTTCGTCGTCGATGCCGATCGCGTGCTTCTCTCGCTCCTCGGCGCCGCCGTGCTCAACTTCATCCTCGCCATCAACCACCGCCCCGGGCGGTATGTCGGCGTGAGCTGATCATTCCACCTTGACGACCAGGCCGCTCGCACAGCTTTCTTCCCGGTTCGAGTTCGCCGCCGGCGGCGCCGCGTCGATCAGCTTTGCGAGATCCGGCCTCTCGTCGATGTGGCCCTTGAGCGAGATCCACAATTCGGTGATGTCGCCGGTCGCCTCGTCGCAGCGCACGATGACGCGCTGGCCGGCGCCCTCGCCGAACGAGCTGTCGAAGGCCTCTTCGATCTGATCGCGCGAGAGCTCTTTGCCGGCATTTCGGGCAAACAGCTCCCAGACCCGCGAATTGTTGAGCTGCGCCATCAGCGACAGGGATTCGCGGTAATACTCGTTGGGGTTCGAATCCTGGTCGTCGCCCGTCACATCGTCCTCGTAACAGGTGCCGTGCTTGCTCCATTCATGGCGATGCAAGCCCGATTGAACCCCTGGCATGACCACGGCAAGGGCCGCCAGGAGATCCGGATCGAGCTCGATCGTCTCGGCTGGAGGCCGGTTCTGCGTGCAGGCGACGGCAGGACCCGGGTCGCAATAGCAGGGATAGATCGCCTTGTCGGAGAGATCGTCGGGCCACAGGCCGTGCAGAGAAAAATGCAGGGCATCGAAACGGCCGGGCCGCAGAAGCCGGCATTCCGGCTTGTCCTGCCCTGCCTCGGTCTTGCAAAAGCCCGGCTGCCAGGAGGCCGCGAGCACGTATCCAAGACTGTCGGGAGCAAAGCCGCTTTGCGCCTGCTCGGCCGTCTCGTTTCCCGCGGTCGTGTCCTTTGCGGTCTCGGTCCCGTCTTGAGAAGGCTGAGGCTCACCGACAAGAGCCGTCTCGGGCGCGAAAACTCCGCAATCCATCGGCACCCAGCGCGCCTCGCTCTCCGGCGCTCCCGGCACCTCGACGCGGTAATGCGTGCCCGGCGTATCGTTGCGCGCGAGCATTTTGTAGGCGCGCATGATCTCGAGCCGGATCCCGCCCGGATTGTCGCTCGTCTTTTTCTGCGTCGCCTCGCAGGCGTTCAGGGCGATGAAATACCCCTCGAGATCGACCTGCTGGGCGAGTGCCGGCCGACCTATCCCCAGGCCCAGAAGCGCAAAAAGCACGACGATTTTCCGCATGGTCCGTCCTCGGCGCGTCTCATCTCTGCCACCGCCTCAGCATAGGGCGCGGGAGATGTCAGCCCCGTCAAGCGTCGCAGCAGACATGGCAAGGCCGCCGGGAACGACCCCGGCGGCCTCGAAAAGCAGTGCGCCGAAACGATGCGCGAAAGATTACTGAATGAGCGGACGCAGCGTGAACGACTGGAACCCGACTGCGAGGTTCAGGCCCTTCTGTGCCTGCACGCTGACCGGCTGCAGGGTGATGCTCTTCTCGGAACCGCCGACCAGAACATTGGCGCCGACGCCGCCGCCGACGGTCGCCTCGGCGCCGACACCCGCATAATCACCGGCGAGCGCGCCTTGCGCGTAGTCGTAGCCGGTCGGAGCAAAGACGAGCCATTTGATGAAGCTCTCCTCAGTGACGCCAACGTCGAGACCGAACTTCTTCACCGTGCCGGCATAGCTCTCCTTCTGGCTGCCATCCGTCGGCGTGTAGGTGCAGGTGAGATTCTTGGTCGAGCCGATGATGAAACCGCCACCGCCTTCGACGAGGCAATCGAGCGAGCCGATTTCGACGCCATCCTGCGCGAGGGCGGCCGTCGGCATGGCCAGACCCGCAGCGATCGCCAGCGTTGTCAGAATCTTCTTCATTGATGAAATCTCCTTGAGATACGGCACCGCCGGAGGGCGCCCGTCGCTGCGCCAACGCAGCCCGGCGCGCACCGTTCCAGAGCGATTTGAGACCCAACGCGGGATCAAATATGGCGGGGCGCCCCTTGCCGGCGGCGGGCGGAGGTGTTTCATGCGGTCCGCAAAGCAAGCGTGAGATCGAAGATGGCGAAACTGCAAGAGCTTCTTGCCCGCAAAGACGTCCTCATGGCGGACGGCGCGACCGGCACAAACCTCTTTCAGATGGGGCTGACGGCCGGCGATCCGCCGGAATTGTGGAACGCGGACCATCCCGACCGAATCCGCAAGCTGCATGACGGCTTCCTCGGCGCGGGCTCCGACATCATCCTCACCAATACCTTTGGTGCCAATCGCTTCCGGATGAAGCTGCACAACGCCCAGGACCGCGTCTTCGAGCTCAACAAGCTGGCGGCCGAGATCGCGCGCGAAGCCGCCGACGCGACGGGCCGCGAGGTCGTCGTCGCGGGTTCGATGGGCCCGACCGGCGAGCTCTTCATCCCGCTCGGCGAGCTGACGATGGACGCGGCGATCGAAGCCTTCACAGAGCAGGCCAAGGGGCTGAAGGCCGGCGGCGCCGATATCTGCTGGATCGAGACGATGTCGTCCGTGGAAGAAATCCGCGCCGCGGCCGAAGGCGCCATCAACGCCGGCATGCCCTACACGGCGACGGCAAGCTTCGACACGGCCGGACGCACCATGATGGGGCTGAAGCCGGAAGATCTCGCAAAAGTCTTCGACGGCCTGTCACAGGCGCCGGAGGCTTTCGGAGCCAATTGCGGCGTCGGAGCCTCGGATCTTCTCGTCTCCGTTCTCGCCATGGAGGCCCAGAAGAACGGCTTCACGGTGATCGCCAAGGCGAATTGCGGCATCCCGCAGGTGAAGGGCGACCATGTGCATTATTCCGGCACGCCGGAATTGATGGCGAGCTACACCCATCTCGCCATGGATGCCGGCGCGCGCATCGTCGGCGGCTGCTGCGGCACCACGCCGGAGCATCTCGTCGCGATCCGCACGGCCATCGACAGCCACAATCGCGGCGAGCGGCCAGACCGCGCCCATATCGAAGAGCTGATCGGTCCGCTGGTTGCTCCGCCGCGTGAGGAAGGCGGGGAAGGCCGGAAACGCACGGGCCGCCGCGAACGCGCCTGACGTCGCTCCGCTCTCGGATCATACAAAAAGAGGCGTCGTTTGGAGCGACGCCTCAATCACCGTTTGAGCCCCCGCACCTGTCGGCGGCCTCCGGAAATCCCAAGATCTTCAGGGAAGCTCGGCGTAGCCGTCCTTGAAGCCGGCCAGCGCGATCGGAATGCCGATCCCCTCCTCCGGCGTCTGAAAGATGATGAACGTCGCGTTCGTGCCGCTCTGCATCTTTTTCAACAGATCATCGTCCATGATGACCTCGGCCACGCAGCCATTGGGCAGGCAGCGCACGAAACCGGCAGAGCCCAGATCATCGTCATCGATCCTGAGGCCGAGACCTCGCGGCAGGAGAACGCCGAGCGGCGCCAGAACGCGCAGGATGCGCGCCTGCTTGTCGGCGGTCTTCAGCACGATCACCGTGAGGCCGACATTCGGCCGGTCTTCGGCGGTGACGAACTGCATCACGACGCATTGCTCGTTCTGCGCGCCGGGAGGGGTGTCACAACGCACCTCCCAGTCGCCATGCTTGGATTTGACGGTGCCCTGGGCTTCGGCCGCGGCCGGAAGCAAGACGGCGGCCCCAAGAATAAGGGCGGACAGCAGGAAAGCGGGAAAGCGCAACTGAGATCAACCTTCTCAAGGTGGCGGGCCCCGACCGCCGGTTCCGAATCGGGATTGAGCGGTACCAGACCGCCGATGGCCATTCAAGAAATGGCTGCACGCAGCATCGCCTCTTGAGCCGCAGGCCAAAATGCCGCACATGATGGCGAAAATGCCGCAGATGTGCGGAAGTTGGCCTCCCTGGCATTGACGGAGTTTAGGTCTGTTCCAAACAAACCTTGCAGCCGAGGCCGTTTCTTGCACTGGCTGGTGAACGGACCCCGCCTAGATGGTCTTTCTGTGGCGGAGAAAGATGAAGAGGTGTTCATGAGAGCTCTGGCTCGAACTTTCGGCGCGTTGTCGGGGCTTTTCGCCCTCGGTTCCCAAGCGCTGGCGCAGCCGGTCGACAGCGGACCATTCAATTGGCAGGTCAATCTGCAGGAAGCCGCGAGTGAAGTCGCACAATATGTCGACTGGTTTGCCTGGTACACGCTCGCCATTATGCTGGCGGTCTGCGTTTTCGTCTTCGGGCTGATGGCCTGGTGCGCCGTCCGCTTCAACGCCAAGCGCAATCCCGAACCCGCCCGCTTCGCCCACAACACCACGATCGAAGTTCTGTGGACGGTGCTGCCGGTTCTGATCCTCGTTCTGATCGCCGTTCCGTCTTTCCGGCTGCTCTACGGCCAGTTCGATCCCTCCAAAATCTACTCGGAATACAACCCCGAGACGGACAAGTTCCTCACCGTCAAAGTCACCGGCCACCAATGGTATTGGGGCTACGAATACGGCATCGACGACGACAGCAAGTCGAACGGCATCACCGACGAGATCAGCTTTCAGGCCTTCATGATCCCCGACGAGGATCTGCCGGAGAACGGTGTGCGCAACCTCTCCGTCGACAATCCCGTGGTGGTGCCTGTCGACACCTTCGTGCGCGTGCAGGTGACCTCGGCCGACGTCATTCACTCCTTCGCCATGCCGCCCTTCGGCATCAAGATCGATGCGGTGCCGGGGCGCCTCAACGAGACCTACTTCAAGGCCAACCGCGAAGGCCTCTTCTACGGCCAGTGCTCGGAACTCTGCGGCAAGGATCACGCCTTCATGCCGATCGCCATGCGCGTCGTCTCGAAGGATCAATTCCAGCAATGGGCGAGCCAAGCTGTGGATGACATCGAGGGGGCCAACCAGTCTCTCGCCCAGGCGATCGAACAGGAAAACCAAGACAACGACGACAAGGTGGCGCTGCGCTGAGGCGCGCCCGCGAACCTATCAGAGGATACGACCCCTATGGCGAACGCTGCTGCGGTACATGAGGCGCACGACCATCCAACCGGATGGAAACGCTACGTCTATTCCACCAATCACAAAGACATCGGCACGATGTATCTGATCTTCGCCATCATGGCGGGGATCATCGGCGGCGGCCTTTCCGTCGTCATGCGCATGGAGCTGCAGGAGCCGGGCATCCAGATCTTCCACGGGCTCGCCCAGATGGTCTACGGCTACGATGCGGGTGCCGCCCTCGACGGCGGCAAGCAGATGTACAACGTCTTCACCACCGCGCACGGCCTGATCATGATCTTCTTCATGGTCATGCCGGCGATGATCGGCGGCTACGGCAACTGGTTCGTACCGATCATGATCGGCGCGCCGGACATGGCCTTCCCGCGGATGAACAACATCTCCTTCTGGCTCCTGCCGCCGGCCTTCATCCTCTTGCTCATCTCCATGTTCGTGCCGGGAAATCCGGGCGGCTACGGCGCCGGTCAGGGCTGGACCATCTACCCGCCCTTCTCCACCTACGGCTCGCCGGGACCGGCCATGGACTTCGCCATTCTGGCGCTGCACATCGCCGGCATTTCGTCGATCCTCGGCGCCATCAACTTCATCACCACCATCTTCAACATGCGCGCCCCGGGCATGACGCTGCACAAGATGCCGCTGTTTGCCTGGTCGGTGCTGGTGACCGCCTTCCTTCTGCTTCTGTCACTGCCGGTGCTCGCAGGCGCCATCACCATGCTTTTGACGGACCGCAACTTCGGTACCACCTTCTTCGACCCGTCGGGCGGCGGTGATCCGATCCTCTACCAGCATCTCTTCTGGTTCTTCGGTCACCCGGAGGTCTACATCCTCATCCTGCCGGGCTTCGGCATCGTCTCGCACATCGTCTCCACCTTCTCGCGCAAGCCGATCTTCGGCTATCTCGGCATGGCCTATGCCATGGTGGCGATCGGCGCGGTCGGCTTCATCGTGTGGGCGCACCACATGTACACGGTCGGTCTCGACGTCGACACGCAGGCCTATTTCACCTTCGCCACGATGGTGATCGCGGTGCCGACGGGCGTGAAGATCTTCTCCTGGATCGCGACGATGTGGGGCGGCTCGATTTCGTTCCGCACGCCGATGCTGTGGGCGGTCGGATTCATCTTCCTCTTCACCATCGGCGGCGTGACGGGCGTGCAGCTCGCCAATGCCGGTCTCGACCGCTCGCTGCACGACACCTATTTCGTCGTCGCGCACTTCCACTACGTGCTGTCGCTCGGCGCGGTCTTCGCCATCTTCGGGGGCTGGTATTACTGGTTCCCGAAAATGTTCGGCTACATGTACAATTCGGTGATCGCGAAAACCCATTTCTGGGTGACGTTCATCGGCGTCAACATGGTGTTCATGCCGCACCATTTCCTTGGCCTCGCCGGCATGCCGCGCCGCTACATCGATTACCCGGACGCATTCGCCGGCTGGAACTACGTGTCGTCGATCGGTTCCTACCTTTCCGGCATCGCCGTCCTAATCTTCCTCTATGGGATCTTCGAAGCCTTCTCCAAGAAGCGGGTCGCGGGACCCAATCCGTGGGGACCGGGCGCGACGACCCTGGAATGGCAGCTGCCGTCCCCGCCGCCCTTCCACCAGTGGGAAGAGCTGCCGCGGATCAAATGACGGCATGAGCGTCCGGCCCGCCCCTCGCGGGGCTGAGGGCTAGACCTCCGGCAAGCGGGCGAACCGCCTCTGCCTTGCGAATGGACCGGCCCGGCAACACCGCGGGGCCGGCACCAGCAAGAAACGACGAGGAATGCGTGGCCAGAGCAGCGAACGAGATGAGCCCGGCGGTCGATCCCGCCCTTGTGATGACGGCAAAGCCCGGCGATTACTTCGCCCTGATGAAGCCTCGGGTGATGTCGCTCGTGATCTTCACCGCGCTCACCGGCATGGTGGTCGCGCCGGGGCATCTGCATCCGGTCCTCGCCGCGATCGGTGTCGTCGCCATCGCGGTCGGCGCCGGCGCCTCCGGTGTCCTCAACATGGCCTATGAGGTCGATATCGACGGGCTGATGAAGCGCACGCGCTCACGGCCGATCCCGATGGGCCGCGTCAGCACGGCGGAAGCCTATACGTTCGGCCTCACGCTCTCGATCTTCTCCGTGATGACGCTGGGGCTCGCCGTCAACTGGCTCGCGGCGGCGCTCCTCGCCTTCACCATCTTCTTCTATGGCGTCATCTACACGATGTTCCTGAAGCGGTTTACCGCACAGAACATCGTCATCGGCGGGGCGGCGGGCGCTCTCCCCCCGATGATCGGTTGGGCGGCCGTGACGGGCGACGTCACGCTTTACCCCGTCCTTCTCTTCCTCATCATCCTGCTGTGGACGCCGCCGCATTTCTGGGCGCTCGCCCTCTTCGTGCAGGAGGATTACGGACGGGCCGGCGTCCCGATGCTGCCCAACACGCATGGCGAGCGCGCCACGCGGCGGCAGATTTTCGCCTATACCCTCATTCTCGCGCCGCTCGGCGTCGCCCCCTTCGCGCTCGGCTTTGCGAGCCCCTTCTACGGCGGGGCGGCGATCGTGCTCGGCACCCTCTTCATCTTCCACGCCTTCAAGGTGCTGCGCGAAAAGGAAGCCGAGCATGGAGCGGCGAAGAAGGCCTTCGGCTATTCGATCGTCTATCTCTTCGTTCTCTTCGCCATGTTGATGCTCGACGCGGCGCTCGCCCCGGCACTCGAGAGGCTCGTAAGCGCATGAGCAACATGTCCATGTCTGAAGACCGCATCCAGCTCACCGAAGAACAGAAGCGCAGCCGGCGCCGCCGTTCGGTCGCCATCGGCCTCATTCTGGCGGCTCTCGTGGTCGTCTTCTACGCCATCACCATCATTCGGATCGGACCCAACCTCGCAGGAGGCGGCTGATGGCTGACAAGAAGAAACGCGGCAACCTCTTCGTCGGCGTCATTCTCGCCGGCGTCGCGGTGGGGATGGTCGGCGCCGCCTATGCGGCCGTGCCGCTCTATTACATCTTCTGCTCCGTCACCGGCTATGGCGGCACCACGCAGCGCGCCAGCGCCGGATCACAAGAGATCGTCGACCGCGTCATCACCGTGCGCTTCGATTCCAATGTCGTCGGGCTGCCGTGGAGCTTCAAGCCGGAGCAGGCTTCCATCCGCGCCAAGGTCGGCGAGACCTATTTCATCAAATACCGCGCCAAGAATCTCTCAGACAGCACCACGGTCGGCACGGCGGCGTTCAACGTCGCCCCCGATCAGACCGGCGCCTATTTCAACAAGATCGCCTGCTTCTGCTTCACCGAGCAGCGGCTGGAGCCCGGCGAAGAAGCGGAAATGCCGGTGCAGTTCTTCCTGGACCCGGCGCTCGTGAAAGACACGGACATGGATCCGATCACGACCGTCACGCTGTCCTACACCTTCTACCCTGAGAAAAATCCGACGGAGCCGGTGGCGCAGGCGCCTGCCGACAACCCGTCGGCACAGCTGTAACCAATCGGGCGCCCGAAGCGGCGATCCTGCAAGAGAGGAAACGATGGCAGAGGCCCACGCCAAGAACCACGACTACCATCTGGTGGACCCCAGCCCGTGGCCGTTCGTCGGCTCCGTGTCGGCTTTCGCACTCGCACTCGGCGCCATCGCCGCGATGAAAGGAGCGGGCGTCTACTGGATCGCTCCAGGGCTGCTCGGCGTCCTGATCACGATGATCGGCTGGTGGGGCGACGTCATCAAGGAAAGCCATCAGGGCCATCACACCGGCGTCGTCTCCCTGCATCTGCGCTACGGCATGATCCTGTTCATCGCCTCGGAGGTGATGTTCTTCGTCGCCTGGTTCTGGGCCTTCTTCGATGCGAGCCTTTATGCCGGAGAAGCCGTTCAGCCGATGCGCGCGGAACTGACCGGCGGCACCTGGCCGCCTGAGGGCATCGAAGTCTTCGATCCTTGGCATCTGCCGCTTCTCAATACGCTGATCCTTTTGACCTCGGGCACGACCGTCACCTGGGCGCATCACTCGCTGCTTGTGAACGATCGGCGCGGGCTCAAATGGGGCCTCGCGGCCACCCTCGTCCTCGGCGTCCTCTTCACCTGCGTGCAGGCCTACGAATATTCCGAGGCCGCCTTCTCCTTCGGCGGCAACATCTACGGCGCGACCTTCTTCATGGCGACCGGCTTCCACGGCTTCCATGTCATCGTCGGCACCATCTTCCTCGCCGTCTGCCTGTGGCGGGCGATGCGCGGCGACTTCACGCCGGAGAAGCATTTCGGTTTCGAGGCGGCCGCGTGGTACTGGCATTTCGTCGACGTCGTCTGGCTCTTCCTCTTCGCCTGCATTTATGTGTGGGGAACGGCCGGCGCGGTCACGCACTGAATTCACACACAAGGAGGGATGGTCCGCCGGACCATCCTTTGATGTCATGATGCCCGAGGCGATCCCGACCAAATCTCCCGATCCGGTTTCGGCCGGACTTCGGGGGCGCTGCCCGCGCTGCGGTCAGGCGAGCATCTTCGACGGCTTCTTGAAGCTCAAAGAGGCCTGTCCCGCTTGCGGGCTCGGCTATGGCTTTGCCGATTCCGCCGACGGGCCAGCCTTTTTCGCCATGACGTTCGTCGGCTTTCTGGTGTCGGGCGCCGCCGTCATCGTGGAGCTCGCCTATACCCCGCCCTTCTGGGTGCACATCGTTTTGTGGCTGCCGATCGTTCTCGTTCTCTGCCTCGTCCTGCTGAGGCCGCTCAAAGGTCTGGCCGTGGCGCTGCAATACGCCAACAAAGCGAAAGAAGGCGAAATCGACCGCAGCGGCCAATGAGGAGCCTCCGCCGCCTCCTCGTCCCCGGCGTTCTCGTGATCGTCGCCGTCGCCATCCTCGTCTCGCTCGGCAACTGGCAGCTCCGGCGTCTCGCCTGGAAAGAAGACCTGATCGCGCAGGTGGCGGAGCGGCCCTCGCTGCCGCCCGTGCCGGAGGAGGCGATCTTCACCGGCGACATCGCCGATCTGCATTACCGCCGCATCGCGCTTTCGGGCCATTACCTGCCGGAAAAGGAAGTGCGCGTCTTCACGAGCCTGCCGCTCGGCGATGCGCGCGGCCCCGCCTCCGGCCCCGGCGCCTGGATCATGACACCGTTTGCCCGCGATGCCGGGGGCACGGTTCTCGTCAATCGCGGCTTCGTGCCGGATCGGGCGGAATGGGCGCCACCGCCGGAGGGCACCGTCGAGATTTCCGGCCTCATCCGCCCCGACGATCCGCCGACCTGGCTCACTCCCGACAACAAGCCTGGCGAGGATCTCTTCTTCTCCCGCTCCATCGCCGCGATCTCGGCGGCCAAAGACCTCGCCGGGCCGGTCGCGCCGATGACGCTCGACCTTCTCGCCTCGCCCGACGGGCCGGCCCTGCCTCAGGCAGGCGAAACGCGCATGTCTTTCCCCAACGACCATTTGCAATATGCGCTCACCTGGTATGGGCTCGCGATCGCGCTCGTTGCGGTTTTCCTCATGTTTGCCGCCCCGCGTCTGCGCGGCGAAAGGGCTGAAAACGATATGCAATCGGGCCTGCGGTGATGGCGACGCTTGACTTCACCCCACCCTCGGACCTACCTCGCCCTGAACGGGACGACCCATGACCAAACCTCAGATCACACTTCATCTTTGCGCCCCGCGCGGTTTCTGCGCCGGCGTCGATCGTGCCATCCAGGTGGTGGAAGAAGCGCTGAGGCGCTACGGCGCTCCGGTCTATGTCCGCCACGAGATCGTGCACAACCGCTTCGTCGTGGAGACGCTCAAGGAAAAGGGCGCCGTCTTCGTCGAAGAGCTCGACGAGATTCCGGAGACCGAGCAGCCGGTGATTTTTTCCGCGCATGGCGTCGCCAAACGCGTGCCGGAAGCGGCGACCGCCCGAAACCTCTTCTATCTCGACGCCACCTGCCCGCTCGTTTCCAAGGTGCACAAGGAAGCGATCCTGCATGAGCGCCGCGGCCGCGAGATCGTGCTCATCGGTCATGCCGGCCACCCGGAGGTGGAGGGCACGATGGGCCAGCTCGAACCTGGCACGGTCACCCTGATCGAGACGCCGGAGGACGCGCGCGCCTTCACGCCGAAGGATCCAGAGAACCTCTCCTGGATCAGCCAGACGACGCTCTCGATCGACGATACGGCCGAGATGGTGGAGATCCTGAAGGAGCGCTTCCCCTCGATCGCCGGCCCGCAGAAGGGCGACATCTGCTACGCCACCACCAACCGGCAGGAGGCGGTGAAGGCCGTCGCCCCGACGGTGGAACGCATGCTCGTCGTGGGCGCACCGAATTCCTCCAATTCCCGGCGCCTTCGCGAAGTCGCCGAACGTTCGGGCTGCCCCAAGGCCATGCTGATCAACCGCGCCGCGGAGATCGACTGGGCCGATTTCGACGGCATCAGCCGCGTCGGACTGACGGCCGGCGCCTCGGCTCCGGAAGTTCTGGTGGAGGAAGTCGTCGCCGCCTTCCGCGAGCGCTTCGATCTCAAGATCGAGCTCGTGACGACGGCGGAGGAAGACATCACCTTCCTGCTGCCGCGGGCCCTGCGCGACCAGGCTGCAGCGTAAACGCCACGGATGGCAGTCTATACGGAGATTGGGGACGGCGAGCTTCAGGCGTTCCTCAAAGACTACGAGCTCGGCACGCTGCTCGCCTTCAAGGGCATCGCCGAGGGCGTCGAGAACTCGAATTACCTTCTGCACACCGATGCCGGCTTCTACATCCTGACGCTCTATGAGCGGCGGGTGAAAGCCGAGGATCTGCCCTTTTTCTTGTCGCTCCTCGAACATCTGGCGGACCGCGGCATCGTCTGTCCGACGCCGCTCAAGGGCCGCGACGGGGTGGCGCTGCGCGAACTCGGCGGACGGCCCGCGGCGATCTTTTCATTCCTCGACGGGATGTGGGTCCGCCGGCCGCAGACCGTTCATTGCGCCGAGCTCGGGCGGGCGCTCGCCCAGATGCACGAGGCGGGCCGCGATTTTCCGATGCATCGCGCCAATGCGCTGACCGTCGCCGACTGGCGGCCGCTGCATGAACGCGCTTACGAGGCGGCAAGCGAACCCGACGAGAGCCTGCACGCCTTCCTCTCCGACGAGCTCGATTTTCTGGAAAACAACTGGCCGAAAGATCTCCCGTCCGGCGTCATCCATGCCGATCTTTTCCCAGACAACGTCTTCTTCCTCGGCGACGCGCTGTCCGGCCTCATCGACTTCTATTTCGCCTGCAACGACTTCTTCGCCTACGACCTCGCCATCTGCCTCAATGCCTGGTGCTTTGAGCCGGAGACGACCTTCAACGTCACCAAGGCGCATGCGCTCTTGTCGGCTTACGAAAAGAGCCGGCCACTGACCCAGGAGGAGCGCGAGGCGCTGCCCATTCTGGCGCGCGGCGGGGCGTTGCGCTTTCTCCTCACCCGTCTCTACGACTGGAACACCACACCGCCCGGCGCCTTTGTTACGCGCAAGGACCCGGGAGAATTCGTGCGCAAGCTGCGCTTCCACCGCAGCGTCCGCTCGAGCAGCGAATACGGCTACGACCTTTGAGCGATAAAGACACCGATAAAGACGCCATCGTCATCCACACCGACGGCGCCTGTTCCGGCAATCCGGGACCGGGCGGCTGGGGTGCCATTCTGCAATATCGCGGGGTGGAAAAGGAGCTCTGCGGCGGCGAAGGCGAAACCACCAACAATCGCATGGAGCTGACCGCCGCGGTGGAGGCGCTCGGCGCTCTCAAGCGGCCGTCGCGCATCGCGCTTCACACCGACAGCGAATATCTGCGCCAGGGCATCACCAGCTGGGTGAAAAACTGGCAGAAGAACGGCTGGAAGACAGCCGCCAAGAAGCCGGTCAAGAACGTCGATCTGTGGCAGGCGCTGACGGCTGCGATCAAGCAGCACGATGTCGAATGGCATTGGGTGCGCGGCCATGCCGGCGACGAGATGAACGAGCGCGCCGACGCGCTCGCCAGAAAAGGCATGGCGCCGTTCAAGAACGGCGGAAGGAAGGCCGGCACACCACGCTCTTGAGCGGATCGAAACGGGGCGCTAGGCGTTCCCTTCCCCGTCCGCAGAAGGAGCCAGGATGCTGCAGATCTACAAGACCCAGGGTGACCGGCTCGTGCCCGTGGATGGCGCAGACCTCACCTCTCCGCATTTCGCAGACACCGCCCGCGCGCCTCTCTGGATCGATCTTCTGGAACCGACCGCGGCCGAGGCCGCAACGGTCGAAAACTATATCGGCATCGACATCCCGGCTGTCGCCGACCTCGAAGAGATCGAACCGTCCTCTCGCCTCTATGCGGAGGAAGGCGCCGTCTTCATGACCGTCACGACGGTCGTCGGCGTGCAGAGCGGCGAGCCCGCCAAGACGCCTGTCGCCTTCATTTTGCGCAACGGCCATCTGGTCACCGTGCGCTATGCCGAACCGCGTCAGTTCCGCACCTTCCTCGCGCAGGCTCAGAAGGGCACGGGCGAACGTTATGATACGGCCGAGGCCATCATGCTCGGCCTCCTCGAAGCGCAGGTGAACTGGCTCGCCGACCTTCTGGAGCTGATCGGCCACGACATCGATTCCATGTCGCACGGGGTCTTTCAGAGCAAGGTGAAGAAGGTCAGCCGCAAGACCGCCGACCTGCGCTCGACCATGGGCGAGATCGGCCGGCAGGGCGATCTCCTGTCGCTGGTGCGCGAAAGCCTCGTCTCGCTGTCGCGCCTTCTGACCTACCACCACACGCTGTCGCCGCGTGCCAAGGGCGACAAGGCGGAAAAGGCCGACAAGGAAGCCAGGAACCGCACCCGCATCCTGGTGCGCGACGCCCAATCCCTGAGCGAGCATGCGAGTTTCCTCTCCACCAAACTCAGCTTCATGCTCGACGCGACGCTCGGCCTCATCAATCTGGAGCAGAACCAGATCATCAAGATTTTTTCCGTCGTCGCCGTCATCTTCGTGCCGCCGACGCTGGTCGCCTCTATCTACGGGATGAATTTCGAAGGCATGCCGGAGCTCGGCTGGAGCTTCGGTTATCCGTTCGCGCTCATTTTGATGCTCGTCTCCGCCGGTCTGCCGCTTCTCTACTTCAAGCGCCGTGGATGGCTTTGATGTCCTTCCGCCACGCGCGCCTCACTCCCCTCTGACGGGTATTTTTCCGCACCTCGGTCGCGCAAGGCGCCTCTTCGCCCCCATCTGAAAGCCCCCTGCACCGCGTTTTTTCCGGTCTTTTGTCATTTTTGCGCCGCAAAACGAGGAACCCCGGTCTCTACCAGGGGTTTGCATCTCCGATCGAACGGAGGTGACAGGCCGTGACGGACAGATACGCGGGTACCCAGAGAGACGACGCGGAAACCCAAAAACCGGACCCCATCGAAACCTTGATCCCGGCGCGGCTCGACCGCCTGCCATGGAGCCGCTTCCATTGGCTGATCGTCTTCGCGCTCGGCATCACCTGGATCCTCGACGGCCTGGAAGTCACCCTCAAAGGCGCCATCAGCGGCGTCCTGCAAGAACCTGAAACTCTCAACTTCACCAGTGCGCAGATCGGCGCAATCGCGTCGTTCTATCTGGCAGGCTGCGTCGTCGGGGCCATCGTCTTCGGGTATCTCACCGACCGTTTCGGCCGAAAAGTTCTCTTCTTCGTCACGCTGACGCTCTATCTCGTCGGCGTGCTCCTTACCGCCTTTTCCTGGAACTGGTGGAGTTTCGCGCTCTTCCGCTTCCTGACGGGCGCGGGCATCGGCGGGGAATATGCGGCGATCAACTCCGCCATCGACGAGCTCATTCCTGCGCGGGTGCGCGGGCGGATCGACCTTTTCATCAACGGCTCCTACTGGCTCGGCGCCGCCGTCGGCTCGCTGTCCACCCTCGTGCTTCTCGATCCGGACATTCTGCCGACCGATATCGGCTGGCGCGTCGGCTTCGGCATCGGCGCAATTCTCGGCCTCTGCATTCTCCTGGTGCGCCGCTATGTGCCGGAAAGCCCCCGCTGGCTCGCCACCCATGGCTACGAAGAGCAGGCGGAAAAGGTCGTCAAAGGCATCGAGGACGAAATCGAGAAAGAGACCGGCAAAAAGCTGGAGCGGCCGTCGAAGGATCAGGCGATCACCATCCATCCGCGCCGGGTCTTCGGCTTTGCCATCATCTTCAAGACGATGTTCAAGACCTACCCGAAACGCTCCGTCCTCGGCCTGTCGCTGATGGTGTCGCAGGCGTTTCTCTACAACGCCATCTTCTTCACCTATGCGATGGTCCTGACGCGCTTCTACGAGGTCCCGTCGAGCGATACCGGCATGTACCTTCTGCCCTTCGCCATCGGCAATTTCCTCGGCGTTCTCGTGCTCGGCTCGTTCTTCGACACGATCGGACGGCGGCAGATGATCTCCGCCACATACGGTATCGCCGCGACGCTTCTCGTCGTCACCGGCATCCTCTTCGTCCAGGACGCGCTGACGGCAGCGACCCAGACAGCGATGTGGACGGTGATCTTCTTCTTCGCCTCACCGGCAGCAAGCTCGGCCTATCTCACCGTCAGCGAGGTTTTTCCGCTGGAGATGCGCGCCATGGCGATTTCGCTCTTTTACGCCATCGGAACGGCCACAGGCGGCGTGTTGGCGCCTTGGATTTTCGGCTCCTTGATCGGGACCGGCAACCCGATGGACGTCTTCTACGGCTATTGCTTCGCCGCCGCCCTCCTCTTCGTGGCGGCCGGAATCGCCATCGTCTTCGGCGTCAAGGCCGAGCAGCGTGGTCTCGAAGACGTGGCGGAGCCGTTGTCGGCGCAGGCCTGACGCGCCCTTCGTGCGCGATCTCAAAAGCCAAGGGGCGGTCCCGCCCCTTGGTCTTGCGCGTCACCCGCCTTACGCTGTCTCATCCTTTGAACCGGAGCCTCAATGCCGCTCTTCCTCGTTCTTTTGCCCACCTTCATCCAGGTCGGCCTCACCTTCTTTCTCGCCTTCCATATGGGCCGGGTGCGGTTTGCCGCGATCCGCCGCGGCGAGGTCAATCCCGACGAGATCGCCCTCAACGAGCCGAACTGGCCGACGAAAGCCCTGCAGGCGGCGAATTGCTATCGCAACCAGTTCGAGCTGCCGGTCCTCTTTTATGCCCTCACGGCGCTGGCGGTCCTGACCAACAAGGCGGGCTTCGTCTTCGTCATCCTGAGCTTCGTCTTCGTCGCGAGCCGCATCCTGCACGCCTATATCCACACCGGCTCCAACAAACTGCGGTCCCGCTTCCGCATCTTCGCCTTCGGCCTCTTCGTCCTTCTCCTCATGTGGGTGATGTTTGCACTGCAGATCCTGTTCGGGATCTGAGGCGGGCCACCCGCCTCTGCCAGACGACGAGACACGGCACCACGGCAAGCTCCATGACCAGCCCGCCGACATGACCGGGCGAAGGCGAGCCCGCAAGCACCAGCGAGAGAAGCCGGGCGAGGCCGCCGAGAACGATCAGCATGGAAAGAAGTCGGAAGCGCTCTCCCTTCCTCTCGATCGCCGGGGCGCAGGAGAGAAAAGCGAGGCCGACGCCGAAGAAGACGCCGGAGAGAAAGCGCAGATGGCTGTCGAGGTCGACCGGCCATGGGGCGGACGCCTGCAGGAAGCCGGGTCCGAGGACGACGCCCGCTGCGCCGGCGGAAAGCGGAATCAGCGACAGGATCGCAACGACAATCTGGAGAAGAAGGCGTTCTCGGGAAGCAGGCAAGGGGGATCCGATCTTTCGCGCGCGGGCTTCGTCATGCGCCGCGGCCTGACCGGACAAAAACCGCTCCCCTCTCCTGGTGTTCCCTCGGCGAGCCAAAACCGCACCCGCGCAACCGCGCACATCGGTCCGCGACCAGCCTTCGGAGCGCCGACAAACCGGAGTCGCGTGCTCGTCTCTCCTCAGGCCGTTGCGGCGCGGGGCAGGAAGCGTGCAAAAGCCCGCATGTGAAACGCCGTCTCCGCCGGCTGATAGCGGTAAGCGGCGCCGACCGGACAGGCGTTGCGGGCGTGGCAGCCGACGGCGAGACAATCGGCCTCGCGCCTCGTGATATGGGCGGCGCAGGCCGCCACGTCATAGGCCGCTTCGCTGACGGCGCCAGCGGGGCAGGTTTTGAGACAGGGCTTTTCGGTGCAGCTCTCGCACGGCATGTCTGGAGCTGGACGCGGCGGCAGATCGAAACGTTCGGCGAAGAGCAAAGCGGCGCGGTAGGCGTGCCAGAGCCCGTACTCGGGATGGATCAGAATGCCGAGCGGCGACGGCCCGAGCCCTTCCGCTCTCCCCGCCCAGCGCTGGAACGGGCGATGCGGCCGATCGAACGGATAGACCGCCTTGCCGCCGAAAGCTTCCGCAACGGGCTCCACCACGTGCTCAGTCCAGCGGTCGAGCGGGTCAGGGCCCTCCCCCGCATGTGGCGCGAAGGCCCGCCACATCGCCGGCCCGGCATTGCCGACGAGGAGGAGCGTACCGCAGCCATCGAGCTCCGCCTCGTCCTTGTCAGGGTGAAATCCGCCGCGCAGGATGAGGCCGTGGCGTCCCAGCCTCGCTGCGATCTCGCTCAGCACCAGCTTGTCTCCCTCTCGCTGCGCAGGTACGTATTCCTGACCTTTTCAGGGGGCAAGCATGATCCTCATCGGCCAATACGATTCCCCTTTCGTGCGGCGCGTCGGCGTGGCGCTCACGCTCTACGACATGCCGTTCGAGCACCGGCCCTGGTCGGTTTTCGGCGATGGCGACAAGATCCGCGCCTACAACCCCTTGATGCGGGTGCCGACCCTCGTCCTCGACAATGGCGACGTCCTCATCGAAAGCCACGCCATCCTCGATTATCTCGACAATCTCGTCGGGGCGGAGCGGGCGATGTTTCCGATCGAAGAGCCGGCACGCCACCGCGCGATCAAGATCGCCTCGCTCGCCTCAGGGCTCGCCGACAAGGCCGTCAGCCTCATCTACGAATTGCGCCTGCACGGGGAAAAATCCGACATCTGGATGGAGCGCTGTCGCAACCAGATCTCGGGCGTTCTCGCGGCGCTCGAGACCGACCGCAAGCGGCTCGACGCGCCCTACTGGCTCGGCTCTTCGATCGGCCATGCCGACATTTTCGTCGCGACGGCCCTGCGCTTTTTGAGCGAGGCGCATCCGGGTCTCGTCGACATGGCCACCTATCCGGCGCTCAAAGCACATGCGGAACGGCTCGAGGCACTGCCCGCCTTCAAGACGATCTATCAGCCCTTCGACGCGCCGGTCTGAGCAGCCTTCGCGGCATTGATCTTCTTCATGGCGTCGATGACGTCGATGAGCGGCATGTCGATGAAGGCGACGGCTTCTTCCGGCAGCAGCATATCGAGCCCTTTTTCGGCAAAGCGTAAAAGGATCGGGGTCGCGGGCATGTCCTCTTCTGCTTCGAAGAAGAGCTGCGCGGCCTCGTTCGCCTCGATATAGCCGGACTGGCTCGTGCCGTCGGTGAAATGGACGTGCGTGAAGAAGACGAAGCCGTAGGCGTTCTCTTCGTCGATGTTCATCTCCTTCATGAAGTCGCGGCAGGTCGCGATGAGCGCCGGCGAATAACTCTCTCCCAGGTCATCGTCCGAAGATCCGGCGACATCGGCGAGCGCCCGGTAAATCTCCAGCGGCACGCCTTCGACCTCGGGATAGGCGACGTCCCAGTCACCTTCCGGGGCATCTGCCTCTTCCGGCAAAAGGCTCAACGCCTTGATGTTCGGCTGATTGATGAGAAGCACGCGGTTGTTGAGCGTAGCTAGGCTCAGCCACTCTTTCACCCCGATGCCCTCATACACGCGCTCCGTGTTCGCAGCGCTCAGCGGGTACCAGCGGCTCTTGTCTGATCCCGAGAGCCGAATGCCGAGATTGCCCCAATAGCCGTCGCTGTCGTTTTGAAGGAGATGATAATGGCTTGAGGCGGGCTTCGTGCCGAGCGGATTGGTGCCCAGAATATCATCGACGGAGACGCCGAAAATCACGGCGAGATCGCGCAATGCGGCGATACTCGGATGCGCGCGCCCGCCTTCCCAGCGGGCGATCGTCTGCTGGGTGGTGGAAAGGCGCTCCGCGAGTTGCGCCTGTGTCAGCCCCAGCTCCTTGCGGAGGTTTTTGAGGCGTGTGGGATCGAGGTCTGTCATGCGACAAACCTAAATAACACATCATACGCGTGTCAACACATATTGTGTGTTATCAGCTAAAGGCGTCCGGCATCGAGGCCTTGGTCGTCTCGATGAACTCCTTCAACGCTGCGTCGATGCCCTCGTCGAGCGGTGGCGCCTCATACTCGGCGAGCCATTTCTTCCACAGCCCATTGGCGCGTTCCTCGGCCGTCTTTGAGCCTTCCGCCAGCCATTGCTCGAAGGAATTGTTGTCGGCGACAGGCGAGCGGTAGAACGCGGTCTCGAAATTTGCCTGGGTGTGGGCACAGCCGAGATAATGGCTGCCCGGTCCCACCTCGCGGATCGCGTCCATCGCCTGGCCGTTTTCTGAAAGGTCCACGCCGCGCGAGAGCTGCTGCATCATGGCGAGCTGGTCGCAATCCATGACGAATTTCTCATAGGACGAGACGAGCCCGCCTTCGAGCCAGCCCGCCGCATGCAGCACGAAGTTCGTGCCGGCCATCACCGTCGGCGTGAGGGTCTGCGCGCTTTCATAGGCCGCCTGCGCGTCGCAGACCTTGGAGGCGCAGAGCGAGCCGCCGGAGCGGAACGGCAGATTGAGGCGGCGGGCGAGCTGCGCCGCGCCGTAAAGCACCAAAGTCGGCTCCGGCGTGCCGAAGGTCGGCGCGCCCGACTGCATCGAGATCGACGAGGCGAAGGTGCCCATGATCACCGGCGCACCGGGCCGGCAAAGCTGTGTGAAGGCGGTGCCGGCGAGAACTTCCGCCAGGATCTGGGTGAGCGTTCCCGCGACCGTCACCGGCGACATCGCGCCCGCCAGGATGAAGGGCGTCACGATCGTGCCCTGGTTCGCCCGCGCATAGGTCTTGAGCGCGCCCAGCATCGTCGCATCGAAGACCATCGGCGAGTTGACGTTGATCAGGTTGATCAAAACGCAGTTCTGGTCGACGAACTCCTCGCCGAAGACCATGCGCGCCATGGCAACCGAATCAGCGGCCCGTTCCGGCGCCGTGACAGAGCCCATGAAGGGTTTGTCGGAATAGCGGATATGGGCATAGACCATATCGAGATGGCGCTTGTTGACCGGGATATCGACCGGCTCGCACACCGTGCCGCCGGAATGGTGCAGCGCCGGCGCCTGGTAGGCGAGCTTCACGAGGTTCTGGAAATCCTCGATCGTGCCGTAGCGGCGGCCATTGTCGAGATCGCGGACGAAAGGCGGGCCATAGACCGGCGCAAACACCGTCGCCTTGCCACCGATTTCGACCGAACGCTCGGGATTTCGAGCATGCTGCGTAAACGTCTGGGGCGCCGTCTTCAGAAGCTCGCGGCACAGACCCTTGGGAAAGCGTACTCGCTCGCCGGAGACGTCTGCCCCCGCCTCGCGCCACATCTCGAGCGCTTCGGGATCTTCGCGAAACTCGATGCCGATTTCTTCAAGCACCGTGTCGGCGTTCTGCTCGATGAGCGCCAGGCCCTCTTCGTCGAGAACCGTCTGCTCGGGGAGGATGCGGCGAATGAAGGGCATCTGGAGAGAGCGCGAGCCGGAACGTTTCGCCCGCCTCGCCTCCGCTCCGCCGCTTGCCCGGCGGCGCCGTCCGCCACGCTCGTCCACACTGGCCGTTTCGTCGGTCGTGCCCATCCTCAGCGCTCCTGCCTCAGCGGAAATCGTCAGAGAAGGCTAGAGCGCCGCTTGCCCGCATGGTCTTCCGCCTGCGGCAGAGTGTGACGCGGCGGGAAAACTCGAAAAATTCCAGGTCGCAGACAAAATCATCTCAGGTCGTGATCAAAGCATTGGCTTGCTCTAAATGTCCGCATGATGCGAAGACGCTTCCACGTGCAAACGCTTGGCAAGGAGCCTGTCTGTGGCCGAAGAGGAAATTGTCCTGTCCGAACTCAGCGATGAGGATCTCGTCGCGCAGATGCACGACGATCTTTACGACGGGCTGAAGGAAGAGATCGAAGAGGGTGTGAACATTCTCCTGGAGCGGGGATGGGCACCTTATGACGTCCTCACCAAGTCGCTCGTGGAAGGCATGCGCATCGTCGGCGAGGATTTCCGGGATGGGATCCTGTTCGTCCCGGAGGTGCTTCTCTCCGCCAATGCCATGAAGGCCGGCATGGGGATCCTGCGCCCGCTGCTCGCCGAAACCGGCGCGCCCAAGATCGGCAAGATGGTGATCGGCACCGTCAAGGGCGACATCCACGACATCGGCAAAAACCTCGTCGCGATGATGATGGAGGGCGCCGGCTTCGAGGTGATCAACATCGGCATCAACAATCCCGTCGAGAACTATCTCGCCGCGATCGAGGAACATCAGCCGGACATCATCGGCATGTCCGCGCTTCTGACGACCACCATGCCGTATATGAAGGTCGTCATCGATACGCTGAAGGAGAAAGGCATCCGCGACGATTACATCGTTCTCGTGGGCGGTGCGCCTTTGAACGAGGAATTCGGGCGCGCGATCGGCGCCGATGCCTATTGCCGCGATGCCGCCGTGACGGTGGAGACCGCCACAGATCTCATCAAACGCCGGCACAATCAGCGGGCCAGCGCGGCCGGCTGAGCCTCGCAGGTGCTGGCGGAGAGCTCCAGTTCAAAAGCCTGAGCTGCGGGACGATCCTTAGATAAAAAGAGCGGCGCCCGGGCGCCGCTCATTGTGTTCAAGGGGTTGCTCGGCCCGCACGGCCGCCCCATTCCGTGGGCGGTCGCACCAGCCGGAAAACTTCTTACGGGTTGCCCTGGACCGTGTCTTCGACGGCGTTGCCGGTTTCCTGAACATCGCGCCCGACACCGCGCACCGTATGCTCGCAGGCGGCCAGGCTCAGGCCGAACGAAGCGAGGACCACAAAGAACACACCACGACGCACAAGATTCATCACAGAACTCCCTGAGGCCGCCACCCCGGCGGCTTTCCTGTGCAACGGCGCCTGAGCGGGATTGGTTCCGGCTCCGATGCGGGCTCGCACATGCCCTCAAGGCTCGCGATGGTGCTCGTAGTATTGCCGCAGAACCGCATTGATGCGCGTCTGGTAGCCACGCCCTTGCGACTTGAACCATTCGAGAACATCCGCATCGATCCGGATCGAGGCGTGGGTTTTTGGACGCGGCAACGGCATCTCTGTCATAACCCAGTCCGGCGACACCGCATTAAGCGCGTCGTCCGGATCGCTTCCATCCGGCACACCCTGCCGGGCGGCCCGTTTCCAATCCGAACCGACCTCGCCTCGGCTGCGCATCTCCTCCAGGTCATTCGCCGTGAATCGTACGATGCGCTCTTTCTTCTCCGCCATGGGCTCTCCTCATCGAAATCACGCGGAGCACGTCGCCGCGCCACATCCAAATCAACGCGTAATAGGCTCCTTCGATCTTCGCGATCGTCCGCCAGCGCTCTTCTCCATCTCGCGGAGACGGAATGACGACGATTTTCCGGCCATCGAAGAAGAGGGGCGCATCGGTAAAATCGAAGCCTCTGTCGAGCCGCGTTCTCTCTCGCTTCGCCTCATCCCACTCAAAGACGATATCGCCACGCTTCATGTATATACACTTTGTAGCACAACAAGGCCTACAGAGCAGCAGACTTTGCCGAGAGAGCTCCGGAGCTCTATAAAAAGCCCGATGAGCGACATTCGCGCAGATGGCCGAGCGCCGCAGCCGGGCGCGGCGAAAGCCGACGATCTCCTCGTCATCGCCTGCGGTGCGCTGGCGCGCGAGATCGGCGATGTCGTCGAAGCGAACGGCCTCGCCCATGTCCGCCTCACCTGCCTGCCCGCCATCCTGCACAACCGGCCGGAAAAAATCCCGGAGGCCGTCCGAGAGGCGATCCGCAAGGCCCGCGCACAAGGCTTTGATCGCATTCTCGTGGGCTATGGCGATTGCGGGACGGGCGGGCGCCTAGACGAGGTCTGCGCGGCCGAAGGCGTCTCACGCATCGACGGACCGCATTGCTATGCGTTCTATTCCGGCAACGCCCGCTTCGCCGCCCAGGGCGACGCCGATATGGACGCCTTCTTCCTGACCGACTTCCTCGCCCGTCAGTTCGAGGCTTTCGTCATCGAACCGCTCGGCCTCGACCGGCATCCGGAGCTCAGGGATGCCTATTTCGGGCATTACCGCCGCCTCGTCTATCTGGCGCAGCGGCCGGACCCCGCCCTCGAAGCGAAAGCGCGCCAGGCGGCAGAGCGCCTCGATCTCGCCTTCGAGATGCGCGTGACCGGCTATGGCGATCTTGCGGGCTTCCTCGGCGCGGCGCCGAGCTGAGAGATCGCCTCTCTTCCCCTTCCAGGTTGCGGAAGCCGGCAGAAAGTCGCAATTCGGAGCCGACCTGTCGCGGCCAAGCTCGCTTGCGGCCGGGGCGCTGCAACAATCACCCAGGAGAACAACGAATGGCGCAACGCATCATCCTGTCATGGCGCGATATTCCGGCTCAGGTGATCATCAAGGCGGGGCGGAAAAGCGCCAAGCGCGAATTGCCGATCCGCTTCACGGAAGCGATCGACCGCTGCGCCATGAAGGTGAGCGCGCGTGATTCCGACGCCTATCTCGCCGAATGGCGCCGCGGCGAGCCGACCCCCTGCGGCGACGACCTCGAGGCGGAGGCGGATGCCGCAGCAGCGACGATCGAGGCCGATTATCCGCCCGAGCGCCTCAAAGCGCTCGTCGATCAGGAAGGCTTCGAGCGCTGAGATCGCACGGCGCAGGCGGCGCGCTTTTGACGCGCCGGGCGCCTGCCGCTACAGACCAGCCCGGAACGAGGGGCGACACCGCCCGAAAACGGGCCCCGCAACGGGACCAGTGAAGGAAGAGCAGGCATGACACGCACCATCGTCGCTTCGGCCAAAAAGGAGATCGCGATCGGCTTCGACCAGCCCTTCTGCGTCATCGGCGAGCGCATCAACCCGACGGGCCGCAAGAAGCTCGCGGCCGAGATGGTGGAAGGCAATTTCGAGACGGTGAAGGCCGACGCGCTCGCCCAGGTCGCCGCCGGCGCCACGATGCTCGACGTCAATGCCGGCGTCACCGCCGTCGACCCGAACGAGACCGAGCCGCCGCTTCTCGTCGAAACGCTGAAGATCGTGCAGTCGCTCGTCTCCGTGCCGATTTCGATCGACAGCTCTGTGCCGGCTGCGCTGAAGGCGGGACTCGAGGTGGCCGAAGGCCGCCCCCTCGTCAATTCGGTGACGGGCGAAGAGGATCGGCTCGAAGCAATCCTGCCGCTCATCAAGAAATACAACGTGCCGGTGGTGGCGATCTCCAACGACGAGACCGGCATTTCAGAAGACCCGGACGTGCGTTTCGCCGTCGCCAAGAAGATCGTGGAACGTGCTGCCGATTACGGCATCAAGCCCGAAGACATCGTCGTCGATCCCCTGGTCATGCCGATCGGCGCCATGGGGACGGCCGGGCTGCAGGTCTTCGCGCTCGTCAGGCGGCTGCGTGAGGAACTCAAGGTCAACACGACCTGCGGCGCCTCCAATGTCTCCTTCGGCCTGCCGCACCGCCACGGCATCAACGCCGCCTTCCTGCCGATGGCCATCGCTTCCGGCATGACGTCGGCGATCATGAACCCGGTCCGGCCGCAGGAGATGGAGGCGGTGCGCGCGGCGAACGTCCTCATGGGCACCGACAAGGACTGCATGACCTGGATCCGCTCCTACAAGGACTACCAGCCGGCCGCGGGCGGCACGCCAGCCGCATCGCCCGCCCCGGCGGATGGCGGCGGCGGCCGCCGCCGTGGCGGCCGTGAAGCGAGAAGGGCCAGGTCGGGGAGCTGAAGATGGCACGGCGCAACTCCCCTCCCCCTTGCGGGGAGGGGAATCCCGCCCTGCCAACCGCGGGCAGCACAGCGCAAGCCGCACGACCGTGTATTCTCAATCCAGCCCAATCGATCCTGAAACGTGACCGAACCTCAAAAAGACCCCCTCGTCCTGTTCATGCCGTCAGGAAAACGCGGACGTTTTCCGAAAGGCACGCCCGTCCTCGATGCGGCGCGCCAGCTCGGCGTCTATATCGAGAGCGTCTGCGGTGGGCGCGGCATCTGCGGCCGCTGCCAGATCGAGGCGCAGGAAGGGCATTTCGCCAAGCACGGCATCTCCTCCGCCGCCGACCATCTCTCCGGCGTCACTGAGGCGGAAAACCGCTACGCCGAAAAGCGCGTGCTCACCGAAGGCCGCCGCCTCTCCTGTCAGGCGCTCGTCGAAGGCGACCTCGTCGTCGACGTGCCGCAGGACGTGCAGATCAACCGCCAGATCGTGCGAAAGCGTGCCGAAACGCGGGTGATCGAGCGCGATCCGGCGACCCAGCTTTGCTATGTCGAGGTCGAGGAGCCCGACATGGAAAAGCCGCTCGGCGATGCCGACCGGCTCCTCCATGCGCTTGAGAAGGAATGGGGCTTTCAGAAGCCACGCATCGCCTCGCGTCTGTTGCCGCAGATACAGAAGCTCTTGCGCGCGGGCGAGTGGAAGGTCACCTGCGCGGTCTATACCGACGGGCGGGCCGAGGGCGGCGGACCGATCGTGACGGCGATCTTCCCGGGCTTTCACAATGTCGGCTGCGGGCTTGCCGTCGACATCGGCTCGACCACGATCGCGGCCCACCTCACCTCTCTTCTCTCCGGCCGCACGATGGCGTCCGCCGGCGCGCCCAACCCGCAGATCCGCTTCGGCGAGGATCTGATGAGCCGCGTCTCCTATGTGATGATGAACCCGGAAGGCCGGGCGCAGATGACCAAGGCGGTGCGCGACGCGATCGGCGTTCTCATCGCCGAGCTCGTCCAGGGCGCCGGCATTACCGCCGACGACGTTCTCGAAGCGGTCTTCGTCGGCAATCCGATCATGCACCACCTCTTCCTCGGCATCGATCCGACCGAGCTCGGCGGCGCGCCCTTCGCGCTTGCCGTCTCCGACGCGGTCACCTTGGAGGCACGCGAGATCGGCCTGCCGATCAACGACGGCGCGCATGTCTATGTGCTGCCCTGCATCGCCGGCCATGTCGGTGCCGATGCCGCCGCGGTGACGCTCGCGGAAGGCCCGCACCGCGCCGACGAGATGACGCTCGTCGTCGATGTCGGCACCAATGCGGAGATCGTTCTCGGCAACAAGGAAAAACTCGTCGCCGCCTCCTCGCCGACGGGGCCGGCCTTCGAAGGCGCGGAGATCTCGGGCGGTCAGCGCGCCGCCCCCGGCGCGATCGAGCGTGTCAGGATCGACCGCGAGACGCTGGAACCGAAGATCAAGGTGATCGGCGGCGACGAATGGTCGAACGAGGAAGGTTTTGAGAAGGTCGCGCGCGATGTCGGCGTGACCGGCATCTGCGGCTCCGGCATCATCGAGGTCGTGGGCGAGATGTATCTCGCCGGCATCATCGACGAAGACGGCGTCATCGACGGCAGTCTTGCGGCGAAGTCGGAGCGAATTCAGCCGACGGGCCGCACCTTCTCCTATCTCCTCTGGCCGGGCGACGAGGCGGCCAAAAGCCAGGAGATCAAGATCCTGCAGACCGACATCCGCGCCATCCAGCTCGCCAAGGCGGCGCTCTATGCGGGCGTGCGCCTGTTGATGGACAGGCTCGGGCTTGAACAAGTGGAGGCGATCAAGCTCGCCGGCGCCTTCGGCTCCTATATCGACCCGACCTACGCGATGGTGATCGGCCTCATCCCGGATTGCCCGATCGACAAGGTGAAGGGCGTCGGCAATGCCGCCGGCACGGGCGCGCGCATGGCCCTCCTCAACCGCTCCTACCGGCGCGAGATCGAGGAGGTCGTCAGACAGATCGAAAAGATCGAGACGGCGATGGAGGCGCGCTTCCAGGAGCATTTCGTGGCGGCCATGGCGTTCCCGAACAAGGTCGAGGCGTTCCCCCACCTTGCCGGAGCCGTCACGCTGCCGCCGCGCAAGGTGCTCGGCGGAGGCGAAGACGGACGTCCGCGCCGACGCGGCGGGCGCCGGCGCTGAGCCGCCGCCCCTGCGTCTGTCCCGCGCGTGCCGGCAGAGCCCGCATGCCGCGAAAGCCAGACATACGCGTCTCGTGACGATGCGGCAGAGCCGCATCGCCAGCGACGAAATCGACTGTCTTGGAAGCGTTGGAGCGCGTCAGCGCTCGTCCGCGTCAGCCCCCGCGTCAACCCTCTGCGCGGCGCGGGATCGCATGTCGCGTCGGGCCGGCCGTTTCACGGCGCTCACGCCATTCCAGAAGAGCCTCGCGTACCACGTCGTTCATCGATTCATAGAGACCGTCCCGAACGGCTTGCTGCAAGATCACAGCGAGCTGCGGCGGAAGAGCGATACTTATCTTCTCGATGGCACTCATGGCTGACTGGCCTTCCTCCAGGACCACCCCGACTAGCCCCTGTTGAGGGGGGTCCGACCTACCGCTTAAGCGACGAGCGGAGATTTACGGGCGATCATGGTCGTATTAGGGCGGATCGACGTCCATTTCCGCCATCAGCTATTTGCCCCTGCGACAAGATTCCTCAAGTATTCACGAGTTCATTCACAGTGCCGCCTGCAAGTCGGAAGCCGCCCTGCGGCACTTAAGAATTTCTGTGTGAGAACAACCAGCAGAGTAGCGAGCAGCATCGCCCCGTTGCGCGGTCGCTCGGTGCATCTCGGAGGATTGCGTCAGGACCGTTCTTAGCCGTCTTGCCTGTCCGGACATGCGGCATGAACGGCTGCTCTTTCCCGCACTTTAGAATCAACTTATTTCGCGCGCTGCTGTCGCTCTGGCAGCGCTCGATCGCTTCGCTCGCCTGGTGCACCTGGCTGCCGACACATCCCGACACGATCTGGAGACAATCTTGAGTTCTGAGCAAGCTATGAGCGTGGGTACGCTGCTCACGTCGCTGGTCCTCGGCTTTCTTGTTTTTATCGCCTACGACACCTTCAAGAAGACGGGCCCTCTCGATGAGGAGCCGATCACGTCGAATAAGGGCTCGATCATGATCTACATGATCTGGCAGGCCGGGATTTCTCTCGTGCTGACGTTCGGCGCGACGCTTCTGACGATCGAAATCTACGGGATATTCGATGGCAATCCGCCGGAAACCGCCTTCTGGAGCGTGCCGGCCATGTTTGCGCTGGCAGGCGTCGCCTATGCCTACGCCGCGCTGCTTCGTGCAAAAGATGCGGGGCGAACACGCGGCTTCGCGCTTCTCGGGATCGTGCCGGTCGCCAATCTCTGGCTCATCTTTGCCTCCCCGAAGAAAGCTCCCGAGCGGCCGGCCTATGTCCCGGCATGGCGCATCGTGCGCATCGCCATCGCTCTCGCCGCGGTCGTCATCAGCGTCGGATTGCGCACGTTGCAGGACGAGGCCTCGCGCATGCTTTTCCAGGCACAGGTCGCCGATCGCGTCGAAGAGCGAGTCGCCATCCAGAACGAGCGCCTGCCCAAGCAATTGAATGAGATGACGACGCTGGAAGAGGTGAATTTCGATGCCAGCGAAAAGGAGATCGTCTACCGATATTCGTTCGCATCGTCCGACATCGATGCCGCGTCCATCCAAGCCTGGCTCGCGAATACGATGAAACCGCGCGTCACGCCATCAACGTGTCAGGATCCGGTCGTGGCCGAATTCGGCTGGGTGACGCGCTTCCGGTATCTGGATGCAGACGAGAATCTCGTCGCCGAAATGTCGATCTCGAACGAGGATTGTTGAGGAGGCGGCTGGCCGCGCCAGCCGCCCTGCCTGCGCATCGACGACTTTGGCGAGGTCGTCTCAGCCTTTCCGTGCGACGATATAGGGACCATGCGGGTTCGTGCCGAAGACACGTTCGTCGACGATCTCGAAACCCGCCTGGCGGATCGCCTCGCGCAGAGCCGTTTTGGTCAGCGCATTCGCCTTTGGGAAAAGCCCGAAGGTTCGCAGCCCGAGGAACAGGGCGCGCAGCTTCAGGCTCATATCGGCAAAACACCAGGTCTTGGCGATCATCATCCCGCCGGGTTTCAGATGCGCGTGGATTGCGGCCAGCGTGCCTTCGAGGTCATCGACCAGATGCAGCACCTGGAAGGCGCAGATCGCATCGAACGGTCCACCGTCGAACGCGCTTTGCGCATCGGCGAGGACGAAGCGCAGATTGCCCGGCGCCGGCTTCGCCTTGGCGATGCGCAGCATCTCGGGCGAGAAATCGGTCGCGATCCATTCCGCCACGAAGGGCGCAAGGCGGATCGCCGTTCCGCCCGTGCCGCAGCCGATCTCCAGGACGCGGTCCGTCGGCGCAAAGCGGCCGGATGCGTCGGCCAGCATCGCTTCATAAGCTTCCGGATCCTTGATCGGTCGCGCCGCGTAGCGCTCGGCGATCTTGTCCCAGAAGCTCGCATGTGCCGTCTGTGTCATCGCCTGCCCCCCGCCGCGATCACGATATGGCGCCGAGGCGCTCACGCTTTCTTTGAATGCACGCTCTCGGTGAGGAAGGTTTCGTCGGCTGCCGGGATTTGTTCCGGCACGCCCCATTCGCGTCCGGCATCGGCGAGCACGCACCACAGATAATCCGCCATCGACCAGCGCACATAAAGGCGGAAGCGTGCGGTCTCCTCCTCCCCGTGCTCGAGCCACAGCCAGCCCTGGGCGCGCGCGAAATTGGAGCCCGCGACATGTCCGACCGGAAAGCCGCGCGGATGCAGATCGAGCGTCGTCAGCTTCATCAAGGCTTCGCGCGCCTTGCGGCCGGAGATCTCGATCGCGGTGTAATAATCGCTCACATCAACGAGCTGGTGGTGCTGACCCGCGAGGCCTTTCTCCACCGCCTCGGCAAAGGCCGCAGCCTCCGTCTCCGGCACCAGCAGCAGGAATTCGTCGGGTCCGAGCCAGAAGACGACCCGCTCGCCGTTGACGACGGACATGAGCGGTGCCGCCGGCAGATCGAGACCCGCCGCCTCGCGAAACGCCTCTCCCCCGCGCACCGGATCGAGCCGCAGAATGAACTTCCCGGCAAACGGCATTTCGGCCAGGCGCAGCGTTCCGGGTGCCCCTTCCACGGGCTGGCGCAGCGCCAGCGGCGTGCGTCGCTCCGGCGGCGTCAGGCCTTCAGGCGGCGCCACAGCTTCAGACGACTTCGTCGCATTCTCAGCCATGGCCGCCCTCCCGGCGCACGGCCTGCGGCAGCGCGCCCTTTTCCTTCAGATCCAGGAAGTCGATCTCCGTCACGCGCACTGGCACGGTCGGCTCGCCGCCGCGCGTGGCAAAAATCCGGTCACCGATCCGCCCGCCGCCCCCGGAGACGAGCGCAAGCGCGATCGAACGGCCGATATTGGGGCTGTAATAGCTCGACGTGACATGCCCCAGAACCGGCACGGGCGGTTCGGGCTCGTTGCGACGCTCGATCAGATGGGCGCCTTCTTCCAGAACGAGATCGGGGTTTTCCGTCAAAATGCCGACGAGCTGGCGGCGATCCGTCCGCACCGTATCGGTGCGGAACAGCGAGCGGCGGCCGATGAAATCGCCGCTCTTCTTGACGATCCAGTCCATTCTGAGATCGCCGGGCGTGACCGTGCCGTCGGTGTCCTGGCCGACGATGACAAAACCCTTTTCGGCGCGCAGGAGATGCATCGCCTCCGTGCCATAGGGCGTGATGCCGTGTCTGGCGCCCTTCTCGATGATCTGGCGCCACATCCAGCGCCCATAAGTCGCCGGAATGTTAATCTCGTAAGAGGTCTCGCCGGTGAACGAGATGCGGAAGACGCGCACCGGGATGCCGCCCATGGTCGCGTCGCGCCAGTCCATGAACTTGAAGCGCTCGGGATCGGCATCGAAATCGTCGAGAAGCTCGGCGATCAGCGCCGGGGATTTCGGTCCGCAGATCGAGGCGACGGCCCATTGTTCGGTGACGGAGGTGAGGAAGACCTTCAGATCCGGCCATTCCGTCTGCAGATAATCCTCGAGCTTGGCGAGAACCGAAGCCGCGCCGCCCGTCGTCGTCGTCATGTGGAAATGATCGTCGGCGATGCAGGCGGTCACGCCATCGTCGGCGACCATGCCATCTTCGCCGAGCATCAGCCCGTAGCGACAGCGGCCGGGCGCGAGCTTCGACCAGGAATTGGTGTAGACGCGGTTCAAAAATTCGCGTGCATCCGGCCCCTTCACGTCGATCTTGCCGAGCGTCGAGGCGTCGAGAACACCGCAATCGGTGCGTGCCGCGTGGGCCTCGCGCTGCACCGCCTGGAAGAAATCCTCGCCCTCGCGCGGATAGGCCCGCGGGCGCAGCCAGTCGCCGACGGGCTCGAAGACGGCGTCGCGACGGCGATGCCAGCCATGCATCGGCGTCGTCCGCCGAGGGGCGAAATGCGGCCCGACATGCTGACCGGCGATCGCCGCAAACGTCACCGGCTTATAGGGCTGGCGGAACGTCGTCGTGCCGACGGCCGGCAGTTCCTCGCCGCGCTCGTTGGCGATGAAGGCGAAGGCGTTGAGATTGGCGATCTTGCCCTGGTCGTTGCCCATGCCGGTGGTGGTGTAGCGCTTGGCATGCTCCACCGCCTGATAGCCCTCTTGCAGAGCAAGCCGCAGGTCTTTCGTGGTCACGTCGTCCTGGAGATCGATCCAGGCGCGGCGGCGGTGCGGCGGCAGATGCGAGGGCATCTCCGGCATCACCTTCAAATGGCCCTGGCCGAGCTCCACGCCATCGACGTCGGGAACCGTCACATCGCCGGAATCAAAGCCTGCCTGCGCCGCCGCTTCCACACCGGCGCGGGCACCTTCGGCCAACACGTCGGTGAGCGCATAGGTGCCGTTGCAGGCGCCGGCCGAGCGCTCTTTCTGCCAGGAGCGGCCGGGGCGGAAGGCAGCGAGTTCGGGGTCGTAGCGCAGCTTGCCGCGCGATTGCGAAAACAGCGCGGCGTTCGGCGCATAGCTGCCGGCAACCGCCAGAAGATCGCACCCGATGTGCGAAAAACTCGTGCCGACGCTGCCGTCGCGATGCAGCGGGCGCACCTCGACCTGATTGACGCGGTGGCGGCCGGAGGTGGCGACCACCGTCGAGCTTGCATGGATCGGAATGCCGAGCCGTGCCGCCTCCGCCATATGCTCGCCGGAGAGATCGGAGCGCACATCGATGATGCCGGCGATCTCCGCACCGTTGCGGGCCAGATCGAAGGCCGTCACCCAGCCGGTATCGTTGTTGGTGAAGATCGCGGGCCTTTTGCCGGCAAGCACGCCGTAGCGGTGCAGGAAGGTGCGCGCCGCACTTGCGAGCATGATGCCCGGACGGTCGTTTTCGTGGAAGACGAGCGGGCGCTCCAGCGCGCCGGTCGCCAGCACCACCTCCTTCGCACGCACCCGCCACAGGCGCTGGCGCGGCAGATGGCCGAGGCGCTTCTCCTTCGGCAGATGGTCGGAGACCTTCTCCCAAAGACCCAAGAAATTGTTGCCGTAATAGCCGAAGGCGTTGGTGCGGGTGAGGATCGTCACCTCGGGCAGCGCGGCGAGCTCGTTCTGGATGTCGGCCACCCATTGCGCCGGCTGCACACCGCCCAGAGACAACATCTCGGGATCGCGCGACAGAATAGAACCGCCGAGGCGGTCCGTCTCTTCGACCAGGATGACGCGCGCACCGGAGCGTCCGGCGGCGAGCGCCGCCATCAGGCCGGCAGGGCCGGCGCCCACGACGACGACGTCGCAGTGACGGTTCACGGTCTCGTAGCGGTCGGGATCGCCCGCCTCCGGCGCACGCCCGAGGCCGGCAAACGCGCGGATCAATGGCTCGAACAGCGCCGTCCAGGTGCCCGGAGGGCCCTTGAATGTCTTGTAGTAGAAGCCCGCCGGCATGAAGCGCCAGAACGGATCGAGGATGCCGCCGATATCCGTGCCGAGAGACGGCCAGCAATTCTGCGAACTCGCCACCAGCCCGTCGTAGATTTCCTGCTCGGCGGCGCGTGTGTTGGGATCGAAGCGCTTGGAATCGACGCCGATCGCGACAAGGCCTGCCGGATCGGCGGAGCCTGCCGCGTAGATGCCGCGCGGACGGTGATATTTGAAAGACCGCGCCACCATGTGGCGGCCATTGGCGATCAAGGCCGAGGCGAGCGTGTCGCCCGGATGGCCGTGATAGGAAATGCCGTCATAGGTGAAACGGATGGTGCGCGAACGCTGGACGAGACCACCCTGCGGCGTGCGGAACGGCTGTTTCGACATCACTCGGCCTCGCCCGGCTGCATCACCTTGACGGCATCATTGCCCGAGCCGATCGGCGCTTCGCCGCACGGCGTCGCGGGCAGCATCGCCTGCACCTCCGGAGCCCTCTCGCCGATCTTGTAGACGGCGAGAATTTCGTCGGTCGCGGTGTTCCTCAGCATGTTGAAGAAGCGGCGGCAGCCGGCGGAATGCACCCAGCGCTCGGCGAGGACGCCTTTCGGGTTTGACCGCATGAAGACGAAGTCGGCCCATTCGGCATCGCTCATATCCTCGCGCCATTCCGGCCGGGCGATATGGGCCTCGCCGCCATAGGAGAATTCCGACTGGTCGCGCGCGCCGCAATAGGGGCAGGAGATCACAAACATGGGGTTTCTCCTAATGCGCGACGGCTGCCGCGCCGTGCTCGGCCACGAGGTTGCCGGTGACGAAGCGCTCCAGCGTGAACGGTGCGGCGATCGCATTCGGCTCGTCATTGGCGACGAGATCGGCCATGGCGTGACCGGACCCCGGCGTCGCCTTCCAGCCACCGGTGCCCCAGCCGCCGTCGATATAGAAGCCCTTCACCGGCGTCTTGGAAATGATCGGCGAGGCATCCGGGCAGACATCGACGATGCCGCCCCACTGGCGCATCATCCTGACCCGCGAAACGAACGGGAAGAGCTCGATCAGCGCCGCCATCTGATGCTCGATGATGTCGAAGGAGCCGCGCTGCGTATAGGACAGATAAGGATCGATGCCGGCGCCGATGACGAGCTCGCCTTTCGAGGACTGGCTCATATAGACGTGGACGGCATTCGACATGACCACACATGGCAGAACCGGCTTCAAAGGTTCTGAGACGAGTGCCTGCAGCGGATGACTTTCGATCGGCAGGCGCAGGCCGAGCATGCCGGCGATCACCGAGGTGTGGCCGGCGGTGACGCAGGCGACCTTTCCGGTCGCGATCGTGCCGCGCGTCGTGCGGACACCCGTGATCGCGTCCTTATCCGTGTCGATGCCCGTCACCTCGCATTGCTCGATGATGTCGACACCCATGTCGGAGGCGGCGCGCGCAAAACCCCAGACGACGGCGTCATGCCGATTGACCCCGCCGTCGCGCTGCAGCGTCGCGCCGATCACCGGATAACGGGCATCGGCCGCCACCGAAATCGGCGGGCAAAAGGCCTTCACTTCCTTGGCTTCCAGCCACTCGGCCTCGACACCGTTCAGACGGTTCGCTTCCACGCGGCGCTTCAGCTGGCGCGCCTCGCCCTCGTCATGGGCGAGATTGAGCACGCCGCGGTGACTCATCATGATGTTGTAGTTGAGCTCGCGCGACAAATCCTTCCACAAGGTCAGCGCGTGGTTATAAAGCGCGGCCGAAGCATCGTAGAGATAGTTGGAGCGGATGATGGTGGTGTTGCGGCCGGAATTGCCGCCGCCGATCCAGCCCTTTTCCACGACGGCGATGTTGGTCATGCCGTGGAGCTTGGCGAGATAATAGGCGGTCGCCAGCCCATGGCCGCCGCCGCCGATGATCACCGCATCGTAGGAGGGTTTAGGCTCCGCTTTGCGCCACGCGGGCTGCCAGCCCTTGTGGCCGCTCAGGCCTTCTCGAATGAGGCGGACGACGTTGTAGCGCTGCATGAGAGCCGTTTAGCCGCCGCAGGCCTTAAGAGCAAATGCACGAGCGACGTCCGATTGTCGCTCTACGCCCTTTTCACTTCTTCCGACTAAGCCATTTGGATGAGGTCCCTTACGGACATTTCATTTGCACATTATAAGCATGCTTATTATATGCCCGCCTATGGAGCACAAAACATCTCTCGGATTTCTGATTACGGATGCGGCACGCCTGCTCAGGCGGCGCTTCGAGCAGAATTCACGGCAGTTCGGCATGACCGCGGCGCAACTCCACATCATGGGGCGCCTTTCCAAGATCGAAGGCATCAACCAGGCCGGTCTTGCGGCGCTTCTCGACATGGAGCCGATCACCGTCTGCCGTCATGTCGATCGCATGGAGACCGCTGGCCTCATCGAACGCCGGCAGGATCCGAACGATCGGCGCGTCCGCACGCTGCACATCACCGACAAGGGACGTGAGCTTTTGCCGGACATGCGCAATCTCGCAAACGAGATTTTCGAGGAAGCGCAAAGCGGACTCTCGGAGGGGACACGCGCGACCCTGCTTACCGCGCTTGAACGAATTGTCAGTAACCTGTCGGAACGGCCCGGGGAAGAGGTCGAGCCGCAGCGTCAGCATGTGGAAGCCTGAAGCCTATGAGTGAAGATTTAAAGCCACGTGAGGAGCCGCTCTTCCCCGACGACGACGTCGCGGATGCGCGCCCATCCAAAGCTCCGGCACAGAACCGGGTGGACGAGACCAGCGACGAGGACGAAGGCTCCAGCGAAGTTCTGGAAGCCTTGGACAGTCGCGAGCAGAACCCTGCCCCGCCCGAGCCCGAAAAGAAGCGGCCGCGCAAGAAGCGTGTGGCGCTGATGATTGCGCTGCCGCTCGTTCTTGCCATCGGCGGCGGCTATTTCTGGCTGACCTCCGGCCGCTACATCTCGACCGAAGACGCCTATGTCCAGCAGGACAAGGTCAATGTCGTGCCGGAAGTCGCCGGGCGCATCGTCAAGGTCGGGGCCGGCGAGAACCAACCCGTGACGACCGGCGATCTCCTCTTTGCCATCGACGATGCGCAGTATCGCGTCGCCGTCGATCAGGCCAAAGCGGCGGTCGCCTCTGCCCGCCTCGAGGTGGAGCGCATGAAAGCCGCCTACGCCTCGGCGGTCGCGGACAAGGAATCGGCGGATCAGTCCCTCACCTTCGCCGAGGACACGTTCAACCGCCAGGACCGCCTGCACGATCGCGGGTTCGTCTCGCAATCGGCCCTCGACAAGGCGCGCCTCGATCTGCAGCAGGCACAGGCGAAGGCCCGGTCAGCCGAGCAGAGCGTGATGAGCGCCAAGGCGGCGCTTGCCGGCAATCCCGACATCGCGACCGACGAGCATCCGGAAGTCATGCAGGCGCTCGCGAAGCTTGAAGCGGCCGAGCTCGACCTCGATCACACCGTGGTGACGGCGCCGGCAAACGGCATCGTCAGCCAGACGGACCGGCTGCGCGTCGGCCAGTACGTCACCTCCGGCACCTCGGTCCTGAGCCTCGTGGAGACCGACGAAGTCTGGGTCGAAGCGAATTACAAGGAAACCGAGCTCACCTATATGCGTGAGGGCCAGCCCGTCGAAATCGACGTCGACACCTATCCCGATCATCCGCTGAAAGGCCGGGTGGCGAGCGTCGGCGCAGGCACCGGTTCGGAGTTTTCGCTGCTGCCGGCGCAGAACGCCACCGGCAATTGGGTGAAGGTCGTGCAGCGCATCCCGGTGCGCATCGCCATCGCCGATCTGCCGAAAGACGTTCCCCTGCGCACCGGCATGAGCGTCAGCGCGACCGTCGATACCGGCCGCTCGCCGGAGATGCCGGAGTTCGTCGAAAAAGGTCTCGCCTTTCTCGGCTTCAATTTTCCCACTGCCACGGCACAGGCGCATGAGACCGTTGCCGCGCAGGGTATGACGCAGCACTGACCATGGCCACTTCCACGACCCAGGACGCGGCGGCCCCTGCGGCGCCGCGCGAGATCAATCGCCCCATGGTGACGGTGTTCATCATGCTGGCGACGATCATGCAGATCCTCGACACGACCATCGCCAACGTGGCGCTGCCGTCCATGCGCGGCAGCCTCGGGGCGACGCAGGATCAGGTCACCTGGGTCCTGACCTCCTACATCGTCGCCGCCGCGATCATGACGCCGGTCACGGGCTGGCTGTCGGATCGCTACGGCACGCGCGAGCTCTTTCTCGGCAGCGTCGTCGGCTTCACCGCCACCTCCATGCTGTGCGGTCTCTCGACCAGCCTCGAAATGATGGTCGTCTTCCGCATTCTGCAGGGATTGTGCGGCGCCGCCCTCGTGCCGCTCTCGCAGGCGGTGCTTCTCGACATCAATCCGAAGGAGAAGCACGGCCAGGCGATGGCGATCTGGGGCGCCGGCATCATGATCGGCCCGATCGTCGGCCCGACACTCGGCGGCTGGCTCACGGACACTTTCGACTGGCGCTGGGTGTTTTTCGTCAACCTGCCCGTCGGCATCGTCGCCTTCATCGGCATGCTCGTCTTCCTGCCGGAGACGGAGCGCCGACATCGCGGCTTCGATTTCTTCGGCTTTGCGATGCTCGCCATCGCCATCGGCGCTCTTCAGATGCTGCTCGACCGCGGCGAGCAGGTGGAGTGGTTCTCCTCGCCCGAAATCTGGATCGAGCTCGGCCTCACCATCTCCGGCCTGTGGATCTTCGTCATCCACGCGCTGAGCACGGAGCACCCGTTCCTCGATCTCAAGATCTTCAAGGACCGCAATCTCGTCACCGGCCTCGTGCTGATCTTCATGGTCGGCATGATCCTGCTCGCCGCCCTCGCCCTTCTGCCGCCGATGCTGCAGAACATCATGGGTTATCCGGTGGTGACGACAGGTCTCGTCCTCGCCCCCCGCGGTGTCGGCACGATGATCTCCATGATCGTCGTCGGACGGCTCGTGCAGCGGGTCGATCCGCGCATCCTGATCTTCTGCGGCCTGTGTCTCACCGCCTATTCCTTGTACCAGATGAGCAGCTTCACGCCGCTCATGGACAACCATCTGCTCATCTCGAGCGGCATCATCCAGGGATTGGGGCTCGGGCTCGTCATGGTGCCTCTCTCCACGGTCGCCTTCGCGACCCTGGAGCCGCGCTTCCGCACGGACGGCGCCAGCCTCTTCAGCCTGTTGCGCAATATCGGCTCGAGCGTCGGCATTTCCGTCGTCACGACGGTCCTCGCGCACAACATCCAGATCAATCACGCCGAACTCGGTGCGCATATCACGCCTTTCAACCCGATCCTCGATCAGGCGGCGAGTTCACTCGGGGCGAGCCAGGAGACGGCGATCGCCGTCCTCAGCCAGAGCATCAACCAGCAGGCCATGATGATCGCCTATATCGACGACTTCAAACTGATGATGTTGATCACGCTCGCCGTGCTGCCGCTCATCCTCTTCATGCGCAGGCCGCAGCATATGGGCGGCGGTGGGATGGTCGCCGCGGACTGAGCCGGCCCCGACGCCATCACTATTTCTGAGCGGAAACGCACGGTTTCCAAAAAGCCCGTGCGGCCTCCCGCCCGTCGATTGACAAGCATGCCGGGATTCATCTTCATACATCCATGACCCACGACAATTCGCATTCGGCCGACGGCAAGCGGCGGCGCTCGCCGGATGAAAAACGTGCCATGGCCGCCTCCATCGTCGCCAAAGGGGCGGGCTTTGAGCGCGCCGGACGGCTCGATGCGGCGCTTGCGCATTATCGTCAGGCCCAGACGCTTCTGCCCCGCGACGCACAGATCAATTTTGCGATCGGACGCATCTTCGTCGGTGTCGGCCGCCCGGCCGATGCGATCGAACCGCTGAAGGCGGCCGTCGCCGCCAAACGCAAGGAGCCGGAACCGCGCCATCTTCTCGGCCTCGCCTATCTGGAAAGCGGCGATATCAGCTCCGCCCTCCGCCAGCTCAAGGAGGCGGTGTCGCTCGCGCCCAAGGCGCCGGCGCTTCTCTCCACCCTCGGCAGCGCCTATCTGCGCGCCGGCGACGCCGACAAGGCGGAAGAGATGCTGCGTCGGGCGGCCGAGCTCAATCCGCGCGACCCGACGGCGAAGCTCAGGCTCGCGGGTCTTGTGCTCTATCGCGGACGCAATGCCGACGCCGAAAAACTCTACCGGGACATGCTCGCCTCTGGCGACAGACGCCCCGTCGTCTATGCCGGCCTGCTGGAAGCCGGCCGCTTCGAGGACGAACCGCCGGAATATGCCGACATCGAAGCGATGGCCGAGGACGCGAAGCACCCAAAGGTCGAGCGGCGCATGCTGCATTTCGGCCTCTCCGGCCTCGACCGACGGCTGAAGCGGGAAGAGAAATCCTTCGCCCATGCGACTGCCGGCAACGCCCTGCTGCCGGAATTCGATCTCGGCTATTTCGCCGAGATGGTGGCGGCCTTCAAAGAGGCGGTGACGCCCGACTTCTTCTCAGAGCGCCGCAGCATCGGCCACGACAGCGAGGTGCCGGTTCTCATTTTCGGCATGCCGCGCTCGGGCACCAGCCTCATGGAGCAGATCGTCACCGCGCATCCGCAGGCGGCGGCTGCAGGCGAGCTCCCCTTCTTTCAGCGCGCCGTCTCCGAGCTCGGCATCCGCTTCACGCGAGAGCGCAACGCCGTGCCGCCAGAAAAGCTCGCCGCACATCTGCAAAGCCTCGATGGGGCACAGCTGTCGCGCATCGCGCCCCTCTACCTGGAGCGGCTCAAACAGATCGCGGGACCTGCGGCGCGCATCACCGACAAGACGCCGCACAATTTCCTGCATCTCTGGCTGATCGCCCTTCTCTTCCCCAAGGCGCGCTTCATTCACGCCCGGCGCGATCCGATGGCGACGTGCTTTTCCTGCTTCACCACCGATCTTGGGGACTGGCACGCCTATCGGCGCGATCTCACCACCCTCGGGCGCTATTATGGGCTCTATGAAGAGCTCACCGCGCACGTCACGGCGGTGCTGCCGCAGACGGTGTTCGAATGCCGCTATGAAGAGCTCGTCGGAGATCCGGAAAACGCCGCGCCGAAGCTCGTCGATGCGGCCGGTCTCTCCTGGGATCCGCGCTGCCTCGACTTCCACGCAAGCAAGCGCCTCACGCAGACCGCCTCGCATGCGCAGGTGCGAGAGCCCGTGCATACCAGGCGCGTCGAAGCCTGGCGCGCCTACGAAGCCTATCTCGAGCCGCTGAAAGCCGCGCTTTCCGACACGAAGGCCGGTTCGCGCGCGGCCTGAGCCTCAGCGCCTGACGCCGTCATCCGGGAGGGGCCACGCGCGTCCTCTCTGGCCCCGACAGAGCCGGGACCAGGGAAAGTTCAGTGAGGACTGCCGAACAGAGCGCGTTCGCTCCGAAGACGCCCGATGGCCGCCGTCAGCCGCGGCCGACGAACGGCATCTTGGTCGCCATCACCGTCATGAAGAGGATGTTGCTGGACAGAGGCAGCGAGGCCATGTGCAGGACGGCATCCGCCACCTCGCGCGCATCCATGAGCGGCTCGACGGCGACACTGCCGTTCGCCTGGGGCACCCCCTTTGCCTGGGCTGCCGCCATATCGGTTCCCGCATTGCCGATATCGATCTGGCCGCAGGCGATGTCGAAGGGCCGGCCGTCGAGAGCGAGCGTTTTGGTCAGACCCGTGATCGCGTGCTTCGACGCGGTATAGGGCACACTGCCCGGCCGCGGCGCATAGGCCGAGATCGAGCCGTTGTTGATGATGCGGCCGCCCTGCGGCTTCTGCCGCCGCATCAGGGCGAAGGCACCACGTGCGCACAGGAAAGAGCCGGTCAGATTGATGTCGACGACCTTCTTCCATTCCGCCACCGGGATTTCGTCGATCGGTGCCCCTGGCGTATTCGCACCGGCATTGTTGAAGAGTAGGTCGAGCCGGCCGTAAGCTTCCTCGATCTTCCCGAACAAGGCATCGACGGATTCCGGATCCGCGACATCGGCCGGCACGACCAGCGCATCCCCCTCGTCGGCTTCCGCAAGCGCAACCGTTTCCTTCAAGGGCGCCTCGCGCCGGCCGGTCAGCACGACCTTCCAGCCCGCCATCAAAAAGGCCGAAGCGGTTTCCCTGCCGATGCCGGACCCGGCGCCGGTGACGAGTGCGATCTTTGCGGCTTCCGCCATGCTGTTTCCTTTCCCTGAGATGATCGTTTCTTGTCGTTCTTGCTTTTGGCTGGTGCGGCGTCCGCACCAGCCGCTTTAAAAGCTTCAAAACAGACCTTCGATCAACCCTTCTGCATTCAGGCGGATCTTTTCTGCCGCCGGCTCCTTCGGCAGCCCGGGCATGGTCATGATCTCCCCGCAGATGGCGACGACGAAGCCTGCGCCGGCCGACAGCCGCACCTCGCGCACGGGGACGGTATGGCCCGCCGGCGCGCCGCGCCGATGCGGATCGGTGGAGAAGGAATACTGCGTCTTCGCCATGCAGACGGGAAGATGGCCGAAACCCTTCTCTTCCCACTCGGCCAGCTGCGCCAGAACCGTCTCGCTCGCGGCGACATTCGCGCCGCGATAGATGCGCCGCACCACCGCCTCCATCTTCTTGAAGAGCGAGAGGTCGTCCTGATAGAGCGGCGAAAAACTCGCCGTGCCGCTGTCGGCGAGCATCACCGCCTCGCGGGCGAGATCCTCGATGCCGGCCGATCCTTCTTCCCAGTGCCGGGCGACGATCGCCTCGGCGCCGAGTTCGGCGACATAGGCTTTGACGAAATCGATCTCGGCCTCCGTGTCGCTGGTGAAATGATTGATCGCAACGACCGCCGGCACGCCGAACTGGCCGATATTCTCAAGATGCCGGCCGAGATTGGCGCAGCCGCGTTCCACCGCCGCCACATCTTCGCGGCCCAGATCTTCCTTCGCCACGCCGCCGTTCATCTTCAAGGCCTTGATCGTCGCCACCAGCACCACCGCATCGGGCTTCAATCCCGCCATGCGGCACTTGATGTCGAAGAATTTTTCGGCGCCGAGATCGGCCCCGAAGCCCGCTTCCGTCACCACGTAATCGGCGAGCTTCAAAGCCGTCTTGGTGGCGATGACGGAATTGCAGCCATGGGCGATGTTGGCGAACGGCCCGCCATGCACGAAGGCCGGGTTGTTCTCCAGCGTCTGCACCAGATTGGGCTTCACCGCCTGCTTCAGGAGCGTCGCCATGGCGCCATCGGCTTTGAGGTCGCGCGCCGTCACTGCGCTCTTGTCGCGGCGATAGCCGACGATGATGTTGCCGAGCCGGCGCTCCAGATCTTCCAGGTCCTCCGCCAGGCAGAGAATGGCCATGACTTCCGAGGCGACGGTGATGTCGAAGCCCGTCTCGCGCGGATAGCCGTTCGCCACACCGCCGAGCGAGCAGACGATGTCGCGCAGCGCCCGGTCGTTCATGTCCATGACGCGCCGCCAGGTGACGCGGCGCGGATCGAGGCCCTGCTCGTTGCCCCAATGGATGTGGTTGTCGATCATCGCCGCCAGGAGATTGTGAGCGGTCGAGATCGCGTGGAAATCACCTGTAAAATGCAGGTTGATGTCTTCCATCGGCACGATCTGCGCATGGCCGCCGCCGGCCGCGCCGCCCTTCACGCCGAAGCAGGGTCCGAGCGAGGGCTCGCGCAGGCAGATCACGGCCTTCTTGCCGATGCGATTGATGCCGTCGCCGAGGCCGACGGTTGTCGTCGTCTTGCCTTCGCCGGCCGGCGTCGGGCTGATGGCGGTCACGAGAATGAGCTTGCCGTCTGGCCGCTCGTGCAAAGATTCGATGAAAGGGGTGGCGACCTTGGCCTTGTCGTTGCCGTAGGGCTCCAGAAATTCTGCCGGAATACCGAGCCCTTCGCCGATTTCCCAGATTGGCCGGCGCGCAGCCGCCCGCGCAATCTCGATGTCGCTCTTCAAAAGTCTTCCCCTTTGCCTGTCTGCCTCGTTCGATCGAAACGGCTTTGCCTCAAAAGGAAGGAAAGCCGCCGGCGGGCGCGTCATGCCATTGTCACGCGAGCAAAGACCTACTAGCGTTTCCAATCTGGGCCAATGGCCCGTTTGCGACATAGGCGCCCGACCTTGTCGGTCGGTGGGAGGTGCCATTGCACGGTCCGTCGGTGAAAGAAAAGCCGCACAAGCCTGTCTCACCGGCGCCCCGGACGCATCACTACGCCTTTTTCCTGTTGCCGAACTTCACGATGCTCGCCTTCGCGATGGCGGTCGAGCCCCTGCGCATCGCCAACCGGATGAGCGGCCACGCCCCTTACCGATGGAGCGTCATCACGCTCGACGGCACCCCCGTTGCGGCCTCCAACGGCATTGCGGTGAACGCCGACATGTCGCTCAAGGAAGCGAAGGAGCGGGCCCGCACCGACGACCGTCCGGACTTCGTCTTCGTCTGCGGCTCGCTCGGCGTGGAGCGTTTCCACAACCGCGAGCTCAACAGCTGGCTCGGCACGCTCCACCGCCAGAAAATCGGCATCGGTGCCCTCGACACCGGCGCCTGGGTGCTCGCCGATGCCGGCCTCCTCGACGGCAAGCGCTGCGCCATCCACTGGGAATCGCTGCCGGCCTTCCAGGAGCGGTTTCCGGAAGCCGAAGCCTACGCCGATCTCTTCGAAGTCGACGACAACATCTCCACCTGCGCCGGCGGCACGGCTGCGCTCGACATGATGCTGCATCGTATCGGCATCGATCTCGGCGACACGACCGTTACCAAGGTCTGTGAACAGGCTCTGACGGACCGCATGCGCGGCTCGCAGGACCGCCAGCGCCTGCCTTTGCGCGCCCGCCTCGGCCTGCAGAACTCGAAACTTCTCTTCATCATCGAATTGATGGAGGCGAACGTCGCCGAGCCCCTGTCTCTGCTCGACATCGCCCGTTACGCCGGGCTGTCGCGCCGCCAGATCGAGCGGCTCTTCCGGCGCAATCTCGGGCGCTCTCCGGCGCGCTATTATCTGGAAATCCGGCTCGACCGCGCGCGCCATCTCCTCATCCAGTCGGACGTGCCGATCGTAGAAGTGGCCGTCGCCTGCGGCTTCGTCTCCGCCTCGCATTTTTCCAAATGCTACCGCGAGCTCTACGGCCGCTCGCCGCAACAGGAACGCCAGGGGCGCGAGAAGCCGCTCTCGTAATCCTCTTTGTCGACGACTGAGATCCGTCTATATTTCTTCTGTCGTCACGGGGGAATGCGATGGCGGAAATCTTTCAGGATAAGGATTCGCAGGCATCTCTGGGAAACATCCTTCGCGGTGCACTGGAAGAGCTTTCTCGTCTGCAAGCTCATGAAATCGTACGAGAAGATTATCGGAAAGAAACCTCCTCTTCTCTTCCGCTGATCTTGCAGACGCTGACGGTCGCGATCCGGTTGCTCGTGGATCTGCGCGCAGAGCAAACCTCGGCCGTGGGCGCGCACGAGGAGAGCGCCGGAGAGGTGCTGGCTTTCCGCTCCAACGCGGAAAGGCTCCTGGAAGCCCGCACGAGCATCGATCAGTTGCAGCATCTTGTGGGATCCGAGGGCGCCCTCGTGGCCAGGGACGCCGTGGCTGCCATTTCCGCGCTCACCCGGGCGGTGGCAGCGCTCGCCCTCATCGACGAATGCCAGAAGGCCGTGCCTTATCAGCCCATGGCGAGAGTGCGAAAGGCAGACGGGACGATGGTCTGGCGCTGCCTGCACGACCCGCCCCACGAAAGCTGAAGCCGGATGGAGCGGCTCTCGGCCTTTCTCGGCGATCTCTTCGGTGATCTCTGGCAACCGGCGAAAGGGCTCTCCCTCGCCCTTTTCGGCGTCGCCGTCGCCGATCTTCTGGTGCACGGGCACTGGACCGGCGTCGTTCTCCTCGTCGTCAGCGCAATTCTCATCGCGACGATCATGGATGCCTGCGGACGCTTTCTCCTGCCGTGGTATCCGCGCGCCGGTCTCGCTTTCCTGGAGCTCTGGATCGTCGCTCCAGCGAGCCTCGCAGCGCTCGCCTCCGGCCTCGTTATCCTCGTGGCTTTGGCGCTTGCCGTCCCGGAAGGCACGGCGCCTTTCGAGAAGGAAGCGATGGGGACCGTCGCGAGTGCCCTCACAGCCTTCCTCACAACGGGATTCATCAGTTTTGCCGGCGACAGCGGAACCAGCCGAATGGCGGCGCGCATCCAGAGGATCTTCTACGGAAAATATGGCCGGGCGGAGAGCTGGCCTCCGCCGCAAGACGGACGCATGCATTTCATCGCCAGCTCACGGGCCGAAAACCTGGTTTATTCCAATGCCTATTCCGGCATCGAAGGATGGGGGCTCAAGGCGCGCTGGGAACGGGCACGACGCCTTGAGGACGAAATCGAACGCGGCACCAGCACACCGCAGGCTGCGGACGACATCGTGATGCCATGAGGCCAATGGCTCGCCTCAGTAATCGTCGTTCATGCGCCGCCAGCGCATCCACATCTTTTCGCCGATCATGCAATCGACGCGCGGGGCGTCCTCGACCGTCTGCACGGAGGGCTTTGCCGGCCGGTAATCGGCGATCTCCAGAAGGAGTTTCTGGCGGATGGCCGTCGAAAACTCGCTGACGTCGCGGATCGGCAGAGCGAAGGCGCCGGTGCCGCCGATGACGCAATCCTCGTAATAGGCGTCGAGGTTCGGAATCGACATGAAGCCGCGGCCGCTCGACCCTTTCAGGAGGATCGGCAGGCCGTTGATGATCACCCCTGCGGCGACGAGACGGTCGCGCTCCACCGTCACCGGCAGGCCCTGATTGTTGGGTCCGTCGCCGGACACGTCGATCACCCGGCGCAGCCCCGCATAGCCGTTGTCGTCGAAGGCGGAGAAGGAAAAGCCGAGCGCACCGGAAATGGAGGTGCGGCGCAGGCGGCCGCTCGTCGTGGTATCGAGAGCCCCGGCAAAGGCATGGGCGCTCGCCGCATCTTCGATCAAGGTCCAGGGCACGATGATTTCTTGCAGGCTCGAGCCCGCCCATTCGACATAGGTGACGGAGATGCGCCCCCAGCCGCCGGAACGGATGGCTTTGATCACCTCCGGATCGCGGAAGGCGGCGACATAGCCCGCGCGCTGAAACACCTGCTCGTCGTAATCCATCGACCAGGAGACATCGACGGCGAGCACGAGTTCGAGATCGACGGGCGTGTCCTCGGCCGCAGAGGCCCGCATGCCCGCGCCGGCCAGCGCGAGTGTCAGGCACAGAGACAGGATCGGACGAGGCCGCATGCAAGAAGCATCCGGCATCGGTCGCGTCCGTCCAAATCACATTTGCCGGATTGGGGCCCGACGGAAGCTGCCCACCGAACGCAGGGAAGACATGCCGGCCCGGCCGCTCGGATTGACAGATGGGGCAGGCCGCCCTCTTTCCCCTGCAGCGCCCCTCCCCCCAAGCGAGCGCAGCATGGAGATTTCCTTGTCCAACGCCTTCCTCTTCGATCTCGACGGCACGCTCGTCGACAGCGTCTATCAGCACGTTCTCGCCTGGCGCGAAGCGCTCGACCATGAAGGCATTGCGCTTTCCGTCTGGCGCATTCACCGCAAGATCGGCATGAGCGGCGGGCTCTTCACCCACCAGCTCCTGCGCGAGATCGACAAGGATGTCGGCCCGGATATGGCGGAGCGGCTGCGCGTCCTGCATGCGGAGGCCTATCAGCGCCTCGTGCATTCGGTCGTGCCTCTGCCCGGCGCCTCGGAGCTTCTCAAGACCTTGAGCGAGCAGAACATCCCCTGGGCGATCGCCACCAGCGGGCGGATGGAGACGGCCGGTGCGAATTTGAAGGCGCTCGGCGTCGATCCCGACAAAGCGACCGTCGTCACGCGCGACCAGGTGCGCCACGCCAAGCCGGATCCCGATCTCTTCGTGGAAGCCGCCCGCCGTCTCGACGTCCCGATCGAACGCTCGATCGTCGTCGGCGATTCCATCTGGGACATGCTGGCGGCGGCGCGCTGCCGGGCGCTCGGCGTCGGGCTTCTTTCCGGCGGCTACGGGCAGAACGAACTCGAACGCGCCGGCGCGCTCCGCGTCTATGAAGACCCGGCCGACCTCCTCCATCACCTCGACGAGGTCGCCTCGCGCTCGACTTGAGGATGTCTCGGCTTCGCCGGCATGCGGCGGCCGACAGCAGCGCTCTAGGAGCTCTTTTCCGCGGCCGCTGATCGGTGCCGGTCCCAGACCTCGTGCTCATGGTCGATCGAGCGATCGATCAGTTCGCGCCAGACCGGCTCGGCGATCTTCTCCGAGAGCCCTTGCGTGCGGGCTTCCGCAAGCACCTTGGCGACGACATCCTCGATCCGCCAGGGCAGCCGAACCTCATCGGCGCGCGGTTTGATCCGCCCGGCGGCTTCGATGTAGCGCTGGCGCTCGGCCAGGAGCGTCACGAGGATCCGGTCCAGCCGGTCGATTTCGGCGCGCACCTCGTCCATCGTGGTGCAGTCTTCGGGGGGCTTCTGAGCGGTCGGGAAGGTCATGGTGCCCTCTCTACAGCTACCCGAGAAAGCCCGGCAAGACGCTTTCGCCGCCCTATCCCCTGAGCCTCTCATTGTTCGGATCGAACGACACGGCGAGATTGCTTCGACCAGCCCCGGGCTCGGGCAAGCTGCGACCGAGGCGTCGGCATTCTTCGATCCATTCCGCGATCGCCTGCTGGGTGTTCCTCAGCGCCTCTTCGGCGCTCGCGCCATCCGACATGCAGCCTGGAAGATCAGGGACACGCCCGACAAAGCCGCCTCCATCCTCGTTCGACAAGGGAGCAATCACGATCGCGTAGTCAGTCATTTGCTCCTCCTTTGTTTACCCCCGCAATCTCTCATTGTTCGGGTCGAACGGGCTCTCCTCAATGATCATCACGCGTTTGCGCTCGCCGAGAATCTGGATCTCCAGTTCGCCGCCGAGATCGGCCTCTTCGGGCCGCACCATCGCAAGCGCCAGCGAGGCGCCGAGCCGCCAGCCATAGCCGCCGGAGGTGGCCCGGCCGACGAGTTCGTCGGTTCCCGGCTTGAAGATCGGTTCAGAACCCCGCGCATCGGCATCGGTGACGCCTGCGACCTCCATCGTCACGAAGGTCCAGCGGTCGCCCTTCTCGCGCGCTTCCACGAGCTGGTCGCGGCCGATGAACTGGCCCTTGTTGGGATGCACGAAGCGGTCGAGGCCGCTCTCATAGGCGGTGTATTCGATCGACAGCTCGCGCGGAATGAGCCGGTAGCTCTTTTCGAGCCGCATCGTGTCCATCGCGCGGATGCCGAAGGGCTTGATGCCGAATTCTTCGCCCGCCTGCATAAGAAGGTCGAAGATCGTGTTCTGCATCTCGATCGGATGATGCAGCTCCCAGCCGAGCTCGCCGACGAAATTGACGCGCAGCGCATGCGCCTGGGCAATGCCGATATTGACGAAGCGACCCGACAGCCACGGGAAGGCGGCGTTGGAGAGATCCGCATCGGTGAGTTTCTGCAAAAGCTCGCGCGAGCGCGGGCCGGCGACGACCAGAACGCCCATCTGCGTCGTGATGGGACGCAGACGGACCGTCCCGTCCATCGGCGCGAGCTTCATCAGCACGTCGTGGTCGTGGCGCTCATAGGCGCCCGCGGAGACGAGATAGAAGCGGTCCTTCGCCCATTCGTAGACGGTGAATTCGGAGCGCACGCCACCAGACGGCGTCAACAGATGGCAGAGCGCGATGCGCCCACGTTTCTTCGGGATGCGGTTGGCGAAGATCGCTTCGAGCCAGGCACGCGCGCCCGGTCCCCACACCTCGATCTTGGCGAAGGCCGACATGTCGAGCACGCCGACGCCGTTCGTCACATTCTTCACCTCTTCGCCGACGAAGGGGAAATAATTGGAGCGGCGGAAGGACCAGCGCTCGCGGATCTTTCCCGTATGGTCGGCGGGCGGATGGTTGTCGTTCGTCAGCGTGTCGTCGACGTCGAGCTCTTCGGCCGGCACCTCGTAGCCCGCAGGCGCGAACCAGTTCGGCCGCTCCCAGCCATAGACGGAGCCGAAGACCGCCCCGAGATCGGCCATGCGCGAATAGCACGGCGCGGTCTTCAGGGGCCGGCCCGCCGCCCGCTCCTCGTCGGGATAGTGCATGGTGAAGACGTTGGCGTAAGCCTCTTCGTTCTTCGCCTTGAGATAGCCGCGCGAGGCATAGGGGCCGAAGCGGCGCGGATCGACACCTGTCAGATCGAGCGAGGGCTCGCCTTCGACGATCCATTCGGCGAGCTGCCAGCCGGCGCCGCCCGCCGCCGTCACGCCAAAGGAATGCCCCTCGTTCAGCCAGAAATTCTTCAGATCCCAGGCCGGGCCCACCATCGGCGAACCGTCCGGCGTATAGGCGATGGCGCCGTTATAGACCTTCTTCACGCCGACCTCGCCGAAATAGGGCACGCGCGTGATCGCCGTTTCCACATGCGGCATCAGCCGGTCGAGATCTTCCTGGAAGAGCTCGTATTCGGAATCGGGATCGGGCCCTTCGACATAGCAGACCGGCGCGCCCTTTTCGTAAGGTCCAAGCAGAAGGCCGCCCGCCTCCTCGCGCATATACCAGGAGGAATCGGATTCTCTCAAAACGCAGAGTTCGGCGCCGCCGCTCTTGCGGAATTCCTGGATCGCGGGGATGGGCTCCGTCACGATATACTGGTGCTCCACCGGGATGACGGGGATTTCGAGACCCACCATCTCGCCGGTCTTGCGCACGAAATTGCCGGTGGCGGAGACGACGTGCTCGGCGTGGATGTCGCCCTTGTCGGTCTTCACGATCCAGGAATGGTCGGGCTGCTGCTCGAGCCCCAGAACGGTCGTGTAGCGGTTGATCTCGGCACCCAGATTGCGGGCCCCGCGGGCGAGCGCCTGGGTGAGATCGGCCGGCTGGATATAGCCGTCGTCGGGATGGGCGATGGCGCCCAGGATCCCGTCGGTGTCGACGTAGGGCCAGCGCTCCTTGATCTCCTCGGGCGTCATCTCGACGACATTGACGCCGATCGTGCGCGCCACGCCCGCATAATATTGATACTCGTCCCAGCGGTCCCTGGTGCGGGCAAGACGCACATTGGAGACTTTGCGGAAGCCGGTATCCATGCCGGTCTCTTCCGCCAGCTCCTGGTAGAAGCGCACGGAGTATTTGTGGATCTGGCCGACCGAGTAGCTCATGTTGAAGAGCGGCAGGAGGCCGGCGGCGTGCCAGGTGGAGCCGGAGGTGAGCTCGCGCCGCTCCACCAGAACGACATCCGACCAGCCCTTTTTCGCCAGATGATAGAGGGTCGCAACGCCCACGACGCCGCCCCCGATCACCACCACGCGCGCTTTGTCCCGCATTCCCCGCTCCCTTGAAGTCCCGATCCTCAAAGATGAGCTTAGGGCGCGTCATCGCGCGATCATGGCTCTTCCGCGACACGCCGTAATCTCTGTGAGGCACGCGGGCACGCGCGGCGAGAATGTCGGCTCCCGAAATGTACGGATATCAGGCGGCGGAGCGGTCTTCGACGGCCTCGCCCGGCAGGCCGCCGAAGCGGCGCTCGCGGCGATGGAAGGCGGCGACGGTCTCAGCGAGATCGCCGGCCGCAAAATCGGGCCACATCACCCCGGTGAAGGCGAGTTCGGCATAGGCGCATTCCCAGAGGAGGAAATCGCTTAAGCGTTTTTCGCCGCCGGTGCGCAGGAGGAGATCGACGTCGGGCGATGCCGCGGCTCCCGAAATCCGGCGCGCGATCGCCTCCTCGGAGATGTCGCCCGCTGCGGCGCAGTTTCTTGCGGCCTCAGCGATCGCCCAGCGGGCGGAATAGTCGAAGGCGATGCGCAGATGGAGTTTGCGGCCCGCCGCCGTCGCCCGCTCCGCCCTCGAGATCGCGGCGCCAAGCCCGAAGGGAAGTCGGTCGCGCCGCCCGATCACGGAGAGCCGGACACCGTTGTCGACGAGTTCGTCCACCTCGCCGGCGAGATAGTGCCGCAGAAGCTGCATCAGCGCCGCCACTTCCGCCTTCGGCCGGCGCCAATTGTCGCTCGAAAATGCGTAGAGCGTCAGCGTGCCGATGCCTTCCGAAGGGGCGGCGCGCACCACGCGGCGCACCGTCTCGACGCCCGCCTCGTGGCCGGCTTTCCGGGGAAGGCCGCGTGCCGTCGCCCATCGCCCGTTGCCGTCCATGATGATGGCGACATGAAGTCTGTCGTCGCGACCACTTTGCATTACAAAGCCTCCTGGCAAAAAAAGAGAAATCAGGCGAGCTTCGGCCGAAGCCGTCCCTTCGCGTCCTCGGCATCGGCGGGCTCTCTCTCCTCATCCGCCGCGCCCGTCGCACCCGCGGCATCGCGCACGACCCGCTCCAGAACCGCGAGATACTCCACGAAACGGCGGCGTCCCTCTCCCGTCATGCGGCAGGTGGTGAGCGGGCGCTTGCCCTCGAAGCCCTTGTCGAGACGCACGAGCCCCGCCTCTTCGAGCACCTGCAGATGCCGGCTCAGATTGCCGTCCGTCAGCCCGCAGAGTTTTCGGAGATCGGCAAAGGCAAGGCCCTTCGGATGCGTGGCGAGCGAGGTCAGGACGCCGAGCCGCGCCTTTTCGTGGATCACCCGGTCGAGCCCTTCATAGGAATAGGGCGCAGCAGCCGGGGCCGACGCGTCTTTTGTCTCAACCATCGGCCTCTCCCGGCGCGAAATAGAGGATCGCGGCGATCGCCACCTGTCCGACCGAAAAGGGAATGCCCATCATCCAGGGCGACAAATGCGGGCCTTCGCTCGCAAGCGCGAAGACGACGAAGCCCGAAACGAAATACCAGACACCGGCGAGGTGGATGCCGCGCGGCAGCGACCGCGCCGAGGCGAAGACCCCGAGACTGACGAAGACGAGCCACAGGCCCGGCAGCATCCACAGGGCCTGCGGCGCGACGCGCGCGATGGCGAGCGTCAGAAGCGCTCCCGCCGCGCCCGCCGGCAGAAATTGCTGCACGGCATTGTAGAGCATCGCGTCGGCGAGCCCGGCATGATGGCGCCGGGTTCGCACCGCCATCTCCACGCCGATGATGATTGCCGAAATCACGGCTGTGGCGATCCAGCCGCCGAAAAAGGCGATGGGATTCGCAAGCGGTGCGCCGATCAGAGCCTGCTGCGCCGCCGCCATAAAAAAGGCGAGCACCCCGGTCGTCGCGAGCGCGCCCGGCCCAAAACCACGAAACGCCGTCGCCGCCGCCATCTGGTTGCGGATCTCATCGATATCGGCGAGGGCCTTCTGAAGGTCGCGCACCAGCGGCTCCAATCAACTCTGCAATGCAAAGTATACGGATTTGCAAAGTGGCGCAAGTTCGACCCGTCCACCGGCCATTCGGCGCGCCGGACTTATTCGGCGAGCTCGACCAAGGCGCGCTCGATGTCGCTGTCGGAGATGACCTCGACCTCCTCGAATTCGCGCAGGCCCACCTCCTGCGTGAACTGGAACTGCAGATCGGTGAGTTTTTGCGTGCACGCCTGGTCCTCGGAGGCACGCGCCGTCGTCACGCGAATCTTCAGGACGCGGGCGATCCCCGCCGTCTCGCTCTCCCCCTCGCCGACCGCTTCCGCCGTCGCGACCTGGCAGGGCTCGGGCGCCGTGATCAGGCCGCGCACGCGAAGCGTCGCCGGGGACGAATCGGGCGTGTCCTCCAGCGTCGCCTGAACGCTCGTCAGTTCGCCGACTTCATGCGCCCCGCTGAGCGTCGACTGGGCCGCCGCCCATGCCGGAAACATCGCCATGGAAAGGCTCAAAAAGGTCGCGGCTGCGGCAGGCTTCATTCTGATCTCCGAACTTGTTCTCATGCGCGCAAGGTGGCACGCCTCAAAGGGTCGTGCCACCTTGCGCCCTGGCACGCCGAACGGGCGAGGGTCTCCAACGTTCCCTCGCTCCGCGCTCTCGCCTCGTCTTTTTCAGCCCCCGGACACGTCCATGCTCCTTTCAAATCGCGACATCGTGGAACTGACGGAATGGCGGCGAAAGCTCCATAAGCGCCCCGAAATCTCCGGCGAGGAGGAGGAGACCGCCGCGGAAGTCGCCGCCTTCCTCGCACCGACGACACCCGACCGGCTCCTCACCGGGCTCGGCGGGCATGGGCTTGCTGCCCTTTACGAATCCGGCCGGCCCGGTCCCACGCTCATGTTCCGCTGCGAGCTCGACGCGCTGCCGATCACCGAAGGGACGGAAGCGCCGCACCGCTCGGAGATTTCCGGAAAGGGCCATCTTTGCGGCCATGACGGGCATATGGCGATCCTCGCCGGCGTCGCGCGCAGCCTTGCGTGCCGCCGGCCCGAAAGCGGCCGCGTCATTCTCCTCTTCCAGCCGGCGGAAGAGACCGGCGCGGGCGCGGCGTCCGTTCTCGCCGATCCGCGCTTTGCCGAGATCGCGCCCGACTTCGCCTTCGCGCTTCATAATTTTCCGGGTCTCCGCCTCGGCCATGTCGCCCTGAAGGACGGCGCCGCCGCCTGCGCCTCGCGAGGCATGAAGATCACCCTCACCGGCCGCACCGCACATGCCTCGCAGCCCGAGACCGGCCTCTCGCCGATGCCGGCCGTCGCACGGCTGATGCCGGAGCTGACGGCGCTCGCGGCGGGTGGCGCGCTCGTGGAGGATTTCTCGCTCGTCACCATCACCCATGCAACGATGGGCGAGCCGGCTTTCGGCATCGCCCCCGGCGAGGCGGAGATTTTTGCGACCCTGCGCACGCTTCAGGACGCGCGCATGGAGGCGCTCGTCGCCCGCGCCGAGGCGCTGGTAGCGGAGACGGCAGGCGCTTTCGGCCTCTCCTTCGACATCACCTATGAGGATGTCTTCTTGGCCTCAGACAACGATCCCGACGCGGTTGCGCATCTCCGCCGGGCGCTCGACCATGAGCGGATCTTCCATGCTCCCGGCGAGCCGATGCGCGCCTCGGAAGATTTCGGGCGTTTCGGCACGAGCGCGAAATCCGCCCTCCTCTTCCTCGGCGCCGGCGAGACCCATCCGCCCCTGCACGATCCCGAATACGATTTCCCGGACGATCTCATCGCCATCGGCGCGCGCATCTTTCTGCGCACGGCCTATGACATTCTGGGCTGAGGATCGGGCTTCCACGCGACGATGGAGCCGTTGACAGGCGCACGCAGCGTTTTACCACGGTCACCGCGTAGCCGCCGAGGTTCCATGCTCGATTCGTCCGTGACATCTGCCCGCGCGACGGGCACGCCGAAAACAGGCGCGCCGAAAGACGACACCCCATGACCGGCCGCGTCACAGACATGGCCGACAATGCCGAATTGCAGCGCCTCGCCGGACGGCTGAAGCCGCTTCTCTTCCTGCGCGGCATGGAGGGGGACCGCGTGCGCCTCGCCGTGCTCCTCATCCGCCCGTTCACGCCGGAGCTTCCGAACCTCGTCACGCGCAACGGTGCGGTCGAGCCGGAGCTCCTCCTGTCGCGCTATGGCCTCCTCGCGCTGCGCTACACCTTCGCCTTGCCGACCGGCGCCGAGGTCCAGAAAGCCGCCTGGTACGAGCTCGAAGGCACCCGCTACGTCGTCAACACGGCCTATGACGGCGATCTCGCGCTCGCCTTCGTCTCCTGCAACGGCCAGGAAGAAGGCGACCGGGAACGGCCGGAAGAAAGCCGCAACACGCTTTGGGCGCGGCTTGGTGCGGCGCATGCGCGAGAGCCGCTGCATCTTCTTCTGCATGGCGGCGACCAGATCTATGCCGACGAGATCCTCGAAGCGCATCCGCTGACGCGCGAATGGGGCCGCGATCGCGGCGATCCGGGCTCCAATTCCGGCGCGGAAGTGCCGGAGGTCGTCGCCGCGCTGCGCCGGGTTTTGTTGCAGCGTTATCTCGAACTCTACGGCCAGCCGGCCATTGCCGACATTCTCTGCCGCGTCCCCTCGCTCGCCATGTGGGACGACCACGACATCTGCGACGGCTGGGGCTCGCTTCCGGACAAGAAACTCGATTCACCCGTCGGCAACGCCGTCTTTGCCGTCGCGCGCGAGCAATTTCTGCTCTTCCAGATGGGCGCCGTCGAAGGGGCCTTGCCCGAAACCTGTCTCGACCCCTCCGGCACCTCGCTCACCTGGCGCGTCGACATGCCGGGGCTGACACTGGTCGCGCCCGATCTGCGCTCGGAGCGGCGGCGCGACCGGGTCATGGGACCGGCGGGCTGGCGCACGCTCGCAACGGCGCTCGCCGACGCCGAAGATGGCCGCATCCTTCTGTTGTCGAGCGTGCCGGCTCTCGGCCCCCGTCTGTCGCTGATCGAGGCGGTGATGCGGATCACGCCGATCGCGGAGAAATACGAGGACGATCTGCGCGATCAGTGGCAAAGCCGCACGCATCGCGAGGAATGGTGCAAGTTCCTGCGCACGCTTCTTGCCGCGCATGAGCGGGACGATACGCGCCTCACGGTTCTTTCCGGCGAGATCCATCTCGCCACCCGCAGCACGCTCGCCTCCGATACCGGCGACCTCCATCAACTCGTCGCCTCCGGCATCACCCATCCGCCGCCGCCGAAAGCCTATGCGGCCACCCTCGGCGCGCTTGCGAGCTTCGGCTCCGCCCCCTTGAAGCAGCATCCGATCAAACTTTTGCCGCTCCCCGGCAAGAGCACGATCTACACGGCGGAGCGCAACTATCTGAGGCTCGCCCGTCGACACGGCGCCTGGGAAGCCTGGTGGGAGCTTGAATCCGGGCCGACGGAAAAGCTCGTCATCTGAGGCGGGCGGACAGATCGATCCGCCGCCACGGCCCATGCGCTCGCCGGTCATCTCCTATGCCGGGCCGGGTTTTTCCTCGCGGCGCTCCGGAACCCACCTAAATCCGACCTGACAGCCGACGCTCGGCAGCCAGAGGCAGCGCCTCTGCGCCAGTCGCGTCGGCAGACAGGAAAGGACGAACATGCACATCGATCCGCAAGTCGAGAAAGTGCTCCAACGCATGGCGAAGGCCGGCGGGCCGCCTCTGCACACAATGAGTGTCGCGGAGATGCGCGCCACCCAGGGCGTGCTGCAGCACACATTCGGCGGCCCGATCATCGATATGGCGGAGGTGAAAGACGTGGCGGCCGACGGGCCGGCCGGGCCGATCAGGCTCAGGCTCTACACGCCGCACGGCGTCGACGACACCGGACCCGCGATCATCTATCTGCATGGCGGCGGCTGGGTGCTCGGCACGCTCGACACGGCGGACACGCTCTGTCGGCGCATCGCCGATACCGCCCGCTGCCGGATCGTTTCCGTCGATTACCGCCTCGCCCCGGAAAACCCGTTTCCGGCCGGCCCTGAGGATGCGATCGCCGCCACGCGCTGGATCGGCGCCCATGCCGGCGAGCTCGGCATCGATGCGAACCGGATTGCCATCGCAGGCGACAGCGCCGGCGGCAGCCTTGCCGCTGTCACCGCGCTCGCGCTTCGCGAAGACACGCCGAAGCTCGCCTTCCAGGTGCTTCTCTATCCCGCGACCGACAACAGCGAAGCCTCCAATGCGCGCCCCTCGCGCATCACCAATGCCAAGGCGCCGCCGATCACGCTTGAAGACATGATCGCGCTCGTCCGCAACTACCTGCCCGATGCCGAGGCAGGCCTCGATTGGCGCGCCTCGCCGCTTCTTGCCGAAGACCATCACGGCCTGCCGCCAGCCCTCATCGTCACCGGCGGTCACGATCCCCTGCTCGATGACGGCGCGGCCTATGCGCAAAAGCTCCGCGATGCCGGCGTCGAAGTCCTGCACCGGCATTTCCCCGGGCAGGTCCATGGATTCATGGAACTCGGCGGCGTCGTCGATGCCGTCGGCGAGGTCATGGAGACGATCGCGCTTCTCGCCAGGCAGCGCTTCTAGGAGAGCTCGCCTGGCTCAGCGCCCGTAGACCAGAATGTGGTTGTTCGCCGGCATCTCGATCTTGTCGAGCGGCTTCAACCCGTTCTCGCCGGCAAGGACGCAGAGCGCCTGCACGTCGCGCAGGCCCCATTCCGGGTTCGCCGCCCGCAATTGCGCGTCGAACTCGGCATTGCTCTCGCTCATGGCGCCGTCATGGGCGAACGGGCCGTAGATGAAGAGCAGGCCGTCATCGGCGAGATAACGGCCGGCCCCCGCCATCAGATGTCCCGACACGGCAAAAGGTGTCACATGCAGGATGTTGATGGCGAGGATGGCGGCAAGCTTCGCCGGCGGCCGCCCCGTCGCGCCGCCCTCTTCGCCGAGCCGCCAGGTCTCGCAGAGATTGAGATCGACGACGTCGCGCAGATTGGGCTGCGGGTCGAGCGCCGCCCAGGCGGCGATGCTCGCCCGGTGCATGGGCTCTTTGTCGGACGGCCAGAAGGTGAGATGCGGAAAGGCTTTGGCGAAGCCCACGACATGCTGGCCGGAGCCGGAGCCCACTTCCAGAACATCGCCTGAGCGCCCCTCCAGAAACGGCGTCAGCGCCGTGCGGATCGGCACATGGTTCTTGTGGAACGAGCGCGTGTCGAGGCGTTTGTCGCCCGCGGCCACGGGGCTCGTGCTTTGACGGCCAGGGATGAAATCGGTCATCTCCGGAAAATAGAGAAGGCCGGCGGCCACGGCCATACGGCCCGCCGTCGCGGCAGGCTCAGCCCTGAAAGATTCCCGCCCCGATCTCCGGGCGTCCCGCCTTCCTCGAGGCCGCGATCACCGTGTTCGCCATCAGCATGGCGATCGTCATCAGCCCGACGCCGCCCGGCACCGGCGTTATGGCCCCGGCGACGTCCGCGGCCTCGTCGAAATCGACATCGCCGACGAGCCGCGTCTTGCCCTCGCCCTTCTCGGGTGCGGGAATCCGGTTGATGCCGACATCGATGACGGTCGCGCCCGGCTTCACCCAATCGCCCTTGATCATCTTCGGCCGCCCGACGGCCGCGACCAGAATATCGGCGGAGCGGCAGACGGAGGGCAGATCGCGCGTCCGCGAATGGGCGATCGTCACCGTGCAGTTCTCCGCCAGAAGCAGGTGCGCCACCGGCTTGCCGACGATGTTGGAACGGCCGACGACGACGGCGTTGAGCCCGCTCAGATCGGGCGTCACCGATTTCGCCATGACGAGACAGCCGGCCGGCGTGCAGGACACGAGCGCTTCATCGGCCGAGCCCGACACGAGACGGCCGACATTGATCGGCGAAAGCCCGTCGACATCCTTGTCCGGATCGATGGCCGCGATCACCGCCTTCTCTGAAATATGCTTCGGCAGGGGAAGCTGCGCCAGGATGCCGTGGATCTTCGGATCGGCATTGAGCCGCGTGATCAAGGCGAGAAGCTCGGCCTCGCTCGTTGCCTCCGGCAGGCGATGCGTCTCGGAATGAAAGCCGCATTCCTCCGCCTTCAGGCCCTTGTTGCGGACATAGACCTGGCTTGCCGGGTCCTCGCCGACGATGACGACCGCAAGTCCCGGCTTCACGCCGGTTTCCGCTTCGAGCGTCTCGCGCGCCGCCTTCACCTTGTCGATGGTCTGCGGTGCGATCACCTTGCCGTCGATGATGTGAGCTTTGGGGCGCGCTTGGGGCTCGGACATATGCTTCTCCGTCAGGATCGCGCTCAAGGCGCGTGCGGGCCTGATAGCGTGCACGGATCGCAAGCGCAAAGGGGCCTTTCGGCGATGTCTGCAGAGCTTTGCCGAACCTCGAACCAAGGCCGACGGACAAAAGTGAGCGACAAAGAAAAAGGCCGCCGCCGTTTTGCCGGCAGCGGCCTGTCTGGTTTTCCGCCCCGATCTGAGGATCTTGGCGAAGATCCCGAGCGGGAGATTTGGCTCAGGCGAGCGTCAGATGCGACGCCCGCGGATGCCGCCGAAGATGGCCGAGATAAGGAAGAGGACCACGGCGACGAAGAAGATAATCTTGGCAATGCCCACAGCCGTGCCGGCAATACCACCAAATCCAAGAACCGCAGCAATCAGCGCGATCACGAGAAAGGTTAATGCCCAACCGAGCATGACAAACTCTCCTGTCTACTGCGCCAATTGGCGCTTTCGGGACAGATAACGCGCAGGAACGTGTTCGGTTCAATTGCACGCTTGAAAAAGTTTGCTGCCTCGCAAGAGGACGAGGTGTCACAGACCGCGTAAAAGCAGGGCCTGAGCCAGAACCAGCGTTTTGGCGTCGTTGATCCCCGCTTCCCGCACGAGGGCGAAAAGCCGATCGAACGAGATCTCCACGACCTCGATCGCCTCGCCTTCCTCGTCCTTGCCGCCACCCGCGCCCTTGCGGTCCTCCGGGCGATAGGGCGACAGAAAAAGATGCGCGAGTTCCGTGAGGCAGCCGGGAGCCGGGTAGACGCTTGCGACATGTTCGGCCTTGCCGAGCGTCACGCCGAGTTCTTCTTCCGCCTCGCGCAGGGCCGCTTCCTCGGGCGTCTCGCCCGGATCGATGATCCCGGCGCAGGCCTCCATGATGAAGCCGCCTTCGGGGCGCTCGGCAAGCGGCGCGCGCCATTGCCGGACGAGGAGGACCGTGCGGCGTTCGGCATCGTAGGGAAGCAGGCTCGCCGCATCGCCATGGTCGATGACTTCGCGCTTGTGCGCCTCTGACGAGAGCCCCGTCACCGTCAGTTCGTCCATCCGGTTCCAGCCGGCATAGACGCGGCGACGTTCGACGATTTCTGGCAGCGTTTTCTTCATGGCGGTCGGAAGCTCGGCTATCACGGAAGGAGATTTTTGCGGCGGCATGGACGATTGCAGAGAGGCCGGCAAGGGCGAAAGCCGGAAAAGGCGCAGCAAATTCCGCGAAATCGCAGGCAAACCGCGGGTTCCTGCCTTTCCGTCGGCTCATTTCGTCTCTACATGCGGCAACGAGATGCAAGGAGTCTATGATGCAACGTGAGGGCGCCGCAGTGGTGCGGCTCGAAGATTACCGACCGACCGATTACGCCATCGACACCGTCGATCTCGATTTCCGCCTCGATCCGACGGCGACCCAGGTCACCGCGTCTCTGGCACTTCGTCGCCGCGAGCCCTCCCCGGCTGAAAACCCGCCCCTCGTTCTCAACGGCGACGGGCTGAAACTGAAGCAGGTCTTCGTCGATGGCCGCACGCTCAGCGCCGACGAATACGAAGCGACGCCCGACCGCTTCACGCTCTCCACACCGCCGCACGAGCCCTTCACGCTCAAGATCGTCACCGAGATCGATCCGGAGAACAACACGGCCCTGATGGGGCTTTACCGCTCGAGCGGCGTCTACACGACGCAATGCGAGGCGGAAGGCTTCCGTCGCATCACCTATTTCTACGACCGGCCCGACGTGCTCGCCGTCTACACCGTGCGCATGGAAGCGCCGCGGGCGGCGACGCCCATCATGCTCTCCAACGGCAATCTCATCCAAAGCGGCCCGGTGGAAGGCACCGACCGCCATTATGCCGTCTGGCACGACCCGTTTCCGAAGCCCTCCTATCTCTTCGCCCTCGTCGCCGGCGATCTCGGCTCCATCCACGACGAATTCGTCACCGCATCCGGCCGGCGCGTGCGCCTCGGCATCTTTTGCGAGCACGGCAAGGAAGAGCGCTGCCGCTATGCCATGGATGCGCTGAAGCGCTCCATGCGCTGGGACGAGGAAGTTTTCGGGCGCGAATACGATCTCGACGTCTTCAACATCGTCGCCGTGTCCGATTTCAACATGGGCGCGATGGAGAACAAGGGTCTCAACGTCTTCAACGACAAATACGTGCTCGTCGATGCGGAGACCGGAACGGACATGGATTACGCCCATGTCGAAGGCGTGATCGCGCACGAATATTTCCACAACTGGACCGGCGACCGCATCACCTGCCGCGACTGGTTCCAGCTCTGCCTCAAGGAAGGCCTGACCGTCTTCCGCGATCAGGAATTCTCCTCCGACATGCGTTCGCGCCCGGTCAAGCGGATCTCCGATGTGATCGGCCTGCGCCAGGCGCAATTCCCGGAAGATGCCGGCCCGCTCGCCCATCCGGTGCGCCCGACCGCCTACCGCGAGATCAACAACTTCTACACGGCGACCGTCTATGAAAAGGGCGCCGAAATCTGCCGCATGCTGAAGCTCGTCCTCGGCGATGAAGGCTTCCGCGCCGGCATGGACCTCTATTTCGAGCGCCATGATGGCGGCGCCGTCACCATCGAGGATTTCATCGCGTGCTTTGCCGATGCGACCGGCAGGGATCTCACCCAGTTCTCGCTCTGGTACCACCAGGCCGGCACGCCGAAAGTGACGCTCCGCCACGCTTATGATGCGCAGAGCGAAACGCTCTCTCTCAGCCTCGCCCAGGAGCTGCCGCAGACGCCGGACAACAAGCCGAAAGAGCCGCAGCTCATCCCGCTGTCCTTCGGCCTCGTCGGCCCCGACGGTCAGGATCTCTCCTGGGAGGACGTCGATGCGCCGGCCGGCCTCGGCGAAGGCGGCAAGGAGGCGCTCGGGCGCGGTCTCATTCTTCTCACCGAGAAGGAATTGAACCTCACCTTCCGCGGCGTGCGTGCCGAAGCCGTCCCGTCGGTGCTGCGCGGATTTTCGGCGCCCGTGAATCTCGAGGCGGATCTCACCGACGACGACCTCTTCTTCCTGGCGCGCCAGGACACGGACGCCTTCAACCGCTGGGAGGCGCTGCAGAGCCTCGCCCGCCGGGCGATCCTCTCAGGCTATCAGGCGCTGTCGAGCGGCGGTGCCGCCTCCTTCGATCCAAGGCTTGCGGCGGCCTTCGCGGAACTTGCCGAGAACACCGATTTCGACCCGGCTTTCCGGGCGCTCGCCCTCGCCTTGCCGTCGGAAAACGAGATCGCTCAGCTGATCGCCAAGGATGTCGATCCCGACATCGTCTACGAGACACGGCAGGCGCTTGCCGGCTTCATCGGCGAGAAGTCAGCCGAGCGCATCGTCGAGGCGGCCAAGCGCGAGCCTGCGATGCCGGCCTATTCGCCCGATGCCGACAATGCCGGACGCCGCGCCCTCACCTTCGCCGCCTGGCGCTATCAGATCGCCGCCGGCAAGGCGCGCGGTCGGGACGAAGGCACGCAGGTGCGCAAATCCTTCGAGACGGCGACCAACCTCACCGAGCGTCTCGCGGCGCTCAGGCTTCTCGTGCACGAGAACCTCACCGGCGCCTCGGCCGCGCTCGACGCCTTCTTCGAGCGCTACCGCGACAATCCGCTCGTCCTCGACAAATGGTTTGCCGTGCAGGCGATGCAGCCCGGCCACGAGACGCTGAAGAAGGTCGAGGCCCTCACCCAGAATCCGGCGTTCTCCTGGAAGACGCCGAACCGGGTCTATTCGCTGGTGCGCACCTTCGGGGCCGGCAATCCGACGGCCTTCAACCGTCCCGACGGCGCCGGCTATCATTTCCTCGCCAATGCGATCGCCGATCTCGACAAGAGCAATCCGTCCGTCGCCTCGCGGCTCGCCACCTGCTTCCGCAGCTACCGGCTGCTCGAACCAGGGCGCCGCACGCATGCGGAGGCCGCCTTGCGGGCGCTCGCCGACCGTCCGGACCTCTCCACGGATGTGGCCGATATCGTCATTCGTACGCTGGGCTAGAAGCCGATCTTCCTGCGGGTCTGGACAATCTGATTCGGTCAGATTCAAATGAGGTGATTCGGGGGTGCGGCTGCCCCCAAATCACTGGAGGTTCTGCATGGCGCGGGCTCATCAAGCCATCGCGTCCGCGTTCAGGCGTCTACCCAACGTAAGACGCCTCGACCGGCAAGCGCTGGCGGGCCATGCGCGCCTCTTCATCCACCCTGCCTATGCGCGGCTGGTGCGAGCGGAGCCGCTGATCCGCCGCCTCATCCCGTTCCTCATCGTCCTCTTCATCATCACGCTCGGCATGATGCGGATCGTCGTCTTGAGCGATGCGCGCGGCGATATCGAGAACAAGGCCAAGCTGACGCTCGGCCTTCTCGCGAGCTCGATTGCCACCAATCTCGAAGAGATGCGCGGGCAGATGCCGGCAACCGCGATGTCGGAGACCTATCACGGCATCCTCGCCAACGCGCTGCCGCCCGGCGCGGAGGATTCCGGCCGCGTCACCGTGCTCGCCGATCCGCTCGGCAAGATCGTCGCGGTCGATCCTTATGCGGTCGAACTCGTCGGCCGCTCGCTCGACGATCTTCTCGGTCCCGGCCAGCCGCTCACCACGCTCGGCGAGCGCGCCGGCGTTTTGTCCATCCGCCTGCCGGACGGCAACGACGTGCTCGCCACCGTCCATCATATCGGCGAGGCGACCGGCTCCGTCGCCATCTACCAGCCGCTGTCCGCCGTCTTCGCCAACTGGCGCAGCAACGTGTCACGTGAGGCCACCGTCTTCGTCGGCACCTCGATCATCCTGTCGATCCTGGGCTTCGCCTATCAGGCGCAGACGACGCGCGCGGAAGAGGCCGATTACATCTACAGCGAAACGCAGAACCGCGTGCATATGGCGCTGATGCGCGGTCGTTCGGGGCTGTGGGACTGGGATCTGTCGCGCGGGGCGATCTTCTGGTCGCCCTCGATGTACGACATCGTCGGCCTGCCCGCGATCAACAACCTCCTCTCCGCCGGGGATGTGTCGTCGCGCATCCATCCGGAAGACGGCGATCTCATCGAAATGGCGAACGCCCTCATCCAGGCCGAGGGGGCGCAGATCGACCGCGAATTCCGCATGCGCCACGAATCCGGCCGCTGGATCTGGGTTCGGGTGCGCGGCGAGGTCGTGCGCGATGCCGACGGGCCGCATTGGATCGGCATCGCCGTCGACGTGACGGAATCGAAGCTTGCCGCGGAAGCCTCCCGCACCGCCGATCTTCGGCTGCACGATGCGGTGGAGGCGATTTCGGAAGCTTTCGTCTTGTGGGACGCGTCCAACCGCCTCGTCCTGTGCAATTCAAAATATCAGGAGCTCTATCAGCTCCCGGACAATCTGGTGCGGCCGGGCACCGCCTATGCCGACGTCGTGGCGAGCGGACGGCGGCCACAATTCGCAAGCCTCCTGCCCGCCGCCGAAAGCCCGCAGCTCGGCGGCCGCTCCGTCGAAGCGCGCATCGAGGACGGGCGCTGGCTGCAGATCAACGAACGGCGCACCAAGGATGGCGGCTTCGTCTCCGTCGGCACCGACATCACCGCCTTGAAGCAGCATGAAGCCCAGCTTCTGGAGAACGAGCGCAAGCTGACGGCCACCGTCGCCGACCTCCGCGGCTCGCGCCAGCAGCTCGAAAAGCAGGCGCAGCAGCTCGTCGAACTCGCGGAGAAATACGCGCTCGAGAAGGAGCACGCCGAGGAGCTCTCCCGCGTCAAATCGGAATTCATGGCCAATGTCAGCCACGAGCTCAGAACGCCGCTCAATGCCATCATCGGCTTTTCGGAGATGATGCAATCGGGCGCCTTCGGCCCGCTCGGCAACGAAAAGTACGAGGAATACTGCGCCGATATCCGCGATTCCGGCGGCTATCTCCTCAGCGTCATCTCCGACATCCTCGACATGACGCGGCTGGAATCGGGCCACATCTCGCTCGATCCGAGCGAGGTCGATCTTGCCGAACTCGCCGAAGAGGTGGTCGCGAGCCTCGGCAAGGAAGCCGCCGAAAACAACATCGACATCCGTCTGGAGGTGGAGAAGGACTTCCGGCTCGATGCCGACCGCAAGGCTCTGCGTCAGGCGCTCCTCGCCGTCGTGTCCAACGGCGTCAAATTCACGCCCGCCGACGGCAAGGTGAAGATCAGCGCCCGCAGGCGCGGCGGCGAAGCGCTGATCGCGGTAGAAGACACGGGCATCGGCATTCCGAAAAAGGCTCTCGAGCGGCTCGGCCGGCCCTTCGAGCAGGTGGCCCGCCAGATGACCCGCGACCACAAGGGCTCCGGCCTCGGCCTCGCCATCACCCAGTCGATCGTGCAGCTGCACGGCGGCGATATGCGCATCGATTCCTCCGAAGGCGTCGGCACACGCGTCACGCTGTCCCTGCCCTTGCACCAGCAGGCGGCGAACGCCGCCTGAGCATCCGGCACGACGGTGCCCCTCAGCCCGCGACGTTCCGCCCGCCGATCACGGCTTAATCCTGCGGCCGCGATCCTTATATGCAGGTTGCATCATGTGATCCCCGCAGCAGCAAGGCAGGCCGTTGGAATTTCACCATTTGCGCAGCCTCGTCGGCGTTGCCGAGACCGGTTCGATCTCGCGCGCGGCCGAGCACCTCGCCACCAGCCAGCCCGCCGTCAGCGCGCATATCAAGCAGCTTGAGGAGGAGCTCGGCTTTGCCCTCTTCGAGCGTTCCTCGCAGGGCATGCGGCTCACGGCGGCAGGCGCCGAAATGCTGGTTCGGGCGCGTGCTGTCCTCAAAGCCCGCGCCGAGTTCCTCGATCACGGCCGCTCGCTCGGCGGCACTCTCAAGGGCGTCATCAGCCTCGGCATCTCGCCCTGCGCCTGCGAGCATCGTCTGGCAGGCCTCATCGCCGGCATGGCGCTGGCGCATCCCCTCACCCGGCTCGACATCTGCGAGGCCTCTTCGGCGGAGATCCTGGAGCGCATCCGCTCCGGCGAGCTTCTCGCCGGTTGCGTCTCCACCGAGCCCGATCTCGAAGCCGGGCTTGCCGCGGTGGAGATCGACACGATCGTGGTGCGCGCCGCGATCCCGAGCGCCTGGCAGGAACGTCTCGCCAGCGCCGACAGCGACACACTCTCCGAAACGCCCTGGCTCCTGCCGCCGCCCGGCACCCAATGCCGCAGGCTCGCCGAGGCGATCCTTGAGCGGCGCGGCATCCACCCGCAGGCGATCGCCGGCACGGTTCCCGAAAAGACGGCGCGCGAGCTCATCGCCGGCGGCATGGCCGGCGGCTTCCTGCACATCTCCGCCTGCTCGGCCGAAACGCCCGGCATCTCCTGGCTCTCCGACATGGAAGGCCGGGCGGCGCAGCGTCTCGTCTACGCGGACCGTAAACCGCAGAACGCGCTTCTCACCGGCCTTCTGGACGTCGCGCGCAGCGCCTTGCCTCAGCCTTCGGCGAGACCCTCGCAAAAGCTGAGTATGCCCCTCTGATATTACTATTTCTGCGGTCGTAAGCGCTCCCCTACATTGAGTTTGCCGGACCATCGGGTGGCCTGCGGCGGCGGCTGTACCGACACGACCTCGTCCCCACACCGTCGTTGACATGCTCTCCGAAGGGCCGGCGTCCTTTTTATCGGCAAGGGAGCAATTTCCATGACCGCAGCTGTAACGAGCGGAGGCGGCGAGCCTACGCGACGCGACTTCATCGTCGTCGCGACCGGCGCCATGACGGTCGCGGCTGTCGGCGGCCTCGCCTGGCCGTTCATCGACCAAATGAACCCCGACAGTTCGGCGTTGGCGCTGGGCTCCATCCAGGTCGACGTGTCCGGCATGGAAGCCGGGCAGTCGATCACCGTGATGTGGCGCGGCAAGCCGGTCTTCATCCGCTACCGCACCCCGGAAGAGGTGGCGGCAGCGCGCGACACGCCGCTTTCGGACCTCAAAGATCCGGTGGCGCGCAACGAAAATCTCGAAGCCGGCGCCCCGGCGACGATGGAAAACCGCAGCCCGGCGGGCCGCGAAGAATTCCTCGTCATGATCGGCATCTGCACCCATCTCGGCTGCGTGCCGACCGGTGAAGCGGGTGAGTTCGGCGGCTGGTTCTGCGCCTGCCACGGCTCCGTCTACGACACGGCCGGGCGCATCCGCCATGGGCCGGCGCCGCGCAACATGGATATTCCGATCAACAATTTCGTCGACGACACGACGATCAAGATCGGCTGACGGCTTCGGCTTGGGCGGCGCTCACCCCCGGCGCCGCCTTCTTTTTCAGGTCAGGCCTCGCTTTCAGGCGCCGTCGCCCTCGTCGGCCGCCTGAGAGCCCTCCCGGCGCAAAATCGCGTCGAAGATCTTGTGCACCTCTGCCTGCGCCTGATCGAGGCGCGCAATCAGCCCGTCGAAATCGCTCATCACCTGGCTCGGCGGCAGGTCGCCAGCTTCGGCGACGATCTCCGCCTGCGTGGCGAGCCGCAAGAGCAGACGCTTCGTGCCCTCCGCCGTCGCATCCGGATCGCGTGCCGCATCTTCGCCGATGAGCCGGAGCCCCTGCAGCAAAGCCGCCTGCAGGCGCGAGGCTTTGGCCAGCACCTTCCACGTCCCGTCTTCCCCCGCATTGCCCCGCTCTTCGTCCCCTGCATCGTGCAGGCTTTCGAAGATACGGTGAGGCGGCGCCGGCTGCGGGGCCGCGCGCCCGGCCAGAATCAAATATTGCGCCAGGAATTCGAGCGCCGTCAGCCCGCCGGGCACCGTCTTCAGCTGCCAGCGCGACGTGCCGCCTTTGGCCGCCTGCACGCGGTCATACATGGAGGCGATGTCGTCCTTGAGCTTTGCATCCTCACGCCTCGTCGCGAGCACCTCGGAAATCACCGTCTCGACACGCGTTCCGAGGTCGCCTTCGGCAAAAATGCAGCGCGCCCGGCACAGCGCCATATGCTCCCAGGTCCAGGCCTCTTCCCTCTGATAGCGTTCAAAGCCCGAAAACGGCGTCGCCAGCGGGCCGGCGCGTCCCGACGGGCGCAGCCGCAGATCCACTTCGTATGCGGCGCCTTCCGCCGTCTGCGCGGAGAGCGCCGTCACGAAGCGCTGCGTCAGCCGCGTATAATATTGGCTCGGCGCAAGCGGCTTCTCGCCGTCGGATTCCTTCGCGTCGGCGGCGAAATCGTAGACGACGATGAGGTCGAGATCTGAGGTCGCCGTCATCTCGCGGCTGCCGAGCCGGCCCATGGCGAGAAGCGCCACATCGCCCCCCGGCACCTCGCCATGACGGCGGGCGAATTCCCGCCGCGTCGCCACGAACAGCGCCTTGATCACCGTCTCGGCGAGATCGGCAAAGGCGCTGCCGGCTTCCGGCGCATCCATCGCGCCCGCGAGCACTTTCACGCCGATCAGAAAGCGCATCTCGCGCGCAAAGATCCGCGCCCGGTCGAGCCGATCCTCGTAGCTGCGCGCATCGGCAAGGCTCGTGCGAAGCTGCGCGTCGAGCGCCTTGCGTCCGATCGGCTCGGCCAGCAATTCCGGGTCGGTCAGGATGTCGATGACATGCGGCCGCTTGGCGAGCGTTTCCGCCAGCATCGGCGAGGCGCCGAGCACCAGCGCCAGAAGCTCGAGCAGGCCCGGATTGGCGGCCAGCAGCGAAAACAGCGGCACGCCCGCCGGCAATTTGCGCACCACGGCATCGAAGGCGCGGAAGGCCGCATCCGGATCCGGCGTCTCGGCAAGGGCGGCGAGAAGGGCCGGCGTGAACTCCGTCAGCCTCTCGCGTGCGGTTGTCGACCGCGTCGCCTGATAGCGGCCGAAATGCCAGGCGCGCACGGTCTCCGTCACGTTCGCCGGCTGCCGGAAGCCGAGGTGAGACAAGGTTTCAAGCGTGCCTGGATCGTCGTCGCCGCCCGTGAAGACGAGATTGCCGAGTTCTGTCGACAGCGGCGCCGCCTCCTCGAACAGCTCCTGATAGCGCGCGGCGACGGCGTTGAGATGTTTCAGAAGCTCCGTCTCGAAATCCTCAAGCTCGGCAAAGCCGCAGAGCCTGGCGATGCGCTGAAGCCCTTCCCCGTCTTGCGGCAGGGTCTGCGTCTGCTCGTCGCGCACCATCTGCAGCCGATGCTCGACGCCGCGCAAAAACACATAGGCGCGGTCGAGCTCGGCGGCTTCCGCGCCGGTGATCCAGCCCTTTTCGGCAAGCTTTGCGAGCACGTCGCGGGTGCGCAGGCCGCGCAGATCGGCGTCGCGGCCGCCGGCGATCAATTGCTGCGTCTGGGCGAAAAGCTCGATATCGCGAATGCCGCCCCGCCCGCGCTTCAGATCGTGGCCGGCGACGCGCACCTTGGCGTGGCCGCGATGGATATGCACCTGCCGCTTGATCGAATGGATGTCGGCGATCGCGGCGAAGTCGAGATGCTTGCGCCAGATATAGGGGCCGAGCTCGCGCAGAAAGTCCTCGCCCACCTTCCTGTCACCGGCGGCCGGCCGCGCCTTGATGAGCGCGGCGCGCTCCCAGTTCTGGCCCATGCTTTCGTAATAGGAGAGCGCCCCCGGGATCGACAGCGCGACGGGCGTCGCCCCCGGATCGGGACGAAGTCTCAAATCGACGCGGAAGACATAGCCGTCGGCGGTCCGCTCCTGCAGGAGCGAGACGAGCCGGCGCACGATCCTGACCCAGAAGACGGAGCGTTCGACACCCTCAGCCGGCCCCGGCGTCTGCGGATCGAAGAGCACGATCAGATCGATGTCGGAGGAATAATTGAGCTCGTGCGCGCCCTGCTTGCCCATGGCGAGCACGACGAGGCCACATTCGCGCGGCCCGCCCCCCTGCCATTTGCCCTGCCTCTCCGCCTCGCGCAGGAGAAAGGCGAGCGCGGTGTCGATCGCCTGATCGGCAAAATCGGACAAAGCGCCGACGACGCCTTCAAGCTCCAGCGCACCGCCGAGATCGGCAAGGCCCAGCGTCAGCGCGACCTTCTGCTTCGCCTGCCGCAGCGCCGCCATGAGCGCCTTCTCATCCGCAGGCTCCAGATCCGCGAGAGCGGCCGTCGTCTCCTGAAGCAAAACCTCGGGCGCCGCGTCGATGATCTCGGCGAGCCGGTCGATATCCTTTGCCGCCAGATCGAGGAGATAGGGACAATCGCCGAGGCTCGTCCCCAGGAAGGCTTTCAGCGCGTCATCGGCGAGGAGCGCCTGAAGTGCTGCCTCCTTCTCCTGGCGTCCGGCGGCATGGGCAAGGCGCTCAAGCGCCTTTTCCGCCTCCGGAGACGGCGGCAGCGGCTTGATCCTTTGCCTCAGAGCTTTTTGCGTCATCGGTGAGCGCTCTTTCGTTGGGCAGGGCCAGGACAGCTCTAAGGCCTGGCGCGGCATCTTCCAACCTCAGCTCGCCATGATGCAGTTTCGTCACGGCCGCAACGAGGGCGAGACCGAGGCCGAAGCCCGGGCGCGTGCGGCTTTCGTCGAGACGCACGAAGCGCTCGATGACGCGCGGGCGGTCGGCTTCGGGAATGCCCGGCCCGTTGTCGGCGACGGAAAGCTCCACGCCCGCCTTGCCGCGCTTCAGGCCGATCCTCACATGCGCATCCTCGACCACCTCGCCGGCATGCTTGATGGCGTTATCGACGAGGTTCGCGAGCGCCTGGCTCAGAAGCTCGCGGTTGCCGTAGAGCATCATCGGCTCCTCCGGCAGATCGGCACTCAGCGAAACGCCCGCATCTTCGGCGAGAGGCTCATAAAGCTCCACCACATCGGCGACGACGGCGCTGCCGTCGATCTCGCCGAAGGCGAGCCCCGACGAGCCCGCCTCGGTGCGCGCGATCATCAGCAGAGCATCGAAGGTTCTGATCAGCTGGTCGGCGTCTTCGAGCGTCGTCACCAGCGCCTCGCGGCCGCCGTCATCGGGATGCGCCAGCGCCGCCTCGACCCGGTTGCGCATGCGCGTCAGCGGCGTCTTGAGATCGTGAGCGATGTTGTCGGAGACCTGTTTCAGCCCGATCATCAAGGCTTCGATGCGCGCCAGCATGGTGTTGAGGCTGAGCGCCAGGCGGTCGAACTCATCGCCCGTCCCCGTCACTTCCAGACGCCCCGACAGATCGCCGGTCATGATCTGCCGGCTCGTCGCGGAGATGGAATCGATGCGTTTCAGAACCCGTCGCGACACGAACAGCCAGCTCGCCAGCCCGAGCACCACCATCAGCCCGACGGTCAGGATCAGCGCCTGGCGGATGATCGCCACGAAGCGCTGCCGTTCACCGATGTCGCGGCCGACGAGAAGCCGGAAACCGCCGGGCAGCGCAAAGACGCGCACCAGCGCCACATGGTCGGCGCTCGTATCCTCTTCCAGCCGGCGATAGGGGATCGGATGAAGATCGGAATCCGGGCGCGTCAGCACTTCCGCGGGTACCGCGGCCACGTTGCCGACGATGATGTCTCCGTCCGGATCGGTGACGAGATAGAGGCTCGCGCCCGGCTGGCGGCTGTGCCGGTCGATGATGCGGGCGACGCGGCTCAAGCCCCCCACCTCGTACTGGCGGGCGAGTTCGCGCGTTTCCTGATCCACCGCCTCGGCGAGCTGCGTCGTCAACAGCTGCGTCGTGTTCTTGGCGATGTAGAAGATGAGGAAGGCGGCGAAGATCGTGAAGACGGCGAGATAGACGGCGGCGAGCTTGAAGGCCGTCGTTCGCAAGAGGCGCAGCCGGCCGCCGGCCTTGCCCGCGGGAGACCGTTTAGCCATCGTCGCGGATGACGTAGCCGGCGCCACGCACCGTGTGCAGGAGCTGCTTTTCGAAGTTCTTGTCGATCTTGCCGCGCAGGCGCGACATGTGCACGTCGATCACGTTGGTCTGAGGATCGAAGTGATAATCCCAGACATTCTCCAAGAGCATGGTGCGGGTGACGACCGTGCCGGCGTTCTTCATCAGATATTCCAGAAGCCGGAATTCGCGCGGCTGCAGCAGGATCGTCTCGCCGCCGCGTGTTACCGTGCGCGCCAGACGGTCGAGCTCGAGATCGGCGACCCGGTAGCGGGTTTCCGCCTCGTTTGGCGTGTTGCGCCGCGCCAGCACCTCGATGCGCGCCAGAAGCTCTGAAAAGGCGTAGGGCTTGGCCAGATAATCGTCGCCGCCGGAACGCAGCCCCTTCACCCGATCGTCGACCTGGCCGAGCGCCGAGAGGATCAGCACGGGCGTGCGGTTTTCCTCCTCGCGCAGTTCCGAAATCACGGAGAGCCCGTCGCGTTTCGGCAGCATCCGGTCGACCACGAGCACGTCGTAATTCTCGTGCGAGGCCATGGCATAGCCTTCGTCGCCGTCGCTTGCGTGGTCGGCGACATGGCCGGCCTCGCTCAGCGCCTTGACGAGATAGGCGGCCGTTTCCTGATCGTCTTCGATGACGAGAATACGCATGAGAGGGAGCTTCCTTTCCGTCTCCTTGGTGGGGCTGAGACGCGAAACGGCGGATCGCGCTGCGATCCGCCGCTCCGGACGGCCGGCGGTGGGGGCGACTTTAACCGCCGAAAGGCCGTTTCTGAAGTCGGGGCCGGAGAGGAGGCCCCGCTTCTTGTCGTCAGCCCTGGTCGTCGGTCGGCAGAGCCACGAAGCGCGAATTGCCGTTGCGCTCGACCTGCATGAGCACCGCCTTGCGGCCCTGCTCTTTCACGGCAGCGATCTGGTCTTCGAGATCGGAGCCGCTGCGCACGGACTTGCCGCCGGCGCGCACGATCACGTCGCCTTCCTCGAAGCCCTTCTGATCGGCCGCCGAACCGCTGTCGACGCCGATGACGACGACGCCGTCGCCATCCTGGTTGGGCTCGACCGCAAGACCGAGGCCTTCAAGGCTCGTCGGCGCGGCCTGATCGCCGCTGTCCTGGCTGTCGGCAGACGCCGTCTGCTTGCCGAGCTTGCCGAGTTCCACGTCGATCGTGCGTTCGCGACCATCGCGCAGAACCGTCAGCTCGACCTTGGTGTCCGGATCGTAGGCGGCGATCATGCGGGCGAGTTCACGCGGGCCGTCGACCTTGTTGCCGTCGACTTGCGTGATGATGTCGCCGGCCTGGATACCCGCCTGCTTGGCCGGGCCGCCATCCTGCGGGTCCGCGACGAGCGCGCCCTCGGTGGAGGAGATCCCGAGGCCTTCGGCGATGTCTTCCGTCACCGGCTGAATCTGCACGCCGAGCCAGCCGCGGGTCACCGCGCCGTCCTTGCGCAGCTCGGAGACGACGTCGCTCACGACATTCGCCGGAATGGCGAAAGCGATGCCGACATTGCCGCCGGAGGGCGAGAAGATGGCCGTGTTCACGCCGACGACCTCACCCTTCATGTTGAAGGTCGGGCCACCGGAATTGCCGCGGTTCACCGGCGCGTCGATCTGGATGAAATCGTCATAGGGGCCTGCGCCGATGTCACGTCCGTCGGCGGACACGATGCCCGCCGTCACGGTGCCGCCAAGCCCGAACGGGTTGCCGACCGCCACGACCCACTGGCCGATCTTCGGCGCGTCCTGGGAGAGGTTCACATAGGTGTAATCGTTGCCGTCGACCTTGAGGAGCGCAAGGTCGGTGCGCTCATCGACGCCGACGACCTTGGCCGGCAGCTCCTTGCCGTCTTCCATGACGACGGTCACTTCGGAGCCGTCCTCGACGACATGGTCGTTGGTGACGATGTAGCCGTCCTGCGAAATGAAGAAGCCGGAACCCTGGCTCATGCCAAAGCGCGGATGATTGCGATGGTGGGGGCTGCGTCCGCGGTCGTTGTCGTCAAAGTCGAAGCCGCGCGGGCCGAAGCGCTTGAAGAATTCGTTCAAGGGATTGTCGTCGGGCAGATCCGGCATGGAAAAGCGGCGACCATCACCTTGGAAGGTCACGGGATTGACTTCGGATTTCACACGCACGCTCACGACGGCGGGCTTCACCTTCTCCACGAGACCGGTGAAATCGGCCGGACCTTGGTTTTGAACCTGCACCTGCTCGGCGCGGACCGGCTGCGTGTCGGACAGGATGGCGCCGGAGGCAGCCACACCCGCTACGCCAAGCGTCACAGCGCTGGCGAGAAGCGCATTCCGGAACTTTCCAAGTGTCGAAACGCGGTTCTTGTTGTTCGTCATATTGCTCGTTCTCCAGGGCGTTAACTCGATGTCCGCTCCGCGGGGGGGCGCGCGGAGCGGACTGGAGGCCGCAGCAGGGGACAGGGGCAATGAGGTCCTGCTGCACGCTCACAGATAGGTGAGCCCGGCTTACCGCGCAGTGACCTTGGAATTAAAACTTCGTAATCCGGAGAAGATCTCCCGGGATCGCGTCTGCCGTCGCAGCCTGCGACCGCCCGCATCCCCGGGCGGCCGTGCGCCTCAGCCGACGCGCCGCGCCGCGCCAAAAGTCCAGCCGCGGTTGAGCGCAAAGACCACGATCGGCACGACGCCGACCATGAACGGCAGCACCCAGAGATAGGACAGCGCCATCGCCTCGACGATGATGAAGATCGCCAGACTGTTGAGCGCAAAGCCGATCAGGCTGACGACGGCGAATTTGACAAAACTCGCCCAGCTCCGGCGGGTCGCGCCGAAGGTCCAGCGGTAATTGCCGAGGTATGAGACGATTACGGCACAGGCGAAGGCGAGCGTATTGGCGAGCATCGGCTCGGCACCGAACACCTCGATGAAGAGGACGAAGAGGACGCTGTGAAAGGCGGTCGCCAGGCCGCCAACGATGCCGAACTTCAGATACTGCACGGCCGTCAGCGGCAGACGCGCGACGAGCGCATCGAGGCGCGGTTGCAGCCGCTTCACGCGCCCCTCCCCGCCGTCACTTCACCGGCCCTTCGAAGCGAGGATCGATCCAGGCGGCTCTTTTGCCGTCGGCGTTCGGCTGAAAGATCACCGTCACCGGCCCCGTTCCCGCGGGCATGGGGATCGTGTCGGCCGCCGCGCCCGCGCTCAGGCGCATCCGCGTCACCTTCTCGCCGCGCATGAGTTCCACGTCCGCCTCGCGGGCGCAGTCTGCACATTCCAGAAGCGCAGTCGTGAAGACCCAGTCGTCGGCGACCGCGAGGCGATGAGAAATCCGGCCTTTGGCCTCCAGGACCAATCTCGCTTCATTGTCACCACCGCCGACCCCGGCACGGTTCCCGGCGCCATCGATCGCCCGAAAGCCGACCCGGCCGCGATTCTCTCCGGCGAGCTGACGATAGCGGTCCATCAGACGCATCGTGGGGCGCATCTCGTCGCGCGGCAGCCGAAGCTCCAGAAGCCTGCCCTCTCGGTTGACATGCGCGGTGCGGTAATTGGAGGCGATATAGTCGGCGAGCGGATAAAGCACGGGCCTCGCCCGCAGCATCTGGCCGACATCCTGCACGATCACATCGGCGGGCGCGATCTCGAGATCGCTGATCAGGCCGGCGACTTCCGCTTCCGTCGTCTGCGGCTCGAGATAGGTGAGCCGCGTCGCGTGCTCGGGCGCGAAGGCATAATAGATCGGCCGGATCGGGTAGCTGAAAATGCGCTTCGGGCGATGCTCCTCGAAGAAGGCCTCGACCCCCTTCAGCTCCTGGTCCTGGTCCGGAGCAAATTGAACGCCGCCGATGAGGGGGCGCGACGGCACGGAGTGAAAGAGCGCGTCGGTACCGAAGCGAAACGCCGCCGTCGAATTCGGATAGAAGACCGCAACCATCGCGCCCAATCCGAGCACCCCGGCGACGAGGTTCGTCAGGCCCGAGGATGCGCCTCCCGGTTCATTCGCGGGCGAGCCTTGCATCCACGCGCCGAGACACAAAAGCGGCGGCGCCAGAAGCAGCACCAGGGAGGAGGTCGAGATCGCGGCCGCGAAGAGAATGAGGATCGCAAGCGCGACGAGGAGAGCCTCGATCAGGTGCCGCGGCGCGCGCCGATCGATCGCGCGAGCCACCTCCCGCCGCCTCGCCCAGATCATGGCGATGGCGATCGGCGTCAGAACGACGAGTTCGGAGATCGAAAAGACGAGATGGAGATAATCGGAACGCCCAAGCGCGGAGACCAACCGCAGGATCGCGTAGCTCAAGAACGCGATCGCGGCGGGCTCGGCGAAGACGCCGCTTAAAACGAACAGAGCTCCGATCAGCGCGATCTCGAGGAAGAAGACGTAATAGACGAAATTCTCGATCGCGAAGGGCGGGAACGGCAGGTCCATCCCGGCGGGCTGGATGAAGAGCGCGTAGATCGACGTGTAATAGAGATATTCACCGACCGGCATGCCCTGCAGCGCCAGCGCTCCAATGCCTCCCGCCACAACGAAAAAACTGCTGCCGGCGATCCACACAAGGCGCCGTACCCGTTCTCCAAACGGCTCCTTGCGCGCGGCGAGCTCGACCCAGAAGATCACCCAGGCGAGAAGAAGGAAGACTTCCTGGCCGACCCAATAGCTGAGGCCGAGGAATACGCCGGCGGCGAGGCTCCAGGCCCGATCCGCGCGCGGCGTCGTTCCCCCCATCGTCATGAGATAGGCGGTAAGCGCCAGAGCCGGAATGGCCGTACGCAGCTGGAAGATCGGCGTCAGGAAAAGGAAGGTTGCAGCAACGAAAACCGCGATCGCGAAGGAAGCACGCCCGAGAAGGGCGCGCGTCGCGGCCAGCGCCAGAGCGAAACTCGCCGCGATCTGAAACAGATAGGGTCCCACCAGGATCGCAAACGAGGTCGCACGAAACGTCTCGCCGAAAAGCCGCTGCCCCAGCGCCAGATAATAGTAAGTGCCCGGCGTGCGAAAATGGATGAAGTCGCGAATGTAGATTTCGCCGTGGTTGATCCAGCGTGCGAAATCGTGAAACAGCGCCTGGTCGCCAAACTGAAACGAGTAGAGCGACTTGGCCCAGGCAAAGGCGACGCCGACCGACAGGATGCAGAGCAGAAGGAAAAGCGCCGCCGGGACGCGAATTCGGGCCGTCACGCTTCGGCCTCGCCCTGCCGCATCGCCTCGTCGAGCGCCTCGTCGGGCTCAGCATCCGGCTCGTAGATCTTGCGGACGATGTAGAGCGGGCGCTGCTTCGCCTCGATGAAGATGCGGGAGAGATATTCGCCGATCGCGCCGAGGCTCAGCATGGTGAGGCCGTTGAAGAACATGATGGCGACGATCAGGGACGGATAGCCCGGCACGTCACGGCCGAAGAGCATCGTGCGCACGATGACGATGATGGCATAGACGATCGCCAGTCCCGCGATCGCTCCGCCGAGATAGCTCCAGATGCGCAATGGCACGGAGCTGAAGGAGGTGATGCCGTCGAGGGCAAAATTCCACAGCCGCCAGTACTTCCACTTGGTCTCGCCGGCAAAGCGCGCCTCGCGGGAATATTCGATGCTGGTCTGGCGGAAACCGACCCAGGCGAACAGCCCCTTGTTGAAGCGGCTGCGTTCCGGCAGCGCGCAGATGGCATCGACCACTTTGCGGTCCATGAGCCGGAAATCGCCGACATTCGGCGGGATCTCGATTTCCGAGAGCTTGTTCGCCGACCAGTAGAACAGGCCCGCCGTCCACCTCTTCATCGGCGTATCGGTCTGGCGCTCGGAGCGCACGGCGTTGACGACCTCGTAGCCCTCGCGCCACTTCTCCAGCATGCGGCCGATGAGCTCCGGCGGGTCCTGCAGATCGGCATCGATCGGAACCACGCAATCGCCCCGCGAGGCGTCGAGGCCGGCGGTCAGCGCCGCCTCCTTGCCGAAATTGCGCGAGAGGTCGATCACCCGCAGATAGGGCGCGTGTTTCTGGCGCTCGATCAGGGCCGCCAGCGTCCGGTCGCGGCTGCCGTCGTCGACGCAGACGATTTCGTAGGAAATGCCAAGCTCGCCCAACACGGTTTCGAGCCGTCGAAAGAGGCCGTCCAGGCACTCTTCCTCGTTGTGCATCGGAATGACGAGACTGAGGCAGGGCTTGGTCATGGAGGCCCATTGCGGCTGGCGAAATACGGGAATCGATCGCAGTTCTGATCGATCCGCGATCTTCCGGCAAGGCGGCGGACGTCCTTGTTGCAGCTGCTGCGGCTGGCCGGAAGCTTTCACGGCGCCCTGCGACCCGCGGGCCACACTTGCCGCGGAGCAAAGTCCGCCCACAAGAGCCTCAGGCGCTTTCCAGACGATGGAGGTGCGGCGCTAGTACTTCTTCAAAATATCGGCGAGCGCTCGCTCCTCGGAGGAGGAGAGCTTCGATTCCGACAGGACGCGCGTGCCGCGGAAGCGGATGAAGAGCGCGATGCCGCCGATCAGAAGCACGATCACCGGCGCCGCCCACAGGATCAGGTTCTTCCAGTCGAGCACGGGTCGCAACAGGACGAACTCGCCGTAGCGATCGACCAGAAACTTCTTCACCTCTTCGTCCGTGTCGCCGGCCTTGATGCGCTCGCGCACGAGAAGGCGCAGATCCTTGGCGAGGTCGGCGTTGGAATCGTCGATCGATTCGTTCTGGCAGACGAGGCAACGAAGATGTTCGGAAAGGTCGCGCGCGCGCGCCTCCAGCTTCGGATCCTTCAGCATCTCGTCCGGCTCGACCGCCCAGGCCTGCGAGACGAGGTCGAAGCTGCCGCCACTTTGCAGCGCCCCTCCTGCGGGAAGAAGCAGCGCCGTAAGAGCAAGCGCAATCAAGAAGCGTTTCACGCCTTTGCCTCCTGCAGACGCTTGGCGCGTGCGGGTTTGGCGACACCGATGCGGAAGCGTCGGTCAGAAAGGGACACCGTCCCGCCGATCGCCATCAAAACCGCACCCAGCCAGATGAAGGTGACGAGGGGCTTGTAATAGGCGCGCACGGTGAGCGAGCCGTCATCGTGCTGATCGCCGATCGACACGTAAAGCTGCGAGAACCAGAAGGTCTTGATCGCCGCTTCCGTGGTCGACATCTGACGCGTGGAATAGAAGCGTTTCGCCGGCGCCATGGCGAGGAGAACGTCGCCGTCGCGGGACACGACGAAGCGGTAGAGCTCCTCGCGGTAATTGTTCTCCGTATGCGGCACGTAATCCTGATAGGTCAGCGTGTAGCCGCCGGTTTCCAGAGATTCTCCGGGCTTCACGGAGACGATCGTCTCGGTCTGATAGGTCGTCGTGGCGACGATGCCGATCACGGTCACGCCGAGGCCGGCATGGGCGAGCGCCGTCGCGAAGGCCGTCCGCGGCATGCCCGTAAAGCGCGCCCAGGAGGTCTTCAGCGGCATGCGTCCGATGCCGGAGCGGTCGATGATCTCGTTGGCGGCGCCGGCGATCAGCCAGATGCCGAGACCGACACCGATCGGAGCGAGCGGATGCTGCACGCCCTCGATGATCAAGGTCGCCACCAGTGCCACGACGGCCAGCACCATGGCGAAAAGCAGGCGCTGTGCTGCGGCGAATAGATCGCCGCGCTTCCAGGCGAGCATCGGCCCGAAGGGAACGGCCAGAAGCAGCGGCACCATCAGCGGCGCGAAGGTGATGTTGTAGAACGGCGCGCCGACGGAAATCTTGTCCTTGGTGAGCGCTTCCAGCACGAGCGGATAGAGCGTGCCGGCGAAGACCGTCGCCGTTGCCGCCACCAGGAAGAGATTGTTGTAGAGAAGCGCGCCCTCACGGCTGATCGGTGCGAACAGGCCGCCCTGTTTCAGCTCTGGCGCCCGCCAGGCGAAAAGCGCCAGCGACCCGCCGATGAAGAGCACCAGGATCGCCAGGATGAAGACGCCGCGCGTCGGGTCCGTCGCGAAGGCGTGCACGGAGGTCAGCACGCCCGAGCGCACCAGGAACGTGCCGAGCAGCGACAGCGAGAAGGTGAGGATCGCCAGCAGGATCGTCCAGATCTTGAGGGCGCCCCGCTTCTCCATGACGATCGCCGAGTGCAGAAGAGCGGTTCCCGCCAGCCACGGCATGAAGGAGGCGTTCTCGACGGGATCCCAGAACCACCAGCCGCCCCAGCCGAGCTCGTAATAGGCCCAGTAAGAGCCCATGGCGATGCCGAGCGTCAGGAAGATCCAGGCCATCAGCGTCCAGGGCCTGACCCAGCGCGCCCAGGCCGCGTCGACGCGGCCTTCGATGAGCGCAGCGGCGGCGAACGAAAAGACGATCGAGAAGCCGACATAGCCGAGATAGAGAAGCGGCGGATGAATGGCGAGGCCGACATCCTGCAGGATCGGGTTGAGATCGCGGCCCTCGCCCGGCGCCGGCATCATACGCAGGAACGGGTTCGAGGTGGTCAGGATGAAGAGCAGAAACGCCGTCGCGACCCAACCCTGCACGGCGAGCACGCGCGCCTTCAAGGTCACCGGCAGATTGCCGCCGAAGGCCGCCACCAGCGCCCCGAAGAGCGACAGGATCAGGACCCACAGCATCATGGAGCCTTCGTGATTGCCCCACACGCCGGAAATCTTGAACAGAAGCGGCTTCGCCGAATGCGAGTTCTCCCAGACATTCGCCACGGAGAAATCGGAATTGATATAGGCGACGGTGAGCGCGCCGAAGGCAAAGGCCACATACAGAAAGCCGATGAGGGTCGAGACGGTGCCCACCCGCATCAGCCGGTTGTCGCGCGCCGCAGCTCCCCACAGCGGCACCGTCGACTGAATGAGCGACAGCGCCAGCGCCAGGACGAGCGCGTAATGGCCGAGTTCAGCGATCGAAAAGCCAGACATCCAGGACATCACTGCGTCGCTGTCTCTTGGTTGTGCTGCCACAGGCCCTGCGATTTCAGGGAATCGGCGACCTCGCGCGGCATGTAATTCTCATCGTGCTTGGCCAGCACGCTGTCGGCATGGAAGCTGCCGTCGGGCTCCATCCGGCCTTCGGCCACGACGCCCTGCCCTTCGCGGAACAGATCCGGCAGGATGCCGCGATACATGACCGGCACGACCTGCGCCGTATCGGTGATGGAGAAGAAGACTTCGCCGTCCTTCTCACGCTTCACCGACCCTTCGGCGACAAGGCCGCCGAGCCGGATGCGCGAGCCCGGGGCGATGTTCTTTTCGGCGAGTTCGCTCGGCGCATAGAAGAAGACGATCTGGTCGTTGAGCGCGTAGGCCACCAGGCCGAGGGCGCTCGCAAGCACCAATCCGGCTCCGGCAATGAGCGACAAACGGCGTTGCTTGCGGGTCATTGCGTCATCTCCTCCATGCCCGGGAGACGCAGGTCCTGGGCGAGCTGAGCGATTTCACGCCGCTTCTCCGTGTCGGAGACCGACGCAAGGGCCGTGCGTGCGGCCTCGGCGGCATCTTCGCGCCGTCCGAGCACGGCGTAGGAGCGGACGAGCTGCATCCAGCCATCCGCATCGTCGGGCTTCTTCTCGAGACGATCGGCCAGATTGTCGACCATCCCCTCGATCATTGCCATGCGATCTTCAGGAGCCATGGCGCCGGCGGCATCCATTTCCTCCTGGCTCGGCCCACGCGTGGGCGTCGCAGCAGGCGGCGCACCCGCGTCCGCCCGCGCGCTCGGCGCGTTCTCGCGCAAAGGTCCGAGCGCCGGCTTGTTCGGCTTGGCAAAGAGCGCTGCCGCCGTGTCCTTCTCCGCCCGCTCGATGCGGGCCACCGTCTCTTCGATCGCCGGCCGCCAGGCGGCATCGGCGGGCGCGTCGTCGAGAAGCGCGTGCAAGGCGGTCGTCGCGCCCTCGTTGTTGCCTTCCTGCTCCATGGCGAGAGCGAGATAAAAACGCGCCTTGGCCGTATCGCTGTCGAGCTCGGCACCCGATTCGGCAGAGGCTTCAAAAGCTTTGCGCGCTTCGTCGGTGACGATGCCGCCGGAGGCCATGACGAGCGCTTCGCCGAGCGCCGTCTGCCGCGCTGGCGTGGAGCCGCCGAGACGGATCACGTTGCGATAGGCGCGGGCGGCGTCGACCGGGCGGCCGAGACGCGAATAGACGGGCGCCAGCACCTCCCAGCCACGTGTATCGTCGGGATTGCGCGCCAAATGGTCTTCCACGCGTCCGACGAGAAGCGAAATATTCTTGCTGTCCGGCGCATCGCCGAGACGCGCCTGCAAGGGCTCGTCGGGAAGGCCCGGAGAGCCCTGCGCGAGATAAAGCCCGAGGCCGATGAGCGGGATGCCGACGAGTGCGATGGCAGCCGTCGCCGCACGCCGGAAGCCGCCACCCGCGGCGGCCGTGCGCGCCGCCTCGCGGCGGTCGGCAGCGATCAGCCGGCGGCCGATCTCGGCCCTCGCCGCTTCGGCCTCTTCCGGCCCGATCCGTCCGGCCTCGCGATCGCGCTCGAGCTCGTCGAGCTGTCGGCGATAAACTGCCGCATCATAGTTTTCACGCGAATCGACGGGTTTTCCCTCCCGCAGGAGAGGAAGAACGACGGCCAGAACTGCGATGACCGTGAAGATTGCAATCGCCAACCAGAGAAGCATGAGATCTCAAGCTCTTAACTTGGGCTAGATGTACCCGTCCAAAGTCCGGGTCACAATGCGACGAACACGCTTTCGTCTAGATAGGATGCCCAAGAACCTCGCGGCAGGTCACTTTTTCAGGCCGCGGCACAACACCGCGGCCTGTGATCACACTGAGATCTGCCGAGCTCAGCTCACCGGGCGCCAGGTGCCGTCCGGCTGACGGCAGGCCGTGCCGCGGGCCACCTGCGGCGAGCCTTCGATATAGATCGTGTGCGCATAGTCGCGGCAATCGACGGAATTGATCTGGTAGGTCTGTCCCGGAACGATCTCGCCGCGATAATTGCCCGTGCTCGCCTGCCACTGGACCGGACGGCCCGGCGCGCCGTATTCGAGCGCCTGGTATTCGGCGGCAAGCGCCTGCTGACGGGCCTGCTGGTCCATATTCGCGCCGACGCGGTTGCCGATCAGGCCGCCGGCGAGCGCGCCGATCGCGGTTGCCGCGACACGGCCCGAACCATGGCCGATCTGGTTGCCGAGAACGCCACCGACCACGGCACCGCCGAGGGTTCCGATGCCTTCGCGCTGCCCCATCCCCCCGGGCTCGGTCTGGCAAGCGGTGAGAAACAGAGCACCGATCGCGGCACTCGTCACTGCAAGTCTCATTGAACAATCCTCTCGAAAAAACCCCTCGGCCAATCCATGGCAGATCGAGCGAACCGGTTCCAGAGCAGGATGGCAAAATTGCGGTCGGAGGCTCCAAGGAGATAGCAAAAAGCCGTACGTCCTAAGCGGGCTGTTCGTTGGGCGGGCGGGTTATTCGTCAGCCAGCGCAGGACACATTTGCACCCAAGTGTAATCGCAACGCATCCCACGGGCATATCATCGAACTCATGTCGGGTCTCAAGGCACGCCTCAGGAGCTGGGCTCGCCCTTTGGCACTTTGGCCGCCCTTTTCTTTCCTGCGACGGGTTCCTTCAGCACCGGCAATGTAGGCAAGGATGTACCAGCATTCGCGTCCAGCATCGCAAACAGCGATCGGAAGTAAGGGTAGCAAGTAAACCGCCCTACTTTGCGGAGGAATGCCTCTGTGGCCTCGCGTTCGCAATCAACCATCCCTCCATAGGCGACCAGATAATTCGCAGAACACAGAACAAGGTCCATATTTTCTAGCCTTGCCCCTGCGACACACTGCATAAATATAGCCCCCCACCCCTCTTCCGAATCGAATTGGATGTCTGTGGGGTTTACTTCATAGTGAAACTCAAGCCTCTCCTCTTCAGTCTCGAAGAAACTTGGGCGGACTTCGAACGTCGACCCAATAAGCCGAACAGCAGACAACTCCGCCTTGCCAACCACCTCGCTATAGTTTGCCATCCTCTCTTCATGGGAAAGCTCATCTTGGCGAGAAACATCTTCACCTTGCTTCTCGGCACGCCGTTTTACTGCCGCACGCTTCGCCATCACGCAGCTTCCATAGCCACGTGATCCCAAGGACCTCCAAATTCGGTATAATTTTCGTTAGCCGGATGATCTACAACAGTAAACGGCTTGACGTTCTGCAAACTCTCACGCAAGCGATCAACACCAAGCATCCAACATCCAGCATCCTTCTCGCCGGCTCCAACGCTCCGCGACGTCGGAACAAAAACACGGTCCAAAGCATCGTACACGCGCGCGATCTGGCGGATCGTCAAGTTGGCATCCGGCGAAAAAAGCTGACTCACCCGCGACTTAGAGACCGCAAGACGACGGGCCAGCTCCTCCTTCGAAACCCCAGAGTCCCGAAGAATATCCATGATAGCGAACTGCACATCCAGCAGAGCGTCCTGCTCGGCAGTGGCACGCCTATAATCGGATTTAACCCATTCACTCATTGTAGTGCCCTACATCACTGATTTTTTTACCTAAAGCTTTCCGGCGAGAATCCCGCATTTGGACAGGATTTTTGCATCCGCTTTATTCTGCTTCTTCTGGGAGTCGACACATAAGCCCACGAAAGAGGGACGGCCGCGATAGTGCTGGAGCACCCCATAGAGGCGCCACTGGTACGCTTTAAAGGCAAATACCGTGACTTGTTTTCCCGCTCCATCTTTCACTCTCCCTTGGCGCTTAAGCATCTGAGAGTTATCTAGATAGTCGGGACCGCCATCCGCGAAGCGCTCAAAGTACCGCTTGATCGTTGCAGCTTGTCGAGCACCTTGCTCGTCCCTGCGGCGGATGAGGATATCGTAGTCTCGCTTGGCGTCCTCGGATAGCCAGACATCGCCGTACGCCCCTCGTTTAACTACGTGAGTGCACAACTTGTCCGCGGAGGGCTCGCTGCGCTTATCCATTAGCTCCCCAGTTAAGCTAGGACTAAACCGTTGACAAGCCCCTAACAGAAAGGTGCGACTCGAAGCTTGGCAATTTGCAAGCTAACCAGCTCCCGCAGCAGCTGCAACTTCTGGCATCGGAACGCGTCATTGCGTCAGTCGTAGGCTACTACTTTTCCGCCACCGGCAGGTCGAGCACGGCCTTCAGGCCCCCTTCGGGCGCCGCCTCCAAGGTCAAAGCGCCGCCATAGATGCGGGCGAGTTCGTCCACGATCGACAGGCCGAGACCGGAGCCCGGCTTCGTCTCGTCGAGCCGCATGCCGCGGGCCAGAACCTTCTTGCGCTCGTCCGGCGCGAGCCCCGGCCCGTCATCGGTGATGATGAGCCGCGCGCGCCGCGCATTGCCGTCGCCGGCGGGCAGGCACGAGAGCGTCATCTCGGAGCCCGCCCATTTGCAGGCATTGTCGAGGAGGTTTCCGACCATCTCTTCGAGATCCTGCTTCTCGCCCCGGAAGACGAGGGTTGCCGGACAATGCACGCTGATCTCGAGCGGACGGTCGCGGCCATGCACCTTCTGCATGACGCGCGCCAGGGCCTCCACCACGGGCGCCACCGGCGTCATCGCGCCGATGACGTTCGTCTGCGCGGCGATGCGGGCCCGGTCGAGATGATGGCCGATCTGGCCGCGCATCACCTCCACCTGACGGCCGACGCGCTCGGCAAGCTCGCCTTCGCCCGCCTCCGCCTCGTTCTGCAGAATGGCGAGCGGGGTCTTCAGAGCATGCGCAAGATTGCCGACATGGCGGCGGGCCCGTTCCACGATCTCGCGATTGGAGAGGATGAGCGCATCGAGATCTTCGGCAAGCGGGGCGATTTCGTCCGGCCACTGGCCGCCGAGGCTGACGCGTTCGCCGCGTCGCACCTCCTGCAAGGCGGCGCGCACATCGCGCAAGGGTCGAAGCCCGAAGCGAATCAGGACGGCCGCGCCGATCGCGAGAAGCAACCCGAAGATGCCGAGCGTGATCGCCACGATGGTGGTGAATCTGGAAATATCGCGCGCCACGCCGCGGGCATCGCCGGCCACCAGCACCGCAAGGCGCTTGCCGTCCGGCTTGGTGATCTGGCGTTCCACGGCTCTGAGGCCGCGTCCCCCGGGCCCGTCGAAAGAGAGGCGGCGCGGCCGCCCGTCCGGGTCGGGCAGATCGTCGACGGCGAGATGATCACCGAAGAGCGACGGCGAGGCGGTCAGAACAGCGCCCGTCTCCATGTCGCGGATCTGCCAGTACCAGCCCGATTGCGGAAGGGAAAAGCGTGGCTCGCCGAGTGCCACCTGCGTTTCGTTCGGCCCCTCGCCCGAGGCGACGACGGCGCCGACGAGCGCCTTGTGCAGCGCCACCAGGCGGAAATCGAAACTGCGCTGCAGGCTGTCGCGGAAAAGCGAAATGAAGAGAATGGCGGCGAGAAGCAGCGCCACCGTCGTGCCGGCCGCCGCGATGATGGCGAGCCGCAGGCTGAGCGAGCCCTGCCCTTTGGCCCGCCCCTCGGACGTGCTGCGCCCGAGGCTCCAGCTTCGTGGATGCAGCCGCTCAAGCATCGGCGCCGTCGGTCTCGCCTCCCGGCGGATCGATGCGGTAGCCGAGCCCGCGCACCGTCTCGATCAGATCGATGCCGAGCTTCTTTCTGAGACGCCCGACGAAAACTTCGATCGTGTTGGAATCGCGATCGAAATCCTGATCGTAAAGATGCTCCGTCAGCTCCGTGCGCGAAATCGTCTTGCCGCGATGGTGCATGAGATATTCGAGCACCTTGTATTCGTGGGAGGTGAGCTTCACCGGGTTGCCGTCGACCGTCACGCGGCTCGCCCTCAGATCGAGGCGCACGGGCCCGGCGGTGAGGTCGTTCGAGGCATGGCCGGCGGCGCGTCGCACGAGCGCGCGCACGCGCGCCAGAACCTCCTCCATATGGAAGGGTTTGGCGACATAATCGTCGGCGCCGGCGTCGATCCCCTGCACCTTGTCGGACCAGCGGTCGCGCGCAGTCAGGATGAGGACGGGCATGGTGCGCCCCTCGCGGCGCCAGGCTTCCAGAACCGACAGCCCATCCATCTGCGGCAGGCCGATATCGAGAATCACCGCGTCGTAGGGCTCCGTCTCGCCGAGAAAATGGCCGTCCTCACCGTCGAGCGCGGCATCGACCGCATAGCCCTGCTCGGTGAGCGCGCTCACCATCTGACGGTTCAGATTCTCGTCGTCCTCCACGACCAAAATGCGCATGAGAGCCTTCGCCTTTCGTCTCTGCTCGGGATTTGTCGCCCGCTATCGGGATCCCTTTTTACCGGCCTCTTACCCGGCCTTTTTCGCGGTCTCGTATTCGCCGGCCCGTATTCTCCAGGGCCGTGTTCGTCGGCCAATGTTCATCGGCTGCGATTCGTCTTCGAAAGCCTATCTCTCTGCCTAACGCGCCGGAATGTTGACGCGCTGGAGCCTTCCGTCCGGGCCGAGCACGGAGGCCTGATAGACATAGCCGCCGCCCGCCTCGCACAATTTGACGTCGACGACCTCGCCGGAAATTCCGGCGCGCCGGAGCGCCTGCGACAACGGCACGGCCTGGCCGGACGCCACCACCTGGCGCGCCTCACCGGGGCCAAGACAGGCAGCAGCCGCCTCCCCGGCCACCAGAAGCGACAGAAGAAGGGCGAAGACCGACAGGAAGGGGCGCAACATCATCATGCCTGTCTCATAGCACGAGCGGCTGAATGCGGGCTGAATGGGGAGGAGAGTTTCTGGGGAAAGGCCGCGACACAAATCGTCCCGGGCAAAGCCATTGCTGCCCGCCCGCCCTTTTGAGTCATTCGCTTGCTGAACCGAGCATGCGCGCCAGAGCGTTGACCACCCTGCCGAACCAGCTGGTCTCGGACCATTCTCCCGTAAGGACCACTCGGATCAGAACGGCAATCGCAAGCGTCGCGAGCGCCAGACCGATCGTCGCGAGCAGCCCTGCCCAGACGAGAATGAAAGTCAAGGAAGAGAGCGCCATCGCGATCAAAATGAGGGATGCCACGATGCCGAAGCGATAACTCGCATTCGCCCGGGCATCTTCCCTGTCTCTCTGATCCACGATCTTTTCGGCAAGCGCAGGGTTCTCGCTGGCAATCTTCCGCAACTCGGCCAGGTCGTTGCCGTGGAGATGAAGACTGCCGATCGCGAGGTAGCGGTCGCCGGCCCGCGACCCGCCTTCCTCGCCCTTGCGGTTCGAGCTATCCGGCCTTTCGGGAAGCTCGTTCGTCATAAGCGCTCACATTGCCGCGAGAGGCCATATCGCCGGCTGAACCAGTCTTTTTACCGCTGCGCCTCGCATGCAAAAGTTCGCGCAGTGCATTGCGGATTGGACCCAACGTCAAAATATCGTCGACGCCACGCCGGAAATCTTTCTGGCTGAACTTCGTCGTTGTTGATGACATCAAGCGCCTCACCTTTGCCGATGGCGAGGACAAACTTGCCATCGGCTGTATGTTGCATATGGCTTCAAACGGCCGCAAGCGCCATCATGATCCACGCATACGCCCGTCGATCTTCGGCCGCCGTTGACAAAAACTGTGGCGCCCCGATCTTTAGATCGTTGATTGGAGACCCGCGATGACGACTGTGACCGTCAACTTGCGCCCCGACCTTGCCGACTTCCTCGAGGGCGAAGTGGCGAAGGGCGGCTACACCTCGTCGAGTGACGTCGTGCAGGACGCGCTCTTGTTGCTGCAGCACGAGAAGGCCGCAGAGGAAGAAAAGCTCCTCACCCTGAGACGGGAAATCACACGCGGACTTGAAGAGGCCGCGGCCGGCCGCTTCTCTACGAGGACGCTCGACGAAATCCTGGAGGACGTGCTCGCCGCCCCGACATCACCTCGCGATCGGCAACCTGCCCTCCAATGACTGACGTGTTCCCCCCTCACACATTCGCCCGGTCCTTCACGAAATAGCCGACGATCAGCGCCAGCGCCGGGGCGAGCGGGGCCCAGATCTCAGGATCGGCGAATTCGGGAAAATGCCGCGCCACGAGAAGCTGGGCGAGATTGGCGAGCGAGGCGGCAAACGTCGCCGCGGTCAGCTTGTTGGTCGGCAGGAGCGTCGGCTGAGTGACGGTGGTCATGAGATTTTTCCTCCAGACAGAAAAATGGCCGCTGCGAGAGCGGCCAGAACGCAAAGTGTGAGAAAGATCAGCCCCCAGGGCGGACCAGCGCGGCCCGCCTGAGGCGCGGGCCGCATCGCGGCACCCGCCTTCAGCGCCGGCAGTTCCGAGAGTGCGGCATGCAGCTCGTGAAGCGTCTTCGCTCCGGCGATGTCATCAGGGGTCAGGCCGCGCGCGGCCTGGAAGCGCTTCACCGCCCCCTTCGTCAGCTCCTGGCCGAGGAGCACGAGCGCGGTGCGCACATAAAGCCGCCGCCGGTCGGCGAGGCCGTTGAGCCCGCCATTGATCGCGCGCGTCAGGCCGATCAGATCGCCCACCGCGGCAAGCCGGCCGAGATCGCGGCTCTCCCAGTACCAGAGCGCCGACACGAAGGCCCATGGAAAGGCCGCCAGGCGGTTCGGCTCGGCTAAAAAATCCGGCGCATCGGCAAAACGCTCTTTCGCCCAGGCCGCAAAGGCCGCCACGTTCGCCCGCCCCGTCACGTGGATGAGCCCGCGGCCGCGGTAGCGATAGCCGTCGCCGTCCGTCTCCGGGGTGTTGCCGAGATCGGCGCGGGAATCGTAGCGCCGCTGCGCCGCCGTCGGCCCCCAAATCTCTTCCAGATGGCGAAAACGCCCGCTCTCATGGCCGATCTGCGCCAGAAACGCGGCGAGCATCTCCGGCCGGTCGAGCCCGAAAGCCTTGCCGTGACGGGCCAGCCCCTCGGCCACGCCTTCCAGAATGCCGGTGCGCGCCCTCGCGCCCGCAATCGTCCGCAGGTCCTTGACGGCGATCATGCCGCTCTCCCTCTCTGTGTTCGAAAAGCCTGTCCCGGTGCCGCCCCCGTCAGAGGCGAAGCGTCGCCTCGGCCGCAAAGCCCGGCCCGATCGTCTCCGAGAGCTGTGCGACACGCACGGTCAGCACCTCCGGCAAAGCGCCGAAATCGGCGAGCTGCGCGGCGGCGTCATAGGCAAAGCCCGGCCCTGCCGTTTCCACCTCGCGTCGCACGGCACCGCCGTCCAAAATCTCCAGATGATAGGCTTCGCGTGTCTCGTTGAGCGGCACGTCGGCGAGCGCCCAGCTGTCGCCGCCAAAGCGCGTGCGCCGGATCCAGGACAGCGCCACATCGCCCGTCGCGGAAACGCGCCTTGCCCGCAGATGCACCGGGCTCGCCGGCTTCAGCCCCCGCCCCTCGGGCGTGACGGCGATCTCGACAAAACTCGCCGCCGCATGGCTTTCGGCGATCGGCCCGATGCGCAGACGCTTGTCCCGCCCGATCTCGTCGAGCCCCATCGGCAGCACGGCGACCGCGTCGTTCAGGAGCACGAAAGCATTGCCGGCGCTCGCACCCGCCGCCATCGCAGTCTCGCTGCCGCCCTGCCCGCGCAACAACCGGGCGAGACGATAGCGGGAGGCGCCGATCAACTCGGCCGTGGTGAATTGCAAAACTTCCCAGCTGCCATCATCGGCTTTGACCGCCGCGAGATTGCCGCCCGCCAGCACATCGATCTCCGGCAGCGAGGCGAGCGCCCCGCCATAGAGCGTCACCTCCGGCGTATTGGCACGGTCGAAGCGGCCGAGCGGGCCGGGCCTCAGAGCCGTCGCGAGCCGGCCGCAGGTGGCCCGGGTTGCGATCGTCGACAGAAAGGAAAAACCGCCCCCCGCCTCGCCCTGATAGACGGCGAGCGTGCCGGGCCAGGGCTCGGCGAAGGCGGCGAGCCGCGGCTGATGCGCCTTCTCGCCATCGGCCGGCGCCGGCAGCTCCATCGCATGGACGAGCGGCGGACCATAGGCCGGCGGCGTCACGATCCCCGGCGGCGTCGGCGTGGCCGGCACCATCGCCTTGCGCCGCAACGTCACCCGCCGCGCCTCCACTTCGCGCGTCTCGCCATCGGCAATCCGCGTCACCAGAAAGGTGTCGGACCGCCCCTCCAGGGTGAGCCGCACCGCATCGCCCGCATCGAGCGCGGAAAAGCTCGGCGGCAGCGCGAAGGAGATCTGCTCACGCCCCCGCCACAGATCGGCGAGCATCGCCTCGGCGAGCGCTTCGGCCTCCGCATCGCGCGCCACGATCGGCAGATCGAGCGTCAGGACGCGGCGGCTTCTCCCGGCGAGCCGGCGCGAATGCGCCGCCGCCATGCGGTAATCGTTGTCCGGAGACAGGGTGCGCAGTGCCACTTCCGCGGCAAGCTCCGTCTCCTGCGCCCGTTTTCGCGTGGTCAGCGGCGCATCGGTCGCATCGACGAGCCGCGTGTCCGACAGGCTCGCATCCATCGGCCGCGCCCGCCCGCGAAACCGGATTGTCGTGCCGGCATCGGCGGCGTCGACACCATAGGCGGACAAAAGCGGTTCGAGCGTCGCGCGGGCCGACGACCGCTCGCCGACGACGAAACCTTCGACGAGCCCGTGCACATCGACGACTTCCGCCGCATCGAAACCGTGATCTGACAGCACCGCCTCGATCAGCCGGGCAAGGTCCATGGCGCCGAGCCGTCCGTTGAGCCAGTGTCCGAACCGCCAGTTCGGTGCATCGCCCCAGACATCCTCGAGCGCAGGAAACCAAGGATAGGGCCTGGCATCCCAGGTCCAGAGTGTGAGATGCGCCGGATCGACCATCGGACCGTTCGGCCCATCCCGGTTCATCCCCGCATAATCGGCATGGCTCGGGTCATAGGCGGACAGAAGCGCCTCGATCGTGCGCCGCTGGATCAGATCATCTCGCTCGCCGGCGGAAAAATGCGGCAGCGCGCCTTCCGACGATTTCGGATCGTAAAAAACGTTCGGCTGGTTCGCGCCCTTGTCGACGGCCGGACAGCCGAATTCGGTGAACCAGATCGGTTTCGACAACGGCACCCAGGCCGTCGGCGTTGCCTGTTCCACGCCGCCGGGCCGGTCGTAATGCCGGTTTTCCCACCAGCTCTCGATGTCCTTGAAGCGAAACACCCAGGGCTTTCCGGCCGTCCCGTCGGTGACCCTGCTGCGCCGCTGCGCCTTCCGGTCCTCGTCGGAGGCGTAATACCAGTCGAAGCCTTCGCCGGCCGCGAGGTTCTTGCGCAGATAATCGCAGCGGTAGATCGACCTCCCGGCCGCCTCGTCGGCATGGCCTGGCTCGTCGCGCCAGTCGGCAAGCGGCCAGTAAATGTCGATGCCGACGAAATCGGCCTCCGCCCAGAACGGGTCGAGATGGAAGAAGACGTCGCCGGAGCCATCCGCCGGCTGATGACCGAAATATTCCGACCAGTCGGCCGCATAGGAGATTTTCGTCGCCGGCCCCAGCACCTGACGGCATTCGCCACGCAGCACGCGCAGCGCCTCGACAAACGGATAGCGGTTTCCTTGCCCACGGATCTGGCTCAGCGCCACCATTTCCGAGCCCACAAGAAACGCGTCGACCCCGCCCGCCGCCTTCGCCAGATGCGCATTGTGCAGGATGAAGCGGCGATAGCGCCAATCCGTCGGCCCGGAATAAGAAACACCCCCGGCGCCCACCGAAAACTGGCCGAGCGACGCCTCGCCCAGAAAATCCGCGATCTCGTCTGCCGCCGCCGCGCTCTTGTCGGGCGAACCGGCACGACCCGGCGCCACGGAGAGCGTGATGCGCCCGCGCCAGGGATAGGGCGGCTGCCCCGCCTCGCCGCTGCGCGGATCGGGAAGCGCATTGTCCGCCGCGACATCCATCAGCACGAAGGGCAGAACCGCCACCTTCAGGCCGCGCGCCTTCAGTTCGCGGATCGCCCTGATGACGGTCTCGTCGCTCGGCGTGCCGCCATAGGCCGCCCGTCCGTCGATATAGGAGACGACCTCCGCCTCGCTGCGGGCAAGCCCGGCCACCGACCAGTCGCCGCCAGAGATCCGCTTATGGGCATCGTCGACCATCGGCTGGATCAGACATTCGGGCGCGCGCAGATCGTTGCCGAACCAGGCGACGACCAGCGTCACCCATTCGAGCCGCGGGCAGAGATCCATGAGCTCGTCGAGCGAAGTCTCGAAATCCGCCTCCTCGCGGCGCGCAAAGGTGTTGGCGGTGGCATAGGTGCCGGGATCGCCCTCACTGAGACGAAGTGCCGTGTCGTAGACGAATTCGCCCGCCCCCGGGATCACGCAGACGGCGCGGATATCCTTTTCGATGCTGCCGACAGGGCGCAAAATCTCGAATGAGAGCTGCGGGATGCGATTGCCGAATTCCGCCAGCGCCAGACGCTCGAAGACGACATAGGCGGTGCCACGATAGGAAGGCGGCTCCTCCTCATGCGCGGCAATCAGCGGGTCGGGCAACTGGTCCTCGTTGCCCTTATAGATGCGCAGGGTGACGAGCGAGGGATCGAGCGGTTTTCCGTCTGCCCAGATCCTGCCGATATGCGCCACATCGCCTTCGCACAGCGCCACGGCAAAATTGGCGAAATAGCTGTAGGTGGTCGTCGTCACCTTGCTGCCGCCGCCCTTGCCGCCCGCGCGCTGCGTGTCGGTCGTCGCGACTTCCTCGAAATCCGTCGCCCAGATCACCTGGCCGGCCAGACGCACGCGGCCATAGACGCGCGGGATCGGGGCACCTTCGGTCGAACTCTGCACCGTCAGGTCGGAAAGCCGCGCGCCTTCCGCCTTGCGCTCGGAGGAAAATACGCTGCGGTCGATCGCATAGCCCGCAAGCGCACCGAGCGCGCGTCCGGCGATCGCCCCCACCCCGCCGAAAATGCCGCCGAGGCTCGCGCCCGCCGCGCTCAACAGAAGCGTCGCCATCAGCCCTCCTCCGCGTCGTTGTCATCGAGATTGGGAAACGCGAAGGCATAGGCGATGCGCCGCCGCCAGGCGGGCACCAGCGCCACTTCGGCCACCGCCGCCCCTTCATGCGCGTGGATCATCGTCGCCTCGCCGGAAAGGATCGCCGCATGCTTTGCCGGCAGCCCCCTTCGCCAGCGGAAGAGGAGCACATCACCGGCCCGCGCCGCTGAAATCTCGATCTCGCAGAGATGCCGGCGCGCGGCGTCTCTCAGCGTTTCTTCGCCCCGCGCCTCCGCCCAGTCGGGCGTATAGGCGGGCGGTATCTCCGCCTCTTCGCCATAGATCTCGCGCCACACGCCGCGCACGAGGCCGAGACAATCGGCACCGACGCCGCGCAGGGCGGCCTGATGGCGATAGGGCGTGCCGATCCAGCGCCTTGCCGCGCCCACGATCGCCGCACGGGTCACCTTTTCCATGCGCCGGCCCCGACCCGTTCGGTCTTCATTCGTTCGGGCCCGGGCGCCCGATGAAGGGCGTCGTGGTGCTGACCTCGCCGCCGCTTGCCACCGACCAGACGAAATCGTTGCCCGGCATGTGCGGAAAGCCGCGGAAATTCGCCGTATTGCCGAAACGTTCGCGGCAGGTCGCCAGCCGCTTGTCGCAGCCGGGCGTCACCGCAAACCGGTCGCCGACGGCGATCGGCCGCTCCATCTTCTGCCACAGCGTCACGCGGTGCACCGTCCCCTCGACAGCGTGGCGTGCCACTTCGATGGCGCGGCCCTCGTTGGCGCCGGAGAGAAACGTCAGAAGCCCGCGCGCCAGGCTGCCATCCGCCACACCCTCTCCTGCGCCACCCTCTGCTCCAAGCTCGCCGGCCTCGATCCAACCGGCCTCGTCCGTCGCCGTCACGACCGCCTCGATGCGCAGGGCCGCAAGATCCACCCGGCAGCGGCTGTCGCCGAGATCGGCGTCGCAGAGATGCGCAAAGAGCCGGCCGCTCTCCTGGTCGAGCGCGTGCGCGAGCCCCCGCAGCTCGGCCTTGAAGGCATGGTCCTCGCGCGTCACCTCGCCGATCGAAGCGATCCGCATCAGATGGCGCATGTCGGGCGCCGCCCAATTGACGAGCCACATCTCGACGCGGGCATTGTCATAGAGCCCGGCGAGGAGATCCTCCTCCGACAGCCGTTCGGAACTCAGCGCCCCGGCGACATCGAGGCCGCCGACTTCGAGCCCCGCATGGGCGACGCCGCCCGACGCCGTCAGCCCGTTCTGCGGCTCATAGGTCACCCCGCCGAAGACGAGTGTGCGGTCGTGATCGGTGAAACCGAGCCTCACCCCGTCGGCGCGGATCAGCGTCCAGCAGGCGCAGAGGCTCGTGACGCCCGCTTCAAGATGCGCGGTCAGCGCAGCGGAAAAATCCTTCACGGCTTGATCTCCACAATCGGGACGGAAGGCGCCTCGCCCGCCTCGAAGGCGGCAAGATCAATGTCCAGGCGGTCGGTGTCGAAGCGCACCGGCACGTCGAAGAGGAAGCCGGCGGTGACCGCCGCCCCCGCCGCCGGCACATGGCCGGAGGAAAAGGTGATGCGCCCGGTGGCGGCGTCGAGCGAGAATGCTCCCGCCCCCTTCTCCACCCCGCCGACCGCAACGCGGATGGTGCCCGCCACGGGCTTTTCGATCGCACGCAGCCACGGGGCGAGCCCGTCGCCGTAACGCTTCACCAGGAGAAATTCCGTCGTCTCGCCATCGCCCGTGCCGATCCGCTGATCGAAGGGGCCGGGCTCGGCCGGCACCGGCGCGGAGGAAAAATCGCTGCGGTCGCGGAAGCGAAATCCATAGAGCCGGCCGCGCCGTTCTTCGAAAAAAGCGATCAGCCGTTCCATATCGGCGCGCGAGCGCACGCCCGAGCCGACATTGTAGCGGCGCCTGGAATCCGCCCAGCGCTGGTTGCGCTCCTCACGCCCGGAGGCGAGCGTCACCACCTCGGTGCGCCGCTCCGGTCCGCCGGACGAGCCGAAGGCGAGCGCCAGCGGAAACGAAACCTCGTGAAACCCTGCGGACATGACGGCTCACAGCCCCCGCCGGCCGCGCGACACGGCCCGCGCCAGCATCGCCGTCATTTCGGCTTCGGACCGGCGGAAGCTCGCCGCATCTTGCGTCGTCACGTTGAAGGTGACGTGGACGGGCGGCCCCCCGGCGCCCGCGGCTGCAACACCGAGCCGCCCGTCGGCGCCGCGCCGCAAGGGCAGGATCGCCTCCGCCCCCGCCTCCCCCATCAGGCCGATGCCGCTGCCCGTCTGAAAATAGCTCGGCGCGGCGACGACACCGCCGGAAGCAAAGGGCGTGACCTTGCCGCCCGTGAACACCCCGCCTTGGGCGAAACCGCCCAGGAATGATCCAAACACAGAAGTGAGCGCGCCGGACAACCCGCCGGCGATCGGCGCGAGCGCGGCATTGAGGGCACGGCGCGACAGGCCGAGCGACAGGCTCTTCAAAACGCTGTCGAAGCGTCGTCCCTCCACCGCCGCCTGGCGGAAGGCGCTCGTCATGGAGCGCCCGAACCCGTCCGCCAGATGCTGAAGGTCGCCGAGCGTCGCCGACAGCGTCTCAGCGCTCCCGGACAACTCGTCCGAGCCGAAATCGAAATCGTCTGCCATCATGTCCTACCGATCGGGAAAGCGCGCCATCAGCCGCGCGAGCTCGCCCGCTGTGAGCGGCGTCTTGCCCGCCCCGCACAAAGCCGTGCGGCAGGCCGAAAACTCGCGCGGCGTCATCGCCCAGAAATCGCGTGGAGAAAGCCGCAGAACGGCAAGGCCGAAAGCGATCGCCTCGTGCCAGGGAAAGGCGTTCGCGCCGCCTGTCCTGCCGTCTGCGGCTAAAGAGGGTTTTTTGGAGTTTCGCCCTGGGCGTCGGAACCGCCGGCGTCTCCCTGCGGAGCCCCGAAAGTCGCCCGCAAAAGCTCCGCCGCGATCCTGGCAAAGCCGGCCGCGCCCCCGTCCGACCGCAACACCGCCACCTCGTCGTCGGAGATCGCTTCGCCCGCGCCCCTCAGACCCGCACCCAGGATGCGGATGAGATCGCGGGCCGACAGCCGGCCCGTCTCGAAGCGTGCCGCAAGCGCCACCAGATCGTCGGCCTTGAAGGCGGCTTCGAGCTCGGCGAGCGCACCGAGCGTCAAACAGAGCCTGCGCGTCTCGCCGCCGAGCACCGCATCGATCTCGCCGCGATGGGAATTGGCCATCTCCGCCTCCGCTCACAACGCCGCAAAGGCGAGTTCACCGGCGGATTCGAGCGCCAGATCGTAGGCGACCTCGCCGTCATGCTCGCCGGAATATTCAAGCCCCGTCACCTGAAACGGGCCCGTCACCGTGCCGAAATCCGGGATCACCACCTGCCAGGCGACGATCGTGCCGGCAAAGAAGATCTCGCGGATCGTCGCGTCGCTCGCCTGGTCGCGAAACACGCCGGAGCCCGAAAGCCCCGCCCGCTTCACGCCCGCGCCCTCCAGAAGCTCGCGCCAGCGCCCGGCGGAATCGGTATTGGTGATGTCGACGCTCGCCTGGTTGAACGAAATCCGCCTGGCGCGGAGCCCGGCGACAGTCACGAATTGTCCGTCCCGCTCCAGTTTCAGGAGCAGGTCCTTGCCTTTCTGGGCACTCATGATGGGTTCTCCCGCTGATTTCAGGCAGAGGTTTCGGAGCACCGCCCGGGGGATCTCGGCGAAGAAGCTTCGCTCAAGCGGACAAGCAATTGACAGGATCAGGCAAGCCGCCGCCCGGACGAGACCCTATCTCCCGGTCTCGTCCCAAACGGAGTTCTCGCCCCATGCCCAGTTCCCAGGCCCCGATCGGCTCCCGTTTCGGTGCCGCCTCCACCGCCGAAGAGGTCGTTTCCGGCATCGATCTCTCCGGCAAGACAGCCATTGTCACCGGCGGCTATGCCGGCATCGGCCTCGAGACGGTGCGCGTGCTTGCCGGCGCCGGTGCCGAAATCGTCGTCCCGGTGCGCGATCAGGCAAAGGCCGAGCGCGCCCTCGCCGGTCTTGCGCGCGTCTCCTCGGCGCCGATGGACCTCATGGACCCTGCCTCCATCGATGCCTTCGCCGAGACCTTTCTCGCCTCCGGCCGGGCCCTCGACATTCTCGTCAACAATGCCGGCGTCATGGCGCCGCCCTTGGCGCGCGATGCGCGCGGCTACGAATCCCAGTTCTCCACCAACCATCTCGGGCATTTCCAGCTGACGGCGCGGCTCTGGCCGGCCCTGAAGGCGGCCGGCGCAGCGGGCGGCGCACGCGTCGTGGAGCTCTCCTCGCGCGGCCACCGCTTCTCGCCCGTCATGTTCGACGACGTCAATTTCGAGCGGCGCGGCTACGACCCCTGGCTCGGCTACGGCCAGTCGAAGACGGCCAACATCCTCTTTGCGCTGGAGCTCGACCGGCGGGGCGAAAGCCATGGCGTGCGCGCCTTCTCGCTGCATCCGGGCGGCATCGTCGCGACCGATCTCGGCCGCCATCTCGATCCGTCGAGGCTGCGCGATATGGGCGCCATCGACGACAACGGCGAACCGGTCATCGATCCGGCCCGCTCGCTGAAGACGATCCCCCAGGGGGCCGCCACCTCCGTCTGGTGCGCCGTCAGCCCGGACCTCGACGGCATGGGCGGCGTCTATTGCGATGATTGCGACGTCGCGCCGATCGCGCCGGAAACCGTCGAAAACGCCTCAGACCCCTCGACGCGTCTGACGACCGGCGTGCGCGCCTACGCCGTCGATCCCGACGCCGCCAAACGCCTGTGGACCCTCAGCCAACACCTCACCGGCCTCACCTGGGAGGCCGAGTGAGGCTCACGCCTCCTCCACCACGGCGCGAAATTTCAGCACCGCGCGCCGGCCGCTCGCCTCGCCGGCGCCGCTCGTCTTCATCTGGACGAAGCGGCAGGCGACGAGCGTGAAGCCGGCGAGCGTGAAATCGGCATCATGCAGCAGATCGCGCAAAGCCGCGGCCAATCCGAGCGTCTCGCGGCGGCCGCGGCCGCGCGAAAAGGCGACGAGCGAGAAGACGATCTCGACGAGCTTCGTCTCCGCACCGCTGCCGGCGGCCACGGGCGTCACCTCCATCTCGCCGAGATGCACGTAAGGCGCGCTCATATTCCGCGGCACATGATCGAAGACCTTGTCGGCGCCGATCAGGGCGACGAGCGCCGCATCGCCCGCAAGCCGTTCATAAATCGCCCGCTGCAGGGCCTCTTCGGCACCCATCAGACTTCCTCCACGGCTTCGGCGCGGGTGAAGCGGCCGCTCACGTCGGGGTCGTGGCAGATGACGCAGAGAAACAGCCGCGCGCCGAGCCGCAGCCGGTCGCCCGCCAGAAGCCCCACCTCGCGCCGCACGACAATCTCGTGCGTCACCTCACCGACCCGGCCTTCGCCGAGCGCCACATCGCGCGCCGTCCCGGGGCGGAGATCGGCCCAGACATGCCCGATCGGCAGATAGTCTAGGCTCTCGCCGCCGAGCCCGTCGGGCGCGGTCACCGGCCGTTCCCAGACCATGCGCCGGGAAAGCCGGCCCGGCCTGGTCACAGGTTGCGTCACAGCTCGCATTCCGGAGTGCCTCGACCGTCGGCGCGCCGCGCTCATGCCGGCACCAGCTCGCGAAACGGCGCAATCAGCCGCTCGTAGCCCGCCGGCAGTGCGCCGGGCCCATCGGCCGCGAGCGCCGCGCCGCGATGCTCGTACCAATGGGCGGCACGCAACAGGATCGCCTGGCGCAAGGGCGCCGGCACCTCGGCTGCGGTCTCGCCGAACCCCGCGGTGACGTCGATTTCGAGGCGGATCATTCCCCAACGCCGCGTGTCGAGCCGGAGCTCGTCCGCCGCGCCCCCAAGCGAAATCTCGTCCTCTTCGAGGAGCCTTTCGCCTGAAGCCGTCATGAGCCGCGCGGCATCCACCGACAGGAGCGGGCGGATCGGCAGGCGCACACGCCCGGCTTGCGGCCGGTCCGTCAGGACGAGGCGCCATGCTTGGGCGATCAGGACTTTTCGGAGATCGCCTTCGAGCGCCACGCGCGCGGCGACGAGGTAAGCGGAGATGAGCTCGTCTTCGGCCTCGTGCTCGACGCGCAGATGCGCCTTCGCCTCGGCGAGCGACACGGGCTCCACCTCCGGGCCTTCCAGAAGAATGCGTTGCATATGTCACCTTGGAAAAAAGGAGCGGCCTGCCCGAAGGCAGGCCGCAGGCCGGGGCCCCGTCGGAGGATGGGGGTGCAGGAGCGGGACCCCGGATCACATGAGGGCAGCACCCTCAGGTCGGTGACGACCCTTCTTCGCACGCCTAGCTTGCGCTGAACTTGACAAATTTGATCGCTTCAAAATTAAGAACGCCGCCGCCGACCCGTTTCGTGGTGTAAAAAAGCACGTAGGGCTTGGCCGAATAGGGATCGCGCAGGATGCGGATGCCCTGGCGGTCGACGATCAGATAGCCGCGCGAAAAATCGCCGAAAGCGATCGACAGGGAGCCTGCGGCGATGTCGGGCATGTCTTCGGCGTCCACGACCGGGAAATTCATGATCGTGGCGCGGCTGCCGAGCCCCGCCGGCGGTGCCCAGACATAATTGCCGTCGGCGTCCTTCAGTTTGCGGATCGCCGCCTCGGTGCGCCGGTTCATGACGAAATGGGCGTTCTGGCGGTAGCCGGCCTTCAGCGCATAGACGAGGTCGATCAGAAGATCGCTCGGCATGTCGGCCGGAAAGCCACCGGAAACCCCGGTCGAAAGCGTGCCGAGCTTGCCCCATTCCCAGGCGCTTTCGGCGACATTCGGCACGGCGAGAAATCCCGTCGGCTTCTTGTTGCCGTCGCCTTTGACGAAGGCCGCGCTCTCCTGTTCGGCAAAGGCCTGATCGACCTCGCCGGCCAGCCAGGCGGAGAGATCGACGATCGCATCGTCGAGAAGCGCGCCCGTCGCCGCGGGCATCGCATAAAGCTCCATCACCAGATATTCGAGCGCATCGAGAACCGGCGTGTCGGTTTCGGGCCGCGCATCCGTCTCGCCGACCCAGCCGGTCGCCGGCCCGCTCACCGCGAACGGCTTTTTGTAGAGGCTGCCCGAAACGGTGATCGTGCTCGCAATCGCCCGGATCGGCGACACCTCGACAAGCCTGCGGCCGATCTCCGCTTCCGTCTCGTCCGGCACCAGATAGCCGCCATCCGCGCCGTCGGAGGCGCCGATCGCCATCGCCTTTCGCTCGAGCCGTGCAAGAGCCGCGGTCTCGCCCGCCCGCAGGTAGCGGGAGAAGGCGGCGCCATGGCCGGAGAGATCGGCACCGGCGCGTTCCAGACGCGGCTCTGCCCCGGTGCCGCCGGAAAGCCGCGGCCGCCGTCCCTCGATCGTCAGGCGTTCGATCGCCCGTTCCTGCCGGTCGAGCACGTCGTTGAGGCGCGCCACCTTCTCCTCGGTGACGACATCGGGGGCAAGGCGCCGCTCGATCTCGCCGAGCCGCTCGTCATTGGCCTCCTTGAAGGCCTCGAAGGCGTTCATGAATTCGTCGAAGGCGGCGCCCACTTCAGGCGTCGGCCCCGCCTTGGTCTCGGCAAGGCCATCGCCATGCATCTTGTTTTCCAGCGCCGGGCGCAACTCGGCCGTTCGGGCAGACATCGTCATTTCGTCCTCTTGGTTTCGCGTCTTCAGGAAAAGGCCGGTGCCGCACGCCGCGGCCTGACAGCTTTCGGCCCAGCAGCTTTCGGCCGCGCGGGTGTCAGGCGCCGCGCGGCGTCCAAAAACCTTGCGGAAAGCCCCGCCTCGCTTGTCTTGACGGAGGCGATGCGTGCCTCCGTCAGCATCGGAAAGGTGACGATCGAGACCTCCCAGAGGTCGATCTCGTAGAGGCGCCGGATGCCGGCCCGCCGGTCCTTGCGCCCGCGCAGCGTGCGGTAGCCGATCGACAGCCCGTCGAGCCCGCCCGCCTTCAACAGCGCATGCACCTCGCGCGCCCGCGCCACGTCGAGCGTCAGCTGTCCGCGCACGAAAAGCCCGCGCCGATCTTCGCGAATCTCCTCCCACACACCGATCGGCTCGGCCGGATCGTGCTGGAAGAGCATGCGGATGCCGGCCGCCCCGCGCGCCTTCAAGGAGCTCGCGAAGGCGCCCGGCATGACGATATCGCCGGCCAGATCGCGCCGGCCGAACAGGCTCGCATAGCCGGAGAAGCGCCCATCGGCGCCGATCTCCTGCAGGCTTTCGCGCAAGGCCGTGGTGCCGGGGCGGATGTCCGGCCCGTGCCGGGCGCGCGCCCTCATCGCACCACCCGGAAACGCGGCCTGCCGGTCTCGCCGGCAGCGCCGTTTCCGTGGCGCGCAAATCTCTGCTCGGCGATCGCCCCCAGAAGCCTGACGGCGAATTCCGAAAAGACGGCGCGATGGTCCGTTCGCGCCGGCAACAGCGCGTTCCAAAGTCTCTTCATCGTGGCCTCGAAAGTTCAGGAATGGTCGCGGAACAGCCGGTTCAGCTGTGCGATCTCCTTGACGAAATCGTTGAAACGCCGGTTGGAGGCGGCGAGCTCGCGCAGGCTCCAGACGAGAAGCCCGGAGGCGCCCGACGCCCACAGAAACAGCGCCAGATGCGCCAGATCGCCCCGTTCGGCGAAGGTCTTGGTGAGCTCAGGCATCGTCACCCCTTCGCTTCCTGTGATGTTCGCCCAGCCGGAGAACCGGCCGGCGCCCGGATCAGCCTGCCGGGCCGGGCGCGACCGCCGCGTCTTCCAGCCAGGCGATGAAAAGCTGCGCATCGCGGTTCGGCCGGCGCGGCCTCAGTGCGACATAGACCTGCCCCGTCGGGGCAAAGCCGAAAGGTGCCAGAAGCCGACCCGCCGCAACATCGTCGCGCACCAGCACTTCGGGCGCGATCGCCACTCCGAGCCCGGCCGTCGCCGCTTCGAGCAGGAAGTAGAAATGCTCGAAGACGCGCCCGCCCGCCGGCGGCGCCAGATCCATCTCACGGCACCAATCGGCCCAGGCCGCCGGCCGCGTCTTCGTATGCAGCACCGGCAGCGCATGAAGCGTCTCCGGCGCGTCGAGATCGACGCTCGCGGCAAGCTTCGGGCTCACCACCGGCCCGGCCGCCTCGGCAAACAGCTCCGTCACCTCCGCGTCGCCCCAGGGCGCGCGGCCGACGCGGATCGCCACGTCGAAACGATGGCGGGAGAAATCCACCGGCCCGTATTCGCCGGTCAGCCGCACCTCGATCTTCGGATGCGCCGCCTGGAAATCGACGAGCCGCGGGATCAGCCAGCGCATGGCGAGCGTGCCCGTGCAGGAGACGTCGAGAAACCGGCTCTCGCTCTGCATGGCGCGGGCGACCGCCACCTCGATGCCGTCGAAGGCCTCGGTCAGGGCCGGTTCGAGCTCCAGCGCCGTCTGCGTCGGCACCAGCTTGTTGCGCGGCCCCTCGAACAGCGGAACCTCAAGGATCTCCTCCAAAAGCCGCACCTGGCGGCTGACGGCGCCATGCGTCACGCCGAGCTCGTCGGCGGCAAGCCGCATCTGGCCATGCCGCATCGTCGCCTCGAAGGCGCGCAGGGCATTGAGCGGAAGAGCACCGCGCTTCATGTGCGTTTTCCTCACACCAAGCGCCAAAAATCATCGTTTTTCCAAGAAAGCGCAATCATCCAGAAGAGGAAACGACACATCACGCCGCGCTGCCTGCGGCCGCAGACCCCTCTCCTGGAAAGCCTGCATGGACAATCACGTCTTCGCCGCGGTCATCCTCGCCGCCCTTCTCCATGCCGGATGGAATTCCGTGGTGAAGGTCGGGCTCGACCGCGTCTCCACGATCCTGCTCCTCGCCATCGCGCAGGCGGCGATCGCAGCCGTCGCGCTGCCCTTCGTCGACCGGCCGGCGGCAGCCGCCTTCCCGATGATCGCGGCTGCGGCCGCCCTTCATGCCGGCTACAAGCTCTTTCTCATCGAAGCCTATGCGCGCGCCGATCTCAGCCAGGCCTATCCGCTCGCCCGCGGCGCTGCGCCGATCTTCGTCACGGTCATCTCCGTCCTGTTTCTCGATGCCACCTTTGCGCCGTCCGCTCTCGTCGCCATCGGCGCCATCTCGGCCGGCATTCTCCTGATGGCGGCGAAGGGCTCGACCTCCGGCCGCATGGACGGGCATGCCCTCTTCTTCGCCCTCGGCACGGCCGGCTTCACCGCCAGCTACACGCTCCTCGACGGCCTCGGCGCGCGCGTCGCCGGCACACCGTCCGGCTTCGTCCTGTGGATGGTCATCGGCGATACCGCTCTCCTCACGGCCTTCATCGCCCTCCGGCATGGCCGCGCCGCCTTCGCCGGCCTCCGGCCCGCCTGGAAAAGCGGCGTCGCCGCCGGGGCGATGTCGCTCGGCTCTTATTGGATCGCGGTCTGGGCGTTCACGCAGGCGCCGATCGCGCTCGTCGCCGCACTGCGGGAATCGAGCATCCTCTTTGCCGCGCTCATCGCCGCCTTCGTCCTGCGCGAACCCGTCAGCCGCTGGCGGTGGATCTCGGCCGCCTGCATCGCCTGCGGCCTCGCCCTGATGAAGGCCTGAAAACCGTCACGCCTCGAGCGGCCCGTAACCCAGGGCCTCGCGCTTTTCGTCGTCGGTCAAAAAACTCGCCTCCGACAGCCGTTTCCAGCGTTCCGCCCGGTCGGCAGCGAGCGCATCGATCTGATCGGCGTCATAGGCAAGGCGCAGGCGCTCGCCGAAGGAAGGCGCCAGCCAATTCGACAGCGCACCCGTCATGCGCCCGATCAGTGGCAAGACCGTCTGGCGCCACAGCGCCCGGTTCGCCTCCTGGTAATTGGAATAGGTGTTGTCGCCCGGAATGCCGAGCAGCATCGGCGGCACGCCGAAGGCGAGCGCGATCTCGCGCGCCGCGGCGTTCTTCGCTTCCAGAAAATCCATGTCCCTCGGCGACAGGCTCATCGCCTGCCAGGAGAGTCCACCCTCCAGGAGAAGTGGCCGTCCGGCATTGGCCGCGCCCTCGAAATTCTCTGTGAGCTCGCCTTTCAGGCGGGCGAACTGGTCTTCCGACAGGTTCGCCCCTTCCGGCCCCTGATAGACGAGTGCACCGGAAGGTCGTGCGGCATTCTCCAGAAGCGCCTTGTTCCAGGCCGACGCCTCGTTGTGGAGGTCGAGCGCCTTCTGCGCGGCTTCGAGCGGGGCAAACCCGTAATAATCGTTGAGCGGATGAAAGAGCGTCAGATGCAGGATCGGCGACAGCCCCTCCTCCGGCATCTGAAAGCGCAGGCTGCGCCCGGCGACCGTATATTCATACGCCTCCGCCCAGCCCTCGGGCCCGGCAATCACCTTCATCCGGTCCGGCCGCAGCGCATAGATTTCGCGGATCTCACCGTCTGAGCCCGCCACCGCCTCCAGATAGGCATTGCCGGCGGTCAGGAGATGGCCATAGGCCGCCTCGAGCAGCTCCGCCCCGGCCTCGCGTGGATTGGGCCGGGCGAGAAGCGCCAGAAGCGGATGCTCGGCGAGCTCTCGCTCCCCCTCATAAAGAAGCAGCGGCACGGAGGCCGCCGCCTCGGAAATCAGCCGCACGGCGCGGTAGACGATGGCATTTTCCATATAGCCGCGCCGGGCGAGCGCCGCGTAATGGCGCGGCGTCCACACCGGCGCGCCGGTGCGTGCAAAGGCGATCAGCGGTCCCGTGCGCGAGGCTTTCGCCTCCGGCGCTTGTCTCCACCAGCGCATGCGTGTCTCCCTTGTTCAGGCGGCATTTTCGAGACGCGCGGCCGCTCCCGACGCTTGAACCCGCACCCGTCCTCTCCCCGCCGGGGAGAGGGGGACCGGTGAGACCGGCCGGGTGAGGGATAAGCTTGCGGGATGGCCCAAACAGGGAGACCCCGCCGGATCAGCCCTTCAGAGCCGCCTCGATCGTTGCCGCGAAAGGCGTCGTCGGCCGGCCGATCAGCCGCGACAGTTCGTGTGTGTCGTCGAAAAGATCGCCCTTGGCGGCGCCGGCATCGGAATCGGCGAGCATCGCCGCCACCCCGTCCGGCAGGCCGGCGCTCTTGAGCGCTTCGCGATACTCCGCCTCGGGCATGTCGGCATAGGCGACCGTCTGGCCCGACTGGCGCGAGATTTCGGCGGCGAATTCGGTGAGCGTATAGGCCTCGTCGCCGGCGAGTTCGTGAACTTGGCGCGGCTCGGTGTCATCGACCAGCGCGACGGCCGCCGCTTCCGCATAATCGGCGCGGGCAGCGCTTGCGATCCGCCCGCCATCGGCACTCCCCATCAGGGCGCCATGCTCCAGCGCCGGCGGGATCGAGGCGGCGTAATTCTCCGTGTACCAGCCGTTGCGCAGCAGCGTGACGGCGAGACCGCTTGTGGCCAGCGCCGCTTCGGTGTCGCGGTGCTCCTCGGCCAGTCCGAGCGTGGACCGGTCGGCATGCAGCAGGCTCGTATAGGCGATGCGCTGAACACCGGCACGCTTTGCCGCCTCCACGACATTGCGGTGCTGGCCCGCGCGGCGTCCGACGGCGTTTGAGGAAATCAGCAACAGCCGCTCCACACCGGCAAAGGCGGCATCGAGCGTTTCCGGGCGTTCGTAATCGCCTTCACGGATCGTGACGCCCTCAGGGAAAAGACCTGCGGACTTCGCGGGATCGCGCACGATCGCGACAACCGCCTCGGCGCCGACGCGGCGGACGAGGTCGGCAATGACGAGGCGCCCGAGCTGGCCGCTCGCGCCGGTGACGGCATAACGTGGATTGGTGCTCATCGGAATTCTCCGGTCTCTTGTCTTGACATAGTCTCATTTAGAGACCGTATATCGATCAGAGAAGACGGCACTTTCCCGTCACCAGGTTACCGACAAGCCCCTTATGGAGGTCGAGATGGCGCAAGAGCTGGAGCCGCACCGCGCGCTCGGTGAAAAATTCGAAAGCTGGATGCAATTCGATTTCGACGCGACACGCTGCCCGGTGCGCAACCTCCTCGACCATATCGGCGACCGCTGGTCGATCCTCATTCTCTCAGCGCTCGCCGGCGGCCCGAAACGCTTCAGCGCGCTCGCCCGCGCCGTGCCGGACATCTCCAAGCGCATGCTGACCCAGACGTTGCGCCGGCTGCAATCCGACGGCTTCATCGACCGCGACGTGCAGCCGACCGTGCCGCCGCAGGTCACCTATTCGCTCACCCCCCTCGGCAAAAGCCTCGCCGGCCCGCTTCTGACCCTCATCGACTGGGCCGAAACCAACTTCGCCTCTGTCGTCGAAGCCCGCCAGAAAATGGCCGAGGCGGCGTAACGACACAGCGGTCTAAAAATGTGCCAACAGCATCATCAGGCGCGAGATGGCCGGCGGGCGCAACCTGAGCCCGACTAGCCATGCGACTATGTGAGATTGCTATTGACGAGAATGAGCTCAACCTGCGGAATGCTACGGAGATTCAACGTGGATTCCAGCTAGGATGCCCATACGCTATCGGCACGCCGCAATTGCAATTGGAACATTCCTAAGCTTACAAGCCCCTTGCATCGACAGAGTATTGGCGAGCAATCTAGGTCAAGATAACCGTGCAGAGAGTGCAGAACAACATCCCGAGAGAGATGAATTTTCGATTCCGGTCCGGATAGTCGAGCCCCCTGAAGAAAGAGAGGCGCGCCACGGCCGTGATCGCGAAAGCGACCAACGTGAACGCGACGACTTGATAGCTCAGAACCGCGCGGCTGAAGCTAGCATTAGATCAGCTGAACTCGCCTGGTGGCAGAGTTTCTGGACATTTTTTCAAACTTTGCTTGTGGCCGTTGGCACCATCGCCATAGTCTGGACGCTCTTCGAGACAAGAAAAGCCGTTGAGGCCGCTAGTAATACCGTGGTCGTCACTAGAGAGATTGGCGAAGCACAAGTCCGCGCATATCTGACATGCAATGGGGCAAATTACCGCCGCAGCGAAAACGGAATCAAAGTTTCCGTTGAATTGACTAATAATGGTCAATCTCCTGCATCGGATATTAAAGTTCGTGGTAGAATTATATTCCCAACTCCAGCCATCTCTCCAAAATTTCCCTTTGACAGCATCACAACGGTAAGTCGAGAATCTCATAATATTTGCGGAGTCATCCCCGCCGGCGGGACCGGGGAAACTTTTTTGACATGGAGAGATGATGAAATTTCTGGAGTTCCACTCTTTGATGGAGCCCATCCTGGTAGGGTGACGGGAGCAATCTACTGGCAGGACGTCTTCGACAAGACACAGAGTCTTCGTTTCAATCTTTGGCGTGTGGGGGATGAGCAGTTTCTCGAGGGGGAGCGAATCGGCCGGTTTCACGCCTTCCATGACCAACATGAGGACGGCGAAAACTAGCTTAGCGTGCAATAGAGCTGCTCCTCGCTTGGTATTGCGTTTACTGCCGAAGGCCTTACCTCCGCGCCCCCTCAAATCCGCCGCACCCGCGCCTCGCCGCCGCCGGTCAGCATCAGGTCGGTCAGCGCCCAGACGAGCGCGTCGACCCGGTCCGGCGAGTGGCCCGAGGAGAGCCCGCCGAGGCCGAAATCGGCCATTTCGTCTTCGAGCTCCGGCAGCACGCCGACATGGCGGATGCGCCCCTGCTCGTAGAGGGCGGCGACCGGCTCGGCGCGCACCACCTTGCCGCGGCTCGCATGGACGAGGCGCACGGGGACGCCCGGATCGGCCTGGCGGATGACGGCGGCCACCATGTCGCCGCCCTGGTTCGCCTCCGCCACCAGCCGGTCGGCGGAGAGCGCGTGAAAGAGGTCGACGGCCCGCCCCGCCCAGCCGGCGGGCGAAAGCCCCTGCGCCGTCTTGTCGGCGAGCACATAGCCGAACCCGTCCGCCCCGCGCCCGGCCGCCACGATCCCGCAGGCATCGGCCTCGCGCCCCGACGAGGCCGGCGGATCGACGGCGACGACCACGCGGATCAGCTCCGGCGCCGTCTCGACCCGCCCCGCCTCGATATCGGCGCGCTTGAAGAGCGCATCCGGCCGGTCGGAAATCAGTTCTGCATCGAGCTCCTGGCGCCCGAGCCTCGTGCCGCGATAGCGCCCGACGACGGCCTCCAGAAAACCCGGCGCCAGATTGGCGGCGTTCATCGCCGTCGTCGCCTTGGTCACGGCCGTTCGCGGCGCCGCCAGAAGCCGCTTGACGAGCGGCACGTTGCGCGGCGTCGTCGTCACGAGCTGGCGCGGGTTCAGCCCAAGCCGGAGCCCGAATTGCAGCATGTCGAAGGTCGCCTCGGCATAGGTCCACTTGGCGAGCTCGTCGCACCAGGCGGCGTGAAACTGCGGCCCGCGCAGGCTTTCGGGATCCTGCGAGGAAAACATCAGCGCCTGGGCCCCGTTCGGCCACAGGAGCCGGCGCCGCGTCGTCGAAAAGCTCGGCCGCTCGCTCGGCCGGTGCAGGCCCAAAAGCCCTGACGGCCCCTCCACCATCACGTCGCGCACATCGGCGAGCGTCTCGCCGACGAGCGCGATGCGCTCCAGCGGCTCGCGGGCAAAGGGGCGCTGACCGAGCGCCAGCCCTTTCACCCATTCCGCCCCGGCGCGCGTCTTGCCGGCGCCGCGCCCGCCGAGATAGAGCCAGACCGTCCAGTCGCCCTCGGGCGGCAGCTGGTCGGGCCGGGCCCAAAGCCGCCAGTCGAGAAGCCGGGCGAGTTCGTCTGAACTCTTTTCCGACATCGCCGTGTCGAGATCCTCGGCGCCGATAAGCGCCGTCCATTCGGCGCGCAGGCCCGGCGGGCATTTCGGGCGCATCGCCGCCTCCCCGGCGGCCAGGCCACCTGTTCGTGTTGTCGCGACGCTCAGGGGCCTCCGCGCGGCCTCACCGCTGCCCGGCGCGCTTCTTCAAGGACACGATCCGCCGCGACAGCTCGGCGCGCAGCCAGTCCTGATCGTCCGTTTCGCTCGGCGCTTTCTCGCCGCCCTTGCGCGCCAGCGCCTCGGCCCGGTCCAGCATGCGCGCCGCCTCCGACAGGAGCCGCACATCCTTCTCGTCCACCTCGCCCTCCCTCGAAAACCGCGCTTCCAGCCGCCCGAGCTCGGCATCGACGAGCCGGAGAAGCCGTTCGACCCGTCCTGGCGGCCGCTCCGGCGTTTTCGCGCGCGACCCTGAGCCCGAACTGCGCCCGTTTCCGCGCGCCCCAGCGGCCAGCGCCCCAGCGCCGCCGCGCCCCCCGGCAGAAATCTTCGTCGATCCGTCTCCAGACCCGGCTTCGGCCTTCGCCCGCTCCTCACGCTCCGCCGCCCTCTGACGGCTGATCGCTGCCAGATCGCTGGAGCGCGGCGTCCAGCCCTCGCGGCGGCGGCGCTCGGCGATCGCCCCCGCACTCACATGAAAGCGCCGGCGGATGGCGGACAGCGGCGCCGCGCCGTCCTCATAGGCAGCCCGGATCGCGGCCCAGTCAGCTTCCTCGGCCAAAACCCCTCCGCATCTGAACGTATTGAAAAGCCCGGCCGGAAGGCGGGATCAGCTCGTCACACCGCCGCCCGGACCCGCAGCCCGCCAGCCATGAGCGAGCGACAAAGCGCGCTCGAACGAACACTCAAGAACAAATGCGATCGGGCAAGCGTGCAAGCAGATGAGGACAAGCGCACTCCCCGGCCCCGCCCCAGCAGCGCCGCGCAAACCCCAAAAATCTCGGAAAACGATCGGCCCCAAACCGTGCGTCAGCCGCACATCTCCGACCGTACCTGAACCCTAGCAAAGCACCGCACGGTCGTCAAGGAATTTTTTCCTATTGACAGATAAGCCGAAGAACGCGATTTGGACACACCGCCCAAAACAGACCAACACAGCACTACACCAGATAATCTATCTGCGGATAAGAAAATTAAATTCACTCCCGAAATGTTACAGGCAAAAGAATGGAGGTTCGAGGCCTCTTCTTGCCAGCATAGAAAATTTTGATCATCTGATGATGATAGGCGTCTTAATTCAGACATTCAAATATGTTGTAAACGCATGTTTTTCATGAATTTCTCTATCTGATCCGCCAATTCCGTGAAGCGGTCCGCATGATCTAACAGGTCATGCGCTGTCATTGCGCCACTCTGCGGTGATCCAAAATCGGGGACTTGGTCTGGGTGGACGAACAACGGCGGCCCGAGGAATGCCCGTCCTTTCTCCGTGTTGCGCCAAATGCGCCAATGGGCGATCTTGTTGCGGACCTTCTTGATTTTCCGGCGAACCTTGTTCAGCAAGCTTGCCCACTCTTCAAGGGTAACAGCCTCATTAGACCGGAACTTCATGAGACGGTCGATAACGTTTAACTTTGTATCTAGGTGAACTAGCGTTTCATATGTGACTGAGGCAGTGTTCGGCGGCTGACCTGCGCCACAAAGCACGAGGTAGAGCAAGAACAGGCGGTTCTCAACCACGCCCCACTGGGCCATGGCAATGCCTAATGCCTGTGCAACTTCGTTAGCCTCTGCGCGCGACTCAGTGGAGCTATCATCCGCCATGACCGACACCTCTAAGAATCAGTGATTTCCAAAAACGAAGCACATCATTAATACGACCAGATTTTTCCGTGACCAAACGAGAAGAATAGGCTTCCATGGGATCTGGATAAATCGAAACGGAATCTTTATATGAGGAGGCACCCGGGATCAGACCCGGAGGAAGGAGGTGCTTCATGCTAGATCTTCTAAAAGATCTCATAAAAACACCCCCGCGCCGCCCACGCTTTTTCGCTGCGGCTTAGCCGCAGTCGCGTAGTGACAAGTCACGGGTAATTGGCTTGGGTCTTCCAACTGGCAGATGACGGCTCCTTCGCCTTCCTCTTACTAACCCAAGACATTGGATCGCACGTCTGCGCCGGCCTTCTAACCTTCGGTTATAGCATGCATTCCTTGACCGAGCGGGAAGCCTACGGAAGCCGTTCAGACTCCGGGACTATTCTTTCGAAGGACCATGCGCGACACTCGATCCTTCAATATCCTCGCGCGCCGAGGTCTCGGGCCTTCGCCCCCTCACGCCCGCCGCACCGCCTCTTCAGCAGCATCCCATTCGGCGATGAATCCCGGCACGTCGTCGGCCGGCATCGGCCGGCCAAAATAATAGCCCTGGCCATAGCGGCAGCCGGCGCGGTGCAGGAAGGCGGCTTCGGCCGCCGTCTCCACGCCTTCCGCCACGATGTGATAGCCGAGCTCGCTGCCGAGCCCGATGAGCGCGCGCACGATGGCGCGGTCGCCCGGCGAAAACGTCAGATCCTTCACGAAACTGCGATCGATCTTGAGCACGCCGACCGGCAGGCTCTTCAAATGCGTCAGGGAGGAAAAGCCGGTGCCGAAATCGTCGAGCGCCACGCCGACGCCCGCCGCCCGCAGCGCTTCGAGATGCGCGCGGATCGCCCGGTTGTCCTCGTCGATGACGCTCGTCTCCGTCACTTCGAGAACGATGTCGCCGGATGAGAGCCCCGCTCCGGCGAGCGCGCCGAGCAATCTCGGGGCGAACCCCTCCTGCTGCAGATCGGCGGCGGTGACGTTGTAGCCGATCCGGCCGAAATCGATGCCGGCGTCGCGCCACGCTTTCAGATCGCCGACGATTTTCCTCAGCATGTATTCGCCGAGCTCGACGGACAGCACCTTGTCCTTGAAGACCGGCATCAATTCGCAGGCCGGCACGATGCCCTTCTCCGGATGGCGCCAGCGCATCAGCGCCTCGAAACCGGCAATTGGTTCGACGAAAACTCGACGAGCGGCTGATAGAACGCCTCGATCTCGCCGGAAGCGAGCCCTTCGCGGAAATCGGCGAGAAGACGAAAGCGGTTCTGCGCCTCGCGCAGCAATTGCGGCTCATAGCGCTCGATCGTGGATCGGCGGCCGCGCTTCGCCTCGTAGAGTGCGAGGTCCGCGTGGCGCAGAAGATCCTCGGCCGTCGTCCCGTCATCGGGGAAGACCGCGATGCCGGCGCTCAAGCTGTAGGTGATGGAATGGCCGAAATCGCTGCGGCGCACGAGCGGCTGCAGACGCCGGCGGAGCGCCTCTTCCGCCTCGGCGGCCGTGGCCGCGCTCGTCAGAAGCGCAAATTCGTCGCCGCCGGAGCGCGCCGTCAGATCGCCGGGCTCCGCCGTGTTCCGCAGCCAGTCGGCGACTTCGCGCAACACCTTGTCGCCGATGTCGTGCCCGAAGAAATCGTTGATGTCCTTGAAGGCGTCGAGATCGAAGATGCACAAGGCCGCCTCGCGCTTGCGCGCGCCGAGCTTCTTCAAGGCCTCGGCGAGCTCCATGCGGAAGGCGTTGCGGTTGCCGAGCCCGGTCAGGGGATCGCTCACCGCCAGACGCTGCCGCTCCTCTTCGCGGCGCTTTTCGCTCGTCACGTCCTGGATCGTACCGAAAACGCTGACGGGTTTGCCGTTGCGCCTTTCGCATTCGCCGAGCACGCGGACATAGCGCTCCTCGCCGCGCGTCGACAAAAACGGCAAGGTCAGATCGAAGGCGCGCTCGCCGCCCATCGCCTCGTCGATCGCCGCCTGCAGCACTTTGGCGACATCGGGCGCGAAGACGCTGAGCCCCTCCTTCAGCGTCACCCTGGCGCCGAGGGGAATGCCATAGAGGCGATAGAGCTGTTCCGACCATGTCAGCACGTCTTGCTCGGGGTCGTAGCGCCAGGCCCCGATATTGGCCATGCGTTCCACATGGTTGAAGAGAACGTTCAAGATGCGCTGCTCGCGGCCGAGCTCCTCCAGCCGCTCCTGGTCGCGCACCTCTTCGGTGACGTCGCGGGCAATGCCCTGATAGCCGCGAAAGCGGCCGCGCCGGTCGAAGGTCGGGGTGCCGCTCGTCTCGAAGCAGCGCGTGCCGCGGATATCGTTGAATTCATAGCGCAGGCCGACGAAGGGAAGACGCTTTTCAAGCTCGTGGCGATGCCGGCGTGCCATCGCGTCGGTCATCCCGGCCGGAATCATGTCGTAGCGCGACAATCCGACGAAATCGTCCGCCGGGAGTGAGGTGATCCGCTCGAAATTCGCCGAGAGATACGTGACGCGCAGATCTTTATCCGTCGCCCAGGCCCAGAATTCGGCACAGCTCAGGACGTCATCCAACGCCTTCTGCAGAATCGCGGAAAAAGGTTTTCTCGGACTGGGCATCATGTCGGCGCCTACGCTTTCATCAATCCGGTTCTCAATTGGTGAACGCCGTTTGGACAGTTTTCATCTTCGCTGTCATTTTCTCCTTTTACGCGAAAAAATTGTCGTACGCATCCCTCAAGCGAATTCGGTCTTAACCGGTGCGAGTGAAGGCCGCGGCAGATCGAAGGCGCGTGCCAGAAGATCGAGGCTTCGCACCCGGGCTTCGGGATCCCAGACATTCATCGTCACCATCACCTCGTCGGCGTCGCAGGCGGCCGCGCGCGCCTCGATTTCCCGCCTGACCTTGTCCGGCGTGCCGGTGATGGCAATCCGCCGATAGGCCTCCACGGTGGCGCGGTCCTGCGGCGTGAAGGCGTAATTGGCCGCTTCCTCCGGGCTCGACAGCTTGCGCAGCCCGCCCTGGCGCAGGCGCAGCCAGGCGAGCTCCATCGAGCCCGCGAGATAGGCCGCCTCCTCCTCGCTCGGCGCGCAGATGGCGGCGAGGCAGAGAAGCGTCCGCGGCTCCGGAAAATCGTCCGAGGGCTTGAAGGCCTGGCGGTAGGCCTGAAAGGCCGGGGCTGCCGGCGCCGGCGAAAAATGCCCGGCGAAGGCGTAACCGAAACCGTTGAGGCCTGAAAACTCCGCACTCGCGCCCGACGAGCCGAGGAGCCAGATCGGCGGCAGCGCCACCTCGCCCGGCACCACCTCGATCGCCTGGTAGGGATGCCCGTCGGGAAAACCGCCTGTCTCGAAGGCGATCAATTCGGCCATCTGCTGGGCGAACTGGCCGCCGTCGACCGCCCTCAGCGCCGACAGCGTGCGGCTGTCGCTGCCGCCCGCCCGGCCGATGCCGAGATCGATGCGGTCCGGATAGAGCGCCTCCAGCGTCCGGTAGGTTTCGACCACCCGCAAGGGCACGTGGTTGGGCAGCATCACGCCGCCGGAGCCGACGCGAATGCGCGTCGTGCGCTCCGCCGCATGGCCGATCAGGACGTCCGGCGAGGCGGAGGCGATGTTGGGAATGCCGTGGTGCTCGGCGTACCACAGGCGGTGATAACCGAAACGGTCGGCGGCCTCGGCGAAGGTCGCGGTGGCGCGCAACGCTTCCGCTGCGCTCGTCCCCTCCGGCACGGGCGCCAGATCGAGAACGGAAAGCATCAAATTGTCTGACATTCCGGAGGAGATGGAAGCCCGCAGCGCGCGGTCAAGCATCGCAGACCATGCGACGGCCGCTTTTCAACTTCAGCCCGAAGAACGCCGCCTCACTGCCGAAAAATGCGCGCAGGGCGCGTTCCCGCGTCTACCGCGCCGGTTCCTCGACGGGCCATTCGACAAGAAAATCTTCCCAGTCTTCGATCGGCACGTCCCTCTCCGACACCGTGCGCCCACGCGTCGAAATCCCCGCCTCGTGCACGGTCTCGCGCGATCCGGAGACGAGATGGTGCCACCAATAGAGATCGCGGCCTTCCGCGACGAGGCGATAGGCGCAGGAGGGCGGCAGCCAGGAAATCTCGCGCACCGCCTCCGGCGACAGCGGCAGGCAGTCGGGCACGGTCTCGATGCGGTTCTCGTAATCGCGGCAGCGGCAGGCGTCTTCATCGTAGAGACGGCAGGCGACATTCGTCCACGAGATCTCGCCCGTGTCGTAATCCTGGAGCTTGTTGAGGCAGCAGCGGCCGCAGCCGTCGCACAATGCCTCCCACTCCTTGTCAGTGAGTTCTTCGAGCGCCTTCTTGCGCCAGAACGGCTCTTTTTCGAGCATCCCTGCTCCTGTGACCATCGCGCACCGCTTCCTTGCCGATCGGCGGCAAGGCCCTGCCGCCACTTATCAAAGACCCAAATCGTGCTAGAACCGTGCCTGACAAGGCTCGCGGCCGAGCCTCTTGTGAAAACACCCGATGCGCGATCCGTTTACACCGAAGAAGAAGCTTCCGCACTGGCTGCGTGCGCTGGAGATCGATTCCGCGATCGACACCTTCTTCTTCGAGCTCGGCCAAAGCTCCGGCATGGCCTGGGAGCGCACCATTCTGTTCTTTCGCCGTTTCCACGCCACCGGCTGGAAGCGGCCCGTCTTCGAGCTCCTGTCGGAGAGCGTCACCCTCGGCTGCGCCGGCCTCATCGTCATGCTGGCGCTCGCCATCCCCGCCTTCGACGCGGTCAAGCGCGACTGGCGCGCCCAGTCCGATTATTCCGTCACCATGCTCGACCGCTACGGCAACGAGATCGGCAAGCGCGGCGTCCTGCAGGAGGTGCAGTTCTCCCTCGACCAGTTGCCCGACCATCTCATCCAGGCCGTGCTGGCGACCGAGGACCGGCGCTTCTTCGAGCATTTCGGCATCGATGTCATCGGCACCTTGCGCGCGCTTGTGGAAAATGCCCGTGCCGGCGGCGTCGTCCAGGGCGGCTCGTCGATCACCCAGCAGCTCGCCAAGAACGTCTTTCTGTCCAACGAGCGCACGCTCGACCGCAAGATCAAGGAAGCCTTCCTCGCCCTGTGGCTGGAAGCCAATCTGACGAAGCGCGAGATCCTGAAGCTCTATCTCGACCGCGCCTATATGGGCGGCGGCGCCTTCGGCGTCGGGGCGGCGGCGGAGTTCTATTTCGGGAAGCCCGTCACCGATCTCCGGCTCGAAGAATCGGCGATGCTCGCCGGCCTCTTCAAGGCGCCGACGCGCTATGCCCCCCATATCAACCTGCCGGCGGCGCGCGGACGCGCCAACGAGGTTTTGACCAATATGGTCCAGGCCGGCTTCATGACCGAGGGCCAGGTGATCAGCGCGAGGCGCCATCCGGCGACGCCGGTCTCGCGCGAGGCGACGCCCTCGCCCGATTATTTCCTCGACTGGGTGTTTGAGGAGGTGAAGCGCCTCGCCCCTCCGGGCCAGCGCAATCTCATCGTGCGCACCACGATCGACATGCGCCTGCAGCGCGCGGCCGAGCTCGCGGTGGAATCCTCGCTGCGGGAATCGGGCGATGCCTATGGCGTCAAACAGGCGGCGCTCGTCTCCATGGATCTGTCCGGCGCCGTGCGCGCCATGGTGGGCGGGCGCGATTACGGCGCCTCCACCTTCAACCGCGCCACCAATGCACAGCGCCAGCCGGGCTCCTCCTTCAAGCCCTACACCTATGCCGCCGCGCTCGAACGCGGATATACGCCCGACAGCGTCATCCTCGACGCGCCGGTCTCCATCGGCAATTGGTCGCCGCAGAACTATTCGCGCCGTTACCGCGGCCGCATCACCTTGATGCAGGGCCTCACCCATTCCATCAACACCATCCCGGTGCGCCTTTCGATCGCCTTCGGCCGCCAGCCGATCGCGGAAATGGCGGAACGTCTCGGCGTCCAGACCCCGATCCGCGTCACCCGCTCCCTGCCGCTCGGCACGTCGGAGGTGACGGTGCTCGACCAGGCGACGGGTTATGCCGCCTTCGCCTCCGGCGGCTTTCGCGCCCGCCCGCACGGCGTCGCACGCATCCTCAATCCCGAGGGCGAGGTGCTTTATGATTTCAACCGCGCCAACGGACCGCCCAAACGTGTTCTGTCGGAAGAGGTCGCCCTCGGCATGGTCAAGATGATGCACAGCGTCGCCGAGCACGGCACCGGCCGCCGCGCCCTCATTCCGGGCGTCTCCGTCGCCGGCAAGACCGGCACGACCCAGGCTTATCGCGACGCCTGGTTCGTCGGCTATACGGGCGATTTCTCCACCGCCGTCTGGCTCGGCAACGACAATTTCAAGAGCACCAACCGTCTCACCGGCGGCACGCTGCCCGCCATGACCTGGCAGAAATACATGCGCGTCGCGGAAGCCAATATCGAGCATCGGCCGCTTCCGGGCATCCCGCTGCCGCCGCCTGCGGAAGACGAGGTGCCGGTCGCGGAGGGCCTGCCGGAGGGCGGCGAGCTTCTGGGCTCGGGCCGCCTCGCCCCGCCGACGGAAGACATTCTCGATCGTCTGGAAGAGCGCGCCAAAACCGCCGAGATCGCAGCTCCCGCCTTGAAGCGCGAGGCTTCCGCCGCCGCGTCTGGCGGCACGGCCACGCGATAGGCCCGCTGCCTTGCGTGCCCTCGTCATCATTCTCGGCGTCGCCATCGCCTTCGTCCTGGGCGTCGGCAGTGCCTTTTTGAGCCTGCGCGACCTCACGCCGATCGACACGATCGAAAGCGGTGCCTGGAAGGGCTGGCCGCGCGCCGGCACGGAGGACGAGGATCCCTATTCGCGCGCCCGCCTTGCACGCACCGGCGAGCTCGCGCTCGGCCCGAGCGAAGGCCTGAAACTCCTTGCCCGCTCCGACGATACGGGCGGCGATCTCAACGGCGCCTGCAGCTACGAAATCTCCGGCCAGATGCCGGCGGCCCGGCTTTGGACGATGGCCGTGGAAACCGCTGCGGGCGGACATCTGCCGCCGGCGGAACGCGGTGGCCGGGCGCTCGGCAGCGACGAGATCGTGCGCAAGGCGGACGGCACCTTCACCATCACTCTGGCGCCCGATCCGCAGCCGGGCAACTGGCTCTCCTCTGAAGGCGCCGGTCAGATCCGGCTCGCCGCGCGCCTCTACGACACCACGGCCCGCACGGTGACGGCGCTCACGCAATTCACCGTTCCGGCGATCACTCCGAAGGGCTGCCGATGATCTACGAGGAGCGCATCGGCCGCCGTCGGCGGCTCATCCCGGCCGGCTTCTTCGGCGGCCTACTCGCCTGGCTGCTCGCGATTGTCCTGCTCGCCGCCTCGATCCATATCGTGGTGATTTTCCTGGTGCCGCGGCTCGCCTCGAGCGACGGCTGGTCGAAGCTTGCCGCCGTCACGACGGAAGCCGGCTTCACGCTCCTGCCGCCCGACGGCAAGGGGCCGGCGATCGCCGGGCTCGATCCGCTTTTCGTGCACGGCGCCTGCCGCATCTCGCTGAAAGATGCGCCGGCGTCTCTGTCCTTTTCGGGGCCGAACAGTTTCTGGTCGCTGGCGCTCTACCAGCGGCGCGGCACTGTCCTCTTTTCCGTCAACGACCGCACGGCGATCGACGGACGGCTCGACATGTTGATCGTCGATCCGATTCAGAATGCTCAGTTGAAGGAAAGCACGTCCGCAGCCCTCGATGAGACCATCGTCGTGGAAGCGGCACAGCCCGATCTCATCGCGCTCGTGCGTTTCTATGCGCCGACCCCGCGCGAACGCCAGGTCGCGATCGAACATCTCAAGGCGGCGGAATGCGTGCCGGCCCCGCTTGAGCCGGCCGGCTGAAACGCAGGCGCCGCCACAATTGTCTTAGCTTGCGCGGCGCTTCTTCGGCTTCGTCGCCGCCCGCGCCCGACGCGAAAGCGCCACGCTGCCCGGCTCGTCGCGGTATTCCACCCGCACTCCGGTAAACATCAGAATCTGGCACGGGCCGCTATATGCAGGCTTGCGCGCCTGGCTTTCGCTCAGCGTCGGAAAGTTCAGGATTTCGGCCATATCCACCTCCTCAGAAGGGCCGTCCGTTGATCCGGCGAACCCACTGTCGCCGCAGTATGGTTAACAACTGCTGAACGGGGATAAAGCGATTCTGGGTTACGGCCGCCCCGACGAAGCGTCGCTGTCTGCCACCGCGACGAAGGAACGTCCTTCCCGATCCTCAATCTCCACCACCCATAAGTCAGGATCGAAACGGCTTTCGCTCACCAACCTTTCCTCAATCTTGCCGCGTTCGCCCTCGCGCACAAGTGGTATGAAGAAACGATCGGCCGGCATCTCCGTCTCATCCATAAAAAAGCTTTGTGGTGCAGGACCATAGAGATCGAGACGTCCGTCGAGACGGTCGACGATGATGAAGAGCGTGCCAGCTTCGAGCGCGCCTTTGCGCGCTACGGTGGCAAAGGCTCCCGTGGCCGAGACACGGCGAATCAACGCCTGGACGAAGATGTCGGTGCGCAATCTCACCATGGGCTCACCATGGCCGTGAGGGTCCAGCTTCGCAGCCGGCCCGAAACCACATGAGCGGAAACACGGGCTTACGGATTGTCCGGCATGGCGCCGATCGCGGCCAGCCGGTCGAGCGTCTCGCGATCGATCTCGCCGTTCACCTTGAGCCCCTGATCGAGCTGGAAGCGCCTCAGTGCCTCGGTCGTTTCATGGCCCTTGAGACCGTCTGCCGTCACCGGGCCATAGGCCGTATCGGCAAGCGCCTGCTGCACGGCGAAGACGACCGGGTCGGGGGCCGAGCCCGAAGCGGGGCGTTCCGAGGAAGTCTCGGCAGAGACGGCCGTCTCTGCGGCCCCGACCGCATCCGGGCGTTCGCGCGGCACGACGAGGCCGGTGCGGATGATCATTTCGAGATCGCCCTTCTCCCCCGCCTGGAGCGTCGAGACGGGCTCTCTCTCCCGCGTGGCAAAGAGCGGATCGGGATGGCGTCCATGCTGAAGGACGAGCGCATTGACGATGGCGGCGACGGCCAGCAGCCCGAGCGCAGCCGCCGGGCCATGGCGCAGGACGAGGCCGAGCCGGCTCCGCTCGCCGAGGGCTGAGGCCGCCTTCGTCGCTGCCGGCTTCGCCGCCGCGGTCTTGTCACCCCGCGTCTGTCGCTTCCGGCGTCCGCCTGCAGCCCGGCTCGTCGTCCGGGACATCGGTCGATCCGCCTCGGAGGCCATCACACTCACACACCAACCCCATCGTCGACCGGCCTCCTTCAGACCGGCTTGTCGTGCCTCAACTTCGCCGCTTTGGCTTAAGGAAACTTGAACTCTGCCAAACCGCGGCCGGCGGTCGCGCCGATCGCCGGCACAAAGCATGTATTAACCACCCCAGCAAGCTTTCGGGAACAGCTCGAGGAAATAGCCCCTTAGTGCCTGGAATGAGCCGGATTTGCGTCGAATTGTAGATATCGGATGAACGCGATTTTGGAGCCTTCATGGTTCCTTCGCGGCGCTGGATCGGAAGAATCCGCAAACAGGGTAAGGTTATGTTCTTGTTCCGATCAATCTTCTGGTTGACGGCACTGATCTTGGTTCTGCCTCCGTCGCCCGATGGCGGTCCGCCGCCGCGCGTCACCCTTTTGGAATCCGCCCTCGCCTTCCAGGTTCTCGCCAAGGATGTGAGCGGCGTGTGCGATCGGCATCCGGAGGCCTGCGCCACGAGTCGCGAGACCTTCACCCTCCTCGGCCGCAAGATCGCCACCGGGCGCGACATGGCCTCCGCCGCCCTCTCCGCCAGCACCGGCGGCAACGATGAGGGCGACGTCGATCACGGCAGCCTCAGCGCAAGCGACCTTTCCGTGCCGTGGAGCGGCCGGGGCGCGCCCCCGATCGAGGCCATCCCGGCGAGCGCGCGCCTGCCCGTGTCGGAGCGGGCAGAGGACGGCATCGACGCTCAAACCCGAGAAACAGACGAAGCGCGGCTCGACGGCTCGCAATCCGCCTCGAGCGACGACGGCTCCCCGAGCGCCAGGCACGTGGAGATCGACCTGCCGCAGCCCCGCCCGCGCCTTCTCTAGAGCGCGACCGGCGCACAGCCGGAGCGCCCGTCGTCAGCGAAGGGCCACTGACGCCGCGCCCGCCTCCTCACGACAGAATCGGATATTCCGAGCTCGCCTTTTCCGTCGAGACCACGATGGAGGTTCGGAACTTGCGGACATTGGCATCGGCGAAGAAGAGCCGGTGCGTCAGGGCCTCGTAATCGGCCATGTCGCGCGCAACGGCGATCATCACGAAATCCATCTCGCCGGCGATACAGTAGAGATGCAGAACCTGCGGTTCGGCGCGCGCCTTGCGCTTGAAGGCGTCGATCTGGTCGAGCCGGTCGCGCTCCAGGTCGACTAAAATCACGGCGGTCACTCCGAGACCGAGCTTCTGCCGGTCGAGCAGCGCCACCTCGTTTTGGATCACGCCCTCCTCGCGCAACGCCTTCAATCGCCGCTGAACGGATGCGTTCGAAAGCCCCGCCCGATCGGCCAGTTCGGCGATCGGCAGCCGGGCATTGCGCTGCAGTTCGACAAGCAGCGCACGATCCTTGTCATCCATGATCTTTTTCACTCGAGAGTTTGCCTATTATGCGCTGATCATATCACCGAAAGCGCAACAGGCGCATTCATCGTCTCGCCCCGGACGGATAAACGGATGGCGTGAAACGAGGCATGCTCTCCATCCTACCGCTCGCCGTCGGTGCCGCACTTTACGGCCTCGCCTTCGGGGTCCTGGCGGCTCAGGCAGGCTTTCCCTGGTGGGGCGTCGGGCTCATGAGTGCCGGCGTTCACGCGGGATCGTCGCAGATCGTCGCCGTCGATCAGTTCTCGGCGGGAAGCGGCCTCGGCGGAGCGATCGTCGCGGGCGCGATCATGAACCTGCGCTATCTCGGGATCACGGCTTCGCTCGCCGGCATCCTGGCCCGCCTGCCGCCATGGCGGCGTCTCCTCGCCCTGCACCTCACCTCCGATGAGAACTGGGCGCTCACCCTGTCGGAGCGCGGCAAGGATCCGAGCATCGGCGCACTCTTCCTCCTCGGGGCGGGCAGCGTCATGTTCGTCACCTGGTTTGCATCGACGGCGCTCGGCGCGCAGATCGGCGCCATCCTGCCCGACCTCGATGCGGCCGGGCTCGGCTTCGCCTTCACCGCGGCGTTCATTGCGATGGCCCGGAGCATGGCGCCCCGACGCATCGCCGCGTTCCTTCCCTGGGGAATGACCTTCGTGCTGGCGATCGGCCTCGTCTCGGCAGGGATCTCGCGGGCGTCGGCAATCCTCGTCGCGTCTCTCGCCGGCCTCGCCCTTGCGGCTCTCCTGCGCCTCTGTCAGAGGCCGGCATGAGCTCTGCGCAATGGCTGTTGATCGCCGGGCTCGCGGTCGCCACCTTCGCGACGCGCCTTCTCGGCTTCCTCGCCGGCGACCGTCTGCGTCAGTCCCGCTTCGCTTTCGTTCTGGATGATCTGCCGGGCCTGATCGTCGTCGCGCTCGTCGCCACGTCCCTCGCCGGCACGGAGGCCACAACCTGGATCGCCGCGGCGCTGGCCGTGGCCATCGCCTGGGTCTCCAACAACGTCGTCGTGACAATGGGCGGCGGTCTCGCGGCCTATGTCGCGCTCGCGCTGCTCATCGGCTGAAGCACAACGCGGCTCACACTGCGGCCGAAGCATGCGGTGTCCGCCCGCCAATCCTGTTCAAACGGGCGGATTCGTTCAGCGGCGCGCAGCCACACGCCGCTGCGCGAGAACTGTTCGGCGAAGCTCAGTCGGCCGAGCAATCGATGAGGCGCAGATGCGCGCGTGCGGCCGGCTTGCCGATGGTCGAGGCGAGATCCCTTGCCACCTGCCGCTCCTGGCGGACGGGGGCGCGCGCATCGATGTACTGGGTCAGTACATCGCCGTTCAAAGGCTGGTCGAACGCGACACCGGCGAGCTTGCCGCGCTGCCAGACCAGCTTCGCCGAGGCGGTGCCGCAATTGGGCATCGGCAGGCGCACGCTCGCGGGCAGAACGGCCCGGCTGTCCAACTCGATGCAGGCACCGGTCGGGCTGATGTTGCGCACCTGGCAATTGGCATAGAGCCGATGCGACATGACGGTCGACCGTTTGTCCAAATGGTGCCGTCTGAGGGCGCGCTGCTCTTGCATGGGTTTCGCTCCAGCAAAACGTAAAACTTAGCTTCAACAATAAGCCAAAACTTCACAAAGTGGTAATCATGTTTTGGATTGCCGTTAACGCGGCCCATTCGCGCAAACAGAGCCGCGTGTCAGGGTCCGTTTGTCAGGGCCGCGCATCAAGGCCGCATCCGGCCTTCGGCGCTTGTGCCCCGGGCTCATATGCCTATTTTGCCTTGCACCACCTTTTTTGAGACGCCCGGCGACGGTCGGGAGGCGCACCTCCCGGCGGACACGCAAGAACGCGACAGGCCTTCATGAGCATTCAGTCCATCATCGACGATTTCGCCTTCCTCGACGAATGGGAGGATCGCTACCGGTACGTGATCGAGCTCGGACGGGCCTTGCCGGAGATGCCGGCCGAGGAACGCACGGAGGCCACGAAAGTCCGCGGCTGTGCGAGCCAGGTCTGGCTCGTCAGCGAAGACGCGGTGAAGGACGGCGAAGCGGTCCTCGTCTTCCGCGGCGACAGCGATGCCCATATCGTGCGCGGCCTCATCGCCATCGTGCTCGCGCTCTATTCCGGCACGACACCCGAAGAGATCCTGAAGACCGATGCCGAAGCCGTCTTCGCCCGCATGGGCCTGCGCGAACATCTGACGGCGCAGCGCTCCAACGGCCTCTCCGCCATGCTGCAGCGCATCCGCCGCGACGCGGAGAGCCGGCTCGCACAATAGCCACCCCCGCTCGCGGCGCATTTTCTTTCTCTTCGTCCTCTCATTCTTCTCTTCGTCCTCTCATTCGCCGATCGTGGGCCGATAGCCCTCGGCGCCCCAATGGCGCATGGCGACGTACGCTTTGCCTTCGGCCTCTTCGTCTAGGCCGTAATGGCGGGCAAGCGCCTGCAGCGCGAGTTTCAGGACGAGCTTCGCCGATCGTGCCGGATAGCCGCGCTCGCGCTCCACGCTCGACAGACCTTTGAGGAAACAGGCGACATCGACGAGGACGCCCGCGAGCTCGGGGCCGACCGCGTCCATGGCGGCATGAAAGCGGGCGCGGGCGGCGATCGCCGTCTCCGTCAGATCCGCCTGACCGCCCCGCTGACGGGAGCCTTTCGGCGCCTTGAGGTCGGCCTGCCAATTGGCGGTGATGCGCGGCTGCAGGCTCGCGCGCTCGAAATCGCGGCGAAGCCGCTCCGCCGCCGCCACCAGCGGGGCTCCGAGATAGGGCGCGCCCTCCTCGCCGCCCCTGCGGGCGAGGAGGCCGATCGGGCTCTCGTCGAGGTCGGTCAGCGGCGCGGGCGCCGAGGGTGAGCCGCCCTTCTGCCGTTCCAGGCATTTGTGCTGCGCCAGAAAGGCGGGCTCGCCGGCTTTCATGCGCCGAAGCCATGCCGCGGCTTCCGCGCTCGCGACAAGCCCCGTCTCTCCGGCCTCGCAGAGAAGCCCGGCCGCCAGAAGCTTCTTGACGAGGGCGGCCGGGATCTCGCGCCGCCGCCCCGGCACGCCCTCGCAGCAGAAGGTCGCCGCATCCGCCTCCACCAGCCGCGCATCGGCATGGGCCAGCAGCATCTCGATCAGGCTTTCGAGCGCCCCGCCGCGTCTCTTCCCGCGGCTCATCTCGCATCCTCGCCAAAAACCTCCATCCAGCGCCGCAGCGCGAATTCGAGGCTTTCCATCACCTGGTCGAAGACCGGCTCGTCGCGGCGTTCCTCGATCATCCGGCAGCCATGGGCGACGGTGGTGCGGTCGCGGCCGAAATGCGCGCCGACCTTGGTCAGCGTCAGGCCGGAGCCGACATGGACGAGATACATCGCCGCCTGCCGCGTCTGCGCCACCCGCGCAACGCCCCGTCCGGCCTTGCGCAGGTCATGGTGCCCGACCCGAAAGACCGCCCCGAGCGCCGCCTCGGCAAAGCGGCAGACGGAACTCTCCGCATCGATCCCCCGATCCCTGACGATGGCGGGTCGGGCGACGGCGCGGCCGCCCTCGCCCTGGTATGGCCCAAAAGCCCCCTGCGGCCCCGCAAATCGTCGTAAAAATGGTTCTGCATGGCCCCTCCTCCGATAATAGGATTTCTTTCCTATACCGCGAAGAAGCGCAACCGGGGATATGTTTTTAAGCTTACCGCACACCTTGTCGAGCCGGGAGGCGCCGAACTTATCCCCGCCGCTCCGGGGCCTGCGATCGTGCCACGAAAGCTTCAGGAGCTCCCGGCATGGTCGATGCGCAGTGCTTTTACGATCCCCAAATCTCAGGCGGGGCCGGCAGGCCCACTCGCCGCCAACGGCGTCAGAACCCGGCGCCTCCCCGCTTGGCCAAAAGCGGCGCCGGCACCTATTGCCGCGACAGCGACCTGCCGCGGTTGATCCATCGTCTGCCGGGAGAGCTCGGAAAGAATGACACGGAGCGCGTGCGCAGCATCGTCGCGCGTCTCAAATGCGCCCTGCGGGCGGAGCGCAGGAAAGGCCGGGCCGGCCATGGGAGCTACGATCTCAATCGCCACATCGCGCTCAAGACAGCGCTCGACGTCGAAAGCGGCGAGCTTGCGCGGCTCTGCCAGGCCCAGACCTTGAAACGCAAAACGCCGGCATGAAAGCCGGCGTCTGGGAAAAGCAAAACGCCGGCCTGGGAGCCGGCGTCCGGGGAAAGCATAGCGCCGGCGTGGGAGCCGCCGACCGGAAAAGTAAAACGCCGGCATAAGGGCCGGCGTCTGACACGTTCGGAAGAAAACGTCGTTCAGCGGCGGCCGCGCTTCTGACCAAGACCCATCTGCTTGGCAAGCTGCGAGCGGGCTTTTGCATAGTTCGGAGCGACCATCGGATAGTCGGCCGGCAGGCCCCACTTCTCGCGATACTCTTCCGGAGACAGGTCGTAATGCGTGCGCAGGTGACGCTTCAGCGACTTGAACTTCTTTCCGTCTTCCAGACAAATAATGTAGTCCGGATTGATCGAGCGACGGACCGGAACAGCCGGCTTCTGCGGCTCCGGCTCAGGCTCAGCGCCGCCATCGGCGGTCGTCTGCAGCGCCTGATAGATATTGCCGATCAGACCGGAAATATCGCCAGCCGCAATTGTGTTGTTGCTCACATAGGCAGATACGATGTCTGCCGTGAGCTCGATCAGGTTGTCGTTCTGGATAGCCTCTGCCATTGAATCCTCGCTATGTGACCTTTGCAGCAACACACTGCAAGTCATCAAGTGCGCCTTGCTACTGCTGGTGGCGCGGTCTGACAAGAAGAAAAAACCTTACATCACAGCAATCTTAGCGGCGTTTCACCGCGCGCAACAAGAAGGTGTGAAAATATGTCAGCACTCGCTTGCTCATTCCTGGAAAGATAGGAATTCGCCAACAAAGTGCCACCCCGCTTTTACGGAAGATGGCAGTCTTTGTTTCAGCGCTCGCCTTCCGGATCGGAGCGCGTCACCCCGATAGCCCGCGAATAGTCGTCGGGTTCCGTCTCAGGAACCGGCTTTACACCAGTGAGGTAGGCAGCCCGGGCCAGAAGATGCGCGGAAACCGGAGCGGTGAGAAGGAAGAACACCACACCTGCCACGGCGCGAGTGAAGATGTCTAAATGGGGCGCTTCTAAGGCAAGGGCCAACAACATCAGCCCGGAGCCCAAGGTTCCCGCTTTGCTGGCCGCGTGCATGCGCGTGTAAAGGTCAGGAAAACGCAAGAGGCCGACGCTCGCAACGACTGCGAAAAGCGCGCCGATCACAATCATCACGCCGACCAAGACGTCGAGAAAGCCGCTCATCGCTGCTTCTCCGAATCGGAGCCGTAGCACATTGCTGATTCGCCTCCGAGCACGTCTCCGCAATGCATCACGAAGCGGGCAAACGCTACGGTTGCAAGAAAACCGACGAGCCCAAGAGCGATTGCAATGTCGATATAAAGATAAAAACCAGTTTTCACGCCGATCACGGCAATGAAACCGATGCCGGTGGACACCAGCATGTCGAGCGCCAGAACCCGGTCCGCAAAAGTCGGGCCACGCACGATCCGAATGGTGATCAGCGCAAACGAAAGCACGAGAAGCGCCAGCGAAATCGCGACACAGATTTCGAGAAACTCGGTAGCACTCATCGGAACGCCTCCAGTATCTTTCGCTCAAAGCCTTGTGCGATATCGCGTTTCAGTTGGTCGGGGTCGGGCACGTCGATAGCATGGATGTAAAGCGTGCGCCGGTCCTCCGACACGTCGACCGACAAGGTGCCGGGCGTCAGCGTGATGAGATTGGCAAGCAACGTGATCTCGAAATCGCGGTTCACCCTGAGCGGATAGGCGATCAGTCCGGGCGAAATCGGCATCTTCGGCTGCAGGACGATCCAGGTCACCTTCAGCGCCGACATGACCAGTTCGTAGATGAACAGGAAGAACAGATTGATCACCCTGAGCGAGCGGCCGATATAGCCGCGCGTGCCGATCTGCTCGCGAATGAGCCACAGCGCGATGGCGCCGAGCACGAAGCCGAACAGCAGGTTCGGCAGCGTGAAGCTGCCGGTGATCGACGCCCAGGCGAGTGCCAGAAGCACGTTGACGGGAAACAGCACCATCAGGAAGCGCCTCCAAACACCGCGCGAATATAAAGGGTCGGATCAAGAAGCCCGGCCGCACCGGCTTCCGCAAGCCGCATCAGCGGCGCGGGCCACAGGCCGATGACGAGGCTCATCAAGGTGAGAGCGCCAAGCGAGCCGAAGAGCACCGCCCGGTCTTCAGCGACGATCTCGCCGGGCACGCTCTTTTCCGCGCCGTCCGGCGTCCCCACCGGTCCGCCGCGCCAGAAGATCTGCGTGAAGGCGCGCCCCGAAGCGAGGGCGTTGAGAAGGCCCGTGCCGAGCACGATGCCGGCGAGCCACCAGCGCCCGTCCACCATCGCCGCTTCGGTCACCAGGATCTTCGCCCAGAAGCCGGAAAACGGCGGCAGCGCGGAGACGGAAAAGACGAGGGTCAGCGTCAGCCCGGCCAGAAGCGGGCTCGCGCCGTAGAGCCCGCCGAGCTTGCGCAGGTCCTGGCTGCCGCCGAGCTGGCCGACGAGCCCGGAGGCGAGATAGAGCGCCGACATGACGATCATCGAATGGAAGGCATAGAAGATGCCGCCCGACAGCCCCTCCGCCGTGCCGATCGCCAGCCCCGCCAGGATCACGCCGATGCCGGAGATGACGAGATAGCCGAGGATGCGCCGGAAATCGGAATGCGCCATCGCACCGAGCGAGCCGAGAAGCATCGTGCCGATGGCGAGCGCCGTCAGAAACGTGTCGTAGAGCGCCTCTTCCGAGGGCATCAGCATGATCAGCGTGCGCAACAGCGCATAGGCGCCGACCTTGGTCAAAAGCCCGGCAAAGACGGCGCCCGCGGAAGGAGACGGCGTGTGATAGGAGGCCGGCAGCCAGAAGGCGACCGGAAACGCCGCCGCCTTCATGCCGAAGCCCAGAATATAAAGCGCCGTGATCGTGTTGATCGGCATTCCGGGCACGCCTTCGCGCAGCTTGATCGCGATCTCGGCCATGTTGAGCGTGCCGAGGGCCCCATAGAGATAGCCGGTCGCCGTCAGGAAGAAGGCCGCAGCCAGAAGATTGAGGACGGCATAGCGCACCGCGCCGTCGAGCTGCTCTTTGGAATTGCCGAGGACGATCAGGCCGAAGGAGGCGATCAGCATCACTTCGAACCAGACATAGAGATTGAAGATGTCGCCGGTGAGGAAGGCGTTGCACACGCCCGTCATCATCAGCAGCAGAAAGGGATAGAACCCGTAGCGGCTCTCCACGCGCCGCAGGCCGCGGCTTGCGAAAACACCGACGACGAGCGCCACCACCGACGACACGAAGGCGAAGGAGGCACCGAGCGCATCGACGGCAAAGGTGATGCCGAAGGGCGGCAGCCAGCTGCCCATGGTCATGGTGAGCGGCCCGCCGGTCACGACGCGCGCCAGAATGCCGGCCGTCGCCGCCGTCAAAAACAGGAGCCCCGCAATGCCGAGCGGCGCCTGCGTTTCCGGGCGCTTGCGCGCCATTAAAAGGACGGATCCGAAAAGAAGGGTGATCAAAGTCGGCGCGACGATGATCGCGTCCAAGGGCGCGATCGGCACCGTCACCATGGCGGACGCGACGTCCACCGCTGCATGGCCTGCACTCTCTGCCATCAATAGCCCCTGGGCGGAACCGGATCACCCGGCTGCTCGGCCATATGCATCTTCCCGGTCTTGTCCGTGCCGAGCCCCTGATAGGCGCGGAACACCAGAACCAGCAGGAAGGCGAAGAACGAGAACGAGATGACGATCGCCGTCAAAATCAGCGCCTGCGGCAGCGGATTGGCGGTCGCAAACGGCGGCACCATCGCCTCTTCGGGAATGATCGGCGGCACTTCCTTGACGATCCGCCCGGCCGTGAAAATCAGAAGATTGACGGCGTTCGAGAGGATGGTCACGCCGAGCAGGATGCGGATCAGGGAATCCGACAGCATCAGATAAACGGCGGATGCGAAGAAGCAGCCGACGAGAAGCGCGAGCGGGCCTTCCATCAGCGCTCCCTTTCTTCCAGCGACAGCGCCACGGAGGTGATGGTCCCGAGAACGACGAGATAGACGCCGATATCGAAGAACGTCGCCGTGGAGACGGCGACCTCCATGCCGAAGATCTTCGGATAGGCCCACAGTACCGTCAAAAACGGCTTGCCGCCGAGAAGCGACGGCACCCCGGCGAGGGTCGCCACGACGAGCCCGAAAGCGGCGATCCCCATCGGATGAAAGCGCAGGGCCCGGCGCACCGGCGGCACGCCATAGGCGATGCCGTAAATCGCGAAGGCGGAAGCCGCGATCAGCCCGCCGATGAAGCCGCCGCCCGGATTGTTGTGGCCGCGCAAGAGCACGAAGACCGAAAACAGCACCATCAAGGCCGTGAGATAAGGCGCGATCGCGCGAAAGATGACGGTGCTCACTTCTCTTCCTCCACGGCTCTCGTCTGACGCCACGGCGCCGGGAAGCGCAGCAGAGCGAGAATGGCGAGACCGGTGATCATGACGACCGCGATCTCACCCAAAGTATCGAGACCACGGAAGTCGACGATGATGACGTTCACGATGTTGCGGCCATGGGCGATGGTTCGCGAATGCTCTGCAAAGAAATCCGACAGGCGCGAATCGAAGGGCTGGTTCGTCACGGCGATCAGCAAGGCCGCCGTGCCGATGCCGCAGGCGAGCGCGATCGTTCCGTCCTTGGCGCGCTGGAAATAATTGCGCCGGTCGGCCGTCATCAGCGACAGGCGCGTCATCACGAGCGCCAGGATGACGACCGAAAGCGTCTCCACCATGAATTGCGTGAAGGAGAGATCCGGCGCGCCGAAGAGCATATAGATCAGCGCCACGGCAAAGCCCTGGATGCCGAGGGAGACGATCGCCGTCAGCCGGTTCTCCGCCACGATGACGGCGACGAGACCGACGGCCGCAAGCCCCATCACCGCCCATTCATGCGGCGCGAGCGCGAAGGTCTCAGGCGCATGCGGCCATTCGCCGAAGACCAGAAGCGGCACGACCAGGACGAGCGCCAGCACCGTGAAGGTGATGGAAAGATAGCGTTCCAGATCGCCGTTCTGGATGAAGCGCGTCACCGCGGCCGAGCCGGTCGTGAGCCCGTTCACGAGCTGGTCGAAGCCCCGGTCGGGACCCCAGCCGATCGCATCGAGGATCGCCGCGAGCCCGCACCGCACCGGCCGCAGGGCGAGAAGCGCCAGGATGCCGATCGCCCAGGTGACGCCGGAGGCGGCAAAAGCCTCGTTCACGTGGATGGCGTAGGAGAGATCCGGATTGGGCTTTGCCCCGGCGACGGCGGCAAGCGTCGGGCCGATCAGCGCCTCTTGCGTGAAGGCCGCAAAGACGATGCCGGCGACGCTGAGACAGGCGAGGACGAGCGGGCCGATCCACAACCCGATCGGGCCTTCATGCGCGCCGGAAAGGTTTTCGGGCCGCTTGCCGATGAAAGGCAGCAATCCGACGGCGAAGGCGGCCGCGAACATGAGACCGTTGCCGAGGACGGCGACGCCAAGCGTTACGGGCGTCGTGCCCTCTCCGTGCAGAAGCCCTTCATACATCGCCTCCTTGGCGAAGAAGCCGAGCGTCACGAAAAGCCCGCCCATCGCCCAGGCGAGAACGAGGCCCGAAAGAAAGGTGACCGGCATTTTGAGCCCGAGACCGCCGAGCTCGCGCAGATCGCGCGTGCCCGCCTCATGGTCGACCGAGCCCGCCATCATGAAGAGGCCGCCCTTGAAGAGCGAATGGGCGAGAAGATAGACGAGCGCGCCCAAAATCGCCGTCTCGTTGCTCGTCCCCGTCAGCATGACGAGAAGGCCGAGCGAGGCGACCGTCGTATAGGCGAGGATGAGTTTCAGATCGGTCTGGCGGAGCGCCAGAAGCGTGCCGGCGAGAAGCGTCGCGCCCCCGAAGAGCGGCAGGATCGTCGTCCACAGCGCGGTCTCGCCCATGAAGGGATGGACGCGCAGAAGCAGATAGACGCCCGCCTTCACCATCGTCGCCGAATGCAGATAGGCCGAGACCGGCGTCGGCGCCTCCATGGCGTTGGCGAGCCAGGAATGGAACGGAAACTGCGCCGATTTCGTAAAGGCGCCGCCGAGAAGCAGAATCAGCACCGGCAGATAATAGGGGTTTTCCGCAAAGCTCGAGCCGAGCGCGATCGCCTCCGACATCGAATGCACGCCGACGAGCCCGGTCATGATCAAAAGCCCGGCCAGCAGGCAGAGCCCGCCCCCCGCCGTGATCACCAGCGCCTGCAGTGCCGCGCGCCTTGCCGCCTCACGCGTGTGATCGAAGCCGATCAACAGGAAGGAGGTGATCGAGGTCAGCTCCCAGAAGACGAAGAGCGTCATGAAATCGTCGGCGAGCACCAGCCCCTGCATCGCCCCCATGAAGAGGAGGATGAAGGAGAAGAAGCGCCCCTGATGCGCATGGCCTTTGAGATAGGCGCCCGCATAAATCAGGATGAACGTGCCGATGCCCGAGACGAGAAGCGCAAACAGCAGCGACAGCCCGTCGAGGCGGTAGGAAAAGTTGATCTGAAGCGACGGTGCCCAGGCAAAGCCGTTGGCGATGACGCTGCCGGACGCGATCGGCGCGATCAGGCCAAGGAAATAGACAAACATCGCCGCGGGTGCCGCCGCCAGTATCCAGGACGCGCCAGAACCCAACAGCCGCTTCAAAAGCGGCGCCACGAACGCCGCCAGAAACGGGGCGGCCATGACGAGGTAAGTCCAGTCGATTTGGGATTCTTGCATCAGCGGGGTGACGTTCGAGGGACCAGGAACGGATAGCGGGCGATCCAGAGCGGGGCAAGCTGCCAGCTTTGCCGCCTCAGCCGGACAAGCTAAGCATTTGGGCGCTTCTGGCAATCCTTAGAGAGCGGCGATTTTCAAGCATGACCCATGCTTTCCGGCAAATCGCGACAGGAGAAAGACCGGGTGGCGCCTTCCTTGTCCAGCCGCCGCCGCATTTCCTCGCAGAAGTGTGATCTCGAGCACAGTCGAAGTCGCGCGATCGCAAGTATGTCGGACGGCAGAGACGGCACAAGACATCGCGCTTCTGGCGGAGCTTCAGCCATTCCTGACGGCAGAAACACTGAGGTCATGGGTCTTTTATGCGAGCGCTCGTTTCTCCACACGCAACGCTCGGCTTTGTCTTGCAGCCGTCACCCCGTGCGCGGATGCCGCAGGGGCAATGCTGGTTCCCGCAGGTTCGCGCACCGTCCCTGCGAGGCCCTCGGTTAACGCCGCACGACCCATTCCCTTGCCCCGGAAAACAAACGAGCCTACCTCGCGCCCATGAACGACATTCCTTCCTCCCCGCCGCGCGCCGCAAAGCGGCCGCACGAGATCATCCGCCACGGCCACACCCGCAACGATCCCTATCACTGGCTGCGTGCCGACAACTGGCAGGAGGTGATGCGCGATCCCTCCGTCCTCGATCCTGAGATCCGCGCCTATCTGGAGGCCGAAAACGCCTGGTTTTCCGCCCAGATGACCGACACGGAAGCGCTACAGGAAAAGCTCTTCGCCGAGATGAAGGGGCGCATCAAGGAGGACGATTCCTCCGTTCCGGCGCCTGACGGACTTTATTCCTATGCGGTCCGCTACATCGAGGGCGGCCAGCACCCGCTCTTCGTGCGCCAGAAGCGTTCGGGCGGTGAAGAAACCATCCTTCTCGACGGCAACGCGCTTGCCGAAGGCCATGCCTATTTCAAGATCGCCGGCGCGGCGCATTCGCCTGACCATTCCCGCCTCGCCTGGGCCTTCGACGATGCCGGCTCGGAATTCTACACGCTCCACATCCGCAATCTGGAGACGGGCGAAGACATCGCCGACGTCATCCCCGATACGAGCGGCGGCGCCGTCTGGGCGGCCGACAACACGCATCTCTTCTATGTGCGTCTCGACGCCAATCACCGGCCGTCGAAAGTCTTCCGCCACAGGCTCGGCACCGCGGTCACGGACGATGTCCTCGTCTATGAGGAGGCGGATCCCGGCTTCTTCGTCGGCCTCGGCGCGACGCGGTCGCGCAATTTCATCCTCATCGACTGCCACACGCACGAAACCTCGGAGACGCGCCTCATCCCGGCCGACCGGCCGGAGGCGGAGCCCATCCTGATCGCGCCGCGCCGCGACGGCATCGAATATTATGTCGACGAGGCGAACGGCACGCTCTTCATCCGCACCAATTCCGGCGACGCCAAGGATTTTCAGATTCTGACGGCGCCCGTCGCGTCGCCTTCGCCGGAGAACTGGCGGCCGCTCGTCGCCCATGTGCCGGGGCGCCTTCTCCTGTCGCACGCCCTCTTCGCCGGCCATCTCGTTCGTCTGGAGCGCGAGGCCGGGCTGCCGCGCATCGTCGTGCGGCGGCTTCAAGACGGCGAGGAGCACGAGATCGCCTTCGCCGAAGAGGCCTATTCGCTCGGCCTCGATCCCGGCTACGAATTCGACACGACGACGATCCGCTTCTCCTATTCCTCGCCGACGACGCCGTCGCGCATCTTCGATTACGACATGGAGAGCCGCGCCCGCACGCTTCTCAAGGAGCAGGAGGTGCCGTCGGGCCACGACCCGGCGAAATACGTCTCGCGCCGCATCATCGCCCAAGCGCCGGATGGCGAGGAGGTGCCGGTCTCGCTTCTCTACCGCGCCGACACGCCGCTCGACGGTTCCGCGCCCTGCCTTCTCTACGGCTACGGCTCCTACGGCATCGCCATTCCGGCCGGCTTTTCCGTCACCCGCCTGTCGCTCGTCGATCGCGGTTTCATCTACGCAATCGCCCATATCCGCGGCGGCAAGGACAAGGGCTTTGCCTGGTACGAAGAGGGCAAGCGCAGCAAGAAGGCCAATACGTTTACCGATTTCATCGCCGCCGGCGAGCATCTCGTGGCCGAAGGTTTGACGACGCGCGGGCGGATCGTCGCCCATGGCGGCTCGGCGGGCGGCATGCTGATGGGCGCCGTCGCCAATATGGCCCCGGACCTCTTCGGCGGCGTCATCGCCGATGTGCCCTTCGTCGACGTCCTCAACACCATGCTCGACGACACGCTGCCGCTCACCCCGCCGGAATGGCCCGAATGGGGCAACCCGGTCGAAAGCGCGGCCGATTATCAGACGATCCTCGCCTATTCGCCCTATGACAACGTCACCGCGCAGGCCTATCCGCCGCTTCTCGCCATGGCCGGGCTCACCGATCCGCGCGTCACCTATTGGGAACCGGCGAAGTGGGTCGCAAAACTCCGCGACACCAAGACCGACGACAACATCCTTCTCCTGCGCACCAATATGGATGCCGGCCACGGCGGCGCCTCCGGCCGCTTCGACGCCTTGAAGGAAGTCGCCATCGAATACGCCTTCGCCCTCAAGGTGATGGGCCTCACCGACAAAGCCCCGCTCCCGGCTGTGTGAGGTCGCTTTTCCCATCTCGGGAACGACAGAACGGCAGAACCCGGCGGCATCCCGGTTCTGCTACCCGATCGGCCACCCCTCTTCAGCCTTGGCGATCGTCGAGGTCGCCTCGACAATCTCCTCCGGTCCACCCTTGGGCGGCCAGAGACCGGCGGCGTAGTGCTCTGAACGCAGGCGCGCACGCTCTTCGAGGCTCGAAAAGCCCCAGATATGCGTGATGCGCGGCGGCCCGTCCAAGGCGTAAAGGTTCGTCACGAGGTGATCGGTATAGGCCGCAGCCGGGCCAATCGCCGCCTCCCAGCCCGCGAGTGTGCGCGGCAGCCCGCCCGACCGCAGGTGATAGGTGCGAAACTCGAAGAGGCCGCCATATTGCCGGGGCGCAATCTCAGGCAGGAAGGGAAAGGGCGCGAAACTCTCCATCCGGAGCCCCTTCGCCGTCTCACGGGCGAAGAACGGGTCCTCGCTCATCAAAGCGCGCTCGCGCTCGGCGCGCAGCTCCTCCTCCGCCTCGAAGGAGCGGAGCACGAAAAGCTCGCCGATCGTGCCGATGTCGGAGCGCCACATGCCGAGCGGCGTGCCGAGCGCATCCTCATCGCCGATCCACCGCCGCGCGCCCTCGGCCGCCTTGGTGACGCCCAGCACCGGGCAGGAGAGCGTCGCAAGTTCATAGAGCATGTCGCGCCCTCACCTCATCGATAGCCAATCATTGATAGCCGAGCCGTTCTGCCAGCGGCTTCATGTCCGGCGGCAGCACCTTGCTCGATTCCGCCCCGAATGCGCCGAAGAGCGGGTCCCATTCCTCGATCATCAATTCCACGATCAGATCCTCGCGCGCAAACGGATCGCCCGCCACGATCTTCTCGATCTCTTCGCGGCTGTCGGCGACCATGATGAGGAAGCCGGCGCGCAGCGGCGTGCCCTTCAGCGGCCCCGAGGCCTTCAAGGTGCCCTCGTCGATCAGGTCGAGCAGATATTCCACATGCTCCAGCACATGCTCGTTCCAGCCGGGACCGTCCGGATGCGTCATCGTCACGATGTAAAAGGCCATGCCTCACTCCTCGAAAACCAGGTTCCTGAAAATCAGGACGCCGAGTTTCGGTGACCAACCAGGAGTGATAAATGCCTCTCCGGTTGTTCCTGTCCCAAGTGTGAGTGGTGAATGCCCGATCGGCTGGAAAGCATGTCCGTCTTCGTGCGCGTCGCCGAGCTCGGCTCGTTTTCCGCCGCCGCGACCGCCCTTTCCATCTCGCCCCAGATGGTCGCCAAGCATATCGAGGCGCTCGAAAAGCGTCTCGGCACCCGCCTCATCCACCGCACCACACGCCGCCACAGCCTCACCGATTTCGGCCGGCAATACCGCGACCGCTGCAAGGCGATCCTCGCCGATGTCGCGGACGCCGAAGCGCAGGCGTCGGAAACCGGTTCGGAACCGCGCGGCCTGTTGCGGATCAACGCGCCGGTGACCTTCGGCGCCCAGGTGCTCGTGCCGCTCGTCACCGCCTATCTCCGCGCCCACCCGCAGGTCACCTGCGACCTCGTCTTGAGCGACCGCTATGTCGACCCGATCGAAGAGGGTTTCGATCTCGTTTTCCGCATCGGTCCGCTGTCGGGCCCGCTGTCCGGCCCACTGGCCGGCCAGTTGACGCAGACGCACGCCCTTCTCGCCCATCCGTTGACGCCTTACCGGCTCGTCGCCTGCGCCGCACCCGCCTATCTCGCCGAACACGGCACGCCCGAAACACCCGAGGATCTGCGCAACCACGAATGCCTCGGCTTCAGCCCCTGGTCGGGGCCGCTCGGGCGCGAATGGCCCTTCTCGAAGGGGGGAGAAACGGTCGAGGTGCCGAGCGCGAGCCGTCTGTCGATCAACGACTGGCGGGCGATCCACCAGGCGGCGCTCGACGGATTCGGCATCACGCTCGGCTATGAAAGCGCCGTCGCCGACGATCTCACATCCGGCCGGCTCGTGCGTCTCCTGCCGGATTACGAAGGTCCGGCGCGGCCCTTCCATCTTCTCCATGCGCGCGAACGGCGCATGCGGGCGACGCTGTCAGGCTTCCTCGCACGCATCCTCGCGCGCTTCTCCGCAAAGTCCTGACCCGGGAGGTCCTGCCCCCGGGCCGGGTTCAGGCGGCTGCCGGCCCGGGATCGTCGTCATGCGACGACATGAGCGTTGTGTTGGCAGCGCCCGGCCGTCCGCCGGACCCTATCCCGCCCGTGACCCCGCCTGCAGCCCCGCTGTTGCTCGCGGCGCTTCGCACGGGCACCAGATGCGGGCGCGTCATGCGCGCCCAGCGCTGGCGTTCCGCCTCCGGCTGGTACAGCACCTTCAGGACCTCGACGCGTTCGATCCGGTCGAGGTGATCGACGTCGACGCTCTCGCCTTCCGTGAGCCCGAGCAGCATCACGCCGCGCGGGGTGGCGATCGACTGATGACCCACGCCCGGGATGTAATGGGCAGGGGTCACCAGGGTTCGTTCCTCCGGCAGCCGCTCGTCGACCCGCAATAGGATGCGCGAATCGATCGTTGCGACATCGGCAGGGAGATCCTCGGAGAAGACGAGCTGCGCCTCGCGCAGCTTGCGTCGCAATGCGGCCACGAGAAGCTCGTCGCTGCCGAGGCGGGCCTCGAGCAGGTTCTCGAGGATGGAGAAATCACGCGGAGTAACTTTGGGAAAAATCGCATCTGGCATGTCTGGTGTCCCGGTTATGTCGTTTCGTGAAGGACCCACGGCCGGGCTGGCTGATGCCGGCCCGGCCAGACGTGCAGAATTTCAGAACCCCCGCTCCGCTGCAGGCGCGGACATCACGGCACAACATCGGGCTCATCCCTCGTCCGCGAGCTTGAGGACGGTGAGCGACAGGGCGCGGCCGTCGCGCGCCTCCCAGGGGATCGTCTGGCCTCCCGAGAGCCCGATGAGCGCGGCGCCGATCGGCGTCAGCACCGAGATGCGCGCCTGCGCGACATCGGCCTCTTCGGGATAGACGAGCTTGTAGGTCCGCTCGAAACCGTCGCTCGTGGCGAAGGAAACGGTCGAGCCCATGCGCACCGTCTTGGCAGGGACCTTCTCTTGAGGAACGATCCGCGCGCGGTCGAGCTCGCTCAGGAGCTTTTCGCCGAGCTCGGCGAGCGGTCCGCCGAGGCTGTTGGCGATCGCATAAAGGCGCGCATGATCTTCGCTGCCGATGACGAGACGCGGCAGGGCTTTGGGTTTCCGGACGCCAGGTTTCTGGGCGACAGGTTTCTGGACGACGGGTTTCTGGACGATCTGAGTTTTTTCGGCGATCTGAGACATGGTTGCACGACCCTTCGGCCGACGAGACATCCCGCCGGACCACGCAAACGAGTTTTGGGAAAAACGCCTTCGCGCCGATCGTTCAGATCGCGGATCGTCCCGGTCGCAGAACGACCGGATCACAGATCATGCAGTTGATGGATCATGAAAAATCGCTGCGCACCCCCGAAGCTCGGAAGGCGCAACGGCCGAGCTTCGGGCTACAGTCCCGTGACGGGCTGGCCTTGGAGCATTCGCAGAATGGAAAGAAGCGCTCGGATCATGATGCCCTCAGGCTAGGCCTTCCGCCCCCAAAGTCAAGCGAGCGGGCCGACGCCAGGCGACGCCCCGGCAGACCGACCACGCCGCGTCTGATAACTCCAGTTGGCAATTCCTGCCCTGCACGCGACGGCTATCAGATGAAAGAGCATCCCCTCAGGAAACCAGCGAGACCGGAGACAGGTCGTCGGCGCCACAGGGCGCGTGGGCTGGGCTCTGCCGCAGCAGATGGAGAAAGGCGTGGTGCGTTCGTCGCGGGACGAGCGGGGGAACGTGTTCTATGCGCAGGTGGCGAGGCAAAGGTAAGATTGTGAAATGAGTTCAGAAACACAAAACCCCGCCGAAGCGGGGTTCTGGGACATGTGACAAGACCTAGGCTACCCTGAACTTGTCATCGTCCTGTGGGCAGCCTGCCTAGTGATCTAGGTCTTAAAGCCCGATATACGGGATACGCGTTTTATTTAGTAGAATCGGGCCATTTAAGCAAGCCCCCGAGCCCTAAGCCATGCACGACTCCGAGACGAACGGCCTGCAAATCTTCTCCGCTCATCCTTGGCGTTTCCCACTTGCGACGCCCTGTTTTAAAGCGGTCTAGTCGCTGCATTCTTACGCTCGCGACCAGATCGCACTTGGCCCAACATGGCAGCTCGTCGCATTCGTCGGGATGATAGTTTTTGGACAGCCGCACGACATATGGTTGATCGTGCTTTGGCGCAGTGAGGCTGATCGGCACTACAGTCGCCAAGCCGCTACGGTATGGCAGTCTCGGCGTGATCACGACGACTGGTCGCTTTTTGCATATTTCGGGCTCCTCGTATCCCCTGAAATCGCAAATTAAGACAGTGCCGGCGTGAGGATGAAAATTGATTGCCATTACTGCGAATCGATCTTCTATATTATCCTCAAGTGTAATTATTATTGCAAAATATGCCAATACGCGCAGCATGAGCGGTTCACCGGCGAAGTCACACAGCTGCCGATGAGTAAAAGGGCGTTGGCGCTATCGTTGCGGCGACAGTGATACTTCCCCCCGTGCAGCGCCCTTTCGGACCGGGCTATCGTGATCGTGCTCCTGTGTGGCGGGGGCAAGAGCAGTCAGGCCGGCGATATCAAGAAGGCGAAGGCCTTGGCTCACAAGTGGAAAGATCAGATATGACCGTGGAAACACTGCGCCCGTTCGATCCTGCTGAGGTTCTGACGAACGAGATCCGGATCGCGGAATACCTCGAAGCCGTCATGGACGAAGGCGGCGACGATCCGGCCTTCGTCGCGCATGCCCTCGGCGTCGTCGCGCGCGCCCGCAATATGAGCCAGCTCGCGCGCGACACCGGCATCAGCCGCGAAGGCCTGAACAAGGCTCTCTCGGGGGAAGGCAACCCGACGCTCGACACCATCCTGAAGGTCGCCAAAGCGCTCGGCCTGCGGCTCAGCTTTCAGCCCCGCAAGGCGCCGGCCGAAAAGGCGCCACGGGAGCTGACGGCGGCAGGTGAGGAATAAATTCCGCCCGCCGCCGTTCGCCTATAAAAGACCACGCTTCGATCAGCCACGCCGGAGGCCGCCGCGCAACCTCGCGGCCATAGGTGCAAGAGAGGTCTCACGACTTTCAGGGCACGCGCGCGCCGGCCCAGTGAGGTCGTCCGGTCCGTCGCGCGAGGCCTCGCAGCCCCCAAAACCTTGCCGCAGCGGCGTCTCCCCCTAGCTCCGCTGTATCTCCCGCGGACGTCCTTTCGCCCGCCTCCGCCAAAGCACGATCCCGCCATGCCATCTTCGTCCCAGCCGCCGGCCACGCCCCCAGCCGGTGCCGCCGCCCCTTCCGCCGCATCTGCAGAACACACCCTGCCGCTTTTTGCCCTGATGGCGGCGGTTCTCGTCGTCTTTGCGACCGCCAATGCGCCGGTGCCGATCTATCCGATCTGGCAGCATGCGATGGGTTTCGCGCCGGGCACGATCGGCGTCATCTTCGTCTTCTACAATCTCGGCGTCTTGCTCGCGCTGTTGTGCTGCGGCCGGCTTTCCGACCTCTATGGCCCGCGCCTCGTGCTTCTGCCGGCGCTCGTACTTGCGGTTGCGGCCGCGCTTCTTTTCGCCTTCGCGCCCAATGTCGCCGTCTTGTGCGTCGCGCGCTTTTTGATCGGGCTTGCCTCCGGCGGCTGCGTCAGTGCCGGCACGGCGGCCATTCTCCTCGCCGGGCGCCGGCGCGGCATCGGCCATATCTCGCTCTACGCCACTTTGTCGGTCGTTCTCGGCTTCGGCCTCGGCCCCTTGACCGCCGGCGCACTTGCAAGCTTCGCCCCCGCACCAAGCCGCCTCGTCTTCGTCCTCCTCGCCGGCCTGCTCGCGGCGCTCCTTCTCGTCCTCGCCCGCACTCTGCCGCCGCTCCGGCGACCGTCTCAGAGCGCGCGCATCTGGCAAATGCCGCGCCTGCCGGCGGAGAACCGGCCCATCCTTCTGACGGCGATCGTCATCTTTGCCGGACCGTTCGCGCTCTCTGCGCTCTTCATCTCGCTCGCGCCCTCCATGCTCGCCGATCTTCTCCATAACGCCAGCCCGATCGTCGCCGGCGCCGCCGCCTTCCTGGTCTTTGCCTCAGGCGGTTTGGGCGGCGTCTTTGCGCGCAAATTGACGGTGTGGCGCTCCGCCTGGCTCAGCCTGGCGCTGGCGCTTTCAAGCCTCGCGCTCGTGCTCTTGAGCGAAGTCTCCGTGTCGCTGCCGCTCTTCGCACTCGCCGCGGCGGCGGCCGGCATCGCTCAGAGCGTCGGGCAGTATACCGGCGTCCAGCTCGTCAATCGGCACACGCCGGAAGAGATCCTCGGCTCCGTCAACGCCACCTTCTTCCTCGGCGGCTACGGCACGGCGGGGCTCGCCGTTCTGTCGATGGGCTTTGCGTCGAACGCCTTCGGCCTCTTTGCCGGCAGCCTCGTCTTCGGCGCGATCTGCCTCGTCATGTTCATCGCCGCCATCTTCGGCGTCGCCACGACACGGCTCATCCCCGCCGAGGGGACCTGACACGGGCGATCGCCCGAGCGCTCGCATGCACAAAAACCCCCGGGGCACAAAAAACCCCGGGGCACAAAAAACCCCGGGGCCCACAAAAGACCCCGCGGTTCACAAGAAAGCCCGAGGCGCCGAAGCGCCCCGGGATTCGTCTCAGCCGCGCAGCTCCTGGAAGCGGCGCAAGGCCGCCTGTGTCCCGCGCCCCAGAATGCCGTCGATCGGGCCGTTATAAAGCCCCTTGTCCTGCAGCCGCTCCTGCACGGCGCGCCGGAAGGCGGCAGGCTGGCCGCGGGCATTGTCGTCGATCAAGAGCCTTTCGGCCCTGTCCTCGCCCTGCGCCAAGGCTTCCAGCATCAGATTGGCGGCGCGCAGCGGGTCCGCCTCAACGCCATTGCCGCCTTCCATGTACATGAAGCCGAGATTGGCGAGCGCCACGGCGTTGCCCTGGTCGGCCGCCTTTTGCAGCCACGAAACCGCCTTCTCGTCGTCCTGCGGCAGGCCGTTGCCGTCGCGGTAGAGGACGCCGAGATTGTTCTGCGCGGAGCCCTCGCCGGCGAGCGCCGCCTTGCGGTACCAGCGCGCCGCCTGGACCATGTCTTTCTCCACGCCGTCGCCGCGCTCATAGGCAAGGCCGAGCTCGTTCTGCGCCGAGGCGTTGCCGGCATCGGCCGCCCGCCGCAGCCAGGTGAGCGCGAGCTCCGGATCTTTGTCGACGCCGCGGCCTTCGCGGTAGAGGCCGGCAAGCTCGCTCTGTGAATCCGTGTCGCCCGCTTCCGCCGCGCGCGACAGCCACAGGGCACCCGTCACCGGGTCCTGCGCCACGCCGCGGCCGTAGAGATAGGCAAGGCCCAGATTGTGCTGCGCGGTGCGGTTGCCCTTCTCCGCCGCCTGCCGGTAGTAGGTCGCCGCCTTGACGTCGTCCTGCTCGACGATGCGACCGGTCTCATAGAGCCAGCCCATCTCGTTCAGCGCAAAAGCATCACCCTGTTCGGCGGCGAGGCCATACCATTTCGCGGCCTCCTCCCAATTTTCCTCGATGCCTTCGCCGTTGCGATACTTCGTGCCGAGATAACGCTGCGCCAGCGCATCGCCCGCTTCCGCCGCGCGGCGGTACCAGGTGATCGCCTCCGCGTCGTCTTCCGGCACGCCCTCGCCGAAATCGTACATCGTGCCGATCAGCGTCCAGGCGTGGGTGTAATCGGCATCGGCCGCCTTGCGGTAATGCGCCATCGCCTCATCGTCGCGCCCGGCCTTGTCGAGCGCATAGCCGAGCTGAAACTCGAGCCGCGGCTCATCGGGATTGGCGGCGAGCGCCGTCTCGCAGGCCTCGATCGCGCGCGGCGCATCGAGGATCGCAAACGGCACGCCCGGCACATCGGCCGGCCTTTCGGGATCTTCCGGAGAGGCGGCGAGCGTATCGCAGGCGAGCGCCAGGAACGGCGCCTGCTTTTCCGCGGCGGCCGCGACCCCTTTGCGGGTTTCTTCGTCGAGCTTTTTCTGCATGTCGGAGATGCGGCTTTCGGCGTCGCGCGAGACGCGCTCCACCTCTTCTGCCGCCGCCTCGCGCCGGTCGATCTCCGTGCGCGCGACATCGCTCAGGCTGCAGTCCGGAAAATCCTTCACATAGGCTTCGAGCGCGTCCGCGCCGTCCGCGCCGATCGCCTTGGCAAAGGCCTCTTCCGCCCCGGCACAGGCCGCATCCGCGCCTTCGCCCTCAGCCGGCACCGCACCGTCGGCCGGTGCCGCCCCGTCTTGCGCCGAAAGGCCGTCTTCCGCCGGGCTTTCGGCGGCTGCGGGCGCACTGCCGGCCTCGGAGGCGTCTTCCGCCTTCAATTCGGCCGGCGTGCTCTCTGCCCCACCGGAGGCCTCGCTCTCCGAGGCTTCACTGTCTGAGGCTTCGTCCTCGGGCGCCTCGCTTTTCGCGCCGTCCGCGGCACCTTTTTCCGCCCCGGCGGAATCGGCCGCGCCGCCCTTATCGTTGATCTCGTCGGCGGTCTCGTCGGCAGTCTCGTCGGCGGGCTCTTCGGCGACCTCGTCGCCGGCCGCATCCCTGTCCGTGTCGGCGGCCTTGTCAGGCGCCGTTTCGCCGTCCGTGGTCTCGCTCTCCTCCGCCGGCGTAACGGAGATCTCGGCCTGCGCCAGGCGCAGAAGGGGTGTTTTCACCAAGGTCGGAGGCGCGCCCGGACGCTCGCCCGCGAAGCTCGTCGCCTCGCTCAAAACCCCAGTAAACTCAGATGCTTGTGTCGTTCCAGCAAAACACACGGAAGCGAGGAGTGCTCCCAGGACGTGGAATTTCTGCGCCATATCCGATTCGATTCCCTCGGCCGCTCGATGGTGCCCGGGACGTTAGCGATGCGGCCCTGCCGGGACAAGCGGCCCGAGAGGCGGCCGCGGCCGGTATCAGAGGCCTTCCCTTGCGGAAAGCCGTTGTCAAAGAGGCCATCGCACTTATGTAGCCTGGAACCGGCCCCGGGCCGGTCGTGTTGACTACGCACCCGACTGCAATCTCAAGACAAGGAGATGGATCGATGGCATTCACCCTGCCGGACCTGCCCTATTCCTACGACGCGCTCGCCCCCCATATGTCGGCGGAGACGCTCGAATATCATCACGATAAGCACCACAACGCTTATTGCACGACGATGAACGACCTCATCAAAGGCACCGAATACGAGAACATGGACCTTGAGGAGATCGTCAAGAAGAGCCACACCGACAACCCGAAGCTCTTCAACCAGGCCGGGCAGTTCTACAACCACATCCATTTCTGGAAGTGGATGAAGGCCGGCGGCGGCGGCACCTCCCTGCCGGGCGGTCTCGCCTCGCAGATCCAGTCCGATCTCGGCTCGTTCGACGAGTTCCGTTCCAAGTTCATCGATGCCGGCAAGGGCCAGTTCGGCTCCGGCTGGGCGTGGCTCGCCATGAAGGACGGCAAGCTCTCCGTCATGAACACGCCGAACGGCGAGAACCCGCTCGTCCACGGCGCCACGCCGCTGCTGGGCGTCGATGTGTGGGAGCATTCCTATTACATCGACTACCGCAACGCGCGTCCGAAATACCTCGAGGCCTGGTTCGACAACCTCGTCAACTGGGACTACGTCGCCGAGCTCTACGAAGCCGCGAAGTAAGCTTTTCGGCTGAACAGGCCGCCGGCTGAAAACGCCGTCGGCTCAATGCGTTCTAAGGCGTTTCAAGCTCCTTGCGGGAGCTCTGCCCCGGCCCCTGTGGCCGGGGCTTTTTTGTGGGGATCCGGCTCGTGGCGAGCTGCGGCCGCGCCGGCGGCGCGTCGTCCTTCCGGCTTGATCGCAAGCCCAGGGAGACCGGCGTCAGGCTCCCTCACGGGGCGCAAAGGAGAGATTGGCGAGACGCCATGCGCGTTCCGGGTCTCCCGCCCAGTAATCCTTCAGGACCATCGCCTTCGTCGGCGCCTCTGCGCCGACCACCTCGGCGGCGATGTAGCGCCCTGTCTCGCGAAGCCGCACCTCCGCTTCCGGAAAGCGCTCTTGGAGCCCCTCACGCAGAGCCTTTGCGTCGTCGGCAACGGCCGTACTGCCGAGTTCGCGCGGCATCCCGTCGATGAGCTCCGCCATCGCCACGCGCGCCGCGCGATAGCCGTCGTGAACGATGTCGAAGGCGATCAGGGCCGCCGCGGCGGAATCCGCCCACCACAGGCCGAAGCCGACGCCGACGATGCCGAGAATGCCCGCCACGCCCGTCATCCAGTCGGCCTTCTGCATCAGCGCATCGGTGTGCAGCACCTTGTCCTTGAGCCGCTCGGCAATCGGCTTCTTCAGCCGCCCGAGGATGACCGGCGGCACGACCGAATAGGCGAGCGCTGCCATCATCGCCCAGCCGATCCAGATGGTCTCCCCGAACACCTCCAGAGGACCAAGCGTCGGATGCTCCATGGCGATGAGTTTGCTGCCGGAATCGTAAAGGAGATAAAGCCCCATGAAGGCGAGCACGCTCGAGGAGGCGAGAAAGGCCAGGCTGTTGACGCGCTGAAAGCCGTAGGGAAACTTCCGGTTCGGAGCTTTCCGTTCGAAATGCACGGCGAGCAGGAACACCGTCGCCGGCAACAGGCCGAGAAGATCCTCCGCCCAGGCCGATTTCATCGCCTGGCTCGATCCCATGACGAGAAACATGATGACGACGATCGAGGCCTGCCATCCGAGCGTCCACCATTCCAGGTGAATGGCCCGGTTCAGGTCCGACTTCAGCTTATCGGGCACCGGCGGCATCGCGGTCCTCCTGTCTCAGGTCTTCTGCCTCAAGGTCTGCTGGACGAACATCAGCCAGCGGTTTTCGCCCGGACGCACGGCGGCACGCAGCACAGGCTCATGCACAGACGGCGATTTCGCTTCCGCCGGCGCGGTAAAGGCCACCCGCTTCTTCCAGGGCGAAGCCTTGGCGAACTCGCCCAGGACGAGGTCGATGTCGCCGTCCTCGAGCCGGCGCAGAAGAACTTCGTCGCTGCCCACCTCGAACTCCGCCTTGACGTCGGTGGCCTGCGCGACCCGTTCGGCGAGCGCGCGCTCCTCGCCCTCAACCGGACCGTCGGCCACGATGCCGGCATGCAGCACGCCCCTCTCCTTCACGTTCTGCATGGTCCCGGCGATGTCTTTGGGAAAGCCGTCACAGCCGGCAAGGAGGGGAATGAGGAGGGTCGCGGCAAAGCTCAGAAAAAGGCGGCGTGTTTCAGTCATGGTCGCGTGTGGTTTCTTCGATGCGAGAGAGGCGGACACGCGGCGGCCGAGGCCGTCAGAGCGATCTTATGCCACTTCTGTCTCGACGTCCGTCCTCGCCCATTCAACACATCCTCCCCGGCCGAGTTCCGCGCTGCGTCGGGGCCAGCGGACAGGCCGACAGGCGGGCGCGGCCCGTGGCGAAGACGGAACCCGGCAAAGGGCCGAAAGGCCTGGTTCGACGCCTTCGTCGACTGGGACGACGTCGTCGGGGTTTACGAAGCCGCGAAATCGGTTTTTCGGCCGACCAGGCCGTCGGCTCAATGCGCTTCAAGCTCCATGCGGGAGCTCTGCCCCGGCCCCTGTGGCCGGGGCTTTTTTGTGGGCGAGGCGCGGGATTGCGGGCATGCCCTCGCCGCTCGCAGCGGCCGCGCATCACTGGATGTCTGTGGGGGGGCGTCGGTGGCGCGTCGGTGGGGCGTCGGTCGCACGTCGTCAGCGACGCGAGCAAAACCCGCGTCCGTCATGCCGTGCTCACCGTCTCCAGAACATGACGATGTTTCCGACGACGGCAAGCGCTATGCCCAGGATCGATATCGGGGTCCACGCATACCCCTCGAAGAGGGTCGATGCGGCGAGCGCGACGATCGGGAAGAGAACGGTTGCGTAGCCCGCTTTCGCCGATCCGATGCGGGCGACCAGCATGAGATATGAGGTGAACCCGACGATGGAGCCGACAATCGCGAGATAGAGCAGCGCCGTCCAGTAGACGCCTCCTGCAGGCAGGACAAGCGGCTGTCCCGTCGCGGTCAGTATCGCGAGAAGGCACAGCGCCCCGATCCCCATGCCCCAGGCATTCGCGGTGACGGGGGTGATGCCGAGACGCGTGTTCTGCCGCGAGGCCATATTGCCCCAGGAGAAGAACGCCGTGCCGAGCACGGCCCAGCCAATGCCGCGCAAAGTCTCGGCGCCCCCGCCCATGTCGATGTCCGGCCAGAAGAGACAGACGACACCCGTGACGCCCAGGGCTCCGGCCAGCACCGTCTGCCGGCTGATCCTCTCGCCGAAGAAGAGCCGCGCATTGATGGCGTTGAAGATCGAGGCCAGCGAAAAAATCACCGAGACGAGCCCCGAGGGCACGAGCGACGTTGCGGTGTAGAGCCCCACGAAGTTCAGGCAGAAAAGACAGAGGGCCTGCACCACGACGAACCGCCAGACGGCGGGCCTTCGCAGGCGGCGCATCACCGCGAGGCCGGCGAGCATCAATACTCCGGCCAGAGCGAAGCGGTAAAAGATCGAGACGGTGACGGGAACGTCGCCGACCTGCGCAGCGATGGCGATCCACGTCGTTCCCCAGACGAGAACGGTCGCGACGAAGAGGAATGGGGTGGTCATCTGACGCTCCTGTGGCGCGTCATCTACGCCGTCCTGGGCCCGGCCTCTTGCACGATCTTGCGGCGGATTGCGATCCAGCCATTCCCTGCCGTGCACGGCTGGCCTAGAGGAGCTCATGGCCTCTGTTCGCGATTTCCTTCTCGGCTCTCCGGTCGCCCGCGCGGCCGCCACGCTCGATCTCGGCGGGGGCCGCGGCGTCACGATCTGGGAGAACCACGACGACCGCGTCTCCTACGATGGGGCGCGAGGCCATGCCTTCAGCCTCTACCTCGAGGGCGGGACCGGCACGCGGCGCATCGACGGGCGCGGCGCGCGCGGCTGGCCCGGCGCGGTCTGCATCTTCCCCGACGGGCAGAGTTCGGACTGGGAGATCACGACGCACTCGAGCTTCGTGCATCTCTACATGCCCGACGACCGTCTTCGTGCCGACTTCTCGCGCATTCACGATTGCGACGCCCGCCGGCTCGACCTGCCGGAAATCACCTTCGCCGAGATGCCGGCCCTGGCCGGACCGCTCCATGCCCTTGCCCGCGCGGCCGACGCCGGCGACATCCTCTTCGCCGACGCCGCCATGGCCGAAATCGTTGCGCAGATCGGCTCTCGCCGGATTTCTCTGCGGGGCGGGCTCGCCCCCCATATCCTGCGCCGCATCGACGATTATATCGACTCACATCTCGACGCGACGATCCGCCTGCCGGACCTTGCCGCGCTCGCGGGTCTTTCGCCTTTCCACCTCCACCGGATGTTCCGCGCCTCGCGCGGCATGGCCCTGCACGCCTGGATCACCGAACGGCGCATCGACCGTGCCAAGGAGCTGCTGCGCGGCACCGACCCTCTCGTGCAAATCGCCGCGGCCTGCGGCTTCTCCAGCCAGAGCCATTTTGCACGCGCCTTCAAGGCGCGCGTCGCCACGACACCATCTGCCTGGAGATCGGCGACGCGCAATTGATGGCATTGAAGCGATCAAAGAGCGCGCGCGCCCGAAGCTGAAAATTTGCACCGCCCATCTCGATCATTCAAAGTCTTCTCGCCGTTGGATCGCGCGGTTCTGTCGGCGAGATGGGGGAGCACCGTATGATCGGACGGGACCGGGCCGGAGCGAACGTCATGCAGCCGGCGGCAACGGTGCGCAGCGATCGGCGTTTCCTCGCCGGGGGGATCCGTTTCGTCCTTCTTCTGTCCGCTTTTCTCTTTGGACCTGTACCTGGAACGCATGCCATGACCGCTGGGGCCAATGTCGAATTCGAGCAGGTATCGCCTCACAACGACGAGGCTTTCGTGGAGCGCGTTGCCGACATGCGGCGGCACCTCGACGATCCTGATGCACGCTTCAGCGCCTCCGAGGCCATGCAGGCGCTGCGTGTTTTACGCAGCTATGCGGGCGAGCGCGAAGACCTGCTTGGGCAGCGCCGGGAAATCCTGTCCATGATGGGGCGTATCGTGAATAGAGCGCCGCTGATGGAATTCGAGGACGGGCTCAAGCCCCTCGGCGAATTGATGGAGATCGGGATCGGCGAAGACCGTCCGCCTCAGCGTCGCTTGTACGACCATTTCACCTACGCGGAACTCGCCAGCGGTTATGCGACGCTGCCTGGCAACAACGCATGGCATTCGTTGGCCGCCGATCAATATGGCGCAGCCGCTGCGATCGCCGACACGCTCGCAACCTTTTCGGAGGACCAGAGTGCGGGCCTCAGGCAAAGTCAGGCATACGAATTGCACGAGGCGGGACGCTACGACGAGGCGCTGGCCATCAATCGCTCCGTGCTGGCGATCGGTGAGCGGCTTCATGGGCCGACCGCTTCCGTTCTCGCGTCGGTTCTGACCAACATCGCCCAGAACCTCCATGCGCTCGAACGGCGCGAGAACATCGAACCCTATCTCATCCGTGTCCAGGAGATCGGCGAAAACGACAAAGACCTCGATCGTGTCCAGGACATGCTGTTCCAGCGCGGAGTGCTCGCCTACGAACGTGGAAACCCCGAGAAAGCGCGCGCGTTGATGCTGGAGCGCATCGCACGTCTTGAGGAGGCAGAGGATCAGGAACATCTTGCCGAGGCGCGGATCGATTACGAAGAACTGGAGCGCCGCATTCGCGTCGGTGATCAACCGTAGCGTGGTGACGGGAGATGGGACGAAGTTCCAGGCAAGGCCGCCACATGGCGGCCAGTGCCGCTGGCACATCCACGCCGGGTCTCACCCGTAGATTTTCAGAGGGTCGATGCGTGCATCTCCCTTTCTTCGACGACGGCAGCTTTGCGCCCCTTGTCGGGCGTTCCTAGCGATCAGTCGGCCCCTCCGAAGCGGGCGTTCGCCTTTGTCTGGGCAATGTCGTCGAAGGGTGGGAAGCTCCCGGTCTGCTTTCCGCCGATTGGGTCAGAAAGCGGACCGTTTCACGACCGATCGAAGTAGGGCTGCTAAGCGCCAAAGGCGCCGTCGATCGTGTGCATGGCGCCGGTCACGAAGCCTGCCTCCGGACCGGCGAGCCAGGCGACCATCGCGGCGACCTCTTCGGGCCTGCCATGGCGTTTCAATGCCATGAAGCTATGAAGAAGTTCGCGCATCGGTCCGTCCGCCGGATTGGCGTCGGTGTCGATCGGCCCGGGTTGGACGATGTTGACCGTGATGCCGCGCGGCCCGAAATCCCGAGCCAGTCCCCGAGCCAGTCCCTGCAGGGCGGACTTACTCAATGCATAGGACGCCATGCCGGGCACGGGCATGCGGTCGCCGTTCGCAGAGCCGATGACGATGATCCGTCCGCCCTGCGGCATCCGCCGAGCCGCCTCGACCGAGGCATGGTAGGGCGCATGGACATTGACCTTGAACAGGCGGTCGATCTCGTCCGGGTCCTGGTCCAGCGCGTCTCCGAAGATCGCGAAGCCGGAATTGACGACCAGAACGTCGAGCGGGCCACTTTCGCGCACGGTCGCGATCACGGCGTCGCGGTCGGCACTGTCCGTGCGCATCGCCTTGCAACCGGTTTCCGCCGCGAGCGCATCGGCCGCGTCCTTCGAGCGGGCATACGTGAAGGTGACGCTCGCGCCATCCGCCACGAAGCGTCGCACGATCGCGGCGCCAATCCCCCGGCTTCCGCCGAGTACCAGAACCGTCTTGCCTTGAAACGTCGCCATCTATCGCCTCCTTGCACATTAATTTAGGGGCCGCTACATATTTTGCACCAGGAGTGCTGTCAATGAATTTTGTATCCGACAATACAAAAAAAGCACGCTCGCGCGGTCGTCCCCGCCGGTTCGATCCCGAGCAGGCAGTCGCCGTCGCGCGTGACCTCTTCCATGCCCGTGGTTACGACGCTGTCAGCGTGTCGGACGTGACCGATGCACTCGGGATCAACCCGCCGAGTTTCTATGCGGCCTTCGGAAGCAAGCAGGGTCTCTACGCCCGTGTCCTCGAGCGCTACGCGCTCGATGGAGCGATTCCCTATGCGGACATCCTGAGGGAAGATCGTTCAGTAGCCGAGAGCTTGGCAACCTTGCTCGAGGAGGCGGCCCGGCACTACGGCGCCAACCCGGCGGCGGCCGGTTGTCTCGTCGTCGAAGGGACACGCTGCAATGACGTGGGCGCGCGAGACGCCGCTCTCGCCTACAACATTGCGGCGGAGACACAGATTCGCGACTATGTCGCAAAGCGCCATCCAGAAGCCGCAGCGAGCGTGACGGACTTCATGACAACAACCATGTTCGGTCTGTCTGCCAAGGCCCGCAATGGGCATAGCCTCGATCAACTTCTGGCAAGTGCGCGGCTGGCCGGATCAGCGATCGAATTTGCCCTGCGCGAATAGTCACGATTGAACGGCCGCTTTTCCTGATGATCGGCGTTATAATGGCCCTTTCCGCGCCGAGACTTGCCAGTCCGATAACGGCCCATTCTCGCCGAAGGCCGAACGACACACGCAGGTGACGAGCAGAAGCCCGCTTTGAAGCAGGCTGCTGACCGAACCGACACCATCGGCGCAACCGCCAATCGAGTGCCAGACCGTCATGGATGCCCCCGCCACACTCCCGCCTCAGATCGAGTTCGTGCAGGCGGCCCCCGCGGCCGAGCTCGATGAGGCCCTGCATCGGCGGATTGTCGCGCTCTCCCGGCGCGGTGACGAATTCGCCGAGGCCGGTCGCTTCGCCTCCGCTCTCACCGCATACGACGAAGCGGTCGCCCTTCTGCCCGAACCGAAGAGCGAATGGTCGGCATGGACCTGGCTGCAGGCGGCGCGCGGAGACGCCTTCTTCCTCGAAGGTGACTGGCCGGCGTGCCGGGACGCGTTTCGCAAGGCCGTTGCCGGCCCCGACGGGCTCGGCAATCCTTTCATCCATCTCCGCCTGGGCGAATGCGCGCTCGAGCTCGGAGACGAGGATCGAGCCAAGGACGACCTGATGCGCGCCTATATGGGCGGCGGTTCTGAGATCTTCGAAGACGACGACCCCAAATATCTCGCATTTCTGAGGCGCTTTGCCGACATCGACTGAGCCGGACCGGCCCGAAAGCCCGATACGATCGCCCGCCTCATCGCCATGGGGTTCGCCCTGCTTGCCGTAACCGGACGAGCGCATGCGCCAGCCGGCATGGCGGATCGGCAAGCTTTGGCAGCCCCCCGAACGGCCGAGACTCCCGCCAGCCCGGCAAGGTTCGACCGATCGTCCGGCACACGGCTGAAAGCCCGGCACCCGGCCGGGCGATGAACGAGACGGCCCTTGCATGCGAAGCCGCGCAAGCGATCTCGTCCGCCCCCGCATTCCGCTTCCCGCCATCGCGGCGCGCGCTCCGGGGCCGGACGGGCGGCGGCCGCAGCGCCGCCCCTCGCCCGCTCCCTCGACAACAGCAACGCGCGGGCGGGCTCGACAACCGCATCAACTGCGACGACGCCGCCGAGCGAGACGAGGCCGCGAAATAAGCTTTTCGGCTGAAGACGCCCGCGGCGCGCGAAGCTCCGGCCGAAATCGCCGCCGGCTCGACACCCTCAGGCTCTCGACAGCTTTTAAGCTCTTGCGGGAGCTCAATCCCCGGTCCAAGTGGCCAGCTTTCTTGTGAGGGAGCGTGCGGGGGGAGATTGGGAGCGGCAAGCATCAGAGGTCAGCCGACGTTGCAGGCCGCCTTTCCGGCGAATTCCGAGGCACCCCCGTATACCTAAAATAATTTATTATATTTATATTGCACCTATAACCCAAAAAGCTCATCAGCACTTAGATAATTTCTAATTTCTCTCTTCAATTCCTCCAACTTATAATATATTTTATCTCCTCTTTCATTTTGCATATTTTGCGCCCACGCAAGATTTACGCTATTTATGCTTTCTTTTGTGGGATAATGTCGAGGAAATTCACGCACCATACGTTCCATATCTTCCGCAGCTCGAATTGCTGAGTGCCTCAGCTCACTCAACAAACATCCTATTTTTGACGCTATTCCACTATGGAGCACAGGATTATTTGATGACTCCTCAAGAAAATCTACAACACCCTGAAGCCTGGCACTAACTTCAAACATTTCCCACTTGAATTCTTCCCAAATTATTTTCCTTTTAATAATCTCTTCGTCCACATCATCCGCCGGCCCCATCACTAGACGTAAATTTCGATGCGGATCTGACATTATTGCTCCTACAGAAGATATATTTTGATTACCACCAAATTGTCACTCCAAATAAAATCTATCTCGTACATATAATTTGAATATGTTATATAGTGACATATCTGAGGAGTCTCTTAGTCCAGATTTTTCCCAATCCTCAATACTCGATTTCCAGTCAAGTTTTTTCATAATATCTTGAATTTCTTTTATCTGAATCTTAAAAACTTCATTTTTTGCGGGCTGAAAAATACTCTTTCGAGCCTGCCTATAAGACAGAACAGCCAAAACCCCTGCAACGCACCAAAAAATTATTTGCACAAAATCTTTTACGATAGCCACAGCAGCCTCAAAACCGACCAAAATATGCCTCCCATCAAGCCGCAGCATCCATGCGAGCGGTCGCTTAAAATAGAGCAATATCTCGTCGATTCTCCAAGGATGTCTACCGATATAAAAAATGGAAAATACTTTGATCTATTAACGGCGAATGACAACTCTAAGTGATGAGCAGACGCCCGCTTTGAAGTAGGATGCTGACCGAGCCGACGACATCGGCGCAACCGCCAATCGAGTGCCAGAACCGTCATGGACGACCCCGCCACACCCCCGCCTCAGATCGAGTTCGTGCAAGCGACCCCCGCGGCCGAACTCGACGAGGTCCTGCATCGGCGGATTGTCGCGCTCTCTCGGCGCGGTGACGAATTCGCCGAGGCCGGTCGCTTCGCCTCCGCTCTCGCCGCGAAGCGGTCGCCCTTCTGCCCGAAGGCCGGTTCGCGAACAGGCCTGGATCGTCTTTGGAGCGGCCGCGTTCAGATTTAGGTGAAGTTGAACTACCGTGTGCCAATGATGAAGTGGAAGGCTCCGACATGACGAGCTTCGTGATCTGGACGGAAAACGAAGAAGATCTCGGTTTCCTGATGTTCGCCCGACATGAAGGCGAATGGCCGCCAGCCGGCAGACATGACTGCGTCTTCACGGGATCTCCACACGACCCGAAGCTCCTCGATGATCCGAGAGGCCTCTTTGTCGCCGAGCACAAAGGCCGCGAGTGGACGGCAGAGGTGGACTACACCTCTGAACAAATGACCGTACGGATCGAGCTCGACGCCGGTTGGGTGTTCCAGATTTTCAGCAGCGATTCCGGGAACATCTGGATTGCGGCTCGGGGCGCCGAGCGGCTGGAAGGATCGGGTTTGTTCATTTGATGCGGCTCACCCGTGAACGTCCGCGCTTGGGCGGCACAGTCCGATCTCGGCCCCACAGGAAACCGCCCGAATCGCAACACAGCAGCCGCGCGTCTCACGGCTGCATCAGAGCCGCGCCCCCTACTCCGCCCCCTCCATCTCCCCACGCCCTTCCGCCGTCGCGTCGGCGCCCTTTTCCGCCCGCGTCTCGCCCACCACGCGGTTGCGGCCGCGCGCTTTCGCCTCGTAGAGCCGCGCATCGGCTTCGCGCACGAAATCGCTGAGCTTCGCCTCCGGCGCGGGGATCGCCGCATAGCCGCCGAGACTGATCGTCAGGCGCCAGGTCTCCTCGCCGGTCGAAAACGGCTCTCCTTCCACGCGCCGGCGCAGAAGCTCCAGGCGGTCGAAGAAATCCTCGCTCGCGCCGCCGAGCGTGAAGATGATGAATTCCTCGCCGCCATAGCGGCCCAGAATGTCGCCGTCCTCGCCGAAAATCTCGCGGGCCAGGCGGGCGATGTGGCGCAGGCATTGATCGCCGAAGAGGTGGCCGCGCGCATCGTTGACGCTCTTGAAATGGTCGACATCGATCATCGCCACCGAAAACAGCCAGCCATTCCTCTGGCACAGGCCGAATTCGTCGGCGGCGCGCGCGTCGAAATGGCGGCGGTTGTAGAGGCCCGTCAGCGCGTCGGTGATCGACACGTCCTGAAGCTTCTGGTTGGCGCGTTCGAGCGCGGCGTTGAGGCGCCGCAGCTTGCGGTTCCAGTAGACGACGAGAACGAGGGTGACGAGCGCCACTCCACCGAGAAGGAGAAGGCGGCTGTAATCGACGCGCTGGTCGATGCGCACCAGCATCTGCCGGCTCAGCATCGTCTGCACGTCCTGCTCGTCGAGGCCGGCGACGAGTTTTGCAAAAATCGCCGCCAGCATCGGCTCGTCGGCGCGGGTGGCGATCGAGGCGCGCCAATCCTCAAAAATGCGGCCGGCCACCTTCACGTCGTAAAGCCGCTTGGAGGCCAAGAGATAGCCGAGGCTCGGCAGCGTGCCGAGGGCGGCGTCGAGCTCGCCCCGGCGCACGCCGGTCAAAGCCGCCGCCTCGCTCGCCACCTCCACCAGGTCGACGTTCGGATAGCGCTCCTGCAGAACGCGCAGCGGGCTTTCGCCCGGGGCGATGCCGACGCGCTTGCCGGCCAGATCGTTCATCGTGCTGACGATCGGCTCGTTGAGCGAGCTTGCCACCGCCATCGGCAAGACGAGATAGGGCAGCGTGAACGTCCAGCGGTCGTCGGCCGCGGCGCTGTCGGTGACGAAGGGCAGGACGTCGCATTCGTAATCTTCGGCCTTCTTGAGGCCGCCGCCCCAGATCGGCACCGGCACCACCTGCCAGGAAAAGCCGCCCTGGCGGGCGAGCCGCTCCATCACCTCGGAGGCGACGCCGGTGAAATCGCCATCCATGTCGACGGAGGTGTAAGGCGGCGTCAGAGGATCGACGCAGACCTTCAAGACGCCTTTCCGATCGAGATAGCTGCGCTCTTCGCTCGTCAGAAGCGGGCGCTGGCGCTCCATCCCGGCGACAGTCGGCCCGAGCCAGCGCGTTTCGAGCTCGTTCCACCGCGTCGCCGACATGGCGCTCATCGCCCGGTCGATGATGCTGCGCGCATAAGGATAGCGGGGCGACACGCCGAAGCGCAGATCCTCGCGCTCCACGCCCGGCATCAGAAATTCGCCGCCGATGTCGATGTTGATGAGCCCCAGACGCCGGATGATGGCGCTGCCGTTGGACAGCGCCAGGATCGCCGCATCCACCTCGCCGCGCGCCAGCGCCTGCAGGATTTCTTCCTGCGTCGCGTAGGTGCGCACATCGGCGACGCGCGCCTTCAGCGCGTCGGCATAATAGATCTCTTCGGCGATGCCGACGCTGTGGCCCTCGAGCGATTCGAGACCGCGATAGGGGCCGAAGCCGGAGCGCACGAAGACGGCGTTCGGGATGCGGTGATATTCGCGCGTGAAGAGCGTGTAGTCTTCGCGCTCGGCCGTGCGCGACATGTTGCTCATGATGTCGATGTCGCCGTCGCGAAACGCCTGCAGAATGTTCGCCCCGCTGTCGTAGACGGGGATCATGGCAAGCCCCGTCGCGGCGGAGATCTCATGCATCAGATCGACCGCAAACCCCTGCCCCCTGCCGTCGCGCAAGAAACTCAAAGGCTCGTAATCGCTGATGAAGCCGACCTTCAAAGGCGGCGCATTGGCGACGAATTGCTGCTCTTCCGGCAGAAGGCGCAGGGGCCCTGCGGAAAACACCCGGCCGCTGCGATAGCTGAGCCAACGCTCGGTGATGGCAGCGAGCTCTTCCGTAGGCAGTGCGGCGACGGCCTTCGCCAAAATCTCGTGCAGCATCTCCCGGTCGCGGTCGCGCGCGGCCTCGGCCGCCACGCCCTCAGCGGCCCTCTGCGATGCGTTCCCGGCATCTCCCCCGACATGTTCGGCTTCCGCTTTCAGCACGCCCAGGCGGAAATCTTCGAGCGACACGCCGGCGATCGGGACCGGCCCGACCGCTTCCACATTGGAAAAGCCGTTCTCGCGGGCGAAGAAATTGCCCGTCATCTCCGCCGCGATCACGGCATCGACCCAGCCGAAGGCGAGCGCCGCCATCAGATCGCGGTAGGTGTCGTATTCGACGGGTTCGATGCCCGCCTTGCGCAGGGCGCCGCCGTAATAAATGTCCTTGATGACGCCGATGCGCTTCTTCGACAGCGCCTCCACATCGATCGGCGGCGCGAGCGGATGGTCGACGTTCTGGAAGATCACCGTGCGGCGCTGGTGATAGGGATCGGTGAAGGCGATGAAAGGCAGGCGCGCCTCGGTCAGGGAGATGTCGGCAACGACCTCGAGCCGGCCGGCGCGGAAATTGCCGTAAATCTCCGGCCAGGTGCCCATGCGCGGCACGAAGGTGAGGCCGCTTTCCACCTCGATGCGGTCGAGCACATCGAGCGTCCAGCCCATCATCGAGCCGTTGCGGAAAAACGAATAGGGCTCGTTGTCGGCGACGACACCGACGGTGACGGTCGGATGCTCGGCCACCCATTGGCGTTCGGTCTCGCTCAATTCGACGGCGCGGCCCGGCGCGGCCGAAGCGATGACGATGAGCGCCGCCACGATCAACGCGAGGCCGCTGCGAACAATCCCCATAAGGCGAGGCGACATTCTCGGGTTCGGTCCCGTCAACATTCTGTTCCCACTGCATCCGGTCCCGGTCGATCCGGCCCGCCCATGCCGATCTGCCGCTTCCAGCCTTTCATCCCGCCGCGATCGTGCCCACCATCGCGACCCAAATGTCCGCTCTCACCTCCACCCCCCATCGCCTCCTGCGGGGGCAGACGCAATCCGTAGGCAACACCTAGCGGCACGTGCTGCCAAACTGGGGTTGCCGAACCTGGAAAGCATCCAAAGCCTGCTTGAAGCTGAAAACGCAAGGCAGAGGCCGCAGGCAGACAGACATTCCCCGGCGGAATGGCACATTTCAGAGAGATTGGTGCAGGAAGCCCACAGCCGGCGCGATGGTCCGGCCTCAGAGACAGGCCTGCAGCGTCACGACCCTGGAGAGCCCCGGTCCCGAACGGTCACCCCGAACGGTCCCCCGGAAAGTCGCCCTCGGAACGGCAACTCCTGGTTTGCGTTTTCAAGCTGACGCCAGAGGAAAGAGCGACCATGGCCGAAGCGAAGAGAAAGCCGTCAACCGACACGCCGGCGACAGAAACGGCGGATACGGAAACCCAATCCGCCGACATCAAGCCCGCCCGCAAGGCGAGCGGCCAGCGCGACGCCTTTCGCGACCTCGCCCAGCGCATCGCCTCCGGCGAGCATATCGTCCCGCCCGTGCTCCTCACCGGGCAGGCGCGGCGCGAGCATGTCCGCTCCACCCTGCGGGAAGACCACGCCCAGCGCATCGAGCAGCGCAACCACGGCGCGCGGGCGAAATTCGACGAACTCGCCGACGATTTCTTCAAGTTCTTCCGCGGCACGGCGCTTCTCTTCTACCGCGATCTGGCGGGCCAGGATGCCAACATGCCTTCCGTCATGGCACTCGGCGACGTGCATCCGGAGAATTTCGGCGTCATGCCGGATGAAAACGGCGCGCCCATTTTCGGCGTCAACGATTTCGACGAGACGATCTACGCGCCCTTCACCTTCGACATCAAACGCGGCGCCGTCGGCTTCTGGATCGCCGCGCGCGAGGAAGGCGGCCTCACCCGCAAGAAGCGGCGCAAGGTCGTGAAGAAATTCGTCAAAGGCTACCTCAAGGCGATGGAGGCCTATGCCGAACACGCGACGGAGAAGAACGACGATTACCGCATGGACAATTCCCCGAAAGTCATCCGCCGCCTCTTCAAGGGAGCCTGGGAGGACCGCCACGACTGGCTGTGGGCGGATTACCTCAAGAGTTCCGGCCGTGGCTTCAAGGCGAGCGACGAGCTGCAGCCGATCTCGGGTCAGGTGACAAAATTCCAGAAGGCGGTCGACGATCTGGCGAAATCGAACGGGATCGACGCGCCCGACCGCGCCGGCGAGCTCAAGGTCAAGGATGTGTGCGTGCGCCACGGCCAGGGCACGGCCTCGCTCGGCCTGCCGCGCTATTACGTCCTCATCGAAGGCCCGTCGAAGAACGCCACCGACGACATCATCATCGAGTTCAAGCGCGCCCGCCGCTCCGCCCTCGACGGGCTCACCCCGCCCTCCGAATTTCATGCCGGCGCCAAGGCCGACCGCATCGTCCACGGCCAGGCCGTGCAGCTCGCCCATGGCGACATCTTTTACGGCGCCGTCGAAATCGACGGCGAGAGCTTCATGAGCCGCGAGCGCGCCCCCTTCCGCGACGACATCGATCTCGACGAATTGAGCTACGGCACCTGGAAGGATTACGCCGAAGTCTGCGGCGCAGCGCTCGCCAAGGCGCATGCGCTCTCAGACGATCTCGGCCAGATCGATTATGACGTCGAGCCCTCGATCATCGCCGCCGCCACACCGCGAAAACTCTTCATCGCCGATCTCGTGCGCTTCGCCGAAGAAGCCGCCGACCGCCTCCAGGCCGACCACCAGCATTTCCGCGAAGACCACGCGCTCGGCGCCTTCGACTGCATCGACATGGTCTATCGGTGAGGAGAGAGCGGCGACCGGACCGCCCAGAACGTGACACCGAAGCCGACAGAAGGACGGCGCGCTCGTCAGGAGGGCTCGCCGGGGGATTTCAGCACCGTCTCGAAGACCATCTCCCGGAACCATTTCTGTTCGGGGTCGACATCGAACCTCGGATGCCACATGGCGGATACGGAAATGCCCGGCACCGACACCGGCAGTTCTATTCCGACCAGATCGGAGCTCAGGACGGAGCGGGGGATCTGCGCGATCACATCGGACCGGCGTGCGATCTCCATCGCGTCGGGAAATCCCGGTACGACCGCCACCACCTGTCGAACAAGGCCGAGGCGGGCCAACGCCTCATCCACCGGCCCAGTCGTCTGGCCGCGTCGGGACGCGACCACATGCAGGCAATTCGCAAAGCGCTCCGGCGTGACCGGCGCATCGAGCAAAGCGTGACCGGGACGCGCGGCAGCGATGAACTCGTCATCGAAAAGCCGCCGGGTCAGGATTTCCGGCGCGAAATCCCCTAACACGCCGATCTCCAAATCCGCGGTGCCTTCGCGCAGCGGCGCCCCATCCTTCACCCGTTTCGCCGCCAGCTTCAGACGGGTCTGCGGTGCCGCCGAGAGCATCCTTTGGAGCAGGGGCGCGGCAAAGCGGTGGATGAACCCCTCATTGGCGCGGAGCGAAAAGGTCCGGCTGAGCGTCTCAAGCTCGAGACCATGCTCGTCCCGGGCGAGCGCGCTCTCGACCCGAGCCAGCAGCGCGGGCACTTCGGCGGACAAGGCGACGGCACGTGGAGATGGCACCAGCCGCGATCCGGCGCGCACGAGCAGCGGGTCTCCGGTGACCTTGCGCAATCGCGCCAGATTGCGGCTCATCGCCGATACGCTCAGGCCAAGACGTGCGGCCGCTTCGGTCACGCTGCCGGTCGCGAGCAGGGCATCGAGCGCCCGCAACAGGTTGAGATCCGTATTTGCCATGCCCCGGGTATGGGCAAGACTTGCATGGCGCGCAATTTGTTTTTGAAGGTGATGCGTCTCGCGAAACCATCTTTTGCTCCCTAGCTTGCAGAGAACATTGTTCGAACTGGCAACGGAGACATCCCATGCAAGGCATTCTCATCATCGGCGCGTCCCGCGGGATCGGTCATGCCCTTTCACGTGAGTTCGTGGGGCGCGGCTGGCATGTGACCGGCACGGTCCGGCACACCGCCGGAACGCCCCTGCACGCGCTGCGCGACGAGCACCCCGAGGCGGTCGAGATCGCCTCGCTGGACATCACCGTGCCCACCCAGATCGAGGCTCTGCGCGAGAAGCTTCAGGACCGGCGCTACGACATCCTGCTCGTGAACGCCGGAACGGCGAACGCCAACCAGAGCGAGACGATCGCCGAGACCTCGACGGAGGAATTCATCCGCGTCATGGTCACCAACGCGCTCAGCCCGATGCGGGTGGTCGAGACCTTGGCCGACCTCACGACCCCCGAAGGAACCATCTCCGTCATGTCCTCTGGCCAGGGCAGCATCGCCGAGAACACGCGCGGCGGCCACGAGGTCTATCGCGGCTCGAAGGCAGCGCTGAACCAGCACATGCGAAGCTATGCGATCCGCGCCGGAAATACGCACCCGATGCTGCTGATCGCGCCCGGCTGGATCAAGACGGAGCTGGGCGGGGCGGAAGCGCGCTACACGCTCGTAGAATCGGCGCCCAAGCTCGTCGATCTTCTCCTTGCGCAGACGGGAAGGCCCGGCCTGCGCTACGAGGATCGCGACGGTTGCACGGTGGCGTGGTGACCCTCTTGCATGGTGAGCCCCTTTTGCGTGGCGAGCCTGTGAAGATCATCGCCACCGAAGAGCATATGGCGACCGCCGAAGTCATCGACGCCTGGTCCAGGCTCGGACTGGAAAGCCGCGATCCGGGCGTCGCCTATCACCAGATCGGTGACATTGCGAAACGGCTGCTCGACCTCTCCAAGGACCGCATCGCGCTGATGGACGAGGCCGGCGTCGACGTGCAGGTCCTGTCCTTGACCACGCCGGCGCTCCACGACCTTGGGGCCGAAAGCGTCGACATTGCGCGGCGGGTGAACGATACGCTGGCCGAAGCGGTCGCGCGCCATCCAGACCGGTTCGAGGCGATGGCGACGCTCCCGGTCGCCCGGCCCGAGGCCGCGGCGGCGGAGCTTGAACGCTGCATCGTCGAGCTCGGCTTCACCGGAGCGATGCTGTGCGGACGGGTGGGTGAACACCACCTCGACCATCCCGATTTCGCGCCGATCTTCGAGGTTGCGGGCCGGCGCAGCGTGCCGCTCCTGCTGCATCCGCGCGTCGTGCCGGAGGGGGTGCGCACCGCCTGGTTCTCGGGTTTCGGCGACAGGGTCGAGATGGCCCTGGCCGGCTATGCGATCGGCTGGCATCTCGATGCGGGCATCCAGTTCATCCGCCTGCTTCTGTCGGGGCTCTTCGACCGGCACCCCGATCTGCCGGTCCTTCTCGGCCATTGGGGCGAGCTCGTCCTTTATTACGTCGACCGGTTGCGTGCGCTCGACGCGGTCTCTGAACTTGCCCATCCGTTGGACACCTATCTGCGCCGGAACGTCTATCTGGGCGCGAGTGGGATGTTCTCGGCGGAACATCTGCGCCGCGCACGGGGCGTGGTCGGGCCCGATCGGTTGCTGTTCTCCGCAGACTTTCCCTACCAGTACCGCCCGGAGCGGCAGGCCCGCGCCTTCATCGAAAACTGCGGGCTTGGCGGGGAGGAACTCACGAATTTTGCGTCTGAAAACTGGTGCCGGCTGAGAGACGCCATCCTTCGGTGCTAACCCGGCACCATCCGCCAGGCGCGGCGGAACTCGCGAAAATTGTCGCCGAAGGACGGCGGCAGATAAAGCGGCACCATCGCAAGAACGCTCGCGATCAGCACCACGGTCGAGACGACGGCAAAGACGAGCCCGAGGGCTGACACGATCAGGCGCGCAGTCCTTTCCGACACCCGTCGTGGCAACGCCGACCAGAGAATGACGCCGCCATCGGTTGGAACGGCCGGCGCGAGATTGGCGAGCCCGAAAGCCAGATTGAAGAGGCCGAGAAAGAACGCCGCCTCGTGCGCGAGCGTCGGGGACGCGGGCAGCGGCGTCGCAAAGCCCGGCAGATGCTGCACCGGCGCAGACGGGCTCAAGCCCCAGATCGCGAACGCGACGCCCGCAATGACAAGGTTCGCCGCCGGGCCCGCGAAGGCGATCGCGATCGTACTTCTCCGCGACTTCGGCTCTTCGAGAAAAACGAAGGCCCCGTCGACCGACAGGACGATCCGATCGCAGGCGAGCCCGAAGCCGCGCGCGGTGATCAGATGCGCGAGTTCGTGCGCGAGATCCGACAGAACGAGACCGACGAGAAGGATGACCGCGAGCGCGACGGGTTGATGCGCATGGTGATAGGCAACGAGCGCGCTAAAAACCACCGCCACGACCAAAGCGGAGGGATAAACCCACGCCTCGACGCCCGCAGGAAGCTTCAGCCGAAACGCGAACGGCCCCTCCGCCGCGCTTGCGCCTCCCGTGGTCATGATCGAATGCCCCTCATCCCGGCCAGTTGCGGAGCCGCCGCCCCGGACGAACCCGACGCCTGACGTCCGCATCCCGTGTCATCCAGATCCCCCGGTCCTCCGCATCATAGGCCCCCGCGCATGACTGGCGAGCGTTTCAGAGAACCTCGCGTTTCCGTCATCCGGCCTCGGCCATGTGGTAACGTCCTGCCGCCGCCGATGGAGGACGCCCCGATGATCATAGCGCAGATCTCCGACATCCATGCAGCGCCGGACAATGACAATATGACAAGGTTCGCCCGCGCGCTGTCATGGCTTGACGGGCTCGACCTCGACGCACTCGTCATGTCGGGCGATCTCATCGAAGACGGCTCAAGCGAAGAATACAGGGAAATCGCTGCCCGCCTCGGCGAATTGCGCTGCCCCGTCCTGCTCCTGCCCGGCAACTCGGATGACCGCAGCGCCATGCGGGCGACATTTTCGGACCGTCCCGGTTCTGTTGCGCGCGGCGATGCCATGCACTTTGTGGCCGAGATCGGTGGTGTGCGGCTCATCGGCATCGATACGACATTGAACGACACGTCCGCGGGTGACGTCGCCCCACACCTCAACTGGGTCGAAGAGGTGTTGGACGCGCCGCGGGCCGATGCATCGCTCGTCTTTTCGCATCATCACCTTTTTGCCAGCGGCATCGCACCGATGGACGCGGTCATGGCGCAAGGAGCAAGGGAGTTCGGCGACCTGCTTCGACGACGGCCGCACCGGCCGCTCGCCATCTCTTCCGGCCACGTTCACCGGCCTATGACCAGCCTTCTCGGCGGAGTTCCCGCGCATATCTGCGGCTCGATCTGCCCCGCCAATCCGCTCTGGTTCGGCGGACCGGATGTGCCCGTCGTCCACGAACCTCCAATGATCATGGTTCACCGCCTTGTCGGCCGTGACCTGGTCAGCCATCACATCGCCGTCTGAGCGACCGATTTCCCAGGATCGGCTTCGGACGCGGACCGACCCCTTTCCCCCCATACAGTCTGGAACCAAGCGTCCTGTCGCGCCCCGGCGCCATTCGGGCAATCCGAAAGCCAATGCTCGGCAGGCCGGATGATGCGCTATGCTGCCGGCATGTCCTCGCTCACACTCCATGTCCTCGATGCGCGCGGCACCCTCGCGGACATCCGTGCCTGGCTCCGCCACACCCTGACGGCCACGCACGAGAAGGGGGCGGCCCTCATGCCGCTCCAGCCCCTGGATGTCGTGGTGCAAAGCGGGACATGGGTCATCCCCGAGAAGGGACATGTCGGTCGCTCGCCCAAGCCTGGCGTCATTTTCGTCACCGTGGATCCCGGCAATCCAGCCCTCCGCCCCAACGCGGACATGTCTCTGGAGCGCATGTTCGCCCACGAGCTTCATCACGCTGCGCGTTGGGACGGACCCGGCTATGGCTCATCATTGGGCGAGGCGCTGGTCTCGGAAGGACTGGCAGGCCATTTCGTTCAAGAGCTTTTTGGCGGCCCGCCAGAACCCTGGGAGCGGCTGCCAGACGATGACATCCGCCCCCATTCGGCGCGCGTGGCGGACGAATGGGACAGAACAGACTATAACCATGAAGCCTGGTTCTACGGCCGAGGCGACCTGCCAAGATGGCTCGGCTATTCCCTCGGCTTCCGCCTCATCGAAAACTACCTGCAAAACCACCCCTCCAGCCGCGCGGCCACCCTCGCCGAGACATCCGCGCAGGAATTTCGGCCGACACTCGAATTGCTTTGACAAGGACGGATGCCCGCCGGACGCGAACGCAGAGCGTCGGTCAGGCTGGATACAGATCGATGTCGTTCATCGGGTCTTCGCGCGCTGGACCAGCGAAGGCGATCGCGCTCCTCCGCAACTCCGGCTCTTCGAGGAAGCCGAACGCCCCGTCGACCGACAGGACGATCAGATCGCACGTGAGCCCGAAGCCGCGCGCCGCTATCGGATGCGCGAGATCCGACAGAACCAGACCGATCAGAAGGATGACCGCGAGGGCGACCGACTGATGCGCGTGGTGATAGACAACGAGCGCGCTGAAGACCACCGCCACGACCAAGGCGGAGGGATAAATCCACGCCTCGACACCCGCGGGAAGCTTCAGCCGAAACACGAACGGCCCCTCCGCCGCGCTTGCGCCTCCCGTGGTCATGATCGAATGTCCCTTCCCCTGGCCGTCGAGACACCGGCACGCGCCTGAATCCCTGGCATCGCGAAACTGAATCCCCTGGCATCGCGAAACCCGCATCATAGGCGCCCGCGCATGATTGGCGAGAGGTCCGCGGAGACCGCGCATGTCCGTCGGCCTGCGCGCGGCCGAGACGCAGGGCGCCCCGAAATAGCTGTTCAGCGCTCGATGGCGGGCGCGTCGCCTTCCCCCGTCTCCTCTCCTCGCTCGGGCTCCGACATGACGACCATCGTGTGCACGACGGCGTTCGCCATGTCGGCCGCCGTCGCAACACTCTCGCTCCGATCGGCCGCCAGCATGTTGACGATGAAGGGCACGCCCCGCACGAGCGTATAGGCGTTCGCCAGGTTGATGGCCGAGCGACCGTCGCCGCCCGGATTTTGGTGGACGACGACCACCGCCTCGTCGGTGTGGCCGAGCCGGCGCGACCCCTCCCACTCCGCATCGTCATTCTCCCCGAGCGGCGCCATATCGGAAAAACGCGCCCTCATCGTCTTCAGGAATTCCTCGCGCGGCGTCTTGTCGTCGACGACAATAGTGCCGGCACCGTCGATCATCGCGACGATGGAGATGAGCCGGCGCGGCTTGACGTCGGCACCGGCCCGCGCCGCTTCAAGCTCATCGCAATCCGCTTCGAGCGCCACCAAGGTCGCGCCGCGCCCTTTCGGCGGCTCGAGACGCTCGAGCAGGACCGCGTCATAGGGTGAAATCGCAGCCTCGACCCGGCAGAAACCGGGCGGCACACGATAGCCGAAGCTGCGTCCTCCGACCTCCATCCTGCGCGCGGCCGACATGCCTGCGCTGTCGGCGCCGGGGGTCGCGTCGGTGCCAGTGTTCGCGTCGGTGCCAGTGTTCGCATCGGTGGCCGTGTTCGCATCGGAGGCAGTGTTCGCATCCGCCCCTGTGTCGGCATCGTCGCCGCCGCCTTCGGCCACGAACACGAACGGCGCCCTGACGGTCTCGCCCGGCGGGATCTCCGGATAGGGCGCGCAGTTGCGAACGGCACGCACCGCGGAGAGCGCAAAAGCCTGGTCGGCCCCAGAGACGCCAGCGCCCCCCGAGGCGGCCCCAGATGCGGCACCTGCATCCGCCTCCTCGACGTGCGGCTCGCCGACGAGCCGTCCCTCTTCCCCAACCTCAAAGGAGACGACGGCGCGCGCGCCCGACGAGGCCAGCGGCGGGTTCCAGCAGGCGCGGATGCGCATCCCGACAGCCCGCACCGCCTCGACCAAGGCGGCGTCCGCCGAACGCTCCGCCCGCGCTCCGGCGGCCGCCCTCTCCGCCTGCTCACGCGCACCGGACTGCGCCGCCGCCGGAAGACACCCGGCCGAGGCGACGAATGCCGCAAGCGCAAAAACAACCCGTCTCATGAACCCCGCCCCTCCCAAAATGCCGAGGGAGAACCCGGAACGGCCGCGGCGGTTGCATCCGGCCCAGGCTGCACCTGAGCTGGCGCCTTGATCCCCCGGACGCCGACATTCGATTGCGTGATGGGTTAGCAAGATGAGAGAATCGATAAATGGCGTCAGGAGCAGGTGCGGCATGCGGACACGATTGCAACTTGTCGTTTTCATGTCCTGCGTCATCGCAGGCATCATTGTGAGCAACGTTTCGGCTTCGGGAGGAACCATGAAAGCGGACGAGATCACCGAACGAATCGAGGCCTCACCGCTCAAACCCGAGATCGAGGAGATCGTCGAGCTTGAGCTGGTGCGGCCGTCAAAGATCATCCTCGATGATTACCGGATCGAGCCTCCGGAGGCGCGGCCCTTCGCGATGGATGGATCTGGCGGCTTTTTCAGCGTGACGCCGGATGGGCGGATCCTCCTGATCGATTCGGAGGGGTTGTACGGCATCGTCGCACCTGATTTTGACACGTTTATTGCGATCGCCACGGGTCTGCCGATCTGGCGCGACGCTCTGCGATTTGTTGGAGAAGCCGACATCGCCCGTGCCCGCGCTGACTGGGAAGCTTTTTTGCAAAAAAACGGTTTCGAAGCGGATCTTGATGCACCCTGGCCTTACGGATCGGCTGGCCTCTCGATTGCCACGCCCGGCGCAGCGCGGCGGGAGATCCGCGCGCAGTTGGGTATCGCTGCGTCCGAAGACCCATTCGCAGCTCTCTACCATGCCGTGAATGGGCTGAGCCAGGACGTCTCGGTCTTCTGGCAGGGCGAACCGCTCCTGCTTTTCGGCCGAATTCCTACCGTCCGGCACTAGCGTTCTCCGAACAGCTTTGCGGAGAAGCCGGCAAACCTAACGTTGGCATAATGAAAAGCATTTCGGCGTATGCAGCCCTCATTGGCGTGACGGTCGCTCTCGTACTCGGTCTATGGGGAGGCACGACGGCCTGCGTGGCCATCGACGGTCAGGGTCTCTTCTGCCAATTCATCGTGGCCGCTCATAAATGGCAGACGTTGCTGGCTGGCGCTCTCGCGGTTCTAGCCGCGGCGCTGACGCTTCGAACACTCAACGACACGCTTCGCGAAATCGCTCATCAAACCGCCATGATGCGAGCCGATCGGCTGCGCCAGACATTGAGACAACTGGACCGTTCGAAAGCCTATTCGGAGGAGTTGGCGGCCTGCATTCGCGAACTTCAGACCTTTAAAGATAGTCCCCAAAACCAAACTAGCCGCGTCAAGTCGGTTGCATCGCTTTCCAGCACCGTTGAAGAATGCAGGGGAGCCTGTGGAGACGATCTCCAAGCGCATATCTCCGATATGCTCGAAAAAGGCAGGGCGGTTGCAGAGGCATTTAGAGCCTGCTGAGAGGCTATCGATCCGGAGAAAGTTGAGCGGCGCGATGAGGCGATAAACGTCTTCTACGCCAGCCATCGCGATTTCAATCACGTCCACGACAAGGAAGTGAACGCTCTGAGGAACGAGATTCGCCGCTTGGAAGGGTCCCCGACAATCTAGATAAACGAGTGAGATATGTAGGCAGTCCACTACCTGATGGGCCGACAGGGAAGGCAACTGTACGCTGTCGAGTGCTGCGACATGCTAGAGACGTATTAGGAAGTACTATCACCGTCTTACCGCCCCTCACCACCCCGCTTTCGGCGCCGGAAGAGCCGGTCGACGGGCCGTCGGGGATCCGCGCGAGAGTGGCCATCGCATCGGACATTAGCAGATACTCCGCCTGCGCCCCATCGATCACGTTGGCGAATTCGCCAGCTGCCGAGCGGCTTGAAGCCATGCTTCGTGCCCGGCCCGTCCTGCGAATGGCAACTTACTTGATCCTCTCACACCGCATCAGCCCCGGCGCTTCGGCCCAGGTCTGCACCGAGTTCACCCAGCGGCGGCAGGTGTATTCGTTGGGGAAGCAGGCGCGCAGGAAGACCGGGCGGCGCCAGTCGTTCATCGGGTCTTCCCTCGTGCCGGAAAACGTCCCGACCCAGCTCCAGCCGCCCGCCTCGCAGGCGCCGCCGCCTTCGGGTGCCGGCGGGTGGCCGACCACGGCCGCCGCGGGCGTCGCCGTGAGCGCACCCGCCACCACGAGGGTCGCCAGGCCCCCCGCCAAGACCACCGCCCGAGCCGCCACCCCGACAGCGGCAGAGACCCCGGCCAAAACCCCGGCCTTCGCCGCCGCGCGCGGTTCACCTTGCGCCCCGCGCCCCTGCGCCGCCCCAAAGCTTCTCAATGCCGCCATCACGAAACCTCCCGATCGCTCGCGCGCCGTCACGCCTGCGTGAAGGGGCGCCGTCGCGGTCTCTGCCGCTGGCTGCCGCGAAACCGCCCCCTATAACTAGACCTGTCCAAGACAAACAGGAGGCAGCCTCATGCTTCGCAGCATCTCCCTCGCCATCGCCGGCGCCCTCACCGCGGCCTCTGTCGCGGGCTTCGCCGCCCATGCCCAAGACGCGGCATCCAGCGGCACCGACGACCCCATCAAGACGCGCCAGACGATCATGGAATCCTTCGGGGCCTCCGCCAAGGTCGGCGGCGGCATGATCAAGGGCGAAATCCCCTACAATCCCGCGGTCGGCCAGCTCGTCCTCGCCACCCTCGATGCCGGCGCCCACACGTTCGGGCATTATTTCCCGGAAGGCTCGGACACCGGCGACACCGAAGCCTCGCCCAAGATCTGGCAGGATATGGACGGCTTCCACGCCAAGATCGGCGATCTGCAAGAGGCGACCGCCGCGGCCGTGAAAGCGAAGCCGCAGGATCTCGACGCCTTCAAGGAGACGTTCGGCAAGGTCGCGAAGAACTGCAAATCCTGTCACGAAGATTATCGCGTGAAAAAGGACTGAGGTTTTCGTGGCGAAAAAGCTTCTGGCAGCGGTCGTCGTCCTGGCGGCCGCGGCACTCGTCGGCTTCTATGTCGTAACGATGCCGTGGCCGCTCGCGGCCGCGGCGCTTCCCGCGCATGAGCCCGATGTCGCCAATGGCGAGCGCCTGTTCCTGGCGGGCAGCTGCGCCTCCTGCCATGCCGCGCCCAAAGCGGAAGGCGAGGCAAAGCTCGTGCTCTCCGGCGGGCTCGAGCTCGACACCGATTTCGGCCTCTTCCGCGTGCCGAACATTTCCTCAGACGGCGAAGCCGGCATCGGCTCCTGGAGCGACATCGATTTCGTCAATGCGATGAAGCGCGGGCTCTCGCCGTCGGGCGCGCATCTTTATCCGGCCTTTCCCTACACCTCCTACGCCAAGATGAGCCTCACCGATCTTCTCGATCTCAAGGCCTATCTCGACACGCTTCCGGCGAGCGCAAACCGGGTCGCGGGCCACGACCTCCCCTTCCCCTATTCGCTGCGCCGCGGCATCGGCCTGTGGAAGCGGCTTTATCTCTCCGACGCGCCGGTGATCGCCGTCGATGAGAGCAACGACGAGCTCATGCGCGGGCGCTACCTCGTCGAAGGCCCCGGCCATTGCGCCCAGTGCCACACGCCGCGCGATGCGTTTGGCGGGCTTGAGACCGATCGCTGGCTCGCCGGCGCGCCGAACCCGGAAGGCAAAGGCCGCATCCCCAACATCACCCCGTCCGATGACGGCATCGGCGGCTGGAGCCTCTCCGACCTCACCTATTATTTCGAAAGCGGCTTCACGCCCGATTTCGACAGCGTCGGCGGGCCGATGGTGCCGGTGCAGGAAAACCTCGCGAAACTCCCGCCCGAAGACCGCGCCGCCATCGCCGCCTACCTCAAAGCCATCCCGCCCCTCGGCGCCGGCAAAAGCGGAGGCAGCGGCGCGGACAACACCGGAGGATAAAGCGTGGACCGGAAAGGCAGCCCCGAAAAGCTGAACCGCCCCCAGGCGAGACTTATCCCCGGATCATCCCCTTGACCCGCCAGCCTCTTGATCATCCAGCCCCTTGATCATGCGCCCCTTGACCGGGCGGCCCGACGAAACTCCGGCGTCAGCCGCAAGGTCCCCCTCCCCCTTGTGGGGAGGGGTTAGGGGTGGGGGTCCCCCAAAAAAAGTGGGCGTCTGCCCGAGTGCTGACTTCAGAGGGCCGGCCCCTCCGCAAGCCCGCAGCGGCGCACCAAAAACTCCGGCATCACCCGCGCGGTCCCCCTCCCCCTTGTGGGGAGGGGCTAGGGGTGGGGGTCCCCCCAAAAAGTGGGAGCCTTCCCGAGTGCTGACTTCGGAGAACGGCCATCAGCGCCGCCACCCCCACCCGACGCTAGCGGCTTTCGCCGCCGCGTCGACCTCCCCACAAGGGGGAGGTGGTGGAGCGCACCCATCCGCCGGGCAGAACCACCCGCCAAAACGACGACATCTCGAACGCAAAAAGGGTCGGTCAAACCAGAAGAGAGCCGATCGACCCCGCAGAGGGCCGGCCCCTCCGCCAGCCCGCAGCGGCGCACCAAAAAACTCCGGCATCAGCCGCGCGGTCCCCCTCCCCCTTGTGGGGAGGGGACAGGGGTGGGGGTCCCCCCAAAACGAGTTGGGACCCAGCCAGAAAAGCGCCGGAGAGCCAACGAAACCCGCCCCCCCCCAAAAAAACCTCAGCGGAGCGCGCGCGGCGGCACGCCCGGCTCGCATTGCATGGCGATGAGCCGGCCGCGCGAGAAGCTCAGCCCTTCGTTGACGAAGCGCTGGCATTCGATCTTGGTGCGGAAGCAGCCCTCGGCATAGAAGCGGCGGCTGCCGCGTTCGCCGCCCGCCGGCCCCTGGCCCTGCGAGGCGACCCAGCCGAACCACAGACTTTTCGCATCATAGCGCGCCGTCAGCGCCTTGCAGGTCCCCACGCCGTCGTCGAAACGCAGCCAGGTGGCGTCGGCCGGCGCCGTCCCGCCGAGAAGAAGAAGCCCGGACAGGGCGGCGGCCGAAACGGCGGCAGGCAGAAAGCGGGACATACACAACTCCCTTGAAAACAGACGTCAGCTTTATCTGGGGTTCCGGCCGGCCGCTTCCAACACACGGCCGAACACCGGCCCCCACGACAGCGGCCCCAACAGGACCAACGACGACCAGCCGGCCTCAGGCGTGCGCCCACTCCCAGTAGAGCGCGCGCGCCCGGTTGCCGATCGGGCCAGGCTGCAGATCGCGGTCCTCGATGCGATTGACGGGCACGACCTTGGAATAATTGCCGCTCGAAAAGATCTCGTCGGCCGCCATGAAATCGGTGATCGTCAGCGCCTGTTCGCGCACCTCCACGCCCGCTTGGCGCAGAAGATAGATGACGCGCTGGCGCGTGATGCCGTTCAGGAACGTGCCGTTCGGCGCCGGCGTGAACACCACCCCGTCCTTCGCCATAAAAATGTTGGAGGTGCCGGTCTCAGCGACATTGCCCAGCATGTCGCGCACCAGCGCATTGTCGAAGCCGCGCGACTTCGCCTCCAAGATCGCCCGCCCGTTGTTGGGATAAAGCGCGCCCGCCTTGGCGTTCGTCGGCGCGCATTCGATGGTCGGACGGCGATAGGGCGAGAGCGTCAGCGAAAAGCCTTTCGGCTCCAGAACCGGCGTCTCGTAGATGCACATGCAAAAGCGCGTCGACGAGGCGAGCGGCGGCACCGACATGAAGCCGCCCTCCTCCGCCCAGTACATCGGCCGGATATAGAGCGCCGTCTCGTCGTCGAATTTCTTGGCGCCCTCTTTGGCGAGCCCCACCATCGTCTCCACGTCGACCTTCGGCTCGAGCCCCAAGGCCGTGGCCGAGGCATTGACGCGCGCGCAATGCAATTCGAGGTCGGGCATCACGCCTTCAAAGCGCCGCGCCCCGTCGAAAACCATCGAGGCGAGCCACATGGCATGGCTGCGCGGGCCGATGAGCGGGACATTCCCCTCATGCCAGTCGCCATCCACAAAGGTCCAGGTTTTCGACCACTCAGCCATGTCGTGCCTCTCGTCTGTCGCTTTTTGCGGCGAACGGCCCGCGCCTTCAAAAACGCCCGTCCCGACCCCGTTCCAGCGAGGTTGCGCCACGTCTTTCGCGGCGCGGCCGGGGCGCGGCGAAGACGCCCGTCGCCGCCAATATGAACTCCTGGCGGTAGCCTGAATGCCGCCGTCTTGCTAGACCCTATCTCGTCACAAGCCGCCGACGGGCGGCATCTGCGGGCGGGCCCGGAATGCGGGCGCGCCGGCGATTTGGCGCCCGAAAGCCGACGGCGCGCGAGACAAGGGGCGCGAGACAAGGGGGAAGCCGCATGCAGCCATCGATCTTCGTCTTCGATGCCTATGGCACGCTCTTCGACGTGCATGCGGCCGTGCGCCGGCATGCGGAAGCCGTCGGGCCGGATTGGGAAAAACTCTCCCATCACTGGCGCGCCAAACAGCTCGAATATTCCTGGGTGCGCTCGCTGATGGGGCGCTACGTCGATTTCTGGACGCTGACGGAAACCGCGCTCGACCACGCCTTCCAGTCCTATCCCGCGCTCGATTCCTCCATGAAGCCGACGCTTCTTGCCGCCTATCGCAGCCTCGACTGCTATCCGGAGGTGCCGGAGACGTTGAGCCGGCTGCGCGCGGCCGGATGCCAGCTCGCCATTCTCTCCAACGGCACGCGCGACATGCTCGATGCGGCGATCGCCGCCGCCGGGCTCAACGGACTCTTCGATGCCGTCCTCTCCGTCGACGACATCCGCCTCTACAAGACGGATGAACGCGCCTACGAGCTCGCCACCACCTATTTCCGCGTCTATCCGGAAGCGATCTCGTTTCAATCCTCGAACCGCTGGGACATCGCCGGCGCCACCGCCTATGGCTTCCGCACCGTGTGGATCAACCGCTCCGGCCAGGCCGACGAATACCACGACCTCCCCGCCGCCGCCGTCCTCCCGGATTTGAAGGCGCTGCTCAGGGTGTGAAGGCGATGCGCGGATGCGGGTTTGAGCGGTGCTGGCTGAAACGACCTTGAGCAGCAACGCTTCGAAGAATTCGTCGCCGCCCAACAGCAAAACTGAGGCTGAGCACAGGAAGAGCGCCTGATTTCGCAACGCGTATCCCTTATCGTCGTTTTGCAGACCACAGCGTATCGGGGGAGTGATCGGTTTGGCGGATCATGAAGCAGCATTGGTTGAGACGGTGCGGTCGTTCCTACGCGCACCCGCGGACGATTTCGATGCGGTCCAGCAGCTTCGTGCGGAGTTGAACGACCTGATTGCCAAGGACGCGAGCGTCATATCCGCGCTTTACGGCCACTATTTTCAAGCCGTCCACGCCCTCCTCGGGGAAGAGGACGGCGTTTCGACGCTCCTGCCCGACACACTCGATCAGTATCGCTTCGTGCTTGCCTTTTCGTCGGGTTCCTTTCTCGGGCGTCGGCGCGCCGAAGCCTTTGAACACCTGTTGGCACGCCATGAGGAGCATCTCGCTCTGATCGATCGTGCGCTCGAAATGCCCGACCGGCGGCTGTGCCCAAAGCCACGGCTTCGCCACACCGGAACCCTCGGCGATGTCGCGGGTGCCATGATCGACATTTACAGTTGGCACTGCCCTTTCGAAGGACGCCCGTGGCCGCAGGCCGTGGAAGCGGCGTTGCGCGTACCCAGGCTTTTCCGCGCCTTTCCGCGGCAGAATAGCATCGCAGCACTCTCATTGCTGGCGGATGCGCCGGAAAGCGCCGAGCGTTTTGCCGAGATCATCCGGTTCTATGTTCTGGAACGTCGAAGCGTGTCCGAAGGCGCCATGGGTTGGATGCAGCAAGATATGCTCGGCTTTTATGCGCGCCGCGACGATCCCCGCCATTCGCAGGCGCCGACGATTCTCGCAAAAGCTCTCTACGACGGGCGATCCTGGCCCCGCGAACGTGCCGTGCCTTTCGTCGAAGAGTTCGTTCTTGCCGCGCTCGGACTTGAACCCACGACGCAAGAGGACACGATCGACCGGATAGCGAAGGAGGTGGAGCGCCAACGTCGCCGCATCGAAACCAACACCTGCCGGGGAACGCTTGGCTTTTCCGCTGCGCAAGAAAAGGCGAACGACGAGGAACGGCTGGTCAAGTCCGAGCGCGAGCTTGACGCGGTGCGCCAGGATTTCGACGGCTGGCTCGCCCGGCGGCGCGCCAAGGCCGTGCGCCGCGTTGCAGTGTCTCACACCACGCGCCGCGCGCTGCAGACGGTCGTCAAGCTTTTGCCCGGGGACACCACCGCGCCCATCGCAACCCTCCTCGACGAAGCCCGATCCTATGCCGAGCGACCGCGGCGCTTTGCGATGCCCAAACCTGCCGACAAACGCTTCAAGGATTTCGGGTTCAAGCTTCTCGTCATCGAGGAGCTGATGTATCGCCGAGACGACCTTCGGCCGCGCTTCGATGTTCACGAATTCGCGGAAGAGTACGACAAGCGCGAGATCTCCGTCGAGGACGACGGCTATGATATCATTCCCGAAGTCGCCAGATACTTCCGCGATCTCGCAATCTCCGACGACCTTCTCGCGACGGTCGAGAGGCTTCATCAATCGAGCGGTCTCGATGGCGGTCCGGGCTACATCGAGCACCTGTTTCCGTTCTGGGACCCCGGAGCCGGAGACGACCCCGTTCCGGTCACGGCGAAGGCCGCGAACGATCTCGATCTCGTTCCCAATCTCAAGCGGATCAGCGGGCTCGAAAACAGCAAGCCTGGAGCCAAACTCCTCAAGGCTCTTCGCGCGCGAGATATCGAACTTATCGCCGAGGAGGACGGGCCTTAACCGTCGACGACATCCGCCTCTACAAGACGGATGAACGCGCCTCTTTTCCAGAAGCATTGAGGCGGCAAGGTCGTCACATCCCGGCGGCGATGCGCCCACGGCGAACGTTCAAACGGTCCAAGCGGCTCCTTCGAAGCGGACGCTCCCCGTCGCCTGGCGACATCGTGGAAGGGTGGATTGCTGACTGTCCGTCTTAAAGCATGTCGGTAGAGTCGAAGCTGCCGTTCAGGGCTTGGTATTCGGCCGGTTCGGCGTCGCAAGTAGAGTCTCGCTTTCCTCGTCGGTGCGAGCGTTGTGGCGGCGCGACCGGAGTTTCGGATTCGCGATGGCAAGGACGGCAGTAAGGCTGGTAGGCATCCCATCAGGGCGGAAGCTGTGGGAATTTCGCCGGACACCGCGAGACGGACGATGGCTCCGAACACGGGTTGGAGGGCGAGCAGGTTGTCAGTGAATACACCTCTCAGTAGCTGAGACGCGTAGTTCGTGCCGGGAAGGAAGCTGATATTGGCCAGTCCCGCGACCGACCCGACGCCGAGCAGGTAGAGCGACAGACCCGGCATGCGTCCCGTCCACAGGCCCCAAGCGATCGCCTCGGGACTCCATGCGCCTCAGTGCCTACACCCAACCGCCGACTGTCCCGCGAAACGGGGTCCACTCCATGTCGTCAGGTCTTCCGCGAGTTGGTCTGCCAAATCGAAACTCCAATCCAGAAGAGCAGGAACATCGGGAGCGAGAACAGCATACGGAAAGCAAACCAAAAGTCCGTACTTGCTGTTAATGCTACAATACAAATACTTATCATTACTATAAAAGCGCACGCTGCCGTGGCGAAATAGGTTTGTTGCCATTGCGCAAGAGACATAGGCGAGCGCCTCTCAAGAATTATGCTTTGACCTCTTCCGACTCCCACGGCCAAGGCCGTGAAGATAATTACTGCAGGGAGCAAGCCGATTGAAGCTCGTGTTTTTATAAAAAAATCAGTCTGAACAAACAGAGAGCGGGCCATCCTCGCAATTCCATAGTTTATTCCGGCGTTTATTGCCAGAACAAAGATCGACCGCCAAAACACAGCCCAAAATATACGGAAGAAACGGATCATTACTCACCCCCAGAAAATAGGCTATCACCCATGGACGCTTACCAACGCGGCTCGCCCTTCGCGAAAACCCCCGAAACCTGCGACGCATTTTGCGACCAGACCAACACCTGTCACGTAACAGGTCTCAGGATACTCGCGGCATAGGCTTTGTTCGGCCACGTACGATGTCAGCCACAATGAATGCCGTGATGATCGACAGGCCGACGGCGGTGCTCCACGTCCAGGCATAGACAGGGGAAAAACCCTGGATGGCAAAAGTGACGGGAGACATCGAGGCCATAGGAGCGCGGCTGTTCGCCCGGGGCGACCCGAAAGAGGATCGCCGTGACGCGATCCGCCTGCACATCGTCCTCCGTGGCCAGCAGACCCAACTCGTCACCAGAAGCGGCTTCGCTTGGCATGAGGAAACCGTTCGCCTCCCGCTCGCCGAAGGCATGCTGGGAATTCAGAATGGCAGCTTTACGGCAGGACATCGAGGCAATTCCGGCCTCTGAGCCGACACCCTTCAACCCCACCCTCGGAAAGCCTCGTGCAGAGGCCCTGCCACCGGCGGTCGAGACAGGCCAGCGGGCTTCGCCAGACATCGCCGGCCCCACCGCCTATGGCTTCCGCACCGTGTGGATCAACCGCTCCGGCCAGGCCGACGAATACCACGCCCTCCCCGCCGCCGCCGTCCTGCCGGACCTCAAGGCGTTGCTCAGGGTGTGACGCGCGCGAGGTGACAACCCGCGCCCTTTCGCTTTTCCAGAAGCATTGAGGCGGCAAGGTCGTTACGTCCCGACGGCGATGCGCCCATGGCGAACGTTCAAACGGTCCAGGCGGCTCCTTCGAAGTGGACGCTCCCCGTCGCCTGGCGACATCGTGGAAGGGTGGAACCCAGCCAGGCAGCCTTCCGGCGTTGAAGTAGAATAGCCGCCCTTTCAATCACGACTTCTCCACAACTACGAAGCTCCAGCGGATATCGGCGCAGCACAGCATGTCTGTATTCCTATATCCTCATCCATGAAGGGGTATTTGGGGTAGAGCGAACACGACGCCATGAAGCAACAAACCACATTCACCATTACGGAAGACGATCTCACGCAGGCTATGCGCCTGCACGCATTCGGGAACTATCGCCAGTCGAAGACGATCGCAAAACTGGCGGCGATCTGGGTGGGAACCGTCATCGTGCTCATGCTCCTCACCTATGCCGATTGGCGCACTTGGTTCGATGGAGTCATCGCCGCTGCCGCTTCCGCGTCGCTCGCCAGCTTCGTCATGGGAGCGGTGCTCTTCGGTATTCCGCTGGTTCTCGGACCGCGCATCATCCGAAAGCGACTGGAACAGGAAAAGCTGCTCGCCGAACCGGGCACCGCGTCCTGGGACGATGAGTTCTATACGGTCACGCAGGAGAACGCGCACAGTCGGTACGCCTGGCGGGATTACGTGTTCCTCAGGGAGGACAAGAACGTCTTTATTTTCGCGACCTCGCGCTTCAACTACCAAGTCCTTCCAAAGCGGGCGTTGACGCCCGAGCAGATTGCGGACCTCAGACGCATTGTGAAGCGAAGCGTTGATCGATCGTAAGCCAGCGATAGCTTCTTGTGCTGGAGCTCGGTTCAGAGCTGGTGACGGATCAAGTTCATGCACCGAAACATGCGCAAACGCCTTCTCGAACTGGGATGTTTCCTTGCCTTGACAGGCGCAGCGGTCGCCGAGCCGAAAATCGATGAAGCCGGAGTGCCCTTTCCGCCGGTCCGCTGGACGGACGAAGAGGCCGAGGCGCAGGGATGGAAGCGCGCGGATATCGACCTTGGGGCTCCCAGCTTCAACTATGAGACCTATCTGCCCGAAGACGCCAGCATTCGGACCGCTCCCCTCGACGGGCCGAATTTCGAAGGGTTCGGTCATGTCGGCGTCGTGGCGAAATACGCTCTCGATTTCCCCTACGGCGCGATCGATGGCACGGTCACGGCGTTTCAGCTTCGCGATACGGGGGCTGCGAACCGCCTCTGTAAGGCGTTTCTATCCGCTAAAGAGTACAGGACGCTGATCGCCGATACCAATCGCGACCAGACGCACGCGCAGCTGCTGTCCGCCACATTCGACGAAAAGGACAGACCCCAACAGGGCTTCTTCGCGGACTGCCGCACGCGCGGGCACGACATGATCATCCATTCCTTCGAGTTTCCTCTGGCGCCGGCGAGCGAGCCCGCTGATCTCAATGCGCGTGTCGATGCCGCGCTCGATGTCGCCCTGCCGATCGTTTCCAATCTCGACTTTGACGACGGCCGACCGGACGGTTACGGCGACGCAGCCACATGGATCGACGTTCTGATCGGAGATGCGCCGACAAAACTGCCCGTCCCGAGCCCGCTGAAGGTGGTCTTCAACGACTTCGAAAAGCCTGGTGCCGCGAGAGAACTCTATCTTCTTGACCAAAGGGACGGAGGCGTCCGCGCTTTGGTGTGGCTTGCCGTTTTCGATACGCCTAAGGGGCCGATTCCGCTGGATGCGGGGGTGGAGATGGCGCAGCGTCAACTGATGGGGCAATCCGAGGGTTTGCCAAGGCCGAAACTGCAATCGCGTGAGCCGATCAACCTCTCTAGCGATGGCACCTTGAAGGGCGAAGCCTTTCGCTTCGCCGTCACCAATTCCAAAGGCGAGGGTGCCGGAACACTCGAAGGCAAGACGTTCTGGAACAACGGACGCTTGTTCGTCGTGAGCTACTATTCGAATATCGCCGAGGAAGAAGGCCGCCCTTTAAGCATGATCGTCACGCGCCTACCCGGCCAAAGCGCGTACGATCTCGTGCAAAGCGCGGTGCTCGCGGAGCAATGAGGAACCAGGCCGGCACTCATACGCACTCCGCCGGGTCAGTTAGCCAGAGCCGAATGTGAATGAGGCAGGAGGTCGTAGCAACGGCCGCTTCGCGGCATCACTAAAGAGCAAGCGGGTGTCTTAGAAAGGTCGAAACCGGACGGGCCGCTTCCAGGCATTCCTTTCCACTCAATACCCGGTTTCAACGAGCATAGAGCGGCGGCGGTAGCGGAACCGGATCGGGATTGCGTTCGACCCAGGAAACCGCGAGCGCACAGAGACGCTCCATATCACCACCACGAGCCTTGGCGTCGACAACGAGGTTGCCGGCTTCCGCCAAATCTGCCCCGCCCAATGGCGTGCCGCTCCCGACAAGAACGAGCCAAGCATCCGCCATTCGGTGAAAGTCGTCATCCCAGTTGGCGCCGCCATTGCCGTCCAGTTCGCGCTGAATTTTTCCCGCGAGGCGAACGACCTCGCCTTGGACGGTTTGCGCCGCGCCGCTCGAGGGCACCAGGAGCTCCCATAGTTCGTTGAAGCGATCTTCCCAGCGCGCGGCAGTAGCGATGATCGGCGACGTGCCGTCGTGCATGGTGCGCCGAGGAACCGGGGTGACATCAAACAGGCGGTAGAGCTCTTCAAGCGACCGACTTGCCTGATCGACGCGCTCAGGATTGAAGCCAGCGCGATGGAATTCGAAGGTCTCGCCGATGCGTGTAACACTCGTTCGGCATCGAGACGTCGCCTGCGCGCCTGCGTTCAACAAGGCTGCCGCCACATCGGCGGCTCGATCGACATTTGCATTCGTACAGTGTTCGAAGCAGCGCTCCAAGGGAGTCCGACCCTCCCCGTCCAAGGCATCGACGCTTGCCCCCGCAGCCAACAACTGGCGGACATTCGCAATCAGCCCGGCTCTGGATGCCCGATGAAGTGGCGTGCCTTTTCGGCTCCCCACACCGCGATCAACGTCCGCACCTAAAGTGACCAGCGCTTCGACCTTTCCGCGCCAATGACCTGCCTGGGAATGGAGCGGCGTTTCCCCATATTTGTCCTCGGCATGCAGGTCCGCGCCACGTCTCACCAACCAGCGCATCAACTCGTCGGGACATTCGGCAAATGCCAACGCGCTTTGCTTGAAAATGCCGCCTCGCGCATCGAGGTCACACTTGTCAAACACGGCCTTGAGCCGATCCAGGTCACCTTCGGTGAGAAGCTCCTCGAAGTTCTTGGGGAGGGTCGAACGCTTCTTGGGCATGGATGTCCAGTTCAGGAGGGATGGCTATACAGATGCGACGTTCACCGAAGGCATGCTGGGAATTCAGAATGGCAGCTTTACGGCAGGACATCGAGGCAATTCCGACCTCTGAGCTGACACCCCTCACCCCCACCCTCGGCAAGCCTCATGCGGAGGCCATGCCACTTGCCGCCAGCACAACCCCGGCGGGCTTCGCCAGGCATCGCCGGCCCCACCGCCTATGGCTTCCGCACGGTGTGGATCGCCCGCGCCGGGCAGGCCGACGAAGACCACGACCTTCCCGCCGCCGCAATCCTGCCGGACCTGAAGGCGTTGCTGCGGGTGTGAGGCGCGCGGATGCGGGTGAGCTCTGAGCGGGCGGGCCGGCATGGCGCGGGTCCGATGCATGCCGCTTCCCCGGGAGCGATCCGGGTGGTCCTCCCTCTCAGGCGCAGAGCCTCGATCGCGCGCCCTCACACCTCCGCCCGCGTCAAAACCCGCAGAAACGTGTCGTGCAGGTCCGGGCCGGCGAAGCCCAGGAGCGAGGCTGCGGCAGCACGGGCCGTGCGGGCGCGAAGCTCCGCGTCGGAGATTTCGCCCGCCGTCCAGAAAGACAGGATGCCGCGAAACGTGAAGGCCAGCTGATCGGGCAGGGTCTCGCGCGCGCACCGCGGATCTGAAAACCCCTCGGCCTCACCCAGAGCCCGCGCCCAATAGGCGCGCGACAGCGCCAGAACCTGACCCGGATGGCCTTCGGGCGCACCGAGCGTTGCCATGATCACTCGGTTCACCGCTGGCCGCTCCAGCATCACGGAGGCGGCGATCGCAACCGCCGCCAGAATGCGCGCGGCCGCGTCGCCCCCCGGTTCACGTGCCGCCAGGCGCGCATGCATCGCTGCGATCAGCTCCGCCGACAAAGCGTGCATGATCGCCGCCTTGCTGCCGAACTGATTGAAGGGCGTGGCAAAGCTCACGCCCGCCTCGGCCGCCAGCTCGCGCATCGAAAAGGCGGGCTCGCCTTTCTCGAGCAGTCGCTCGGCCGCCGCGAGCACGCGCTCGCGGGTGGTCGCGCTCGGACGGGGTTTCGCGGACGTCTTGGCCCCGGAGGCGCTCGCCCCGGAAGACGCAGCCGCGGGTGCGGCCGGACCGGCCTTTGCATCGGAGAGGGAGGGTGTGGACTTGCGGCGCGGCATGGCGGAATTATATCACGATATAATCTGTTGATCGGATCAGGAGCTAGCATGAGCCATATGGCAACAAAAACCTTTCTCATCACCGGCGTCAGCTCGGGTCTCGGACGGGCCTTCGCGGAGGGCGCGCTTGCCGCCGGCCACCGCGTCGTCGGCACGGTGCGGCGCGCGGAAGACGGCGAGCGGTTTGCCGCCGCCGCACCCGATCGCGCCCATCCCCTCCTCCTCGATGTCACCGATTATGCCGCGATCCCGGATGCCGTTGCCGGCGCGGAGACGGCAGCGGGGCCCGTCGATGTTCTCGTCAACAATGCCGGCTATGGGCATGAAGGCGTGCTCGAAGAATCTTCCATCGACGATCTTCAGCGCCAGTTCGCGGCCAACGTCTTCGGCCCCGTCGCCATGATCAAGGCGGTGCTCCCCGGCATGCGTCAGCGCCGGCGCGGCCACATCGTCAACGTCACCTCCATGGGCGGCTTCATCACCATGCCGGGCATCGCCTTTTACTGCGGCAGCAAATTCGCCCTCGAAGGCATTTCGGAAGCGCTCGGCAAGGAGCTCGCCGGCTTCGGCATCCGCGTGACGGCGCTCGCCCCCGGCCAGTTCCGCACCGACTGGGCGGGCCGCTCGATGGACCGCACACCGCGCAGCATCGCCGATTATGACGAGGTGATGGACCCGATCCGCGCCGCCCGCCAGGCCAAGAGCGGCAACCAGCCGGGCGACCCGAAGAAGGCCGCAGATGCCCTCCTCGCTCTCGTCGCGGCCGAGACCCCGCCCCTGCGCCTGTTTCTGGGCGAGGATGCGCTCGGGCTCGTCGAGCAGAAGCTGGCGGCCATGCAGGCCGAGCTCGCCGCCTGGGACGGCCTCTCCCGCTCGACGAGCTTCGACGCTTAGAGCGCCGTCTCACGCATGACCGGGCGGCACCGGGCTCCCCGCGGCCGCCCCGCCTGGCGACCAAAAACCCGAAAAACCTTTCAGCCAGCCGGGCCGGCCTCGTCCTCATATCGCAAGAGATCGCCCGGCTGGCAGTCGAGCGCGCGGCAGATGGCGGCCAGCGTTTCGAAGCGCACGCCCTTCACCCGTCCCTGCTTCAGGAGCGACAGGTTCGCCTCGGTGATGCCGACCGTCTCGGCGAGATCCTTCGACTTCATCTTGCGCATCGCGAGCATGACATCCAGCGTGACGACGATCGACATTCCTCCCGCCCCGCTCACACGAACGCGGCATTTTCGCGGGCGAGAACGACCGCCTTCGCCATCACCGCCGCGATCGCCCACACCATGCCGGCAAAGAAGAGATCTCTCAGATCGCCGCTTGCGAGCCCGAGCGTCACGAAGCGCTCGCCCGGCGGGTTCGACAGCGAAATGACGGCGCTCGCCGGCGCGCGCATCAAAAGCCCGAGCGCCACGGAAACCGCCGTCATGCCGGCAAATCCGCGCAAACCACGCACCACCTCCGGGTCGAAATAGGTGCCGGCGGCAAAGAGGCGGAAACACCGCCGCGCCTTGAGAAGACCCACGGCCGTGAAGACCGCGGGAACGAGCGTCAGCGCCGCGCCGGCAAGCCGCTGCCAGAGCGCGAGATCGTGCGGCACATGGGCGGAGATCTGCGCCGAAGGGTCCGCAAGGGCGGCGCGATAAAGCGTTTCCCCGTCCTGAAACATCCACATGAAGAGGATCGTCGCGGGCAGCGTGACCGCAACGATCACGCAGGTCGCGGCGAGAGCCCGGCAAAGCAGGCGCATGCGCCAGGCCGCCTCGCGCGGCCGCCCCGGCTCCAGCCCGAGAGAGGCATCGAGATCAGCTTGCATGGAAACCTCCAGCAACGAAAGACGCGTCGTCTCTAGCGCAGGCCTCCCTGCGCGGCAAGATTATTTTATTGTTTTACAGAAATTTCTTTCTGCTATAGAAGGAGGAATCGGCAAATCAATGGAGCTCCCGATGGTCGTCTCGATGTCATTTGGCCGCCGCTCTCTCAGCCTTGCGCTCGCGGCAGGCCTGGTCACTCTCGCCTGTGCCGCGCCCGCTGCGGCTGCGCCCTCCCCCAAGGCGCGGGTCACGGTCGCGGCCGTCGTCCAGGGTCTCGTCCAGGCGGACACCTCCAAGGAGGCCCGCGACGAGGTGGTCGCCTATCTGAGCGGGCTCGTGGAAGGTTTTGCGGCGGCCGAGCGCGCCCGCCTCGCCGCCGGCGAAAAGCCGTTCCTGTGCCAGGACATCTCCGGCAGCCTCAGCGCCCAGGAGCTGATCGCCGCTTTCCAGAAGGCCGCGCCCGACACCGCCACCTGGACGCAGACGGAGGCCGCCCCCGTGATCGTCGACCATCTCGTCGAAAAATACGGCTGCCACTGACATTCATCTGAAATCTATCTGAGATCCCTCTCAGAGATCTGCCAAAGGGCGCCCGGCGGGATCGGATCGTCGGTCTCGGCATGGCAAGCGCCGAGACCCTCCATTTTGGCCCGCCCGACCCTTTTTTTGCCCGATTGTGTTTCGCGGGAGAGGATGCGACGTTTCTGCATGCTCAAGAGGTCAGCTATTTTGCCGCTCGCCGCGGCCGTCCTATGGATCGGCGCGCTGCTGCAAGTTCACGCTCAGTCACTCGATCAGAAGCTGCGGTCCGGCTTCGAGGCCGGTGCCCTCCCGGGGCTCCACGGTGCCATCGTGGATTTGAAGGGCGAAAGGCTCGCAGAAGTATACTTCCCCGGCGAGGACGAACGCTGGGGCCGGCCGCTCGGGCTCCAGACCCATGGGCCGGACACATTGCACGATCTGCGTTCGGTGACGAAATCGGTGGTCGGGCTGCTCTATGGAATTGCGTTGTCCGAGGGCAAGGTTCCGGGGCCGGAAGAGCCGCTTTATGCTCACTTTCCTCAGTACCCCGACCTTCTTGAGCAACAAGGACGAGACCGGATTCTGGTCCGGCACGCGCTCTCCATGCAGATGGGGCTCGAATGGGACGAAGACCTGCCCTACGACGACCCCCACAACAGCGAAGTCGCGATGGAAATGGCGCCTGACCGCTATCGCTACGTCCTGGAACAGCCCATCCGTGAGCCGCCGGGGGGAAGCTGGATCTATAGCGGTGGAGCGGTTGCGCTTTTGGGCAAACTCATCGAGACCGGCACCGCCATGAAACTCGATGCCTTTGCCAAGGAAAAGCTCTTCGCTCCTTTGGGCATTGAGAACGTTGAGTGGATCGCAGGCGCGGACGGCGAACCTTCGGCGGCGTCAGGGCTGCGCTTGACCTTGCCGGACTTGGCGAAGATCGGGCAGATGGTCGCCGATGGAGGCCGCTATAAGGGCAAGCAGATCGTTCCCTCAGACTGGCTGGCGCTCTCGTTTCAGCCCCGCGCACAGGTCAACGAAACGACGCAATACGGCTATCTCTGGTATCTTGCAGGCGGCAAGGATCGCATTATCGCCATTGCGGTCGGAAACGGCGGCCAGAGGCTGACCGTGCAGCCCGATCCCGGCCTCGTCGTTGCGTCCTTTGCGGGCCGCTACAATGATCCCGAAGCCTGGCGGACGTCGCTCAAGGTCCTTCTCGATTTCGCCGTTCCTGAGGCAAAGCGTCGGCTTGCCGAATAGGTCATCGCTCGCAACAGCGACGGCCTTTCCACCTCGAGCCCCCCAGGCCCCAGGCCGCAGGCCCCAAAAAAGGGGGGAGAGAGCGACTGAGAAGCCCCTCACGAAACGGCAGCGTTGCCCCAGTCGCAGCTCTGGAGCGCCGGCCGACACGCGCCGACCAGCCCACCGAAGACCACAATCTCCCGCCGCCGTCCTTCTGGAACCGTCCTTCTGGATTTGAAAGCCCTGCTAAGGGTGTGAGGATTTGCAGATCTGCGAACTTCTTTAAAGTGGAGACATAAAGGCTAAGCGTAGGATCGGGCTAGCCGACGCCTTGCACCAGTAACGTTCAGGCGCATTCTCACGAGCGCTTCACTGACTCCAAACAGCTCGCTTGCTGCTGGCACGGAATAATCGTTCCGCGCGATCCACAGTGCTGCTTCTTCAGAAATTAGAAGTGCCGGTCCGAGCCAGCTCGCTTCCTCTTCTTGAGTAACGTCATATCCTCGTGTTCCGTCGCAACCGAATGGTGGGCTGGGAGGGTGCATAAGGATACCGTGGCTAAGCTCGTGTGCGATATCAGCTCTTTGGCGCTTAGGCGAATGACCGTCGTTGAAAACGACAAGCCGGTGGCGATTACTGCATACTGTAACGGCAGAGAAATCTTTCTGCCCCCTCGAGCTACGAAGGTAGGCAACTTCAGCGGGGTGCTTGATGGCAAATTCCTCGAGGGAGACAACAGGCAAACCTAAGTGATCTGCAAGCTGCCACGGGCACAGCGGCTCAAACGGTTCGAGACCAATCTCCTCGCGAAATATGCGGGCATACCAATTTGCTTCTGACTTAAACCCGCGCCGTAGACCCATTCCCTACTCCTTACGCAATCGCTCGTAGGCTGTCTTAATAAGTGTCTCCAGCGCGTCCGCGCCTTCCTTTGATAGCAGTGGATCGGCCCTAAGATAGGTCGTTATTTGGGCCAGCGAGCTAACGCTTCCATCTGCCGAAATTCGAGAGCGAACAAACTGATCTGCTTTAAGCCCGGACCACGTACACAAAGCCGCTAGACTGTCGACATCTGGTCTCCTCCCCTGGGAAATACGGGTTAATGTGGAGGGACTGACCTCCGCTTCTTGTGCCACTTTCTTCCACGTCAAGCGCCTAGATTGCCGCTCGGCATCCAGGGATGCAAAGAAGGCGTCTCCGTCGAATTTCGTTCCAGACATTCATTTTCACTCTTGCAACCGTAGCGGTCAAGTACCTACATAGCTTTCCGATTGCACTTATGCAATCTGATGTGCAGGAGAAAACGATGTCAAAAGGAAAAGGTGGCGGCCACTACCGCAGCGCGATTTCGGGCAAATACGTGACCTCAAAGCACGGGAAAGCGAGTCCGAACACCACAGTCCGAGAAGCCCCAGGCAAGAGCGGCAGTTCGGGGCCGCACTACCGGAGCGCGATCACGGGGCGGTATGTCACCACAAAACACGGCAAGACTAGCCCCAATACGACGGTCCGCGAAGACTAGGCTCTTCCATATTGCCGGGGCCGCTAAGCGGTCCCGGCGGAGCTGCAGGCCAAGTTGTGATTTCTGATCAGATTGTTCCGGCGAGGGCTTGAGCGGGTGATCGTCCGATGAGGCTGGCATGGGGTCTCTGATGGTTATACCAGGCGATCCACCGGGAGCGAATTGCCTAAGGCCGGCACCCTCCCGTCGCATGGCACGCCCCGCCGATAACATCGGAGGAAGGCAGCTCTGCATCGACGACGGTCGCTGGGATTGCCCAGACGGTTTCGCCCTATCGTTATGCCAGCGGCGCGCCGGAAATTATTGCCAGACGATTACTGGCACTCATAAACTAATGTGACAGAAACCGTAAGAGCACAACTCTCCTGCGGACTATATGACGAAAGCATTTTCCTCGACTTTGAAACTGGGAGAACTCTCGGTCGAGAGTGGTAGTGATTTATCAGCCTGCTGCGAAAGAATCTCGTACACATGGCGAAGACGCTTTCTATCGATCTTCGCGAGTTTGCCATCGAGTTGAACTAGAGTGGCAAGTCGCCCCCCCATGCGGTCCAACGGTTCGGGAGGAGCGCATCAAGCTCGATCCGCCAGTACCAGCGATATCGCTTAAGAGGTTCTGTGAAACCTGCACGCGCGCACCTGACGCTGCTCAAACCTTCCCTCCGCAAGCCTCGTGCAGAAGCCAGCCATTGGCAGCCGGCACAGCCCTACGGGTTTTGCCGTGCACACAACGTGCAGGCCCGGGCGCGTCCCCACCACCGCGCACCCCCACAAAATCATGAACGCGAGAGTCTTGTTTTCTGAAGCATGTCCGAATAGGCAGGCGCCACGTTTCCCTGTGCACAATGGACCCGAACATGCCGAACAGGATTCTGCTCTCGCTCGCCGTTCTCATGGCCGCCTTCAGCGCGTCGGCGCAGGCGGAAGCGACGAGCTATCCCCTGACGATCGAAAATTGCGGCCGGGAAATCACCTTCGACAAGGCGCCGGAGCGCGCCGTCGCGCTCGGGCAGAACACCGCCGAAATCATGCTCCTCCTCGGGCTGAAGGACCGGATGGCCGCCACCGCCTTCTGGCCGAACGAAGTGCTGCCGGAGCTGCGCGCGGCAAAGGACGAGGTCGATGTCCTGACGGTCGAATTTCCGACGCTCGAATCCGTCCTGTCGAAGCGGCCGGATTTCGTCGCCGCGATGCTGACGACGCTCCTCGGGCCGGACAGCAAGGTCGCAAAGCGCGACGATTTCGAACGCCTCGGCATCCCGACCTATCTCGCGCCGAGCGCCTGTTCGACGACGCTCGACGCCAACGACGCCTATGGCAGCCGCGACGCGCTGTGGACCATGGACCTCCTCTATCAGGAGATCGACGACCTGGCGCGGATCTTCGACGTCGCCGATCGCGGCGAGGCCCTCATCGCCGATCTGAAGGCGCGCGAGGCGGCCTTGCGTGCCGAATTCTCAGGTCCCGCAAACCCCACCTTCGTCTTCTGGTTCTCAAGCCCCTCGCCCGCGGACGATGCCTATCTCGGCGGCGGCAACGGCCCGTCGGGCTATATCGCCGATCTCCTCGGCGGCTCGAACGCCATCAAGACCGAAGCCGACTGGCCGACGCTCGGATGGGAAGGCATCATGGCCGCCGATCCGACCGTCATCGTGGCCTCGCAGGTCGATCGCAAGCGCTGGGCGCTCGACGCGGCGGACGCGAAGATCGCCTATCTGACCTCCGACCCGACCGTCAGCCAGATGCAGGCGGTCAAAAAGGGCCGCATCGTCGTCATGAGGGGCGCGGCCATGAATCCGAGCATCCAGACCCTCTACGGCGCCGAAGAGGTCGCCAAGCAATTGCGGACGCTCGACCTCCAGTGACGACGGCAGAGACAGCGCCCGGGGCAGCGCCAGCGACATTGCAAGAGACTGCGCCAGAGACATTGCAAGAGACTGAGGAAGAGGCTCTGGCAGAGATCGCGGAAGACGGGGCGGGCTGGCTCGCCCTCTTCCTCGCGCTCATGCTCGTGGCGCTCGCCTTTGTCGTCGCCCTGGCGACGACGATCGGCGACTTCAGGATCGGGCTCGGGACGGTGGTTCTGGCGATCAGCAACGGTCTCGGGCTCACCGGCGCCGATATCCCGCCCATTCAGGAATCCGTCGTCTGGGATCTGCGCCTCAGCCGCGCGCTGGTGGCGGCCTTTTCCGGGGCCGGTCTCGCGCTCTGCGGCGCCATCCTGCAGGCGCTTCTGCGCAACCCGCTCGCCGAACCCTTCGTGCTCGGCGTCTCCGCGGGCGCTTCGACCGGCGCCGTCTGCGTCATCGTCCTCGGCATCGGGGCCGGCAGCCTCTCCCTGTCGATGGGCGCGTTTGCCGGCGCCTTTGCGGCCTTCGCCCTCGTCGCGCTTCTCTCCAACGGCGCCACCAGCGGCCCGAACCATACGATCCTCGCCGGCGTCGCGGCGGCGCAGCTCTTCAACGCCCTCACCTCCTACATCGTGACGACGTCGGGCAACGCCCAGCAGGCGCGCGACGTGATGTTCTGGCTTCTCGGCAGTTTCGGCGGCGTGCGCTGGCCGGATTTTCAGCTTCTCACCCTCGTCATCGCGTTCGGCCTCGCCGTCTGCCTTTGGATGGCCCGCTCGCTCGATGCCTTCACCTTCGGCGACGAGGATGCGGCGGCGCTCGGCGTGCCGGTGGCGCGCATCCGCCTCGTCCTCTTCGCGGTGACGGCGCTGATCACGGCGACGATCGTCAGCATGGTCGGCGCGATCGGCTTCGTCGGCCTCGTCGTTCCCCATGCGGCGCGCTACATCGTCGGCCCGCTGCATCTGCGCCTTCTGCCGGCCTCGGCCGCGCTTGGCGCCGTCTTCATGGTGCTCGCAGATATCGCCTCGCGCGTCGTCGCCACACAGCAGACCGTGCCGATCGGCGTCGTGACGGCACTCGTCGGCGTGCCGTTCTTCGCCATCATCCTCTATCGCGCGCGGCCCACGACATGACGCGCATGGCGATCCGCGCCGACAATCTCACCTGGGGCGTCGGACGAAAAACCATCGTGCGCGATGTCTCCCTGCGCGTCGAAAAGAACGAGACGCTCGGGCTCATCGGCCCGAACGGCTCGGGCAAATCCTCGCTGCTGCGGCTTCTCGCCGGGCTGAAGCGGCCGCGTTCGGGACAAGTCGAGATCGAGGGACGCGAGATCGGAAACCTGTCGCGCCGCGCTCTCGCGCGCCAGCTCGCCTTCGTTCAGCAAAGTGCGGCATCGGACACCAATCTCAGCGTGCGCGACGTGGTGAAGCTCGGGCGCACGCCGCATCGCTCGGCCCTTTCCGGCTGGTCGCCCGCCGACGAAGCCGCCGTCGCCGCCGCCATCGCGCGCGTCGACATGGTCGAGCGTCGCGCCCAGCCCTGGCAGACGCTGTCCGGCGGCGAGCGCCAGCGCGTCCATATCGCCCGCGCGCTGGCGCAATCGCCGACGATCATGTTCCTCGACGAGCCGACCAACCATCTCGACATCCACCACCAGATCGAGATCCTGCGCATGGTCCGCGATCTCGACCTCACCAGCGTCGTGGCGCTGCACGATCTCAATCTCGCGTCCATGTTCTGCGACCGCATCGCCGTCATTGCGGGCGGCGCCCTCGTCGCCTGCGACCTGCCGTCGAACGTCCTGACCGAGCCTCTGTTGCGCGACGTCTTCCGCATCAAGGCGGAAGTGAGCCCCGCCGACGACACCGGCCGCCCCCACATCCGCTTTCGCAGCGAATGAGCGGTTTGCGGATCTGACCGAACCCCAAAACGCTCACCGCGCCGCCGCAAGGCCGCACCGTGCGCTCCCACCTCCCCCTTGTGGGGAGGTCGACGCTCCGCCAGGAGCGTCGGGTGGGGGTCGCCGAATTCGTTCCAGCCACCCAGCGCCGATTTCCTTAGCGGACCCCCACCCCTAACCCCTCCCCACAAGGGGGAGGGGGACGGCCGTGCCCACTCTGAAAACTGTGCCCGCTCTCAAATCCAGGCACGCCCTCAAATACGGGAACGCAAGTCCATTCCCGCCATCTTCACGCCCCCAACGCCGCTCCACCCCCTCCGGCGCCTATTTCTCCAGCAAGGCCACGCCGCACGCGCCCACCTCCCCCTTGTGGGGAGGTCGACGCTCCGCCAGGAGCGTCGGGTGGGGGTCGCCGCGGACCCGTCAGATCTCAGACGTTGTTTCTTCTAGCGGACCCCCACCCCTACCCCCTCCCCACAAGGGGGAGGGGGACATCCGTGCCCACTCTCAAACCCGTGCCCACTCTGAAATCTGTGGCCCCCCGCAACGCCCCCCTTCGGTGCCCGCATTCCAGTAAGGCCGCGGCGCTCACGCCCGCCCTCTCAGCCGCTCGAGATGCTGCCGGAGCACGGACGCAAAGGCCGCGACCTTGTCGGAGCGGAAGGCGCTCGGCGCGGTGAGGAGATGGATCGCACGCGCGGCTCCCATACCGCCTCCCATCTCACCCCCCGAAAACGCATCGAGCACCGTCACGAGATCGCCGCGCGCGAGATGCGGTGAGAGAAAGATATCGGGCGCGCGCACCAGCCCGTGCCCGGCGATCGCCTGGCGGATCGCCGCCGAGGCGCTGTTGACGGCAAGCCGCCCCGCCACCTCCACCACCTTCTCTTTCTTGCCGTCGCGAAAACGCCACCGCCGCGGCGGGTCGTCGTTCAAATCGAGGATCGCCTGGTGATCGGCGAGATCGTCGGGATGGCGCGGCGTGCCATGTGCTTCGAGATAGGCGGGGCTTGCCGCGATCTGCGACGTGATCGCCCCGATGCGCAGCATCCTGTAGCTTGAATCCCGCGGCACGCTGATGCGCACCGCAAGGTCGAACCCGCCCGCGACGAGATCCGTCATCGCGTCCGACAGAACGAGATCGACGCGCATTCCGGGATAGGTGTCGATGAAGGTCTGGGCGGCGTCCGCCAGGCACAATTCGCCGAAGGTCGTGCCGGAGGTGATGCGCAGCCGCCCGGCGAGCTCGGTGTCGCTGTCGATCAACGCCGCATCCGCCGCCTCCAGCGAATCCAGCACTTTTCGCGCATAGGGGAGCCAGCGCTCGCCATCCTCCGTCAGCGAGACGGAGCGGGTCGTGCGGTAGAGAAGCGCGCGCCCGAGCCTTTCTTCGAGCGCGGCGACATATTTGCTGACAAGCTTGTTGGAGATGCCGAGCCGCTCTCCGGCCGCCGTGAAGGAGCCCGTCTCGACCACGGCGACAAAGCTTCGGATCCCGTCCGCATAATCCATATTGTCCACGATACGGCGACAGTCATTCGCCCATCAAGCCCGTTATCGCGACAGACCGCCCGCCCTAAATTCCGTCCATGAACGCGCACCCAGCACGCGCCCCCCAGCGTCCACCATTACCCGGCGCGCCCTTCCGCGGCGCGCCCCAAGGAGATGTTTCATGGCGACCAGCAACGCCCCGCTTTCGATCGACCATATTGCCCTCACCGTCCGCGATCTCGACACGGTCGGCGATTTCTATGAGCGCGTCATAGGCCTTGAAAAAATCGCCGGCGATGGCGAAAGCCGCCTCCTCGGCGAGGGCGACCGGCCGCTGATCGAGCTCCGCCGCGACGCGCAGGCGCGGTCCCTCCCCTTCGAGGCCGGCCTCTTCCACACGGCCTTCCTCCTCCCCCATCGTGACGATCTCGGCCGCTGGCTCCGGCGTTTCGGCGAGGCCGGCGGACGGCTCGAAGGCGCCTCCGACCATCTCGTCTCCGAGGCCGTCTATCTCCGGGACCCCGAAGGCAACGGCATCGAGATCTACGCCGACAGGCCCCGCACCGACTGGACCTTCGAGGGCCAGATGATCGTGATGGACACGCTGCGGCTCGATATCCAAAGCCTCCTCCAGGCCCCCGGCCGCTGGTCCGGCGCGCCCGACGGCACCGTCATCGGCCACGTGCATCTGCAGGTCGGCGATCTCGCGGCGGCCGAAGCCTTTTATGCCGGCGAGCTCGGCTTCGACCTCGTCTCGGAGCTTCCCGCCGCGCGCTTCTTTTCAACCGGCGGCTACCACCATCACATCGGCACCAATGTCTGGAACAGCCGCGGCGCCGGCCCGCGCAGCCCGGATGCCGCCGGCCTCAGCGAACTCGTCCTCGCCGCAACCCCGGAGGAAGCCGCCCGCCTCGGCGCAAAAACCGTCACCGACCCCTCTTTCACCGCCCCCTCTTTCACCGACCGCTCTTTCACCGACCCTTGGGGCAACCGCATCGCCATCCACCCCCGCCCCGCAAACGCCGCCGCCGCATAACCCCGAAAGGCCGCGCCGCACACGCCCACCTCCCCCTTGTGGGGAGGTCGACGCGCCGCCAGGAGCGGCGGGTGGGGGCCGCTGAGGCCCCGTCAGATCTCAGACGTTGTTTCTTCCAGCGGACCCCCACCCCTAACCCCTCCCCACAAGGGGGAGGGGGACGGCCGTGCCACGCTCAAACCCGTGCCCGCCCTCAAATCCAGGCACGCAGATCCATTCCCGCCGCCCTCGCGGTCCGGGCGCCACTCCACCCCCTTCGGCGCCCACTTCTCCAGCAAGGCCGTGCCGCACACGCCCACCTCCCCCTTGTGGGGAGGTCGACGCGCCGTCCGGCGCGTCGGGTGGGGGTCGCCAAGGCCCCGTCAGATCTCAGATTTTGTTTTTCTTAGCGGACCCCCACCCCTAACCCCTCCCCACAAGGGGGAGGGGGACGGCCGTGCCACGCTCAAACCCGTGCCCGCCCTCAAATCCAGGCACGCAGATCCATTCCCGCCGCCCTCGCGGTCCGGGCGCCACTCCACCCCCTTCGGCGCCCACTTCTCCAGCAAGGCCGTGCCGCACACGCCCACCTCCCCCTTGTGGGGAGGTCGACGCTCCGCCAGGAGCGTCGGGTGGGGGTCGCCGAGGCCCCGTCAGATCTCAGATTTTGTTTTTCTTCGCGGACCCCCACCCCTAGCCCCTCCCCACAAGGGGGAGGGGGACGGCCGTGCCACCCTCAAACCCGTGCCCACTCTCAAATCCAGGCACGCAGATCCATTCCCGCCGTCCTCGCGCCCCAACGCCGCTCCAGCCTCCCCGGAGCCCATTTCTCCAGCCAGGCCGCGCCGCACGCGCCCACCTCCCCCTTGTGGGGAGGTCGACGCTCCGCCAGGAGCGTCGGGTGGGGGTCGCCGAGGCCCCGTCAGATTTCAGACGTTGTTTCTCCTAGCGGACCCCCACCCCTAACCCCTCCCCACAAGGGGGAGGGGGACGGCCGTGCCACGCTCAAACCCGTGCCCTCCCTCAAATCCAGGCACGCAGATCCATTCCCGCCGTCCTCGCGCCCCAACGCCGCTCCAGCCTCCCCGGCGCCCATTTCTCCAGCAAGGCCGTGCCACGCGCGCCCACCTCCCCCTTGTGGGGAGGTCGACGCTCCGCCAGGAGCGGCGGGTGGGGGTCGCCGAGGCCCCGTCAGGCCGCAGCGTCCGTTCTCATCTCACCCGCCACCCGTTCACGGCGTCGCTTCGTCGTCCGCGGGAATGAAGCGCAAAACGCCGGCGAGGCGCGCCGGCCGGCCGGTGTCGGAGGGATGCTCGACGCCGTCCGTGACCGGCACCTCGGCGAAATCGAACGGGCTCAGCCCCTGAAGACATGCGACGTTGACGCCGTACTGAAGCGGGTCGGAGCGCCGCTGATGGTGCGTGTAGATCCCGCAGCGCGAACAGAAAAAATGCTCCGCCGTGCCGGTGTTGAAGGGATGACGCGTCAAAAACGCCTCGCCCTGAAGAATCCGGACGCCGCCCGTCACCGCCGAGACGGCGACCGCACCGCGCATCCGGCAAAAAGAGCAGGTGCACCGCCGCGCTGTCGCAAGATCATCGACAAGCTCCGCCGCAAAACGCACCGCCCCACAATGGCACTGCCCGCTCCGTACCGTCCGTTCCGCCACCATGATCTGATCTCCCAAAGCCGTGTTTTGGCGCGAGGTTTGCGGGGGAAGCTGGCGGCAGCGCGGCGAACGCTTCCCCAAGCAGAGCCATGCATATGGAGGCCATACCTAACTTGCAACGCCCTCCCTGAAGACGAAGGGGCGGACTGACGCGACAGACACCTCTCTATCCATCGAACGGATGCTTAGCGCCTTTTACCGCCGACAGTGCCTGGCAACGATTCCGAAAAGCCGAGTTTAAGACCTTAGTGCGCGCAAAAATAATAATTAAATGTACGGCGCCAATTTCAACCTTTCGTCTATCTTAAGCGCCATCTCGTACATGATATCATAGACCGCTTCTTCGAATCCAATATAATATGAAACTTCATCGACAATATCCCTCTTACCATGAGCAATCTGATTACGCCTACTAACCAAAGTCGATATTTTTGCTCGATGAACGTCCAATGCATCTATTTTTATATCCGCATCCTCAAGAAGACCCCCAAGAATATTAGGCCATAGATTGCTTTTTGTGTCTACATCGGGAAAATCCGGAACCGGCTCGTAGAGCGCCGTAGTAAAATTTTCTATTTCAATCAGAAGATATTCAGATGAAAGTCCCCTAAGACTTTTTATCTTCTGGCTGAGCGCGAACAGGCGAGTTTTTACCGGAAGGGTTCCGCAATTTGCGACTGCCTCTTTGGCACAATCATAGAAAACTGTAAGTGCCGTTTTTGCGAATCCTTCATAGTGAGCATATAAAAGAGCCCAGGAAACTCTAAGCAACACTTTCTTCTGATGACTACTGAGATCTTTTCTCGCCAGCAGAAGCTTCAAAGAGCCCAGCTCTGCCTCGCGCCAACTCAGATCATCTGAGATCAAATCAAGCGGCAATCTCTGCACATAGATACTCCTGCACAACCTGGATTCTTTCATGCAGCTTTGGAATTGTATTCGCCCCGGGCCCTGTCGCGCTTTTAAATCTATCGCTTCCAAAGGCCGCTCTCAGACGCGACAAAATATCATCCGCAGAAACGTCAATCAGGTCATCATACCGCTCAACGAAGGCCACACAGACGGCCTCATAGTACGCGGGTGCTAGGCGACCAGTCGCTTCACCATGAGTGTTGAAGCGAGTGAAGGCCTGATTTCCGAGTTTATCAAAAATAGCATTAAAAGTTTTTTCGAAAAGTGCCGCCATTGCATGGCTATTGAAATTGCCAAGACCAAAAAGGATACTCTCCATATATCCATCCAACCATTCCTCAATGTTTCCTTTAAACGTATGTCTGGAATTTACTAGAGCGAAGAACCTAAGCACCAACTCTTCGTTGGCACGCTGCTCTACCATGCTCTCAGGAAGGCGCGAGATCGTTGAAGCGAACGGCTCGAACTGCGCGAGCCGCTGCAGCAGCTCATAAAAGTCGGCACCACCCTCAATCATCCGAGAGGAGCAGTTTCGAATCTCCTGAGCAGAGAGCAGCGAGCCACCAGTGTTTAGACGCTTAAAAAGCTCGTATTTAACGAATGCATCGCCAGATTTATTAATAATTGTAGCTCTAATAGGTGTACGCTTTATTTTTAAGCGTAAAACTGTGCTTATTGTACTAAAAGTTTCTCCGTTTATATCTTTTATAAAATCACACCCCTCCAGAATTAACTCAGGTTGATTTATTGCTTTATAATCTAAAAATTGGAGAACAGAGCTTGTTCGCTGCAAGCCATCTATAAGCTCTAAAATACCATCATCATTTTCGATTAAGAAAATTGGGGGTATTGGAAGTCCCATAATAATCGACTCTATTAACCTAGATCTTTGCTCATTCGACCAACGAAACAACCTTTGATATTCTGGGCGAATAATAATTTCACCATCTTTATGTAGATTAAGTAGTTCGCCGAACGAAAAATCTACTGCCGTCGTGCGAATTTCACGGTCATGGTTGCTCTGAACGCTGTCAGTCAATTTTGATACCTTCATAAAGTTACGATGACTCTGCATCGCAGTGAAAGAATGGGTGACACCGCTCTTTAGAGTTCGTCACGACTATAATCGGTCTGGGAACCACGGGGCGTCAACTTTATCATCTGTCCCATTTCAAAGCCACCATTACGCTTCGGCCCATTGCAGTCATCCCCCCAGAAGAAACGACTGAGCATCTAATCCCTACCGCATCCTCAGCCTGTCTCCGAATGGGGGCCATTTGAAATCATAGCTCGCCTACCCCCGCGTCAGCCCATCCAAAAACAGATCCGCAAGCCGGGTCACATCGTCCTCGAACCCCGGCCCGGTGCGCACCAGGCACATGCCGATGAGGGTCAGAAGAAGATCCTCGGGCGTCACGTCCTCGCGCATGCGCCCGGCCTCTTTGGCGCGCTCCAGCAGGCGCGCGATCGCGCCGGTGAGGCTCGTGTAGGAATAGGTGTAGATCTCCGAGGATTTGTCGACGGCGAGCGCCAGCGCCGTCAGCATGCCCTGCTTCGTGGCAATCAGCCGGATATTGGCGTGCACCCATTGGCGCAGCGCGGCCACCGGGTCCGCCTCGGCTTCGAGCCGTTCGGCGAGCGCCACCATCTCGTTGATCTCGCGGCGATAGACGGCCTCAAACAGCGCCTCGCGCGTCGGAAAATGCCGGTAGAGCGTGCCGATGCCCACCCCCGCCGCCTTCGCCACGCCTTCCAAAGTCGCCTGCCCGCCATGGGTGCGAAACACCTCGGCCGCGGCGGTGAGAAGCCGCTCGCGGTTGCGCAGATAATCGGCGCGTGGCCTGCGCCTTGGCTGTTCCAGTTTCCGTTCCATCTAATCTTCTACGCCAATCTTTTCACTGCGCGTCTCTTGAAAGCGGAGGCACCCTCCATATAACTCATGCGAGCCAGGCCCGGCAGTGCGCAGTGCGCCTTCCGGCCTGCGCGACGGAAAACCGCCGAATGCGCTCAAGCCGCGGCGGCGTTTCCGGCCCGACCTCTTGTCCAAAGGTGGCCGCATGACCCTCTCTATCAGCCTCACCATCAATGGCGAGCCACGATCCGTCGCAATCGACGATCCGCGCGTCACGCTCCTCGATCTTCTGCGCGAGCGCCTCCATCTCACCGGCACCAAGAAGGGCTGCGACCGCGGCCAGTGCGGCGCCTGCACCATCCTCGTCGATGGCGAGCGGGTGAATTCCTGCCTGGCGCTCGCCATCAGCCATGACGGTGCCGAAATCACCACCATCGAAGGCCTCGCCGAAGGGGACCGCCTGCATCCCGTGCAGGAAGCCTTCATCGCCCATGACGGCTTCCAATGCGGCTATTGCACACCCGGCCAGATCATGAGCGCCGTCGGCCTCATCGCCGAGGGCCATGCGCACGGCGATCCCGAGCGCGTGCGCGAATTGATGAGCGGCAATCTTTGCCGCTGCGGCGCCTATCGCGGCATCACGGAAGCGGTGCTCGAGGCCGAAGCGAAGCTCGCAAGCCGCGAAAGGGACGCCGCATGAACCGCTTCGATTATATTCGTCCCGCCTCCATCGCCGAGGCCGTCGCCGCCGGCTCCGAACCGGGTTCCGTCTATCTCGCTGCCGGCACCAATCTTCTCGACCTGATGAAGGGCGGCGTCGCGCGCCCCGACCGCCTCGTCGACGTCACGCATCTGCCGGGCCTCGGCGCCATCGAAACGCTCTCCGACGGCGCCATGCGCATCGGCGCGCTCGTCAAGAATTCCGCGCTCGCCTACGACGCGGCGTTCTCCGCCCGCTTTCCGGCCGTCGCCGAAGCGCTTCTCTCCGGCGCCTCGGCGCAGCTCCGAAACGCCGCGACCGTCGGCGGCAACCTCCTGCAGCGCACCCGCTGCCCGTACTTCTATGACACCGCCAGCGCCTGCAACAAACGCGCGCCCGGCTCCGGCTGCGACGCGCTCGGCGGCGCCAATGAGGGCCACGCGATTCTGGGCTTCAGCGAGCATTGCATCGCCACCCACCCGTCCGATTTCTGCGTCGCGCTGACGGCACTCGGCGCCATCGTCGAGATCGAGGGACAGGGTGGCCGCCGCGAGGTGCCGATCACCGATTTCTATCGCCTGCCCGGCGACACGCCCGAGCGGGAAAACCTGCTCGCCCCGGGCGAGATGATCGTCGCCCTGCGCCTTCCGGCCGAAGCCGCCGCCTTCGCCGCCAACCAGCGCTATCTGAAAGTCCGCGAGCGCACGTCCTATGCCTTCGCCGTCGTCTCGGCCGCGGCCGCGCTCACACTCGAGGATGGCACGATCACCGAGGCCCGCCTCGCGCTCGGCGGTGTCGCGGCAAAACCCTGGCGCGCCTTTGAAGCCGAGGCGCTCCTCGCCGGCCGTCCGGCAAACCGCGCCGCCTTCGAAGAAGCCGCCGAGATCGCCTTCGCGGCGGCAAAACCCTCCGGCGACAATTCCTACAAGATCGCGCTCGGCCGCCGCCTCGTCGTGCGGGCGCTGGCGATGGCCGCCGCCGGCACTCCGGAGGAGATGCCGGCGCTCCCCGCCTCGCCCTTTGCCGCCCTCCCCGACGGCGTCATCCCGCAAGATGTCCAGCCAGAAGGAGCCCCCCATGTCTGAGATCGCACAGCTCACACCCGGCCCGCGCCAGCGCCACGGCTCCAGTATCGGCCAGCCGCTCACCCGCGCCGATGGCCGCCTCAAAGTCACCGGCGCCGCCATCTATGCCGCCGACAACCATCCGGACGGCCTCCTCCACGCCGTCATCGTGCCGGCGAAAATCGCCCGCGGCCGCGTCACCTCCCTCGATGTCGCCGCCGCCAGGGCACATCAGGGCGTCGTCGAGGTGATGACGCCGGAGAACCGCCCGCCGCTCGCCATGGACCCGCACGAAAAATCCAACCCGCTCATGTTCCGCATGCATCTGCTCTCAGACCCGACGGTGCGCTATGCGGGCGAGCCGATCGCCGTCGTCATCGCCGAGACTTTGGAAGCGGCGAAAGAAGGTGCGGCCCTCCTCGCCCCGCGCTACGAGGCGGACACCCCGGAAGTCAGCCTCGATGCCGAGCCATACACGCCCGAGGCCGTCGGCCCGGGCCGGCCGGCGGACGCCACGAAGGGCGATGTCGATGCGGGCTTCGCCGCGGCCGCCCAGGTGATCGAGGCGGTCTACGAGACGCCGCCGCAATACCACAACGCCATGGAGCCGCATGCCGTCGTCGCCCGCTTCGACGGCGACAGCCTCTTCCTCGACATGCCCACCCAGGGCCTTGCCATGTCGCGGATGCGCATCGCCGGCCTTTTTGGCCTGAACCCTGAGAACATCCATATCCGCAGCCCGTTCTTGGGCGGCGGCTTCGGCTCGAAAGGCTCCGTCTCGAGCCCGGAAGCGCTCGGCATTCTCGCGGCCCAACTCACCGGGCGCCCGGTGAAGCTCGTCCTCGCCCGCGAAGAGATGTTCGGCCCCGTCGGCCATCGCGGTCAGACGCGGCAGACGGTCCGTCTCGGCCTCGACGCAGAGGGCGCCCTCACGGCGCTCGATCACCTCACCCGCGCCGCCACCAGCCGCTTCGACGAGTTTCTGGAGCCCTCCTCCGGCGTCGGCCAGTCGCTCTACAACGTGCCGGCGCTCCACACCGCGCATGAAGGCGTGCGCATCGATATCGGCACGCCCTCCTTCATGCGCGCGCCGGGCGAGGCCTCGGGCTCGATCGCCCTTGAAAGCGCCATCGACGAGGCGGCCTACGCGGCCGGCATGGACCCGCTCGCCTTCCGCCTCAAAAACTACGCCGAGGTCGAGCCGATCTCCGGAAAACCCTTCTCCTCCAAGGCGCTCAAGGAATGCTACCGCGAAGGGGCCGAGCGCTTCGGCTGGGCGGGTCGCCCGCTCCAGCCGCGCCAGATGCGCGATCCGTCGGGCCGCCTTCTCGGCTGGGGCATGGCGACGGCGATCTTTCCCGCGCTCATGTTCCAGGGCAATGCCCGCGCCGTTCTCCGCCGCGACGGCACCGGCGTGATGGAGGCGGGCGCCCACGATATGGGCCAGGGCGCCTGGACGGCCTTTGCCCAGATCGCCGCCGATTCTCTCGGCCTGCCGGTCGAGGCGGTCGATTTCCGTTCCGGCACGTCGGACCTCCCCGATGCCGGCCTCGCCGGCGGCTCGAGCCATACGGCCACCGCCGGCAACGCCATCCACCGCGCCGGTGCCGCCGTCATCGACAAGCTCGCCTCCCTCGCCGTCGCCGACGAGCGCTCACCCCTCTTCGGCGCCGGCAATGTCGGAGTCGTCGCCCGCGAAGGCCGCCTCACCCGCCGCGACGACGAGACGGCGACCGAGAGTTTTTCCGACATTTTGACGCGCGCCGGCCTCGACGAGATCGCGGCCGAAGGCCAGGCGGGGAGCGATGCGGCCGCCCAGGAGGCCTATGCCATGCACGCCCATGGCGCCGTCTTCGCCGAAGTCGCCGTCGATCCGGAGCTCGGCCAGATCCGCGTCAACCGGCTCATCGGTGCCTTCGCCGCCGGGCGCGTCATCAATCCGCGCATGGTGGAAAGCCAGTATCTCGGCGGCATGATCTGGGGCCTCTCCTTCGCGCTCCACGAAAAGGCCGTCCACGACCGCCGCACCGGGCGCATCGTCAACGCCAACTTCGCCGAATACCGCGTGCCGGTGAACGCCGACATTCAGGGGCTCGAAGCGATCCTGGTGCCGGAAGAAGACCCCCATGTGAACCCGCTCGGCATCAAAGGCGTCGGCGAAATCGGCATCACCGGCACCGGCGCCGCCCTCGCCAACGCCATCTTCCACGCCACGGGAAAGCGTGTGCGGAGTTTTCCGATCGGATTGGCGGAGGTGATGTAGGGTGGCGGAATTTGATAGCCTTTGGATAGGGCGCAAGCCGGTTGCTCGCGCCCTTTTCTTTTAAAAGGTCATTAAGGACGAAAAGCAGTGACGATCGCCGCTATGCGCCCATTGCGAGCCTTCACTTGGTGCGGCAATCGTCCATAAGCTGACATATGCAAGGCCGCACCTAGCGCAAACTTTGCGCCACTAGCAGCAAGCGACGAAGTTGTTCGTCCCGCGAACTTGCTAGTAATGCAAGCGACGTCGAACCCCGGCCTCAGTGTCGTGTTGGTTCGCTTCCGACTCATAAGTCTTGATCATACCTCTGAGTAAAGAGGAGGAGAGCATGGGATGCGTGAATTGCAGTGCATCGGCCCAGCCTCGATACTTGTCAGCAAGCTTGCGCTCCTGCGCCCCGCCTTCCCCGCGGAAGTGGGTGCCGCGCAGATTGTAGAGACCGGTGTGTGCGCCTTCGAAAATCTTCTCGGACTGAAGCTCCTCCATGACGTCTCGCACAGGCTCGCAAGGCCAAACACCGTCATCCCCTGTTGGCGCATGTGCGAAAAGGTGCCCTATAAAGATGTCGCAGATGTCAAGGCGATCAATCGTGGCGCTAGTTTCTCGAACTTTTGCGACCCAAGCCGAGAGCTCTGCCGTGCTTAGATCGTCATTTGCGTCGTGTCCGGGGATTCTCTTCATCCGGTCCAGCAAGCTATAGCCTTTCTGGGACAGATCGTGCCGACCTTCGGGCATCAAGTATTCCGGCGGGTCTTCGCCGCCACTCTTTCGCCGGGTTGCCCAGGCTAGAGCCCGAACCCACATCTCAGGATGGGTTTCGATATAGCGTTCCAGATTGATGATGTTGCTTTCCCTACCGTCGAACTCCTCCGTCAGCACGTCAATATACGCGAATTCCAATCCGGCTTTCTCATCGAGCGTTACATCGGGATTGCCATCTAGCAGGGCGAACGCCTCTTTGAGGCGATGGCTGCTCAGCTGGTACTCGCCGGGTTTGTCGTTTCCACTCTGAGCGATTCCCCGAAGGATTTCGACTAGCAGCGCGGGCCTCACTGCCGCGAGCTTGAAGTGAATGGCGGCGAAAGCGGCGCGCGGGCGTTTGGCGCGCAAGAGCCGTTCTACGGACTCGTTGTTGGCATCCTCAGAATCCCAAATCCATGTTGGATGCACGGCCTGCCAATAGTCAGCTTGGCCTTTCGGAGATAAGGCATCAACGTGGATCCACGTCGCGGGCTCGTAGAGCGCCAGTAGCAAGAGTCGCACCCGGTCTGGTTCTTCGAGGTCTGCCAGAACAGCCCTCATCAATTCCTCGCGGTCTTCGAGCGGTACGCCTCTCAGCGATCCGAACACCAAGTTCTGGCGCTCATTGGAAAGCTGGCTCGCGCCCGGACACAGCGCCTCGATGATGAAGTTAGCAATGCCCTCTCTACTCAGCACGCTTTTGACGAAGTAAGCGCCAATCTGGCCCTGGGCGCTGCCTTTTTCGGCAAGCGCGAAGATGCCGTCTAGCCCGCGGCTTTCGTAGATCGCCCGGAGCGCGTCGATCCGCAGCTTCTCGATCCTTTCTTCGCGTGCGCGAAAGTCGAAATCAGCTTCCTCACGCTCATCTGCGGATTCTTCGACCCAATCTTGGCGGAATAGCCACTCATGCTTGCTGACAACGTCGGCGGGCTCGAGGGAATCATAGACCTTTCGCGCCGTTCGCGAGAGCGCAGCAAAGTCAGCTGTGGAGCCGCGTTTCCGCCCCCGGCGCGAGAGAACGGTTACGCGAATTTTCTCGCGTACTACAGCGATCTCGTCATCACTCGGCTTGATGGCATGCCAAGCTTTGACGATGTGCCACACCTGCTTCTGGTAGTGGGCACCGAGAATGTGGAGACGCTCGATCAGGTCGCAGATCATCGCCGCAGTATATGCTGGCTGCGACAGCGCCATCTCTACCATGACCCTTTGAAATTCGTAGGCAGGTCCCGTCATTTTGAAGGGCTCGCCTGCGCCGTAGCCATCGGAGCGCCACTTAGGCTTGTGGGAGTAGTGGCCGATATCGTTGCCGTAGGTGCCGAACTGGTCAATCACAACGCTCCAACCGGCACGCGGGTATTTTTCCATCAGCTTCGCTACGGCGCGGACCCGATCGTCATGCGTCGCCGCAGTTTGCGGCATCCATGATCGGAAAATTCCGCCGAGTGAGTTGATTGGTTTGTTGGACCAATTGTCCTTGAGCTCGACCTCCGAAAGCTTTCCCAAAACCAGAACGGTACGAAGAAATGTCTCCTTATTCCAGGCAAGCCCCTCAAGTGCCCAAAGCAGTCCCGTGCGCACGATTGCAACCCCTAGAAGACCATCGTCCACCGGGCGGAGCAGCCCGAACACCTCGGGGTTGTCTTCACGAAGATCATCTTCGAGAATCTTTAGGAAGGCGTCCGGCGCGGCCTCCGCATAGACGGGAAGGTCGCGGTCGTTTGCTTCGAGTTTCCGTGTCGTCAGCGGCAGTAGCACGTCACGCACTAGGCGATCAGCCTGCAATGCCCCGTCAAAGCCAAAGCGGCTTCCAAAGAGATGCTTGCCATGAACCGCCAGCAGCACCAGAGTTTCACCAAAGCCACTTCGTAGTGCGCCCGAAAATTCGCGGCGTTTGCCTTGGGCACTGGCCCACCAGCGATCTTTCTCAGGGATATCAAGCGAAGGATCATCCTCACTGAGCACGATTCTCGCCAAGCCGAGGAAGTGCTCCAGATCGGCAAGGGTGATGGCGTAGGCGATCGCGAATAGAGCGTCGATCTTCGAGATGACGCCGCGATATGTGCCTACTGACCAAACCGGAGAGTCATTGACGCGGAGCAAGTCCTGCAGGCGATGTTCAATATCGTCATAGGAGAGAGTTCCTCCAGTGAGCAGACTCACCGCTTCCTTGTCCGACACGTTTGACGAATTCCATGCGCCGGCCAGAACCAGCGGGACGAGGGAGGCAGCCAAGTGGGGATCGGACGCCCAGCCCGGCGTCCTTACACCTTCAACCTTTGCAAGCCGGCGGCGGAGCACGGTGAGCGAGTGGCCAGATTCATTTTCCAGCCGCTTGATGTCGTCGCGCTCCATCCCCATCGCTTCGAGGCCCTTTCGGAAGACTTCGTACCCAACCGGCTCCAGCGTTATGTCGGGATCTTCGTTGGTCGCATTCCTGGGATAAATCACGATGGAGCGTAGTCTGTGGACGAGGGGCCCGAGCTCATTCTCGACGTCACGCGTATGCACGACGGCGATAAAGTCCTGGGTGCCCTGCGCGAGCTTGGGGAGCGTTCCTGTCTGATCGAAAACCAACACGCGGTCTCGGTCCGCAAGCAGCTCGGCGCTCCCGAATGCGTGCGCTAGCAGCGCTAGCGCCTCTTCAACCGAATCCGCTGAAATTACGAACGGAGCGCCGGCTGGCTTGGCTAGGAAGGCTTTCAGTTTCGGCACAGCCGATTCCTTCGCCGTTGCTAAAAGTTCGGGGGCAAGTGATGGGTTGGCGACCCCTGCCCATTCGTCCCAAGCCTTGTCGAGCGATTTCGCTCCTTGCGAAGGCCTCAGCGTTTCACCCGCAAACCACGCCTGCGCCGATGGTGACTGCTCGAGCCATTGCTCGAAGTCGCTGGCATCATAGGCTCTGACATCCTTCCAGAGTTTCTTGGAGCGCATCTCCTTGATCCATTCATCTTTCCCGGGCCAGCGGCGCGGGGTCGCGAAGATGAAGGTGATGTTCTTCCGCTCAGCAGGTTTGTGAGCCTTGACGCTCTTGGCAAAGTCGCCGTCCGCCTTTTTCTTAACGTCCTGGGTGACACCAAATTCCCAACCAGATACACCCGCTGGGACCCACGGCGTGCCGGCCGTGGCCCTGGTAAACCCGTCCCAACCCGGACGTTCAGCGTCATCATTGCCAGGGAAGTCCACCTGCTCAAGTCCGGCGCCTGTCGAATGAACAAGTGTGCGCAGCAGCACGGAGAGGCGACTCCGGGCCGCTGTGTTGTGGTCCGCCCACGCCGCGATCTCATTTGCCTTGATCGCAAGGAAGGGCGGGACATAGCGCTTTGTGCTGGCCGAAGCCCCCTCCGATGCGGCAGCTGCAGCGTCGTGTTCGGCCTGCATTTTCAGAAGGGTAGCCTTCGGTATGGAGAACGCGGCCTCGATTCGCGAGGCCATACGGTCAGTGGCCGATACCTTTCCATTCAGGAAGTTGGATACCCCCGGCCTGCTGATGCCGATGAGCTTGGCCGCCTCTGTGACGTTGATCTTGCGCGGGACGAGATAGGTCTCGCGGAGCCATGGGCCGGGGTGTTCTGGGGCGTTGGCCAACTTGAGGCTCCTTGGATGGAGGATATTCTCCCCGCTTTGTATAGTGTAACCCTACGCCTTACACAACAAGAATGCGGCGATAGAGGCTACGACCCGATGGAGCTCCCGGATCGAATGCACTTGCCTTCTGTGCGGAGCAATGGCGCTCAGTCATTGTCCGATCGAGGTTGAAACCTGAACGGCGGCTTTTCATCACTGCTGCTCGGGAGCTGCCATTCGGCTTCCGGCCCACTTTCGGTCATTTCCCACCGGCACAGCGAGCCGGCCTACACCCCCCTCACCCGGCACCCCTCAAATCCCCCATCCGCCAGCCGCGTGCACAGCGTGTCCCATTCGCAGCCGACGCAGGCGGGGCGGGTGGTGCCGTGTTGGAACCAGGTGCGCATCTCGTCGACCCGCGCGCGGGAGAGCGGGATCACCGTGCCCGCCTCAATCGTTAGCCCGAGTTTCTCGCCGACATCGCGGGCGGCCTTGCGGTCGCGCTCAGTGACGGACGCCTTGAAGCAATGCGGCTCTTTTTCCGCCGCGATGACGCAGGCGCAGAGCGGGTCGGGGCCGTCGACGATTTTGACGGTAGCCCCCGCATTGATCGCCGCAGCCACCTCCTCGAAGCGGGCGACGAAGCCCGGCGAATAGCCTTTGCCCGCAAAGGTCAGCATGCACAGGAGATGGTGGGCGCGCAGCTCCACCACGGTCGCGTCGCCGGCGGCCGCATCACCGGCGCCCGCATCGTCGCCCCCCGCGCGGGCGCCCGCACCCTCCCCCGCCGGGCCTTCGCCCTCAGCGGTCTCTTTGGCGCGGCCTGCCCTTTCCACGGGCTGGGTCATCGGCCGGTCCAGCGATAGACCCGGCCGCCGTCCGTCTTGCGGCCCGTATCCTCGACGCCCGGAAAATCACCGGCGCGCACGGCGTTCAAGAACGTGCGGCCGAGCTTCACCCGGTCGCCGATGTAAAGCCCGTCCCAGCCCTCCCCATAAATCTCGGGGAAGTGAAATGCGCCGGGCGCGCGGGCCTGAAGCGCCCGTTCAAGCCGCGCGCGTTCCTTATCGTCAAAACCCATGCCCCTCATGCCACGCTCACCTCTCGCGGCCGGCGATCCATTTCTCCACCTGCGGCGGCTGATAGGTCTTGAAGCGGTGGAGAAGCGTGCCGGGATCCGCCTCCACCATCAGCATCGCCCGGTGTTCGGGGCGCATGAAGTGTTCCGCCGCCTGGTGGTCGAGGAAGGCGGCGAGGCCGTCGTAAAACCCCGCCACGTTCAACAGCCCGACCGGCTTCTTGTGATAGCCGAGCTGGCCCCAGGTCCACACTTCGAAGAGCTCTTCGAGCGTGCCCGCCCCGCCCGGCAGCGCCACGAACCCGTCGGAGAGGTCGCCCATCAGCGCTTTGCGCTCATGCATGGAGCCGACTTCGTGGAGTTTTGTGAGCCCCTTATGCGCCACCTCCTTTTGCACGAGCGCATGCGGGATGACGCCGATCACCTCGCCGCCCGCCGTCAGCGCGGCGTTGGCGACGGCCCCCATCAGCCCGACGCGCGCGCCGCCATAGACGAGGCGCAGCCCCGCCTCGGCAATCGCCGCACCGAGGCCGCAGGCCACGCGCGCATAATCGGCGCGCGCTCCGGCATTGGAGCCGCAGAAGACGCAGATCGCCTGCATAATATGCCCCGCTTACGCCCCGAGCGCCGAAAGGATCCGCGCCCAGGAGCGGATGCCGTGGCGAAAACTCTTCAGATTGTATTTCTCGTTCGGCGAGTGGATGCGGTCGTCGTCGAGCGCGAAGCCGACGAGCACCGTGTCCATGCCGAGCACGCGCTTGAACTGCGCCACGATCGGGATCGAGCCGCCCATGCCGATGAGCTTCGCCTCCGTGCCCCATTCCTCGGTGAGCGCCGTCAGCGACCGCGACACCCATTCGCTGTCGGATGGCTGGGTGATGGCGCCCTCGCCGCCATGGCTCTTGAACGTCACCTTGCAATCGCCCGGCACGCGCGCCGCCACGAAGGCGCGGAACGCCTCGCGGATCTTGTCCGGCTCCTGCTCGCCGACGAGCCGGAAGGAGACTTTCGCCGAGGCCTTCGCCGGGATCACCGTCTTGCTGCCGTCGCCGGTATAGCCGCCGATGATGCCGTTCACCTCCGCCGTCGGCCGCGCCCAGATCTGCTCCAGAACCGAATAGGCCTTTTCGCCCCCCGGCTCCTTCAGCCCGATCTCGGCGAGAAACGCCTGCGGGTCGAAGCCGAGGCTCTCCCATTCGGCCTTTTCCTCCGCCGTCAGCTCGGCGACGCCATCATAAAAGCCCGGGATCTGGATGCGCCCCTCGTCATCACGCAGGTCGGCGAGCACCTTCGTCAAGACATGGATCGGGTTCCTCGCCGCCGAGCCGTAATGCCCGGAATGGAGGTCATAGGACGGCCCCTCGATGAACACCTCCTCATAGAGAAGCCCGCGCAGGCGCGTCGCGATCGCCGGCGTATCGGCGTCCCATTGCGAGGTGTCGCAGACGAAGGCGACGTCGGCCTTCAGCTCCTCGACATTCTCCTTGAGGAACGGCAGCAGCGACGGGCTCGCCGATTCCTCCTCGCCTTCCAGAAGCACCGTCACATTGACCGGCAGCCGGCCCTCTTCTTCCATCAAGGCGCGCGCCGCCTCGATGAAGGTCATGAACTGGCCCTTGTCGTCGGAGGAGCCGCGGCCGAGAATTTTCGCCTCATCGCCTTCGCCCGCCACCTGCGGCTCGAACGGCGGCGTCTCCCACAATTCCAGCGGGTCCGCCGGCTGCACGTCGTAATGGCCGTAGAAGAGGATATGCGGCTTGTCCGCGCCCGCGCCCTTGTAATGGCCGACCACCATCGGATGGCCGATCGTGTCGCGGACCGACGCCTCAAAACCAATCTCGTTCAGCTGCGTCGCGCACCAGGAAGCGGCGTTGCGGCAGGCGGCGGCATAGGCCGGATCGGCGGAAATCGACGGGATGCGGATCAACTGAAAGAGCCGCTCCAGCGCCTCGCCGGAAACGGCGGAATCGATGCGGGCAAGGGTGTTTTGAAGCATGTGAGCCTTCATGTTTTCGCGCCGGCCGGACGGGCGTTGCGATCGCGGCATCGCACGAACGATGCCTCTCCCGCCCGGGCGCGCCAGGGTTCCCCCGTCCCTAGCCGATCGCGCCCCCGCTCGGCAAATCACAGGCGCATGGCGGCCCCGCAGAAAAGCCGTGCGCCGATCACCAGCCCAGAACCAGCATCCGGTAGGGCATCCAGATCCCCATCGCGAGCATCATCAGGTTCTCCGTCAGCGACACGAAGCCGAGCGGCACATTGCTGCCGCCGCCCACGCAGGCGCATTTCAGTTCCCGCTTGTCGATATAGACGGCCTTGAAGACGGAGGCCGCCCCCACCCCGCCGATGAAGAGCGCGATCGGCGCGGAAATGAAGGTCAGCGCCCCGGCGACCATCAAGATCCCGGCCGCCGCCTCGCCGAAAGGATAAAAGTAGGCGTAGCGCACATATTTCGGCGCGAGCAGGTCGTAGTTCAGGAACATGGTCGAAAAGCTCTCCACGTCCTGCAGCTTCTGCACCGCCAACAGGCACATCGAAATGGCGATGAACCATTCGAGCGCGCGCACGGTAAAGATGGTGCCGAAGGCGGCAAAGCTGACGGCAAGCGCCATCAAAAAGGCGACCGAAAAGATGGCGATCACCGGCCGGTAACTCGTCTCGCCTTCCTTCGTCACATGCTGGCCGAAATGCTCGCGCAATTCGTCATAACCGCCGATGCGGCGGCCCGCGATGAAGATCTGCGGCGTCGTCTCCACATCGTGCTCGCGCTGAAAGGCGTCCGTCTCCGCGCGGGTTTCGAGCCAGTGATCGGCGACCGCAAACCCCTCGCGTTCGAGCAGATCCTTCGCCTTGATGCCATAGGGGCAGACATGCTCCTCCATCACCATGCGATAAACGGCAGCCTCCTTCGCCCCGCCCGCACGCGCCTGCCCGTTGGCGTTCGCCGGCATTCCACTCTCAGGCGCCCGGCCCTCCGCCCCTCTCTCCGGGGCCACTCTTTCCGCTGTCTCCGACATGCCGTTTCCCACGTTTTTAAGTCCCTCGCGGGGTCAACGCCTTGAGCGCATTGGAGTTCACGCGCGGACGGAGAAACGCCGGATGAAGAGGCGGCTGCCGCTTGAAAGTGCGGGGGCGGCTTCTAGCATAAGCTCTCTCCAAGCTGCCGTCGGTCGGGGGGCCTCAACGCATGGACAGAATCGGAACCGGAGAATTGTCCGTCGATAAGGGGCAATTCTTCGAAGCCGTCACGGCTCTGGCGGGATCGATCTTTTTCCTCAGACAGCCGAGAACGATGTTCTCCGCGCAGATGAGCGTTTGGACGAGCGATCCATCCGAGGGGATTTCGCCCGAAGACTGGCTGACGAGAACGCTCTCCGGCGCCCGGCCCGTAACCGAGCGCCGGCCCGTCGCCTTCGCCGATCTGTCCGGCGAGTGGAGCCGGGTCGATGACCGCCTGGAAGATCCCGAGACCGGGGAAAGCCGCCCCTGGCATCGCCTCCGCGTTCTTCTCGTCTCGTCGGACGGCGCCGCGTGGTACCACGCGACGGCCATGTGCGACGGGCAGGATCTTTCAGCGGTGGAGAGCGAATTCCTCCGGGTTCTCCAGTCGATGCGACTGAAGGTTGAAGGCGAGAGCGCGCATGCGGCCCGCGCCGAAGCCAGAGCGGAAATGGACGATCTCCTCACCCGGGCGATGGAAAGAAGCAGGGCCGCTGTGCAGCGGCAGACAGCCCGCCCGGCGGGTCCCGGCGAAAAGCCCGCGCCGCCTGTCCGAGATGTCGAAACGCGCTTCGACGAAGCCGTTCAATCCGCAGGCCTCGGCGATCGACGCGAGGCCCTTCGTCGGATCGCCTTGCCGACGCTCGTCCTGACGGAAGCGGGCGAAAGCGACGGCGAAAGCCTGGGGCAGAGCCGCGTCGGCGGCGGGCCCGACCTCGCCGAGGCGAGCGCATGGCCGCGCGACCGCAGCGGTTTCCATCTCAACTTTCTTGCCCAGATCAATCTCGCCGACCTGCCGCACGATCTGCCCGCCGATCTGCCGGATGACCTCCCAGCCGCCGGGCTTCTATCCTTCTTCAGCGGCACGGATATGTCGGACGGGACTGTCCTCTACACCCAAGGCGACACGGCGCTGGTCGCGCACGACCTGCCTTCGGATGCGGAGGAGACCGCCAGCCGGGCCATGAACATGGTGGAATGGGATGAGGCGACCGATCGTATGGTCGCCACCTCAAAGGGCGAGGAAGATCTCGTCGCGGCCACCGACGCCACCGGGCGCCTGGCGTTTTTGCGCGATGGCGAGCCCGTCGTCGTGCTGGCGTCGGAGTATGAGATCAGTCGCTCGCGGCAGCTCCTGCGGTTCGATCGCGCTCTGAGCGTTCCCTTCGGCCTGCCCGGCTCTTTGCCCGAGGCCTATGTGGAAGTCGGGCTCGAAGACCCGTACGACTTCTATGCCGCCATCCGCGAAGCCTTCGAAGTCGGCGACGGCCCCCAACACCAGATGTTCGGCGTGACGGGCGTGCGCGACCTTCCAACATTGCAGGACGCGGCGGCGAAACACGCCCGCCGTGCGGGCTGGCACGACCTCACGACCGCTCAGGACTGGTTCCTTCTCTTGAAGATCGCATCCGGGGGAGAGGCCGGTTTCGATTTCTTCGACCATGGAGATTTCATCTACATGGCCAATCGCCAGGACACCCGCAACGGCGATTTCTCCCGCATCCACGCCTTCGTCGTCTCTGGATGACGCCCAGTCGCAGCCGAAGACCTGCGTGATGAGCCCTCGCCCGCCGGAGATGACCGGAGAACACGGCACAATCCCCGAGCTGAAGGGAAACGGCGGCACCGCACGGCCTCACCCGCGGCACGGCCTGTTCCTCTCCCCCCAAAGGAACACAGGCTGGAGAGGTCGCCGCGAAGCGGCGGGTGAGGGGTGGCGCCGATTGTCGAGCGCGCCATCAGCCAGCGGCACGGCCTTCCCTCTTCTCCGCGAGATTAAAGGTCGGAAGGGGGTCCCAGGCCCGGCGGGGAAAGGAACTTGATAGCAAGCACACCATCAGCCCGCGGCACGGCCGACCCTCGCCCCCTTGCGGGGAGAGGGTGGCTGCCAAAGGCAGCCGGGTGAGGGGCAACTCCGAGCCAGCTCAGGGCACGGCCGAGCCAACCAAACGAACGCCGCCGGCACCCCTCCCCTCACCCCTCCCCGCAAGGGGGAGGGGAACTCCCCCTGATCTCAAACTCGTCGGCGCTCAGCCGCCGGCCATAACCGGTAAACAGCCAGACTAGGAAAGTAAGGAAAGGAATTTGGCGCACGATACCGGCCAATAACACAGCTTCCCTCGCCCCTGCCCGAGGATGGCCCAAAACTTACTCTGTCACTATTCGTAACTGCTCTTCCCTTCCGATGAGGTATTGACATCGAAGCCTTTACACTGATTTTCGCCTGGGCGGAGGTCGTGATGGATCAAGCTTGGTTTGAAATGAGGGATATCCGACGCCGCCCGGTGTCGGAGATGGTTTGGATTCCAGTTCGATCCGCGTGGAACATCTCAAAGCAAGGTCGCCACGGTTATCCTGGTTTTTCCAAAGAATTTTTTGGATTGGGATCAGTTGCCGTTCCGCTCTCACAACGTGACGAGGCTGAACGTTTGAGTTGGAACGACATCGGCCTCATTTACGAACACAGATCTCACGCCTATCGCAACAGTTACAAACCCGCGGACGTTTATCAATACGACGAAGAGCAAGACCTAGGCATTAGTTTAGTTATTCCTCAACATTTCTCAGACGAAACACCTCCTGAATGGCATCTACATCAGGATTTTATCATTTCCCTCGACTTACTTCGCGAGAAGGACACTTGGGTTAGCCCTAACGACGGATTTTTAGAAGTCGTCAAATTAAAGCGGGATATTGACGGGCACCCGATTAAAATCGACGTTCGCGCTGAGTTTCTTCAAGACTATCTCGCCGCCCGCCAGATGGCGTTGCGAATTACCTGGTATCGTCAACGCATCGCGACTGTAACTGACGCAAGCTTCATTTCTTGGACCAATGGCCGACTGAATGAAGATACGGCTGAGGAGCGGTTTGAGGGACAATGCTGGCCGGCTGGCGAGGGAGGAGAGCGCTTGGGTTCACGTGTCGCGCTGTTTCGTATCTGGCGGACAGACGTGGATCATGAAGTTGATGTCCCGAGGTTCGGCCCCGAGAGCGAGAACAACACGAGCCACGAGTCCCATTTGTTCACACGTCAGAGCGAACGGACTGTCTTCATGGTCCAAGGAGAGGTGTGGCGAGACGAATGGATTCAGCCAGCTACGCACAGCGTGCGCATCCGAGGAGACGATGTCCCCCCAACGGCTTATTTTTTCACCGACGCTGGAGGGGCAAAGGAATCGCGAGCCACGCTCCGTAGAGAGGACGTTGGCAAGTACCTCTGGTTTCGCGGTAGCATCATAACTACTCTACTTCGTTATAGAGGATATAGTCTAGATTGGCACACGCGCGACACGGGCAGCATTGGACTGAACGGCTGTTATCGCGTCCACTTCGGCGTGAACGGCTTGGGCCTTATTAACGCGTACGCCTATGACGTGGCCCGCCTGCCGGATTGGCAGCAACAGATATGGGCCGGCTGCAACGTGACACCTGAAGGAGGTGTCTCTGTGGAGCTGCTGGCCGCCCAGATGGGACCTGGGCCGGCAGACACTCTCCCCCCGGAGAAGCTGTTTAACATAGCGCTAGACGAGTTGAATGAAGCGTTCTCCGCGCACCACGGAGAGCCCCTATTGCAAACGCATAATTCCACGGCGGAAATTTTGCGATCCCTCCATCGGTTTCGTGCGACTGACGACGCAGGCCTCCTTGCTCTGGCGAAAGATGTTGCACGCGTTACCGCTGACAGCATGCAGAAGAGAGCACTGCATGCTGTTGTACCGCCTCCGAAAGGGGAGAAGTGGGGTTCGCTGAAATCACTTGAGAAGTTCTTGGCCAGCAGAGATAAGAACGCCGATGTGCACGGATTGATGTCTCCGCTTTTTGGTATTTACGAGCTGCGCGTAGGCGATGCCCATTTGCCATCGGACAAGATTAATGAAGCGTTCGCTCTAGCGGGCATTAATCGGACGCTTCCAGCGCCCCTGCAGGGCGCACAGCTTCTAGAGGTGGCAGCGTGCACGCTTCATAGGGCGGCAGAGATAGTCTGCGGCCAGCGAGATCCCACAGGCTGAGGTCGATCCTGCCTATTTCTACACAATCAGACCCCGCCTATTGCTGACGTTCTGCTCGCCACGAGCTTCTACTAGAAGCCGCTAGCTGTTTTCCTCACGCACCACCTCCCCCTTGCCTCCCCTCCTCCCCGCGGCCATAACCCCTCGCCGAAACGTCCCGGGAAAATCCTCATGGAAGAGCTCGTTCAGCGCGTCATGCGCGCCCTTGGTGTCGACGCGGAGACGGCGCAATCTGCCATCCGCGCCGTGTTCTCCTTCCTCAACCGGGAAGGCCCCGAGGCGGAGATGGCGAAACTCGTCGCAGCGATCGACGGGGCGGAAGACTATGTCGGGCCGACGCCCGATCAGGATGCGGTGACGCTCGGCGGTCTCGGCGGGCTGATGGGCGGCGGCATCATGGAAATTCTGGGCGAGCTTCAGTCGCTCGGCCTCGACATCGGCCAGATCCAGACGCTGGGCGAGGAAATCTTCGGCTTTGCCCGCGAAAAGGTCGGCACGGAAACGACCGACAAACTGGTGCGCGGCACTCCGGGGCTTTCCCAGTTTCTCTAAAACCGATCCGCACAAGCCCGCATCGTAGCCGTCTGGCCCGCGTCATCCGGGGCGCGACCGGTCGCCACTCACACCCACGTGATCTCGGCGCTGGCGTTGCGGGTGAAGATGCGGCTAAATGATGGCGGAGGGGGGCTCTTGGAGGACAAGCGTGCCGTCCTATTCCATCTCGGCCATGGAATGCCTGTCGCCTGAGGAATGCGCCGCGTTAAAGCGCGTGCGCGTTCGCACGACCGCGAAACTCCTGGAGCGCGCGTCGACGCCGAAGGGGCGGCGGATGCTCGCCCAGGAAACCGGCATCTCGGAAAAATTCATCCTGCGCCTCGCCAATATGGCCGATCTCATGCGCATTCGCGGCGTGGCGGAGGAATATTCGGAGCTTCTCGAAGCCGCGGGCGTCGACACCGTCAAGGAATTGAAGCGGCGCAACGTCGCCAATCTCGTCAAGCGCATGCAGGAGGCGAACGCGGCGCGGCCGATGGTGCAGCTCCTGCCGAGCGAAAAGCGCGTCGCCGGCTGGGTCGAGGAAGCCAAAAGCCTCCCCGTGATGATGACCTATTGAGGGTTTACCGGGCTCTCGCGCCCGGCACGCACACACTCCGGCACATCTCCGCGCCATCTGCGCCCTTCCCTCCCCCCTCACCCCCGAGGCTCTTGAGCGGCAACGACTATTGGCGAATGGGCGCCAGGCCTTCGAGCCGGTAAGACGCCAGCCAAAAGCGGTGTGGCGAAAGCGGCGTCGATGTGCGGGCGAAATCCCCGCCTGTCTTGCCCCCTCGCTTCGCCCAAGAGTAAAACGGCCGAACCAAAAAGGCCGGGAGGATTTGTCATGTCATCGAGCCAATCATCTGAGGCCTCTTCGCCCGGCTCCTCTTCACCGGGGACTGGCGGAACCGGCGCCCCGCGCCCGCCGCTCAACATCTTTCCGCAGCCCGCCGCCGAAGACTGGCGCACACTCGCCGACAAGGCGCTGAAGGGCGCGGAGTTTGCCTCGCTTCGCTCAGAGACGCGCGACGGCATCACGATCGAGCCGCTTTATCCCCGCGCCGCCGATGCCGCGCCGATCGCCGCACGCAGCGGTCCCTGGCGGATCGTGCAGCGCATCGACCATCCCGAACCGACCGCCGCCTCGCGCCAGGCGCTCGCCGATCTGTCGGGCGGTGCCGACGGGCTCGCGCTCATTTTCGCGGGCGCGCCGTCCGCCGCCGGCTTCGGTCTGCCGGAGAGCGAGGAGGCGATCGCGACTGCGCTCGAGGGCGTCGAGCTCCCGGCCATTCATCTTCGTCTCGAACCGGGGGCGGACGCGGTTCAAACCGCCCGCCGCGTCGCCGCGCTGGTCGCCAAGAAAAACCTCTCCCCGGCCGATTGCTCCATCGCCTTCGGCATCGATCCGATCGGCCGCATCGCCCGTTTCGGCGGGGATATCTCGTCGGTCGATTTTTCCGCACTTGCTGTTCTTTTGAGAGAACTCGAGACAGCGGGTTTTGCCGGTCCGGTCTTTGAGGCCGACGGACGCATCTATCATTCCGCCGGCGCGAGCGAGGCGCAGGAGCTTGCCGCCGTCGTGGCGACGATCGCGGGCCTTGTTCGCGGTCTTGCGGGCGAAGGGCTTTCGCCCGGCGAAGTCCTGCCGAAAATCGGCGTCACGCTCGCCGCCGGGCACGACCAGTTCGCCACCATCGGCAAATTCCGCGCTGTGTCGCTTCTCACCCGCCGGCTCGGCGAAGTCTGCGGTGTGTCGGACTTTTCCCCGCGCCTTCACGGCGAGACGGCGTCGCGCATGATGATGGCGGCGGACGCCCACAACAACCTCATCCGCACCACGATCGCGGCCTTCTCGGCGGCTGCCGGCGGGGCGCAAACCCTTGGCGTGCTTGGGTTTTCTTCCGCCCACGGGCTGCCCGACCGCGCCGCGCGCCGTTATGCCCGCAACATCCAGCATTTGTTGATGGCGGAATCCGGCATACATCATCTTGATGATCCCGCCGCCGGATCCGGCGCCGTCGAAGCCCTCACGGACGCCCTTTGTGAGAAAAGCTGGGCAGAATTTCAGGCGATCGAATCCGAGGGCGGAATCCTGAAAACCCTTATCGATCAGGCTTTTACCGGGCGCATCGCGGAGGCGCGCAAGGCGCTGCTTGAAAAGATCGCGGACGGCGCCTCGCCCTTTGTCGGGGCGACGCTCTACCCCAATCCGAAGGAGCCGGAGATTGCCGTGGAAGCCTCTCAAATTCCACAACAATCCGGTCTTCTCACGCCGCTGTCTGCGGCCGAAATCACGGCCCTGACGGCCAACGAAAAGGTGTCGGCATGAGCCCGCTTCCCGATTTTCGCCAGATCGCCTGGCAAAAGCCCGAAACCGCGCCGAAAACTCACGAACAGGGCTCCTGGACCGCGCCGGAAGAGATCACGCTCACCCCCCGCCCGGGCGCGGCCGACGTCGAAAACGTCGATTTTCTAGAGACTTACCCGGGTATCGCGCCCTATCTCCGCGGCCCCTACCCCACCATGTACGTGCAGAAACCGTGGACCATCCGCCAATATGCCGGCTTCTCCACGGCGAAGGAATCGAACGCCTTCTACCGCCGCAATCTCGCCGCCGGTCAGAAGGGCCTTTCGGTCGCCTTCGACCTCGCCACCCATCGCGGCTATGACTCTGATCATCCACGCGTTTCCGGCGATGTCGGCATGGCGGGCGTGGCCATCGATTCCATTCTCGACATGCAGGAACTCTTCGACGGCATCCCGCTCGACAAGATGAGCGTGTCGATGACGATGAACGGCGCCGTCCTGCCGGTGATGGCATTATACATCGTCGCGGCGGAAGAACAGGGTGTTGCGCAAAAGGATCTTTCAGGAACCATCCAGAATGACATTCTGAAAGAGTTCATGGTCCGCAACACCTATATTTATCCGCCGCCCCCATCTCTGCGCATCATTTCTGATATTTTCTCCTATACTGCGGAGAATATGCCGCGCTTCAACTCCATTTCGATTTCCGGATACCATATCCAGGAAGCCGGGGCGACGGCGGATCTTGAGCTCGCCTACACGCTCGCCGATGGCATCGAGTATGTGCGCGCCGGCGTCAAAGCCGGGCTCGACGTCGACAAATTCGCACCGCGGCTCTCCTTCTTCTTCGGCATCGGGATGAATTTTTACATGGAGGTGGCGAAGCTTAGGGCCGCCCGCCTCCTCTGGGCGAAGCTGATCAAGGAGAATTTTTCTCCCTCCGATGCGCGCTCTTTGTCGCTGCGCACCCACTGCCAGACCTCCGGCTGGTCGCTGACCGCGCAGGACATCTTCAACAATGTCGCGCGCACGGCGATCGAGGCGATGGCAGCGACGCAAGGCGGCACGCAAAGTCTTCATACGAATTCACTCGACGAAGCCCTTGCGCTGCCAACGGATTTCTCCGCCCGCATCGCCCGCAACACGCAGCTCATCCTGGCGCTTGAATCCGGCACCACCGATACGATCGACCCGTGGGGCGGCTCGTTCGCGATCGAGAAACTGACCGACGATCTCGCGCGGCGCGCCCTTTCCCATATCGAAGAGGTCGAAGCCCGCGGCGGCATGACCAAGGCCATTGAGGCGGGGCTACCGAAACTTCGCATCGAAGAGGCCGCTGCGAAGACGCAGGCGCGCATCGATTCCGGCAAGCAGGCCGTCATCGGCGTCAATCTCTACCCAAGCGACGAAGAACCGGAGATCGACGTCCTCAAGGTAGACATCGAGGCCGTGCGTCGCGAGCAGATCGACAAACTCACCCGCCTCAAGGCGGAGCGCGATCCGGCGAAACTGCAGAAATCCCTCGCCAATTTGACGAAAGCGGCCGAAAGTGGCGAAGGCAATCTCCTCGCCCTCAGCATCGAGGCCGCGAGAGCACGCGCCACGGTCGGCGAAATCTCCGACGCCATGGAGAAGGTCTTCGGCCGCCACATGGCCGAGGTAAAGACCTTGTCGGGCGTCTACAAACGCGAGGTCGGCTCGATGAATCAAGCGGTCGAAAAAGTCTTAAAAATGACGGCCGAGTTCGAGCGCGCCGACGGAAGGAGACCGCGCGTCCTCGTCGCCAAGATGGGTCAGGACGGGCATGACCGGGGCCAGAAGGTGATCGCGTCGGCCTTCGCGGATCTCGGCTTCGATGTCGATGTCGGCCCCCTCTTCTCCACGCCGGACGAAGTGGCGCGCCAGGCAGTCGAAAACGACGTGCATGTCGTCGGCGTCTCGTCTCTTGCTGCGGGCCATCTCTCGCTCGTACCGGCGCTGCGGCAGGCGCTTGATCGCGAGGGGGCTGAAGACATCATGATCGTCGTCGGTGGCGTGATCCCTCCGCAGGATTTCGAGGCGCTGAAGAAGGCCGGAGCTTCGGCGATTTTCCCTCCCGGAACCGTGATTGCGGAATCGGCAGCGAAGCTTTTGGACGAGCTCAATCATCGGCGCGGCTATCACAGTCAGGAAGCGGCCGAGTAAAGAGTCGGATCTGAAGAGGTACTGCGGGCGGCTTCCCGCCGCCCCGCAAGCCTCTTAAAAACCAAGTCGGGCGCCCACGTGCGCCGACCAGCAGATATCGCCCAGCGTGACAGCGATCATGCAACGGGCTCGGCATTTCTCCGTTGCGTTATTGATCCCATAAACAACGGAGGGCGATCCCTTGACCGAGATCCCACCGCAAAGCCAAGACCGCATGCCGGGCCGCGAGAGCGAACTCACGCCGCCGGCCGAACATATCCGAGACAGCTACAAAGGAGCCGGACGCCTTACCGGGAAGCGCGCGCTCATTACCGGCGGCGACAGCGGTATCGGCCGCGCCGTAGCACTGCATTTTGCTCGCGAAGGAGCGGATGTCGCCATCGTCTACCTCCCGGAAGAAGCCGAGGACGGGCGAGAGGCGATCCGCCGGATCGAGGCAGAGGGGACGCGCACCATAGCGATTGAAGGCGATCTGCGGGATCCGGGTTTCTGTCAGGAGGCGGTCGAAAAGACTGTTGCCGCCTTCGGCGGCCTCGACATTCTGGTACCAAACGCCGGCATTCAGAAAGTGGCCAAGGATGTGACCGAGATCTCCGATGCCGACTGGAACTGGCATTTCGACGTCAACATTCATTCGATCTTTTATCTGAGCCGGGCCGCAATGCCGCATCTCAGCAAGGGCAGCTCGATCATCAGCTGCGCCTCAGTCAATGGCTTCCTGGGAGACCAAGATCTCCTCGCCTATTCGAGCACCAAGGGGGCCATATCCGGTTTTACCCGGGCTCTGGCCAAGCAAGTCGCCAAACGAGGCGTGCGGGTCAACCAGGTTGCGCCAGGCCCAATCTGGACGCCCATTCAGCCCGCCAGCTGGGGTCGCGTGGATCCGCAGAGCATGCCCGAGATGGGTAAGGATACGCCGATGGGCCGGATCGGCCAGCCTTCTGAAGTCGGCCCCGCCTTCGTTTATCTGGCAAGCGAAGACGGCTCCTACATTACCGGTCAGACGATCCACGTGAACGGCGGCATGATCGTCAATGCTTGATCCTCTTGCACTTTTCGGACCGGAGCCGGACAACTGGCTCGTCCAACGCCAGCACCAGGCTTGGCTCGGAACGCAAGGTCGCAAACTTCTCGACTTTTCCAAGCCGTCGCTTGTCGCCCACGGCTTTGCTGCGCTCGATCTCGATGGACGCCTTCCGGATAAGCCGGTCGCCGAAACCATCGTGACCGCGCGCATGGTGCATTCTTATGGGCTCGGCATGTTGCAAGGCCTTCCCGGATGCATTCCGCTCGTCGATCACGGCCTGGCTTCGCTCGCATCGGGGCCGTTACTTGACGGCGAAAACGGCGGCTGGTGGCTGCGGGCCCCGGATGCCGGCGCCCCGAGACGCAAGCAGGCCTACGCGCATGCCTTTGTGGCGCTCGCAGCCTCAACAGCGTTCGTCGCAAAGCGACCGGCTGCAAAGGAGCTGCTCGAAGAGGCGATCGACGTGATCGAGACGCATTTCTGGGATGAACCGGCAGGCGCGATGCGAGAGAGCTTCGCCTCAGACTGGAGCAACGAAGAGGACTATCGCGGCGCCAACAGCAACATGCACTCCCTGGAAATGTGCCTCGCGCTTGCGGACGCCCTCGATGCACCGAAATGGCGCGAGCGCGGGCTTCGCATCGCCGAACGCCTAATCCACGACCATGCACGCGCCAATGATTACTGCATTCCAGAGCATTTCGACCGAAACTGGCAGATCTTGCGCGATTACAATCGCGACAAACCGGAGGACGATCTCCGCCCCTATGGCACGACGCCGGGACATTCTCTGGAATGGTCGCATCTGCTTCTCAAGCTGGAAGCAGCAATTTTATCCCATGGAGAGACACCGCCCAGCTGGCTCCTGGAGGATGCCATTGCTCTGTTTGAGACCGCGATGCATCTCGGATGGGCGGCCGATGAACGGCCAGGCCTCGTCTACACGCTCGATTGGAACGGCGGGCCCAGCGTCCCCGAACGCGCTCATTGGGTGCACGCGGAAGCGATCACTGCCGCGGCCACGCTCTTCAAGCGGACGGGGCGAAAAATCTATGGCGAATGGTACCGACGTCTTTGGGATTATATCGACCTTACCATGATTGACCGCGAACGCGGTGGATGGCTCAACGAAGTCGATGCCGAAGGGCGCGACAGCGAGCGCATCTACGAAGGCAAGCCGGATCTCTATCACGCGTATCAGGCAACGCTGACGCCCCTCCTGCCCGCAACGCCGAGCATCGCTGTCGCGCTCGCGCAGCAAGGGGACAGATTTGAGCGAGAGTAGAAGCGGCGACGCAGGTGCCGCCGCCTCCATTTTTCAAGCAGCGAAGCAGCCGTGCTCAGCCGCCTATCTCATTGGCAGGCCACGTTGTGGATGGCAGAGATCCACGTCAGCGCATTGCGGTGCGCACAACAGGCCGGGCAATTGAGGTTGTTGAGGACCTCCGGCGGATTGTCGAGCGTGCACCGGCCGAGTTCGCTCGTCGGGATGTTGGCGCAGGCACTCGCATCGTCGGCCTGGGCGAGCTTCTTCAACGCTTCCGTCACCACCTGTGTCGAACCGTTGGTTTGAGTCTCACTGGAAACCGCTGGCGCAGCCATCGCGGCCAACATCGCGAGAGCGGCAAAGCCGGAAACAACATATTTTTTCATTTCCGCATCTCCTTCATCCTGCAAGTCAACTTGCAACATCCATTATATTATATTTCTCCTATGTGACAATAACTTTTTCATCTATACTTCAATTCTGCATCTGACTAGCAAATATCATTTGACTTGGAATGATTAACTTTTCTTGAAGTTTTTCTCCGGCAGCGACCAACTCGAAGTTTGTAGACATATCCACACTCCATCCTGAATTAATATTGAAAATCAGATTTGTATTTCCAGATGGCACATCGACAATGATTCCTGCACCAAACGATTGCAAGATGATCGTCCCGACATCGAACTTCTGAGACGCAAACATGAAGAACACTTTGTCGGTCGGCGTGATGACAACGAGGCCACCGACCGTGACGTGAAAGGCGCAATAATTGCCGCCGACAGCGGAATCTCCGATGATGCCGCAAGTGTAGGCCGTCTTGCTCGAATTCTCGATCTGGAACCGCCCCTCAAGATCGCCGGTCTGGGTGGTGAGCGTCCCCGGCTCCGAGATGACCGCCACCTGCGAGGGCGCGATCTTGGTTTTCGATTGGGGACGAACCACCTCGTAGGCGGTCAGCGGATCGGTCGAGATATAGGCTTCATAGGTCGCGTCCCAGCTGACGTAGTTGGACGCGAGAAGCGCGGAATTCGTGTACCAGACCGTGGGTTGGCCGGTTCTATCGGCCGAGGTCACGGCACGGAGCACGTAAAGCCGGGCACCCTGCTTGCTCAGCTGGGAGAGCGTCGCGTTATCAAGTTCGATGGTGACGTTACGCGAGGCCATGCCATTATCCGCTTAGAAAGCCCGGCGCCTGGCAACCAGGCGAGAATCTCAGCTTCGCAGGAGAAAAAGGAAGGGGCGCAATCGCCCCCTCCCGATCGCAGTCCGCCAAGCTGTCGCGAAATGCCACAGAAGCTCAAGCGGCAGCTGCAACCAGCCGTCTGGCGGCCTTGCTCTCGCTGACCTGGGGGAGGATCAGGAGAGGCTGCAGGGGGCTGTTGGCTGCGATCTTCTTCATCCAGGTCGCGCTCGACGCATCCCAGCCCTTGTTGATGTCGAAGGTCAGCGAGCGGGAGCTCACACCGGTCAGGTCGATCAGAGCGCCCTGTGCGAAGGCCTGGGCAATCACCGTCGCGGTCTTGACCGGCTTGGTGGCGAACATGAGCAACACCGTCTCGATCGGCACGATCAGATCGAGGCCATTGCCATAGAGCGGGAAGGCGCACAGGGTCGTATAGTCGCCACTCGGATTCTGCTGAGACATGCCGCAGGTGTACTGCGTCGTCGAATTGTTCATGATCGAGATCGCGCCGGCGGTTCCCTCGCCGGTCACGCTGACATTGCCGACATTGTCGACATTCATCGTCTGGCCGAGATCGATGTCGGCTTTAGCCGAGGCGTGGATCACGACGTTCGATTCGATTTGATCGTTCGAGATATAGGCCTGGTAGTTCTCCTCCCAGGTCAGCGTTGTGTCGGTGAGGAAGTTCTGACTCGAGAACCAGACCGTCGGCATGCCTGAGGATTGCCCGCGCACAGCTTTGAAGCCGTACATATAGTATCCGGAATCCTTAAGGGCCTTGACGGTATTCTGGTCCATTTCAACAGTGATTGAATATTCAGCCATTTTATCCTCCGTTTTACAGGTCCGAACCTGTGGTCGCCGCATCTCCCAGGCGACGTTCTTAGGCTACTATTGCAATTTATGATTGCATAGACACAGCATTTGCAAGCGTGAACATTGTCTTTCGACGACACTCTGAATTGGAACGAATCCCGGTCACCTGCCCACACCCGGGAAACACGGGCTTCTCAGCTGGCAGCGCTTACGGCAGATTGCGGGCGTCGCTTGAAGGAGCCCAAAATGCTCGTCACCACCACACCCACAATCGAGGGCCGTCGCATCCGTGAATATTTCGGAGTCGTTACCGGCGAAGCCATCCTTGGAACAAACGTCTTTCGTGACTTCTTTGCCGGCATCCGCGACATTGTCGGCGGACGTGCCGGAGCATACGAGAACGCTCTGCGCGAAGCGCGCGAAACAGCGCTTGCCGAAATGCAGGCGGAAGCCCGGGCACTCGGCAGCAACGCGATCATCGGCGTCGACATCGACTATGAAACAATTTCAATCGGCGATCGCGGCGGCATGATGATGGTCTCAGCCTCCGGCACCGCGGTTTTGGTGGAGTAACGGGTAAGACATCCGCGAGGGCATGGACCCATGTCTGCCCGGCAGCTACCACAGCACCATGGGGCAAAAGAACCAGACCGAGGCGATCAAAACTCTTGCACAGGCCGTCGTTGCCGGCGAACGGCGGGCACTCGGGCGCGCCATCACGCTTGTCGAATCTCGGCGTGAGGACCATCGTCGCGAGGCAGCCCTGCTCATCGAAGAACTCCGGCCAAAAACCGGGCGCAGTATCCGGATCGGCATGACGGGCTCACCGGGCGCCGGAAAGTCTACCCTCATCGACACTTTCGGCAGCAATCTGACCGCAGCGGGCCACAAGGTCGCCGTCCTTGCCGTCGATCCGACCTCGACGCGCACCGGTGGCTCGATTCTCGGCGACAAGACCCGCATGGGCCGGCTGGCGCAGGACACGAACGCTTTCATCCGTCCCTCACCGACCGGCGGCACACTCGGCGGCGTTGCGGCCCGCACGCGCGAAGCCATGCTCGTCTGCGAGGCAGCTGGATTCGACGTCATCATTGTGGAGACGGTGGGCGTCGGCCAGTCAGAAACGACCGTGGCCGACATGGTCGATGTCTTCGTGGCTCTCGCCCTGCCCGGCTCGGGTGACGAATTGCAAGGGCTGAAGAAGGGCGTCGTAGAGATTGCCGACATCCTTGCCGTCAACAAGGCGGAGGGAACAAATGCCGCGCGCGCCCGCGAGGCGGCCGGCGATCTGCAGTCGGCTTTGCGCATTCTCGGGGCAAGGCCGGATGGCTGGGTTGTTCCGGTACTGGCAATTTCGGGGCTTGCCAATGAAGGGCTCGACGAACTCTGGCAGACGATCAACAGCTTCTGCAAACAAGGTGAGACAACCGGCAGCCTCGCCGCGCGGCGCAGGCGGCAGGCCGTGATCTGGTTTCACGCCATTCTCGACGAGCGCATCCGCGAACGTGTCCTGGCGGGCTTCGAAGACGAGATCACAAGACTCGAAGATACGGTCAGAGGCGGCGGACAGAGCGCGGCCGCCGCGGCCGAAGAGGCGATGGCGCGCCTGCTGCGATGAGATTCTCCTCAAGCTCCGAGCACACAGGCAACGTCGCGAACTCGCGGCTTTGCATTAACTTTATCTTAACCAAAAGTGATTGGCGCGGGACATCTTGGGCCATGATCGCGCAGATGAAAAAGCCGTCTTTCTCTCACCGGCTGCTCCTCACAGCCCTCGCCGTCCTTCCCGCGACTCTCTTGCCCGGACCGCACGGGGAGGCACCGGCGGAATTGCGTGGTCCGATCGCCCCAGCGCGAGAGGGTGTGCAGTCACCGAAGAACTGGCAGACGCCGACGATCTTCCGCGACGCCCGGCACTTTGAGATATCCCCCGGCGCGGAAATGCGGCTCAGCTGAGACCGGCGAAAGCTTCTTCGATCACGCCCACATGGCCCGTTGGAATCAAGCGGCGATTGACGAGCTCGCGAGGACGCCAAGGCGCGAATGAGGCCGCACATTCCGGCACGAGGCGGGCCAGAATCTCCGCCATCACGGCTTCTGAGGCGCGTGTCGCACCGTCATCGACCTTGAGAGCGATGCCGAGGCCGACTTCAGGCAAAGCCGCGCAGAAGACGCCTTCGGCGCCTGTCTTGACGAGCGCACGCCCGCCGAGTGCCTGCATGGAAAGAGTACAGAAACGGCCGGTCCCGGCAACGTACCAGGGATGCTCGGTGGCGGCGGCAAAGAGCGCCTGCGCCGCGGCGGCGCGCTCGGGCGACAGACCTGCACCGGTGCCGAAACGGGCAAAGCCATGCGCGAGGGCGCGCAAAGGCACGGCATAGGTCGGCAACGAACAGCCATCGATGCCCGACCGCTCTACGGGATGGGCGACGCCCGTCACGCCTTCCAAGGCTTCGCGGACAAGATGCTGAACAGGATGATCAGGCTCCACGTATCCGGCGGGGTCAAAGCCACAACCGACAGCGACTGCAAGCATGCCGGCATGTTTGCCAGAGCAATTGTTGTGAAGGGGGCTCGGTATGCCGCCGCTCGCGGCGAGATGCAGCATCGATTCCTCGTGGCTCGGCCATTGCGGACCGCACAAAAGCGCCGCCTCCGTCAGGCCACAGCGATCCAGCATGGCGCGGGCGAGCGCCACATGGGCGGGCTCTCCACCATGTGAGGCCTGAGCAAGCGCCAGCTCCGCTGGCCCGAAGCCATAGGCATCTGCCGCCCCCGTCTCCACCAACGGCAAGGCTTGCAGCGCCTTCACCGCCGAGCGCGGAAACACAGCCTGCTCGACATCACCAGCGCAGGCGCGCATGCTTCCCTGCGCATCACACACCACGAATGCACCACGGTGACGGCTTTCGACGCACCCGCCGCGCGTCACTTCAACGAGAATGGGATCTTCCATAGGTCAGCTCACGGCCTAATCGGGACGCAGAATACCAGCAGCCAGAAAGCCGCCGTCGACACAAAGGACATGGCCGTTGATGTAGCCGCCCGCCTCCGACAACAGAAAGTGGACGGCTGCCGCGACCTCTGCAGGCTCCCCGTAGCGGCGCTGAGGAATGTGGTCGCGCCACAATCTGCGCATCTCTGCATCGTGCAAATGATGGACATGAGGCGTATCGATGGCACCGGCAGCAACGGCGTTGACGCGAATACCTTTGGGGCCAAGTTCTGCCGCCATCGCCTGCGTCATCGCAATAAGGCCGCCCTTGGCTGCGGCATCGGCGATGCGCCCAGGGAAGCCCCGCAGTCCAGACACCGAGGAGACATTGACGACCGCTCCCCCATCGACCATGCGCAACACGACGGCCTTGGCGGTTATGAAAGACCCCGTGAGATTGATTTCGAGTGCCTCGCGAAAACCTTCCGCATCAGTCGCTTCAAAGGAAAGGTCGCGGGCAAATCCGGCCGAGTTAACAAGTCCCACCGGTGGGCCAAAAGTCTCCTCCGCCTCGTCTAGCGCCTCCTCGACAGCGTCTTCGTCGGTGATATCGGCTTCCAGAAGAAGGGCATCTCCGCCCCGGAGTTCGGCATCGGCCCCGGCAAGGGAATCGCGGCTGGCATCAAGCACGCTGACTTGGAAGCCGCTGTGAGCGAGAAGCCGGGCGGTTGCGAGCCCAATGCCCGAGGCACCTCCAGCCACAACGACATGGCCGCTCACAGCCTGTCTCCAGGCGGAAGCGCCTCTCGTCCGCTCGATTCCGACCATTCTTTCATTAGTGCCGCCAACCACCAGCTCATGCATCTGAGGTTAAAGCGCCGCTATTCGGCAGACAAGTGAGGTTCCCAGCGGAGTTGCGGCATGCGAGAGGCCATTCCCCTTTACGATAAAGCCGTGATCGGAGCCGTCTCTGCCCTCATCGGCGCGCTTTTCAGAACGATTAGGTCGACGCTCCCCGATAGGCCGGCGACTTGCCGCTTTCTACGAAGCTCAAGGCGTTGCGGCGTCACGAAGCCCTGGCGCTTGGCGAGTTTGAGCGTCGATCTTGTGGTAAGGCCGGCAGTGCCCTCGACGCGATTGGCATCTTCCAGTTTGGCCGCCAGATTGACCGGCACGCCGATGACGGTGTGTTCAAGCCGCTCCGCACCACCAACAACGCCGACAAGAGCGGATCCGGCGGCAACCGCACAGCCGACCCGCAGGCGAACAGCACGCCCCTCCCTTGCCATCTCTTCATTCAAGACATCGACCGCGGCATAGACGCCAAATGCAGCGTGAAGCGCATCGGCCGCGTAACATGGAGAAACATCCACCGCACCGAAAGTCGCCAGAATGCCGTCACCCAGATATTTGTCGATATGGCCGTTAAAGCGACCAATAACGGTCGCCATCGCACTCTGGTAGCCGGTCAGAAGCGCCATCACGTCTGAGGGCTGCATTGCCTCCGCCAGGGCGGTGAAGCCACGAATATCGATAAAGAGTGCAGCGATATCGCGCGTCGTTGCTACGCCCGACACGAGTTCCGTCGGCTCCTGTTCTCCGACATTGCGGGCAATCTCCGGAGCGAAGAAGCGAGAAAGATTGCCGGCAATCACGTGGTCGCGAACCGCCGAAACGAGAAGTGCGCGCGAGCGCATCAAGACATAGGCGAGCAGGAAGGTGGTGGCGGAGATGACGATGATTTTGTCGAGCTCGGCCCCCACGAGAACTTTCGAGCCATTGGTGTATTCCACGTAATTGCGGGTGATCCCCGCGAAATCCGGGTCAAAATAGATCGCATAGATGACGAGAGACACCCAGCTTGCGACCGCAAGTGCCCCCGTCAAGATAAGAAAGGTCGGATCAAAGCGCAGCGCTCGCAGTGCGATAAAAAGGAAGAAATAGAGAACTGTCGGCGACTTGAGTACGAAGGCCGCGGGTTCGTCATATTGAACATGATACGAGAAGATAATGGCCGTTAGGAGCGCCACATCAAAGACGATCGAGGCGACGATCAGCCAAGTTCCAAGCCGGCGCCGGTAAGCCAAACCAAGCCGGAGGACCGTGAACACGGCGTAGGCAGCAAGGGCGTATGGCACGAAGTTGAAGCCTGCCGAGCCTTCCGCACGGGGCAGAAATGCGTAAGCCGAACCGAAAAAGACGATGAGAGCCAGCTGCGCCCAGCCAATGCGGATCTCGGCTCGTTCATCGAGTTCGTCGATCCGCCGTTTGAGGCCAGGCGGGAGTGCCTTCGTTGTTCGGCTCATGCAACCGGCGCCGTCACCTCCCCAGCATGGAGGACCATGCCTTCGCAGGCGATTTCTGCAGCCGGATAAACCTTCCGCATCTGCGCACGCAGAAGGTCAAGGGCGTCATCCGAGCGCTCTGGATGGTGATGGAACATCACGGGCCGGGAGACTCCGGCTCGGCGCGCAAGCGCCACCCCCTCCTGCCAGGTGGAATGCCCCCAACCGACGTGGTCGCGGTACTCCGCGGCCGTGTATGTGGCATCGTAGACCATGATATCGCAGCCGCGGACGAAACGTTCCACGGCCTTGTCTTTGCTTTGGTCGCCGTGTTCATGATCGGTGATGATGGCGATGGAAGAGCCGCGATAGTCGAAGCGGTAACCCAGCGCGCCACCCGGGTGGTTGAGACACTCACTGGTCACACGCAGGCCGTCCGCGAAGACCAATTCCTCTCCAACACTCAGATCGTGAAACGCGCAATCTTTGAAGACGACCGGCTGAACCGGGAAGAGCACGGGATCCATCAAGCGTTCAAAGATGTCACGAAGCTTGATATCCGCGAGAAGATGACCCGCGACGAAACGGACCTCGAAATCCCTACAGTATGCCGGTCTGAAAAAAGGCAGACCGCAAATGTGATCGAGGTGGGTATGGGTAAAAAGCACGGTCGTTCGACGTTTTCCCGCCCTTAGGAAAGCTTCGCCGAGGTCGTGCACACCGCTCCCACAATCGACAACGAGGCTTTGCCCGCCTGCCTTGATTTCCATGCATGACGTATTGCCGCCATAGCGCACGGTCTTGGCGCCCGGCACCACGTAAGAGCCCCGCACGCCCCAGAAACGGATCGAAAGCCCCGTATGGTTTTCCATTTTTACACCGCTTCGCCTGCCAGCCGCCCCCTCAGTTCTGCGAGATCCTGCGTCGTGCGCTCCAGGCGATGGGCGAGCACGCGCATGATATCGAAGGCCACATCGGGAAATTCCCGAAGCAGCGAGAACATCTGATCGCGCGACAAAGCCAGGGCCTCGGTCGTGTGCGTCGCGACAACCGTCGCCGTGCGCGGCACCTCAAACAAGACGGCAATCTCGCCGACAATGTCCGTGCTGCCAAGCTCGGCAATTTTCTTCCGCCCCTGACCGGTATCGACGAGCACGTCACAATCCCCGGACAGGATGATGAACGCCGTGTCGCCTTCCTCGCCCTGCCGGCACAAGACCTCTCCGGGGTGGAAGACCACGCGCTCGCTGATAAAAGCGAGAAGCTTCAATTTCGCGACATCGACGTTAGCGAAAATCGGCACCCGCGAAAGGGCCCTGACTTCCTCGTCCATGCTCATGACCGCGCGTTCCTCATCATTCGGCAGCGACCGCATCTGGATCGTCTTCGTTCCGGCCGCGGGTTCCTGACCGAGAGCGTGACGGAGGCCGCTCGTCGGCAAGAATTGCGCCACCACGCAAGCTAAGGCAATGATCGAATTGATCTAAGAGGGACATTCCCGTCATTCCGACAATCACCGTGCGACCTTCCATCATCTGCAAGAGCTTGCCCAGGCGCGCATCTTCGCCCTCCTCGCCATTGCCTTTGAAAAGATCGTCGACAACGAGGATCTCCGGACGACGCATCAACCCGCGCAGCAATCCGATTTTGACCCGCTGCAGCGAAGACAGACGCGATCCGCCGATACCGACGCGGAAATCAAGCCCCGCCCGCAGAATAGGAGGACGGAGCTCGAAACGCTCGACAGCGTCGGCAATGACAGCTTCCGCCTGTTCACGACTTTTCCTGCGATCGGCGCGCAAGTGCCCGAAGAGGAGGTTCTGTTCCACCGTCAGAGCCTCGTTGAAGGATTCTCGCGAGAAGAAATGGAAGGCACCGGGCGCTTTGCGCCGCAGCGCTCTCACGAGGTCAGGGCGGGCGGAGACAACGCGAGCCTCAAGTTCAGGAGTGACGATACCTAGCCGATGCTTCGCCGGGACAAGTTGCAGCGCGTAACCCAACAGTCGGGCGCGGTCGCGCGGCTTTAAACGGCCGATCCCATCTTTAGCCCGCCGCAGAACCGGCGCGACTTCCGGTAACTCGTCCATCGGAATGAAGGAGTAATTCGCCAGAGCATCGCTCTGTCCGCTGACGTTCGAAAAGAGCTCCACCATGGCGGCGGCAAGATCACGGCCCGCAGCCACCAAAACATCCTCGAGCCCCGCCTCTCTTACAGCCTCGCGAAAGGCCGGGACGTCCGCCAACTCGCGGGTCGTCACGTCAGGGTCGCGCGGCACTCCGAAGAGCAGATTCTCCGCCAGTGTGGCACTGCGATTAAAGCTGTCTTCGCGCCAAAACTCGACGAAATCCGCTTTGGCCCCACCCGCCGTCACTTTCTCCGCGATCATGTTGCGAGCCGAAAGAATACGCTCGCGGGCCTCCTCGCCGAGCGCCTCCGGCAAACGCGCCTGGAGGCCGAGGCGATAAACCTCGTCACTCATGCCGAAGGCTTCGATGTTCTCAATGATGCGGTGGTCGAGTTCTTCCACCGAACCGACCCCCGCTTCGGCCAGATCTTCCCATGAGCTCAGATACTCGTAGGATGCGTTACCGGTCAGTTCGGCTTCGGTGAGACGAGCTCTCAGAAGGGCCTCGTCGATACCATCGGACGGCGCGATCGGGCGATGCAGGAGCCCATAAACCAGATTGAAGCGGATCGTCTCATTGAGAATGTACGGATGCGCCGAGGCATAGGCGACGCGCCGGCCGAGCACAGATTGAGGCAGCGTCTCAAGGTTATATCCACCAATCTCGATACGCCCTGCGGTGGGCGACAGAAGGCCCGCCATCATCATCAGAAGCTGTGTGCGACCGCTCGCTTCAGAACCGAGCACCGCGAGCTTTTCACCGAGCGGAATTTCCGCCGAAACATCGTTCACTTCCTGCCCAGCTCCCTCACCCGAATAGGAGACATGGGTGAGAACGAGGCTTTGCGCAGCTGAAAAATCAAGTTCCGGGTCGGCGTGCAGACGCTCCACCGGGTAAAGGTCGGGCGGATCAAACTGCTCGACGACGGCGACATACTTCACCTGGGTATCGGCAAAATTCTGATAATAATCGAGAAGCTCCTTCCACGGAGATGCAAGATCCTTATAAGCCGCGAGCACGGCGACAAGCGCGCCGAAGGAGATCTGCCCTTTGATGACCAGATATCCGCCGACGGCATAGAAAAAAAATGGAGTGATCTGATTCATCAGATTGTTGATGAACTTGATCATGAACTTCCGCTTGAAGATCTCGTAGCGGATGTCGAAATTTCTCTGTAGCCGATTGGTGAATTCGGCGAGATGGTACGCGGCCGTGTTGTTGGCATGGATATCGCGGATACCGGCGATAGAAGCTCCGACATCCTCCGACAATTCTCGCAGATTGCGTACGCGCTCGCGTGCCAGCATGTTCACACGCTTCTGCAAGCGCGGAATGAGCCAGCCCTGGAACGGGTAGAGTGAGACCGCCGCAGCACCAAGCAGCGGGTCCTGCATGAAGATGAAGAAGAGATAGACGAGGAGCGTGCCGCCCTGAAAGATCGGCACGGCGATGGCATCTGCAATGAAGCCGCCGAGCGGCTGCACCTCAGAAGCGATCATGGCGATGATCTCACCCGACGACGCACGCGAGAAGTGCGGCAGACGAAAACGCAGAACACGCTCGAAGAGCTGATAGCGCAGGCGTCTCAAGGTGCGCTCGCCGACGAGCCCCTTATAGACGTTCATCACGTACTTAACGACGCCGTTGAGACCGACGGCGAAGAGAAAGCCGAAGGAGAGAAGGATCAGATATTCGATCTGATCAAACTCTCTCCCGAAGACGATCTTCGGGAAGTCCTTGCCGCCGATCGCCTGATTGACGATCGTCTTGGGAAGCTCCAGCGTGACATAGAGGATCGGGAAAGAAACCAGCGTGATCGCTAGAATGACGAGCTGCTGGCGCCTGGAGTAGCGCCAAATATAGCGAAAGAAATTACGGTCGAGCCCGCCGTCCCGCACGCTTCTCTCCCGCTTTGCCGCGTCCGGCCCAGGGCTATTTGTATGGGTCCGCCGCATCCCGCAAACCATCTCCAAAGAAGGAGAATGCTAGCACGACGATGATCACCGGTACTACGGGTGCAACCAGCCATGGATAAACGGTGATGATCGTCACGGACTGCGCCTCGTTGAGCATCACCCCCCAGGAGATGATCGGGCGTCGCAGTCCAAGATTGAGAAAGGAGAGAGCTGTCTCGCCCAAGATCATCGACGGGATCGACAAAGTGGCGCTCGCGATCAAATGGCTCATGAAGCCCGGGACGAGATGGCGGCCGATAACGCGGGTGGGCGAGGCGCCCATGAGAACTGCCGCCTTGGCATATTCCTCCTCGCGCAATGCCAGGAGTTTCGAGCGCACGGCGCGCGCCAGGCCCGGCCAGTCGAGAAGTCCCAGAATGATGGTAATGCCGAAATAAATGAAGATCGGGCTCCAGGTGACGGGGAGCGCCGCGGACAGAGCCATCCACAGTGGAAGCTCCGGTAGGGAGCGAAGAATTTCGATCACGCGCTGGGCTGCGGCATCGACCCAGCCGCCGAAATAGCCAGCGGCTCCGCCGATCACGACGCCGAACAGCATAGAGATCGCAACGCCGACGAGCCCGACGGTCAGAGAAATGCGGGCGCCATAGACGAGACCCGAGAAGACGTCGCGTCCGAGGCGGTCGGTGCCGGCGAGGAAGAGCGTTCCGCCCACCGGCGGACAGACGAGATGAAAGCGGGCCTGAAACAGCCCCCAGAACCGATAAGGCTCGCCCTGGCAGAAAAAGCGCAGCTTCTGCACCTCCTCAGGAGCGCGTGTGTATTCCCAACGCAGACGATCGAGATCGACATTGGCGATATAGGGATGGACATACGGGCCGATGAGCCGTCCGTCGTGCAAGAGCTGCACACCCTGGGGCGGAGCATAGAGATAATCGACATGCCGCTCATTGGGCGCATAAGGCGCGATCACCTCCGCGAAGGGCACCGTCAGATAAAAGATAAAGAGAACGAAGCTTGCGAGGACGGCGAGGCGGTGGCGGCGGAACTTCCACCACATGATGCGGGCGGCGGAGGCTGCATAAAACCGCTCCTGTTCGGGCGTCAGAACTTCGGCCACAGACGGGTCAAAGGGCGCCTGATCGACGTAGCGCGGAAAGACTTCGCCCTCGGAAGATGGCCGCTTCTTCATTTGCGGGCGGCCCCACCAAGCCGGATCCTGGGATCGAGCACGGCGAGCAGGAGGTCAGAGACGAGCATGCCGATCAAAGTGAGGATCGCGACGAAGAGAAGGATAAAGCCTGCCAGGAACTGGTCCTGTGACTGCAGCGCATCAAGGAGGATCGGCCCGACGGTGGGCAGATTGAGCACCACGGAGACGATCACCGAGCCGGAGACGAGTGAAGGAATGAGATTGCCGATATCGGCGACAAAGGGGTTGAGCGCCATCCTGAGCGGATATTTCGCGACCAGGCGTTCCTCCGACAGCCCCTTGGCGCGAGCGGTCTGCACATATTGCTTGTCGAGTTCATCGAGAAGGTTCGCCCGCAGCCGTCGGATCATCCCGGCGGTGCCGGCCGTGCCAATGACGATTGTCGGCACGATCAGATGCGACAGCAGTGAGCCGACCTTGGCGAGCGACCACGGCGCGTCGACATACACGGGATCCATGAGGCCGCCGATCGACATGCCGAACCAGACATTGAAATAGTAGAGAAGAACGAGCCCCAAGAGAAAATTAGGCGTCGCAAGGCCGATATAGCCAAGAAACGTGAAAAAATAATCTCCGAATGAATATTGCTTCATGGCTGAATAGACGCCAATCGGCAGCGACACCGCATAGACGAAAAGGATCGTCGCGAAATTCAAGATAATGGTGAGCGGCAAAGCCGGGCCGATAACGGTCTCGACGGGAGCGTTATATTCAAACGACCAGCCCCAATCACCTTGCAGAAGACCGGAGAAGCCCGTGGGGCCCGGCCAGAGGCCGATCCAGATGAAATAGCGCTCGAGAAACGGGCGATCGAGCGCAAATTCGGTTCGAAGGAAGGCGATCTTGTCGGCACTCGCCCCCTCGCCGGCAGCGCGCAAGGCGGCGATCTGATTGGTGAGATAGTCGCCCGGCGGCAACTCGATGATCAAGAAGATCAGAAACGAAATGACGAACAGCGTCGGGATCATACCCAGGAGGCGGCGGAGCATATAGCGCAGCATCAGCCCCTCCTCTCGCAGACGATCAAGCGAGCTTCACTCACCTGACGCAAGGCTTTTCGTCCTGCCGAAGAGGGGCGCATCCACCATCTTCGGCTTGTCGTCGAACCAGAACGCATCCATGCGGTGAAGACCGAACTGGGCGCCGGGATCCCAGCCATAGATGCCGGCGGGAGGCACATTCCGCAGATAGTTGGAGCGTACGACAGGCTGAAAAACATCGGCGACAATACCAATGGAGAACGTCTGCGCGGCATGAATCTCCAGAATCTGCCTCCAGATCATTTGGCGCTCCTGCAGCGTCACCGTGTGCTGCCAGGCATCATAGAGTTTCAGGAGCTCGCTCGCGGGTGGATAGTCGACCGGCTCTCCCTTGGCGCCACGATGCGCATAATACTCGCCCCAGGCGGGCCAGATGAAGCTTTCGTAAGAGACCGGCGCAAAATCGTCAGGCGGCATGTCAGCTGTCGGAATGCCATTGTCGAAGCCGGCATCGGCTATCATCTGCACGAGCCCGGCATTGGCACGGCGGCGGATGTTGTCACGCTCAGACGGTTTGATGACGAGATCGACACCGATCTCGCGCCATGTCTCGCGGATGAGCTCCAGAGCGTCGACGATCTCCGGGCTCTCTCCCGCCGTTTCCACGATGATCTGCAGGGGCCGTCCATCTGGCAGCATGCGAATGCCATCGCCACGGCGCTCGGTAAACCCGATATCCTCGAGGAGAGCTTCCGCCCGCTTAGGCTCATACTCGGTCCAGGCACTCCGATAGGGCGGTCGAAAGAGCGGGCTCAGCGGTGTGACGGAATTGTTGGAAGGTTCAGCGAGGCCGAAGAAAAGAACACGATTGATGAGCTCACGGTCGATTCCGAGCGAAAGCGCGTGACGGAAGCGCACATCGCGAAAGAGTTTTCGCCAAGCTTCGTCTTCGACATTGAGATTTGGATAGAGCGCGATCCGCGCGGCTCGAGCATCAGGCCAAAACAACGTTTGATAACGGCGCTCCTGCTCTCCGTCTTTCAACACGGTAATGTCTGAAAAACTCAGGCCGCGCGCCTGCAAGTCCGCTTCGCCCGCATGCACCTTCGCAGCGACGAGGCGTGCGTCGGCGACATCCATTACGACGCGATCGATATAGGGAAGCTGGCGTCCATTGCGATCAATGCGGTGATAGTAGGGATTGCGGACGAGAATGAAGCGGCGACCTGAGCTGGGTTGGATAACCCACGGCTGCAAGGTCGGCATCCCGGTATGCTCGTTGCCGTACATATCGTCCATGAGATTGTGTTCGGCCGCCCAACTCCTTTTGCGGTCGCGTGCCATCTCGCTCTCGATGAATGCCTTATTCCCATAGCGCCCATGCCATTTCTTCAGGAAATGCGCCGGACGATAAATGAAGGGCGGCCGTGCTTTGGCGAGGTTCTGCAGAAATCCGGGATTGGGGCCATCCCAGGAATAGCGCACGGTCAGCGGATCCAGCACCTCAAAGCGCGGCCCCTTGCCGTCGACCAGGAGAAAGCTCGGAAGTCCCGTCGGCATCAGCTCCGGATTGGATGCGATATCCTCGAAATAATAGCGGAAGTCCTCGGCCGTGAACGGATGCCCGTCAGACCATTTGTGACCCTTCCTGAGATGGAAGGTGAAGATGCGATCACCTTCGATATCCACGGATTTCAGGATGTCCGGCACGAGGTTTAGGTTTCGATCGAAGATGACGAGACGGGCATAGCCCCAGACATTGGCCAGCCGCACATCCTTGGACCGCGTGATGATCGTTTTGAGTTCACCGCCATGGCGACCGGGCCCGCCGCCTTCGGGAAAGTCATCATAGACGAGCGGCTCCTCCGGTACGCGCTCTTCGATCGGAGGCAGCGTCGCCGGGTCATGTGTGTTGCTCAACGTCTCCGTCTCGATCAACGGCGGCTGCGCATGAGCCGGAGCGACAAAAGCCGCGACAAAAACAACGACCAAAAGAAAACTAAGGACGCGCATCAGGCGGCCTTATCGTGGGATTCAGGAAGGCAGACGAGATGGCCGGGCGCGACTTCGCGCAGGCGCGGTTCCATACCGGGGAGAAGCCTGTAGGGCTCTGGCCAGCAGGACGGCTCGCTCGCGCCGTTTTCCACCAGAGCAGAGAAATCGAGCTTGTGATCCAGGCTCGGCGTCGGGATCGCGGTCAACAACGCCTGCGTATAGGGGTGACGCGCATCCTCGACGATCGCCTTCTTGTCGGCGACCTCCACGACGCGACCGGCGCACATGACCGCCACCCGATCGGCGATATAATCGACGACCGCGAGATTGTGACTGACAAACAGAAACGTGAGACCGAGCTCGGACTTCAGATCCTTCAGAAGATTGAGGATCTGCGCCTGCACCGAGACATCCAGCGCCGAGACCGGCTCGTCGCAAAGGAGAAGTTCCGGAGAGAGCGCCAATGCCCGAGCGATACCGATCCGCTGGCGCTGCCCGCCGGAAAAAGAATGCGGATAGCGCCGGAGGTGGCTGACGCTCAGCCCCACCATGCGTACAAGCTCCTTCACCCGCTCGTATCGCTCAGCCGCCGTGCCGATGCCATGGATGGCGAGCGGCTCCGTCAGGATCTCGCGCACCGTCATGCGCGGGCTGAGCGAGGAAAAGGGATCCTGGAAGATGATCTGTACCTTGCGACGAAAGGCGAAGCGTTCCGCTTTAGAAAGATGCGCCAGATCGCGCATCTCACCGCCGAGGCGGTAAAGCACGTGCCCTTCGTCGGGTGTTTCGGCCCCCAGGACGAGCTTCGCCGTGGTCGTTTTGCCCGAGCCGGACTGCCCGACGAGACCGAGACATTCGCCGCATTTCACGGTCAGGTCGAGCCGATCGACCGCCCGCACCGTTCGGGTCAGCGCGTCTCCCATCTTGCGCAGCCGATAGACTTTGCTGAGCTTGCACAATTCAAGCAACGGCTCGTTGCCACGCGCCCGCTTGTCCTGTGCGGGACGGTGCAGAAACGTGGCCGGCTGGGCCTCAATCGGGCGGATGGGCTGAAGGCGCTCCTCCGGCCCCATATCGAAACGGGGAACAGCGCGCAGGAGTGAACGCAGATAGGGATGCTCTGGCGCACGGAAGACGGTTTCGCTCGCCCCCGTTTCCATGATGCGGCCGCGATAGATGACCGCCACATAGTCGGCGATATTGGCGACGACGCCGAAATCATGCGTGATCAGAAGCACCGCCATGTCGAGCTCGGCCTGCACCGTGCAGATGAGGTTCAAAACCTCGGCTTGGATGGTGACGTCGAGCGCGGTCGTGGGTTCGTCGGCGATCAAGAGCGCCGGCCGGCACATCAGAGCCATGGCAATGACGGCGCGTTGGCGGAGGCCTCCGGAGAGCTCAAAAGGATACGCAGACATTGCCCGCTTCGGATCCGGAAAGCGAACGAGCCTCAGCATTTCGGCCGACAGCGCCCGCGCTTCCGCCCGGCTGGCGCCACGATGCAAACGCACCACTTCACCCAGCTGGTCACCGATCGTGTGAAGCGGCGACAGCGCCGTCATAGGCTCCTGAAAAATGATGGAGATACGATCGCCGCGGATCGCTCGCATCTTAGGGCTGCGCGGGTCCTTGGCCGCAAGATCCACGCTGATGCCATCGCGGGGGTCAGTGAAGACGATCCGCCCGCCTGTGATACGGCCCTTTTGCGGCAGTATTCCCAGAATCGCTTGCGAAATCACGGTCTTTCCGGAACCGGATTCCCCGACGAGAGCAACCGTGGAGCCCCCGGGCACTTTCAAAGAGACGCCATCGACAGCGCGTGTGCGACCCTCGTCGCCGGCGAATTCCAACACGAGATCGGTGATCTCGAGCACCGGGCGGGGAGCCGCATCGAGACGCAACGACGGAGAGTGAGGAGCCTTTACATCGTCCACGGTTCATAGCTTGGCGGAGCCCTCAATGGCAGGCAAGCGCTTTCGCTGCGCTTCAAGACGGCTACGCAAGAGCCTCTGGAGAGAAATGCCAGAACGGCAGAGCCCGGCCGTGGCCAACTGCCCGGAAATCGGCTCCACTTCGCCGCAAAGCCAGCCGGTTCCGCACTCAAAGATCGCCATAGAAAGCCGTCCGGCGACGGGCTCTCACTCGCCTTGCAGGCGATCATCATGAAGCCAGCGCTGCTTTTTGCTTGCCATGCGCGGCCAATGAAGGCTTCAAGGCGCCGGGGCAATCAGCCCTTCCCCCCCCCTCTCTTGTTGGACAAGAACGGGCGCGATACCTTTCTCCGGGGCAAGTTGGTACTGGGGAATGGTCATGCCCTTTCGTGTACGGCGGGCTCGGCAGCGGCATGACACAGAAATCACGCGTTCTTATCTATAGCCACGATACATTTGGGCTGGGTCACCTCCGGCGATGCCAGGGACTCGCCGAGGCGATTGTCGAGAATTTCGAACATGCATCGGTGATGATCCTATCGGGATCACCGATCATCGGCAGCTTCGAGTACCGCTCGCGCGTCGATTTCGTTCGGGTTCCGGGCGTTATCAAGCTCAGGAACGGCGAATACACCTCCCTTAATCCGAAGATCGACATCGACGAGACGTTGTCGCTGCGCTCATCGATCATTGAGCATACCGCCTCCATCTATCGACCGGACATTTTTATCGTCGACAAAGAGCCCTACGGATTGAGAGGCGAAGTACGGCCCACGCTGTCTCTCCTGAAGAGGCAGGGAACGCGCCTGATACTCGGTCTCCGCGATGTGCTCGACGATCAGGAGATCCTTGCCCAGGAATGGGCGCGCAAGGATTCCTATCGGGCCCTCAGCGACCTCTATGACGATATCTGGGTCTATGGCCTGCCTTCCATCTATGACCCACTCGCCGGGCTGCCCATCAGTGACGCTGTCCGTGACAAAATCGTCTTCACTGGCTATCTGCGGCGCCAGCTGCCGAGATTCGATCCGAACCATCCGCAGCCTTTCGACGGCGATCCCTTCATCCTCGTCACACCGGGCGGCGGAGCGGACGGGATTGAGCTCGTCGATTGGGTGCTGCGCGCCTATGAGGCGCAGGAGCGGCCGCTCTTTCCCGCATTGATCGTGCTCGGACCTTTCATGGCGCATAACGATCAGCTGGGGTTCTTCGAGCGGGCACAATCGCTACGCAACGTCAAGACGATGCGCTTTACGCCGCAACTCGAACCACTCATCAACGATGCCATCGCCCTGGTCGGCATGGGCGGCTACAACACGTTTTGCGAGGCTCTTTCCTTCGACAAGCCGACGCTCCTCATCCCACGCGTCGTTCCGAGGCGCGAGCAGGCGATCCGAGCCGAACAGGCGGAGAAGCTCGGTCTGTGCACGCATCTGCCGATCGACGACTACCCGGATGTGAGCGCCATCACCGAAGCGCTTGCGGATTTGCCAGAGCGACCATTGCCATCGCAGCATTTCGTTCCGGGCCTCCTCGATGGCTGGGAGACGATCCGTGAATTGCTCACGCCCTTTCTGGAAGCCCCCGCCCTCAAGCGCAGCCTGCCGTGAGCAAGGCTTCTCGCGGGTTCAAAATGCGCGTCGCGACAATCCTCAAAGGCTATCCGCGCCTGTCGGAGACTTTCATCGCCCAGGAGATCCGAGGGCTGGAGCGGCGCGGCATCGCGCAACGCATCGTCTCGCTGCGCCATCCCACCGATCCTTATGAACACGACATCCACCGCGAAATCGAAGCCGAGCGCTATTATCTTCCGGAATATCTCAAAGACGATCCGAAACGGGTGTCACAGGCACGGCGGAAGGTGGAGAAGCTTCCGGGTTTTGAAGCGGCAAAAGCTGAGTTCGCGAAGGACTTCGCCCGCGATCCGACAGCCAACCGTCAGCGCCGCTTCGGACAGGCGGCTGTGCTTGCTGCAGAAATGCCAGATGATATCGGGTGGATGCATTGCCACTTCCTGCACACCCCCGCTTCGGTCGTGCGCTATGCAAGCCTGATGACGGGCATCGGCTGGTCGTTTTCGGCCCACGCCAAGGATATCTGGACAACACCACCAGAAGAGCTCTCCGACAAACTCGCGAGCGCCGCATGGGGCGTCACCTGCACCGAGGCGAACCTTCAGTATCTTCGAAGCCTGACGGACGATCCCGAGAAGATCGTGCTCGTCTATCACGGTCTCGACTTTTCCCGCTTTCCCAAAGAGCCGCGCCGTGAGCCTTCGGACGCCAGCTGCTTCACGCTCATCACCGTCGGTCGAGCCGTCGAGAAGAAAGGCTTCGACGATCTTCTCACGGCGCTTTCACGTCTGCCTGCGGAGCCCCGGTGGCGGCTCGTCCATATCGGCGGCGGCGCACTGATTGCACCCCTTAAGGCACAAGCCGAACGGCTTGGGCTTTCAGGACGTATCGAGTTTCGCGGACCGCAGCCGCGCGCCGCCGTTCTCGCAGCCTTGGATCAGGGCGATCTATTCGTCCTGCCGTCACGCGTGACCGCGGATGGCGATCGCGATGGCCTGCCGAATGTGATTCTGGAGGCGGCCGCCTTCGCCTTGCCGATCATCGCAACCCGTGTCTCGGCGATCCCGGAATTCATCGAAGATGGCGTCACCGGCCGTCTCGTGGCGCAACGGGATACGGAGGGACTTGCGACTGCGATCGCAGCTTTGATGCGCGACGGAGACTTCCGACGCCATCTTGGTCTTGCGGCCTTCCGGCGAGCACATACCGATTTTGCCGCAACGCCGGGGATCGACAAGGTGGCAGCGATGCTGCGGTCTTCTTTGATTGGCGATCAGGAGGATCAAGAAGCATCTGCCGCGAGCGCCAGATGAAGATTGCTTTCTACGCGCCGATGAAACCTCCGGACCATCCTGTTGCATCCGGTGACAGAACCTTTGCCCGCGCCATTCTTGCCGCTCTCAAGGCTCTTGGGCACGAGGTCGAGGTGGTTTCTCGCTTCCGCAGCTGGTGCCGCAATCCTGAAGAACAGACCGCGCTCGCGCATGCCGCAGAGGCGGAACGGGCGGCGGTGCGTGGCCAGCTCGAAACCGCACCTCCGGATCTTTGGCTTACCTATCACCTTTATCACAAGGCGCCGGATTGGCTCGGACCCGAGATCAGCGCAGGACTTAGAATCCCCTATGTCGTGATCGAGGCAAGCTTCGCGGACAAGCAGCGTTCCGGCCCCTGGCGCGAGGGGGCTGCGGCTGCGGAGGCGGCGCTTGCGAAAGCCGACATGGTCGCGGCGATCCAGTCTGAAGATCTTGCAGGACTTCGCAAAATCGTGCCGCCGGCGCGGCTTACCCATCTCGCACCCTTCATGGAGCTTAGTCCGTTTCTGCGCGTCGAAAGCAAGCCGCATTCTGGATCCCTCCGGCTTCTTGCTGTCGGCATGATGCGGGAAGGCAGCAAGGCCTCCACATACCAGGCCCTCGCGAAAGCACTGGCGGCATGGGAGGAGGCAGAGTGGACGTTGACCGCCGTGGGGGACGGCCCAGAACGGTCCACGCTCGAACCGCTCTTCCCGAAAGCCAGCACACGCTTCATCGGCGCGATCGCGCCGGACGCGATGCCCGCTCTTTACGCGGCGGCTGATGTTTTCGTGTGGCCCGCACACAAAGAGCCACTCGGCTTTGTATTCCTGGAAGCGATGGCAAGCGGCCTTCCAATCATTGGAGGCCGTGGCGGCGGCGTGCCAGATCTGGTGCAGGACGGCGTGAACGGCTTTCTCGTCGAGCCGCAAGAGCCGCAGAATGTCGTGGCGGCGCTTTCCCGGCTCGCTGATCCTGGGCTGCGGGCGCGGGTGGGCGCCAAGGGGCGGCTGATCGCCGCCGAAAAGCACAGCCTCGAGGCGGGCATGGCAGGATTGTCCTCCCTCATCGCGCGAGCGGGTGCCACCGCCCGCGAGACCGCCTGATGCGGGCGCTGATCTGGGTTCAGCATCTTCTGGGCGTCGGGCATGCGGTCCGCGCCGGCGCGATCGCGCGCGCGCTTCGTGAAGAAGGCGTCGCCGTCACGCTCGTAACCGGGGCGTCTCTGCCAGGCTCCGTCGATACACAGGGCATCGAGGTCACGCCTTTACCGGCGGCACGGGCATCCGATCCGGCCTTCAGCGCCATCATCGATGACAATGGCCGCAAGGTGGATGATGCCTTCTGGCAACGGCGACGCGACATCCTTCTCGCGCTCGCCGATCGGATCGATCCCGACATCGTGGTGACGGAGGCATTCCCGCTCGCAAGGCGCGCCTTTCGGACAGAGCTCGTCCCATTTCTTCAGAAGTTACGGGCGAAGCCCCGGCAACCCATCATCGCCGCTTCGGTTCGCGACATCCTGGTGCGGAAGCCGCCCGACAAAGAAAAGGCGATGGCCGATCTTGCCCTCGCCTATTATGACAAGCTCCTGATCCATTCAGATCCGCAGCTCGTGCGGCTGGAACATAGTTTCGGGGAAGCGGAAAGGCTCGCGCCGCTCGTCACCTACACGGGCTATGTCAATTCCAGTTCCACCGTGCCCGCACCGGATGGTGATGGGGAAGGCGAGGTCATCGTCTCTTGCGGAGGTGGAGCGGTGGGACAAGCCATCCTGCGGGCTGCGCTTTCAGCGCGCCTGCATAGCTCCAATGCAGCCACATGCCTTTGGCGGGTGCTTGCTGGTCCCCATCTAAGCCCCGCAGATTTTGCCGCTCTTGCGAAGGCTGCCCCGACGGGCATCGTTGTGGAGCGAGCAAGGCGTGACTTTCCAGATCTCCTGAAACGTGCGCGGCTGTCGGTGAGCCAGGCTGGCTACAACACCGCTGTCGACATCTTGCAGGCCAAGGTGCCCGCGCTCTTCGTTCCATTCGCGGCCGGATCTGAAACCGAGCAAACGCAGCGTGCAGACCTATTTGCCATCAATGGGCTTGCCGTCGTCGTGCCAGAAGAAGCTCTTTCTGCGGAGAACCTCGCCCGGGCAGTGGACCAGGCGATGCAGCTTAGACCGATGGCTGTGCCGTTTTCGCTGGATGGCGCCCAAAAAACCGCCAAGCTTTTGATCGCGGCGGCGAAAAGAGGATCGTGATGGAAGAAGCGGAGCGGTTTTGCGCGCGATTGGACGCGGCGGCGGAGACCGGAAGGGCGCTTTCCTTCTGGTGGCGCGACGACGATGCCACCGAACCGACGCCCGAGCTCGACAGACTGGCGGGGCTTTTCGGCGAGATCGACGAAGCCAGGCGTCCACCGCTCGGCCTCGCCGTGATCCCGGACGGCGCCCGCCCAGCGCTCGTCGACCGGCTCGCACGCGAGCCCCATATCGCCATCCTGCAACACGGCCTGGCGCACAGAAATCACGCGCAGGAAGGCGAAAAGAAGTCGGAATTTCCGCTCTCGCGCCCGCTGACGAATTGTCTCGCCGATGTCAAAACCGGTCGCACGCGGTTGCTGCAGCTTTTCGACGGCAGGCTCCTCCCCGTCTTTGTGCCGCCATGGAACAACGTCTCGCATCCCGTTGTGGAGGGGCTGACTGCGCTCGGGATCCAGGGTCTGTCGCGATTTGGTGCGACGAAGGGCGCGTGCGGGGAATGCAACACCCATCTCGACATCATCGAATGGCGGCACACGCGCGGCTTCATCGGCCGAGAGGCGGCCTACCGCCTTCTCACCCAGGAGGCGGAGCGGCGGCTCGCAGGCGCCAGCGAACCGATCGGCGTGCTCACTCACCATCTCGCCCATGACGAAGCCTGCTGGGCCTTCTCCCGCGAATTGCTGACGCTCCTTGCAAATCATCCTGGCGCAGCCTTTCCGCCTCTTCAGGAGCTTTTCGCGCTCCGCGAGCCGGGGTGCCCAACGACCCATGGGTGAACCGCCAAGCCCGCGGGAGTTGTTTCGCGCCGTCAAGAAGCTCGGCCTCTTGCAGCGTTTTCAGGATGCCGGAGATGTTCGCATCGCGGCAGATCCCACATGTGCCGAATTCCTGAAAGGCTACCGCAACGGTGCCTATGCCGCCCTTCTTCTCAAGGAAGGATCATCGGCCTCCGCTCGCCATCCCCGCCAGATCATCGCTGTCTCGTGCGATGATGAAGCAGGTCTGAAACATCGCCTGACAGGCCGGTTTCCGGATACGATCGTCGCCGGCTTCATCGGCGATGCGGCTCTCAGAGCAGCGGCACATGCCGATCCCCTTGCCGACGACACCGGCGTCCTCAGCGAGCCGGAGCCCAGCCGGCTCTATGCCGTTATCTGCGGGCCCCGCACTGGCTCCACCTGGTTCGTCAATCTCCTGCGCGAAACGGGACGGCTCGGTCGGCCCACCGAGCATCTGCGCCCGCTGATCGTTTTCATGGCACGTCACCGAAGCCGCTTTGGGGTGGATCTCGGCCGCTGGCTCGCCCTTCTTGTGCGGCAGGAGCAGAAAAACGGGGTCTTCGGGACAAAGGTCATCGACGATTTCGCCATTTCGCTTGCTCCGCTTCTCGATGCCAGCGAACGGGCCGTGGTCCAGCGCCTTGCCGCGAAGACGCGCTTCATCCGCTTTCGTCGGCGTGATCGTGTGGCCCAGGCGGTGTCGGAATATATCGCGGAAGCGACAAAGGTCTGGCATGTGCGCAACAGCGAAGCGATGGCCGCCTACAGCGAGGCGAAAGAGGCCGTCACCTACGACTATCAGCGCATCCTCGCCTCCTATCGCCGGCACAGCGCCGCCGAAGCCACCATCGACGACTGGCTTTTCAGGACAGGAAGGCCAGCACTCAATGTCGTCTACGAGGACGTTCTCGCAGCACCGGAAGAGCGCATTGCCGAGATCTTCAGCTTTCTTGGGGGCGCGACGGCACCCACCTTGCGGATTTCACCAACACGCTACCAGCGGCTCGGTGACGAAGTGAACGGCGATATGGCACGCCGCTTTCGTGCAGAGTTCGGTCTTGAGACGCCCTCCTCGTAGACCCGCCACCTCTGCGTTCTCACAAGCCGAGCTCGCGGCAAATCGCCTCCGCCAGCATATCGGTGCATTTCTCGCTGCGCGCAAAATCATCGAATAAGAGCGACCACGTGCCGTCGCCGGCATCGCGGTAGGGGCCAAATTTAAAATACTGATTCGGACCGAGATGGTGATGGCCGATGCGGCCGGTCACCTGCGCCACCCGCTCGCCGTTGACGAAGAGTTCGATGCGGCCGTCACCGTCGGGCCCGGCGCGTGTGAAAGCGATGATATCGAACCAGCCATCCTCCGCTTCGGGCAAGGTCGGCACAAAACGGGTCAGATGGATCTCGTCCGTGCAGGCGTCATACTCTTCGTGGCGGGCAGGTCGATCGCCACCTTCCGCAATCACCCAGCCACGGCTTTGACCATCATAGGGTCGGTTCCAGACCTCCATTTCGCCCGGCTGGCACGGGGAGATCCTGGTCCCGTCAGCGGAAAGCAGCGGCTTCAGCAATTCGGTCTCGACGGTGAAGAAGAGCTTCCCGTCGCGCAGTCTCAGAGCCAGGAAGGGGCTCGAATTGCCGGGGACGCCCTTCGGGATCGTACGCTTCCATTGCGCCAGGACGTGCCGGTGATCACCGTCCGGGCGGGGACCGACGAAACGCACCGAAAAGCGGTACCAGACGGGCGTTCCATACGGCAGATGGGCGCTCTTCGATTCCCACAATTCGGCACGCTCGCTGCAATCTTCCGCCTGTGGCGGACAATGCTCGTCAAGTGTGAGCTCGATCGCGGTCGAGCCGTCCCGCCCCTCCCCTGGCACGAAGCGGTAGCTGCCGGCCCGCTGCTCGAAATTGTCTTTGTAATAGAGAACGGCGGGATCGAGCTCGCCGCTTTCGAAATCCTCTCGCAGCATTTTCGCCTGTCCGGCGGATGCAAAGAAAGAGAACCAAAGGCCGGCAAAAAGGAGCGGCAGGAAAAAGCGCATCGGTCTCATCACCAGAGGCAGGGATCCCCACAAGCCCTTACCGGTCACGGTTTGCGCACGCAATCCACGCTCTGCGGGCGGTTGCCACCCACAGCCGGCCGCGACCGATCCGCGGAAAGCGACCAGCAGGACTACGAAACATGAGGGAATTGGCTGGGGCGGCAGGATTCGAACCTGCGAATGGCGGCACCAAAAGCCGCTGCCTTACCGCTTGGCTACGCCCCAATGCACGCTCGCGAGAGCAGTGAATGCGCCTATAAGGGCTTTGACGAAATTGGGCAACATGCCGAGCCCATCAAGAGCCTGCGAAGCAGCCTGCGACATAGCTGCAGGCCTCTTATGCGAAATCCATTGCATGACATTAAGAAGATGGCTTGAAGCTGAAGCGGTGCAAGGCTATAAGCCACCCCGCTTTGGCGGAGTGTAGCGCAGCCTGGTAGCGCACCTCGTTCGGGACGAGGGGGTCGCAGGTTCGAATCCTGCCACTCCGACCATTTTATCCCGAGGCTTTGGGGCGGGATCGCGGCCCCTTAGCTTTTGCCGGCCTATGCTGCCGGCCCAGTCTAGGCCAAAGATCCAGACCGCGACGTCTCTTCTCCCAAGCCCTGACAGAACCGCCGCTCAAGGTGCGAATCGCAGTTTTGATTCGGATCCTATCGGCCGGCCGAGCGGGTGAGCCGGCTGCAGCCGATTCGGGGACTCCCGATCCGGCAGGACGCTGTCGGTTGCGATGCATTCGACAGCGCCAGATCGTTCAAGCGGCAGCTTTTACGTCCGGAATATGATGGCGCAATTCCTGCAAGATCGACCGCACACGTTCCGCGGTCAAATGCGGACGCGGGCCGAAACCGTGATTGGCAAAGCGCTGGCGCAGCCGCTTGCTGTTGCACTTCAGGAAGAAACGAAGATCTGCAAGCGCATCAGGTGCCGTTGAAACGGCCGTGGAAGAGCTGGCGCGCGCAAGCCGCATGCAGCCGTCAGCCTCAGGATAGAAAAGCATCGCATCGTCTGGCCCGAGGTTCCTGTCGATCTCCACACGTCGTTTCTGCACGTGGATATAGTCGAACTCCACGTCTTCGCCGTCGAGAGGTCGACCGAAGAGCCGCCCTTCTTCGACATGGAAGCTCGCAAATCTCCGACCGCCCACCACCGGCAAACGGTGGAAGGGCTCAACATCGCCTATCGAGATCGGAAAACGTCGTTCCCACGCGATCAGGCCCTTCTTCTCCAATTCCGTAAGCACGACATGAAGGAAGAGAAACTCATCGAGCGCGAGGTGCCGGTGCGGGTCGAACATCGCAAAGCTCGGCTCGCGCCGATCCGCTTCGAGAAACACTGCCTGCGTAACGTCGAAAGCGTCGGACTCACCTACGAGGAAATGGCCGAACTGACCGAAGATGCAGGGCGGACCATTCGATGCTCGCGCGGACAGGGGCTCCAGAATACGGCGCGAATAAAGACAGTCGATGTCGGCCCAACCCCAGCGGCGCGCGGCTCCGACCACCTGCGGGAAAACGAGATTCAAAAACGGCTTCAGGTCGCAGATCTTGTAAGGATAAGCGAGCAAGGCGTCATAGGAGATGCCAAGTGGGTTCGCCGGTGCGAAAGCCGAACGAAAATCGACATGAGAGATACCTTCAATAGTCGGTGAAGGCTGATCGGAAAGAAGGACGATGTCGGCCCGGTCGGCGCTGCATCCGAGCATTTGCAGAGAAAGCAATGCGAAATCGGACAGTTTGCCGAGGAAGGGAATGAGGATCATCGGCTTCTCGGAGGAAACCGGCAACGCCTCGGCCGGACGAAACGCGTCTATATGGGGATGGTAGGACATCTTTGGCCCTCACGTGCCGCAACCTTCTAGGGCACGTCACACGCTCACCATCCGCCTTCTTCTGATTGCCGGCAAGCCTCTCGCAACTTTGAGGTAAATGGTACCAATCGGCAGCGGCGGGGAAAACCGCCGCTGGCCGAAAAGCTGATCAATCGATATCGAACGAGACGCCCTGAGCGAGCGGCAAGGCGTTGGAATAATTGATCGTATTGGTGGCGCGCCGCATGTAGCCCTTCCAGGCATCGGAACCCGACTCGCGGCCGCCGCCGGTATCCTTTTCACCGCCGAAGGCGCCGCCGATCTCTGCACCCGAGGGGCCGATATTGACATTGGCGATGCCGCAATCGGAGCCCGCCGCCGATAGGAAACGCTCCGCCTCGCGCAGATCGGTCGTAAAGATGCACGAGGACAGGCCCTGGGAGACGTCGTTCTGGATCGCGATCGCCTCGTCGAGTTCGCGATACTTCATGCAGTAGAGGATCGGCGCGAAAGTCTCCTCGCGGACGATGTCGGTCTGCGCCGGCATTTCGACAATCGCCGGATGTACGTAGGCCGCGTCTGGATAGGTATCGACAAGCGCCCGGCCACCGCCATGCACGGTGCCGCCATCGGCGGCGGCCGCCTTGAGCGCCTTGTCCATCATCTCCGCCGCCGCACCGTCGATCAACGGCCCGACGAGCGTTCCATCCGCCAAGGGATCGCCGATCGGCAGCTTGGCATAGACCTCGGCCAGACGCGGCACGAGCTTGTCGTAGACATCCTCGTGGACGATCAACCGCCGGAGCGAGGTGCAGCGTTGGCCGGCCGTGCCGACCGCGGCAAAGACGATGGCCCGCACGGCGAGCTCGAGATCGGCGGACGGGCCGACGATCATGGCGTTGTTGCCGCCAAGCTCGAGGATGAGCTTGCCGAAGCGAGCAGCGACCTTCGGCCCGACAGCCCGGCCCATGCGCACCGACCCCGTGGCCGAGACCACGGCCACGTCAGGGCTTTCCACCAGCACATTGCCGGCTGCCGCGTCGCCGATGACGACCTGCAGCAGCCCCTCCGGCGCATCGCCGAAACGGGCGAGAGCACGCTCAAAGATCCGTTGCGTGGCAAGCGCCGTCAGGGGCGTCTTCTCCGAGGGCTTCCAAAGGATCGGATCGCCGCAGACCAGCGCGAGCGCGGCATTCCATGCCCAAGGCGCAACCGGAAAGTTGAAGGCAGTGATCACGGCGCAAGGGCCGGCCGGATGCCAGGTCTCGCGCATCGAATGTCCGGGACGCTCTGATGCGATCGTCAGGCCATAGAGCTGCCGCGACAGGCCGACAGCGAAGTCGCAGATGTCGATCATCTCCTGCACTTCACCGAGGCCTTCCTGATAGATTTTGCCGCATTCGAGCGCGACCAGGCGTCCGAGGTCCTCCTTGGCAGTACGCAGCTCTTCGCCAAGGAGACGGACAAGCTCGCCACGGCGCGGCGCGGGCATGTCCCGCCAGGCCTTGAAGGCCGTCTTCGCTGTCGCGACCATTGCCTCGACATCGCCGGGGGCATGGGTTTCGAGGCGCGCGATCTCCGATCCGTCAACCGGCGTGGTAACGACGAGCGAGCCCGAGGACGTCTGCCCGGCCGAGAGCCCGCAAGCGTCGAGAAGCGTCTGATACGTCATGGAATGAATTCTCCGCGTGTTCTTGATGTGATCGGGCAATGCAGTGGCCATGCCTCCTTACGACATGCCCGCTTGCCAAGGGCAAGAGCCGTCAGGGGGCGAAAGCTTTGGCCAGACTGAAACGATCGACGGTCCGCCCCTCCAGGACAGTGCCGCAAGTCCTCATGTTCCTTTGGAAACCTCTGCAATTCTGGCGTGACTGGCGATGATGCCGGGCCACGCCCTTTCTACCACCAGCGCGCTCAGGGCGAGGTCGGCCAGGGACGACCCCTTGAAGCAGAAGAGCCGGCGGCCGCGTGTCGCAGGACTTGTCGCCTCCCGGACCGCAGTTTCCCGACACAATGCCAGAAGGTCGGTGGCGAACTCCGCCGTGTCGACCTCGCGCCCGTTCACGTCCCAAGGATGCGTGCCCTGCGCCAGATCGTCGGTCGCCAGAACATCGAAAGCGGCAAAACTCTCGGGCAGCCAGGCGCGGCCCAAATCGACAGCGGACACGAAGCAGTCACGTTTCAGGACGCGCGCATCAAGGAACGGCACCAGCTCCGGCGAGGCCGGCACCATCGAGACGACGATATCGGCGCGCTCGAGCAGATCCTGCGGCGAAGACACGACCTCGCCGGCAAGACCCCGCGCCTCCGCGGCCTCGGCGAGACGCACGGCTGACGCCTCGCTTCGACTGAAGGCGAGAAGATGATCGAGACCAGGCCGGAGAGCGCAAAGGGCTGCGAGATGCTGGTGGGCCTGCAGGCCGCAACCGATCATGCCGAGCGTGCGGGCGCCGGGCGGGGCGAGATACGCGCCCGCGACGGCAGAGAGCGCCGCCGTGCGGATAAGCGTGATCTCGTTGCCGTCGAGGACGGCGATCGGCTTGCCGGTGTCATAATCGCTGGCGATGATGAGGCTGTTGATACCGGGCCCCTCGCCGCCCGGAGGCACCGTCGCGATGCCCGTCCATTTCACGACAGCGAGGCCGGTGGATGCCGAAGCCGCTGCCATCGCCTGGAAGCCGTGCCCGGGGGCAAGCGTGAGCGCCGTCTTGGGTGCCCTCACGGCGCGGTCTTCGCTGGCCGCCCGGAAGGTGTCGGCAACGGCGCGCCGAGCTTCATCCGGCGTGATGGCGAGCGCCCTGATCTCGGCCTCGCCCAGAAATCGGGGGGCTTCATTCACGCGGCAAATCTCCGGGGAGAGAAAGCCGCATCCTCCGGGGAGACCACGCCGGCTGTGAGGAAACGCGAGACGATCTGCGCCGTCGCGGGCGCCTGGATCATACCGGAATGCCCATGACCGAAAGCGTGCACGATATCGGCGCAGGCCGATGCCGCGCCGATCGAAGGAAGGCCGTCCGGTGTCGACGGTCGGTGACCCATCCAGCGCTCCACGCGATCAGGAGACTGCACACCGTGGAGCCCGGGAAACAGCTTCTTGCCGAAAGCGAGGAGGATGTCGGCACGGCGCCAGTCCGGCGGGGCATCGAGCGAGGCAAGCTCGACCTGTCCTGCGATGCGCAGGCCACGGTCCGTCGGCGTCACCGCCATCTTTCCGTCGGCCGGCATGACCGACATCGGCGGATGGCCGATGACCCCGGGCAGGACCACATGATAGCCGCGTTCAGAGACGAGCGGAACATTGTCGCCCGCCTGGCGCGCGAGTTCGGCCGACCAGGCGCCGGCCGCAATGACCGCACGGTCGCAGGCAATGCGTCCATCGCTCGTCACCACATGTGTGAGACGGCCATGCGTCGTCTCGAAGCTGCGAGCGGCGCTGCGGACGTGACGGCCGCCCTCGGCGCAGAAATGCGCCACAAGGCCTTCGCAATAGCTGCGCGTGTCGCGGAGGAAGGCCCCCTCATCGACCCTAATCCCGAAGTTATACTTCTCCGACAGCGCCGGCTCCCGCTCGATCAGCGCCGCGCGATCATGTTCGCTGAAGCGGACACCGAGTTCCTTGCGCATCTTCCATTCTCGCGCCTCGCGCTCGATGTCGGAGCGGTCGCGATAGAGGAACCAGACCCCCTCGCGGGCGATGAGATGCTCGATGCCGGCCGGCCGCGCCCATTTCAGGTGCCAGTCCACCGTCCTGCGGCACAGGCGGTAACGATGCGCGGCACAGATCTCGACCTTCCGCCAGCTGCTTCCTGCGCGCAGAAAGCGAACAAGCCATGGCAGAAGCGACGGCAGGTGGCGCCAGCGGATGACGAAGGGGCCAGACGGATCGGCAAGATAGCCCGGCACGTCTCGCCACAGGCCTGGAACCGACATCGGCATGATCGAGGCCGGACTGAGCCACGCGCCGTTGCCATAGGAGGCCGCCTGATCGCCCCCCGGAGGGCCACGATCGAGGAGGATCACATCGTGACCGGCCTTCTGGAGCTCCAGGGCGCAGAAAATGCCGACGATACCGGCGCCGATCACGACGGTGCGGAGAGGCTTCTCTGTCGGGCCGTGCGCGGCGACACTTGCATCGGACGATGTCACTGCCGTTCGTCCTCGATAGCGTGACGACAATCGCGCGGGACGACGAGGTGGGAGGCCGTCGGCTCGCAATATGGCGGTAACCTCACGTCCATCACCGTCCCACCGTCTCCCCTATTGTTTGGCAACGCCGCGCCTGCGCAGGATCTCCGAGCCGAGGATCACCGCCGTCATGAAGGCGAGGATGAGCGTGGCGACGGCCGCGAGCGCCGGGCTGACACGCAGAAGCGCATCGTCCCACATCTGCTTCGGCAAGGTGGTGACCTGCCCGCCCGTCACGAACAGCGAGATCGTCAGCTCGTCGAAGGAGATGATGAACGCGAACATGAACGCGGCGATGAGCCCCGAACGGATCAGCGGGAAGGTCACGTTGAGGAAGGTGCGCACGCCGTTCGCCCCGAGTGTCGAGGCGGCCTGATCGAGCCGGATGTCGTAGTTCTTGAGAACCGCCACGACCGTGACGACGACATAGGGAATGGCCAGGACCGTATGCCCGATGATGAGGCCGATGGTCGTCCCGACGAGACCGATCTGGGCGAAGAGATAGAAAAGCGCCACCGCGATAATGATGTGCGGCATGATCAGTGGCGAGATCAGGAAGGCCATGATGGCTGTCGTGCGGCGGGCGCGCCGGACCAAATAGAAGGCCGCCGGAACGCCGAGGATGAGGGCCACCACGGCGACGCTGAACGCGACGACGAAGGAGCGCCAGGCCGCACCGATCCACAGAGGATTGTCGAGGACCTCGCGATACCATTGCAGCGAAAAGCCTTTCGGTGGCCAGCTGAGGAACTGGGATTCGCTGAACGAGACCGGGACGACGAAGAAGGCCGGAACGGCGAGGAAGGCGATACCGGCGAGCGCGACGAGGCGTAAGACCTTACCGCCGATGCGGCGCGGCTTGCGGTCCGGCCGAACCGGCATGAGAGCGCCCAGAGCGCGGCCGATGACGTCGGATATCTCCGAGATCACGGTCAGGAGAAGATTGCCAACCTTCGAACCGAGCCAGGAGAGCGGATTGCGCGACGAGGAGCTCCCGCGCACATCGCCGCCCGAAAGCGTCGAAAGGCCGACGAGCCGGTCATAGATGTAGAAGATGACGAGCGCGACGACGAGAAGCATGATCGCGATCGCACCGGCGAAGCCCCAATTCAGCATCTCCTTGATCTGGAAAATGACGAGCTGGACGATAACGGTCTCGCGCTCGCTGCCGAGGAGCGCCGGAGTGATGAAGAAACCGAGCGAGGTGATGAAGACGAGAAGCCCGCCTGCGGCAGCACCCGGCAGAGAGAGCGGGAAATAGATCCGCCAGAAGGCCGCGGCCGGCCGAGCGCCGAGCGTTCCCGCCGCATCTGTGAGACGCTTGTCGATATTCTCCATAACGGACAGCATGGTGAGCACGCAAAGCGGCATCAGCGCATGCACCATGCCGATCATGACACCGGAGAATTGGTAGAGAAAAGACGGCGGATCGCTGACGCCGAGCGCCTGAAGCAGCTGATTGAGCGCACCGTTGCGCCCGAGAAGCACGATCCAGGCAAAGGTTCTGACGAGGAAACTCGTCCAGAACGGCATCAGAACGAAGATCGCCAGGAGATTGCGCCGGCTGGGAGGCAAAGTCGCGAGCAGATAGGCGATCGGATAGCCGGCGATGATGGCAAAGAGGGTCGTCCAGCCGGCAATCTTGAAGGTGATGAGCATCACCCGGACAACGACGGTGGATTCGCCGAGGCGGGCATAGTTTTCCGCACTGAGCCCGCCATCGGAGCCGACGAAGCTGCGTCCAAGCAACAGCGCCACCGGATAGACGAAGGCGACGGCAAGAAAGAGGGCCGCCGGGATCAGAGGCCAGCTGCCGCGCAACGTGGCAAGCGCTCGGCCAAGCGGACGCGCGGGCGCCGGCGCCGCAGAGCTGGACATGTCAGTCATGGGCCAGCACCACGCAGGATTCGGGTTCCCAGGAAAGAACCGCTTCCTTGTTGGGGGCAAGGCCGTCGCGCGGCTGGCCGGTGAGGATCTGAGCTTTGAGCTGCTGCCCCTGATGGCCCTCGAAAAAGCACTTCGTCGTCCCGCCGGTCATGACGGCCTCGATGAAGGTGGCGGTGACGGAATTGGCGCCTGGCTCTGCCGCATTGATGCGGATGGCTTCGGGGCGGATCATCACGACCGCCTTATCGCCGACACTCAGCTCCGTGGTGGTGGGACCTCTCACCGTGCTGCCGTCGGCAAGCACGACCGCGCAGTCGCCTTCCCCCCGGCCGGTCACCTCGCCCTGGAGAAGGTTCGATTCGCCAAGGAAGTCCGCAGCAAAACGAGTCTTCGGGCGGAAATAGAGTTCTTCAGGCGTGCCGATCTGCTCGATCCTGCCCTGCCGCATCAGACAGATGCGATCGGACATCACGAGCGCCTCTTCCTGATCATGCGTCACGTAGAGCATGGCGAGACCGAGACGCTCGTGCAGACGCTTAATTTCGTATTGGAGCTGTTCGCGCAGCTTTTTGTCGAGCGCGCCGAGCGGTTCATCCATGAGGACGATCGACGGCTCGTAGACGAGAGCGCGGGCGAGCGCGATACGCTGCTGCTGGCCACCCGAGAGCTGGCGTGGATAACGGTTTTCCGTGCCCGGAAGCTGCACGACTTCCAGGATCCGGCTCACCGCTTCATCGATTTTCGAAGCTGACCAGCGGCGCATGCGGAGCGGAAAGCCGATGTTCTCGGCAATCGTCATATGCGGAAACAGAGCATAGTTCTGGAAGACCATGCCGATGTCACGCTGATACGGCGGGAGATAGGTCGCGAGATCCCCATGGATCCTGATCTCGCCGCTGTCGGGTTCGTTGAGTCCCGCGATCGCCAGCAAGAGTGTCGTCTTGCCCGAGCCGGAAGGGCCGAGAAGAGTGAGAAATTCGCCGGCGCGGACCTCGACGGAGGCTCCCTCGAGCGCCACGAACTCTCCAAAAGTCTTGCGGAGGTTGCGGACTTCGAGCTTCAGCGAATCGGAATTTGACGAACCGTCAGCCATCTTCATGAAGGAAACCTTGGATAGGAGGTCGTCCTCCCGCGCAGGAGCGGGAGGACGAGATCTTGTCAGGACAGGAGCCACTCGTTGAAGCGCTGTTCAGCCTCTTCCTTGTGTTCACCCCACCATTCCTGGCTGGCGAGAATGAGCTTGTCGAAATGCGCAGGCGCAGTGGGCAGGAACTTCGCCCGCTCCGGCGGGATGTAGTCGTAGGCCTTCGGGTTCGTCGGCCCATAGGCCAGCGTCTTCGTGTATTCGGCCTGGCGCTTCGGATCGGCACAAAAGGCGATGAACTTCTTGGCCTCGTCGCTCGCCGGGCTGCCCTTGGGGATCGCCCAGCCTTCGATCGAATAGAGCCCCTGGTTCCAAACGATCTCGACGGTGCCATCGGCGTCGATGACGGTCTGAGCGCGGCCGTTCCAGGTCGGCAGCATGTCGACTTCGCCGGATTGCAGCATCTGGCTCGTCTGGGCACCGCCCGTCCACCACACGTCGATATGCGGGCGGATCTCGGTGAGCTTCTTGAAGGCCCGATCCAGGTCGAGAGGATAAAGCTCCTCCGGCGTCACGCCGTCGGCGAGAAGCGCGATCTCGAGCGTATCGATCGGGCTCTTACGCAGCGCACGCCGGCCGGGGAAGTTCTCGACGTCCCAGAAATCCGCCCACGAGGCCGGCTTCTTGTCTTTGAAGTGGTCGGAACGGATGGCGAGAATCGTGGCGTAGACGTCGACACCCATCCAGTCGGGCGCCCTCGCCTCCTTCATGATGTCTCCCATATGCTCCAGATCCCAGTCGAGAGGCTCGAGCAGATCGCGGTCATGCAGGAGAACCTCGTCGCCCTGAGTGATCGTGACGACGTCCCAGCTGTAATTGCCGGTGTCGACGATCGCCTGAACCTGGCTCGTCGGCTGGTGCTCGCGGGCAACGTTGACGATCTGGAGACCTGTCTTCTCCTCGTAGGGCTTGTAGAAGGCAGCCCCATAGGCATCCTTGAAGGGGCCTCCGGGGTCGGCGACGGTCAGGGAATCCGCCGCGCGCGCCGGGCGAATGGAAAGGCCGACTGCGCTGACGGCGAGGCTCGCCGCACTCCCAAGGAGAATGCTGCGGCGGGAGATCTTCCTGTTTAACGGCATGGTTCTGTTCCTTTCCTCTCGTGAGACGTGCTCATAGGCGGGACAGGCTGCAGGTGTTCTGTGTGCGGGATCTGAGAGCCTGCCCAAACGCAGTCCCGTCTTGAAGAAAAGCGTCATCCACCTGTCGGGGTGGCCGGGCGATCCGCCCATCGTCCCTCGCGGGTGGGAGCGGCGATGCCGCTTGAGGGCATGCGATCTGCGGCCTGAGCGCTGTCGATGTCGTCGGGCCCGCCCGGGGGCCTTTATGATCGCTCCGGCAATTCCACAGCAGATCCCGGGGGTGATCGCAGCGCGTATCCAATTGTGCCGAAGCTCTGCCGTCCGCGTCTCGCCCGGGTAGACGATGGTCGCGCGGCGGCTCCGGGGTCCGCTGCCCGATGCCGTCTGCCAATTCGATCACCAGGCTGTCGCCCAAACGGTTCCTCTCCAAAACTGTACTATTGGATTTCAATAGTACTTATTGAAATGAAGCCCAGCAGAGGCAGGCCTGTCAAGCGGGAGCTCACGCGGGAAAGGCGAGCCCGAGCAAATTTTCCAAGCGCCACTCAGAAAGCGGAGCGGCCACAGGGGCTTTGCCTCCAGTCTGATTGTCGGCAATTCGTGCAAAGGCTCATGTTACGGCCGGACCGCAGACGCATCTTCGCCTGCTATCCCGCCAAGATGCCCTCGCCCACACTTCTCTCATCCGCGCGGTCGAACTCCGCCAGGATCTTTTCGCTCTCTTCGAGATGACCATCGAACCGGCCAATGCGGTACGGATGAAGCGACGTAGGTGGCGGTTCACCTAGGATGTTCGCGGCCAGACACTCGCCCACGGCGGGTGCGATTTGAAAGCCGCCGCCGCTTCCTCCGAAGGCATGGAAGAGGCCTTCTGTCGTCGCGCTTGCCCCTGCGACTGGCAGCATGTCGGGCAGATAGCCTTCGACACCCGACCAGCTCCGGATGACCTCGGCGTGCCGGAAGGCCGGCAGAGCGGAGACGAGAGCCGCCATGCCCGTGCGGGTCTTCTGCGGCGGGACGAAAGTATGCTTGCCATCGGCGGTTGATCGCGTGCGCGGATAGCCAGCGAAAATGACGTTGCCACGCGGGATTTGGCGAACGATCACATCGCCCTCGACGGCCTGAATCGTGGGGCGCAGAATATACGGCAGCGGCTCCGTCACGAATTGCGGGGGGCCGGCAGCGAAGATCGGTACTCTCTCGCCGAAAATCGCGGCAAGAGCACCGGCCCAGCCACCGGCGGCATTCACCAGGATGGGCGCTGAATGCCCCCGCCCGTCCGCCGAGACAGCCGTAAAAAGCCCCTGGTCATGCCGGATCTCGGCGACCGAGAATCCCTCGTGAAGCACGCCTCCCGCCCGCAGAAAGGCCCGGCAGACGGCCGGTGTCGCCAGCCTCGGATTGGCGGTCGCGCAGCGCTGTGAATAGCTCGCAATCGCAATCTCGGGCGCAAGCAGAGGCAGCCGGGCACGGAGTGCGTCGCCTTCCAGGATTTCAACCGCGAGGCCGGAGGCTTCGGATGTCGCAGCATATTTCAAGAGTTTTGCCCTGCCCTCGGGCGTTCGGGCAAAATAGACATGGCCGGCGCGATCGTACTCACAATCCTCGCCGACGAGCTCGACGAAGCCCTCCCAATGGGACTGGGCGCGCAACGAGAGGGGATACTGAGCGGGATCGCGGCCCTGAAGTCGAAGGCCACCGAAATTTGCGCCGCTCGACTGCGCGCCGACAAAGCCGCGTTCGAGGAGCACCACTCTCAGGCCGGCGCGCGCCAGAAAGAACGCGGTGAAGGCGCCGAAGAGACCGGCCCCGATCACCATCGCATCGAAGGCGGTCGGACGAGTCATTCGGCCGCGTCCCGCATCGCCGCCGACATCGGGATCGGGCGGATCGGAGCCTGGGCTCGCAGGCGCCCGACCTCGGCAAGATCACGTTCCGTCACCTTCGCCACCACTTCGCCAAGCGCAACGCCGCAATACCGCCCCTGACAGCGCCCCATACCGCAGCGGGTGATCGCCTTGTTGCGGTTGACTTCCACCGGTCCCGACGCGCGCGGCACGGCCGACCGGACTTCGCCCAAGGTCACGCGCTCGCAGCGACAAAGAATGGTGTCTTCGGGCAGACGCGACAGCATCTCGCGGGGAATGCGGAAGGCCTCCGCAGCCGCGAGCTGGAAACGCCTCGCATGCTCGAGCCGTCGCCGCAAACGCCTCATCTCATCGGGCTTCACGGCATCGCCGCGGCCCATTTCCTGAAGCATCGAGAGCGCCGCAAGGCGGCCAGCGAAACTGGCCCCTTCCGCCCCCATAGTGCGGGCGCCATCGCCGGCGATCCACAAAGCCGGCCCGGCCTGCCCATCCGGCGAAAGGCGAGGAAACCAGTGCCGCAGCACCGGATCGAATTCGAAGGCAGCACCAGCGAGTTCGGCCAGCTGCGTCTCGGGCCGCAGGCCGAAGCCGATCGCCACAGCGTCGCAGTCAAGACGATCCTCCCGGCCGGCGGCATCGCAAAAACGAAATGCTTCGACGCGGTCTTTGCCTTCGACCGCGAGAAGATCTGCCGCCGCGAGAATGCGTATGCCCGCGCGCCGCAGCTCCGCCATCAGTGAAAGGCCCTGGCGAAGCGTTCCCGCCGCGTGTCGAGCCATCCCGACGGCGGCGCGCAGCTTGCCGCGAAAGGGCGTCGTATCGAGGACGGTGATCTCACATAGGCCGAGGCGGCAATACTGGGCCGCAGCGAGATAAAGGAGCGGCGAAGAGCCGGCGAAGACGATCTTGCGGCCGATGAAGTTGCCGTGACGCTTCAAGGCCACTTGCGCCCCGCCGAGCGAATAGACGCCGGGCAGTGTCCAGCCGGGGAGAGGAAGAATAGCGTCGGTCGCACCGGTCGCGAGGAGGAGCTGCGCATACCGCAATTCCTGGCACGCACCCCCGCTCAAAAGTTCAAGACCGCCGTCGAAAGCGCCCCAGACGAGGGTGTTCGCCCGGTAATCGCAACCCGACAGAATGTGATCCTCCCGCGCTTCGCGCTCCTGCCGGCGCCTTGCTGCCCGCGCCCCAAACAGGGGCTCGGCCTTGTCGCGAAGCAGAGGCGTCAGACGTCGCGTACCCTGCCCGCCAGGTCGGTCGGACTCGTCGAGCACGATCGGACGGATCCCAGCCTCGACAAAGGCTCCGGCGGCAGCAAGACCCGCCGGGCCGGCTCCGACGATCACGGGCGGAGCGTCTTGGGGAGCGCCGCTCATCGCATCATATCTCGGCAAGCGGCGGCGCCGTCACAAGCGCCATGCCGTCCTCCGCCATTGTCATGCAGGCGCGGATGCGCCCCCCATCCATGTTCCAAAGACTGCAATCCTGGCAGGCGCCCATGAGACAGAAGCCCGCGCGGGAACGACCATCGAATTCCGAGCGGCCAAGAGCGGCCGCGTTGCGGAGCAGCACCGACATGACGGTCTCGCCGCGCCGGCCCGGCATGCGAACGCCATCGAGGCTGATGAAGAGCTCGGCGGCAAGTTCATAGATCGGAACGAAAAGCCCGGGAGGGGACGCGGCGGGTGCTGTCATTTCATTGCGATAACTTCTATCGCATTAAGGCTGAACGCAGCTCACGCCCCTGTCAAGCTGGACTGCAGGGGAGCCTCAGAGATGGCATCGGAAATCTCACACCCCTCAAGGGATCGAGATCGACCGTCCGGCGGCAATGATCAGATTGGCGTAGTTTTCCGTCACTTCTTCAGGAGAAAAACGCGCCAAAGAGGTGGCGATGCTGACCGCGCCGGTCACCTTGTCGCCGGGACCGATGATCGGCGCAGCGATCGAGGCATCGCCCCGGTAGAGCTCTTCAAAGCAAACCGCGTAACCTTGCACGCGCACCTCGGCGATCAACTCCATCAGCCGGTCAGGATCGGTCACCGTCGCCGGCGTGTGCATCTGCAAATCCGATTTCGCGATCACTGCGCGTACGTCTTCTTCGCTCATTTGCGAGAGGATCGCCCGACCCGGCGACATGCAATACGCCGGCAGCCTTGTGCCGGTGGTGACGTCGGCATTGAGCACATGCCGGCTCTGGATTCGGGCGATGTAGACGATCTCGGTACCATCGAGGATCGTCAGATTGACGGTCTCCTCGGTCTGCTTGCTGAGATGCTGCAAGACCGGCATCGCGCGGCCGACGAGTTCAGAGGATTGCCGGTAATTGTAGCCAAGGTCGAGCGTCTTGAGGGCCAGGGAGAATTGCCGCGTGACCGGATTCTTCGTCAGATAGCCGAGATGCTGGAGCGTGTAAGCGAAACGCTGCGCGGCGCTCAGATCCATATCGGTCTGCTCAGCGATCTCCGACAGGCTCATCGAAGGGTGCTTGGAATCGAAGGCCTGGAGAACCCGAAACGCCTTCGCCACCGACTGCACCATCAGCGGGTTGGTTTTCCGCCCTTTTTGCCCCTGCGTGCTCATCTCTGCCCCTGATCCGCGGTTAGCGTTTTACATCCTGAAGGCGTGCCGTCCAGTGCGATCACCCGCCGTGCAGACGTCCGTTGGTTGACAGAGCGCTGCCGGCTGCATTATTACAATAACTGTTATTGCAATATAATGGATACAATGGCAGATTCCATCCTCACCGAGACAATCGGCCAAGTCCGCCGCATCACCTTGAACCGGCCGGACAAGCTCAATGCGTGGAACACGCAGATGCGTGACATGCTCAACGCCGCCCTCGACGATGCCGAGGCCGATCCCGGCATTCGCGCCATCGTCCTCACGGGCGCCGGCGATCGTGCCTTCGGCGCGGGGCAGGACCTCAGCGAAAGCAAGACCTTCGACGCGGACCGCGCCCAAACGTGGATGGGCGAATGGAAGGCGCTCTATAATCGCTTCCGCCTCGGCTCGAAGCCGATCATTGCCGCGCTCAATGGCCTGGCCGCCGGATCGGCTTTCCAGGTGGCACTCCTGTGCGATCTCCGCGTGGCACATCCAGGCGTGAAGATGGGACAGCCGGAGATCAATTCCGGCATCCCGACGGTCACCGGCAACTGGATCATGCGCGAGCATCTCGGTCTCGCCCGCACCATCGACCTCACATTGACGGGCCGGATGATCGAGGCGGAAGAGGCATTCTCGTTCGGTCTCATCAGCCGCCTCGTGCCGGCAGACCAGGTCCAGGCGACGGCGCTCGAACTGGCCGAGCTTCTTGCCGCGAAGCCCCCCGTCGCCATGCGTCTCGACCGTCAGCGGATCGCCGAGGTGACACAGGCCGGCTTCGATGACGCCATGAACTCCGGCATCCGGGTCCAGGTCGAAGCCTATGGAACCGGCGAGCCGCAGGCCATGATGGAAGCTTTCTTCGAAGCGCGCCGCAAGCGCTGAGCCGGGCAATGCGATGACAGACGGCGCGACGACAGACGGCGCGACGACAGACGGCGCCATGCCGCCCGAGAACAATCGGGGGCCGGGCGAGCCGCAGAGCGATGGTTTTTTCGCGCCGGGCTCCGAGGTGCGCATTCACGGCCTGGCGAAAAGCTTCAACGAGCTGTCCAACCGCATCCCCGAACGCGTGTTTGCGCACACGCCGGAGGGGCCGCTCACCTTCGGGGAACTCTCGGCCCGCGCCGATGCGATGATCGCGCACCTTTCGACGCATGGCGTGCGCGCCGGCGATCGCGTGGTCGTCATGATGCGCAACAGCCCTGCGTCGCTGGCGCTCATCTTTGGGCTGATGCGGGCCGGCATGATATGGGTCCCGACCAACCCAGCACTTGTCGGCGACGGGCTCGCTCATGCGATCAAGCTCGTCGAAGCCGCGATCGTGGTCTGCGATCCCGATCTCGTGGCGACCATCGAAAGCTGCGGAGCGACGGCCGAGAACGGTATCCTGCCCTTGGCCGGGCTGCCTCCAGCGGTTGAGCACGCAAGCTTGCAAGAGCGCGCTCTGGCCCCTGACGACCTCGTCGCTCTGATGTTCACCTCCGGCACGACGGGCCCGTCCAAAGCCGTCATGGTCACGCATGCCATGCTGGAATTGTCGGCGCAGGCGGCGGCGTTCTGCGCCGGGCTGCGGCCGGGCGACAACCTCTATATGTGGGAGCCGTTCTACCATATCGGCGGCGCACAGGTGATCGTCATGCCGCTCCTGCACGACATCGTTGTGACCTTGCGCGACCGGTTCAGCGCCAGCCGCTTTTGGGCCGATGTGCGCGAAGCCGGCTGCACGCATATCCACCATCTCGGCGGCATCATCCAGATTCTCCTGAAGCAGCCCCCCTCTCCGCTCGACCGTGACCACGATGTGCGGATCGCCTGGGGCGGCGGCTGTCCGGCAGATGTCTGGAAAGCCTTCGAGGACCGCTTCGGCGTACAGATCCGCGAATGCTACGGCATGACGGAATCCTCGAGCCTGACGACCTGCAACACCGAAGGCGCCCTCGGCTCCGTCGGCCGCCCGCTGCCCTGGTTCACCGTGACGGTCAAGGACGAGACCGGCAAGCTGCTCGGCGCCGGCGAAGGACGCGGCGAGATCATCGTCAACACGTCGCTGCCGGCGGCGATCTTTCCGGGCTATTACCGCAATCCGGAAGCGACAGCGAAGGCGCTGCGCGACGATGGCTTCCACACCGGCGATCTCGGCTCGTGGAACGAGGATGGCCTCCTCTTCTTCCACGGGCGCATGGGTGACAGCATCCGCTGCCGCGGCGAGAACGTCTCATCCCATGAGGTGGAATCGGTCGCCCTGCACCATCCCGACGTCGAGGAATGTGCCATGGTCGGCGTGCCTGCCGAGGTCGGCGAATACGACATTCAACTCTTCGTCGTCCGGCGCAAGGGCTCCGAGCTTAAGCCCGACGTGCTGCATGCGTGGCTCGCCGGCCGGCTCGCACCGTATCAGCGGCCGCGCTACATCGCTTTCGTCGAGGCATTCCCGAAGACGCCAAGCCAGCGGATTCAGAAACACCGTCTCCCGCAAGCGCCCGAGGGCCGGTGGGACAGCGCAGCACATACGGAGCGGAGAAAGCCATGAGCGTCGATGTCCTCGTGACCGGAACCGGCATGTTCGCTGGCCGGATCGTTCTCGATATCGCCGCAACCGCGAAGAGCCCGGTCACCGTCATGGTCGCCGGCCGCAATGCGGAGCGGCTCGACTGGCTGCGCACCGCCGGCAATGCCCGCGCCCGCATGTTCGGTACGCCCGCGCGCGTCGTCACGCACCGGTTGGACCTTCTTGAGGAGTCTGCGAGCGAACGGATCCTCGAAATCGCCGCGCCGCGCATCGTCGTGCAGGCCGCGTCGATCCAGACCTCCGCCGTGATCGCACAGTCGGGCAACCGCTGGAGCCAACTCGTCGCCGATGGCGGGCTGTCGGCAACGGCGATCTTTCAGGCACTGATTTCCAGCCGCATGGCTGCCGCGATCAGCCAGAACGCGCCGGGCACGCATTTCATCAACTGCTCCTTCCCCGACGTCGTGAACGGCCTGATTACCGCTATGGGCCACCGCGTTCTGTGCGGCACCGGCAATGTGGCGATCCTGTCGAATGTCTTCGACGGTGCCGAGGCGCGTACCGCGCTCGGCGACGGCCCTCTCCGCATCCTGGCGCATTATCAGTGCCTTGCCCCGTGGCGGCGCAAAGCGGAGGACCGCAAAGGCGCTCCCGCCCCGCGCGTCTTCGTCGGCGACAGCGAGATTTCCGACGTCTTCGCCACCTTCGCCGATGTGCGCCTGACGCCAGAGCCCGCCATCGAGGTTTCCGGGGCGAGCGGCGTGACGCTCATTCTGGCGCTTGCGGCTGGCCTTCCCTGGTCGGGCCATGTGCCCGGGCCGAACGGACTGCCCGGCGGTTATCCGGTCGCGCTCAAGGATGGCGCTCTGTCGCTCGATCTGCCCGCCGGCGTCTCAGAGGATGAGGCGATTGCCTGGAACGACGCTTTCGAGAGGCAAAGTGGTCTCACCGTGGAAGGGACGCAGGCGGTGTTTCATGGGCGGCTCGCTGAGCTTCTGGAACGCGAAGGCTTTGCCCATGCGCAGGGCTTCGACGTCCAGGCGCTGGAAGCCGTCTGTGAGGACATGCTCGGCCTGCGCGACAAGCTCCTGGCAGAGCCGCAGCACTGAGGCGGCGGCTCTTCATCTAGCCATCCAAAACGCTCGCCTGGGATGCGGCGAGCAATCTTGCGCCCTCAGCTCGTCAGCACGCCGCGGATCTGGCGGCCTGGCGTCAGCGCTGCGACACTCTCCACGATGCTCGCCGTATCGATGCCGTAATGGCGGTAGAGGTCGGCGATCGTGCCTGTCTGACCGAAATGCTCCACGCCGAGCGGTACGGTGCGATGGCCGGCGACGGCGCCGAGCCAGCCAAGCGTGGCAGGATGGCCGTCCGTCACCGTCACGATGGTGCAGTGGCGCGGCAGAGGCTTCAGCAGCGTTTCCACATGACCGGCGGCATGACGGTGACCGCGCCGGCGGGCGCGCTGCGCCGCCGTCCATCCGGCATTGAGGCGGTCGGCAGAGGTGACGGCAAGGACGCCGATATCGCGCCGCCCCTCCCCCAATTGTCCGGCCGCCTGGATCACTTCCGGGGCGACAGTGCCTTGATAGGCGAGCACGACGTCAGCATTCGGCCCCGGCTCGTGCAGCCAATAGGCCCCATCGATGACACCGCGCGTAAAATCTTCGTCGGTGCGTCGGATCGGCTGCTCCAGTGGCCGCGTCGTCAGCCGCAGATACACCGAGCCGCCGGTCTCGTCACGCAGCCAGGTCCGTTCGTCAGGATCGCCCTCGCCGTCGCGCTGCAGATAGTCGAAGGCCCAATCCATGATCACCGAAAGCTCGTCCAGGAAGGCCGGCTCGAAGCTTGCCAGCCCGTCCTGGCTGATGCCGATGAGCGGCGAGCCGATCGACTGATGCGCGCCACCCTCCGGCGCCAGCGAGACGCCCGAGGGCGTGCCGACGATGAGGAAGCGCGCATCCTGGTAACAGGCATAATTGAGGGCATCGAGGCCACGCGCAATGAAGGGATCGTAGACAGCACCGATCGGGATCAACCGCTCGCCGAACAGCGCGTGCGACAACCCGGCGGCGCCGAGAAGCAGGAAGAGGTTCATCTCGGCGATGCCGAGCTCGATGTGCTGACCCTCGGGTGAAAAGATCCATTTCTGCGCGGAGGGCACGCGCTCGTCGCGAAACGTGTCGGAGAGCGCCTGGCGGGCGAAGAGGCCGCGGCGGTTCACCCAGGGTCCGAGATTGGTCGAGACCGTGACGTCCGGCGCAGTGGTGACGATGTGATCGGCGATTTCAGAGCCGGCACGCGCCAGGCCATCGAGGATCTTGCCGAAGCCGGCCTGGGTGGAGAGCACCTTGTCGTCGAGAAGGACCGGCCCGGGCGTTGCGACCTTCTTCGCCTTGTAGCGCCGCGTTCCCTTCTCGAAGAAAGGTACGGCAGCGAGAAAGCGGCGAAGCCCCGGATCATCACCGCAGGTGGCGAAGGGCCCCCATTCGGCACCGTCGGCAACGCCAAGGGCCGATTTCAGCTCGCCCATCTGGGCGCCGGTCATCAGGCCGGCATGGTTGTCCTTATGGCCGGCGAGCGGTGTGCCCCAGCCCTTGATCGTATAGGCGAGGAAGACCGTCGGCGTATCGTCGTCCACGGCATCGAAGGCGTCGGCGAGCGAGCGCACACAATGACCGCCGAGATTGTTCATGAGTTCGCCGAGCTCGGCATCGGAGCGCCGCTCCAACAGCTCGCTCACCGCCCCCTGATCGCCGATATCGTCCATCAGCCGCTTGCGCCATGCGGCCCCGCCCTGGAAGGCGAGCGCCGAATAGAGCTGGTTCGGACAGGTGTCGATCCAAGCCCGCAGGCGGTCCCCGCCGGGCTCCTCGAAGGCGGCGCGTTGCAAGGCGCCGTATTTCAGCACCACGACATTCCAGCCAAAAGCGCGGAACACCGCCTCGATGCGCTGCCACAGCCCCTCGCGCACCACGCCGTCGAGGCTTTGGCGGTTGTAGTCGATGATCCACCAGGTGTTGCGCAGCTCGTGCTTCCAGCCTTCCTGCAGGCATTCGTAGACATTGCCTTCATCGAGCTCGGCATCGCCGACGAGGGCGATCATGCGCCCGAGCGGCACGTCGCGGCCCCAGCTGTGGGCGGTGATGTAGTCCTGCACCAGCGACGCGAAGGCGGTGATGCCGACGCCGAGGCCGACCGAGCCGGTGGAGAAATCGACGTCGTCGACGTCCTTGGTGCGGCTCGGATAAGATTGGGCACCGCCGTAGCCGCGAAAAGCTTCGAGCTTGTCGCGGGTCTGGTTGCCCATCAGGTACTGCATGGCGTGGAAGAGCGGCGAGGCATGCGGCTTCACCGCCACCCGGTCTTCCGGCCGCAGGGCGTGGAAATAAAGCGCCGTCATGATCGACACCATGGAGGCGCAGGAAGCCTGGTGGCCGCCAACCTTCACCGCATCTTTCTCGCGCACATTGTTGGCGTTGTGGATCATCCAGGAGGAGAGCCACAACAGCTCCCTCTCCACCGCCTTCAGATGCCGGATTGTGTCCGTGTCCATGGTGCCTCTCCCCTCCCTGTCCGCACCATCACCGGCGCGTTTTTCGACTGATCCTGGCCGCTTCAGCCCCCTGCGTGTTTCTTCTTATGCGTCCACGCCCGGCCTGCGCGCAGAGATCTATTTCTCGTAGGCAGGATCGATTGGCACACGGTAGCCGTTGACGAGCCGGTTCGTCTCGTTGGCCATGCCGACGACTGCCATCAGCTCGCCGAACTGCGCCTCCGTCATCCCCGCCTTCTCCGCCGACGCGGTATGGCTGGCGATGCAATAACCGCAATTGTTGGTGACGCTGACGGCGACATAGATGAGTTCTTTAACGAGCGGATCGAGCGCCCCGGGGGCCATCACCTCCTTGACGCTTTCCCAGGTGCGCTTCAGCGTCGTCGGGTCGTTCGCAAGATACTTCCAGAAATTGTTGACGTCGGGAATATCGCGCGAGGTCTTGATGTCGTCGAAAACCGCCTTCACCTCCGGTGACGCGTCCGCATATTCGATCGGCTGCGGTTTACCCATGGCTTTTCTCCCTCAAGTTGTTCTCAAACGATAGACCGGCGATCTCGCCGACCGTGACCGGTTTCAACGGCATCCGGCTGCGATAGTATCCAACCGCTTCCGGCGCGGCTCCGGACAGTGCGGCGATCGTCTCGACGACCGTGTGGCCGCACAAGCGCCCCTGGCACGGGCCCATGCCGGCGCGGGTAAAACTCTTCAGCTGATTGGGGCCGGGACAGCCTTCGGCGACGGCACGCGCAATCTCGCCTCGCCGCACCTCCTCGCAGCGGCAGACGACGACATCATCGTCCTCCGGTACGCGCATGCTCTGCGCCGGGCGGTAAAGCGCATCGAGGAAAGGGCGCAACGCGAGTTCGCGCCGACGTGCCTTGAGGAGCGGTACCGTGGCCGCCTCGAAGGATGCGCCGTCGAGGCGCTCAAGGTCGTGCGCCACCGTATGACCGGCGATCTCGCCCGACAAAGCTGCAGCCTTGGCCCCGGCGATGCCCGCGCCATCGCCAGCGGACATAAGCCAGGCGAGGTTGGTGTGGCCGAATTCGTCGGTCTCAGGCCGGAAGGCGAGCTGGCGCTCGTCCCAAACGTGTCGGCATCCGGCCGCCATGGTCATATTGAGGTTCGGGATAATGCCCTGATGCAGGAAGGCCCGTTCCGCCTCGATCTCATGGAAGCCTTGCGGGTCGCGCCAGCGCACGGCAGCGAGGCGCCCATCGCCCACCAGTTCGACGCTTTCCACGCGCCGGTAAACGGCGACCGGCGAGGCGGCGATGCGGGCGAGCATACCGATCCCCTTGGAAAGCATGCCCGGCGCGGCGAGCGCCTTTGGCAGATGCCGCAGCGCGGCCATGCGATTTTGCGGCGGCGTCGTGTCGAGGATCGCTCGGATGCGAACACCAGCCTTCAGATACTGGCACGCCACGAGCGCAAGGAGTGGTCCGCAGCCGATGAAGACGGCGTCGTCGGCGACCACCCCCTCACTCTTCAGGAGGATCTGCGCCGCCCCTGCCGTCATGACGCCGGGCAGCGTCCAGCCCTTTGCAGGGAACGGCCGCTCCATCGCGCCGCCGGCCACAAGAATACGCTCGGCCGCGATTTCATCCCCGCCCGCAGGCGCGCTCCACGAGAGACCGTCGGAGGCAAGCCGCCAGACCGTGGCGCGCGGATAGTAGCTCGCACCGCTTTCCCGAAACGCCTCGGCAAGCGTCCGGCCGGCAACATAGTCCGCACCGAGAATTGCACTGCGGCCCGCCTCCGCCGTCTCCACATCGCGGTAGATCTGGCCGCCCGGCGCCGGCTGCTCGTCGAAGACGGCAACCTTGAGCCCATGCCGGCGCGCCGCAATGGCTGCAGCCATGCCGGCGGGACCTGCACCAACGATCGCGAGATCGACACGGTTTGCGTCGCTCAAAACTCGCCCTCCGCCTCAGCGACACCCGCTGCCCCGTCCTGGATCTCAATCGTCATGCCGGCGCGGACCCTTTCGAGACATGTCTGACGGTTCGGCACGGCATCAACGGCCGCAAGGCAGTCGAAGCACACGCCCATCATGCAATAGGGTTCGCGCGGCGCACCACTCGCAGGCGTGGTGCGAAAAGGCGAGAAACCGGCCTCAAGAAGGGCGGCGGCAAGGTTCGCCCCCTCTTTCATCTGCACCGGGCGCCCGTCGACATGCACCGTGACGCGCCCACCGGCGCCTCTCTCAAGCCGCCTGAACATGAAAACGCTCCGGCGAGAAGGGCCGATAGGCGGGGATGGAGAAACCTTCACCCATCAGAGTTTTCACCAGTGGCCCGGCATGGAAGGAAGAAAGCGTCACGCCGCTGTGGACGCTGACGAGGAAGGCGCGGCCGTCCTCCGTCTGTTGGTAGATCGGCGCGCCGTCCGGGCTCATGATCCTGAGCGCCCCCCAGGCGCGCACCACCTGGACGTGGCGCAGGAGCGGAAAGGCCGCGACGGCGCGCACAGCCGTCTCGCGCAGCACCGGAAGCGTCGTCCCCTCGTCGAAACCGGCTTCTTCGGAGGATTCGCCGAAGACGCAGCCGCCTTCCACCGTCTGGCGGACGAAATTCGTGCCGCTGGCGAGGAAGGGGCGGACCTTTTCCGTCACAAGAATCTGGCCGCGAACCGGGCGCACTGGCGCGTCAAGACCCAGAAGCGGCGCAAGCCGGGCATTGCCGAGACCGGCAGCGAGCACGACCCGCTCCGCCCGCACGGGCCCTTTCTCCGTCGCGATCTCGACACCGGCGCCGGAGAGGGCGATATTCTCCGCCCTCTGACAGGGAAGGTATTCGCCGCCGAGGGTGACCGTGCCTTTGATCAGGGCGCGCAGGAGCCGCAAGGGGTTCGCCGTGCCGTCGTCGGGCGAGAAGATGGCACCGGCAAGCGCGGGACCAGCCGCCGGCAGCCGCCGTCTCAGCTCGTCGCCCTCCAGCACCTCGAACCGGCTCTTCACCGTCGCGGCCTCGTTGAGGCGCGCCATCATGGCGCCGCGCTTTTCGAGCTCATCCGGCGAAAAGCAGAGAAAGAAGGCACCAGGCCGGCGAAAATGCACGTCGATGCCCGTCACCTCCTCCAGCTCGCCGGCAAAGGCGGCCCAGTCATTGGCGGCGCGCCGGCTGAGATCGGCATAGGGAGGAAGCGCCGCGCCCTTTCCCTGCACCCAGACATTGCCGAGATTGCCGCGGGCCGCCCGGTGCGCGACATCGCCCTCGTCGAGGAGGAGCGGCTTTTCGCCGGCACGGGCGAGCCCATAGGCGATGGCGGCGCCGACAATGCCGCCGCCGATCACCGCCCATTGCGTGGAACGCGCGCCGCTCACGGCTCAGTCTTGCACGTAACGGCGCGGCCGCAGCCCGGCGTGGAAGAGGTTCACCATCGACACCGTGTCATAGACCGGGATGCCGAGACGGTCGGCGATGTCGGCGGTGAACGGCGCGAGATTGGTGCATTCGAGCACGATGGCGCCGACATCCGGGTTTTCAGCGTGGAACTTCTCCGCCGTCGCCACGACCTCGCCGCGCAACGTCTCAAAGGTGACGGAGTTGTCGCCCTCCCGGATCCAGCGCACGAAGTTGGACGTCTGCGGCATGCCGCCGACGGGCGTTGCCGGATCGACGCCGACTGCCTCGAGATAGGGGCCGTTCAGCACCTCGCCATTGTAGGTGAGGATGCCGACCTTCTTGCCGGTCGGCAGCATACGCTCGACCATCGGCACCTGCAGGAGACTGCTCGTCGCCACCGGCACGCTGCAATAATCGGCGAGCTCGCGCTGGTAGATCGAGAGGAAGCCGCAGGTGGTGGTGATGCCGTCGACGCCGGCCTCGATGAGCTCGTCCGCCGCCTTCTTGAACGGTTCGAGCAGGCTCGAATTGTGCAGGTCCGTCATCATCGACGGCACTGCGCCGGTCACCACCTTGTACTGCACCGGGAAATTCCAGGTACCGGCATGGCCGATATCGCCCATGTAGCGGCGGAAATAGGAATGCACCATCAGGATGCCGACGGAGACACCGTAATAGGTTTTCTTTCTGTCCATTGAATTCCCCTAAGCTTCGTTCCTGAGTTCGGAGGTTGGCTCTCGCTCGGCCATGGCGGCGAAATAGCGCCGTCCTCCAAAAATTACGGTGGCGACGAGGGCAAAGCCGAAGAGGGCGCGATAGAGCTCCGGCACCTCATGCAAGAGCGCGCAGCCGATGCCGGCCACAATAAGAAGCCCGCGCAGCCAGAACGGCAGACGTCCGTCAGTGTAGCCGACATAGCCGAGACTGATGAGCACGATGCCGCTGGCGATCGCCGCCGTGGCGGTGACGATCTCGTAGAGCGAGCCATCAAGCGTGATCGCCGGCTCGTAAATGAAGGAAATGCCGACGATGAAACCCCCGACGGCCATGCGGAAGGCATGGAATCCGGTCATGATCGGATTGGCTCTCGCGATCGCCGCAGCCGCATAGGAGGCGGCCGCGACGGGCGGCGTCGCATCGGCCAGGACGGCAAAATACAATACGAACAGGTGGATCGAGAGGAGCGGCGCCACGCCGTGCTCGGCGATGATCGGCGCTCCGATGGCCGCGGTGATGATGTAGGCAGGCGTGGTCGGCACGCCCATGCCGAGGAACAGGCAGCTGATCGCCACCAGGACGACGAGCAGGAACAAGGAATCCCCGGCGAGGCCCTTGATGATGCCGGTGAAGGCGAGCAGGAGGCCGGTATTGGTGAGGGCCGCGGTGATGATGCCGGCAGCGGTGACGGCGACCGCGATGACGCAGATCGTCCGCCCGGCATTGACGAGCGCCGTCCAGATCTTCACCGGTCCCATGCGCGTATGCGTGCGCAACCAGGCGCTGACGACGACGGCAACCGTTGCCCAGAAGGCCGAAAAATACGGCGAGAAATGCATCGTCATCAGCGTCAGAAGCACGACGATCGGGATGACGAAGTGCACGTCGACAAGGACGTCCCGAAAGGTGGCGATCTCGTGCTTCGGCAGCGAGGCGATGCCAAGCCGCTTCGACTGGAAGTGCACGGCGACGAAGATGCCGAGATAGTAGAGGACCGCGCCGATGAAGGCGGCGGAGATGATGTCGACATAGGGGACCGAGATCATCTCAGCCATGACGAAGGCCGCGGCACCCATGATCGGCGGCATGATGAGGCCGCCGACGCTTGCCGCGGCCTCGATGCCGCCGGCCATCGCCGGCGGGAAACCCATACGCTTCATTTCCGGGATCGTGACGGAGCCCGTGACTACGACATTGGCGACGGAGGAACCGCTCGTCATGCCGAAGAGGCCGGATTCCACCACGACGACTTTCGCCGGCCCGCCCTTGTAGCGCCCGGCGAGGAAGGTGCCGAGATGCATGAAGAGCCGGCCCATGCCGCTCGTCTGCAGGAAGGCGCCGAAGACGAGGAAGGCTGCGACGATGGTCGCAGAAATACCGGTGAGCTGGCCGTAAAGGCCACTGCCGTTCATCAAATAGAGGACGTCGATGATCTGATTGTACGGCAAGTCGCGGTAGTACCAGACGCCGGGCAGAAGATCGCAGATGAACATATAGAGGATGACGAGGCCGGTCAGGATCGAGAGCGCAATGGAGAGCGCGCGCCGCACCGCTTCCAGAATCAGGACGACGAGAATCGTGCCGAGCACCGTCTCCAGAAGCGTCGGCGGATCGATGAAGGCGCTGCGGTCGTAGACCCGGCCGGGGTCGAGATAGATATAAAGGCTCGGCAGAAAGGCGGCGACGGCGAAGATGCCGTCGACAATGCTCGGGCGGTGGCGCGGCGAGGTCTTGAAGGCCGGGTAAAGCAGGAAGATCGGCGGCACCGCAAACATGAGGTGCAGGCTCGCGAGCTTCAGCGGCTCAGGAAAGCCGAAGCCCGTGAAATAGAAGTGCAGGGCCGCCATCGCGGCCAGCCAGACGGCGACAGCGATGCCGATCGGTCCTTTGAGGTCACGCATGCTTCACCACTCCGCTGCGCAGCGGAAGCGCCCGGGGCGCGGGCGCTCCCGGGTGGTCATTTCATGAAGCCGAGTTCCTTGTACGCCTTCTCGGCGCCCGGATGCAGCGGCACCGGCTGGTTCTTCCAGGCCACGCTCGGATCATATCGGCCCAGCACCTTGTAGATGTTGCCGAAGCGGTCACGGTTCTCGATCAGGGTCTTGGTGATCGTGTAGGCGGTGTCCTCCGATACGTTCGAGGACATCAGGATGAGCGCTTCCATCGTGGTGACGGGGACATCGCCCTCGCCCGCCTGCAGCTTCTCGTACGACCCGGCGCGGATCGTGCCCTTGCCGTAACCATAGGTGTCGGAGAGGTAGGTCATCAGATCGTCGCCGAAGGGCACGAGCCGCGCCTCGCGGCGGCCGGTCTCGGTCTCCAGCGCAATGCCGGTCGGCGCGCTGCCCGCACCCCACAGCACATCGATCTGTCCGTCCTGAAAAGCGGAGATGAGCTGCGTGTAGGTGCCGTTGATGAGCGTCCCACCCGCCTCGGAGATTTTTTCGGAGGAATTGTCGTAGAACGCGAGCGCCCGCTGCAGCGTCAGCTCCTCCGATGTCGCACGCGGCGAGGTGCCGATGCGAATCTTCGGATCGGCGAGGATCTCGGCAAGCGGGCGCGGGTCGTCTGAGGCCACGATGACGTGGAACTCCGCCGGCGCCCAGGTCCCGCCAAGCGAGCGCAGCGTCTCGTGCTTGCGATCATAAGGATCCTCGCCCTTCATCGCCGCCGCGGCCAGAAAGTCGATCCCCATGCCCATCTGGCTGATGCCGCTTTCGATCCTGGTGGGATTGTCTCGGCCACCGCCCGGCACGACACGGATCTTGATGTCCGGATTTTCCTCCATGACGATGTTGGCAAGGCCGGTCACGATCGTGAACCAGCTGCCGCCCGGCGAGCCGGCGGCCCATTCGAGGTTCTCAGCCGCCCGGCTCGGCGCCGCCGAGAGGAGCACTCCCGCGCCGAGAACGACGGCGGCAGCCAGCCTCGCCCCGAACGCTGCAATTCCTGTCTTCATCACGTTCCCCTTCTGCTTATGGCAGGCAGACGGCTCGGAGCGGAGAGCTCCGGGCAGCTACCCGCGGGTGAAGGCATAGAGCCGGTCGAGGCCGGATTTGAGATCCGCCTTCAGATCGTCCGCGTCCTCGAGGCCTGCGTAGAGACGCACGAGACTGCCCTCGGCCTCCCAGCGCGTCGCCGTGCGGGCATGTCCCGGATCGGTGAGGAGGACGAGGCTTTCAAAACCGCCCCAGGAGAAGCCCTGGGAAAAGAGCTGCAGCGCTTCCACGAAGGCGGTCGCACCGGCCTTAGTGGCATCGAGCTCAATGGCGAAGAGGCCCGAAGCACCGGAAAAGTCTCGGCGCCAAAGGGCATGATCGGGATGGGAGGCAAGTGCCGGATGCAGGACGCGCCGCACCTGCGGCTGGCTCTCCAGCCATTCGGCCAGAGCGAGCCCCGTGCGGTAATGCCGTTCCAGCCGCACGCCGAGCGTGCGCAAGCCCCGCGCGGCGAGATAGACGTCGTCAGGGGAGATGCGGTAGCCGAGCCAGTTCGCCGCCTGCCGCAGCAGCCGGTGATGCTCTTCGCATGCCGCCGTCACCGTGCCGATCATGGCATCGGAATGGCCGACCACATATTTGGTCGCCGCCTCCACCACCAGATCGACGCCCAGAGCGAGTGGCTTCATGAAAAGCGGCGAGGCCCAGGTGTTGTCGCACATGGTGAGGGCGCCATGGGCGCGTGCCACGGCCGCGATTGCCGGCAGATCCTGGACTTCGAAGGTCAGAGATCCGGGCGATTCCAGATAGACGAGGCGCGTGTTCGGCCGCATCGCATCGGCGATGTTCTCCCCGGCGCGCGGATCGAAATAGCTCACTTCGACACCGCTGCGGGCGATGAAGGCGGAGAGAGAGGTGCGCGCCGGCTCGTAGACGCTGTCCGTCACCAGGACATGGTCGCCCGGCTTCAGAAAGGCGACGAGCGGCAGCACGCAGGCGGCGAGACCGGAGGGGACGGCGACGGTGCCATAGCCTTCCGACAGGGTCGCGATGGCCTCCTCGAAAGCAAACACGTCCGGAGTGCCGAAACGACCGTAGAACAGGGTGCCTTTGTCGAAGCGGGCGCTCTTGGCCGCTTCCAGATCTTCAAGCGTATCGAAGACGATGGTCGAGGCGCGGTGCAACGGCATGTTGACCGGCCCGGGATGGGCGAGCGGCCGGCCGAGCCGGCTTAGAAGCGTCTCCGGGCGGGGCTGAGAGCCTGACGAACCGCTATCGGGCATCGTGTCCTTTCCGCTTCAAGTAGAACAGACGAGGCAAGCGTGGCGTATTGCATGCCATCCGTCAATATTGTATGCCAACATTCTTCTATCAGAGCATTCCGCTCCCTCGGTTTGAAGCAACAAGAATCTGCTGTGGGGCGTGCCGAAAGAAAGCCGTTCGGCCTTTGGCTCGCCACGAGAAACTGCCTTCCAGGCGCCGGGGATGACAGAAGGACGAGGAGCGCCAGAGCAAGATGGACGAGACCAGTTCCGACCTCCGATTCCCTTCGAGCAGGATTGGTGAGTCCGGTGCCCATAGCGTGGCGCCGAGACCCCTGCCCCAGCAGGTCGCAGAGTATGTTCGTGACCTAATAATCCACGATCACCTGAAGCCCGGCGAACGCATCCGCGAGCGCCGCATCGCCGAAGAGCTCAACGTCTCACGCACCCCTCTGCGCGATGCCCTCAAGATTCTGGCGATGGAGCGGCTCGTCGATCTCACCCCGAACAAGGGGGCGGTCGTCGTCCATTCCACGGATGCCGAAATCGCCGAAATGCTGACGGTCTATTCGGAACTCGAAGCGCTCGGCGGACGCATCGCGTGTGGTGCCGCCACGGAGGCCGACATCCTGCGCGTCGCCCATTACGACAAGGTGATGGCACGTGCCTTCGCCGAGGAGGACAGGGCCGCCTATTTCGCCGCCAATCAGGGCTTCCACCTTGCCATCGTCGCCGCCTCCCACAATTCCACGCTGATGGAGATGCACAGCCATCTCAACATCCGTCTCTACCGCATCCGCTATCTGGCCGTGATGAGCACGCAGGAATGGACGGCCGCCGCCGGGGAGCACAGCGAGCTTCTCAACGCCTTGAAGGCCCGCGACGCCGACCGCCTCACCTATCTACAGCGCGAACATCTGGGCTTCGCGTGGCGCCTCCTCGGTGCATGGAATCCGCCCATGACCCTCCGCGGCCTGACGGACCTGCCGCGGCCGGGCAAAGCCTGAGCCCATCCCGAAGATCACAGAAAAAAGAGGATTTTCATGTCGAAAGCGATCATCCAGACCGACAAGGGCGGACCAGAGGTGCTGGAATGGCGCGAGCGCGAGGATCCGGCGCCCGCCGAAAACGAGGTTGCGCTTCGCCATACCGCCATCGGCGTCAATTTCATCGACATTTATGTGCGCGAGGGCGCTTATCCGATGATGACGCTGCCGGGAACGCCCGGCATGGAGGCGGCCGGCGTCGTTGAAAGCCTCGGGCCCGGCGTCGACGGGCTGAAGGTCGGTGACCGCGTCGCCTATGTCACGACCGCGCCCGGCTCCTACAGCGAACGTCGGGTCATGCCGGCCGACCGCCTCGTCCCGCTTCCCGACGACATCAGGGACGATACGGCCGCTGCCCTCATGCTGAAGGGGATGACGGTGGAGCGCCTCCTCCACAAGACGGCAGTGGCGACGGCGGACGATACCATCCTCATCCATGCGGCGGCCGGTGGCGTCGGCCTCCTTCTCACCGCCTGGGCGAAAGCCATCGGCGCCACCGTCATCGGCACGGTCGGCTCCGAGGCCAAGGCGCAGCTCGCGGCCGACGCAGGCGCCGATCATGTCGTCGTCAGCACCAAAGAGGACGTCGCGGAACGCGTCGCCGAGATCACCGGAGGCAAGGGCTGCCGCCTCATCTATGACGGCGTCGGCAAGGATACCTTCGAGACATCGCTGAAGGCCGTGGCGAAGTTCGGCCATTTGATCAGCTTCGGCAACGCGTCCGGCGCCGTGCCACCGGTCAACATTGCGGTTCTCGCGCCCAAATGCATCGCGCTGTCGCGCCCGCAGGTGTTTCCCTACATCGCTGATCGCGCTGACCTTCTGGAGACGGCGGAAAACCTCTTCGCCGCTATCCGCAAGGGCATCGTGCGCAGCGACATCAACCAGACATTCCCCCTCGCCGAGGCGGCAGAGGCGCATCGGGCCCTTGCCGCCCGCCGCACCACGGGCCAGATCGTCCTTCATCCTTGAGCCAAATCAGGGCGGTCGCGGCCGCCCTTCTCCCCACTGAGGCCCCATCGATGAGGATCCCGCCGCATGCTGCCTGAGCCCGAGAAGCCGACCGTCGCCACCCATTGGGGCACCTACCGCGCCCGCTGGGAGGGAGGCCGGCTCACAGCGCTCGATCCGGTGGCGGAGGACCCCGATCCCTCCCCCATCGCCAACTCGATGATCGATGCGCTCGACAATCCGAGCCGCATCCTGCGGCCTGCCGTGCGCCGGTCCTTTCTGGAGAAAGGCCATGTGGCAGGCGGCGCGGGGCGCGGGGCCGAGCCCTTCGTCGAAGTGTCGTGGAAGGAAGCCCTCGATCTCGCCGCCGCCGAACTCGACCGCGTGCGCAAAGAGCACGGCAATTCGGCGATTTACGGAGGCTCCTACGGATGGGCGAGCGCCGGACGCTTCCACCATGCGCAGAGCCAGATCCACCGCTTCCTCAACACGATCGGCGGCTACACTCGCTCCGTCCAGAACTACTCCTACGCGGCAGCCGATGCGATCGTGCCGCATGTCCTCGGCGACAAGCGCGGCCTCGTTTCCCGCCACACGACCTGGGACGTGATCGCCAGAGAGAGCGGTCTCATCGTGATGTTCGGCGGTGCGCCGCGCAAGAATGCGCAGGTCTCCTCCGGCGGCATCGCGCGCCACATCGTCAGCGAGGCGATCGCGACGGCGCAACGAAACGGCGCGGAGATCGTCTCCGTCAGCCCGATCCGCGACGACACGGTCGGCGATCCGGCGCCGGAATGGCTGCCGATCCGGCCGACCAGCGATGTCGCCCTGATGCTCGGGCTCGCCCACACGCTCGCGGTCGAGGGGCTCACGAACCGCACCTTTCTGGAGCGCTACACCTCCGGCTACGACCAGTTCGAAGCCTATCTCTTCGGACGACAGGACGGGACGCCCAAGGACGCCGACTGGGCGGCGTCGCGGACCGACATTCCCGCCGATACGATCCGCGCCCTCGCCCGGCGCATGGCCGTCACGCGCACCTTCATCATGATGGCGTGGTCGCTGCAGCGGGCCGATCACGGCGAGCAGCCCTATTTCATGGCCATCACGCTCGCCGCCATGCTCGGCCAGATCGGCCTGCCGGGCGGCGGCTTCGGCTTCGGCTATGCCTCCGTCAACGGCATCGGCAACGATGTGCCGGAAATGTCCTGGCCGTCGCTGCCGCAGGGCAACAACGCGGTCGCCGACTTCATCCCCGTCGCCCGCATCGCCGACATGCTTCTCGGCCCCGGAGAAGCCTACGATTTCAATGGCGAACGCCGCCGCTATCCCGACATTCGGCTCGTCTACTGGGCTGGCGGCAATCCCTTCCATCACCATCAGGATCTGAACCGTCTGCGCCGCGCCTGGCAGCGGCCGGAGACGATCATCGTGCACGAATCCTGGTGGAACCCGCTCGCTCGCCATGCCGACATCGTCTTTCCGGCAACGACCGCGCTCGAACGCAACGACATCGCAGCCGCAAGCCGCGACCGGTTCATTTCCGCCTCGCATCGCATCGCCGAACCGGCGGGCGAGGCACGCGACGACTTCGCCATTTTCGCCGGGCTTGCCGCCCGCCTCGGAGTCGAAGAGGCGTTCACGGACGGTCGGGACGAAGAAGGATGGCTGCGCCATCTCTACGGGATCGCACGCCAGCGAGGCAGCGAAGCCGGCCTCGATTTGCCGGATTTCGAGACGTTCTGGCGTGCAGGGCTCTGCCTCTTTCCTGCGCCGGCAAAGGATCGCAACCTTCTCGACGACTTCCGCGACGAACCGGAAGCGAACCCGCTGCCGACCCCTTCCGGCCGCATCGAGCTCTTTTCCGAGACGATCGCCGGCTTCGGTTACGACGATTGCCCGGGACACGCCGCATGGCTGGAACCGCGCGAATGGCTGGGGAGCCCCGCGGCAGCCCGCTTCCCGCTCCATCTCCTCTCAAACCAGCCGAAGACGCGACTCCACAGCCAGTACGATTCCGGCAGCCATTCGCGCGCCCACAAGCTGCACGGCCGCGAGCCGATGCGCATGCATCCGGACGATGCTACCGCACGGGGCATTGCCGACGGCGACGTCGTGCGGGTCTTCAACGCCCGCGGCGCCTGTCTCTCTGCCGTCCGGCTGTCCGATACGCTGCGGCCGGGTGTCGTCCAGCTCTCCACCGGCGCCTGGTACGATCCGCTCGATCCGGGTGCGCCCGACAGCCTCGACAAGCATGGCAATCCCAACGTCCTCACCCGCGATGAGGGGACGTCGCGCCTCGGCCAGGGGCCGAGCGCCCAGTCCTGTCTCGTCGAGGTCGAACGCTTCGAAGGGGAGGTCCCGGAGATCACCGCCTTCGACCCGCCCGCCTTTGCCGCGCATCCTTCATCAGGTGCCACGAAGAAACACGGATGAGACGCCGTCCCACCTCTCCGACGGTTTGAGCCATGCGCATCCTCTTTCACAGTCAGACCGCCGATCCGGTCGCCTGGGGCGAGGCGCTTGCCGCCGAGCTCCCAGGGGCGGAGCTCAGGGTCTGGCCCGAGGTCGGCGATCCGAGCGAGATCGACGCCCTCCTCGTCTTCCAGATCCCGCCCCGCGCGTTCGAGCTCTTCCCCAATCTTCGCTGCATCCATCTCTTGAGCGCCGGCGCCGACCAGATCGTCGCCAATCCGGACATTCCTGCCAGTCTGCCGGTGGTGCGGCTCATCGAGCCCGGCCAGAAGGCCGGGATGATCGAATACGTCCTCCACGCGGTTTTCCACTATCACCGCAGCTTCGATGTCTTCGCGAAGTGGCAGCGCGCGCGATACTGGGAAGAGGTGCCGCGCACGCCCGCCGCCGAACGCCGGGTGGGTGTCCTCGGTCTCGGGGGCCTCGGCGGTGCCGTCGCAGAAGCGCTCGCCGCTTTCGGCTTCGACGTCGCCGGCTGGTCGCGCAGCGAAAAATCGCTGCAGGGCGTGACGAGCTTCCACGGCAAGGACGGCTTCGACGCGTTCCTCGGCCGCAACGAGATCCTCGTCGGGATCCTGCCCCTCACGCCGGAGACGCGGGATCTCTACGATGCGACCTTCTTCGCGCGCATGCCGGCGGGGAGCCGTTTCATCAATGTCGGCCGTGGGGCGCAGCTCGTCGAAGCCGACCTCGTTGCAGCCCTCGAGAGCGGCCATCTCGCCGGCGCGACGCTCGACGTGGTGCGGGACGAGCCGCCGGATGCCGGCAATCCGATCTGGGACACGACAAACCTGATCCTGACGCCGCACGTCGCGACCTGTGCCGATCCCAAAACCGGCGCCCGCGTCGTGGCAGAAAATCTCCGCCGCGTCCGCGACGGGCTGCCGCCTCACGGTCTGGTCGACCGCGGCTGAGGCTTGCCGCAGCGGCGTCCCCGGAGGAAGCGCGCGTGGCGAACGCCGCTCAGACCTGCAGAAACACAGCCCATTCGAGCGTCGTCGGGCTGTCACCCAGCAATCGTCTGGCTGTCATCCGGCTTGGTTAAGGAATGCGACCGCAGGAATTCCGCATGGAGACGGTCGTGTTTCGAAACATCCTTTTCACTTCCGCAGCGCTCGCGCTCGGATCCACCGCGGCCTTTGCCCAGGACATCGTCCAGAGCAACAGCAGCTGGTACACCGATGCGGAGGCCGCTCTCAATCAGCGGCTCGAGCATCAGCCGAACACCAATCGCGCCAAGAACGTCATCCTGTTCATCGCCGATGGCATGGGTGTCGGCACCAATTATGCCATTCGGCTTTATGCCGGCCAGCAGAACGGCGAATACGGCTCCGAGCACGTGCTGCCCTACGAGGCCTATCAGGACTTTCCGAACGTGGCGCTCGTGAAGACCTACAACATCAACGCCCAGACGCCGGATTCCGCACCGACGGCCGGCTCGATGAACACTGGCGTGAAGCAGGTCTTCAACACCATCAATCTGAGCGAAAATGCCGTCTGGGACGAATGCGCGTCTGAAGAAGGCAACAAGCTGACGCTCTTCTCAGAGCTGATGAGCGAGATGGGCAAATCGGTCGGTGTCGTCACCACGGCCCGCCTCACCCATGCGACGCCGGCCGCGGCCTATGCCAAGACGGCCAACCGCAACTGGGAAGGCGAAGCACCGGAGGGCTGCACCGATATCGCCACGCAGCTTGTCGACCAGATGAAGGCGGGCGTCGTCGACCTCGCCATGGGCGGCGGCCGTCGCTATTTCCTGCCTGAAACCGTGACCGACGAAGAAGGCAAGAAGGGCAAACGCAAGGACGGCCACAATCTCGTCGATGAAGCCAAGGACGCAGGCGTCCAGTACGCCTGGAATACCGAGACCGCGAAGGCGCTCGATCTCGACGGCGAAACGCCGGTGCTCGCTCTCTTCGAAGACAGCCACATGAAGTACGAGCACGATCGCACCGAGGCCGACGAGCCGTCTCTCACCGAGATGACCAAGACGGCCATCGACTACCTCTCCAAGAACGACGAAGGCTATTATCTCGAAATCGAGTCCGGTCGCGTCGATCACGCCAATCACGACGGCAACGCCTTCCGCACCGTGACGGACGGCGTGGAATTCGCCAATGCGGTCGCAGCTGCGGCCGAGATGACCAATCCGGAAGAGACGCTCATCATCGTCACGGCCGACCATGAGCATTCGATCGCCTTCAACGGCTATTGCGGGCGCGGCTCGCCGATCCTCGGGCTCTGCTACGATATCGGCAAGGGCCAGGTGAAACATGCCGACGAGCCGGTTCTCGGCGACGACGGCAAGCCTTTCACCGTCATCGGCTTTCTGAACGGCCCGGGCGCCGTCCTGAAAGAGCAGGACGACAAGAGCTATTCCGGTTCGCGCCCCGACCTCACCGAGGAAGAGGCGGAAGATTCCGAATATGTGCAGCAGGCCCTGATCCCGATGTCGTCGGAAAGCCATTCCGGCGAGGACGTGGCGGTGTGGGCACGCGGCCCTTTCGCGCATCTCTTCGATGGCGTCATCGAGCAGAACTACATCTTCCACGTGATGAACCACGCGGCGAACGCCGAATAGGCGGCTGTCACAGACGCCGCACGACGGCATCTCGATCTCGGGGGCTCCGGCAAATGCCGGAGCCCCTTTGCATAACAAGCTGCGGAAAAGGTGCGTCCCACCGGAAAACGGTGTCGCAGGCGTTCCGGGTTTTCTCAGCTGTCACAAAGCCCGGATAGGGTGACGTCATGCCAAACGAGCCCCTCATCGACCGCCGCACTCTGCTTGCCGCTCTGGCAGCAGCGTTGGCCCTCGGTCCTTCCCACGCCCGCGCAGAGACGTTGCGCATGCGCGACCTCTACAACAAGGACCTCTCCTTCTCCGATCTCGCGCAGACGATGGAGAACGAGCGCATCGAAGTGCGCGGCTATATGGCGCCGCCGCTCAAGGCGGAATCGCGTTTCTTCGTGCTCACCAAGCGGCCGATGGCCGTCTGTCCGTTCTGCGAAACGGAAGCCGAATGGCCGGACGATATCCTCGCCGTCTACACCAAACGCATCATCGACGTGGTGCCCTACAACGTTCCGATCACCGTGGCAGGCAGGCTCCAGCTCGGCACCTATGAGGACCCCGAGACGGGCTTCGTCAGCCGCGTGCGCACGGTCGAATCGCATTACGCCCGCGATTGACGACGATGACACTCTCCCTCTCCGTCTCCCATCTCAGGGTCGAGGGTGATGCCGGTCGGGCCATTCTCGAGGCGAATGCCTTCGAGGTTGCAGCAGGCACGGCGATCGCCATCCGCGGCCCGTCCGGGGCGGGCAAGTCTACGCTTCTCTTCGCGCTCGCCGGACTGGTGCCGATCGCGCAAGGCTCCGTGCGCTGGGGCGAGACGGAGATCTCTTCCTTGAAGGAGGACGGACGCGCCGCCTTCCGCCGTGCCCATATCGGCATGATTTTTCAGGATTTCCTTCTCTTCGAGGAGTTGAGCGCCGCGGCGAATGCGAGCCTTGCGGGCGCCTATGTCCGCAAGCGGCGCCATAAGATCGGCGAAGGCGCGCGGAGAGCGCTCGAAAGGCTCGGCCTTAAAGGAGACGATGCCCGCACGGTTGCAACCTTCTCTGGCGGCGAACGTCAGCGTGTCGCGGTGGCGCGTGCGCTCGCCACCGAACCCTCCATCATCCTCGCCGACGAACCGACAGCGAGCCTCGACCGGGCAGCGGCCGACGCGCTCGTCGACGACCTCATTCAACTGACGCGAGAGAGCGGACGCACCCTCATCGTCGCAAGCCATGATCTCAAAGTGCACGAGGCCGTCGACCGCGTGATCGACGTCGCCGACGGGCGCCTCATCGGCGAGGTCCGGCGCGATGCTTGAGACCGCGAGCGATTGGTGGAACGGGCTCGCGCCCGGCATCCAGGACGGGCTTCTCTTCCTCCTCTTGCTGTCGCCCGCGATCCTCACGGGGTTTCTCGTCGTCACGGGCTACCGGCCATTCGCTCTGGTGCGTGCAATGCTCTGGCGCTTTCGATGGACGAGCCTTCTCTTCGTCGTTCTGATCGGGGTTTCGGTGGGGATCGGCGTCGGCCTCATCGCCCAGGAACGCGGCCTGCGGCAGGGAACGGCACGCGCGGCCGACAAATTCGATCTCGTCGTCACGGCCCCCGGCAGCGAAGTGACGATGATGCTTGCCGCCGTCTATCTCCAGCCCTCCGACGTGCCGCTTCTTTCCGGCGAGGTCTACAATCGCATCGCAGACCACGCCAATGTCAGCCTCGCCGCGCCGATCGCCTTCGGCGACAGTTTTGAGGGTGCGCCGGTCGTCGGGACGACGCCGGAGTTCGTGTCGCATCTGTCCTCCGGCACGCTCGCCGAAGGCCGGCTCTTTGCGGCGCACGAGGAGGCGGTCGTCGGCGCACGTGTCGCCCTTGATCTCGGAGACCATTTCACTCCCGCACATGGCGTCGGCCCGTCTGCCGAAGAGCATGCCCATGAGGGCCATTCCTATACCGTCGTCGGACGCATGCCCCCATCCGGCAGCCCATGGGACAAAGCCATTCTCGTCCCGGTGGAAGCGGTCTGGGAGGTCCACAACCTTCCCCTCGGACATCGCCCGTCACGCGCCGAACAGATCGGACCGCCCTTCGACGCGGATTATTTTCCGGGCACGCCCGCCATTCTGGTGCGCGCCGATCAGCTCTGGGCGAATTATGCGCTCCGCTCCGAATTCACGACAGCCGAGACCATGGCGTTCTTTCCGGGTGCGGTCCTTGCCAGCCTGCATGCTCTCTTGGGCGATGTCCGCCAGATCCTGTCGGTGATGGCAATCGTCACGCAGGTCCTCGTCACGGCCGGCGTTCTTTCCGGTCTCATCATCTTGATGCGGCTGTTTGCGCGCCGTCTCGCCTTGTTGCGGGCCCTAGGCGCTCCGCGGCGCTTCGTCTTCGCGGTGGTTTGGTCCTATGCGGCCTTCCTGATCGGCGCTGGCGCCATCCTCGGCGTTGTCGTCGGCATCGTCGCCACCGCCATCATCTCGCGGGTCCTGACCGCCCAAACCGATATCCTGATCCGCGCCAGCCTTGGCTGGCCGGAATTCCATCTCGTCGCCGGTTTCGTCAGCCTGACGGTTCTGCTCGCTCTCGTCCCGGCCTTTATCACCCTCGCACGGCCGGTGGTGCGCGACCTTCGAGGGTGAAGACATCTCATGAGGGAGTGCGGAAAATGCTCAAGTTAAGTCTCGTGTCTTTTGCGGCGGCCTTTGCGGCCATCGGTCTCGCAGCTTCCCCAAGCTCAGCACAAGAGAAGCACGAGCATGCGGTGGAAAGCGGGCATACAGAAAGCCATGACGACCACAGCCACCATGAGGCCGAGTTCCAGGGCGTGCGTCTCCTCCATGCGTGGACACGCGCGACGAACGCCAAGACGGCGCTCGTCTTCGTCGACATCCAAAACAAATCCGACAAGAACGTCGTCCTTAAGGGCGGAGAGGCCGACATCGCGGAGACCGTCGAGCTGGTCGGCTTCCAGCTCAAAGAAGGCGAGCCGGACTATGTCGCGCTTCCCAAGATGCCGGTGACGGCCGGCGGCGAAATCAAGCTTTCACCCAACGGTCTGGCACTCCGTCTCGATGGCCTCACGCGACAACTTCACGAGGGCGACGAGTTCCAGATGGAATTCCGTTTCGACGCCGGTCATATCGACATGTTCGTGCAGGTCGAGGCGGAAGGCGCCATGCACCACAGCCATGTCGGGCATACGCACTGAGCGCAGCAACAGCGCATCGCGGATTACCGAGCCGCAGCCAGCTCGCGCAGGAGCTCTTCGCGAAATACCGGATCGTCCCAGGCGGCAGGACCGCGGAGCGTTCGCTTGAGCGAGCGATCATCGCCGAGAACGACGGTTGCCGGATAACCAAGCAGACGAAAGACCATACCCGCATTGCCGCGAACAAGCTGCCAGCTCCGAAGGCTCTGAAGGCCGAGCTCACCGGCATAGAAATCTCGGACCCGCTCGAAGGGAAGATCATCGACGGAGACGACGAAGAACCGATCTCTCCAATCCCGCTCTGTCAGGAAGTCCGCAAATCGCGCGACTTCCGGCAGTTCATCGCGACAGGGACCACACCACGTCGCCCAGAAATGTATGATCGCCGGCCCCTTCCCCAACATCTCCTGGAACGGGAGGGTACTCCCGCTGCCGTCCGTGACGGCGAGGCCCGCGAGATCGGGGGCCGCTTCGGCAGCTCTCGCTGCCCCGGCAACGAGAGCGGCGCTCAGGGCCAGAAACGTCCGCCGAGAGCAGTGCGGCAAACTCACTCCTTTGCGGCCGGCGCGACGGCCTCCTCGCTGCGGATACCGCTCGGTTCGATGCGGCCCCGCCCCTGCAGCCAAAGCGCCACCACCCACACGACAGTCGCCCAGGCCGCGCCGATCGCCCAACCGGCGATGACATCCGTCGGCCAGTGCACGCCGAGATAAACCCGTGAAAGACCCACGAGAATCGTCAGGAGAACGGAGACGAACAGCGCGTAGAGCTTGAGAGCCCTGCCCTTGCTGAACCGCATGACGAGCGCACCGAGGGTCAAATAGACCGTCGCCGACATGGCGGCATGAGCGCTCGGAAAGCTCGTCGTGAAGACCTCCGCCGAATGGGCGACGAGATCGGGTCGTGGGCGGGAAAAGCCGTATTTCAGCGCATTGACGACGATCGCGCCGCCGGCAAGCGAGGCGAAAACGAGAAGGCCTGCATGCGGGCGCTTTGTCAAAACGAGCCAGAAGATCACCGTCAACGAGACGAAGACGAGACCGAAGGTCGAGCCGAAGCTCGTGACGTCGCGCATCGTCTCCTCGAACCATAAGGGCCCCAGAGGGTCGGCGTGGTCGGCGGGATTGCGCATCGCCAGCATGACGAACATGTCGAAGGCGTGTGTCTCGCCCTCCACCACCTCATCGGCGAGCGCGATGAAAGCCCAGACCGAACCGGCTCCGAGGCCGATCAGGAGGAGAAGCAGAAATTCCTGCCGGGCCCAGTGATGACGCACGTGGTGAATGGTGCGTCGGCTCATGCTCAATAGCTGTTCGGGAAATGCCATGGGTCTTTCATAAGGGCCAAAAGATCGCGGGTCAGCGGCTCGATATGCGGCCTTTCAACGTTCGATCCCGCGTGAGGTTGCTGTTGATTTCCGCTTAGATTCCGTCGTTACCTGTCGCAAGCAGGCGAGGGCGTGGGGCCCGCGCTGCTCAAGTTCCCTCGTAAGGAGCGTATATGATCCTCAAAACCACCATCCGGGCGCTCGCACTGGGCGTCAGCATGGCCGCTATGGTAGTTGGCGCGGCTTCGGCCAAGACGCTTGTCTACTGCTCTGAAGGCTCACCCGCCGGATTCGATCCCGGCCTTTACACCGCAGGCACCGATTTCGACGCCTCCTCAAAGACGGTCTACAACCGCCTGGTCGAGTTCAAGAGCGGCACGACAGAAGTTGTCCCGGCTCTCGCCGAAAGCTGGGACGTGTCCGACGACGGCATGGAATACACCTTCCATCTGCGCGAAGGCGTCAAGTTCCAGACCACGGACTTCTTCACGCCGACGCGTGAATTCAATGCCGACGACGTGGTGTTCAGCTTCACCCGCATGCTCGACAAGGAAAGCCCCTGGTACAACTATGCGGGCGGCCAGTGGCAGTATTTCGACGCCATGTCGATGCCAGACCTCCTGAAGAGCATCGAAAAGGTCGACGACCACACGGTCAAGTTCGTGCTCACTCGGCCGGAGGCGCCCTTCATCGCCAATATGGCGATGGATTTCGCTTCGATCATGTCGAAGGAATACGCCGACCAGCTGCAGGCTGACGACAACATGCCGATGCTCAACCAGCAGCCGCTGGGCACCGGGCCGTTCCAGTTCGTCGCCTATCAGAAGGATGCGGTGATCCGCTACAAGGCCAATCCGGATTACTGGGGCGGGAAAGAAGCGATCGACGACCTCGTCTTCGCCATCACCCCGGACGCGGCGGTTCGCTACCAGAAGCTTCTCGCCAACGAGTGCCAGATCATGCCGTATCCGGCACCGGCCGACATCGAGGCGATGAAGTCGAACGACGACATCAACGTCATGGAGCAGAACGGCCTCAACGTCGCCTATCTCGCGTACAACACGCTGCAGGAGCCGTTCGACAAGCCGGAAGTGCGCAAAGCGCTCAACATGGCGATCAACAAGAAGGCGATCATCGACGCCGTATTCCAGGGCTCCGGCTCGGTGGCCAAGAACCCGATCCCGCCGACGATGTGGGGCTACAACGACGACATCGAGGACGATCCGTACGATCCTGAAGCCGCGAAGAAGATGCTCGAGGACGCCGGCGTGACCGACCTCAAGATGAAGATCTGGGCGATGCCCGTGCAGCGGCCTTATATGCCGAATGCCCGCCGCGCCGCGGAACTCATCCAGTCGGATTATGCCGAAGTCGGCGTCGATGCAGAGATCGTCTCCTTTGAATGGGGCGAGTATCTGAAGCGCGCTGCGGAGAAGGACCACGACGGTGCCATCATCCTCGGCTGGACCGGCGACAATGGTGACCCGGACAACTTCCTCGCGGTGCTTCTCGGCTGCGACGGCGTCGGCACCTCGAACAACGTCGCGGAATATTGCGACGAGGATTTCGAGAGCCTGATCCAGAAGGCGAAGACGCTTTCGAGCCAGGAGGAGCGCGCCGAGCTCTACAAAAAGGCGCAGGAAGTCTTCAAGGAAGACGCGCCCTGGGCAACGCTCGCGCACTCGGTCGTTTACATGCCGATGCGCAACTCCGTTCAGAACTACAAGATGGACCCGCTCGGCTCGCATCGCTTTGACGGCGTTGACATCGTGGAGTAATCAGTCCAACCGCTTTATCAAGGAGCCCCGCCGTCTATCGGCGGGGCTTCAAATCATCGAGCCAACTCTCTGAGATATGCTGCGCTTCCTCTTCGTGCGCATCGGCCTGCTGGTGCCGACTTTCATCGGCATCACGATTGCCGCTTTCGGTTTTGTCCGCCTTTTGCCCGGCGATCCGGTCCTGCTTTTGGCCGGAGAGCATGGCGTCAGCCCCGAACGGCATGCAGAGCTTATGCATCAACTTGGCTTCGACCGGCCGATCTGGGTGCAGTATTTCGACTTTCTATGGTCGGTGCTGCAAGGCGATCTCGGCCGATCGCTTGTCACTCATCGGCCTGTCCTGGCTGAATTTTCCACACTTTTCCCGGCCACGCTGGAACTCTCCGTCTGCGCCATCATCATCGCCACCGTCGTCGGTATTCCGATCGGCGTGATCGCTGCGATGAAGCGCGGGACCTGGGTCGATCAGTCGGTGATGGGGGCCGCGCTCGTCGGCTATTCCATGCCGATCTTCTGGTGGGGCCTCCTGCTCATCATCTTCTTCTCCGGCGTGCTGCATTGGACACCGGTCTCCGGGCGCATCTCGCTCCTCTACTATTTTCCCGCCCATACCGGCTTCATGCTGATCGACAGTCTGTTGTCGGGGCAGAAAGGCGCCTTCGTTTCGGCCGTGTCGCATCTCGTCCTGCCGGCGGTCGTGCTTGCCACGATCCCGCTTGCGGTGATTGCGCGCCAGACGCGTTCGGCGATGCTGGAAGTGCTCGGCGAGGATTATGTGCGCACCGCCCGCGCCAAGGGGCTTTCGCAAGCCCGGGTCGTGGGCCTGCATGCGCTGCGCAACGCGCTCATCCCGGTGGTGACGACGATCGGCCTCCAGGTCGGGGTGATGATGGCGGGCGCCATTTTGACGGAAACCATCTTCTCGTGGCCGGGCGTGGGCAAGTGGATGGTCGATTCCATCTTCCGGCGCGACTATCCGGCCGTGCAGGGCGGTCTTTTGATGATCGCGGTGATCATCATGTTCGTGAACCTCATCGTGGATCTGCTCTACGGGCTCATCAATCCCCGCATCCGGCATACGAGGTGACTTTATGAGCCGTATGGAAGCCGAAACTCAGGAGCTCGCAGCGGAATCGCCCCGCATGGCGATGTTGCGGGAATTCTGGGCCTATTTCAGCGAGAACCGCGGCGCCGTCATCGGCCTCGTCGTCTTCGTCGTGATCTGCCTCGTGGCGATTTTCGCCAATGTGATTGCGCCTCATTCGGCGAGCATGCAGTTTCGCGATTCGCTGCTCGTGCCGCCCGTCTGGCAGGAGGGTGGATCGTGGCAATTCATCCTCGGAACGGACCCGGTCGGGCGCGACATTCTTTCGCGGCTCATCTACGGCAGCCGCTTTTCGTTGTTCGTCGGCTGCGTCGTGGTGGCTGGTGCGCTTGTGGTCGGAATCATTGTCGGGCTCCTCGCCGGCTTTTTCGGCGGCTGGTTCGACACCCTCGTCATGCGGGTGATGGACATCATCCTCGCCTTTCCGAGCCTGCTTCTCGCTCTCGCGCTGGTCGCGATCCTCGGCCCCAGCCTGACGAATGCAATGATCGCCATCGCGATCGTGCAGCAGCCACATTACGTGCGCCTCACCCGCGCGGCCGTAATGGCGGAAAAGCAGCGCGATTACGTCACGGCGGCACGTGTCGTGGGCGCAAGCCCGCTCCGGCTGATGGTCGTGACGATCCTGCCCAATTCGCTGTCGCCTCTCATCGTGCAGGCAGCCCTTTCCTTCTCCAACGCCATTCTCGATGCGGCAGCACTCGGCTTCCTCGGCATGGGCGCACAGCCGCCGACGCCCGAATGGGGTACCATGCTGGCCGAAGCGCGCGAGTTCATCCTGCGCGCCTGGTGGGTGGTGACCTTCCCGGGCCTTGCGATCCTCGTGACCGTGCTTGCGATCAACCTCGTCGGCGACGGGCTGCGCGACGCGCTCGACCCGAAGCTGAAGCGGAGCTGATGAAACGCCGTGAGAGATTGCGCCACTGACAAAACCGGGCGTTCAACGTCCCAACGCCAAGCTTGAACCGCGATGCCCCTTCTTCACATCGAAAACCTCTCCGTCACATTCCAGACCGCATCCGGTCCGTTCCTTGCCGTCGACAGCGTCGATTTCAGCGTGGATGCCGGCGAACGTCTCGCGATCGTCGGGGAATCGGGCTCCGGCAAATCCGTTGCGATGCTCGCCGTCATGGGGCTTCTGCCCCCGACGGCGACCGTCACGGCAGACCACATGGCCTTCGACGGGCAGGATCTGCGGCAGCTGTCGCGGCGCGCCCGTCGTCGGGTTGTCGGCGGCGACATCGCCATGATCTTCCAGGAACCGATGTCGAGCCTCAATCCGTGCTTCACGGTCGGCTTTCAGATCAACGAAGCGCTTTCGGCTCACACCGACCTCACCCGTTCGCAAAGGCGCGAGCGGTCTGTGGAACTCCTGCGCTCCGTCGGCATCCCGGAACCGGAACGGCGCCTGTCGGCCTTCCCGCATCAGCTGTCCGGCGGCATGAGCCAGCGCGTCATGATCGCCATGGCAACCGCCTGCCAGCCGCGGCTTCTTATCGCCGACGAACCGACGACGGCTCTCGACGTGACCATTCAGGCCCAGATCCTCGACCTCCTCGTCGATCTGCAGAAAGAGCACGGCATGGCGCTCATCCTCATCACCCATGATATGGGCGTGGTGGCGGAGACGGCTCAGCGCGTCGTTGTGCAATATGCCGGCCAGCAGGTGGAACGTCAGGACGTCATCGGCCTCTTCGACGCGCCGCATCATCCCTATACTTCCGCGCTTCTCGATGCGCTTCCCGACCGGGCGACGGGCGACCGGCTGCCCGCGATCCGCGGTGTGGTGCCGGGTCAGGGCGACCGACCGAACGGCTGTCTCTTCAATCCCCGCTGCCCCTATGCCGACGACACCTGCCGCACCGTCATACCACCGCGGCAGCCCGCGGCTCTCGGCGAGGCCTTGTGCCACTATCCCCTCAACCGTGCGGAGCAGGCGGCATGACGACGATCATCGAAGCGGCCAACCTGTCGCGCGTCTACGAGGTCCGCCGCGGCCTGTTTGCCGAACCCGGCAAAGTGCGAGCTCTGACGGAGGCGAGTTTCTCAGTTACCGCCGGCACCACGCTCGCCGTGGTCGGAGAGTCCGGCTGCGGGAAGTCCACGCTTGCACGGCTTCTCACCATGATCGAGCCGCCGTCGGAGGGCGAACTCGTCATCGACGGGCATGATGTCGGAAAGTCCGGGCACAGCGATCTCGCCGCCCTGCGGAAGACGGTGCAGATCGTCTTCCAGAACCCATACGGGTCGCTCAATCCGCGGCAGAAGATCGGCTCCATTCTGGAAGAGCCGCTTCTCATCAACACCGACATGCCCGGCAAGGCGCGCCGCGAAAAGGCGCTCGATATGCTGGAACGCGTCGGCCTGCGGCCGGAGCATTACAGCCGATACCCGCACATGTTCTCCGGCGGGCAGCGCCAGCGGATCGCGATTGCGCGCGCCCTCATGCTCGACCCGAAGATCCTCGTCCTCGACGAGCCGGTCTCGGCGCTCGACGTCTCCATCCAGGCGCAGGTTCTCAACATCCTCGCGGATCTGCAGGAAGAGCTCGGCCTCACCTACATCTTCATCAGCCACGACCTCTCCGTCGTGCGTTTCGTCGCCGACGAGGTGATGGTGATGTATCTCGGCCGGCCGGTGGAGATTGCGCCCGTGGAAACGGTGTTCGAGCAGCCGCTGCACCCTTACACGGTGGCGCTTCTGTCGGCGACGCCTGTCGCCGATCCGCGACGCCCGCGCCAGAACATCAAGCTCGAAGGCGAGCTCCCCTCCCCGTTCAATCCGCCCTCCGGTTGCCCCTTCCATCCGCGTTGCCGTTACGCGCGGGAAAAATGCGCTGAGGTCAGGCCGGAATTGACGCTGCACGGGCCGACGAAGGTCGCCTGCCACGGCATCGACGACGGCTGGATCGACTACACCGCCGTCCCGCCGGGAGGCGGCAAAGCGCCGATGCCGGACCATGCCGGAACCGAGCCTGCGGAACGGGCGGAAAGCGCGGTCAAATCTCCAGAGACGGGCGGCCCGCTCTGAGTCCGTCGAACCTTTTCTGGCTTTAGCGGCTCACGAACTCGGCGGCTCCGGCCTCGGAAGCGGGCCGAAGCGCTCCTCTTCCTCGTCTTCGGGAGCCGGTTCGACCTCGATCGTCCCCTGCAACACGCCGTCGAGATCACGCAGGAAATCCTTGATGCGGCGCGCGTTCTTGCCGAGATCGTGGCGCCCGAAGCGTGAGGCCGACCGCATATCGACGATCGCGCCGTCGATGTCGCCGTCGGTCGTGGGCGCGATACGGATCACCACATCATCGGGAAAGGCGAAGAGGATCGTGCGGGCGACCGCCTCGATCGTCGCGATGCCTTCGCCCTCGACCGGGTCCAGGCTTTCTTCGACTTTCCAGCCGCGATCCTTCACGACGGCCTGCGCGGCGGCAAACACGCGCTCGACCGTTAGCGGATAAAAGCGCGCGGTAAGGCGTGGATACGCGGATGCCTGGCTCTGCGCATCAGCGAGCGAGATCGCCTCATGGGGATGCGTCCAGAAGCGTGGCGGATCGTCCACATCCGTCGAGATGTCGTTGAGCGGCGGGTAGACGACCAGCGCCCCCATGGCGAGTCCGAAGAGGACGAGGGCGGGGGCGGCGAAGAAGAGCGCCGAAAAGGCCTTTCCGGCTCCTTCGTCGCTGGCATTCCAGATGCGCACCAGCGCAAACACCGCCAGCGCGAAGGCGACGAGCGCCAGGCCATAGCCGAGCGCAACGGTCGGCGCGACGGCTTCCGTCGGCATCAAGCCGAAGCGGTTGCCAAGCCCCGTCAGGACGAGGACCGGCAACGACAGGACAGCGAGCCTGCGCGCCCACCTTGCGGATCGGGAATGTCGGATCGGCGGACGCGCAGCCACTTATCGTCTTTTCCTAGGCTTCGACGGCCGGGCGGTAATCGCGGAACTGATCGCGTAGCGCCATCTTCTGGATCTTGCCGGTCGCCGTGTGTGGGATTTCCTCAACGAAGGCAACATCGTCGGGAGCGGCCCACTTGGCCACTCTCTGACGAACGAAGTCAAGAATGTCTTCCCTCTCGGGCCGGACATCCTTCTTCGGCACGATGATGAGGAGCGGGCGCTCGCCCCATTTCTCGTTGGCGACGCCAATCACCGCGGCTTCGGCGACATCGGGGTGAGCGACCGCCGCATTTTCGAGTTCGATCGACGAGATCCATTCGCCACCCGATTTGATCACGTCCTTGGAGCGGTCGGTGATCTGCATATAGCCGTAAGGATCGATATGGGCGACGTCGCCCGTGTCGAAGAATCCTTGCTCGTCGAGAAGCGGACCGCCCTCGCCTTTGAAATAGGCTTTCGCGACGGCCGGTCCGCGGACCTTCAGACGCCCGAAAGTCTTGCCGTCCCAGGGCAGCGGCTCACCGGCATCGTCGGTGACCTTCATCTCGACCGTGAAGGGCGGATGCCCCTGTTTCTGCAGCACGTCGAGACGCGCTTCGCCCTTGAGACCCTGATATTCTGGCGTCAGCGTGCACACCGTTCCGAGAGGGCTCGTCTCCGTCATGCCCCAGGCGTGGATGACCTCCACATCGTAATTGTTCTGGAACTTCTCGATGACCGCACGCGGACAGGCCGAGCCGCCGATGACCACCCGCTCGAGATGCGGGAGCTTGCTGCCCGTCTCTTCCAGATATGACAGAAGCATCAGCCATACTGTCGGCACGGCGGCGGTCACCGTCACCTTCTCCTCGTCGAGAAGCTGGTAGATGGATGCGCCATCCATTTTCGGCCCGGGCATCACCATTCCGGCGCCGACCATGGGAGCGGCAAAACAGATCGCCCAGCAATTGGCGTGAAACATCGGCACGACCGGCATGATCCGGTCACTGCTCGACAAATCGATCATGTCGGGAAGGCTCGCGACCATCGCATGCAGGACGTTGGAGCGATGCGAATAGATGACGCCCTTCGGAACGCCCGTCGTGCCGGAGGTGTAGCACATGCCGGCAGCGGTGTTTTCGTCGAAGCTCTCCCAGGCAAAATCCCCGTCCGCTTCGTCGAGCCATTCGTCGTACGGGACGAGATCGAGCGAGGAAGATGGCAGATGCGCCCGATCGCTCATCACGATCACCTTCTCCAGGGTGGGCAGAGCATCCTTCAGCTTCTCAACGAGCGGCACGAAAGTGAGATCCGTAAAGAGAAGTCGGTCTTCCGCGTGGTTGATGATGTAGGTGATCTGCTCGGCAAAGAGGCGCGGATTGACCGTGTGGCAGATCGCGCCGATGCCCATCACGCCGTACCAGACTTCCAGATGGCGCATCGTGTTCCAGCCGAGCGTCGCCACCCGGTCGCCGAGCCGGATCCCATGCGCCGTCAGCTGCTGCGACAGCTTCAGCGCCCGTCGCCTGATCTCACGGTAAGTTGTGCGATGAATCTCCCCTTCCACGAGCCGCGACACCACCTCGCGGTCGCCATGATAGGTCGCGGCATGATCGAGGATGCGATGGCAGTTCAAGGGCCAATCTTGCATGAGACCGTGCATGTTGTTCCTCCCTCTCGCCTTTCGGCGTTATGTCATCGCCCAGCACAATTGAGCGCTGCAGCGTGCGCGCATTGTCTCTCGGCTCGCAAAAAGCCGCAATCGCGTCGAACTCTTTCCCAAGACAGGCGTTAGGCGCTTCGTATGGCTCAAGAAAATCTCGCCGGCATCGAAGCCGGCAACGGCAAAGACAAACGCGAAGACAGTTTCTCTCTGCCGCAGTTGGATTTCGAGATGGCTCTCGACATGGCCGACGGCGACACCGCCTCCTGGATCGACCTGGTGCGCCACGCGGCCGAGACCTCAGGCGGAGACCTGCTTTTCGTCCTGCCGAGCTTTTCCGGCGACGGCGAGGCCACGGAGAAGGCGATGGTGCGTCTGCCCGATGGGGAGGAGGATGTTCTCATCGCCGTCAGCCACGATGATGACGGCTTCCATTATGAGGCCGAGGCAGCGATCGACGAGGAATTGAAGGATTTCGCGCACGCCTCGATTGACGTTTTGCGGCGTATGCAATCCGATGCTCAGATCGTGACGCCTCTCGCCGAAACCGAGAACTAAAACAAAGTGTTGCGCGAAGCGCCGCAGGTGTCGATTTCGGATTGCCGTTAAGAGCGCTTTAAGTCTACGAGGCCCACAATTTCAACACCGCAACTGCGGAATGGACCTTCAAGATGCACGACCGAAAAGAGACGGCTTTCCAGTCGCAACATCACGATCAACAAGTCGCGGAACGGCTGCGCCAGCGCTATCAGCAGATCGGCATTCCGGCCGTCCGGGCCGCCGCCACGATGAAAAGCGCTCAGGCCAAGGCCGCGCAGAAGGGCTGATCAGGCCAGCCACCGCTCCAAGCGGCTCAGCCCTTCCTGCATCGCCTCCTCCGCGCCTGCGAAGGAGAAACGCATGGTCAGGTGGCCGCGCGCCGGATCGAAATCGGCGCCGGGCGTGGCAGCGACGCCTGCCTCCTCCAGCATGCGACGGGCAAAGCTCGTCGACTCGTTGGTGAAGCGGGCGACAGACGCGTAGACGTAGAAGGCACCGTCGGCCGGCGGTATCGCCTGGAAGCCGAGTTTCGGCATCCGCTCCAGAAGAAGCGTGCGATTGCGCGCGTAACCGGCCTTGATCGCTTCCAGCTCCTGCGTGCAGTCGAAGGCGGCGATCGCCGCGCGCTGCGACAGATCCGGCACGGAAATGTAGAGCGACTGCGCCAGACACTCCATCGGCCGCACGAGATATTCGGGCAGCACCATCCAGCCGATGCGCCAGCCGGTCATGCAGTAATATTTCGAGAACGAATTGATCACGATCGCTTCGTCGGAAAACCTCAGCGCCGTTTCCGCGCGGCCGGCAAAATCGAGACCGTGATAGATCTCGTCCGAGATGAATCGGATACCGAGCTCGTTGCAGGTGGCGATCAGCGCCTCGAGTTCCTCAGGCGGAGTCATCGTGCCGGTCGGGTTGGCCGGACTTGCGATCAAGAGACCTGACAGCGGCGTTTCGCGATGTGCGCGCCGCAAATGGTCGGGCGTCAGGATCCAGTGCGTATCGGGACCGACCGGGATCTCGACCGCCTCGAGCCCGAGCACGGAGAGGATGTTGCGGTAGGCCGGATAGCCGGGCGCCGCCATGGCGATGCGCGCTCCGGCATCGAAAGCCCCCAGGAAGGCGAGCATGAAGCCGGCCGAAGAGCCCGTCGTCACCGCCACCCGTTCCGGATCGAGGTCGATGCCGTAGGTTTCGCCGTAATGGCGGGCGATCCTTTGCCGCAGCGTGCGAATACCGAGCGCTTCCGTGTAGCCGAGACGTCCGTCCTTGAGCGCCAGGCGGGCAGCCTCCAGGACACCGGCGGGCGCCGGGGCGCCGGGCTGGCCGACTTCCATGTGAACGATGTCGCGGCCTTCGCTCTCAAGTTTCGCGGCGGCGGAGAGCACATCCATTGCGATGAACGGTTCCACCGCGCTGCGCAGGGACGGCTTACGTGGGAACACGCGTCCTCCTGCGTCATCTGCACGCCACATTGTTTGCCCTTTGTCGATGCTAATCTTGGACCCAGCCTGAGAACGATTGACCGGCCGTTCCGCAATTCCTAGCGTGAAGTTGCATCCGTGAACAGCATCACCGGCCATCTGCGTCCCCTTTCCGCGCCATGACCTCGATCCTCCTGCGCCGCTTCCGCCACACTGCAAAGGCCGTCTTCAGTCTCGGCCTCGCCGCAAGCCTCGCCTTCGCCGCACAGCCCGAGACGGCTTCGGCGCAGCAGCGGCAGATGAAGATCATCCGCGATGCGGAGATCGAGGCACTCTTGATGGACTATGCCCGGCCAATCTTTCGGGCGGCCGGCATCGGCTCCTCAGGCGCGCAGATCGTCATCATCGACGACCGCGATTTCAACGCCTTCGTGGCGAGCGGGCGGCGCATGTACATCAATTCGGGCGCGCTCTTGGAGGCGGAGACGCCCAACGAGATCATCGGCGTCATTGCCCACGAGACGGGACATCTCGCGGGCGGACACCTTCAGAACCTTCGCAACGAAATGGCCCGCGCCCAGGCGATCGGCGCCATCGCCTCGATCCTGAGCGCCGGCGCGATGGTGGCCGGAGCAGCCGCCGGCTCCAGCGCCGTTGGGCGCGGGGGCGCAGCGGCCATGACGGCCGGACCGGGCATGGCCATGCGATCCGTCCTCAGCTATCGGCGAGCTCAGGAAATCTCGGCCGACCGTGCGGCACTCACCTATCTCAATGCCACCCATCAATCGGCAAAAGGCATGATCAAGACCTTCCGCCGATTCGCCGACCAGTCGCTGTTTTCGGCGCAATATGTCGATCCCTACGTGCAATCGCACCCGATGCCGGCCGAGCGCATCGCGCAGCTGGAGACGATTGCAGCCAAGAGCCAGTATTGGGATGCCAAAGATCCCCCTTCGCTGCAGCTTCGTCACGATATGATGCGGGCAAAACTCTCCGGCTACACGGAATCGCCTGCGCGGGTGGAGCAGCGCTTTCCGCGCTCACAGAAGACGCTGCCGTCCGCCTATGCCCATGCGATCCTCGCCTACCGCACGGGAGGCGTGCGCAATGCGCTCGGCCAGATCGACGCCCTCATCAGGAGCGATCCGAACAATCCCTATTTCTACGAATTGAAGGGGCAGGCGCTCCTGGAATCCGGCAAGGCCGATGCCGCCGTCGCGCCGTTGCGGCAAGCGTATTCGCTGGCGCCGGATGCCGGCCTCATCCGCATCCTGCTCGGTCACGCGATCCTGGAGACGGGCCGTGACAATCTTCTCGGCGAGGCGATCGGTCATTTGCGGGCGGGCGTCACCAGCGAGCCGCTTTCCTCTCTCGGTTATCGCTATCTCGCCATGGCCTATGCCCGCCAGGGCCATATCCCGCAGGCTGAACTTGCCACGGCCAACGGCCTTCTCATTGACGGCGACGTCAGGACAGCGCAGAGCTACGCCAAACGGGTTCAAGCGAAGGTGAAGCGCGGCTCGCCGGAATGGCTGCAGGCCGATGACATTCTCACCTATAAGCCGCCTGACACCCAACGCTAAGTCCTGATGGAACAGAACACAGCCAGGTATTCCGTATGAACGCGCTTCGTATCTTCTACGCCTCGATCGTCGCTGCAGCTTTGATCCTTGCCGTTTCGGTCGGTTATGTGATCAGCCAGACGAGCGGATCTGAGACATCGCCCGCAGCGACCGAGCAAGGTGCCGTCTCCGAGGAGAGCACCGGCGCGACGCAAAAGCTGGTGCGCGATTATCTGGTCTCCAATCCGGAGGTCATCGAAGAGGCGCTCATGGCGCTGCAGAACAAGCGCGTCGAGGAAGCCCGGAGCCAGCAGAGCGAGATGATCACGCGCATGCAGGACCAGCTGTTCAATTCCAAGAACCAGGTCGTGCTCGGCAATCCTGACGGTGCGGTCACGCTCGTAGAGTTCTTCGACTACAATTGCGGCTATTGCCGGCGCGCCTATCCCGACATGATGGCGCTCATCGACAACAATCCCGACCTCAAGATGGTGTTGAAGGAGTTCCCGATCCTCTCCGAAGGCTCGGTGCAGGCCGCCAGGATCGCCGTTGCCGTCGACGTCGTCGCTCCGGACAGCTATAGCGATTTTCACCGGGAAATGATGACGCGCGGCGGCCAGGCGGACCGTGCCAAGGCGCTCGATGTGGTGCGCGATCTCAATCTCGATGTCGCGGCGATCGAGGCCAAGGCCGGCGAGAGCTCCGTCGACGAAAACCTGACCGAGGTGCAGTCTCTGGCGCGCGCTCTCGATATTTCGGGCACGCCGTCCTACATCATCGCCGACGAGGCCGTGCCGGGCGCGGTCGGCTTCGACCAATTGCAGCAGAAAGTTTCCGCTGCGCGCAAATGCGGTGGCAACACGCTCAGTTGCTGAGAGAGTTGCTGGGCTAGAGGCACAGACGGGAACGAGGCGTTGATGTCAGAGCGCGAGTTTGAACAAAGGGTAGCGGCCGTATGAAGAAGTTTTTCCTGCATCTTTTCACCTGGTGGCACGACGCGACCCTCAACACGCGCTTCTTCACTTGGCGCAAAGGCATCTTCGTCGGCGAGGACGATGCCGGGAACCGCTATTACCGGCACCGCAAGACCAATTCTCGCTGGGTGCTTTACAACGGCGATCCGGAAGCATCACGCGTGCCGCCGGGATGGTATGGCTGGCTGCATTACCGGACCGATATCCCGCCGACGGACGAGAGCTACACCCCGCCAGCCTGGGAGAAACCGCATCGGCCGAACATGACCGGCACCGCTGGCGCCTATCATCCGCCGGGCTCCCTCACGACGCCGGAAACGCGCCCCAATGTCACCGGCGATTACGAGCCGTGGACGCCCTGATCCTGCCGCACAAAGGGTGTCTTTGCACAACGCCACTGGGCACAACGCCACTGGGCACAGCCTCACTTGGCAAAGCCCAGCAGGCGCAAGCGGAGCTCTTCGGATCGCGTTCCCTTTGAACGGATATCTTTTATGACGCGGATTTTTCTCGCCGCTCTTGCGATCGCCATGTCGATCCAGGCTGCAGCGGCAGAGCCCATCAAGAATCCCGTGGCCGTGTTTCGCGGCCTCGACAAGATCACCGGCCGGATCATCACCTTCGATGTGCGGATCGACGAAACCGTGCAATTCGGTGCGCTGCAGGTGACGCCGCGGGTGTGCAATACGCGCCCGCCGACGGAGCCGGAGCAGACGACGGCGTTCGTCGAGATCGACGAGATCACGCTGTCCAACGAAGTGCAGCGCATCTTCACCGGCTGGATGTTCGCCTCGAGCCCCGGCCTGCACGCCGTCGAACATCCGGTCTACGACGTGTGGCTCGTCAATTGTAAGGCCAGCGTCGACGAAATGAGCGAAGAGCCGCGAGGGCCCGATGCTCTGCCCGAACTCGCGCCGGACAGCAGTCAGGGGACCGAGGAAGAAGCTCCGCCGGAAGACTAAGCGCGGCCCCCAGCGCCGCCCCCGCCTTTCGTCTCTTCGGCCGAACTCTGATCCATCTTGTCGAGACGGAAGAAGTCGGCCTCCACCTGCAGGGCCTCTTCCAGCATCTCCTGATAGCGCGCACGCGACACGGACACGGCGCCGAAGGTTTCGAGATGCGAGGTCGTAAATTGCGTGTCGAGGAGCGCGTAGCCGCCCGCGCGCAAACGCTCGACGAGGGCGACGAGCGCCACCTTCGAGGCATCGCGGGCATCAGAGAACATGCTCTCGCCGAAGAAGGCGCCGCCCAGCGACAGGCCGTAGAGGCCACCGACGAGCCGTCCCTCCTGCCACGCCTCGACCGTATGCACATAGCCGCGCCTGAAGAGCGCGCCGAAGAGACGGCGGATCTCGCCGTTGATCCATGTCGAGCGGCGCCCCGGACGCCGCCTGGCGCATCCGCCGATCACCGCGTCGAAATCGGTGTCGACGCGAATCTCGAAAAGCCCTGAGCGCATGGTCCGCCGGAGCCGGCGCGGCACATGAAAAGTCTCGAGCGGGATGATGCCCCGCTCGTGCGGCTCGACCCAAAACAGGTTCGGATCGTCGGCCGAATCGGCCATCGGAAAGATGCCGCAGGCATAGGCCTTGAGCAGAATATCGGGCGTAATGGCGAATGCGTCTTCGCCGCGCATCGGCTCAGGCGATCAGCTTGTCGCGCGAGCGCGTGTCGGCCAGAAACTTCTCGAGCCAGCGGATATCATACGCGCCATTGGCGATATCAGCATTTGCGACAAGATCACGGAAGAGCGGCAGCGTCGTCTCGATGCCATCGACGACGAACTCGTCGAGGGCGCGGCGCAGGCGCATCATGCATTCCACCCGCGTGCGCCCATAGACGATCAGCTTGCCGATCAAGCTGTCGTAATGCGGCGGCACCCGATAGCCCTGATAAACGGCCGAATCGACACGCACACCGAGGCCGCCCGGCGGGTGATAATAGCTGATGCGGCCCGGAGAAGGCGAAAACGTCTCCGGGTTCTCCGCGTTGATGCGGCATTCGATGGCGTGGCCCCTTATGACCACGTCTTCCTGACGCACGGAGAGAGGCGAACCGGCGGCGACCCGAAGCTGTTCGACGACGAGATCGATGCCCGTCACCGCCTCCGTCACCGGATGCTCCACCTGCAGACGGGTGTTCATTTCGATGAAATAGAACTCGCCGTTCTCGTAGAGGAATTCGACGGTGCCGGCGCCGCGGTAGCCGAGATTGGCCATGGCATTGGCGACGGTCTCGCCGATGCGGCTGCGCTCTTCCTCGTTGAGGGCGGGAGACGGCGCCTCTTCCCAGACCTTCTGGTGGCGACGCTGCAGCGAACAATCGCGTTCGCCGAGATGGATCGCAGTCCCCTCGCCGTCGCCCATGACCTGAACTTCGATGTGGCGCGGATTGGCGAGGTATTTTTCCACATACATGGAATCGTCGCCGAAGGCGGCCATCGCTTCGGCTTTGGCTGTTGCGAGCGCCGACGCCACTTCATCGGGCCCGTTGGCCACCTTCATGCCGCGGCCTCCGCCGCCGGCTGCGGCCTTCAAGAGGACGGGGTAGCCAACTTCGGCAGCGATCCGCGAGGCTTCAGCGGCGTCGGTGATCGCGCCCTTGGAGCCCGGGACGACGGGGATGCCGAGCGCCATCGCCGTTTCCTTGGCCTGCACCTTGTCGCCCATCAGGCGGATATGTTCGGCCGTCGGGCCGATGAAGGTGATGCCGTGGGCGGCGAGAATATCGGCAAAGCGCGCGTTTTCCGACAGAAAGCCGTAGCCTGGATGCACGGCGTCTGCGCCAGTGATCTCGCAGGCGGAGACGATCGTCGGAATGTTGAGATAACTCTGGGAAGCCGAGGGCGGACCGATACACACGCTCTCGTCGGCGAGACGCACATGCATGGCGTCCGCATCGGCGGTCGAGTGCACAGCCACGGTCTGCACGCCCAGCTCCTTGCAGGCACGCAGGATCCTGAGTGCGATTTCCCCGCGATTGGCGATCAGAACCTTGGAAAACATCGGCCCGCCTGTTCGTCTCATTCGATGATCAACAGGGGCTCGCCGTATTCCACCGGCTGGCCATCCTCGACGAGGACGGCGCTGACGCGTCCGGAATGCGGAGCCGCGACTTCGTTCATGTGCTTCATCGCTTCCACGATGAGGACCGTCTGGCCTTCGCGCACCGTATCGCCGATTTCGACGAAAGGCCGCGCGCCTGGCGCGGGCGCACGGTAGACCGTTCCGACCATGGGCGAAGGAACACAGCCCGGATGCCGGCTCGGATCGTCCATCGCTTCCGATGCATCCGCCGCGTCGCGTGCGGAGGGTGCAGCTTCCGCCGGCACGGAGACGGCATAATTCGCCGCCGGCGCCGGCCCCAGATTGCGCGCCACGCGGATGCGCAAATCTTCGTTTTCGATTTCGATCTCGGAAAGCTCGGTTTCCTTCAGGAGCTCGGCCAGCTCACGCACCAGCTCCTTGTCGATCGCACGCTTCTTTTCAGCCATGCCTAAGTCTCAAGCCTCCCGGCCTCGTTCATCTCGATCAGCGCTTCGGCTGCCAGCCAGTAGGACTGCGCGCCGAAGCCACAGACCACACCCTGCGCCACCGGCGCGATATAAGAATGGTGTCTGAACGCTTCGCGAGCGAAGACGTTCGACAAATGCACTTCAATGACGGGCGCAGCGATGGAACGAACCGCATCGGCGAGCGCCACAGAAGTATGGGTGTAGGCGCCCGCATTGAGCACCACACCCTTCGCGCCATCCGCCGCATGGACGAACTCGACAAGTTCGCCTTCATGGTTGGTCTGACGAAAAATCAAATCGTATCCCCGCTCCTGAAGGCGGTCGCGCAACATCGCTTCGATATCGGCAAGCGTAGCCATTCCATAGATCGACGGTTCCCGGACACCGAGACGGTTGAGATTTGGACCGTTGAGGATATGGAGGACGGGCGCCATGCAGCCATTAAGGAGGTGGGCAATTGGGCGTGTTTTAGACGTTTTGACGAGCGGGTCAAACGAACGCGGCGGGTTTCCCGCAACCATTTCGCCGCGGCAGCCATAATAGAGGCAAGGTTCCCACCAACTTCTTCACCATGTTGTCACTTTCCTATCTCTGGCAGGACGCCGCCTTGCGGTTTGCCGACCTCACCTCCCCGAAGCGGGGCTATCAGCGGATATCCGACATCGCGTACGGCGTGGGACCGCGCCGCAAGCTCGATCTCTACAAGAGCGAATCACCACGTGAGAACACACCGCTGGTGGTGTTTTTCTATGGCGGCGGATGGGACAGCGGCAAAAAGGCGGATTATCGATTCGTCGCCCAGGCGTTCACCGCGCTCGGCTGCGACGTCGCAATCCCCGATTACCGCCTCTATCCGGACGTGCACTTTCCTCAGTTCGTCGAAGACGGGGCGAAGGCCGTCGCCTTCCTCGCCTCCGGCAAGGCCGACGGGCTCCGTCGCCCGGTCTTTCTCGCCGGGCATTCGGCCGGAGCCCAGATCGCTTTCCTTCTGACGCTCGACCGCCGCTATCTCGCAAAAGCCGGCAGCGCGGTGGAGACCGCTGTGCAAGGCGCGATCGGTCTCGCCGGTCCTTACGACTTCCTGCCGCTCGAAGAGGAACGCTACAAGCGCGTCTTTCCCTTGGAGACGCGCGCGGCAAGCCAACCCATCGCCTTCGTGGAAGGCCCGACGCCGCCGGTCTTCCTCGCCACCGGCACCGCGGACCGGACCGTCGATCCGGCCAATTCGGAACGCCTCGCCAGAAAGCTGCGCAGCTTTGGCAACGAGAACGTCACGCATGTCGTCTATCCGAAAATCGGCCATGCGGAGCTGATCGGGACTCTGCTGCCATTGCTGCAGCGCAGAGCCCCTCTTCTTGCCGATTTGGGCGGCTTCATCACCGCGTATTCGCAGCCGCCGAGGCCATCGGAAGAGCCCATTCGAGAAGTCGTTCCGGCGACCTGAAGGCTTCACACAAAGCGTGAAAAAGACATAACTTTTCGACAATTTGTACGTTTCGTCTCATTCCAGACACGACGTAAAAGAGCGATAATTCCCGGGTAAGTGATTCGTCCAGGCGAACGGCCCGACCGATTTCTACCCCACGGCGAATAAGGGCCGTATGGGTGCATCGCAGCAAAGGCATCCGCCTGTCCATCTCCTCGTCAATCTTGCCAAAAACAAGCTGAACAAAGCACGGGAAAGGCAGGCAGGCACGGTGTCCGCAACGAGCAGCGAGATGCAGCGCTATTCGCTGGAAGAAAGCGCTCGCGCCATTGCCGAGGCGGGCGCTCTTTTGATCTGGCGCGCGGCGCCGGATGGAACGCCTTTGGCGGCCCTTGCGGATACGCGCCAGATGGAAGCTCCGACGGTCTTGCCGTTCGCCTGCATCGCGCTGGTGCATCCAGAAGACCAGGAGCCGATGCGCGCGAAGTGGCATCGCTGCCTTGCCGAGGTGTCGCCCTTCGACATGCATTATCGCCTTCGTCAGGCGGACGGCTCGTATCGCTGGAAACGCGGGCGCGGCATCCCGCTGATGACAGACGAGGGAGGCGTGCAGGAATGGGTCGGCACGGTTGGCGACATCCATGACCACGTCACGATGGAAGCCGCTCTCAGTCTGAGCGAGGAACGCTTGCGGCTCGCCCTGGAGAGCACCGGCCTCGGCATCTGGGAATATGACGTTGCGACAGGCGTCACCTGGCTGTCGGAAACCGCGGCTCAACTGCTGCAGCGTCCCGGCCTTCGCCTGACGCCGAAGGAACGCCATGCCGTTCTCCATCCCGATGATCGCCCGGCGTTGATGGCTCTTTTCCGTGATGCGGTGACACGGCGCAGCGAGGAGCGCTTCGAGACCGAGTTTCGCATCCGCCGCGGGGACCCGGCCGAAACGATCTGGGCCGCATGTTCCGCCCGCCTCGTCTTCCGTGCGAACGGCACGCTCTCGCGCATCATCGGTACGCTCGGTGATATCACCGAGAGGCGCTGGCAGCAGGAGACGCTCTTCCGACTGGCGCATTACGACCACCTCACGGGTCTCCCGAACAGGCGGCGGCTCGCGCAGCTCTTCACAGAGCATGGGGCGCGCGTGGCGCGCATGGGCTTTCTGATCGTCGACATCGACAATTTCAAAGACACGAACGACCGATTCGGTCATGCGATCGGCGACGAGGTTCTGCGCGCCGTGGCGCGACGTCTGCGCGATGTGATCCCGGACGAGGCGCCGATCGCCCGTCTCGGCAGCGACGAATTCGGTGTGCTCCTCCCCGGAATGGATCGCAGCGGCGAGGTACTCGCCATGGCGCAACAGATCCACGAGGCGTTCGCCTGCCCCTTCCCGGCTCCCGAACGCAGCGTGCATCTTTCAGCGGGCATCGGCATCGCTTTTGCCAAAGAGCGCCGCGAAGGCATGGGCACGCTTCTCGTCGAAGCCGATCTTGCCGTTGCGGAGGCAAAACGGGCCGGCCAGGGTGAAACGGCGTTCTTCGCGCCTGCGCTGCGTGAGCGTCTGCATCGACGACAGCAGCTTTTCGACGAATTCGAGCGGGCGCTCGACGAGGACGAGTTCGATCTCTTCTATCAGCCGCAGGTCGCGCTGCAGGATGGCAACATCATCGGCGCCGAGGCGCTCTTGCGCTGGCGTCATCCCGAGCGGGGCCTGCTCGAACCGAAGGACTTTCTGCCGATCCTCGCCCAAAGTCGCTGGGCGCGACCGACGGGAGACTGGGTGCTGCGACGGGCCTGTCTCGACGCGGCAAAACTGGCAGCTCAGGGCGAGCCTTTGCGCGTCGCCGTCAATTTGTTTTCAGCCCAGCTGCAGAGCGGCGCGCTCGACCGCACGATCGAGCGCTGCCTCGCGGAAAGCAGTCTGCCGGCGCATCTCCTCGAGATCGAGATCACCGAGCACGTGATTCTGTCCAACGACGAGGCGACCCTCGCCAGGCTCGACCGAATCACCGATCTCGGCTGCTCCCTCGCCTTCGATGATTACGGCACCGGCTATGCCTCCCTCTCCATGCTCACCCGCTATCCGGTGACGCGTCTCAAGATCGAGCAGAGCTTCATCAGCTCGGTGTGCGTTGACGATACCCATGCGACGATCGTCGAGGCGATCTTGTCTCTCGCCAAGAGCCTCGGTCTCGGGGTGACGGCTGAAGGCGTGGAAACCTCAGAACAGGCGCAATGGCTCAAAACGCATGGCTGTCCTGAAGGCCAGGGGCGCCTCTTCGGCATGGCGATGCCGCTTCTCGATCTGCACGGCTGTGTGCTTGGCTGGCCGGGTCGGCAGAGACCCTAGAAAGCCTTAGAAACTGCCAGCAAAGCCTTTGCTGCCTTGAGCGAATCGCCTCGCTGCCTGCTGCCGGCCTCGGGGCTGCGTGCACGCTTTTCCCCACATATCTGCGCTTCCTCCACAACATCTCGATTCATCGCTTGTGATGCCCACAAGGGATTGACGAAGCGGCGCCGAAGCACATAGCTTCCGGACAACGACAGGCGCCCACGGCGTCGCCGTCATAAGTCAGCGTAAAATCACAGTTTTCGAGTGAGAGTCCGGGCCCCGCGCTCGGCCCTTAGCTGTGCCTTGAGCAAACGAACCCTGTCGTCACAAAACCGCAATATATGGTGGATTTAGGGGTTTGTTTACACTATATATGGAGGATCGGTTTGCGACCCCGCCAACATCGGGGCGAGCCATTCTCTGGGACAAATGCGGCAGTCCTTTCAAACGGACTCCAGGCAAAGGGCGGTCAGCATGGCCGGCCCTTGGGATGAGGAGAGATTATGCGGATTTCGCGCCATTACACGCAGGCGGGGCAGTCGCCCTACGCGTCCATCGAATTTCGCACAGCCACCAGCGAGATCCGCAATCCGGACGGGTCCGTCGTCTTCCGGCTGGAGAATTTCGAGGTGCCGGCGCAGTTCAGCCAGGTGGCGGCCGATATCCTGGCGCAGAAATATTTCCGCAAAGCGGGCGTGCCGGCGCGGCTGACCCGCGTCGAAGAAAATTCCGTGCCCTCCTTCCTGTGGCGCTCGGTCGCCGATTCGGAGGCGCTTGCCGATCTGCCCGAGGAAGAGCGCACCGGCTCTGAGAGCGACGCGCGTCAGGTCTTCGACCGGCTCGCCGGCGCCTGGGCCTATTGGGGCTGGAAGGGCGGCTATTTCGACGGCGAAGAGGATGCGGAAGCCTTCTTCGACGAGATGCGCTACATGCTCGCCACCCAGAAGGCGGCGCCGAACTCCCCGCAATGGTTCAATACGGGCCTCTTTTGGGCCTATGGCATCGATGGGCCGAGCCAGGGCCATTATTACGTCGACTTCCAGACCGGGAAACTCGTCAAGTCGAAGAGCTCCTACGAGCATCCGCAGCCGCATGCCTGCTTCATCCAGTCGGTCGCCGACGACCTCGTCAACGAGGGCGGCATCATGGATCTGTGGGTGCGCGAGGCGCGGCTGTTCAAATACGGCTCGGGCACCGGTTCGAACTTTTCGAACTTGCGCGGCGAAGGCGAAAAGCTGTCGGGTGGCGGCAAATCGTCGGGCCTGATGAGCTTCCTCAAGATCGGCGACCGTGCCGCGGGCGCCATCAAGTCGGGTGGCACGACGCGGCGCGCGGCGAAGATGGTGATCGTCGACATCGATCATCCCGACATCGAGCAGTACATCGACTGGAAGGTGCGCGAAGAGCAGAAGGTGGCCGCCCTCGTCACCGGCTCGAAAATCGTCTCGCAGCACCTCAAAGCCGTGATGCGCGCCTGCGTGAACTGCGAAGGTCCGGGCGGCGATTGCTTCGAGCCCGCCAAGAACCCGGCCCTGAAGCGCGAAGTGCGAGCCGCCAAGAAGGCTCAGGTTCCGGAGGCCTATATCCGCCGCGTCATCCAGTTCGCGCGCCAGGGCTACACCGACATCGAATTCCCGACCTACAACACCGATTGGGATTCGGAGGCCTACCTCACCGTTTCGGGCCAGAACTCCAACAATTCCGTCTCGATCCGCGACGACTTCCTGCGCGCCGTGGAATCCGACGGCACGTGGGACCTCATCAACCGCATCGACGGCAAGGTCGCCAAGCGTGTGCGGGCACGCGAGCTGTGGGATCAGATCGGCTTTGCCGCCTGGGCCTCTGCGGATCCCGGCCTCCACTTCAACTCGACGATGAACGACTGGCACACCTGCCCGGCCTCGGGGCGCATCAACGCCTCCAATCCGTGCTCGGAGTACATGTTCCTCGACGACACGGCCTGCAATCTCGCCTCGCTCAACCTTCTGCAGTTCCTGAAGGAGGCCGACGAGAGCGGCCACCGCGCCTTCGATGTGGAAGCCTTCGAGCATGCCGTGCGGCTGTGGACGGTCGTGCTCGAGATCTCCGTCCTGATGGCACAGTTCCCGTCGAAGGAGATCGCACAGCTTTCCTACAAGTTCCGCACGCTGGGTCTCGGCTTCGCCAATATCGGCGGGCTTCTGATGAGCTCGGCCATCCCCTATGACAGCGAGGAAGGCCGCGCCATCTGCGGGGCGATCAGCGCCATTATGACCGGCACCGCCTACGCCACCTCGGCGGAAATGGCCGCCGAACTCGGCGCCTTCCAGGGCTTTCCGCCGAACCGGGCGCATATGCTGCGCGTCATCCGCAACCACCGGCAGGCCGCGCACGGCGAGGCCGCGGGTTATGACGGGCTCAACACCAATCCGGTGCCGCTCGATCACGACGTCTGCGTTCGCCTCGGCGAAGACGGCAAGGCCTTGTCGGAGCACGCCAAGGCGGCCTGGGACCGGGCGCTCGATCTTGGCGAGAAGCACGGCTATCGCAACGCCCAGGCGACGGTGCTCGCCCCGACCGGCACGATCGGCCTCGTCATGGATTGCGACACGACCGGCATCGAGCCCGATTTCGCCCTGGTGAAATTCAAGAAGCTCGCCGGCGGCGGCTATTTCAAGATCATCAACCGGGCGGTGCCGGAAGCCCTGAAGCGGCTCGGCTATACGGCCGAACAGATGTCCGACATCGCCGATTATGCCGTCGGTCACGGCTCGCTCGACGATGCCCCGGGCGTGAATATTGCAGCGCTTCAGGAAAAGGGGCTGTCGGATGCGGCGATCGCCAAGGTGAAGGCAGCTCTTGCCTCCGCCTTCGACATCAAGTTCGTCTTCAACCGCTGGACGCTCGGCGACGAGGAAATGGCGTCTCTCGGCGTCTCGGCCGAAGCGATGGCCGATCCCACCTTCGACGTTCTCGCCCATCTCGGCTTTTCCAAGAGCGAGATCGAGGCCGCCAACACCTTCTGCTGCGGGGCGATGACGCTTGAAGGCGCGCCGCACTTGAAGGACGAGCACCTGCCGGTCTTCGACTGCGCCAATGCCTGCGGACGGCTCGGCAAGCGCTATCTGTCGGTGGAGAGCCATATCCGCATGATGGCGGCGGCCCAGCCCTTCATCTCCGGCGCCATCTCCAAGACGATCAACATGCCGAACGAGGCGACCGTCGAGGATTGCAAGAACGCCTATATGCTGTCGTGGAAGCTCGGCCTCAAAGCCAATGCGCTCTACCGCGACGGCTCAAAGCTCTCGCAGCCTCTCAACTCCCAGCTTCTCTCCGACGACGAGGAGGAGGCGGAGGATCTCGTGGAAGAGATCGCCGCCGCCAACACGCCGCAGAAGGCGGCGATCGCGGCGGAAAAGATCGTCGAGCGGATCGTGGAGCGCGAAGTGCATGTGCGCGAGCGCGAAAAACTGCCGAACCGCCGCAAGGGCTATACCCAGAAGGCGATCATCGGCGGCCACAAGGTCTATCTCAGGACCGGCGAGTTCGACGACGGGCGCATCGGCGAAATCTTCATCGACATGCACAAGGAAGGCGCCGCCTTCCGCGCCATGATGAACAATTTCGCCATCGCCATTTCGCTCGGCCTGCAATACGGCGTGCCGCTTGAGGAATATGTCGACGCCTTCACCTTCACCCGCTTCGAACCCGCGGGCATGGTGACCGGCAACGAGGCGATCAAGAACGCCACCTCGATCCTCGATTACGTCTTCCGCGAGCTCGCCATCTCCTATCTCGGCCGCCACGATCTCGCACATGTCGCGCCCGAAGACATCCGCTCCACCTCGATCGGACGCGGCGTGGAAGGTGACCGGCCGGCGCCTGCCCCCGTCTCGCACGGGCTGGTGCGCGGCCAGACGAGCCGCTTCCGGGTGTTCGCCGGCAACGAGCCGAAAGGCTCCGCCGACACGGCTCCGGCAAAGCCTGCAAGCTCCAACGTGACGGCGATCTCCTCCGGCCAGCCGATGGCCAAGGGCAACCTCGCCTTCAAGCGCGATCTCGCCCCGGAGGCGGAACAGCATGCCCATGTGGCACCGCTCGACATCGAAGAGCCACAGACGGAAACGGCCGCCAGCCCCGACAAGGCGACGCAAGTCGCGATGGCCCGCATGAAGGGCTACGAGGGCGAAGCCTGCACCGAATGCGGCAACTTCACCATGGTCCGCAACGGCACCTGCCTGAAGTGCGACACGTGCGGGTCGACGAGCGGGTGTTCTTGATCTGAGGAGCCGAACAATCAGCAGGAACACAGATGCCTCTGATAGTCAAAATTGACTGCCCGCACTGTCACACGAAATCATCTGGATTTCAGGTGGAAGGAGGCTTTCGCCGCTCAAGCGATTTAATAAGCCGCCGAGATCCAGCAGTTTTTATAGATGAAGACTGGTTTCTATTGTCCTGCGGGCGGTGCAAAAAATGCATAACAGCTCAATATATATCTGAGCACAATTCTCATAGGGAGCTAAAAAATGTATTGAGTCAACATGGCTCCCTTGAGGATATAGGATACACTTACAAAGTGCACTTCCCTTCCGAAGTAACTCTGGAAGAACCTGAGCACCTGCCTTCCAAAGTGGCGTCTCCTTTCAGGCAAGCCATATCAAACATATCAGCCGAGAATTGGGATGCAGCGGGAACGATGGTTCGTAAAGCCTTGGATGTGGCCACCCGTGATATGGCGCGCACGCGCATAGGCAACGAGAAACGTTCCGAAACAATCGTAAAGTTGTGGCTCAAAAAACGAATCGAAGCGTTGACGTCAGAGGGACTTCTGACAGTTGATCTCTCGGACCTGGCCGGAGTTCTGAAAGATGGAGGAGACGAAGCGGCACACGATGATGAGCCCTACTCAAAGGAGGATGCAATAAGACTGGTTGGCTATGCCCAAGCTTTTTTGACCTATGCGTATACTGTTCCTGGCATGGTGGCGGAAGTCCGGGAGAGAGTTGAAGATTCACCCTCTTCCAATACTGGCAGCCGCCCGACTGATTGAAGCCAAGCAAAGCTATGACCATTTCGGCGACTGACGTCCGGTTTGACGACGCGCAAATGTGGGTTGGCCTTTCCGATGGTCGCACGATCGGCGTGCCGCTCGCCTGGTTCCCGCGACTTCTGAATGCCTCTGCCGAAGAGCGGCAGGAGGTCGAGATCTCGCCCTTCGGTCTCCACTGGGACGCACTCGACGAAGACATTTCCGTCGAAGGGCTTCTCGCCGGGCGCAGCGACCAGACACGGCCGCACGGCAAGGCCGCCTGAGCGGTCGCTTCGGTTCGCGCCCTTTCAGGCTATCTTCCGACATGACGCGGCATCCCGTGCATGCGGGCAAGCCGACCACCGCGATCCCCATCTCTCAAAAAAAAGCGGCGCAGGCGGGCGGGAGCGGGCACGCCTGCGCCTGTCTCACGGCCGTCTACGCGGCGTTTCTGAGGTTCATGAGGTCGACGGCATGGCGCGCGATCATGAACTCCTCGTTCGTCGGGATGATGTAGACCGGCAGTGAGCCGTCCGCGGCAATGGCCGTGTCGCCGCGTTCGTTCGCCTCCTCGTCGAGGGTGATGCCGAGAAAGCGGAGATAGGCGCAGACGCGGCTGCGCACCGGCGCGGAATGCTCGCCGATGCCGGCGGTGAAGACGAGCGCATCGAGCCCGCCCAACGCGCAGCTCAAACCACCGATCTCCTTGGCGACATGGTAGCAGAAGAGATCGACCGCCTCCTTTGCCTCCGGCCGGTCACTCTCCAGAAGCACGCGCATGTCGTTCGAAATGCCCGAGACGCCGAGAAGCCCGGATTCCTGATAGAGGAGATGTTCGAGCGCATCGGCGTCCATGCCCATCTCACGCATGAGATAGATCAGAATGCCGGGATCGAGGCTGCCGGAACGCGTCCCCATCGGCACGCCTTCCAGAGCCGAAAAACCCATCGTCGTGTCGATGCTGCGCCCGTCCTTGAGACCGCAGAGGCTCGAACCGTTGCCGAGATGGGCGACCACCACCCGGCCCTCGGCCACCTCAGGCACGGTTTCGCGCAGTCTTTGCGCGATGAACTCGTAGGAGAGGCCGTGAAAGCCGTAGCGCTGCACGCCCTTCTCGCTCAATTGACGCGGCAGCCCATAGGTCTTGGCCACAAACGGCTGCGAATGGTGGAAGGCTGTGTCGAAACAGGCGATCTGCGGCAGACCGTCGAAACTTTCCGCCAGCACCCGGATCGCCGAAACGTTCTGCGGCTGATGCAAGGGCGCAAGCGGGATGAGGGATTCCAACTCATCGAGCACACGATTGGTCACGCGGACCGGATGATGGAAACCGGCACCGCCGTGGACGACACGATGCCCGGCGGCGAGAAGCGGCAGATCCGGCAGGCGGGCACGGATCCAGGCGATGAGATCGCGCAACAGAGGCGCGACGCCGCCCGTATCACGGGCCGCCCAGGATTCGCGGGCGAGAGAGGTTCCCGACACGTCTTTGACGGAGAACTCCGCCGCTGTGCCGATGCCGGTCACCTGGCCGGAGAAAAGGGGAGAAATGTCTTTCCCGGCATCGGCGACCTGAAAGACGGTGAACTTGATGCTGGAGGAGCCGCTGTTGAGAACCAGCAGCGCTCCATCGTGCGACAAGCGTGGGTCCATGTGGAAGATCCTTGTCGATTATGAGGGGGCGAGAGCGTGCGCGCCGATCGCGTGGAAGGGCACGCGCGAGAGGTCAGCGGCGCAAATCAGGCGCGGGCCGCCGTCTGGTTGGCAAGAAGGGCCGCCAGGGCGCAGGAGGAGATGCGCGAGTCCAGGCTGTCGGCGCGGCTCGTCAAAATGACCGGGACCGAGGTCCCGAGAACGATACCCGCAACCTCCGCCCGGCCGAGGAAGGTCAGTTCCTTGACGAGCATGTTGCCGGCCGCGAGATCCGGGACGAGGAGAATGTCGGGACGGCCGGCCACCTCCGAGACGATGCCCTTGGTGCGCGCAGCCTCGGCCGAGATCGCATTGTCGAAGGCGAGCGGCCCGTCGATGATGCCGCCACGGATCTGACCGCGATCGGCCATCTTGCAGAGCGCCGCCGCATCGACGGTCGAAGGAATCTTGGGGTTCACCGTCTCCACGGCTGAGAGTACCGCAAGGCGTGGCAGATCGATGCCGAGCGCACGGGCGAGATCGATCGCGTTTTGCGCAATGTGCAGTTTGTCTTCGAGTGCCGGCGCGATGTTGACCACGGCATCCGTGATCAGAAGCGATTTCGGATAGGTCGGCGCACGCATCATGAAGACGTGGCTGATGCGCTTTGACGTGCGCAACCCGACATCACGTTTGACGACGGCGCCCATCAATTCGTCGGAATGGAGCGCCCCCTTCATCACCGCGCCAACCTCGCCCAGATGGGCAAGCTCGATACCCTTGGCGGCGGCGGCTTTGGCATTGGCCGCATCGACGATGCGCAGGCCGGCGATATCGATCTCATGGGTGAGCGCGAGCTTTTGGATCATCTCGCTCGGGCCGACCAGCACGGGGTCGATCAGACCTTCGCGTACGCCGTCGGTGGCACTGCGCAAAGAGGTCTCGTCGCATGGAAAGATGACGGAGGTCGGCAGCGGCGGCAGATGCGCGCACAGCTCTTTCAGATGGGCAAGCTGCGAGCCCGCTTCGGAAATCTGCGAAAACACGGTCATTGGGGGATGATCCTGCGTCTAAAATGAAAAGAAGATCCCCGCGCGCCCCCCGCCCGGAAGTGTGGACGGGCGGGAGGCGTGGCTCCGACCTGATCGTGATTGGGAGTGAGCGGTCAGGCTGGAGAGGGGGAGCGAGAGCTCAGACTGAAAGGTCAGTCGCGGGCAACGCAGAGCGCCATGCCCATGCCGCCACCGATGCACAAAGTGGCGAGGCCTTTCTTGGCGTCGCGGCGCTGCATCTCGTAGAGAAGCGTCACCAGAATGCGCGCGCCGGAGGCTCCGATCGGATGGCCGAGCGCAATCGCGCCGCCATTGACGTTGACCTTGTCCGTGTCGAAGCCGAGCTCCTTGTTGACGGCGATCGCCTGCGCGGCAAAGGCCTCGTTGGCTTCGATCAGATCGAGATCGGCAACCGACCAGCCGGCGCGTTCCAACGCCTTCTGAGAGGCTGCGATCGGGCCCGTGCCCATCACCGCCGGATCGACGCCGGCGGTCGCCCAGGAGACGATGCGCGCCAGCGGGGTGACGCCACGCTTTTTGGCTTCCGCGCCGCTCATCAACACCACGGCGGCCGCGCCGTCATTGATACCCGAGGCATTGCCGGCCGTGACCGTGCCGCCGTCCCGCTTGAAGGCCGGACGCAGCTTGGCGAGAGCTTCAGCCGTCGTCGAAGGTTTCGGATGCTCGTCGGTGTCGACGACGACCTCGCCCTTGCGGTCCTTGACCGTCACAGGAACGATCTCGTCGGCGAAACGGCCCGCCTCCTGCGCGGCACCCGCCTTCTTTTGCGAGGCGAGCGCGAAAGCGTCCTGCTCTTCGCGGGAGATCCCGTATTTTTCGGCGACATTTTCCGCCGTGACGCCCATGTGATAATCGTTGAAGGCGTCCCACAGACCGTCCTTGATCATGGTGTCGACCATCTCGGCCGACCCCATTTTGACGCCGGTGCGAAGCCGCGCTGCATGCGGAGCCTGGCTCATGCTCTCCTGGCCGCCGGCGACGATGATCTTCGCGTCTTCGTTCTGCAGGGCCCGGTAGCCCATGGCGACGGCGCGCAGGCCGGATCCGCAAAGCTGGTTGATGCCGTAGGCGGTGGATTCGACACGCAGGCCGGCAGCAAGAGCCGCCTGTCGGGCGGGGTTCTGGCCGCCGGCAGCGGTCAGGATCTGGCCGAGAATGACTTCATCGACTTCTTCCGGCTTCACCTTGGCGCGTGCGAGGCTTTCGGTGATGGCGGCAGCGCCGAGTTCGTGGGCGGGAAGCTTCGACAGGGAGCCGTTGAAGGTGCCGACCGGGGTGCGTGCTGCGCCTGCGATGACGATCTCGTCGATCATTTTAATCTCCTAATTGAACTTGAGCGTTGCGCGAATTCGGGAGGGCGCGCCGGTGAGACACTCGGGCGATTGCCGTCTTCGCGGAGGATCTGGGGGCCGACCGCACCAGGATGGGCGCGGCCGGCAGTCTGGGATCACGGATTGGCCGCAGGAGCCAGGACCCACAGGAGGAACATCACGAGCGGGAAGGCGAAGATCAGCTGCGTGAAGCAGAAGCCGACCAGATCCTTGGCGCGGAGCCCGAGGACGCCCAGAAGAGGCAGCATCCAGAAGGGGTTGATCAGGTTCGGCAGAGCTTCGGCCGCGTTATAGACCTCGATCGCCCAGCCCATATGGGCGTTCAGATCGGCCGCCGTCTGCAACACATAAGGCGCTTCGATGATCCACTTGCCGCCACCCGAGGGGACGAGGAAGCCGAGGATCGAGGAATAGACGCCGATCACCACCGGGAAGATGCTGGTATTGGCGATCGACACGAAGAGATGCGAGATGTGGTGCGAGATGGTGACGCCGTCGGAGCCCGGAACCTGCGTGAGCAGGGCGGCGATCGCCGCATAGAACGGGAACTGGATGATGACGCCGGCCGTCGTCGGCACGGCCTTCGTGACGGCGGTCAGGAAGCTGCGGATGTTGCCATGCAGCAGGAGACCGATCATCAGAAAGAAGAAGTTGTAGTTGTTGAGGTTGGAGATCGTCGCCAGCACGCCGTTGGTGCTGATCTCGACATAGGCGTAGCCTGCCGCAAGAAGCACGACGAGCGCCGGCAGAATGAAGTTGAACTCCAGCCACTCACCCGGACGCGCCTGCTTCTGCTCCTTGGTGTTGGCTTCCGTCACATCGCAGCCCATGTCCTCCGCCGTCTTGATCTGCGCACCCTGCGGAGCGGAGAAATAGGCGATGGTGATGGCCATGGCGGCAATGATCAGAAGCATGACGATCGACTGCCAGAGGAAGATCGTCTGGCTGAGCGGGATGACGCCGCTGATGTCGGAGATCGACTTCGGCAGAGAGGCCGGGTTCGCCTGCAGCATGGCAGCCGACGACGACAGGCCGAGCGCCCAGGTGGCACCAAGACCGAGATAGGCGGCAGCACCGGCTGCACGATAATCCACTTTGATGTCCGTGCGGCGCGCGATCGCCCGCACCAGGAGGCCGCCCAGAACCAGGCTCAGCGCCCAGTTGAGATAGGATGCCGACATGGTGATGAAGGCGACCCAGGCGACGGCCCCGCGGCTCGAATTCGGTACCGAGGCAAGGCGCGCGATGAGGCGCGTGCAGGGACCAGACGTCGCAACCACATAACCGGTGATGGCAACGAGGGCCATCTGCATGGTGAAGGGGATGAGCGTCCAGAAGCCCTTACCGAAAGCATCGGCGATCTCGAGCGGCTGTGCGCCCGTGGCGAGATTGGCGATGACCACGACGACAAGAGCCAGCGCCACGAAGACGAAGGCGTCAGGGAACCACTTCTCCGAAATGGCGGTGAAGCGGTAGGCTAGACGAGCAAGGCCACGGCCGCCGGGCGCGTCGCCTTCTACGGGCGCCGGAGCGCTGGCGTAGGTGCTTGACATGAACTTTCCTCTCTGAGGATTGGAGGCCCTGCCCGTCCCCGCGCGCGGCCGCTCTCAGCCGCTCGATCCGAGCGGTTGCAAAGGGGTTGGACGCGGAGAAGGGAGGCCGGTCGAGGGTAAGGGCGTGACGCGACCGTCAGGCGGCGAGCGCCATCTCTTTGAGATCGTCAGGCACGAGAAGCTCAGCCTCGGTTGCCGCCTTGACCTCATCAAGGGAGACACCAGGAGCGAGCTCCTTGAGCACGAGACCGGCATCGCTCGGCTCGATGACCGCCATTTCCGTGACGATGAGATCGACCCGACGCACCGAGGTGAGCGGCAGATTGCACTTCTTGATGATCTTCGGCGAACCTTTGGCGGTATGGGTCATGGCCACGATCACCTTCTTGGCGCCGGTCACGAGATCCATCGCACCGCCCATTCCGGGAACCATCTTGCCGGGCACCATCCAGTTGGCGAGCTGACCACCTTCGTCGACCTGAAGGCCGCCGAGCACCGTGACGTCGAGATGTCCGCCGCGGATGAAGCCAAAAGAGGCGACGCTGTCGAAGGCCGCAGCACCGGGGATGAAGCTCGCCGGGGTGCCACCGGCATCCGTCAGATCCTCAAAGGCAGCCGCCTTCTCCGGCAGGGCCTGCATGCCGATCAGACCGTTCTCGGACTGAAAGAAGACGCGCACGCCGTCCGGCAGATAATTCGTGACCAAAGTCGGCAGGCCGATGCCGAGATTGACGAGATCGCCGTCGACCATTTCCTGAGCGACACGTTTGGCGATGAGCGTTTTGGCTTCCATTTATGCCTCCCAGGAAACGAGGTGATCGACGAGGACGCCGACGGTTTCGACGTGGTCAGGAGGGATCATGCCGACCGGCACGACCTCACTCGCCTCGGCAATGACCGTCTCGCCCGCGAGCGCCATCGACGGATTGAAGTTCCGCGAGGTCAGAAGGTACTGAAGGTTGCCGAACATGTCGGAGCGCAGAGCGTGGATGAGGGCGAAATCCGCCTTCAGAGGCGTTTCGACCAGATAATCCTCACCTTCGATCTCGACCGTCTGCTTGCCCTCTGCGACGACCGTGCCCACGCCCGTCGCCGTCAAGACGCCGCCGAGACCCGTGCCGCCAGCGCGGATACGCTCCGCGAGCGTGCCCTGCGGGACCAATTCAACTTCTATTTCGTTGGCGATCATCCGCTTTTGCGTTTCGGGGTTGAGCCCGATGTGAGAGGCGACCAAACGTTTCACCGCGCCGGCATCGATCAATTTGCCGATCCCGATCCCCGGGCGTGCCGTGTCGTTGGCGATGATCGTGAGATCCTTCTTGCCCTGACGGACCAGTTCATCGATCAGTCGATGTGGAGACCCGCCACCCATGAAACCGCCGATCATCACCGACGACCCGTCAGCGATACTTTCGACAGCACATGAACAACTGCATAGCTTTGACATTTATTCTCCCTCATCTACGTCGTTTCCCATCGACGCGATGGCTTGCGGGAGATGTAATGCACAGACCGTGCCAGTTTTCATGATCCCTTATTTCTTGCGGACTTAGATGTAGTTCCGCGACAAAATAGCACCCTCAATTTTGTGCAGGTATTTGCGCAATGCGCAAAATTTTTCACATAGACTTTACTTCCATCTGCGCAGATAAATCCGGCGTCGCAAGAGCTTTCCAGCAGGCAGCGCGGAGGGCTTTCGTCTCTCCCGACGGCCGAAGGCGCCAATCATGTTCGAGTCCGGGCTTCACAGCAGACGACCGCCTGATGCGGGCAGATCCGCTCGCCAGCATGATCTCACGGAGCGTCCGATGGGGCTGAGATGGCTGAGCCGGCGGGTTCTGCCGGAAAAGATGCGTCAGCGGCTGATGCTGACATCCTTCATCATGGTCGTGCTGCCGATCGTCATCCTCGGCGTCATCCTGCAATATGAAGGCCGTGAGGCGCTCCTGCAGGAAAAGCAGGACAAGCTGTTCTCATTGGCGCGCATCCTCGATGCCGAACTCGGGACGGGCTTCGATGCCCTTCTCGCCGATCTGCCGTCCGGCTGGCAGGACCGACAGGCCGCGATCCAGCATCTCAATGCCAGGCTCGCCCCCATCACGGACAAGATCGCCGCGTCAGACCCCGGCGTCGGCGTCGGCTATTACTCGCGCCGGCTCGACGCCATCATCACCTACGGGCCGAGCGCCAGCTACGGGCACACGGTCGGGAAGGCGATCGCTCCCGACCATCCCGGCCGCGCGGTGATGCGCGCGGGCAAGCCCGATGTGGAGTTCGGCTCGCTCGTGCGCGGCTCGGTGATGAACGCGATGTGGCCGATCCGCCGCAACGGCGACGTGATCGGCTATATCTGGGCAAACGAATTCACCGACGCGATCGAGCGCCAGGAACAGACGGTAGACCGCACCGTTCTCGCCATCACACTCGGCGGTATCCTGGTCGCCGGCATCGTCATTCATTTGATGTCGAAGCGGCTGTCGCACGAAGTCGACATGATCGTCGGCGGGCTCGCACGCCTCAAGGATGATCTCAGACAGCCGATCGCGCCCTTGCGCGGCGAGCTCGGCGAAATCGTCGATGCCGTCAACAACATGGCGATGGCACTTCTCGATGCGCGCACGCTCACGGAAAACATCCTCACCAGCATCGCCGACGGGGTCGTGGCGGTCGACGTCGACGGCCGGATCACCGCGTTCAACCCCGCTGCGGAACAGATGTACGACGTGCCGGCGACGGAGGTCATCGGCCAGTCCTACCGGTCGCTCTTTGCCGATCACATGCATGTGGCGAGCGCCCTTCTCGACACGCTCGACACCGGTCGCCCGCATATCGGGGTGACGCTCGAGATCCCGCGCAAGGAGTCCGTCTGGCGCCTGACGGCCACGTCGAGCGTCCTGCACGATGCGGAGAACCGACGCATCGGGGCCGTCGTCGTGCTCAAGGACGTCAGCGAACGCGACCGGCTCATGGTGCAGGTGATGCGCGCCGATCGTCTGGCCGCGCTCGGCGAACTGACGGCCAGCATCGCGCACGAGATCCGCAACCCCCTCACCTCGATCCGCGGCTTCGTGCAATATCTCGCCGATTGCGACGATCCGGAGGAATGGCGGCGTTATTCGGCGATCATCATCCATGAGGTCGACGTCCTCAACGACACCATCGGCAAGCTTCTCGCCTTCGGCCGGCTTAGGCCGCCGAAGATCAGCAGGATCGACGTCGCCCATCTCATCGAAGACGTGAGCTTCCTCGCCAAGGGCCAGGGGAACGTGCAGATCGACCTCCAGTTCGAGAAGGATCTGCCGGACATCGACGCCGATGCCGAAGCGCTGAAACAGGCGCTCCTCAATCTCCTCATCAACGCGCTGCAGGCGATCACCAACGACGGCAGCGTCATCGTCACGGCGGCCCGGGAAGGCCCGGACGACATTGCCATCGAAGTGCGCGACGACGGCGTCGGCGTCGAGCCGCATCACGTCGGCAAAGTCTTCGATCCCTTCTTCTCCACCAAGCCCACCGGCACGGGGCTCGGCCTCGCCATGGTCCACCGCATCATCGATGCGCATCACGGCGTCATCAGTTTCGACAGCCGGCCCGGCCACGGAACCGTTGTTCGGATTCGCATTCCGATTGTCGCTCCGGTATCAGAAAAAACAGAATGACCAATTCCACACCCGTCGCTCTCGTCGTCGATGACGACCAGGCCATCTGCCACATGCTCAAGGCGGTCCTCCAGAAGGAGGGCCTTGAGGTCGTCGTGGCCAAAGACGGGCTGGAGGGGGTGGAGACCTTCCGGCGCCAGCATGCGGATGTGGTGCTGCTCGACATCCGCATGCCGCGCATGAACGGGCTCGATGCGCTGAAAGCCATCGTGGAGATCGACCGCACCGCGCAGATCGTGCTGATGACGGCCTTCGCCGAGGTCGGGACCGCCGTGCAGGCGATGAAGGACGGCGCCTTCGATTACGTCCTGAAACCCTTCGATCTCGACGAGATCCGCATGCTGGTGCGCCGGATCCTCGAGATCCGGGCGATGCGCCACGACATCGCCTCGCTGCGGCGCGAATTGTCCGAGCGCTACGGCGCGGAAGGCATTTTGACCAACAATCCGCGCATGATCGAGCAGCGGCAGACGATCGCCAAGGTCGCACGCAGCAATGCGACCGTGCTCATCCAGGGCGAGAGCGGCACCGGCAAGGAGCTCGTCGCCGCCGCCATCCATTACGGCAGCGCCCGCGCGGCCCATCCCTTCGTCAAGGTGAATTGCGCCGCGATCCCGGAAGGGCTGCACGAAAGCGAGTTCTTCGGCCACGAAAAGGGGTCCTTTACCGGCGCCGCAAGCCGGCATCGCGGCCGCTTCGAGCAGGCCGAACACGGCACCCTCTTCCTCGATGAGATCGGCGAGATTTCTCCGGGCCTGCAGGCGAAGCTGTTGCGGGTTCTGCAGGAGCACGAATTCGAGCGCGTCGGCGGCGGCACGCCGATCAAGGCCGATGTGCGCATCGTGGCAGCGACCAACCGCAACCTTCAGGAGATGGTGCGGGAGGGGACGTTCCGGCAGGATCTCTATTTCCGCCTCAACGTCGTCACGCTCGAGACCATCCCGCTGCGCGACCGGCCGGAGGATGTGCGGCTGCTCTCGGAGCATTTTCTGGAGCGCTTCTGCGCGGAAAACAATTTTGTCATCCGCGGCTTCGACACCTCGGCGATGGACTGCCTGCTTGCCTGGCCGTGGCCCGGCAATGTGCGCGAGCTCGCCAATGCCATCGAACATGCCGTCGTCATGTGCACGACCAATGTCATCACGGTCGAGGACCTTCCCGCCTCCATCACCGGGGCGAGCGAGGGACTTGCCGACACCGGCAACCTCGATGCGACGATGCGCAAAGGCTCCCTGCGCGAGCTCGTCAACGAGTTCGAAAGCCAGGTGATCCGCAACGCGCTGACGCGCAACTCGGGCAATCGCAGCCATACCGCCGTCGAGCTCGGCATCAGCCGGCGCACGCTCCTCTACAAGCTGCAGGAATACGGCCTCGCCTCAGCCTCGGGAGAGGCGGAAAACTGAGCCGCCCCCGGCCGGCATCTGCCGCGCCGCCGGGCGTCTTTTTGAAAGCAATCCGTGCAATCTTGTCACCGCCCCTCCCCGCTCATTCGCGGGCTGGGAAGGCGTTCTGAGGTCGCACGCCGCCGCCCCGCAACAGGAGAACGAGGGCGAGGCAGCAGAGGACGGCCGCGATCGCGGAGAATGCGAGGCTTGCCGTCTTGAGGCCGAGCGAGGCCCCGGCGAGCCCGATGCCGATGACGGGAAACGAAATCGCCACATAGGCGACGATGAAGAAGGTCGACACGACGCTCGCCCGCTCGTCGGGTGGGCTCGCATCCGCCACGGCGCCGAGCCCCGCCCGAAACGCGACGCCGTGACCGAAGCCGGCGATCAAAACGCCCGCGATGATCGCCGACAGCATCTCACTGCCGAGGCCCACTGCGATGACGACGACGCCCGTCAGGAGAATGGCGCAACCGATCGGCAGCCGCCTTCCGCTCGGAAAATTGCTTTGCAGAAGCTGGCCGACGGTCGAGGCGATGAACAAGATGCCCGAGACGAAGCCGATGACGAGATGGTTGTCGTAGCCGAGCTCTTCACCCAGAAAAGCCGGCGCCACGGCGGTAAAGAAGCCGCAGACCATGAAGCCCGCGAAAGCGGCGATGCCGGCCGGCACAAAGGCGGCCCGCACCTCGCGTGGGACGGCAAGGCGCTGAAACTTCAATTGCAACTTATCCGGCCGCGTCACGGTTTCCGGCGCGCGCCAGACGCAGAGGCACGCCAGAAGCGCCAGCAGAAAATGCAGCGCATAGGGCAGGACGAGGGGCGCCGGCAGATACTCCGCCAGCGCACCGGCGAACATCGGCCCGAGCCCGAGACCGCCCATATTGGCGGAGGTCGCAAAGAACGTGCCCCAGCGCTTGATACGCTCCGGCGCGAGCTCGATGAGCGCCACGGTCGCGGTGCCGGTGAAGATGCCGGCCGAAATCCCTGAGAGAACGCGCCCGAAAAGGATCATGCCAAGCCCGCCGGCATTCCAGAAGACGAGATCGCTCAGCGCCGAGGCAGCGAGGCCCGCAAACAGCAGCGGCCGGCGGCCGAGCTGATCCGACCAGCGCCCGGTGCTGATGAGGGCCGCCATGACGCCGAGCGCATAGACGGCAAAGATCACCGTGATCGTCAGCTCGGAAAACCCGAAAAGACCGCGATAGAGAGGATAAAGCGGCGTCGGCATGGTGGTGCCCACCATGGTGACGGCAAAGGCGAAGACGGCGCCGAAATAAACCGCCAGGCTGCCATGGCCTCGTTGTGTCACTCACTATCCTTTCGGTGATGCGGGAGACGCCGGCGGGTGCAGCCGAAACGCCCTCCGCACCGCAACATACCGCGCGCCCACGCCGCTTCGAGGCCCGTTCATCTGTTTTGCGCGGCGCCGCATCATTCTTATCGAAAGCTTGCCACACGCTCCCTTCCTTACGCCTTTTGCGGAGACGACATCTGAGGCCGCCGCCGAGGCAACGTTGCCAGGCTAACCCGTCTCCCCCTCTTCCGTGTGGATCAGCGCGAGATACGGACGCATCGTCACTCAAGCCGCCATCGGCTCGATCTTCTCGAGCGTCTCGGCCAGCTCCCGTTCGGCCGTCTCGATCTCCCAGGCGACCTGAAAGTTCATCCAGAATTGCGGGGTCGTGCCGAAATAGCGCGCGAGCCGCATCGCCGTGTCGGTGGTGATGCCGACTTCCTCGCGCGCGATGCGCTCGATGCGCGTGCGCGGCAGACCGAGCTTCTTCGCCAGTGCGCCCGGGCTCATCGATAAAGGCTTCAGATATTCCTCTCGAAGATACTCGCCCGGATGAACAGGCCGGGCAAATTTGAGTGCCATGTCACCCTCCTTGATGGTCGGTGTCTCAATGATAATCGACGATCTCCACATCCTCTGCGCCGGCCTCTGTCCAAACGAAGCAGATACGCTATTGATCATTGATCCTGATCGAATGCTGGCCGGTCCGGTCTCCCGATAGCTTCTCCAAGCGATTGCCCGGCGGCGAGCGCAGATCATCGAGCTCGACAGCGTTCGCGATTGCGCGCAACCGTCGCTCGGCGCGAGAGATGAGATCGGCAGGGAACCCCTTTGGAGCTTTCCCCTCCGCCACGGCCAAAACAAACTTGCCCCTGGTCGAAACGATCACCACCCGCCTCCGTCATGTATCATATAATGATACATCTCTGACTGGCAAGACGATGAGACGGCGCCTCACCCGCCCTTTTGCATCAGCACGACGTCTTTTTCGACGATTTCGCAGGTGAGGCTGCGGCGGGTGGCGATCAGGTGAAATGTCTCGGCGCGGTAGAAGACGACATGGGTCGGGTCGCGGCGATAGCGCCAGTTCGCAAAGCCGGCATCGTCGGTCTGGAAGATGGTCATCACACCGAGAAGACCACCGGGCTTCAAGAGGTCTGCCAGGCGATCGAACTCGGCCGCCGGATCGTGAAAATGTTCGGCCGCCTCCGTGCAGGTGACGACATCGTAGCGGTCATCAAGCGGGGCGGGATCGGGCGCGAAGATCGGGTCGTAGACCGCCATATGATGCCCGGCCTCGGCAAAGATTTTCGCGAGCGCAGGCCCGGGACCGCAGCCATAATCAAGGCCGTTCGCGCCGGGGGAAAGGCGTTCCAGGAGCGGGCGCGTCAGCCGCGACAGCCAGCGGCGGTAGCCCTGATCGTCCGGCTCGTTCTCATGCGTCAGATAATGCGCGCGCTCTTCGGCCGGCGACGGGCGCTGGGCAGGATCGAGATAGCGGGCGGCGCAGGTCGCGCAACGCCAGTAGTTTTTGCCGTCAATGGTGAGAAAAAGCTCGACATCGCCTTCCCGACAGACCGGACAGGCTTGCCCGCGCGCCTCCGCCATCGCCGTCCTCACGCGCCGGCCGAAGAGCCGACTGCTTTGCGCGCCAGATAGACGCTCTGCGTGAAAGGGCGATCCTGAAGGGGATTGTGAAACGTGACCGGTTCCACCCAGGCCTCGTCGAAGACGGCTCTGAGGCGCTCGGTGAACGTGTCGTCCGGCAAGGCGTCGGACCAGAGTGCGAAAATGCCACCGGGCTTCACATGGGCCGCGAGCGCGGCAAGACCCTCCGGACGGTAAAAGCTCGTGCTGCGTGCATCGAGCAGCGCTTCCGGCGAATGGTCGATATCGAGGAGGATGGCATCGAAGCGGCGGGCCTCCGTCTCAGGGTCGAACCCCGCCGCGCTGGCAGCGCCGGCGAAGAAATCGCCGCTGACGATCTGACAGCGCGGATCCGCTTCCATCGTCGCTCCGTTCGGCAGGAGCCCCGTGCGATGCCATTCGATGACGGGATCCAGGAATTCCACGACGAGGAGCGAGCCGACAGCATCGTGGCGAAGCACTTCGCAGGCGGTGTAGCCAAGGCCGAGCCCGCCCACGAGAACATCGTGGTCGGTGCCGGCAAGCGCCGCAATGCCGAGGCGGGCGAGCGCAATCTCGGAGGCCGTGAAAAGGCTCGACATGAGGAATTCCTCGCCGAGCTTGATTTCGAAGATGTCGACGCCCAGCCGCAACTCGCGCCGCCGACGCAGGCTGATGGGGCCGATCGGGGTCGGGCGGTAGTCCAGTTCCGCAAAAAGAGCACTCATTGCCCCATCGACCACAAACCGGCCGCCGAGGGAAGGCGTTGCTGTGGCACCGGCGCGCAACAAAGTCGTCGTGACACGGCAAAGAGTGGTGCGAGGGGGATGATGGCCCCCTCGCTGATTACATGACGAGACCCTTCGTCAGCTCCAGCGCCTGGCGCTCGAAGAGGCGGCGATAGATGCCACCCGCGCGGCCGATGAGGGCGGCATGGTCGCCCTCCTCCACGATCCGCCCGCGGTCGAAGACGAGGATGCGGTCAAGCGCCCGCACCGTCGACAGACGATGGGCGATGACGAGCGTCGTGCGCCCGACCATCAGATGCTCCATCGCGTCCTGGATCAGCACTTCGCTCTCGGAATCGAGTGCAGAGGTCGCCTCGTCCAGGATCAGGATCGGTGCATCGACCAGGAAGGCGCGCGCCAGCGCCACCCTCTGGCGTTCACCGCCCGACAGCTTGATGCCGCGCTCGCCCACCATGGTGCGGTAGCCCTCCGGCAGCCGCGAGATAAACTCGTCGGCATGGGCGAGCCGCGCCGCCTGCTCGATCTCCGGCTGCGACGCACCGGGGCGGCCATAGGCGATGTTGTCGGCCAGCGAGCGGTGAAAAAGCACCGGCTCCTGCTGCACGATGGCGATCTTCCGGCGCAGCGAGGCCTGCCTCACGGCGGCAATATCCTCGCCGTCGATCAGGATCTGGCCGCCGGTCACGTCGTAGAGCCGCTGGATCAGCTTGACGAAGGTCGTCTTGCCCGAACCGGAATGGCCGACGAGACCGACCCGCTCGCCCGCCGCAATCTTCACCGAGAAATCGCGGTAAAGCGGCGTCGCGTGATTGCCGTAGTGGAAATCGACATGGTCGAAGACGATTTCCCCCGCGGCGATCTTCGCCTCACCCGCGCCCGGCCGGTCCGCAATCGCGATCGGCACACGGTTCAGCGCGACGAGCTCTTCGAGATCGTTGAGGGACCGCTGCAGGTTGCGGATGTGCATGCCGATATCGCGCAGATGCCCCTGCACCACGAAGAACATGGTGAGGACGAAGGCGACATCGCCGGCGCTTGCCGCGCCCCGCTGCCAGAGAACGAGTGCGACACCGAGAATGCCCGCCTGGATGACGACCATCATCAGCCCCTGCGCGCCCGCGCCGACCGTGCCGCGCCGCCAGGTGCGCCTCGTGCGGTGCTGCCATTTCGCCAGGATGCGCGTGAGACCCGCCTCCTCGCGATCCTCGGCCCCGAACGCCTTGACGACGGCATTGCAGCTCACCGCATCCGCGAGCGCGCCGCCAAGCCGCGTGTCCCAGGCATTGGCGAGCGTCGCCGCGGGTGCGACCCAGCCCACCGACAGGGTGACGGTGACGGCGATATAGGCGAGCGCGCCCAGCCCGATGACGAGCCCCATCACCGGCCAGAAGGCGCCCAGAAGCGCGGTTGCGCCGACAAGCACCACAAAGGACGGCAGAAGAGCGACCAGAAGCGTGTCGTTCAACAGATCGAGCGCCCACATGCCGCGCGTGATCTTGCGCACGGTGGAACCGGCGAAGGCGTTGGCGTGCCAGTCGGTCGAAAAGCGCTGAATGCGATGGAAGGCGTCCTCGGCCACCTCTCGGATCATCTTCAAGGTCAGCGTGATGATCTGGAAGAAGACGAGCTGGCGGAGCCCGACCGCGGCAAGTCCGAGGCCGGTCACCGTGAGAAACGCCACGATCGCCGAATGCCTGGCGTCCGGATCGGCCGCGCCTGCGGCGATCGCATCGACGATGCGGCCGGCGAAAAGCGGCGTGAAAACTTCCGCCAAGGTGGCGAGGATCACCATACCGGCAATCAGCGCGACACGCCCCGGCTGCTCGCGCCAGCGCGCAAAGGCAAAGCCCAGAACCGCGGAGAACACATCGCCACGAAGATTGAACTTCACCCGCCCGATGCCGGCCAACCCCACCCGCCCGTTGGCTGCGCGCCACACGGGCCGCGTGCGGCCGGCATGCCGAAGCGGAACGAAATTGCGGAAATGAAGGGCACGAAGCCCGCGCCTCAAAGCGCCTGCGGTGGACATGGAAAGCTCTCAAGAAAATCGGTGAACCGATCGTCCCGCAGCGGCGGGACCGGCACTAACCCCGGGGCTATCAGCCCCTTCAGGCGTCCGTCTGACGGACGCGATCCGTTACGAACGGACCGGGATCATGCTGAGATAGAGAGCGAATCTGGTCATAACGGCGCGGCTTATGCTCCTCTTCCGCCGATTTGACAAGCCGTCGACGGTGTTTCGGACAATTGCGGGCGCGCCGTGTGGCACTGCGGCCACGCACGACGTCCGAGACCCTCGTCCGACGAGCTCTTGTGTTGCGGCTGTCGGCTGACGCAGTGTCTGCGCGGAGTGCACCCCGTTTCCGCGCTCCGTCTCGTCACGCCGACCCTTGAGGAATTGCCCGCATGAGCCGTCCCAACATCCTGATCTTCATGGTCGACCAGCTCAACGGGACGCTGTTTCCGGACGGACCGGCGGGCTTCCTGAAGACGCCGGCACTGAGCAAACTCGCCGAGCGATCGCTGCGTTTTCAGAACTGCTATACGGCGAGCCCGCTGTGCGCGCCGGCGCGCGCCTCCTTCATGAGCGGGCAATTGCCGCGGCGCACCGGCGTCTACGACAACGCAGCCGAATTCGTCTCCTCGATCCCGACCTACGCCCATCATCTGCGCCGGTCCGGCTACCAGACGGCGCTTTCCGGGAAAATGCATTTCGTCGGACCAGACCAGCTGCACGGCTTCGAAGAGCGGCTGACGACCGACGTCTATCCGGCGGATTTCGGCTGGACACCGGATTATCGCAAACCCGGCGAGCGCATCGACTGGTGGTACCACAATCTCGGCTCCGTCACCGGCGCGGGTGTGGCGGAGATCACCAATCAGCTCGAATATGACGACGAGGTCGCCTACCACGCCAACCGCAAGCTCTACGATCTGGCGCGCGGGCATGTCTCAAAGCCGTGGTGCCTCACCGTTTCCTTCACGCATCCGCACGACCCCTATGTGGCACGGCGAAAATACTGGGATCGCTATGCGGATTGCGAGGAGCTTTCCCCGAGGATCGGAGAGATCCCCTTCGGTGCGCAGGATGCGCATTCCAAGCGCCTCCTGGAATCCTGCGACTATCTCAACTTCGACATCAGCCATGAGGACATCCGCCGCTCAAGGCGCGCCTATTTCGCCAATGTCTCCTATCTCGACGACAAGATCGGCGAGATCCTCGACACGCTCGAACGCTGCCGCATGGCGGAAAACACCATCATCCTCTTCCTCTCCGACCATGGCGACATGCTGGGTGAGCGCGGCCTGTGGTTCAAGATGAGCTTCTTCGAAGGCTCGGCGCGGGTCCCCTTGATGGTCGCAGCGCCCGGCCTCGCACCGGGCCTCATCGAGACACCGGTCTCCACACTCGACGTCGTGCCGACGCTCGCCGACCTCGCCGGCATCGATCTGTCGGAAATCATGCCCTGGACGGACGGGCGCAGCCTGTTGCCGCTCGCCGCAAGCGGCGCCCAGCATGGTCCGATCCTCATGGAATATGCGGCCGAGGGATCGATCGCCCCGCTCGTCGCCATCCGCGAGGGCAAATGGAAGTTCGTCTTTTGCGAGGTCGATGCGCCGCTCCTCTTTGATCTCGAAAGCGACCCGGACGAGATGACGAACCTCGCGGAAGACCCGGCCTGCCAGGACGAGATCGACCGCTTCATGGCGCTTGTGCGCGAGAAGTGGAACCTCAAGGCGTTTGACGCCGAGGTGCGCGAGAGCCAGGCTCGGCGCTGGGTGGTCTACGAAGCGCTCCGGAACGGCGCCTATTTCCCGTGGGATTATCAGCCGCTGCAGCGAGCCTCGGAGCGCTATATGCGCAACCATATGGATTTGAACATTCTGGAAGACGCGCAACGCTTTCCGCGCGGAGAGTGAGCCGTCGCTATCCATGCCATCGCGGATTCTCGTCAGTGCCTGCCTTCTGGGCGAAACCGTGCGCTACGACGGCGGCACGCGACCCCTTCACCATCCGGCGCTTGCCAGGTGGCGAGCCGAAGGCCGTGTCGTCGGCATCTGCCCCGAACTCATCGGCGGCTTTTCCGTACCGAGAAGGCCAGCCGAGATCGCAGACGGGCGTAGCGGCGACGACGTTCTTGCCGGGCGCGGCCGGGTCGTCGACACTTCCGGAGCCGACGTCACGGAAGGATTTCTCGCCGGCGCAAGAGCCGCGCTTCAGATCGCGCGCGCGCAAAACTGCTCCTTCGCGCTCCTCATCGACGGCAGCCCGTCCTGTGGCAGCCACCTCATCTACGACGGCAGCTTCGGCGGCCGAAAACATGCCGCCATGGGCGTGACGAGCGCATTGTTGCGGGCAAACGGCATCGAGGTCTTTGCCAATCACGAGATCGACGCACTCGCGGAGCGTCTCGGCTCGTCGTAAGCCCTCGGGACGGCGGCGCGTCTTGCAGCGATGCGTCCATCCGCATCAAGACGCGCCCTCCCTTCAGCAAACATCAAACGCCCAAGTGGAAGGCCGCTGCGGGCGGCGTGCCTGCAGATGTTCGACCGCTTCCGTCGTCTCCACGATACGCGCGCAAGTCTGAGCCGCCTTCTTGAGGCCGGCCTCATGTTCGGATTTGGAGAAGTCTGCGAGCGCATCGGCCACCATGAACGGGCGGATATCGCGCATGAAGGCGTCCATCGCCGTCGAAAGACAGCCGATCGACGTATAGAGGCCGGTGATGATCAGGTTGTCGCGGCCGAGCCGGCGAAGCATGACCTCGAAATCGTTGCCGTAGAAAGCCGAATAGCTGCGCTTCGTCACCGGGATCAGCGACAGGCCATCAAGCTCGAGCGCGGGGTCGAGGGCGGGCGCGTTCGTCATCCGCCCCGCATTCTCCGCAGAGACGCCGTCGGTCGGGCCCCTGCCCCACATGTCCCGCATCAGACCGCGCTCGCAATCGAGCCGGGCAGGCGGCACCTGCGAGACGAAGATCGGCATCGCGCGCGCCGCGCAGAACCTCGCAAGCCGCGAGATCTGATCGGCGAGATCGGTGTGCACCGTCTCATCGAGAGCCTCGCAGTAATGCGGCTGCATATCGTGGATTAGGAGCGCCGATCGCTCGGCACGGATCGTCCAATCGACCTTGTTGATCACATTCACGGGCCTTCCCCTTCGAAGGGCCGCCGTGACAGGGATTGGTGTCGCTTGAAATGACCTTTCCGCCCAGACACGGCGGCATGGTCACACAATGATTGCGCCCTGCCGCTTCCTAACGGAAGCGCCAGTAACCAAAAGTCTGTGGTCGGGCAGAGCAGATCATGACATAGCCTCTGCCATAAGCTCCGCGAAAGTGCAATGCGGTCGATCGCACTTGCTGCACCGAGAGGCAAATCGGACACAGTATCGCCAACACAGCGCGCCGGCCCACAATTTGGCGAGACGTCATTCGGCGACCCATGATTGGCGACAGGGGGGCGCGCATGGCGAGGCGCGAAGGCCGATCAGCCGGTCCTCTCCTCCGGCATGCGCGGCCGCCCGAAGACGGCGCGCGCTCTTATTCGACCTTGGCTCTCACCAGTTGCAGCGGGAGCTGTAGTCGGTGTCCTGCGTGTACGTGGTATCGGGATCTTCATCCGATCCCCAGTCCACCGAAATATTGAAACTGCAGGCGCAGCTCGGCTGGCCACTGCTGCCCCTCACCCAGGAAACGAATTTGTAGCGCCAGGAGGCATCTTCGTCCTTATCCTCCTTGCCCTGGTCGGTGTTGTCCCACCAGCGATAAAGCCCGTCCTTGCGTTCGATGAGAACGGACGCGTTGTCGGACCAGCGATAATTGTCACCGCCGAACTTCGGATTGGTCGCCGTGCCACCGCCGATCGGATAAGCGGGGAAGCGATGGGTCGCGTTGTTGTCGACGTCGAAGGTCACGCCGGTGACGAGTTCGCCCGGACCTCCCGTCGAATCGGTCGGGTTGATCTTCGGATTGTCCTCAGTCCCCCCGTTTCCCGTGATGGTCATCGCCAGAAGCTGACCGGAGGTGCATTCCGAAGCGGTGCCCGTCAGCGTCGCCGTTACGCCGAAGCCCGTCCGCTGCTCGGGCTCGTCGGCGCCCCAATCCTCGCTATTCACCCCGACCGGGCACGCATATTCGTAAGTGGTCCCACAAATGGTCCGGGCGTTGCCGGAGCGTTTGGTGCATTCGTCGAACTCGTCCTGGTCGACGGTGCTGCAGATGATCTGCGTGTTGCCGGTTGTGCGGGCAACGCTCATACCGGTGCAGCCGCAGGCCGCCCAGGCTTCGCTTGCGGCGAAAACCAGGCCGCATGCAAACAATGCTATCGATGCTGTGCGCATAATGGCCTCCCCAATTGTGCACGGGACCAGCCTACGCGAACAGCACGCGATTCACTACCAAAAGTTGCATGTCGCGCGCCTGGATCCGAGACGATTGCGGTAGCCTCTCAAGGCTTCCAAAGGCGCGCGGTGATCGTGGCTCGGAAAACCCGGAAAGAAGGGGCGGCCCGTCCGCCAGATGGCAGACGGGCGAAAGGCGCCGGATCGGCGAACGCCGCTCTCAGGCGTCGCGCCGGAAAGTGGCGACGTCCGGCAGATCATGCGGCCCGCACCGTACTGAGGAAGCGATCCATGACCGCCTTCAGCGTCTCCGATTGCTGTCCGAGCGTCGTCGCGGCACCTTCGACCTTTCCGGCAACGGCCGTCGTGTCGGCGGCCGCCTCGTTGATGCCCTCGATGTTGTCGGCGACGGTCTTCGCGCCCATGGACGCCTGAGAGACACTGCCCGCGATCTCGCGGGTCGCTTCACCCTGCTCGTCGACCGACGTGGCGATGGCCGTCGCGATCTGGTTGATCTGCTCGATGACCTCGGTGATGCCGACGATCGCCGTGGCCGAATCGGAGGTGGAATTCTGGATCTCCGAGATCTGGGCCGCGATCTCCGAAGTGGCCCGAGATGTCTGATCGGCGAGCTGCTTGACCTCCGCCGCCACGACGGCGAAGCCTTTGCCCGCCTCGCCCGCACGCGCCGCTTCGATGGTGGCGTTGAGGGCGAGAAGGTTGGTCTGCTCGGCGATGTCCTTGATGAGGTCGACGACCTGTCCGATGCGGCTTGCGGAAGCCGAGAGGTCGCGCACCTTGCCGGCCGTGCCATTCGCATCACCGACGGCCGCGCCTGCGATCCGGGCCGATTCGTCGACCTGGCGCTTGATCTCGGCAATCGAGGAGGCAAGCTCTTCGGCGGCAGAGGCCACCGTCTGGACATTGGAGGATGCATCGGCCGACGCGCCGGCCGCCGTCTGCGACTGCCGCGCGACCTTTTCCGTCGCCGAACTCATCGTCGCGGAGGCGTCCTGCAACTGCCCGGTCGCAGCAACGACGCCACGAACGACACCGCCCATCGCCTCTTCGAACTCGTCGGCGAGTTTGTGCATGGTGCGGCGGCGTTCGTCTTCCTGCTTGATGCGGTTCTGTTCCTCTTCGGCGGCCTTCTGGCGGACCTCTTCTTCAATGCGCATACGGATCTGGTCGACGGCACGGGAGATGGCGCCAATCTCGTCGCGACGCTCAGCGCCCGCGATTTCCTCCACCGCCTCGCCAGAGGCGAGACGCCGAAGGGCACCCGTGAGCTGCGTGATCGGGCGTGAGATGCCGGATGCGACGACGGCCATGGCAACAAGAGCGGCAAAAACCACGGCAAGGCCGACGAGCACCTGCGACATGAGATCCTCGCGACCACGTTCTGCCAGCGAATTGGCGAGTTTGTCGCCCTCGGCCAGAACGACCTGACGCGGCACGGTGATCACGACAGACCAGACCTGGTCCGTACGCCCAAGCTCCACAGGCGCGAAAACCTTGAGGGTGTCGCTCGCCTCGTCGGTTTTCACCGTTGCCCGCCCGTCCTTCAGGATGTCCATGTCCTCGGCGGCACTGGCGGAAATTGTCTCGTATGAGCCGCCGATGGCTTGCGGATCGTCACTCGCCGCGACGACGAGACCGGCACCGGAGACGATCGTGACAGCACCCTTCCCCGCGTACGTGTCGGCGTTCACCTGCTCAGCCAATTTCTGCAGGAAGGCAAGATCGAAATCGGCACCGGCCACACCCGCGAATTTGCCGTCGACCATGATCGGGACCGACATGGTGGCGAGATAAACCGACCTGCCCTGAACGATGTAGGGAAGCGGGGCGAGGATGCTCTCATCCCCGGTCTTCTGGGGCCCCAGGAACCAACCGCCTTTCATGACGCCGTTCGGATGCAGGGCCTCGCTGTCGTATTCGACCAGCGGCTGAAGCGCGATCTTTCCGTCCGCGTCGCGCGTCCAGTACGGCAGGACGCGACCGGTGGCATCCGATCCCACGTCCTTGCGATCGCCGTACATATCATCCCGGCCATCGAGCGCATTCGGCAGCCAGGCGCTGTACGTGCCGTTGAAGCGCGGATTGTCCTTCAACACGCTCAGAAGAACCGCATTCAGTTGATCGCGACGCTGATAGATCGGGGTTGCGGTCCCGCCACTGCTCGCCATCACCTCGAAAGTACGTGCCATATTGCGGGCAGCATCGAAGGCCATGTCGACTTCGGCGCGGATCGTTCCGGCCTGGGCATTCGCCAGCCGCTGCAGCGACTCCTTGCTCGTCCGGTCGAGGAGTTCGTCCACGTTTTCATTGACGTAGCGCGACGTGTCGCGGGCGGCGTAAATCCCGAAGCCCAGAAGCACGGCCGTCAAAACGATGACGCATGCGGCGGATAACGCGGTGATCCTGAACTTGACGGAGTGGATGTTCACGAAAGGCTCTCCTGCCTGAGGTCTGGGCCATCGGCTAGGAGGAGAGGCTCGCGTGGAGCTTGCATTCGTTCTAATCGACAAACCTTCGACAGAGGCCGGGCAGACAATCAGAGCTGACCGTCGAGGCGTTTCCGGCCCTTCAGACAAAGTGTCGCGGAGGACAAGCACAGCCAGGGGCTCCGGCGAACCGGAAACCGGCTTCACAGGTGCAAGCTTCGATCGGCTCGGGAACACCGCCGCACGGAATGCGGCACGACCCGTGTTCGTCGACGGCCGTCAGTTGAAGGCGATCAGCTCTTCGATCGACGCCGGCGCGCGCGGTGCTGGGGCATCGGGGGCCATGGTCGGCCCGCCAGCAGGTGCAAACAGCGTCGACTGGCTCGGCACCGGCATACGCGGCGCCACGACCGATTGCGCGGACGCCACCATGATCGGCCGCTCAGGCCGCACTTCCGGCAGCGTCGGCCTCTCCTCGCGCACCGGACGCACCGGCTTGTTGAACTTCGCCGCCAGAATGACCTCCGCCTGCGGACGGTTTGGCCGGCCCGGCAGAGCCTTGCGCTTTTCGTAGAAGGAGTTGCCCCCAGCCAGCACGACATAATGCATGTTGGTGTAAGGGAAATTGTAGCCGGCCGTATGGAAGAAGCGGGCCTTGCCGACCCCGGGATGACGAGCGCCGCGAAGGACCTTCTTCGCCATTTTGGCCGCCAGCGGCTTGCCGCTGTCGGTCATGGGCTTCGACAGAACGCCCGGCGCGAACTGCTTCTTCTGGCCGACGACGGCACAGACCGAATTCGGAAAATCCTTCGACTTCACCCGGTTCATCACGACGGTGCCGACGGCCAGCATGCCGTCAGGGCTGGAGCGGTTGGATTCGAAATACATGACGCGCTGCATGCATTCGAAATCGCTCATGCGTCGCGGCGAGTGACCGCAGCCGGCCAGGGCCAGCACGGCGCCGAGGGAAAGGAACGAGGAAATCAGGCGAAGACGACGAGATACAAACATTCGCGACCCGGTGGGCGGCGACGAGCCGCCTCAAGGGTCGCATTGTCCAGAAAGCGGTAAATAAAGCCTTAGGATCTCGATATTTGCCCGGAAATTCGCAGCGTGAAGACAAGAATGCCGCGGGCGCTCCCGCGGCATGGTGTCAGCTCAATACCACACTGCGGTGCCTCACTGCAGCGAGGTGGCGAGACGCACATCGCTCGGATGCGTGAGGGGGACCGTCCGATCGGCCTTGAGGCGCGTTGCGCCGGCTTCGCAGCCCGGCGTGATATTGGGCCAGGTATCGTGGGCGCAGGCCGTATCCAGAGCGCGGGCGACGCGCGTCTTCGGCGACAATTCGGCGACGGAGGCCGCCGCCGTCCGGTCAACGGCCGCCTCGCCCATGGTCGCTTCGCCCATCGTAGAATAAGCGATCGTCATGAAAGCGGCGAGCCCGATGCAGGCTGCCGAAACAAACGCTTTCGAAACGAGCCTATCCTGCGACATGTACCTCTCTCCTCAAATGAACTTGAACCTCGGGGCGCGGCGATCTGTCTGATCGACAGAGGCAGCGCCGCATTCCTCAGCACAAGTCCGGAAAGAGGCAATTGGTTCCTTTTTGTGTTCGCTTTCGGGCGTTTAATCAGGCGATCGAACGTCGGCGCGCGGCTTTCTCCGTATCAACCGGCCAGATGCGCTGGGTCGAGATTTCTTCATAGAGACCCTCCACATCCTCCGGATAGCAAAGTGCCGTACCGGGCGTCAGAGCAGTCGCCGCACCGGATGCGGTTGCCAGACGCAAGGCATCGTCCGGCGTCTTGCCCTGAGAAATGGCGAGCACCATCGCGGCCAGGAAGCTGTCGCCGGCGCCGGATGCGGAGCGCGTCTTCACCTCCGGAGGCCGACAGAAATGCGTCTCTTCGGGCGTCACGAGAAGAGCGCCATGGCGCCCGAGCGTGACGGCGAGCATGCCGACCCCGTCGTGCTGAACATAATCGCGGGCGGCAACTGCCGCCGCCTTCGGGCCATGCAGGTCCTGGCCGACGATGCTGCCGAGTTCGCCGAGGCTCGGCTTGGCGAGGAGGACGTTGTTGCCGGCGAGCGTGCGGCTGAGATGCAGGCCGGACGTGTCGAGCACGAATTTGGCGCCCTTCTTCGTCACCATCTCGGCGATGCGCGGGTAGAAATCCTCGGACACGCCGGGCGCCAGGCTGCCGCTTGCAACGAAGTAGTCGCATTCGGTCTCTTCCACACGCTTGAAGCAGGCGTTCTGCTCCTCTTCCGACAGGGTCGGGCCTTCAGGCACGAAGCGATATTCCTGTCCGGTCGCGGTCTCGAAAACCACATGGGCCATGCGCGTCGCCCCGGCGATGGAGACCACCGACCGCTTGACGCCCTCGCGCTCCAAAAGCTCATCGAGCAGGGCGCCAGTGGCGCCTCCGAGACAGACGATCGCTTCGACGTCACCACCCAAACGATGCACGACGCGCGCCACGTTGACGCCGCCACCGCCTGGATCGATCCGTCCGCGGTGCGTGCGGATCTTGTGCACCGGCCGAACGAGTTCGGCTTCGCTCGTGTCATCGATGGTCGGGTTGACGGTTAGCGTAACGATTGAAGGCATGAATTCCCCAACATGAGAGCGCGCGATTCGGCGAGCCGCCTTATCACGCAACCTTGAAGCAGCTGTGTCGCCGCCATGCAAATTCGGCGCCAAGGAGGAGATTGCAGAACCGGGAGCCCGAAGGAGAATGGCATCCGGCTCGCCTCGCTTTGCGCCGGACGATGCCGCATATTTGCCCACCGGCCAGCCTTGCCATCATCAGCCATCGGGGCGAGAGCAGGCCGACAGGATATCGATCACCCGCCGAATGCAAAGCTTTCTCTCCGTCCTTCTTCCTGACAGCCTCGGCATTCTTGCCGCTCTCCTGCTCATCGCAGCGAGCGTCGTCACCTCGGCTCTGACAGCGGCCCTCGGGCTCGGCGGTGGCATAGCCATGCTTGCTGCCCTCGGGCTTGCTCTGCCGGTGCCTGCACTTATCCCTGTTCACGGCGTTGTCCAGCTCGGCTCCAATGCCGGGCGGGCGTTGTTGCAAAGGCGGCACGCCGAATGGCGCCTGATCTGGCCGTTCCTGGTGGGCAGCGTCATCGGCGCGGCTCTCGGCGCGCGTTTCGTCGTCGCCCTGCCGGAAGCCCTTTTGAAGACCGGGCTCGGGCTTTTCATCCTGGTGATGATCTGGACGAAGCTGCCGGCGATGAAGCTCGGGGCGCAGCGGCTGCTGTTCGGCTTCGTCGGGCTCTTCTCGACGTTCCTCACCATGTTCTTCGGCGCGACGGGCCCCTTCGTCGCCGCCTTCGTCGGTCCGGCTCTTTCAAACCGCATGCAGGTGATCGGCACACATGCCGTGATGATGACCGCCCAGCACCTCTTCAAGGTGGTGGCGTTCGTCGCCGTCGGCTTCGCCTTTGCCGAATGGCTGCCGTTCCTCGTCGCCATGGTGGTGGCGGGCTTCATCGGCACAGCGCTCGGCACGCGCATCCTCAAGGGGCTCAAGGAGGAGAACTTCCGCCTGGGCTTTCGCCTGGTCGTTTCGCTTCTGGCGCTCGATCTTCTGCGCCGCGGCGTCGTGCTCCTCCTCGCCTGAAGGCGGCCTTATTCGGCCGCCTCGGCCTCTGCCTCGCTCGCAGGCGGCGTCCAGCGCAGCACCGGCTTGCGGGCGGCACCGGTCTCGTCGAGCCGGCGGCGCGGTGCGAAGCGCGGCGCGTCGACGAAGCGCGCCGTATCCCCTGCTTTCGCGGACATCACGAGATCGCGCAAAGTCGCCGTGAAGACATCGAGCGACGCGCGGCTTTCCGATTCCGTCGGCTCGATCAGCATCGCGCCTTTGACGACCAGCGGGAAATACATGGTCATCGGATGGAACCCCTCGTCGATCATCGCCTTGGCGAAATCGAGCGTCGTGACCTCCGTCTCCTCCAGGAAGCTCTCGTCGAAGAGAACTTCGTGCATGGAGGGATGATCCGGGAAAGGCAGCGACATCAGGTCCTGCAGGCGGGCACGCACGTAATTGGCGTTCAACACCGCGTCCTCGGCCACCTGCCGCATGCCGTCGGCGCCGTGCGACAGCATCCAGGCGAACGCCCGCACGAACATACCCATCTGGCCGTGGAAGGCGGTCATGCGCCCGAACGGCTTCTCCTCGCAGTCTTCCGCCGTCTCGATGAGACGATAGCCTTCCTCGGTCTTCGCAATCAGCGGCAGCGGCGCGAAGGGCGCAAGCGCCTCCGACAAAACCGTCGGCCCGGCGCCGGGGCCGCCACCCCCATGCGGGGTGGAGAAGGTCTTGTGGAGATTGATATGCATGGCGTCGACGCCGAGATCGCCCGGCCGCACCTTGCCCAAAATCGCATTCAGATTGGCGCCGTCGCAGTAGAAATAGCCCCCCGCCTCATGGATCGCTTCGGCGATCGCCACGATCTGCGGCTCGAACAGCCCGCAGGTGTTGGGGTTGGTCAACATCAAGGCAGCGACATCGCCTTCATGCTTGGCGCAGATCTCGCGCACCATCTCGGCGGCCACGGTGCCGTCCTCGCCGGCCGGCACGGTGACGACCTTGAAGCCGAGGAGCGCGGCCGTCGCCGGATTGGTACCGTGCGCGGAGGCCGGCACCAGGACGGTGCGACGATCCTCGCCGCGGGCGGCAAGCGCTGCCTTCACCGACATCATGCCGCAAAGCTCGCCATGGGCGCCCGCTTTCGGGCTCATGGCGACGGAGGCCATACCGGTCAATGTGCAGAGATAGCGGCCGCATTCGTGGATGAGCTCGAGCGCTCCCTGCACGGTGCCGACCGGCTGCAGCGGATGAAGGTCGGCAAAGCCCGGCAGCCGCGCCATCTGCTCGTTGAGGCGCGGATTGTGCTTCATCGTGCACGAGCCGAGGGGATAGATCCCCATGTCAATGGCGTAATTCTTCTGCGACAGGCGGACGTAGTGGCGCATCGCTTCCGGCTCCGAGAGGGCCGGCAGATCGAGCGCCGCCTGCCGCTCCTGGCCACCGAGACGCGGCGTGAAGGCCGCGGGCTCTTCGATATCAACGCCTGAGACGCCGTCGCGGCCGAGCTCGAACAACAGCGGCTCGGAAATATCGAGCGCCTTGTTGCCGGAAAAGGTCGGCCGCTTCGGCTTCAGAGTGGCGAGGCTCGGGGCAAGATGTTCGTCATTCACCATGAAGGTGTCTCCAAAATCGCGCGCGGCGATGAAAAACAACGGCGGAGCGGGCAGCGCATGGGGTTCAAAGCGCCGCCTCGATGGCCGAGGCGTAGGCAGCGATATCGTCGTCCGTGGCCGTCTCGGTCGCGGCGACGACGATGAGATCGTCGAGACCGCAATCGGGTTCGAGCCGCGACACGGGCAGGCCCGCGACGATGCCGGCGTCGGCGAGCTTTTCCACGAGAGCGGCCGCATCGCCCGGCACGCGGATGGTAAACTCGTTGAAGAAGCTGTCGTTGACGATCTCGACGCCCGAAATCGCGCCGAGCGCATCGGCGAGACGGCAGGCGCGCTCATGGTTGCGAAGAGCGAGCTTCTTCAAGCCATCGCCGCCGAGCAGCGTCATATGCGCCGTGAAGGCGAGCGCACAAAGGCCGGAATTGGTGCAGATGTTGGAGGTCGCCTTGTCGCGGCGGATATGCTGCTCGCGGGTGTTGAGCGTCAGCACATAGCCCCGCTTGCCTTCCCGGTCGCGGGTCTCGCCGCAAAGACGGCCCGGCATCTGGCGGATGTATTTCTGCTTCGTCGCGAAGAGCCCGACATAAGGCCCGCCGAAGGAGAGCGCATTGCCGATCGACTGGCCCTCGCCGACGACGATATCGGCGCCCTGCGCGCCCGGCGGCTCGATCAGACCGAGAGACACGACCTCGGTAAAGACGGCGACGAGAAGCACGCCCTTTTCCCGGCAGCGCGCAGCAAGTGGCTTCAGGTCGATGAGCTGACCATAGAAAGACGGCGACTGGACGACGACGCAGGCAACGTCTTCGCTGATCTCGGCAAGGAGATCCTCTCCACCCTTCGGGTCAGGCGGCAGCGAGATGCATTCGTCGTCTTCCATATTGGCGAGCGTCTCGACGACCTCGCGATATTGCGGATGCAAGCCGCCGGAGAGAACCGCCTTGGAGCGCTTCGTCACGCGGCAGGCCATCAGCACGGCCTCGGCCGTCGCCGTGGAGCCGTCATACATGGAGGCGTTGGCGACCTCGGTGCCGGTCAATTCGGCGACCTGGGTCTGGAATTCGAACAGGGTCTGCAGCGTGCCCTGGCTGATCTCCGGCTGATAGGGCGTGTAGGAGGTCAGATATTCGGAGCGCTGGATGATGTGATCGACGCTCGCCGGCACGTGATGGTGATAGGCGCCTGCGCCCAGGAAAAACGGTCCGTCGCCGGCCGCACGATTTTTGGCGGCCAGCCGGCGCATCAGCCGGGCGACTTCCATCTCGCTCTTGTGTCGCGGCAGATCGACCGCCTCTTTCAGAAGCTTGTCGGCCGGAACGTCGCGAAACAATTCGTCGATGGATTCGACGCCGATCACGCGCAGCATATCGGCGCGGTCCTGATCGGTATGGGGGAGATAGCGCATATGGAACCCGAAACTTAGTGGCGGGGAGAGCCAGAGAGCCCGCCCCTAAAGGGGCGGGGCGAGGCGTGAAAGCGCGGCGTCAAGGACGCCTCACTCGCGGAAATCGACAACGATTTCCGACTTCAAAGAATTGCCGATGAAGCAGAGCTCGTGTGCCTGCTCGTGCACTTTTTCGAGCATTGCGTGATCCGGCTGGTCGCCATCGAAGGTCACCTTCGGACGCAGGATGATCTTCGTCAGACCCTTCTTGCGCGGCTCGAAAACGCCCAGGATGCCTTCGGCCTTGTCCTCGTAGGCGACCGGCGTGAAGCCGTGCTTGCGGATCAGATCGATGAAGAAGAGCATGTGGCAGCTCGACAGAGAAGCGACGAGCCCCTCTTCCGGATCCACAGCATCTTCCTTGATCACGGCCGCCGGCAACACGGCAGGTCCCGGCGAGGCCGGAACGACGAGGCCCGCATCGAGATGCCACTCATGAACGCGGCTATGCTTGTTGGCGCGCACCGCCTCGGCGTCGCCCTTCCATTCGATCGTTGCGTAGTAGCTGCTCATAATTCCTCGCAGAAAGCCTTGTAGGCGGCCTCGTCCATGAGACCGTCGAGTTCGCTTTTGTCGGAGAGCTTGACGCGGAAGAACCAGCCATCACCCTCCGGCGCCTCATTGACCGTCTGCGGCGCGTCCTCCAATGCGGCATTGGAGTCCGTCACCTCGCCGGAAACCGGCGCATAGACCTCACTCGCGGCCTTCACCGATTCCACGACTGCAACCTCGTCGCCCTTGGCGATCGCCTTGCCCTTCTCAGGAAGCTCCACGAAAACGACGTCTCCCAATTGCTCGGCGGCAAAGGGAGTGATGCCGATTGTGGCCGTATCGCCATCCAGGCGCACCCATTCGTGCTCCTTGCTGTAACGGGTCGTCATTGTTTGGCTCCTGATTTCGGGCGGTGGTAGCAGTGCGGGACAAAGGGAAGAGGCGCGACCTCGGCGGGCTCGGCGCCGCGCCGGCCGGCGAGATGCAATTCGGTGCCGGGATCGGCATAGGCGCGGTCGACATAGCCCATCGCGACAGGGCCCCCGACGGTCGGACCAAAGCCTCCCGAGGTCACTTCACCGATGACGGAATCGCTTGCACCGAGGATCTGAGCGGCTTCGCGCACCGGGGCGCGACCGGAAGGCTTCAGGCCCACGAGACGGCGCGAGGGACCATCGGAAAGTTCGGCCAGGATGCGGCCGGCACCCGGAAAGTCGCCACGCTCGCGGCGCGCCTTGGCGATGGCAAAGCGCAGCCCCGCCTCGACCGGAGACGTGGTTTCGTCGATATCATGACCGTAGAGCGGCAGCCCTGCCTCGAGCCGGAGCGAATCGCGCGCGCCAAGACCGATGGGCTTCACTTCTTCATGCGCGAGGAGCGCTCTCGCTAAAGCCTCGGCTTCATCCGCGGAGACAGAAATCTCAAACCCGTCCTCGCCGGTATAACCGGAGCGCGAGAGATGCACGTTTGCGGAATGGCCATCACCGAGCCGGATTTCAGCACGCGCGGCCTGCATGAAGGTGAGATCCGCCACCTCGGGGCAGAGGCCACTCAAGACCTCCGCGGCGGCAGGCCCCTGAAGGGCCAGGAGCGCGCGATCTTCGACCGCCTCGAGCGTGACCCCGTCCGGCAGACGCTCGCGCACATAATCGTCGTCGATCTCCTTGCGCGCGGCATTGAAGACCATGAAGAGACGGCCCTCGTCCTCCTCGCCGGCAAGGCGCGCGACCATGAAATCGTCGACGATGCCGCCGTTGTCGAGAAGAAGAAACGTGTAGCGCTGCCGGCCGGCTTTCAGCCCCTGGAAATCCCCCGGCGCCAGACGCTCCAGCGCCTTGGCGGCCGTCTCGTGATCCGGAGCCGAAAGAATTCGCTGGCCCATATGGGAGACATCGAAGAGCCCCGCGCGGTCGCGCGTCCAATGGTGCTCGCCGATGATGCCATCATACTGAACCGGCATGGCATAGCCGGCGAAAGGCACCATACGCCCGCCCAGCTCCTGATGGAGCTCGAACAAAGGGGTACGCTTCAAATCACTGATATCAGTCGCCACACGACCTCCCGCAACAGACTTCGAACGCAGTCGGACCTTCGACCCTTCCACGCCCCCTCTGTCGCAGGACCTGAGAGATTCCCGGCCTGAGGCCATACGCCTCCGCCGGTTACTCCGTCGGTGAGCCGCCGACTCTCGCTACAAATAGAGAGCCGGTGCTGCTTTCCAGAGTGTCGCTCGCCGTCACGGTCCCGTGGCCTGAGAGTTTCCGGGGCGGTTGCTCCTTCGGCGTTTCAAAACAGGCTTCAAACCTGCAATGAAACTCTCCCGAGCGGCGTATCGTCAGGGCAGGCCGCGACTGGACCTGCCCTGCTTATCATCGGCATCGCTGCGACGGAGTCAACGCACAACGCGCGTCGAACCCGTTTGTCAGCACCCTTTTGCCGCCACGCGCAACAAAATGCGCTTGGCTCAGCGCTTAGAGTCCTCGTCGAAGCCGACATAGATGATGTAATCGCGGTCGTTGCCCGGCGACGGCACGGTCACCTCGTAAACGTGCGAAAACACGCTCGAAAGCTCCGGCCCAATGGTGACGGAGACCTTCTTCAGCTCGGAGGTGAGCACCGCCTCGTCGTGTTTCACGACCACGATGCGAATCGGCAGCTCGACCGTCGCCTGCCCGCCCTGCGGGCCTGCGAGAACCCGCCCGGACACACCGATCCTGAGCGTCAGATTGCCGGACGCATCGTAAAGGCATTCGCGCGCGGTCTCTCCGAGACTGCCCTGCCAGACGAGGTTTTCGTCGCTTTCTTCGGCACCCCGCTTGTAGCGCCGCAGGGTCTGCGTGTCGGCCTTGATGCGCAGATCCGGGCAATAGCTCGGCCCGAGATAGCGGCGGATGTCGATCTCGTTGGAGCCTTTCTGGGCGGTACCGGGCTCGACAGGCACGGTTTCCTCGGCTCCGCCGCCGAAGCCCAGCCCGCCGAGACAGCCGGCAAGCAGGAACGACAGGGATAGTGCGGCAAGGAGCGAGACGGCAGGGATCGGAAAGGAGGGACGCACGGCAGACCTATGAATTGGCTCAAGAGCGGCCGGCTCTATAGCAGTCCCCGCGTCAGAAATTAAGGCTTCAGGAAACGTTAACCCTGTTTGTCAACCCGTCATTCACCCTGTTCTGCGAGCGTAGTTAACGACCGGAAGGGGAGAGTTTTGTCGATGCGTACTGCTTCCAAGCGGCCGGGTGCCGGCTTCGCAAGCGTTCTGCCGAGCCTGCCGCAGGACGTGATTTTGAAGGGCGATTGCATCCCGATGATGGAAAAATTGCCGGCCAAAAGCGTCGATCTCATCTTCGCCGATCCGCCTTACAACCTGCAGCTCCAGGGCGACCTGCATCGCCCGGACCAATCGCGGGTCGATGCGGTCGACGATGCCTGGGACCAGTTTTCCGATTTCGCCGCCTATGATGCGTTCACGCGTGCCTGGCTTTTGTCGGCGCGCCGCGTTCTGAAACCCGATGGCGGGCTGTGGGTGATCGGCTCCTATCACAACATCTTCCGCCTCGGCACGATCCTGCAGGATCTGGGCTTCTGGATCCTGAACGACATCGTCTGGCGCAAGACCAACCCGATGCCGAATTTCCGCGGCCGCCGCTTCGCCAATGCGCATGAAACGCTGATCTGGGCGGCGCCCTCGCCGAAGGCCAAGCGCTACACCTTCAATTACGACGCGCTCAAAGCCTTCAACGACGACCTGCAGATGCGCTCCGACTGGACCTTGCCGATCTGCACCGGCGAGGAGCGGCTCAAGGACGAGACCGGGCGCAAGGTGCATCCGACGCAGAAGCCGGAATCGCTTCTCTATCGCGTTCTCCTGTCGACGACGAAGCCGGGCGAGACGGTTCTCGATCCCTTCTTCGGAACGGGCACGACAGGTGCGGTCGCCAAAAAGCTCGGCCGCCATTTCATCGGCATCGAGCGCGAACAATCCTATATCGATGCTGCGGAAGCGCGCATCGAGGCGGTGCGTCCCTCAGACGCTCCGGCGCTCAGCGTCGTCCAGGGCAAACGCGCCCAGCCGCGCATTCCCTTCGGTACTCTGCTTGAAGCCGGTCTCGTGAAGCCGGGCGAGCGCCTCTACGATCCGAAGGGCCGCTTGAGCGCGCTCGTGCGTGCCGACGCCTCGCTCATCTACGAAAAAGACGGCCGGCGCCATGAAGGCTCGATCCACCGCGTCGGCGCCGCGGTTCAGGGCCTCGAAGCCTGCAATGGCTGGGTCTTCTGGCACATGCGCACCAAAGAGGGGCTGAAGCCCATCGATTGCCTGCGCGACACGGTTCGCGGCGCTCTGGCTGCCTGAGCGATCTCAGGCCCTTGCAAGCCGCGGCTTCGCGCGATCGAGCTTCACGCCCTCTGAAGCGAGATCGGCGCGAAGCTTGTCGGCGCCGGTGAAATGCAGCGCTCGCCAGCCGGCCTGGCGCGCGCCTTCGACGTTCGGCTCGCTGTCGTCGATGAAGAGGGTCGCGGCCGGATCGAGATCGAAGGCCGCCGCGTGGTGGCGATAGATCGCCAGGTCCGGTTTCACCAGGCCGAGCTCGCCCGACACCGTCACGCCGCGGGTTGCGTTCAGAAACGGGAACCGCTTTCGGGCCTCCACGAACGTGTCCGGGGCGAAATTCGTCAAGAGCGTGACGTCGTAGCCGGCCGCCAGAGTATCCTGAAGCACGGCGACGCTGTCCTCATAAGCGTAAGGCACCATCATCGACCAGCGCCGGCGAAACGCTCGGATCAGCTCCGCCTTGTCGGGATGACGGGCGATCGCTTCCGCTTCCGCATCGGCCCAGGACCGGCCGCGGTCCTGTTCCAGGTTCCAGGCGTTGGAGCACACCTCCTCCAGGAAGGCGCGGCGCTCGGCCTCGGCGGGAATGAGATCTTTATAAGCAAGGTGCGGATCGTAATGCAGAAGCACCTTGCCGATGTCGAAGACGATGTGACGGATCGGTTGCATGGCTTCCCCCATAGCCGGCGCATGATCGCAAATCCATGACGCGGAGTTCGATGCGGCGAATGCGCGAGACGCGGTCGGCAAGTGCGCCGGCACGATCGCACGCCCTCACCTTGTCGCCCGCGCCTTCGTTGCTCCTGGGATCGCCGCCTCGACGATTTTCGCCATGACTGTCGGCAGGCCGGCTTCCTTCAGGTTTTCAAGGCCGTGCCACCAGAAGCCTTCGGGCGCCGGCGTCTCGGGGGGCAAAGCGGCCTGCCAGATCGTCACCTTCAAATCGATATGGGTGAAGATATGCGAGACCTGCGGCGTGATCTTGCGCCAGGGCGCGGAGAGCGGCGGGGTCGGCATCCGCGTTACGGGCGATTCCTGCCACGGCCCCGTCGGCACTTCGCTCATCCCCCCGAGGAGCCCCTTCGGAGGGCGCCGCGACAGCAGGATCTTGCCGTCATCGCGCAAAGCCACGAAGGCGCCGGCGAACTTCTTCGCCTTCGCCCGTTTCGGCGCCTTGACGGGATAGGCCTCCTCGCGCTGCTCGCCATGCGCACGGCACATCATATTGAGCGGGCAGAGCGCGCAGGCGGGACGTTTCGGCGAGCAGATCGTGGCGCCGAGATCCATCATGGCTTCGGCAAACTCGCCCGGACGGTCTTGCGGCACGAGCGGGCGCAGCGTCTCTCGGATCTCCGACTTTGCCTGCGGCAGCGGCCGGTCGATGGCGAAAAGCCGGGACACGACACGCTCGACATTGCCGTCGACGACCGGCACCGGCTCGTCGAAGGCGATCGCGGCGATAGAGGCGGAGGTATAGGGGCCGATGCCCGGCAACTTGGCAAGTTCCTCCGCCTTGCGCGGCATCATGCCTCCGTAATCCTCGGCGACACGGCGCGCACAGGCGACGAGATTGCGAGCCCGCGAATAATAGCCGAGCCCCGCCCAGGCGGCCATCACCTCCTCTTCCGGGGCGGCGGCGAACGCCATCATGTCCGGCCAGCGGGCCGTGAAGGCGGCAAAGTACTCGCCGACGGCCTTCACCGTGGTTTGCTGCAGCATGACTTCGGAGAGCCAGACGCGATAAGGGTCCGGCTTGACCCCGGCACGGCGCCATTTCGGCCCGATGCGCCAGGGCAAGGTGCGCGCATGGCGCTCGTACCAGGCCAGCAAAGCCTGGGCGAGCACGTCCTTCACGGACGCGTCTTCCCCATTTTCCAAGGAAAGCCCCTCTTCCGAGGGGAAGCCGGCGGGTCTAGACTGGATCATTCCGGCCATGGAGCTTGAGAAAATGGCTATTGCAAGTGGGCCGGTGAGTTTTTCTGTCGCGACAGGTCGTAGTCGAGGAGGCAAAAGTTGGCGGGACCCGTTCCGACGAAAGCAAAACCGATCGCCGAACTCATTGGCGGCACGCTCGACCCCTTGATGCGCAAGCGCGGTCTCGCCAAGGCGGACATTCTGCGCTGGTGGCCCGAGATCGTCGGCAGCCGCTATGCGGGGCTGACGGCGCCTGAACGGATCCGCTGGCCGCGCAATGACGGCGAACGGGCCGCGACCTTGATCGTCCATGCCGACCCGAGCGTGGCGCTGCCGCTTTCTTATGACCTCGAGGGCGTGCGCGACCGGCTCAACGCCTTTCTCGGCTTTCGCGCCGTCGGCGGGGTGAAACTGGTGCAACGCCCTTTTGCGAGCGAACCCAAGGCCGTACCGCGGCCCGCGAGCCCGCAGACCAACGAACGTCTTGAGACGAAGCTCGCGACCGTCGACGGACCACTTCGCGATTCTCTGCGGGCGCTCGGACGTGCCATCCTGGCACGCTCATGACCCTCATTCTCGCGGTCTCGTGACCCCGTGAGACAGAGGCGGCTCTTTGCGGCCACATTCATCCGCCCTAAACACGCGCCTGAGCGCTGTTAAATTGTTCATGCCGCCTTCATGCCCTTTCGGGAGAATGGCGGCCCCCTCAGGAGGTTTCCCTTTGCCGTTGTTCACCCGCCGACAATTCGCCGCCACCGCCCTCATTGCCGGGCTTTTCGCCGCAGCCCCGGCCTTTGCGCAGGACGAAGGCCCGTCCGAAGTGCCGATGGACCAGTTGATGGCCTCCGGACCGATCCCCGACCGCGCTCTCGGCTCAGAGGACGCACCCGTCACGATCGTCGAATACGCGTCCATGTCGTGTTCGCATTGTGCGGACTTCCACAACGAGACCTATCCGAAGCTGAAAGAGCAGTATATCGACACCGGAAAGGTTCGCTTCGTCTTCCGCGAATTCCCGATCGATGCCGCGGCCTTCGCCATCGCCATGACGGCGCGCTGCGCACCGGAAGATCGCTATTTCGATATCATCGACCTGTTCTTTGAGCATCAGCTCGACTGGATCCGCGCCGAGGATCATTACGGAGCCATTCTCGATCTCGCCAAGCAGGCCGGCTTTTCTGAGGAAAGCTTCGAGGCATGCTTGCAAAAACAGGAATTGTTCGATGGACTAAGCGCCAGACGAGACAAGGCTTCGAAGGAATTCGGCGTTCACGGTACCCCGACTTTCTTCATCAACGGCGAGAAGCTGGTCGGAGCGCGATCATTTGATGAGATCAAGGCCAAGATCGAGGCGGCGCTTTAAGCCCTCCTGCGAGAGGGCTGCATCCGATTCCGGCCTCACCAGGTCTTGTGACATCAACGGCGGCCGCGGATGAAAATCACGCGGCTGCGGATCGCCGGCTTCAAATCATTCGTCGACGCCACGGATGTGGTCATCGAGCCCGGACTTTCTGGCGTTGTCGGCCCGAACGGCTGCGGCAAGTCGAACCTCGTCGAAGCCCTGCGCTTCGTCATGGGCGAGAGCTCGTTCAAGGCCATGCGCGGCTCGGGCATGGACGATGTGATCTTTGCCGGCTCCACCAACCGGCCGGCGCGCAACGCTGCCGAGGTGAGCCTGCAGGCGATCGTCGACGGTGCGGCGGCCGCTCACGTCATGAAGCCCGGCCAGATACCGGCGACCAGCGCCGAACTTGAGATCAGCCGCCGCATCGAGCGCGAAGCGGGCTCCACCTACCGCGTCAACGGACGCGAGGTGCGCGCCCGCGACGTGCATATCCTGTTTGCCGATGCGGCGACCGGCGCGCGCTCTTCGGCTCTCGTGCGCCAGGGCCAGATCGGTGAGCTGATCGCCGCCAAACCCAAAGACCGGCGCTCGATCCTCGAAGATGCCGCCGGCATTTCGGGGCTGCATTCGCGCCGCCACGAGGCGGAGCTGAAGCTCAAAGGTGCGGAGCAAAATCTCGAGCGCCTGGAAGATGTCCTCGGCGAAATCACGAGCCAGCTCGAAACCTTGAAGCGGCAGGCGCGGCAGGCCGCCCGCTACCGCAACCTCTCCTTCGACATCCGCAAGATGGAGGCGCAGCAGGCGCTGATCCGGCTGAGCGAAACCGATGAACGCCTCGCCAAGGCGGAAACGGCCCTCAACCAGGCGGGACTTGCCCTCGCCAAGGCTGCGGAAGAGCAGTCGAAGGCCGCCAGAGAAGAAGCGGTATCAAGCTCATCCTTGCCGAAACTGCGTGAGAAAGCTGCCGCAGCCTCGGCAGCCGTGCAGCATTTGCGGCTCAAATCCGAAGAACTGAAACGCGAAGCGGCGCGACGGGAAGCCCGGCAGCGCGAGCTCGAGAGCCGGCGCAAGGAAACGGCCGAGGACGTCGCCCGCGAGGAGGAGCACGGGCGCGAAGCGCGCTCCGCGCTCGCCACGTTCTCCGCCGAGGCGAAGACGCTCACCCGCGACAAGGAGGGCGCGGTCAAGCGGCTCGCCGAAGCGACGTCGACAGCGAAGGAGCGGGCCGAGGCGCTCGCCAAGGCCGAGGCGGAACTATCAGAAGCCCGGGCCGAGCTTGCGGCGCAAGCCGCGGAACGCCGCCAGCAGGAGATGCGGGTGCGCGAAGCGGAGGCAGCGCGCGAGCGCCTTCTCGGCGAGGCCCGGAAATTGAAGGCGGAACAGGCCGAGCTTGCCCAGAAAACCGGGTCCGAAGGCACCGTCGAGGCCGCCAGATCCGCGCTCGAAGCCGCGGAAAAAGCGCTGAAAGCGGCTGAAGAGACCGCCCAGAAGAAAGAGCAGGAGATCCAGCGCGCCCGTGAGGGCGAGGCGAAAGCCCGTGAAAAGAGAGCGGAAGGATTGCGCGCCCTCACCGCCCTGCAGGCCGAAGAGAAGACGCTAGCCCAGCTCCTGCGGCCCGCGACGGACAGCCATTTCGTCCCGGTCGTCGAGGGGCTGAAGGTTGAGCCCGGCTACGAAGCGGCACTTGCGGCAGCGCTCGGCGAAGATCTCGACGCATCGGCCGATCCGCAGGCGCCGTTCTCGTGGCAGGAGCGGGGCAAGATCGCACGCGCACCAAAACTTCCGCCGAACGTCCCTTCCCTGGCGCAGTTCGTCTCCGGGGAGCCGCGCCTCGCACCGCGGCTTTCGCAGATCGGCATCGTCGAGGAAGAGGATGGCCACGCACTCTTTCAGAAGCTTGCCGTCGGGCAGCGCCTCGTCAGCCGCAGCGGCGCCCTCTGGCGATGGGACGGCCTGACGATCAAGGGCGGCGCCAAGACGGCGGCCGCCGTTCGCCTGGAACAAAAGAACCGGCTGGAAGCCCTTTCTGGCAAGGTTGCGAAGGCAGAAAAAGACGCCGCGAAAGCGACGGCGGCGCTTGAGAAGGCGACCGAAAAGCGTCGGCAAGGCGAAGAGGCCGAACGTCAGGCGCGCCAGGCGCTCAAGGAGGCCCGCGGCCAGCGCGACCGCCAGGCATCCGCTCTGTCCGAGGCAGAACGGGTTCTTGCGCGCCAGTCGGAGCGGCTCGCTTCGATCGCCACGAACCTCGCCCGCGTGGAAAGCGATGCCGAGGCGCAGGCGACACGGCTTGAAGAAGCACGCGCCGCGCTTGGCCAGGCAGAGGCGAACGACGAGGCCGAAGCAAAGGCGGAAAAGCTCGCCAAAAACGTGGAGGCCGCTCGCCGCGAAGCCTCCGATGCGCGCGCGGCCGCGGATTCCTTGCGCCATGCGAGCGCGGCGCGGGACGAGCGTCTGGCTGCGCTTGGCCGGGAGATCACCGCCTGGCAGGGGCGGATCGAACGTGCGGCGCGGCGCATTGAAGAATTGCAGGCCCGACAGGCCGAGCTCGACGCAGAAATCGAAAAGCTCGCCGAAGAGCCGGAAACCTATGCCGTGCGCCAGCGCGAATTCGCCTTCGAGATCGACAAGGCGGACACCCATTCTAAGGCGGAAGCCGACCGGCTCGCCGAAGCGGAAACGGCGCATCGCAGCTTCGCCGATGCCGCCAGGCGCGCCCTCGATGGGCTGTCCCAGGCCCGCGAGGCAAAAGCGCGTGAGGACGAGCGGGCCTCCGCCATCCGCCAGAAGCGGGAAGATCTCGTCGCGGAAATCACCGCGCATTTCCGCACCCGCCCCGAGGGGCTGCGGGAAACCGCCGAACTGAAGCCGGGTGCCCCGCTGCCGGAACTCGCCGCCGTCGACCAGCGGCTGGAGCGGCTGTTGCGCGAGCGCGAGCGCCTCGGCGGGGTCAATCTCCGGGCGGAGGAGGAAGCCAAGGAGGTCGAGGAGCGCCTCACCACGCTGACGGCCGAGCGCGACGATCTCACGGCCGCCATCAAGCGCCTGCGTCAGGCCGTGCATTCCCTCAACCGGGAAGGCCGCGAACGGCTGCTCGGCGCCTTCGACACGGTCAACCGGCACTTTCAGGAGCTTTTCCACACCCTTTTCGGCGGAGGGTCGGCGGAGCTCATGCTGACCGAATCCGACGATCCCCTCGACGCCGGGCTAGAGATCATGGCGCGGCCTCCCGGCAAGAAGCCGCAGATCATGACGCTCCTCTCGGGCGGCGAACAGGCGCTCACGACGATGGCGCTGATCTTCGCCGTCTTTCTCACGAACCCCTCGCCGCTTTGTGTCCTCGACGAGGTCGATGCACCGCTCGACGACGCCAATACGGAGCGTTTCTGCGATCTTCTCGGCGATATGCGCCAAAAGACGGAGACCCGTTTTCTCGTCGTCACCCACAATCCGATCACCATGGCCCGAATGGACCGGCTCTTCGGCATCACCATGGCCGAACGCGGCGTGTCACAACTCGTTTCTGTAGACCTCGAAACGGCGGAACGTTTTCGCGAAGCCGGGTAAAGGGTGGGCGGGGCCCGGCCAAGAAAACCCTTCAGGATCTATTTCTCTTTTCTTTTCAACGGCATATCCCTAATTTTGATGTTCTTGACTTGGCCTGACGGCAAAATTATGGTGCGCCCGGTTTCGCAGGGGCCCGGACCCGCCCCGTCTTCACGATGGCGCCGCATCAAGGCTTCCAGGAAGGAGCCGGTGAATGGCTGACAAACGCTCCGGCGAGGAGCGCCGGGAGAAGACGGACGGCGGACAGGGGCCTATTGCCGATACCGACCTGGAACGTCGCTTTGCCGACCTTTCGCGCACCCTGGACAAGGGGAGACGGGTCAGGCAGGCCGCTGAAGCGCCTGAGCGCACCGATTCGTCGGGATATGCGCTTGCGTTACGCATCGCCAGCGAGTTTATCGCAGGTGTTCTGGTCGGAGCGGCCCTGGGATGGGGATTGGACGAGGTCGCAGGGACCTCCCCCTGGGGGCTTATCGGCTTTCTGATGCTGGGATTTGCCGCCGGCGTGCTCAATGTGATGCGCGCCGCGGGTAAAATAGCCGGGCCTTACGACAGGCTCGACAAGGACAAGGACGGCGGGCCTGCCCGTCACGATTGAGGCGAGGCCGATTAAGGCCCGGGGAAGCAAGGGGTAGGCTGTGGCGAGCGAAGCGGCGACGCATTCCGACACCGTGGATCCGATCCACCAGTTTCACATCAACAATCTGGTCGATTTCGGCCAGATCGGCCACAGCACGTTCGCTTTCACCAATTCGGCGCTGTTCATGGCCATTACGGTGATGCTGATCGTCGGCTTCATGATGCTGTCGACGCGCGGCCGCGGCCTCGTGCCGGGGCGCATGCAGAACGTCACGGAGATGTTCTACGAGTTCACGGCCAACATGCTGCGCGAAGCCGCCGGATCGGAAGGCATGCGCTTCTTCCCGTTCGTCTTCACGCTGTTCTCGTTCATCCTGGTGGCGAACCTGATTGGCATGGTGCCGTATTTCTTCACCGTGACGGCGCATATCGTGATCACGGGCGCGCTCGCGCTTCTCGTCATGGCGATCGTGATCGGCTACGGCTTTTCCAAGCACGGCTTCGGCTTCCTGAAGCTCTTCGTGCCCGACGAGGTGCCTGGGCTCATCCTGCCGATGATCGTGGCCATCGAGATCCTTTCGTTTATCTCGCGGCCCGTCAGCCTCTCCATTCGTCTTTTCGCCAACATGCTGGCCGGTCATATCACCCTCAAGGTGTTCGCCGGCTTCATCATCTCGCTGTCGACGTTCGGCGTGATCGGCTGGGCCGGTGCGGTCCTGCCTTTCCTGATGGTGGTGGCTCTCACGGCCCTTGAAATTCTTGTGGCTGTCCTGCAGGCCTATGTCTTCGCAATTCTGACCTGCATGTACCTCAACGACGCGCTGCATCCTTCGCACTGACGGCGCGATTTTTTCTCCATCCTCTTCCAACACGCAAGGAGCATGAACATGGAAGCAGATGCTGCAAAGCTGATTGGCGCGGGCATTGCCTGCATCGGCATGGGCGGGGCCGGCGTTGGCCTGGGTTCGCTCTTCGGCCACTTCCTCGAAGGCGCATTGCGCAATCCCGCGGCTGCGGACGGCCAGTTCGGCCGCCTCATCTTCGGCTTCGCGGTCACGGAAGCGCTGGGCATCTTTTCGCTCCTGATCGCCCTTCTCCTCATCTTCGCCGTCTAAGCCAGACAGCGAAGACGGCGCGCCGGAGGCACACGCCACCGGCGGCCGAACGGCTTGAGGAGAAGAGCACGTGGTAACAACGGCACTCGCTCAGACGGCCGCGGAAACGGCGGCGGAACATACCGAAATCGCGGATTCGGCCCATGGCGCGTTTCCGCCTTTCGATCCGTCGACGTATCTCTCGCAGCTCATCTGGCTCGCGGTCTTCTTTGGCCTGCTCTATTACCTGCTCAGCAAGATGGTGCTGCCACGCATTGCCACCATCCTTGAGGAGCGGCACGACCGCATCGCCGACGATCTCGCAGAGGCAGAAAAGCTGAAGCGGGAGAGCGACGAGGCGATCGCGGCCTACGAGCAGGCGCTCGCCGAAGCCCGGCAGCGCGCTCACGGCATCGCCCAGGACGCCCGAGACAAGGCGAAAGCCGAGGTCGAGGACGAACGGGCGAAGGCCGAGGCGGAGCTCGAAGAGAAGCTGCAGGCCGCCGAAGCACGCATCGGCGAGGTGCGCGACAAGGCTCTCGCCGAAGTCGACGCGATCGCCAAGGAGACGACCGAGGCGCTCGTTGAGACCCTGTCCGGAGAAGCTCCGGCAGATGCGGAGGTCGGGTCAGCCGTCTCCGCCGCCATGAACGAGCGGAGATAACGATGGATGCAACCAGCCTAGCTTCGCTGTGGGTCTTCATCGGCCTTCTCACCTTCCTCGGCATCATGATCTATCTCGGCGTGCCGAAGATGATGACGGCCGCGCTCGACAAGCGCTCGGAGAAGATCCAGCACGAGCTCGACGAGGCTCGGCGCCTGCGGGAAGAGGCGCAGGCGCTTCTGGCCGAATATCAGCGCCGCCGCCAGGAGGCCGAGGAAGAGGCGGCCGGGATCGTGGCGCTTGCCGAAAACGAAGCGGCCGCCCACGCCGCCGAAGCCAAACAGCGGCTCGAGGAATATATCGAGCGCCGCACGCGCGGTGTGGAACAGCGCATCGCTCAGGCCGAGGCCCAGGCGGTCAGCGACGTGAAGGCACGGGCGGTCGATGTGGCCGTCGCAGCCTCCGCAAAGATCCTCGCTGAACAGAACGAGGGCGCGGTCGGTCAGCGGCTGATCAACAGCTCCATCGAGGGCTTGAAGCGGCACTGAGCGGATTCGACAAAGAGACGACAAAAGGCGGGCCTTGGCCCGCCTTTTTCTTTTTCGGCAGACAGTTTATTCGACAGACGTCCGGCGGGACCTCGCCGGGCAGCGCGTGGCTGAGCGCGGGTGGGCCCGCCCTCTTCGCGGCTCTGCTCTCTACCTGATTGCCGGGCCTATTTGCCGGCGAGGAGCGCCGCGATGGGCGCAAAGCTCGTGCGGTGGAGGCGGCACGGCCCGAGCCGCGTCAGGGCGGCTCTGTGGGCCGGCGTCGCGTACCCCTTATGGGAGCCGAGCTCGTAGCCAGCAAACACCCCGTCGCAATGTGCCATCATCCGGTCGCGGGAGACTTTCGCCACGATCGACGCGGCGGCGATCGACAGCGAGGAGGCGTCTCCGCCGATCAGCGCCTCGCACGGCAGATCGATGTTCGGCACCTTGTCCCGTCCGTCGACGAGAACTGCGTCGGCCGCTTCCGGCAGACTTTTAAGAGCGCGCGCCATGGCGAGGAGCGCCGCATTGCGGATGTTGATGCGGTCGACGGTGGCCGTCGAGCAATAGGCGACGGCGACATCGGCACAGCCGAGGATCTCTTCATAGAGTTCCTGGCGGCGCAATGCGGTGAGCGCCTTGGAATCATCGATGCCGACCGGGATGTTTTCCTGATCGAGAATCACGGCGGCGGCCACGACCGGGCCGGCGAGCGGGCCCCGGCCCACCTCATCGACGCCCGCGATGCGACGGTAGCCAGCAAGCAGCAGCCGCGTCTCGGCCTGGAGATGCGGGCCGGCAGCCCCGGAGGCCTTGGCTGATTTTGCAGCGCCCTGCTTCGGAGCTTTCGGTTTACGAATCGTCTTTGTCGCCGACATGGACCGCCGATAGGCCGCGGCTACTCCCGATGCAAGCCGGGCGCTCGCCCACGAAGCCGCGCTTTCCACCTTCGGACACAGGCTTCTTGGGCCCTTGGCGCCGGTGACGTCTAGAAGAGCTTCAGCTGGCCGCCGACCGGCACCGGCGGAGAGAACAGATCCGTGCGCATATCGTAGCGCCGTTCGTTCAAACGCAGGCGCTTTGCCGCCAGCTCGAAGCGGCGACCGATCTGCCAGGCGTAAGGCCCCCTGCCCCGCTGGCGCTCATGCCAGGCCGAATCATAATCCTTGCCGCCCCGCATGGAGCGCATCAGCGACAGAACATGTTCGGCCCGGTCCGGGAAATTCTCCTGAAGCCATTCCTTGAAGATCGGCGCCACTTCGAGCGGCAGCCGCAACAACACATAGCCGGCAGAGGTGGCGCCTGCCGCCGCGCCCGCTTCGAGAAGGCGCTCGATCTCATTGTCGTTGATGGCCGGCACGATCGGCGCCGTCATGATCGAGACAGGAATGCCGGCTTCGCTCAGGCCTGAAATCGCTTCAAGCCGTTTCGCCGGCGTCGAAGCCCGCGGCTCCATCAAGCGCGACAGCTTATGGTCAAGGCTCGTCACGGAGAGGCCGACTTTGACGAGCCCCTTCTCCGCCATCGGCGCGAGGATATCGAGATCGCGCAGAACGAGCGCCGATTTGGTGACGATGCCGACCGGATGATTGGCGGCCGAAAGCACTTCGAGCACATCGCGCATGATCCGGTACTGGCGCTCGACCGGCTGGTAAGGGTCGGTGTTGGTGCCGATCGCAATCGGACGCACCTCGTAGCCCGGCGCGGCGAGTTCTTTCTCCAGAAGCTTCGCCGCATCCGGTTTGGCGAAGAGCCGCGTCTCGAAGTCGAGCCCCGGCGACAGGCCCATATACGCGTGCGTCGGCCGGGCGAAACAATAGGCGCAGCCGTGCTCGCAGCCGCGATAGGGATTGATGGACCGGTCGAAGGAAATGTCGGGTGAGGCATTGCGGGTGATGATCTTGCGCGGCCGCTCGATCGTCACCTCCGTGCGCAGACGGGGCAGCTCGTCGAGGCTCTCCCAGCCATCGTCGACGATCTGCCGCGTCTGTTTTTCGTAACGGCCCGTCTCGTTGGAGACGGCCCCGCGGCCGCGCCGCACGAGCGGACGCAGCGCGGTGGAGATCTGTTCGGTCCCCCCATCTTCGGAGGCGGAGTTTGCCTGGCCGAGCGCCACCCAGGCCGCATCGCGCTCTGCGCGAAACCGTGACGACGCAGAGGATGCGGCAGTCCGCTTTGCGGCTGCTGCGGAACCGCCCCTTGGGGTGTGGGGTGTGGGCGGGGCGAAGGTGGCGCTCGGCTCAGGCATAATGAGAATATAGCGCGAACATAGGAACATTACAAGAACAAAAGTGACTTTATTCCTAGGCAAAGCGAGGAAGCCGGGGATTGGACCATCCGCCTTAACGAAACAGTTACCTTTCTGTTGGGTTAAGAGCCGGATTTCGCTAGCAAACCAGCATGATCACCGTGCTTCTTTCCGTGCCTGAAGATGCGCAGCATCTGGCGCGCAGCCTCACCGCCCTCGTTCCGGCGGCGGTCGAGGGTCTGGTGCGCGACGCCTATGTCGTCGGCGCGCCCAACGATGAAGAGATCGAAGCGGTGGCGGATGCTGCCGGCGCGGAACTCATAGGCCGCGAAGCTCTCACAGAGACCATCGCTTCCGCGCGCGGCGAGTGGCTTCTCCTGATGGAAGGCGGCGCCCGCCCGCTCGACGGCTGGATGACGGCGGTTCGCGAGTGGATGGAAGAGCCAGGCCGCGGGGCCGCGAGCTTCACCCTCGCCGGCAAGCGCAAGACGCTCTTCGGTTTTCTGGAGCGGGAGGAACCGCTTCGCCGCGGCGTGCTCATGCGCAAGGCCGATATGGCGGCGGCCGGCGCGGACGACCTCAAAGCTCTTGCCCGCGGACAGTCCACCAAACGCCTTTCCGCGCGGATGGCGCCGCCGGCCTGAGAGGCCTCAGCCGCGCTTCAGATGCTCGTCGAGCCGCGGCATGATCTCGACGAAATTGCACGGCCTGTGGCGGTAATCGAGCTGGCTCTTCAAGATGCCGTCCCAGGCATCCCGGCACGCCCCCGGCGAGCCCGGAAGAACGAAGATGTAGGTCGCATTCGCCACGCCTGCGGTGGCGCGCGACTGGATCGTCGAGACGCCGATCTTGTCATAGGAAATGCGGTGGAAGACCGCTGAAAAGCCGTCCATGCGCTTTTCAAACAGGGGCTCGAGCGCCTCCGGCGTGACGTCGCGGCCCGTAAAGCCGGTGCCGCCCGTGGTGATGATCACATCGATCGCATCATCGGCGATCCAGCCCTGAACAAGCTTGCGGATGTCCTCAACATCGTCGCGAACGATGTCGCGCCCGGCGAGAACATGGCCGGCGTCGCGAATACGCTCTTCGAGCGTGTCACCGGAACGATCATCGGCAAGCGCGCGCGTATCCGACACAGTCAGCACCGCGATCTTGACGGGAATGAAGGCCCGCTCGTCGCCGCTTTGCGTCATTCCATCTCCCGGGCTCGAAACACAGAGTGAGTCCAGAGAGGACGCAACGCTTCCCCCGTCAAGAGAGGGGCGGAGCTTTGAGATCCTTCGGGCACGCGCCTCACACCCCGGGCGGCAGGCGCGGCCTCGTCAGGAGGTCGCGTCCGTCTCTTTCGTTTTGTCGCCGCTCGCCTCGCTCGTCGTCGCCCCGGACGCGTCGTCGGAGCCATCTCCCTGCGCCACGTCCGCTTCGGACGCCTCCTCGGGTTCGGGCGCCGGCGGCAGCTCTTCTGGATCGGGCTGCAGGACGGCCGTCTGCGGCGTCAGCATGCGCGGGCTCGGCACGGCGGAGAACGTCTCGCGCTCATGTTGCGGCGGCGGGGCGCGGCGGGTCGTGCGGTAGACCGAAAAGATCGCCATGGCGAAATGGGCCACCGCCGTGGTGACGAAGAGCCCTTGCGGGCCGAAGCTTTCCATCGTGCCGGAGGCGACGAGCGGCCCGGCCATCGTGCCGATGCCGTAAAGAAGCAGGAGGCCCGAGGACACCTGCACGAAGGAAAGGTCGCTCGCAAAATCGTTCGCATGGGCGACGGCAAGCGAATAAAGCGCGTAGGATGTGCCGCCATAAAGCGCGAAAGCGACGCTGAGCACGATTGGATTATGCGGCGCGAAGACCGCCAGCCCCGTTCCGACCAAACCGGAAAGAAGCGCTGCGCCGCCGATCATGTAACGCCGGTCGATGCGGTCGGAGAGCCGTCCCGCCGGCATCTGGATCAGCGCGCCGGCAATGATGGCGATGCTCATCAAGGTGGCGATGTGCGCCGTACCAAGGCCGATCTGAAAACCGAACAACGGCCCGAGCGTGCCGAAAGCGCCGTTTGCCACGCCGACGAGGAGCGTCGCCACGAAGCCGACCGGCGAATTCTGAAAAAGCCGCTTCAGATCGAGCGTGACGCCAGCCAGAGGCTGGGGAGCTGCCGCACGCGACAGCGACAAAGGCAGGAGCGCCAGACAGAAGAAAATCGCCCCGACCATAAAAGAGGTTTCACGGGCGGGATCACCGACGGCCACGAGCATCTGCCCGACGACGATCGCAACATATGTGATCGTCATGTAGACACCGAAAATCGTGCCGCGGTTTTCGTTGGTGGCGCGCTCGTTCAGCCAGCTTTCGATGATCATGAAGCAGGCCGCGAGCACGAAACCGGAAAAGACGCGCAGAAGGATCCACGACAGCGGCGTCACGATCATCGCATTCAACAGGATGATGACGGCCGCGGCCGCGGCAGAGGCGGCAAAAGCGCGAATATGGCCGACCTGATGGACGATACGCGGCGCCATGAAACAGCTGGCGACGAAGCCGATCGCCCAGCCCGTGCCGACGAGGCCCAGCGAGAACGTCGAAAAATGCTCCAAGCCGCCGCGGATCGGCAGCAGGATGGAGTGCAAACCGTTCGCAGTCAGCAAGAAGGCCACGCTCAACAAGAGCGCAGCGATAGGAAGAAGTTGCCTGGCCATGATGGACGCCGAATTGCCGCGAGCCGCCGGTACCCCTGCGCATCGGCGACGGTCAAGCCCTCACGCGTTCACGCTTTGCGACAGCTTTGTCAGCCGTTCAGTCTTTAGGATCTTCGAGGGCGGCTTTCAGAGTCAACAGATCGCGCCAGACGAGCTTTTTCTGCAGCGGATTGCGCAAGAGATAGGCCGGGTGAAACGTCGCCATGGCACGGACCTGGCGGGCCCCCGTGTCGAAATCGATCCAACGACCGCGCAGCCGCGTGATGCCCATCGTGGTGTCGAGCATTTCCTTGGCGGCGGCATTGCCGAGGAGGATCAAAAAATCGGGATCGGCGAGACGGATCTGCTGCTGGATAAAAGGCCGGCAGATCGCCCGCTCCATCGGCGAGGGATCGCGGTTCCCGGGCGGCCGCCACGGAATCGTGTTGGCGATATAGACGCCGCTGCGATCGAGCCCGATTGCGGCGAGCATGCGGTCGAGGAGGCGTCCTGAACGCCCGACAAACGGCAGACCCTGCAGATCCTCGTCGCGGCCGGGCGCTTCGCCGACCAGCATCACCCGACCTTCGGGGTTCCCGTCGGCGAATACCAGCTGCGTTGCCGTGCGCTTCAGATTGCACCCGTCGAAGCCCGCCAGAATTTCGCGCAGTTCCTCCAGCGAGGCCGCGCTGCGGGCGGCTTCACGCGCGGCCATCACCGCCTCTTCCGACGGAAGGGCCGCCGGGGCGACCGGCGGCGGCGCTACTGGCGGCTGCGGGCGCGCTTCGCTCCGGCGCTGCCTCTCGGCAGGCGCACGCGCCCCGTCGTCGCGGTATTGCGCGCTGGCGGGTCTGCCCTGTTGCTGCGAGGGCGCCTGGCGGGCCGCCATCTCGCGGGCGGCCATCCTTTCGCGGGTTTCTTCGAAACGGTCGACGCCCACCTCCTCCACGGCACAATCGACGCCGTTCTCAAGATAGAAGCGCAACAGCTCCTTGAGGGGGGCGAGAGAGATATCTGGCGAAAGCGGGCTCACCAGACCTTTCTGCCATCATGCGCGCCGGGGCGGAAGAGGAGGCTTGCCCGCAACGCGTCAACCCGCCACGCTCAAAGCCCGCAGAAGGCCCGCTTGCGGCATAGACAGACGAGACGAAGCGGGTTTGCATTGAATTTGAGCGGGACGACGTTTTATCCCTTGGGCCCCCACTCTCATCTGGAGAAAAGAATGGAAGCCGCCGAGACGCCCGAACGTGAGAGCATGGAATACGACGTTGTCATCGTCGGAGCTGGACCGGCAGGACTTGCAGCGGCCATCCGCTTGAAGGAACTCGACGAAAAAATCTCCGTCGTGGTCTTGGAAAAGGGTTCCGAGGTCGGCGCCCATATTCTTTCCGGCGCGGTCATCGACCCGATCGGCCTCGACAAACTCATCCCCGACTGGCGCGACGATCCGGACCGCCCGCTGACGACGCATGTCACCGAGGACCGCTTTCTCTACCTGACGGAGAAAGGCGCCACGAAGCTGCCGAACATTTTAATGCCGAAGCTCATGAGCAATCACGGCAGCTATATCGGCTCGCTCGGACGGCTGACCCAATGGCTCGCGGCGCGCGCGGAAGCCCTCGGGGTGGAGATTTATCCGGGATTTGCTGCCGCCGAAATTCTGACCGACGACAATGGCGCCGTCATTGGCGTCGCGACCGGCGACATGGGCATCGGGCGCGACGGCAAGCCGGGCCCCGCCTATCAGCCCGGCATGGCGCTTCTCGGCCGCTACACGCTGATCGGCGAAGGCGCCCGCGGCTCGCTCGCCAAGGAGCTGATCGCCCGCTTCGCGCTCGACGAGGGTCGCGAGCCGGCGAAATTCGGCATCGGGCTCAAGGAGCTCTGGGAAGTCGAACCGGACAAGCACAAGCCGGGCCTCATCCAGCATTCCTTCGGCTGGCCGCTCGACAACAAAACGGGCGGTGGCTCGTTCCTCTACCATTTCGGGGAAAACCAGGTGGCGATCGGCTTCGTCGTGCATCTGAACTACGAGAACCCGCATCTGGAGCCCTTCCAGGAGTTCCAGCGCTTCAAGACGCATCCGGCGATCAAGAGCCTCCTGGAGGGCGGACAGCGCATCAGCTACGGCGCGCGCGCCATCACCGAGGGCGGCATCCAGTCCGTGCCGAAGCTCGTCTTCCCGGGCGGCGCACTGATCGGATGCTCGGCGGGCTTCGTCAACGTGCCGCGCATCAAGGGCACGCACAACGCCATGCTGTCGGGCATGCTGGCGGCGGAACATGTGGCCGGCGCTCTGGGTGAAGGGCGCAGCCAGGACACGGTGGAGAGCTTCGAGGCGAGCTGGCGCGAATCTGAAATCGGCCACGACCTCAAAAAGGTGCGCAACGTGAAGCCGCTCTGGTCGCGGTTCGGCACACGCCTTGGCGTGATGCTCGGCGGCCTCGATATGTGGACGAACTCGCTCTTCGGCTTCTCTTTCTTCGGCACGATGGGCCACGAGAAGCCCGATTATGCATGCCTGAAGCCTGCTTCCGAATGCCCCAAGATCGACTATCCGAAACCCGACGGCGTCATCACCTTCGACAAGCCCTCTTCGGTGTTTTTGTCGAACACCAATCATGAAGAGGACCAGCCGGTGCATCTGCGCCTGTCCGATCCGATGACGCAGAAGGAAAGCGAATGGGCCGTCTTCGCCGGCCCTTCGGCCCGCTATTGCCCGGCCGGCGTCTACGAATGGGTGCAGGAAGACGGCGCCGAACCGCGCTTCGTCATCAATGCGCAGAACTGCGTCCACTGCAAAACCTGCGACATCAAAGATCCGAACCGCAACATCACCTGGGTCCCGCCGCAGGGGGGCGAGGGGCCGATTTACGTCGGCATGTGAGCGCGCATCCCGCGAGGTGACGAAACCGGGCCCGCAGGTTGTGTCCCACCTGCGGGCTTCGCGAGCCTCCAGACGCTGAGGCCAAAGCGGCGAGGCATCCGAAGGTCATCCCAAGCCCCAAAGAGCCTCAGACCCGACCCTCACGTCCTATGAGCCTCAGCCGACCAGCTTCGTGCCGCGGTAGATCTCGGCGAGTGTCGCATCGAAGCCGAAAGCCGGCAGACAGAGCCTGTCGTCCAGGGAGGTGAACTCCGTCATCTCCCATTCCGTCTCACGCGACCAGAGCCGCACCCTCACCTCGTCCTGCGCGACGGTGAGGCAATAGAGATTGTCGGGATGGCGCTGATAGAGCTCGATCTTACGGGCGATCATCTCTGCAGTGTTGGACGGGGAAATCACTTCCGCAGCCAGGAAGAAGATGGTCGCATAACGTCCCGAAATTTCGGCTGTGGGCACGACCACGACATCGGGCTCAGGATTGAAATCGGCAACGCCGGCAATCCGCACTCCCATTTCCTCGAAGGCTTCCCACTCGGGATGGCTCGTGGCCAGGGCATCGTCCAGAAGCCGCGTCAGGCGTTTGCCGATCTTATGATGCTCGACATCAGGGGGAACCATCATCATGGCGAGGCCATCCACGAGCTGCCAACGCTCTTCGTCCGGCCGCGTCATGTAGAATTCCAGAAACTGATCGGCGGTCCACAGGCCCGAGCCGACCGGTTTTGCCGCCTTTGCCGGCGCGTTCATGACGCCCTCACCGCTCCTCGCGCGGACGATAATGGCCGGTCTCAGGGTCGCGCACGAGAAGTTCGCCACGGTCGTCGGCCCGCACCTTCTCGGCGGCGCGCACCTCACGATCGACGCGCGCCATCTCCCGTTTCAGGACCTTGAACGCGTAATAGCCGCCGGCGGCGATCAATCCGAGAGCGATGAACTGGGGCATCGTTCTAACCTCCGAAACGCTGCCTGAGACTACGCTCTTCGAGCGTATCGAGGAAGCCCTCGCCCGCCGCAGCGGCCAGACCTGCACCGACGCGGCCGGGGCGCATGCCGAAGAAACTCTTCTCCGCGCCGATGAGTTTCAGGCGCACCTTGTCTCCGTACTTCTCGCGCAGCACGTGACGCATATCGCCGAGACGATCCGCAAGCCCCAGCGAGACGGCCGTCTTGCCGGACCAGAAAAGCCCCGAAAAGATCTCGGGATCATCGGCGAGCACGCTGCCGCGCCGCTTCTTGACGAGATCGATAAAAAGCTCGTGCACCTCTTCCTGGATGACTTTGAGGCGGCGGACGTCTTCCGGCTTTTCCGGCTGGAACGGATCGAGGATCACTTTGGATTCCCCCGACGTATAGACGCGGCGCTCGACGCCGAGCTTGTGGATCGCATCGACGAAGCCGAACCCGGCCGAGACCACACCGATCGAGCCGACGATCGAGGCCGGGTCGACGATGATCTCGTCGCCGGCACAGGCGATCATATAGCCGCCGGAGGCGCACACATCCTCCACGAAGATGAACACCCGCTTCTGCTTTTCCTCGGCGAGCGCGCGGATGCGCTTGTAGATCATGTGCGACTGAACCGGCGAGCCGCCTGGCGAATCGATGATGATCGCCACGGCCTCGGCCTTCTTGTTGTCGAAGGCCTTTTTCAACGGCCCCGCCACCGAGGCGAGCGTGAGCCCGGGCCGGAAGCGGCTGCCCCGGCCGATCGTGCCCGACATTCTGATGACCGGAACCACGGGCTCAGCCTTGAACACGCCCGGCAGGAGACTGTGCAACCAATTCGCCATCTGTCTTCCAAACTCTCAAATTCATCAAAGATCGTCTCGGCAAGATGGTCATGCCGCGAGAATTTGCCAGATGCCGTGACGCTTCGGCGCTTCACAGAAGACCGAAATCCGCCTCCCCGCGCAGGATCGCACCGACCGCCTGCGTCCACGCCCCATCGGCTTCATGGAGGACGATGCCGGCGCCGAGCACCAGCGGTGCCTTCCCCTCGAGACGGGCCGAAACCAGCACACGTCCCGCCGCCTCGCCTGCATGGGCATGGAACGGCAGGATTTTCATGCTGCCGAAGCGATGAGCCGCGAGTTCCTTCAAGATGGCGGCCAGCCGGTCTGCCCGATGGACGATGGCGATATCGCCCTTCCGGACGAGCAGAGACGAAGCCGCGGCAATCCAGCGCGGCAGAGGATCCACCTCTGCCTGATGCGCCACCCGGCGGCGCTGGTCGGGCGAGGCGCTCACTTCGCAAGCAGCATAGAACGGCGGGTTCATGAGGACGAGATCGACGCGGGCCGGACGAAGTCGCTCACCGAGTTGCGGCTCCGTCACATCGGCCGCCACAAATCTCACACGCTCGGCGAAGGCCCGATTTGGCGGAAGCCGACGCGCCTCCTCGGCCTGGTGGGCCGCGACCTCGTCGATGTCGACGCCGACGACCTCAAGCTCCGCAGCGCGAGCTGCAACCGAGAGCGCCACGGCGCCGGTGCCACAGCCGAACTCGACGCAGAGGCCTTTTCGCTGCGGCGAAACCGCCGCCTGCAACAAGGCTGCGTCCAATCCCGGCCGGTGGCCGCTCGCCGGTTTCACGAGCGCGATCCGCGCCCCCAGAAAGCCGTGCGTCTCGACCGTCCTCTCGTCTGCGCTCATCGCTCAATCGCTGCCGAGGCCGAGGGAAAACTCCTTGTCGAGCCCGGCATCGCGCAGGATCGCCTTCGCTTCGTCGCGACGCGAGGCATCGACCAGAACGCGTCGCGGCAATATGCCGAGCGAGCCTTCCATGATGCTCATATTGGCGTCGACGACGGAGTAACGTATGTCGGCATCTCGCAAAAGCGCCTCCACAAAAGAGATCAGCGCGAGGTCGTTGGTGCGGATAAGCTCTTCCATCCAGTCACGCTCCGGTCATATAGGGGCGGGTCATCAGGGGGCATGTGTAAAAGGGGGCAGTTGCCTGGATTCCGTCAGCCTTGTAGGGCGCGTGCAATCTGTCCCTTTGCGCGGCGGCTTATCCGTTCTACCCTTTGAAACAGCAAGGAGTTGTCAATTGGGCGTTATCCTCTCGCTCGGAGAGCGGAAAGCAGGCACGGCTTCGCTTGAACCGCTTGTGGAATGCACGCAAGACGGCATGGATGCGGTCAATCGCCTGATCCTAGAGCGGACTGGATCGCAAGTCACGCTGATACCGGAGGTGGCGCGCTATCTGGTCGATTCGGGCGGCAAGCGCATGCGGCCGATGCTGACCGTCGCCTGCGCGCGGGCGCTCGGTTATGAGGGCGACGGCCATGTCCGCCTCGCCGCCGCCGTCGAATTCATGCACACGGCGACGCTTTTCCACGACGACGTCGTCGACGAAAGCGACACCCGCCGCGGCAAGCGCACGGCACGTCTTCTGTGGGGCAACAAAGAGACCGTTCTCGTCGGCGACTTTCTGCTCGGCCAGGCCTTCAAGATGATGGTCGATGTCGGCTCGCTCGATGCGTTGCGCGTGCTCTCGGAAGCCTCGGCCACGATCGCCGAAGGCGAAGTGATGCAGCTCGGCACGGCCAAGAACACGGAAACGACGGAAGACGAGTATCTCGAGGTGATCCGCGGCAAGACGGCGGCCCTCTTCCAGGCTGCAGCCGAAGTCGGCCCGATCGTCGCCGGCGCCGACCGCGCCACCCGCGCCGCCTTCCGTTCGTTCGGCGCCAATCTCGGCATCGCCTTCCAGCTCATCGACGACGCGCTCGATTACGGCGGTGCCACACCAGCGCTCGGCAAAAATGTCGGTGACGATTTCCGCGAGGGCAAGCTCACTCTCCCGGTCGTGCTCGCCTATCGCCGTGGCTCGCCGGAGGATCGCGAATTCTGGCGCCGTACCCTCGTGGAAGGCCAGACCGACGACGAGGCTCTAGCAGGCGCCATGTCGCGTCTCGCCGAAACATCGGCGCTCGCCGACACGGTCGATCGCGCGAAACATTACGGCGCCATGGCCCGCGACGCTCTCGCCCCGGCCCCGGAGAGCCCGGAAAAGGCGGCTCTCCTGGAAGCAGTTGAATTTTGCGTGGCGCGCGTTCATTGAGTCCTGGACTGGGAATTCTGCGAGTGCGGGGGCAAGGCAGGGTACCGGCAAGCCTGCCGGTGCCTATTTAATGGGGCCGGCGATAGCCAATTGTTTGACCGTGGACCCCAACTGGAGATCCCGCATGACATCTTTCCGGACCGTGCCAGCTTTGCGGCCTTTCGTTGCGGCCTGTCTGCTGGCCGCGGCCTTCGCGGCCCCCGCCATGGCAGCGGCCAAGAGCGACGACGATCCGGTCGAGCTCACGAGCCTTGCCGGGATATTTCTCGCCGCGCGGGTGGCTGACGAAACCAAGGACGTCACGCATGGCGCGGAGTTCTACCAGCAGGCCTATGAAGCGGATCCGAACAACGCGGCCTGGCTGGAGCGCGCCGTCGTCCTGACCACGGCTGAGGGCGATCTGAAAACGGCGCTGCCTATGGCGAAAATCCTCGTCAAGAAAGCGCCCGACAGTCAGATCGCGAGCTTCATCGTCACCGCGGATCTTCTCAAGCAGAAAAAGTTCGCAGCCTCGATCAAGACGCTTCAGGGCAACGATCAGGGCGCGCTCGCTGCACTGACGGCGACACTCCTGAAAGCCTGGGCATTGACGGGCCAAGGCAAAACGGATGAGGCGATCGCCCTCGTCGACAGTCTGGAAGGCGAAAGCTGGTACGAGCCGTTCAAGCTCATCCATGCCGGCCTGATGGCCGACGTCGCCGGCAACACCGAAGATTCCCTTGCCCGTTTCGCGAAGGCCTACGAGCAGGACGGCAATTCCGTGCGCGTCGTGGAAGCCTATGCACGCGAACTGGCGCGCGCCGGCGACAAGGACAAAGCCAAAGAGATCCTGCAAGAGTATCTCGACCGCGCCCCGCGCAACCCGCTCGCCATCGACACGATGGCCGACATCGAATCCGGCAAGCCGGTCACGCAGGCGGTGAACACGCCCGTCGAGGGTGCGGCTGAAGCTTTCTCCGGCCTTGGGACCGCTCTCGGCCAGGAGGGCGGCTTTGAACTTTCAGCCGTCTATCTGCGTCTCGCCCTCTACATCGATCCCGACAGCGGCGGCGGTCTCGCAGCCCTGTCTCTTGGCGATATCCTGGACAGCAACGGTCTCGGCGATCAGGCAATCCAAGTGCTGGAGCAGATCCCGGCGCAATCGCCTTTCCGCCCGGTCGGCATTCTGCGAGCCGCCGTCGTTCTCGCGCAGCAGGATCGGATCGACGAAGCGAAGACGGCGTTTGAGGAAGCGATCCGGAAAAATCCCGACGATCTCGCCGCCTACATCGCCTACGGCAACATGCAGCGCGCGAAAGAAAAATACGAAGAAGCCGCCGACATCTACAGCCGCGCGATCGAGCATCTGGACGAGCCGGCTCGGGGCAACTGGACCCTGTTTTATTTCCGGGGCGTCGCCTATGAGCGGGCGAAGCAATGGGCGAAGGCGGAAGCGGACTTCAAGGAAGCCCTCGAACTGTTTCCGGACCAGCCGCTTGTTCTCAATTACCTGGGCTATTCCTGGGTCGATCAGGGCGTGCATCTCGACGAAGCCCTCGGCATGATCCAGAAAGCCGTCGATCTCCGGCCCAATGATGGTTTCATCGTCGATAGTCTCGGCTGGGCCTATTACCGGCTCGGGCGCTACGAAGACGCCGTCGAAGAGTTGGAACGCGCCGTTTCCCTGGAGACCGCGGATCCCGTGATCAACGACCATCTGGGCGACGCCTACTGGAAAGTCGGTCGCAAGCTCGAAGCGCAGTTTCAGTGGCGCCATGCGCGCGACCTTGGCGCCAAACTCCCCGAGCTTGAGGTGATCAACCGCAAGATCGCTGCCGAGCGCCTGGTGGAAAGCGCCCCGCGCATCACGCCGACACCCGAGGCGGAACAGGATTCGAGCCGGACAAAAGCAGCCAAGCCGATCTCCTTCAGCGGTCCTGCCGATCAGGCGTCGGGAGCGCGCTGAGAGTTTCGTCTGGACCGGAGGGCTTTCTTGCCGGCCATTGGCCGAAAGGCGGACGAGCCGTCTCCTCTGCCCGCTCGGTCGATGAAAGATCGCGCTCTTCTGCCTCACGACCGGCGCTGGAGCGGTCCCCGACCGGCTGCTACATCTGAGAAGCTTTGAACGATAACCTCCCTCCCGCCCTCGTGCGCACGGCACCTGCCAAGATCAATCTCGCTCTCCATGTGACCGGAAAGCGGGACGACGGTTATCATCTCCTCGATACGCTCGCCGTCTTTGCCGATCTCGGCGACGCGTTGAGCTTTGCCCCGGCCGAAGACTTCGCGCTCGAGGTAAGCGGCAGGTTTGCGGAGATCGTCCCGGATGGAGCGGACAATCTCATCTTGCGCGCCGCCGAAGCGCTGAAGCGGGCGTCAGGCGCCAGGACGGGCGCGCAGATTGCCGTCACCAAAGAGATCCCCGCGGGCGCCGGGCTCGGGGGCGGATCCTCCGATGCCTCGACCACGCTTCTGGCTCTCGCGGAGCTTTGGGGTGTCGGAATGTCGATGGACGAACTCGTCGCGCTCGGGGCGACGCTTGGTGCCGATGTCCCGATGGGGCTTTTCGGCAGGGCTCTGCGGGCGCGCGGAATCGGCGAAGAAATTACGCTTCTGCCTTCCCTGCCCGCTCTGCCGCTCGTGCTCGCCTGGCCGGCACGGGTGGTTTCGACCGGCAAGGTGTTTCAGACCCTCGGTCAGCCGCCCGGACGCACTCTCCCAGAAGTGCCGGCCAACCTGGGCGATGCGCGCGCGGTCGCAGATTTCCTGAAGACCACGACAAACGACCTCGAAGCCCCGGCGATTGCGCTCGAGCCGGCGATCGGAGAGGTCCTAGAGGCTTTGTCGAAGACGCCTTGCCACCTTGCCCGCATGTCGGGCTCCGGTTCGGCCTGCTTTGCGATCTATGAGACGCTCGATGCGGCCGGCACGGCGGCCGAGACACTTGCCCGCGCGCATCCGCAATGGTGGGTCCGCGCAACCCTCGCTCGCTGAGAGCAGCACCCACACCCTCCCTCGCCGAAAGGATGCGCTCGAGTGCACCCAGGCGTTTGGTTAGCTTGACCCCTCGCCCTCCGCGTGGCAGGCAACGGCCACTATTTCCAAGAGCTACCGGTGATGAACGAAGCGGTTCCCGCGCATATGAGCCCGACGCGCTCCTTTCAGGGCTTGATCCTGACGTTGCAGCGTTACTGGGCCGACAAAGGCTGTGTCATTCTGCAGCCATACGACATGGAGGTGGGGGCAGGCACCTTCCACCCGGCCACGACCCTGCGATCGCTCGGTCCGCGGCCGTGGAAGGCTGCCTATGTGCAGCCCTCGCGTCGCCCGACTGACGGACGCTACGGCAAAAACCCGAACCGGCTGCAGCATTATTACCAGTACCAGGTGATCCTGAAGCCGTCGCCGCCCGATCTGCAGGCGCTTTACCTCGGTTCTCTCGAAGCGATCGGCATCGACGCCTCCGTGCACGACATCCGTTTCGTGGAAGACGATTGGGAAAGCCCGACGCTCGGGGCCTGGGGGCTCGGCTGGGAATGCTGGTGCGACGGCATGGAAGTCTCGCAGTTCACCTATTTTCAACAGGTCTGCGGCGTCGATTGCGCCCCCGTCTCCGGTGAGCTCACCTACGGGCTTGAGCGTCTCGCCATGTATGTGCAGGGCGTCGACAACGTCTACGACCTCAACTTCAACGGCCGCGAAGGCGCGGAGCGGGTCTCCTATGGCGACGTCTTTCTGCAGGCGGAGCAGGAATATTCGCGGCACAATTTCGAGCATGCCGACACCGGCAAGCTTCTGCGCCATTTCCAGGACGCCGAGGGTGAATGCGAAGCGCTGCTCGCGGCCGGGCGGGACGAGGCGGCGCGCAACGGCGGTCCGCACCGGATGGTGCTTCCCGCCTATGACCAGTGCATCAAGGCGAGCCACGTCTTCAATCTTCTCGATGCCCGCGGCGTGATTTCGCCGACGGAGCGGCAGAACTACATCCTGAGGGTCCGCTCCCTCGCCATCGCCTGCGGCGAGGCCTGGCTGATGACCGAGGCCGGAGGCGCCTGAGATGGCTGAAACCGAGACCGAGCCGCAAGAGGCGGGAGTGACCTCGCCGACGCGCGTGCCGATGATCTTCTCCTGCGACAGCTGGACGGCGACCTTTCGCTTCAACCGCTCCGGCCGCATGGAGAGCGAAGCGGCTTACGCGCTGGGCGAGATCGCCTACCGCATCGGCGACGAACCGCTCGTCAAGCGATCGGCGCGTCTCGCCATCGTCAAGCGCGACGCGAACCAGCGTCTGGAGCTGCGGCTGCGCGACAAGATGAGCCGTCTCGTCGTGCCGCTCGACGATTTCGCCATGCAGCGCATGCTGGAGCGGATGAAGGAATACGTCAGCGGCTACAACATGATCATGCGTGTCGTCTTCCAGGCGACCGACACGGATCTGCCGCAATATCTGGAAGCCGTCGACTTCAGTTTCTCCTCGCGGCCGCACGACGCCGCTGAGCCCGCCCCGGCGACCCCGGCGGCGGGCGATGACCATTGATCCGATCCCATGCCCGACCTTCTCATCGAACTCTTCTCTGAAGAAATTCCCGCGCGCATGCAGGCGCGTGCCGCCGAGGATCTGAAACGCCTCGTGACCGACGGTCTCGTCGAGGCCGGCCTCACCTATGAGGGCGCCAAGGGTTTCGCCACTCCGCGCCGCCTGGCGCTCACCGTTCACGGTGTGACGGCGCGTTCCGCCGACGTGAAGGAAGAGCGCAAAGGTCCGCGCGTCGGCGCACCGGAAAAGGCGCTCGAAGGCTTCCTGCGCTCTGCCGGTCTCGCCTCGATCGACGACGCGAAGATCGAGAGCGACCCGAAGAAGGGCGATTTCTACGTCGCCGTCATCGAAAAGCCCGGCCGGGCCGCCGAAGAGATCGTGGCGGAGCTCCTGCCGCAGGTGATCCGCAACTTCCCCTGGCCGAAATCGATGCGCTGGGGAGCGGCCTCCGCGCCGAAGGATTCCGCTTTTGCCGCGGCCGACGCGCTCGGCACCGGCTCGCTGCGCTGGGTGAGGCCCCTGCGCTCGATCCTGTGCATGTTCGGCCCGGAGACGGAAGACCCCGAAATCGTTCCCTTCAAGGTCGGCGACATCGAATCCGGCAACGTCACCTACGGCCACCGCTTCATGGCGCCGGATGCCATCCGCGTGCGTCGCTTCGACGATTACGTGCCGAAGCTTGAGGCCGCCAAAGTCGTCCTCGACCCGGAACGGCGCCGCAACATCATCGCCACGGAAGCCAAGAACCTTGCCTTCGCGCAAGGCTTCGAGGTGGTGGAGGATGCCGGGCTCATCGACGAGACGGCGGGGCTTGTCGAATGGCCCGTCGTTTTGATGGGTCGCTTCGACGAGGCCTTTCTGGAGATCCCCGAAGAGGTCATCCGCCTCACCATCCGCCAGAACCAGAAGTGTTTCGTGCTGCGCGGAGCGGACGGCGCGCTCACCAACCGCTTCCTGCTCGTCTCCAACATCGAGGCGCGCGACGGCGGCAAGGAGATCATTGCCGGCAATGAGCGCGTCATCGCGGCCCGCCTGTCCGACGCCCGTTTCTTCTACGAGCAGGATCTCGCCACGCCGCTCGGCGAATGGGGGGCAAAACTCGAGGCCGTCACCTTCCACGACAAGCTCGGCACGCAGGCGGAGCGTGTCGCCCGGATCGCGACGCTCGCTGGCGCGCTCGCCCCGGTGGTCGACGCCAAGGCCGGAGAAGCCGAACGCGCTGCAAAGCTCGCCAAAGCGGATCTGCCGACCGGCATGGTCGGCGAATTCCCGGAGCTTCAAGGCGTCATGGGCCGCTATTACGCCAGAGCGCAGGGCGAGGCTGCCAATGTCGCCGATGCGATCCGCGACCACTACAAGCCGCAGGGCCCAGGCGATGCCGTTCCCACAGAACCTGTCGCCATGGCGGTGGCACTCGCCGACAAGCTCGACACGCTGACCGGCTTCTGGGCGATCGACGAAAAGCCGACCGGCTCGAAAGATCCGTTCGCGCTCCGTCGTGCCGCCCTCGGCGTCATCCGCATCGTGCTTGAAAACGGGCTCAGGCTGCCGCTTCTGCCGCTCTTCTCCAAGCGCCTGAACGAGACGACATCTGCCGATCTCCTCGCCTTCTTCGCGGACCGCCTCAAAGTGCATCTGCGCGATCAGGGTGCTCGCCACGATCTGATCGATGCCGTCTTCGCACTGCCCGGGCAGGACGATCTTCTCATGATCGTGCGCCGCGTGGAGGCGCTTGCCGGGCTTCTCGCCTCCGACGACGGCCAGAACCTCCTCACCTCCTACCGCCGCGCCGCCAACATTCTGCGCGCGGAGGAGAAGAAGGACGGCAAGAGCTACACGGGCGAGCCCGACCACGCCCTCATTCACGAGAAGGGCGAAGCGGCCGAGCGCGAGCTTCTCGCCGTCATCGAAAGCGTCGAGGTGCATGTCGAAAAGCATCTGAAGCTTGAGGATTTTTCAGGCGCGATGGCATCTCTCGCCGAGCTCCGCCCGGCCGTCGATGCCTTCTTCGACCATGTGACCGTCAATGCCGAAGATACGAAACTGCGCGAAAACCGGCTGAAACTCCTCAACCGCATCCGCGAAGCGATGCACGGCGTCGCCGATTTTTCCAAGATCGGCGGCTGAGGGCGCAAGGCAGGACGAGGGGAACGGCGGCGGCCGCAGCGCCGCCGCGAACCGCTCGGTACATCACCAGAAGCGCCCTCGCCCGCCGCAGGAAAGCTTCAACACCACTGCGAGCGGCCGCTCAGGCCGCCCCCCGGCCCCCTCACGCATTCCGGCTCACCTCCAGCGCCGCGTTGATCGCCGCGCCGAGGTCCTCGTCGGAGACACTTTCGGGGAGGATGGTCGGCTTGATGCCGGGGACGGGTTCCCAAGTGCCACGGCCCGCATAGCGCCACGGATCGACGGATATCCGGCCGTCCTGCAACGTCAGACTGACCGAGCCTGAGCCTTCAAAAAGCGCCTTTTGCGTCCTGACGCGCGCATGAGCCATCTCCCGTGCAACATCTGCTCGAATCTCTTCATCCGAGCCAAATCGAATGAGCCGCTCCCATTCCGGGTGGTCCGGCGTAATGAACCGGCTCGCTTGAAGCGCCTCCCGCGCTTCTCGTCCGATCTCAGCTGCGGGCATTTCGGGCGGGAATCGCTTGTCATATCCGTCCGGGTCCGCGTGGACTGAGCTGTAGACGGCCTGGGAGAAAATCAGAGTATGAGTCAGGAATGCGTGGATTTTCGCCCTCTTCCGCTCTTTCGGAGGGGATGGCTTAGGTTCGAACCGTCGTTCTCGGAGAATCCTGGCTCTGAGCTGCTCGATAGCGCGTTCACGGTTCATTTTATGAAAGTCACCTTGAGTTCAACCCCCTGACCCTCAGCATACCTCACGGCACGTCGAAGCTGAACGATCTGCTCTCTGGTCGTGCCTTCGGGAACTGCGAGCTCGATTTTCTTCCTCTGGATCTCCGTAACCTCGAAGCCTCGTCGTAAATCCTCCTTTCCATCGAAAGACTGCATTTTATCGACATATCTCTTGATGGCGGTGAAAATTTTACTTGGATTCTGCGAATATCCCGCTGCCCTTGTGTCAAGAGTTTTTGCGCTCGTAGCTGTCTTGGTGACGGGGTCGTAAAAATCGATCGTCTTGTAATTCTTGGGCAGCCTCTGGCCGAACTGGCCGGTCGCTTCCAGCGCGTCCTCCCAGGGAATTCCCTGCTCCTTGATGCCGCGGCCCCAGACGATGCCCGGATTGTCGACGATGTTGTGACCGACATGGCCAAGGAGGCGGCGAAGGCGAGCGGCTTCCCGCGTGATTGCCTCAGCCAACACCTTCGCATCGCCAGCCAGATTGCGCAGGCCCACGAGCTTGCCGGCACGCAGCGCGAGGAACGGCGGCGGCACGTTGAGAAGGACGAGCGTGTCGACATAGGCGCGCTCGCGATAGGCCGCCTCGACCTCCTCGCGGGTGGCGAGACCCTGGCGGTAGGCGTCCTCGAGAAGACCCGGGCGTTTCTGCAGGGCAAGCAGATAGGCGCCGAGCGCCTTTGCGAGCTCCGGAGCGTCACGAAAGAAGGTCTCTGCCCTGGCACGGGCGGCGTCGCGCACGCCTTCGAGCTCGGCACGCTCAGCATCGGAAAGCTCGCCCCGTGCCTCACGGCGTAGCAGAAAGACCAACCGGCGCGCCGCCGGCACCTCTTCGACGGCTTCGCCGACCGAGCGAACGCTGTCGAGGACGGCATCGCGGACGGCTTCGACGATTCCGGCGACCGCAGCGGCGGCAAGGCTGAGGCGGTAGCGCAGGCCGGTGTCGGGCGGCGCGGCATCATCGGCAATCGGCTCGATGACCGGTTCGGCCCAGCAGCGGCAATTGTAGGCCACGCCCGGATGACCCTCCTCCGGCGGCTCCTCCCAGAAGAAGACCTTGTCGTCGTTCTCGGCATGTGCGGGCCGGACGCGGGCATCGTCGCGCGAGCACCAGACATAGCGATCGATGCCCAGGCCATGCTGCTGCACCTCGTTGAGGCGGCCGGCAAAGCGGCGAAACAACGTGTCTTCGACGCGCGCAAGAACGGCCTGACGCCGCTCTGGCTCGCTGCCCAGCCGGCGCTCGGCGGCCTTCTGACGGCGATCCCATTCGGCGAGCGTCTCGTCCTTGAGCCAGCTGACATCCGGCAGGTCGATGCGGCCTGGCGTGCGACGGGCGCCGGGCCGCGTCTCGGCGTAGGCACGCACGAAGGCGGCCCGCAGCATGGCGGCGTTGCGGTGAATCTCGGCATTGAGGCGCGCCGCAAAGCGCCGCCGTGCGGCAGCCGGTTCGGCAAAGCTCTTGGTGAAATTCTCCCGACGGACGGAGTGCGCAGTCTCGAGCGCCTGGAGCTGCAGCCGGGCTGCGTAGTGGTTCGCCTTGAATTCAGGCAGCGCTCGCTCAACCTGAAGCATAATCTCTCACCGCACTTCATCGACGGCGCGAAGTGTGCGGGAGGTTTGAGAGGCGGGGATAAGAATGGCGGCCGTGGAAATGGCCGCGTCTCAATGGGCAGGAAACGGCGGTTTCTCGCTCCTTTCGGGTGATCGCGGCCGCCGAGCCGCGCACTTTGTGCATGACGACGTTGCGTCAACCGTCTTGCACGGCGTTGATTTCGCCCCTATCTGAGTCGCATCCGGCACTGCCGGTTTTTGTTTGGCCCATCTTATGCTCAAATTGAGCATAAACATATAAACGGGAGGGGCGAGTATGGTTCAGGGTTCCAGCGCAGCGGCCGCAATCGGCACGGGCGGGAATGTTTCGCTCGACACGGCGGCCGATCGCTACGGCGTGAAGCCTTACCCGGATCTCGCCTACACGCCGGAGATCGCCGAAGCGACGGCGCCGATTTACGAGAAGGTGCGCCATGTCATCCCGGCGATCGAATGGCCGGTGCACGCGCCTTACGTCTACCACATCAACCGCCTGAAGGCGGAGCGCGGGGCCATCATCCTCGCCCACAATTACCAGACGCCGGAGATCTATCACGGCGTTGCGGATATCGTCGGCGATTCCCTGCAGCTCGCGCAGGAGGCAGCGAAATCCCAGGCGGAGATCATCGTCCAGTGCGGCGTGCACTTCATGGCGGAAACCTCGAAGATCCTCTGCCCGGAAAAGACGGTGCTCATTCCCGACAGCCATGCCGGCTGTTCGCTCGCCGCCTCCATCACCGGCGACGATGTGCGGCTTCTGCGCGAGGCGCATCCGGGCGTGCCGGTCGTCGCCTATGTGAACACGACCGCCGACGTGAAGGCAGAGGTCGACATCTGCTGCACCTCCTCCAACGCGCTCGAAGTGGTGGAAAGCCTCGGCGCCAAAGAGGTGATCATGCTGCCCGACCAGTATCTCGCCGCTTGGGTCGCCTCACAGACGGATGTGAAGATCATCACCTGGAACGGGGCCTGCGAGGTGCATGAGCGCTTCACCGGCGACGAGCTGCGCGCCTACCGCGAGGCCGATCCGTCGATCCGCATCATCGCGCATCCGGAATGTCCGCCCGACGTTCTGGCCGAAGCCGATTTCACCGGCTCGACGGCCAAGATGATCGGCTGGGTGCAGAAGGAAAACCCCGGCAAGGTCCTGATGGTGACCGAATGCTCCATGGCCGACAATGTCGCGAGCGAGGCGCCGGGGGTGGAATTCGTGCGCCCGTGCAATCTCTGTCCGCATATGAAGCGCATCCAGCTGCCGAAGATCCTCGATACCCTCGTCTATATGAGCGAGGAGGTCGTCCTCGACCCGATGATGGCGGCAAAGGCTCGCCGCTCGGTGGAGCGCATGGTCAATCTGAAGAGCTGAGTTCTGCCGTGAGGGCTTCGGCATGCGCATCAGAAGGGCAAAGCCCGGCGATGCAGAGGCAGTGAGCGACGTCTTGATCGCATCCATCACCGGCCTCTGCGAAGCCGATCACGGCGGCATTCCCGCCAATATCAAACGATGGACGGCCAACAAGGCGCCCGGCATCGTGGCGGGATGGATCAAAGATCCCGCCTCGACCTTCCTCGTAGCTGAGGAGGATGGCGAGATCGTCTGCGTCGGCGCCTTCAGAGGTGCCGAGATCCTTCTCAACTACGTGAGACCCGCAGCACGCTTTTCCGGCGCGAGCAAAGCCATGCTTGCCCATATGGAGGGGGAAATGCGCAAACAAGGTATCGTTGAGGCGCGGCTGACGAGTACGGCGACGGCGCACCGTTTCTATCGCTCGGCCGGCTGGACGGATGAGGGCGAACACGGAAAGGCGATCGACTTCGCCAAGGCACAGCCGATGTCGAAGCGGCTTTCCTGAGGTGAGCCTTTCCCCACACCCCTTCCCGCCGCAATCCTGGGCCGGCATCGACGACGTCGTCATCGTCGGCGGCGGCCTCGCCGGTCTTTTCTGCGCCCTGAAACTCGCGCCGCGGCCCGTCACCATCATCACGGCCGCGCCGATCGGTGAAGGCTCGTCCTCCGGCTGGGCGCAGGGCGGCATCGCAGCCGCCATGGACCCGGGCGACACGGTCGAAAACCACGTGGCGGACACGATCGCGGCCGGCGCCGGCCTTGTCGAAGGCGCCATCGCCCGCGGCATGGCGGAAGAGGCCGCCGCCCGCATCCACGACCTTCTGTCTTATGGTGTGCCTTTCGACCGCGACCTCGAGGGCAGGCTCACGCTCTCCCGCGAGGCCGCGCATTCGCATCGCCGGGTGGTCAGGGTCGGCGGCGACAGCGCCGGCGCCGCCATCATGCAGGCACTCATCAGAGCGGTGCGCGAGACCTCCTCGATCCGCGTCCTGGAAGGTTTCGTCGCCGAAAGCCTGAAGGCCGAAGGCTCCTACGTCACCGGGCTCATTGCCCGCGATCGCCGCGGAGGGCTTTCGGCGCGCATGCTGTTGCCGACGCGAGCGATCGTGCTCGCCTCCGGCGGTATCGGCCATCTCTACTCCGTCACCACCAACCCCCAGGAGGCGCGCGGCGAAGGCCTCGGCATGGCCGCGCGCGCAGGCGCGCTCGTGGCGGATGCGGAATTCGTGCAGTTCCACCCGACCGCGGTCGATGTCGGTCGCGATCCGGCCCCGCTCGCCACGGAGGCGCTCCGGGGCGAAGGTGCGGCCATCGTCGACCGCAACGGTCACCGCTTCATGTTCGACATCCATGAGGCGGGCGAGCTCGCGCCGCGCGATATCGTGGCCCGCGGGGTGCACCAGGCGCGCCATTCCGGCCGGGGCGCCTTCCTCGATTGCCGCGAGGCCGTGGGAGCGGAATTTCCCGAACGCTTCCCGACCGTCTTTGCCGCCTGCATGGAGGCGGGGATCGATCCGCGCGTGACGCCGATCCCGATCGCGCCGGCCGCCCACTATCATATGGGCGGCATCCATGTGGACGGGCTCGGCCGCAGTTCCCTCGATGGTTTGTGGGCCTGTGGCGAGGTGTCCTCCACCGGCGCGCACGGGGCCAACCGGCTTGCCTCCAACTCGCTTTTGGAAGCCGTCGTCTTTGCCGCGCGCATCGCCGAAGACGTGCAGGGGCTTTTGCCCAATCACCGCATGGTGCGCTGGTCGGACGAATCGACGGCCGATACGGCCGCCGGGCTTCCGAACGAAGACGCGCTGCTTGAGCGGCTGCGCCGGCTCATGGATGCCGCGGTCGGCGTGGTGCGCAGCCGCGAGGGACTTGAAGCCGCACTCGCCGAAATGGACGCGATCCGGGCGACGGCCCGGCAGCCGAGTCTCCTCAACTCATTGACCGCCGCCAAGCTCATCGCCGTGGCCGCCCTTCGCCGCGAAGAGAGCCGCGGCGCGCATTTCCGCTCCGACTTTCCGCATCCGCAACCCGAAGAGGCGCATCGGCGCTTTCTCACGCTCGCCAAGGCCGATGCGATCGCCAAGGGCGCCATCGCCGCTTTCCAGGAGACATCCCGTCATGCCGACCTCGCCTGAGCTTCCAGACCTGATCGTCGAGAAAGCCGTGCGTGCGGCGCTTGAAGAAGATCTCGGGCGTGCGGGTGACATTACGTCGCAGGCAACGATCCCTGCGGACCGCCGGGCGACGGCCACCATCGGGGCGCGCGCCGCCGGCACGCTCGCCGGCCTCGCGCTTGCCCGCAAGGCCGTCCTTCTGATGGACCCGGACGCAGAGTTTCAGCCGCGCGCGACCGATGGCGACCGGCTCGAAGCCGGTGCCGCCATCGCAGAGATCTCGGCCGATGCCCGCGCGCTCCTCTCTTCCGAGCGCACGGCGCTGAATTTCCTCTGCCACCTCTCGGGCGTTGCGACCGCGACCGCCGAATTTGCAGCCGCCATCGCCCACACCAAGGCGCGGATCACCTGCACCCGCAAAACCCATCCGGGCCTGCGGTCTTTCCAGAAATACGCGGTTCGCTGCGGCGGCGGTTCAAACCACCGCTACGGTCTCGACGACGCAATCCTCATCAAGGACAACCACATTGCAGTTGCCGGAGGGGTCAGAGAAGCCATTCGCAGCGCTCAGGAATTCGCCGGACATCTGGTCCGGATCGAGGTCGAGGTGGACACGCTCAAACAGCTTGAAGAGGCCCTGGAAGAAGGCCCCGACGTCATTCTCCTCGACAATATGGGTCCGCCGACACTGCGCGAAGCAGTGGCGATGACGCGCGGTCGCGCCACCTTGGAAGCCTCCGGCGGCATCACGCTCGCCACGGTCGGGGCGATCGCGGAAACCGGCGTCGACTATATCTCCACCGGTTTTATAACGCATTCGGCTCCGATACTGGATCTCGGCCTCGATATTGCGCTCTAAAGCACTTGTTGGCCTGACGAAATCGTTTTTTGGCGGTCTGCTTCCCTAAGGGAATGAAGCGTTCTTCGCGCAACAGATGCCCCGAAGCCTGCGTTGTGCGGACCGGCTGAACGTTTTACAGCCGGTGTGGGACAACGTGTAAATCGACCAGGTTTCCGGAGGCACGATGACGAAGTGGGTATATTCCTTCGGCGGCGGAAGCGCCGAGGGCTCGCGCGACATGCGCAATCTTCTCGGTGGCAAAGGCGCCAATCTTGCAGAGATGGCCAATCTCGGCCTGCCGGTGCCGCCGGGCTTCACCATCTCCACCGAAGCCTGCAACTGGTTCTACGCAAATGGCCGGCAGATGCCGGAAGGCCTGCACGAACAGGTCGCCGAAGCGCTGGCGAAGCTTGAGAAGCTGCAGGGCAAGACCCTCGGCGGCGCACCGATGCCACTGCTTCTGTCGGTGCGCTCGGGGGCGCGCAGCTCCATGCCGGGCATGATGGACACGGTCCTCAATCTCGGCCTCAACGACGAGAGCGTTCAGGCGCTCGCCGAAAGTGCCGATCCGCGTTTCGCCTACGATTCCTATCGCCGCTTCATTCAGATGTACTCGGACGTCGTCCTCGGCGTCGAACATCACGATTTCGAAGCGATCCTCGAGCAGGAGCGCGAGGCACGCGGCTTCGAAACCGACACGCAGCTTTCCGCGGAAGACTGGCAGGTGGTGATCGAGCGCTTCAAGGCGCTCGTCATCGAGGTCAACGAAGGCCCGTTCCCGCAGGATCCGCAGGACCAGCTTTGGGGAGCGATCAGCGCCGTTTTCTCCTCCTGGATGAACAACCGCGCCATCACCTACCGCAAACTGCACGACATCCCGGAGAGCTGGGGCACCGCCGTCAACGTCCAGGCGATGGTGTTCGGCAATATGGGCGACACCTCGGCGACAGGCGTGGCGTTCACGCGCGATCCGTCGACGGGTGAGAAGGCGCTCTATGGCGAGTTCCTCGTCAATGCGCAGGGCGAAGATGTCGTCGCCGGCATCCGCACCCCCCAGTATCTGACGGAAAAGGCCCGTGTTCAGGCCGGCAGCGATGCCCCGTCGCTCGAAACGCTGATGCCGGAATCCTTCAAGGAATTCTGCGCGCATGCGGACCGCTTGGAACGCCATTACCGCGATATGCAGGACATGGAGTTCACGATCGAACGCGGGACGTTGTGGATGCTGCAGACCCGCAACGGCAAGCGCACCACCCATGCGGCCCTCAAGATCGCCACCGGCATGGCCGAGGAAGGCCTGATCACGCAGGAAGAGGCGGTGATGCGCATCGAGCCGACATCGCTCGACCAGCTCTTGCATCCCACGCTCGACCCCAAGGCGGAACGCAACGTCATCGCACGCGGCCTGCCCGCCTCTCCGGGGGCTGCCAGCGGCGAGATCGTGTTCACGCCGGACAAGGCCGATCTCCTCACCAAAGAAGGCCATCAGGTCATCCTGGTGCGCATGGAAACGAGCCCGGAAGACATTCAGGGCATGGTGTCCTCGCGCGGCATCCTGACCTCGCGCGGCGGCATGACGAGCCATGCGGCCGTCGTCGCCCGCGGCATGGGCAAACCCTGCGTCTGCGGCGCCGGCTCGCTCAAGATCGACCACAAGGCCGGCACCATGATGGTGCTCGGCAAGGTCTATAAGGAAGGCGACGTCATCACCATCGACGGCTCCACCGGAGAGGTGATGGAGGGTGCCGTCGCGATGCTGCAGCCGGAAGTCTCCGGCGACTTCGCCACGCTGATGAAATGGGCCGACCAGGCCCGCCGCCTCGGCGTTCGGGCGAATGCCGAAACGCCGGAAGATGCGCGTGCGGCACGCGATTTCGGGGCCGAAGGCATCGGCCTGTGCCGCACCGAGCATACCTTCTTCCAGGACGACCGCATCATCGCCATGCGCGAGATGATCGTCGCGGAAGACCGGGAGGCGCGGCGCGCCGCGCTTGCCAAGCTTCTGCCGCTGCAGCGCCACGATTTCTTCGAGCTCTTCAAGACGATGCGCGGCCTGCCGGTGACCATCCGCCTCCTCGATCCGCCCCTGCACGAATTCCTGCCGAAGGGCGAAAAAGAGATCGAAGAGGTTGCAGCGGCGATCGGCACGGAACCGTCTCGCCTGCGCGAGCGCATCATCGAATTGACGGAAGCCAATCCGATGCTCGGCAGCCGCGGTTGCCGGCTCCTGCTCCTGCATCCGGAAATCACGGAAATGCAGACCCGCGCCATTCTGGAGGCAGCTCGTGATGCCGCCCATCAGACCGGCGAACCTGTGATCCCGGAGATCATGGTGCCGCTCGTCGGCATGCTGCCGGAACTCGACAAGGTGAAGGAAGTCATCGACCGCACGGCCGAAGAGGTGAACGCCTCAAGCGAGATCAAGATCACCTATACGGTGGGCACCATGATCGAGCTGCCGCGCGCCGCCATTCGGGCGCGGGAGATCGCCCAGAGCGCTCAGTTCTTCTCCTTCGGCACCAACGATCTGACGCAGACGACCTACGGCATTTCGCGTGACGATGCGGCCTCCTTCCTCGGCCATTATCAGGAGATCGGGCTGATCGAGAAGGATCCGTTCATCACCCTCGACACCGAGGGCGTGGGGGCGCTGATTGCGCTCGCCGTCAAGGAAGGGCGCGTGACCAAGCCGGACCTCAAACTCGGCATTTGTGGCGAGCATGGCGGCGATCCCGCCTCGATCCGCTTCTGCGAAGAAGCCGGTCTCGACTACGTGTCGTGCTCTCCTTATCGCGTCCCGGTTGCACGGCTCGCCGCCGCCCAGGCGGCCCTTGGCAAAAAAGCAACAAGCTGAATCTTCTTTCCGCATGCAAGGCTGGGGCAAGGAATTGTCAACTTCTTGCCCCATTCCGACGCGATACGGCAGCCTCGTCGGATGGACCTCTGGGGCAAAGGGGGGATCGTCGGGCAGACGGGTCGGATGCCAAGCGGAGCGACCCGATTAACCGGTTGTAAACCGCGATTTGTTTTTCTCGTTCGTGAGGACGGGAGCGGAACGCGAGCGATTCGCGCGGCGAAAACGCTTGTGCCCGACAAAGAGGTTTCTTCATGGCAGTATGGCGCGGCGTAGGAAGGACTTGGCGTTCCGCATCGACAGCGGGACTGCTCGGTCTGGGCGCCCTGGTCGCCGCGACGTCGCCAATTGCCTATCAGGATGCTGCGGCCATGATTTCGGGCGATCTGCCCGACCAGCGCTGGCAGACCCGTCTTGAGGCGATGTCCGTCGGCAATATTCAGAACGCATCGCTCACACCCGGATCCGGCCTGGGCGATGCCCGCACCATCCCGGTGCCCGCGCTCGGCAAGGGTGCGGAAGTCGCCGTTCCAAGCCCGGAAGGGCCGCTCACCACCGAAACCGTCAATCGCGACCGCAAGGGCGATCTCTTGATGACGCGCTCGCCGGTCGCGCGCAAATCCGACAAGCTGCCGGCCGCCGGCCAGCTTTGGAACATGGACGACATCTTCTCTTCGCGCGACGGCCAGGATCTGCCGAAGGTCGCGTTCGCCAATGCGTCCGATGAGGATATGGTGGGGCTGATGGTCGCCTACTCCCACTTTATGCAGAAGCACGAGACGACCACGCAGGACAACGGCATCTTGCTCGCGCGCAGGGACAGCATCCCCGCCGACGCCGCACTCGTGGCTTATGCCCCCACCGGAGACGGCCTCGATGCGCCGTTCGACGCCGTCATTGGCTCGGCCCCCGCGACGGGTCAGCTTGGCGATCTCGGCACGCCGCGCGTGAAGCCGGAAGAAACACCGTCGCTCTGGGACTGGATGCGCGGTCGCCACCGCACCAAGCCGGAGCATGCCTGGATGCTCAATACGCTGCCGGAAAGTGTCAAAAGCGAAAAAGAGCAAGCGTGCCTGTCGCGCGGCGTCTATTTCGAGGCCCGCGGCGAGAGCAAGCTCGGCCAGATCGCCGTCGCTCAGGTAATTCTCAATCGGGTGAAGAACCCGGCCTATCCGAACACGATCTGCGGCGTCGTCTATCAGAACAAGAACTGGCGCAATCGCTGCCAATTCTCATTTGCCTGCGACGGGATTCGCGACCGAATCCGATCGCCCTCCGCCTATCAGCGCGCCAAGCAGGTTGCGCTCGATGTGACCGAGGGAAAAGCCTGGCTCGAGGAAGTGGGCGATTCCACCCACTACCATGCCACCTATGTCCGGCCCCGCTGGGCGAGCAGCATGAAGCGCACCGACAGGATCGGCCGCCACATCTTCTATCGAACCTATGGCGGCGGCTGGAGCTGATCCAACCCATCAACGTCGTGCCGCCGGCTTCGTTCCGCCCCCACCGTTTTTTTTGAGAGCCAGATTTCTGGGAGCCGTTTGGGCAGCCCTGCCGACAGACGACAGAGCCAGCCCCGATTCTAAAAGGTCTCTTCGCGTATGCGCTCTTTCGCTCAGCTCTCGCGGGCGAAATTGACGCTCACTTTGCCGAGTTCACCGAAATCGCCGGTCACCGTGGAGCCGGGTTCCGGCACCACGATGCCCATGGTCGTTCCGGTCAGCACCCAATCGCCTTCCTGAAGCTGCAGGCCACGCTCGGCGAGCCTTTCGGTCAGCCAGAGAAGCGAATTGAGCGGCCCACCCATGACGGCCGCTCCCGAGCCTTTATTTGTGACGACGCCGTCGCGAAGCCCCGAGACGGCCACCTCGGCGAGATCGTGGTTTTCCCAATCCTTCACCTGCGGACCCAACACGAAGGCACAATGGGCACCGAAATCGGCAAGAACCGCCGGATAGCGCGTCAGCCCTTCGCCTTCGGTGCGGCGGCCCGCAACTTCCAGAGCGAGATGACAGGCCGCAACCGCCTGACGCAGGCTCGCCGGATTGGGCTTCGTATCAAACACCGGATAGGTCTCGCCAATGCGGAAGGCGAACTCGCATTCGACGCCGCGGTAGTGCTTCTTCCAAACAAGGGTGGTGCCGTCGCGGCTGAGATCGCTCTCGACCATGGGCGCAAACCACGGGCCTGGCGCACCGGTCGCCTTCTGCGCCGCCTCGCTCGTTGACCCGACCTTGTAGCCGATCCGGCGCCCGCCATAGAACACACCGGCGGCAGCCAGGATATCTTCAGCAGCCTCGGCCTGATCGATGGCCGTGATATCAACGGCTGCATATTCTCCCGACACCCGCGCCGCAGCCAGCGACTTGGCGATATCCTCTTTGTTCATCCCAACTCCAATTCAGAATCTCTCAAAAGCAAGATAAGGTCTTTTCGTTTTCCGCGGCGGAAAGTCTCAGGCTATCCTCGCTTTCTTTGCGGGATAGGCCTCATGACGATGCGCGGTCAATCTGCCGGCTCAGGCAATCTGGTGTCCGGCACCGGACATGCCGCCCTGCCATGGGCGATCATCGTAGCCGGTTGCACGGTGGCGCTTCTCACCTTCGGGCCGCGCTCGGCCATGGGCTTCTTCCAGATCCCGCTTCTCACGGATCGGGGTTGGGACCGCACCACCTTCGGGCTCGCGATGGCGATCCAGAACATTGCCTGGGGCCTCGGCCAGCCGTTCTTCGGGGCGATGGCGGACCGCTTCGGCACGGCGCGGGTGCTCGTCGCGAGCGCTCTCCTTTACGCTGCAGGCCTCGTCGTCATGGCCTATTCGCCGGCGCCCTTCTGGCTTCATATCGGCGGCGGTGTTCTCGTCGGTCTTGCGGTTGCAGCCGGCTCCTTCGGCGTCGTCATGGCAGCCCTTGCCCGCCGCGTGCCGCCGGAACGGCGCTCCTTCGTCTTTGGCCTGGCGACCGCCGCCGGCTCTTTCGGCATGTTCGCCTTCGCGCCGATTTCGCAGGCGATGATCGATGCGCTCGGCTGGTCGGACGCCCTGATCGGTCTCGCCGTCTTGATGGCACTCATTCCGCTCGCCGCGATCCCCCTGCGCGGCCAGCCGCGCCATCAGCTCAAGCCGGGAGAGACCGAGCAGAGCGTCGCCGAAGCCCTCACCCAGGCCCTGCGCCACCGCAGCTTCGTGCTTCTGTTCTGCGGCTTCTTCGTCTGCGGCTTCCAGGTCGCCTTCATCACCGCGCATTTTCCGGCCTATATCGCCGATCTCGGCCTGTCGCCACGCTGGGCGGTGATCGCGATCAGCCTGATCGGCTTCTTCAACATCATCGGCTCGATCGCCTCCGGCGCCATCGGCGAGCGCCACTCGAAGCCGATCTTCCTCGCGCTGATCTATCTCGCGCGCTCACTCGCCATCACGATCTTCCTCTTGGCGCCGCCCAGCCCCGCTTCGGTGGTCATCTTCTCCGTGGTGATCGGGCTCTTGTGGCTGTCGACGGTGCCGCCCACCAATGCGCTCGTCGCCATCATGTTCGGCACGCGCCATCTCGGCCTGTTGGGCGGGCTCGTCTTCCTCTCCCACCAGATCGGCTCCTTCCTTGGCGTCTGGCTCGGCGGCTATCTCTACGACAAGACCGGCTCCTACGACGAAGTCTGGTGGCTCGGCGTGGGGCTCGGGCTGTTTGCGGCCATCGTGCACTGGCCAATCCGCGAGCAGGCGGCCGAGCCGCGTTTTGCCTCGTGACGGCAAGCTGATCGGATACCGAAAACCTGCCTCCCTCTTGTCCCCTTGCGCGTCGGCCTCATCTGCGCAACGTGACCGCGACAACAGGGAGATCCCCCCATGGCCGAAACCTTCAAAGCCATCCTGATCGATCGGGACGAGGACAAGAAGCAGTCTCTATCGCATGTCGATCTGACGACCGACGACCTCATGGAAGGCGACACGCTCGTCCGCGTCACGCATTCGACGGTGAACTACAAAGATGCGCTCGCTGTCACCGGCAAGGGTCCGGTCATTCGGCGCTGGCCGATGATCCCGGGCATCGATCTCGCAGGCGAGGTCGTCTCCTGCGAGACCGGCGCCTTCCAGCCCGGCGACCGTGTGATCCTGAACGGTTTCGGCCTGGGTGAAACGCATTACGGCGCCTATGCCGGCATGGCCCGGGTGAAGGCCGACTGGCTCATCCGCCGGCCCGAGACGCTCTCGGCGGCAGAGGCGATGTCGGTTGGCACGGCCGGCTATACGGCGATGCTGTGCGTCATTGCCCTTGAGCGCCATCAGATCACCCCGGATCGCGGTCCGGTGGTCGTCACAGGCGCCACCGGTGGGGTCGGCTCCGTTGCGACCGCTCTTCTCGGCAAGCTCGGCTATCACGTGATCGCCTCGACCGGGCGCAGCGAAGAAGCCGATTATCTGAAGAGCCTCGGCGCCTCCGAGATCATCGACCGCAAGGAACTCTCTGAACCCGGAAAACCCCTCGGCAAGGAGCGCTGGGTCGGCGGCGTCGATGCTGTCGGCTCCGTGACGCTCGCCAATGTGCTCGCCCAGACGAAGTACGGCGGGGCCGTCGCCTGCTGCGGCCTTGCCGGCGGCATGGATCTCCCGGCTTCCGTCGCACCGTTCATCCTGCGCGGCGTCTCGCTTCTCGGCATCGATTCGGTGATGGCTCCGAAAGCGATCCGCGAACTCGCCTGGCAGCGGATTGCGAGCGATCTCGACCGCGAGAAGCTCACCTCGATCACACGCGAAATTGGCTTCTCCGATATCGAGCAGGCGACGTCCGACCTCCTCGCCGGCAAGGTGCGCGGCCGGCTCGTGGTCAATATCGCGTCGTAGCCAGCTAACGAGCGGTAACCAAATTGGGCCTCATGTGTTGTGGGAGGCGTCGTGTCTTCCGTGAGGCCCAAAATTGCCCTCGTTCCACCCGGTTGTGGCGGTTCCCGCCCGCAATGAAGAAGAACGCCTGCCACAGCTGATCGGAGCTCTCGCCCGGCAGACCTGGCTTGCCGGCGGGCACCGTCTGCCCGTCGTCATCGTCTGCAACAATTGCACAGACGCCTCGGCCGCCGTCGCACGCGCGGCCGCGGTGAGCGCCCCGCACATCGCGCTCAGGCTCATCGAAGTGACGCTCACGGGCAGCGACAACCATGTCGGCATCGCCCGCCGCATGGCGATGGAAGAGGCCGCAGCCAGCGGCGCCACCGTCATCCTGACGACCGATGCCGACGCGAGGCCGGCCCCCGATTGGGTGCTCGCCAATCTGATCGCCCTGCGCAAGGGTGCCGATATCGTCGCCGGCCACCTCGTGGGCGACGAGGAGGAGGAACGAAGGCTCGGCCCCGGCTTCATGCGGCGCGCCCGGCTCGTCGCCCGTTACCAGGAACTTCTCGACCGTCTCGCAGCTCTGATCGATCCCCTGCCCTACGATCCCTGGCCACGCCACTCGGACCATACGGGCGCCAGTCTCGCACTGCGGACGGAGCTCTATTGCGCTCTTGGCGGCCTGCCACCGCTGCCCCACCGCGAAGACCTCGCGCTCGTCAGCCGCGCCCGAGCGCAGGGTGCCCGGCTCAGGCATGCGCCGGACGTGGAGGTCATCGTCTCGGCGCGTCTTGAAGGCCGCGCGAAGGGCGGCATGGCCGATTGCATTGCCACCTGGCTTGAGGAGGAAGAAGCCCACCGACCTCTGCTTGTGGAAGCGCCGGAACGTGCCGAGGCGCGCTTCCGGCTTCGTCGCCGCCTGCGGGACCTCGCAGCTGCCGACGGCACCTGGCGGAACGCTTCGACGGAGCAGACGCTTTCCAACCTGCCGGTTTCGGCGGCCGAACCACCTCTTGCGCTGATCGAAAGGCTGGCCGGCGACGAGCCGGACGCGCCGCGCACCATGCCGGTCGAAGAGGCGCTGTCCTACCTTGAGGAGCGACTGAACCATGCTGCAAACAGCTTCGCGGCCTGAGCGCACGCCCGATCAGTCCGAACCGCTCGATCTTGGCACACTCGCAACCAAAATCGGCGCCGAAGCGGCCCGCCACGACGCGGCAGGCTCGTTTCCGGCGGAGGGTTTCGCCATCCTCGCCGAGGCGGGTCTCCTCTCCGGGCCGCTTCTGTCGGCGGAGCGGATGGAGGATCTCCTCTACCTGCTTGCCGCCGTCGGGCGCGGCGATCTCAATGTCGGGCGCATCTTCGAAGGCCATGTGAACGCCCTGCAGCTCATCGCGCTGTTCGGCTCCAAGGCGCAAGAGAGCCATTACCAGGCAGAGGCGCGGCGCGGTCGCATCTTCGGCGTCTGGAACACGGACGCGCCGGGCCAGCCGCTCACGCTCGAAGATGGTGCATTCGTCGGCGCCAAGAACTTCGCCTCGGGCGTCGATGGTCTCTCGCACGCCATCGTCACGGTCGAAGAGCCGGGAGGTCGGCAAATGCTGCTCGTGCCGGTCGGCGACAGGCCGGTCGATCGCAGCTGGTGGCGGCCGCTCGGCATGAAGGCTTCTGGCAGCCACGTCGTCGATTTCTCGGGCGTCGAGGTCGCACCGGAATGGTTTCTCGGCCGGCCAGGCGATTATGTGCGCCAGCCCTGGTTTTCCGCCGGCGCCATCCGCTTTGCTGCCGTTCAGCTCGGCGGAGCGCATGCCGTTCTCGATGCCGCCCGCGCGCACCTGACACGGACGGGACGCGCGGATAACCCCCATCAGGCGCACAGGCTCGGCGAAATGGCGCTTGCGATCGAGGGCGGCTACGGCTGGTTCGCCCGCGCGGCCGCGGCCTGGTGCCGGGGTTGCCTCGGGGCTCCCGCGGACGCCGAACAGGCGCAGGCGGTCGCCACCGCCAATGCCATGCGCCTCGCCATCGAAAAGCTCGCCATGGAGGTGCTCGCGACAGCGGAGCGTGCTGTCGGCGCGGCGGGGCTGATGCAGCCGCACCCGCTGGAGCGGCTCGACCGCGATCTCAGAACCTATCTCCGCCAGCCCAATCCCGACGGCGCGCTCACGGCCGTGGGCGAGGCGCTTGCCGAAGAACGCTTCGTCCTCGGGAAATCTCCTCGCGACATCCGTTGCGACTGAGGTCCGAATGACGCCGCGCGCCGCAATCGATCCGGACGGGTTTGAAGCGAAATTCCGCCACGACATCGACCCCTGGCGTTATCGAAGCTCATCCTTTGAAGAAATGAAGCGCCGCGATCTCATCGCTGCGGCCGGCAGCGGGCCTTATGCCCGCGGGCTGGAACTCGGCTGCGCCATCGGCGTGACGAGCCGGGCGCTCGCCCCGCTCACGCTCCGGCTTCTCGCGCTCGACGCCTCGCCAACAGCGCTTGCCGAAGCGAGACGGGAATGTGCCGACCTCACCGCAGTCAGCTTCCGCGAGGCGGTGTTGCCGCACGATCTGCCGAGGGGCGAATTCGACCTCATCGTCGCCTCGGAGATCGCCTATTATCTCAGTGAAAGAGCCCTTCGCCGACTGGCCGCGGAGCTTCCGGCCCGCCTTGCGCGCGGCGGACGCATCGTCCTCGTGCACCATGTGCGGCCTTTTTCGGACGCGGCGGTGCATCCGGCTCTCGCGCACGGATTCGTGCGGAAAACTCTCGAGCGGCAGCTCGTGCCTGTGTGGCACAAAGCCCGGGCACATTACCGGGTGGATGCGCTCATCCGCCCGTGACGCCCGCCGCGATCGCGCTTTCCGCTATTCCTTCAGGACCGTCGTGATGTCCGGCGCGTCGACCGCCTTCATGCCGACGACGTGATAGCCGGCATCGACGTGGTGCACTTCGCCGGTGACCGCACGTCCCATATCGGAGAGGAGGTAAAGCGCCGACTGGCCGACATCGTCCGGTGTGACGGTGCGGCGGAGCGGGGCGTTGTACTCGTTCCACTTCAAGATGTAGCGGAAATCGCCGATGGCGGAGGCGGCCAGCGTCTTGATCGGGCCGGCGGAGATCGCGTTGACGCGAATGCCGGACGGGCCGAGATCGACGGCCAGATAGCGCACGCTCGCCTCGAGCGCCGCCTTGGCCACACCCATGACGTTGTAATGCGGCATCACCTTTTCCGCCCCGTAATAGGTGAGCGTCAGGATCGAGCCGCCATTCGTCATCAGCTTCTCGGCGCGCTGCGCCAGCGCGGTCAGCGAGTAGCAGGAGACGTAGAGCGATTTGTTGAAGTTCGCCTCGGTCGTGTCGAGATAGCGGCCGTCGAGCTCGTCCTTGTCGGAATAGGCAACCGCATGGACGAGAAAATCGAGGCCACCCCATTCTTCGCGGATCGTCTCGAACACGGCGTCCATCGTCGCGCCGTCCGTCACGTCGCAATGGCCGACCACCAGCGCGTCGAGCTCTTTGGCAAGCGGTTCCACACGCTTCTTCAGAGCGTCGCCCTGATAGGTGAGCGCAAGCTGCGCCCCGGCGTCGCGCGCTGCCTTGGCGATGCCCCATGCAATGGATCGATTGTTGGCGATTCCGAGGATCAGTCCGCGTTTACCCGCCATGATGCCGTTTGCTGCGGTCATATTTCTTCCGTTTGCTTTGCCCTTCGCGACGCCCGGCGCCCCATGAACGCTGCCGTAATGGCACGGGATTCTGAGTGCCGCAAGCAGGGCTTCACCTCCTGACGCCAGCTGCTAATGTCGCTGCGATGAACGACACCCCGACCCAACAGGCCGTCGTCTCGGCCCTATCTGCCATCGTCGGCGAGACGCATGTCCTCACCAGGCCTGAGGAAACACGGCCTTATTGTGTGGAATGGCGCGATCTCTATTTCGGCGTGCCGGCGGCTGTCGTCCGGCCGGCGTCGCCCGATGAAGTCGCAGGCATCCTGCGCTTTGCCAACGAGACCGGCGTGCCGATCGTGCCGCAGGGCGGCAATACCGGGCTCGTAGGGGCTCAGGTTCCGGACGAAAGCGGTCGCGAAGTCGTTCTGACGCTCGAAAGACTGAAAGCGATTCGCGACGTCGACCGCGAGGGGGCAACCCTCGTCGCCGAGGCGGGCGTCGTCTTGGAAGAGATCCAGAAGGCCGCGAGCGAAGCGGGGCTGTTCTTTCCTCTGTCGCTCGGCGCACAGGGCTCCTGTCGCATCGGCGGCAACATCGCCACCAATGCCGGCGGCACGGGCGTGCTCGCCTACGGCAATACCCGCGACCTCGTGCTCGGCCTCGAGGTGGTCATGGCCGACGGCACCATCTGGAACGGCCTGCGCCGCCTCAGGAAAGACAATACCGGCTACGACCTCAAACAGCTTTTCATCGGATCGGAAGGCACGCTCGGCGTCATCACGGCGGCGTCATTGAGGCTCTTTCCCGCTCCCAAGGGCCGCGCCGTCGCCTTTCTCGCGGTCGAAGATCCTGAGACCGCTCTCACACTCTTTCGCCGGTTTTCGCAGACAGCCGGCTCGGCTCTGACCGGCTTTGAGCTGATGCCGCGCCTCGGGATCGACTTCGTGCTCAGGCACCAGGAGGGCACGCGCGATCCGCTTGAGGCCCCCTATCCATGGTACTGCCTCGTCGAGATTTCCTCCGGTCGCAGCGAGGCGGAGGCGAGCGAGCTGATGGAGACGACGCTCGAAGCCGCGTTCGAGGCGGAGGAAGTGCTCGATGGCGCCCCGGCAGCCTCCCTCGCCCAGGCGGCCGAGTTCTGGCACATCCGCCACACGATGAGCGAAGTGCAGAAGAAGGAAGGCGGCTCCATCAAGCACGACGTCTCCGTGCCGGTCGCCAAGATCCCCGAATTCTTGAAGCGCGCATCGGCGGCCGTCATAGAGGCCGTGCCCGGCGCGCGCCCCCTGCCCTTCGGCCATCTCGGCGACGGCAACATCCATTACAATGTGAGCCAGCCCGTCGGCGCCGACCGTGAGGAATTCCTCGCCCGCTGGGACGAGGTGAATACGATCGTCCACGGCATCGTCGGAGAGCTGTCCGGCTCGATCTCCGCCGAGCACGGTATCGGACGGCTGAAACGCAAACTCCTCGCGGAGGTCAAAAGCGGGATCGAGCTCGACCTCATGCGCCGGATCAAGACGGCCTTCGATCCGAACGGCATCCTGAACCCGGGACGCATGCTGTGACGTCGCTTTCGATCGCTGAGTTCGACAACGGCGATATTGGGGGCAAAGACGAGGACGCGCTCGTCGCCCTTTTCGAGCGCGCCGGCCTGACCCGCCCCTGGAACGACCCGCGCCAGGATATCCGCTTCGCCCTTGCCGCACCGGCGAGCACGATCCTCGTCGGACGCCGGCCTGAGGACGATCACCTCGTCGCCTCAGTGATGGTCGGCCATGACGGGCATCGTGGCGCCGTCTATTACGTCGCGACCGACCCCGATTGGCGTGGCCAGGGTTTCGGCCGGGAGATGATGGCGGCGGCCGAGGCATGGCTTGCGGCAAAAGGCATCTGGAAGCTCAACCTGCTCATCCGCGGCGACAACGAAGTCGCCAAGGGTTTTTACGAAGCACTCGGCTTCCACGCCCAGGACCGCATCTGCATGCAGAAAGAAATCCCGTCGGCGGAAAAGCCACAAGCCGATTAAAGCAACCGCTGCTGCACCGGCTTTGCCGGTGGCGCCTCCTCTTCCCCCGACACCGGCTCGATCAGACCCGGATCATCGTCGGCGACACGGTTGACCCGCCGCGAGACCGGTGTCGCCTGCAATGTCTCCGCCCCGAGATCGGTGAGGATCGACAAGGCCGCATCGGTCGTCTCCTCGCCTGAAAGCCACAGCGCAAAATTCTCCGGCGCGATCATCGCCGGGCGCCGATGATGCACCTCGTCGAGCGGCGCTTCGGCCGCGACCGTGATGATGGCGGCGGTGTCGATCTCGCTCCCGTCCGTGCCGATCCAGGTTTCCCAGATCCCGGCGAAGGCGACCGGCCCGCCCGCCTTGGGCGCGATCCAATAGGGTTGCTTCGGGCCTTTGCCGCGCGCCTGCCATTCGTAGAACCCAGAGGCCGGGACGAGGCAGCGGCGCCTGCGAATGGCGTTGCGAAACGCCGGCTTTTCGCGGATATCCTCCGCCCGCGCATTGATGAGGAGCGGAAAGCGCGTCGTGTCCTTGACCCAGGACGGCAGGAAACCCCAGCGCATGGGGACGCCTTCGGCGCCGTCGAAGCCCTGGCGGATGACGACGATCGGCTGCGTCGGGGCGATGTTGTAGCGGGGCGGCAGGAGACGCTCGTCGAAGACGGCGAGGTTGAAAAGCTCCTTGATGACGTCGGCCGGCATGGCCAGAACGAAGCGTCCGCACATAGGCTCTGTGTATCAGCGCCACGCGGCAAAAGGGAGAGGCGATGACAAAGCCGGGCACGAGTTCAAAACGACCGGCCACCGATCCTGTCGATGGCGCGAGCGTCGTGCTTCTCAAGCGCACGGCCGTCCTCCTGGTCCGCCGCAGCAAACCGCCCTTCAGCGCCATATGGAGCTTCCCCGGCGGCCATGTGGAGCCCGGCGAAACAGCAGAAGCAGCGGCACGCCGCGAGCTTATGGAGGAGACGGGACTTTCGGCCGGCCCCCTCGTTTCGCTCGGACGCCATGAGACGGGCGGCAGCCCATCGAAACGCCTCGAAGTCTTCACCGGCCATCATTGCGGCGGCGAACCCGCGGCTGGCGACGACGTCGACCGCGCGCTCTTCGTGCCCTTCGAGGAGGTCGGAGGGCTGCCGCTCACGCCCGGCGCGATCGCATTCATCGCACAAGCCATCGCCGCAGGCGCCGCACATAAGGAGGACGGGGCATGTGCCCTGGCATCGTCTTGAAGCGAGAAAGACCCCGGCGCATGATCGCAACGATGCGGCGTCTTTCTTTTCTTCTGATCCTCGTGATTGTGACCTCTCTCGGGGTCGCCCAGTCTTGCATCGGCTTTGTCGGGATGGCCGCGGCGCAGGAAGGCGGCGACGCTGCGGCTTCGCAGAAATCCTCCGAACCGCCGCCCCCGATCTACGAACCGAAGCTTCTGCGCCTGTCGGAGCTTCTGGGCGCCCTCTATTTCCTGCGCAATCTCTGCGGGGCGGAAGACGGGCCCGCCTGGAAGGCCGACATGGAGGCGATGCTCGCTGCCGAGGCGCCGGGCCCGGAGCGCAAGGCGCGCCTCATCGGACGCTTCAACCACGGCTTTGAAACCTACAACGCCGTCTATGAGACCTGCACGCCGGCGGCCGAGGCGAGCATCGCCCGCTATCTGAAGGAAAGCGCGGAAATCGCCTCCGATATCCGCACCCGCTACGGGCAGTGAAGGCGGCAGCCGGGAGACGGAAACTGGCGGGGCGTCCTGCCGGAATTTGCGAGTTGCCTCGCTCTCGCCATCGAATCCGGCAGATATTCACGATGGGCAAAAAGGGGGATTGGTCGAGATGACCGACACAGCCGCAGCGGGCGCCGTCAGAGCCTTGACCGCATCGACACAGAGAAACCATCGATCGGAGCGATCCGTGGCCCGGAAAGCTCGGCGGTTCGGGGGCGTTGCCGCGATCGCGACGGCATTCTGCCTTGGGCTCGGCGCAGCCGCCTTTGCGCAGGACGGCGCCGCCCCGGAGAACGCTCCGCCCCCAGCCTCTGACGATCAGGCGACACCGGCACCCGCCACACCGGCCGAGGGCCAATCGGAAGAGGAAGGCGAGCCAGACCCGGAAACCGGTCAGACGCGCGAAGCGCCGAGAGAGGCCGCGCCTCGAGATCCGCAGGCGGCGGCCGAGCCCGGCAAGGCCGTGCCGGAATATCTCGATGTCCTGAAGGGCGAGCAGGCGATGCCGGAGCCCGTGCGCAAGACCTGGGAAGCGCTGCACGAGGCGGCGCTCTCCGGCGATATCGAGCGGCTCAGACCCCTGATCGAGGCGCAGGATCCGGCGCCGGCCTTCGGCTTCGACAATGTCGGCGATCCGATCGAATATCTCAAATCTCTGTCCGGCGATCCGGAAGGCCGGGAGATGCTCGCCATCATGCTGGAAATCCTGGAGAGCGATTTCCTCTATGTCGATCGCGACAGCCCCAATGCGATGTATCTCTGGCCGTATTTCGCGCGCTACCCGCTCGACCGGCTCTCGCCGCAGCAGATGGTGCAGCTCTTCACGCTGATCACGGCCGGCGACTGGCAGGATATCCAGTCCTACGGCGCCTACATCTTCTTCCGTCTCGGCATCAGCCCGGATGGGCGCTGGCATTTCTTTCTGGCGGGCGACTGAGCCCTGGCGCGAGAATAAGGAAGCCCCGCCGGACCTATTGTGCGGGGTTTGCCGCTTTGCCTTTGCGCCAACGCCCGACCGTCTCGGCAAGGAGCGCCCAGGCGCCGACGATGCTGGTATCGAGGCCGAGCCTCTGGCGCACGGCCCATGCGAGCCAGATGGAGCGGATGGTGAGCGCAAGCGTCGTCGCGATCGCGGCCCCGGTGATCCCGAAAGGAATGATCAGGGCGACGTTGAGCACGCCGTTGATCACCACCATCACCACATAGGTCGTCGCCGACAGGTGGCTGAAGCCGGTCATGTTGAGGATGTCCTCGGCCGGCCCGAAGATCGCCCGTGCGACCATGCCGACGGAGAGGATGAGGAGGACGTTGTAGCCTGTCTCGAAGCCGTCACCGAAGAGCTGCAGGAGCCACAGGCCCGTGGTGACGACGAGGACCGTGACACCTGTCGAGGCCACGAAGGTCACGAGACTCACTTCGCGCGTCAGCGTCGTCAGCCGCGCCTGATCGCCTGCCGCATGGCTCGCGGAGAAGAGATGCGCCGAGCCGACGGAGGCCGCATAGGGGATGAAGGCCACCACCTGCACGATGCGCGTCGCCGCGAAATAGATGCCGATCTGGGCCGGGCTCACGAAGAAGGAGAGCACGATCACCGCCATATAGGCGAAGAGGTGGAACATCCCCTGCAAGACGGCGAACGGCGCGGAGCCGATGAACCATTCCTTCGGCCGGTAGGCGCGTGGGCCGGGCGGGACCGTTTTCTTGAGACGGCCGAGGATCTGGTAGGATTGCCAGATGGTCGCCGTCGCCATCGCCAGAATGGTGCAGGCAAAGGCCGTCACGGCGCTCGCTTCGAAGCCGAGCGCCACGGCCGCCACCATATACACGAGAATGAGCGAGTGGCGCAGGATATAGACCGGGAACAAGGCCGGCATCGTCCAGAAATAGGCGCGCCCGACATCTTCCAGATAGGCCTGGAAGCAGCCGAAGGGCATCGCCACCGCCATCAATAAAAGCGGATAGACGTAGGCATTCTCGATCCACGACCCGGCAAAATAGACGCCGAGGGCGAAGAGCACCGCGAAGATGACGGGTGCCGCAAACGACGCTATCCCCGCAAAGCGCAGAAATCCGCGGAGTTGATCGTCCTCGCCGGTCTCGCGCAAAGCCGCCACATAGCGCACTGGCGAATCGCCGAAGCCCAATGTGCTGATCGCGCCGAAGACGAGAAGCCAGACCCAGGTGAAGGCGAAGATGCCGTATTCGAACTGCCCCATCAGGCGCGCCAGAACGACCTGGGTTCCGTAAGCGAGAACGGCGTTCGCGACACGCAGGGCAAGAGCGATCAGAGAGGCGCGGCGCGCGCGAGCCCGTTCATCGCTGTTGGCGAGGACATTGCGGGCAAGCGCCAGGAAGCCGCGCACACGGCCTGCCGGCATCTCCTGATCAGGAATCAATGCGAGAGCTCCCGCTGGTGGTTATCCACTCCTTAGCAGATCCGTTGCATTTGCAGAGAAAGCTCACGAAACGGAGTTAAGAACGCCTTGAAACAATCCCGCTTCGTCTGACGCTTCAGGCCGAAGCCCAGAACCGCACCGGCTCGCCCATCGAGGCCGTGGTGATCTCGCCCTCCCACATCACCCGCCTGCCGCGGATGATCGTTCCGACCGGGGCACCCGTGATCGTCTTGCCGTCATAGGGCGTCCAGTTGGACCGCGAGCCCATCGACGCGTTGGTGATCGTCGTCTCCCGCTTCAGATCGACGAGGGTCAAATCGGCGTCGTAGCCCACCGCGACGCGGCCCTTGCCACGAATGCCGAAGAGCCGCGCCGGACCGGCACTCGTCATGTCCATCAAGCGCAGAAGCGAAAGCCGCCCCTTTGCGGCATGGTCGAGCATGACCGGCAGAAGCGTCTGTACACCCGGCATGCCCGAGGGCGAGGCCGGATAGACCGCAGCCTTTTCCTCCAGAGTGTGCGGGGCATGGTCGGAGCCCAGAATGTCGGCCGTGCCGTTTTCCACACCCTTCCACAGCGCCGCACGATGTTCCGCCCCGCGCACCGGCGGGTTCATCTGCAAGAGCGTGCCGAGACGGCCATATTCCTCCGCCGACAGCGTCAGATGGTGCGGCGTCACCTCGATCGAGGCGACATCCTTATGCGCGGCGAGAAAGGCCATCTCCTCGGCCGTGGAGACATGCAGGATATGGATCGCCGCGCCGGTGCGCCTGGCGATCGCAACGAGCCTGCGGGTGGAGGAAAGCGCCGCCTCCACATCACGCCAGACGGGATGGCTCGACGGGTCGTTCTCGCGCCGCTCGTCGAGCCGCGCCTTCAGCCGCATCTCGTCTTCGCTGTGGAAGGCGGCACGGCGGCGGGTGTTCCTCAAGATCGCCTCGACGCCCTCGTCGTCGGCCACGAGAAGATCGCCGGTCGAGGAGCCCATGAAGACCTTGATGCCGGCCGCGCCCGGCAGACGCTCCAACTCGGCCACATCCTTCGCATTGGCATGGGTGCCGCCGACCCAAAAGGCGTGGTCGCAATGCATGCGCCCGTGCGCCCGGGCAAGCTTGTCGGCCAGCATTTCCGCGGAGGTCGTCAAAGGCTTGGTGTTGGGCATTTCGAAGACGGCGGTGACGCCGCCGAGCACCGCCGCGCGGGAACCCGTTTCCAGATCCTCCTTGTGTTCGGCGCCCGGTTCGCGGAAATGCACCTGCGTGTCGATGACGCCCGGCAGAATGTGCAGACCGGTTGCGTCGATGACTTCGCCGGCGTCGGCGCCGGAAAGGTCGCCGAGTGCGGCGATGCGACCGCCCTTCACGCCGATGTCGCGTGGGCCGATGCCGTCGTGGTTGATGAGGATCGCGCCACGGACGAGAAGATCGAAGTTCTGAGCCATGCTCGCTGCTTGCCAATTGCCGGCTTTGAACGCAAGCAGGATTGCCCCCGCACCGCATACGCCTTAGCTGAGTGTCGAGGATTTGATCATGCCGCTTGCACGTTTGACCGACAGAGCCGTGGTCCTGGTGAAAGGGCCGGACGCGCACAACCTCCTGCACAATCTCGTCACCTCTTCGATGGACGAGGTGGAGAGCGCGGGTATCGCCTATGGCGCGCTCCTGTCACCGCAGGGCAAAATTCTCTTCGACTTCCTCATCCATCGCCGGGGCGAAGATTTTCTCGTCGATCTCCGGTCCGAGGAGGCGGATAATTTCGTCAAGCGGATGACGCTTTACCGTCTGCGCGCCAAGGTCGAGCTGTCTCGCGCAGACGACCTCTCCGTCTTTGCCGAGTGGAGTGACGGCGATGCAGCATCCGAGGCGCCGGCAGATCCAAGACTGGCCGCGCTCGGACGCCGCTTCGCCGCCGCGCCTGAGAGCGTCTCTGCCGATGCCGATCTTGCCGCCTATCATGCCCACCGCATCGCCTGCGGCATCCCCGAAGGCGGCATCGATTTCGTCTTCGGCGATACCTTTCCCCACGATGCGGCGATGGACAGCCTTCACGGCGTCTCCTTCCAGAAGGGCTGCTATGTCGGGCAGGAGGTCGTCTCGCGCATGCAGCATCGCGGCACGGCCCGGCGGCGCATCATTGCGATCGAGGCGGTCGAAGACGACAGTCCCCTCCCCGAAACCGGTGCGGAGATCATGGCCGGCGAACGGGCCATCGGTCGCTTCGGCTCGTCTGCCAACGGCAAAGGCATCGGCCTTGTCCGCCTCGACCGGCTCGCCGAGGCCCTGGAGCAGGATCTCCCCGTCTCGGCCGGCCGCATCACCGTGACGGCGAAACTGCCCGAATGGGCGACCTATTCCTGGCCGTCCACGGGAACGGGGACAGAGACCGGCGGGACTTCGAACAATGGCTGACCGGGCAAACGCCCCTGCGCGCGCCTGGCAGCGGATGCTGTCGGGCCGCCGGCTCGATCTTCTCGACCCCTCGCCGCTCGACGTCGAACTCGGCGACATCGCGCATGGGCTTGCGCGCGTCGCGCGCTGGAACGGCCAGACGCGGGGCGACCATGCCTATTCGGTGGCACAGCATTCGCTTCTTGTGGAGGCCCTGCTGGCCGAGTTGAAACCCGAGATCACCGCGGAGGAGCGTCTTTTCGCTCTCCTCCACGACGCGCCGGAATATGTCATCGGCGACATGATCTCGCCCTTCAAGGCGGTGCTGGGCGAAGACTACAAGGGCGTGGAGCGGCGTCTGCAGCATGCCATCCATCTGCGCTTCGCCCTTGCCGCCGATGTCGAGCCGAAGCTTCACCGCATGATCAAGAAGGCCGATCAAACGGCTGCCTATTGGGAGGCGACGCGCCTTGCGGGGTTCCAGGAGAAAGAGGCGCGGCGCTTTTTTGGCGATCCGTCTCTCAATCCGGACGAGAACCTCCTCGATCCCTGGCCCGCCACCGAAGCAGAGCGCCGCTTCCTGGCCCGTTTTGCCGAGATCGAGGCCCTGACCGAGACCCTGCCGCGCGCAAGGACCGCCTGAGAAAATGCCGGAAATCTACGTCTGCCCGCTGTCGAAGCTTGCGGCGACCGTCGAACAGAGTGGCGCCCGCCACATCGCCACCTTGATCAATGCCGGCACCGAGGTGCCGCGCCCGGAAAGCGTGCCGCAGGACAACCACCTCTTTCTCGGCTTCAACGACATTTCCGAAGCCATGCAGGGCATGACCCTACCGGCCCAGGAACATGTCGGGCGCTTTCTCGATTTCGTGGAAGCCTGGGATCGGACGACGCCGCTCGTCGTGCATTGCTGGGCGGGCATCAGCCGCTCCACCGCCGGCGCCTTCATCGCCTTTTGCGCGCTGCGTCCGGATGTGAGCGAAGATCTCGTCGCGAGACGCCTGCGCCAGCGTTCGCCGCAGGCGACCCCCAACCGTCGTCTCGTCGCCCTCGCCGACGCCTATCTGAAGCGGGACGGACGCATGATTGCGGCGATCGAAGCGATCGGCCGCGGCGCCAACGCGTTTGAAGGCAATGTCTTCTCCCTCGCCATCGACGAATGAGCATTCGCTCGCTCCCGCCTCCGAGACGGGGGCCGAGGGCGGCGCGCGCATCGAAGTCGGCCTCAACGCCGCCATCGTTGCCGTCGACCGGCTGACGCCGCTCATCCTCGTCGTGCGGCCGGGGGAAGCGGAGGGCGAGGACGGACTGCCCTTCGGACCTTTCGACCCGGTCGAGCACCGCACCATGGAGATCGGGCTCCGCGCCTGGGTGGAGGAGCAGACGCGCCTCAAGCTCGGCTATGTGGAGCAGCTTTACACGTTCGGCGATCGCGGGCGCCATGCAAGGCGCGGCGATCTCGGCCCGCATGTGATGACCATCGGCTATCTGGCGCTCACCCGCCGCCTGGAAGACGATGAAACGGCGTTGCGCGAATCCGGCGCGCAATGGCGCCCCTGGTACGCCTATTTTCCCTGGGAGGATTGGCGCCAGGGCCGGCCTGCCATTCTCGATGCCGCGATCGAACCCTTGCTGAAGCGGTGGTGTGCGATGGCTCCCGCGGCGGAACGGCCGGATCGGCCGCTTGCACGCCAGGAGCGGGTGAAAATCGCTTTCGGCTGGGATGGCCTCCCCTGGGACGAGGAACGCGTCCTGGAGCGCTACGAACTCCTTTATGAGGCGGGGCTGGTGCCGGAGGCTGGGCGCGACGGGCGCCAGAGTGCCGCCTTATGGGAAGATCTGCCGCGTCTCGGCCGACCCATGCGCTTCGACCACCGCCGCATCCTCGCCACGGCCATCGGGCGCCTGCGCGGCAAGCTGAAATACCGGCCGCTCATTTTCGAGCTCATTGCCGATTCCTTCACTCTCACCGAATTGCAAAAGGTTGTGGAAGCGATTTCCGGGCGACATCTGCACAAACAGAACTTTAGGCGGCTTGTGGAACAGACACGAGTCGTGGAACAAACCGGCGAAACCAGCATCTCAACAGGGGGCCGACCGGCCGCCCTTTTCCGGTTCAGGCGAGATATCATGAAAGAGGGTGCCATGGGCGGATTGCGACTGCGAGCTCGGCTATGAGAGATGTCCTTCTGCTCATTCGCCACGGCCAGACGGACTGGAACCTGGAAGGCCGCTTTCAGGGCGCGCGGGAAGTTCCGATCAATGCCGTCGGCCGCGAACAGGCACGGCGCAACGGCCGGGTGCTGCCCTCGCTTCTCGGCGAGCATGACTGGCAGTTCGTCGCCTCGCCGCTCGGGCGCGCGCAGGAAACGATGCGCATCATTCTGGAAAACGCCGGCAGGCCCGACCAGCCTTTCGTCACGCACGATCCGCTCAAGGAAGTCTGCTTCGGGGCATGGGAGGCGCGCACGCTCAAAGAGCTTCGCGAGGCAGACCCCGAGGCCGTCGCGACCCGCAAACGCGACAAATGGAATTACGTGCCTCCGGAGGGCGAGAGCTACGCCATGCTCGCCGAGCGGTTCGGCGAATGGTTCAAGACGCGCCAGGGCCGCCAGGTGATCGTGGCGCATGGCGGCATCACGCGGGTGGCGCTCCATCTCCTTTCGGGCATGCCGTCGGCCTCCGTGCCGCAATTCTTCATTCCGCACGACCGGATCATCGCCATCTTCGACGCCAAAGCGCTTGTAATCTGAGGTCGCAGACCCTTCTATCGGCCGCCAAAACCTTCTAGAAACGGCCCTGTCCAGCCGGGGCGCCAAGAAGCGCAGATGTCTCACAATTCCTTCGGTCAGCTTTTCCGCATCACCACCTGGGGCGAAAGCCACGGCAAAGCGATCGGCTGCGTCGTCGATGGCTGCCCGCCGGGAATTCCGATCACGGAAGCGGAAATCCAGGCCGAGCTCGACCGCCGGCGGCCGGGACAATCACGGTTCACGACGCAGCGGCAGGAACCGGATCAGGTCAAGATCCTCTCCGGCGTCTTCGAGGACGATCGCACCGGTGGGCCCGTCACCACCGGCACGCCGATTTCGCTCCTCATCGAAAACGTCGATCAGCGCTCACGCGATTATTCCGAAATTCGCGACCGCTACCGGCCGGGCCACGCCGATTACACCTACGACGTCAAATACGGTGTGCGCGATTATCGCGGCGGGGGCCGGTCCTCGGCCCGCGAAACGGCGATGCGGGTCGCAGCCGGAGCGATCGCCCGAAAAATCCTGCCGAACGTCACGATCCGCGGCGCGCTCGTTGAGCTCGGTGGCATCGCGATCGACCGCGACCGCTTCGACTGGGCGGAGACCGCCAACAATCCCTTCTTCTCGCCCGATGCGGAAGCGGCCGAAAAATGGGCCGCCCATCTCGACGAGATCCGCAAGTCCGGCTCCTCGGTCGGGGCGATCGTGGAGGTCGTGGCTGAAGGCGTGCCGGCCGGCATCGGCGCCCCGATCTACGGCAAGCTCGACCAGGATCTCGCTTCGGCGATGATGTCGATCAACGCGGTGAAGGGCGTCGAAATCGGCAACGGTTTCGAAGCGGCGCGCATTCGCGGCGAGGAAAACGCCGATCCGATGCGCGCCGGCAATGACGGGCGGCCGCGTTTTCTGTCCAACAATGCCGGCGGCGTTCTGGGCGGCATTTCCACCGGACAGCCGGTGGTCGTGCGCTTCGCCGTCAAACCCACCTCTTCCATCCTGACGCCGGTGCCGAGCGTAACGGCGACGGGCGAAGAGGTCGACGTCTTCACCAAAGGCCGGCACGATCCCTGTGTCGGCATCCGTGCTGTGCCGGTGGGCGAGGCCATGATGGCGCTCGTCCTTGCCGACCATTATCTCAGGCAAAGAGCCCAAAGCGGCAGTCAGATATAGATATGAGCGAACAGGTTGGAAAAGTCGCGGAGGCGATACGCGCCTTCGAACGCGGCGAAATTGTCGTCGTCACCGATGACGACGACCGCGAGAACGAAGGCGATCTCTTCGTCGCCGCGGTCCATTGCACGGCGGAGAAGATGGCTTTCATCATCCGCCATACGAGCGGCATCGTCTGCGCGCCGCTGCCGCGCGACATGGCGGAGCGGCTGCGCCTCGATCCGATGGTGAGCGCCAACGACGCGCCGCTCAACACGGCCTTCACCGTTTCCGTCGATTTCCGTCACGGGCTCACCACTGGCATTTCGGCGGAAGAGCGCACGGCGACCGTGCGGGCCCTCGCCAATGCCAATACCGGCGCCGCCGATTTCGTGCGTCCGGGCCACGTGTTCCCGCTTCTTGCACGCGACGGCGGCGTTCTCGTCCGCTCCGGCCACACGGAAGCCTGTGTCGATCTCTGCAAGCTCGCAGGCCTGCCGCCCGTCGGCGTCCTCTCCGAGCTCGTCAATGACGACGGCACCGTGGCGCGTGGCGAAGAGGTGCGGGCTTTCGCCGAAAAGCACAATCTCGTGCGCGTCTCCGTTGCCGACCTCATCGCCTGGCGGCAGCGCAACGAGAAGCTCATCGAGCGCGTCACCGAACAAAAGATCTCCACGCCTGCCGGCCCGGCGACGGCCTACAGCTTCGTCACCCCGCTCGATCCCATGGATCATCTCGCGGTCGTCTTCGGCGATATCCGCGACGGGAAGGGAATTCCGGTTCGCCTGCATCTGGAATCCGTCCTCGACGACGTCTTCGGCACCAAAAAGATGCTCGACGACGTGATGCAGGATTTCGCCAGGCGCGGCCGCGGCGTCATCGTCTATCTGCGCGACGGTTCCGTTGGCGTCGCACGGCAGTCACGGCGCATGCGCGACATCGAGGGCGGCGAGGCCCACGCTTCGGCGGAAGGCCGCAAGGAAGCCTGGCGGGAAGTCGGCCTCGGCGCACAGATCCTGCGCGATCTCGGCGTGCACTCGATCCGGCTGCTCGCGACGCGCGAGCGCCATTATGTCGGCCTCAAAGGCTTCGGCATCGAGATCGAAGATACGGAAATTCTCGACGGCTGACGTATCGGCCGGCGTTTCGGGTCTCAGACGACGGGCCTGCGGGGATAGCGCCGCGGGCTCGTTTTCCTGAGAATACGCCCGAGGCGCCCGGCGCGACGCTCCAGAAAGCCGACGCCGCGATCGAAAAGCGGCGCACGGATGCGCACGCCCGTGACGAGGCGGGTGGCCGAGCGGCTCGAGGCCACGATCAGAACGAGCGACAGCGCAAAAAGCGGCGCGCCGAGGGGGATCGGTGTCGCGATGAAGGCGACGCCGACGATGAAACAGAGAAACGCCAGGAACAGGATCGAAACACGCCGCATCAGCTCGGCCGTTCCTTACGAAACTCCATGACCTTGGAGAAGAAGGCGTTGCGGCTTTCCTTGAGGACGAGCCCGTGCGGCGCGAAAATGCGCGCCAGATCTTCCTTGAGGTAGCCCTGGTAATAGGGCTCGTGGAAGAGCTGCGGGAAGACTTCCAGAATCCCGTCATAATCCGGCGCGTCGCCCGTCTGCAGCGAATCGACCAGAACGAAGGTGCCGCCCGGCTTCATCACGCGGGCGATCTCTTCCGCCACCTGGCGGCGCACCTTCGGCGGCAGTTCGTGGAAGAGATAGATGGCCGTCGCGACGTCGAGGCTCGCATCGGCGAGCGGCAGCGCTTCGGCCTTCGCGACGGACGGTCTCAGCGTCGCCACGCGGCCGATATGGCGGCGCGTCTCGTTCAGGTAGGATTCCGACAGATCGGTCGCAAAAAGCGGCAGCCGCGGATAGGCCCCACGCAGCTCCGCCGTGAACCGGCCGGTGCCGCAGGCGATGTCGGCGGCCAGACAGGCGCGTTGATCACGGCCCTTCAGAGCGTTGGCGACCGGCACGAGCGCCTGACGGCGCATTGCACCGGCGGCGCCCGAGAAGAGAACTTCCACCTGCATATCGTAGAGACGGGCGGATTCCTCGGTCATCCAGCCGCCGCTCTGGAAGTGGAAGTTCTGCATATAATAGCGCGGCCGGCGACCTTCGAAGGTGGCCCCGATCTCCTGGTGAGCGCCCTCGCGGCGGCGACGCGCGACCTCCGGCACATCCGCGAAAAAACGCGCGCGAGGTCGCGACGAGCTGGCGGAAATCCGCTTCTTCGTCGTCCGGCAGAGGGTAGAGGCCGGCGCGCGCATTGGCATAATCGCGGGCCAGGAGCGCCGCCACGTCGCGCAACAGCTTGCCCATCGAAGGAACCGGGGTGGAAGGCGTCTGGACACGCGGCGTCGCCTCGGGATGGCGCGCTGCAATCCGGCGCACCATGCGGCGCATCACAAGGCCATGGCCGGTGTACCAGGCGACGCGCGCACCCTGCGTCGCCGCATAGCGCATTCCGCTTGTCCAATCCTCTATCGACACAGACGCCATGAACCTCTCCTGAAACAGAAATGGGGTGCGCGAGCGCGGAAGTCGAGCGCTATTCGCGTTCCAGGAGAGCGACTGCTTCCGTCTCCGCTGAATAGACGAATTGGTCGATCGGAGTCACTGATTTTAATCGATAACCGCCATCCACCAGAATGCGCAGATCGCGCGCGAGGCTGGCCGGATTGCAGGACACGAAGGCAACGCGTGCGACCTTCGAAGCGGCGAGGCTTTCCGCCTGCGCCCGCGCCCCATCCCAGGGCGGATCGAGAATGACGGCGTCGGAGCGGGACAGCTCGTTGGGCGCCAAGGGAAAGCGCAAGAGATCGCGGGCGAGCGTCTCCACCGGCTTAAGCCCCTCGGCTCCGCGCACGGCATTGGCGAGTGCGGCAAGCGCCGCTCCTTCGGCCTCGACGGCCGTCACCCGCGCCGTGCGGCCGGCGATGAAGGAAAACGTCCCGAGCCCGGAGAAGAGATCGGCGACACGCTTTGCGCCCGCGCAATGTTCCGCAACGAGCCTCCCCATCGCCGCTTCGCTCTCGCGGCAGGCCTGAACGAAGGCACCGGGTGGGGGTGAAACGTTGACGCCCCCGACCTCGAGCTGCGGCTCTTCGAGCTGGAACAAAATATCGCCGTCGACGACGAGGCGGGCGACGCCCTGTCCCGCCAGAAGCTCGGCGATGCGCGCCGCCGCGGCGGCCGGCACGGCGCCGGCCCCCTCGCCTGCGATATCGAGCCCGGACCGCGTCTCCAGAACGGTGAGACGAAGCTCGCGTTTGGGGCGGGCGAGGATCTGCGCCAGGCGGCGCAGAAGCGGCAATGCGGAGACGATCGCCGGACGGACGACGAGACATGTCGTCAGATCGACGATGCGCCGCGAACCGCGTTCATGAAAGCCGAAGAGGATTTTTCGCCCTGCGAGCGTCGCCGAGAAGACGGCACGGCGCCTGGCACCGAGCGGTGCGCCGAAGGCCGGGCGGATTTCCGTCTCAAGGCCGCTCTTGGCGAGCGCGTCGACGACGAAGCGACGCTTCAGGAGGCGCGTCTCCTCGATCGGCAGCATCTGCAGCGCACAGCCGCCGCATCCTCCCTGCTGCGCGCCGAGACGCGGGCCGAAATGCGGACAGGGCGCCGCGACCCGGTCCGGCGCGGCTTCCACAATCTCGACGGCTTCGGCCCGCCGGCCGCGGCGCTCGACGCGCACGCGCTCGCCCGCGAGCGTGTAGGGGACGAAAAGCGGTCCTTCCGGCGTCTCCGCGACGCCGTCGCCGCGATGGCCGATCCGGTCGATGTCGACAATGTCACTCACGCCAGGCCCCAAGGCAGAATTCCTGGTTGCCGTCGCCTCCGGTGAAGGGCGCCGGACAAAGCCCCACCGCGCGCCAGCCGAGCCGTCCCTCGAGCCAGCCTTTCAGCGCCTCGGCGGCGCCGTCTGCGGCCTTTCGGTCGCGGACGATGCCCCCGCGCCCGAGTGCCTCGCGGCCGAGCTCGAATTGCGGCTTGACCAGAAAGACACCCCAGCTCCCGGGCGCGGCGAGTTCCAACGCCGGCGGCAGGGCAAGCCGGAGCGAGATGAAAGAGAGATCGGCGGTTATCGCCTGCACGGAATGTCCATCGAGATGCGCCTCTGAGAGATTGCGGGCGTTGACCCCTTCGACGAGCTGCACGCGCGGGTCGCCCGCAAGGCTTTCATGCATCTGGCCGTGGCCGACATCGATGGCGACGACATGCTTTGCGCCTCTTTCCAGAAGGAGCTGCGTGAAGCCGCCGGTCGACGCGCCGAGATCAAGGACCGTCCGGCCTTCGGGCTCGAAGCCGAAAGTGTCGAGCCCGGCCTTCAACTTCATGGCCGCGCGCGACACATAGGCGGCGGCGGGATCGCCGATCGCCAGGGCCGCATCCGCCGTCACCGGAGTTGCGGGCTTCAGCGCCGTTTCGCCGTTCACCGTCACCGTCCCCCGGCGGATCGCGTCGCGGGCGCGGGCGCGGCTCGGCAAAAGTCCGGCCGCGACGACCGCTTCATCAAGACGAAGACGCGCGCTCATCCGGCCGTCCCCATGACGGCTGGCCAGCTGGCGCCCGCTTTGGCGAAGGCCGGCCTGGCGACAAACGAGAAAGCTTCAATGGAAAACGAAATCAGCGAGCACAAGCTCATGAGCGAGCAGCGTATAGGGTTCGTCGGGGTGGCCGCCGAATATCATGAAAAGCAGTGCAAGCGCAGTCAGAATGCACGCAATCAGCAGTGAAACCCAGAGCCGCATCCGGAACCTCGCCCATTACGGGAATCTTCTCAAATTCGGAAGCGGCTGCCTATCGGACACAAAGCCGCCGCCTGAAGCGAGATCCGGTTCTTTGACCCTCATTTCTGGCTGTAGGGACGCCAATAAAAATGCAACCCATCGGTGTATATTCAAATCATAATATGAGATCGCCTCGCTCCCCTTCGTCTCGGCCAGGCGATGGCCGCGACGCACAGAGCTCCAAGCTCATAGCCTCGCAACGATCCGTGGGGCGTCGTGTCGAGGGCGCCTTTCACCGCGGGACAAAAGCGACATATGGTTGCCGGCCGACCGCGTGAAGACAGATACGAAGACCCCAGTTTCGCGAGGGATGCGCATGGACCTGCAGGAAATTGCCGCCTTTTATCGCGCCTATATCGACTGCCTGAACCGGCAGGATTGGGAGGATCTTCACCTCTACGTCAGCCGCGATGTCCACTATAACGGCAAGTCGCTCGGTCTGCATGGGTACGAGGCCATGCTCGTGGAAGACCACAGATCGATCCCTGATCTCTATTTCAAAATCGAGCGTCTCGTTTGCGACCCCCCGATGATCGCAAGCCGGCTGTGGTTCGACTGCACGCCGGCCGGAACACTGTTCGACCTGCCGGTGAACGGCAAGCGCGTGCAGTTCAGCGAGAATGTCTTCTACGAAGTCGAGAACGGACGGATCCGGAATGTCTGGTCCGTCATCGACAAGGCAGCCGTCGCCGCACAACTCTCCGGCGCCGAGTCCAGTCTGGGCGAGGGCACGTAGGGGCCGCCACATGGGCCAGGAGCTTCGATCTTTTCGGCAGGCACCGACGCCTTGCGGAACTTCGCGCCGGAGATCGTGTTGGACAGCCCAGGACGAAACCCCAAAGGGAGACCCGATATGCGACTTCTCGCCGTCGCCGCCTGCGCCCTCATGGCAAGTACCGCAATGGCCCCGGCCCTCGCACAGAACGTCTCACAAGACAGCACCTATTCGGGATCGATCACCGGCAAGGACGGGACGATCGGCGAGGCACATCTGACGGATACGCCCAACGGTGTGCTCCTGCAGCTCGTCATCAACGAGGGTGCGCTCGAGCCCGGCGTGCATGCCCTGCATTTCCATGAAACCGGCGATTGTTCGGACGCACCCGACTTCAAGAAGTCCGGCGGCCATTACAACCCGACCGACGCCAAGCACGGCATCATGACAGAAGGCGGCATGCATGCCGGCGATATGCCGAACTTCGAGGTCGTCGACGGCCAGGCAACGAAACTCGACGTGTTCAACACGCGCGTGCGCTTCCACGACGGCGACGCGCCGCTGATGGATGACGACGGCTCTGCCCTGATGATCCATGCCGGGGCCGACGATTACGGAAGCCAGCCTTCGGGCGATGCCGGCAGCCGGGTCGGCTGCATGGTGATCGACGACGAGCAGGCCCAGCAGTAAGGGCGCACGACAAAAAGGCGCGGCGATCTCTCCGCCGCGCCTGTCTCGCCCATTCTGGATAGAAGCGAGGCCCGGCCTATCCGCCGGGCCTTTTTCGTCAGGCGCGGGCCGCCTCCGGCACGTCGCGGCCAAGGGCGTGGAAGACACGCGCCACGATCGCATTCGCGTCGAGCTCGCAGGCCGCGTACATCACTTCGGGCTTGTCGTGGTCGATGAAGCGGTCAGGGAGCGTCATGGTGCGGATCCGCGCCCCCTCCTCCAGCTTGCCGGCATTGGCGAGGAAGGAGAGCACACGGCTGCCGAAGCCACCGTCCGATCCCTCCTCGATCGTCACCACGACCTCATGCTCGCGGTGCAGCCGCAGCACGAGATCGGTGTCGAGCGGCTTGACGAAGCGGGCATCGGCCACCGTCGTCGAAAGACCGCTGCGCTCCAGCGTCTCGGCCGCCGAGAGAGCCTCCACCAGCCGTCCGCCGAGCGACAGAATCGCAACCTTGGTGCCTTCCTTGAGGATACGGCCGCGACCGATCTCGAGGATTTCGCCACGCTCAGGCATCTCCACGCCACGTCCCTCGCCGCGCGGATAACGGAAGGCCATCGGGCCCTCGTCATAGGCGACGGCGGTGCGCACCATGTTGCGGAGCTCGGCCTCATCGCCGGCCGCCATCACCACCATGTTCGGAAGACACGACATATAGGCGACGTCATAAGCGCCGGCATGCGTCGGCCCGTCTGCGCCGACGAGACCGGCGCGGTCCATGGCGAGACGCACGGGCAGGTTCTGGATCGCCACGTCGTGGACGACCTGATCGTAGGCGCGCTGCATGAAGGTGGAATAGATCGCCGCAAAAGGCTTCATGCCGTCGGCGGCGAGCCCGGCCGCAAACGTCACGGCATGCTGCTCGGCGATGCCGACATCGAAAGTCCGCTCGGGGAACTCCGATTGGAAAATGTCGAGACCCGTGCCGGCCGGCATTGCCGCCGTCACCGCCACGATCTTGTCGTCTTCCTTCGCCTCCTGAACGAGGCTCGTCGCGAAAACCTTCGTGTAGGACGGGGCGTTGGAGCGACCCTTGGCCTGTTCGCCGGTGATGACGTTGAAGCGCGAGACGCCGTGATATTTGTCGGCGGAAGCCTCCGCCGGTCCATATCCCTTGCCCTTTCGGGTCACGACATGGACCAGAACCGGCCCCTTGTGCCCGTCGCGCACATTGCGCAGGACCGGCAGGAGATGGTTCAGATTGTGGCCGTCGATCGGGCCGACATAATAGAAGCCAAGTTCTTCGAAGAGCGTGCCGCCGGTCCAGAAACCGCGGGCATATTCTTCCGCGCGCCGGCCTTTTTCGTGCAGGAGATCGGCCAGCGGAAGCCGCTTGGCGAGCTGCTTGGCCGCGTCGCGCAGAGACAGATAGGCCTGACCGGAGACGAGACGCGCGAGATAAGCGCTCATCGCACCGCTCGGCGGAGCGATCGACATGTCGTTGTCGTTGAGAATGACGATCAGCCGGGAGCCGAGATGCCCCGCCTGGTTCATCGCCTCGTAGGCCATACCGGCCGACATCGCCCCATCGCCGATGACGCAAATGACGTTGAAATCCTCATCCTGCAGATCACGCGCCACGGCCATGCCGAGGCCGCCGGAGATCGAGGTCGAGGAATGCCCGGCGCCGAACGGATCGTAGGCGGATTCCGCCCGCTTGGTGAAACCGGAAAGACCGCCGCCCTGGCGAAGAGTGCGGATACGGTCGCGCCGACCCGTCAGGATCTTATGCGGGTAGCATTGATGCCCCACATCCCAGATCAGCTTGTCGCGCGGCGTGTTGAAGACCCGGTGGATGGCCACGGTGAGCTCTACGACGCCGAGGCCCGCCCCGAGATGGCCGCCGGTCACAGACACGGCGTCGATCATTTCAAGACGCAATTCATCGGCAAGCTGGCGCAGATCGCGATCGCTCAGGCGGCGAAGATCTTCCGGAGATTTGATCTGGTCCAGAAGTGGCGTGTGAGGAGTAGTGTCAGACATGACATCCTACGGATGCAGGAAAAACGAGTTCAGACCTTAGCCATTCGAGGCCTTTGGCGCAAATCGTAAGACGCCGCAAGCGACGCCGCGACGCGGCAAAAAGCAATGGCGGCGTCAGCAATTACTCGGCATCGAGGGGAACCGTGCCGGCCGCATTGCCGTCGCTGCCGGCCCGGATCTTCTCCACCCGCTCTTCAGCCTGCGACAACAACGTTTCGCAACGTTTCTTCAGCTTCTCGCCCCGCTCGTAAAGCGCCACCGAGCGCTCCAGCGGCACCTCGCCGCGCTCCAGGTCCGTTACGATCTTCTCAAGTTCGGCAAGCGCGGTCTCGAAAGACATCGTTTCGATCGCGTCGCTCTTGTCGTCATTCATCAAGCTGCCTCATGCGCTCATCAACATGCGGATATGGGCGGCGGCGGAGACCGCCAGACCGCGCAGATCGTATCCGCCCTCCAGCACCGAGACGAGCCGGCCGCCGGCATGGTCATCGGCCAGATCCATCAGCTTGCCGGTCGCCCAGGCGAAATCCTCATGCTCGAGATTGAGCTCTGCCAGAGGATCGCGGTGATGGGCGTCGAAACCGGCCGAGATGATGATCAGGTCCGGGGCGAAATTCTTCACCGAAGGCAGGATGCGTTCGTTGAAGGCCTGGCGAAAATGGTCGCTGCCGTCGCCTGCGGCAAGGGGGGCGTTGACGATATTGCCGACGCCGGTTTCCGAGCGCGCGCCCGTGCCGGGATAGAGCGGCATCTGGTGCGTGGAAGCGTAAAGCACGCTGGGGTCGGACCAGAAAATGTCCTGGGTGCCGTTGCCGTGGTGGACGTCCCAATCGACGATGGCCACGCGCTCCAGCCCATGCTGTTTCTGAGCATAGCGCGCCGTCACAGCCGCGTTGTTGAAGACGCAAAAGCCCATGGCGGTGTCGTTTTCCGCATGATGCCCGGGCGGGCGGATCGCGGCGAAGGCATTGTTCACCTCGCGCGACACCACCGCATCGACGGCGCGGCAGATGGCGCCGATACCCCGCAGACAGGCATTCCACGAGCCGGGCGACACGACGGTGTCGGCATCGATGCTGGCGAGCCCCACCTCCGGAATGGCGCGGTGCACGCGGTCGACATATTCCTGAGGATGCGCGAGAGCGGCGACATCCTTGTCCCCGAGCGGAGCCTCTTCGCGCAGGAGAGAGGAAAACGCCTCATGATCGAGCGCCGCATGCAGCGCTTTCAGGCGATCCGGCCGCTCCGGATGTCCCGGCGCGGTCAGATGGTCGAGGAAGTCGGCGTGATGAAGGAGAAGTGTCGTCACCAGCAAGCTCTAGCAGGGCCGTGCGGCCAAGTCATGGGGGCGTAACATTTCCGCCAAGGTTGCATCGGACGCAACGACCATTTTGGATGACGCCCGCTCAACCGGAAGAGGCGGGGCCAGGCCGCGGCGCCGCCGCGCGGCGCAGGCGGTCGGCGATCGCCTCGCCGAGACCGTGTGCGGGGATCGGCGCGACGGCGATCACCGCCGCCCCGCTTTCATCGAGCGCATGAAGGTCGGAGAAAAGCCGTGAAGCCGCTTCGACGAGGTCGCCGGTGACGCTCAAATTCCGGCTCACGACGGCCGCAGCGGCGTTTTCCGGGGCCTTTTCCCCGAAAGCGAGAAGCGCCTCGCCGGCTTCGACGCGCGTCGCATTCAACCGCAGAGCGGCCCGCGGGGCATAATGGCTCGCCAGCATTCCGGGTGCTTCCACATGCGCGCCAGGTGCGAGACGCCGCAATCTGCGGTCGAGAAGCTCTTCTATCGCCTCCGCCGCCAAACCGCCCGGACGCAGAAGCCGCGGCCCTTCGTCGCTGATTGCAACGATGGTCGATTCCAACCCTACCGTGCACGGGCCGGCATCGATGACGGCATCGATTCGATCGCCAAGCTGTTCAAGAACATGGCCAGCACGCGTCGGACTCAATTGCCCCGAGCGATTGGCGCTCGGCGCGGCGAGCGGCCGCCCGAAGCGGGCGATGAGTTCGGCCGTCGGTCCTATCGGGCGCCGCAAAGCAATACTCTTCTGCCCCGCCGTCACCAGCGGATGCACGACGGGCTCGCCCGCAAGCGGCCCACCGGACGGAACGGCCAGCGGCACAACCAGTGTCAGCGGCCCCGGCCAGAAATGCGCCGCCAGACGGAGCGCATCGCCCTTCAGTTCGCCGCAGCGGCCCGCCATCGCGGTATCGGCCACATGCGCGATCAACGGGTTGAAGCGCGGCCTGCCCTTGGCTTCGAAGATCCGCGCCACTGCCTCGCCATTGGTGGCGTCCGCCGCCAGCCCGTAGACGGTTTCCGTCGGAATCGCGACGAGACCGCCAGCCCGCAGAATGTCCGCTGCCTCGGCAAGAAGCTCGTCGTTGCCGGTTTCCTGCCAGAGCAGTCTTTTGGCGTACATTCCACTCCATCGCTTGATTGCAGCTTACGTCAACGGCACATAAGGCGGTGCTGCCGATTTGGATCGCGCGCGCTGCCTGCTCCGTCAAGTCAGCGCCGTGTCGAAGCTTTAAAATTGGTCGAGCCAAACGAGACGAGTTCAGGGGGAAACCGACAAATGCCCCAGGGAGGAGCCTGATGTATCGCGCACCCGTTGCCGAGATCGCCTTTACGCTCAAGCATGTCATCGGCCTGTCGCCGGCCATCGAGGCCGGCCATCTGGGCGAGCTGAGCGGCGACCTTCTGGACGCCATTCTGGAGGAGGCGGGCCGTTTCGCTTCCGACGAGATCGCGCCCCTCAATAAGATCGGCGATCAGCGTGCGTCGACCTACGACAACGGCGGCGTGACATTGCCGGAAGGCTGGGCGAAGACCTATTCGGCCTGGTGCGAGGCCGGCTGGAACGCGCTGTCGGGACCGGAGGAATTCGGCGGACAGGATCTGCCCGTGTCGCTCGCGGTCGCAGCCTTCGACATCTGGAACTCCGCCTGCGCGGCCTTCGCGCTCGGCCCGACCTTGACCGTCGGCGCGGTCGAAGCCCTCAAGCTGCACGCCACCGAAGAGATCAAACAGCGCTATCTCGCAAGGCTCGTCTCCGGAGAGTGGACCGGCACGATGAACCTGACGGAGCCGCAGGCCGGCTCCGATCTCGGAGCGCTCCGCTGCCGCGCGGAACGGCGCGACGACGGCACCTACCGCCTCTTCGGGCAGAAGATCTTCATCACCTATGGCGAGCACGATATGGCCGGCAATATCGTCCACACCGTGCTGGCCCGCCTTCCGGACGCACCCGCAGGCACCAAGGGCATCTCTCTCTTCCTGGTGCCGAAATATCTCGTCAACGAGGACGGCTCGCTCGGCGCGCGCAACGACGTCTTCTGTGCCGGGATCGAACACAAGCTCGGCATCAACGCCTCTCCGACCTGCACGATGCTCTACGGCGACGGCCATTACGGCGACGAGCCGGGAGCCGTCGGCTATCTCATCGGCGAGGAGAACCGCGGCCTCGCCTGCATGTTCACGATGATGAACAATGCCCGTCTCATGGTCGGCATCCAAGGCGTGGGCGTCGCTGAACGCGCGCTTCAGGAAGCTGCCGCCTATGCGCTGGAGCGGCGCCAGGGCAAAGCCCCCCATGCGCCGAAAGACGGCGAGATGAGCCCCATCGTCGAGCACCCGGACATCCGCCGCACGCTTCTCGCGATGCGCGGGCTGACCCAGGCGAGCCGCGCGATCTGCTATGCCTGTGCGCATGCGATCGATCTGGCGGAAGCCGGTGCACCCGGCCCCGAGACGAACGGCGACGGCAGGCGCTTCTGGAACGAACGCGCGTCTCTCCTGACGCCGATTGCCAAGGCGTTTTCCACCGATTGCGGCGTCGATGTCGCCTCCATGGGCATCCAGGTTTATGGCGGCATGGGCTATATCGAGGAGACGGGAGCGGCCCAGCATCTGCGCGATGCCCGCATCTTCCCGATCTACGAGGGCACCAACGGCATCCAGGCGATCGATCTCCTCACGCGCAAGCTGCCGCAATCGGACGGCGCCTGCGTGCGCGCCTATCTCGAGGAGCTCGCCGCGATCGCCGAGGCCGCGCGTGCGTCCAACCGCGACGAAATGGGAAAGATCGGCGAGCGGGTGGCCGCCTCGATCGCGCATTGCCGTGCGGCGAGCGAATACCTCCTCCAGGAGATGGCCGAAGGCCGGATGGAAGGCGCCTTGTGCGGTGCCACTCCCTATCTCAGGCTCTTCGGCCTGACGGCCGGCGGCGCCTATCTCGCGCAAGGGGCGATCTCCTCCGATCCGACCGAAAGCGAGGCGGACCGGCTCAGGATCGCCACGGCGCGCAGCTTCTGCGAGCGGCTCTGTCCGCAGACCGAGGCGCTGCTGGCGGAGATCAAGGAAGGCGGCCAGTCGGTTCTCCAGGTGCCGGCGGAAACACTTGCGAGCTTCCAGTGAAACGAGCCCCCTCAATGACATCCGGCCCGGAAGGGCGAAGCAGGAAGGATTTATGAGCGACATCGTCATCGAAGACCGCCCGACGGAGGGCAACGGTCTCATCCGCATCATTCGCCTCAACCGGCCGCAGAAGAAGAACGCGCTGACGACCGCCATGTACCACGAGATGGTGAAGGCGCTGCGCGGTGCGGCCGAAAACGAGGAGATCGCGGCCTGCGTGTTTCTCGGCCACCCGGGCACGTTCTGCGCCGGCAACGACATCGCCGATCTCGTGCGCGTGTCGGGCGGTCAGGGCATTGCGGAAGACATCCTCAATTTTCTGAAAGAGCTCGCCATCAGCGACCGCCCGCTGATTGCCGGCGTCGACGGCCTCGCCGTCGGCATCGGCACGACGCTCCTCATGCATTGCGACTACGTCGTCGCGTCGGAGCCGAGCACGTTTCGCACGCCCTTCGTCGATCTCGCCTTGGTGCCGGAGGCCGCGTCGAGCCTGCTCGCACCCCGCGTCATGGGCCATCAGAAGGCTTTCGAGCTCCTGGTCATGGGGGCATCTTTCAGCGCCGAGGACGCGGCGATCGCCGGCCTCGTCAACCGCACGGTGCCGGACGGTGCCGCCGAAGAGGCGGCTCTTGCGGCTGCAGCCCGTCTCGCCGCCAAGCCCCGGCAGGCGATGCTCGCCTCGCGGCGGCTCCTGCGCGGCAATGGCGAAGACGTCATGGCGCGCATCGACAAGGAGGCCGCGCTCTTTTCAAAGCGGCTGCAGAGCGCGGAGGCGCAGGCCGCCTTCGCCGCTTTTCTCAATTCATAAGAGCTTCAGGGAGAAACGAATGCCCAGGATTTTTTCGACCGAAGGCGGCTGCTCATGAGCCTTTCCGGCAAGACGCTGTTCATCACCGGGGCCTCGCGCGGCATCGGCCTCGCCATCGCCCTCAAGGCCGCGGCCGATGGTGCCAATGTGGCCGTCGCCGCCAAGACGGCACGCCCGCATCCGAAACTCGAAGGCACGATCTTCACGGCTGCCGAAGCCATCGAGAAGACCGGCGGCAAGGCGCTGCCGCTCGAAGTCGACATCCGCGAGGAGGCGGCCGTCAAGGAGGCGGTGGCGAAGACGGCCGAGACCTTCGGCGGCATCGACATCGTCGTCAACAACGCCTCCGCCATCCAGCTGACGAAGACGCCCGACACCGAGATGCGCCGCTTCGACCTGATGCATCAGGTCAACACGCGCGGCAGCTTCCTCGTCACCAAGACGGCGCTGCCCTTCCTGGAGAAGGCGGAGAACCCGCACGTTCTCATGCTGTCGCCGCCGCTCGACATCACCGAGAAATGGTTCGCGCCGCATGTCGCCTATTCGCTGGCGAAATACGGCATGAGCCTTTGCGTTCTGGGCTTTGCCGGCGAATTCCGTCCGAAGGGGATCGCGGTCAACGCGCTGTGGCCGCGCACGACCATCGCCACGGCGGCCATCAAGAACGTCGTCGGAGGAGACGCGATGATGCGCGCCTCCCGCAAGCCGGACATCCTGGCGGACGCGGCCTGGCGCATCTTCCAGAAGCCGTCACGTGACTTCACCGGGAATTTCCTGATCGACGACACGTTTCTGGCCGGCGAAGGCGTCAGCGACTTCGATCAATACCGGGTCGATCCGACGGTCGCTCTGCAGCCGGATTTCTTCCTGCCGGCGGACAGCCAGCCGCCGGCCTCTTTGAAGCCGGTCGGCTGACACTCATCGTCTCTCAGATGATCCCGTGAAGAGGACTCAGGCGGAGGCTTTGCGCTCCGCCTTGGTCGCACGCCACTTCTTCATCAAAGCTTCCAACTCCGCATCATGCGTCTCCGGCAGCGTGATGCGGAGGGACACGAGAAGGTCGCCGCGCCCGCCCGTGGACGTCGGAAGGCCTTTGCCTTTGAGCCGCATCACCCGCCCGCCGCTCGTCTGCGGCGGCACAGTCAGGCTCACATTGCCTTCGATGGTCGGAACCGTCGCCTTGCCGCCGAGGACGGCATCCTCCAGCGAAACGGCGACGTCCGTCCTCAGATCGGAACCGTCCACCTTGAAGCGCGGATGCGGTACGAAACGCACGGTGATCCGCGCATCGCCCGAAGGCCCGCCCTGCGGCGAAGCATAGCCCTGGCCGCGGAGGCGGATCACCTGACCGTCCTTCACGCCTTTCGGCAGGGTCAGCGCCACGTCGCGCCCGTCGGGCAGCGTCACGGTGGGCTTCTTCCCGGCCACGAGGTCTTCCAGCGTCACCGCGACTTCAGCCTTCAGGTCGGTGCCTTTCGGCGGCTGCGCCGAAGCGCCTGCCCGCCGTCCCGCGCCAGCCTGGGGGCCGGCCCCCTGCGCACCACCGAAGGCGCCGAAGATGGAATTCAGCACGTCTTCCTCATCCATCCCGCCCGTATGCGTGGCGCGAGGCCCGCGGCCTCCGCTGGAAAACCGGAAGCTGCGCGCACGTCCGCCGCCGCCGCCCCGGCCGAAGCTTGAAAAGATATCGGAAAAACTGCGTGGGTCGAAGTCAGCATTTTGCGCACCACCGCCGGCAAAACCCTCGAAGCCGGCAAAGCGAGGCTTGCCCTCGGCATCGATCTCGCCGCGGTCGAACTTCTCACGCTTGTCCTTGTCCCCTAGGATCTCGTAAGCGGCATTGACCTCGGCGAACCTCTCGGCCGACTTCGGGTCGCCGGCGTTGTGGTCCGGATGGTTGGCCTTGGCCAGCTTGCGGTAGGCGCGCTTGATCTCGGCGGCGCTCGCCGTGCGTGACAGACCCAAGACATCATAGGGGTCGCGCATGGATCTCCTTTCCCGATTTGGCATAACGTACGGCCAAAATATGGGAACGGCACGTTGAAAATGCCACTGTCGCCCGCACGCCTAACTCGGCTCGGTCGCGAGAGCCTCCATTTGCACGACGCCGCTTGTCTGGTCCTTGCACAATGTGCCGCCGAATCGGTGGACCCCGCCGACGCTCGTCACCGTGGCTTCGATGTCGCGACAGGTGCGGGTGGCGTTTTGCGAGATCTGCGACAGCGGCCGCACCTTGCCGGCCGAACCGGTGACCTCGTTGATCCAGTCGATACCATCCTTCGGCAGCGTGTCGATGCCGGCGATCCCGGCCGTCTGGCCGATTCGTGCGGCATCGGAATACGACAATGCCTCCGGCAGCGGCTCCTGCACGACGACGGCAGGTCCGATCGAACCGGTGGTGATCGCGGGGCTTTCATCGGCGCGACCGCCGAAGGGTATCGTAATGGAGCCGCAGCCTGCGAGGCTGACCGAGAGCAAGGCAGCCAGCACCGTTTGCTTCTGGAGGAGCGGGCCTTCACCGTGGTAGGGGCTGATACGCGACACTGATAACCGACACCAAAATGACTCTTCCGCGAAAAGATGCCCCCTCAGAGTTAACAAGCGGTGACTTTACCGCCTACGGCGATCCCTTTTCCCTCTTCGGAGATTGGATGCGCGAGGCGACCGCTTCGGAGCCGAACGATCCCAATGCCGTCGCCGTGGCAACCGCCGATGAGACGGGGCTGCCGGACGTGCGCATGGTGCTTCTCAAGAGCTGGGACGAGCGCGGTTTCGTGTTCTACACCAACCTTGAAAGCCGCAAGGGCGAACAGCTCGCGGCCAATCCCAAGGCGGCGATGTGCTTCCATTGGAAGTCGCTCGCCCGGCAGATCCGCATCCGCGGCAATGTCGAGGCGGTGTCCGACGAAGAGGCCGACGCCTATTATGACAGCCGGCCCCGAATGAGCCGGATCGGTGCCTGGGCAAGCCGCCAGTCGCGCCCTCTCGAAAGCCGCTTTGCGCTGGAAAAGGCCGTGGCGACCGAGACCGCCCGCTTCGGCACCGGCAAGGTGCCGCGGCCGCCCTTCTGGAGCGGCTTTCGGCTGGTGCCCGTCCAGATCGAGTTCTGGGACAACGGCGCCTTCCGTCTGCACGACCGGATTCGGTTCACCCCGCACGAGAATGGCTGGCAGAAGCAACGGCTCTATCCCTGATCGCGCCTCAGGCACGCGCCTCCAGATAGAACAGATGCGTGCCGATCTGGCCGGTCTGCTTCAACCGGTTCGCCCAGCCGGGTGCCACGTAATCGGCGTGATAGTGCGTGGACTGCCAGAGAGGCCCTTTCCAAAGCCCCTTGGAGCCACAGCCCTTCCTGCACGCCAGCAACCACTTGGCGCGGCGCCGGACATCGCGCCAGCTCTTCTTGTCGGCGACAAGATCGGGCTTGCCGTCACAGGCGAAAGAGAACTGGCAGCGATTGCGCTTTTCGGCATTCTGAAAGACCACGCCACAGATCGTGTCGGGATAATGCTTGTCCTTGACCCGGTTGAGGATCACACGCCCCACCGCGAGCTGTCCCTTGGCGGTCTCGCCACGTGCTTCGAAATAGAGCGCCTTGGCGAGACATTCGCTCGCCGACTTTGACGGCATCTCCGACGCATCCGCATGCTTGCCCGCAGGGCCCACAGAAACCGGCCTCGGTTGAGGCAACGGGCCGTCGTAAATCTCCGCCGCATGCGCATGGCCCGCGGCGAGCAGCGTTGCACCAAACAGAAGCGCAGCCGCACCCCGTGCCGCGCCTTCGAAGGCGCGCCCGATATATCCCATCATTTTCCCTTTGCCGCGTGGGCGGGGTCAAAGCCCCGCTCTCTTCCCGGAGGTGCGCTTCGCGGAGAAGTTGGGCGACAATGCGGAACGGATAGGGAGATTTCCGGACGGGCTTAAGCTTCGGACAAGGCTTGCGAATCCGGATTTTGGGGCAATGCGCCCCCGGCTCAGGTGGAGATTGGGAGAATGACCTCGTGCTGACGGCCGAAAGGAAGGGCGCGAGAAAGCCCGTAATAGGCGAAGAAAACCGCCCCATCGGCTTCAAGTCCTTCATCCTCCACGAAATCTTCCAGCATCACGCGATTGATGCCGAAGGCGGCAGGCTCCGTCGAAGAGAAACGAAGAACGGCGACGCGTTGCGCCGGCACCGAGATGACCCGCAGGCGCGGGTCGGCGCTTTCGAAGCCGGAATCACCTCCCCGCGCCGCAATGAGAGGCAGACGGACGGACCAGCGCCCATGGGCGAAATCGGCACCGTCCCCATCGGCCCCGTTTGAACGCAGGGATTGCATCACCGGGTCGAGAAGCACGGCCCGCTCCTGCCCGTCTCTGTCCACCGTGCTCAGACGTTCGAAGGCCCGCTGAAGCGCGTCTTCGCGACCACCGTAGAGAGACATCTCCAAGGCATGAAAAGCCGGATAGTCGCGGATTTCATAATCGCCGTCGCGGTAAATGACGCGCCCGCGGAGCATCGGACGCCGCGGGATGATGCGCTCGATCGCATAGGCGCCGAGGCCGAGCCCCACCAGCGCCGCCCCCAAGATCAAAGCGGGCCCGGCCTTGCCGGACCCTGCTCGTTCCACGGATGGAGGCTCGCTGCGAGCCCGGCGGGAGAGGTCCGTCCTCACGCCTCGCTGACCTCCACCATGATCTCGTTGCGGCGCATGAAGCCCGGGGTCATCGGCGGATTGTAATAGGCGTAGATCGGCTCGCCGATCGCCTTCAAACCGTGATCTTCGATGAAGAGGCGAAGAGCCTCCAGGTTCTCCAGCGCCAGCCGATCGTTCATCTGGCCGGAGAACCTGACGGCGGCCACGCGACGCGGCGACATCTCCTTCAAAACGACATCGTCCTGCGCCGGCTTCGGCAGATCCGCCAAACTCCATTTCGCCGGCATGATGAAGCGCACGGCCCAGCCGCGCCGCCGGCCATTCTCGCCCACGACCGGCGCCTGCACGACGGGGGCGGTCATGGCGATCTTATTACCCGGCCGCTGGCGGGCGAAAATGTAATCGGCGAGCTTGTGGAAGCCGGCCTTCAAGGCCTGATCTCGGCGCCCCGTAGCGTGGGCCTCCGCCACCACCTGCTTGCCGTATTCGCGAACCTCGAACTCGCTCTTGCGATCGACGACGTCGTAATCGGGCTCTTCGATGTAAAGGCTCGTGCGGCGCGCCGCATAGATCGCACCGCCGACCAGAACGAGCGCCGCGCCGGCCGCGACGAGCCCGGCGACGCCCGGGCGCTCCCGCACGTAATCGCTGCCGTGATGATACCATTGCGCGGGTCGATCATACCAATTCGGTTCGGGGCGGCGCCATGGATTGGCACGGCGTGCTCGGCGCGCGACGTCGTGGCCCGTATCGGCGACCGAACGTCCCCGCTCTTCGAGGTTGTCCTGCAGTTTTTCCAGCGTATCGCGGAGTTCGGCGTAGCTGCGGGAAAGAGCGTTCGGCATAGCATTCTCCTTGTTCGGGCGAGCGGCAGCGCGTGCCGCTCGGTTCGTGCAATGGGAACGCGTCGACGGGCTTACGGTTGCCCGCAGGAAGGGGTTTCCGTTTCGCGGCGGACATGATCTCATCGCGCCATGCGAAATCTCTCGATCCTCAAAGCCGCCCGCGGCGGCCACGCGCCGCGTCGGGCCATCCCGCTGGCGCTTCTGACCATTCTCTGCCTCGGTTTCTCTGCCGGAGAGAGCGCCGCCGACACCTCCTGCCGGCAGGGACAGAGTTTTGACGCCTGGCTCACGGACGTCGCTGCGGAAGGCGCCAGGAAGGGGCTGACGCGCCGCAGCCTTTCGCAGCTCCAGGGGCTGAGCCTCGACAGCAAAGTGCTGGCACGCGACCGCGGCCAGCCGAGCCTTTCCTTGAGTTTCACGGATTTCGCCGACCGTCTCATCTCGCAGAACCGGCTGTCGCGCGGGCGTGCCATGCTCGATCGCTATGCCTCGACCTTTGCGGCCATCGAACGCGATTTCGGTGTGCAGGGTCCGGTGCTCGCCGCCTTCTGGGGCCTTGAGACGGATTTCGGCGGCTATATGGGCGAGTTCTCCTCACTCCGGTCGCTCGCCACCCTCGCCTATGATTGCCGGCGTTCGGAGCTTTTTCGCGAAGAACTCTTTGCAGCCCTCGTGCTTCTGGAACGCGGCGACCTGACGCCTGAGGAAATGCGCGGGGCCTGGGCGGGAGAGATCGGACAGGTGCAGTTCACGCCCTCGAACTATCTGAAGTTCGGCGTCGATTACGACGGCGACGGACGCCGCGATCTCGTCAAGAGCGTGCCCGACGCGCTCGCCTCGGCGGCGAAGTTTCTGCGCCATCTCGGCTGGCGCGCGAACGAGCCCTGGCTCGAGGAGGTGGAGGTCGGCCCGAACGTCCCCTGGGACGAGGCGGGACGGGGCCGTTATCGCAGCCGCGCAGACTGGGCGCGCGACGGAGTGAGGCGCCGCGGCGGCGATCGCCTGCCCGTAGATCGTGTGGATGCCGCACTTGTTTTGCCGATGGGGCGTGACGGGCCGGCATTTCTCGCCTATCGCAACTTCGACATTTTCTGGGAATGGAACAATTCCTCGAATTATTCGCTGGCGGCCGCCTATTTCGCCACCCGCCTCGCAGGGGCACCGCCGATGCGGCGGGGAAATCCGGCCGCCATGCTTTCCTCGAAGGAGCTTCTCGAAGTGCAGACGCGTCTCAATCGCCTGGGCTATGACGCGGGGCCGCCGGACGGGCGGCTCGGCCAGAAGACGCGCGCAGGCGTGCGTGCGGCCCAGCGTGCCTTCGGCCTCCCGGCGGACGGCTATCCGACACGCGCCCTCCTCGAGCGCCTTCGCCGGCAATAGGTACACGAGCAGTGCCAAATCCATCGCCGCAGACTGCGCCGAAGGCTGCGCCGGCGACCTATGCGCTCGGCTCCATCGTCGTCGCATTGGCCGGAATCGCCCTCAAGCTTCTCGCCTGGAGGCTGACGGGCTCCGTCGCCCTCTTTTCCGATGCGCTCGAGAGCCTCGTAAACCTCGCCGCGGCCGCCGGAGCCTTTATCGCGCTGCGGCAGGCGGCTCGTCCGCCCGATGATGGTCACCCTTTCGGGCACCATAAGGCGGAGTATTTTTCGGCCGTCGCCGAAGGCATCCTCATCATCGGCGCCGCTCTCCTCATCCTGAATGAGGCGTGGAAGGCATTTTTCGAGCCCATCGTCCTCGAAGACCTCGGAATCGGCCTTTTCATCAACGCTCTCGCCGGCGTCCTCAACGCCGCCTGGGCGACGCATCTTTTGCGTCAGGGTCGCCATTTCCGCTCCCCCGCCCTCATCGCGGATGCGAAGCACCTGTTCGCCGATGTGGCGACCTCCGTCGGCGTCATCGGCGGCGTGCTGGCAGCCGGCCTCACCGGCTATCTCATTCTCGACCCGCTCCTCGCCGCGCTGGTCGCGATCAATGTCTTGTGGTCGGGCTGGCATCTCGTCCGCGGCTCCGTCGGCGGCCTCATGGACGAAGCCGCTCCTGCCGAGATCCGAGCCGAAATCCAGGAGCTCATCCAGGAACACGGGGCGGGCTCGCTGCAGGCCCATGACCTGCGCACGCGCGTCGCGGGCCAGCGGACGTTCCTGGAGTTCCACCTCGTCGTTCCGCGCGCCATGACGGTCGCTGAAGCGCATAAGATCTGCGATGCGATCGAAGACGGGCTCCGGCACAGGCTCGGCGACATCCATATCGCCATTCATGTGGAACCGAGCGAGAAGGCCAAAGCCGAGGCCGAGGTGATTATCGCCTCGGAATGAGCGTGGCGTTTTCGACATTCTGTCGACATTTTGCGTCGAGAGTGAGCCGGCACGGGAACGAAAAGCGGTGCCGATAATTTTTAGCACCGCATCGTTTCAAAAATAAGACAGGTTCAAATATGTCTCCCGTTCAATCTCTCTCATGGCGTGGCACTGTGGCGGCCTTGGTTGTCTCAGCTGGGCTTTGTGCAGCATCCATGGCGCAAGCAGGACCGCAGCTCCCGGCGGGCAATGCCGCGTTCGCGCAAACCACCCCCATCCAGGTCCTATCCAAAAAATCACCAGACGAGCTGAGGCGAGAGAAAAAGGCGAAACAAGCGAAGGAGACCAAGAAGAGTTATCAGAAGAAAGCCAAGCCGAACCTGACCCAGCCCAAGACTAAACCGGCTCCAGCGGCCAAGAAGACACATCACAAAGCGCGGAAATACGATCGCGCGCATGACGGGCCGCGCTTTCGCGAGAAGCGTGCAAGCCACCCGTATTTCCACGATGGTTTTTATTACATGACGCAATGGTGGAAGCGGTAGGCGCGCCCTGCCGCGCAGCAAAACTGCAGCGGCGGGAACAAAATTCCGGAGTTTCCAATTTCCCTCCGCGAAGGGGGCTTAGGGTAAGCCAGGAGAGTTTGAATGTTTAAAAGGAGCATGCGCACGACATGCGCGATTGTCGCGGCAAGTTTCGCCTTGACCGCCGCGCCAATCGCGACCGCAGCGCCGGCGCTTCCGAGCCTCGTCATTGCCGATCAGAGTTCGAGCCAGATCCAGCAGGTCCAGTGGGATCGGCGCGACCAACGCTGGGACCGGCGCGACAGCCGCCACCACCGGGCCGATCGGCGCGACGAGCGGCGCCATTGGGACAAACGCCGGGACGGCCCGCGCTATCGGCACCGCCGCCCCGGCTACAGCCATTACCATGACGGATATTACTACTCGACGCCGTGGTGGGCTGCTGCCGGCGCTGTCGGCGCCATCATCGGCAGCAAGATGGGCAATAGCGGCAACGCCAATGCGCGTTCGCACGTCGCCTGGTGCAACGATCGCTACCGCTCCTACAATCCGCGGACCGACACGTATACGGGCTATGACGGACGGAAGCATCGCTGCGACAGCCCTTACAATTGATCGCCGCAAACGCTCAAAAATGACCCTGCCCCCGGCCTTTGGCCGGGGGTTTTTCATCTCATCCGTTTCCGGCCGAGAGCCCGATTGAACCTCGGCCCGCTCGAACCCCGGCCCGACCTAGCCTCGGCCCGATCTAGCCCCGAAACGGAAAGACCGCCTCACGCTGCCACGGCCCGCCCAGATAGCGCCACAGGATGAGCCCCTCGCCGCGCCCCTCGAAGGGCCGCAGCGCGATGTTCAACTCGCGCCGCAAGGTTTCCGCCTCCGCCGTCGTGACCTTGTTTTGCAGAGTGACGTGCGGGCGAAAGCCGGCACTGTCCTGCGCCGTCAGGAAGGGCGCGAATTCGTCGGCGAGATCGCGGCGCAGGGCCGACAAGGCCGGCGCCTCGACGGTAAGCGCAACGCCGCCGCCGAGGGATTTCACCCCTTTGAAGGCGAGCGGGATCTTCCGCTGCCGCCGTGCCGCCTCCTCGAGCACTGGACGCAGCAGGCTTTTGCGCTCGCCCGGCAAAGCGTGAAACAGCGTCAGATGCGCGGGAACCTGATTGCGCTCCGGCGGATAATGCGCACGCCGCAACGCGTCGAGGCGCGCGAACGTGGCATCATCGAGTTTCAGCGTCAGGACGAGGGGCTGCGCCACCACGAAACTCCGGATGTGAGAGCCCTAGACGAGGCTCCAATCTGCGAGCGCTTCGACCGTCGCCGGCACATCGCGGAGCCGGTTCACGACCGTCGTCGCACCCGCATCCATCAGCGCTTCGGCATGGCCTGGCCAGCTGTGCGACGCGCCGGTGAAACCGATCACGCGCATGCCGGCGGCGACCGCCCCGCTGACGCCATGAACGGAATCCTCGATGACGAGCACGTTCGCCGGTTCGACGCTGAACTCCTCGGCAGCATGCAAAAACACGTCCGGGGCCGGCTTCTGCCGGTGCTGGCGCACCTCGACCGCCGAATAGATGTAAGGGCGGAAGCGGTCATAGAGCTCGGTGCGGCGAAGCTCCATCTCCAGGCGTTCAGACGTCGAATTGGAGCAGATGCAGCGGGCGGCATCGAGCCGGTCGAGCATCTCGTGCACCCCCGGCACCATTTGCAGTTCCGTCTCCAGGGCGTTGTCGAGTTCACTTTCCGAACGCGCCCGGATGGTGTCGGGCAGGTTCTTGCCGAGCTCGGTCTCGGCCTCGGCGAAGATCTGATCTCCGGTCAGGCCTGCGAAGCGCAGTGAAACCTCTTCGGGGGTGATTTCCATCCCGGCTTCGCCGAGAAGGCGGGCCGTGACGCGCGAGGCGATGATCTCAGAATCGACCAGGACGCCATCGCAATCGAATATAACTAGCATGCCCTGAGGCTTTAGGGCACCGGCTGCTTGCGGCAAAGGGCTTGATGGCTCAAAAAGGCCGTTCGAGATGATGTGCCCGACTTCGGTCGGGAAATGAGGAGACGCTTTTGCGTTATGTATCCACGCGCGGCCAGGCTCCGGCTCTAGGCTTTCGTGACGTCGTTTTGACCGGGCTCGCCTCTGATGGCGGCCTCTACGTGCCGGAAGAATGGCCGGCCTTCTCCCCCTCAGAGATCGCAGCCTTCGCGGGGCGCCCCTATCAGGACGTCGCCCTTGCCGTCCTGCGTCGCTTCGTCGGCGACGAGATCGGCGAGGCCAAGCTCAAAACTCTCATCGCGGACGCCTATCGCAGTTTTCCGCACCCGGCGGTGACACCGCTCGTGCAGATCGCGCCCAACCATTTCCTTCTGGAGCTCTTCCACGGCCCCACCCTCGCCTTCAAGGACGTGGCGATGCAGTTTCTCGCCGCCTTGATGGACGACATCCTGGCCGAACGCGGGGAGCGGGCGACCGTCGTCGGCGCCACCTCGGGCGATACGGGCGGCGCGGCGGTTGAGGCTTTTCGCGGACGCGCCCGCGTCGATGTCGCCGTTCTCTTCCCCGAAGGGCGCGTTTCCGACGTGCAGCGACGGCAGATGACGACCCTGTCGGAGGACAACGTTCAGGCGATCGCCATCAAGGGCCATTTCGACGATGCCCAGGCCCTCGTCAAAGCCATGTTCGCCGACAAGGGCTTCCGCGAAGAGGTGTCGCTGTCGGGCGTCAATTCCATCAACTGGGGCCGCATCGCCGCCCAGACCGTCTACTATTTCGTCGCCGCCACGGCGCTCGGCGCGCCGGCCCGAAAAGTGTCTTTCACTGTGCCGACCGGCAATTTCGGCAATATTTTTGCAGGCTACGTCGCCGCGCAAATGGGCCTGCCGATCGACAAGCTGGTCATCGCGACCAACGTCAACGACATCCTGCACCGCACGCTCGAAAGCGGCCGCTATGAAGTGGGCGAGGTGGTGCCGACGGCATCCCCGTCGATGGACATTCAGGTCTCCTCGAATTTCGAGCGTCTTCTCTTCGCCGCCGAAGGGCGCGACGACACGGCGACACGGCGGCACATGCAGGGCTTGAAGCAATCCGGCTCGTTCACGCTGGAGGAAAAAAGTCTGAGCGCCATCAAGACGGATTTTGCGTCAGGACGGACGGACGAAGCGGAAACGGCGGCCACCATTCGGCGGGTCCACGCCCAGACCGGGCTCGTCATAGACCCGCACACGGCCGTCGCCGTCAGCGTCGCCGAGCGCCATCTGCGGCCGTCCTCGCCGATGGTGACGCTCGCCACCGCCCATCCGGCGAAATTTCCGGATGCGGTGGAAAAGGCCAGCGGCATTCGCCCGGCACTGCCGAAGCGGCTCGCCGGCCTGATGGAGCGTAAGGAGCACTTCACGGTGGTGCCGGCAGAATTGGAAGCGGTGGAACGACAGATACGATCTCGCTCGCGCGCCGCGCAGGTCGAGGCGTTATAATCATGCAGCTCAGCAAACTTGAAAACGGCCTCACGGTCGTCACCGAAACCATGCCGCATCTCAAGACGGCCGCGATCGGCGTTTGGGTCAATGCCGGCACACGCTCGGAAAGCGAGGCCGAGCACGGCATCTCGCACCTTCTGGAGCATATGGCCTTCAAGGGGACGACGCGGCGGAGCGCGCGCGACATCGCCGAGGCGATCGAAGCCGTCGGCGGGGAGATCAACGCCGCGACGTCGATCGATCACACGGCCTATTACGCCCGGGTACTCAACGAGGATCTGCCGCTCGCCATCGACGTCCTCTCCGACATCGTCATCCATTCCACCTTCGATCCCGTCGAACTGGCGCGCGAGCGTCACGTCATCCTGCAGGAGATCGGCGCGGTGATGGATACGCCCGACGATCTCGTCTTCGATTACTTCCAGGCCGCGGCCTATCCCAATCAGCCGATCGGACGCACCATCCTCGGCGAGGAAGCCTCGATCACGCGGATCACCCCGGACGACCTCAAAGCCTATCTCGCCCGCCATTACCGCGGCGATGCTTTGGTTCTTGCGGCCGCCGGCGGCATCGAACACGACGAGGTGGTGGCGCTCGCCAAAGAGAAGTTCGGCGACGTCGAAAAGAACGGCAACGGCGAGCTTGCGCCGGCCCGCTATCTCGGCGGCGACCATCGGCAAAAGCGGCGTCTGCAGGAAGCGCAGATCATTTTCGGCTTCGAAGCCCCGTCGCGGCGTTCCGACCGCTATTTCGCGGCGCGCATGCTCGGCACCATCCTCGGCGACGGCATGGCCTCCAGGCTCTTCCAGCGCGTGCGCGAGGAAGAAGGCTTGTGCTATTCGATCTCGGCCTTTCACTGGGCTTTCGCCGACAGCGGCGTCCTCGGCATTCACAGCGCCACCTCGAAGGGGGACGTCAAGGCGGCCTCGGCTCTCATTCTCGACGAGCTTTTGAGGATCACCGACGGCGCGAACGAGGAGGAGATCTCCCGCGGTCGCGCCCAGATCAAGGCGGGCCTCCTGATGGCGCTCGAAAGCCCGGCGGCGCGCGCCGGCCAGCTCGCCCGCCAGATCATGATCCTCGGTCGCCCGCTCGCCCTCGACGAGCTTCTCGCCGATCTCGAAAGCGTCACCTCGAACGACATCGCCGAAATGGCGAAGGATGCGCTGGCCTCGCCGCTGACGCTCGCTGCGATCGGACCGGTGGGCAACCTTCCCGATGCCGGGAGCATGACCAAGCGTCTGCGCGGCAGCATGGTGTAACGGCCGACGACCATGGCGTTCCTGCGCTCCGTCTCATCCGCCGAAGTCGGGCCGAGCCTCACCGGTGAGGGCGTGTTGTTGCGTGCGCCACAATTCGCCGACTTCGCGGAATGGGCGGCTTTGCGGGAGGAAAGCCGCGCCTTCCTGGCGCCATGGGAGCCGATCTGGCCTTCCGACGATCTCACGCGCATGTCGTTTCGGCGGCGCATCCGGCGATACCGCAACGAGATCCGGGACGATCTGGCCTATCCCTTCTTCATCTTCCGGATGTCGGGGAACGTCCTCGTCGGCGGCCTCACCCTTTCCAACGTCACGCGCGGCATGACCCAGTCGGCGACGATCGGATATTGGATGGGCGAACCTTTTGCGGGCAAAGGCCATATGAGCGCCGCTTTGCGGGCGATTATTCCCTACGCCTTCGGTCCGCTGCGTCTGCACCGGCTCGAGGCAGCCTGCCTGCCGCACAACCGGGCGTCGATCACGCTCCTGGAAAGATGCGGCTTCCAGAGAGAAGGTCTTGCCCGCGGTCTCGTCTGCATCGCCGGGCGTTGGCAGGACCATATCCGCTTTGCACGGCTCGCCGAGGACTGATCCGGCCGGGGATGAACGCCACCCCTCGTCGGCCAAAGGTTGTGTGCAAGCCAGACGAGGGTTAGACGATGACGTCGATTTGCCGGAAAAGATGAGGCTTGAGGGCTTGCGCGTATCGCCTTTCCCACTGAGGATTCTGCTCGTCCTGGCGGCCTTTTTCGTGCTCGTGCGGCCAGCTGCGGCGCTTGAAGCCATCGAGGTGCCGCTCGGAGCCGCAACCCTCGATCTCACCGACGCGGTCGAACGTTATTCCAGCGATACGGACCGCTTGCAGGTTTCGACCGCGGCCGGCGCCGACGGCATCGTCCGCCGCATCGAGGTGCGGGCACAAAACGACGGCGGCAGCTCCGACTGGGTCGTCTTCGCGCTCGCCAACACCTCCGACGAGCAGATCGACCGCCTCCTCGTCGCCCCGCATTACCGGCTGGTCGGCTCCGGTGTTCTGACCCCCGACCTCGGTTCGGTGCGGATCGTCGCCGTCACGCCATCGGAAGGTTTCGCACCCGAACATCTCGACGAGCCGGGCTCCGACGTCTTCCGCATCACGCTCGATCCAGGCGCCATCGTCACGTATATCGCGCAGCTCTCTTCGCCCAAACTCACGGAACTGCATCTCTGGCAGCCGGAAGCCTATGAGGAGAGCGTCAATTCCTTCACGCTCTACCGCGGCATCGTCCTCGGCATTTCGGCGCTGCTTGCGCTCTTCCTCACCGTCCTCTTCGTCGTTCGCGGCACGGCGATGTTCCCGGCATCGGCGATCCTGGCCTGGGCCGTCTTCGGCTATATCGCCATCGATTTCGGCATCATCGGCAAGGTTTTCGGGCTCGGGCCAGAAGCGCTGCAGGCCTGGCGCGCGGCCACGGAAGTGCTCCTGTCTCTGGCGCTGACGGTCTTTCTCGCGACCTATCTGCACCTGCACCGCTGGCACATTCGCTACGCGCACCTCACCGGCATCTGGCTCGTCGTTCTGACGGCCCTCTTCGGCATCATCCTCATCGATCCGACGACGGCTGCCGGCATTGCCCGCATCTCGCTGCCGATCACTGTGATGCTCGGGCTCGCCGTCATCGTCTATCTGGCCTTCCGGGGCTTCGACCGCGCCATCATGCTGGTGCCGTCCTGGACGATCCTCGTCTTCTGGCTTGCCATGGCCTGGCTCGCCGTCTCGGGACGCATCGACAATCCGTCGATCCAGCCCGCCCTGGCCGGCGGCCTCGTTCTCCTCGTCATGCTGGTCGCCTTCACCATCATGCAGCACGCCTTTGCCGGCGGCGGCCTTGCCCAGGGCATCGTCAGCGATGCGGAGCAGAAGGCGCTGGCCCTCGTCGGCGCCGGGCACGCCATCTGGGACTGGGACGTGGCGCGGGATCGCATCGAGATCGGCCACGAAATCGAAACCGTGCTCGGGTTGAAGCGCGGGGCTCTCGAAGGGCCGGCGCGCAACTGGCTCGGCACGCTGCATCCGACCGATCGAGACCGCTTCCGCGCCGTGCTCGACGCCGTGATCGTGCAGCGCCGCGGCCGCATCAACCAGATCTTCCGCATGCGCGCCGCGGACGGGCGTTTCCTGTGGTTCAATCTCAAGGCACGCCCGATCGTCGGTGCCGACGGCGAGGTGATGCGCTGTTCCGGCACGCTGGCGGACGTCACGGAATCGCGCACCGCTGAAGACCGTCTCCTGCACGACGCGATCTTCGACAACCTCACCGGCCTGCCCAATCGGCAATTGTTCCTCGACCGGCTCGAACAGGCGCTCCTGCGCGCGGAAGCCGCCGCGACGGTCATGCCGTCGGTCATCTATCTCGACCTCGACGGCTTCCAGCGCATCAACGACGAGAACGGCATCTCCGTCGGGGATTCGGTGCTTCTCGCCATCGCCCGCCGCCTCTCCCGGCTTTTGTCGCCGGCGGACACGCTCGCCCGTATCGGCGGCGACGGTTTCGCAATCCTGCTCGGGGCGCCGGGCGAAGTGGATGTGGTGCAGGAATTCGCCGATTCCCTGCGCATCGCCGTGCGCGCGGCGATCCCGATCGGCGACCAGGACATTCGCGTCACCGCCTCGGCCGGCGTGGCGATCGCCACGAAGGGCGCGGCGACCGCCGAAACCCTGAAGGATGCCGAGACGGCAAGCTTCCACGCCAAGCGCCAGGGCGGCGACCGCACCTCCCTTTACCGGCCGGGCGAAATCGTGCGGCGCGACAGCGACGATCTGCAGGCCGACCTTGCCGCGGCCCTCGAAGGCGGCGAGATCGAGCTCGTCTATCAGCCGATCATCCGGCTTTCCGACAACACGATCGCCGGCTTTGAAGCTTTGGTGCGCTGGGAGCATCCGCGCCGAGGCTCCGTGCCACCGAGCGAATTCATTCCGGTCGCGGAAGAAAGCGGCCTCATCGTCCAGCTCGGTCTCTTCACGCTGGAGCGCGCGGCTCGGGATCTGGCTCTCTGGCAGGCAGCCCTGCGCGAAGGCCCGCCGCTTTTCGTCTCCGTCAACGTCTCAAGTCAGCAGCTCCTGCGCTACGACCTCATCAACGACGTCAAGGCGGTGCTCGCACGAAGCGGCGTCGCGCCGGAAACGCTGAAGCTCGAAATCACCGAATCGCTGGTGATGCAGAACCCCGAATTCGCCGCCAAGATGCTGGAGGAAATCCGCAATCTCGGCGCCAGCCTGGCCCTCGACGATTTCGGCACCGGCTATTCGGCGCTCTCCTATCTGCAGCGCTTTCCCTTCGACACGATCAAGGTCGACCGGTCCTTCGTCGCCAACAACGGCTCCACCGCGCGCCCCGTCATTTTGCGCTCGATCATTACGCTCGCGCATGATCTCGGCATGGATGTCGTGGCAGAGGGTGCGGAGACGGAATCCGATACGCTGGAGCTCATGCAGCTCGGGTGCGAATACGTGCAGGGATATCTCTACGGACGGCCGATGTCGTCGCAGATGGCGCACCAGATGGCACGCCGCCGCCAGCAGCCGGAGCAATCGCTGGCGCGTTCCGCTTAAAAAGAGATCAGGCGTGGCCTGAGAGGGACGACAGCCGGTCCTGGGCGACCCCGATCTTCGACAACGCGCGATCGTATTTCGTCTCCAGATCGGCATCGAAGAGGATCGCCCTGTCGGCGGGTCCGTTCAGCCAGCCATTCGCCTGGATCTCGAGCTCGAGCTGGCCCGGGGCCCAGCCCGCGTAGCCAAGCGCCAGAAGCGCTTCGGCCGGCCCCTCGCCGTCTGCAATCGCCCGCAGGACATCGAGCGTCGCCGTCAGGCAGACTTCGTCGGAAATCGGCAGCGTCGCTTCTTCGAGGAAGAAATCGCAGGAATGCAGGACGAAGCCGCGGCCCGTTTCGACGGGGCCGCCGCGATGCACGCGGATCTCGTCGAGATGGCGCGGATCGCCCACCACCACGTCCTCTTCATGGCCGATGTCGAGCTGGGCGAGGAGATCGCGGAAATTGATTTCAGGCGCGAGCTTGTTGATGACGATCCCCATCGCGCCCTGATCGGAGTGCGCGCAGAGATAGATGACCGTCCTTTCGAACCGCTTGTCGCCCATCGTCGGCATCGCGATTAGAAACTGGCCGTCCAAGAAGCCGCTATCCGGCGTCGCTGTTGTCATACCCGGATGGTAGCAACCGCCGTGGCGCTTGAACAGGCTCGGCGGGGTTTTGCCTCACCAAGAAATGACCATAAGAGCGCGGAAGAGATTGGCCGCCCGTCCGGGTCATATGCAAGGTGGTCGTATGCAGCGACGTTTTTTTCTCCCCTCCCTGATCGTCCCCCTTTTCGCGTCCCTGGCCCTCGCCGTCTTTGCCGGTCAGGCCACAGCCGCACAATCCGACTGGTCGGAGGGGGAGCGCTCGCGTCTCCGCCTGATCGCGTCGCCCGTCGACGGCGAGGTGATGGCGGGGATCGAAATCGAGCTCGAACCCGGCTGGCACACCTATTGGCGCAGCCCCGGCGATGTCGGCATTCCCCCGCGTTTCGATTTTTCCGGATCCGAAAACCTGCGCTCCGCCGAAGTGCTTTATCCCGCGCCCGAACGCTATGACGACGGCACCAGCATATCGGCGGTCTATTTCGATCGGGCGGCTCTTCCGGTCCTCGTGACCGCGGATGATCCGGCCAAGCCCGTCGTCCTCAAGCTCTCGGCCTTCTACGGCGTGTGCAAGGACGTCTGCATTCCCGCCGACGGGGCGGCCACGCTCACCATCGATCCGCAGCCGCAGGACGACCCGCGCTCGCGCATCGCCCTCAAAGAGGCTCTCACAGAACTGCCGCAGCAAGGACCAGCGGCCGGGCTTGCAATCGAGAGCCCGCAGCGCGACGGCAGCGACGTGACGATCCCCGTAGCGGCGGAGCGCGCGCCAAAGCAAGCGCCCGTTCTTTTCGCCGAGGCGCCGGACGGAGCTTATCTCCCGGTCCCCGAGCTTGGCTCGCATGAGGGCGGCAGCTTCCTCTATCGCTTGCGCTTTTCGAGCCCGCAGGAGGCTGCAGCCCTGTCCGGCAAGGAGCTCCGCTTCACCCTCGTCTCCGGCGGAGAGGCGATCGAGCAGTCGATGAAGCTTCCCTAACGACACACTCTCTTCGCGCCCACGACTTCAAACCTTCCGGCTCCGCCCTAAATCGGAGCTACGCCGCCCATACAAAGTGCGGCGCCCCTCGATTTTGCGTGTTTCTACCATCAGGAGATCTTCATGACCCTTTCCGCCGGCGATCGCATCCCAGGGACCACCTTCTTCGTCTCCGGCGAAAACGGCCCGGAAAAGCGCACCACGGACGAGATCTTTCCCGGCAAGAAGGTCGTTCTGTTCGGCGTGCCCGGCGCCTTCACGCCGACCTGCCAGAACAAGCATCTGCCCGGCTTTTTGGAGCATTACGACGCGATCAAGGAGCGCGGCGTCGACACGATCGCGCTCGTCGCCGTCAACGATCCCTTCGTGCTCAAGGCCTGGTCCGAGGCGACCGGCGCCACCGGCAAAATTCCCTTCCTTTCCGATGGAAATGCCGAATTCGCGAAAGCCACCGGCCTTGCCATCGACGGTTCGGGCGCGGGCCTCGGGACCCGGCTCGCACGCTTTGCCGCCATTGTCGACGATGGCGTGGTGAAATCGATCTACGTCGAGGACGCCCCCTCCACGGCGGAAAAGTCGACGGCCGCGGCGGTCCTGGAAGCTCTGTGATCTAGGTTTGTCTCGGCCCGTCGTTTCGGGCCGCGCGTCCTGCAACACGATGATCCTGCCGCGCGTGCGTCGCGCGGCGGGCCTTTGAGGGCGGAACCCGCCCGCTCACCTTGAGCAGCCGCGCGAACGGCATCTCTCGATCGCGGCACTTTTTTCAAGATACCGCCGCAAGTCTTGGCCCCCTTGCACTTTCGCCCTCTTCAAGCGGCGGCATTAAGACTGTATCGTCTCAGACAAATCCTTCGAGGCTGACTGGAATGGCCGCTTCAACAGCGGAAGCCGTCGCGGAAGCCGCCGGCGCCACCAATGCTGTGCTCTTTGCCGAGCCGCTGATCCTGCTTGGAGCAGCCGTGCTGATGGTGCCGCTTGCCAAGCGTCTCGGCCTCGGCTCCGTTCTCGGCTATCTGGCGGCCGGCGTCATCATCGGCCCGCTGGCGCGCCTCATCAGCGAGCCGGAACAGATCCTGCACGTCTCCGAACTCGGCGTCGTCATGTTTCTGTTCATCATCGGCCTCGAGCTCAAGCCCTCGAAACTCTGGACGATGCGGCGCGATATTTTCGGCATGGGCGCCGCCCAGGTCGGCGTCACCGGCATCGTCCTCAGCCTCGGCTTTTTTCTGTTCGGCTGGCGTCTGGAGCCGGCCTTGATCATCGGCTTCGGTCTCGCCATGTCGTCGACCGCCTACGGCATGCAGGATCTGGCCGAAAGGAACGATCTGAAGACGCCCTATGGGCAGAAGAGCTTTTCCATCCTGCTCTTTCAGGACATCGCCATTGTGCCGCTTCTGGCGCTGGTGCCGCTGATGTCGCCGGGCAATACGGACAATGTCGCCTCGAGCGGCGTGGTGGAGGTGATCAAGCTCGTTCTGGCCACCGGCCTCCTGCTTCTCGCCGGCCGCTTTCTGCTCAATCCGATGTTCCGCCTCCTCGCCGCCACCAAGGCGCGCGAGATCATGACCGCTGCGGCGCTGCTCGTCGTGCTCGCGGCCGCGGCCATCATGGACATGGCCGGCATGTCGATGGCCATGGGCGCCTTCATCGCCGGGGTGATGCTCGCCGATTCCTCGTTTCGCCACGAGCTGGAGGCCAATATCGAGCCCTTTCGCGGGCTCCTTCTCGGCCTTTTCTTCATCGCCGTCGGCATGTCGATCAATCTGTCGAGCGTGCTCGTCGCCTGGTGGCGCATCCTCCTCGTCGTGCCGATCGTCATGCTTCTCAAGGGCGCGATCCTCTACGGGCTCAACCGGCTCTTCGGTGCCAGCCACAACAATGCGGTCCGCACCGCCACCCTGCTGCCGCAGGCCGGTGAATTCGCCTTCGTTCTCTTCGCCTCGGCGGCCGCCACACGGGCGCTCTGGCCGTCCGAGACCTCCTTCGTCGCAGCGATCGTCACCTTTTCCATGGCGCTCACTCCGCTGTCGCTCTGGCTCAGCAAATTCCTCCTCATCGAAGAGGACGAAGACGCGATGGAAGAGGATTTCGAGGGGGCCGGCGGCGAGGTGCTGGTGATCGGCTTCGGCCGCTTCGGCCAGATCGTCAGTCAGGTGCTGCTCGCCCGCAACGTCAATGTGACGATCATCGAGGCGAATGCGGAACGCATCCGCCAGGCCGCCCGCTTCGGCTTCCGCATCTATTTTGGCGACGGCACCCGCATCGACGTGTTGCGCGCCGCCGGCGCCGAGGAAGCCAAGCTCATTTGCGTCTGCGTCGACCAGCGGGAAACCACAAACCGGATCGTCGACATTCTCGTCGCGGAGTTCGACCAGGCGGAGATCTACGCGCGCGCCTGGGACCGGGCGCACACGCTCGAACTCATCGAAAAGGGCGTCGATTACGAGCTGCGAGAGACCTACGAATCGGGCCTCGTCTTCGGCGGCGAAGCGCTGATGGCGATCGGCTTCGATCGCGAAGAAGTCCAGGCGACGCTGGAAGATGTGCGGCGGCGCGATGCGGAGAGGCTCTCCTGGCAGAGGAGCGGCGACTTCTCCTCCGGCCGTCACCTGATGCATCCGCAAAAGGTCGAGCCCGAACCTCTCGTCCCGCCGGAAAAACACCGCGCGCGCGACGAGGAAGAAGACGACGACCACGTTCCGCCGCCGCCCGCGCGTGAAACCGAGCGGGCCTGATGCGGCTTCAATTCCCGTCCAAAAGCCATTAGTTAGAGATCATGAACAGATATGAAGGCATAGGCCCCGGCGGCGAGGCCAAAATCCGCTATCTCGATGGAGATTTCCAGGTGACGGTTCCCGGCACCTTCGTGACATGTGCCGTCACGGGCATGCGCATCCCGCTTTCGGAGCTGCGCTATTGGAGCGTCGACCGGCAGGAGCCCTATGCCGATGCGGCGGCGTCCTTGAAGCGCGAGCTCGAGCTGCGCGACGCCAAGGCCGCCGGATAGCCCACCGGCACGTGCCGCCTCAGAAGAGACGCTCGGCAAGCCAGGCCCACAGAGCTTCCCCTTCGGGAATATCGGCCTCGACCGGAAACACGGTGACCCGCTCATAGAGCGCCTGCCGGGCCCCTCCCCGATCTGCGCCCCGGCCTGTGAGCCGTGCGGCGTCCTTTTCCGTGGTGACGAGCTTCAGGCCGGCGCGCTCGGCCTCAGCGACGAGCCTCCCGCAATCCTCCTCGCTGTAGGGGTGGTGATCGGGAAATGGCTGCCGTATCGCAACCACGGCCCCCACATCTTCGAGCGAGCGAAAAAAGCGCTCCGGCGCGCCGATCCCCGCGAAAGCGAGAAACCTTTCATTCTGCCATGCGTCGCGGCCGCTTGGACGCAGCATGCCGCGGAAGACCGGCAGGCCTTGCGCCTTTGCCGTCGCCGCCACGGCATCGCCCGGCTCGCCTTCGCCCATGATGAAGACGCCGTCGGCGAACGGAAGCTGCGAATTCATGGGCGCGCGCAGCGGTCCCGCCGGAAAAACGAAGCCGTTGCCTGTTCCCCTCGCCCCATCGACGACGACGAGCGAGACGGTCTTCGTGAGGCTCGGATTCTGAAAGCCGTCATCCATGATGACGAGATCCGCACCTTTTTCTGCGAGAAGCCTCGCGCCGGCGACACGGTCGCGCGCCACGACGGTCCGTGCGACGGAAGCCAGAAGCAGCGGCTCGTCGCCGACCTCGTCCGCCGAATGACGGCTGCGATCGACTTCGACGGGACCCTTGGCCGATCCGCCATAACCGCGCGACAGATATCCGGGCTTGTGCCCCTTCTCGATCGCCAGGCGGCCGAGCGCCAGGGCGAGCGGGGTCTTGCCGGAACCGCCGAGGGTGAAATTGCCCACGCACAGGACCGGACATGGCGCCGCCTCTCCGGATTGGTGCATGCGCCGGGCCGTGAACCAGCCATATAACCAGCCTGCCGGGGCGAGCGCCCGGCCGAGAGCTGTGCCCTTCCGCCACCAAAAGGACGGCGCATGCATGGCTCAGCCCGCCTCGTCGACTCGGGCGACGGCAGGTTTTAGCGGCAGATAGGGACGCAACGCGTCGAGGCTCCGCTCCAGCGCGCCCGTCAGGCTTTCGATGCAATGCGTGGCCGCGTCGACGCGCTGGCGCCGGTGCTCGGGATTGGCGAAAAGCGCTTCGGCCTGGGCGGCGAGATCATCCGCCCCGCTCACTTCGCCGACGGCATCGGCCGTGCGCAACGCCGCGAAAATCTCGGCGAAATTCGCCGTATGCGGTCCGTGCAGGATCGGCACTGCGAGTTTCGCCGGCTCGATCGGGTTCTGTCCGCCATGCGGAATGAGGGTGCCGCCGAGAAAGGTCACGTCCGCCAGCCGGTACCACAGCCCCATCTCGCCGATCGTATCGGCGACGAAGACGGGTTTCGTCATGTCGGGCATATCGCCGGCCGAGCGCAACGCGGGCGTCAGCCCCGCATTGCGGCAAAGATCGGCAAGCGCTGGGGCGCGTTCCGGGTGGCGCGGGGCCAGGATCGTCAGAAGATCGGGACGCACGGCGCGCAGCTTCTCCGCAGCGGCCAGAACCTGCTCGTCCTCTCCCGGATGCAGGCTCGCGCCCAGAAAGACGGGCCGTCCCTCGATGGTTTCGCGGAAGGCGGCAAGCTCCGCCGCGGGCGCGGACGGTTTCGGCGCATCGAATTTGAGATTGCCGCTGACCATGACCTTGTCCATGCCGAGCGCCTTGAAGCGGGCTGCGTCATCGCCCGTCTGCGCGAGACACAGCGAGATGCGCCGCATGATCGACCTTCCGAGCGGGCCGCTTTGCCGCCAGCGGCGGAAAGAGCGCGGGGACATGCGGCCATTGACGACGACGAGCGGCACGCCATGCCGCGACAGCTCGTCCATGGCGACGGGCCACAGCTCCGATTCCACGAAGATCGCCAATCCGGGGCGCCAATGCTGGACGAAGCGGGCGCAATAGCGCGGCACGTCGAGCGGCACATATTGGTGGATGGCGTTGCCCTTCAGCCGGGCGCGGGCGATCTTTGCGGAGGTCACCGTGCCGGTCGTCAACAGCACGCCGAGCCCCTGCTCCTGAATGGCTGCAATCAGAGCGAGGACAGCATTCGTCTCGCCGACGCTCGCTGCATGCACCCAGACGAGCGGCCCCGCAGGCCGCTTGCGACCGGGGATGCCGCGACGCTCCGCCAGCCGTTCGCCCTCTTCCTTGCCGCGTCGCTCGCGCTCGCGCAGAAGCAGGGCCGCAGCGGGCTCGACGAGCCGGCCGGCGCTGCGCCAGGCGGCGAAGGCGACACGGTCCCAGAAACCGCGACCGTCGATTTCCCGCATCGGGGGGCCGTCGATTTCACGCATGGGCGATCCCCGCGAGCTCTTCCGCCTTTGCCAGAACTTGATTCAAGCCCTCCTCGGCCGACAGCCGAAGGGCTTCCAGCTCTTCCGGCGTCGCCTTTGCGGGAACGAAGATCGGATCGCCGAGCGCAAAGCCGCCGCGACCGAAGGGAAGCGGAATGCGGGCCCGGTCCCAGCTGCCAAGATCGATGCGCCACTTCGTGGCGACACCAAGCGGCACGATGGGACGTCCGGAATGCTGCGCGAGCTTGACCACGCCCTCACCGCAACGCCTCGGGGTGCCCCGCGGCACATCGGCGGTCTGCGCAACCGACAGGCCATGCTCCAAAGCATCGAGCATTCCGAGAAATCCTGCGACGCCGCCCTTCTTGGCAGCCTTCAGACGGTCGCGGCCGCCGGAGCCCCGCACCACCTTGAGCCCCATCGCCTCGACCGCGGCGGCATTGATCGCCCCATCGGCAGAGCGGGAGACGAGAACGGCGAAGTCGTGGCCCTCGCGCCGCATCAGCGGCACCAGGAAATGCTGCCCGTGCCAGCAGGCACCGATGATCGGCAGCTTGCCCTCGATCTTGGAATAAGGCTCCGCGGGGTCGGTCGCAAAACGCGTCGTTCGGCGCACGAATCTCAGATAGGCGCCGGCCGCGCGTCCCACGAACCGGGACACTTTGGGGTTCCGCGCAAGTGTCTTCAGCATGCTCAGCGTCCGGCAGCCGCCAAGGCTGGTGCCTCGCCAACGAACTGCGTGTGAAACATGCGCGCATAGGCGCCGTTCTTGGCTATCAGCTCGTGGTGGCTGCCACGCTCGACGATGCGTCCTTCGACCATGACGCAGATGAGATCGGCCCGTTTCACCGTCGACAGGCGATGCGCGATCATCAGAACCGTGCGCCCTTTCAACAACCCGTCGAGAGCGGTCTGCACCTTGGCTTCGGCTTCCGCATCGAGCGCGCTCGTCGGCTCGTCGAGAAGCAGGATCGGGGCATCGCGCAGCATGGCGCGCGCGAAAGCCACGCGCTGCCGTTCGCCGCCCGACAACCGTCCCCCGGCTTCGCCCACATGCGTCTCATAGCCGTTCGGCAGACGGGAAATGAAATCATGCGCCGCCGCAGCTTTGGCGGCTTCGATGATCTGCTCTTGCGACGCCTCTTCCGACCCATAGGCGATGTTGGTCCGGATCGTCTCGTCGAACAGAACCGGGTCCTGCGTCAGGAGCGCAGATGCACCGCGCACGCTCGGCAAGGTGACGTCGCGAACATCCTGACCGTCGATGAGAATGCGTCCGCCGCTCGGATCGAAAAAGCGCAAGGCGAGATTGAGAACGGTGCTCTTGCCGGCGCCGCTCGGTCCGACCAGGGCGACTTTCTGGCCCGGTTCGATCGACAGATCGAAATCGCGCAGGACCGGCGTGCCGTTGTCATAGGAAAAATCGACATGCTCGAAGCGGATGCGTGCTTCGCGCACATTGAGCGGCTTGGCGCCGGGCTTCTCCGCGACGATCGCGGAATGATCGATGACGGCGAAGATGCGGCTTGCCGCGGTCACGCCTTCGGAAAGCTGCGCCTGGGTCTGGGCCAGAGTGCGCATCGGCGGATAGGTCAGCATCGCAGCCGTCAAAAAGCCGGCGAAGTGGCCAAGCGAAACGTTGCCGTAAATCCCCTGCCAGCCGCCATAGAAGATCGCGGCAGCGATGCCGACGCCCGAAAGCGTCTCGGTGACCGGGCCGACGGCAGCGCGCGAGCGCGCCGTCTTCATCAGATAACGGACGATGTTGTCGACGATGGTGCGGAAGCGCTCGGCCTCACGCTGCTCCTGGCGATAGGCCTTGACGACGCGCAGGGATTGCAGCGTCTGCGTCAGCATGCTGCCGAGATCGCCCGCTTCCTTGAGCGAGCGCCGCACGGAGCCGGAAATGCGCTTGCGCTGGCGCGTCAGATACAAATAGGCGAACGGCATGCCCGCGCAGACGAGGAGCGCCAGCCGCCAGTCCATGTAGAACATCGATGCCGTCAAAAAGAGCACCGTCAGCGAATCCTTGACGAGCGCCGTCATGGTCTTCGCGGCCGCGCGCTGGACGATATCGGCGTCGTTGACGAAAGCGGAGACGAAGCGGCCCGAATGCGTGCGCTCGACCCAGGCGAGATCGGCCTTCGTCAGCGTCTCGAACATGCGGATGCGCAGTTCGGAGACGACCTTGTTGCCGAGCCACGCATCGGTGACCTTGGACGTCCAATCGGCAACGCCGCGCACCCCCATGACGAGGATGATCGCCACCGGCAGCAGGTAGAGAAGCACTTCGTTCTTGGCGACGAACACCTCGTCCGCCACGACCTGAATCAGGAAGGGCACGGCACCGGACGTCGCCGCGCCGACAACCATGCTGATCAGCGCGACGAAAAGGACGCGACGATGCGGCCAGAGAATGTCGACCAGAAGCCGCCGCATGACGGCATAGGCCGAGATGTCCTCGACCGTCAGAGTATCGCTGCCACCGTCCCGGCTGATTTCGCCGGAACTACCGCTTTGGGTCATGTTCAGGATCGAGCAATCGGTGCAGATGCACGATGAAATAGCGCATATGCGCATTGTCCACCGTCATCTGCGCCTTTTCCTTCCAGGCTTTGTAGGCCTCGGCGTAATTCGGATAGACGCCGACGATGTCGAGCGCTTCGAGATCGGTGAAATGAAGACCGCGCAGATCGCTCAGCTCGCCACCGAAAACGAGGTGGAGAAGCTGTCCGCTTTTCGCTTCGCGAGGTTCAGAGGTCATATATGGCCCTTGATCAGTGAGAGATCCCGGCGCGCGCCGCGCGCTCCTCTTCGACCCGGCGCAGAACGGCAAGCAATTTGTCCTGCAGTCCCGGATTGGCGGCAGCAAGCGTTCCATGCCGCAGCTCCGCCCGGTTGTAGACGGGCGGCCGTCCGTCCAACGCGGTCAGCCGGCCACCGGCTTCGTGCACCAAAAGATCACACGCCGCAAGATCCCAGTCATGTGCCCGAGGGCGCGCGAAGGCCGCATCGAAAGATGCGTCAGCCACGTTGGCAAAGCGCCAGGCGAGCGAGGGCAAATACCGCGAAGGCCTCACAGAATGCTCGCGCCAGACCTCGCTTTTGAACCAAGAGTTCGGCCCGGCAATGGCGCAGTCGCTCAAAGTGTGACGGTCCGCCACCGTGATTTTTTCACCGTCTTCGCTCGCCCCCTCGCCCAGCGTGGCCGTCATCAGACGGTCGAGGGCGGGGGCAAAAAGCACCGCCGCGCCTGGGCGGCCGTTGCGCACGACGGCGATCGAAATGCACCAATGCGGATCGCCGGCGAGGAAACCTCGGGTTCCGTCGATCGGATCGACCACGAAGACGCTGCGACATTCGAGCCGGCGCGGATTGTCCGCCGTCTCTTCGGAAAGCCAGCCATAATCCGGCCGGGCGGCGAGAAGCGTCTCGCGCAGAAAGGCATCGACCTCCATGTCGGCCACGCAGACCGGCGAGCCGCCGGCCTTGCTCCAGTTCTCCGGATCGTGCCGGAAATGGCGCATCGCAAGCGTGCCGGCGCGGCGCGCGGCGTCTGCCAGGAGCGTCCGATCGGCGCGATTGCGCTCCGTCTCGTCGGCCGGAATTTGAGTGTCAGATTGATCCATTGCACTGCCATATCGTGCGCCGTCGCAAAAGCGCAATGTTCAGAGTTCGCTTACCCTCAAAGACAGAGACACAGTCTTAACCACGCCCCTTAAGCAATCCGCAGATGCCAGGCGCGATCCTCTCGGCTATCAAATCGGCAAAAGCCGAGGAAAGAGCCAAACAGGCCGGGCAAAAAAACATGCGTCAAACAGAACAGAAACTGGTCGAAGACGAGACAACGGGTTGCCCAATGCGGCGGCCCGCCGTCTTCGAGACCTTTGGATGGTATGCGGCGACGACGGCTGAAGGCGGACGTGCGGTGGCGCTTTTTGCCAGCGAACGCGTCGTGATCGAGCGCACCGTCGCTGGCATGCGCTGCCTCCTCGATGTCGCCCACAGCGCCTTCAAAGGCGTCCGCCTCGTGCGCGAGATCGGGGGCTATTGCGTCGTCGTCGAGCATGACGATCCGGGGCTGACGCTCACCCTCGCGCAGACCTTGCCACTGGAGGAGGCCAAGACCTTCCGTGATGCCCTGAGCGCGCATTTGAAGAGCGGCTTTGCCGGCGACGTTCACGTCTCGAAGCGTCTCGACGGAGGCCGCTCGAAGCTGCGCACCCGGCGCTCCCTGCGCAACACGAAACGCCCGCGCTTTCTGGCGCGCCGCAGGATCGGCGGGCTGGACGAGCAGGAGCCGATCACGGGCCACGAGTTGATCGCGCGCACCTGATCCGGCCACCGGCAGTTTTTTTCCAAAACCCCGCGCCCGGCCTTGGCCGGGCGGCTCGGCCAGGTGGCCCCGGATGTCAGCCGAAGGCCGCCTTGAACAGCGCGTCCAGGCAGAGGCCCGCGAAGATGATGGCCCCCGCGTCCCGGTTTGAGCGGAAGCGCAGAAGGCAGTTGTCGGCCACCTCGGTGTCGAGCGTCGCCACCTGCCAGGCAAAATGCGCGGCAACGCCCAAGAGCCCGAGATAGGCGAAGTAGCCGCCACCGGCGAGCATCACCGCTCCGAGAAGCAGAGCCACGGCGAGCCCGAAGAAGCCGACGAGAGCCGGACGCGTGCGGGCGCCGAAAAACTGCGCCGTCGAGCCGATGCCGATCAAGGCGTCGTCTTCCTTGTCCTGATGCGCGTAGATCGTGTCGTAGGCGACGGTCCAGGAAATCGCGGCGGCATAAAGCAGCACCGGCGCCCAGCCGAGCGAGCCGAAGATCGCCGCCCAGCCGACGAGCGCACCCCAGGAAAACGAGATGCCGAGCACGACCTGCGGCCAGTTCGTGACCCGCTTCATGAACGGATAGACCGCCACGAAGACGAGCGAGGCGAAGCCAAGGCCGATGGTGAAGGCGTTGAACTGAATGAGGACGAGAAGCCCCACCAGGCATTGCAGGAAGAGAAACAGAAGCGCGCGCTTGAGGCTGACGGCCCCCGACGGGATCGGGCGGGCGCGCGTGCGCGCCACCTTGGCGTCGATATCCTGGTCGACGAGATCGTTGTAGGTGCAGCCTGCCCCGCGCATGGCGACGGCGCCGATGAGGAACAGGATGAGCTGCCAGATCGGCGGGAATGCGCGGCCATCGGCAATCGATGCGAGCGCGGACGACCACCAGCACGGCCACAGAAGCAGCCACCAGCCGATCGGCCGGTCCCAGCGGGCCAGCCGCCCGTAGGGCTTCAACCAGTCCGGAGCGAACCGGTCGAGCCAATGGCGGGAGACGGAATCCGGGAGCGCTCCGCCCTGTGCGGCATTGTCTGTCATGACGTTTGCTCACCGAAAGTGGGAGAGAAGGTCAAGCCCCTTTAAGAATGGGCTGCTGCGGCTTATCACCCCGACCTATAAGGCGCGAGGGGTTTAGCGCTTCAGGAGGCTTGAAACGTGCGGGTTTTGTTGATCGGAGGAGGCGGCCGCGAGCATGCGCTCGCCGGAGCGCTGGCGGCATCGCCGCGCTTGAGCAAGCTGTTTGCCGCGCCGGGGAATGCCGGCATCGCGAATGTCGCGGAATGCGTCCCACTTGATTCTTCAGACAACCGCGCCGTCGTCGATTTCTGCCGCAAGGAAGCGATCGACCTCGTCGTGGTCGGTCCGGAGGGCCCGCTCGTCGCAGGCCTCGTCGATCGGCTCAAGGAGGCGAAGATCCGCGCCTTCGGGCCCAGTGCTGCGGCAGCACAGCTCGAAGGCTCGAAGGTCTTCACCAAGGCTCTGTGCGCGGAGGAGAGTATCCCGACCGCCGGCTACGAGGCCTTCAGCGACCGCAAGAGCGCGCTCGCCTATGTGGAAAAACACGCCATGCCCGTCGTCGTAAAGGCCGACGGTCTCGCCGCCGGCAAGGGCGTCACCATCGCCACGACGCCGGAAGACGCGCGCAAGGCGGTGGAAGCGATTTTTCTGGAGGACGGCGCCCAGGTCGTCATCGAAGAGCATCTCGTCGGGGAAGAGGCGAGCTTCTTCGTCTTGTGCGACGGCAAGACGGCACGTCCGCTGACAACGGCGCAGGATTTCAAGCGCGCCTATGATGGCGACGAGGGCCCCAATACCGGCGGCATGGGTGCCTATTCGCCCGCTCCCGTGATGGATGTCGCCACCCAGGCGCGGACGATGCGAGAGATCATCGAGCCAACGCTTGCCGCGATGGCGAAGCGGGACATGCCGTTCTGCGGCGTTCTCTATGCCGGGCTGATGATCACAGCCGACGGCCCGAAACTCATCGAATACAATGTCCGCTTCGGAGATCCGGAATGCCAGGTTCTGATGATGCGGCTTGAAAGCGATCTCCTGGCGCTTCTCGATGCGGCGGTCGCCGGCACGCTCGACCGCACCTCCATCGCCTGGCGCAAGGAGCCGGCACTCACCGTCGTCATGGCCGCCAAGGGTTATCCCGGCCCTTACGAGAAGGGCAGCATCATCAAGGGGCTGGAGGAAGCCGCGGCGGTCGAAGGCGCAAAAGTCTTTCACGCCGGCACACGTCGCGTCGATGACGACATTCTTGCCGCCGGCGGGCGCGTCCTCAATGTCGGCGCAATTGGGGTCGATCTCACTGAGGCGCGCAAGCGGGCCTATGAGGCCGTCGGCCGCATCGACTGGCCCGAGGGCTTCTGCCGTTCCGACATCGGAGAGGCGGCGAGCCGTCGGGGCTGAAGGCGCTTTCAGGTGCTCTTCAGGCGCGCCAAAGAACAAGATGTCATGATGGCTTTGCAGGCCGCAGGACCACAAGCGGCACCAAAACAGCTGTCGCGCGTTGGTTGTAAAACCTTCATGCAGCGCCTCTACGGTTCACGAAGACGATAACTTCCTCACGAACCGTTGGAGCGAAAAAGACCGGGGAGGAGAGGCAGGCGGGAGGCCGATGCGGGCGAGAAAGCCCGGGAGCTAAAGGATGAGCTTGAATCACGATATCGGTCTGGCGCTCGGCGGGGGCGGCGCCCGCGGCATGGCGCATATTCTCGTCTGCGAAGTCTTCGACGAGCTCGGGCTGAAGCCCGCTTTGATCGCAGGCACCTCGATCGGCGCCATCATCGGCGCCGGTTATGCGAGCGGCCTGTCCGGTCGGGAGATGCGCGAGCGGGCGATCGAATTCTTCGGCCAGAGACGAGAGCTCTATTCCCGCCTGTGGCAGACGCGCCCGATCGGCTTCGGCGACATCCTCCGCGGCCGCCTGCTGCAGGCGCAGTTCGATACGCTGCGCGTGCTGGAGAACTTCGTGCCCGGCATCGAAGTGGTGCCGGAAACCTTCGAAGAGCTGAAGATCCCGCTCAAGGTCGTCTCCTGCGACTTCTACGGCTGGTGCGAGACGGTGATGGAGACGGGCGAACTCCGGCCGGCGATCGCCGCCTCGATCGCCATTCCCTCCGTCTTCAAGCCCGTCTCGATCAACGGGCGCATCCAGATCGACGGCGGCGCCGTCAATCCGCTGCCCATCGATCTCTGTCTCGACAAATCCCTGATCGTCGCCTCCGACGTGGCGGGCGGGCCGAACGGAGACCCGGACAAGGTCCCGGGGCTGCTCGAGACGATCATCGGCGCCGCCCAGATCTCCATGCAGTCGGTGCAGGCGGAAAAGCTGAAGCGGCGGCGGCCGGACATCCTGTTCAGGCCGGAAATCAATGGCTTCTTCATCCTGGATTTCCTGAAGAGCGAGCAGATCATCTCGCTCAACGAGCCGCTCAAGGACGATTTGAAGCGGCGTCTCGAACACATCATCGATTCGCCCTTCGAGCGCAGCGATGCTCCCGCCGCTTCCAAGATTCAGGCGGAGATCGGCCTGGCGCACTAACGCGCTAAGACCCGCGCCGATCCTTGAAAAAGCCGCGCAAAAGCTCGGAGGCCGCGCCCTCCGCGATGCCGGAATAGACCTCGGGCGCATGATGGCAGGTCGGCGCGGAAAAAAAGCGCACGCCGTTGTCGACCGCACCGCCCTTCACATCCTCCGCGGCATAATAGAGCCGGCGGATGCGTGCGAAGCTGATTGCCGCCGCGCACATCGTGCAAGGTTCAAGCGTCACATAGAGGTCGCAGCCCGTCAGCCTTTCGGAATTCAGCGTCGCGGCACCGGCCCGAAGAACCAGCATTTCCGCGTGCGCACTCGGGTCCCGGTCGGCAAGCGTGCGATTGCCGGCGCGCGCGATGATCTCGCCATCGAGAACCAGCACGGCACCGACCGGCACCTCACCGCGTGCGGCGGCCGCTTCCGCCTCTGCAAGCGCTTCTGTCATAAAGGGGCTTCGTCTCATCTCGCCTGGCCGCGACGCCTCTGCTAGAGCTTGCCGCATGAGTGGGCAGAAAACCTCAGAAGCGCAAGACGGGCCGGACAAGGGCGAGCGCATCGCGAAAGTGATGGCGCGCGCCGGGCTATGCTCGCGCCGCGAAGCAGAAAGCTGGATTGCGGCAGGCCGCGTCAGCCTCAACGGCCGGGTCTTGACGACGCCGGCCATCACCGTGACCGAGCGCGACAAGATCGTCGTCGACGGCCAGCCGCTGCAGGCGCGCGAAAGAAGCCGTCTTTTTCTCTATCACAAGCCGAAAGGCCTCGTATGCACGCAGCGCGATCCGGAAGGGCGGCCGACGGTCTTCGCCGCCCTGCCGCCCGATCTGCCGCGGGTGATGAGCGTCGGCCGGCTCGACATCAACACCGAAGGTCTTCTCCTTCTCACCAACGATGGCGGGCTGGCGCGTGTGCTGGAGCTCCCGTCGACCGGCTGGCTGAGACGCTACCGGGTGCGGGCGCATGGCCGCATCGACCAGGAGACGCTCGATCGGCTGAAGCGCGGCATCGCCGTCGGCGGCATGCTCTACGGGCCGATCGATGCCGTCCTGGAACGACAGCAGGGCGACAATGTCTGGCTTCTGCTCGGGCTTCGCGAGGGCAAGAACCGCGAGGTGAAGCGGGTGCTCGAACATCTCGGCCTCGTCGTGAACCGCCTCATCCGCGTCTCCTACGGTCCGTTCCAGCTCGGCGATCTGCCGGTCGGCACCGTCAAGGAAGTGCCAGGGCGGACGTTGCGCGACCAGCTCGGCGAGCGTCTGGCTGAGGCCTCCGGGGCGGATTTCACCGCCCCTCCCCGCCCGACAAACCCAGCGGGCGACAAGTCGCAGGCGGGCGGCAAAGAGGGCGCACCCGCGGGCCGCAAAGGCGGCCGACGCGGCGCCGGGCCTTCGGCAGGCCCCGATCAGGCCCCCCGGAAGGGCGCGGCCAAGGCCGGCAGAGGCGCGAGCGAGAGCGAGGCGCGGTCACCGCGCTCCGGCGCCAAACCGTCGCATCCCGCCCGGCAGGCCACGTCCGGCGAACGCGCGGTCACCGGCCGCAGCGACAAGAAAAGCCGGGACCGGAAGGGCGACGACAAGAGAGCAACGGAGAAGCGAACCACAGAGAAGACCTCCGGCAAGGACCGGCCGAGTCTCGCCAAGTCTGGGAACACCGGACCCGGCAATGTGAGATCCGGCAATGTGGGCTCCAGCAAAAGGGGGTCCGGCAGCGAGGGGGCCGGTCGCGCCAGGCCAGCCGACGCGGAGACCGGCGACAGGAAGGGGGGCCATGCGCATCGTCGGCGGAAGCCTTAAGGGGCGGCCGCTCGCGGCGCCGAAAACCCAGGCGGTGCGGCCGACGACGGACCGCCTGCGCGAGAGCCTGTTCTCCATCCTGGAGCATCGCCACGGATTGCCGGCGAAGGGCAGCCGCGTCCTCGACCTTTTTGCCGGCACGGGCGCGCTCGGGCTCGAGGCGATTTCCCGCGGCGCCGGCTACGCGCTCTTCGTCGAACAGGGCGTGGAAGGCCGCAGCCTCATTCGCAAGAATATCGAGACCTTGGCGCTGACCGGTGCGACCCGCATCTTCCGTCGCGATGCGACGAGGCTCGGGGTCGTCGGCACGATGGCGCCCTTCGACCTCGTCCTCTGCGATCCACCCTACGGCAAGGGGCTCGGCGAACAGGCGCTCGCCGCAGCCCTTGCGGGCGGCTGGCTGAAGCCCGATGCCCTCATCGTGCTCGAAGAAAGCGACCGGGCAGAGATTTCCCTGCCGGAAGGTTTTGCGCTCGTCGACAAGCGCGAGAGCAGCGACACGCAGCTCATTTTCCTGCAGGCCGCCGACGCAGCGGAGAACGTTCCGACGTCCAGCTGAACAGCGGTCTCAGCGCCGGCCGAACAGCCGCTCAATATCGGAGAGCTTCAGAGCCACATAGGTCGGCCGGCCGTGGTTGCACTGGCCGGAATTGGGCGTCTTTTCCATCTGGCGCAGAAGCGCGTTCATCTCGTCGGGCTTCATCCGCCGGCCAGATCTGACCGAGCCGTGACACGCCATGGTGGCGGCGACATGGTCGAGCTTTTCGCGCAGGCGCGTCGACGCGTCGAATTCGGCCAGATCGTCGGCGATGTCGCGCACGAGCGATGCCGCATCCACCTCGCCCAGAAGCGCCGGCGTTTCGGTGACGGAGATCGCGCCCGGCCCGAACGGCTCCACCACCAGGCCGAGCTCGGCGAGTTCATCGGCGCGGCTGGCAAGCCGCTCCACATCCTCATGCGGCAGATCGACGATTTCAGGGATGAGAAGCATCTGCCGCGGGATCTGACGCCCGCCGAGTGCCTCTTTCAAACGCTCATAGACGATGCGCTCATGGGCGGCATGCTGGTCGACGATGACGAGACCGTCTTCCGTCTGGGTGACGATGTAATTCTCGTGGATCTGCGCCCGCGCGGCCCCGAGCGGATAGGACACGGCCTCCCCTGTCTCGACCTGCCGGAATTCCGCGCTCGGACGATCATCGACGAAGGCGGCTTGTGTCCCTTCGCCAAAGCCCGAGGCGAAGGTCGCGGGCTGCTCCGCCTCATCCATCGCGAAAGTCGGATGAGCGGCCTCAGCCTCACCCTTCGCATCCGGCGCGGCCCATCCCTGCCAGCCGGCGGGAGCACTCGGCGCATAGCCGAAAGGACGCTGTGCGCCGCCCGACCAGCCTTGCGGCCGCGCCGACGAGCGGCGCAGCGCTTCGAGCGTCTCAACCCCGCCTGTCGAAGCGGCACGGAAGCCGTGCTCTGCCAGAGCCTCGCGCACGGCGCGGATGATGAGACCCCGGACGAGACCTGAATCGCGGAAGCGCACCTCGGCCTTCGCCGGATGCACATTGACGTCGAGGTCTTCCGGAGACAGCTCCAGGAAGAGCGCCAGAACCGCATGCCGGTCGCGTGCGAGAACGTCGGCATAAGCGGCACGGATTGCACCGGCGAGCAGCCGGTCGCGCAGAGAGCGGCCGTTGACGACGACGAATTGCGACAGGGAATTGGCGCGGTTGTAGGTCGGCAGGGCGATGAAGCCCGACAGGCGCACACCCTCCTTCTCGGCCGCGACCGGGACGGCGTTGTCGGCGAATTCCTCGCCCAGAATATCGCCAAGCCGCGGCAGCAGCGATTTGCGCGGCGCCCAGTCGAGCGTCTTGCGGTCACCGCCCGCGAGCGTGAAGCGAATGTCGGGATGGGCGAGCGCGATGCGGCGCAGCTGATCTGTGACGGCCGAGGTCTCGGCGCGGTCGGAGCGCAGGAATTTCAGTCGCGCGGGTGTCGCGAAAAAGAGCTCGCGCACCTCAACCTGCGTGCCCGCCGCACGGGCGGCCGGCACCGGTTCGGCCTTGCGCCCCCCGTCGACGAGGATCGACCAGCCATGCTCCTCGCTCTTGTGCCGGCTTTCGAGGGAGAGCCTTGCCACGGAGCCGATCGAGGCCAGCGCTTCGCCGCGAAAACCGAGCGAGGTGATGTGGGCGAGGTCGTCGTCCGGCAGCTTCGAGGTGCAATGGCGGTCGACGGCGGCGACGAGATCGTCGCGGCACATTCCCTCGCCGTCGTCGGTGACGCGGATGAGGCTCTTGCCGCCGGCGCTCGTCACCACCTCGACGGCCCGCGCGCCGGCGTCGATGGCGTTCTCCACGAGCTCTTTGACGACGCTCGCAGGACGCTCGATCACCTCGCCGGCAGCGATGCGGTTGACGATATGCTCAGGAAGAGCGCGAACGGCCAAGATCTGTTTCCGCTTTCGAATCCAAAGCGAGTCTGACGAAGGCCGTCCGGTTTGAAAAGGCGGATGAGGCCGGAATGGCGCTACTTGAACATCCGGGTGAAGAAGTTGCCCTTCTTCTTTCCGCCCGTCGCCTCCGGATCGACCGGGGCGGTCTCGGCGGGCTCGCGATAGGCCTCGGGCGGATCCGTCAGATAGCGCCGCTCGGTGATGCCGACGCCTTTGGCCTCGGCCATCTTTTCCTTGACGTCCTTGGCGGCCTGGCGGTTGCGGACGAGATCATATTTGACGCCGATCTCGGCATCGTCTTCGCGCTCACCCGGCTGACGCTTGCGGGCCATCCCGCTCAACGGCTTCAGGCTCGACACATATTCCGGAGACATGTCGTCCCGGGCGATGTTGTTGTCGGGATCGGCCGGATTGAGGGCGACCGCCGAAGCATTGGGCTGCGGGCCCGTCGGCCAATTGGCCGTGCGCACCCCGGCCTCGGGCTCGGGTGGCCGCAGCTCAGCGCTCGGCGGCATGACGAGCGGCGAACGCGGCCGATAATCGATCGGCTTCTTGTCCTTGCCGCCCACGCCCCCGACGGCGGCCACTTCGGAGAAGATCGCCATTTCGGGCGCCTCGCCGGTGCCGTAGGTCCTGCCCGGACAGCCGCCCAGAAGCATCGCGCCCATTGCCAGGGCGATGGATGCCGGCACGAGCCGCTTTGCGGTTTCCGCCGCTGAATTCGCCATCAACTCTACCCCTTGCCCCATCGCTCGACAGGAATCTTTGCCGGCCAAGATGGACGCGGCTTATAGCACAAGCCCCCTATGCGTCGACAGGAGCCCGCCTTTCACGTTTGTTTGGCATTTTCAGGGCGCTCGGTCGCCCAGGCGAGAAGCATGCCGATCACCCCCGCGACGATCCACACATCGGCGAGGTTGAAGACGTACCACTGAAAACTGCCGATATGGAACAGGAAGAAATCGGCCACCGCGCCGAAGCGCAGGCGGTCGATGACGTTGCCGATCGCGCCGCCAATGATGAGGCCCACGGAAATCGCGGAAAGAAACCGGTCGAGTTTCGTCAGCCAGTAGAAAAACACCGCCGCCCCGATCAATCCGACACCGACGAGCAGCCAGCGCCCGATGTCGCTTTCCTGCGTGAAGAGGCCGTAGCTGACGCCGCGGTTCCAGACGAGGATGAGGTCGAGGAACGGCGTCAATGCGACACGCCCCTTCTCGGCAATGGCGTAGGGCCCGAGCATGTAGGCCTTGTGAGCCTGGTCGAGAATGGCCGCGAGCACGGCAACGGCAACGCCGAAGCGGAAGGGCGTCATGCGTCCTTCCTTCCCGCAACCGGACCTTCGGCAATCGGGCTTTCGGCGGCGATCGAGACGCCAAGTCCCGTCGCCGCCGCCGTGATCGGCTGTGCAAGCGTCACGCGGCCTGTGCCTTTTCCCATTCGCGCATCGCCGCCGCATCGCGCGGCGTGATGTCGGGATATTCGGGATCGGCGCCGACCTCCGGCGTGATCTTCCAGGAGCGGGCGCATTTGCGCCCTTCCGCCTTCGCCGGGACGACGGCGACACCCGGAATATCGGCGAGCCGGAAGGCGTCCGCCGGTCCGTCTCCGAGTTCCAGGACGGCTCCCGAGGTGATGGCGATCTCGGCGAGATCGATCTCCTTCAAGATCGCAAGCAGCTCCTCGTCGGCGATATGGACGATCGGTGCCGCCTCCAGAGACGAGCCGATGCGCTTCTCGCGCCGCTCCACTTCGAGCGCACCCATGACGACGCGACGCACCGTCCAGATCCGCTCCCAGCGCTCTTCGAGCGCCTCGTTGCGCCATTGGGCCGGGATCTGCGGGAAGAGTTCGAGATGGACGCAGGCATCCTCGCCGAAGCGGGCCATCCAGGCCTCCTCCGCCGTGAACGGCAGCAGCGGCGCCAGCCATTTGACGAGCGCATCGAAGAGCCGGTCGATGACCGTCAGCGCCGCGCGGCGGCGCAGCGACGACGCCGGATCGCAATAGAGCGCGTCCTTGCGGATATCGAAATATTCCGACGACAGGTCGATGGTCATGAAGTTGAAGATGGCGAAGAAGGCGCGCTTGAAGTCGAAGACCTCGTAGGCGCTCGTCACCGTCTTCTCCAGACGCACGAGTTCCGACAGGATGAGCCGCTCCAGCTCCGGCATGTCGGCGGGCTCAACCCGCTCCTCCGGGCGGAAATGGGCGAGCGAGCCCAGCATCCAGCGGATGGTGTTGCGGAGCTTGCGGTAGGAATCGGCGTTCGTCTTCAGGATTTCCGGACCGATCCTCAAATCCTCCGAATAATCCGAGGAGACGACCCACAGGCGCAGAATGTCGGCGCCCGATTGCTCGATCACCTGCTGCGGCGTCACCTGATTGCCGAGAGACTTCGACATTTTGCGGCCGTCCTCGGCCATGACAAAGCCATGCGTCACCACGGCGTCGTAGGGCGCACGGCCATTGGTGCCGCAGCTCTCCAGGAGCGAGGAATGGAACCAGCCGCGATGCTGGTCGGAGCCTTCGAGATAGACATCCGCCGGCCATTTGAGATCCGCCCGCTTGCGCAGGACGAAAGCATGGGTGGAGCCGGAATCGAACCACACGTCGAGAATGTCGTCGACCTTCTCCCAGGCCTCGGCATCCTCCACCAGGCCGTCGAGGAAGCGTGCTTTTGCCCCGTCCTTGAACCAGGCGTCGGCCCCTTCCTCGCGGAAGACGGAGACGATGCGCGCATCGACCTCGTCGTTGCGCAACAGGGCACCCGTCTCCTTGTTCACGAAGACGGCGATCGGCACGCCCCAGGCACGCTGACGCGACAGGACCCAGTCCGGGCGATGCTCGATCATGCCCTTGAGGCGGTTCTTGCCGGCGGCCGGATAGAAGCGCGTCGCCTCGATCGCCTCGAGAGCGCGCGCACGCAGGGTGTCGCTGCCCTCGATCGGCTCGTCCATATAGACGAACCATTGCGGCGTGTTGCGGAAGATGACCGGCTTCTTGGAGCGCCAGGAATGCGGATATTGGTGCTTCAGCCGGCCGCGGGCGAGAAGCCGTCCCGCCTTTACGAGCGCCTCGATGACAAGCTTGTTGGCGTCGCCCTTCTTGCCCTTGTCGTCGATGACGCGCACGCCCACGAAACCCGGCGCATCGGGCGTGAAGGCGCCGTTCTCGTCGACCGTGTAGGGGATCGTCGTGTCGATGCCCTCGCGGCGGAGCTCGCTCGCCTTTTCCATCCACACGTCGAAGTCTTCGCGGCCGTGACCGGGCGCGGTGTGGACGAAGCCCGTACCCGTATCCTCCGTCACATGCTCGCCGGCCATCATCGGCACGTCGAACTGATAGCCGCCGAGGCCGGCATCGCGGAACGGATGGGCGCAGCGCGCGATCGACGCCGGGTCGACATCGCCGCGGCGCTCATAGGCCTCGACGCGCGCATTCTTGAAGACGTCGGCCGCCAGAACGTCGGCGAGCACCAGGCGGTCGCCGACCTTCGCCCAGTTCTCTTCCGGTGCCTGCGTCACCTCATAGAGGCCATAGGAGATGCGCGGCGAATAGGCGACGGCGCGGTTGCCGGGCATTGTCCAGGGCGTCGTCGTCCAGATGACGACGGAAGCGCCGGCAAGCGGCCCGTCGCCGAGCACCGGGAATTTTACCCAGATCGTGTCGGATTCGTAATCGTGATACTCGACCTCGGCCTCGGCGAGCGCCGTCTTCTCCACCACCGACCACATCACCGGCTTGGAGCCACGGTAAAGCTGACCGGAGGCGGCGAACTTCATCAATTCCCCGGCGATCACCGCCTCGGCGTCGAAGCTCATCGTCAGATACGGGTCTTTGAAATCGCCGATGACACCGAGCCGCTGGAACTCCTCCGACTGAACGCCGACCCAGTGGGTGGCGAAGTCGCGGCACATCCGGCGCAACTCGACCTTGTCGACGGAATCCTTCGACTGACCCTTGGCGCGCAGGTTTTCCTCGACCTTCCATTCGATCGGCAGGCCGTGGCAGTCCCAGCCCGGCACGTAATTGGCGTCGAAGCCCATCATCTGGTGCGAGCGCACGATGACGTCCTTCAGGATCTTGTTGAGACCCGTGCCGATATGGATGTTGCCGTTGGCGTAGGGAGGGCCGTCATGCAGGACGTATTTCTCCCGCCCCGAAGCCTCCTCGCGCTGGCGCTTATAGAGATCCATCTTCTCCCAGCGCGCGAGGATTTCCGGCTCCTTCTTGGGCAGGCCGGCGCGCATGGGAAAATCGGTCTTCGGCAGAAACAGGGTCTTCGAATAGTCTCGCTCCGCCTCGTTCGCGGCGGCTTTTTGGTCGCTCATCGTCATATCCTGAGCTCAGAATTCTATGAAAAAGCGCGTCGATCGAATGCGATCGCGGCCCGGCAATGCGTTCCCCGACCTCTCAGACAGAGGCCGGGCGGCTAATTCGCAGAAGGGCTATGATCTCGGCTCGCATGGGGCGGCTTGTAACCGAGAGCCGCGGCGATGAAAAGCCGCTGACGTCGCCTGCGCAAGTCGGCCGAAGAATGAGAGGCGGAGACGCTTGCGCCGGAGCGGGATTTCACTTCCTTTTCAGGCCCGCCGCTGCGGTGGCATGGCCGGACAGCATCGCGGTGGCTCCCGCCATGGCATTGCGAAATGCATCGTCGAAGCTCACGCCGGCCACCTGCCAGTCGGCCGTCTCGCCGTCGGCAGTTTGGAGATGCCATCTGGCCTTCCACCCGAGCGCCGTCGCATCCCAGGCGATCGACCCGCCAAGGGCGACCTCCGTCTCGAGCGCGCTCGCAAACGGGCGAAGGTCTTCCATCTCGCCCTCCCCCGAAGGCACGGTAACATCGTCCCTCTCCTCCAGGATCGATTGCGCCGGCAGGAGGATCACAAGCCCGTATTGGCGTGCCGCAGCCTCCAGCGCGTCCTTCTGATCGATGCCTCGCTTGCCGTCGCGCGTCAGAAGATACCGGCGGCCTTCGGTGAGAACCGCGACCAGAACCGCAAGCGTCGGCCGGTCGAGCCACGCTTCATAGCCAAGGCCGTCGAGCGCGGCGTCGATCTTTGCCGCATCGAAGCTGACTGTGAGATCATAGGGGCGGTCGCGCGAGCCCTGCTCGTCGTGATGCGGGATTCCTTCCATGCGGTCGTGATAGCGATAAGCACGGACGAAGGAGGGCGCTGTGGCGATGAGTTTCGGAATGCCGGGATCGCTGCGCGCGATGGGCGCGCCGGAGACTTTGACGAGAACCTTCAGAAGGCACTCCTCGAACGCCGGAAGCCGCGTCTCCTCGCGCTCGCCGGTGACGATCGTTTGCGCCTCATAGAGATCCGGCTCTCTCGAGGGGCCGGCGTCCGCAGGACCGGCGCCGGCGGCCAGCGGAGCCAGAAGGAGCGACGCGGTCACGAGGACAAAACGCCAGAAACGCATCATCAAACCTCCGCAACGGCAGGCATCTGAGCGGTTCACCATAAGGTCCGCCCAGCCGATTGCGAGGATTATGACGCGTCGAAGATTTGCTGAGGGAAGACGGGCTCAGGGAATAAGTGTCAGGCGAGGCCGAGCGCTTCGGCCTCCCCCTCGATGCGCGGCCAGTCGGCGGCAATGCGGCGATCGAAGTCCGCGAGGGGGTGGCTTGCCAGAATCCTGCGCGCGGTCGCCGCGTCCTCGTTCATCTGCTCGACCAGAGCCTCGATGGAATCGAAGCGCTCCTCGGCGCGGATCCAATCGACGAGCGAGACGAGGCCCATCTCGCCATAGAGATCGCCTTCGAAATCGAACAGGAACGTCTCGAGCTTCGGGGCGCCGTCGTCGAAGGTCGGGCGGCGGCCGAAACTCGCGACGCCATCGTGCACCCGGCCGTCCGGCCGGGTGTAGCGGACCGCGTAGATGCCCTGACGCAGTTCGCAGGAGGTCGGCAGGACCATATTGGCGGTCGGAAAGCCCAGATCTCGGCCACGGCGGTCGCCGTGGACGACTTTCGCCGCCACCGACCAGGTCCAGCCCAGAAGCTGACGCGCCTCCTCGACCCGACCTTCCTCGAGAGCGGCGCGGATCCGGCTCGATGAGACCGCCCCCTCTTCATCGCCGTGCTTGTCGACGACGGTCACGCCGAAAGAGGAAAGCACACCCTGACGCTGGAGGAATTCCGGCGTGCCCTGGCGGCGATGGCCGAAATGAAAGTCGTAGCCGGTGACGGCATGGCGCAGCTGAAGCTTCTCGATGAGGAAGCGGCGCACGAAATCTTCTGCCGAGGTTTCGGCGAAGGCCGCATCGAAATGCGCGACGACGACACCGTTAAGGCCGAGGGCGGAGGCGACACTTGCCCGCATCACCGGCTCGGTCAGACGGAAGAGCGGCTTGTCGGGCGCGAAGAAGGAGCGCGGATGCGGCTCGAAGGTAAGAAGGATGCAGGGCGCGCCGAGATGCTCCGCTTCCGCCTGGGCCGCTGCGAGCACGGCCTGGTGACCGCGATGCATGCCATCGAAATTGCCGATTGCGACGACGGCATTTCGCCATTCGTCTGGCAGGCAATCGAAGGTCGCAATGGAAACGGGCGAAGACGGCATCGGACGAGAGATCAGCGGAGAGGATCGGACGAAGTCGCGCCTGCACCGCCGGCGGACCAGACGAGGCGCGGCAGGAACGCCACGACATGGCGCTCTTCCTCGATGAGGCGGCTGCGCACCTTGTCGAGATCCGGCTTTTCGGGATGGCCGAATTCATGGGCATGAATACCGGCCGTCACCATCAGGCAGTCGATGCCCGCCTGGTTGGCCCCGCGGATATCGGTGTTGAAGGCGTCGCCGATCGCCAGAACCTTTTCGCGGGACGGATGGCCGAGGGTCGCCAAGGCCGCATCGTACATCGGCGCAAAGGGCTTGCCGACGAGGATCACCTCGCAGCCGAGTTCTTCGTAAAGCTCGGCGAGCGCACCGGCGCACCAGACGAGGGTGCCGCCGCGTTCGACGACGACGTCGGGATTGGCGCAGACCATCGGAATGCCACGCCCGGCGAGTCTTTCCAGGAGCGGGCGATAATCGTCGGGCGTTTCGACGTCGTCTTCCGACAGGCCCGTGCAGCTTATGGCGACCGCCTCGTCGGGACCCACCAAGGTCACGTCGAGCCCGTCATAGAGCGACAAATCCCGGTCAGGACCGATATGGCAGATGCCGCCCTTCTTGGCGTAACCGGAGATCGCCTGGCGGGTCACGTCGCCGGAGGTGACGATCGCGTCATAGGCCTCATCGGGGCAGCCGAGCGCCAGAAGCTGCTCGCGAACCGGACCGTTCGGGCGCGGCGCATTGGTGATGAGCGCCACGCGTCCGCCCTTCTCGCGGAAACGGCACAGCGCCTCCACGGCGCCGGGATGCGCGGCGACACCGTTATGGATGACGCCCCAGACGTCGCACAAGATCGCCTCGTAATCGGCGGCGATCTCAGCCAGACCTGATATCTCTTCCGCTTGCATGAGCTCATTTATGCTGGGACCGGAAAACCGGCACGAGCCGCGGGTAAAGGCTTGCGCGCAGAACGTCAATTGGCCGGTCCGCCAACATGTGGCCAACATGAAGAGATGTTCATTGGGCATCATCTCTGCCGCCCTATATGTGCGGCTATGTCCAGCACCTAAACCGCAGCCGGTTGCGAGAGACTCCAAATCGGAGACTTCACCTTGAAGCATTTCCCGTTCAAAGTGCCGACCCTAGTCGGAGCGTTCATGGTCAGCCTTATCCTTTCTCCAGCCCTCGATCGGGCGCCTGCTTATGCAGAAGATGCGACACCCGACGAGGTGCAGAGCACCCCACAAGTCGCACGCATCGCCCCCAATGCCGAACATTTCACGCTCAAGAACGGCATGGACGTGGTGGTCATTCCCGACAAGCGCGCCCCTGTCGTCACGCATATGGTCTGGTACCGCGTCGGTTCCGCCGATGAGCGGCCCGGTCAGTCGGGCAATGCGCATTTCCTCGAACACCTGATGTTCAAGGGCACGAAGAAGCACCCGGACGGCGAGTTCTCCACCTATGTGTCGAAGATCGGCGGTGAGGAGAACGCCTTCACCAGCAACGATTACACCGCCTATTACCAGCGCGTCTCGAAAGACCACCTCAAAGACGTGATGGCTCTCGAAGCGGACCGGATGAGCAATCTCGTCCTCACCGACGAGGTCGTCGCACCGGAACGCGACGTCATCCTGGAAGAGCGGCGCATGCGGGTCGACAACGATCCTGGCTCTCTCATGAACGAGGCGCTCAACCGGATCTTCTATCTCAATCATCCCTATGGTCGGCCGACGATCGGCTGGGAGAACGAGATCAAGGCGCTCAACGCCAAGACGGCGCTCGATTTCTACCATGAGTTCTACACGCCCTCGAATGCGATCCTGGTCGTCGCCGGCGACGTCACGCCGGACGAGGTGAAGGAGCTCGCCGAGGAAACCTACGGTCAGATTGAATCGAAGCCCGACAGCGCGCGGCCCGCGCGGCCGGCCGAGCCGCCCTCGCCCGGTGCGCGCACCATCACTGTGCGCGACGAGAAGGTGCGCGAGCCCAATCTGATGCAGTTTTATGCCGTTCCTTCGGCCGTCACCGCCAAGCCCGGCGAGGCGGAAGCGCTTTCGGTTCTCGCCGACATTCTCGGCACCGGCGCGACGAGCCGTTTTTATGACGAGCTCGTGCGCGACAACGGACCCGCGACCTATGCCGGGGCCTATTACAGCCCGACAGCGGTCGACGATTCCCGCCTGATCGTCGTCGGCATCCCGCGCGACGGTGTCGATCTGGAGACGCTGCAGGCCGATATGGAAGCCTCCATCCGCAAGCTCGCCGAAGAGGGCGTGAGCGATGAGGAGCTGACACGGGCCAAGAACTCCGTCGTCGCCGATGCCGTCTATTCGCAGGACAGCCAGCAATCGCTCGCCCGCATCATCGGCTCGGCGCTCGCGGTCGGTCGCACGCTGGAAGACGTTCAGACCTGGCCGGCGCGCATCCAGAAAGTGACGGCAAAGGACGTGCAGGAGGTGGCGCAGCGCTATCTCGATCCCGAGAAAGCCGCGACCGGCTATCTCAAGCCCAAGGTCGACCATCAGGCCGACATGTCTGAGGCTCCCGGCAACACGCCCGCCGCCTCACCCGCGCCGGAGACCGCCGATCCGGCCGCAGCGATGGAGCAGAACTGATGCTGCGCACCCTCTCGCTTGCCTTATCCTTCGGAGCCATAATGAGCCTTGCCGTTGCCATGCCGAGCCGCGCCCGCGCGATCGAAATCCAGGAAGTGACCTCGCCCAAGGGGATCACCGCCTGGCTCGTCGAAGACGACACGGTGCCGATCGTGAACATGCAGTTCGCCTTCCGCGGCGGCTCGGTGCAGGATCCGGAGAACAAATCCGGTCTCGCCAATCTCGCCTCCGGGCTTCTCGACGAAGGCGCCGGCGACCTCGATTCCAAGGCGTTCCAGACGCGCCTCGACAATCTCAATATCAAGCTCTCCTTCGACACCGGCCGCGACGCCTTTTACGGCTCCTTGAAAACGCTCGCCGCCAATGCCGACGATGCTTTCAATCTGACGAAACTCGCTTTGACAGAGCCGCGCTTCGACGACGAGCCGGTCGCCCGCATCAAGGCGCAGATCCTGTCGAAACTCAGAAGCGATGAGACCGATCCGAATGAGCTCGCCCGTCGCGCCTGGGCGAAGACCCTGTTCGGCGACCATCCCTATGCGCGCAACGGCGAGGGGACAGAGGAAAGCGTGGAAGAGCTGACGGCCGCCGACCTCAAAGGCTTTGCCGAGCGGAACCTCGCGCGCGACAACCTCGTCGTCGCCGTCGTGGGCGCGATCGATGCGGAAACGCTGAAAGGTCGGCTCGACGAAGTCTTCGGCGATCTGCCGGAGAAAGCCGACCTCAAGCCGATCGCCGACGTCACCGCGGCCGCAGGCAAGACGGCGCATGTCGATCTTCCCGTGCCGCAGACCTCCATCCGCCTCGGCGGACCCGGCATCAAGCGCGACGATCCGGATTTCATCCCGGCCTATATCGCCGACCACATCCTCGGCGGCGGGACCTTTTCCTCCAGGTTTTATCGCGAAATCCGCGAGGAGCGCGGACTGGCCTATTCGGTCGGCACGAGCCTCGTGCCCTTCGATCATGCGGGCGTCTGGGTGGGAGCTGCCGCGACGCGTGCCGATGCCGCCCAGGAGGCCGTCGATTTGATGGTGAAGGAAGTCAAAGACATGGCGGAGAACGGGCCGACGGACGAGGAGCTCGCCGATGCGAAGTCCTACCTCGCCGGCAATTACGCCCTGCGCTTTGATTCCTCCGGCAAGATCGCCAAGCAGCTTCTCGCCATCCAGCTCGACCATCTCGGCATCGATTACGTCGACAAGCGCAACGAGCTCATCAATGCCGTGGCGCGCGAGGACGTGCAGCGGGCCGCCAAGCGGGTTTATGGCGAGCCTCCTTCGGTGATCACCGTCGGGCCGGCCGCGAGCTGATACTCCTTTCGTAACCTCCGCCGGGGCGATCTGGCTTCGCCCCGGCCCTCTCCTCCTCCGCCTTTCACCCGCGCCACTCCCCTCCCTTGCCCCGCCAGAGCCCCTCTGCGAATCTCAGCCTCGCAGAGAAAGGGGGGGCGTCATGTCTTGGAGAGAGCTCCGTCACAGTGCGGGCTTGATGCTGCTGGCCGCAGCCGTCTTTGTGGGAGCGGCCCAGAATGCGGCGCTGGCGCAGGATCCGCGCCTCACCACTCTCGGCGAGAAAGCCACCGCAGCGCTTGAAAAGGGCGAGACCATCGCGGCGCTCGATCTGCTCGGAGAGGCGTCAGACATCGTCTGGCGCGAGGGCCCGCTCGCCTTCCGCAAGGCGCTTGCGGTGAGCTCTGCCGAAGGTTTCGGCGATTATGTTCCCCGTCCCGACGATCGCTACCGCCCCGGCGAGACGATGCGCGTCTATGCCGAACCCGTCGCCTTCAGCTACGTGCCGCAGGACGGCGCGTATCTCGTGGCGATGGATGTCGATCTCACGATCAGCAATCTGACGGGACAGGTGATCGCCGAAGGCTCGAAGGTGTTTTCGGTCAAGACGACCGTGACGGCGCCGAAGCGGGAGTTCAACGTCGTTCTGTCCTGCCCCGTCCCTGCGCTGCAGGCCGGCAACTAACGGGCCGAGTTCACGTTTCACGACACGAAGAACGCCAAGACGGCGGGGTTCTCGATCCCGCTCGAAATCATCGAAACCGACCAGGAGACCCCGCAATGACACCGAAAACAGCGCTCATCGTCGGTGCAGGGCCGGGATTGTCGGCGGCGGTCGCGCGCCGTCTTGCCGAACGCGGCACCAGGATCGCCCTCGCTTCGCGCACGATGGAAGCCAACCAGGCGCTCGCAAGCGAACTCGGCGGGCGCGCCTATCGCTGCGACGTCGCCGAAGAAGACCAGGTGGCCGACCTCTTTGAGGCAGTGGAGCGGGATCTCGCGGCACCCGATTTCGTGCTCTTCAATCCGAGCTATCGCAGCAAGGGACCGCTCGTCGAACTCAAACCTCACGACGTGGAAACGTCCCTGAAAGTCACGGCCTACGGCGGTTTCCTCGTCGCGCAGCAGGCGGCGAAGCGGATGATCGAGGCCGGCGGCGGCGCCATTTTCTTCACCGGCGCGTCGGCGAGCGTCAAAGGTTTTGCCCGATCGGCGCCCTTCGCCATGGGCAAATTCGCCCTCCGAGGCCTTGCGCAGTCGATCGCCCGCGAATTGCAGCCGCAGAACATTCATGTGGCGCATTTCATCATCGACGGTGCCATCCGCACGCCGGGGCGCAGCGAAGCCGACGACAAGCCGCAAGCGCTGCTCGATCCGGATGCGATCGCCCGCTCCTATCTCGGCGTTCTCGATCAGGAGCGCTCCGCCTGGAGCTTCGAGGTGGAGCTACGGCCCTGGCTTGAGAGCTTCTGAATCCGCCTCTCCCGCCGGGGATTCACTCAGCTCGATGTCGACTTTCGTGGGATCGAAAGCGAGATAATGCGCAATGCGCGAGATGGCGGGATAGGGATTCTCGTAAGACCAGGCGATATCCGACACGAACGTTTTGTCCGTCATGAGCGAATAATAGCTCGCGGCGCCCTTATGCGGGCAAGTCGTGAGTTTGTCCGAACGCTGCATATGCGCCATGCGGACGTTGTGGCGCGGAATATAGATGACGTCCGCGCGGTCTCTCTCGGACACGACGACTGCACGAGACGAGCGCGCGAGCAGGAGATCACCGAGGCGAACCCTCACGAGGCCAGAATAGACGCTGAAGCTGATCGGATGCTCTTTGTGCGGCATCGGCATTCCCCCGAGCCGGGCTCGTAATCCGTTCAACCATGCAAATTCAAGTAGAATCTTAGCGAATTTTGGCGCTTGCATAAAAACTTGGCAGGCGGTGACGCGTCACCGCCTGCCAGACATCTTGGGCACGAAGATCCGGCCCGCACAGGCGGGCCCGTGCGTCAGGCGAAAAGCTTGGCTGCGATCTCAGCCACGTGACGGCCCTGGAAGCGGGCGCCGTCGAGCTCGTTGGCGCTCGGCTGGCGCGAGCCGTCCGCATCGGACAAGGTCGAGGCGCCATAGGGCGAACCGCCGGTGATCTCGTCCATTTTCGTCAGGCCCTGGAACGAATAAGGCAGGCCGACGATGACGAAGCCCTGATGCAGCAGCATCACCTGCGTGGAGGTGATGGTCGTCTCCTGGCCGCCATGCTGGGTGCCCGTGGAGGTGAAGACGGCGCCGACCTTGCCGACGAGCGCGCCCGAGGCCCACAGCCCTCCGGTCTGGTCCCAGAAATTTTTCATCTGCGAGCACATGACGCCAAAACGGGTCGGCGTGCCGACGATGACCGCATCGTAGTCGGCAAGCTCGCCGGGTTCGGCGATCGGATACGGCTGATCCAGAAGATAACCGGACTTTTCCGCGATCTCCTGCGGCACGAGCTCCGGCACACGCTTGACGGTCACGTTGGCGCCGGCGCTCGTGGCGCCCTCGGCAACCGCCTCGGCCATCTGCATCACGTGGCCCCAGCTCGAATAATAAAGCACGAGAATCTTCGCCATATCTCAATCTCCGTTTGGCAATTGCACGGTAGGCCCCTAACTAGGGGGCGACGCTCCTTTCGCCAGACACGATTTCTGGCCCGCATAGCGCCTCTGCGTCGAACGATATCTGGCCTCGCATCCGCACCGGATGTGCGCCGGATTTGAGGCAAAAGGCTTTCGCACTTCGATGCGTTCTCGCCAGTTGACAAGCCCGAGGCCAGCACCTATCTCCCGCTCGCTTAGCACTCACACCTAGAGAGTGCTAACACCAGCAAATCCCCTCATTGGGCGCAGCGCGCCCGCATAAAGGACGCGAGGAAGAAACATGAAGTTCCGCCCTCTGCATGACCGTGTTGTGGTCCGCCGGCTTGAGTCTGAAGAAAAGACCAAGGGTGGCATCATCATTCCGGACACCGCCAAGGAAAAGCCGCAGGAAGGCGAAGTCATCGCCGTCGGCCCTGGCGCGCGTGACGATAACGGCCAGGTGCAGGCCCTCGACGTGAAGGTCGGCGACCGGATCCTGTTCGGTAAGTGGTCCGGCACGGAAGTCAAAATCGATGGCGAAGATCTCCTCATCATGAAGGAGTCCGACATTATGGGCGTCATCGACAGCGAGAGTGTGGCGCAGGCGGCCTAATCGCCGATCGCGCTTTCTAATTTCCCGCAATTCAACAAACAGAGGTTCGCAATATGGCAGCCAAGGACGTGAAATTCTCCGCCGATGCGCGTGAGAAAATGCTGCGTGGCGTCGATATTCTCGCCAACGCCGTGCGCGTAACGCTCGGCCCGAAGGGCCGCAATGTGGTGATCGAGAAGTCGTTCGGCGCTCCGCGCATCACCAAGGACGGCGTTACCGTCGCCAAGGAAATCGAGCTTGATGACAAGTTCGAGAACATGGGCGCGCAGATGGTGCGCGAAGTCGCTTCGAAGACGAACGACATCGCCGGTGACGGCACCACGACCGCGACCGTTCTCGCCCAGTCCATCGTCAAGGAAGGCGCCAAGTCGGTTGCCGCCGGCATGAACCCGATGGACCTGAAGCGCGGCATCGACATGGCCGTCGCCGCGGTCATCAAGGATCTCGAGAGCCGTTCCAAGACGATCGACACGTCTGCGGAAGTCGCTCAGGTCGGCACGATCTCGGCCAATGGCGACAAGGAAGTCGGCCAGATGATCGCCGAGGCGATGCAGAAGGTCGGCAACGAGGGCGTCATTACGGTCGAAGAGGCGAAGAGCCTCGAGACCGAGCTCGAAGTCGTCGAAGGCATGCAGTTCGACCGCGGCTATCTCTCGCCGTACTTCATCACCAACCCCGAGAAGATGGTCACCGAGCTTGAGGATCCGTACATCCTCCTGCACGAGAAGAAGCTCTCGAACCTGCAGGCAATGCTGCCGGTCCTCGAGGCCGTGGTTCAGTCTTCCCGTCCGCTCCTGATCATCGCTGAAGACGTCGAAGGCGAGGCTCTTGCCACGCTCGTCGTCAACAAGCTGCGCGGCGGCCTCAAGGTCGCGGCCGTCAAGGCGCCTGGCTTCGGCGATCGCCGCAAGGCCATGCTGCAGGACATCGCGACGCTCACGGGCGGCACGGTCATCTCTGAAGATCTCGGCATCAAGCTCGAGAACATCACCCTCAACGAGCTCGGCACCGCCAAGAAGGTGACGATCACGAAGGAAGAGACCACGATCGTCGACGGTGCTGGCGACAAGGCCGACATCGAAGCTCGCGTTTCCCAGATCAAGGCGCAGGTCGAGGAGACCACCTCCGATTACGACCGTGAGAAGCTGCAGGAACGCCTGGCGAAGCTCGCCGGCGGTGTTGCGGTCATCCGCGTCGGCGGTGCGACCGAGACCGAGGTGAAGGAGAAGAAGGACCGCGTCGACGACGCCCTCAACGCCACCCGTGCGGCGGTTGAAGAAGGCATCGTTCCGGGCGGCGGCGTCGCTCTCCTGCACGCCAAGCAGGCCGTCACCGGCCTCAGCTCCGACAATCCGGACGTCCAGGCCGGCATCAAGATCATCCTCAAGGCGCTTGAGGCTCCGATCCGCCAGATCGCCTCGAACGCCGGTGTCGATGCTTCCGTGGTCGTTGGCCGCATTCTCGACAAGGGTGAGGCCGATTGGGGCTTCGATGCCCAGATGGAAGAGTACAAGAACCTCGTCCAGGCCGGCATCATCGACCCGACCAAGGTCGTTCGCACCGCTCTCCAGGACGCGGCGTCGATCGGCGGCCTTCTGGTCACCACCGAGGCCATGATCGCCGAGCTTCCGAAGAAGGAAGGCGCTGCTCCGGCCATGCCGGGCGGCGGTATGGGCGGCATGGGCGGCATGGACTTCTAAGGTCCACGACCCTCGCTTTTCGGAAAGGGCGGCTTCGGCCGCCCTTTCTTTTTGCCTGCCATGAAGCGTTCGTTTCGCGCCTTGCCGCGGACGCCCGGCCGCCAAAAGCCTTGGCTCAAAGCCCTGGCCGCAGGCTCACCTCCGAGGCCAGCGGATCGCCCGCCGGCTCCGGCATCCGCTCGCGCGGCGCGACCTCTGGCGCGATCCGCCGCTCCTCCGCATCACCCGAGCGGAGAGGCCCGGCGACGACTGCGCGAGGCGCGGAGACGGGCAGGTCGCCATTCGGCCGGGGCCTCTCGAACGCCCCTGGAAAGCTCGCAGTCGCCGCATCGATCTTGCGAAACGTTTCCACGGCGTCGGATTTGAACAGGACGTAGAGGCCGAATATCAGACCGAGGGAACAGGCGATGGCGATCGCGCCCATCACCTTGCCTTGCAGCGCGACGGCGCGTGTGCGCCGGTCGTCGGCGTCTTCGGCCTTGGCAGCCATGATCGCGGGCCCGCCCGGTCTTCGAGAGTGAAACCGGACGAACCCTAAAGAAGATGCGTTCCCAAAGGGTTACCGGCTTCCGGCGGCCTCGGCGGCAGGATTGCGGTCAAGCTCTTGCGCAACGGCATCGACCAGTTTCTCGGCCACACGGCGCGTCGTATCCGACCAGGGAGCGCGGCGCGACATGACGAGGCACGCCTCCGAGCGCAGGATGACGCCGTCGTCCAAGATCTTCAGGTGGTTCGCCTTCAAGGTCGATCCGGTCGAGGTGATGTCGACGATGACATCCGCCATGCCGCCGGCGGGCGCGCCTTCGGTGGCGCCGAGACTTTCCACGATCCGGTAGAGCGCAATGCCGTGGCTTTCCAGGAAGCGCTGCGTCAGGTTCCAGTATTTGGTGGCGATGCGCAGGCGCCTTCCGTGGCGCTGCAGAAAGCCCGCCGCCACATCGTCGAGATCTTCCATCGTGGCGACGTCGATCCACAATTCCGGCACAGCGATGACGACATCGGCATGGCCGAAGCCGAGCGGCAGGATGCGGCCGATCTTCTCCTGCCAGGCCGGCACCGTCTCCTGAATGAGATCGAGCCCGGTGACGCCGACATGGACCCGGCCGAGGCCGAGCTCGCGCGAAATCTCGGATGCGGACAAAAAGGCGATCTCGATTTCCGGGCAGCCTTCGACCTCGCCACGGTAACGCCGTGCCCCGCCGATGCGCGCGACCTTATAGCCGGCCGCCGCCAGACGCCGCTCCGTCTCCTCCATCAGCCGGCCCTTGGAGGGGATCGCCAGAGTGATGGTCTCGCTCACGACACACCTCCGAGCCCACTGCCGAGCGCGCCAGCGAAGGTTCTCGCCTCGCCGAGATCGATGGTGAATCCGGCGGCCGGGATCGGCCGGTCGGCGCCGAGCATTTCCAGAAGCCGGTCGTAGCGCCCGCCGCCGGCGGCCGTGCGTCCCGTCGCGGCATCGCGGATCTCGAAGACGAGGCCGGTGTAATAATCGAGCGAGCGGCCGAAGCCTGCTTCGAAGACGACTTCGAGGCCCGAGCTGCGGCGCTCGAGCTTTTGCATGCGCCGTTCGAGACGTGCGCCCGGCTCTTTAAGATCGATGCCGAAACGCCGACCGAATTCGGCGAGACGCCCGGGCAAGTCCTGCGGCGTGGCCTCGATCGCCAAGAACGCCTTCAGGACCGCCACTTTTTCTGGCGGGATCTCGGTCTCGTAGAGGGCGCGCTGTTCCAGAAAGCGCGCGGCGATCTCTTCCGGCGCCCGGCTCGCATAGGCCTGATAGCCCTGCGCTTCGAAGCGCTCGGCAAGAAGCGTCGTCAATGCCTCCTGGTCCTGATCGCCGACAGCCTTCTCCAGATCCGGTTCGAGCCTTGAAGGCGCACTCGCCGAAGCTGTCTCTTCGAAACGCGCAATCAGCCCTTCGATGCGACGGTCGGCCCCGAAGGCGCGGCGGAAACGCTGGCGCCAGGCCTGCGGCAATTCGAGGGCGGCGAGAAGTGCCGTGAAGAGGCCGATATCGCCAATCCTGAGGCGCATCCCGGCAAGGCCCGTGCGCCTGACCCCTTCGACGGCAAGCGCCAGGAGCTCGGCATCGACATTGGCGCGCTCCGCCTCGCCGATCACCTCGAACCCGGTCTCGGCGCGTTCCGCCGAACCGCGGTCGTGGCGGCGGAAGACGACGCCTTCATAGAAGTATCGCCCCGCCTCAACGCCGGAGCGCAGATGATGCAGGCAGACGGGGATCGTAAAATCCGGACGCAGCGCGAGGCGCTCGCCGCTCGGCCCTTCCGTCACGAACATGCGCCGGCGAATGTCCTCGCCCGCCGTCTCCAGAAACGGATCGGCGGCATGCAGCACCGGCAGGTCGAGCAGGCGCCCGCCCGCCCCTTCGAAAAGCGGCCGCAAGCTCATAGGGAGACACTCATAAGGAAAGGCTCATCGGCTGACACTCCCCGCGCCTTTCCCTGCCGGCGTCACCCGCATCTCAGGCCTCGCCGCACTGCCGCTTCAGGAGCGCCTTCACCTCTTCGACGAGGTTGGTGCGCACCACGTCGAACTGGCCCGGCCGCTCTTCCTTGTATTCGTCATGGCTTGCGATCGCGGCGGCCTGACGCTTGCCTTCCAGAAGGTCCTTCACCTGCAGGCGACCGCTGTCGAATTCGTCGGAACCGGCGATGATGGCGCAGGGCGCGTTGCGGCGATCGGCGTATTTGAGCTGCGCCTTCATGCCGGAGCCGCCGAGATACATCTCGACCGGAACCGGGCGCTCGGCAGGGCCGAGGTCGGCGTTGAGGCCGGCGCGAAGCTCCGCGGTGATCGCCTGATAATCGGCGAGACGCGACTTATCCATGACCGTGACGACGACCGGTCCGGTCTCGTCCTCGGAGCCGAGCTTGCCGAGATTTTTCAGGGCCGCGGCAAGGCGCGACACGCCGATCGAAAAGCCGGTCGAGGGCACGTCCTCGCCGCGGAAGCGGCCGACGAGTCCGTCATAGCGCCCGCCACCGCCGACGGAGCCGAAGACGACCTTTTCGCCCTTTTCGTTCGGCACCTCGAAGGTGAGCTGCGCCTCGAAGACCGGCCCGGTGTAATATTCCAGGCCTCGGACGATTGATACATCAAGCCGTATCTTCTGTGTTCCGTATCCTGCCGACCGAACCAGCTCGCTCAGCTGCAAAAGCTCTTCAAAGCCCTCGCGGGCGAGATCGCTGTCAGAAAAGAGCTTAATGTACTCTTTGATAAAACGGGGATTTCCAACAACGAGAGGCAAAGGGCTTTCTGAATGGATCTGAAGATCAGAATCTAGCACTTCATCGACGGGCATCGACATGAAGAAGCCATTCGAGCGCTCCTGCTGAGGCGCGTAGAGTTTCTCAAGCCGTTCGATTTGGGAAGCCGAAAGCCCCGCGCCTTTCGTAAAATCGCCGCTCTCGTCCTCGCGGCCTTCGCCGAGCAGCTCGCGCACGCCATCGAGGCCGAGACGGTCGAGCTTGTCGATCGCCCGCAACACGGTCAGGCGCCTTCCGGCATTCTCCTCGCCGCCGAGGCCGATCGCCTCCATGACGCCGTCGAGAACCTTGCGGTTGTTGACCTTGATCACGTAGTCGCCGCGCGCAACGCCGAGCGCCTCCATCACATCGGCGGCCATCATGCAGATTTCCGCATCCGCCGCGACGGAGGGCGCGCCGACCGTATCGGCGTCGAACTGCATGAACTGCCGGAACCGGCCCGGCCCCGGCTTTTCGTTGCGGAACACCCAGCCGGCGCGATAGCTGCGATAGGGCTTGGGAAGCCGCTCGTAATTCTCCGCCACGTAGCGCGCCAAGGGCGCCGTCAGGTCGTAGCGCAGCGACAGCCAGGCCTCGTCGTCATCCTGCAGCGAGAAGACACCTTCGTTCGGGCGGTCCTGGTCGGGCAGGAATTTGCCGAGCGCTTCGGTGTATTCAAAGAAGGGTGTCTCGACCGGCTCGAAGCCGTAACGCTCATAGACGCGCTTGATCGCGGCGAGCATCTCTTCGGTCGCGCGGATATCGCCGGCCTCGCGGTCGACAAAGCCGCGCGGCAGGCGCGCGGGGAGCCTGTTCTTCTTGTCCTTGGAGGCCATTTCAGATCGTTTCGCTTGGGTTTTCGGCATCAGAGCCGGGCTTCTCCTAGCCGAAGCAGGATGGAGCGGCAACCGGGCGGGCAGCGTCGGCTCGACACGGGGCGCCTAGGCTTTTCGGCTAAATGGGAAGACGGCGCCCCTTTCACTTGGATGTCCTACGCCCCTTTCGGAAGTGGCCGCGTGAAAGCCCTGCGCGCCTCTTCCACCTCGTCGCGGCAGAAACAGCCTTCGATGTGGTCGTTGACGAGGCCCATCGCCTGCATGAAGGCATAGACGGTCGTCGGCCCGACAAACGACCAGCCGCGCTTCTTCAGCGTTTTGGAGAGGGCGGCCGATTCCTCCGTGTGGGCGAGTTTCACGAGCGTTGCATGGTCGAGGCGTTCGGGCCTTGCGTGCTCATGAGGTTCGAAACTCCAGAAGAACGCCGCGAGAGAGCCCGTCTCTTCCACGATCTCGATCGCCCGTTTGGCATTGTTGATCGTGGAGACGATCTTGCCGCGATGGCGGATGATGCCGGCATCCTTGACAAGACGCTCGACCTCCGGCTCGCCGAAGCGCGCGACTTCGCGAAAATCGAACCCGGCGAAGGCGGCGCGGAAATTCTCCCGCTTCCGCAAGATCGTCAGCCACGAGAGGCCGGACTGAAAGCCTTCCAGACAGATCTTTTCGAAAAGCCGGATATCGTCCTCGACCGGCCGACCCCATTCGCGGTCGTGATAGGTGCGGTAGAGCGGATCGCCCGCACACCAGAAACAGCGGCTCTGGCCGTCATCCTCGTGCACCAGGCCCTTCGTTGCGCCGGTCTCGTCACTTTCGCTCACAGGCAGCCGCTCCTCGTCTCGCCATCATCATCGCTCCGCCGTCGTGTCGGCGCCCCGCAGGCCATTCACGCTTCCTTAAGCCTCTTCGGCAACCCGAAATTCACTGCGATTTCGGGTTTCAGGGTGGCGTTTACCCGCATTTGTCAGCCCCGCACTAGCGTCGTCTGTATCTCTTAAAAACTGCCGCAATCTCAACTGACTGCGACGCTGGGTGACGAGGGTTTCGATGAAGCAGGTTCTTCTCACGCTTGCAGTGCTGAGCCTTGGTGCGCTCACGCCTCAGGCGACGATGGCGGGTTCGGGCGGCAAACCGGCCGTGCCGCTCAAGGCCGAATTGCAGCAGGAATGGCTGTCGCAATTGGCGGCCGGACCGGCCCAGGGAGCGGCTGCGCGTCCGATCATGCTGGCCGATTCCCGCCGCCCTCAGGCCGTCGTCGAAAAGCGCGGCCTTCTCCAGGTTCTCTTCGATCCGCAGCCGCGGGCGCAGTATTACGCGCAGCCGCAGCGCCAGCTCTATGCGCAGCCGCAGCGCCGCCTCTATGCCGGACCGCAGGCGCCGCAGCCTCAGCCGCGTGCGGTCTATCGTTCGCGCAATCAACCGGCCCGCTTTATCGCACCGCCCCCTTCGCAACGGCAGATGCCGGCGCGCGCCAATACCGCGGGCTATCCGACGCCCGTCTATCTGCGCCAGGAGCCGCGCGCCGTCGCGCGCCCCGCGCCACGTCAGATGCGCCCCGCCACCCCGGTGAATGCACCGCGTGTCGCCCCTGCCGCGCCGCAGGTTGCGGCCCGTCCGGCCGCGCGTTTGATCGACCCCGCCTATCTTCCGACGATCGTCGATTACGACACGAGCCAGGCGCCCGGCACGATCGTCATCGATACCAACAATCGCTACCTCTATCTCGTCCAGGCGGGCGGCAAGGCGAAACGCTATGGCGTCGGCGTCGGCCGGCCTGGCTTCCAATGGGCCGGCACCCACAGGGTGACGCGCAAGGCGGAATGGCCGTCCTGGTATCCGCCTGAAGAGATGAAAGCGCGCCAGCCGGGGCTTCCCGACCATATGGAAGGCGGGCCGGACAATCCGCTCGGCGCCCGTGCGCTTTATCTCGGCTCCACACTTTACCGCATCCACGGGTCGAACCAGCCCTGGACGATCGGCCATGCCGTCTCCTCCGGCTGCATCCGCATGCGCAACGAGGATGTGATCGAGCTCTACAATCAGGTCGGCGTCGGCACCGAAGTCGTCGTGCTTTAACCGAGCACACCCGACCACCCGTCTCAAATCCCGCAAGTGAGTTGTCTGCCATGGTGCTCCGAGCCTGTCTCGGAGCACGCAGAGAGCGGCGTGTGACAATGGCAGATGCGCCACACCTTCGCGCGCATATGCATTGCGCCGCCAGGCGCGGCTTGTCGCCGCGTCAACCGCTTTCTAGAGAATTTGCAAGGAGTAAGAGGTTGATCGCATGTTTCATCGCAGACTGATCCGCACGGGCCTGCCGGCCATCGCCATTCTCGTGCTGGGACTTTTCGGCAGCGCCCAGGCGCTCACATTTTTCGATCCCGTGAGCGGCGGCTTCGTGGAAGTCGATCAGCGCTACTCGAAGAACCGCAAGCCGCCGGCCAAGTATCACCGGCAGACGGTGCGCTTCTCCACGAGGGAGGCGCCCGGCACGATCATCATCGATACCAACAAGCACTTCCTCTATTACGTCCTGTCGCACAATCGGGCCGTGCGCTACGGCATCGGCGTCGGACGCGAGGGCTTCGGCTGGGACGGCGAAGTGCATGTCGCGCGCAAGAGCGAGTGGCCGCGCTGGTTTCCGCCGCAGGAAATGATCGCGCGGGAGCCGCGCCTGAAGAAATACGCCGACGGCATGCCCGGCGGCCCGAGCAATCCGCTCGGCGCCCGCGCGCTTTATCTCTTCGACGGCGGCCGCGACACGCTCTACCGCATCCACGGCACCAACGAGCCCTGGACGATCGGTCTCAACGTCTCGTCAGGCTGCATCCGTCTCGTCAACGACGACATCATCGACCTCTACAACCGCGTGCAGCCGGGGGCGAAAGTCATCGTCCTTTGAGGTGTCCATCGACGCAAAGGTGACGCATTCGCGTCACTTTTCGTCCGCATGGAACGATTCGAATGTGTCGCGCATTTATGTGCCGAAATGACGCAGCGGCGGGGAGCGCCCCACCTTCCCCGCCCTGCGAAATCGGAGGCACTCATGCGCAACGTTCTTGCCCGACCCCTTGCTTCATCGGCCGCTCTGGCGGTGGTCCTCGCCACGCTCACGCCAGTCACGGCCCAGGCGCAGACGCTGCGCTACTTCGATCCCGTGCAGCGGCAGCTCGTCACGATTCAGCCGCATCAAAGCCATCAGCGTGGGCCGGCGCCCGAGTATCGCCGCCACATTGTGGCGTATGACGGACCGGAAGCGCCGGGCACGATCATCATCGATTCCCAGAACAAGTTTCTCTACTACACGCTGCCCGACGGCGAGGCGATCCGCTACGGCGTCGGTGTCGGGCGCGAAGGCTTCGGCTGGACCGGCGAGGTGCGTGTCGGCGCCAAGGCCGACTGGCCGACCTGGACACCTCCCAAGGAGATGATCGAGCGCGAGCCGCGGCTCGTCGAATATTCCGGCGGCATGCCCGGCGGCCCGGACAACCCGCTCGGTGCGCGTGCGCTTTATCTCTTCGATGGCAACAAGGACACGATGTACCGCATCCATGGCACCAACGAGCCGTGGACCATCGGGTACAACGTTTCCTCCGGCTGCATCCGCATGATGAACCATGACGTGATCGAGCTGCACTATCTCGCCAAGGTCGGCACCAAGGTTATCGTTCGCTAAGCGTTTACCCTCGAACGCTGCGCCGAAACGCCCCGGCCCGCTTTCCGCGGACCGGGGCGTTTTTTTATGCCGGCGCGGGCCACGCTTTCTGAGCGGCAGACTTCGGGACAGGGGCGACGCCAGGATCGCCCCTAAACCGCACTCCGCTCATCATCTGCGAGCCGTTCTCCGCCTTCGAGCTCGTCCTTGATGTAGAGTTCGCGCACGAAGACGATGCCGACGGCCAGGAGAGGCACGGCGAGCGCCATCCCGAGCCCGCCCAGAACGGCGGCAAAGACGAGCTGCGTGGAAAGGGTCAGCGCCGGTGGCAGCGAGGTCGTGCGCTGCTGCACCAGAGGCTGCGTGATGTTGCTCTCGAGCCCCTGGATGAGCACGTAGGCGCCCACCCCCCAAAGGGCCATCGTCGCCGACACCGACAGGCCCGCCAGGATGATCACCACACCTGCGATCGCGGGACCGAGCGTCGGAATGAAGGCGAGAAGGCCCGCCTGCAACGCCAGCAGGAAGGCATAGGGCATGTCGATCAGCCAGAGCACGATCCAACTCGCCGAAAAGATGATCGTCATGCTGATCGCCTGGCCAGCCATCCACCAGCCGAGATTTTCCGCAGCTCCCTCGATCACCTCACGAAACCGTTCGCGCCGCTTGACGGGGACGAGATGCAAAAACCCGTCGCGATAGGTTCTCGGCGACCAGGATACAAAAATGCCTAAGAACACGACGATGACCGCGTTGGCGAGGCTGCCGAACATAAGGCTGACGACACGGCCGACATCGCCCATCATCGCCTTCAGGTTCGGCATCATCTGAGAGAGCTGAACGTCGCCGTTCGGCTTGATGAAGCTGAAACCGAGCTGCGAGAGCTGATCGCCCCAATTGCGCATCAACGTATCGGTCCGCGCCAGGAGATCGCTCGCCTGCGCCGCGAGCGTCGCTCCGCCCCAGCCGATCACCGCGAAGATCGCGCCGAAAGCCGCCAGATAGATGAAAATCTTCGCAAGGCGCGTCGGCAACCGCGTCAGCCGGTGCAGGCCGTCGGAGGCAAAGCTCAAAGCGGCGGCCAGCACGAGACCGGCGAAAACCAGAAGAAGAGCCGACGTCGCCTTCCATAAAACGAAGAGAACCACGACGCCGGCGAGGAAAATCGCGGTGCGGGAGACGATGCGGCCGGTGGATTCTTTGCCGTCTTCGTGCAATATGTTTTCTCCAAACGATGAGAATTCGGGGCAAAACGCGAGCGCTGCCGCGCGACTACGCACCCGTTGCGATCGCAGGCCCCGTGTGATCGTTCGATCAGATGATCAATAGTGTGCCGCCCGGCATGCTCTACCGCGCCAGTCCCTGGGGGAATTAAGCATGGAAGCCGCCACGACAAGCAGCCCGACCGATTTTGATGCCGATGACGGCGACACGCTCGGCGGCCGCATCGTCCGCGCCCGTGACGCCATCGGCCTCTCCACGGCGCAGCTCGCCCGCCGGCTCGGCGTCAAGACCTCGACGCTGTCGCAGTGGGAAAACGATCGCGCCGAGCCGCGGGCGAACCGCCTCAACATGCTCGCCGGCATCCTCGGCGTCAGCCCGATGTGGCTTCTGATCGGCCGCGGCGTGGCGCCTGCCGACGAGGATCCGATGGCTCAGGAAGCGGCGATGCTGCGCACGGAGATTGCGCATCTCTCGAGCGAAGCTCTCCTCCTGTCGCGCCGCCTGTCGGAGGCCGCAGAGCGTCTCGGCCGGCTGCACGACAGCGCCAGCCGCAGCGAATAGCGCCGCCTCACGTCTGCACGGATTGCACCGAACCGCCGTCGACGCGCAGGTTCGCTCCGTTGATGAACGAGCTCCGCTCGGAGGCAAGCAGCGCGATCGCGGCGGCCACCTCCGAAGCCTGCCCGCGCCGTTTCAAGGCAATCCCTGGCCGTTCCTCATCGAGGAAGCTCTGGATCGCGTCCTCGAAAGAGACGCCGAGCTTCTCGGCACGCTGCTTCATCATGCCGTCGGTCATCGGCGTCTCGATGAAGGCGGGCGCGACGGTGTTGCAGAGGATGCCGTTCTTCGCCTCCCGATACGAGATGTTCTTGACGAATGCGGAAAGCGCGGCCTTCGCGGCATTGTACGTGGCTTCTTCCCAATAGGGCTGCACGGCGTTTTCCGAGGTCACACAGATGAAGCGCCCCCATTTCACTTCGCGCATGCCGGGCAAAGTCGCCCGCGCCACGCGCACCGCCGACATGAAATCGACGTCCCAGGCCTCCCGGTAATCCTCATCGCTCATGTCAAGGGGATCACCCTTGGCCCCCGTCACGCCTTCAGCATGCACGACGATATCGATCCTTCCGAAGCGCTCGCGCCCGGCGGCCGCGACCGCATCCACGGCCTCCTGGTCGGTGACGTCGGCTGCCATGCACAGGGCGTCGGTCGGCAGGCGCTTCGCCTCTTCTTCGAGCTCGTCGATGCGAAGGTCGGAAAGAACGAGCTTTGCGCCCTCCTCCGCCAGGAGCCGCGCCGTTTCAAAGCCGATGCCGCCACTTGCGCCGGTGATCAGGGCGACACGATCTGAGATTTGAAGATCCATCGGGATGCTTCCTCCCTTCCGCCGAGTGTTCATGGAATTCACTCGGGGAACGGGCCCAGGCTTCCTTTGGTTTCGCGGCACATATCAGCCGGCAGAGGGATGCAGGGCTCACACGCGACGACGCGGCGGCTAGGCCTCGTCGAGACAGCGGAAAAAGCGTGCCGTCTCACCGTCGGGACGCGTCAGGGTCAGCGCTCCCGTCCCATCGAGCTCCAGCCCGAATTCCTCGGAACTCTCCGCCCCCTCCGCTTCGCCGCAGGCCGCCGTCACGTCGAGACGATCCTCGGAAGGACTTCTAAGATCGAGGAACCGGCAGGAGCGGCCTCCATCCTTCAGGCCGCCCCGCTCGATGCGCAAAGGCACGTCGGCGCCGTCCTGCGCCCGACAGCTCTCGTCGGTCGGCGCCCAGCGGCCGGTCAGCCGCATGAGCAGGCTCATCGCCCGCTCGGGATCGTTCGTCTCGCCCTGAAGCGAAGGCAGAGCCTCCGGAACGGCTTGTTCGGGACGCGTCGGCGCAGGTATGTCCTGCCCCGGACCCCTCGCATCCGGCTGCGTCGGCGCGCCCTGCCCATGGGCTGCCCCTGTCGGCAGAAGCGGCAGAGCGAGCACGAGACCGAGAGCAAGCGTGGCGCCCGCGGCTTTTCGGTGGAACGTCATTGCGCCCTCCTTGCGACCGCCGTCAGGAGACGGCAAGCGGCCTTTCAGAAGACGAAGCGGCTTTGCTCCGCGTTGGTTCCAGCGCGTGCCCGGCAAAGGCTTCCGGCGGCGGGCCACCATGCGCCCAGTCGAGGAGTTCGACGGTATGGAGGACCGGAATCTCCATCGCCGAGCCGATCTGCGTGATGCAGCCAATATTGCCGGTCGCCACCACCTCCGGCGCAACGCTCTCGATATTCGCCGTCTTGCGGTCGCGCAGCCTCGCCGCGATCTCCGGCTCCAGAATGTTGTAGGTGCCGGCCGAGCCGCAGCAGAGATGACCTTCGGGGATGCCCAGCACCTCAAATCCCGCCTCCGCCAGGAGCGTGCGCGGCTCCTTCACCACCTTCTGGCCATGCTGAAGCGAGCAGGCGGCGTGGTAGGCGACCTTGAGGCCGGTTCGGCGGCGGGGTGCGGGCAGATCGAGACGAGCGAGATATTCGCTGATGTCTAGGGCAAGCGCCGACACGCGCTCCGCCTTCTCGCGATAGGCGTGCTCCCCCTTCAAGAGATGCGCGTAATCCTTGATCGTCGTGCCGCAGCCCGAGGTCGTCACGAGGATGGCATCGAGCCCCTCGCCGTCGATCTCTTCCAGCCAGGCGTCGATATTGGCGCGCGCCATCGGCAGGGCCTTTTCGTCCTGCCCCATATGGTGGACGAGCCCGCCGCAGCAGCCCTCGCCCTTCGGCAGCACGACTTCGATGCCAAGGCGGGTGAGAAGCCGGATCGTGGCGGCGTTGATGCCCGGATCGAGCACCGATTGCGCGCAGCCCGTCAAAAGCGCCACGCGGCCTTTTCTGGCACCATGAGCCGGAAAAGAGTGACCCGTCTCCGATGCCTGGATTTTCGCCGGCAGCCGCTTGGGCGCCAGGCGCAGCATCATGGCAAGCCGGTCGAATGGCCGCCCCATGCGGGCGAGCAACGGCGCCAGAGGCCGGCCGTATCGGGCGGTGACGAGAGCTACCCGCATCCTCGCCGGATAAGGCATGACATGCGCCAGAACCGCCCGCAGCGCCCGGTCGTGCCAGGGCCGGCGATAGGTCTCTTCGATATGCCGCCGCCCCTGATCGAGGAGGTGCATGTAATCGACCCCGGACGGACAGGTCGTCATGCAGGAAAAGCAGGAGAGACAACGATCGATATGGAGCGCGACCTCCGCCGTCGCCGACTTCTCCGCCTCCAGCATATCCTTGATGAGATAGATGCGCCCGCGCGGACTATCGAGCTCGTTGCCGAGTTCGACATAGGTCGGGCAGGTGGCGAGGCAGAAGCCGCAATGCACGCATTTGCGCAGAATGGCATCGGCTTCCTCGATGCGCGGATCGGCAAGCTGCTGAAGGGTGAAGGAGGTTTGCAAAGGTCAGCTCCCCATCCGACCGGGATTCAATATCCCCTGCGGATCGAAATTCTCTTTCAGCCGCCGCGACAAGGCGGCGAGCGGGGCCGGCTGCGGTTCGAAGGGCGAGAGGCCGGTGCGCAAGGCCGCCGAGCCGCGGATGAGCGTCGCATGGCCGCCGCCGACCGCCCTGATCGCCCGCCGGATGGCGCCTTCGGCAGCGTCTTCCGCGCCGCTCGCAACCTCGATCCAGACGCGCCCGCCGGCCCAATCGAAAAAATAGTTGAGAGGCTCGTTCGCGAGCCTCGCCATCAGCGCGGCCCCGGCGCGGGGCGCAATGCTGACGCGCCAGAGCGGATCGGTGCGGCCGGCAAAGGGCAGACAATCGCGGATCGCGCGCCAGAAACTCTCCGATTGCGGCACGTCGAGGATCTCCACCGCGCCGCGATCGTGCATCATGCCGTTGAGCGCCTCGCTGCGATAAGAGACGGATGAGGGAAAGCCTTCCAGCCTGAGCGCGGTGACGGAGCTTTCGACGCTAAGACCACAGGACCGCGCCATCCCTTTCGGCAGATGCGCCGCGCCCGAGACTTCGTGCGAAGAGCCCATGGCTTCGGCCATCGCGGCGCAGGCCATGTCGTCGGAGAGACCGAGGACGAGCACGGTGGCGATGCGCTCCGGCCGTGGCAGCACCTTGAAAGTGAGATCGGTGACGACCGCGAGCGTCCCCCAGGAGCCGGCGAGCCCCTTGGAAAGATCATAGCCCGTCACGTTCTTCACCACGCGCCCTCCCGCCTTGAAGGCCTCGCCGCGGCCCGACACGGCGGACAGCCCGAGAATATGGTCGCGGGCAGCGCCCGCCTTGATGCGGCGCGGGCCGGCGAGATTGGCCGCGAGCACACCGCCCAGCGTCCCCGTCCCGGGCTCCAACCCGAAAATCGGGCCGTAATCCATCGGCTCGAAGGCGAGTTCCTGATTGGCATCCGCCAGGAGCTTTTCGATTTCGGCAAGCGGCGTGCCGGCCTTGGCGGAGAAGACGAGCTCGTCCGGCTCGTACAGGGTGACGCCGGACAAAGCGGAGAGATTGAGCGTGTATTCCGCCTGAACCGGGCGGCCGATGCCGCGCTTCGACCCGTGTCCCAGGATTTCCAGCGGCACCTGTTCGGCGGCCGCCCAGCGGACGACATCGAGCACGGATTCGGCAGTCTCGGGGCGAAGCGTTTCGGCCATGGGGCGAGAAAATCTCAGAAGCGGGGAATGTCGGGAAAGGGAAGCTGGCCCTTATGCACATGCATGCGGCTGAGCTCGGCGCATTGGTGCAGTTCCGGGAACACCTTGCCGGGATTGAGGAGCTGACGGGCATCGAAGGCGCATTTCACCCGCTCCTGCTGAGCGAGATCGTCCTCGCTGAACATCTCGCCCATGAGGTCGCGCTTTTCCACGCCGACGCCGTGCTCGCCGGTCAGAACGCCGCCCACCTCCACGCAGAGCTTCAGGATCGCCGAGCCGAACGCCTCGGCTCGTTCCAGCTGATCGGTATCGTTGGCATCATAGAGAATGAGCGGATGGAGATTGCCGTCGCCGGCATGGAAGACATTGGCGACCCGCAGATCGAACTCCGTCTCCATCTCCTTCATGCGGTGCAGAACCTTCGGCAGGGCTTTGCGCGGGATCGTGCCGTCCATGCAGTAATAGTCTGGCGAGATACGGCCGACGGCGGGAAAGGCCGCCTTGCGTCCCGCCCAGAAATTGGCGCGCTCCTCTTCGGACTGCGAAACGCGGATATTGGCGGCATTGTTGTCGCGCGCGATCGCCTCGACCCGCTCGATCAGCTCGTGCACCTCCTCGCCCGGGCCGTCGAGCTCGACGATCAGGAGCGCCTCGACGTCGAGGGGATAGCCGGCATGGACGAAATCTTCCGCCGCCTGGATCGCCAGGCTGTCCATCATCTCCATGCCGCCCGGAATGATCCCGGCGCCGATGATATCGCCGACGCAGCGCCCGGCATCCTCGTTCGTCGGAAAGCCGAGGAGAAGCGCCCGCGCCGTTTCCGGCGAGCGCAGAATCCGGACCGTCACCTCCGTGACGACACCGAGAAGACCTTCCGAGCCCGTCATCAGGCCGAGGAAGTCGTAGCCTTCGCTGTCGAGATGCTTGCCTCCGAGCCGAATGACCTCGCCGGTGATCAGCACCATCTCCAGCCCGAGCACGTTGTTCGTGGTCAGCCCGTATTTCAGGCAATGCACGCCGCCGGAATTTTCCGCGACATTGCCGCCGATGGAGCAGGCGATCTGCGAGGACGGGTCGGGTGCGTAATAAAACCCGCGATGTTCCACGGCCCGGGTGACGGCGAGATTGGTGACGCCCGGCTGCACGATCGCCGCGCGGTTGTCGAAATCGACGTCGAGAACCTTGTTGAACTTCGACATGACGAGAAGGACGCCGTCGGCCAGCGGCAGGGCGCCGCCGGAGAGCGAGGTGCCCGAGCCGCGGGGCACGACGCGGATCTCGTTGTCGTAACAATAGCGCAGCACGCGCTGCACCTGCTCCACCGTCTCCGGCAGGACGACGATCATCGGCAGCTGGCGATAGGCGGTGAGACCATCTGTCTCAAACGGCCGCATGCCATCAGGATCCGTGATGACCCCCTCACCCGGAACGATGGCCGAAAGCGCCTTCGCGATTTCCTCACGGCGCGCCAGAATTTCGGCCTTCGGGCCGGGCATCGCCACACTCATTGAGCCTCCCTGCTCTTTTGTCTTGGCCTTCTTCCGAGGCCCGCCGATTATCGTTCAGCGTTTCATCTCAAGCAACCATAGCGCGATGTCGCATTGCCAAACCAGAAATTCCTCCCCCTTGTGCGCATCGAAGCCCTGTGCTCCATTCCGCTACCTTGGAATGAGTCAAGCTTTGACATAACAAGGAGTGTCCAATGATTAGGATTTCGGCTGCTGCCCTTGGCGTTGCTGCCATCCTTGCCGCGGGCAGTGCGTATGCTCAGGACGACCTCGTCGCGGCCGGTGAGAAGGTCTACAAGCAGTGCCACGCCTGCCACTCGGTCGGTGAAGGCGCCAAAAACCGCGTCGGCCCCGAGCAGAACAACCTGTTCGGTCGTGTCGCTGGCTCTTTGCCTGACTTCCGTTATTCCGACGCCATGAAGAGCGCCGGCGAGAATGGTCTCGTCTGGACCGAAAAGTCCCTGCACGAGTACCTGAAAAACCCGCGCGCTTATGTGCCGAAGACCAAGATGATCTTCGCCGGCCTCAAGAAGCCCGAAGACATCGACGCGGTGGTTGCCTATCTGAAGACGTTCGATACGGACGGCATGCCGGATCCGGACGCCAGCACGTACACGCCGCCCAACGGCTAATCGGGCGCGAGCGCCTGTTTCGTGACGGCCCGCCGCTCGAAAGGGCGGCGGGAGTTTTCCGTGTGGTCCGTTTGCCGCTCGCGGAGGTTTCCGTGCAGCGGCCGTTTTTTGTTGCGGCTTGAGCGGCGGGCACACGGCAACCCGCGCATCGCCGGGAGGCTCGTCGGCTTTTTCCCGGCTCGTGGCAGATCACGGCAGCGCGGGGGAGTTCGGCAAAGCCTGCGCGCTCGGCATGAAGTTGTGCTGCTGACACCAGAAGCCTGCGCCACAAGGTTGTTGATCTCGCCGCAGCGGCGGACCTAAGTTGCGTGTCCGGGCTCCCGACTGACCGGCCCCTGCCGCCAGACCTGGAGCCATCGGAGCCAGCCGAGGGCATGACGCATAACGCTCGGCCGCAGAGGATTGAGCGCTTGTCGCCAGAAAACACCGAACATACGACAGCTTCGAAGCCGCGCGTCGGTCTCTTCGCCACCTGCCTCGTCGATCTCTTCCGCCCGCAAGTGGGCTTTGCCGCGATCAAGCTGATCGAGGCGTCCGGCTGCCGCGTCGAAGTCCCGGAGAACCAGACCTGCTGCGGCCAGCCCGCCTACAATTCCGGCGACCGCGGCGATGCCGCCGCCATCGCCCAACAGGTCATCGCGACCTTCGAGGATTACGATTACGTCGTCGTTCCGTCCGGGTCCTGCGCCGCGATGATCGCCCGCCATTATCCGGAGCTCTTCGACGACACCGATTGGGCGCGGCGCGCGACCGCGCTTTCTGCCAAGACGTTTGAGCTCACGGCCTTCCTCTATGACGTCATGGGGCTGCGCGACGTCGAGGCGGCATTCGCAGGCAACGTCACCTATCACGACGCCTGCTCGGGCCTGCGCGAACTCAATGTGCGCGACCAGCCGCGTGAGCTGTTGAAATCCGTCGACGGCCTCGCCTTCACCGAGCTCAAGGACGCCGATGTGTGCTGCGGCTTCGGCGGCACCTTCTGCGTCAAATATCCGGAGATCTCCAACGCCATCGTGACGAAAAAGACGGCCGCGATCGCGGGATCGGAAGCCGACACGCTGGTGGCCGGCGATCTCGGCTGCCTCATGAACATGGCCGGCAAGCTGCAGCGCGAGGGCAAGCATGTGCATGCGCGCCATGTGGCCGAAGTGCTCGCCGGCATGGCCGACGGCCCGGCGATCGGCGAGGCCGAATGAGCGCGCCTTTCCTTTCCCGGGCGTTCAAGGAGAACGCCGTCGACGCGCTCGCCAATGTCGAGCTGCAGCGCGCGCTCGGGCATGTCGAACGCGGCTTCATTCAGAAGCGTCAGAAGGCGGTCGACGCCCTGCCGGAATTCGATGCGCTGCGCCATGAAGCGCGCGCCATCAAGGACCACACGCTTTCACATCTCGACCTCTATCTGGAGGCGTTTGAGGGCAAAGCGCGGCAGGCCGGGGCGGAGGTGCATTGGGCGGAGACGGCCGCAGACGCCCGCGAGGCGGTGCTTTCCATCTGCCGCCGGGTGGGCGCCAAGACCGTCACCAAGGGCAAGTCGATGATCTCCGAGGAGATCGGCCTCAACGCCTTCCTGGAGAAGAGCGAGATCAAGCCGATCGAGACCGATCTCGGCGAATACATCATTCAGCTGCGCGGCGAGCCGCCTTCCCACATCATCGCCCCCGCCGTGCATGTCAATCGCGACCAGGTGGAGGCCGATTTCCGCCGCGTGCACACGCATCTCGATCCGAAGCGCGATCTCGCCGATCCGGTGTCGCTGCTCTCTGAGGCGCGCGCCACCTTGCGCGACATGTTCCTCGCCGCCGATGTCGGCATCACCGGGGCCAATTTCCTGGTGGCGGAAACGGGCAGCTCCATCATCGTCACCAATGAGGGCAATGGCGACCTCACCCAGATCCTGCCGCGGGTGCATATCGTGCTCGCCTCGATCGAGAAGGTGGTGCCGACGCTCGAAGACGTCTCGACGCTGCTGCGCGTTCTGGCGCGCTCCGCCACGGGTCAGGAACTCTCGGTCTACACGACGTTCTCCACCGGCCGGAAGCGGCCGGGCGACGAGGACGGCCCGGAGGAGACGCATGTCATCCTCCTCGACAATGGCCGCTCCGAAATGCTCGCCAACGAGTTCCGCGAGATGCTGCGCTGCATCCGCTGCGGCGCCTGCATGAACCATTGCCCGATCTATCATGCGATCGGCGGCCACGCTTATGGCGCGACCTATGTCGGCCCGATGGGCGCGGTGCTGGCGCCGGGCCTCTTCGGGCTCGAAAACACGGCGAACCTGCCCAATGCCTCGACCTTCTGCGGGCGCTGCGAGAGCGTCTGCCCGGTCGAGATCCCCTTGCCGAAACTGATGCGGCATTGGCGCGAGCGCGAATATGAGCGGCATCTGAAGCCGGCGACGGAGCGAAACGGCCTGCGCATCTGGGCCTTTCTTGCCCGGCGGCCGAAACTCTACCGGCTCGCCACCCGCATCGGGCTCACGGCGCTTCACCCCTTCGGGCGGCGGCGCGGGCGCTTCTCGTCGCTGCCGCTCGCCGGCGGCTGGACCAGCCATCGCGACATGCCGGCGCCGGCGAAAAAAAGCTTCATCGATCAGTGGAAGGCCCGCTCGTGACGGCGGCGGGAGAGACATCATGAGCCAGCGCGAAACCGTGCTCGGCAAGATCCGGCGTGGCCTTGCCTCCGGCAAGACGGCGGAAGCGCGCCGCGAGGCCGTCGCCCAGCGCCTCGGCCAGCACCCGGCGAACACCGTGCCGGCCCGTGGCCATGTCGACCAGAAGGCGCGCCTCGATCTCTTTGCGAAGATGGCGGAAAAAGTCTCCGCCACCGTGGAGCGGGTCGCTTCGGCCTCCGATCTTCCGGAGACGGTCGCGGAATATCTGCGCGCCCGCAACCTGCCCTCGGACCTCCGGATGGGTGCCGACCGGCGCCTTGCCGATCTTCCCTGGGACAAGGTCCCGCAGCTTGAAGTGAAACACGGGCCCTCCGATGGGCGCGATCATGTCGGTCTCAGCCACGCTTTCGGCGGGGCGGCGGAGACCGGGACGCTCTTCCTGCTCTCGGGGCCCGACAATCCGACGACGCTCAACTTCCTGCCGGATCACCATCTCGTCGTGGTGCGCGCTTCCGACATCGTCGGCGACTACGAAACCTTGTGGAACCGCCTGCGGGAACACTCCGGCGACGGCGTTCTGCCGCGCACGGTCAATCTCATCACCGGCCCCTCACGCTCGGCCGACATCGAACAGACCCTGCTTCTCGGCGCCCACGGGCCGCGCGCCCTCCACATCCTCATCGTCGAAGACGCCTGAGCGCCTCCACCTTACCGCGAGACGTCGGGATTGATGATTTCGGCGGGCTCCGGCTCGCCAGGATTTCGGTCGGGCTCTGAGTTTTGGGGTTCGCCCTGCTGGTCGCGGGGCGCGCGCGCATCTGGCCCCGTATCGAGATCACCCGGAACCGGCAGCGGCTCGACCGAACCGTCTGCCGGATTCTCCGGCGCGGTCTCGGACGGAGCCGGCCCGGGAGGCGCGGTCTCCGGCTCGGTCGAGGACGGCGCGTTCATCTCCGGCGACGTCTCCGGAGCGGGTGCGGGAGAGGTCGCAGGAGATTGCGCGGGTGCCTCCTCCTCGCCCGGTTGCTCCGAGGCCGGCTCAGAAACCGGCTCTGGGGCCGGCGTGCTCCCCTTCTCGTCCGGGGAACGGAAGCGAATGGTCGGATATGAGAACGTCGCCTGTTTCCAGACGAGTTCGAAACCGCCGAGATTGAACTCGTACTTGGGCGCCTGGCCTTCTTCGACCTGCACGGAAGGCAGCCGGCCTTCCTGTGTCTGGCGGATGTCGACCATGAAATAGGCGGCGACGGCGAGAAGGATGACGACAAGAACGAGAAAGAAGCGCATGGGTCTCGGGAGGTTCGCCGCGGGACGTTGCGGCTCGTTTCACGGCTAAAATGGCGCCGCGGCCGATCGGTTCCGGCGACGCCGCCTGTCTCCCCCCATATCGCGGCCTAAAAGAGGCTCCCCTGCGCCTTGGGAGCGGGCTTCGCCTTCGCCGGTTTCCTCGCTGCCGCCGGCTTCTCGCTCCGCGGGCTCTCGGAGGGGCTCCCCGTCGCAGGCGTCGGCGTGCCACCTTCGCCGGCGACGACCGGGCGGCGTCCATCCTGGAACTCCACCTCGTAGGACATGCCCGTCCGCATCGCGTCGGCCCGCGTCACCGTCTGACCGGAAGCCTCATGGATGACGGCATAGCCGCGCCCGAGAACGGATTTGTAGGAAAGCGTCTCGAGCAGCCGGCAGGCATTGTCGTAGCGCTCCTGGCGCGCCGTTGCCGCTCGGCGGAACACCTCCGCGTGGCGGGCGGTCGCCGCGAGGCGCTCCCGCTCCACCCGCAGCATGCGCTGGAGCGTTTCGGGCCGGAGGCGCGCGGCACGCACGAGATCGCGCCGCGCCGAGGCGCGAAGGGCGCTCGCCGAGCGCTCCATACGGCCCGCGAGATCGGCAAGCCGTTCGCGCCGGCGGCGCAGATCGGCGCGCAGGCTGTCGCCGGTCAGGCGCGCACCGACACGCAGATAAGCCTGCTCCTTGAAGCGGCGATGCTGGGCGAGTCCCCGCAGCAGACGCCCGCCTGTCTCGTCGAGCCGGTGGCGCGGCAGAGCGAGGAGCTCGTTGAGCGACGGCATGGCACGGGCAGCGCCCGTCAGATCGCGCCTGAGGGAGGCCGCGAGGCGCTGCCAGGCGCCTTCCTGGCGGGCTGTGAAATCGGCGACACAGGCGACGAGTTCGGCACGCACGGGCACGGCGATCTCGGCGGCACCCGTCGGCGTCGGCGCGCGCCGGTCGGAGGCGAGATCGATGAGCGTCCAGTCGGTCTCATGGCCGACGGCGGAAATCACCGGGATGCCGCTCTCGGCAACGGCCCGCACGGCGATTTCCTCGTTGAAGGCCCACAGATCCTCGATCGAGCCGCCACCGCGGGCGACGATCAAGAGATCCGGCCGCGGAACCGCACCTCCCTTTTCGATGCGGTTGAAGCCGCGCACGGCCGCCGCCACTTCCTCGGCCGCGCCCTCGCCTTGAACGCGCACCGGCCAGACGAGGACCTGGCGCGGAAAGCGCTCGCGCAGACGGTGCAGGATATCGCGGATGACGGCGCCCGTCGGCGAGGTGACGACGCCGATCACCTTCGGCAGATAGGGGAGCGGGCGCTTCTTCGCCTCGTCGAAAAGGCCTTCGGCGGCGAGCGCCTTCCTGCGCTCCTCCAGAAGCGCCATCAGCGCGCCGGCGCCGGCGGGCTCCAGGCTCTCCACCACGAGCTGGTAATTGGAGCGGCGCGGATAGGTGGTGATCTTGCCGGTCGCCACCATTTCCAGGCCTTCCTCCGGCTTGAACTTCAGCCGCTGGAAGGTCGTGCGCCAGACGACGACGTCGAGAGAAGCGCTTTGATCCTTGAGTGTGAAATAGCAATGGCCCGAGCCGTGCGGGCCACGGTAACCGGAGACTTCGCCGCGCACGCGCACATGCTCGTAATTTTCTTCGAGCGTGCGCTTCAGGGCGAAAGCGAGATCGGCGACCGTATATTCGGCGACGTTGGAGACTTCGACGGGGGATGCGGGCATGACGCAGTCTTGACGGAGCGAGAGCCGCGCTTCAAGCGCGTTTTAGAAAGAACGCCGGGAGAGCGACGATGGCCTACGATTTCATCACGAAGCGACTGTTCGTGGAAGAGCCGCTTCAAGCCGGCGGATCGATCTCTCTTTCCCCCGAGCAGGCCAATTACCTCCTCAACGTCCTGCGCCTCGACAACGGGGCGCCCGTGCTCCTCTTCAACGGCAAGGACGGCGAATGGCGTTCGAAGGTCGTCAAGGACGGCAAGAAAAAGGGCCATCTCACGGTGGAGGAGCAGACGCGGCCGCAAACGCCCAAAAGCGACCTCACCTATCTCTTCGCGCCGCTGAAACAGGCGCGGCTCGATTACCTGGCGCAGAAGGCCGTGGAGATGGGCGTCGGCCGGCTCGTGCCGGTGATCACGCAGTTCACGCAGGTGCGGCAGGTCAAGACCGCGCGGGTTGCCGCCAACGCGCTGGAAGCCGCCGAACAATGCGGCATCCTCAATCTGCCTGAGGTGGACGAGGCGAAAGGCCTGGCGGAGGCCATCGAAGCGCTGGAACCCGACCGCCGGCTGATCTTCTGCGACGAGCGCCACGAGGGCGATCCGCTTGCTGCGCTCGCCGCCCTCAAGGGCGAGAGGCTGGCGCTTCTCATTGGGCCGGAAGGCGGGTTTTCGGACGCGGAGCGAAGCGCCATTTCAGCGAGGCCGCAGACGCTGACGATCTCGCTCGGACCGCGCATTCTGCGCGCCGACACCGCGGCGGTCGCAGCCCTGGCACTCGTTCAGGCCGCGGCCGGCGACTGGCGCCAGGCCTCACCAGATCGATAAGCGGCCGCCCTCATCCCTGAATTGTCGACGAGAGCGCTCAATTGGCGATGAGCGCGAGATCCGTGACCGGCTGCACCGGACCACCGGCGCCGACCTTGTCGTTGACGAGCACGCGCAACTCGCCCGCCCCATTGTTGGTGATGGTCATCGCGGCCTCGGTGTCGCCCATTACGTCCTTCGGCCAGACGAGCGCGAATTTGATCGTGTCGCCGCTGCGCTTGCCGCTCAAAACCGCGGTGCCGACCTTGGAGCCCTGATAGGTGCCGCGATAAAGCCCACTCTCGGGTTCGTAGACGACGTTGACGCGGACATCGCGGGTGAAAATCGCAAAGGCCCGGCATTTGCCTGCGATGCTGATGGTGTTTTCCACCCCCTCGCCGCTCAGCGAGCAGCGGATATTGGTCGGGCCGGCCGTCTCGTTGCGGATGACCACGCCGCCGCCCTTCCAGGCGCCGCCGAAACGTTCGATGAAATCGGCCTCGGCCGCTTGGGCCGCCGAAGCAGCGAAAGAGGTGGCAATCAGCGCGGCACCCATCAACGCAGCTCCAATTGGGGCGGCGCCGACAACGAGGCGGTCAATCAGCTGGGTCATCGTCAAACTCCGGCCTGGCATGGCAGTCATGCGCCCCTTCGTCTCACTTTAGAATGCTTTCGCCATTGGCAAAAGCACGCTCTCGCCCGACATGCGGAAAAGGCTTTGAAAGGCGCCTTTGGCCTTACTATGGTCGCGCCGCCGAAAGCCTGACGGCCGCACTCAAAGAAAGATCCGATGGCCCGCGACACAGCGAACGACAACCCGATTGAAAACCGCGACCAGCTGGTCTCCTCGATCGAAAAGGGCGTCAAGCCGCGCCAGCAATGGAAGATCGGCACCGAACACGAGAAGGTGCCGTTCTACCGCGACGGCAACCGGCCGGTGCCCTATCACGGCGAAAAGGGCATCGAGGCGGTCCTCAAGGGGATGGAAACCCTGCTCGGCTGGGAGCCCATCTACGACGGCGAGAATATCATTGGGCTTGGTGATCCGACCGGCGGCGGGGCGATCTCGCTGGAGCCGGGCGGCCAGTTCGAGCTCTCCGGGGCGCCGCTTCCCAACATCCATCGCACCTGCCGGGAAACGCACGCGCATCTCGCCCAGGTGCGCGAAGTGGCGGAACCCCTCGGCATCGGCTTTCTCGGCATCGGCATGAGCCCGAAATGGTCGCGCGCCGCGACCCCGATCATGCCCAAGCAGCGCTACCGCATCATGGCCGATTACATGCCGAAGGTGGGCGGCAAGGGCCTCGACATGATGCTGAGAACGACCACCATCCAGGTCAATCTCGACTTCTCGTCGGAAGCCGACATGGTGCGCAAGATGCGCGTCGGCCTCGCGCTGCAGCCCATCGCCACCGCACTGTTCGCCAATTCGCCCTTCACCGAGGGCCGGCCCAACGGCTTCCTCTCCTACCGCGCCGAAATCTGGCGCGACACGGACCGCAACCGGACGGGCCTCCTGCCTTTCGCGTTCGAAAAAGGCTTCGGCTTCGAGCGTTATGTCGATTGGGCGCTCGACGTGCCGATGTATTTCATCATCCGCGGCGGCCGTTACGTCGACATGACCCACACGACCTTCCGGCAGTTCCTGAAGGAACCGAAAGTCGACGACATCGGCGAGGTCATCCCCTCGATGGGCGATTGGTTCAATCACCTCTCGACGCTTTTCCCCGATGTCCGGCTGAAGACGTTTCTCGAAATGCGCGGCGCCGATGGCGGCCCGACGCGGCGCATCTGCGCCCTGCCGGCCTTCTGGACGGGCATTCTCTACGATGACGACGCACTCGCGGCCGCCGAATCTCTCACCTACGACTGGAGCGAGGCGGAACGGGAAGCCCTGCGCAACCATGTGCCGAAGACCGGCCTTGCGACCCCCTTCCGCCGCGAGACGGTCCTCGACATCGCCAAACGCGCCGTCGCCATCTCCCGAACAGGCCTGAAACACCGCAACCAGATCAGCGCCGGCGGCTTCAACGAGGCGGAATATCTGGCGCCACTTGAAGAAACGCTCGCCCTGAAGCGGACGCCGGCCGAGGAGCTGCTCGCGCAATATCGCACGCGCTGGGGCAATTCGGTCGAGCCCCTCTTCTCGGAATACGCCTACTGAGGTGGCCGGTTGCCGCGCATGCGATGAGCGGCTCGCGCGCGTCCCGCCTCGCCTCCGCATCGAGGCCCGAACCTAAGGCATAGACCGTCTGCCGCCCTGCCCAAAGGCAAGGCAGGAGCAAGGTTTGTCTGGGATCATTCAAAACTAGAAGAGCGAAATCGCACCTCGTCGGGGGTCATCCCGTGCGGGCTCTTCGGCTTGTTAGACGGGATATCTCAGAGGCTCATCCCGTTTCAGCGGGCGACAACATCCAGGACGCAGGCACCAGCCCGAAAGAAAGGCATAAAGGCGAAAGCCGCTGTCATGCAGCTCGATCTCACCACGATCTCCGTCGTCTCGGCGTTCTGCGCAGCGATATGTAGCGTCTTTTTGATGCTCGCGCGCTGCCAGTACCCCGAGGCGAAATTCGTCTGGTGGTGGATTGCCTCGAACCTTGCCTTCGTCGTGGCCTCGCTGCTTCTCGCGCACTGCCACGACCACGGCCTCCTCCATCCGATCTCCTTTGCAATGATGACTTTTCATCCCGCGTTGATCTGGGCTTCGACGCGGATGAACGGCGCACATTTCGTCACCTCGCTCGTCATCTTCGCGGGCCCGGCCTTCGTCACGCTTGCGGCCTTCGCCGCCACGGAGGGCCGCCTGCTCATGAGCGGCACCGCCCATGCCTTCGTCGGCAGCGCCTATCTGTTCGTGACCGCCTATTCGATGATTTCTCATCCGGCTCAGCCAAAAGTGCCTGCTCGCTGGCCGCTTGCCGGACTGTGCGTCCTGCATGCCTTGGCGCTGGCATTTTTGTTACCGGTTCTTTCGCGTCTCTCCGACGCTCCCCCATCGACCGTTCACGCGGTCGCCGAAATGCTGCAATTCGAGGCGCTGCTCTTCATTCTCGGCAGCACGATCTTCGTGACCGCGGCGATGCGGGAAAGGCGCGAGGCCTGTCAGAGGGTGAAGGCGGAGACGGACGAGCTCACCGGCATTCTCAACCGCCGCGGTTTTCTGGAGCGGGCCGAGCGCACCCTGAAGCGCTGTCGGAAAGACGGCACGCCCTGTGCCGTCGCCCTCTTCGATCTCGACTACTTCAAAGAGATCAACGACACCTACGGCCATGCCATGGGCGACAACGCGCTCAAGGCCTTCATCAAGACGGCGCAGCGCTCCATGCGCGCCAACGACCTCTTCGGCCGCGTCGGCGGCGAGGAATTCGCGGCTCTCTTTCCTGGGGCCGATGCGCCCGCGGCCCTCTCGCTCGCCGATCGGGTCCGGCAAAGCTGGGTCCGGGTGGGGCGCGAGATCGACGGGCGCGACGTCAACAGCACGATGAGCGGGGGTGTCGTGGCGCTTCGCGACGACCAGTCCCTGGAAGAGCTTCTGGCTCTCGCCGATCAGGGGCTTTATCTGGCGAAGAAAGCCGGGCGCAACCGCATCGAGCTCGCGGCAAACGACAAGCCCGCGCCGCCGACCTCACAGACCTGTCTCGCCTGAGCTTTGAGCCGATCCTCTCGCCCTCCTCGGGAGAGAGGCACCTACTCGAAGAGAACGCGGGTCGCCGGGAAGGCCACTTCCGCGATCGTGCCCTCGCCGCGCGCGCTCTTCAAAACGAACTGAGCGCGGTTCGCCTCCACCAGCGCCTTCGTCAGCGGCAGGCCGAGACCGGAGCCGGTGCCCGTGCCGATCGCCGAGGTGATGATCTGCCGGAACGGCTCCATCGCCCGCGCCAGCTCGCTCTCGCTCATGCCGCCGCCATTGTCGCGCATGCGCAAGACCACCTCGCCATTCTCCTCCAGCCGGGTGGAGAGGATCACCTGCCCGCCCGCATCGGTGTACTTCACCGAATTGGACAGAAGGTTCAAAAGGATCTGGCGCAGCGTGCGAGCATCGGCGACGACGGACGGCAGGTCGGGCGCCAGGCTCGTGCGGATGATCACCCGGTGGCGGCCGGCCTGCGGCTGCATCAGCGACACGGTCTCGCGCGCCAACGTGTTGAGATCGACGGCGGAAAAATCGAGATCGAGCTTGCCCGCCTCGACCCGCGCGATGTCGAGGAGATCGTTGACGAGGCTGACGACATGCTCCGACGAGGAGCGGATATCGCGCAGATATTCCCGGTAGCGCTGGTTCTCGATCGGACCAAAACGCTCCTCCACCATCAATTCGGCAAAGCCGATGATGGCGTTGAGCGGCGTGCGGATCTCATGGCTGATGCGGGCGAGGAAATCGGATTTCTGGCTCGAGGCCCGCTCCGCTTCGGCGCGCGCTTCCTGGAGCCGCGTCTCCGTCTCCTTCCACTGTGTGATGTCGCGCAGAACCGCGCAGAAGCGGGGGCGCTCGCCGCTGCCCACCTGGCCAAACGTCATGAAGAGCGGGATCGGCCCGCCCTTGGTGCGGCCCAGAACCTCGCGGCCCTCGTTGAGGAGGCTCTTGATGCCCGCCATCCTCAGGCTCTCCAGATAGGCTTCGGCCTCCACCCGGCTTTCTTCCTCCAGAAGCTCGGTAAAGGAATTGCCGACCACCGCATCGGCTTCGATGCCGAAAAGCGCCTCGGCGCTGCGGTTGAGGCTTTCGACGCGGCCCTCCGCATCGAGCACGATGACGCCGTCGAGCGCCGTGTCGAGGATTGCCTGAAGCTCCCCGACCTTGGAGGAGAGCACCGCATTGGAAAGCGTGACGGGCGCCTCGACGGGACCGGTGTCTTCGGCCGCCCCATCTTCGGGCGCAGTGTCTTCGGCCCCCGTGTCTTTGGCCGCCTCCTCAGGAACCGTCCCGGACGCTTCGTCCGACAGGCTTTCCGAATCCTGCCTCGCTTCGGGGGGCGCGAAATCGTTGTCCTGCCCTTCGCCGCCGTCCTCGGCCGGCACCTCGGTCGCCCCCTCGGCCGGCACCTCGGTCGCCCCCTCGGCCGCCCCCTCGGCCGGTGCGACCTCTTCGGACGTCTCGAATTCCGAAGCCCTTGCTTCAGCCTCATCAGCGGCCTCTTGCTGCCGCTCCTTGACGCCGTCGCGGCGCTCTTCGATCGGCGAGCCGCTCGAAGGCTGCAGATCCGTCACACGGGCGCCGAGCGCGGAGGCGATCGTCTCGAAGGCGCGCTTTTCCTGCGTCGACAGGCGCGACCATTCCGGCAGGCGTTCGACGTCTGAGCGGATCGGCACGACATTGTCGCTGGGCGGAGCCTCGCCTTCGCGCTCATGCCGACCCGTTGGCGCCTCATCCATTTCGGCTCCCTCCGGAAAACGCAAGTCGAAGGCTTCCGCCTTCAAGGCCTCGGCCGGGCGCAGAACGCCAAAACCGCGAAAGCCCTGAAACGCCCGGTCGGCATCGAAGACCGGAAGGGCGGTGAGCTCGGTCGGAATGCGAATGTCGCCGGCCTCCGACGGCCACCAGGCGGTGAGCCCGCTCCAGGTGTCGCGCGCATGAAAGGCTTTGGCCACCCGCCCGGTCGGATCCAGCCGCAGGCGCGCAGCCACATCGTCCCAGGTTTCGCCCACGACCTCGGAGTTGCGGCCGACGAGCTGGGTCAGGCCCTGCGAAACGAAAAGAATGCGGTGCGAGGCATCGCTCTGCCACAGGAACCGCACAGAGACCGGCCGGGTGAGCGTGGCAACGGGCGCCGGCTCGGGGGCCGGTTCGGGTGCCTCGCCCTCATCCGCGACCGCGGTCTCCTCGCTCGCCGCGTCCCGGGCCGCCTCTTCATCGCCAGGTTCCTGCTCGGGCAGATCGTCTGCAGCGGCTTCGGCAGCTTCACCCGACCCGTCAGTTTCCTGGTCGGGAGCGACAACCGCCCGCGGGTCGTCCGCGTCCGCTTCAGACGAAACGTCGGACGCAGGGGGTTCTCCGGCGGCCTTCTCCCCGTCCTCGTCAGAGGCGGAGATTTTCCGGGGCGCCTCGCCGGCCCCATGCTTCTCGGGATCGTAGGTGGTGAGACGATCGGCAATCCAGGCCGGCAGCGCGCGTCGCACCGCTTCCGTCAGATCCGTCTCTTCGTCATGGGCGTGCGCGCCGTCATCGGGCGCATCATCGTCGGAAACAGGCCCTTCGCGGTCGCTCATCTCCGCGATCTCGTCGTGATCGTCGTCGTTCGCCGGAACATCGGGCGCCGGAACATCGGAAGCCTGAACATCGGGCGCCTGAATATCGGGCGCTTGAATATCGGAAGCCTGAGTGTCGGGAGCTGGGAGCTCGGTGGCCTGAACATGCGTCTCCGGCTTCTCGAGGCGTTTGGGGTCGCTTTCTCCCCCTGAGAGCCCGTCCTTTGAGAGATCGTCCCTTGAGAGATCGTCGGAGCTCTGCGGCCGCGGGGCGGCGGACTCTTCGCCTCGGACAGGTCCGAAATCGCTCTCGACATCGATGATGGCGAGACAGGTCTCGCTTGCGACCGGCACGAGGCTCGCCCGGCGGAGCCGCGCCGCATGGGGCCAGTCGGCGACAAGCTTCGGTTTGCCGGCGAGCGCCCGCCCCTGCAGGTCTGAGGGCAGCTCCGAGGCTTGGAGGAGGCGCGCCGCAACCTTGTCGCAGGAGAAGAACGCCGGCATCCGCGCGGGATTGGGCGCCTGCCCTGCTGCGATCGCGACCGCCAGGAGGCCGCGTTCACCGCCGATCACCACACGCTGGCACTGGCAGACGACCGGAACGGCGCCGAAGCCACGCCCGAGACGCAGCCGCCCGAGGGAGCCCGTCTCGCCCGCGGTCTTCGCCAGCATGCGAATGTCGCGCTTCAGGGGCTCGGCCGATCCGAGGCCGAGGGCGAGCGCGTCTTTGGCGGTGCCGCAGCCGAGCCGCTCGGCCGCGGCCGGATTGAGCCAGCCGAGCCGGTTGTCGTCGAGACGGAAGAACATGGCAGGACGCGCGTCGCTCACGAGCGCCGCCAGGCGCTCGTCCGCCATCGCCTCCACCAGGCCCCTGCCCTCCGATTGCATGATTTCCGTAATCTCCGCGACTCGCCTTGGTTAAAAATAGGTAACCGGAGTTGAAAAAGAATCGCAGGCCTGGAGCGCGTCGCAAAGTCCGTTTTTCTCAAGGATGGTTAACGGTTGAAAACTTCAACCGCCGGCAGGGCCTCGCATGCTGCAGCGCAATAATTTGTTGCGTCGCACAAAACTTTTCCTATATACTCTCCAGAAGCCTGAGGGGGGAGCAACCCAGGCAGAAACGGAAGGAGATCTTAGATGTCCAGTGAGCACGAATTCAATCAGGCTGGTGAAAAGGCTTTTGACGAGGCGGCTTCGGCCGCGCAGGATGCAGCCAATACTGCCGATCGCGCGTTTCAGGACGCCACCGAGAAGCTGTCGGAAATGTTCGGCATGACGCAGATGCAGATGCCCGAAGCTTTCCGGGCAATGACGGAGCGTTCTTTGGCGAGCGCGCGTGAGAATTACGCCCGCCTCAAAGCCGCTGCAGAAGAGTCCACGGACGTGATGGAAGATACTGTGGAAAACGCCCGCGAGGGTCTCCTGCAGGTGCAGTTCAAGGCGCTCGACAACGCCAAGGCGAACACCGATGCGGCGTTCGACCACGCCCGTCAGATGCTCGGCGTCACCTCGTTCGCCGACGCGATCCAGCTTCAGAGCGCCTTCATGCGGTCACGCTTCGAAGCGCTGATGGATCAAGGCAACGGCATGCGCGACCTTCTCACCAAGGTCACCGAGGACACGTCTCGCCCGGCCCGCACCGCGGCGAAGAAGAACCTCGACAAGGTCACGAGCCACTAAGCCTCTGTGACACGATCTGCGACGCCACCCGCAGAGGCGGCGCGCACCATGAACGAGCCCGGCATTTTGCCGGGCTTTTTTTTGGCACAGCGCCCGCGATGGGCGTGGGCCGGTAGAGGTTTGTGCCGACGCTGAATGGGGGCGTGAACGAGGCCATCCGAGCCCGCATGCGACGCCGCCGCGGAGGAGTTTCTTCTCCGCCCCCTTCCCTTGGCGCCGCTCCTCGGCTAAGCGGTGCCGCAGAGGCGAGGAATCGCAGGCCCGGGCGCCAGGATATGGCCCGCCGGCGCTTGAAATCTCCGGCGCGGAACACTAGGGTCCGCACCGCCTCAGCAGGACATGCGAACGTAGCTCAGTTGGTTAGAGCGTCGGATTGTGGCTCCGAAGGTCGGTGGTTCGAATCCACCCGTTCGTACCAGTTTTCTCTATAAAGTCAGCGACTTGATCGAACGCCGAAAACCGCGCGGCGGCGGCGGCTCGCCCAAAGCTGCAATTCCTACCAAACCCTAAAATGCTGACGAGGCCAGATTCCACGGACGTTTGGTAGGATCGTGCTAGATCCTGGCCTACATGGCCTTTCCACGCGAGCCCTGGTCGCAGATCGCGGCGACGAATCCGATCGCGCGCCTCAAGCGGGAGATCGAGCGCCGCGCCGATGGGGTCGTGATCGGGCTATCGCCGGTGCGGCCCTGGCTGGAAAAGCGCCGGGAGCGGCGTGAAACCGAAACCGCTCTCCACCCTCCCGGAGAAAGTCCACGCGACGAGAAAGCCCGTTCGATATGGGCTCAACGATCAGCCGAGCGAGCTTGAAGCGCCTCGGTCATCTCCGGGGTCCACCAGTCGATGTCCAGAAGATCAGCCCAGGCCGGGACGTAGTGGGCAGGCGAGTAGAGATGCCCATGGCCAATGGGTGCATCGGCGGCCACCAGCATGTCGAGTCCGAGCTGAAAGCCCGTGACGATCGGAAACCAGCGAAGATCGTCGGAAACATCGCTGCCCAGTGGCTCTTGCAGCCATTGCGGCCGGCGATAGAAATCGGCCGGTGAGAAGAACACGATCGGATCGCTGGGATATTGCAGGTACACAACGCGCAGTTCGCCCCACTCCGTGCCTGGCGGTGTCGACGATCCATCCTGGTCCATGAAGCGCACGAGGTGTCCACCACGGAAGACCGGGAGTCGCGCAAGCGAGCCAGCGTCTCTTGCCGCCGTAATCTGGCGCCACAAGCCGCTTCTGAAGGGAGGGCCGCTCCAGAGCGCGCCCTGAATCGGATCGCCGATCATCTCGAACAGGCTCGCCGAAATCTGCGAGTTCAAGGCGCCGAGGCTGAGACCGTGCAGATAGAGGCGCGGGCGCTCTCCTCGCGGCAAGTTCGTCCAGTATCCGTAGACCGCCCTGAAAAGGGCCTGCGCCGTGTCGACGCCGTATTCCGCCTGCGCCAGAAGCGAGATCGGGCTGGCGAGATAGGAATACTGGACCGCCACGCTGGCGACATCGCCATCGGTCATGAACTCCAGCGGATCGGAGGCGGCGGGATCGAGCCAACCCGTGCCGGTCGGCGTCATGACAACAAGGACGCTTCGATCGAAACCGCCCCGGCGGATCAACTCGTCGAGGGCGAGCCTGGCTCGCTCCTCCGGCGTCTCCGCGCTGGGAAGCCCGACATAAACCCGGATCGGCTCCCGTGCGGGCCTGCCCGTTAGCGCGCTGATTTCATTCGCCTGCGGCACCGAGGCAACGAACTCGCGGCCGGCACGGCCGAGTTCGTCCCACTGCACGAGGGAACGGGCTCCACCTGTCCCGTCTGAGTCCACAGGCTGGGCACGCTCTGGTTCCAGCAGCGAGTCGAGCTGGCTGTAGGAGGCGTCGAGCACACGGAAGACGGAGCGGACCAGAAGATCGTTCGCGACCACCCAGATGATGAACGTGCTGAGAACCGCGGTCAGCACGATGGCTGCACGGCGCGGGATGAAGCGGCTGCTCAGTCGAAAGACGGATCTGGCGACGAGCCTGACGATGCCGATCAGCACCAGCATCACCCCCGCCACAGGGAGCGCAATGGCCACAACCATCACCGTATAGGTGATATCGACAGGCGGCAGGCCCATCAAAGCCCGCACGGAGTTCTGCCAGCCGATCGAGCACCAAAGAAAATACGATGACGCGCCGAGACAGAGCACGGCCGACACTTTCTGCAGCATCGGCCCGGCATCGAGCCTCGACGGCAGTTCAAGGTAACGCCAGAGCGAAACGGCGGCGAGGCCGAGCCCGTATCCAAGAACGAAACAGAAGCCTGCCAGCAAGCCCTGCGCCGGCGCCTCGCGCGGCACGAGAGACGGCGTCAGCGACAGGCAGAACATCATCGTCCCTAGGAGCAAGCCGATCGTGGAATCGAGCTTTGCCGCGAACACCCACCGGATCATCGATATCGCCCCCGCTTGCCTATGCGGCCTCCGCCACCTTCAAAGCCCTGATCATCGGAGGTCGGGTAGCGGATCGGGTCCGCGGTGTCGATGCAGAGCCTGTCCTGCGACGGCGCAGCCCCTCGCAGCCCCTAACCCTGAAAAGCGCGCTCTCGACGAAATCGCTGTCGGCAACGCCCGAGCTTGTCTTCATGAAATTCATCGCGGATCTCATCGCGCGCCGCCTTCAGATACCAGCGTATCATTTGTCGGAGGGGCCACGTGCGCATCGGCGTGGCGAACCCTACCGCCGGGCAAAAATCGGCCTAAAAGACCGCCGGCCGCGCGGGGAGAGAATAACGCCTGTGGCGATCCCCAGAAGCAGCGCCCAGAGCGGCGCGCCGATGCCGAGAAAGGTGATGCCCGAGACGGTGGTCATAAACGTCACCAGGGCCGCTTCCCGTTTTTCCGGCTGCCCCAGCGCGGCGCTCAGGCTCGCACCGATCGTGTTCAGCAAGGCGAGACCCGCGACCGTCACCACCAGGGCTTTTGGGGCGATCAGAAACAGACTGATGACGGCCGCGCCCAGAAGCCCCACCACGCAATAGATGACGCCCGTCACGACGACGGCCTTGTAGCGGGTCTTCGGGTTCTCATCGGCCTCCGGCCCGGCGCAGATCGCCGCGGTGATGGCGGCGAGATTGAAGGCATAACCTCCGAAGGGCGCGAGGAGGAGCGTCGTCAGACCGGTGACGGTGAGACAGGCGGACACCGGTGGCTCGTATCCCGAGGCTTTCAGCGTGACGATGCCGGGCGTGTTCTGCGAGGCCATGGTGACGATGAAAAGCGGCAGCCCGACGCCGAGCAACACCGGCAGCGAGAAGGCCGGCATGGTGAAGACCGGCTGAGCGATCGAAAAATCGATCCCCTCCCCGGCCTGGAACGCCCCGGTCGCGGCGCAGAAGGCGCACCCCGCGAAGAGCACGGCAGGAATGGCAAAGCGCGGGAACCAGCGCCGGCCGGCGAGATAGACCGCGCACATCACCGCCACGAGGGGCAGATTGTCCTCCATGGAGGAAAAAATCCCGAGCCCGAACTGGAACAGGATTCCCGCAAGCAGGGCGTTGCCGATGGTGTCGGGAATGAGATGCGACAATCTCTCGAACCATCCGGTGATGCCGGTCAGGGTCAACAAGAGGCCGCAGAAGAGAAAGGCGCCGATCGCCTCGCTCATCGGCACGCCGTTGAGGCTGATGACGAGGAGGGCCGCGCCGGGCGTCGACCAGGCCGTCAGGATCGGCATCCGGTAGCGCAAGGAGAGGATGAGACCGCTGATCCCCATGCCGAGGCCGAGCGCCAGCATCCAGCTGTTGGCCTCCGCCTGCGAGGCGCCCAGGACATCGATCGCCTGAAAGATGATCGCGACGCTGCTCGTATAGCCGAGAAGCACGGCGATGCAGCCCGCAACGATGTGCGATAGTTTCAGCCCCGCCAGCATTTCAACCGTGCCTTTCCAGTTCCCGCGCGTTAGGAGTGCGTGCAATTCCGCGCCGGGCGTTATAACGTCCGTGCGCTATAGCGCACAACAGGCCATGTGAATGACCGAGGCAAAAATCCGGATCAATCTCAAGGCCGCGCGCAGCCGTGCGGGCCTCAGCCTGACGCAGGCGGCCGAGCTCACCGGCGTCAGCAAGGCCATGCTCGGGCAGATCGAGCGCGGGGAGTCGAGCCCCACGATCGCGACGCTCTGGAAACTCGCCAAAGGCTTCCAACTGCCGCTGACCGCGTTGATCGAGGACCTCATCCAAACCACGGGCAGCTTCGCGCCCGCAAAGGCCCGACCGGTCCAGTTTCAGGGCAGCATCGGCTTTCACACCGTCTTCCCGTTCGACCCCATCTTCGGCTCGGAGACGTTCTTGATCGTGCTCGAGCCGGGCCAGGTGCATATGTCGAACGCGCATGACACGGGCGTCGTCGAAGACGTCTTCGTCACCCGCGGCGCGATGGAGGTCTTGATCGCCGGAGAATGGAAGAGCTGCCGCTATGGCGATGGCCTTCGCTTTCCCGCCGACCAGCCGCACGGCTATCGCAACATGAGCCCAGAGATCGCGCACTTCCACAACACGATCCACTACCCGAAAACCGCTCTGTTCGAGACGACCGACCGGAACACCACACCCGTCAAGACGAACAAGGCCGACGAGAAGACGTGACAGCTGCGACCGGCTCCGTCTGCGTCGCGTCAGATCGCCTCCAAAAATCCGAGGACGCCGGCTCCGACGATGCCGGCATCATCGGGGTGCGGGATCGGCCGAATGGCGAGATGGCGCGTCGAAAGCGCCAGCGAGCGCTGATAGACGCTCTGGCGGATCGAGGCGAGGAAGGCCGGGCCGATGGCGGCAACGCCGCCGCAGATGAAGACATGGCTCGGATTGAAGAAATTGACGAGGGTGGCGAGCATCCGCCCGACATCGGCGCCAGCACCGCGGATGATGGCATTGGCCGCCGGATCGCCTTCGCGGCTCGCGAGACCGACATCCTCCGGGCTCAAGGCGCCATGCGCCTGCAACAGCTCCAGGAGACGCGGGCTCTCGCCTGAGCGGGCGGCCGCCGCGCCGGCGCGGGCGATCGCCGGGGCCGCCGCCATCGCCTCCACACAGCCGACATTGCCGCAATGGCAGACGGGACCTTTCGGATCGATGCAGATATGGCCGACGTCGCCTGCCGCCCCGTCGACGCCGCGATAGACCTGGCCGCGGCAAATGATGCCGCAGCCGATCCCGGTCGCGACCTTGACGACGAGGAAATCGTCGGCGCTGCGCGACAGATGCCACAGCGTGCCGAGGGCGAGGATGTTGACGTCGTTGTCGACGAAGATCGGCACGTCGAAATCGGCCGCCAGCGCCTGGCGCGGCGAAAAGCCCTCCCAGAGCGGCATCAAGGGCGGGGTGGCGAGACAGGCGCTCTCGAAATCGACCGGTCCCGGCACGCCGATGCCGATCATGCGGATGCGCTCTCGCTCCTGGCCCATCTGCCGCAAGAGAAGATCGAGCACATCGCGCAGGCGGGCAAACAACGGCTCCGGCTCGCCGCGCACGGAGATCGGCTCGCAGTGCCGGGCCATGATGCTCATGTCCGGCGACAGAAGGGCGACGTCCATATGGGTGGCGCGGATGTCGACGCCGGCGATCAGACCGTCGCGCAGCGTGACGCGCAGACCTTCGGCGCGGCGCCCGCCGGATGAGGGTTGCGGCCCGATCTCGGTGATCAGCCCGGCGCCGATCAGATCGGTGATCGCCGCATTGATCTTGCTCTTGGAGAAATCGAGCCGGCCGGCCAGATCGCTGCGGGCACTGGTGCGCGCCCAAAAGACCTCGAGCAGCAGCCGGCGCTCGGTCGGCGACAATTGCGAAAAGCCGCGCATGTTTGACCTCATTGGACGCGCTTTGACCGTAAATAGACCGAACTTGACCATTGCTCAATCAAATTGCTGAGCGTAATTTTCGCTGCAATGAGGAGGACCCCTGGATGTCGAAGGCATCCGGAAGCGAGTTTTCCCGAGAATAAAAAAGGGCGTCGAGACAGGGCTCGGCGAGACAATCCGGCCCGCTCCCGCCCCTCAGGCGAAGGGAGGAAGGCCGTCATGGGCCTCGTCGTCGAGTTTCACGGGATCGCCAAGGATTTCGGCTCCGTGCGCGTGCTCCACGACGTCAGCTTCCGGCTGGAGGCCGGGCGCGTCTACGGCCTCATCGGCGAAAACGGCGCCGGCAAATCCACCTTGATGAAGATCCTCGCCGGCTACCACGAGCCGAGCGCCGGGACCGTCGTGATCGACGGCGAACCCGTCTCCTTTGCAAGCTCGCGCGAGGCGGAAGAGCGGGGCATCGTCATGGTGCACCAGGAGCTCAACCTCGCCGATGCGCTCACTGTCGTGCAGAACATGTTTCTCGGCCACGAGGTCCGCAAAGGCTTCCTCCTCGACGAGAAGACGATGGCACGCCAGGCCGAGGCGGCGCTCGAAAGCGTCGGGGCGCACAGCCATCCGGACGACCGCGTCGGCGATCTGATCGTGGCCGAAAAGCAGCTCGTGGAGATCGCCAAGGCGCAGGTCCGCCACACCCGCGTCCTCATCCTCGACGAGCCGACGGCGAGCCTCACGCCCAACGAATGCGAGCATCTCTTCAGCCTCATCGGCCAGCTGCGCGAAGAGGGCATCATCGTCCTCTACATCTCCCACAAGCTCGACGAGGTGGAGCGCGTCACCGACGAGGTGATCGTCATGCGCGACGGGCATTTCATCTCACAGGCGAAGACCGCCGAGACCTCGCGCGCCCGCATGGCGGCGCTGATGGTGGGGCGCGAACTTGCCGACATGTATCCGCCCAAACGTCCTGTCGCCTCGGCCGGCGAACCGCTCCTGCGCGTTGAAGATCTTTCCGTCCCGGGCTGGGCGCAGAACGTCTCCTTCTCCCTGATGCCGGGCGAGATCCTGGGTTTTGCCGGCCTCGTCGGCGCCGGCCGCACCGAGCTTTTCGAAGGTCTTCTCGGGCTTCGCCCCCGCTCCTCGGGGCGCATCTTCATGGGCGGCAAGGAGGTGCGCATGGGCGATCCACGCGCCGCCGCCCGGCTCGGGCTCACCTATCTCTCCGAGGATCGCAAGGGGAAGGGGCTGCATGTCGGACGCGTCCTTTCCGACAATCTCACGCTCCTCGATCTCAAGACCTACACCCATCCCTTCCTCTCCCCCCGGGAGGAACGGGCAGCCCTCGACCGCGCCGTCGACGAATTCGGCATCCGCGTCGGCGACCGTGACGGTCTCGCCTCGTCTTTATCGGGTGGCAACCAGCAGAAACTCGCGATCGCCAAATATCTCGCCCCGGAGCCGCAGATCTTCGTCCTCGACGAGCCGACGCGTGGTGTCGATGTGGGCGCCAAGCGGGACATCTATTTTCTCATCGACCGCCTCGCCGCCGAAGGGCGGGGCATCATCGTCATCTCATCGGAATTGGTGGAGCTGATCGGTCTCTGTCACCGGGTCATCGTCATGCGCGACGGGCGCGTGACGGCCGAAGTGCCCGCAGACCGCCTCAGCGAAGAGGAGCTACTCAGCCATGCCATCGGCACAAGAACCGCAGCCGAATGAGGCTGAGGGCCAAAGCGCCCGCGTCTCGGCGCGCCGCCGGCTCGGAAAATTCGATTTAAGCAGCCAGGGGCCGATCCTCGGCCTCATCCTGCTCGCCATCGTCGGCACCGCGCTCAATTCCGATTTCGCCAGCCTCGCCAACTGGATGAACGTGCTGACGCGAACCTCCTTCATCGGCATCATCGCCGTCGGCATGACCTTCGTCATCATCTCCGGCGGCATCGACCTCTCGGTCGGCTCCATGGTGGCGCTGATCGCCGGCAGCATCATCCTGGTGATGAACAGCCTTGCCATGCATATCGATGCGCCGGTCCTGGTGGTCATCGTCGGAATGGCCGTTTCGCTCCTCATGGGTGCCGCCTTCGGCACCATGCATGGCCTCCTCATCACCAAGGGGCGGATCGAACCCTTCATCGTCACGCTCGGCACGCTCGGCACGTTTCGCGCCGTCCTCACCTGGCTTGCCGATGGTGGCGCCATCACTCTCGATTTCGGCCTCTCGCAGACCTATGGCCCGGTCTATTACGGCACGGTTCTGGGCATCCCGATCCCGGTCTGGGTGTTCCTCGGCGTCGCCGTCATCGGCACCGTGCTTTTGCGGCGCACCGCCTTCGGCCGCTACGTGCAGGCGATCGGCTCCAACGAGCAGGTGGCGCGCTATGCGGCGGTCGACGTCGACCGCGTCAAAATCCTCACCTACGCGTTTCTCGGTCTCTGCGTCGGCATCGCCACCCTCCTCTACGTGCCGCGCCTCGGCTCCGCCTCCCCCACGACCGGCCTCTTGTGGGAGCTCGAAGCGATCGCCGCGGTGATCGTCGGCGGCACCTCCTTCAAGGGCGGCTCCGGCCGCGTCACCGGCACGGTGATCGGCGCCATCCTTCTTTCCGTCATCGGCAATATCCTCAACCTGACGAGCATCATCAGCGTTCATCTCAACGCAGCCGTGCAGGGTATCGTGATCATTTCCGTGGCGTTTTTGCAAAGGCGGCGGCCCTGATACGGGCCGCTCCCCAAGGACAAGACCGCCGACAAGCGGCATCGACACGAAAGCAACGATTGTTATCGATGGGAGAACTATAGAATGTCCGTCCTTGCGTCTCTAACGCGCCGCTCGGCTCTCGCCCTGGCGCTCGGCACCTCGGCGCTGATCGCCCTGCCCGGCATCTCGGCAGCCCAGGAAAAGGTCAATCTCGGCGTTTCCATTCCCGCCGCGACCCACAGCTTCACCGCCGGCATCGTGTGGTGGGCGAACGAGGCCAAGAAAGACCTCGAAGCCGCCCATCCTGACGACCTCCAGATCACCGTCAAGACCTCGAGCGGCGCGCCGGAACAGGCGAACCAGCTTCAGGATCTCGTCACCGTCACCGGCATCAACACCCTCGTCATCTTCCCGTTTGAATCCGCCGCCCTCACCCAACCCGTCGCTCAGGCGAAGAACAAGGGCGTCTATGTCACCGTGGTCGATCGCGGCCTGACCGATCCGAGCGCCCAGGACGCCTATATGGCCGGGGACAACACGGCCTTCGGCAAGATCCCGGCGGAGTATTTTGCCAAGAAGTATGACGGCAAGGCCAATATCGTGGCGCTGCGCGGCATCCCGACCACGCTCGACAACGAGCGCTGGGAAGCCTTTACCAGCGTCATCGACGAACATCCCGACATGAAGATCCTCGACGCCCAGTACGGCAACTGGAACCGCGACGACGCCTTCAAGGTCATGCAGGACTTCCTGACCCGCTTCAAAGACATCGACCTCGTCTGGGCGGCCGACGACGACATGGCGATCGGCGTTCTCCAGGCGATCCGTCAGGCGGGCCGCGAAGGCGACATCAAGGAAGTGTTCGGCGGTGCCGGCGCCAAGGGCATGGTCAAGATGATCATGGACGACAGCAACCCGCTCATCAAAGCCGACGTCTCCTATTCGCCGAAATTCATCTACGAGGCGATCAAGCGGACGGCCGAGGCACGCCTCAAGGGCGAGGCCTTGCCCGAGACGACGATCCTTCCCTCCGAGCTGATCGACAAGTCGAACGCGGAAGACTTCTACTTCCCGGATTCGCCGTTCTGATCGTTTGAACGCCACATCGGGGCGGCCCTGCGACGAGGCCGCCCCACCCTGCCCCCGCCTCCGCCGTCACGGCGGACGGCAACCGACACCAAGACTGGGAGCCCGCGATGAAGACCCTGCGAGGACCGGCGATCTTTCTCGCCCAATTCGTCGGCGACACGCCGCCTTTCGACGACCTTTTCTCCATGGCGCGATGGGCTGCGGATCTCGGCTATCTCGGCCTGCAACTGCCGACGACGGCGGGCCTCTTCGATCTTGAAAAAGCGGCAGCCTCGAAGACCTATGCGGACGAGCTGAAGGGGCGCCTTGCCGAGGAGGGCGTGGAAATCACGGAGCTCTCCACGCATATCCAGGGCCAGCTCATCGCCGTCCATCCGGCCTATGACGAGCTCTTCGACGGCTTCGCGCCGGAAGCCGTGCGCGGCAACCCGCAAGCGCGCAGGGAATGGGCGGACGAGCAATTGCGCCTGGCCGCAAAGGCCTCCGTCAATCTCGGCCTGACCGCCCACGCCACCTTCTCCGGCGCCCTCGCCTGGCCCTTCATCTATCCCTGGCCGCAGCGCCCGGCGGGTCTCGTCGACGAGGCTTTTGCCGAACTCGGCCGACGCTGGAAGCCGATCCTCGACGCCTATGACGAGGCCGGCGTCGATCTCTGCTACGAGCTCCATCCGGGCGAGGATCTCCATGACGGCGCGACCTTCGAGCGCTTCCTCGCCGAAGTCGGCGATCACCCGCGCGCCTCGATCCTCTACGACCCGTCGCATTTCGTGCTGCAGGCGCTCGATTATCTCGATTTTCTCGACATCTATCACGAGCGCGTGCGCGCCTTTCACGTGAAGGACGCGGAGCTTCGCCCGAACGGACGCTCCGGCGTCTATGGCGGCTATCAGGGCTGGATCGACCGGCCCGGCCGCTTCCGTTCGCTCGGCGACGGCATGGTCGATTTCAAGGCGATCTTCTCCAAGCTCGCCCAGTACGATTTCGACGGCTGGGCGGTTCTGGAATGGGAATGTGCCTTGAAACATCCCGAGGACGGAGCCCGCGAAGGCGCCCCCTTCATCCGCGACCACATCATCCGCGTCACCGAGCACGCCTTCGACGATTTTGCCCAAAGCGGCGCCGACGCGGCCACCAACCGCCGCCTGCTCGGCCTCACATAAGGACGATATTATGAGCCAACCCCGCATCCGTCTCGGCATGGTCGGCGGCGGCACCACCGCCCTCATCGGGCCGGTCCACCGCATCGCCGCGCGCATGGACGATCGGTTCGAGCTCGTGGCCGGCGCCTTCGACAGCGATCCGGCGCGCGGCCGGGAGTTCGCCGAAACGCTGAGGCTGGCGCCCGAGCGCGCCTACGGCACGTACGAAGAGATGCTCGAAGTCGAAGCGGCCCGCGACGATAAGATCGACGCCGTCGTCATCGTGACGCCGAACTTCCTGCATTTCCCGGTCGCCAAGGCGGCACTGGAAGCCGGGTTCCACGTCATCTGCGAGAAGCCGATGACGACCACTTTGGAGGAAGCGAGAAGTCTCGCCGCGCTCGTGGAGGAGACCGGCAAGAGCTTCGTCCTCACCCACACCTATACCGGCTATCCGATGGTGCGGCAGGCGCGCGAAATGGTGGCGGCGGGCGAAATCGGCACCCTTCGCCGCGTGGAGGTCGAATATCTCCAGGACTGGCTCGCCACGGCCGTCGAAAACACAGGCTCCGAAGGCGCGGTCTGGCGCACCGATCCCGCCAAGGCCGGCCAGGGCGGCGCCATCGGCGATGTCGGCACCCATGCCTACAACCTCGCCGCCTTCGTGGCCGGCGAAGAGCCGACGCATCTCCTCGCCGAGCTTGCCTCCCTCGTTTCCGGCCGCTCCGTCGACGACGATGCGATGATCATGATGCGCTACGCCTCGGGCGCCAAGGGCGCGATCCTGGCGAGCCAGGTCCTGCCCGGCAACGGCAACAATCTCTCGATCCGCATCTATGGCGACAAGGGCGGGCTCGAATGGTGGCAGGAGCGGCCGGAGGAATTGTGGTTCACGCGTCTCGGCGAGCCGCGCCAGCTCCTGCGCCGCAACGGGGCGGGCGCGACCGCGGCCGCGATCGCCGGCAGCCGGGTGCCGGCCGCCCATCCCGAAGGCTATCTGGAGGCTTTCGCCAACATCTACCGCGACGCCGCCGACGCACTTCGGTCACCGCCGGGCTCTGAGTTCATTCCGAACGCCAATGACGGCGTGCGCGGCCTCGCCTTCGTCGCCGCCTGCCTCGCCTCCGACCGTGCAGGCAACGTCTGGACGAAAATCGAAGATTAGGCGTTGAGGCCGGCCCGCGCGATCGGGCCGGCCGTCATTGCGCGGCGGCGCGCCGTTCCGGCAAAGGCGGCAGCACGGCGTCCTTCAGAAGCAGCGACGCCGGATGCGTGAGCGCGGCGAGCGAGCCGGTCGGCACCTCTTCGACGACCCGGCCCTCGTCCATGACGACGACGCGTTCGGCAAATCTCTCCGTCAGCCGCAGATCATGGGTGACGAAGAGATAGGCGATCCCCTCGCTTTTCTGGAGCTTTGCAAGGAGCGCGATGGCCGAGGCCTGGAGATGGACGTCGAGATCGGAGACGGCCTCGTCGAGGACGATCAGCTTCGGCCGCGGCGCCAGCGCACGTGCGATGCAGACGCGCTGCAACTGCCCGCCGCTCACTTGGGACGGCAGCATGCCGGCGATGGAGGCCGGAAGCTCCACCATCTCCAGCAATTCGCCGATGCGTGCCTCGCGCGCCCGCCCGTCGAGATCCGTCAGATGGCGAAGCGGCTCGGCGATGATGGCGCGCATGTCGAAGCGCGGATCGACGGCACTGACGGAATCCTGAAAGACCATCTGAACGTCGCGGCGAAAGGCGCGCCTTTGCGCCCGCGTGAGATGCCGCAGATCATCGCCGCGGTAGAAGACCTGGCCGCGACCGGGCTGCTCCAGCCCGCACAAGAGACGGGCGAGCGTGCTCTTGCCGCAGCCGCTGCGCCCGAGGAGGCCGACGGTCTCGCCCTCCTCGATCGACAGCGAGACGCCGTCGAGCGCCATGCGCGAGGCGCTCGCTCCGACGAGCGAGTAGGTCTGGTAATGCTTTGCGACATTCTCGGCGCGCAGAAGGCTCATTCGGCCAGCTCCATTCCGTAGCGCGCGAGATGCGCCCCGACGAGCATGCGCGTCACGGGATGCTTCGGCCGGTGAAAGATCTCATCGACGGAGGCCGTCTCGACCAGGCGGCCATGGTCGAGCACGGCGACATCGTCGGCAAGCCGGGCGACGACGCCCATATCGTGCGTGACGAGGAGAACGCCGAGATCGTGCTCGCGCACGAGCCCTTCCAGCAGAGCGAGGATGCGCATCTGCACGACCACGTCGAGATCGGTCGTCGGCTCGTCGGCGACGAGAAACGGCGCCTCGCTCAAAAGCGCGATGGCGATCATCATCCGCTGCAACATGCCGCCGCTCATCTCGAACGGGTAGAGGCCGAGAACGGCCTCCGGCTCGTCGAGCCCCACCTCGCGCAAGGCGGCTTCGATCTTTCCCTCGGCGTCGCGGCGCGATCGGCCGATCGCGGTCAGCGTCTCCATGACATGCTCGCGCATGGTCTTGACCGGATTGAAGGCACTGCGCGGGTTCTGCATGATCGTGGCGACCGTTCGCCCCCGCAACATCTCGGCTGGGCGAACCTCGCCATCGACCAAGATGCGCCCGCCGATCCGTGCGACGCCCGGCGGCAGAACCCCGAGTGCTGCCGAGCAGCTCAGTGATTTTCCGGAACCGCTCGCGCCGACGAGCGCAAGCACGCGCCCGCGCGTCATCTGCAAGGAGAGGTCGTCGACGAGCAGGCGGAAGTTTTCGGCGCCGGTCGCGATCGTCAGATTTTCGAGCGTGAAATGCTTCGGTGTCAGTGACAATGCTCGGCCCTCAAATGCGGATCGAGACGGTCGCGCAAGACATCGCCCAGAATGTTGAAGGCCATGACGCTGATGAAAAGCGCAAATCCCGGCCAGAAGATCAGCATCGGCGCGGTCCACACGAACTGGCGGGCATCGCTGATCATCACGCCCCATTCGGCAGTGGGTGCCGTCACGCCGAGGCCCAGAAACGACAGGCCCGCGACGTGCAGCATCATGTGGCCGATATCCAAGGTCGCGAGCACGAGGAGCTGCGACAGCGTCGCCGGCAAGAGATGCTCGACGAAGCTGCGCGTGCGGCTCGCCCCGGCGAGGCGCGCGGCCATGAGGAACTCGCGGTGGCGCAGCGACAGCACGATGCCGCGGACGATGCGCGCATACCAGGCCCAATGCGAGAGCGCGATGGCGATGATGACGTTAACGAGACCGGTGCCCAGCATGCCGATCATGAACAGCGCCAGGACGAGCGTCGGAAACGTCAGAAAAACGTCGGTGATGCGCATGATCACCTGATCGATGCGGCCGCCGATGAAGCCGGAGGCGCCGCCGATCGTGATGCCGAGGACGAGGATGATGGCAAGCGACACCGCGACCGATCCGAGCGAGACGCGCGTGCCCGCGATCAGTCTGGAAAGAATGTCCCGGCCGAGATGGTCGGTTCCGAGCCAATGGGCCATGTCCGGCGACATCAGCCGGTCGCCCAGCTCCACCTGGTTCGGATCGTAAGGCGAAATCCACGGGCCGAAGACGGCCGCAAAGACAAGCACCACGACGATGGCGAGGGCGAGACGCACCGTCGTCCGTCCGCCCCAGGCGCGCCAGCGCGCGGCCTTCATGGGAAGAGCCATGTCGGTCATTTGACGCCCTCGGAGGACAGCCGGATGCGCGGATCGGCGACGGCATAGACGATGTCGACGATCAGATTGCAGACGACGAAAATCACCACCATCATCAGCGTAAAGCACTGGATGACCGGATAATCCCGGTTGAGGACGGCGGACACGGCATAGCGCCCGACACCCGGCCAGCCAAAAATGCTCTCGATGATCAAGGTGCCGCCGAGCATCTCGCCGATATGCATGCCGATCGCCGTGATGATCGGCAGCCAGGCGTTGCGGAGGATGTGCGAGCGCTCGACCTTGCGCTCAGAAAGCCCCCGCAGCCTTGCGTAGCGCACATGCCTCTGGCCCGCGACCTCCAGCATGCTCGCACGCAGCAAGCGCGCGTTGATTGCGAGCGACATGAAGGAAATGGCGATGGCCGGCATGACGATGTGCGAGAGACCGCCGCGGCCCATGGACGGCAGCCAGCCGAGCTCCACCGAAAACAAGAGCACCAGCAGGAAGCCGAGCCAGAAATTCGGCATCGAGACGCCGACGAAGGCGAGAAGCCTCACGGCCTGGTCGGGCCAGCGCTCGCGGTAGCGCGCCGCCCAGACACCGAGGGGGATCGAGATGACGAGGGTCAGGGCGAGCGCCACGCCGGCAAGCTGAAGCGTCGCCGGCAGGTAGTGCAGAAGGTCCGGCAGAACCGGGCGCTGCGTCGCGAAGGAGACGCCGAAATCGAGGTGCAGGGCGTTGTTCAGCCAGTCGAAATACTGAACGAACATCGGCTGATCGAGACCCAGCATCTGGCGCGCGTCTTCGAGCGCCTGCGGCGTCGGCGGCACTTTCGAAAGCCGCAGATAATCCATCGCCGGATCGCTCGGCCCGAGCCTCAAGAGCAGGAAGATGACGAGCGAGGCGCCGAACAGCATCGGGACGAGCAGCAGAACCCGCTTCAGAATGAAACCCGCCATAGAGATCAATTCTCCTGCGGCGTGAGACGGTCGAACGGGATCTCGCTCGACAAGGCGCCGAAAGGCACGTCGCCGACTTCCGGCTTCGCCACGGCAATCGCCGTGACATAGGTCAGGGGCAGATAGACGGCCTCTTCGTGCAGACGGGTGAAGATGTCGCGATAAAGCTCCTGGCGGGCTTTTTCATCCGTCGAGACCAGGACCTCGCCGATTTCGGCGTCGATCTTCGCCTTATCGGCGAGGCCTTGCTGCGCCTCGTAATCGGCATGCGAGGGGATGCGCATGGAGCTCACGAACGCATGCGGATCGTAGGGCGCACCCCAGGTCATGTTGAAGATCATCCCGAAGCGGCCGTCGCGCTGACGCGCATAGATGCTGCTTTCTTCCTCGCCCGTCAGTTTGACGTCGATGCCGACCTTGCGAAGGTCGCCCTGGATGATTTCCGCCATGGATTTCGCCACCGCATCCGTCCCCGGAAAGCAGAGCTCGATCGCCAGGGGCTCGCCGTCCTTCTCGCGGATCGCCTTGTCGCTGCCGGCGTGCCAGCCATCCTCTTCGAGCAGCCTTTTCGCCTCTTCCGGATCGTAGAGGTACGGCTTCAGGCCGATATCGGCATAGGGGACGTTGGGGGCGAAGAGCGTGTCGGCGCGGCGCTGCGTGTCGTAAAGGACGGTCGCGATCATCTTGTCCTTGTCGACGGCATGATTGATCGCCCTGCGCACGGCGAGGTCGCGCGTCGCGCCGCGATTGGTGTTGAGCGCCAGCATCTTGGTTTCGTAGGGCTCGGAGAGCTCCGTCGTGTAGATGCCCATCTGCCGAAAGCGCTCGAAGGTATCGGGTGTGATCGGCCCATCGACGCCGTAGATCAGATCGATCTCGCCCGTCTCGAAGGCGATCGCGCGCGTGTTCGGATCGGAGATCACCTTCACGACGATTTTCTCGTAAGCCGGTTTTTCGCCCCAATAGCTGTCGTTCCGGACAAAAACGTCCCGCTCGCCGAGGCGGGTTTCCTGAAGCTTCCAGGGACCGGTTCCGATAGGCTCGAGAATGCCGTCCTTCGTGCCGCCGTCCTTGAACATGGAGGGCGCGATGAAACGGAACGGACGCGGAAGCGCGAGCTCCTGGAGAAGCGGGTAATAGCTGTCCTTCAACGTCAGTTTGAGCGTGTCGCTGTCGACGGCCTCGACGGAAACGATCTGGTTGGCGAGTTCGAGCCAGGCATGGCGCGATCGATTGGCCAGAATGGCGTCGAAATTGGCCTTGGCCGCCGCTGCATCGAACACCTCTCCGTTAGAAAAAGTCACGCCCTTGCGCAGCTTGAACGTATAGGTCTTGCCGTCGTCCGAAGATTGCCAGGATTGCGCCAGGCACGGCTCCAGCGTGCCGTCGGCGCGGTAGCGCACCAGCGGCTCGTAGACCATGTTCTGCGCGAACATCTGGTTCGGCGAATAAAGATGCGGGTTGAGCCAGCCGACATTGACCGGCCACGAAAAGGTGAGGGTCGCACCGGCTGAGGCCGACGCATGCGGCACGAGTGAAAGGGCTGCGCCCACACAGAACGCGATCACGCGGAGAGTTTTAAACATCGGCCTTGAGGGGAGAAGGACGGAGTATGAACTATTTCAGTACCCTCACACTTCCCCTACGTGTCAACCCCGCCGGCAGGGACCCTGCCCTGCGGGTCCCCGAAAAAACGCGTGGCGTTTCGCAGGGTCAAACGACCGCCCATGCGGCTTCCGGCCTCAACCGTTTCGATCTCAGTCTTCACATGGATGGAATGGTGTTAGCGGCGAAAAGGCCGCTCAATGCTCGTGGTCATCGTGAGATCCGCCGGAATGCGGGGGAGCATCCCCTCCAGCCGCCAGGGCTCCGGTCAGGGGGCCGCTCAGCCGGCCAATCAGCGGGATGATGTGGAGTTTGCCATAGCGCACGCCCCGCTGGCTGCTGACACTGTCGGCAAATTTGCGCAAATCGCCCGCAGTGCCGGCGAGAAGCGATACCTCGAGGCAGTTCTGTGCATTGATGTGCACATGCGTCGTGGCGATCGACAGCGCATGATGCGCGTGATGATTGTCCGTGAGCCGGTTCGGCAGGTCGCGGATCGCGTGATCGTACACATAGGTGAGTGAGCCGTAGCAGAGCTGGTCGTTGCCGAGTGGCTCTCCCGATTCGGTCGCCTCGCGCGCCAGAACCTCGCGGGCCATGTCGCGCAACGCCTCGGAGCGGCTTTGATAGCCGCGCTCTTCGCTCAAAGCATCGATCTCCTTGAGGAGGTCTTCTTCGAGAGTGATGGTGATCCGTTCCATACCGCCTGCCATTGGCGCCGTCTGTCCGACACTATGGCCCAGGAATAGCCGCGACCGCATCGGAAAACGAGCCCGCAACGGGGTCCGTCCACCCATGCGATGCGGGGGCTAGGGAAAGCCCTCCTCACGTGGCGCAGATCGCGCGCACCCAAAAGGCCGTCGCACCATCACGCCAAATAATATGATTTAAAAACGCATATTTTATTTGCTTATGCGGCCTGCGGTGATATGGTGAGGAGATCGCGATCCCGCGCGCATCGCCAGCGACCGTTTCGACGGATGCGGGAGCGTGAACCCTGCGCCGGCCGTCTCTCCGACACGCAAACTGGGACGGCCGGCGCACTCTCTCCGACGCTGCCGGTCTCCCCGCCGGCTGCGCCTTTGCCGCAAGAGGAAAGGTTCACATGCGCCATCTGAGTGCGAGAGCCGTCGTCTCCATCGCCGACCCCGAACCGATCGTCGAGGCGGTCTGTGCCCATCTTGCCGAATACGACACCGACATTCGCCGAGACGGGGGCACCCATCGGATCTTCTACGACTTCGGGAGCGGCTCGCTGCGCGCTTTGTCTGAAGCCATCGAGCTTGAAGCAGAGGCGCGGGACATCTCGGGTCTCTTTTACATGCGCATGGCGCTTGCCGCCCATCTCAAGGAATTCGCCGGCGCGCCCTCGCCCGAGATCGTCTGGGCGGGCGACGGCGACGACATCGAAACCCCACCGAACTTCCGCCCGGTCAGCGTCCGCACGGTGCGCGACATCACTCCGCATATGCGCCGGATCACCTTTGCGGGCGAGGGCCTCGACCGCTTCGCCGATGACGAGAACCTGCATCTCGGTCTGATCATTCCGCCCGAGGGCGGCGAACTGGTCTGGCCGACAGTCGGCCGCGACGGTCTCCTGAAATGGGATCCGGAGAGGCCGACGCCCGCGCTGCGGCGCTATACGGTGCGAAGCTGCGACCCCGCCGCCGGAACCCTCGACATCGATTTCGTTCTCCATGACGACGCTGGTCCCGGCACGGCATTCGCCCTGCGCGCACAGCCAGGCGTGATGGCGGGCCTTGCCGGCCCGGTCGGAGGCAGCATCGTGCGCGGTCGCGACTGGTATCTCCTCGCCGGCGACGAAACGGCGCTTCCGGCCATCAGCCGATTTCTGGAGATCCTTCCCGCCGACACGCCGGGTCGCGCCTTGATCGAGGTCGCCGGACCTCAGGAGGAGCAGCCGATCGGCAACGGCGCGATCACGGTCGAGTGGATCCACCGCGGCGGGGACAGGGCGGGCCTTCGCCTGAGCGAGGCCGTCCGTGCCGTCGAATTCCCGCCATCTGCCTCTTCGCCTTATGTCTGGGCGGCTTGCGAGTTCAACGCCTTCAAGGCAATCCGCAACCATCTGCGCACCGAGCGCGGACTGAAAAAGGAAGATCACCTCGTCGTCGCCTATTGGCGGCAGGGTGAGTTCGTGGATCGGGCGCCGGGAAACGAGTGACGCTCGCGCCCGCCGCGCCGCATCCGACCAGCGGAATCTCCTTGCTTCAAAAAGCGCTCAGGCGATCGCGACCGGGCGGTGGGTCTCGTCGACGGCGACCATCACGAACGTCCCCTTGCCGCACAGCCGGCGGTTTTCCGACAGGAGCGCCTCGGCAATCATCGTCACCTCGACGGTCATCGAGGAGCGCCCGGTCGCCACGATCGAAGGGTTGAGCTCGATCATCTCGCCGGCGACGACCTGATCCATGAAATCGACGCGTTGCGAGGCGGCCATGACGACGATTTTTCGGCAATGGCGGGTCGCTGCGACGAACGCGGATTTGCCCATCGCGGCAAGGACGTGGCCACCATAGAGACTGCCGTAATGGCTCGTCTGATCGGGAAAGACGATTTCGCAGGAGCCGCTTTCAGACACCGCCATCTCGGGTTCGTCCGACAGGGGCGGCAATGCTCCGCCATACCGCTCCAGCGTATCGGCGGCCACCATGTTGAAGATGCCCCGCGTCGACAGGCGCCGTTCGCCGGACAGCGGCGCCTCGGCGACGAGATCGACCTCGACGCCGAGCGAACGGCGGCCGACGCGAACGACCTTTCCCGTCAGCTCGACGATTTCCCCGACATGCGCCGGGACGTGAAAATCGATGCGTTCGCAGGAGGCGGTGACGAAGTCGACATGCGCGTAACGCGAGGCGACGAGGAAGGCGACCTTGTCCATATGCGCAAGGCCGATGCCGCCGAAGAGCGTGCCATGGTGATTGGCATCGCCGGGAAAGACGAAGTCGATCAGTCGGGTAAAGCCGTTGGCGGGACGCCCCAACGCGTTCTCCGGGCTTGTCTCCGGCGCGTTCATTGCGCGCTCTCCGCCGCTTCAGCACGCAAATGTTCTGCTGCCATGACCATGTCGAGACCTCCCCATCCCAAGCGCTCAAGCTGCTCTGTATCGCCACCGCAGAAGGCCTGCGAACCTCATCCCAGGGGCGCAGAGCCTGAACGCCTTCCCGCCTCAAGCGTACCGCAGCGCACACCGTCAAGGCGGACTTTCTGCCGATCGCCCAGGCGCAACCTCTGAGGCCCAATCTATCCGCCCGACCTTTGGGAAGCCCAACGAAACCCGGCAAAGGCGCCGTGCGCGCTCCGCCTCTGCGGCCTTTTGCCCCCTCTCCCATAGCCATCCATTCTCGCAGGAGGCCGCGCCGCCGGGCGCCATCGGCAAGCTTCATCCGTCGCGGCCGAAAGCGAAAACGACTTCCAATCAAGCTCATGCGCCTGCGATTCATCTTGACGCGACGGCCGCGATCGTGGTCCCGTCCTTTCGACGGTGCCTCTTTGGAGGCTCAAAAGGGAACGCGGTGCGGGCGATGCTCAAATCCGCGACTGTCCCCGCAACTGTGAGCGGCGAATCGCTCGTCACAATGCCACTGGCCCCGAGGGTACCGGGAAGGCGGCGACGCGATCATGACCCGCAAGTCAGGAGACCTGCCGTCAACCGTGGTCACGCGCGGTCACGTCGGTCGGGGATGTGCCGATGGGATAGACTTCATGAGCCCTTGCGCATGAAGCGTCCTCGATCGCGGTGATGTGCCAACCGGCCGTGCGCCGCCCTTGAGGTCGTCCCGTGTTTTTCTCCCGCCCCTCGCGTGAAGGCGTTCCGCCGCAACGCTTCGTCGCCGTTTGTGCCGGCTTTTTCGTCGCCGCCGGCATGTCTCCGGCCGCCGCGCAGGACGATGACGTCGTCGAACTCCCCGAACTCTCCGTCACGGCGAACCTGACGGCGACGCCCCTCACGGAGGTCGGCAGCGCCGTGACCGTCATCACCGGCGAAGAGCTGAAACAGCAGAACATCCACGACGCGACGGAAGCGCTGCGCCAGGTGCCGGGCGTCATCGTCAATGCGGCCGGCCCGCGCGGCCAGTTCACGCAGCTTCGCATCCGCGGCTCGGAAGGCAACCAGACCAAGATCTTCGTCGACGGCATCCCCGTCAACGACCCGGCGCGCGGCTCGGAGTTCGATTTCGCCCATCTTCTTGCCGACAACATCGAGCGCATCGAGGTGCTGCGCGGGCCGCAGAGCGCGCTCTACGGCTCCGATGCGATCGGCGGCGTCGTCAACATCATCACCCGGCGCGCCGAACCCGGCACGCATCTGACGGGCCGCCTCGAAGCCGGTTCGCACAAGACGTTGAGCGGCAACGCCACGATCGGGACGGCCGGCACCAACTACGATTTCATCGCCGGCGCATCCGGCGTGCGCACGGATGGAATCTCGGTCGCCGATGAACGCCTCGGCAACAGGGAAGACGACGGCTACGAAAACGGCACCCTCTTCGCCAAGGGCGGCGTCGACGTCACCGACTGGCTCAATCTTTCAGGCGTCGCGCGTTACACGCGCCTGCGCACCGATCTCGATTCGGAAGGGTTTCTGCCCTCCGTCGGCCATACCGGCCCGCTCGATTCCAATCAGGACATGAAGGGCGACCAGCTTTTCACCCGCGCTCAGGCGAAGGTGACGCTCCTCGACGGGCATTGGGAGCAGCTCGCCGGCATCTCCTACACCGATCAGACCCGCGATTATCGCGATCTCGACCCGACCACGGTCACCAGCACTTACGAAGGCGAGCGGCTGCAGTTCGATTACCGCTCGACCTTCATGTTCGATACGCCCGCCATCGCCAATGCCGGGCATACGCTCACCTTTGGGGTCGAGCGGGGTGAAGACAGCGCCGTCTCCGACAGCGCCTGGTCGTCCTTCGATCGCTCCATCACCTCGACGGGCTTCATCGGCCAGTATCAGTTGAGCCTGTTTGAGGACCTGTCGCTGACGGCGGGCCTTCGCCACGACCTGAACGACGTCTTCGAGGATGCCACAACCTACCGGCTGACCGGCGCCTACAATTTCCGCCAGACCGGCACCAAGCTCCACGCCTCCTACGGCACCGGCGTGAAGAACCCGACGCTCTTCGAACTCTACGGCTACACCAACACCTATCGCGGCAATCCGGATCTCGAGCCGGAAGAGGCGAAAGGCTTCGACGTCGGCGTCGCGCAGGCCTTCTGGGCAAACCGGGCCTCGCTCGACGTCACCTATTTCAATCAGGAGATCTCCAACCTCATCACCGGCTCGGGCCAGTCCTCGATCAACCAGCCGGGAGAATCCAAGATCGATGGCGTGGAAGTCGCCCTGACGGTCGAGCCGATCGACAATCTGACGGTGACAGGCTCCTACACCTATACGGACGGCGAGGACCCGACCGGCGACGAATTGATCCGCCGGCCGCAGAACGTCGCCAGCCTCGTCGTCAACTACGCGTTCCTTCAGGGGCGCGCCAACGTCAACGTCTCGGTCGATTACAACGGCGAGCAGAAGGACTGGGTGTGGACCGACGCCTTCTACGTGAACCGCGAAACGATCACCCTCGATCCCTACACGCTCGTCGATGTCGCCGCCTCCTACGACATCACCGACAACACCCAGATCTACGGCCGGGTCGAAAACCTCCTCGACGAAAAGGCCTATGATCAGTGGGGTTATGACCGGGAAGGCGTCAGCGCCTATGCCGGAGTTCGGCTGACATTCTAATGCCTGGGCGTTGGCTCACGTATTGTCTGGCAGCCGTTGCAGTCCTCGCCGTCGCCGATGCTCCTCCGGCGGCGGCGAGGCCGCAGCACATCGTCTCGATCAATCTGTGTGCCGACCAGCTTCTGATGCGGCTTGCAGATCCCGATCAGATCGCCTCGCTCAGCTACTTCTCGCGCGACGCCTCCATGTCGAACCTGTCTGAGGAGGCGCGCGCGTTTCCGCGCAATCGCGGCCTCGCCGAGGAGGTGATGCGCTACAAACCCGACATGGTCTTTGCCGGGCGCTACACGAAGCGCGTCACCGTCGATCTGTTGAAGCGGATCGGCGTCGATGTCGTGGAACTCGACGTGCCCCGCTCGCTTCCCGACGTCGAAGCCCAGATCCGCCGCGTCGGCGCAAAGCTCGGCCAGGAGGCGCGGGCGGAGGCCTTGGTGCGGGAGATGGAGGCGCGGCTTGCGACCGAAGAGGTGCCGGCCTCCGAGCGTCCGTCGGCGATCGTCTACGAACCGAACGGCTATACGGTCGGCGCCGGCTCGATCATCAACGTCCTCATCTCGCTCGCCGGCCTTGAAAATCTCGCCGCCGAGAAAGGGCTTGAAAGCTACAGCCGGTTGCCGCTCGAAAAACTCGTGGCCCTGTCGCCCGACGTGCTCGTCGTCGGCGATTATCGCGACGCGCCGGCCGTCGCCAACGAGATCCTGCACCATCCGGTCCTCTCGCGCATGCCGCGGCCGATGGAGATCGTCTCCGTCCCGCAGCGTCTGTGGATGTGCGGAGGACCGGACATCTTCAAGGCGGTCGAGGTCTTGCGCCAGGCGGCCGACAAAGCGAGGGCGCGGCAATGAGTGAGATCGCGCTTCAAGCCACCGGGTCGGCGGCCGGTTACCGCAGGCTTCTCGGCGTCCTGTCGCTCATGCTTCTCGTCGCCTTCGTCCTGTCGCTTGCCATCGGCTACGGTCCCTTCGATTTCGGTGCCGCGCTCAACAGCGCGCTCTCCGGAAAGGACGATCTCGGCGCCCTCGTCCTCATCGAAATCCGGCTGCCGCGGGCCCTTCTCGGGCTCTTCGTCGGCTTCGCGCTCGGCCTTGCCGGCGCCGTGATGCAGGCGTTCTTGCGCAATCCGCTCGCCGAGCCCGGCATCATCGGCATTTCGGGGGCGGCCGCCTTCGGCGCCGTCGTCATCTTCTATTCCGGACTTGCGGCCGTCTCCTCGCTGCTTCTGCCCATCGGCGGGATCGCGGCGGCCCTTGCCGCCGGCCTTCTCCTCTTCGCCGTCGCCGGGCGGAACGCCAACACGGCGACGCTCATCCTCGCCGGCATTGCGGTGAACAGTCTTGCCGGCGCCCTGGTCTCGCTCGTTCTCAACCTGTCGCCCAATCCCTTCGCGGCCACCGAAATCATGTTCTGGCTGATGGGCTCGTTCGCCGATCGCAGCCTGACGCATGTCGCCATCGCGCTCCCGCCGATCCTCGCCGGCTGCATCGCGCTCTTCTTGACCTCGCGCGCGCTCGATGCCCTGGCGCTCGGCGAGGATACGGCCACGAGCCTCGGCTTCGATCTGCGCATCACCCGCGCCCTCCTCGTCGGCGGCGTCGCGCTTGCAGTCGGCGGCGCCGTCGCCGTCAGCGGCACGATCGGCTTCGTCGGCCTCGTCGTGCCGCATCTCTTGCGCCCCTTCGTCGCCTACCGCCCGAGCCTGCTTCTGCCGGCAAGCGCGCTCGGCGGCGCAATCCTGACGCTTTCCGCCGACATCGCCGTCCGTCTCCTGCCAACACAGCCGGAACTGAAACTCGGCGTCGTCACGGCCGTTATCGGAGCACCCTTCCTGTTCTCGCTCGTCTGGCGCATGCGTGGAGACCTCAGATGATCATCTCAGCCTCCGGCATCGGCGTGAAAAGAGGCGAGGCGACGATCCTGCAGAGTGTCGACTTCGTCGCGCGCGCCGGCGAAGTGGTCGGGCTCATCGGCCCGAACGGCGCCGGCAAATCGACCTTGCTCGAGGTCATCGCCGGTCTGCGCAAACCGGAACTCGGCCAGGTCTTCTACGACGGCAAGCCCGCCACATCCGTGCCGCGACGCAGCCTGGCGCGCCGCCTCGCCTATCTGAAGCAGGATGCCACCGTCGACTGGCCTCTCTCCGTCGAAAAGGTCGTCGCTCTCGGCCGCCTGCCCTATTCCGGCCTCTTCGCCGCGCACGACAGGCGCGCCGATGACAGAGCCACCCGCGCCGCAATGGAGACCGCCGGCATCGCCCAGTTCGCAGAGCGCAACGTGCAGACGCTCTCCGGCGGCGAACGCGCCCGGGTTCTCCTCGCCCGCGCGCTCGCCGTCGAGGCGGAGACGCTTCTCGCCGACGAACCCGTCGATGCGCTCGACCCCATGCATCAGCTCAATGTCATGGAGCTCCTGCGCAGAACCAGAGACCGCGGCACCGGCATCGTCGTCGTGCTGCACGACCTCACCCTCGCCTCGCGGTTCTGCGACCGTCTCGTGCTCCTCGATCGCGGCCGGGTCGCCGCCGAAGGCGCGCCGCAGGATGTTCTCACCGACGACATCCTCGCCCAATGCTACGGCGTGCGTGCCTTGACCGGCATCCATGCGGGTGGGCGTTTCATCGTGCCCTGGCAGAAAGCCTCACACCCATCGCATGATTTGAAGACGGACCGCCTCGCCCCGCCCCTGATCGCCAACGGGCACGGCCATATCGTGCCCCTCGATGGCGCACCGCAACGGCGGACCCTCGATTCCTGAAGGCCATTCCCCCCAGGCCGTTTGACGAAGGACAAGAATGAACAACCCTCAAGGAATTTCCGACCTTTCACCCAGCGCCTCCTCGCGGCGCCCGGTCAGCCCGTGCACCGGGGTCTGCGAGATCGATTCAGACAGCGGCTTTTGTCGTGGCTGCGCGCGGACGAGCGACGAGATCGCCATCTGGAGCCGTGCGCCCGACGATCTCTTGCGCAAGATCACCGCGGTTCTGCCGGCGCGTCGCGCCCATCTCGGCATCAGGATCGCCCGTCTCGACTGGGACGAGGAGGAGATCGCACGGTTCATGCGCGACACGCTGCGTCCGGGAAAGGGGCGCTGGGTCTTCGGCATCGATGGCGCCTTCGGCGAATTCGCGATCGGAGCCGGCGAACAGCCCGAGGTCAAGAACGCCCTCACCGTCGCCACACAGGCGGGCGCGATGCGCCTGCGGCTGCCGGAAAAACTGCGCGCCTTCGCCTTTGAGGAAGGCAAAGCCATCGTGATGGCGCTGCCCCGCGGCAGGCTGCAGCCGCCCGCGGGCGTGACGCTCAATGCCGCCGGACCCGACCAGGGCGCCATTCGCGAAGGCGATCGCGACGCGCTCGCTTTCGAGCTCGGTTTCGGCAGCCCCGTCGCCCGCGTCTTCCTCCGCACGAAGGATCAGGCACTGCAAAAGCGGCTTCAGGAGCTGGAAGGAGAGCCGTGGCAGCGGGTCCTCGCCGAGGCCGGCCAAGAGATCCGGGAAGGCTCCGCCGACCGCATCATCCTGACAACGGTCGGCCGCATGGAAGTCTATGCTCGCTCCACCGCGTCGGACATCCGCCAGCCGCAAGGCCCCCGCACGGAGCTTCAGGCAGAGGCGATCGCAGGCGGGCGGGAGATGCCGGGAGAGATCGAGCTTCCGAAAGCCTATGCGCCCTGCGCCATCTTCTATCCGGCCCGCTAGGCGACACGGTCAGCGCCGAGTGTCTCGGCGCTGCCATGGCCGGCAATTTGCCGCGCCCCGACTGATCGCTTCCTGACAGCCTCCGCCTGCCTCCGTCAGCTCATCGTAAGGCAGGGGGCGCATCGCTCCTGACAGACGCCCGCGCGGGACACCGCAGCGCGGCGCCGAAGCGAAGACACCCAAACGAGAGACATGGGCCCAAGCCGGCCCGGTCCTGTCAGGAGATTTCAATGCCCTCCCTCATCAACCGTTACGCGACGCCCTTCATCACGGGCCTTTTCATCGTGTCCCTGGTTTCAGGCATCGCCCTCTTCTTCCATGTCGGCCCGAGCGGCTTTCACGGCATGCACGAATGGCTGAGCATGGTGCTCATCCTGCCCTTCGTCCTGCACCTCTGGAAAAACTGGCGGCCGCTGACGAATTACTTCAAGCGCTCGCCCATGGTGATCGCCCTTGCCGTCTCACTTCTCATGTCGCTGCCCTTCCTCATGCCGACGAGCGGCGAGACGCGCAAAGGCCCTCCGCCCTTCGCCTTTTCGCATCAGATCCTGACGAATTCGGCCGATGCCGTCGCGCCGCTCCTTGGCATGACGGGCGACGACGTGGCGGCCCGGTTGCGCGCGGCCGGCGTCGAGATCTCAGATCCCGACCAGCCGATTGCCGAGGCGATTTCCAAGAGCGGGGCCAACGAAATGCAGGCGATCGGCGCGCTCCTGACGCCGGCGAGCTGACGCCGCTTTCGCCTCACCCCTCAAACGATGAGGGCCCGACGCAATCCGCGCCGGGCCCTTTTTCAATCCGCCTTCAGTGAAGCGGGTCAGATCTTGCCGAAATAGCTGCTCGGCGATGCGCCACCGTTCGGGGCCTGCGGAGCGGACGGCCGGCGGTCGTCCCAGCGCTCGAAGCGGCGATCGTCCCGGCGGTCGTAGCCCTGCCGCTGGTCGCCGCGGCGGTCATCACGGCGATCGAAGCGGGGCCGCTGGTCATTGTTGCGACCGTTCATGCTCTGCTGAGAATTGCCTGGCCTCGCGCGATCGAAGTTGCGGCTGCAGACGCTGCCGTCGCACATGCCATTGCGGGCATCGTTGCGCGGGCGGGCCTGTCCGCCGTGCTTTCCGTGCTTCTGATAGGCGTGGGAGCGATATTGCTGGTTGGAGCGGCCCCAATCCGAACGCGGGCTGCAGTCGCCGTTGCGGTTGGCCGTCTGCTGCATCGCGACCGGCGAGGCGCCGTCTGGCGATGCGGCCATGCTTGCCGCGGGGACGAACAAGGTGGCGGCCAAGAGGACGCCGGCGAGAAGGGTCTTTCTGGATGTCATTTCTTTCTCCATGACGTTGTTGATGTCATGAAGATCGGCGCGCCGTCTGATCACGCGCTGACGGCGCAGCGAAAATGCTGTCAGCTTCCTGTCAGGCAGATCACGCAGAACGTCGGAAGCAAAACAGAAGGTGGATTGGAATGCGCGTCCTTCTCATCGAGGACGACACGGTTCTCGGGGCGGCGGTGCGAGATCAGATCAAGGCCGACGGCCATTCCGTCGACTGGGTCACACGCCTCGACGACGCCCGCGACACGCTCTCCGCCGGCGTCTTCGATCTCATCCTCCTCGACCTCATGCTGCCGGACGGGCGCGGCGTGCCGTTTCTCAAGAACCTGCGCACGAGCGGGGCCGTCACGCCCGTCATCATCCTGACGGCGCTCGACCAGATTTCCGACCGCATCGACGGGCTCAATGCCGGCGCCGACGATTACATCGTCAAACCGTTCGATCTCGACGAACTCTCCGCGCGGATCGGCTCCGTCGCCCGCCGCTATTCGGGAAATCCCAATCCCATCGTGACGCTCGGGCCGCTCGACATCGACCTCGCCGCCCGCAGCATCCACCGCGACGGCAAGGCGGTGGCGCTGACGGCCCGCGAATGGGCCCTGTTTGAAGCCTTTGTGCAGCGTCCGGGCCAGCTCCTGTCCAAGGCCCAGCTGGAAGAGCGGCTTTATTCCTTCGACGATACGGTCGACAGCAACGCCATCGAGGTGCATGTCAGCCGCCTGCGCAAGAAACTCGGCCGCGACATCATCGAGACCGAACGCGGCCTCGGCTACCGTCTCGGCCATCCATGACCGCGCCGCGCTCCCTTCAGCTTCGCCTCGCGCTCGCGCTCGGTCTCGCCGTCACGATCCTGTGGCTCACGGCGGCGAGCTTCACGGCCGAAAAGCTCCGTCACGAAATGGACGGGCTCTTCGACGCGGCGCTCAGGGACGCGGCCCAGCGCATTCTGCCGCTCGCCATGCACAGCCGCCGCGAACATCGGCGCGACGAGGAATCCCGCGAGGACGAGCGTCGTGACCGCCGTGGCGGACCGGCGCGAGGGGAACGGATCGCCCGGCTGCACAAGGACGACCGCTTCTTCACCTGGGTGGTGCGCGATCGGAAGGGCGAGACGGTGCTGCGCTCGGCCAATGCCGACAAGGAGGCCTTTCCTCCCTTCACCCGCGAGGGGTTCCGACAGACGGCGACGCACCGCCTTTACTACGATGCGGCCGGTCGCGACGGGCTGACGATCGCGGTTGCCGAGCCCCTCTCCCACCGAACCTCCATGGCGCGCGAGATGCTTCTCTCGCTCGGGCTGCCGCTCCTCGTCGTCATCCCGCTCAGCCTTGCGGCGATCTTCTTTGCCGTGCGCACCAGCCTGCGGCCTGTCCGGCGGTTGCGCGCCGATCTCGCGCAACGCGGCGCCCGCAATCTTGCAGCGCTTTCGGATCGCGGCCTGCCGAGCGAGCTCGAGCCGATCGTTCAGGGCATGAACCAGCTTCTCGACAGACTGCGTGCCGCCTTCGAGGCGGAACGGAGTTTCGCCGCCAACGCGGCGCATGAATTGCGCACCCCGGTCGCCGGCGCGATCGCGCAGGCCCAAAGGCTGCGCGCCGAAACGACGGACGCAAGTGCTGCCGAGCGCGCGAAAGAGATCGAGACGACGCTGAAGCGGCTCAATCTCCTGTCGGAAAAACTCATGCAGCTCGCACGCGCGGAAGGCGCCAGGCTGCGCACCGACACGCCCGCCGACATGCGGCCGATCCTGAAGCTCGTCGCGGATGATTTCGCCCGTATCGGCGCGGCCCCCCGCCTGCACCTCGAGATGCCGGACGCACCCGTCCTCTCCGATCTGGAACGCGACGCCTTCGGCATTCTCTGCCGCAATCTCATCGAAAACGCTCTGAAGCACGGGCGTCCGGGCGAACCGGTCGATATCGCGCTGTCGCAGGCCGGCATCCTGACGGTCGCAAATGCCTGCCCGCCGGTGGCGGAGGAGGATCTCGCCCGTCTCACGACCCGCTTTGCGCGCGCCAACGACAAGAAGGATGGCAGCGGTCTCGGCCTTGCCATCGTGCGCACCATCGCCGAGCGCGGCGGCGGCGAGCTCGCCTTCGCCTCGCCGATCCCCGGCAAGACCGAGGGTTTCGAGGTTCGCTTCACCCTGCCCCATGCGGCCGACAGCGCGGCATGAGGCTCAGGGCGCCGGCGTATCGATTGTTCTTTTAGCTGATTAAGAGACTGGCCAAACGGGCAGTCACGACCGACACTGTCCGCCTCGGCGCACAGGGGCGAGGACCGGGCTCGATGATGCGACGATTGCGGCGTCCCTGTTTTGCCGGATCGACGTCACCTGAAGCGAGGCAGCCTTGAACCTTCAACAGCTCGCAGCGTTCCGCGCCGTCATGATGACCGGCACCGTCAGCGGTGCCGCCGAAGTTCTGGGGCGCAGCCAGCCGGCGGTGAGCCGCATGCTGGACCGGCTGGAGGCGGATCTCGGCCTCACCCTCTTCGAGCGTCGCAAGGGCCTGATCATGCCGATGCCGCAGGCGCGCCGGCTGCTCGACGAGGTCGAGCGGGCCTATGTCTCGCTCGATTCCCTCCAGGCACTGGCAACGCGGCTCGCCAAGGGCCAGGGCGATCAGGTCAACCTCGCCATCCTGCCCGCTCTCGGCCTCAGCTTCATGCCGCGCGTCATCGCGAAATTCCGCGAGGAGCGGCCCGGCACCCGCGTCAGCCTCGCCATCCGCATGTCCCCCACCGTGGAGGAATGGGCGGCCGGCCAGCAGGTCGATTTCGGTTTTGCCGAGATGCCGGTTCGCCGAACCGGCTTCGATACCGAGATCTTTTCCGATTCCCCTTATGTGGCGGCGGTGCCGAGCGACCACGATCTGGCGGATCGCTCCTGTCTTGGGCCGACCGATCTCGCCAAAGGGCCTCTCATCTACTGGACGCCCTTCGTCGCGGCGCGCCATCTTCTCGATCAGGCGCTCATCACCTCGGGAGTGCGCGTGGAGGCGCTGTGCGAAACGAGCCTCTCGGGCGCCGCCTATGAGATGGTGAAGCAGGGCCTCGGGATCGCCGTCATCGATCCCTACACGGCGATCCTGCAGCACGACGATCGCATCCGCCTCATTCCCTTCCGCCCGGCCATTCCTTTCAGCGTGGCACTGCTTCGGCCGCAATTTCGTGCGGCGAGCCCGGCGGTCGAGCGCATGCTCGCACTGGCAAAAGCGGAGCGGGACAAATTGCTTGCCGAGGTCCCGTCCTGACCCAGGCGCAGCATCCCGCTCTCGGTATGCCTTTTGCGCATAACTATCGACGTATTTTTAATTTTGAACATTTCGAGGCTATCGACATAGTCGCGACAGAAAGTCGCCTCACCGGGAAGTATATGCCGAGCACCCTTGCGAACCTTGACGGGCTGGAATGCGATGTGGCCGTCATCGGAGCCGGGATCAACGGAGCAAGTGCCGCCCGCGAACTGAGCGAAGCGGGTTATTCTGTCCTTCTCTGCGACAAGGAAGATTTCGCCGCCGGCGCGAGCAGCCGCTCTTCGCGGATGCTGCATTGCGGGCTGCGTTACTTCGAGGCCGAAAACCCGGTCGCGGCCTTCGGTCTGCATCCGCAGCGGTTTCTGCAGGCCTTGAAGATGGCGCGCGCCGGCATGGAGGCGCGCCACGAGATCGCCGCGACCGCGGCCGACGGCGTGAAACCGTTCACGATGTGCTTCCCGGTCTATCCCGAAAGTCCGGTGAAGAGCTGGCATCTCGATGTCGGGCTCAGGCTCCTGGAGCGGATCGGCCCCGGCGCGCCGCCTCTCGAATACCGCAAGATCACCGGCGATTTCGAACGGCACCTGCCCTTTGCCGGCGATCTGCGCGATCTCGACCGCCTCAAGGCCGTGGCGACCTACCGCGAATACGTCTTCGACTGGCCGGAACGCTTCTGCGTCGATGCCGCGCTCGAGGCGGAAGCGGAGGGCGCCGTCGTGAAAAACTTCTGCCGCGCGGAGCTCGTCGAGCGGGATGCCGCAAAACGCTGGATCCTGCGGCTCGAAGCCAAGGACGGCTCGGTCGCGACGGCAAAGGCCCGCCTCGTCTTCAACATGGCGGGAACCTGGATCGACGAGGTCAATGCGGAAGCCGGCGACGGCTCGCACGAGGGAACGCATGACGACCCACGCGAAGGGCCCGAGCGTCTGATCCGCGGCACCAAGGGGGCGCATATGATGGTGCGCCTGCCCGAGAGGTATCAAGGCTACGGCATCGCCACCATGCACCGGCAGGGCATGCCCTTCTACGCCATGCCCTCACATGAGGATTTCTTCTATTTCGGGCCGACGGAGACGCCCTTCGACGGCGACGCCAAGGATGTCGCCGCAACCGACGACGAGATCGATTTCCTTCTCGGCGAAGCCAATCATCTTCTGTCAGGACTGAACCTCACCCGTGCCGACATCGCCTTCACCTGGGCGGGGGTCAGGCCCCTCACCTTCGACGAAGAGCTGCCGATGGGCCGCCGCTCGCGCGAGATCCACGATCTTTCGCGGAAAGGCATGCCGAACGTCTTCGCCATGACCGCGGGGCCGGTGATGTCGCATCGCAGCGCCGGCCGGGTGCTGCGCGAACGTGCCGAAGCCGCTCTCGGCCCGGCTCCGCACGCCAACGGCAAGGCGCAATCGCCCTGGCGGATTTCTGAGACGTCGCCGCGGCTCTCGAAGCCGGAGCCCGCCGGCAACGCCCGGCGCGCCGCCTTCCGTCACGCCGTCACGCACGAACATGCGCGCGACCTCAAGGGCATTCTCTATACGCGCACGGCCCTTGCCTGGCGCCGCCATCTCGCACGCGAAGATGTGGAGGAGGCCGCCCGGTCGGTGGCCGATCTCCTCGATTGGACGCCCGAACGAACAGCCGAAGAAGTCGAGGGCTTCCTCAACTACCAGCGGACGGTGTTTCGCACCGGTTTGCGCCCGAACGATCGATCGACCGCAATGCCAGCCTCAACCGGAGACATGCAGCCATGAAATCGATAGCGAAAGTCCTAAGCCTCCCCGTCCTCGCCGCATTGGCGGGCGCGACCTTCCTCGCCGCCACGGCCCCGGCCCAGGCGGCTGACGGCCGCCTGCAGGAAATCCTCGATCGCGGCACGGTCCGCGTCGGCGTGCTCGGGGCGTTCAAGCCCTGGTCGTTCCCTTCGACCGACGGCACGCAGGAAGGCATCGAAATCGATCTCGCGAAGAGCGTGGCCGATACGCTCGGCGTCGATCTCGAACCGGTCGTCGTGACCTCCGCGAACCGCATGCAGTTCCTGCAGCAGGGCAAGATCGATGTGATCATCGGCGGCATGTACGACACCGCCGAGCGCCGCAAGATCATCGGCATCATCGAGCCGGCCTACTGGACCTCCGGCCCGACCTTGATGGCCAAGGAAGGCGCGATTGCGAGCTGGGAAGACATCAAGGACAAGCCGGTCTGCGCCAAGCAGGGCGCCAATTACAACAAGCAGGTCCAGCGCGAATACGGGCCGCGTCTCGTCGCCTTCACCGGCAATACGGAAGGCAAGGCCGCCCTTCGAGCCGGCAAATGCGTCGCCTGGCTCTATGACGACGCCTCCATCATGGCCGACCTCGCCTCCGGCGAATGGGACGGCTACGAAATGCCCGTCTCCGTCCTCTTCAACAATCCCTGGGCCTCCGCCGTGCCGATCGAAGAACTCGACAAGCCCTGGGGCGTCTTCATGACCGGCATGGCCTATCGCTGGCAGGCCGACGGCAAGCTCCTCGAGCTTGAAAAGAAATGGGGCGTGAAGCCGTCCGATTGGCTCGCCGAACAGCACAAGCGTCTCGAATGGGACGAAAGCTACCTCGACGGCCAATAAGCGCCCGTAACGAAACCAGGGGAAGTCAGTTTTAATTGCAGGGCATAAGCTTGTTCAGCCTCATCGCGCCTTTGTTCCAGCGGCTCTACGACGAGACCGGCCTCAACTTCATCGTCTTCTACGATCGCTATGAATACGACCGTTTCGTCTCCGGAATCGCGATTTCGCTGCAGCTCATCTTCTGGTCCATTCTGCTTTCCCTGGTCATCGGGGTTCTGGGCGCGTGGGTGCAAACCTCGCGCTCACGGCTCCTGAGGGGCGTCGTCAACGGCTACATCCAGCTCTTCCGCAACACGCCGCCCCTCATCCAGCTCCTGTTTTTCTATTTCGGCCTCGGCGCCTTCACGCCGCAGGTCGATATGGGCGGCTATTACGAGCCGCTCATCTCCTCCTTCAGCTGGGCGATCCTGTCGCTCGGCATTTTCGGCGGCGCCTTCAACGTGGAGATCTTCCGCTCCGGCATCGAGGCGGTGCCGAAATCGACGGCGGAAGCCGCGGAAAGCCTGTGCTTCTCCCGCTGGCAGACCTACGCCTACGTCACCCTGCCTCTCGCCTTCCGCATCAGCCTGCCGGCGCTCACCAACAACCTCGTCAGCCTCGCGAAGACGACCTCGCTCGCCTACGTGATCTCGGTTCCGGAGATGACCTACACGCTCAATCAGGTCTGGTCGGACAACATCAACGTGCCGGAGATGATGCTCGTCCTGTTCCTCTTCTACGTCATCATCGTCAGCCTGATCGCCGCCGGCCTGCACTGGCTCGAAAAACGTCTGGCGCTGCCGGGATATGGACAATGAAGACAGTCCGCCCCTTCCGCATCGACGCCGAAACGCTCTCGGCCTTCCTGCCCAGCCGCTCGATCCGAGGCTGGCAAGGCCTCCTGCTTCTCGGCATCTTTCTCGCGAGCCTCGCCGCCGCACAGGCTCAGGGCGTCGCGGCGCCGCAGACACCCTCGGCAATCGCCACGCTCATCGAGTGGATGCCCTTCATTCTGAAAGGCTTCGTCCTCAACCTCGTCATGAGCTTCCTGGCGATGGGGATCGCGACGGTTCTCGGGATCGCGCTCGGCATGCTGCAGCTCAGCCACAGCCGCCTCCTGCGCGCGCCGGCCTGGATCATCACGCATCTCTTCCGCAATTCCCCCTGGCTCGTCATCCTCTTCGTCGTCATGCTCCTCGTCCCCTTCGAGGTGGAGCTGCCGGGCGGGCGAAACCTGATCCTCTCCGACTGGATCAAGGCGACGATCGCCTTCTCGCTGCCGGTGATGGCGAATGTCAGCGAGATCGTGCGCGGCGCCATCGTTTCCATCCCGCGCGGGCAGTGGGAATCGGCGGAAAGCCTCGCCTTCACCCGCGGTCAGACGCTGCGCTGGATCATCCTGCCGCAATGCGTGAAGCGGGCGATCCCGCCGTGGATGAACTGGTACGCGCTTCTCGCCATGGCGACGCCGATGGCCTCCATTCTCGGCGTGCGCGAAGCCGTCGGAAATGCGCAGGCGGCGATGGAAGCGGCGGGCGCGCGGCCGGAACTCCTCGTGCCGTTCTATCTGTTCCTGCTGCTTCTCTTCTTCGCCTACATCTACCCGATTTCGATTTGGACCCGAGCGATCGAGCGAAAATATGCTGTCGAGACCTAAGAAAACTGCGTCTGGCGCAGATACGCCGGCCTGGACGCCGGACATGCCGCTCGTCGAGGTGCACGACGTTCACAAATCCTTCGGCGAGCTCGAAGTGCTGAAGGGCGTCAGCTTCGACGTCCGCCAGGGCGAGGTCGTGTGCATCATCGGCCCGTCGGGTTCCGGCAAGTCGACGCTGATCCGCTGCATCAACGGCCTCAACAACATCCAGCAGGGCTCGATCAAGGTCGAGGGCCAGGAGGTCAACGACCCCAACCTCAACCTCCTGGAACTGCGCAAGAAGGTCGGCATCGTCTTCCAGCAGTACAATCTCTTCCCGCACAAGACGGCGCTCGAAAACGTCATGATGGCGCCGGTGAAGGTTCTCAAAGAGCCGAAGAAAGAGGTGGAGGAGCGCGCCCGCGCCCTCATCGCGAAAGTGCGCCTGAGCGGCAAGGAAGACGTCTATCCCGGTCATCTTTCTGGTGGCCAGCAGCAGCGCGTGGCGATCGCCCGCAGCCTCGCCATGCGCCCCGACGTCATGCTCTTCGACGAAGTGACGGCGGCGCTCGATCCGGAAACGGTCAAGGAAGTGCTCCTCACCATCAAGGAGCTCGCGGCCGAAGGCATGACCTGCATCCTCGTGACCCACGAAATGGGCTTTGCCCGGGAGGTGGCGGACCACGTGTATTTCACCGACCGAGGCGTGATCGTCGAGCACGGTCCGCCGGAAGAATTGTTCACCCGCGCCAAGGACGAGCGCACTCAGCGCTTCCTTAGCCAAGTCGTCTAGCCGCGTCGCCCTCGGCCGCGGTCGCAACGGCGTGACACCCCGTGTCGCGCCGAAGGGATCGTCGTGCCTTCGTCAGAGAGAGAGAAACCGATGTCCGCACCAGCACTCAGCCAAACGCCGCTGCAAGGGGATCCCGCCCACAAGGACCCGCTCCTGCGCCCTTTGCGCATCAAGCATGTCGAATTCCGCAACCGCATCATGAGCACGAGCCACGCCTGCGGGCTTGAATCCGGCGGCATGCCTCAGGAGGCCTACCAGCTCTATCATCTGGAAAAGGCCAAGGGCGGCATCGGGCTGTCCATGTTCGGCGGTTCGTCCAACGTCGACCGCGATTCCCCGAACATTTTTCGTCAGCTCAATGTCGGCGACGACGCAATCATTCCGCATCTGCGGCGCTTCAGCGAACGCATGCACGGGGAAGGCGCGGCGCTCATGTGCCAGATCACGCATCTCGGCCGCCGTGGCGATCCCTATGCCGGCGACTGGCTGCCGACGATCGCCCCCTCGCCGCTGCGCGAAACCCTGCACCGCAGCATCCCGAAGGAGATGGACGAACACGACATCGCGCGTGTCGTGAAGGCCTATGCCGCCGCCGCGCGCCGCTGCAAGGAGGGCGGGCTCGACGGCATCGAAACGCTCGCCGCCGGGCATCTGATCGGCCAGTTCCTCTCGCCTCTCACCAACCGCCGCACCGACCGTTTCGGCGGCAGCCTGGAAAACCGCTGCCGCTTTGCCGTGATGGTGCATGCGGCGATGCGCGAGGCGGTCGGCGACGATTTCCTGATCGGCATTCGCTACGTGGTCGACGAAGCGACCAAGGGCGGCCTCAGCTTCGACGATTGCGTCGAGGCGGCGCTGCTTCTGAAGCGCGAAGGCGTCGTCGATTTCTTCAACGCCATCTACGGCACGATGGACACGACGCGCGCGCTCGCGGAAGAGAACATGCCGGGCATGGGCTCCAAGCTCGCGCCCTGGGTCGAGCCGGTCGGCGCCTTCAAGGCCGAGATCGGTCTCCCGGTCTTCCATGCCGCCCGCATCGCAGACATCTCTTCGGCGCGCTTTGCCGTTGCCGAAGGCAAGCTCGACATGGCCGGGATGACGCGCGCGCAGATCGCCGATCCGCATCTCGTCGCCAAGCTTGCCGCCGGTCGCGAGGAGGAAGTCCGCCCCTGCGTCGGCGCCACGCATTGCCAGTCGCCCTACCGCCCCTCCTGCCTGCACAATCCCGTCACCGGCCGGGAAACGAAGCTGAGCCATGTCATCCGCCCGACGTCGGGGCCGAAACGCAAAATCGTCGTCATCGGCGGCGGCCCGGCGGGGCTCGAAGCGGCGCGCATCGCGGCCGAACGCGGCCATGACGTATCGCTCTACGAAGCCGCCGCCGATGTCGGCGGGCAGGTCCTTCTCGGCTCGACCGGCTCCTGGCGCCGCGATCTCATCGGCATCGTGGAATGGCGTGTCGCCGAGCTTTCGCGCCTCGGCGTCGAGATCCACACCAACGCCTATATGGAGGCCGACGACATCAAGGCGCTCGCCCCCGACGTCGTCATTCTCGCCACCGGCGGCCTGCCGCAGATCGATCTTCTTGAAGGCGACGATCTCTGCGTCAGCACCTGGGACATCCTTTCAGGCCAGGTGCCGATCGGGCGCGACGTCCTCGTCTATGACGGCACCGGCCGCCATCCGGGGCCCCTTGCCGCCGAGAAGGCGAAAGAGGCCGGGGCGAACGTCACCTATGCCACGATCGATGTGACGATCTGCGAAGAGCTCACCTATGCAGAACGGCTGCGCTGGAAGAAGCGCTTCCTCGCCCTCGGCGTCACGCCCATTTCGGAGACCCGCCTCGTCGCCGTCACCCGCAAGGACAACCGCCTTGAAGCCGTCCTCCTCAACGAGCTGTCGCGGGAGGAGACCTCCGTTCTCGTCGACCAGGTGATCGTCGAGCAGGGCAGCATCCCGATGAACGAACTCTTCGAAGAGCTGCGCACGACCTCCAAGAATAACGGCATCACCGACATCGAGACCTTCATCCGCCTGCAAGCGCAGCCCTTCCGGGAGGATGCCGGCTTCGAGGTCCACCGCATCGGCGATGCCGTCTCAAGCCGCAACATCCACGCGGCCATGCTCGATGCGGTGCGCATCTGCAGCCCGCTTTGAGCGGGCAGCACCAGCTTCTGCAATTTCCCCCAAGAAAGGCCACGCCATGCGATTTTCCCACTTCAAGGTTCTCACATTCGACGTCGTTGGAACGCTCATCGATTTCGAGAAAGGTCTGCTCGACGGATTTCGTTCGTTCGGCGGACCGGCGGCCCGCGACCTGAGCGACGACGACCTCTTCGTCCCCTACATCGAGGCCCGCCACATTTATCCGGGCCGCTCCAGTCAGGTGATGGAAGACGTCTATCAGCACGTTGCCGGCAAGCTCGGGCTCGACACCAGCAAGGGCGCAGCCACCGCGTTCCAGGCACACGTCCTGAACTGGCCGGCCTTCCCGGATTCAGCCGAGGCACTGAAGCGCCTGCGCACCCGTTTCCGGCTCGTCGCGATGACCAACACCGACCGCGTCGTCTTCACGAGCTACGCGCACACGCTCGGCCATCCCTTCCATGACGGCGTGACGGTCGACGAGGTGGGCATCCCCAAGCCCGATCCGCGCTTCTTCGACTTCAACCGCGGCCGCCAGTCGGCCTTCGGCTACAAGCAGGAGGAAATTCTGCATGTCGCGCAGAGCCAGTATCACGACATCGGCGTGGCCCGCGAACTCGGCTATTCCGTCTGCTGGATCGAGCGTCGGCAGGGCCAGGAAGGCTTCGGCGGCACGCCGGTGCCGAAGGAAGTGACGAAGCCGGACTTCCATTTCCCGACGCTCGCCGCACTCGCCGATGCGATCGACGAGGATTTCGCCGCAAACCGCTGAAGGCCGCCGCGCGCGTTTCGATGCCGCAGGCCGGCTCCGGCCGGCCTGTCTCCAGTAAGATCTCGGGCGCTCACCGGATCTCGGGCGCTCAGCGGAAGGGCGGCTCGTCGAAGGCGCGCAGCTTGCGCGAATGCAGCCTGTCGCCCTCGCGGCGCAAAAGCTCGACGGCGCGGATGCCGATCTGCAGATGCTCTGAGATTGCCCCCTCATAGAACCGGTTCGCCTGCCCCGGCAGCTTGATCTCGCCGTGCAGCGGCTTGTCGGAGACGCAGAGAAGCGTGCCGTAGGGCACGCGGAAACGGTAGCCCTGCGCGGCGATCGTCGCACTCTCCATATCGACGGCGACGGCCCGGCTCTGATTGAGGCGATGCGCCGAGGCGGTGTAGCGCAGCTCCCAATTGCGGTCGTCCGTGGTGACGACGGTGCCGGTTCTCAGCCGCAGCTTCACCTCTTCGCCATGCATGCCGCTCACCTGCTTGGTCGCGTCGTAAAGCGCCCGCTGCACCTCGGCGAGGCTCGGGATCGGGATATCCGGCGGCAAGACGGCATCGAGAACATGGTCGTCGCGCAGATAGGCGTGGGCGAGCACGTAATCGCCGATCGACTGGCTTTCGCGCACGCCGGCGCAATGGCCGATCATCAGCCACGCATGCGGGCGTAGCACCGCCAGATGATCGCAGATCGTCTTCGCATTCGACGGCCCGACGCCGATATTGACGAGCGTGATCCCGGAACGACCCGACCCCATCAGGTGATAGGCCGGCATCTGGTGCTTCTTCCAGGCGAGCTCGGAAATCGCCCGCTCCGGATCCTCCGTCTCCTTCGTCACCAGGCTTCCGCCGGCGCAGGAGAGCGCCTCATAGGGGCTCTCCGGATCGCGCACCTGCTCACACGCCCACCGAATGAACTCGTCGACGTAGCGGCTGTAATTGGTGAAGAGAACGAAGGGCTGAACGTGGTCGGCGGGCGTGCCCATGTAATGCTTCAGCCGCGCCAGCGAAAAATCCGTGCGCAGCGCATCGAAATGCGACAGCGGGATCTCCTGGGCGGAGGCAAACAGCCCGTCGGAAACCTCATCGCCGATCAGAGCGAGTTCCGTCGTCGGAAAATGCCGGATCATTTCGAGCGTCGTCGCCCGGTCGAGCACGAGATCCCCATCCTCGAGGACATAGGGAAAGGGGATTTCCTGGGACGACGGACGCACGCTCAGATGCACGCGGTGATCTTCGGCCAGAATGGCGAGTTGATCGGCGAGGTAGTTGCGAAAGAGCGCCGGCCGCGTGATCGTGGTCGTGTAGCCGCCAGGCCGCGTGAAACGCCCATAGGCGCGCGGCTTGAAGCTGCGCGGCGGCGCCCCGTCCCAGCTGACGCGAAGCTCCGGATAACAGAAAAGGCCCGCCTCGCGGGCCGCCGGATCGGGCGGCGTTCCGTCCTTGGCAAAGAGCGCAATGGCGTCCCGCAGCTCCTGGACGGCGGCCTCGTAAAGCTGTTCGAGGCGGTTCAGCGCGTCTTCGACGCCGGCTATGTCGGTTGTTCTGTCGTCTTTCATCACACTTCCTTCCGCCCGGAAGGCCATATCGCAAGACGCCTCTGTTTAGCTACGGGCGGCCGTCATGCGGGAGATCTCGCCAAGACCGTCATAAAGGATGACGGCGAGCGCGCCCGTCAAAAGACCGCCCTGCAGCACGAAGGCGAGATTGTTGGAATTGAGCCCGGCGATGATCACCTCGCCTAAGCCTTTGGCGGCGACCGTGGAGCCGATCGTCGCCGTTGAAAGCGCAATCACGAGCGAAATGCGTACACCTTCCAGGATCACCGGCAGAGCGAGCGGCAGCTCCACCTGAAAGAGCCTCTGACGCCCCGTCATTCCCGTCCCCTTGGCCGCCTCGGCGACCGCCGGCTGCAGACCGGTGAGGCCCGCCAGCGTGTTCTCGAAGATCGGCAAAAGCCCGTAGAGAAAGAGGGCGATCAATGTCGGCCAGGTGCCGAAGCCCACGACCGGCACGGCAAGCGCCAGCACCGCCACCGGCGGAAAGGTCTGGCCGATATTCACGATGGCGCGCGACAGCGGCAGAAATTCCGCGCCGATCGGCCGGCTCACCAGGATCGCGAGCGCCACGCTGATGAGCGTCGCCGGCACGATCGCCGCCACCACGATCAGAAGATGCGAGATGGTGAGGTCGAGAAGGCTCGCGCGGTCATAGATCGCCGGCGCGCCCACCGGTGCGAAGGGCTCGAGCAGCGGCCTGAACGCCTCCGGGACGAAGAGGAAGGCGAGCACCAGCGCGACGAGCGCAAGCCGCAGGAGAAGGACGAAAGGCCGGCTCATGCCACCGATCGCGCCGCATCGAGAAGCGCCCCTCGCCGCACGAGACCGCGCGCCGACCCGTCCGCACCGACCACCGGCAGGACCTCGCGGCCGCTCCAGATCATTTCCGCCAGCGCATCATAGAGCGAGCGATCGGCGGCAATCGGCGTGCCTTCCGCGGTTCCTTCCTCGGTCCGTTCGCTCACCGGGATGAGCGAGAGATAGCGGAACGGCCGGTCGTCGTCGCCGACGAGGTTGCGGACATTGTCGCTCGCCGGATGGGTCAGGATCTCGGCCGGCGGGGCGAGCTGTTCCACCCGCCCCTCGCTCATCACGGCAATACGGTCGCCGAGCCTGATCGCCTCGGCCATATCGTGGGTGACGAGCAGGATGGTGGAGCCGAGGCGGTCCTGGATGCTCTTGAGATCGGTCTGCGCCTTCGCACGGATGACCGGATCGAGCGCGCCGAAGGGCTCGTCCATCAGAAGCATGTCGGGACGGGCCGCAAGTGCGCGGGCGACGCCGACGCGCTGCGCCTGACCGCCCGAGAGCTGGTGCGGATAGCGCGGCGCGATCTCGTCGGGATCGAGCTGCAGGAGTTCCAGAAGCTCATGCACGCGCGCATCGATCTTCTTGCGATCCCAGCCGAGAAGCTTCGGCACGGTGGCGATGTTGCGGGCGACCGTCCAATGCGGAAAAAGTCCGTGATCCTGGATCGCATAGCCGATGCGGCGGCGGAGCTCATAGGCCTTCATCTGCCGCGTATCGGTGCCGTCGATCTCCACCAGCCCCCGTGTCGGCTCGACGAGCCGGTTGATCATCCGCAGGAACGTCGATTTGCCCGAACCGGAGGTGCCGACGATCACCGTGATCGTCGCCGCCTCGATCTCCATCGACACGTCGCGAACGACGGCATTGCCGGCATATTCCTTGGTGAGGCCTTCGATGCGGATCATGCCTTTGCTCCGGGGAGAACGTCGATGACGGCGTCGAGGACGACGGCGGCGGCAAATGCCAGCGCCACCGTCGGCAGCGCGCCGAGAAGGATGAGGTCGGTCGCCGTCTGGCCGAGCCCCTGGAAGACGAAGGTGCCGAAACCGCCCCCGCCGATGAGCGCGGCGATGGTGGTGAGGCCGATATTCTGCACGAGCACGATGCGCACGCCCGTCAGAATGACCGGCAAAGCGAGCGGGAGTTCGACGGAGATGAGCCGCTGGCGGCTCGTCAGCCCCATACCGGCGGCCGCTTCCGTGACGCTCGGCGACACGCCGGAAAGCCCGGCGGCCGTGTTGGCCACCATCGGCAAGAGCGAATAGAGAAACAGCGCCACGAAGGCCGGCGCCATGCCGATGCCGCGAATGCCGATTTCGGAGGCGCCCGGCACGTTCGCCGCCACCCAGCTCAAAGGCACGATCAGCATGCCGAAGAGCGCGATCGACGGGATCGTCTGGATGAGGCTCAAGGTGCTGAGGACCGGGCCTTTCAAGCGTTCGGAGCGATGGATCAGAATGCCGATCGGCACACCGGCCGCGATGGCGACGGCGAGCGAGCCGAAGGCGAGCTGCAGATGATGCGCGCCCTCCCGCCAGAAGGTCGCCGCGTGCCCGCGATATTCGGCGAGGATCGACAAGGCGTCCCATTCCCCGGTCATGAGGATCGCGCCGATCGCGGCCGCGGCGAGCGCAAACACGCCGAGCCTCAGGAGCGGCCCGGGCTTCAGCCTGACGATCGCATCGGTGATCAGGATCGACAGCGCAAAGCCCGCGAGCCAGAAGCCCGCTCCCGGCGCCACGCGCGCATAATCGGCTCCGTCCGCCATCAGCATGCGCGCCGACACGCCGATCGCGATCAGGAGGAGAAGCAGGGTCAGCGCCGGGGCGGCGAGCCGGATCGCCGGCGGGCGCACGAAGAGCGCGACCGCAATGGTGGCGACCGCGCAGGCGAGCAGCGCCGCGGCCCAGACGGCGGGCAGCGCCTCGAAAAGCCCGCGCGCCTCGGCGAGCGCGATCCGGTTCGCCCGGTAACTCGAAAGCGGCAGAGCGAGCGCAACCGCCAGCAGCGCGCCCATGGGCGCGCCGAGCTTGTCAGGACGCGGGATCACAAAGCCCGGCTCAGCCGTCGATGAAATCGTGCGAGACGAGGAATTCATGCGCCACATCGCCCGCCGGCTGGCCCTCGACCTGCACCTGGCCATTGAGCTTCTGCAGCGTCTCGAGCGTCAAGGCCTCAAACACGGGCTTCAAGAGATCGGCGATCTCCGGATGCTCGTCGAGAACGGGCTTTCTGATGATCGCCGTCGGCTGATAGACGGGCTGGACGCCCTTGTCGTCTTCCAGAACCTGCAGGCCGGCCGCCTGGATCGCGCCGTCGGTGCCGTAGACCATCGCCGCATTGGCGCCGTTCGTCTGGCGCGCCGCCGCGCGGATCGTCGCCGCCGTATCGCCACCCGAGAGCACGATGAGCTGATCGGAATTGAGCTTGAAGTCATAGGCCTTCTGGAAGGCCGGCAGAGCCGCGGCGGAGTTCACGAATTCCGAGGAGGCGACCAGCTTGACCTCGCCGCCATCCTTCACCCACTTGCCGAACTCGGAGAACGTCGTGATGCCGTTCTCCTCTGCCACATCGCTTCGAAGCGCCACGGCCCAGGTGTTGTTGGCCGGCGCCGGCGTCAGCCAGACGATGTCGTTTTCCTCTCCGTCGAGCTTCTTGGCCATATCGTAGGCCTTCTCGGCATCCGTCCAGACCGGCTCGTCGGCGCGGTTGAAGAAGAAGGCCGCATTGCCGGTATATTCCGGATAGATGTCGATCTCGCCGGCGGTGATCGCCTTGCGCACCACGGGCGTCGCACCGAGCTGCAGACGGTTTTCCGTCTCGATGCCGGCATCGTTCAGAACTTCCAGAATGATGTTGCCGATGACGCCGCCTTCGGTGTCGATCTTGGAGGAGACGACCACCTGGGCGGAGGCACTACTGGCGGCGAACGTTCCGGCCGCGACAGCCAGGGCGATGAGAATTTTCATGGACGATCTCCAAAATCTCCGACGATGGGTGACGCGACCATCGGCACGCGGTGCGAACGCCGGAAAATCCGAAGCATCGAGGCAAGCTCCCCAGATTGCATCCTTTCCCCCCGCAGCTCGATCAACGGTCGACCATCAGCTAGGTACCGCAGGTGAACGCCTTGTCCATGATGGAAGCTCCAAAAGTCGTGCCGGAAGCCGCGATTGCGGCGGATTCGTCGCGCCTTCAGAGCGTCTTCTTCGGCGCCGAACCTGTCTCGCAGGGCGATCGGGGCTCAGGCTTTCTCGCCTCGCGGCGGAACTCGCCCGGGCTCTTGCCGGTCCATCGGCGAAAGGCGCGATGAAAGGCGCTCGGCTCGGAAAAGCCGAGATCGGCGGCAAGCTCTCCGACCTTCGAATGGCCGTGAAGAAGCTCCTGCGTCGCCACCGCCATGCGCAGCTCGTCCTTGATGTCGTTGTAGGTCTGGCCTTCGAGACGCAGCTTCCGCCGCAAGGTGGAGGCGGGCAGACGCATCTGCGCGGCAAGCTCTTCAAAGCCCGGCCAGGCCGAGGGCGGCATCGCCCGCAGGCGCTCGCGCAGCCGCGCCGCCTGTCCGGCATCGTGGCGGTAGCGCACCAGGATGTTGGCGGGTGCCTGACGCAGAAATTCGCGCAGCGCCCGCTCGTCGCGGATCGGTGAAAGCTTCAGAAAATCGGCATCGAAGACGAGCCCGCTCTCCGGCTGATCGAAACGCACCGGCGCGCCGAAGAACAAGCGGTATTCAGCCTCATATGGTGGCGGAGGTCCGCGAAAGTCGACCCGGCGGAGCGGTATGCGCCGCCCGATCAGCCAGCAGGAGAGCCCGTGCACCATGATCCAAAAGGTGCGGTAGGCGAAGGCGGAACGCGGGCCGGCTTTGTCCTTGAGGACGATTTCGGCAAGCCCGTCTGAGACGCAGAGCTCGCCATACGGGTCTTCCAGAACGACCCGCAGAAACCGCAGCGCCCGCCGCAGGGCCTGCTCCAGGCTTTTGGCCGACAGGATCGCATGGCACAGAAGCGTGAAACTGCCGCGCGGCATCGGCCTTGCCGCCTCGCCGAAGAACTCGTCATCGACCGCAAGCGCCACCGCCAGCCAGAGCGCGCCATATTGCTCTGCCGACACCGGCTCCACCACGATGGCCGGCATGCCGGCCTGGCGCAGGAGCGGCTCGCGCGCGATGCCGCACCGGTCCAGACAGGCGAGCGCGTCTTCGACGAAACACGGGGCGATCATGCGCCGTTCCAAGCGAACCCGCTCCCCAAAAAGTGGCAAAACCGATCACGAAATTAGAGCAATTCGGTCATCGCACGCCATATCTCTTCATCGCTAACCTGCCTTCACAAAAGAACACGGTTCCTCCGCCGCCGCGGATAAGGAACTCAGGGAGGACAGACATGGCCGCGCCTTCTGGCAGCGAAGACCGCGACGATTATGCCGACGCGATCGCGAACTTTCGTCTCGACGACATTACGAAGCTTCTCTCGGGCGATCTCGAAACTGGGATCAACGCCTGCGTCGAATGCTGCGACCGGCATGTGGCCGGCGGCGGCACGGCGCTTCACTATATCAGCGCCGACGGCCGTCAGGAGACCTACAGCTTCGCGCAGATGCAAAAGCTCTCGGCGCGCTTTGCCAATCTTCTCGCCGAGGAAGGCGTCAAGCCGGGCGATGTCGTCGCGGGCATGCTGCCGCGCACGCCGGCACTCCTTGCCATCATTCTCGGAACCTGGCGGGCAGGCGCCGTCTACCAGCCGCTCTTCACGGCCTTCGGCCCGAAAGCGATCGAGCACCGGCTCCAGATGTCGGACGCCCGCCTCGTCGTGACCGACACGGCCAATCGCGGCAAGCTCGAGGGGATCGCGGCTCTTCCCCGCGTCGTCCTCGTCGGTGGTGGGGACAGCACGGCCTCGTCATCGGGCGACATCGACTTCGACAGCGCCATGGCGCGCCAGTCGGAGGAATTTGCGCCGGTGATGCGCCGCGGCGACGATCTCTTCCTGATGATGTCGACGTCCGGCACGACGGGTCTTCCCAAGGGCGTGCCGGTGCCGCTCAAGGCGCTTGCCGCCTTCCTCGTCTATATGCGCGATGCCGTGGAATTGCGGGCGGACGACGTCTTCTGGAACATCGCCGATCCGGGCTGGGCTTACGGCCTTTATTACGCCGTCACCGGCCCGCTCGTCCTCGGCCATGCGACCACCTTCTATGACGGGCCGTTCACGGCGGCGAGCACCTACGACATCATCAAGCGCTACGGCATCACCAATCTCGCCGGCTCGCCGACGGCCTTCCGGCTTCTGATTGCCGCCGGACCCGAGGCCGCCGCCGAGGTCAAAGGCCAGCTCCGCGCCGTCTCGAGCGCCGGCGAGCCGCTCAACCCGGAGGTCATTCGCTGGTTCGCCGAGCATCTCGATGCCCCGATCCACGATCATTACGGGCAGACGGAACTGGGCATGGTGGTGAACAACCACCACCGCCTCCGCCACCATGTGCATCCGGGCTCCGCCGGCCATGCCATGCCCGGCTACCGCGTCGCCGTCCTCGACGATGCCGGCCGCGAACTGCCGGCGCACAAGCCCGGCATCCTTGCCGTCGACATCGCGAAATCACCGCTTCTCTGGTTCTCCGGCTACTGGCAGCAGCCGACCCCGGCGATCGCCGAGGGCTATTACCGCACCGGCGATACGGTGGAGATGGAAGAGGACGGGCGCATCAGCTTCGTCGGACGCGCCGACGACGTGATCACCTCGTCGGGCTATCGCATCGGCCCCTTCGACGTGGAAAGCGCGCTCATCGAGCATCCGGCCGTCATCGAGGTGGCAGTCATCGGCAAGCCCGATCCGGAGCGCACCGAGATCGTCAAAGCCTATGTGGTGCTGCGCGAGGGGACGGAAGCCTCGACGGAGCTCGCCGAAGAGCTGCGGCTCTACGTCAAGGAGCGGCTCTCCGCGCATGCCTATCCGCGCGAGATCGAGTTCACCGAGGCTCTGCCGAAGACGCCGAGCGGCAAGCTGCAGCGCTTCATGCTGCGCAACCGCGAGAAGGCGAAGACCGAGAGCGACGCCGCCTGAGCCAGCGGCTCCGAGCTGGCCGCCCACTCCCGGCCTTCTGGCCTCTTGTCCGAACTCAGCCCGTGCGCTTCGGCGCACGGCATTCTTGCCGCCCGCGTCAGAAAGCGAGACATGCCATGCAAAATCCCGATCCTGTCGTCATCGTCGGTGCCGCCCGCACGCCCATGGGCGGCTTTCAGGGCGATCTCAAGGATGCCACGGCTCCAGAGCTCGGCGCAGCCGCCCTTAAAGCTTCTCTGGAGCGGGCCGGGGTCACGCCGGAGACCATCGACGAGGTGATCTTCGGCTGCGTCCTCAGCGCCGGTCAGGGCCAGGCGCCCGCGCGCCAGGCGGCGCTCGCTGCCGGCCTGCCGCTCGCCACCGGGGCGACCACCGTCAACAAGATGTGCGGCTCCGGCATGAAGGCGGCGATGCTCGCCCACGACGCGCTCCTCGCCGGCTCCGCCGAAGTGGCGGCGGCCGGCGGCATGGAGAGCATGACGAACGCTCCCTATCTCCTCGACCGGGCGCGCTCCGGCTACCGCATGGGCCACCAGAAGGTCATCGACCACATGTTCCTCGACGGCCTGGAAGACGCCTATGACAGGGGCCGGCTCATGGGCACCTTCGCGGAGGATTGCGCCGAGGCCTATCAGTTCACCCGCGCCGCCCAGGATGCCTTTGCCATCGCCTCGCTGGAAAAAGCGCAAAAGGCGATCGCCGACGGCAGCTTTGAAGACGAGATCGTGCCGGTCACGGTGAAGACCCGCAAGGGCGAGGACACCGTGCGCCAGGACGAGCAGCCGCCCAAAGCGAGGATCGACAAGATCCCGAGCCTGAAGCCCGCCTTCCGGGAGGGCGGCACGGTGACGGCCGCCAATTCGTCCTCGATTTCAGACGGCGCGGCCTCACTCGTTCTCATGCGGCGTTCGGAAGCGGACAGGCGCGGGCTCACGCCACTTGCCATGATCGCCGGGCACGCCACCCATGCCCAGGCGCCCAATCTCTTTCCGACCGCCCCGATCGGCGCGATCGAAAAACTCGTCCAACGCACGGGCTGGAATCTGCGCGACGTCGACCTCTTCGAGATCAACGAAGCTTTTGCCGTCGTCGCGATGGCGGCGATGCGCGATCTCGATCTGCCGCAGGAGAAGGTGAACGTGCATGGCGGCGCCTGCGCGCTCGGCCATCCGATCGGCGCGTCCGGTGCGCGGGTGTTGGTGACGCTTCTGGCCGCGATGCGCCAATACGATGTGAGGCGGGGCATCGCCTCCTTGTGCATCGGCGGCGGCGAGGCGACGGCGATGGCGATCGAACGGCCAGTCTGAGCGCGACAGCCCGCATCGGCCTCTTTCCGACGGGTCAGAAAAAAATGGTGTGCAGGCCCCGCGCGCGGCAAAAGCGCCTTCGCTTTGACATACCTCGGGAACACTCTCGGCAGACGGCGTATAATGCCGGCCCACGGCCTGGGAGTGAACAATGCGATTGAAGAGCCTCACGGTCAAAATTTGCTGTCTTGCCATCGGCCTTGCCTGGAGCGTCCCCTCGGCCTCCGCGGCATCGGTTTCAGCCCCAGCGGTCGTGCCGCCTGACGCCGCACAAATCGTTCAGCCGGTGCAATGGGGACCGCCGCCTCCCCCACGCTACGGCCCGCCTCGATATGGCCCCCCTCCTTATGGCCCGCCTCGCTACGGCCCTCCCCGTTACGGGCCGCCGCGCTATGGCCCGCCGCCGCGTTGGCGCCGACCGCCTCCGCCGGGATGGGGTCCGCGCCGGCCTTATTACGGGCCGCCGCCGGTTCGCTACGGCGCACCGCGCCCGTGGACGCGGGAATGGTATGCCTATTGTTCGTCGAAATACCGCAGCTTCGACCCGCGCACGGGCACCTACCGCCCTTATAACGGGCCGCGCAGGCTCTGCCGCTGAGGCGAACGGCAAGGTTCGGGCGGATCTGATCCGCCCGGATGTGCCACCCCGCTCTGGCAGGCCTCCGGGATGTGAGATGGAAGCCGGCGTGCTCGACGCCGGCTCTATTGCGGCATCGGGTCGGAGACGGTGACGGAGCCCATGCGGATGCGGCGGAAGGCGGCTTCCACGAAGCAATAGCCGGCGAAGGCGACGAGCCCGAGCGCCACGAGCAACAAGAGGACGGTGCCGAAGGGCAGCCCCTGAATATAGCTCAGCGCGTCTTCGAGACCCGGCGCGCTCGAGGCGTCGTAGATGCCGCCCGCATAGAAGGCGAGGACGCCGATCACGATGAAGATGACGCCGCGCGCCATCAGCCCCAGCGAACAGACGGGTTTCACCATCTTCATCTTGTCGCGGTCGAGATCGAGGTATTTTTCATAGCCGGCGCACCAGCCCTTGTAGAGATGGGCGAGGCCGATACCGATCGGCACGAGACAGAGGGCAAGGGCCACCCAGCGTCCCCAGGCCTGCCCGAAAAGCCAGGTCAGCCAGCCGGACGTCGGATCGCCGGAGCCACCGCCCCCGCCGCCAATGGCAAAGAGCAGACTCACCACGAAGGCGGCGAGCCCCATATGGATGACGCCGCTGCAGAACAGGAAAAAGCGCAGAAGCAGACCCTTGGCATCATTGCCATGATCGTCGAGATCGCCAAACGACTGGGCGAAACGCCAGAGCCCGAAGGCGGCAAGGCCAATGCCGACGACGCCGAGCAGCACATCTCCAAGCGGCTGCGTGAGGATTTCGCGGAGCGCGCCACGCGTGTTCTCCGCCTGCGTGGACCCGACCGCCGCGAGGACCGCCAGGATGCCGACCACCAGATAGACGACGCCACGGGCCGCATAGCCGCCGCGCGTGCCCCATTTCAACTGTTGCGAGATTTCCGCTGCGATGGTCGCCCCCCTCGGTTTCGCCTCGACAACGTCAGATGGCGGGGCGGGTTCCGAGAGAAGGGCATCTCGACCTTCCAGGGGCAGCGACCGGCCCTTTGGCCCTCACACGCTGACGAAAACGAAGAGAACGCCCGCAAGGACCAAAGGGGCGCGCAGCGTCAGCGGGCGGGCCGCGATGATGCCATAGGAGAGCATGGACAGCCCCACCCCCACCTTCACGAAGGCGAGAAGGGCCGCAAGCGGGCTCACCCCGAGCGCGAGAAGCGACGGATTGGCGATCATGCCGAGCGGGATCACGTAGAGCCCGATGCCGAGCAGCATCGCCTTTCCCGCCACCTTCAGCCAGTTCTCGCCGATCATGCCGGCGGCGATGAAGACGGCGCCGCAGACAGGCGGCGTGATCGTCGACAACAGCGCAAACCAGAAGACGAAGAGATGCGCGACGAGCGGCTTCAGCCCGAGAGCGGCAAGGGCCGGACCGGCGACCGAAATGCAGATGACATAGGCCGCCGTCGTCGGCACCTCCATGCCGAGGATGAGGCAGGCGAGCGCCGTCAGGAGAAGCGCCGGCCACAGGGAATCGTTGGCGACGGAGAGGATGGTCGACGTCACCTTCACGCCGAGCCCGGTCAAGGACAGAACCCCGATGACGATCGAGGCGCAGATGATGATGGAGCCGATCATCGCCACCTGGCGGCCGGCCGTCACGGCGGCAATCGCGAACCTGTCGCCGAAATGGCGGAAGGAAAAGCGCAGGCGGACATCGAAGAAGAGCAGGATCGTGGCCGTCAGGATGGCGACGGAGGCGGCATATTGCGGCGTGAAGCCCGCGCCGAAAATCGCAGCCAGCAGAGCCAGAAACGGCACGGCGAAGAACATCGAGGTGATCAGCGCCTCGCGCCGCCCCGGCTGGTCGGCAGATTCCACCGGGCGCAGATCGTAACGCGTCGCAAAGGCGTCGACGCCCACCCACACGGTCAGAAAATAGAGGATCGCGGGCGGCAGCGCGGCCGCCATGATCTGCGTGTAGGGCGTGCCGGTCAGCTCCACCATGACGAAGGCGCCCGCGCCCATCAAAGGCGGCATGATCTGGCCGCCCGAGGAGGCGACGGCCTCCACCGCGCCGGCGAGCGATTTCGGATAGCCGAGCTTCGTCATCGCCGGAATGGTGATCGCCCCCGTCGAGGCGACATTGGCGGAGGCGGAACCGGAAATCGAACCGAACAGCGCGGACGACAAGGTTGCGACCTTTGCCGCGCCGCCCTTCAGCCGGCCCGCGACCACCGTCGCGACATTCATGAAACCCTTGCCGGCCTCGCCCGCATTCAACACCGCACCCAGAATGACGAAGATCGCGACGACATTGACGGAGACGCCGGTGAGCTGCCCCCACAGGCCGCCTTCGGCAAGGGTCATGGTCCCCAGAAAACTCTCGAGCGGCAGGCCGGGATGGCCGAATTCGCCCGGCACATATTGCCCGAAGAGCCCATAGGCGAGCGTCGCCAGGGCCACGAGCGGCAGCGGCCAGCCGATGGCGCGGCGCGCTGTTTCGAGCGCCACGGCGATGAGGAGCACGGCGAGCCCCATCTGAAAGGGCCCGTCGATGAAGCCATACTGGTCGGCGATGTCGGAGGCGTTCAAGGCGATATAGAGACAGCCGCCGATGCCCAAGAGGCTGAGCGCCCAGCCGCTCCAACGCTGCCAGGGCGTCTTCGCGGGCAGGATCAGCATCCACGGCAGAAGAAGCGCCATATGGATCGGACGCGCTGCCAGCGCCGGCGCAAGTCCGTAAAAGATCAGGCCGATATGGAAGGCGATCGAGACGAGCCCGAGCGCCACCCATGGCCAATGCTTCGCCGGCGGATCGTCCACGGGCTCGCCTTTCGGTCAATCGCCGGAAAAATGAGAGAGTTTCAGCCGGGCCGCTATTTCAGCTGCTCCGGCACGTCGATGCCCGCTTCCTCGTAATAGCGCACAGCGCCCTCGTGGAGCTTGCCTTCGACCTCCGACAGAAGCTCGGGCGACACCGCCTTCCACCACGGCGCCGTCTCGGACAGGCGTGCCTTCTCTTCCCAGAACGTCTTCGTCACCAGATAGGCCGTGTCGGCGTCCATCGCCGTCGTCGTATAGGCGATGACCGGAAGCGAGGTCGTCACCACGTCCTCATCGACGCCCGCATAGGTGCCGGCGGGAATGACGGCGCGGGTGCGGCCGGTCTTCTCGACTTCCTCATCCGTCATGGAGACGAGGCCGATATCGGCGCTCGCGGCCGTTTCCACGACGTTCGGCGCCGGAAACGAGCCGGAGGTCACGAAGGCGTCGATCTGCCCGTTCTTCAGGGCATCGGCGGCATTGCCGAGCTCGGCATTGGCGATCGTCACCTTGTCCTTGAGATCGAAGAGCTCGAGATATTTCTCACCCTCGCGTGCGCCGAACGAGCCTTTGCCGAGCAGCACCGACTTGCCTTCAAGCGCACTCAGAGGCAGCACCGCCTCGTCGCCGGCGATGACGAAATGCATGGTGAGCGAGGGGATAGGAAAGAGGGCGCGAACGTCCTTGAACTTTTCGCTCGGGCGTTTCTCGAAGGCGCCCTTGCCGGCCTGGGCGAGGCCCACCAGCGCCGGCGGCGTGGTGAAGATGAAGCTTCCCGGACGAACCGCTGCTTCCATGACGTTCTGGACCGAGCCCTGGCTCTCCTCGACCGTCAGGATCACATCGCCGTCCGTGCCCTGCTTGATCGCCTCGGAGAGCTCCACGCCCATCTGGTAGTAGGAGGTGCCGGCCTTCGCCGATTTATAGGTGATGCGCGTTTCCGCCTGCGCTCCGCCAGCGATCACGGCCGCCGCGATCAGCGCTCCGCCGGCCGCCCATGCGCGCCATCCAGCTCTGTTCCTCATGTCCGATCCTCCCCTTCAAATTCCCCTTGATGCGGCTCTGGACAATGCCGAACCGGCTGACGGCAAAGGCCTATTCGATCCCTTCTGCCGCGGCAAGCTTCGCAAGCCCGATGCGGGCGTGTCTTGAGGTCGAGAGAACGGACAATCCGCCTCTGCCCTCACTTCCCCTCACTGTGCTCTCACTCCGTTCTCCACGGGCGCACAGCGCCGACCTCTTTATGACGACCGGCGCCTCGCTCAGGCGGCTTTCTCCGGGCCAGCGCCTGCGACAATCTGGGCATGTCTTTGAGCGGACAAACGAAACGCAATCCACCACCGTCTCTTTCCGCTCAAGACGAGCGCATTCTCACGGATGGATTCAGGACTTCTCAACTCCTGTAGCCCATTCGCCGTACAGGTGGGGCGGAGCCATGACGGCAAAGACAATGCTCATATCGCGGAGCGATGGCGAGGAGGCGATCCTCCCCGAGCTGCTCGATCTCGTTTACGGCGCCTTGCCCTCCATCACCCTCATCCTGATCGGCTTCGCCGTTGCCGGAACGATCGCCGCGATGGACACGGGCGACCCGTTCCTCGCTGCCATCACGATCGTCGGGTTTGTCGTCGGACTGGCACGTATCGCCATTTGCCTGCATTACCGGCGCTGGCGCCGAAGCGCTCCCCGCCTGGTCGGCGAATGGCGCCGCTGGGAGCGTGCCTACATGATCGGCGGATGGATCTTTTCCGCCTGTCTCGGGGCCCTGGCGGCGCGCACCCTCGTCTTCCAGAACCACATGGCCGATGTCCTCGTGATGACGCTCACGATGGCCTATTTCACCGGCATTGTCGTGCGGGTCGTACGGCCGCGGATCGCCATCGCGCAGCTCCTCCTCGTGCTGCTGCCAGTGATCGCCATGTCGCTGACGCTCGGCGGCTCGAGCTACATCGCCCTCGCCTTCATCGAGGCGATGTTCGCGGTCGGCGCCATACAGCTCATCGTCTACAATTCACAGACCATGGTCGCGCGCCTTCAGGCGGAGCGCTCCTTGAGCCTGCTCGCACGCCACGATCATCTCACGAAGCTGCCGAACCGCGCCTATTTCGAAGAGAAAATGGCGATGGCGATCTGCGAGGCGGGCGCCCGGGGCGAAGGCTTCGCGCTCATCGTCCTCGACCTCGACGGCTTCAAGCCGGTCAACGACACGTTCGGCCACGTCATCGGCGATCAGCTTCTTTGCGCCTCGGCGGACCGTATCCGCACCGCTCTGCCTTTGGAGGCTTTCGCCGCGCGGATCGGCGGCGACGAATTCGCCGTCATCATGCCGGTCGGCATGGGGGGCGCCGAAGCCTTCGCGCGCGGCAAAGCGATCCTCGCGGCCGTCGCGCAGCCTTTCGCTCTCGGGCACGAGGATATCCGCATCGGCGCGAGCGCCGGACTTGCGACCTTCGTCTCCGGCGAGCTCGGCGCAAAGCAGCTCTACACCATGGCGGATCAGGCCCTCTACCAGGCGAAACGCCAGGGGCGCGCCAATATCTGCGTCTATGCGGAGAGCTCGTTCGTCGCACAGCGCGCCGCTTGAGCGCAGGCCACGAAGGGCGGCGCGCCCGTCCTTGCATAAGTTGCGAAAACCTGCGATCGCTACCTGGGGTTCAGGGGGATGAGCCGATGGGGGCAATCGTTCCGCTCATTTTGTGTGGAGGATCAGGCACGCGCCTTTGGCCGGCCTCGCGCGAATCCGCGCCAAAGCAATTCATCAACTTCCTGGGCAAACGCTCGACCTTCCAAGAGACGATCCATCGCATCAGCGCGCCGGATATCTTCGCGCCGCCGGTGATCGTCACGGCCGCCCGCTATCGCCACATGGTGGCGGAGCAATTGGCGGCACTCGGCTTGACCGCCACCATTCTCCTCGAACCGGAAAGTCGGGATTCCGGGCCGGCGGTCGCGGCCGGAGCCCATTTCATCGCCGGGAACGACCCTCAGGCGGTCGTCATGATGCTCGCCGCCGACCACATGGTGGAGGATGTGGCAAGCTTCCAGGCGGCCGCGCAGGAGGCCGCCGCCAGTGCGCAGCACGGCCATATCGTGACCTTCGGCGTGCGCCCCGACCATGCCGCCACCGGCTATGGCTACATCCGCCCCGACGGCGCCGGCGAGACGTCGGCCATCCGCGCCGTCGCCGCCTTCATCGAAAAGCCGGACGCTGCGGCGGCGCAGGATTATGTCGCTGCCGGCTATCTCTGGAACTCCGGCAACCTCGTCTTTCGCGCCGATCAGCTGCTTGCCGAATATGCTCGCTTCGATCCCGAGACGGTCACGGCCGCCGCCGAAGCCGTGGCCGGCGCGAGTTGCGAGTTCGGCTTCCTGCGGCTCGAAGAGACGAGTTTCGCCCGCACGACGCCCGCCTCCATCGATGTCGCCGTCTTGGAGAGAACGAAGACCACACGCGTTCTTCCCGTCTCCATCGGCTGGCAGGACATCGGTTCCTGGGACGCGCTCTGGTCGCTCACCGAAAAGGACGGCGCCGGCAATGCCGCGCGGGGCGAGGCCCTTTTCGTCGAGGCGCAGGACAATTACGTCCTCGGCGACAACCTCGTCGCCATCGTCGGCCTTTCGGGCCTCGCGGTCGTTCAGACGCGGGATGCGACGCTCGTCACCGATCGATCGAAAGCCGAGGCGCTCAAACCGCTCGTTGCCATGCTCAAGGAAAGCGGCCGGCCGCAGATCGAAGAGCCGGCCTATGTCTATCGCCCTTGGGGAAGCTATCAGGCGATCGATCGCGGCGAGCGTTTCCAGGTCAAGCGCATCGAGGTGAAGCCCGGCGGCCGGCTCTCCCTGCAACGGCATTTTCACCGCGCCGAGCACTGGATCGTTGTCCGCGGCACCGCTCTCGTCACGATCGGGGACACCGAAAAGCTCCTCTACGAGAATGAATCGACGTTCATCCCGATCGGCGCCGTGCACCGGCTCGAAAACCCCGGAAAGATCCCACTCGAGCTGATCGAGGTGCAATCGGGCACCTATCTCGCCGAAGACGATGTGGTGCGGCTCGACGACGATTACGACCGGCTTCGCGACGGCGAGTGGGAGCGCCGCGCCTATGCGAGCGAACCGGTCAGAGGCTCCAGTAATGGAGGTGCGGCGGGCACTCCGAAAAGCGCGACTTCACATCCACAACCACGCCGCCATCTCTGACGCGCTCGAAAAGATCTCGCCCCGCATCGGCAAGATAGGCCGCATGCGGAACGGCCATGATGGCCGCATCGAGATCGTCGATCGCCTCGAGCGCCTTGAGCTCGATGCCATAGGCACGAAAGGCTGCGCTCTTCTCCGCGAGCGGATCGTGCACGAGCGGCGTGATGCCATAGTCGCGCAGCTCCTCGACGATGTCGGGCACGCGGCTGTTGCGGAGATCGGACACGTTCTCCTTGAAGGTGAGCCCGAAAATGCCGACTCGGCTGCCCTTCACGCGCAGCCCCTGCCCGATCATCAACTTGACGGCCTTGCGCGCGATGAAGGCGCCCATCCCGTCATTGGTGCGGCGCCCCGCCAGAATGACCTCCGGATGGTGGCCCATCTCCTCGGCCTTGGCGGTCAGATAATAGGGATCGACGCCGATGCAGTGACCGCCGACGAGGCCCGGCGTGAAATCGACGAAGTTCCACTTCGTACGCGCGGCCGCCAGCACGTCGGCGGTGCGCAGGCCGAGGCGGTCGAAGATGAGGGCAAGCTCGTTCATCAACGCGATGTTGAGGTCGCGCTGCGTGTTCTCGATCACTTTTGCGGCTTCCGCCACGCGGATCGAGGGCGCGCGATGCACCTCCGCCTCGAGCACCGAGCCGTAAAGCCCGGCGAGACGATCGAGCGTCTTTTCATCGGAGCCTGAAACCACCTTGGCGATGGTCTCGAAACGATGGCGGTCGTCTCCGGGATTGATGCGCTCCGGCGAATAGCCGACGGCAAAGTCCTGCCCGAACCTCAAGCCGCTCTCGGCTTCGAGGATCGGCACGCAGACTTCCTCCGTGGCGCCCGGATAGACGGTGGATTCGTAGACGACGATGTCGCCCGCCTTCAGCACGCGCCCCACGGTCACCGAGGCGCTCTGAAGCGGCCGCAGATCCGGCCTTCGGGCCGGTGTGATCGGTGTCGGCACCGTGACGATGTGAATATCGGCCCGGGCGAGCTCTTGCGCGTCGGACGTGATGTGAAGCCTTGGACAGGCGAGATCCTGCGGCGTCACCTCGGCATTGCGATCGCGCCCGGCGCGCAATTCCGCCACGCGGGCCGCATCGATGTCGAAGGCGACCACCTCATAGCCCGCGCGCGCAAAAGCTGCGGCGACCGGGAGCCCGACATATCCGAGCCCCAGGACGGAGAGACGATGTCGATCCAAAGATCCCCTCATGCGATGGTCACGATCAGGCACGGGGGCGATGTGTCGGCAACCGTCCTCCAAATGCTACGCGACACGCCTACAAGCGGCGGGTTTTCCGGTCAACGGCGGGGCATGCTCTCGGTTGTGGCCTCCCCAGTTGCAGATGGCGCACCCGAACGACACGCCGGGACGCCACGATGCGCCGCGGGGACTTCTCAAAAACTCAGAATGCGCGTGTTCTCCGCCAGGAGATGCTCGGCCATCTGCGGCGGCTCAGCGACGCCGACGCCCTCGATCAGCGCATCCTCGTTCAGCCCCTTGTTGGGCAGATAGAGGGCGCAGACGTCGACGGCCGTGTCCGTCTTTTGCAGCATGGTCTGCATCAGCCCCTTCGGGCTCATGCCTTTCGGCTTCTGCAACGCCATCGCGCTCGCCGGCGCATTCTTGAGGGCGATATCGGCCGCCGGCCCGCACAGAAGCACCTGCGCCTTCGCCCCCTGCTGCACGGATTGCATGGTGAGCACCATCGCCATCAGCTGCGTCTGCGGCTCGGGCGATGTCACGACGGTCACGAGCGACGGCTTTTCCTGCGCCACGGCGGGCGTAGCGAAAACCAGGACGAGGCTCGCGAGGGCAAGGATCTTGCGCATCAGGGTTCTCCGCAAATCATCACATTCACTTTCAAGAATATGATTGTGATGAGGTCTGTAAAGCCCGAATGCCGCGCCCCTTCGCCGCGCCCACAACGAGACCGGCCGCCACGCTGTCGCGCGGCGGCCGTCTTCGTCAGAGATCATTTGGCAGAGATCGTGGCGTCAGTCCTGCCGGGTCAGCGTGCGGCGCACGGCATCGCGCCAGCCGGCGAGCTTGGCGGTCCGCACGTCTTCGGAAATCTGCGGCGTGAAGCGGCGTTCGGGGCGCCAGGCCTTGGCGAACTCCTCTTCCTGCGGCCACACGCCGGCCTGCCGGCCTGCGAGCCATGCCGCGCCAAGAGCGGTCGTCTCCAACACCACCGGGCGATCGACCGGCGCATCGAGAAGATCGGCGAGACGCTGCATCGTCCAGTCGCTCGCCACCATGCCGCCATCGACGCGCAGAACCGGATTGTCGGCGCCCTGCCAGTCGCCCTGCATGGCGGACACGAGATCGGCCGTCTGGAAACACACCGATTCGAGCGCCGCACGGGCAAGTTCCGCCGGGCCCGTCGAACGCGTCAGGCCGAACAGCGCGCCACGCGCATCGGAATCCCACCAGGGCGCACCAAGGCCGGTGAAGGCCGGCACGAGATAGACGTCCTGGCCGTCATCGGCGCGGCCCGCGAGCTCACCCGATTCTTCGGCGCGGTCGATCATTTTGAGCCCGTCGCGCAGCCACTGCACGGAGGCACCGGCGACGAAGATCGAGCCCTCGATCGCGTAAGTGGTGCGCCCGTCGAGGCGGTAGGCGATCGTGGTCAGAAGCTTGTTCTTGGAGCGGACGAATTCGTCACCCGTATTGAGGACGGCAAAGCAGCCGGTCCCGTAGGTCGACTTCACCATGCCGGGCGTGAAACAGGCCTGGCCGAGGGTGGCGGCGTGCTGGTCGCCGGCAACGCCGCGGATCGGGATCGCCGTGCCGAAGATCGCAGGATCCGTCTCGCCGAATTCCGCGGCGCTGTCCTTCACCTCCGGCAGCATGGAGCGCGGCACGCCGAGCATGGCGAGAAGCTCGTCGTCCCATTCGTTGCGGCGAATGTCGAACATCAGCGTCCGCGCCGCATTGGTCGCGTCGGTCGCGTGGACGCGCCCGCCCGTCAGCTTCCAGATGAGCCAGGTGTCGACCGTTCCGAAGAGAAGGTCGCCCGCCTCCGCGCGCGCCCTCGCGCCTTCGACATTGTCGAGAATCCAGTTGACCTTGGTGCCGGAGAAATAGCTGTCGATCAGAAGACCGGTCTTCTCGGCGACCGGCTCGGCATGCCCCTCTTTGATGAGGCGCTCGCAAAGTCGTGCCGTCCGGCGATCCTGCCAGACGATGGCGTTGTGGACCGGCTCGCCTGTGTTGCGATCCCAGACGAGCGTCGTCTCGCGCTGATTGGTGATGCCGATGCCGGCAAGATCCGGCGCGGAAAGCCGGGCTTCGGCCAAGGCGCGACGCACGGTCTCCACCGTGGTGCGCCAAAGGTCTTCCGGATTGTGCTCCACCCAGCCGGAACGCGGGAAATGCTGCTGGAATTCCAGCTGCCCGACGCCCATGACGTGGGCGCGATCGTCGAAGACGATCGCTCGTGTCGATGTCGTGCCCTGATCGATGGCGAGGACGTAACCGCCCATATCCTACCCTTCCTTATTTTTTCGTCTCGTCCCTTATTGGGGCGGGCGTCCGCCATGCTCAAGGGCGAAGGCAGGATCGAGGGAAGGAAATCGGCACTCGGGCGGGATGCGGCGGGCAAAAGCCCGGAAATCCTCATCTTCTGAATGCAATATGCCGGCCCCGACAACCCGGAACCGGCATCTTGCGAGGTCAGTCAGTGCTGAAAGGCGGTCAGTGGCGCGCGGCCATTTTCTTGTTGCCGCACAGACGCTCGAACGCGTCGGCCGGGGCGTGCCCGGTCGCTTCCGCTTCGGCCGCGAGATCGCAGGCGGTGGCGAAGGTCGACATCATCTGAGCGAACGAACGGCCCTGACGTGCGAGCGCGTCGTGCCAGTGCGCTCCAGCGAGATGGGGTTGGGGGGTTGAGGGGGATGTGCGCATCGGATCACTCCTGCTTTGACCCTTCTATTCTTGCCGCTGCCCTACGCCCGCCTGCGGCACTGCACAACGTACCTTACGCGATAGCTGCCATCGCGAATTCGGGAGGCTCCGGCTGGAGATAGCGGAAATTCCGTTAACCCCTTTGAAGTCCGCCTGAGCCGGGCTTCGAGGCGCGGCGCGGGCAGGCCGGCGCAGTCGGGCGCGGCGTGGAACCCACCCTCTCCTCCGCCGTTCGGCGTTCATGGAATCCAGTCCCCGCAACACCACCGAGGTCGTCGATCGCCTCGCCGAAACGGCACGCCGGCACGAGCGCGTCTCCATTGGACAGATGATGGACACGTTCGGCCACCGCAGCTACGGCCCCTTCCTCCTGGTCCCCGCCTTGATCGAGCTTTCGCCGATCGGCGGGATACCGGGCGTCCCCACCTTCCTCGCCGCCATCGTTGCCCTCTTCGCAGGCCAGATGCTGCTCGGCCGCGACCATTTCTGGATCCCGGAATTCGTCTCGCGCCAAAGCGTCTCCGCCAGGAAACTGGGCGAGGCGACACAATCCATGCGCGCCTTCGCGCACCGCCTCGACCGCCTGTTCCACGGCCGGCTCACCCGCTACGCCAGCGGCCCCTTCGTGCGGGTCGCGGCCTTCATCTGCATTGTGATGACGCTGACCGTGCCGCCCCTGGAACTCATCCCGTTTGCGAGCAGCGCGCCGATGGGCGCCATCGCGCTCATCGGGCTCGCGCTCCTCGTCTGCGACGGCGCCCTGATGATCGCCGCTACAGGCCTCGCCGCCGTCGCCCTCGTGGTCACGGCGAGCATCTTCACGCCGGCCCTGTAACGGGCACGGCCATGCACGGGTGCTGGCCGGCGGCCTGGTCGCCTGATCTCGCTGTCCAAATAGCAGCCACACATCCACGCGACTGAAACCAGCGCCGATCAGCATCTCCGCCGCCACACTGGTTTTGTATAAAAATGTAAATAAAGAATTATTGTACATTTATTTCCAATAAGAGCTTGGTGATATTCTTTTGCAGTATTTACTCTTGAGTATTTCTACTTGACTCTTTTTTGGATTTCGCCCGTTATTCTCGTGTTGCGTCACGCACACGAGGAGGAAGTCATTATGGCAACTGAAGCCGGACATCTGCATCAGCCCGACTATTTGCGTGGCCTCGCCAAGCAGTTGCGCGAGGAAGCGGACCGGGCGGAGGCCCGCGCCAAGAACCTGGAGACCGGAAAGGAAGCCGTCGGGTGCGATCCCGGCTGCTGGAACGTCCTTTCCACCTGCATCCAGGTGCAACCGCTTTGACATGAAGCGTCCGGCGTCCGTTCCCCGGACGCCGGATCTTCTCCGCCACGCCGCCTTCCGTGCGGCGAAGACGGGCCCAATTCGCATGCCGGGAGGAGGCCACAATGGGCGTTGAAGCGAAACACTCCATTCCTGTCCTGAAGGACAATGTGCGGCTGAAGCCGATGCAAGGCTACGCGCTGGCACATGGCTATCATCCTTCGCTCATTCGGATGATCCATCCCTCACACGCGTTTTTTCTGTCGCTCTGCCACGGCCAGATGACCTCCACCGAGATCGCCTTTCTGTACGGAGAGACCTTCGGGCTTTCTCCGGCGAACGCGCGATCGCAGGTGCTCCGGCTCATCGAGCAGAACCGGATGTTCCTGACGGAAGATGATGTGCCGGTCAAAGAGCCGGGGCCTGATCTGCACGTCAGACCGCGCTTTGAACCGAAGAGCTTTCTCTATCCCGGAAACGACGCGGTCATCGCGAGCGCCATGCACGGGCAATGGCCGGTGCCCGCAGGCATCAACATCACGCTGACCTTCAAATGCAATTTTGACTGCACCTATTGCTACCAGGACCTCCGGCAAAAGGGAGACCCGCGCTGGGACCTGACGAAGTGTCTGGAGGTGGTCGACGAGGCGGCGGATTGGGGTGTCGTGTTCCTGGGCCTCACGGGCGGCGAACCCACGCTCTTCAAGGGCTGGCTGGAGGTCATCGAGCGCGGCCTCAGCCGCGGCATGATTCCGACGATCACCAGCAACGGCACGGTGATCGGCTCGGATCAGAGGATCGCGCAACGTCTCGCCAAAGCGGGGATGGAGGAGATCACGATTTCCTTCGACGCGCCCACGGCAGAACTTCACGACGCGGTGACGCGCTCCCGCGGTCAATTCCAGCGCGTGCTCAACGCCATCCACTATCTGACCGACGCCGGCATCAAGGTCGTCGTGAAGAGCGTGCTCACACCCAGGACACAACACGGCGTCGAAGCGATGATCGACCTTCTCGTCACGCTCGGCGTTGCGGAGATCGGCATCTCCTACATGGAGACCGGCGCCCTCCATTCCGGCGCCAATTCAGAGACGAACGTCACGGACGAAGAGCTCGCGCAGGTGCGCCAGAAGGTGGCGAAGAAACGCGACGATTACGCCGCTCTCTGCCGCATTCATCCCCCCAAGGACACGAGCCGCAAATGGAGCGAGGACGACTGGTATCCCTGCGGCGGCATCAATATGGGCATGTCGATCTTTCCGACCGGCGATGTCTCCGTCTGCGACAAGATGCATGGCGTGAAGGACTTCACCTACGGCAACGTCTTCGAGGCCGGACTGAAAGCGATCTGGAACGGGGACGCGTTCGCGGCGCTGCGTGAGCGCACGGTGGCACCCGCTCTGATCGATCCGGAATGCGCGCGCTGCTCCAAGCTCTATGCCTGCCGCACCTCGTGTTTCGTGGATTCGTTCAACGCCACCGGCAGCTACTACGCCAAGGATCCGCATTGCGGCGGCCCGTTTTTCTCCTGAGCAATCTTCCAGGACCCCCCACCCGGGAAAGGCCAAGCCCATGTCCGTAAAGTTCGATATCAACTATCATGCAGAGCTGACCCAAGAGGCCAATGACGGCGTCCTCGATCAGCAACAGCTCGGCTACGTGGTTCTCGCCAATATGGCGCAAGACCTGCTGCAGACCCAAAGCTGCGTGCACTTCGACAATTGCGATTTCCCAGGCGGGATCCAGCATATCGCCGATGAATGGAATCTCATCGACACGGTCGGCGACAAGTACGGGGATCCCGCGCTCGCCGCTTTCGGCGCGCTCCTTCATACGACGCAGGACTTCTACGCGCATTCGAACTGGATCGAACTGCATGTGGACGACGCGCCGATCCCTGTCTGGGACCAGACGCTCGCGACCTTGCCCGCAGCTATCGTCAGCGGCACCTGGGCGCTCGGCTCGCCGAAACTGTGCGGACCGAACGCACCGAGCCACAGCCAGCTCAACAAGGACAGCCCGAGTTCGACGGAAGGAAGCAAAATCGTTGACAGCGGCCCCAACAAGGGCAAGAGCCTGTTCGAGCTTGCCTATGCGACCGCGCTGTCGGCCACCAAGGTGCAGTACGCCCGCTTCAAGACGGTCAAACTGGCAACGGCCGATCTGCGCGCGGTACGCACCGAAGGCGAGACGTTGATGCACATGATAAAGGCGAACGCCGAATTGCGCCGCGTCTTCTGACGTTCGCCAATTTCCGAACTATCGAACGCTCCTACTTTCGAAGTTCCTCGATATCGCGGAAGAGATCGAGCGCTTCGGGATTGGCGAGCGCCTCGAGGTTCTTCACGTCGCGGCCGTGAACGATGTCGCGCACGGCAAGCTCGGTGATCTTTCCCGATTTCGTGCGCGGAATGTCAGCGACCTGGACGATCTTCTGCGGCACATGGCGGGGCGAGGCCCCGTCGCGGATCTGCTGCTTGATGCGCTTCGTCATCTCCGCATCGAGCTCGACGCCCTCCGCGAGCCTGACGAAGAGAACGATGCGCACATCGTCGTCATAGGTCTGACCGATGGCGAGCGCCTCCAGGATCTCCGGCAGCTTTTCGACCTGATTGTAGATCTCCGCCGTGCCGATCCGGACGCCGCCCGGATTGAGCGTCGCATCGGAGCGGCCATGGATGATGATGCCGCCATGCTCGGTCCATTCGGCAAAGTCGCCATGGCACCACACGCCCGGAAAGCGATCGAAATAGGCGGACTGGTATTTGATCCCGTCGGGATCGTTCCAGAACATCACCGGCATCGACGGAAAGGGCTTCGTGCAGACGAGTTCGCCCTTGGCTCCCGTCACGGGCTGGCCGTCCTCGTCCCACACATCGACCGCCATGCCGAGACCCGGCCCCTGGATCTCGCCGCGCCAGACGGACTCGGTCGGAATGCCGAGCACGAAGCAGGAGACGATGTCGGTGCCGCCGGAAATCGAGGCGAGATGCATATCCTTTTTGATCGCCTCGTAGACGAAGTCGAAATTCTCCGGCGCGAGCGGCGAGCCGGTCGAGGTCATCATGCGCAGGGCCGACAGATCGTGCGAGGTTGCAGGCTTGAGCCCCGCCTTGCGCACCGCATCGATGAATTTCGCCGAGGTGCCGAAGATCGCCATTTTCTCTTCGGCGGCATAATCGAAGAGTGCGTTGCCGTCGGGATAGAAGGGCGAGCCGTCGTAGAGCAGGAGCGTCGCCTCGCAGGCGAGCCCCGAGACGAGCCAGTTCCACATCATCCAGCCGCAGGTGGTGAAGTAAAAAAGCTTCTCGCCCGGTGTGATCGAACAATGCAGCCGATGCTCCTTCAGATGCTGCAGAAGCGTGCCGCCCGCCCCGTGGACGATGCATTTCGGAATGCCCGTCGTGCCGGAGGAAAAGAGCACATAGAGCGGATGGTTGAAGGGCAGGCGCTCGAAGGTCGGCTCCTGCGCCTCGAACGAGGCGATGAAATCATCGAGCGCGACGCCCCGCGGCACACGTTTCGCCACCTCCTCGGCCTGATCGAGATAGGGCACGATGACGACCTTTGCGGCCGTTGGAAGTTTCTCGGCGATCTTGGCGAGCTTGTCGGCCACCTCGATCTTCTTGCCGTTGTACCAATAGCCGTCGCAGGCGATCAGGAGCTTCGGCTCGATTTGCCCGAAGCGGTCGAGAACGCCGCCCTCGCCGAAATCCGGCGAGCAGGACGACCAGATCGCTCCGAGCGAACTTGCCGCCAGCATGGCCGCGATCGTTTCCGGCATGTTCGGCATCATCGCCGCCACCGGGTCGCCCTTGCCGATGCCGGCGTCCCGCATCGCCTGCTGCAGGCGCGAGACGAGGCCGCGAAGATCGTCCCAGGAGAGCCGCCGCTTCACCTTGTCCTCGCCGCGGAAGACGAGGGCATCCTCGGCGCCTTTGCGCGTCAGGAGGTTCTCGGCGAAATTCAGCCGCGCATCCGGGAAGAAGGCCGCCCCCGGCATCGCCTCGGCGCTTTCCAGGATCCGCTCGCCCTTTTCGCCGATGACGCCGCAATGATCCCAGATCGCGTTCCAGAAAGCGGCAGGATCACGCACCGACCAGGCGTGCAAAGCGTGATAATCACCGAGTTCTTCGCCCGCCGCCGCCTCGGCAGCGGTTTTGCGGAAGCGCGCCATGGGCGTCGCCTCGGCTTTGGCCGGATCGGGTTTCCACAAAGGCGTATCGTTCATCAGCGTTTCCTCGGCTCGTGTTCTGTGAGGGCGGTCTTGCCTCTTGAAGGAAGGCGTGCAGAAAGCCCCAAGCGCCTTGCCTTCGGGCGGCAAAGCCCCTATCGCGATGACAACGGAGATAGGTCCCCATGATGCGGCGGCTGCTTATCGCCCTCGGCCTCCTGGTCGTTCTCGTGGGCGGGCTGGCATTCCTCGCTAGCCAACTCGTCTCGCCCGAAGACGTCAAGCGTCGGGTCGCCGAGCAGATATCGGCCTGGACCGGGCGGGAAGTCTCGCTCGAGGGCGAAGCCGTCATCACGCTCCTGCCGCGCCTCAGCGTCAAGCTCAAGGACGTGGAGATCGCCGGACCTCCGGGCGACGACACGCCTTTCGTCCAGATGGCCTTCCTCAAAGCCTCGGTGCGCCTCCTGCCGCTTCTCATCGGTGAGGTCGAAATCGAGGATTTCACCATCGTCTCTCCCGTGATTTCGTTGCGCCGTGCCGCCGACGGGGCCGAGAGCTGGGATTTCGACACGAGTGCCGCCGCGCTGCAACTGGCCTTTGCCGGCGATGTGCGCCTCGGCTCATTCGTCATCCAGAACGGGCGCATCGTCTACAGCGACGAACAGAGCGGACGCCGCGAGGTCTTCTCCAAGGTCAACCTCAATCTGCAATGGGACAGCGTCAGAAAGCCGATCGAAGTCTCCGGCCGCTTCGTGCGGCATGGCGAGGAGATGCGCATCACCGCCTCCGCCCAGCAGCCCTACCGCTTCATCCGGGCCGGCGAAACGACGCTCAATCTCGATGTGCAGGCGAAAAGTCTCAACGCCTCCTTCAGCGGGACCGTGCGCGACCCGCGCGATCCGCATCTCCTCGGCCGGCTCGCCCTCAACCTCGAAGATGCACCCACAGTGCTCTCCTGGTTCAGCGGCCGTTTTGCCGAAGCCTCGCCGTTCCAAACCATTCGCCTCGACAGTGACGCCGACATCGCCGGCAATATGGCGACGTTTTCCGACGCCACCCTCAATCTGAACGGCGTTTCGGGCAAGGGCGCCCTGCGGCTCGATTTCACCGGCACGCCGTCCATGTCCGGAACCCTCGCCTTCCCCTCCTTCGATACGACGCCGGTCCTGCATCATCTCTTCCGCGTCGACGACGGCGAGGCGCCGGCGATCCTCAAGACGCGCCTCACCACCGGCTGGCTCGACGATTTCAAGGCCGATCTTCGCGTCTCGGCCGGCGAAGTTCGGGTCGATGCGGCCCGCCTGCAGCGGGTCGGGGCATCGCTTCTCGTCCAGAACGGCCACGCCCTTCTGACGATCGGCGAGGCGGAGCTTTATGGGGGGCGCCTCAGCGGCAACATCACCCTCGATGTGGATGAAGGCCTGCCACGTCTGCAGACCGCCTTGCGCGCCCACGAGCTCAAGACCGCGGGCCTCACCTCCATGCTCGGCACCGCGCCGATCGAGGGGACGGCCGATATCATGGTCGAACTTGCCGGCTCCGGCGAAGATGTCGGCGCCATGCTGCAGACCGCGACCGGGCGCCTGACCGTCGACGCCAAGAACGGCCGCCTGCCGTATCTCGACCTCGAAGCCGCAGCCAAAGCGCCTGAAGGCGGGGCACAGCCGCTCCTCAACGCGACCGCAAGCACGCCCTTCACGCTGCTCAAGGCGGGCCTCACCTTCGCCGACGGGCAGTGTGAACTCACCGACGGCCTGGTGGAGACGTCGCGCTACACCGCCTCGCTTGCAGGAGAGATCGGTCTTCATGACCGTCGCCTCGACCTGTCCGGAACGCTCACGCCGAAGACGGATCAGCCGGCGATCCCGGTCGACATCATCGGCACGCTGGCAAGCCCGGAACTGACCTCGAGCGCGCCCGCCTCGAACTGAGGCGCAGCGCTGATCGCGTCTATGGGTTGCCCGCGACGACGCTTTCCCCCGGCTTAAGGTTGCCGCAGCTACGGGGCCCGCGCCGGAGAGCGGGCCTTGCCGAGGATCGAGGCCGTCAGCACGCCCAGCGTCACCAGCGCCACGAGGATGGTGCACACCGCGTTGATCTCGGGCGTCACGCCGCGGCGGACCTGGCTGTAGATCTTCATCGGCAGGGTGGTGGCGCCCGGGCCCGTCGTGAAACTCGCAATGACGAGATCGTCGAGCGAGAGCGAGAAGGCGAGCATCCAGCCGGCGACGACGGCAGGCGCAATCAACGGCAGCGTGACGGCAAAGAAGGTCTTCACCGGTGTCGCCCCGAGATCGAGCGCCGCCTCTTCCAAGGAGCGGTCGAAGGAGAGAAGCCGCGACTGCACGACGACGGCCACGAAGCACATCGAGAAGGTGATATGCGCGATCGTCACCGTCCAGAAGCCGCGGTCGAAATTGACCGCCACGAAGAGAAGCAGGAGCGACAGGCCGGTGATCACCTCCGGCATGACGAGGGGCGCGAAGACCATGCCGGAAAAGAGCGTGCGCCCCCAAAACCGCCCCCCGCGCACGAGCGCGATCGCCGCGAGCGTGCCGAGGAAGGTGGCGAGCGTCGCGGACAAAAGCCCCACGCGCAAGGTCACCCAGGCCGCGTCGAGAATGCTCTCGTTGTGCATGAGCTCGACATACCAGCGCGTCGAAAACCCGCCCCAGACGGTGACGATGCGCGAGGCGTTGAAGGAATAGATGATCAGAATGAGGATCGGCAGATAGAGGAAGGCGAGGCCGAAGACGAGCGCGACCAGATTGAAAGAGGTGAAGCGGCGCATCAGCTCGACGCCCTCTGCTGCATCTTCTGGAAAATGACGATCGGCACGACGAGGAGTAGCAGGAGCACGATCGCAACCGCGCTCGCGACCGGCCAGTCGCGATTGTAGAAGAACTCGACCCAGAGCGTGCGCCCGATCATCAACGTGTCGGAGCCGCCGAGAAGATCCGGGATGACGAATTCGCCGACGGCCGGAATGAAGACGAGGAGCGAGCCCGCCAGAATGCCCGGCACAGACAAAGGCACGGTGATCTTCCAAAAAGCCCCGAGCGGCGTCGCGCCGAGATCGTTCGCGGCCTCGATCAGCCGGTAGTCCATCTTCTCCAAGGTGGCGTAGAGCGGCAGCACCATGAAGGGCAGATAGGAATAGACGATGCCGATATAGACGGCCCAATCCGTGTTGATGATGGTGAGGGGCTGGTCGATGACGCCGAGCGACAGAAGCAGCTGGTTCAACAGACCCTCGGGCTTCAGGATGCCGATCCAGGCATAGACGCGGATCAGAAACGAGGTCCAAAACGGCAGGATGATCGCCATCAGCAGCATCGGGCGGATGCGGTCCGGCGCGCGCGCCATGGCAAGCGCCAGAGGATAGCCGATGAGGAGCGTGATCGCCGTCGAAATGAGCGCGATCTTGACCGAGGAGAGATAGGCTTTGATGTAAAGCGCATCCTCCGTCAGCCAGACGTAATTGTCGAAGGAGAGATCCTTCGCCCTCTCCCAAAGCGTCGCCAGCCCGTCGAAGACCGGCGTATAGGGCGGCATGGCGATCGCAGTCGCCGAAAACGAGATCTTCAGGACGATCAGGAACGGCGCCAGAAAAAAGACGGCAAGCCACAGATACGGAATGGCGATGACGACGCGGCGGGCGAGAAAGATGCGCAAAGCGTGCACGCCGACCCCCTATCGTACCAGGACGGTGCCGGCGTCCGGCCGCCAGGAGAGGAAGACCCGGTCCTCCCAGGTGATCGGCCGCTCCACTTCCCGCGAGGCGTTGAGGCGCGTCGCGCGCACCACGTCGCCGGAATCGAGCTTGACGTTGTAGATCGAGACATCGCCCAGGTAGCCGATGTCCCAGACTTCGCCTTCGATGAGATTGGTGGTGGCGTTTGGCGGCCGCTCGTGGCTGATCACCATCTTTTCGGGGCGGATGGCGAACCAGATCGTCTCGCCGGCCTGCGGGCGGGCCACGCCTTGCGGCATCTCCGCCACCTCGACGGTGAAGCCGGCCGCCGTCGTCATGGTCAGGCCGCCGTTTTCCAGATGCGCGATGCGGCCTTCGAAAATGTTCACGTCGCCGACGAAATCGGCGATGTAGCGCGAGGCTGGCGCCTCATAGATGACGGCCGGCGTCGCCACCTGGATGACGCGGCCATGATCCATGACGGCGATGCGGTCGGCCATGGTCATCGCCTCTTCCTGGTCATGCGTGACGATGAGGAAGGTGAGGCCCAGGCTCTCCTGCAGGTCGGTCAGCTCGAACTGCGTCTCCTCGCGCAGCTTCTTGTCGAGCGCGCCGAGCGGCTCGTCGAGAAGCAGCACTTTCGGACGCTTGGCGAGCGCTCGGGCGAGCGCCACGCGCTGCTGCTGGCCGCCGGACAATTGCGCCGGCTTGCGGCGGGCGAAATCCTGCAATTTGACGAGGCGCAGCATCTCGTCGACGCGCACGGCGATATCGGCCTTCGCCATCCCCTCCTGCTTCAAGCCGAAGGCGATGTTGTCGGCGACGTTCATATGCGGGAAGAGCGCGTAGGACTGGAACATCATGTTGACGGGCCGCTTGTGCGGCGGCACGCCCGTCAAAGGCCGGCCATCCAGAAAAATCTCGCCCTCGCTCGGCTCCTCGAAGCCGGCCAGCATCCGCAACAAGGTGGTCTTGCCGCAACCGGATGGCCCGAGCAGGGCATAGAATTCGCGCTCGTAGACGGTGATCGACTGATTGTCGACGGCGGTGAAATCGCCGAAGCGTTTGGTGACGTTCCTGAATTCGATGAAGGGCGGCTGACTCGGATCGTTCCACGGCTGAAAAGCGCGCCTCACGGGCCCGAGCATTTTGGCCATACGTAACCCTTCCCTCGTTGGAGGCCGGGCAGAATGCCTGCCCGGCCATTTTGCGGCCTCTTACTGCCCGGTCTTGACGCTCGTCCAGGCGCGCGTGATGAGCCGCTGCGCCTTCGGGTCGTACGGGTCGACCGTGTAGAGCTTGTCCATCACGTCCTTCGGCGGATAGATCGCCGGATCGCCGATGATCTCTTCATCGAGATATTGCTGCGAATCCTTGTTGCCGTTGGCATAGAAGACATAGTTCGACGCCTTGGCGATGACATCGGGACGCAGGATGTAGTTGATGAAGGCGTGAGCGTTGGCGGGATGCGGGGCGTCGGCCGGGATCGACATCTGGTCGAACCACATCTGCGCGCCCTCCTTCGGGATCACGTATTTGACGTTGATCCCTTCGGCCTCCGCATCGATCGCCTGAAAGACATCGCCCGACCAGCCGACCGCCATGCAGATATCGCCGTTGGCGAGAGAATCGATATAGGCGGAGGAGTGGAACTTCTGAATGTAGGGGCGCACGGACTTCAACAGCTCTTCCGCCTTGTCGATGTCGTCCGGATTCGTCGAATTCGGATCGAGGCCGAGATAGTTGAGGGCGGCCGGGATCATCTCCGTCGGCGCGTCGAGCATGTAGACGCCGCAATCTTGAAACTTCGAGATGACGTCAGGGTCGAAGACCATATCCCAGGACTTCACCGGCGCATCGGGCATGCGCTCGTTGATCATATCGACATTGTAGCCGATGCCGGTCGTGCCCCACATGTAATTGACCGAGTATTCGTTGTCGGGATCGTATTTCGATACCCGCTCGGCAATCGTGTCCCAGACATGGCTGAGGTTGGGGAGTTTCGACTTGTCGAGCTTCTGCATGGCGCCGGCCTGGATCTCGCGGGCGAGAAACGGCGAGGCGGACGGCAGGACGACATCATAGCCCGTGCCGCCGGAGAGAAGCTTCGTTTCCAGGATCTCGTTGGAATCGTAGACGTCGTAGACGACCTTGATGCCGGTTTCCTTGGTGAAATCTTCAAGGATGGATTCGTCGATATAGTCCGACCAATTGTAGACGTTGACGACCTTCTCCTCGTCCTGGGCCAAGGCCGGACTGCCGGAGGCAGCGACGATCGCCAGGGTGGAGACGAGACAAAGAGCTCTGAACAAGAGCACCTCCCCTGTTGGTGGGCTTTCACTGCACGCATAGCGGCCATTCCCCGGCAACATAGGGGCAAGCCGCGGCAAGCTTCAATCGTCGCGAGACCAAAAACGCCGCGTTTTGGCATAACGAAAGTCGCAGGTGCGCCGGCGCCGTGGCGCTCAGGGGATCTCCCGGTCGGATTTGCCGATGCGGTAATCGTGCAGGCTCGCCGGCCGCGTCGCCGGCGGCTGGGCGCGATGGGCACAGCCTTCCCGCTCGCACAGCCGGCAGGTCACGCCGACGGGCCGCGCCGGGGCGGAGCGAACGAAATCATAGACGGTCGCCTCGGCAAAACGCTCGGGGAAGACGAGAAGCGTCGCCCGCAAAGGCGGCGGCAGCGTCTTGTCGGCGAGCGCTTCGGATTCCCGCATGGCGAGCGCGAAGAAGGTCGCCCCGTCGGGAAAGGACAGGCGCGCCGCGAGCACTCCGCTTTCCGTCCGCCGGTCGAAAATCGGCAGGCGCCCGCAGGCGGCGCCAAACCGGGCAAACGGAAAACCCGCGCCTCGGATGCGGGTGATCACGGTGCCGGCGCCGTCGAGAACGACGAGAGCGGCCTCGTCGACGTCGCCTTCCGGATTGCCGGCAAGGGCCGCAAGCCGCGCCATGATGCGGGCATTGCGGGTCTGGAAGCGCTGGCTGAGCCCGGCGAGATCGAAGCGGAATTCGCGCGCCGCCGCGGCAAGGCGCGGGGCCGGGATCAGGATCGCGTCGGCGAGACGACGCGCGAAGCCCGCCCGCAGGAGACGCTGCGATTCCGTATCCTTCGGCGCGGCCTGGGCCGCGAGCTTGTTCAAAAGCGGCGCATGGCCGGAATAGGCGACCTGCAGCGCGACGAGCCAGGCGCGATCGACGAGCGGCACGGATTCGGCAATGAAGAAGCGCATCGAATGGCGATCGAAGCGGGCACGCTCGTCCGGCAGCGCATGAGCGGGCAGGATCCTGAGATCGATGCCATGGCGCTCGCGCAGATGCGCCTTGAGCGCCGCAAACGGATCGTCGCGCGGGGTCAGCTCTTCCGCCAAAGCCGCGGCGGTGTCTTCCAGTTCGGGAAACCACGGCCCCGCCTCTTCGAACCAGGTCGCGACCCGGTCGAAGGGCAGCCGCGCGCCCATCTCGGTGCGGATTTCGCCGCCTTCGGCCAGAAGCTGCGACAGTTCCGAGAGCCGCCCGGCCCCTTCCATATAGGCTTCGTAGAGACGCGAGATGCCGCGCACCACGTTGGGGGCCGCCTCCGCCACCTCTTCCAGCTCCGACGGGCTCGGCACTTCCGCGGCCAGAAGCGGATCGGCGAACACCGCCTTGAGAGCGTCGAGATCGACCCCCTCCTCGTCGAGCTTGAGCTCGCTCGCGCTGATCTTGAACGCCGCCTGCAGCTTCAACAGCACCTGCACGGTCAGAGGCCGCTGGTTGCGCTCGATGAGATTCAGGTAGCTTGAAGAGATGCCGAGGGCTTCGGCCATGTCGGCCTGGGTGAGGCCGAGGCCGTTTCTGACGCGCCTGATGCGCGGACCTGCGAATATCTTGCGTTCCGCCACGATCGCCTCCCCCACCGCGTCGTTGCAACGTCTGCCAACTTACGGCCGCCGCGAGACTTTGTAAATTCCTTACAACTTCGACAAAAACGCGCGTGCAAGACTTACAAGTTCACCCGTTTCACGCGATTTTCCGGCTTTTCGCCCTGGCATTTTGTGCGCCGCATTGTAAATGAGCCTCACAAAGACGGGAACAGACACAAGAAGTCTAGTAAGGAGATTGACATGACCGATTTTCAGAGCCTTCTTCCGAACGCTCCGGCCGATCGCTACGAGGGGATCGAGCGGCCCTATACCGCAGGAGATGTGAAGCGGCTGCGCGGATCTCTGAAGATCGAGTATTCGGTGGCCGAGCACGGCGCCAACCGGTTGTGGAAGCTTCTCCATGAAGACGACTTCGTCAATGCTCTCGGCGCGCTCTCCGGCAACCAGGCCATGCAGATGGTGCGTGCAGGCCTGAAAGCCATCTACCTTTCCGGCTGGCAGGTCGCGGCCGACGCCAACGTCGCCGGCGCCATGTATCCCGACCAGTCGCTCTACCCGGCCAATTCCGGCCCGGAGCTCGCCCGCAAGATCAACCGCACCTTCCAGCGCGCCGACCAGATCGAGACGTCGGAAGGCAAGCAGTCGGTCGACACCTGGTACGCCCCGATCGTCGCCGACGCGGAAGCCGGTTTCGGCGGCCCGCTCAACGCCTTCGAGATCATGAAGGCCTATATCGAGGCCGGCGCGGCCGGCGTGCATTTCGAAGATCAGCTCGCGTCTGAAAAGAAGTGCGGCCATCTCGGCGGCAAGGTCCTGATCCCGACGGCGGCCCATATCCGCAACCTGACGGCGGCGCGTCTTGCGGCCGATGTCTGCGGCGTGCCGAGCCTCGTCATCGCCCGCACCGATGCGGAAGCGGCGAAGCTTCTGACCTCCGACATCGACGAGCGCGATCGTCCCTTCGTCGATTACGACGCCGGACGTACGGCGGAAGGCTTCTACCGGGTGCAGAACGGGCTCGAGCCCTGCATCGCCCGCGCCGTCGCCTACGCCCCTTACTGCGACCTCATCTGGTGCGAGACGTCGAAGCCCGACCTCGAACAGGCGAAACGCTTCGCCGAAGGCGTCCACAAGGCGCATCCGGGCAAGATGCTCGCCTACAATTGCTCGCCCTCGTTCAACTGGGAAAAGAATCTCGACAAAGAGACCATCGCCAAGTTCCAGCGCGAGCTCGGTGCGATGGGCTACAAATTCCAGTTCATCACGCTCGCCGGCTTCCACCAGCTGAACTTCGGCATGTTCGAGCTCGCCCGCGGCTACAAGGATCGCCAGATGGCGGCCTATTCGGAGCTGCAGCAGGCCGAATTTGCGGCGGAATCCGTCGGCTACACGGCGACCCGCCACCAGCGCGAAGTCGGCACCGGCTATTTCGATGCCGTGTCGATGGCGATCACGGGCGGCCTGTCGTCGACCACGGCCATGGGCGAATCGACGGAATCCGCTCAGTTCCACTCCGGGGAGGAGAAAGCCCAAACGCGCGCGGCGTGACCGGGTTGATTTTCCGGTCAGAAGACGCGCAACCTAAAGGCCGCGGGAGAGCGATCCTCTCCCGCGGTCGCAATTGAGCCCGGCGACCGAACTGGGCGCGCAAAGAAAGTGGAGACGATGTTGACCAAACCGCCGGTGAAGGAGCGCGCCGAAGCGCTTTCGTCCGAAATGACTGACGCGCAGCAGGCAGCCATCCGCGTGCTCGCCAACGAACTGCACCGGCTGAATCAGGCCGTGATCGGCTGCGTCGATGCCGGCCTTTCGGTCGAATTGCAGCGCACCGCCCGCCACCATTCCGAAGACGGCTTCTGGGGCGACCTGCTCGTACCGATCGTGGTGAAGCAGCGCTAGACGGGCTTTTCGGGCAACGCGTTCTGCACGCAGGCCGGAGCCTGCGGAGAGGCGTGGCCGGGCCCTCACAGGGCGAAGGCGCAACGCCAATCCTGGCCCTCGGCCGGATCCATCTTTTTTAGACGGCCGTCGCGGCGCACCGCGGCGGCCGTTTCCTTTGGCGCACGCCTCAGCCGCCGCATGCGGTCCTCGTCCGCTCCCCCAAAACCGCCCCGAACACCACACGCGCGCGCTGCGCACGCACGTCATCAGCGTTTCTTATTAGAGCGATTATAAAAAGAAGGCTTCACCTATCGCCCGGCGGCAGATAATTTCTGCTCCTGATAGAAACGTCCAAGGAGGCGCACATGGATGCGAAAGTAGACGACGGTTCCGGCGGCTGCCCGTTCAGTGGCGGGAAACGCGGGGCCCGCAACAGCGAATGGTGGCCCGAGCAGCTCGACATCTCGACGCTGCACCGCAACTCCGACTTGTCCGATCCGATGGACAAGGATTTCGATTACGCGAAAGAATTTCAGAGCCTCGACCTCAACGCCGTCATCGAGGACCTGAAACAGCTCATGACGGATTCGCAGGAGTGGTGGCCAGCCGATTTCGGCCATTACGGTGGCTTGATGATCCGCATGGCCTGGCACTCGGCCGGCACCTACCGCATCACCGACGGGCGCGGCGGCGCCGGGGCAGGACAGCAGCGCTTCGCGCCTTTGAATTCCTGGCCCGACAACGCCAATCTCGACAAGGCGCGCCGGCTTCTCTGGCCGGTGAAGCAGAAATACGGCCGCAAGATCTCCTGGGCCGATCTGATGGTGCTCGCGGGCAACGTCGCGCTCGAGACCATGGGCTTCAAGACGTTCGGCTATGCCGGCGGCCGCGCCGATGTCTGGGAGCCGGAAGAGCTCTACTGGGGCCCCGAAGGCACCTGGCTCGGCGACGAACGCTATTCCGGCGAGCGCCAGCTCGAAGAGCCGCTCGCGGCCGTGCAGATGGGCCTCATCTACGTCAATCCGGAAGGTCCGAACGGCAAGCCCGATCCCGTCGCGGCGGCGAAGGACATCCGCGAAACCTTCTACCGGATGGCGATGAACGACGAAGAGACCGTGGCGCTCATCGCCGGCGGCCATTCCTTCGGCAAGACGCACGGCGCGGGCGATCCCTCGCTTCTCGGGCCGGACCCGGAAGGCTCGGCGGTCGAGGATCAGGGCCTCGGCTGGAAGAGCGGCCACGGCACGGGCTTCGGCGACGATGCCATCACCGGCGGCCCGGAGGTCACCTGGACGCAGACGCCGACCAAGTGGAGCAACTACTTCTTCGACAATCTCTTCGGCTTCGAATGGGAGCTCGAAAAGAGCCCGGCCGGTGCTTATCAATGGGTGGCGAAGGATGCGCCGGCGGAAATCCCGTATGCGCATGACCCGAGCCGCTTCCGCAAGCCGACGATGCTGACGACCGATCTCGCGCTCCGCTTCGACCCGGACTACGAGAAGATCTCGCGGCGCTTCCACGAGGATTTCGACGCATTCGCCGATGCCTTCGCGCGCGCCTGGTTCAAGCTCACCCACCGCGATATGGGCCCGAAAGTCCGCTATCTCGGCCCGCTCGTGCCGCAGGAAACGCTGCTCTGGCAGGACCCGATCCCGGCGGCCGACCACGAGCTGGTGAATGCTGCGGACATCACCGATCTCAAGGCGAGAATCCTCGCCTCCGGCCTGTCGGTCTCCGAGCTCGTCTCGACGGCCTGGGCCTCGGCCTCGACCTTCCGCGGCTCCGACAAGCGCGGTGGTGCCAATGGCGCACGCGTGCGTCTCGCCCCGCAGAAGGATTGGGAGGCGAACGAGCCCGAAAAACTCGCCAAGGCGCTGCAGGCACTCGAAACGATCCAGGCGGACTTCAACGCCGCCCAGACCGGCGGCAAGAAGGTCTCGCTTGCCGATCTCATCGTGCTCGGTGGCACCGCAGCCGTGGAAAAGGCGGCGAAGGATGCCGGCGTCGATGTCGCCGTGCCGTTCACGCCGGGCCGTATGGATGCGAGCCAGGAGGAAACGGACGTCGATTCCTTCCGCGCCCTCGAGCCGCGCGCCGATGCCTTCCGCAATTATCTGAGCGGTCGGCAGTTCATGCGGCCGGAGGAAGCGATGGTCGACCGGGCGGAGCTCTTGACGCTCACCGCCCCGGAGATGACGGCGCTTCTCGGCGGCATGCGCGTCCTCGGCGCGAACTATCAGAACGCGCCGCACGGCGTCTTCACCCACCGGCCGGGCACGTTGACGAACGATTTCTTCGTCAACCTCCTCACCATGGCGACGCAATGGCAGCCCGTTGCCGACGGCACCTATGAGGGGCGCGACCGCAAGACCGGCGAGGTCAAATGGCAGGCGACGCGCGTCGACCTCATGTTCGGCTCGCACTCGCAGCTGCGTGCGCTCGCCGAGGTCTACGCCTGCGCCGACAGCCAGGAGAAGTTCGTGAAGGACTTCGTCGCCGCATGGACGAAGGTGATGGAGGCCGACCGCTTCGACCTCCAGGCCCCGCGCCACTGAGGCCAACCATCGCGTCGCATGCGCCGGATGCCAATCCGAAATCCGGCGCATGGGACAAGCGAAACAGCTTGGGGCACGGCCGAAAGGCCGTGCCCCTTTGATTTGCGCCTGACAGACAGGTCTCGCCCCCGCCTTGAGCAATCGTCTCTCTCCAGGAGACGGTCGAAAGAGGGGCCATCCACGGCAGGCATGCCGGAAGACCACACGCCGGCCGCATCAGCTGCGGTCGATCACGACTTCCAGATACTCGCTCGGCACGATCAGCGCGGCCTCGCCGCCGCGGTTGAGGTCCTGAAGGAGTGTCACGATATCCGCCGCCAGCGCCGCCTGACCGGCGGGGTCGAGCGCCGCAAAGGCGCGATTGGTCGGCCCATACCAGGTGCGGAAAACGTCCACCCAATGCTCGGCGGAGCGATAACGGAACGTGTAGATGCGCGGCTTCACCGTGATCCGACACGCCGGAAAGAGCTCCGCGAGCCGCTCTTCCGTTCCCCAGAGGGAGGGTGATCTCAGCCCCGCCGGCGGCGGCACATGCCGGCCGATCACCTTGAAGAGCCGGCCGATGAAGCCATCCGGCGTCCAGTTGGCGAGGCCGATGCGCCCGCCCCGGCGCACGACGCGCCGCATCTCGCGCGCCGCCTTCTCCTGATCGGGCGAAAACATGACACCGAAAGTGGAGACGGCGACGTCGAAGCTTTCGTCCGGGAACGGAAGCTCCTCCGCGTCGGCCTCCGTGAAGGAGACGGTCTGGCGCTCCGCCTCCGCGCGCTCGCGCCCGCGCTCCAGCAGGCGCGGCACATAGTCGGTGGAGGTGACCAAGGCGAAGCGGCGGGCGGCCGCGAGCGTCGCGTTGCCGTTGCCGGCAGCCACGTCGAGCACGCGCTCGCCGGCGCGCAGATCGAGCGCCTCGCAAAGATCTTCACCGACAATCTGCAAGGTCGTGCCGATCACCGAATAATCGCCGGTCGCCCATATGGCCTGCTGACGCTGTTTGATGGCGCCGAGATCGGACGCCGCAGCAAGAACTGTCATTTTCTGGTTTCCTCATCCCTAGAACAGGAGCCGCCGGGCCTCTCGACACTCCCTTGACAGTTTTTCTGCCAAGGGATGGACTGCTCTTCCGAGTACGCTCTGCCCGACAGATCCGGGCGGAGTGGTAGATGCGGAGACCCGGTTGCAGAATGATCGCGCGTCCGCCTCTTCCGACTGTCCGTCCGAACAAAAGGGGCCGCCAACCCCGGACCCGCTGTCGGATGTTCTTCGTGCAGTCCGGCTGACGGGCGGCGTGTTTCTCGATGTGCGCCTGACGGCGCCCTACAGTGTCGTCACGACACTGATGGCGGAGGATTGCCGCTCGATCCTGCAGGATCCGCTGCAGCTGATCTTCTTCCACGTCGTCCTCGCCGGATACATGCTCCTGCAGATCGAGGGTGAACCGCCGCTGGAGGTGGAGGGCGGCGAGGTCGTGCTTCTCACCCACAACGACGTGCATACGCTTTCCAGCGCTCCCGGGCTTGCCCCCATCGACGGGCAGAGCCTCATGCGCCTGTCCGAAGGCGGCGGCCTGACCCGCATCGTGCATGGCGGCGGAGGCGAAGAAACGCATCTCATTTGCGGCTTCCTCGGCAGTTCGGAGGCGATCAACCCTGTCTTCGCGCTCCTGCCCCGCGCCCTCAAGCTCGACCTCCGGCAGGCGGCCTCACGCGAATGGGTGGAGAGTTCCGTGCGCTTCGCGGTCGCCGAGCTCGTCGAGGGCCGCCTCGCCTCCTCCGGCGTCATGTCCCACCTCTCCGAGGTGCTGTTCGTGGAGGCGGTGCGCCATTTCCTGGAGCGCCGCGAAGATCATGCCGGGTGGCTGCGGGGCTTCCAGGATCCGCACATCGCTCAAGCGCTCGCCCTGATTCACCGAGATGTCCGCACCGAATGGCTGACGGCCGATCTCGCCCGCGCCGTCGGCATGTCACGCAGCACCTTCGTCGAACGTTTTACCGACCTCCTCGGCGTCCCCCCGATGCGCTACCAGAGGCAATGGCGCATGCAGCTCGCCTGTCAGCAGCTGCGCGAGGGGCGTCCTGGCATCAGTCAGATCGCCTACGACGTCGGCTACGATTCCGTGGAAGCCTTCAGCCGCGCCTTCAAGCGGGTGATGGGGACGACACCGGCCGATTGGCGGAAGGCGTCGAAGCGCCCGGCGTGATGCACCGTCCCGCCCTCCCGCAAATGCCGAGCTCGCACTCTGGATCGATTTCCGCCGGCCTCGCCGGCCAGCCGACCGCACCCGAAATTCTGCGCGTTCAATCCTCTGAGTGGGGATCCAACCGTCACGTCTCCTGCAGATCGAGGCCGAGCTCCTTCTGCTTTTTCTTCGAAAGCCCGTTGGCCACCAGGCGGTGAGAGGCGCGGAGATAGGCGCGGAGGTCTTCGTCGGAGAGGCCTCGCGCAAAATCCTGGATCCAGGTGAGGCCGCGCGAGGCGAGATAAGGCGCCGGGCGCAGTCCCGGCTCCTCCTTCAACATCTCGAACGAGATCTCCGTCGTCTTGAAGGTGAAGGCCGGCCGCTCCTCGTGCCAGCCGCCGATCGCAAAGACCTTGCCGCCGACCTTCCAGACATCCGCCCCGCCCCATTGCACGACATGGGTCGTGGCCGGCAGCGCCCTGCAGAAGGCGTTGAATTCCTCGTAGGTCACATCCCGCCTCCTCTGGTGGCGGCAACCGCCGTCTCTGCTCGCAGGTGCCACTGCCGTCCGGCTCCCCGGTGGCGGCGACCGCCCTTCCTGGGCCCCGGCTAGCATGTTCCGCGGGCCTGCGCAGCCACGACATGACGTATTCAAACGAACGTTTGACTTAAACGATCGTTTGATGGATGATTACCCCTAGATCAAAGGCCGGAAAGTCCTATCCATGAGCAGAAACCCCGTGTCGCAGCCTCCCATGCTGCAGCCCCCCATGCTGCAGCCCAAGGAAGGCGTTCGCCGGCCGAAATCCTCGGAGAATGCCGCCGGCGCATCCAGGGCGCCGGCGAGCCCGGCCAACGTTCCGGGCGACACGACGCGCGAGCGCATTCTCGATGCGGCCCTGGAGCTTTTTGGCGAGCGCGGCCTGCATGCCGCCTCGGTGCGCGATGTCGCCAAGCTCGCCAAGGCCAATGTCGCCGCGATCTCCTACCATTTCGGCGGCAAGGAGGAGCTCTATCTCGCCGTCGCCGGCCATGTCGCCGCGATCATGGGAAGCCGGATCGCGGAACGCGCGCCGCAGATCGTCGACGCCGCCCCGCCCGCGAACCCGCAGGAGGCGCTTGCCCATCTGGAGCTCGCGTTCGACACGATCGTCGACGTCATCGTCGGCCACGAGGACATGCGCCGCGTCTCCCGTTTCATCCTGCGCGAACAGATGAGCCCGACGGCGGCCTTCGACATCATCTACGCGCAGGTGATGGAGCGCATGCACCGCACGGTGTGCCTCAATTTCGGCGTCGCCACCGGGCTCGATCCCGACAGCGAGACCGTGCGCCTCAGAACCTTTCTCCTCATCGGCCAGGGCATCTTTCTGCGCGTCGCCGAGGCTGTGGTTCTGCGCCGGCTCGGGGCCGACCGGTATACCCCATCGCTGCTCGACGAGATCAAGGCGATGCTCCGGACGCATCTTCATCTCGTCGTGACGGAGTTGCGCGGCCGGAAGGGGGAGGCATGAGATGCGTGTCGCCGGTGCCCTTTTCGTCGTCCTTGCAGCTGTCGCGACCCTGTCCGCCTGCGGGCGTGCCGGCGAAGCCGATGCGCCGTCCCTGCAAGGCTATGTCGAAGGCGACTTCGTCTATGCGGCGCCGGAAATCGCCGGGCGCATCGCCGACATAGAGGTTCGGGAAGGGGCGCAGGTTGAGGCCGGGGCCCTCCTCTTCACGCTCGACCGGCAGACGATCGAGGCCGAGTTGCGCCAGTCGGAGGCGGAACTCGCCGCCGCCGAGGCCGAGCTCGCCGACCGCCGCGAGGGGCAGCGGCCCGTCGAACTCTCCGTCATCGAGGCGCAGATCGACAAGGCCCGCGCCTCGCGCGATCAGGCGGAAAAGGAGTTTCAGCGCCAGCAGGATCTCTTCCAGCGCGGCGTCATCGCCAAGGCGCGCCTCGACCAGGCGAGCGAAACCCTGTCCGTCGCCGAAGCCCAGCTTGCCGAGGCCCGGCGTCAGAAGGACGTCGCCACGCTGCCCGCCCGCAAAGCTCAGATCGAGGCGGCGGAGCGCCAGGTCGAGGCGGCGCGCGCCGGCGTCACTCAGGCGAAGACCAAGCTTGCGAAGACGAATGTTCGCGCGCCGGAGGCGGGCCTCATCGACGATGTCTATTACCGCCCGGGCGAGGTGGTCGCAGCGGGCGAGCCCGTGCTCTCGCTTCTGCCGGAGAGCGAGCGCAAGATCGTCTTCTTCGTGCCGGAACCGCAGCTCGCGCAGCTGCCGCACAATGCCAAAATCGCCATCTCCTGCGACAATTGCCCGGCGGGCCTCACGGCACGGGTGACGCGCGTCTCGGCGGAAGCGGAATTCACCCCGCCGGTGATCTTTTCGGAAAAACGCCGCGGCAAGCTCCTCTTCCGCGCCGAGGCGCGGCCGGTCGGAGACACGGCACGCCTGCGCGTCGGGCAGCCGGTCGATGTGCGCCTCGTCGCTGCGGAGCCCGGATCATGAGGTCGGGCACCAGCCAAAGCGATCGCGCCCCCGTCATCGAGGTCGAGGATCTCACCAAGCGCTTCGGCGGCAAGGCGGTCGTCAAGGACATCGACCTTGAGATCGCGCGCGGCGAGATCGTCGGCTTTCTCGGCCCGAACGGCTCCGGCAAGACCACGACCATCCGCATGATCTGCGGGCTTTTGCATCCCGACGGCGGCAGCGGCACCTGCCTTGGCTACGACATCCTGACCCAAGCCGAAGAGATCAAGCGGCGCGTCGGCTACATGACGCAGCGCTTCTCGCTCTACGAAGACCTGACGATCGAGGAAAATCTCGTCTTCGTCGCCCGCCTCTACGGCATGACAAACGTGCGCAAGGCGGCCAAAGACACGCTCGACCGTCTCGGCCTCGCCTCGAGGCGCGACCAGCTCGCGGGCACGTTGTCCGGCGGCTGGAAGCAGCGCCTCGCGCTTGCCGCCTGCACCATGCACACGCCCGAGCTCCTTCTCCTCGACGAGCCGACGGCTGGCGTCGATCCGAAGGCACGGCGCGAATTCTGGGACGAGATCCACGAGCTCGCAGAAACGGGCCTCACCGTCCTCGTCTCCACGCATTACATGGACGAGGCGGAGCGCTGCCACCGCATCGTCTATATCGCCTACGGTACCATCGTGGCGCGCGGCACGGTCTCAGAGATCATCGACCAGTCGAAGCTCACCACCTTCATCTTGAGCGGCAAAGGCGCCCCGGCGGCCGCCAAAGCGCTGACGGGGGCAAAGGGCGTCGAACAGGTGGCGCCCTTCGGCAGCGAGGTGCATGTCGTCGGCTCCGATGCGCAAGCGCTCAAAACCGCGATCGATGCCGTCAAGAGCGACCACGACATCGCCGTGCGCCAGGGCGAGACGACACTCGAAGACGTCTTCATCCGCCTGATGAGCCAGGCCCAGGCGCTGGAGGGGTGAGATGGGCCTGATCTCGCTCTCCCGCATCAAGGCGGTGCTCCTCAAAGAAGTCATCCAGATGCGCCGCGACCGGCTCACCTTCGCGATGATCATCGGCATCCCGATCCTGCAGCTCATCCTCTTCGGCTATGCCATCAACACCGATCCGAAGATGCTGCCGACGGGCGTTCTCGTCCTCGACGGCGGGCCGGTGTCACGCGCCATCGTCGCGGGCATGGAAACCTCCGGCTATTTCGACATCGCCGCCCCGCTCGCTCGCGAGGCGGACGCGCGGGCAGCCCTCGAAGACGGCTCGCTCTCCTTCGTTCTCACCATTCCGCAGAATTTCGAGCGCGATCTCGTGCGCGGGCTTTCCCCCGAAGTCGTCGTGGAAGCCGACGCGACGGATCCCGCCGCCTCCGCCAACGCGCTCGCCGCCATGCCGGAGATCGTCAGCCGCGCCATCGCCCATGTCCTGAGCGGCCCGCTCGGTTCAAAAGGCGCACAGGCGCGCGGCGCCGACGTCATCATCCACCGGCTCTACAATCCGGAGGGCATCAGCCAGTACAACATCGTACCGGGCCTTCTCGGCACCATCCTCACCATGACCACGACTTTGATGACGGCGCTCGCCCTCACCCGCGAGATCGAGCGCGGCACGATGGAGAACCTCCTCTCCATGCCGGTCAAACCGGTGGAGATCATGATCGGCAAGATCGTGCCCTATATCGGCCTCGGCCTCATCCAGGTCGTCGTCATCCTCGCCGCTGCGCTCATGCTCTTCAACGTGCCGATGCTCGGCAATTATCTCGCCCTTCTCGTCGCCGTCACCATCTTCCTCGCCGCCAATGTGACGCTCGGCTACACCTTCTCCACGCTCGCCCGCACGCAGCTCCAGGCGATGCAGATGACGTTCTTCTTCTTTCTGCCGTCGATCCTTCTTTCGGGCTTCATGTTCCCCTTCCGCGGCATGCCGGAATGGGCGCAGATCCTCGGCAATGTCCTGCCGCTCACGCATTTCCTGCGCGTCGTGCGCGGCATCATGCTGAAGGGCAGCGACCTCTCCTTCGTCTGGCCGGAAATCTGGCCGATCCTCGCCTTCCTCGGCGTCATCGCCACGCTCGCCCTCATCCGCTTCCGCAACACCCTCGACTGACCCCGGGCGCGACCAGGCTCTGCGGCATGAGGCGTGGCCGCACCGCCACGGTTTCCGAAAAAGCCCATCGCCGGACGATTCGTTTCTTTGCTGTGCAGCGTGGAGCCGGTAGCGATTGTTCCATGCAAGAGCTTGGCGACATCATCGAGAATTCGGCCGACAGACCAGCCGACAGATCCGGGAAAACGCGGCGGGTTCACCCGCGCGCCGCGATCCGTGCGTTCGCAGGCAGTGTCCTGGCGGCGTTCATCGCCGCCTCGTCGGCCACCTCGCCCGTTGCCGCGCAGGAAACGCCCATTCCCGCCGAAAAGAGCAGCCACGATCTCATTCTGGAGCTCGGCGCCGGCGCCTCGGTCCAGCCCGCCTATGAGGGCGCGGACGATTATACGGTCCAGCCCCAGCCCTTCGTCGCCTTGCATTATCTCAGCCTGCCGGTCTTCGGCGAGTTCGGCGGCAAGCCGGAACAGGGGCTTTCGGTGAGCCCGTCCTTCCGCGTCGTGCGCGAGCGTGACGACAGCGATTATTCCAAGCTGCGCGGCATCGGCGACGTCGATACGGCGGTCGAGCTCGGCGGTGCCGTCAAATACCGGTGGAACGATCTCGAAGCCTATCTCGCGCTGCGCCGCGGCGTGACGGGCCATGACGGCTTCGTCGGCGAGACGGGCGTCAATCTCGTGACGCATCCGACCAACAAGCTCGAAATCACGGCCGGTCCCCGGCTTTCCTTCGCCGATGCGGAATATCTGCAGACCTATCTCGGCATCACGCCGGAGCAGGCGGCGGCCTCGGGGCTTGCGGTCTTCGATCCCGACGGCGGCATCAAAGGTGTCGGAGCCTCGCTCGAAGCGCGTTACGCCTTCACCGAGAATTGGTCGGTCGTCGGGCAGGCCAGCTACGAGCGCCTCGTCGGCGATGCTGCGGATTCGCCGATCACCGATGTCGGCAGCGAGAACCAGTTCACGGCGGCTCTCGGCCTCACCTACAAATTCGGTCTCGACCTCTTCGACTGAGCTGCGCCGGCGGCCGTTTGACCGCCCATTCGTCGAGCTTCGCCTTCGCCTCATCATCGGGTATGAAGGGGGCGAGGTGATCATGACCGAATCGCACAAAGCCACGGCCACGCCGACGGACCCGGAAACCTCTCTCCGACGCGGCGTCGCCAACAGTGAAGAAGCCCGGCGCTGGTGCCGGGAACGGGCCATCGAAGACATCGAATGCATCGTGCCGGATCAGGCCGGTGTCGCCCGCGGCAAACTGATGCCGACCGGAAAGTTCTTCGACGACAAGCCGATGACGCTGCCCGCGGCGATCTTCACCCAGACCATCACCGGCGATTATCCGGACCGCGACGAAGAGGAATACGCCGAATCGATCACGGACGGCGATCTCATCTTCCGCCCGGATTTCTCCACCCTCGCCGTCGTGCCCTGGGCGTCCGACCCGACCGCGCATGTCATCCACAACGCCTATCACCGCGACGGGCGCCCGGTGGAAGTCTCGCCGCGCCGGGTGCTGCAGCAGGTCATCCAGCTCTACAACGACGCCGGCATCCAGCCGGTGGTGGCGCCCGAGCTCGAATTCTATCTCGTCAAACCCAATCTCGATCCGGACTATCCGCTCGAGCCGCCGGTCGGACGATCCGGGCGCACGGAGCGCGCCCGCCAGGCCTATTCGATCTCCGCGGTCAACGAGTTCGAGGCCCTCTTCGACGACATCTACGAATTCTCAGAAGCCCAGGGGCTCGAGATCGATACGCTCGCCCACGAGGCGGGGACGGCGCAGATGGAGATCAATCTGCGCCACGGCGATCCCGTCGAACTCGCCGACCAGGTGTTTCTGTTCAAACGCACGATCCGCGAGGCGGCGCTGCGCCACGAGATGTACGCGACCTTCATGGCGAAGCCGATTGCCGCCGAACCCGGCTCGGCGATGCACATCCACCATTCGGTGGTGAGCCTTAAGACGGGCGACAACATCTTCTCCACGCCCGACGGCGGGGCCAGCAAGGAATTCCTCTATTATATCGCCGGCCTGCAGACCTACATTCCGCGCGCCATGGCGATGATGGCGCCGTTCGTGAATTCCTATCGCCGCATCACGCCGCACACCTCGGCGCCGATCAACATGCGCTGGGGCTACGACAACCGCACCGTCGGGCTGCGCGTACCCCTCTCCGATCCTGCGGCGCGTCGCGTGGAAAACCGTGTCCCATCCTCCGACGCCAATCCCTATCTCGCGATCGCGGCCTCACTCGCCTGCGGCTATCTCGGTCTCGTCAACAAGCTCGAGCCGGACGAACCTGCGGCCGGCACGGGCTATGACGCGCCCTTCACCCTGCCGCGCTCCATCCTCGATGCCGTCCAGCTTCTGGAGAACACGCCGGAACTGGTGGAAATCTTCGGCAGCCCCTTCGTCAGCATCTATCGCGGCATCAAGGAAACCGAATACGAAACCTTCATGGGGGTGATCAGCCCCTGGGAGCGTGAATACCTCCTTCTCAGCGTCTAACCCCTCCAACCTTCGAGCGAGCCGTGCCGCGGCCTTTCCCGCCCTCCTGGTACCATCTGACAGCAGGTGACCGCCCCGAAAGGCCGACGCTCTCGGGGCAGACGGACGCCGATGTCTGCATCGTCGGCGGCGGCTTCGCGGGCCTTTCCGCGGCCCTGCATCTCGCCGAAGCGGGGACGCGGGTCGTGCTGCTGGAGGCGGACCGCCTCGGCTACGGCGCGTCGGGGCGCAATGGCGGACAGATCCATTCCGGCCAGCGCCGCGACATTCTCTGGCTCGAAAAGCATTACGGCTTCGAGCGCGCCAAGGCACTCTGGCAGGTCGGCGAAGAGGCAAAAGCGCTCGTGCGCAGCCTTGCCGCCCGCTTCGGCTGCAAGATCACCAACGGCCTCATCGACGTCTTCCACCGGCCGGACGACGAAAAGGAAAACGCCCATTTCGTCGAGACGCTGCGGGAGCGCTACGATTATCCCGACATCGAGGTCTTGAGCCGTGAGGAAGCGGCAGCGGCCGTCGGCTCGCCCTCCTATTACGGCGGCTGTCGCGACACAGGCGCCGGCCATCTCGACCCTTACGCCTTTCTTCTCGGCCTCGCCGGCGCGACCGAGGCCGCAGGCGCCCGCCTTTACGAAGACAGCCCCGCCCTCTCCCACAGGAAAGAGAACGGGCGGTTTCGCGTCCAAACACCGTCCGGCGAGGTGACGGCAGAGCGCCTCATCGTCACCACCAACGGCCGTTCAGGTCCGTTCGAGGCCGTCACCCGCGGGCGCACCGTCGGCGTCAACAGCTTCATGGTGGCAACGGAACCGCTCGGAGATCTCGAAAACACCGTTCTGCCCGGCGGCGAATGTGCCTCCGACAGCTATTTCGTCATCTGCTACTGGCGAAAATCGGCGGACGGTCGTCTCCTCTTCGGCGGCGGCGAAAGCAGCGCCGGGCGCATCCCCTCCGACATCGGCAGCTTCGTACGGCCGCATTTCCTGCGCGTCTATCCGCAGCTGAAAGACGTCAAGATCGCCCATGGCTGGGGCGGCGTCGTCTCGATCACGCCGGCGCGCATGCCCTTCATCCGCGAGATCGCGCCGGGCGTCATGACGGCCGCCGGCTTTTCCGGCCAGGGCGTGGCGCTCGCGCCCTATGTCGGCAAGCTCCTCGCCGAAGAGGCGCTCGGCCGCGCACCGCAGGAACTCGCCCTCTACACCGACTTGAAGGTCGGCCGCGTGCCCGGCATCACCGCGCTCCGCCGCGCCATGGTGAGCCTCGCCATCTGGCACGGCCAGCTCGTCGACCGGTTCTGAGCACGGCGCAAAGCGAAGACGCTTGCGGGAACACGCAGAAGGCGAGCGCGTTACGGCTTCATGGACCACACCGCTTCATCTCGTTTCGACACCGGCTTCGACCACGCCTCGTCGCGCAACCGGAGCGCGGTCGAGATGGAGCGCGAGCTCAAGCAGCTTGAATCGCTGGCACGGCTCATGGACGCGCGCTTCGGCGTGCCGGGCTTCCGTTTCGGCTTCGATTCCGTGATCGGCCTCATCCCCGGCATCGGCGATGCGGCGGGCGGCGTCATCTCCGCCTATCTCATCTACCGTGCCCACCAGCTCGGCGCCGACACGGATGTGAAGGCGAAGATGGTGCGCAATGCCGGCTTCGACTTCGCGCTCGGCCTCGTGCCCCTCGTCGGCGATCTCGGCGACGTCTACTTCAAGGCCAATCTGCGCAATGTCCGGCTTCTGACCGAGCATCTTCGGGAAAAGCACGGCATCGGCATGGTCGATGTGACCGGCGATGCCCGCCTGCGCGACGTGACCCCGAAGAATGCGACGGCGAAGAAGCGCCGCTAAGCGTTGTCGGAACTGTAAGCGGGCGCACCCATCAGATAGGTCGCCGCGACCGCCCGATCGTCGCCCAGCATCATCAGCACGAAGAGCTCTTCAAACAGCGTCTCCACCGTCTCCATGCGCCAGCGCATGGCCGGGGTCGCGGCGCTGTCGAGGACCACGACATCGGCCTCCATTCCCGGCCGAAACGTGCCGATGCGGTCATCGAGGCAGAGCGCCTCGGCATTGCCGAGCGTCAGCATGTGAAAGGCCTCGAACGGCGTCAGTCTCTGCCCCTTGAGCGCCAGCACCTTGTAGAATTCCGAGACCGTCTGGAGCATCGAATAGGAGGTGCCGCCGCCGATATCGGTTGCGACCCCGATCTTCACCGCCGGTTCGGCCGCGCGCATGGCCGCCAGATCGAAGAGACCGGAGCCCAGGAAAAGGTTCGAGGTCGGACACGAGATCGCGGAGGCCCCGGCCTGCGCCAGCGCCTGGCGTTCACGCTTAGAGAGATGGATGCAATGGCCGAACAGCGCCTTCTTCCGCACCAGCCCGTAGCGTTCGTAGACGGCGGTATAATCCTCAGACCATGGAAAATCGCGGGCGACGGTTTCGATCTCCAGCGTGTTTTCCGACAGATGCGTCTGGATGTGCATCTGAGGATATTCCGCGGCGAGCGCGCCGGCCGCCTCGAGCTGCGCCTCCGAGGAGGTGACGGCAAAGCGTGGCGTGATCGCATAGGAGAGCCGGCCGCGCCCGTGCCATTTCTCGATCAGCGCCTTTGAATCCTCGTATCCCGTCTCCGGCGTATCGAGGAGCGCGTCCGGTGCGGCCCGGTCCATCATCACCTTGCCGGCGACAAGCCGCATGTCCCGCTTGAACGCCTCGGCGAAGAGCGCGTCGGCGGATTCTGGATGCACCGAGCCATAGACCGCCGCCGAGGTCGTGCCGGAGCGCAGGAGCTCGTCGAGAAGGAAGGTCGAGGCCGCCGCGCAAATGCCGGGATCGGCATATTTCTGCTCCTCGACAAACGTGTATTTCTCCAGCCATTCCAGAAGATGCGCGCCGTAGGAGGCGATCACCTGCGTCTGCGGCATATGGAGATGCGGGTCGATGAAGCCCGGCATGACGAGATGCGGGCGGTGATCGGCAATGACGGCATTTTCGGGCAGCGTCGTCGCGAGCACGCCCGCTTCACCCACGGCCGCGATCCGCCCGTCCTTCAGAACGAGAAGCCCGTCCTCGAGATAGCGCACGGCCTCGCGCTCGCCGGCGAGATAGGGATCGGCCTCAAACCACAGAAGCCGGCCGCGGATCGCGTCCAACCGGCCCGGCGCGGGAGATTCCGTGCTCACCATGTCGTCCGGCTTCCGATCCAGGCGGCGAGCGTCTGCCGCTCCTCGGGGCTGATCACCGCAACCCCCGGCGGCGGCATGGCGGTCGAGCGCACCGCCTGCATGTCGATCCTCTGCCAGTTGCGGGCGACCTCTTCCGGCGTGTCGAGAAGCACGCCCTTCGGCGCCGTGTGAACCCCTTCAAACAGCGGCTCGGCGGCATGGCACATGGAGCAATGCCCCATGACGATCGCCTGCGCGTCGTCGAAATGCATCGAGGCCATCAGAGCGAGCTCGGGATCCTTGTCGATCCTGGCATCCGCCGCCTCCTGCGGCCCGTAGCCCGGAAAGCGCGACAGCGCCACGATCGCAGCAACAAGCACGGCCACCACGACCCAGGGCCACCAGAGCTTCCGGCCCGTCCGATGCATCGTGTTGAAGAAATGCCGGATGAGCGCGCCCGTCGGCAGCACCAGAATGGCGATCAGCCAGTTCCACTCCGTCGCGAAGGCGAGCGGATAATGGTTCGACAGCATGAAGAAGAGGACGGGCAGCGTAAGATAATTGTTGTGCAGCGAGCGCTGCTTCGCCGCCTTGCCGAGATGCGCGGCCGGCTCCCGCCCGGCCTTCAGATCGGCGACCACGATCTTCTGGTTCGGAATGATCACGAAGAAGACGTTCGCCGTCATGATCGTGGCGATGAGCGCGCCGCAATGGATGAAGGCGCCGCGCCCGGAAAAGACGTGGCAGAAGAGGAAGAAGGCCACGACCAGAAAGACGAAGAGCACGACAAAGAGAAGCGTGTCGTGGCGCCCGAGCGGCGAGCGGCAGAGCCGGTCATAGGCGAGCCAGCCGGAGCCGAGACCGGCAAGGCCGATCAGAACCGCGCCCCATTCGGGAATATCGGCGACCGACGGATCGATCAGGAAGAGCTCGGCGCCGAAATAATAGACGATAAAGAGAAGCACGAAGCCGGAGAGGAAGGTGAAATAGCTCTCCCATTTGAACCAGGTGAGCTCGTCCGGCATGAAATGCGGCGCCACGGCATATTTCTGCATGTGGTAGAAGCCGCCGCCATGCACCTGCCAGGCCTCGCCGGTGACGCCGTCCGGCAGCCCGTCACGGCGCCTGAGGCCGAGATCGAGCGCGATGAAATAGAACGACGAGCCGATCCAGGCGATCCCGGTGATCACGTGCACGAAGCGCACGGCAAGGCTCAGCCATTCCCAGACGATCGCGCCCATTCCGTCTCCCAATTGCGCACGGATGGGCTCGATGCGAACCCCGTCCCCATCCGTCACCGCCTCCCAAGGGGGAGACTCAACGGAGCGCAGGAGAGCGCTCCGTCCTCATTTAAAAGCTGCAGGCGTCGCCTGCTGGCGAAGGCGGCCGGAAACCGCCTCCGCCCGGCAATGTCGCTTAGCTCTGAACGCCCTTCACGTACCAGTCGAGCCCCAGGAGCTGCTCGTCCGGGATCGTGTCGCCTTCCGGCACCTTCACTTCGCCGGACTGGTCGGTGATCGGGCCGGAGAAGGGATGGATCTCGCCCGAGGCGATGCCGTTCTTCACCTTGTCGGCGGCTTCCTTCACATCGGCCGGCATGATGTCGTTGTACGGCGCGATGCCGACGAGACCCTTCTCGATGCCCCACCAGATGTTGCCCGGCGCCCATTCGCCGTCGAGCTCCTTCTGGATCTGGTCGATGTAATAGGGGCCCCAATTGTCGGTGATCGCCGTCAGATGTGCCTTCGGGGCGAAGTCGATCATGTTGGAGGCCTGGCCGAAGGCGTAGACGCCGCGCTGCTCGGCGGCCTGCAGCGGCGCCGGGGAATCGGTGTGCTGGGAAATGATATCGCAGCCCTGGTCGATCAGCGCCTTGGCCGCATCGGCTTCCTTGGCCGGGTCGTACCAGGAGTTCACCCACACGACCTGCGTGGTGAAGTCCGGATTGATCTTCTGCGCGGCGAGCGTGAAGGAGTTGATGCCGCGTACCACCTCCGGGATCGGCACGGAGCCGACATAGCCCGCCTTGCCGGATTTCGACATCATGCCGGCGATCGTGCCGATGACGGCGCGGCCTTCATAGAAGCGGGCATTGTAGATGCCGACATTGTCGGCCGTCTTGTAGCCGGTCGCATGCTCGAAATGCACGTCCGGGAACTGCTTCGCGACCTTGATCGTCGGGTTCATGAAACCGAAGGAGGTCGTGAAGATGAGCTTGTTGCCCTGCTGCGCGAGCTGGCGGATGACGCGTTCCGCATCCGGGCCCTCGGCGACGTTCTCGACGTAGTTCGTCTTGATCTTGTCGCCGAAATGCTCTTCCGCCTTCTTGCGCGCCTCGTCATGGGCGTGGCTCCAGCCGTAATCGCCGATCGGCCCGACATAGACGAAACCGACATTGAGCGGCCCGTCCTGGGCGGCGGCCCGGCCGATCAGAGCGGGAAGAGCGAGGGTCGCGGCGCTGCCGACCAAGATCTGGCGCCTGTTCATTCTACTCATTGACAAAACTCCCTGGTGTTCACGAGGTGCGGGATCAGAAAACCGCGCTCAACCGGTGGCGCGGAAGGGTTTGCCGAGACAGGCCGGGGCCGCATTGCGACGGCCGGACGGCGCGATCGAAATCAAGGTCAGGACCACGATGGTCGCAAGATAGGGCAGCATCGCCAGAAATTCCGGCGGCACGATATTGATGCCGGCGGCCTTGGCGTGCAGCTCGAGCGTCATCACCGCGCCGAAGAGATAGGCGCCGCCCAAAAGCCGGAGCGGCCGCCAGGAGGCGAAGACGACGAGCGCCAGCGCGATCCAACCGCGCCCCGCCGTCAGCCGGTCGGCCCACATCGGCGTCATCACCAGCGAGTAATAGGCGCCACCGAGCCCGGCCATCGCCCCGCCGAAGGCGACCGCGAGATAGCGCACGCGGATGACCGAATAGCCGATCGAATGCGCCGCCTCGTCGCTTTCCCCGATCGCCCGCAGGATGAGACCGGCGCGCGAGCGCGTGAGGAACCAGGCGACGAACGCCGTCATGACGAGCGAAAGATAGACGAGCGGCGAATAGCCGAAGACGACGCGCCCGATCGGATCGTCGGCGAGCGCGGCGGGGAAGATATGCTCGAGCCCGCTCACCGTGCGGCCGACGAAATTCTGCCCGATGAGGGAGGAAAGACCGATGCCGAAGATCGTCAGCGCGAGCCCGGTCGCCACCTGATTGGCGGTCAGGGTCAGCGTCAGGAACGCGAAAATCATCGAGGCGGCGGCCCCCGCCGCCATCGCGGCGACGAGACCGAGCGAGGCGCTGCCGGTCGTAAAGGTCACGCCGAAGGCGGTGACGGCGCCGATCAGCATCATGCCTTCGAGGCCGAGATTGAGCACGCCGCTCTTTTCCACGACGAGCTCGCCGAGCGCCGCCAGAAGGATCGGCGTCGCCGCGCCGACAAGCGTCATGATGATCGAAATGAAGATCGCCGTCGTCACGCGCTGAGACTTTCTCTTTGCTTGTCGAGGGGAGTGGATGACGTCCGGGAGCCTTCGTCCGCCTGCCTTATGTGCGGATGGCGCGCTTCCACCGGCCGGCTGAGATCGGCCGGCACCACCACCCGCAGGCGGTAGCGCACGAGAATGTCGACCGCGAGCAGGAAGAACAGCATCATCGCCTGAAACATGCCGGTCGCCGCATAGGGAAGGCCGAGCGCCGTCTGGGCGTTCTCGCCGCCCACATAGGACACGGCCAGGACCATGCCCGCAAGCACGATGCCGAGCGGATGCAGGCGCCCGAGAAAGGCGACGATGATCGCCGTGAAGCCGTAATTGACGGAAAACTGCGGCGTCATCTGCTGAAACGGACCGGCCGCTTCGAAAATGCCGGCAAGACCCGCAAAGGCGCCGGAGGTGAGAAGCGTCAGCCAGACCGTGCCGCGGGCGGAAAAGCCGCCATAACGCGCCGCCTGCGGAGCAAGGCCGACGACGCGCACCTGAAAGCCCGTCACCGTGCGCGACAGGACGATCCAGACGGCGATCGCCAGAAAGAAGGCGACGGGGACGCCCAGATGCACGAGCGTGCCCTGCACGACGGTCGGCAGCGTCTGCCATTCGGAGAACAGGCGCGTCTGCGGAAAGCCGTAGCCTTCCGGGTCGCGCCAGGGGCCGCGCATCAGATAATAGAGAAGCTGCACCGCCACATAGGTCAGCATCAGGCTGGTCAGGATCTCGTTGACGTTGAAGCGCGTCTTCAGAAACGCCGGGATCGCGGCCCAGAGGAGACCGCCGAGAATGCCCGCGGCGACCATCGCCGGCAGGATCCAGTAGCCTTCCATATCCCAGGTGGCGAGCGCCACACCCGTGCCGGCGAGCGCGCCGACGATATACTGGCCCTCCGCGCCGATGTTCCAGACATTGGCCCGAAAGCCGATGGCAAGCCCGAGCGCGATGGTGATGAGCGGCGCCGCCTTCACGAAGAGGTCCTGCCAGCGATAGGGATCGGCGATCGGCGCGACGAAAATCTGATAGATCGCCGCCAGCCCGTCATAGCCCATGAGCGAAAAGATCAGGATACCCGCAAGGACGGTGAGCGCGACGGCCAGAACCGGCGTCCCGTAGAGCATCGTCCGGCTCGCCTCGCGGCGCGGCTCCAGCCTAAGCCGCATGAACTTGCTCCTCGCGGGGCCCATGGCGCGGCCCGCCGCCGTCGCCGCCACTCCCGGCGGCATCCTCGCCATGCATGCCGCCCATCAACAGGCCCACTCTTTCGATCGAAATCCCTTCCACGTCGAGCATGTCCGACAAGACGCCGCCATTGATGACGGCGATGCGATCGCACAACGCCAGAAGCTCGTCGAGATCCTGGCTGATGAGAAGAATCGCCGAACCGGCGGCGGCAAGATCGACGAGTGCCTGGTGGATGGCAGCCGCCGCGCCCGCATCGACGCCCCAGGTCGGCTGCGAGACGATGAGGACGTCCGGCTTTTGCAGGATCTCGCGGCCCATGATGAATTTCTGCAGATTGCCGCCGGACAGGCTCGCCGCCGGCGCGCGCGGCCCCGTCGCCTTCACGTCGAAGGCCGCAATCACCTGTTCGGCGTATTTCTCCGCCGCCCCATAGCGGATGAAGCCGTGGCTCGCCAGTTCCATGCGGTGGCGCGCCGTCAACACGGCATTGTCGGTGAGAGAGCAGGCCGGAACGGCGCCATGGCCGTTGCGCTCTTCCGGCACGGAGCACATGCCGTCGCGCCGCCTGTCGCCGACATGGGCGGCGATCGAGGGCACCCCGTCGAGAAAGATGTTGCCGCTTTCCGCGCCCTCGATCTCGCCGACGAGAGCCGCCAGCAATTCGTTCTGGCCGTTGCCGGCGACGCCCGCGATGCCCACGACCTCGCCGGCACGCACGGAAAGATTGATGTCTTTGAGGGGCACGCCGAAGGGCCCCTCGCCCGGCGCCGAAAGATGCGTGACGCGCAGCCGTTCCGGGCCGAAGTCGGTGCCGGGCTTGCGGCTCACGTCGCGCAGCGAGGCGCCGATCATCATCTCGGCCATCGATCTCGCCGATTCCTCGCGCGGGTCGCAGGTGGCGACGACCTGCCCGCCCCGCAGGATCGTGGCGGTGTCGCAGAGCGCCTGAATCTCGTTGAGCTTGTGCGAGATATAGAGGATCGAGCAGCCTTCCGCGGCCAGCCGGCGCAAGGTCTCGAAAAGCCGTTCCACCTCCTGCGGCGTCAACACGGAGGTCGGCTCGTCCATGATCAGAAGTTTCGGCGATTGCAGGAGCGAGCGCACGATCTCGATGCGCTGCCGCTCGCCCACCGACAGAGTGTGCACCTCGCGGTTCGGATCGAGCGGCAGATCGTAGGTCTTGAGGATGTCGCCGACGCGCTGCTGCAACTCGCGCCAGCTGAAAGAATGGTCGAGGCCGAGGGCGATGTTTTCCAGAACCGTCATCGCCTCGAACAGCGAGAAATGCTGAAAGACCATGCCGATGCCGAGGCGCCGCGCGGCCTTCGGATTGGCGATCGACACCGGCTCGCCGTCCCACAGCACCCGGCCTTCGTCGGCCTGCAGGACGCCGTAGATGATCTTGACGAGCGTCGATTTGCCCGCCCCGTTCTCGCCGAGAAGCGCGTGGATCTCGCCCGGCGCGACGGAGAAGCTCACATCATCATTGGCGAGAACGCCCGGAAAACGCTTGGTAATACCTTCAAGCGCGAGCCGTGGCGGTGTGCCTTCCGTCGCCATGTCTTTCCCTGCATGTCCGTGTGGCTATCGCATCCGCCTGCACGGATGGCCGTTTTTCCAACAAGCAGACCGCCACCTCCGCCGCGACGAGCGCGGCAATCACAGGCGGCCTCTTGTCCTTCAAGGTTCTGCTTCCGATCGGCAGGATCAGCCGGTCCACATTGGCGCGCGCGAGCCCTTCCCCGCAAGCCCAGCGCTCGAACTGTGCCCGTTTCGTTTTCGATCCGATCATCCCGGTATAGGCAAAATCGCTGCGTTTCAGTGCGGCATAGGCGACGGCGAAGTCGAGCGCATGGCTGTGCGTGGCGATGATCGCGGCCGAACCCGGCGCCGCCTCGGCGATGACAGCCTCCGGCAGCGCCGTCCAGACCGTCTCCACGCCCTCCGGCAAATCGCTGAGCATTTCCGCGCGCGGATCGACGATGGTCGTGCGGAAGGGGAGTGGTGCCAGAGCCATCGCGAGCGCCCGGCCGACATGGCCCGCCCCGAAGACGACGACGCTCGGAGAGATCTCGCGCTCGGCCGCCTCACGGGCCTCCATCTCCGCCGCCAGCGCCCGATCGACGCGCCGGAAGGAGAGGCCGACACGGCCGCCGCAGCATTGACCGAGATCGGGGCCGAGCGGCACCTCGCGCGCGTCCGAGCTTCGCTCACCCGCCAGCATCCGGCGGGCCTCGGCCAGCGCCTCGTATTCGAGCATGCCGCCACCGATCGTGCCGGCGAAATCCGTCTCCGTCACCAGCATCGCCGCCCCCGCCTCGCGCGGCGTGGAGCCTTTCGCCTCGCCGACTTCGACGAGAATCGCCGGCCGGCCTTCGTCGAGCGCGGCGCGCATCTTGGCGGCGAGACCGCTCATGCGGCCGTCTCTCCCGCCGCCTGCCGGCGCACGTCGTCCACGGCAAAGAGTATGCGTTCGGGCGTCGCCGGCGCGTCGAGATCGGGGAAGACCTTGTAATCGGAGACCGCCGAAACCGCGTCCGCGAGCGCCGAGAAAACGGAGATCGCCAGCATCAAGGGCGGCTCGCCGACGGCCTTGGAGCGATAGATCGTCTCCGCCTGGCTCTCGCCCTTCTCCCAGATCTTGATGCGCATATCGTCCGGGCGATCGTTCGCCGTCGGGATCTTGTAGGTCGAGGGCGCATGCGTGGTGAGCTCGCCTTTGCCGTTCCAGCAGAGCTCCTCCGTCGTCAGCCAGCCCATGCCTTGAATGAAGCCGCCCTCGATCTGGCCCATATCGACGGCCGGATTGAGCGAGCGGCCGACCTCATGAAGGATATCGACGCGCAAGACCTTGTTCTCGCCGGTCAACGTGTCGATCGCGACCTCCGAACAGGCGGCGCCATAGGCGAAATAGAAGAAGGGATGGCCCGTCGCCGTCTCACGGTCATAGGTGATGCCGGGCGTCGCGTAGAAGCCCGTGGCCGACAGCGAGATGCGGGCGAGATAGGCCTCCTCCACGAGTTCGGCGAAGCTCATCTCCTCGTCGCCGATCTCAACCCGGTTCGGCCGAAAGACGATTTTTTCGGGCGGCACCCCGTAAGCTTCGGCCGCAAAGGCAATGAGCCGCTCCTTGATGGTGCGCGCCGCCGCCCGCGCCGCCATGCCGTTGATGTCGGAGCCGGAGGAGGCCGCCGTCGCCGAGGTATTCGGCACCTTGTCGGTGCGCGTTGAAGTGATCTTCACCCTGGCGAGGTCGATCTGGAACTCCTCCGCCACCACCTGCGCGACCTTGACGAAGAGCCCCTGCCCCATCTCCGTGCCGCCGTGATTGAGCATGACGGAGCCGTCCTTGTAGACATGGACGAGGGCGCCGGCCTGATTGAGATGCCGGGTCGTGAAGGAAATGCCGAATTTCACCGGCGTCAGAGCGAGCCCCTTCTTCACCACCGGGCTCGTGGCGTTGAAGGCGCGGACCGCCGCGCGCCGCGCGCGGTAGTCGGAGCTTATCTCCAACTCCTCCACCATCTCGGCGATGACACTGTCCGTCACCTCCATATGATAGGGCGTCAGCGCACCACCCGCCGCCGGATAGAAATTCGCCTTGCGGATATCGAGCGGGTCCTTGCCGAGCGCGAAGGCGATCTTCTCGATCATGCGCTCCGTCGCCACCATGCCCTGCGGCCCGCCGAAGCCGCGAAAGGCGGTGTTCGACACCGTATGCGTCTTCAGGCGCCGCGAGCGGATGCGCGCCGCGTTCAAGGTATAGGCGTTGTCGGCGTGAAACATCGCCCGATCGGCAATCGCGCCTGAAAGATCCGCGGAATAGCCGCAGCGCATCGCCTGGTCGAAGGCCGCGCCGGCAATGCGCCCCTCGCCGTCGAACCCCGCCTCGTAATCGATGAGAAAATCGTGCCTTTTGCCGGTCATCACCATGTCGTCGTCGCGGTCGAGGCGGAGTTTGGCGGGCCTTCCCGTCTTCGCCGCGACGAGTGCTGCGATCGCGGCAAAGAGTGCGGGCTGGCTTTCCTTGCCGCCGAAGCCGCCGCCCATGCGCCGGACCTCGATCGTCACGGCATGGTCAGGCAGACCCAGCACCTTCGCCACGTTGTGCTGCACCTCGCTCGGATGCTGGGTGGAGGAATGCACGATGATGTCGCCATCCTCGCCCGGCAGCGCATAGGCGATCTGGCCTTCGAGATAGAAATGATCCTGGCCGCCGATGCGCACCCGGCCTGAAACTTTGTGCGGCGCTTGCGCGAGCACCCCATCGCAATCGCCGAGCCGCATTTCGTGCGGCGGCAGAAGATCGGCACCGGCTTCGAGCGCCTCGTCGAGCGTGATCACCGCATCGCGGTCCTCGTAGACGATCTCCGCTCTGTCGGCCGCCGCGCGCGCCAGCGCCAGCGTCTCGGCCGCCACCGCAAAAATCGACTGGCCGTGATACTCGACGATCTTGTCGGCAAACACCGGATCGTCGCCGAAGACCGGGCTTGCATCGTTTTCACCCGGAATGTCGGCGGCCGTCAGCACGCAGGCGACGCCATGGGCGGCGCGCACGTTTTCAAGATCCAGCTTCTTGATCTCGGCATGGGCGCGGTCGCTCATCGCCACATAGATGTGCAACGTGCCCGGCAATTCGGCCATGTCGTCAATGTAGCGGGCCTCGCCCGAGACATGCCTTGCGCCGCTGTCATGCGGCTCGGGCCGGGCAACGCCGCCCGCGATCCTCTCCCGGCTCTCGTGCCGCGCCGCCGCATGCGGCCTCGCCTGCCGCGCGGTGCCGGCGACACCGCGGTCCTGGATGAGGTTTTCATCCATCAGGCAAGCTCCAGGACGCTGTGCACGCGCTCTCCGTCATCGGTTCGATCCATGGAAAACCGAAGGAGCAAATTCTGCGCCACTTTCAACCGGTAGGCGGCGGAGGCGCGCATATCGTCGAGCGGGGTGAAATCCTCCGCAAGCGCCGCCGCAGCCTTCCGGAACGCCGCCTCGCCGAAAGTCTCGCCGATGAGGGCCGCCTCGGCCTTCGCCGCCCGCTTCGGTGTCGCCGCCATGCCGCCGAAGGCGAGCCTTGCCGCCAAAATCTTCTCGCCGTCGAGGTCGACGCGGAAGGCGCCCATCACGGCGGAAATATCCTGGTCGAAGCGTTTGGAGATCTTGTAGCAGCCGAAGTGTGCATTCTCCGGCAGCTTGTCGATCACCACCTTTTCCACGAATTCGCCGCGCCTGCGGTCCTGGCGGCCATAGGCGAGGAAGAAATCTTCAAGCGGCAAGTTCCGCTCTTCGTCGCGCCGGCGCAGATGAAGATGGCTCCCAAGCGCCATCAACGCGGGCGGCAGATCGCCGATCGGCGAACCATTGGCGATGTTACCGCCGACCGTGCCGGTATTGCGGATCTGCACGGAAGCGAAGCGGCGCATCAGCTCGCCGAGATCCGCATGGATCACCCCGAGCCGCTCCGCCGCCCGGCGATGCGACACGGCCGCGCCGAACGACAGCGTCTCCTCGGTCTCGGAAATCTCCTGGAGCTCTTCGACGCGGGTGACGTCGATCACCGTCTGCAGGAACCGCCGTTTCTTCGTCACCCAGAGCCCGACATCGGTGGCGCCGGCGACGAGCACGGCGTCGGGATAGCCGGAATAGGTGACGGCGAGTTCCTCGATGGAGCGCGGCGTGAACCAGCGCTGCTCGCGGCCCGTCTCGTCGCGGTGCGAAATGCGCAGCATGGCGCCGTTGTCGAGCGCGCGGAGCTTTGCGGCCGTCTCCGCCGCCTCGGGCCGTCCCACGCCGCGGCCATGCCCGCCATCCTTCAGCGCGGCGACGCCGGCGTCGATGATCGGCCCATAACCGGTGCAGCGGCAGAGATTGCCGGCGATCCAGTCTTTCACCTCCTGCCGGGTCGTCGCCTCACCGGTCAGAAAGCCAGCATAGAGCTGCATGACGAAGCCCGGCGTGCAGAAGCCGCATTGCGAGCCGTGATGCGCGACCATCGCCTGCTGCACCGGATGGAGGCTGCCATCGTCACGTTTCAGATGTTCCACGGTGAGAAGCTGGCGCCCATGCAAAGAGGGCAGAAACTGGATGCAGGAATTGACGCTGCGATAGGCCATGCCACCCGTCTCGTCCGGTTCGCCCAGAACCACCGTGCAGGCGCCGCAATCGCCCTCCGCGCAGCCTTCCTTGGTGCCCGGCAGACGTTCCTCCCGGCGCAGATATTCGAGGATCGTCTCCGTCGGCGGGCGATCCGTGACGCGGCGCGGCTCGTCGCCGAGAAGAAAGCAGATCGCCTTGCCCATCAGCTCCCCCGATAGGTGGAATAGCCGTAGGGCGAGACGAGAAGTGGCACATGGTAATGCGTGCCGGGATCGGCGATGCCGAAGCGCACGGGCACCACGTCGAGAAAGGCCGGATCGGGCAGATCCACGCCGCTCCCGCGAAAATAATCGCCCACATGGAAAAGAAGCTCGTAGCGCCCCGCCTTGAAATCGGAGCCTTCGAGAAGCGGCGCATCGCAGCGCCCGTCGGCGTTCGTGGAAACCTCGCGGAGCTTTTCGCCGGCCGCGTCGAAGAGCTCGATCCTGAGACCAGATGCGGGACGGCCGGCGGCCGTATCCAGGACATGCGTGGTCAAACGGCCTTGGCTCATGCACACTCCGCGCGATCTTGTCTGCCCCTCTGCCCAAAGGTGCGCCACAGCCATTCTTTGCACAACCCCTTCGCGCAACGCCTCGCCCGTTTCCGCGTGCGAGAGGCTTGCCGAGGCGAGGCGCAGGGTCCGAAAAACCCGCCTCGACCCCGCGGCAGGCTCTCGCGCGACCGCCACGTGCCGTCGCGAGCGGATTGACGGGCCAGCGCCCGGGGGTGCAAACGCAAAGGCCCGCGCGGCAAGCCCTTCGCCGGCGGCAGGCCATCTCAGGCAAGAGCCTACGGATTTGACATCATGACCAGTTCCAACCGTTACCCTCGCGATCTCCTCGGTTACGGACGCACGCCCCCCAAGGCGAACTGGCCTCAAGAGGCCGCGATCGCGGTCCAGTTCGTGGTCAATTACGAAGAGGGCGGCGAAAACGCGCTTCTCCACGGCGACGAGGCCTCGGAAGCCTTCCTCTCCGACATCGTCGGCGCACAGCCCTGGCCCGGCCAGCGCCACATGAACATGGAATCGCATTACGAATACGGCTCGCGCGCCGGCTTCTGGCGGCTGTGGCGGCTGTTCAGCCAGCGCCAGGTGCCGGTCACCGTCTTCGGTGTCGCGACCGCGCTCGCCCGCAATCCCGAAGCCGTCGCCGCCATGCAGGAGGCCGATTGGGAGATCGCCTCGCACGGCTACAAATGGATCGACTACAAGGATTTCTCCGCCGCCGACGAGCGCGCCCATATGGAAAAGGCGATCGCGCTGCATCAGGCGGCAACCGGCGAACGCCCCCTCGGCTGGTATACGGGCCGCTCGTCTGAACATTCGGCGCGGCTCGCGATGGAGGAAGGCGGTTTCGTCTATTCCTCCGATTCCTATGCCGACGACCTCCCCTATTGGGTGGAAGGGGAGACGGGCCCGCATCTCATCGTCCCCTACACGCTCGAAGCCAACGACATGCGCTTCGTCGCCGCGCAGGGCTTCGGCTCGGGCACCGATTTCTTCACCTATCTCAAGGACGCCTTCGACACCTTGCGTGCGGAAGGGCTCGCGGGCGAGCCCAAAATGCTGTCGATCGGGCTGCATTGCCGCCTTGCCGGGCGCCCCGGCCGCTTCGCCGCGCTGAAGCGCTTCCTCGGCTACATCCAGAGCCTCGACGATGTGTGGATCGCACGGCGCATCGACATCGCCCGCCACTGGCATGCCCACCACCCGCCGCATGGTTTCGTGCGGCCGAGCCAGATGGGCCGCGAGGCCTTCATGATGCGCTTCGGCAGCGTCTTCGAATCCTCGCCCTGGGTCGCCAAGCGCACCTATAAGAGCGAGCTCGGGCCGGCGCATGACACGGCACGCGGTCTCTTCGGCGCAATGGCGGCCGCCTTCCGTTCGGCCAGCGAAGAAAAACGCCTCTCTGTGCTCGAAGCCCATCCCGACCTCGCCGGCAAACTCGCCGAGGCGCATGCCCTCACCGATGCCTCCACCGCCGAACAGGCATCCGCCGGGCTCGACCAGCTCGATGCCGGAGAACGCGAGCATTTCCGCGATCTCAACCGGCGCTACCGGGAGAAATTCGGTTTTCCCTTCATCATGGCGGTCAAGGGGCGCAACAAGGACGAGATCCGCACCGCCTTCGAAGACCGCCTCGCGCATGACCGGGAGACGGAATTTGCGACCGCCTGCCACGAGGTCGAAAAGATCGCCCTTCTGCGCCTTCAGGACATGCTGCCGGAGCGGCAGGCATGAGCATCGCCGCCGGTCGCTCGTCCACCTTTGTCCACAGCGCCATCGGGCGGCGCGTTCCGTGGAGCCTTTCAAGCATCCAGCGGTTACAAACCTGCCTGGGCGGGCGTCCTCGCAGCCGCCGCAATCTCAGCAGCAACCTCACAGCAATCTCCTGAGGACCGATGACGATGTTGGCCAAAGCCGAAGACATGTTGCGGCTTGCCGCGCAAGAAGGCGCCGACCTCGTCTTCGTGTCGGAATTCGTTCTGCCGGTGCGCATCGGCGCCTATCAGCGTGAGAGGCACGGGCCCCAACAGGTGCGCTTCGACATGACGGTCGCGACGCAGCCGCGCGCGGCCCCTCCTGCCGGCGAACCGGTGAAGCTCGAAGACGTTCTCTCTTATGACGCTTTGACGGATGCGATCGAAACCATCGTCGCCGAAGGGCATTTCGACCTTGTAGAGACCCTGGCGGAGAAAATCGCCGCCCGGATCCTGGAAGAGCCGCTTGCCGCGATCGTCGCGCTTCGGGTGGAAAAGCTCGAACTGGAAAAGGCGCGCGCCGGCACCACGATCATCCGCCGCAAGGAGGCGCTCGGCGCATAGGACGCTGAGGGCCCCCGCGGCCAGCCGAGGGAGCCTTTCATGGCCGAAACCCGCCACTTCTCAGATCACGACGCCACCGCACAAGCCAAGACCCGTCTGCCGGAATGGCGCGTCGAAGACGGCTATCTTTGCCGCAGCTACAAAACCAAGAATTTCGCCAAAAGCCTGCTGGCCGCAAACGCCATCGGCCATTTCGCCGAAGCCGCCGACCACCATCCGGACCTCACCGTCAAATACGGCACCCTCGACGTCGCGCTGCGCACCCACGACGCCGATTCCCTGACGGAAAAAGACTTTGCACTCGCAGAGAAGATTGAGGGAGTGATGGGGTAGTCTGCCTCGACGCCGACATCTCGGCGGACGCGTGTCGGCGGCCATCGGCCGCTGGCACGGGGCCAAACCGTCATCTCTTTTCTGAAAACCGAAAAATGGTGCCGCAGGGGAGGATTGAACTCCCGACCTCACCCTTACCAAGGGTGCGCTCTACCACTGAGCTACTGCGGCTTTCCGTGACCGTGCCGTCCAAAAGGCGCCCGCGGGGCGTCCCGGACCGGCGCAACCGTTCCTCAGGCGCCCGGTCCATGCCACAAGCGCCCGCGCCATGCAACTGCCGAGGCGCGCAATCTCACGCCTGAGGCAAGCTCGACACAGGCCAGCCGCCCTGCCTGGGCGATTTCGACCCGAGGCAACGCCCCCTGCTCCTCCTTCCGAGCACCGGTTCAACGGGTCCGTCTCTGCAGCATCGGTGTCGCCTGCCCCTGTTACAGGCGTCTGGCACGCCCCCTGTTGCGACAAGGACACGCAGGACCGCATCCTCTCTATCCACCCCGCCCGAGCCTCGTTTTCGCCCGATTGCAACTGGACTTCCTTGCATGCGGCAGCTCGTCTATGAAGGATCGATGCGGGGCGCAAAACCGGACAAGAACGAGGCGCGAGACGCGGCGCGCAAGGCGCGCGAGCAAAGGCTCGCCGAGGCGCTGAGGGCGAATCTGAAACGACGCAAGGAAAAGGCCCGCGCGGCAAGCGACGGGTCTGCGGCGGATCGATCCGCGGACGCGGTTTCCGACAAGACGTAAGCGGCAAAGCGGGACGAACCCGGGCGAGACGCCGCAAGAGGAGCATTGATGGATTGTATTCGCATTCGTGGCGGCAATCGCCTGAACGGGACGATCCCGATTTCAGGCGCCAAGAACGCCACCCTGCCCTTGATGATCGCAAGCCTCCTCTCCCGGGAGACGCTGACGCTCAAGAATGTGCCGAATCTCGCCGACGTGTCCCTGCTGAAGCGCATTCTCGGCAATCACGGCGTCGATCACACGGTGCGCGGCAAACGCTCCACGCACGAGGTCGTGGCCGGCGAGACGGTGGAGCTTTCCGCCCGCGAGATCGTCGATACCACGGCGCCCTATGAACTCGTGTCGCGTATGCGCGCCTCGTTCTGGGTCATCGGCCCGCTCTTGGCCCGCATGGGCGAAGCGCGCGTGTCGCTGCCGGGCGGCTGCGCCATCGGCACGCGCCCGGTCGATTTCTATCTGCACGGGCTTCAGGCGCTCGGTGCGGAGCTGTCCGTCGAAGGCGGCTATGTGGAGGCGCGCGCGCCGAAAGGTCTCGTCGGCGGACGCGTGATCTTTCCGCGCGTCTCGGTCGGCGCGACGCATACGGTGATGATGGCAGCCGCCCTCGCCAAGGGCGAAACCGTCATCGAAAACGCCGCGCGCGAGCCGGAAGTCGTCGATGTCGCCGAATGCCTCATGAAGATGGGCGCTCAGATCGAAGGCGCCGGCACCCGCGAAATCCACATCGAGGGCGTGCCGTCGCTCTCCGCGGCGGAGCATTCCGTGCTTCCCGACCGCATCGAAACCGGCACCTATGCGATGGCGGTGGCGGCGACCGGCGGCGAGGTCACCTTGACCGGCGCGCGGCCCGATCTCCTGCGTGCCGCCCTCGACACCCTCGTCGACGCCGGCATCGAGATCGCGGAGACCAACGAAGGCATCCGCGTGGCGCGCAATGGCGGACCGCTCAAGGCCGTCGAAGTCACCACCCAGCCTTTTCCCGGCTTCCCGACCGACCTGCAGGCGCAGTTGATGGCCTTGATGGCGCGGGCGGACGGCACCTCCCACATCACCGAGACGATCTTCGAAAACCGCTTCATGCATGTGCAGGAATTGTCGCGTCTCGGCGCCGATATCCGTCTCGACGGGCAGACGGCGACCATCCGCGGCGTGGAGAAGCTGACGGGGGCACAGGTCATGGCGACGGATCTGCGCGCCTCCGTCTCGCTCGTCATCGGCGGTCTTGCGGCCGAAGGCGAGACGACGGTCAACCGCGTCTACCATCTCGACCGCGGCTTTGAGCGCCTCGAAGAGAAGCTCTCCGCCTGCGGCGCCGAGATCGAGCGCGTCCGCGCCTGAGGCATCCTGGACCGGTTCGCGCCTTGCCCTCACCGCGGCGAGGCCCTAGAGCCTAAAAGGGAGATTTGGGCCGGTATCGCGATGGCGGAGCGGCAGGCGCGAGCCTGCGGCTTCGCCAAGATCGGTGCGGCCACAACGGAAGCGGCCAATAAGGTCAGATCGGGAAGGGGTTCATGGCTTCGAGCGGTCGTCTGCGTCTCATGGCAATGGACGAGGAAGATCTGCAGATCATCTCCGCGTATGTTCAGGATGCGGTGGTGAAGGTCGGCGACATCAAATGGCTGCCGCAGGAAAAGCGCCTCCTCCTCCCGATGAACCGGTTTGCCTGGGAGGCGGCGCCCGAGCGGCGGGCCCTTTCGCGCGTCTTCGAACGGCGGCGCGCCGTCCTGCATTTCGAGCGCGTGGAAGAGGCGAAAAGCTTCGGCATCGATCGCAACGATGGCGAACGCGTTCTGTCGCTGCTTGCCGTGCAATTCGCTCCGACCGCGGCTCCGGCCGGCGAGGTGACCCTCGTCTTTGCCGGAGATGCGGCCATCAAGCTCAAGGTCGAATGCTGCGAAGCGCGGCTTGCCGATCTTGGCCCCGCCTGGTCGACGCCGCGCCAGCCGCGTCACATGACATCCTGAAGATCGCGGGGCTTGATCCATGGCGCTCAGACTTTCCACGACGGATGAAGATTTCGAGACACGCTTCGCGGCGTTTCTCGCCACCAAGCGCGAGATGGCCGCAGAGGTCGACGAGGCCGTGCGCGACATCATCGCCGATGTGCGCGCCCGCGGCGACGACGCGCTCGCCGAGCTGACGGCGCGCTTCGACAAGGTCGATCTCGAGGCCCGCGGCACCGCGATCGGCCGGGCGGAGATCGAGCGCGCGGTCGAGGACTGCCCGAAAGACGTGCTCGAGGCGCTGACGCTCGCTCGCGACCGACTCAAAGCCGGCCAGGAGCGGCTGATGCCGGAGGATACGCGCCATGAAGATGCGCTGGGCGTCACGCTCGGCACGCGCTGGACGGCGGTCGATTCCGCCGGCCTCTACGTGCCCGGCGGCACCGCCGCCTATCCGAGCTCGGTGATCATGAACGCGGTGCCGGCGAAGGTCGCCGGCGTCGAACGGCTCGCCATGACGGTGCCGACGCCCGACGGCGTCTTCAACCCGCTCGTTCTCGTCGCGGCCGAGCTTGCCGGCGTCGATGAAATCTACCGCGTCGGCGGGGCGCAGGCGATCGCCGCGCTTGCCTACGGCACGGAGACGATCAAGCCCGTCTCCATCATCGTCGGCCCCGGCAATGCCTATGTGGCCGCCGCCAAGAGGCGTGTCTTCGGCACGGTCGGCATCGACATGATCGCCGGGCCGTCCGAAATCCTCGTCATCGCCGATGCCGAAAACGATCCGGCCTGGCTCGCCGCCGACCTTTTGTCGCAGGCCGAGCACGACAAGGTGGCGCAGTCGATCCTCGTCACGGACGATCAGGCCTTCGGCGAAGCCGTCGCGAAAGAAGTCGATCGCCAGGCGGCGCTCCTGCCGCGCCGCGAAATCGCCGAGGCGAGCTGGCGCGATTTCGGCGCCGTCATCACGGTCAAGCATTTCGACGAAGCGGCAGAGCTCGCCGACCGCATCGCGGCGGAGCATCTGGAGATCGCCATCGACGATCCGGAGCGGCTTCTGCCAAAGATCCGCCATGCCGGCGCGATCTTCCTCGGGCGCTTCACGCCGGAAGTGATCGGCGATTATGTCGGCGGTTCCAACCACGTCCTGCCGACCGGGCGCTCGGCGCGCTTCTCCTCGGGCCTGTCGGTGCTCGATTTCATGAAGCGCAGCTCCATCCTCTCCTGCCCGCCTTCGGCGCTTTCCGATCTCGGCCCGGCCGCGATCGCGCTGGCGCGTGCGGAGGGTCTGGAGGCGCATGCGCGCGCCCTCACCATCCGAATGAATCGGTGAGGCGGCCGGGTGATGGCGAATGCGGGGCAGAAGAACCGGCTCGTCGCTGTCCATCTGGATGAATCGATCGGGCGTGGCCCGCCCGATATCGAGCACGAGCGCGCCGTCGCCATCTTCGATCTGATCGACGAGAATTCGTTCGCCCCCGTCTGCAAGGAGGAAGGCCCCTACAAGCTCAATCTGGCGATCGCCGAACGGCGCCTCGTCTTCGACATCCGCAAGGAAGACGACACGCCGGTGATGACGCACATTCTGTCGCTGTCGCCGTTCCGCAAGATCGTCAAAGACTATTTCGTCATCTGCGAAAGCTATTACGACGCCATCAAGAGCGGCTCGCCGCGGCGCATCGAGGCGATCGATATGGGTCGTCGCGGAGTGCATGACGAAGGCTCCCGCCTCCTGCAGGAGCGCCTGAAAGGCAAGATCGAGGTCGATTTCGACACGGCACGCCGCCTGTTCACGCTGGTCTGCGTGCTGCACTGGCGGGGCTGACCCCCGTGGCGGCGCAGGCTTCGAGACAGCCGGCTTCGATCCTTTTTCTGTGCGGACGCAATGCGGTGCGCTCGCCGATCGCGGAGACCCTGGCACGCGAGGCCCTCGGACCCCATATCTATGTCGCGTCTGCCGGGGTCATGCCCGGAAGGCGAGATCCTTTCGTGGATGCCGTTCTCGCCGAAAAGGGGCTGGCGCTCAGCCAGTCGCGGCCGAAAAGCCTGGCGGAGCTGGAAGATCTCAATTTCGATCTTGCCATCACGCTGTCGCCGGAAGCGCATCACCAGGCTCTGGAGCTGACGCGCACGCTCGCGATCGACGTCGAATACTGGCCGACGCCCGATCCGACACAGGCGACAGGCAGCCGCGAACAGATCCTCACCGCCTACCGCGAACTGCGGGACAGGCTTGCCCGAAACATCGAGCAGAGGCTGGTTCAGCCCCGAAAGGGCTGACGAAAGCGGCCTCGACCCCTTAAGAACCGGTTCACACGCTGAAACGTTTGGGGTACGTATCCTCGCCAATCTAACCCAAGGTGATTGATGGCCAAAGAAGAGGTTTTGGAATTTCCCGGTGTCGTCACTGAGCTTTTGCCCAACGCCACCTTCCGAGTGAAGCTGGAAAACGACCACGAGATTATTGCCCACACCGCCGGGCGTATGCGCAAAAACCGCATTCGCGTGCTCGCCGGTGACAAGGTGCTTGTCGAGATGACGCCCTACGATCTGACCAAGGGGCGCATCACATACCGCTACAAATAGCCCGCTGCGGACGGCCTTTGGGCCTCCGCGCGCAGGATTTAAGCCGCCACGGCCAATGAACCGCCACAAGCAACCCCCCGCCCCCCTTGTGCTCGCCTCCGGCTCGCCGCGACGCCTGGCGCTGTTGGACCAGATCGGCATCATCCCCGATCGCCTTCTCCCCGCCGGCATCGAGGAAACGCCGGAGCGCAAGGAATTGCCGCGTTCGATGGCACGGCGGCTCGCCCGGACCAAGGCGGAGGTGGCGGCCCGGGCCGCCAGACGCGACCCGGCGCTCGAAGGCGCCTATGTGCTCGCCGCCGATACGGTGGTGGCGGTCGGTCGGCGGATTCTGCCGAAGCCGGAAGTGACGGACGAAGCCGCAGCCTGCCTCAGGCTCCTCTCGGGGCGGGCGCATCGCGTCTATACGGCGATCTGTCTGCTGACGCCGAAGGGCGCGACGCGGCAGAAGCTCGTAGAAAGCCGCGTGCGCTTCAAACGTCTGTCGCGCAGCGAGATCGAGATCTATCTCGCTTCGGGCGAATGGCAGGGGAAGGCCGGCGGCTACGCCATCCAGGGCCGTGCCGGGGCTTTCGTCGTGAAACTCATCGGCTCTTATTCCAACGTCGTCGGACTGCCGCTGTTTGAAACCATGAACCTTCTCGCCGGCGAGCATTTCGACGTCTACGAACGCTGGACGGAGCCTGCGGCATGAGCGCACGCCCGACGCGGCCTCGTCGCGGCCCTGCCGTCGAACGCTGCCCGATCTGCGGCAAGCCGGCGAGCGCCGAGGAGGCGCCCTTCTGCTCGACCCGCTGTCGCGAGGTCGATCTCAACCGCTGGCTCGGCGGCGCCTATCGCATTCCGGGCGAGGCCGTTCGGGAGCCTGGCGGCAGCGACGACGAGGATTGAGGCCGGGGCCTCGCCTCAGGCCCGATATCGGGGCTCTTTCGGATGAACGGGTCGGTTGCGCCGCTCAGGCGGCGGCAAAGCCCACATGTGCGTCCATTTTGCCGGCGCGCGGTTCGACCGCGAAGGAGCGGACCGTGCAGCCGTGCCGCTTCGCGAGGCGATCGCTGGCGCGTTTGGCAAGCTCGCTCGCCCGCTCCAGCTTGTAGCCGAAACGCCCGTCCTCCATGCCGCAGGGCACGAGGTCGCGGAAAATCAGCCGCTCCAGCTCCTCGGCGCGCAATTCGCTGAGGGCGTAGTCGAGCGCGAGGATCAAATCCTCTTCCGCCTGCGATCCCCCCAAGAAGTCGGAGACCACCACCTCGCCGCGGCCAGTCTTTTCAAGACGGACGAAGAAGAACGCATCGCCATCCGCGGTGACCTTCACGGAGAAGGCGTCGGCCGTGACGCTGAAGACGGACCGCTCTGTATCTTCAACTTCTTTTGGTACAGCGAATAGATGCGCCGCCATTGCCCCGTCTTCCGCTCAAGAATTTGTTAAGGTTATGCGGGGCTTTGGCGGCAATTTCAACGTCATCCGCCGCGCGAGCGTTCTCTGACCTCCCGCAAGAGGCGACTGCGGACGCGGCAGGCAGATCTTAGAAGTGATCTGAAACAAAGGGCAGTTCGTTGAAAAAGCGCACGGTCTCGTTCGGCCGTGGCGCCCGCGCTCGCCCCCTCGGAGGGAACCCGCAGACGATCACAGGGTGTGACGAATTTTCCTGCGAACCCGATTTTTCTGTGGGGATCGCCGCAAATTTCGTTGCCGCCCGCAAAAGAGGCGCGGGTCGCGCGGCTCAGCTCAGGGCCTGCTCCGGCCGGCGATTGAAGGGATCAAGGCCCGGCTGGCCGTCGAGCGACCGCAGAAGCGCGATGGTTTCGATGACCGTACGGAGATCGACACCCGGCAGAGCGACGAGGAGGCTTTGCGGCCTTCGCGCCTCGGCCTCCGGTCCCTTCCGGCTCGCCTCGATCGGGTTGGCCCTCTCGGCCCCCCCGGCTCCCACGTCTTTCGGCTTTGCGAGATCGCCCATCGCTTCGCTGCCCCCCGCACTCTCCTTGGACGCAGCGGCGTAAAATTAGCTTTAAGGGCGGCCCCCGCCGCGCCGCCAAAAGCGCGCCGACGGCGACGCGACAACGATCCACGCCTTAACGCGCCAGACGGCTGGACAGCGGCGGCGACGTCTCCTATAAGGCCGATCGCTTCGGGCTGATCGCCCGAGCCGCCGGAGGCTCTTCGCCTCGCCGGCCATGCCCAGGTAGCTCAGTTGGTAGAGCAGCGGACTGAAAATCCGCGTGTCGGTGGTTCGAATCCGCCCCTGGGCACCATTCTCCCGAAGAACTTTCCGCGACTGTTCGCCTAGAGACGACCCTGGATGTCTGTAGCGTGAGCTGCACGAATCGCATGTCTGGCTGGCTGCGGGATCCGGTCCGCATCCGCGTTGAGACTGCGCAACCGCTCAAATTCGCGCTCTATGGTTCACTCTTCCGCACGGAGAAGCCAAGCAATACCCCCGCCCGCCGCGAAGCCACATACGGCTACTATTGCCATGTTAACCCAATGACCGAATGGTAGGTTTAATTCTATAACGACCCCAACGACGATTATTATCAAGTAATACATAAAAAATTGCAGAAATTTACTCATTACCGTCGCATCCAAATGACCTAGGCTGTGCAACTGTCGGATTGACTAAACCTCAACAAAACAACCCAGTCAAAACTGCAAAACGTCCCCGAAGACACATCGGCCAGAGGCCTCGAACACAGGTGGATCTCGCGACGACCATGATCTTCGGCGAGACGCGTTTTGAGGAAAAGAAGCGCAGCCGCGTTGTCCGTCCAATGCCACCAGCCAGGCGTATCGGGGCGGCCCTGTCCGTCATCGCCATAGCCCTCTCCCAGGTAAGGCGCTCGAAACGTTTGGCCTGAAGCGCCGCGAGCGTGGTCTCCAGCGCCTTCTTCAAACGACCTTTGAACAGATAGATTTCGTCGTGAAATCCTCGGATTGCGATCCGATCGAGGCAAGCTGCAGAGAGCGCTCCGCCTCGGCACTCATAGCCCCCCATTTCGCTCCTGAGCGCTTTTCGTATTCCTCCGACTTGAGCCGACGAGAAGCTCTGTGGGCGCTGCAAGCAGCGTCTCTATGCTCACCCCACCCGCTCAGGATCTTAACGCCGATCCGCAGCGACCGTTCAGCTTGATTGACACTCTGTCATCGGACCGTCATGAGACATTCGCAGTCCCATGATTCCCTCCCAAACATATCCTTCTGTTCCGCGCTGGCTCGGCTTCGGCGTCGCTTTGTCGGTGATCGGCATCGCAATCGGCTGGTTCGTCGAGACTCAGACGTCTCATGCCGCAGCCTGGTTTGCCGAAAACGGCCCTGTGGAATGGCCGCCTGCGAAAGCCACACTTTTGATGGCGGCGCGTGCATCGAAAGATCGTGGAAGGCCGTCCTCTTCAGCGGCGGCGCCGCCGTCGCTCTCATCGGCCTCTTCTGGCGGCGCGATGACATCGCGGAGATGATCAGGCCGCGCTGGTTCCTCGCCTTCTGGCCGCTCGGCATCGCTGCGCTCCTGCTGTTCATCGGCGAAGCCGGCGAGGACTTCCACCACGAGGGGGTGGAGGAAATGCTCGAATTCGCGGCCTATCTCTACGCGCTCTGCTTCGGCGTCTGGGTGCTCCGGCATACGCAATCGGCGAGTGTCCATGCCCGCCCTGATCTCACGGGATTTCAAGCCGCCGAGACGCGGGGCGCTCCGCAATCACACCCACATCCGCAGGGATGAGCGCCCAAATGCGCTCGCGCCTCACCCGAGCGCTTTTTCATATTCCTCCGGCTTGAAGCCGACGAGAAGCCCTGTCGGCGCCTCCAGAACCGGGCGTTTGATCATCGAGGGCTGCTCCAGCATCAGCGCGATCGCCTTGTCGCGGTCGAGATCCGCCTTCTTCTCGTCCGGCAGCTTGCGAAACGTCGTGCCGGCGCGGTTCAGAAGCTTCTCCCAGCCGGCCGCATCCGCCCAGCCCTGAAGCCGCGGCTCCTCGATGCCCGCCGTCTTGTAATCGTGGAAGGCGTAATCGACCTGATGCTCGTCGAGCCAGGCGCGCGCCTTCTTCATCGTCGTGCAGTTCTTGATGCCGTAGATGGTGGTCAAAATCGTTCTCTCCGCTTGCCTGCGCCTTTGAGAGCGCCCCGTTCCATAGCGCATCGTTCCATAGCGCATCGGTGTCGCGCCGGCAGCCTCCGTCCCTCGCGCAAGGGTCACGCTCAGCCAGAGCGCCTTTGCCGGCCTCGCGCGGGCGCGGCGCTCGAAAGATCAGCCCCAGAAGAATCAGCGGAGAAAAGATCGCCCGTAAAGAGATCGTCCGTCGGAGGCGCCGATTTTTGGCCGCGCACGGGCTTGGCCGCGGGCGCGCCTTCGCTCCTGGCCTTCCCCGGCCGCCGCGCCGCCGCCTGCACCTCGCTTTCCCAGCCGAAGACGCTGCGCCCGCCATAGGCTGCCGCATGGCGCATCTCTTCGCCGGTATATTCGGCAAGCGTCGGGCCGTCCGCCACGGTTTCGAGCCGCCTTGCCTCCCGGTCGAGGCGTTTGATGGCATCGAGCTTGTCGTCCTGGCCGAGCTTTGCCCGATCGACGGCCCGCCGCATGACGCGGATCGTCTCGTCATAGACTTTTGTGGGCACCGGAAAGGGATGCTGGTCCTTGCCGCCATGGGCGAGCGAGAAGCGGGCCGGGTCGGTGAAGCGGCAGGGCGCGCCATGCACCACCTCCGCCACCATGGCGAGCGAGCGCACCGTGCGGGCGCCGACGCCCGGCGTCAGGAGCAGCTCGGAAAAATCCTGCGGCCCGCATTCGGCGGCGGCGGCGAGCGCCCCATGAAGCCGCCGGCTCACCACGTCTTTCGGGCGCACATCGTGGTGCGCGGGCATTATGAGATGCGGCAGAAGCGGCGCCTCTTCCTCGGCCGCCGCAGGCTCGGGCCTGCCCTCGAGGGCGGCATATTCGCGGACGATGCCGGTGACGCCGACATCGCGCAGAAGATCGATCTGGCGCTCGCGCGAGGCGGCCGCGCGGTGGTCGGCGAGATTGACGATTCTGCCCTGATTGCGGCCTTCGATCGCCGCATGCGGCGCATCGACGAAACTTGTCAGATCTTCCGACAGCCAGTGATAGCGGCGGGCAAGCCGCGTCTCACCGTTCATCCCCTGCTGAATGACCACCCATTTGCCGTCGTCGGTGACGATGAAGCCGTGCAGATAGAGGTCGAACCCGTCCTGTAGCGCGGCACAGTCGACCTTGGCGACGAGGCGGCTCGCGCGCGAAAGCGCCGTCCCATCGAAGCCGACACGCCCACCGATCGCCACAAGCTCGTCGGGGGTCTTGCGCGAATGCCGGCCGCGCCCGCCGCAGACATGCAGCCCGAGCTCGCCCGAAAGCGGCGCGAGCCCGCGCTTCAAGGCACCGATGACGGAGGTGGTGATGCCGGAGGAATGCCAGTCCATCCCCATGACGGCGCCGAAGGACTGAAACCAGAAGGGATGGGAGAGCCGGCGCAGAAACTCGTCGCGGCCGTAATGGTGGACGATCGCCTCCGTCATCACCGTGCCGAGCGCCGTCATCCTCTGCCCGAGCCAGGCCGGGACACGGCCATTGTGAAGCGGCAGATCGGCACTGCCGGCGCGTCGGACCATCAAAGGCTCCGTCAGGAACGAAAGAGGAACTTGTCTAGCATGCCGGCCGCGGCCTGCCTACCGCCTCATCCCGCAATCGGAGCGCGGTCAGGCAATCAGCGCCGCCGCCTTGGCGCCGAGGGCTTTGAGCGCATCGGCCGGTGCGAGCTCCACCATGACGCCGCGCTGGCCGCCATTGATGATGACCTGTTCATGCGCCATCGCCGCCTCTTCGATCGCGGCCGGCACCTTGCGCTTCTGCCCGAAGGGGCTGATGCCGCCGACATGGAAGCCGGTCAGCCGCTCCGCCGCCTCCGGCTTCATCATCTCCGCATGCTTGCCGCCGAAGGCCGCCGCGACCTTCTTCATGCTGAGCTCGCGGTCGGAGGGAATGACGGTGCAGACGGGCTTGCCATCGACCTCCACCATCAGCGTCTTCAGCACGCGCTCCGGCGCGGCGCCGATCGCCTCGGCCGCCTGCAGGCCGATGCGGGCCGCGTCGGGATGGTACTCGTAAAGATGCACGGCGAAAGCGACACCCGCCCGCTTCAGAGCCAGCGTCGCCTGGGTGGTCTTGGACATGCGCCTTCTCTGCCTCCTTCGTGCGGCCCGGCCAGCACCGCAAAGGCCCTACGAAGGGACGTGCCTGCAAGGCTTGCGGGAGGCGGCTGGCTGGTGGATAGGGCGTGGTCCGCGGCATCGTCAATCGTCCCGCGGGGCACACAGGCGACGCTTTCAGGTCCGCGCGGCGGATGATTCCCGCCACGGCACAGATAACACAGAGGAAACCGGCATGAGCGGCAGGCTCACTTTGGAGGAATTGAGGGCCCTTGCTGCGGCCGGCGAGATCGATACGGTCCTCTCCGCGCAGATCGACATGCAGGGGCGCCTCATGGGCAAGCGCTTTCATGTCGATTTCTTCCTCGACCACGCCTGGAAGGAGAGCCGCTCCTGCAGCTATCTGCAGGCGACCGATCTCGAAATGACCACCGTCGAGGGCTACCGGTCGGTGAACTGGGTGACCGGCTACGGCGATTACGTCATGAGGCCGGATCTCGCGACGCTGAGGCGGGTCCCCTGGCTCGAAGCGACGGCGCTCGTCATCTGCGACGTCCTCGATCCGCAAACCTTGGAGGAGGTGCCGCATTCGCCGCGCGCGCTGTTGAAGAAGCAGCTGAAGCGTCTGGAAGCGATGGGCCTTCGCGCCATGACCGCCTCGGAGCTCGAATTCTTCATGTTCAGGGAGAGCTATGAAGAGGCGGAAGCGTCCGCCTTCCAGAAGCTCAACACCTTCAGCGCCTATAACGGCGACTACAACATCTTCCAGAGCTCCAAAGAGGAAGATGTCATGCGCGCCATCCGCAACGGCCTCGCCGGCACCGACGTGCCGGTGGAAGCGACCAAGGGCGAGGCGGATGCCGGCCAGGGCGAAATCAACGTCCGCTATTCGGATGCGCTGACGATGGCCGACCGCCACGCCATCATCAAGAATGCGGTCAAGGAGATCGCCTGGCAGAAGGGCCGCGCCATCACCTTCATGGCGAAATGGGACACCGATCATGCCGGCAATTCCTCCCACATCCATCAATCGCTGACGAGTTTGTCGGGCGAACCGGTCTTCTTCGACCCGGACGGCGAACACGGCATGTCGAAGACGATGCGCGCCTATGTGGCGGGCCTCCTCGCCCATACCCGCGAGATCACCTATTTCCTCGCGCCCTACGTCAATTCCTACAAGCGCTTCACGGCCGGCACGTTCGCGCCGACGCGGGTCTTGTGGTCACTCGACAACCGCACGGCCGGCTACCGTCTGTGCGGCGAAAACGGCAAGGCGATCCGCATCGAATGCCGGATCGGCGGGGCCGATCTCAACCCGCATCTCGCCTTCGCGGCCCTGATCGCCGCCGGGATCGACGGCATCGAAAAGAACATGCCGCTCGAAGAGGTGTTTCTGGGCGACGCCTACAGCGCCGACGACCGCGCGGATCGCGACGTCCCGAAGACGCTGCGCGAGGCGATCACCGCGCTCGAAGGCTCCACAATGCTGCGCGAAGCTTTTGGCGAGGAGGTGATCGAGCATTACCTCCATAGCGCGCGCTGGGAGCAGCACGAGGCCGACCGCATCGTTACGGATTTCGACCGCCGCCGCGGCTTCGAACGCGCCTGAGGGCGTGCCGGCCTTTCGGCGGCCGGCGCGTCATCCGCCCGCCGTCTCGGCCTCGCACAATTGCGCCTGAAGCCATTCCAGCAGGTTCTGCGTCAACGTCACCTGCCAGAAGCGGCCGGCGAGCGTCAGGCGGAGCCGGCTCTTGTCCGCCTCGACCAGCCCCGCCCGCTGCCATTGCGCGAAGAGGGGCGCGAGCACGACGTCGCCTTGAAGCCCGGCGCGGCGTTCGAGCTGCGCCGACAGCCAGGCGACGTTGAGCCGCCCGAGCTCCATCTCGCTCTTGATCAGACTGAAGAGGTCGTGGTTCTCCGGCTGCCGCGTCAGCCGGCCGACGACGCAATGGCCCGCGGAGATCGCCTCCTGATAGGCGCGCAGATCATCGCCGATACCATAGGAATACCCGCCGAGAGAGCCTCCGGCGCCCGCCCCGAACGCGAGGCATTCCGCGCCCGATTTGACGGCGTGGTTGTAGATGTTGCGCTCGCGTTCCCCCTGCCGCCAATGCGTCGTGGAGATCGAATGCCAGCCCGCCCGTTCAAACACCTCGCTCGCTTCGGCATAAAAGAGGCCGAATTCGGCGCGGTCCATCGGCGGGAACTTGCCCTTGTCGATCGCGGCCCGCAGCGGCGCGTGCGGGATGAGCTTCAAGGAATAGACATCCGCCCCGTCGAGACCGATGGCGATCGCCGTCTCCACGTCGTTGCGAAAGGCCTCGAGCGTCTGACCGGGCAGGCCGTAGATGAGATCGACGACGATCGCGCCGCCATCGGCTTTCACCAGCCGGTCGAGAAACGCGATCAGCTCCTCGCGCGAGGCGCGCCGGCCGAGTGAGCGGCGAAGGCGCGTGTCGAAGGTCTGGACACCGAGCGAGACGCGGTTGGCGCCCGCATCGAAAATCGCCGCGATCTTGTCGTCATCGAAGCTGCGCGGCCGCCCCTCCACCGTGATCTCGCAATCGGGCGCGAGCGGCAGATATGTGCGCACCGCCGTGATGAGCCGGGCAAGATCGGGCGCCGAGAGGACGGTCGGCGTGCCACCACCGAAATAGACGGCGTCGAGCGCGCCTTCCGCCTGATAGGGCAGACCGGCATCGCGTTTCAGATGCGCGATCAGCGCGTCGACATAGGCTGGGCCCGCCTCCGGTCTCCAGGCGTTCTGATAGAAGCCGCAGAACAGGCAATGGTTTTCGCAGAACGGCACGTGCAGATAGGCGACGCCGTTGCGGGCGCGCGGCCGGCGGGTGAGCTCCCGCCACGTGGCCTCCCGGCTCTCCTCCGGCACCATCTGCGCGCCGAAGGAGGGATGCACCACGCGCTTTGCACCAAAGGCGTTGCGCAGCGGCGTGCCGTCTTCGGCGGCGAAGAATTCCTGCATGCGCCGCGCGGCCGGCGCCGTGATCTGAACGCTCTCCATATCGAGGTCCCCCCTCGTCCGTCTAAATCTCCCAAGGCGCATGCGGAAGGCCCGCGGGGATGAGCCTCACCGTCCCCGCGGGCCTCCTCTGTCCGGCGGCTGGCCGTCCGAGTCAGCCACCGAAACGCAATGTGGCGCCGAGCTTCACGCTCAAGCCGGGCTCGTAGACGACCGACGTCGTGGTCGCGTTGAGCGGATTGGCGTAGCGCACATCGAAAAGGTTCTCCGCACGCAGGCTGGCGCGGAAATTCTCGTTCACGTCGTAGCGCGCAAAAGCGTTCACGAGCGTGTAATCCTTGGCGTATTCCGCCCCGTCCGGGGCGATGTTGTGCTCCACCTCGCCACCGAAGCTGAGGCGCTGTTCGAGGAGGCGAAAGCCGAGAGACCCGCCGAGCTGCGACGCCGGAATGGAGACGATATCCTCCTTGACCCCGTCCGCCTTGCGCCAGCCGTCGATGATGGAGGCCGTCAGGCCGCCGAAAATCCAGCCGGCATCGTAGGCGGCTTCGAGCTCGAAGCCGTGCAGCCGCGCCTCGGCGAAGTTCTGATACTGGAAGCAGATCGGCGCATAGGTCGGGCTGCCCAACAAATCCGGCCGCAGCGGACAGCCGCTCGTCGGATCGAAGGCCGACAGCGTCTGCCCGTCGATGAAATCGTCGACGTCGTTGTTGAAATAGGCGGCCTTCAGGCGCAGCCGATCGTCGGCGACGAAGAGCGAATCGCGCCGGTAATTGACGCCGAATTCCCAGGTCTTGCCGGTCTCCGGGCGCAGATCGGCATTGGGCAGGAAGGGAAAGGCGACGCCCGAAGGATGCAGACCGCTGATCAGGGTCTCCGTCGTCGTCGGCGAGCGGTAGCCTTCCGCGTAGGTGCCGTAGACCTGCAGCCCGCCGAGGACCGGCCCTTCGAAGGGCGAGACGCCGACGGTCAGGCGCGGCGACAGCCGGTCGCCGTCGCTGTCGACATCCGTGCCGTCGAGTTCATAGCTGTCGTAGCGCAGGGCCCCGATGACCTCGAACCAGTGCCAGGTGAGCTTGTCCTGGACATAGGCGCCCCACACCTTGCGATCGCCGGAGGGCGTATAGACATCGCTGCCGCCGAGCGGGCTCGATGTCGTCACCTCGTCTTTCAGCCAGTCGCCGCCATAGGTGAGCTCGTGCGCCAGCGCGCCGGTGTCGAAGCGCGACGTGTTCCACAGATCGATCCCGTAGGTGTCGAGATCGTAGCTGGTCTTGGAGCCCGCCGGAACGTTGATCACCTCGCCCGTCACGGGGTCGAACTGGCGCACATCCGTCAGATATTCCTGGTCGAGCTTCGCCTGGTTCCAGGAGCCGTTGATGTGGAGGTCGATCCAGGGATTGTCCGGATCGTCGAGCGCGTAGCGCGCCGTCAGCGTGTTCTGCGTCAGATCGAGATCGGAGGCACCCGATCGTTCCTCCCAGCCGTCGTCGGTGCCGATCCAGCCGAGACGCAGCTCGCTGTAATCGTTCGGGCGGATGCTCGTCTTCAGCATGCCGCTCAAGACGTCGAAGCCGGTGCCCGACACCTCGTCGCCATGGCCGTCGTCATATTCGGAATAGTCGCGCCAGACGAGATTGCCGAGAACGTCGATATTGTCGTTGATGCGGGCGGCCCCCGTCCCGCTCATCGTCCAGCCATTGCCGTTGGTCTCGTACTGACCGGTGAAGGAAATGGCGTATCGCTCCCATTCCTTCAGAAAATCGCGCGCATCCTTGGTCTCGAACATGACGACGCCGCCGATCGCGCCGGAGCCATAGGTGTTGGCGACGGGACCGCGGATGACATCGACCTGCTTCACCAGCATCGGGTCGATCCAAAAGGTGCTCTGCGTGCCGTGTCCTGAGCGCTGGAAATCCTGGCGCGCCCCATCGACGATGACGGCGACGCGGCCGAAATCCTGCAGGCCGCGAATGTTGACGGAGGAGCTCAGGCGGCTCGAATCGGCCTGGACGGCAACACCCGGCACGCCCTGCAGCATTTCGAGCGGCGTCGTCGCCATCTTGCGATCGAGCTCTTCCTGGCCGAGCCGGCTCACCGATGCCATAGTCTCGATGGCGCTTTCGCGGGTGCGGCTGATGACGGTGATCTCGTCGAGCGTCGTCACCTTCGGCTGGGCCTCCTGCGCAGCCTCGGACGCGTCACGCTCTGCGACCGCCGCCTCCTGCGCAAAGCCCGGAGCGGACAGCGCCAGCGACGCGGCACTGGCCAACAATGCGCCATGCCATTTCGGCCGATAACCCCAGCCGCGCCTTCCGCCCTCGTCCTCACGCCTGCCCCAGCCCATGCCCTACTCCTCTTGCGGTCGGTGACGCCCGCGTTAAAACCTGACTTTTCACGTCATATATGAGCTGCGTAGAAAGTCTGATTTTTTTTGTCAACATTCTTTGGCAAGGAAGTTAGGATGCCCCCAACATCGAACCGACGACATCGAACGGATTGAGGACGGCCATGACGGACAGGACAGGGACCGGATCGGCAAGGTGCGGATCGCCAAGACGCGGATCGCCAAGATGCGGATCGCCAGGTCGGGACGCGCGCGGACTGAAGGCGGGACGCGTCAAAGCTCGCGCGCTTGCCATGGCGCTTCTCGGCTTCGCCCTCTTTGCCGCCCCGGCCGCGGCAGAGGATACGGCGAGCGCACAGACGCAGGCAGCCTTTGCGCCAAAAGCCTCGCTCGTCGCCATCGGCGGATCGATCACCGAGATCGTCTATGCGCTCGGCGAGGAGGACAGGCTCGTCGCCCGCGACACGACCAGCACCTATCCGGAGGCAGCGAAAGCCCTCCCCGATGTCGGCTATATGCGCCAGCTCGCCCCGGAAGGCGTTCTCTCCGTCAATCCGGGCGGCATCCTCGCCATCGAAGGCAGCGGCCCGCCCGACGCCGTACACGTCTTGAAGGAATCCGGCGTGCCCTTCGTCACCATCGACGAGGGCTATGACCGCGACAGCGTGCTCGCCAAGATCCGTGAGGTGGGGAAAGCGCTCGGCGCCGAAGAAGAGGCTCAGGCGCTTTCCGATGAGGTCGGCGGCGAGTTCGACGCGCTTGAAAAGGAGACCGCCGCCGTTTCCTCGCCCAAGCGCGTCCTTTTCCTCCTCTCCATGCAGGGCGGAAAACTCCTCGCGGCCGGCACCGGCACGGCCGCCGACGCGATGATCCGGCTTTCCGGCGGCGAAAACGCCATCTCCGGCTACCAAGGCTACAAAGCGCTCTCCGAGGAAGCCGTCCTCGATGCGGCGCCCGATGCGATCTTGATGATGGCGCAAGGCGCAAGCCACGGCATCGGCGCCGATCAGGTCTTCGCCAATCCGGCCCTCGCCGCGACACCGGCGGGCGAGGCGAAAAACCTCATCCGCATGGACGGGCTCTATCTTCTCGGCTTCGGTCCGCGCGCGGCATCCGCCGCCCGCGAGCTCCACCGGGCGCTCTACGGCGCGCCGGCCTCCAACTGAGGGCGCCTCCCATGACGCTCGACATCCTTCTGCCGGCGGCGGCGAAGCGCCGGTCGCTGCCCGTCGGGGATCGCTCCTTCGTGGCGAGGGCGACGATCGTTCTTCTGGCGTTTCTTCTCGGCGCCACTTTCCTCTTCAGCCTGACGGCCGGCGCCTCCGACGTCTCTCCCCTGCCGCTTCTGCGCGATCTCGTCTTCGGCGGCGGCGAGGTGTCGGCGCGCGACCGGCTCATCATCGGCGATATCCGCCTGCCCCGCGCCGTTCTCGGCAGCCTCGTCGGCGCGTCGCTCGCCGTCTCCGGCGCCGTCATGCAGGGGCTTTTCCGCAATCCTCTTGCCGATCCGGGCCTTGTCGGCGTCTCCGCCGGGGCCGGTCTCGGAGCGATCGTCATCATCGTTCTCGGCTCGGGCGTGCTCGCTCCGGTGATTGCGCCTCTCGGTATCTACGCGCTGCCGTTTGCGGCCTTCTTCGGCGGGCTCCTCACCACCTGGATCCTCTATCAGGTGGCGACCCGCCGCGGGCAGACGTCGATCGCCACCATGCTCCTGGCCGGTATCGCGCTCGGGGCGCTCGCCGGCGCCGTCTCCGGCATCCTCGTCTTTCTCGCCAACGACGCGCAGCTGCGCGACCTCACCTTCTGGGGGCTCGGCTCGCTTGCCGGCGCCAGCTGGGTCAAGATCGCCGCCGCTGGCCCGATCATCGTCGCGGCCCTTCTTGCCGCACCGTTTCTCGCCCGCTCGCTCAACGCCATGGCGCTCGGCGAGGCGGCGGCCCATCATCTCGGCATTCCCGTGCAGCGCATGAAACTCATCGCCATCGTCACGGTCTCGGCCGCGACCGGCGCCTCCGTCGCCGTCTCCGGCGGCATCGGCTTCGTCGGCATCGTCGTGCCGCATCTCCTGCGGCTTCTGATCGGGCCGGACAACCGCTACCTGCTGCCGGCCTCGGCGCTTCTCGGCGCCGTCATGCTGCTTCTCGCCGACGCGATCAGCCGCACCATCGTGGCCCCGGCCGAATTTCCGATCGGCATCGTCACCGCCGCGGTCGGCGCACCCTTCTTCCTGTGGATCCTGCTGCGCCGGCGCGGCGTGCTCGATCTGTGAGGGCCAAGATGATCGAAGTGGAGGAGCTTTGCGTCAGCCTCGGCCGGCGCCAGATCCTGAGCGATGTCGGCTTCACCGCCTCGGCCGGCGCCATGACCGTCATCGTCGGGCCGAACGGCTCGGGCAAGACGACGCTCTTGCGCGCCATCTCCGGCGAGCTCGCCTCGACGGGAACGATCCGCATCAACGGCCGCGACAGCCGTGCCCTGAAACCCTTCGAGCTCGCCGCCCTGCGCGGCGTGCTGCCCCAGGCGACGGCCCTTTCCTTCCCGTTCACGGTGCGCGAGGTCGTCGGCCTCGGTCTCAACGGCGCCTCGGCCAGACTGCCGCCCGAAGAGGTCAGGCGGCTGCCGGAGGAAGCCTTGCGGCGCGTCGATCTTGCAGGCTTTGCCGGGCGTTTCTATCAGGAGCTCTCGGGCGGCGAGCAGCAGCGCGTGCAGCTCGCCCGCGTCCTCTGCCAGGTTTGGGCGCCGATCGCCGACGGCGAACCGCGCTGGCTCTTCCTCGACGAACCCGTCTCCTCCCTCGATATCCGCCACCAGCTCGTGATCATGCGCCTTGCCGCCCAGTTCGCAGCCGCGGGCGGCGGCGTCCTCGCCGTTCTCCACGACCTCAACCTCACGGCCATGTTCGCCGACAAGGTGGTGATGATGCATGACGGGCGGGCGCGCGCCATCGGCTCACCGGCCGAGGTCATGACCGACGACCTTCTGGAAGATGTCTTCGAATGCCGGCTCGGCGTCGGCGTCGTTCCGCCCGGCCCCTTCGTGCTGCCGCAATCCGCGGCGCGCTAGCCGAGCTGGCACAGGGCGACAAGGCCCCCACAAGCGATTCCCGGCTAGAATTCCCGTTCAGCTCCGTTGAAGGCACGTGGTGCGCGCGCCTTTTAGACCCCGTTCATCGATTGTCCGTATGGAGCGAAAAAGAACATTGCGGGTTGAAACCTTTCATGTCCGGACCATCCGTGAAGAGGACCATCGCCTTCGTGCTCCGCCATAAATTCCGCTTCATCGATTTTCCGATCGTCCTGATCGCCACGCTTGCGATGCTCTATGTCGGCATCGTCATCGACATCTTTGCGAACGCGGCGGGCAACACGCCGGCGGAGATGAGCATCGAGCGCGACGAATTGATCGCCGTCTCGGTCGTTTTCCTGCTCGGGCTCGTCTGGGCCGTCCGCCGCATGATCCGCGAGCGCCAGGAAGCCGCCCGAAAGGCCCGCACGGCGCGGGAAATCCAGCGCCTCGCCTTTCATGACGCGCTGACCGGCCTGCCCAACCGGCGCCAGTTCGACGCCGCGCTGAAAGAGGCCGCGGCCTCGCCGCCCGGAAGCGATGCGAGCCATGCCGTGATGATGCTCGATCTCAACAGCTTCAAGCGCGTCAACGACGTCTTCGGGCATGCGGCCGGCGACGAAGTCCTGATGCAGGTGGCGGCCCGGCTGCGCCGCGCGGTGCGCGGCAACGATCTCGTGGCGCGTCTCGGCGGCGACGAATTCGCCGTGCTCGCCACGCATATTTCGGGCGCCGAAGCGGCGACCGGGCTCGCCCTGCGCATCATCGACGCGCTCACCCCGCCGATCCGCGCGGGCGGCGGGGAACACGCGGTCGGCACGGCGATCGGCATTTCCCTCACGCCTCAGGACGGCGGCGTGCCGGCCGAACTCTTGCGCAAGGCCGACATCGCGCTCTACCGCGCGAAGGGCCAGGGTCATTCGGCCATGCGCTTCTTCGAAGAGGAAATGGATCAGCATGTGCGCGAGCGCAGCCGCATCGAGGCGGCGTTGCGCGTGGCCATCCAAAAGCAGGAGATCACGCCGAGCTATCAGCCGCTCGTCGATATGAAGACGGGCACCGTCAAAGGCTTCGAGGCCCTGGCGCGTTGGGACGACCCCGAGCTCGGCAAGATCGGGCCGGATCGTTTCATCCCCGTCGCCGAAGACAGCGGCCTCATCGCCGCCTTGACCGACCTCCTTCTCAGCAAGGCCTGCCGCGACGCCGCCACCTGGCCTGACAAGACCATGCTCTCCTTCAACGTCTCGCCGCTTCTCCTGCGCGATCCGAATTTCGGCATCAAGGTCATCGCGCTTCTCGGCCGCACCGGCTTTCCGGCCGAAAGGCTCGAACTGGAGATCACCGAGAGCGCGCTCGTGCGCGACCTCGCCGCGGCGCAGGCGACGCTCGGAACGCTCCGCCAGGCCGGGGTGCGCATCGCGCTCGACGATTTCGGCACCGGCTATTCGAGCCTCTATCACCTGCGCAATTTCAAGCTCGACAGCATCAAGATCGACCGCAGCTTCATCCATTCGATGGCGACGGATCCGGAAAGTGCCGCGATCGTCAAAGCGCTCGTCGGCCTCGGCGCAGGCCTCGGCCTCGAAGTCACGGCGGAGGGCGTGGAAACCGAAGAGCAGCGCCTTCTTCTCGCCGAGCAGGGCTGCAACCAGGCGCAGGGCTTCTTCTATTCCGAGGCGCTCGGAGCCCAGGAGGCGCTCGACCTCTTCGCCTCGATCGAGAAAGCCCGCCGAAGCGCCTGAAGCTCCGGATCGGCTCGCGGCGCGCCCGCCTGCCGAACACCGTTTCGTCGCCAACGCCGCAATGCCATAAGCGGCGGGACAAATCTCGAGGAGGCCGACATGGCAGAGCGAAAAGTCGCGATCATCACCGCCGGCGGCAGCGGCATGGGCGCCGCGGCGGCACGCAAGCTCGCTGAAGACGGTTTTTCCGTCGCGATCCTCTCCTCCTCCGGCAAGGGCGAAAAGCTCGCAGAAGAGCTTGGCGGCTTCGGCGTCACGGGCTCCAACCAGTCGCCCAAAGATCTCGAGCGCCTCGTCGCCGGCACGATCGAGCGCTTCGGCCGCATCGACGTCCTCGTCAACAGCGCCGGGCACGGGCCGAAGGGGCCGATCCTCGACATCTCCGACGACGACTGGCACGCCGGCCTCGACGTCTATCTGATGAACGTCATCCGCCCGACGCGCCTCGTCACGCCGCACATGCTGAAATCTGGCGGCGGCACGATCATCAACATCTCGACCTACGCCGTCTTCGAGCCGGATCCTCTGTTTCCGACCTCCGGCGTCTTCCGGGCGGGGCTCGCCGCCTTCACCAAGCTCTTCTCCGACAAATATGCGGCCGACAATCTGCGCATGAACAACGTCCTGCCGGGCTTCATCGACAGCCTGCCGGAAAAGGAAGACCGGCGGGCGCGCATCCCGATGGGGCGTTACGGCCATGCGGAGGAAGTCGCCGCGACGATCGCCTTCCTCGCCTCCGACGGGGCCGGCTACATCACCGGCCAGAACATCCGCATCGACGGCGGCATCACCCGTTCGGTGTGAGGTCCGGGCGCGAATGCGCGGAATGATGTCCGCCGTCGCGACTGGCCTCCGCCTCCGGCACGGCAAGCGGGGCGAAACAGGCCTCCTTGCAGCTGCCGCGGCCGACGCAATCGACACAGGACGGCCGCCGCCGGAAGAGCTTTTTCTTCAGAAAGACGACGGCCAGAAGCACGATCGCTGCAACGGCGAGCCATTCGAAGCCCCCCGTCGCCGCCTCGCGGCTCAGATCGATCGCCGGCTGCGTTTCGGCGTTCATCGGCTCTCTCCCCTCATGACACGGCGCCTCGCGGCGAATAGCCCGGTGGCGGCAGGACCCGGCCGAAGGGGCGCTTGAAGAGCCCGACGAGGATCACCGCCGCGAACGCCGTGAAGTAAGTGATCGTCAGCGTCTCAAGCCCCGACAGCGCAAACATGCCGCCGAGCGTGAAGACGGCGCTCGCGACGCTCAGGCCGAGAAAAGTCGGAAAGACGATCGAAAAGATCATCCAGCGATAGGATTGCGTCTGCACGCGCACCATGATCGTCGTGGCGAGGCAGGGCGGATAGAGCGCGAAGAAGAGCATGAGCGCGACGGCTCCGAGCGCCGAATAGCCGGCGGCGCGCTGCTCCGTTCCCATGCGCTCTTCGAGCGTGTCGTTCTCGCCATCCGACGGCTGGAAAAGAACGCCGAGCGTCGCGACCGAGCTCTCGCGCGCCGCGAAAGACGAGAGCAGCGCCACGTTGATCTTCCAGTCGAAGCCCGCGAACTGCGTCACCGGTTCGAGACTGCGCCCGACCTGGCCGAGGAGCGAATTGACGATCCGCTCTTCCTTCATCTCGCGCCTCAGCGTCTTGCGCGTCGTCGCAAGCGTCTTCAACGCGCGCTCCGCCGCGCGCGCCTCTTTGTCGGAGGAGCGTTTCAGGAACGGATAGAAGTCGGGATAACGGGTTTCGTAGCGCGCATCGACGGCCCTCGAGGCCTCCGCCCCCTGCGCCATCAGCTTCTCGGTCCGGTAATCGGTGTAGACGTTGACGAGGCCGGTGAGCGCCGCCTGATCGGGCACGGCGGCAAGATAGGGATTGCCCGCCATCTCGTCGTAGAATTCGGCGATCGCGGCCTCGGCCCGCCCCTCATAGACGGCTTCCTGGTCGGCACTGAGGCCCGGAAACTGCAACAGCACATAGACGACGACGGAAACCGCGACGACCACCGTGCCGACCTTCTTGATGTAGAGCCAGGTGCGGTCGATCGAGCGGCGCACCACCCCCGTTAAAGTCGGCAGATGGTAATGCGGCAGCTCCATCACGAAGGGTGCCGTCTCCTTGTGGCGCAGCACGGAGACGGAGAGGAGCTTGGCGACGAGCAGGGCGGCAAAGATGGTGATCGTCGACAGATAGAAGAGGACGAGCCCCTTCGCCTCGACGAAGTAGATGTTGATGAGAAGCGTATAGAGCGGGATCTTCGCCAGACAGTTCATGAACGGCACGGTGAGGATCGTCGCAAGCCGCGCCCGCTCGTCCGGGATGCCCTTCGTCGCCATCACGCCCGGCACGGCGCAGCCGCCGGCAAAGACGCCCGCCAAAATGAAGGGCAGCGTCGATTGCCCGTGCAGGCCGAAGCGGTGCAGGATCCGGTCGAGAATGAAGGCGATCCGCGCCATGTAGCCCGAATCCTCCAAAATCGCGATCAGCGCGAAGAGGATCAGGAAGATCGGCACATAGTTCAAAAGCGTGTTCGCGGAATCGACCATCCACAGACCGAGCGAGCGGATCTGCGGATCGTAGAGGAAACCCGCCTCCGGCAGCCATTGCGCCGCGAAATTGCGCAGGGAGGCGAGAAACGGCCAGGTCACCTTGGTGAGCTCGTAGCCCTGGACGATGGAGATCTCGTAGATCCCCCAGACGACCAGAACGAGGAAGATCGGTGCCAGAATCCGGTGCAGAAGCAGCCGATCGACACGCTCCGAGGCGGAGACCGCACCCTTGCGGCTCTCCCTCACAGAGGCGGTGACGATCTCGCCCGCAAAGCGGTCGCGGATGGCCGCGACATGGTCGCCGGTCGAGAGATCATGCGCCGTCTCGAAACTCTTGCGCGCCTCGGCGACGTCCTCCAGGAACACGGCCTGACGCGGATCTTCGCGCACGAGCCGGACCGCCTCGGCATCGCCTTCGACGAGCTTGACGGCGAGCCCCCGCACGGCGGCGCCGGCATCGAGACCGGAGGAATCGGCAAGCCGCTCCTCCACCCAGCCGATCGTCTCTTCGAGCGCGCCATAATCGAGCCGCGCATCGGAAATCGCGGGAGAGGTATCCGGCTCGTCGGCGATGCGGCGGATCGCGGCGCGCAGCTCCTCGCGGCCGACGCCCTTGCGCCCGATCGAGGCCACGACCGGCACCTTCAGCTTCCGCGCCAGCGCATTCAAATCGATCTTGAGGCCGCGCCGCTCGGCGACATCCATCATGTTGACGACGACGATGAGCGGATGGCCGAGCTCGATGAGCTGCGCCGTCAGATAAAGCCCGCGGCGCAGATTGGAGGCATCGAGCACGTTGACCACGACGTCGGGCCGCTCCTCGTAGAGAAAGCGGCGCACGACGCGCTCTTCCAGAGAAAACGACGTCAGGCTGTAGGTGCCGGGAAGGTCCACCACCTCCACCCGCCGGCCGTGGTCGAGATAAAAGCCGCTCTTCTTGTCGACGGTGACGCCCGGATAATTGGCGATGTGCTGGGCCACGCCGGTCAGCGCATTGAAGAGCGTCGATTTGCCGGCATTCTGCTGTCCGGCGAGCGCCACGCGCAGGCGCCGCCCCGTGGCCCCCTCAGCGGCGGGCGATTTCTCAGTCACGTTCCACCTCGATCGTCGCCGCTTCGGCGCGACGCACCGTCAAGACCGCATTGCCGACGCGGATCGCGATCGGATCGTTCAAGGGCGCGGCCCTGATCACCGTCACCTCGGCGCCGTTGACGAGGCCGAGGTCGAGAAGCCGCTGGCGGATGGCGCCACAGCCTTTCAGCCGGGCGACCCGGCAATGGGTTCCGGGCACGAGATCGTTGAGCGAGCAAAAGCCGTCCCGGCCGCATGGCGCCTCGTCTCGGGGCATCCCGCCCCGGCCTGCCCCCTGGCCCAATCCGTGGCCCAATCCGGAGCCATGTCGGCGCTGGCGTCGGCGCAGTCGGCGCATCCCGAAGAACTGGCCTTTCATATCGATCCTCGACCCGTTTTCCCTCAGAACAGTCCTCCCCGCCGGCAAAGCGGCGGGGAGGACCTCATTTTCAGTTGAGGTCGTAGGCGCGCACCCAGATGACCGCGTCCTGGCTCAATTCCTTGCCCTCATGCTCGGTGACGGGGCCGGAACCGAGCGCCGCGAAGCCCCAGAAGCCGGCCTTCGGAACGCCGAAGGTGAATTCGCCGTCCGCATCGGTCACCGCGACGAGGGCGCCGCCCGGCATCGGCGAAGCGGTCGGCTCGCCCGGCCTGTCGGCATCGATATCAGGCTCCGCCGCCATGTACTCGATCTCGATCTCCGCACCCGGCACCGGCTTTCCCTCGGAAAGAAGCACGCCGGAGAAGGTCGACCCGGCGACGATATTGGTCGGCTTGTTCAGGGGCACGATCTCGGTCGCCAGGCCGATCGGCTCGTTCCAGCCGGTCGGAATGCCGCCCTTGTTGACGAAGGATTTCGTCAGCTGCTGGATGTAGATGTCTTCGCTCTGCTCGTAATAGGGCGCCGGCACCAGGGCGAAGATGTAATCGCCGTTGCGCTTCACCGGCACGGTCGCCTCGAAGGCCTTCGCCTCGTTGCCGGCACCGTGGAAGGTGATCGGCTCCAGCGTCGGGGCGAGGTCCTGCCTCTCGCCCTTGAAGACCACGAAAAACTCCTCCGGGTCGCCCATATCCATGGCATGGCCGTTTTCCATCGGATGCCAGAAGATCATCTTGAGCGGCAGATCTCCGGGCTTTTCCAGGTTCACCTCGGGCGTGTAGACGAGCTGGAAATGCGCCAGCGCCGGGCTCGCCAAAAAAACCGCAGAGGCGGCAAGAGCGAATAAGGTCGCCTTCATCGTCGTTCTCCGCATTGCTTCGCTATTCGACGATCTCGTCGCCCGGGACTTCGATCTGGTGGCCCTCGCCGCCGTCGAAGAGAACGGAATAGGCGCCGTCCGGCTTGTCGAACTCGAACTCCGAGTTCTCGTCCATCTTGCCCTCGCTGACGGTCTCGCCGTCGCCATTCTGGACCTTGACCGGCACGTTGGCGGCCGAGGCACCGTCGGAGAAACCACCCTCGCAGAGGACGGTCCCGTCACCATTGTCGTAGCAGGAGAAAAGCGGCGTATGCGCCAGAGCCGGCGTGAAACTGAAACCGATCGCGGCGGCGATAACGGCTCCGACTGTCATCTCGTGGCGAACCTTCACGATTGCGTCCTTTCCGAAAGGGCTTTGCAACGATGGCGGCAGGCTGACGATGCGCATGCGCAGGCCAGCTCGGCCGCCCGACCTCATCCTGACTCTTATTCTCATATTATGATCTGAGAGGCCCTCCAATGCGACGGAGGGCTGATGCGCGCTTTCGCCACGCATTTGCAGAAGCGTTAAAAACTGGGTCGGAAGACCGCCCGCTCAGGCGGTTTCGCGCGCCGCCTCGGCGGGTGTCTCGGAGATCGGAAAGAAGCAGGCTGCCGCCTGCGTCTCCGACGGCCGGTCGGCCTCGAGCGTCGGCCGCTCTTCCCGGCATTTCGCCTGCGCATGGGGGCAGCGAGGCGCGAAGGCACAGCCCGGCGGCGGGTTCAAAGGGTCGGGCAGTTCGGCCAGCTCCACCTCGCGGCGGATGCGCCTTTGCCCCGGCACCGGGGCGGCATCGAAGAGGAGCTTCGTATAGGGGTGGCGTGGGCGCCGAAAGAGTTCGCGGGTTTCGGCGATCTCCACGATGCGGCCGAAATACATGACCGCCACCCGGTCCGAGACATTGCCGACGACGGAGAGGTCGTGGCTGATGAAGACATAGGTGAGGCCGAGCCGCCCCTTCAGATCCTCCAGAAGATTGAGCACCTGCGCCTGCACCGAGACATCAAGCGCCGAGACCGGCTCGTCGAGAACGATGATCTCCGCTTCCGCCGCGAGCGCGCGGGCGATGCCGATCCTCTGGGCCTGGCCGCCGGAGAATTCGTGCGGATAGCGGTCGAGGAAATCGGAGGCGAGTTTGACCGCCTCCATCAGCTCGTCCATCCGCGCCTTGCGCGTCTCCTTCTTCATGCCGAGAAGATGGATCATCGGCGCCTCCAGAATGGCGCGGATGGTCTTGCGCGGATTGAGGGCGGCCACCGGATCCTGGAAGAGATACTGGATCTTGCGGGCCGTCTCCAAAGAGCCGGTGAGCGGCGTGCCTTTGAGCGTGATCTCGCCTTCCGACGGCCGGTCGAGGCCGACGAGCATGCGCGCGAGCGTCGACTTCCCGCAGCCGGATTCGCCGACGATGCCGAGCGTTTCGCCCTCCTTCACGGTGAGATCGACGCCCTGAACCGCATGCACGCGCGGGCGTGCGGCGCCGAACAGGGTGCGGCCGCCCCCGAAGAAGCGCTTGACGCCCGTCATTTCCAAAAGCGCGCTCATTGCCCCGCCTCCGAAGGGGCGTCCGTAGGGGCGTCTGCAGAGGCGTCCGCATCGTCGACGAGCGGATAAAGACAGCGCGCCATGCGCCCCGGCGCCACCTCGCCGAGCGGGATGTCGCCGGCCCGGCAGTCGGGTTGCGCCCGCGGGCAGCGCGGTGCGAAGGCGCAGCCCTCCGGCAGCCGGTTGAGCGGCGGCGGCAGGCCCTCGATCGCGTCGAGCCGCCGGTCGGGATCGTCGAGAAGCGGCACGCAATCGATGAGTTTGCGCGTATAGGGATGCGCCGGCGCGTCGAGCACGTCCTCGGTCCGCCCCATCTCCACGATGCGCCCGGCATACATCACCGCCACCCTCTCGCAGATCTCCGACACGACACCGAAATCATGGGTGATGAAGAGCACGGCGGTGTGCTTCTCGTGGCGGAGATCATCGAGCAGCTTCAGAACCTGCGCCTGCACGGTGACATCGAGCGCCGTCGTCGGCTCGTCGGCAATCAAGACCTCCGGCTCGTTGACGAGGGCGATCGCGATCGCCACACGCTGGCGCATGCCGCCCGACAGCTCGTGCGGATAGCTCTTCGCCCGCTCTTTCGGGTTCGGGATCTGCACGGCGCCGAGAAGATCGACCGCCTTCGCCCAGGCCTCGGCACGGCTCACTGGCTGGTGCGCGCGCACCGCCTCGGCGATCTGGTCGCCGACGGTGAAAAGCGGATGCAGGCTCGACAGCGGGTCCTGAAAGATCATCGAGATCTCGCCGCCGCGCAGGCGCCGGAGCTCGCCGTTGCGCATTTCGAGCACGTCGCGTCCCTCGCGCATCACCCGTCCGCCGACGATGGCGCCCGGCGGCGAGGGAACGAGGCTTGCGATCGACAGCGCCGTCACCGATTTGCCGGAGCCGGATTCGCCGACGAGCCCCAGGCATTCCTCCTTGCCGAGCCTCAGATCGACCCCGCCGACGGCACGAAAGACGTCGCGCCCGATCGAAAACTCGGTCTGAAGCCCGACGACATCGAGCGCACCGTCCTGCTCCGCCGGCATCTCCGGCACGTTTCGCCGCTTCACCTGCGTGCGCGCCGAAGGGTGGGCGAGCGCGCCGGAGCGCAGGCGCGGATCGAGCACGTCGCGAATGCCGTCGCCCAGAAGATTGATGCTCATCACAATGATGAAGATCATCACGCCCGGAATGATCGACACGTAAGGCGCGGTGAAGAGGAGCTTCCTTCCCTCGCCCAGCATGGAGCCGAGATCGGCCTGCGGCGGCTGCGCCCCGAGCCCCAGAAAGGAGAGCCCCGCGGTCTCCAGGATCATCCAGCCGACCGTCGTCGAGAGCGCGATGACGATCGTCGGCAGCACGTTCGGAAAGATCTCCGTCGCGACGAGCCGGATCGGTCCCTTGCCGGAAAGCTTCGCCGCCTCGACGAAATCGCGGCGCGCGAGCCCCAGCGTGATGCCGCGAATGTTGCGGGCGAAGAAGGGGATGTTGACGACGGCGATCGCATAAAGCGCGTTCAACAGCCCCGGCCCCAGGACCGCGACGATCGCGAGCGCCAGGAGAATGTACGGAAACGCCATCAGCATATCGATGCCACGCATCATCAGATGGTCGGTGCGCCCGCCCGCATAGCCGGCGACGAGCCCGATGAGAGACCCGAAGAAGGCGGCGATCAGCGAGGCGGAGATGCCGACGGCCAGCGAGATCCGCGTCCCCCAGACGAGGCGCGAAAGAATATCGCGGCCGAGATGGTCGGTGCCGAGAAGATGGCCTTCTGAGAGCGGCCGCTGCAGCCGCTCCGCCGGCGCCGTCGCATCGGGCGGGGCAAGCGGCAGAAGCGGAGCCGCCAGCGCCACCAGAACGACGAGGCTGAGAAGCACGAGGCCCAGAGCCGCGAGCCGGTTGTTGGCGAGGAGCCGCCAGGAGGCGGGCCTGGACGAGCGTGCGGCTGCCGCGGGCTCGGCCTCTTCGCCGGTCTCTTCCGCCACGCTCATGGCTTCAGCCTCGGATCGAGCATCGCCTGCACGACGTCGGCGGCGAGATTGAAGAGCACGTAGCTCGCCGCCACGACGAACACCCCGCCCTGGACGAGGAGGACGTCGCGGGTCGAAATCGCCTTCACCAGCATGTCGCCGATCCCCGGCCACTGGAACACCGTCTCGATGTAGACGGCGCCGCCGAGCACGAAGCCCGCCTGAATGCCGATCACCGGAATGACGGAGACGAGCGCCGCCTTGAAGGCGTGACGATAGATCACCCGCCGCTCCGACAGGCCCTTGGCGCGGGCGGTGCGGATATAATCCTGGCGCAGAACCTCCAGCATCGAGGCGCGCGTCATGCGCGCGATGACGCCCGTCGCCACGACCGCGAGCGTCGTCGCCGGCAGGATCAAATGCTTGGCGAGATCGAGCGGCCCGCCGCCGCCATAGATCGCCTCCATGCCGCTTGCCGGCAGCCAGCGGAGATCGACGGCGAAGACGAGAATGAGAAGAAGCCCGAGCCAGAAGGAGGGAATGGAAATGCCGATCAGCACCAGAAAGGTGATGATGCGATCGGCCCAGCCGAACTGGCGCACGGCCGAAACGATGCCGGCGAGAAGCCCGAAGATCGAGCACAGAACGAGCGAGGTGCCGGCGAGGATCAGCGTGGCGCGAAAGCGCTCCAGCACCTCGTCGATGACCGGCCGGTTGAGCGAATAGGAGCGCCCGAAATCGCCCTGCAGCACATTGCCGATCCAGACGAGATATTGTTCCGGCAGCGAACGATCGAGGCCGAGCTGACGGTTCAATCGCTCGACATTTTCAGGCGTCGCATAGGAGCCGAGGATCGCCGTCGCCGGATCGCCCGGGATCGCCGCGATGATCAGAAAGACGATGATCGACAGGCCGAAGAGGACGGGAATAGCGGCCAGAAGCCGCCGGCCGATATAGGCAGTCATCGCCCCCCTCCCCCATTGCCCGAGCGCTCTTCTCGCCTTTGAGCGAAGGGCTGCTCCGGGCGGCTACCGGATACGGTGAGGACATGATGCATCGGCGCGGCCCGATGGCACGGCGTCCTTCCTCTCCCTTGCAGGGAGAGGTCGGCAGACCGAGCAGAGCGAGGGCTGGCGGGTGAGGGCGCGGCGTTTCGACGAGATTGAGAGAGGTTGGGACGCTCCGAGCCCGCCCCCTCACCGCCCGCTGCGCGGGCACCTCTCCCCGACGGGGAGAGGAACGGCGTAAGAAGCACGCCCGACGCAACACACGACCCCGTCCGGCCGGCCGTCGGCCGATCCGGCGATGTCGACGCCGAGCCGCGAGCTCCCACGCGCCTCACTGCTTCGTCACGTCCTTCAGATGCAACAGGAAGGAGGGCTGCAGCGAAAAGCCTCCGACCCTTTCCGTCGTCACGGCGTTCTGTTTCCAATTGGCGATGAAGATCCACGGCGCGTCGTCGTGGATGATCACCTGCGCCTCCTTGTAGAGCTCGGCACGTTCGTCCTGATCGGTGGCACGGCGCGCCTTCTCCAGAAGCTCGTCGACCTTCTCGTTGGAATAATAGCCGGAGTTGAAGCCGCCCTCGTCCGGCAGCGCGTCGGAGCGCAAGGTGAGATAAGGCAGCGTATCGGGATCGTTGGTCATCCAGGCCATCTCGGCCATGTCGGCCTTGCCTTCCAATCCCGGATTCACCTGCGCCAGGAACGTGTTCCACTCATAGCTTTCGATCTTCGCATCGAGCCCCACTTTCGCGAGATCGGCCTGAATGGCGGTGCCCATCGGCACGGGATCGAGCATGCCGGAGCCGCCTTCCGTCACGTAGAAGGTGAGCTCAGCCTTCTCCACGCCGGCCTCCTTCAGGAGCGCCTTCGCCTTTTCCGGATCGTAGGGATAGGGCTTCACGTCGTCATTGTGCGCCCAGGCGAAAGCCGGCGGCACCGGGCCGGCGGCGACCTCGGCGGTCCCCTGCAGCACATTATCGACGAGCGAACGCTTGTTGATGGCGTAATTCACCGCCTGGCGGACGCGCTTATCGGCAAACGGCCCCTCTTTGGTGTTCAAGATGACGTACCAGAGATGCGGCCCCGCCTGCTCATAGACCTTGAAGGTCGGATCGTCGGCAAACGTCTTGAGATTGTCCGGCGGCACTTCCACCATCACGTCGATGCCGCCCGACAGCATCTCGGCGATGCGCGTATTGGCATCCGTGATCGGGCGGAAGACGACGGCCTCGAGCGAGGGCGCGCCGTCCCAGTAATCGTCGTTGTGGGAGAGCACGACGCGGGTGTTGGAATCCCAGGTCTCGAACTTGAAGGGCCCCGTGCCGACCGGATGGCGGCCGACATCCTTGCCGTATTCCTTCACCGCCTCGGGCGAGACGATGAGCCCCGTCGGATAGGCGAGATTGGAGAGGAAGGGCGCATAAGGCTCCTTCAGCTTGAAGACCACCGTCATGTCGTCGGGCGTGGAGATCTCGTCGACGGAGGAGAAGAAGAAGGCGAGCGGGAAGGGTCCCGTGTCGTGATAGGGATGGTCCTCGTCGAGCATCCTCTCGAAATTGAACTTCACCGCCTCGGCATTGAACGGCGTGCCGTCGTGAAAGCTCACGCCTTCGCGCAGATGGAAGGTGTAGGTGAGCCCGTCCTCGCTCACCTCCCAGGATTTCGCCAGCGCCGGTTCGGGCTCCAGCGTGCCGTCCTTGGTGCGCACCAGCCCGTCATAGAGATTGACGAGAATGCGGAAATCGTTCGACGCGGTAACGGCGTGCGGATCGAGCGATTTCGGCTCGGCGATCTGCCCGACGATGAGAACATTCGGGGGCGTCTGCGCCTCGGCGCTCGGCACGAAACCGGCGGCCAGAGCAAGCGCGCAAAGCCCGAACAGGGCGGTTCGCCAGAGACCTCGCATCGGCATTCTCCTCTATTTCTGTTCGCCTATTCCATCATGAGGCACACAGGGAAAGCAAACCCGCCCGCCTCCAAACCTCGCGGCCAAAACCCAGCAACCGCAATTTGCCGAGACATTGCAGGCGCTTCGGCAGGGCGAGGAGATTTCTGCAGCCAACAAGACCGCGGCAAAGTCGCCAGGATCGAACCGCGCCCCCCTTGCGTTCATCTCTTGGCGCCGCAGATGAGGTGCGTATCAGCACAATTTTTCAAGCTTTCGAGGATGCCTTTGCCGCAAAGCTCGACCAAAACCGACATGTCCCGTGCCCGCCCATCTCCGGATGACGAGGCCAGGCAGTCCGCAAGCTCGTTCGCACCCATCCTGGAGCCCGGGCACAATTGCTGGCGCATCGACAAGGCGCGGCGCGCGAGCCTCCTCATCGACGGTGCCGCGTATTTCCGCCGTCTCGACGAAGCGCTGCGCAAGGCACAGCACTCGATCCTCATCATCGGCTGGGACTTCGACGCGAGCGCGCAATTGCGCCCCGACAAGGAAGGCTCCGAAACGCTCGGCACGCTGCTGCGCTCGCTGGTGGAGGAAAAGGACGACCTTCAGGTCCAGATCCTGATCTGGAACCTGTCGCCGGTGCACACGCCGAGCGCGACCCTGCCGCTCATCGTCGGCGCCGACTGGGAAGAGCATCCGCGCATTGCGCTGCATCTCGACAACCATCACCCGGCCTACGGCGTGCAGCACCGCAAGATCGTCGTCATCGACGGCGTGCTCGCCTTCGTCGGCGGCATCGACCTCACCATCAACCGCTGGGATACGAGCCACCATAGACCGGAGGAGCCGGCCAGGCGCACCACCTCCGGCAATTCCTACGAACCGATCCACGACATGGTGATGATGGTCGACGGCCCCGTCGCCCGCTCGATCGCAGAGCTCGCCCGCGGTCATTGGGAGGCGGCGACGGAGGAGAAAGCGGCGATTCCGTCGGCGGAAAACCTGCCAGAAGACGGCAAAGCAGGCGGCATCGAAGATCTCTGGCCGGAGGATCTCGATCCGGATTTCAGCGATATCGATATCGGCATTGCCCGCACCGTGCCCGCCATCGAGAAAGAGCGCGAGGTGCGCGAAATCGAGAGCCTCACCTTCGACGCGCTCAAATCGGCACGCGATACGATCTATATCGAGAACCAGTATCTCTCAGACGACAAGGTCGGCGATATCCTCGAAGCGCGGCTCGCCGAAAAGGACGGGCCGGAGGTCGTCGCCGTCATCACGCGCGCCAATCAGGGCATGATCGAAGGCTGGTTCATGGGCGGCAATCTGAACCGCATGATCCGCCGCATGCGCCAGTGCGACCGCTATGGCCGGTTCGGCATCTACCATCCGGTGGCCTCCGTCGATCCGCATCTGGAAATCATGGTGCATGCCAAGGTTCTCATCATCGACGACCGGCTGCTGCGGGTGGGCTCCTCCAATCTCAACCGGCGCTCCACCGGCCTCGACAAGGAATGCGATCTCGCCATCGAAGCCCGCGACGAGGATTGCCAAAAGGTCATCCGCCGATTGCGCGACCGGCTGCTTGCCGAGCATCTCGATTGCACGCCGGACACGCTCGCCCAGGTGAGCGCGGAAGAAGGCACGCTGGTGAAGGTGATCGACCGGCTCAACACCCACAACAAGCGCCTCATCGATTTTCCCGAGGTGACGACGCACGGCGCCAAGAAGCTGATGCCCGGCACCCGCCTGTTCGATCCGCGCGGCCCGATCGCTCTCTTCGGGCGCATCCGGCGCAAGGGCAGTCCGCATCGGCGCCGCAAAAGCGGCTAGCCCGCAGTCTCGCCCGGAACCACAGCGCCCGGCCCCGCGTATGCCCAGGTGCAGACACGAGAGCCTTCCGAAACGACAGAAACGCCGGGGCCCAAGACGCGGCTGCGCGTCATGACCTGGAACATTCATGGCGGCGCCCCCTGGGGCGGCCGGCGCAACCTCGAGCGCGTCAAGGAAATCGTCGCGGCGCACGATCCCGACATCGTCGCGCTGCAGGAGGTCGATTCCCGCCGCAGCGCCGCCGAGGCGATCTCCGCCTTCGACGACCTTGCCGCCGGCCTCAGCGATGGGCTCGGCGCCGGGCTCGGCAAAGGGCTCGGCGCCCATGCGACGCATGCGAAGACGATCATCGCGCCCGACGGCGAATTCGGCCACATGCTGATCAGCCGATTTCCCTTCGCCGGCACCCACACCCATGACATCTCCATCAAAGGCCGCGAGAGGCGGGCCGTCATCGACGCGCTTGTCGACACGCCCGGCGGGAAGCTGCATGTCGTCGCCGCGCATTTCGGTCTCGGCTTCGCCGAAAGGCGCCATCAGGCGCGCTTCGCCGCCGAACTCACCCGCCCGGACGCGGCGGCCGCCATCATGCTCGGCGATTTCAACGAATGGCAGTGGCGCGGCGCCGTGCGGCAGGTTCTCCTTCAGGCCCTGCCCGAGCGCACGCCGGAGCGAACCTTTCCGGCGCATCTGCCGCTCCTGTCGCTCGACCGGATCTATGGGCGCCCCGCCGGCCTCATCGTGAAGAGCTTCATCGACCCCGCCGGGCGGCGCGCCTCCGATCACCTACCTTTGATCGCCGATCTCGATCTGGCCGCCGCCGCCCGCGCCTGACGCCGTCTGCGCCGCCACGTCAAGAAAACCGGCGCTCTCCGCCGTCTGCCGGGCCTCCGCCGCACCCGCGTCCAAGCCGCGAAAACGGCACGCTGTGCCATTGCGTCACGTCGGCAACCCCCTTGCCGGGGGCCATTTGATTCCTACCGGCAAAGCGCCCGGCCGGCATTGCGCCTGGCCGGTATTGCGCCCGGACGGCGGGAGGAAAACATGGCTGATCAGGTTCTCGACGCGAAAGGGCTCAATTGCCCGCTGCCGCTCTTGCGCGCCAGGAAAGTCCTGGAAGAGCTGCCCTCCGGCAGCACGCTCGAAGTCGTCGCGACGGATCCCGGCACCGTCAGAAACTTTCAGGATTTCTGCCAGACGAGCGGTCACGAACTGATGGAATCGCGCACGGAGGGCGACGTCTTCACCTTCGTCATCAAACGCTGCAACTGATTTGAACTGACTTGCACGGCCTGCGGGGCGGGCAGACCTCATTCAAGCCTCTTCCGTCACCGCAGGCGGACCGCAGACGAGCGCCTTGAGCTCGCCGAGCGTTGCAATGACATGCTCGGGCGCGAGCGCCAGGCAGTCTGACGCGTCGCCATAGCCGTAGCGGGCGAAACAGGCGGCGATGCCGGCCGCTTTGGCAAAGGCGAGGTCGGCCCGCGTATCGCCGACCATCAGATAATCGCCGAGGGGCCGCGCGCCGAAACACGGCGCGACCCGCTCATGAAAGACCGCCGGATCGGGCTTCATCGGCGCGCCGGGCTCGGCCGCGATGATGGCGCTCACCTCGATCTCAAAGCGGTCGAGCGTCGCCTCGATGGCTCTCACGCCCTTGTTGGACAAGACCACGACCGCCATGCCCGCCTCTTCTAAGGCGGCGAGCGTCTCGTGCGCCCCCTCAAAAAGCTGCGTATGTTCGGCGTCGATCGCCGGATACCTGTCGCGATAGGTTTCAACGCAGCGAGGGATCTCCTCCGGCGTCAGTTGCGGCACCAGGACCGCCACGGCCTCATCGAGCGGCAGGCCGGCCGCGATCACCTCTTGGATCTTCTCCTCCTCCGGCATCGCAAAGCCCGACTCGGCGAGCGTCCGGCCCATACAGGCAACGACCGATCGGCGGGTGTCGGCGAGCGTGCCGTCGAAATCGATGAGAACGATGCGGTAGGACATGGCGGCAAACTAGGACGATTCTTTCGCCGTTTCACGGCCTCACGAACGGGACCGTTCTCGCGCCGGATCTTGGGCCGACTGTCCACGACCGACCCTTTGCGGATCAGTCACTTGGCTATGCAGTATTGGCTGCCAGAAGGGGCTTGAAAAGCCGTCGTCCGCGGCGCCTCGGCAGTTTTTATCATCATTATAGCTTTCTCCAAGCAACTCACGCCGCTGTCGAAACTTACCTTCTTTGCGGACTAAGAAATTTTGCGTCACGCAGATTTCTCGGGCTCGACAACAGGCTCACTCAGCGAGGGGATGGGATGCTGGACGCTGTTATCGATTTCACCAACGACATTTTGTGGAGCTACGTCCTCATTTACGGCCTTTTGGCCGTCGGAGTGTTCTTCACGCTCAGGCTCGGCTTCATTCAGTTTCGTCATTTTCCGGAGTTTCTGCGTGTCGTGCGCGGCTCGCGCTCCAGCGACAAATCCGGCATTTCGCCTTTGCAGGCGCTCACCGTGTCGCTCGCCTCGCGCGTCGGGACCGGCAACCTCGCCGGCGTTGCCGTCGCTTTGACCCTCGGGGGACCGGGGGCCATTTTCTGGATGTGGATGGTGGCGCTCGTCGGAATGGCGACGGCCTATGCGGAATCGACGCTCGCCCAGCTCTACAAGGTGCGCAACGAAGACGGCGATTATCGCGGCGGACCCGCCTTCTACATCGCCCGCGGCCTGCGCCTGCCCTGGCTCGGCGGGCTTTTCTCGGTCTTCCTGATCCTCTCCTTCGGCCTCGTCTTCAATGCCGTGCAGGCGAATTCGATCGCCGATGCGGTGGAGGCGGCCTTCGGTGTTCCGAAACTCTGGATCGGGCTCGGCCTCGCCCTTCTGTCCGGCATCGTCATCTTCGGCGGCATCCGGCAGGTGGCGCGGGTGGCCGAGATCGTCGTGCCCTTCATGGCGATCGCCTATCTCATCGTCGCCTTCTATGTGCTCATCGTGCACTATGCCGAATTGCCGGGGGTCTTCGCGCTCATCGTCAAAAGCGCCTTCGGGCTCGAGGAAGTGGCGGGCGGCGTCACCGGTGGCATCGCCGCAGCCATGCTCAACGGCGTCAAACGCGGCCTCTTCTCCAACGAGGCGGGCATGGGCTCGGCGCCGAACATCGCCGCCGTCGCCACGCCCGACCCGCACCATCCCTCCAGCCAGGGCATGGTGCAGGCGCTCGGTGTCTTCATCGACACGCTCCTCATCTGTTCGGCGACCGCGTTGATGATCCTCTTGTCCGGCGTCTACACGCCCGGCCAGGAGGTGACGGGGACGGAGCTGACGCAGAACGCGCTCTCCGCCCATATCGGCGATTGGGGCGTCTATTTCGTCGCCGTGGCGATCTTCTTCTTCGCCTTCACCTCCATCATCGGCAATTACTCCTATGCCGAAAACGCCATGACCTTCCTCGGTTTCGGCGGCAAGGGAGGGCTCACCGTGCTGCGCGTCGCCGCGCTCCTGATGGTGATCTGGGGATCGCTGCAATCGGTGCGCACCGTCTTCCACACGGCCGATGCGTCCATGGGATTGATGGCCACCATCAACCTCATCGCCATCGTCGCCCTGTCCGGGACGGTCACCAAGCTCACGCACGATTACTTCAAGCAGAAGAAAGCGGGCCAGGAGCCGATCTTCGACAACGACTTCTATCCGGAGCTCGCCGGCAAGATCGACGGCACGATCTGGACGCGACATGGCGATCTCGCCAAGCGCGACACGGCACCGTCCGACCAAGAGCTCGGGTCCGGCCGCGCCTGACCACCCGGTCATATCTGGGCCGGTCATGTCTGGGCCGGCCATGTCTGGGCCGGCCATGTCTGGGCCGGCCATGTCTGGGCAGTCATGTCTGGGCGGCCATAATCACCCTGGGGGCGTCGGATCCGTGTCGGCGCCCCCAGTCTCGAGGCACGGATCGCTTTATTCTGCGGCTCGGAGCGCCTATCTCGCCTGCCACATGGTCTCAAGCGATCCCTCGACCGACATCTGCTGGCTGTGCGGGCGCCCGCTCGGGCGGCGCGTCGAATGGCATCATCCGGTGCCCAAAAGCCGCGGCGGGCGGGAAACGGTGCCGATCCACCCGATCTGCCACCGCACGCTCCATGCCGTCTTCTCGAATGCGGATCTTGCCCGCTTTGAAGCGGAGGGAACGTCCGTCTCCGCCCATCCGAAGATCGCCAAATTTCTCGCCTGGATCGCCAACAAGCCGCCGGATTTTCACGCCCCGACGCATCGCCGGCGCTGATTGCGCCCGCTCAGCGCGTCAGCCACGCAGACCCGCATCGTCTCACAAAAGCTCAGACGAAAACCTCGCGGTCGATGCGGCCCTTGGAGCCGAAGACCTTCAGATAGCGCTCGATCTCCTCTTCCGGCCCGCTCGCCTTTCGCGGATTGTCGGAGAGCTTGACGACCGGATGGCCGTTGGCGCTGCTCACCTTGCAGACGAGCGAGATCGGATCGAGCGCCCCGCAGGGCTCCGGCGCGCAGCCGCGGAAATCGTTGGTGAGATTGGTGCCCCAGCCGAAGGACATGCGCGCCCTGCCGGAAAAATGCCGGTAGGTTTCCTCGATCGTGTCGACGTCCATGCCGTCGGAGAAGATCAGAAGCTTTTCTGAGGGATCGCGCCCTTTCGACCGCCACCAGGCGATGATCTCCTCGCCGGCGGGAATGGGCGGGGCGGAATCGGGGCGAAAGCCGGTCCAGTCGGCGACCCAGTCGGGCGCGTTCTTCAAGAACGCCGTCGTGCCGTAGGCGTCGGGCAGGACGATCAGGAGATTGCCGCCGTAGAGCGTCTCCCATTCGCGCAGCACCCGGTAGGGCGCGCCCCGAAGCGCCGCGTCGTCGGGCGACAGCGCCGCCTCCACCATCGGCAGCTCGTGCGCGTTGGTGCCGATCGCCTCCAGATCCGCATCCATCGCCAGAAGCACGTTCGAGGAGCCGATGAAGGCGTCGCCCAGCCCCTCCTTCAACGCCTCCACGCACCAGCGTTGCCACAGAAAGGAATGCCGCCGTCTCGTGCCGAAATCGGAGAGCCGCAAATTCGGCAGCTGGCGCAGCCGCTCCACCTTGTCCCAGAGTTTTGCCTTCGCCCGCGCATAGAGAACATCGAGCGCGAAGCGTCCCATCGGGCGCATGGCGGCGCGCGACCGGAGCTCGTTGACGATCGCGAGCGCCGGGATCTCCCACATCGTGGTGTGCGTCCAGGGGCCGTGGAAATCGAGCTCGAACTGCCCGTCGACGCGCTTCAGCTCGTATTCCGGCAGGCGGAATTTGGCGAGCCAGGCGAGAAATTCCGGCTCGAAGATCTGCGAGCGGCCATAAAACGAATTGCCGGCGAGCCAGATCATCTCCTTCTTGGTGAAGGTGAGCGAGCGGGCATAATCGAGTTGATCGCGCAGCTCCGCCTCGTCGATCTCTTCGGCGAGCTTCACCCGGCGCGTGCGGTTGATCAGCGAAAAGGTGACCTTGGTGTCGCGGTGCAGACGCCAGATCATCTGCAACATCAAGAGCTTGTAAAAATCCGTGTCGAGCAGGGAGCGAACGATCGGGTCGAGCTTCCAGGTGTGATCGTAAACGCGGCTCGCGAGATCGGTCGTCGCCATTCAAGGATGTTCCGTCTTCTTCGAAGCCAGGGGGGGAGAAGGGCCGTCCCCGAAAGGCAAGCCCCTGGGGGCGGCACAGTCAAGCATTCCTGGCGTGTGGAGAAAACGGCGAAAGCCAAAAAGCCGCGCCGGTTCCGGGAGATGAAACCCGCCGGAGGGCTTTGCGCACGGCGAACCGGCGCCAGCGGGCGACATGACCTCAGAAAACGATCGGCCTAACGATCCTTTTCGGGCGGCGCGTTCTCGTCGTCGTCCACGTATTCCGGCCCGTAATCTTCCTTGTGCTGCAGGTTTTCCGGCGCCGGCTCCTCGGCCTCCGAGGCCGGCTCGTCGCCATCCAAGGCCGTCTCATCGGTTTCCGGCGCGCCCTCGCCGCTGTCCGATTTGGCCTCGGCGCCTTCCTCCTCGTCGCTCTCCGACGCCGCCTCGGTGTACCATTCATAGGCCGCCTCGACGGCGACGGTCGAAGAGTTCGGCAGCACGCTGACATAGGCGGAATCATCGCCGGCCGGGGCCGGACGCTGCGACATGCGCCAGCCGGTATGGACCGCGATGATCGCAAAGAGCACGGCCAGGATGACCCAGAAGAATTGCGGGCCGGCGAGATCCATCGCCTGGCCGGTCATCAGCGGGCCCGCGATCGCGCCGACCCCGTAAATGAAAACCATGCCGCTCGCCGCCGCCGGCATATCCTCGTGGTCGAGGTAATCGTTCGTGTAGGCGATGAGGAGCGAGTAGAGCGGGCTTGCCATGCCGCCCATGACGAGCCCGGCCGCCAGAAGCGCGATCAGGTTTCCCGACAGGGTGAAGGCGACGCCACAGGTCACAGCGCCGACCGCCGACAGCGTCAGGATCAGGACCCGCCGATCCATGAAATCCGACATCCGGCCGACCGGAAACTGAAACAGGAAGGAGCCGGTGAAGAGGGCGGCGACGAGCGCCGAGATCTCACGCACATCGAGCCCGATCTTGGCGCCATAGACCGGGGACATGCCCATCTGCGCCGCAAACACGCCGCCGAGCACCAGCGTGCCGACCGCCGCCGTCGGCGAGCGATCGTAGAGCTGGCGCAGCGACATCGCCTTGGGCGATTGCACCGCCGGAATCGGCACGGCCGACAAGAGCACCGGCGTGAAGGCGAGCGAGACGAGGATCGACGCCCAGACGAACAGAGAAAAGCCCGCCGCATCGCCGAAATTCAAAAGCCCCTGCCCCGCCACCATGCCGAGCATCTGCGCCACCATATAGGACGACAACAGCATGCCGCGCGTCTCGTTGGTGGCGCGGTCGTTGAGCCAGCTTTCCGACGTCACATAGATGCCGGACAGGCAGAAGCCGAGCATCAGGCGCAGGATCGTCCACGACCACGGATCGGTCAGAAGCGGAAACGCGATGAGCCCCGCCGACATCAACGAGCCGAGGGCTGCGAAGACCCGCACATGGCCGACTTTGCGGATCATCTCCGGCGTCCAGCGCGAGCCGACCAGAAAGCCCAGGAAATAGCCCGAGGTGACGAGCGACAGCTCGAACGTCGAAAACCCCTCGAGATCGCCGCGCACACCCATCAGCGTCGACTGCATGCCGTTGCCGACCATGATCAGGAAGACACCGAAGAGAAGCGCCCAGACGCTCGTGACGAGCTGAAACATATTTTTCCCCGATGCCTGAATGCATTTCGGTCGCCGATGTCGCGGCGTTCAATGTCACCGCGCTCACTTTCACCGTGACCACCTTCACCACGGTCACTTTCACCGCGGTCACTTTCACCACGCTCACGTTCAGCGCGATCACGTTGACCACGATCACGGCCCCCCCCCCGCCTTCACCCGACCCGAGGTCTCCGGCCGGCTTTTCAGCTCAGCCTTCGCCCCAAGTCGTCGCTCGGCGGCTCGCTCGCACGCCGCGCAGGCGTGTCCACCAGGAACCTAGATTTCGCGGATTTTTGCGATGTCCAGCAAAGCGACGATGACAGCGGCCAGAACAACCCAATCCTGAAGGATCAAGACAGGCTCAACCGGACCAAAACATCGCCCGCACGAACACCGCCGCCCCCATGCCCGAGACACCCTCTGCAAGCTTGCCGGAAAGCGACACGCAGATGCCTCGGGGGCGGCACGGGGAGAGATGGGATCAGCCGGTCGTTTGGATCTCAGCCGGGGCGGCTCAGCCCTCGACAACTCCGTGCAATTCTCGCGCACCTTGAATTGCTCCCATTACGGGAACATATTAAATTGACGCCGTAATAGCTCCCTGTATAAACCTCATATATGAGGATCATTGCTCGGCCCAGGCTGATCGCTTTCGGGGAGCGCTTTCCCGATGCGAAGGCGCAACTCGATGTGTGGTGGGCAGAGGCCAGGCGGGCGGAATGGGCATCGCCGGCAGACATCAAGGCTCAATACCGCAATGCGAGCATTCTCAAAGGCGGGCGCGTGGTCTTCAACATCTGCGGGAACAAATATCGCCTGATCGTGAAGTTCGACTACGCAAAGAGGATCGGATTTGTCCGCTTTCTGGGGACCCATAAGGAGTACGACCAGATCGATGCGGAGGAGGTGTGACGATGAGTGACTATCGTATTCGGCCCATTCATTCAGACCAGGACTATGCCGCCGCTCTCGCCCGTGTCGAAGCGCTCATGGAGATGGGCCGCTCTCCGGCAGAAGACGACGAACTCGACGTGCTCGCGACGCTGGTCGAAGTCTATGAGGACCAGCACTTCCCGATGGACACGCCCGACCCGGTCGAGGCCATCAAGTTTCGCATGCAGCAGCTCGACATGAACCAGAGCGACCTCGCGCCGATCTTCGGAAGCCGCGCGAAAGCCTCCGAGGTGCTCCATGGCAAGCGGGACCTCACGCTGAAGATGATCCGAGCTCTGCACAAGCACCTCGGCATCCCCGCGGAGATTCTGATCGGCGACGGAGGTTTGCCGAAAGCTCCCACGGGAATCGACCTCGACCGTTTTCCCCTCGCCGAAATGGTGCGGCGTGGCTGGATCAAGAAGACAGAAAACCTGAAAGACCATGCGGAAGAGATCGTGCAAAGCCTGATCGCCTGTGCGGGCGGCCAGGAAGCTTTGCCGAAAGCGCTCTTCCGCCAGGGTCACGGCGCGCGTGCGAACGCCAAAACGGACGTCGATGCCTTGCGGGCCTGGTGCCTTCACATCCTGTGCAGGGCACGCGATGCTGGTCTCGAAGGCCGCTACGAGACAGGTACGATCGATCTTGAATTCCTGCGCGACCTGGCCCGTTTGAGCACGTTCGACGAAGGGCCGAAGCTGGCGAGGGAGAAGCTCGCGCAGCACGGCATTGCCTTGGTCGTCGCCGCCCATATGCCGAGAACCTATCTCGACGGCGCGGCACTCTGGACCGTCGAAGACGTGCCGGTGGTGGGCATGACGATCCGATACGACCGCCTCGACAATTTCTGGTTCTGCCTCCTGCACGAACTCGCGCATCTTGGCCGCCATTTCCTCGAAGGCAACGACGAGATGTTCATCGACGACCTGCAACTGCGCGAACGCAACCATGACCGCGATGACGTGCGGGAGCGTGAAGCGGACGAATGGGCCCAAGAAGCGCTGATCCCGTCAGACCTCTGGGAGAAACATCCAGCGCGTTCCAACCCGAATGTGCGCAACATCCTTTCTCTCGCACACGAAGCCGGCGTCCATCCTGCGATCGTGGCCGGGCGCATCCGTCACGAGAAAAACAACTACCGCCTCCTGTCGCAGTTCGTCGGCGCAAAGGAAGTCGGGCGTTTGCTGATGGAGAATGCCGGCTGAGCGGTTGCGCGGAGCGCCCTGAAAGGCGCCCTCCTGTTGCAAACCGTCAGGAGGCCCAGGGCCTCCCTCCTCACCCCCTCCACCGCCTCACAACCCCCTTCTCCACCTCCAGCACCGCAAACAGCACCACACCCACCCCGAGGATCATCGCGCCTTCGCTCGCCGACAGCGGGCGGCTTGCGAAAATGAACTGCGCTGGCGGCGCATAGGTGAAGAGAAGCTGCGCCGCGATCTGGATCGCCACGCCGATCAGAACGGCGCGCGTGCCCATCAGGCCGCGCCAGGTGAGCGAGGGGCCGCCGATATAGCGGATGGAGAAGAGATAGGCGATTTCCATCACCACCATGGTGTTGACGACGATGGTGCGCGCCGTCTCCACGCTCTCGCCGCGCCAGAGCGCGAGATTGAACATGCCGAACAGCCCGACGACGAAGAGCCCCGAGACGAAGACGATCCGCCACAACAGGAAGGGCGAGACGAGCGGCTCGTCCGGCTTTCGCGGCGGCCTTGCCATGGTGCCGGGCTCCGTCGGTTCGAAGGCGAGCGTCAGCCCGAGGGTGACGGCCGTCACCATGTTGATCCAGATGATCTGGGCGGGCGTCACCGGCAGCGTCAGGCCGAACAACATGGCGCCGATGATCGCCGCCGCCTCGCCGCCATTCGTCGGCAGCGTCCAGGCGACGACCTTTTTGAGATTGTCGTAGACGGTGCGCCCCTCGCGCACGGCGGCGACGATCGAGACGAAATTGTCGTCGGCGAGCACCATGTCGGCCGCCTCCTTGGCGGCCTCGGTGCCCTTTTTCCCCATCGCGACACCGACATCGGCCCGTTTCAGGGCCGGCGCGTCGTTCACCCCGTCGCCGGTCATGGCGACGACCGCGCCTTGCGCCTGCAGCGCCTCCACGATGCGCAGCTTGTGGGCGGGGCTGGCGCGCGCGAAGACGTCGGTCGCGGCGACGCGGGCGGGAAACTCCGCCTCGCCGATCTCATCGAGCTCGGGTCCGGTCAAGACGGCGACATCGCCGCTCAAGCCGAGCCTGCGGCCGATCGCACCGGCGGTCGCGGCATGGTCGCCGGTGATCATCTTCACGGCAATGCCGGCGCGCCTGCAATCGGCGACGGCCTCGCGCGCCTCCTCGCGCGGCGGATCGATGAGCCCGACGAGGCCGATGAGGCTCAGCCCGCCCGCCACATCGGCCGGCGACAGCGCGTCGACGCTGTCGCCCACCACTTTGGCCGCGAAGGCCAGAACCCGGCGCCCGTCCGCCGCCAGCATCTCCACATGGCTTTGCCATTTCGCCCGGTCGAGCGGCACTTCGCCAGCCTCATCCACCTGGCGGTCGCACATCTGAAGCACGCATTCGGGCGCGCCCTTCACATAGACGATGCGGGCGTCATCCTCCTGGTGCAGCGTCGCCATGAACTGGGTGGTGGAATCGAAGGGCAGCTCGTCGCGCCGCTCAAAGGCGCCGCGCGTCGTCTCCCAGTGCCAGCCGGCGCGCGCGGCAAAGGTGACGAGCGCCCCCTCCATCGGGTCGCCCTCGACGACCCAGCCGTCCTCCGTCTGGCGCAGGCTTGCATCGTTGCAGAGAAGGGCGGCGCGGGCGAGAAGCCCGAGCGCGAAATGCGCCTCTTTGTCGACCGGCTCGCCGTTTCTGATGGGCTCACCCTCCGGGGCATAGCCCGAACCCACGATCTCGATCTCGCCATCGGCCAGGATCGCGGAGGAGACGATCATCTCGTTGCGCGTCAGGGTGCCGGTCTTGTCGGAGCAGATGACGGAAACGGAGCCCAGCGTCTCGATCGCCGGCAGGCGGCGGATGATGGCGTTGCGGCGCGCCATGCGTTCCACGCCGATGGCGAGCGTGATGGTCATCACCGCCGGCAGGCCTTCCGGGATCGCGGCCACCGCAAGTCCGATCACCGCCATGAAGGCCTCTTCCCAGGCATAGCCGGTGAGGAAAACGCCCCACAGGAAGACGAGCACCGCAGCGCCCAGAATGACGAAGGTGAGCTGGCGCGCAAAAATGTCCATCTGGCGCAGAAGCGGCGTCGTCAGCTGCTCCACCGAGGAGAGAAGCTGCGTGATATGGCCGAGCTCCGTCGCTTCGCCGGTCGCGACGACCACGCCGGCGCCCTGGCCGTTGACGACGAGCGTGCCGAAGAACGCCATGGAGCTGCGGTCGCCGATCGGCGCATCCGCCGCGACCTCGCCCAGCGCCTTGTCGGCGGGCACGGATTCGCCGGTGAACGCCGCCTCCTCGATGCGAAGCCCGCGGGCGCGGAAGAGCCGGAGATCCGCCGGCACGCGGTCGCCCGCCTCCAGAAGCACGATATCGCCGGGCACCAGCTCTTCGATCAGCACGGTGAGGCGCCGCCCGTCGCGGAGAACGGACGCGTGCGGGCTCACCATGCCGCGGATCGCCTCGAGCGCCTTTTCCGCCCGCCCCTCCTGGATGAAGCCGACGACGGCGTTGATGACGACGACGCCGAGGATCAGCGACATGTCGATCCATTCCGCCAGAAGCGCGGTCACCACCGCCGCCGCCAGCAGCACGAAGATCAGAAGATTGTCGAACTGGGCGAGGAAACGCAGAAGCGGTCCGCGCGGCTTTGCGACGGGCAGACGGTTTTCCCCGAAGCGGGCAAGCCGGTCGGCCGCCTCCGCCGTGCTCAGCCCGTCGCGGCTTGCGCCAAAAGTGTCGAACACCGTCTCGAGCGGCGCGGCATGAACGGCGACATCGGCTCGCGCCTCCGCGGCATGGCCGCGGCTCAGGGCCGTCTCGTCGCGTCCCTCTTCCCGAATGTCCCGCACCATCCGAACCTCCCGCCCGCCAGGCATCGGGCGCTGCCGTTCCCCGAGGCTTTCTGCCGCCGCGAGACCCACAGACATGGCCCACACCGGGGGTCCGCCAGGGTCGCGCGCAGGTCCCGCCGGGCGTCACGCGCCGCATCACCCTTGAAGTGGCGTCGGCCGCCACGCCGGTCAAAGCCCGGCCGGCGATATGTCGCGCCCCTCCGATCCCCGCATTTCGGCGCCCGCGGCCATAAGTTGCGAACTACGCCAGCAAACAGTTACAAATTTTGCGAACTCGCCAAAGTCCTGTTCAGGAATAGGGGCTAGTTTCCGTGGCGGAACGGAAGGTTCGGCGCACCCATGCTTTCAGAAGTTTCTCCGCGGGGACGTATGCAGATCCTGCGCTGGACGACGCTCGGCACCCTTTTCTGCATCGTCTTCGCTGTTTCCTTCAATTTCTTGATGTTTCGCGATCTCGGCGATCCGGCGCTGACGCGGGCTTTGTTCAGCTCGGCCGTGGTGGCGTTCATCCTCGCCGCCCCGTCCTTCTTCTATCTGTCGCTGAAGCTTCGGCAGCTCGCGAAGACCAACCATCGCCTCAACACCATCGCCTCGCTCGACGGGCTTACCGGCTGTCTCACGCGGCGCGCCTTCTCCAGCCTCGTCGACGACTGGTTGCATGGTGTCGGCAATCCTGGCGAGACGAAGGACAGCCTGGAGAACAGGCGTCCGGGCACCCTCCTCGTCATCGACGCCGACCGTTTCAAGAGCATCAACGACCGCTTCGGCCATCAATGCGGGGACGAGGCCTTGTGCGTCATCGCAGCGGCGATCCGCTCCAGTATGCGCATCGACGACATCGTCGGCCGGCTCGGCGGCGAGGAATTCGGCGTCTTCCTGCCCGGCACGGTCGATGCCGGCGAAATCGCCGAACGCATTCGCCGCAAGGTGGAAACGATTTCATTTGCGCCACAGGAATGTCCGCACCAGCTCACCGTCAGCATCGGCGGTGCCAGCGTCTCGGGCGGAAGCACCTTCAACCACCTCTACCGTCTCGCCGATGAGCGCCTCTACGAGGCAAAGCGCGGCGGGCGCAATCGCATCGCCGTCGGACCCGCCTCGAGCGCGGTCCCGCCGCTCAGGCTCGTTACGCAGAACCTCGCTTCGGCGAGCTGACCCTCGTCAGAACGGCAAGAGCCACGGAACGAGCGTCACGGTGGCGACGAGCGAGATGCCGGCAAAGGGCACGCCGACGCGCACGAAATCCATGAAGGTGTAATCGCCGGGTCCGATGACGAGCGTGTTCACCGGCGAGGAGACCGGCGTCATGAAGGCGGACGAGGCGGCCAGCGCCACCGTCATCGCAAAGGGATAGGGCGAGGCGTGAAGCTCGGCGGCGACGGCGACGGCGACCGGCGCCATCAGAACCGCCGTCGCGGTGTTGGAAATGAACAGCGAGAACGCCGCCGTCACGATGAAGATGCCGACGAGAACGGCGCGCGGGCCGGCGTCGCCGACGACCGACAGCAGCGCATCCGCGGCGAGATCGACGCCGCCCGTCTTCTGCAAAGCGAGCGAAAAGGGCAGCATGCCGACGATGAGAACGAGGCTCTGCCAATGGATCGACCGATAGGCGCTCGTCATGTCGACACAGCCGAAAAGCCCCATGACGAGACAGGCGATCAACGCCGCCTGCACGTTCGGCACCACGCCTGACACCATCAGCCCGACGAGAAGCGCAACGGAAGCAAGCGCATAGGGCGCGCGCCCCGGCGCCGGCAGGGCATCGTCGAGTTCGGCCGGCAAATTGAGGGCGATGGTGTCGCTTCCCTCCGCCTGCAAAGCGCGGATCGCCCGCCACGGCCCGAAGACGAGAAGCGTGTCGCCGAGCTTCAGGGGCTCGTCGAGGATCGAGGTCGTCACCGCCTTGCGTCCGCGTTTCAGGCCGACGACGGCCAGATCGGTCTCGGAGCGGAAGCGCGCCTCGACGACGGTGCGGCCGATCAGGCTCGATTCCACCGGCACCATCATCTCCGCCATGCCGATTTCCTGCGAACGGTCGGTGAAATAGGCGCCGGACAGCGGCAGCCGCGCGAGGCCGAAACGCTGGCAGACATCGTCGATGTCGATCGTCGGCACGAAGACATCGAGAAAGAGGATGTCGCCCTCGTGCAGCTGCGTCTGCGCCAGAGGGCGGATGAGATGGCGGGCAAAGCCGCGGCCGCGCTCGATCGCGATGACGTTGACGCCCGAGGTGGAGCGCAAATTGAGATCTTTGAGACGGTGACCGATGAGCGACGAACCCGGCTCGATGCGCAGCCGCCCCTCGCGCCCGGCAAGCCCGTATTCCTCCACCCAGTCGGAGAGATGCGGGCGCACCGCTCCGCCCGCCTTCTTCGGCTTGCCGGGCAGGAGACGGCGGGCAAAGAGCATGTAGACGATCGCGAGAACGAGAAGCGGCACGCCGAAGGGCGTGATGGCGAAAAAGCCGAAGCCTTCGAAACCCTGCCGCAGAAGTTCGGAATGGACGATGAGGTTCGGCGGCGTCGCCACGAGGGTCATCATGCCGCTGATGAGACCGGCGACGCTCAACGGCATCATCAGGCGTCCGGGCGCGAGATCGGCAGAGCGGGCGACGCGCAGGACCACCGGGATGAAGAGCGCCACCACGCCCGTCGAGCTCATCACCGAACCGACCAGTGCCACCGTCACCATCAACAGGACGATGAGGCGGGCCTCGTTGCCGCCGGCGCGCGCCACGATGCGCTCGCCGAGCCTTTGGGCGATGCCGGTGCGCACCAGGCCCTCGCCGATGATGAAGAGCGCCGCGATCAACACGACGTTGGGATCGGACAGGCCCGAGAGCGCCTCGGAAACGGTGAGCACGCCCGTGAAGGGGAGCGCCACCATCATGATCACGGCCACCGCATCCATGCGCGGGCGGTTGGCGACGAACATCACGATCGCAGCGCCGAGAAGCGCCAAGACGAGGGCAAGGTCGATCGTCATGGTCAGGTCAGAAGGGCTGATACGGCAGAAGGACGGGGTGCATTTCCCCGCCATAGCGCATTCTCAGCCGTCCGTCGCCCGCCCCAGGCGACGCGGACGTCAGGGCATGGGCGCCAGGGGCATGCGCGTCAGGCGTATGGGCGTCAGGCGTATGCGCGTCAGGCTTTCAGCGCCGCACCCGCCGCCGCGGCGCCGGCCGTGCCGCCTGATCGCCGGAGCTGCGCGTCGCAAGCCAGATGACATGGCGCGCGCCGGCGCCGTTGGAGCGGGCCCTGACTTTCTGTTCGGCAACGGCAAAGCCCGACTGCCGCAGCCTCTCGGCAAAGGCGCGATCCGGGGCCGCCGACCAGATCGCGAGCACGCCGCCGGCCGTCAGCGCCCGGCGCGCCGCACCAAGCCCGCGCCAGGCATAGATCGCTTCGTTGTCTTCGGCGACGAGACCGTCCGGCCCATTGTCGACATCGAGCAGGATCGCATCATAGCTGCCGTTCGCCTCGGCGATCAGCCGGGCGACATCCTCCTCCACGATCGTGACGCGCGGATCGGCGAGGCTCGTGCCGTAAAGCTCCGCCAGCGGTCCGCCGGCCCAGGCGACCACGGCCGGCACGAGTTCGGCGACGGTGACGCGCGCCTCCGGCGGAAGATCGGCGAGTGCGGCACGCAAGGTGAACCCCATGCCGAGGCCGCCGATCAGAATATGCGGGCGCTTGCGGTTTGAAATCCGCGCGCAGGCGAGATGCGCCAGCGCCTCTTCGGAGCCGCTCTGGCGAGAATTCATCAGTTCGGCACGGCCGACCATGATGGCGAAATCGCCGCCGCGCTGCATGAGACGCATTTCGCCGCCTGCCGGCAGCGGCGCCGTATCGAGCTTGAGCCAGGGGAGCAAGGGGAACCTCTGGGATGGGGGGAAGCCCGCCCTTGCACCATTTGACGCAAAGAAGAAAGGCGCGGCAGCCATGCCGCTTCAGCATGGCTGCCGTGCAGGGTCAACTCTGCTCGATGGCGCGCGCCGCCTCGTCGAGGATTGCGGCGATCGCCTGCGATTCCTCCTTCGACAGCGCGCCCCGCTCGCGGCGGAGCGACAGCGCCATTTTGAGGTTCTCGAAAGCCCGCAGCACCTCCGGTGCGGAGCGCGAAGGCTGCGCCGCCGCCACTTTCTCCATGCGCGCGAAAATCGTCTTCACCAGCGTCTCATGCGCTTCGAGATAGGTGCGCCCTTCGTCGGTGATCGCATAGAGCTTGCGGCCGTCGCGCTCCTCGATCGAGGCGTGGCCCATCTCCTCCAGCATGCTGAGGTTCGGGTAGACGACGCCCGGGCTCGGCACATAGGCGCCGGCGAGCTTTTCCTCGATCGCCTTGATGAGGTCGTAGCCGTGGCGCGGCTCGTCGCGGATCAGCGTCAGGATGACGAGGCGCAGATCGCCCTGGTCGAAGATGCGCCCGCCGCGTCCGCGCCCACCGCCATGGCTTCCGTGCCCGCCGCCGAAGCCGCCATCCGGACCACCCCGGGGGTCGCCGCCGAAACCGCCAAAGCCGCCACGGGGACCACCCCGCGGGCCGCCACCAAAGCCGCCGCGGGGACCGCCCCGGGGCGCTCCATGAAGCGCATCACGAGGCCCGCCATGGGGACCGTCATGGCCATGCCCATGGCCGCCGCCGCGTCCAAACTCGTGCCCGAAGGGATGACCATGGCGACCGTGACGCCCGCCTTCAGCCTCCCAATCGCCGAAGTCTTGGCGATCGTCCGGCCTGCGGGCATCGCCGCGGCCAGCTCCTCTCGCCCTGCGCTCAGGCTCGAAACCGTCCCAGCCTTCGGCCTCGTCGTCGCACATGTCCCGTTCGAAGGTCTCGTCCTCAAAATACGCGCGGCCCTGATCGCCGCACGCATCGTGCCGGTGACGGCGACCGCCGCCGAAACGATGATGTCCGCGCTCCGCGCCCGGATGGTTGTGATGATGATGCATGTCATTCTCCGATGCATTTCGATATGTCGTCGACTTAGATATATCTAAATGCATCGAACGCAAGAGGGCGTCGCACAAAATTCTCTCCGGCCGAGAGCGGATTGGTAACCAATGCGTGGCACAAGGGCGGCAAATGCGTATCAGTTTGTTGCGTTCTGCATTTTCGGGCGTGGGAGTCGGCCTTCTGACCGCAGGTTTTGGATTCCCCTCGCCGAGCCTTGCCGGCGACACCGCCTGGCAGGCGACAGCAAGCGACACCTGGCTCGATCCCCGAAACTGGACCTCCGGCACGCCCTCCCGCGACGATGCGGCCGTGATCGATGCCGCGCCCGCGGTGCGTCTCGAAGGTGAGGACGCGGAGGCTGGGTCGCTCGCCGTCGGCGCTTCGGGAAGCGGCACGATCCGCATCCTGAGCCGTCTTGCGACGCAGACCGCCACGATCGGTGCCGCAAGCGGCGCGGCGGGCGACGCCACCGTCATCGGCGACCGCGCCAATTGGCAGAATGCCGGCAGCCTTGTCGTCGGCGACGAGGGCCAGGGCAGGCTCAGCGTCGAAGGCGGCGCCTCTCTTGCCACCTCCTCGCTCGCGCTCGGCGAAGCGCCTGGCGGCGCCGGCAAACTCCTCATCTCCGGCCAATCCCTCGTCACGGTCGCCACGACCCTCATCGTCGGCAAAGCCGGCATCGGCGAGCTCGAGCTTTCCTCCGGCCGGCTCACCGCCGACAGCGCCCTCCTCGGCGATTCCGCCGGTGCTGAAGGTATCGCCAGCGTCTCCGGCGATCGCGCGACCTGGGCCGTCGCGCACGGCCTCGCGGTCGGCGGCGCCGGCTCCGGCCGCCTCGACATCGCCGCAGGCGGCGAGGTCGCAAGCGCTTCGGGCACGATCGGCGACCAGGCGGGCGGAACGGGTGACGTCGCGGTCGACGGGCGCGGCTCGTCCTGGACCGTCATCGATGGCATTGCCATCGGCACGCGCGGCTCGGGGCTTCTCTCCGTCTCGGGCGCCGCGTCGGTCGCCTCTGGCTCCGGAGTGATCGGGGCGGAGGCCGGCGCCGACGGAAAAGTCGCGATCGACGGATCGGACAGCCAATGGACGACGGGCGCGCTCACCGTCGGCGGCAAGGGCGCGGGCGACATCGATGTCACGGCCGGCGGAGCGCTCACGAGCGGCGACAGCACGCTCGGCGCCGAGGCCGGCTCAGACGGCCGCGTCACGGTTTCCGGCGAAGGCTCTTCGTGGACGACCAAGGCGCTTGCGATCGGCGGCAACGCTGACGCGCGATCGGCAGGCGGCGCGGGATCGACAGGCGGAACCGGCACGCTCCACGTCACGGCGGCAGGAACCGTCACAAGCGACAGTGCGAGCCTCGGAGAAACCTCGGGGGCCAGCGGCACCGCCGCTCTCGATGGCAGCGGCTCGTCCTGGACGGTGATCGACGGAATTTCCATCGGCACGCGCGGCTCCGGCCTTCTTTCCATCGACCGAGGCGCGAGCGTCACCGCGGCCGCAGCAATCGTCGGTGCGGAAACGGGCAGCGCGGGCGCCGTCCGCATCACGGGCTCGGGCTCTTCGCTCGAGGCCGGCCAGGAGATCGTCATCGGTGACGGTGGCAGCGGCGATGCCAAAATCGCGGCTGGCGGCGAAGCCAGCGCCATCCGCATCGTCATCGGCAAAAAGACCGGCTCTTCCGGCGCGGCGGCCGTCGAGGGTGCCGGCTCGGACCTCGTGAGCGCAAGCGACCTCACCATCGGCGGGGCCGGATCGGGCGACCTCGCCGTATCCCGCGGCGGACACGCCGCAGGCCAGGAGATCGTGCTCGGCAGGGCCGCCGGCGCATCCGGCACGGTCCACGTCACCGGCAACGGCTCGCACCTCGCCTCGTCCGGCGCGATCACCGTTGGAGACGCAGGCACCGGCGCGCTCAAAGTCTCTGGCGGCGGCCGGGTCACGGCCGCAAATCTCGTCGTCGCCCAGCAGAGCGGCTCTGTGGGCACGCTCACCATCGGCTCTGAAGACACCCCCGTCTCCGCCGGCCGCATCGAGGCTGAGACGATCACTTTCGGGGACGGGACGGGCACCCTCCTCCTCAACCATTCCGACCCTGATTACAGGCTCGACCCGGTTCTTTCCGGCAATGGCGCCGTCAAAGTTTTCTCCGGCACGACAATCCTGACCGGCCGCTCCTCCGATTTCACCGGCACGACGGACATCCGCAATGCGCGCCTTCTCGTCGGCGAGGAGGCCGGCAGCGGAGCTTCCCTCGCCGGCACGCTCCAGGTCGGCGACAACGGTCTTCTCGGCGGCACCGGCCGGGTCGGCACGACACGCGTCGATGCAGGCGGCACGCTCTCGCCAGGGGCCGACGGGATCGGGACCTTGTCGGTCGATGGCGATCTCACCCTCGCCTCCGGTTCGAGCTATGCCGCCGAGCTCGCCACCGACGGGTCGAGCGACCGGGTCGATGTCGCCGGCAAGGCCGTCATCGCGGGCGGCAGCCTCGCTTTGTCCGGCGCGCGCGGCCCCGGACATTACACGCTCCTGACGGCACGCGAGGGCGTCACCGGCCGCTTCGACACGCTCCTTGCGACGAGCCGGCTCTTCCTCGATCTCGCGCTCGATTACGAGAGCGGTGCCCTGTCGCTTGCCGTCACGCGCAACGACGTCGCCTTTCAGGATGCCGTCACCCGTGCCGATCAGCGTGCCATCGCCGCGGCGGCCGAAAGCCTCGGTGCCGGCAACGCGCTCTACGACGCCCTCCTGCTTTCGCCCGATACCGCGGCTGCCGAAGCCGCCTACAGCGACCTGTCCGGACAGGTGCATGGCGCCGCGCGCCGCGCCGTCGTCGAACAGGGGCGCTTCCTGCGCGAGGCGGTCGGAGCGCGCCTGCGGACGGCTTTGCGCGATGAGGCTCCCTCGCACTTTTCCCCGCTCGCCTATACGGGCGAGGATCTCCTCGAAGCCCCGGCGAGCGCGGCGCTCTCCTATGCCGCCGGCCGGAACACCGGCCGCGAACCCCGCGGCGCACGCCGCAACATTTGGGCGAAAGCCTATGGCAGCTGGGGCACTTTTTCGGCTGAAACCGGCAGGTCAGGCTACTCGGTCAAGGAAGGCGGGCTCATCGCCGGCCTCGACAATATGGTCGGCTCGGCCTGGCGTCTCGGCAGCGCCGTCGTCATCGGGCGCACCTCCCTTAACGGACGCGATGGCGCCGACACCGTCGTCGACAGCTATGGCGCGGCCCTTTACGGCGGCCGCAACATCGGCGCTTTCGGCCTCACGGGCGGAGCCGCCTATACGTTCAACCATATCGAGACGACGCGCGACGTCGTCATCGGCGAATTCGCCGAACGCGAGCGCGCCGATTATTGGAACCGGACGGGCCAGGTCTTCGGCGAGGTGAGCTACGAGACCTCGCTCGCCGCTCTTGCCATCGAGCCCTTTGCCGGCCTCGCCTTCCTGCATGTCGACGGCGACGAGATTTCGGAGACGGGAGACGTGGCAGGGCTTGCCGGAGATCTGGAAAGCCAGAACCTCCTCTTCTCCACGCTCGGCCTGCGCGCCTCGAGCTTCTTCACGCTCCCCGGCGGCCGGCTTGCCGTTGTCGCCGGACATGCCGGCTGGCGCCATGCGGAGGGCGACCTCGCACCCGCGGCCAAACTCCGCTTCGTGGCCGGCGGTCCGGGCTTTGCGACGCAAGCCGCGCCGGTTGCCGCCGATGCGGCGCTTCTCGGCGCCTCGCTCTCCGTCGCGGTCGCCGAAATGGCGATGCTGTCCTTCTCCTACGACGGCGAGTTCGCCGCCGAAGGCCACCGCCACGATTTCAACGGCAGTTTTTCGATGCGGTTTTAGAGAGGGGCGTTTCTGCCGGACGTTCTTGCCGGGCGTTCCTGAGGGAATCGGCCAGGGCGCCAGCGGCGGCATCGGCGCAGTTCTCAGGCGGCATATCCCTCCAGCCGCTCCGCCGCATGGCCCTTGAGCCAATCGGCGAAAGCCTCCGGCGGCAGGGGGCGGGAAAACAGATAGCCCTGGCCTTCATGGCAGCCCGCCTCGATCAGAAAATCGGCGACATCCTGCGTCTCCACGCCTTCCGCCACCACCCGGTAGCCGAGCGCGCCGGCCATATGAATGAGGCTCTGCACCAGAGTAGATCCCCGGCTTCCCGGCTCCAGCTCGCGGATGAACGTCTGGTCGATCTTGATGATGTCGGCCGGGAAATCGTGCAGATAGGAGAAGGTCGAATAGCCGGTGCCGAAATCGTCGATGGCGCAGACGACCCCGAGCTCGCGGATGTCGGTCAGGTTCTTCACCACACGGCGGCGGTTGGAGATGAAGGTGCTCTCGGTGAACTCGATCTCCAGGCACGACGCCGGCACGCCGTTCTCGGCAAGCACGCCGGCGAGACGGAGACCGAACTCCTCCTCTTCCAGATTGGCGGCTGAGACGTTGATGGAAACGCGCAGATCGTAGCCTTCGTCGCGCCAGGCGCGCAGCTGGGCGATGGCCCGGGACTTCACCCAGGAGGTGAGCGGACGCATGAGGTCGGTCTGTTCGGCGAGCGGAATGAATTCGGCCGGGGACACGGACCCGTATTCGGGGTGCTGCCAGCGCAGCAACGCCTCGGCGCCATAACACCGGCCGGTCTTCAGATCGATGCGCGGCTGGTAGACGAGCGACAGCTCCCCGTCACCACCCCTCTCCAGAAGCTCGTGCAAGGCGGCGATCAGGGCATAGCGGCGTTTGTGCTCTTCGTCGGTCGCGGCTGAATAGATGCCGACGATGCGGTCGGTTTCGCGGGCATCCTGCGCGGCGTGATGGGCGGCGCGCAGAACGTCGCCGGCCTTGACCTCGCCGAGGAGGAAAGGGGCGATGCCGCAGGCCATGTGGCTCAGGCTCGCAGCCCCCCTGCCGCGGCTGAAATCGACGAGCATGTTGAGCCGCTTGACGAGTTCGCCCTCGACCCTTTCTTCGTCCGCATCGCCGATCACGGCGAGAAGCTGGGCTCCGCCCACATGATAGACCGTATGGCCCTCGACCTTCAGATTGCGCACGGCATCGACGGACAGGCGCATCAGATCGTCGAGATAGGTCGGCCCCAGAACCCGCAGCGCCTGGACGATCTGGTTCGGCGGCGCGAGATCGAGCAGGATCGCCAGCCGCCGCTCGCCGGCAAAATCGCGCGCCATGTCCTCGAGATTCTCGGTGAATTGCTGGCGGTTGGGCAGGCCGCTCACCGGGTCGATGCGGCCGAAGGCATGCTGCAGCTCGATCTGGGTCATGACCATGGCGGCGAGGTCGCGCAGCGCCTTTTCGTCGTCCTCAGCGATCTCACGGGGAACCGTGTCGAGGACGCACATGGAGCCGAGCGTCAATCCCTCTTCGGTGACGAGCGGCGCGCCGGCATAAAAGCGCACGCCGTTTTCGACGAGCACGCTCTTGTTGAAGCGCGGATCCTCGGCGAGATCGGGGACGACGAGCACGTCGCCCGAGCGCGTCACCTCGGCACAAGGGGCATGCTCGCGCGGAATCTGGGGGCCACAGCCGACCCGCGACTTGAACCATTGCCGATCGACATCGGTAAGAGAAACTGCCGAAATCGGGGTCTCGAAAAATTGCGCCGCAAGTCGGGTGATGCGGTCGAAGTTTTCGCTCGGCGCCGTGTCCAGAATATTGAGTTCACGAAGCGCTCGCAGACGCTCCTCTTCTTTTTCATCGGCAGCCATAATGATATTTTCTTCTACCCTCTGACCAATCGCGGTTTAATGGACCACATGCTGCAGAAGCGTTATGTCAAATCGTCAGCGCTTGTCTGCATCTTCATCTCCGGGAACGTCTGGCGAATGGAATAGTTCATAGCCAGCTTCACATTCTCGTCATCTGAGCTTTTGCGAAGCTTTCCCGCAGGTCTGGCGCGACGAAAGATTTTCCCGCCTCGCCTCATCTCCCCCTCTTCACAGCGCCTCGCCACAGACGCGTCTTGACTCTCTTCGCCATCTCGGGAATCCATAAGAACAAAATAGGAACATGATCCCATCACAATGGTCGGAGCACAACACGACAAGGAGTCCGGCGCGGGCTGGCGCGCGGCCGTTCTCAAAGAGCTGCGCCGCGAAGTGGGCGCCCTGGAGACCGGGGCCCGCCCGGATGCGCCGGCGCTCGCCTTCGAGGCGGAGGCGATTGATGCGCATCTGCCGGAGGGGGGATTGCGGCTTGGCGCCCTGCACGAGATCTGGGGCGGATCCGCCCTCCCGATCGACCGCCAGGCCCTTGAAGAAACGAACAAAACCGGAGCAGGCGGGATCGAAAAGATCGGCGGGAACGGCGGCGCAGAAGACATCGCCGCCGCCACCTTGTTTCTCGCCGGCCTCCTCGCCCGCCTCTCCGGCCCCGTTCTGTGGTGCCTCAAGGCCCGCGATCTTTTCACCCCGAGCCTTGCGGCCGCCGGTCTCGATCCGGACCGGGTGATCTATGCCGAAACCTGGCACGAGCGCGACGTGCTCGCCGCCATGGAAGAGGGGCTGCACCATGCGGGGCTTGCCGCCGTCGTCGGCGAGGTGGCGCGGCTCGGCCTCACCGCGTCCAGGCGCCTGCAGCTTGCCGCCGAAAGCGAGGGCGTGACGGCCTTCACGCTTCTCCGGCCGCATCGCCAGACGGGGGCGGAGCCGACGGCCGCCGCGACGCGCTGGCGGATCCGCTCCGCCCCCTCGCTGCCGCTGATGTCGTCGTCTTCTGCCGCCCATCCTGTCGCCGGCATCGGGCGCGGGCGCTGGCGTGTCGATCTCATGCGCTGCCGGGGCGCCGATCCGGCGAGCTTCATTACGGAGGCCTGCGATGGCACGGGTCGTCTCGGTGTATCTGCCCTTCTTCGCGACGGAGCGGATGCGCCTCACCTCGACCGATCTGCCGCCTGAGGCGCCGCTCGCCTTGACGACGCGCATCGGCGCCCAGCGCCTCGTCGCCGCCGTCGATGCGACCGCCCTGGCGCATGGGCTGAAGCCCGGCATGGCGGCGACGCAGGCGCAGCTCCTCCTGCCGGGCCTCACCTTGCGCGACTATGCACCGAAGGCGGACGCCCACGGCCTTGCGAAACTCGCCGCCTGGTGTCTTGCCCGCTACAGCCCGGTGGTGATGCCGTCCCCGCCGGACGGGCTCCTTCTCGATGTCACCGGCTGCACGCATCTTTTTGCGGCCAGGACAGGAGGGCAGAGCCGCAATCCGGACGAAGGCGAGGACAATCTCCTCGCCGATCTCGCCGCCCGTCTCGCCCGCCGCGGTCTGACGGCAAGGCTGGCGCTTGCCGGAAGCGTCGGCGCCGCACATGCGCTCGCCCGCTTTGCCGCGCCCGACTGCACCCGCATCGCCGAAACGCAGAGCCTCAAAGGCGCGCTCGCTCCCTTGCCGGTGGAGGCCCTGCGCCTTTCGCCGGAGACGACGCAGGCTTTGCGCCGGCTCGGCTTCGAGCGCATCGGCGACCTCATCGGCGTCAAACGCGCGCCGATCACCCGCCGCTTCGGCCATGACGTGTTCCTGCGCCTCGATCAGGCGCTCGGCCTGTCGCGCGAGCCGCTCGTTCCCCTCATCCCGCCCGAGCTCGTCTCGGCAAAACTCTCCTTCGTGGAGCCGGTCATCACGGCGGAGGGGCTCGCCCAGGCGGTGGAGCGTCTCTGCGTGGATCTCACCGCCGTCCTGGAGGCACGCCAGCACGGAGCAAGGCGGCTCGACCTTCACGTCACCCGGCTCGATCGCAGCACCGGCATCGTCTCGGTGCGCATGGCAAAGCCCAGCCGCGCGCCAGAGCATATGGCGCGCCTCGTCTGCGAAAAGCTTGCCGGCCTCGATTGCGGGCTCGGCGTGGAGAAAGTCCTTCTCGCCGCCCCCCTCACGCGCCCGCTCCTGCCCGAGCAGATCGCCTCGGAGTTTTACGGCCGGCCGCAGGAGCCCGATCTCTCCACCCTCGTCGACCGGCTCGCCAACCGGCTCGGCGCGGGCCGCATCTACCGCACGGCGCCCGTCGAAAGCGACTGGCCGGAACGCTCGGTGCGCCGGGTCGCGGCCCTTGCCCCGAACCCCAGGACGGAGACGCCGCGGCCGGAAAACTGGCTGCGCGACTGGCCGCGGCCGGCCCGGCTTCTGGCCGACCCGATGCCCGTCGAAGTCATCGCGCTTCTGCCCGATTATCCGCCGGCCCTCTTCATCTGGAAGGGGCGCCGCCACCGCATCTGCCGCGCCGACGGGCCGGAGCGGATTTTCGGCGAATGGTGGCGGGCCCCCGGCGAAATCGCGCTCGCCCGCGACTATTTCCAGGTCGAGGACGAGGCCGGCCAGCGCTTCTGGCTGTTTCGCGAGGAAGCGGGCAACCGCCCGCAGCGCTGGTATCTGCACGGCTTCTTCGCATGAGCGCCGCCCCTTACGTCGAATTGCAGGCAACCTCGAATTTCTCCTTCCTGCGCGGCGCCTCGCATCCGGAGGAATTGTTCGCCGAGGCGGCGCGTCTCGGCCTGCCGGCACTCGCGCTCACCGATCGCGGCTCGCTCGCCGGCCTGGTGCGCGCCCACCAGGCCGCGAAGACGACGGGCGTGCGCCTCATCGTCGGCTGCCGGCTCGATCTCGCCTGCGGCATGCCTCTCCTTCTCTATCCGCGCGACCGGGCGGCCTATGCGCGGCTCTGCCAGCTCCTCAGCCTCGGCAAGAAACGCGCCGGCAAGGGCGCCTGCGTGGTCACGGCGGAGGAAGTGGCGGCCTTCGGCGAAGGCCAGATGGCGACGCTCATTCCGGATATGGCGGATGCGGAACTCGCCACCCGGCTCGCCTGGCTCAAAGAGACCTTCGGCGCCGATGCCTCGCTCGCCCTCACCTTGCGCCGCCGGCCCAACGATGCGGCGCGTCTTGCCGCGCTCCTCGCCATGGCGGAGCGGGCCAGAGTGGCGCCGGTCGCCACCAACGACGTCCTCTATCACGCGCCGGAGCGGCGCATCCTGCAGGATGTCGTCACCTGTATCCGCGAAGGCGTCACCATCGACGAACTCGGCTTTCGCCGCGAGCCCTTCGCGGAGCGCCATCTGAAGCCGCCGGAAGAGATGGCGCGGCTTTTCTCCGCCTACCCGCAGGCGCTCGCAAGAAGCCTGGAGATCGCCGCCGCCTGCCGCTTCTCGCTCGACGAGCTCAAATACCAGTATCCGGCGGAGGTCTCGATCCCCGGCCTCACGCCGCAGGAGGCGCTCACCAAACTCACCTGGGAGGGGGCGCAATGGCGCTTTCCGGACGGAGTGCCGGAAAAGGTCACGGCTCAGATCACCCATGAGCTCGCCCTCGTCGCGGAGCTCGATTACGCGCCTTATTTTCTCACCGTCCATTCCATCGTGCGCTTCGCCCGCTCCAAGGGCATCCTCTGCCAGGGGCGCGGCAGTGCCGCCAATTCCGCCGTCTGCTTCGCGCTCGGCATCACCTCCATCGATCCGGAGCGCAACGACCTTCTGTTTGAGCGCTTCGTGTCGCGCGACCGCGGCGAGCCGCCCGATATCGACGTCGATTTCGAGCATGAGCGGCGCGAGGAGGTGATCCAGTGGATCTACGAAACCTATGGGCGGCACCGTTCCGCCCTCTGCGCCACCGTCATCCGCTACCGCTCCAAGGGCGCGGTGCGCGAGGTCGGCAAGGCGCTCGGCCTCACCGAGGACGTGACCGCCGCCCTTTCCTCGCAGATCTGGGGCTGGAGCAAGGAAGGCGTCGAAGAGCGCCATGTCGCCGATCTCAATCTCAATGGCAGCGATTACCGGCTCCAGCTCACCTTGAAGCTCGCCAAGGCGCTGATCGGCTTTCCCCGGCATTTGTCGCAGCATCCGGGCGGCTTCGTCTTGACCGAAGACCGGCTCGACACCCTCGTTCCGATCGAGCCCGCGGCGATGGCCGACCGCCAGATCGTCGAATGGGACAAGGACGACATCGACATTCTGGGCTTCATGAAGGTCGATGTTCTGGGGCTCGGCATGCTCGGCTGCCTGCGCCGCGCCTTCGATCTTCTGAAGGATTATTGCGGGCGCGATCTCGACATCGCCACCGTCCCGGCGGAGCGGCCGGAAGTCTATGAGATGATCGGCCATGCCGACACGATGGGCGTCTTCCAGATCGAAAGCCGTGCCCAGATGGCGATGTCGCCGCGCCTCAAGGCGAAAAACCTCTACGATCTCACCATCCAGATCGCCATCGTGCGTCCCGGCCCGATCCAGGGCGAGATGGTGCATCCCTATCTCCGCCGCCGCGAGGGCAAGGAGACGCCCTCCTATCCGACGCCGGAATTTCAACGCGTTCTCGGCAAGACCCTCGGCGTGCCGCTCTTCCAGGAACAGGCGATGTCGCTTGCCGTCCATTGCGCCGGCTTCACGCCGTCTGAGGCCGATCAGCTCCGCCGCTCCATGGCGACCTTCAAATTCACCGGCGGGGTCAGCGCTTTTCGCGACAAGTTCATCACCGGCATGTGCGAGCGCGGCTACGACCCGGACTTCACCGAGCGCGCCTTCAAGATGATCGAAGGCTTCGGCTCTTACGGCTTTCCCGAGAGCCATGCCGCCTCGTTTGCGCTTCTCGCCTATGCGAGCTCCTGGGTGAAATGCCACCACCCGGACGTTTTTCTCGCGGCGATCCTCAACAGCCAGCCGATGGGCTTTTATGCCCCCGCCCAGCTCGTGCGCGATGCGCGCGCCCATGGCGTCGAGGTGCGGCCCGTCTCCGTCAACGACAGCCGCTGGGATGCCACGCTCGAACCGCTCGACGGCCAGGAGGGCCGCTTTGCCGTGCGGCTCGGGCTGCGGCTCGCCAAGGGATTGGCCAACAAGGACGGCGCAGCGCTTCTCGCCGCCCGCCATCGCCCCTATCGGAGCCTGGAAGAAATCTGGCGGCGGGCCGGATTGCCGGTGGCGGCGCTGGAGCGGCTTGCCGAGGCCGACGCCTTTTCCGCCATCGGCCTCTCCCGGCGCCAGGCGCTGTGGGAGATCCGCGCTCTGGCCGACAGCCCGCTGCCGCTCTTTGCCGCCGCCGATGCGCGCGAGGAGAAGATCCGGCCGGAGGGCAACGAGCCCGCCATCGCCCTGCAGGCGATGAAGCCCGGCCGCGAAGTGGTCGAAGATTATGCCGCCACGGGCCTGAGCCTGCGCCGGCACCCGGTCGCCTTCCTCAGAGAAGATCTCACGCGCCGCCGCATCGTCCCGACGGCGGATCTCGCCGGTCTGCGGGAGGGACGCTTCGTGACCATCGCCGGCCTCGTCCTGGTGCGTCAGCGCCCCGGCAGCGCCAAGGGCGTCATGTTCATCACCATCGAAGACGAGACCGGCCACGCCAATCTCATCATCTGGCCGAAGCTCTTCGAGCGGCAGCGGCGCATCGTCTTATCGGCCGGCATGATCGCCTGCCGCGGCCGCCTGCAGCGCGAGGGCGAGGTCACCCATATCGTCGCCGATCAGCTCATCGATCTGTCCGACCTCCTGAAAAAGGTCGGCGAGCGCGAGGCGCCCTTCCCCTTCCAGCGCAGCCGCGCCGATCAGGCGAAATCCGGCGGCGGGCCGGATTCCCGGGAGGTGAAGGCCATGGGCATGCGCGGCCACGACATTTTCATTCCCGACCTCAGATTCGACGGCGGCATAAACGTGAAAACGCGCAATTTCCATTAACCACACGGAAAGCGCACCATCGCTCCCGGAATCCCGGAGTTCCGGGCTTTCCGCGCACCCCCTGCGAGCTCTCCCCTTAGGCGGGGAAACGATTCCAGCCCCGACTGTCATTCAAGTGTCATACTAATTTCACAAACCTGTTTCGCCCGACGCCTAGGAAGGCCCCCGGTCATCGCTGCATGGCCATGCTTTCTTACGAAGCAAAACAGGGAGATATCTCAGTGACTTACAAGCTTCTCGCTGGTGTCGCGGCGCTGGCCGTAGGCGCCGCCTTCTCGGCCGGCGCTGCCAACGCCCAGTCCCGTGACACGATCCAGATCGCCGGTTCGTCCACCGTGCTGCCTTTCGCCTCCATCGTGGCGGAAGAATTCGGCAACGCCTATCCGGACTTCAACACCCCGGTCGTCGGCTCCGGCGGCTCCTCGGGCGGTCTGCGCCAGTTCTGCCAGGGCGTCGGTGAGAACACCATCGACATCGCCAATGCTTCGCGCCGCATCAAGCCGTCCGAAATCAAGGCCTGCAACGACGCCGGCGTCAAAAAGATCATCGAAGTCCGCATCGGCTACGACGGCATCGTCTTCGCCACCAATGCCGACAAGGACAGCTTCGCCCTGAAGCCGGTCGACGTCTACAAGGCGCTTGCCGCCAAGGTCCCGCAGGACGGCAAGATGGTCGACAATCCCTACACCAGCTGGAGCGACATCGATTCCTCCCTGCCGGATCAAGAAATCCAGCTCGCCATCCCGGCCGGCAATCACGGCACGCGAGAAGTCTTCGAGGAGAAGGTCGTTCTCCCGGGCTGCGAGGAAGCCGGTCTTCCGGAAATGAGCGAAGACGAGAAGAAGGCGACCTGCCTCAACTTCCGTCAGGACCGTGTCACGGAGATCTCCGGCGACTACACCGAAACGCTGGCGCGCCTTGAAGCCAACGACAACACGATGGGCGTCTTCGGCCTCTCCTTCTACGACCAGAACCGCGACAAGCTGAAGGTCGCCACGATGTCGGGCGTCGAGCCGAGCATCGACACGATCGCCTCCGGCGACTACCCGGTCTCCCGCCCGCTCTTCTTCTACATCAAGGGCGAGCACATCGGCGTCATCCCGGGCATCAAGGACTATGCCGAGTTCTTCCTCTCCGACGACATGGCCGGCTCCGGCGGTCGCCTCGAAGAGGCCGGCATGATCCCGGCTCCGGAAGACGAGCTCGAGACGCAGCGTCAGAATGTCGAGGACGAAAAGACGCTCTCGGCTTCCGACCTGCAGGGCTAATCTGATAGGGGCGGAGCGTGCCCACACGCTCCGCCCTTTTCTCTTGTCGGTTCTCTTCGTTTCCTCTCCCCGCGACATGGCCATGACCGCAAGAGACAAAAGGCATCGCGCTTTCGGTTCGCTCAGCGAGAGCGCGCAACGAGAGGTCTGTTCGTGAGTGATCTCATAATCGTCGGTATTCTGCTGACCCTGATGGCGCTCGGCTATCAGGTCGCGCTCGGCCGCTACCGCAAGGTGACGGGCCATTCCGACGCCCGCCCGCATTCCCGTCCGGCCTATCACGGCCTCCTCGTCGCCATCTGGTGCGCCATTCCCGCTCTCGCGGTGATCATCGTTTTCGGGCTCTTCGAGCCCATCATCACCCGCTACGTGATCTTCTCCGCCCTGCCGCCGGAAGTGCGCGAGCTGCCGGCTCACGAATTGCGCAGCGTCATGCAGCGCATCCACCAGATCGCCACCGGCTTCGGCATCGTCGGCGAAGCCAAGCCCTACGAGAACGTCGCGGCGACGCGGCTCGGCACCTATCACGCGATCTGGAATTTCGCGCTCATCGCGCTCGCGGCGTCATCGGCGGTCGCCGGCCTCGTCTACACTTTGCGCCGCATCACGCCCCGGCTGCGCGCCCGCAACGAGGTGGAGCGCGTCATCCGCATCCTCCTGCTTTTGTGCTCCGCCGTCGCCATCATGACGACCGTCGGCATCGTCGCCTCGCTTCTCGGCGAGGCGGTGCGCTTCTTCGGCTTCGTCAATCCGCTCGATTTCTTCTTCGGCACGGTCTGGAACCCGCGCTTCTCCTCCGTCGGCGCCGGCCAGGGCGATTTCGGCCTGCTGCCGCTCCTCGTCGGCACCTTGATGATCAGCGCCATCGCCATCCTCGTGGCGCTGCCGATCGGGCTGATGACGGCCATCTACATGGCCGAATACGCCTCCTCGCATCTGCGCAACATCGCCAAGCCGATCATCGAAATCCTCGCCGGCATCCCGACGATCGTTTACGGCGTCTTCGCCCTCACCGTCGCGGGTCCGTTCTTCGCCGATATGGGGGCCGCCGTCGGCCTCGACATCAGCGCCACCAGCGCCTTCACCGCTGGCGCCGTCATGGGCGTGATGATCATTCCGTTCATCTCCTCCCTGTCCGACGACATCATCACGCAGGTGCCCGCCTCCATGCGCGACGGCTCGCTCGGGCTCGGCGCCACCCGCTCTGAGACGATCAAGCGCGTCATCCTGCCGGCGGCGCTGCCCGGCATCGTCGGCGCCTTTCTTCTCGCCGTCAGCCGCGCCATCGGCGAAACCATGATCGTGGTGCTCGCCGCCGGCAATTCGCCGGTGCTGCGCTTCAACCCGTTCGAGCCGAGCACCAGTGTCACCGTCTCGATCGTCAACCAGCTGACGGGCGACACCGATTTCGCCAGCCCGCAATCGCTCGTCGCCTTCGCCCTCGGCCTCACGCTTTTCATCATGACGCTCGGCCTCAACGTCGTGGCGCTCTACATCGTCCGCAAATACCGGGAGCAGTACGAATGAGCACGACCGACACCATGTCCGCTTCGGCGCCCGTCGAAAGCCAGCTCAACGCCGTCCGGGCCAGCCTCAAGCGCCGTCATGCGCAGGAGCGCCGGTTCCAGGTGCTCGGCCTTGCCGCGATCTTTGCCGCCCTCGCCATGGTGGCGGTGCTCTTCGGCTCCGTCCTCTTCAAGGGCGTGCCGGCCTTCTGGCAATCGACCCTGCATCTTGAGATTTCGCTCAATGCCGATGTCATCGACGTCGGACAGCCGCCGGTCCAGAAGGCCAATCAGAACCCGGCCGAATTCCAGGCCGAGCTGACCGACTGGCGGCGCGCGCTCGCCCGCGTCAGCTGGAACAAGATCCTGGAAAACGCCGTGCGCGGCGTGCTGCCGGCCGATCTCGCCGACGCCAAGACCCGCGATATCGTCGGCATCGTCGCGAGCGGCGAGCGCTATGCCTTGCGCGACATGGTGCTCGAAGATCCGAACCTCATCGGGCAGACGATCGAGGTCGATCTTCTCGCCGACGCCGATGTCGACAATTGGCTCAAAGGCAATATCGATCGTTCGCTCGGGCAAAGCCGTCAGCAGCTCTCCACCGGCGAGCAGGAAATCGCCGATGCGCTCGCCGAAAAGGGCGTCATCACGCAGAGCTTCAATTCCGGCATCTTCTTCAACGTCGATTCGCGCTCCTCACCGGCCTCGGCCGGTCTTGCCGGCGCCTTCATGGGCTCGCTCTACATGATGCTGGTCGTCATCATGCTCGCGGTTCCGATCGGCGTCGCCAGCGCCATCTATCTGGAAGAATTCGCACCGACGAACCGCTTCACCGATTTCATCGAGGTCAACATCAACAACCTCGCCGCAGTGCCGTCGATCGTCTTCGGCCTCCTCGGCGCCTCGATCTTCATCAACTGGATGCATCTGCCCCTGTCGGCGCCGCTCGTCGGCGGTCTCGTCCTCACCTTGATGACGCTGCCGACGATCATCATCGCCACGCGCGGCACCTTGCGCGCCATTCCGCCGTCGATCCGCGAAGCGGCGCTCGGGCTCGGTGCCTCGCGCACGCAGATGGTCTTCCACCATGTCCTGCCACTCGCCATTCCGGGCATTCTGACGGCCACCATCATCGGCGTCGCCCAGGCGCTCGGCGAGACCGCGCCGCTCCTTCTCATCGGCATGAACGCCTTCGTGGCCAGCGTGCCGGCGAGCCCGATGGATCAGGCGACGGCCCTGCCCGTGCAGATCTACCTCTGGCAGGGCAACGAGAACTTCAATTTCTTCGAAGCCCGCACAAATGCCGCCATCATCGTCTTGCTTGGTCTGATGATCAGCCTCAATGCGATCGCGATCCTGCTGCGCCAGCGCATCGAGCGGCGCTGGTAACTGGGAGAATTCGCCATGAACGATATCAGCCATAGCCCGAGCGCGGCCAAAGCCACGGCGACGAAAGCGCCGCCCGAAGTGCCGCAGGAGAGTGCCGCCGTGCCGAAAATGCGCGCCGAGAAAGTGTCCGTCCATTACGCCGAAAAGCAGGCTCTGTTCGACGTCGATCTCGACGTGCCGGAAAATCAGGTCATCTCGCTGATCGGCCCGTCAGGCTGCGGAAAATCCACCTTCCTCAGATGCCTCAACCGGATGAACGACACGATCGACATCGCGCGCGTCTCCGGCCACATCACGCTCGACGGCGAGAACATCTACGACAAATCGCTCGACGTCGTGGAGCTCAGGGCCCGGGTCGGCATGGTCTTCCAGAAGCCGAACCCGTTCCCGAAGTCGATCTTCGAGAACGTCGCCTACGGGCCGCGCATTCACGGCCTCGCCTCCGGCAAGCGCGACCTCGAAGAGATCGTCGCCACGAGCCTGCAGCGCGCCGGCCTCTTCAACGAGGTGAAAGACCGGCTCGACGAACCCGGCACCGGCCTCTCCGGCGGCCAGCAGCAGCGCCTTTGCATCGCCCGCGCGATCGCCGTGAACCCGGAAGTCATCCTGATGGACGAGCCGTGCTCGGCACTCGACCCCATCGCCACCGCCAAGGTGGAAGAGCTGATCGACGAATTGCGCGAGAACTATACGATCGTCATCGTCACGCATTCGATGCAGCAGGCGGCGCGCGTCTCGCAGCGCACGGCCATGTTCCATCTGGGTTATCTCGTCGAGGAGGGGCCGACGGACATGATGTTCACCAACCCCACCGACAAGCGCACCCAGGACTACATCACAGGCCGCTTCGGCTAATCGGGAGAGGAGTGAGCCCCGTGTCTGAACATATCGTCACCTCCTATGACGAGGAATTGCGGGAACTCGCCCGCTCCATCGCCGAAATGGGCGGTCTCGTCGAACAGCAGCTCGACGAGGCGGTGAATGCGCTGTTGAGCACCAATGCGCAGCTCGCCCAGGACGTCATCCTCGGCGACCGCCAGATCAACCAGATGCACTACCAGATCGAAGAGCGGGCGATCCTCGTCATCGCCAAGCGCCAGCCGATGGCCCAGGATCTGCGCGAAACCGTCGCCGCGATCCGCATTTCGCACGATCTGGAACGCGTCGGCGACCTCGGCAAGAACATCGCCAAGCGCGCGCTCGCCATCGAAGACCAGCGGATGAACCACCAGCTTCGCCGCGGTGTCGAACATCTGGCGAGCCTCGGCCTGCGCCAGCTCAAGGACGTGCTCGACGCCTATGGCTCGCGCGACGTGCAGAAGGCGATCTCGGTGTGGCGCTCCGACGACGAGATCGACGCCATGTATGTGTCGCTGTTTCGCGAGATGCTCACCTACATGATGGAAGATCCGCGCAATATCGGCATGTGCACGCATCTTCTCTTCTGCGCCAAGAACATCGAGCGCATCGGCGACCACGCCACCAACATCGCCGAGACGATCACCTATCTCGTCACCGGCAAACAGATGGAACGCGCGGCGACTGCGCCGTCCGCGGGCTGACGGAGTGAGCCATGCAGGTGCCCCGGATTCTCGTCGTCGAGGATGAAGAACCGCTGACGCTGCTTCTGCGCTACAACCTGGAGGCGGAAGGCTATTCCGTCGACACGGTGGGGCGCGGCGACGATGCGGAGCTGCGCCTTCTGGAAGAGGCGCCCGACCTCCTCGTGCTCGATTGGATGCTGCCGGGCCTTTCCGGCATCGAACTCTGCCGCCGCGTCAGAATGCGCGAGGCCACCTCAAAACTCCCCGTCATCATGCTGACGGCGCGCGGCGAGGAAGACGAACGCATCCGCGGGCTCGCCACCGGCGCCGACGATTATGTCGTCAAACCCTTCTCGGTGCCGGAGCTGATGGCACGCGTGAAGGCACTCCTGCGCCGCACGCGCCCGGAAATGGTCGCCGACAAGCTCGCCGCCGGCGATCTCGAACTCGACCGCGGCACCTTCCGCGTCTTCCGCGGGGGGCGCGAGATCCATCTCGGCCCGACGGAATTCCGGCTTCTGGAATTCCTGATGCGCAGCCCGGGGCGCGTCTTCACCCGCGAGCAGCTCTTGAACGGCGTCTGGGGCCGCGACGTCTATGTCGACGAACGCACCGTCGATGTGCATGTCGGCCGCCTCAGAAAGGCGATCAACCGCGGCCGCATGCGCGACCCGATCCGCACCGTCCGCGGCGCCGGCTACGCCCTCAACGAACAGTTCGTCACCACCTGATTTTTCCGGAAATCCGCGCAGCAGGCACCCTTCCTCTCCCCTCTGGGGAGAGGTGCCCGCGCAGCGGGCGGTGAGGGGTGGACGAAGAACGGATCTCGGCGCGGGATGAAAGCCCACCCCTCATCCGGCGGGCTTCGCCCGCCACCTTCTCCCCACAGGGGAGAAGAACGGGAGCGCTGCAACGCCCTTGCGGCGAGAAGCGTGTCCGCGCGGCTCCCGCACGAGGCAGCGAGAGCTTCTTCGTTGTGGCTTCGCACCAGCGAAGGCCAGAACGTGCTCTCATCAGTGCCGTCGCAATGACCCTTATCGCTGCGATTTCCGTGGCCGCTACGATTTCCGTGGCCGTTGCAATTGAGAACAGCGTCGGCTGGACCCTCCATTCCTCTCCCCTCTGGGGAGAGGTGCCCGCGAAGCGGGCGGTGAGGGGTGGACGAAGAACGGATCTCGGCGCGGAATGAAAGCCCACCCCTCATCCGGCGGGCTTCGCCCGCCACCTTCTCCCCACAGGGGAGAAGAACGGGAGCCCGCTGCAATGCCCTTGCGGCGAGAAGCGTGTCCGCGCGGCTCCCGCACGAGGCAGCGAGAGCTTCTTCGTTCGCCTGTGGCTTCGCACCAGCGAAGGCCACGAACGTGCTCTCATCAGTGCCGTCGCAATGACCCTTATCGCTGCGATGTCCGTGGCCGCTACGATTGAAGAACAGCGCCTGCAGCAGGCTCCATTCCTCTCCCCTCCCCTTTGTGCTTGGGGGGAGAGGTGCCCGCGCAGCGGGCGGTGAGGGGTGGACGAAGAACGGATCTCGGCGCGGGATAAAAGCCCACCCCTCATCCGGCGGGCTCTGCCCGCCACCTTCTCCCCAGAGGGGAGAAGAACTGGAGCGCGCTGCAACGCCCTTGCGTCAGATGCGCTCGTCATCCGCAAGGCGAGATGAAGAGCGTCCAGCAGGCACCCCGCCGAAAACCGCTATTTCGTCCCGTACATGCGGTCGCCGGCATCGCCGAGGCCCGGCAGAATATAGCCGTGATCGTTCAAATGGCTGTCGATCGCGGCCGTCACCACCGGCACGTCGGGATGGGCGGCACGGAAGCGCTCCACGCCTTCGGGCGCCGCCAGCAGGCAGACGAAGCGGATATCCTTCGCCCCGCGCTCTTTCAGGCGCTGGATCGCGGCGATCGCGGAATTTGCCGTCGCCAGCATCGGATCGACGGCGATGACGACGCGTTCGTGCAGATCTTCCGGCGCCTTGAAGTAATATTCCACCGGCTGCAGCGTCTCCGGATCGCGGTAGAGCCCGACATGGGCGACGCGGGCCGCCGGCACCAGATCGAGCATGCCTTCCAGGAGGCCGTTGCCGGCGCGCAGGATGGAGGCGAAGACGAGCTTCTTGCCGGCCAGGGTCGGCGCCTCCATCGTGGCGAGCGGCGTCTCGATGGTCGTCGTCGTCAATTCCAGGTCGCGCGTCGCCTCATAGGTCAAAAGTGCTGCAATCTCGCGCAACAGACGGCGGAAACTCGCCGTGGACGTGGCCTTGTCGCGCATGATCGTCAGCTTGTGCTGCACCATCGGATGATCGACGACGGTCACATCCCGTCTCGTTGAAGCGTCCACGCCCCTCTCCTTCTCGTCTCTTGTTCGTCGGCGGCTTCTGTCTCACCCTGGGTGAAATGGGTCACGGCACCGAGGTCAACCCGCCGCCTTGAACCGAAAGGCGATATTCACCGGCGATATCGCCTCAGATCAGGCTCGCGCCCGCGGCAAGAGGCGGCAGGGCGAGATGCGCCGACAATGTCTGGCCGACATCGGCATAGGTCGAAAGCTCGCCCGCCGGACGCCCTTCGATGCCCGGGCCGAAGGCCAGAACCGGCACGGTTTCACGTGTGTGGTCGGTGCCCACCCAGGTCGGGTCGTTGCCGTGATCGGCCGTCAGGATGACGAGATCGCCCGGCTTTAAGAGCGCAAAGAGCTCCGGCAGGCGGCGATCGAAGGCTTCGAGCGCCGCCGCATAGCCGGCCGGATCGCGGCGATGGCCGAAAATCTGGTCGAAATCGATGAAGTTGGTGACGATGAGATCGCCGTCCTTTGCCGCCCGCGCCGCCTCCAGCGTCTTGTCGAACTGGCTCTCGTTCTCCGGCGCCTTCAGCGTCTGCGTCACGCCGTAACCGGCAAAAATGTCGGAGATTTTTCCAATCGCCCAGACGTCGCGGCCCGCCTCCTTCGCCTCGTCGAGGAGCGTGCGCGCGGGCGGCGGCACGGAGAAATCCCGCCGGTTGCCGGTGCGCGCGAAAGTCTCCGCGCTGTCGCCCGTAAAGGGGCGCGCGATCACCCGGCCGATGCGGTACGGGTCGCAGAGCTTTCGCGCGATCCGGCAGGTCTCATAAAGACGTTCGAGCCCGAAAGCCTCCTCGTGCGCGGCGATCTGGAAGACGCTGTCGGCCGAGGTGTAGCAGATCGGCTTGCCGGTCTTCACATGCTCCTCGCCGAGTTCGGCGATGATCGCCGTGCCGGAGGCATGCGTGTTGCCGAGAATGCCCGGTAGTCCCGCTTCGGCGATCAGCGCTTCGGTCAGCTTGGCCGGAAAGGCCGGCTCCTCGGCCGGAAAATAACCCCAGGCCTCGCGCAACGGGCAGCCGGCGAGCTCCCAATGGCCCGTCGTCGTGTCCTTGCCGCGCGAGCGTTCGCGGGCAAAGCCCCAGATCGCCTCGGGTTCTGCAACCCGCTCGACACCGGCCGGATAGGCGCCCGACGCCGCCTCCGCCGCCCGGCCGAGACCCAGCCGGTTCATGTTCGGGATGATGAGCGGGCCTTGCCGCAGCCCCGCGCGGTCGGCCTCGCCGTTGGCGCAGCGCTCGGCGATATGGCCGAGCGTGTTCGCGCCTTCGTCGCCGAATTCCGCCGCGTCCTTCGCCCCGCCGATGCCGACGGAATCCATCACCAGGAAGAAACCGCGCGCCATCATTGCAGCCTTTCGACGATCAGAGGATTGGCCGAAACGGGTGTCTCGGCGATGTGATAGGCCCGCCGGATCGCATGCGCGGCATCGGCGAACGCCTCTTCGCCGCGCGCATGCACGAGCGCCAGCGGATGATCCGGGCCCACCTCGTCGCCGATCGCAGCAAGCTGCGTCACACCGACGGCATGATCGATCGCATCTTCCGCCCGGCGCCGGCCGCCGCCGAGTGTCACCACGGCAACGCCGATGGCGCGTGTGTCGATCGCCTCCACATACCCGGTGCTGGCGGAGCCGACCGTGCGCGTAAACGGCGCCTTCGGCAGATGGCGTTCCGGGTTCTCGACGAAATCCGCCGGTCCGCCGAGCGCGCTCACCATCTTCTGGAAGCGCTCGGCCGCCGCGCCGTTCGCAAGCGCCGCCTGCGCCATCTCCTCGCCCGCCTCGGCGGAGGGCGCAAGGCCACCCAGCCTCAGCATCTCGCCGACGAGCGCGATGGTAACCTTTTCCAGCCGCCGATCGCGATGCCGGCCGGTCAGGAAATCGACGGCGTTCTGCACCTCGACCGCATTGCCGGCAGCCGAAGCGAGCGGTTCGTTCATGTCGGTGATGAGCGCGGCTGCGGGAAGGCCCGCCCCCTTCGCGACCGTCACCAGGCTCTCGGCCAGCCGATGCGCATCGGCCGGATCGGCCATGAAGGCGCCGGTGCCCGTCTTCACGTCGAGAACGAGACCGGAAAGCCCGGCCGCGAGCTTCTTCGACAGGATCGACGCGGTGATCAGCGGCACCGATTCCACCGTCGCCGTCACGTCGCGGATGCCATAAAAACGCTTGTCGGCCGGGGCGAGATCGCCGGTCTGGCCGATGATGGCGCAGCCCGCCTCCGCCACCACCTTGCGGAAGGTCGCAAGATCCGGCTGCGTCTTGTAACCCGGAATGGAATCGAGCTTGTCGAGCGTGCCGCCGGTATGGCCGAGCCCGCGCCCGGAAATCATCGGCACCAGCCCGCCGCAGGCCGCCACGATCGGGGCCAGCATCAACGAGACATTGTCGCCGATGCCGCCGGTCGAATGCTTGTCGAGGATGGGCGCGTCCGCCTCCGGCCAGGTCAGAACGTCTCCGGAGCGCGTCATCGCCTGCGTCAGCGCCACGATCTCCGCCTCGTCCATGCCGCGGAAGAAGACCGCCATGGCGAGCGCCGCCACCTGTCCTTCGGTGACGCTGCCGTCCGTCAGCCCCTGCACGAAGAACGTGATCTCGTCGGCGCTCAGCGCCGCGCCGTCGCGCTTGTTGCGGATGATTTCCTGCGGCAGAAAACTCATCTCGCCCCCTCCCCGGAGAAATGCCGCATCAAGATCGCCTCAAGCTTCTCTCCCCCGAGCGGTGCCACGGTCTTCGTCTCCTCGTGCGAAAGCTCACGCCCGGTCATGCCGGCCGCATAATTGGTGATGACGGAAAAGGCCGCGACGCGAAGCCCGAGAAAGCGCGCCAGGATGACCTCCGGCACGGTCGACATGCCGATCGCATCGGCACCCAGAATGCGGGCGGCGCGGATTTCCGCCGGCGTCTCGAAGGACGGCCCGCTCACCCACATATAGACGCCCTCGGCGATCTCGCGCCGCGCCTCTTCGGCCGCGACCCGGAAATCGCCGATCAGCACCCGGTCATAGGCCTCCGTCATGCCGACGAAACGCGCGTCGGAGGCCTCGCCGATCAAGGGATTGGCGCCGAGAAGGCTGATATGGTCGGTGATCTGCATCAGCGAGCCCGGCGGCATGTCCTCGCGCAGGCTGCCGGCGGCATTGGTCAAAATCAGCGTTTCGACGCCGAGAGCTTTGAGCGTCTCGAGCGCCGGGCGCATCACGTCGGCGCGGCCATGCTCATAAAAATGCGAGCGCCCGGCCATGAGCGCCACCGGCGTGCGCCCCAGAATTCCGAGCACCAGCTCACCGGCATGACCGGAGACGGAGGGCCGCGGAAAGCCGTCGAGCTCCGCATAGGGGATCGCCACGGCGTCTTGGAGCTTGCCGGCGAGGCCCGACAGGCCGGAGCCCAGAACGATCGCCGCCTTCGGCGCCATGCCGGCGCGGTCGGCGATGGTCTTTGCAGTCGTCTCGGCTCTCATCATTCCTCGTCCAGATCGAAAGCGAGCGGCAGGAGCGTGCCGAGCGACGCATAGGCGACGGGGCCCGTCGCATCGCAGAGATGCACGAGCGTGTCTTCGGTGCCGAATTCGCGCAGCCGCTGGCGGCAGCCGCCGCAGGGGGTGATGCGTGGCATCTTGGCGGCGAGAATGGCGATTTCGGCGATCTCGCGTTCGCCGGCCGCGACCATCGCGGCGATCGCGGAGGTCTCCGCGCACCAGCCTTCCGGAAAACTCGCATTCTCCACATTGGCGCCGACGAAAATCTTGCCGCTTGCGGTGCGCAGCGCCGCTCCGACGGGAAAATCCGAATAGGGGGCATGCGCGTTCAGCATCGCCTTCCGCGCCGCTTCGAAAAGATCGCGCGCCATTCTAGCGCTCCTTCACGTAAGGGATGCCGCCGGCCTTCGGCGGCACTGCGCGGCCGATGAAGCCTGCGAGCAGGATGACGGTCAAGATATACGGGAGCGCCTGCATGAACTGCACCGGCACCTCGCCGATCACGGGCACGTTGGCGCCCTGCAGGCGGATCGACACGGCATCGAGAAACCCGAAAAGGAAACAGGCGCCCATGGCCGGCCAGGGGCGCCATTTGGCGAAGATCAGGGCGGCGAGCGCGATATAGCCCTTGCCGGCCGACATGTTGACGATGAAGCCCGCCGATTGCGCGATCGCGAGATAGGCACCGGCGATCCCCGTCAGAATGCCGCAGATGATCACGGCCCGGTAGCGCAGGAAAGGAACGGAGACGCCCGCCGTATCCACCGCCGCCGGGTTCTGCCCGACCGCCCGCAGCCTCAGCCCGAAACGGGTGCGAAACAGCACCCACCAGGTGAGCGGCACCATCAGGAAGGCGACATAGACGATGAGATTGTGGCCCGAAATGAGCTCGTAATAGATCTCGCCCACGACGGGCACGTCCCGCAGCGCCTCAGCCCCCGGCAGAGTGATCGCGCCGAAGCGCGCGTCGCCACCGAGCTGCGGCGTGCGTCCGCCTTGCGAAAACCAGGCCTGACCGAGAAGCGCCGTCATGCCGGCCGCGAGAAAGTTGATCGCAACGCCCGAGACGATCTGATTGCCGCGCTGGGTGATGGAGGCAAAGCCATGCACCAGCGCCAGCACGATGGAGGCCGCGATCGCGGCGAAAAGCCCGAGCCAGGCGGAGCCCGTCCAATAGGCGGCGGCCGCCGCAAAGAAGGCGCCTGCGAGCATCTTGCCTTCGAGCCCGATGTCGAAAATGCCGGAGCGTTCCGAATAAAGCCCGGCAAGACAGGCGAGAAGCAGCGGCGTTGCGAGCCGCACCGAAGAATCCAGGATGAGGACGATCGTGGTCAGATCCATCTCGGCCTCCCTCCGGCTCTCACTCTCCCCCGCCTCACGACCTCTCCTCCTCGGCCACGACGCGCTCGCGCTGGCTCGTCGACATCAGCGCGAACGCCCGCCCGATCCCCGGCCGGAACATATGTTCGAGCGCACCGGCAAAAAGAATGACGAGCGCCTGGATGACGACGATCATGTCGCGCGAGATCGTCGGCATGTCGAAGGCGAGCTCCGCGCCCCCCTGATAGAGCATGCCGAAGAGAAACGCCGCGAGCACCACGCCGACGGGATGCGCACGCCCCATCAGCGCGACCGCGATGCCGACGAAGCCCGCGCCCTGCACGAAATCGATCTGCAGCCGCTGCTGGTCGCCCATCACCGGGTTCAAAGCCATCAGCCCGGCGAGCCCGCCGGAGACGAGCATCGTGACGATGGTGATCTTGACCGTCGAAATGCCGGCATAGACGGCAGCCGTCGGATTGAGGCCCGTGGCGCGGATCTCGTAGCCGATCTTGGTGCGCCAGATGAAATAATAGACGAAGACGCAGGCCGCGAGCGCGACGAAGATCGAGATATTGGCGGGCGCCGCCCCCATATCCGCGCCGAAGAGATGGAAGAGCCCACCGAGTTCCGGCAGCGTGCCGCCCGCCTCGAAGGTGCGGGTTTCCGGCTGCATGGAGCCGACCGGCGACAGATGGTCGACGAGGAGCCAGACCATCAGCGAAGAGGCGATGAAGTTGAACATGATCGTCGTGATGACGATGTGGCTGCCGCGCTTTGCCTGCAGATAGGCCGGAATGAGCGCCCAGGCGGCGCCGAAGAGCGCGGCCAGGACCGTCGCGACCGGCAGTGTCACCCACCACGGCACATAGCGGTCGAGCGCCAAGGCCGCGACGGCGACGCCGAGGCCGCCCAGATAGGCCTGGCCCTCGCCGCCGATATTGAAGAGGCCGGCATGGAAGGCGACGGCGACTGCGAGCCCCGTGAAGATGAAGTTCGTCGTATAAAAGAGCGTGAAGCCGACGCCCTCGCCGAAGCCGAGTGCCCCCCAGATCAGGATTTTTACCGCTTCGAGCGGGTTCTCGCCGATAAAGAGCACGACGAGGCCCGCGACCAGGAACGCCACGACGACATTGACGAGCGGGATGACGCCGACCTCGACCCATGTCGGCAGCTTTTCGAACGGCGCGCTCATGCTTTTGGCTCCGCTGCGCTCGCGCGGCCCATTTCGCCCTCCGCTTGAGCTTCCTCAGCGCTCTCCCCTTCGCCTTCCTCCGGCGTCACGCCCGCCATCATCAGGCCGAGTTCGCCTTCGGAGGCCTGGGGCCCGCGCTCGCCGACGATCTTGCCGGAGAACATCACAAGGATGCGGTCCGACAGCGCGCGGATCTCGTCGAGTTCGACGGAGACGAGGAGGATCGCCTTGCCCGCGTCGCGCATCGCCACGAGCTGGTGGTGGATGAACTCGATGGCGCCGATATCGACGCCTCTGGTCGGCTGGCCGACGAGAAGCACGTCGGGATCGCGCTCCATCTCGCGGGCGAGCACGATCTTCTGCTGGTTGCCGCCGGAGAAATTCGCCGTTTTCAGCCGCGGGTCGGGCGGGCGGATGTCGTATTGCTGCATCTTCTCGCGCGCTTCCGCCTCTATCGCGCTCCGGTCGAGAAAGGCGCCGCGCCCATAGGCCTTGTCGCGGTGATAGCCCAAAATGGCGTTCTCGTTTTCCTCAAAGCCCATGACGAGGCCCATGCGGTGGCGATCCTCCGGCACATGCGCGAGCTTGGAACGCCGCCGCATCGCCGGATCGGCGCGGCGGGCGAGATCCTCGCCGTCGGCCAGACGAATTTCGCCCGACGTCGCGGGGCGGATCCCCGACAGCGCCTCCAGAAGCTCCGACTGGCCGTTGCCGGAGACGCCGGCAATGCCGACGATTTCGCCGGCGCGCACCTCAAACGACACGTCCGACACCCGTGCCACGCCGTTGCCGTCGACGACGGAAAGGTTTTTCACCGTCAACAGCGGCGTCCCCGGCGCCGCCTCGCCCTTTTCCACGCGCAAGAGCACATGCCGGCCGACCATCAGCTCGGCGAGCTGCTCCGGCGTCGTCTCGGCGGTTTCGAGCGTCGCCACGATCTCGCCGCGGCGCATGATCGAGACATTGTCGGTGATCGCCATGATCTCGCGGAGCTTGTGGGTGATCAAAATCACCGTCTTTCCCTGGCTCTTCAGCTGGCGAAGGATGCGGAAGAGGTGATCGGCCTCCGACGGCGTCAGAACACCCGTCGGCTCGTCGAGAATGAGCGTGTCGGCCCCGCGAAACAGCGCCTTCAGGATTTCCACGCGCTGCTGCAGCCCGACCGGCAGATCGCCGACGACGGCATCGGGATCGACCTGCAGCTCGTATTCGCGTTCGAGCCGTTGCAATTCCGCCCGCGCCCGGTTCACCCCCGCCTTCAGAAGCGTGCCGCCCTCCGCCCCGAGGATGACGTTTTCCAGAACCGTGAAATTGTCGACCAGCATGAAATGCTGATGCACCATGCCGATGCCGGCCTTGATGGCATCGTCCGGCGAGGTGATTTTTCGCTTCTCGCCGCGCACGAAAATGTCGCCGGAATCGGCCTCGTAAAACCCGTAGAGGATCGACATCAGCGTCGATTTGCCGGCCCCGTTCTCACCGACGATGCCGTGGATCGTGCCTTCCTCGACGAGAAGATCGATGTCGCGATTGGCGTGGACCGCACCAAAACTCTTGCTGATGCCGGACAGGGCGATCGCCGCGGGCGCCTGCATGTCGAGCTCGCCCGGCATCCGGCCCGGCACCTCATCACCGGACATCATCGGCCCTCGCCCCCAGACGCGGTATGGGCCGCCTCATGGGCGGCCGGCTTTCTGCCCTTGGGACCTCCGCCCGGGCAAGCCCTGGCTGCGCGGGTTCTTGCCACCAGGGTCGCCCCCGCGCGAACTCGCGTTGCCCGAATCTTGCCCGCCCGAACGCCCGTTGCACGAACCCTGCCGGCCCGCACCTTGCCGGCCCGAACCTTGCTCATCCGAACCGATGCGGCCTCATACCCGCCTTTCGGCCGGGCGGCCTTTGCTTGCGGATCGTCTGTGTCGGGTCGGTCCGTTCTGAAATTCATGCAAGGCAAAACGCGTGGCAGGCCGGAACATGGCCGGATGGGACGGCTTTCGGCCATCCTGGCACGCCCGGCCGCCGCTTGCACGCCGAAATCATCCGTCACGAGCGCCCGAATCCCGGCTTTTTCCCCTGCCGCAGCGTCAGGTTTTTCGGATGCCGCAACGTCAGGTTTTCGCGCGCCACGGCCGATCTCCAAGCACGGCCACCAGCGATCGGGTGTTCTTCCCCCGCCCCTGTGTGCCTGAGGGGAGAAAGTGGCACCGAAGGCGCCGGATGAGGGGTGATCTCGCAATTCGCCTCAGAGCCCGCAGCAGCGCCACCCCTCACCGCCCGCTGCGCGGGCACCTCTCCCCAGGGGGCGAGGAAAGGCGTCTGCCGCTTGCGGGATGGCATGCGCCATTGCCTCCGAACGAGCTGGACACCAGGACCGTGCAAACCGAAAGGTGGGTGTCATTTCTGGTGACAAGCGGACACGTTGAAAACCCAACAAGATCGGTTTATTGTGCCGCATGGTCACCGTGCTGCGTTCGGGCGCGTTCCGCGTCGTCATCTTCACCGACGACCATGCGCCGGCACATGTCCATGTCTTCGGCGACGGCATGGCGAAGATCGACATTTCCGGCGCCACCCCACGCCTCATCGAGACGACGATGACCAAGGGCGAGCTGCGCAAAGTCGCGGCGCTCATCGACCGGCACCAGACCGCCCTTCGGCAGAGATGGAGAGACATCCATGGCTGATTTCGAATTCTCAGACGCGGAACGCGAGGCGGCCGCCCGCCGCGCGCAGGCCGAGGTGGCGAGCCGTCCGGCGCCTGAAAGCGTGCGCTACGACCGCGCATCGGGCCGCATCATCGTCGAGTTCGAAAACGGCTCGGCCTTCATGGTGCCGGCGCGGTCGCTGCAGGATCTGGAAGACGCCTCCGACGATGATCTCGCCGCGGTCGAGCTTTTGGGCGCTTACGGCCTGCATTGGGAGAAGCTCGACGTCGATTTCACCATTCCGGGCCTGATGGCCGGCATCTTCGGCACGGCACGATACATGCAGCAAAAGGGCGGCCGATCCCGCTCGCCAGCGAAAACCGCCGCGGCGCGCGAAAACGGCAAAAAAGGCGGACGCCCGCCGAAAGTTTCTGACCAGACCCGATAAGCCCGGAAGAGTCTGCAAATTTCAGCGCCAGCGATCGGAGTTCTTGTCCCCGCCCCCTGTGTTTCGGGGGAGAAGGTGGCGCCGAAGGCGCCGGATGAGGGGTGATCTCTCAATTCGCGTCAGAGCCCGCGGCGGCGCCACCCCTCACCGCCCGCTGCGCGGGCACCTCTCCCCAGGGGCGAGGAAAGGCGTTCGTGGCATCGGCGGGAGACCCCTGTTCCCCGAAACCCCGTCGCACCCTCTACCGCATCGCCTGCCCGGGCTCCCGTTCCGTTCCCAAAATCAGCGCATAGAACCCGCCGGAGCGCGCGGCGGGGGCGACCGCGCCGGCGAAGCCGATCTCCGTCACATAGGCGTTGCGCAAGTTCTTCTCGTGCCCCGGCGAGGCGACCCAGCCCTGGAATGCCGCCGCCTCGCTCTTGTAGCCGCCGCCGAGATTTTCCGCGATCGCGCCCCAATCATAGCCGACGGCCGCCACCCGCTTCGGCAGTTTCCCGGCGACGGTATGGCTGATGTCGTTTTCCCGCGCCATCGCCAGCGCCTGGCGCTCGGCCACCACGTTCAGCCGCGGCGACACGGTGACCGGCCCGAGCCCGTGCCTTGCCCGATACTCCGTCACCATCGCCCGCATCGCCGCCTCGTCGACCGGCACGTTGCGCGCCTCGAATTGTTCCGATGGCCCGGCACAGGCAGCGAGAAGAAGCGTGAGAAGAAACACGAAGCGCATGGAAAGACCCTGAAGAAACGATACGATGGGGCGATGATCTCGCAGAACGCGCGATGCGTCGACCTGCCTGCCGCGCATCCTCTCGGCAAGGCTCAAAGGCCTTCGTCCACACCGCGTTTCGTGCCCCTGCTCTCGTCTCGGCAGGCCGGGTTCCGAGCGCGACCGTCAGATCGTCGCTGCCGCCCGCGGGCGGGTGAAACCGCACGGCTTTGCCCGCATATCGTGCCGGCAGAGCGATCTCGACGAGGCGCTCCGGTCCCGCCCCCTCGAAGGGGATGGACAGCCCCGGCCGGTGATCCGGCCCGCGCGGCGCCGGCAAAAACAGACGGCTCGGCCCCTCCGCGCTCGTGCGGAAGCGGATGCGAAGGCATGGCGGTTCCTTCCCCTTCGGCATCAGAATGCGAAGATCGCCTCCCGAAAGCCGCTTGACGCGGGATGCCGCCTCCGATCCGTCCGTCCTCGCCGCGGAGGGCGGCGCGTAACGGCAGCTCCTTGCCGTCTCCTGATTCACCCGCAGCAGACCCTGGCCGATCGGGCTTTGCCAGTTGAACGGCCCCTCGCGGACGCGCAGGAAAAAGCGCCGCTCCACGGAATTGATGAGAAAGAGGCTCGGACGCCGGCTCAACGCCGCAAGCAGGGCCTCGGTCTCGCCCCCGTCCGTGCCGATCTTGTCGATTTCGAGATCCGTCGCGCCCGGAAACAGGATGCGGGTCTTGTCGGCCGCCGCGATATAGAAGGAATCGTGGAGGACGAGGGCCTGCGCAAGTCCGCCTCCCGCCGCCTGCGTGAACGGCCCGGCCCAATAGGCGGGAAACGTGTCCGTCCCCTCCAGCTCCGGCAGGCTCAGCATGCTGGTGCGCAGATCCGTGGGTTTTGCCACGGGAACCGCCTGATCCGCGTCGGGAAGGCCCGGATCGGTGCCGAAGAGCGCCTTCGTCAGCTGCCGCATCGCCGCCGCCTGGCCGAGTTCGTTCCAATGCGTGTCGGTGGCGAAATAGAGGTCTTTTGCCGGATCGACGTCCCGCATGGCCGCCAGATGGTCGATGAGCGGCGCGCCGAGATCGCGCGCAATCGCCCGCCAGCGCGCTGCGGCTTCAAGCTTGCAGCCGGCGAGCGCGCCCGCCCGCAGACCGAGATGCTCCGGCTCGGCGACCGATTTGTCCGGCGAGATGCTGACGACGAAACGGATGCCGGCCCCCTCCGCCACCGCCCGCAGCGCTTCCAGCGTGTCGAGCGCGGCGGTGATCGCCTCGTCCCCCAGGCATTGTCGGGGGCCGAACTGATACTTGTAGAAGAGCCAATCCCCGGCGCCCGAAATCACGCTGTCGGTGTCGACCGCATCGAAGACGCTGTAGTCGAAAAAAGATCTCGCCTGGCTCGCGAGATGCCGCGCCATCGTCCGGTTGACCAGCTGCGTGACGATCTGATTGCGATAGCGGTCCTTCGATTGCAGCATTTTGTGCCAGATGAAGGGACGCTCGGGCGCAGAATTGCTCCGCTGCGGCCCGAAAGCGGCGAGGCTCGCCAGGGGCGCAAGCAGAAACAGGACGAACACGCCGGCGGTGAGATATCGGGTCATCGGCGTCGGCGCCCTAGAACCGGAAATAGAGGAAGGGCGAATAGGCCTGCGGCAGGATGAAGAGCGCGAGCAGCAGGCCCGTTGCGGCGATGAAGAGGGCCCGCGCCGGCTCGGCAAAGCGGGAGCGGGCCGGCCGCGCGACGACGACACCGAACGGCGTGTAATGCCCCTGCGCGAACGCCGCCGCGCTGGCGAGAAGAAGAACGAAGACGGTGAGCGGCGTCAGCGCCACCACCATCAGCGGCGCGAGCGACCAGGCGTCACCGGCGAGCGGGGAGACCATCGCCGTCGCGAAGGCGGTGAACTGGGCGAGATCGTTCGCCTTGAAGAGGACCCAGCCGACCACCACCACCGGCGCCAGATAGACAAGGCGCAAAAGCGCGCCGCGCTGATCCCCCGCCTGCCGCCCCCAGACGAGCCGCTCCAGGATCAGGAAGGCGCCGTGATAAAGGCCCCAGAGAACGAAGGTCCAGGCGGCGCCGTGCCAGAGCCCCGTGGCGAAGAAGACGATCGCCAGATTGGCGTAAGTGCGGGCCGGGCCGCGGCGGTTGCCGCCGAGCGGGATGTAGAGATAGTCGCGAAACCAGGTTGACAGCGAGATGTGCCAGCGGCGCCAGAACTCCGTCACCGTTTTGGCCGCATAAGGATGGTTGAAATTCTCGCGAAAGCGGATGCCGAACATCATGGCGATGCCGATCGCCATATCCGAATAGCCTGAAAAATCGAAATAGATCTGGATCGTGTAGGCGATGGCGCCGATCCAGGCGGTGGCGAAGGTCACGTCGCCATTCGCCACGCCGAAGGCCGCGTCGGCCGCCCGCGCCGCCGTGTCGGCGATGATCACCTTCTTCGTCAGGCCCATCATGAAACGGCAGGCACCGGCATTGAAGAGGTCGAACGAGGCGGAAGGCGCACGGAAATCGGCGGCGACATCGCGGTAGCGCACGATCGGGCCGGCGATCAGCTGCGGGAAGAACGATTGATAGGCGCCGAAGAGGATCGGATTGCGTGCCGCGGCAACCTCCCCGCGCCAGACGTCGATGACGTAGGAAATGCCCTGGAACGTGTAGAACGAGATGCCGATCGGCAGGACGATGTCGGCGGCAAAGCCCTTGGCGAATTCGAGCCCGGTCAGATCCACGTTGGAGAGCAGGAAGGCCGTATATTTGAAGAAGCCAAGGATCGCGAGGTTCGCCGCCACGACGCCGATCAGAACGCCGCGACTGCGGGTTTTGTCGATCAACAGCGCGCCGAGAAAATTGATGGTGATGCTCGCCAGGAAGACGAGCGTCAGCGCCCCCGACGACCAGAAGAAGAACACCATGCTCGACAAAAACACGGTGAGCGGAAAGTAGCGGCTGTGGCGTGTCGCAATGCCGGCGAAAAGCGCCGCCGGCAGGAAAAAGAAGACGAAGACCTGAGAAGAAAAGACCACCGCGCCCCCGCTCTGCCTTTCGGTCTACGCGGTTTTGAGCGCAGCCTCGCGCGGGGTTATAAGCTTTGAGGGCGGCGACCTTCCAGCCCCTCGCTTGCCGTCAGTCTGATCGACCGACGCGTCTCAAAGTTTTCAGACGGTCGCGCCGGCGGGTCGAAGCGCCATAACGAGAATGAGGCTCGGCATCGGACCTCTCACCGTTCCCGGATCTGCCGCAGACGCGTGCTCTTCATCGGAAGCTCGAACATTGCCCCTCCCTCCACGATCGCCGTTAAAATTCAAGTTGACGAAACCGACGGCCTTTTGCGGAATAGTACGAGCAAAAATCATTTGAGGATCTCTAACTCCAGTGCCCACGATAAATTGGATAACCATCGTTTTATTTATATTAAATTTAGCCGCAGCAGGACCGTCACAAGGGCGACTAACCGCTGCATCCATAGCCGACTACGGAGAACATTCAAATATTAACGGATCCTCTGACGCGAGATTCAACGCTCAAGAAAACGAGTTAAATTTTAAATCAGATTTCCCCCTACCTATCCAGCCCAATAATTCTTATATAAAATTTGAATGGCCACTCATAATTAAAGGAACAGACACGTATTCACAGTGGATAATGGCATTTCTTAGTTTATTTTCAACTATAATTAGCTTTTTTGCGCTTATTTACCTAATAAGAACACTAAAATATACTAGAGATGCTGTATCCCATGCGGAATCTAGCTCTAAGGCTGCCTTTTATGCAGTATCTATAACTGAAAAATCTGCCGAAAAACAACTTCGACCTTACCTATATATCACAGCAGAGAGTTGGAAGTATGACCCTCCAATAAGGCAAGATACAAGTATATTTTTTATTGTTAGGAATTCCGGGCACACGCCAGCCTATAATATTAATTTTTACGGCGGATGGCTCGCCACAACTCTCCCCCTAAAACCCGGAGAGAAATCGCCTACATTGCCATTCGACCGCATCGACAGTCTACCTCCAAATGGGGACGAACGCTTGGATATGCAAGCTGGCACTTTTCCCGGATTCAAGGGTGCAATCAACGATGGGGCAGCAGTCTGCCTACGCATTACAGTCACTTATGAATGGACAAGTTTTTCTGGAAACAGATCCTATGATAATTGCGATATAGAAGTTGTTTTTGACCCTTCCGATCGGAAAGGCCACTTTTATAGAAAAAGCCAGAGTCACTATAATTAACTTATAGATTTATTTATCCTTACATTTATTTATTAGCGCCTGCGTGAGCCTTTCCGATTCACGCAGGCCGCATTGCCTCAAGCAGAAGTGCGTGTCCGGAGATTACCTCATCGCAGGACACGAATTGTCCGACATGTAATCGTGCACCTCGATCTCGCCCGAGGTGATCTTTGCAGACGCCTCTTCCACCTTGGTCTTCATCTCGTCGGTGATGAGGTCCTTGTTGGACTCATCGAGCGCCCAGGCGACGCCGTCTTCGGCGAGTCCGAGGTTCTGCACGCCGCCCCATTCTTCCATCGAGACGCCGTTCTGAACGTCTTCGAACGCCTGATAAACGGCGTTGTCGACGCGCTTCACCATCGAGGTCAGAACCGAGCCCGGATGCAGCATGTTCTGGTTGGAATCGACGCCAATGCCGAGCTTGCCTTCGTCGGCGGCCGCCTGCAGCACGCCGATGCCGGTGCCGCCGGCGGCGTGATAGACGACGTCGGCGCCCCGGTCGAACTGGCTCTTGGCAAGTTCGCCGCCCTTCACCGGATCGTTCCAGGCCGCCCCCGTCGTGCCGGTCATGTTGGCGTAGATCTCGATATCGGGATTCACGGCCTTGGCACCTTCGACATAACCGCATTCGAACTTGCGGATGAGCGGAATGTCCATGCCGCCGATGAAGCCGATCTTGCCGGTTTTCGAGGCCATCGCGGCCAGCATGCCGACGAGATAGGAGCCCTCATGCTCCTTAAAGACGATGGAGCGCACATTCGGCTCGTCGACGACCGCATCGATGATGGCGAATTTCGTCTCGGGATATTCCTCCGCCACCTTCTCGATCGCCTGGGCCTGCGAGAAACCGATGCCGATCACAGGATCGAAGCCGCGCTGGGCGAAGCGGCGAAGCGCCTGCTCACGCTGCGAATCGTTCTGCAATTCGAAGTCGCGGTAATCGGTGCCGGTCTCTTCCTTGAAGCGCTCCGCGCCGATATGCGCCGCCTCGTTGAAGCTCTTGTCGAATTTGCCGCCGAGATCATAGACGATCGCCGGCTTCACCTCCTGCGCCAGCGCCTGGCCGGCCGACATCGCCATGGCGCATGCTGCAAAAGCGCCGGTCGCGAACCGCATGAGACCCATTCCGTTCTCCCTTGAAGTCTTCGCTGGCGGCTTTGCCGCCCAGGTTGCCATGGGCCTCAGATTGACATGGGCCGCCTTAGATTGACATGGGCCCATGTGCGTTGCACCTCCTTTATCAGGCTCATCCAGGTTCGATATGGCGTCTTCCCACAAGATCGAAACACTCGCCTTTCCCGTCCTTCTCGGTGACATCGGCGGCACCAATGCCCGCTTTGCGCTTCTTCCCGGCAGGGACGAGGAGGTGCTCCACTTCGCCCCGGTCAGAACGGGCGACTTTCCCAACATTGAAAGCGCTGTCCGGGCGGCGGTCCTCGACAAGACCGACATCCGGCCGCGCTCGGCGCTCTTTGCGCTCGCCGGACCGATCGACGGCGACGAGGTCGATCTCACCAATGCCGAATGGGTCGTCCGCCCGCGCGACGTGATGGCGGCGACCGGCATCGAAGACATCGCGCTTCTCAACGATTTCGAGGCGCAGGCGCTGGCGATCTCCGCGCTCGACGATCCCGACATGACGACGGAGGCGATCGGGCCGGAGCTCGCGCAGCAAGAGAATTGCCGCGTCGTTCTCGGCCCCGGCACCGGGCTCGGCGTCGCCGGCCTCGTCTATGCCTCGGGCCTGTGGACACCGGTGCCGGGCGAAGGCGGGCATGTCGCGCTCGGGCCGGATGCCGACGACGAATTTCCGATCTGGCCGCATATCGAAAAGGAGGGCGGGCGCATCTCCGCCGAGGCGCTTTTGGCCGGGCGCGGCATTCCGCGCCTCTACCGCGCGGTGGCCGCCGCACGCGGGCTCTCCGCATCCTTGTCGACACCGGCGGAGGTGACGAATGCGGCGCTTGGCGGCGAGGATCCGCTCGCGCTTGCCACGATGACGCTCTATTGCCGCCTCCTCGGGCGCGTCGCGGGCGATCTCGCCCTCGTCTTCATGGCGACGGGCGGCGTCTTCATCGCCGGCGGCATCGCCCCGCGCATCGCGCTTCTCCTCAAAGAGGGCGAATTCCGCCACGCCTTCGAAGCGAAATATCCGCACGAAAACCTGATGCGCCAGATCCCGACGCGCCTCGTCACGGCCGAACAGCCGGCGCTCACCGGCCTTGCTGCCTTCGCGCGGGCGCCTGAAAACTTCTCCGTGCCGCTCGACCGCCGCCGCTGGCGTTAAATCGGCTCAGCCCTTGCGCCGTTTGGCCCCGGTCGAGGGGGCGGCTGTCGCCGGGTCTTCCGGCCAGTCGTGTTTCAGATAGCGGCCGCGCATCTCCGCGCGCACGTCGCGCCACGAGCCGCGCCAGAAGCCGGGGAGATCCTGCGTCACCTGCATCGGCCGCCCGGCCGGGGATAGAAGCTCGAAGGTGAGCGGCAGGCGTCCGTCCAGAATCCTCGGATGTACATCGAGCGAAAAAAGATTCTGCGGCGTGATCGCGACCGTCGGCGTCTCTCCGGAATAATCGATCGCGACCTCGCGGCCGGATGGCGCGACGAACGTCGCCGGCGCCTTGCGATCGAGCTCTTTGAGCAGAGACCACGGAATCAGCGGTCGAGTCGCCTCTTTCACCGAGTCTCGGCTGATTCCGCCGAGCGAGAGACTTGTCCCCGCCAAAGGCAGAAGCCATTCCGCGGCGCGTTCGGCCAGGGCCTCGTCGGAGAGGTCGGGCCAGGCGTCGCCTTCGTGCCGGCGCAAAAAGCCAATGCGATCAAACATTTGCCGGGTTTCTTCGGGCCAGGGCAGCGCCTCCAGCCCACGCTTCAGCGCGGCCTCGGCGAGAAGTGCAGCCGCCTTTTCCGGATCTAATGATTTCAAGGGCTTAGCGGAAATGACCAGCGCGCCCAGCCGGCGCACGCGCCGCGCATTGATGCGATCCGCTGCCGAATCATAAGAAAACTCATCGTCTTCTGAAATCTCGAAAACCGCCTCGATCTCTCCCCGGGTCAGCGGTGCGGCGAGCAGAATGCGCGCATCGGCGCCGCCGCCCTGGACCTCGGCGATCGCCAAAAACTCTTCTACTGCAAGGGGATCGTCCTCGTCGACATAGGCGCCGCGGCCGTTCGCCATCAAAAAGCGGCCGCCCGGTCCGCGCGATTTCGCGATCCTTTCCGGCCATGCGGCGGCGAGATGAAGCCCCGCCGAGATCGCCCCCTCTCGCGGCTTTCGCCCGACCGTCTCCTCCGCCAGTCGCGCCCACCGCCTCGCCGCCTCCCGCGCCTTCGCCGCCCGCCCCCCGCGCGCGCCGCGGACGACGGCGAGGCGGTGGTGAAGGTCCGTCGAGCGCCCGCCAAGCCCTTGTTCTGACACGAGAACCGCGATCTCTGCGGCTTCCCGCGCCGCGCCGTTTTCGGCCGCCGCAAGGATCATATGGGCAAGCCGCGGGGCGAGCGGGAATGCCGCCAGTGCCTTTCCATGTTCGGAAAGCAGGCCTGAGCGGTCGACCGCGCCGAGGCGGCAAAGAAGCTCCATCGCCTCCGAAAAGGCGGCCTTTGGCGGCGGATCGAGCCAGGCGAGCGCATCAGGCTCGCGCACCCCCCAGAAGAGAAGCGACAGCGCGAAGGCGGAGAGCTCCGCCTCCAGGATTTCCGGGCGGTCGAAGGGCATGAGCCCGGCATTCTGCGGCTCGTCCCAGAGACGCAAGCACAGGCCCGGCTCCGTGCGCCCCGCCCGGCCACGCCGCTGATCGGCGGCCGCGCGCGACACCCGCACCGTCTCGAGCCGCGTGAGGCCGGAGCCCGGGTCATAGCGCGGGCGCCGTGACAGCCCGCTGTCGACGACGATGCGCACGCCCTCGATCGTCAGCGACGTCTCGGCAATCGCGCTCGCCAGCACGACCTTGCGCCGTCCGGCAGGTGCGGAACGCACCGCTCTGTCCTGGTCTTTCAGGTCGAGTGCGCCGTAAAGCGGTGCAATCTCGACATTTTTCCCAACTTTGCCGGAAAGCCGGTCGGCAAGACGCAGGATCTCCCCCTGGCCGGGCAGAAAAGCGAGGACGCTCCCCTCCTCCTCGCGCAGAGCCTGCAGGATTGCGGCTTCCACGCCGTCTTCGGTCCGCCTGTGCGGAGCCTGGCCGAGGTAGCGGGTCTCAACGGGAAAGAGGCGACCGGCACTCTCGACCACCGGCGCATCATCGAAGAGCGCGGAAAAGCGCGCTCCGTCGACCGTCGCCGACATCGCGCAGAGCTTCACATCCGGGCGCAGCGCAGAGCGGGCATCGAGGGCCAGCGCCACACCGAGATCGGCATCGATCGAGCGCTCATGCACCTCGTCGAAGAGAATGGCGCCGATCCCCTCAAGGCCCGGATCATCAAGGATCATACGCACGAAGACGCCGCCAGTGACGAGTTCGATGCGGGTTGTACGGGAAATGCGGCTTTCCATGCGCACGCGGTAGCCAACCGTCTCACCCACCTCTTCGCCGAGCATTTGTGCCATGCGGGAGGCGGCCGCACGCGCCGCAAGCCGGCGCGGTTCGACGACGATGATCCGGTCGCTCTCTGCCAGCCCCTCCTCAAGCAGCGCAAGCGGTACGCGCGTCGTCTTGCCGGCGCCGGTCGGTGCGATGAGGACGGCAGCACCCGGCGCGCGCAGGGCTTCAAACAGCGCAGGCAGCGCCTCCTCGACCGGCAGACGCGAGGCGTTCATTCTCCGCTCGCTCCACCAAGCTCGATAACCGGCCCCCCGGCTGCCGCAGCGTCCTGGTGATCATGCGTCACCAGAAGAACCGGGAGATTGCGCTTGCCGGCCTCGTCGAAGACGAGACGGCGCATCTGATCGCGAAGCGCCACATCGAGCTTCGAAAACGGCTCGTCGAGGAGAAGCGCGCGAGGGCGCGACAGGAGGGTGCGAAGAAGCGCGATGCGCGCTCTCTGGCCACCGGAGAGTGTCGCAGGGTCGCGGCCTTCCATGCCATCAAGTCCGACCTCGGCAAGGGCTCCCGACACGGTTTCCTGACGCGCCTCACGAGAGGAGCCGGGCCGTAGGCCGAAGAGAAGATTGCCGGCCACTGACAGATGCGGGAAAAGCAGAGGATCCTGGAAGAGAAGGCCCATCTGGCGGGTTTCGGCGGGTCGGTCGGTCACGTCTTCGCCAGCCAAAAGCACGCGCCCTTCGACCGCAAAAATCGGATCGAGAAAACCGGCAGCAAACGCGAGAAGCGTCGATTTACCGGAGCCCGAAGGTCCCATCACGGTCAGGACCTCACCCGGGCGGATCGTCTTGTCGACGGACAGGAGCAGCCGGCCCGCGAGGCTGATCCTCACCTGCGAAAGGGTCAGGGCATCGGTTGCTTCGGGAGCTGAGATCATCCGCCCGCACGCATGGCCGCGCGGCGGCGAAAAAGCAAGGCGGGAACCAAGGCTGCAAGTCCGAAGCCAAGGAAGGGGAGAAAGGCCTGAACGAGCGCAGTCGCAGCCGTGATGCGCCGATCGCCACCCGAGGAGAGGGCTACGGCCTCCGTCGTCACTGTCGGCCAGCGCCCGGCACCGATCAGGAGCGTCGGCAGATAAAGCGAGATCGAAACGGCGAAACCAAGCGCCGTCGCGGTCGCGATCGCACGAGACAGCATCGGCAGCCGGATCTTCCAGAAGACGGCATCCGCACTGCGCCCGAGACTCCGCGCGATCAAAGCGTAACGCGGATCGAGCGCATGCCAGGGCTGAGAGAGGGAAAGAAGCACATACGGGAAGACAAAGACGAGATGCGCGAGGATGACGGCCAAAAGCCAGCCGTCGAGGCGCAGCGAGACGAGAAGCATGTCGAGGCCGAAGAGAAAGGCGATCTGCGGCACGAGAAGCGGCAGATAAAGTGCGACCAGCATCCGCGTCGTCGTCGTTCCGCCGGTGCGGGTCTCATATTCCAGCGCACCGAGAGCAAGGACGACGGCCAGGGCGGAGGAGAGCCCGGCGATCAAAAGAGCATTGTCGAGAGGCCCGCCCAGCGTCGCCCCCATGCTGCGCCAGGTGTCGAAGGTGAGCGCATTCGGCCAAATGTCAGGGAAAGCCCAAAAGCCGGCGATTGACCAAAGCACCAGCGCGGCAAGACCGGCGAGGACGAGACCACCGGCAAGGCTCATCGTCGCCCCCGCCAGATGGCGGACAAAACCGTCACGGCGAAAGCGGTGACCCGACGCCATCAGCTTCGCTCCGATCCTGGCAACGAGCCATTCGAGAGCGAGCCACAGGCAAATGGAAAAAAGGGCGAGCGCAAACTGAGCCAACGCACCGGCAGCCGCGAGGCTACGCAGGGACAGGTTGGGATCCGACTGCCATTCCAGAATGCGCACTGCAAGTGGGGCCGGCGTCGTCGGCCCGAGGATCAAAGCAACATCGACGACGGAACAGGCATAGGCGATGATGGCGAAGATCGGCAGACGGAGCTGGGCGTAGAGTGGCGGCAGAACGGAAAAAAGGAAGGCCGCGACGCGACCATAGCCGAGCGCTCGCGCCATTTTGAGGCGCGGCTCCGCCTCGACCTGCGGAAGGGCTGCGAGGGCCATCAGGAAGAGGAAGGGGATCTCTTTCACGACAAGGCCCGCCGTCATCGCAAGCCCAGCCGGATCATGCACAATCAGCCAATCCGGTGGCCGCTCGAAACCGCTCGCCCAGGGAGACAACGCCCGCATCAGAAGGCCGGACGGTGCAATCAGGAAGGCAAGTCCGAAAGCCGCCGCCGCATGCGGGACAGACAGGAGCGGCGCAATCAGGCGCCGAAAGACGCGAAAGATCCGCGTCCCATGCCAGGCGGCGACGAAGCCCATCACCACCAGGAAGGCGAGAATCGTCGTGCACAGACCCGCGCACAGGCTTAGGGCGAGGGAGACGCCAATGCCCGGCGCGCCAACAAGTGCGACGAAGGGCTCGAGAGAGAAATCCTCAAGCCCGAGAACGGGGAGATAGCCGAACGCCGGCAACGCCGCACCGAGAAGGCCGGCGATCACCGGCAGCACCAGGAGCGCGAGAACCGCAATCGGAAAAGCGATCAGCCGCGATCGCGACCGCTCCAGCTTCTGTTGGGCCGATATTATTGGCCGGCTCCGTAGCGCCGCGCCCATTCCGCCTCCAGACGCTCCATCCAGCTTGCATGCGGTTCTGGCAGCGCCTTGCCCAGTTCCTCCGGCGGCAAGGTCGCAACGCCGAGGTCGAGCGTATCAAAGCGAGCGCGATCCTCCTTCGGCAGGGCAGCGACATCGAGGACCGTCGGATCCCCCCAGACATTCGGATCCTGCTTGCGGGCCTGCGCCTCCGGCGACATGAGGAAATTCGCAACAACCATGGCACCCGCCTTGGCATTGGCATTGAAGGGGATCGCCAGGAAATGCGAATTGGCGATCGATCCCGCCTCCGGCACATAGCTTCTCACCGTGTCCGGCAATTCGTGGGCCGCAATGGCGCTCGAGGCATCTGCCGGATTGAATGCAAAGGTGATGTCGACCTCGTTATCCGCCAGAAGTCGGCGCATCTCCCCGTAATTCTGAGGGAAGGCGCGTCCCTGCCGCCAGAGAAGTGGATGGAGTTCGTCGAGGAATGTGAAGAGCGGTTTCGTCTGCCGGGTGAAGGTCTCGTCATCGGCCGGCTGCATCAGCGCTTGCGGATCGGGAGCGAGCTCGTAGAGCGCCTGCTTCAAGAAGGTGGAGCCGAGGAAGTCTGGCGGCTGCGGATAGGTGAAGCGGCCGGGATTGTCCTTCGCCCATTCCAGGAGAGCCGGCATGGATTTCGGCGGATTTTCCAGACGCGCCGTATCGTAGAAGAAGACAAGCTTCGCCATGCCCCATGGCGCTTCAAGCCCATCCGTCGGCACGGTGAAATCGGTTTTGACCGTGGGCTTTCCCTCCTCGTCCACGAAGCGGTAGTTCGGCAGCTCCGTCGCCCAGGGGCGGTCGAGAAGGAGGCCCGCCTCCTTCAGAGAGACAAAGTTCTCACCATTGATCCAGACGAGATCGACGGTGCCATTTTCATCGCGCCCGGCCGCCTTTTCCGCCACGATCTTGGAGACGACATTGGCGGTGTCGGCGACCTTCACCTGTTTGAGTGCCACGCCGAAGCGCTCTTTAACTTCCCCCGCCGCCCAGGCGATGTAAGCGTTGATGCGGGCCCCGCCGCCCCAGGCATGGAAATAAACCGTCTCACCCTTCGCCTCTCCGAGCACCGCCTCCCAGTTCTCCGGATTAGGGGTCTCGGCATGGGCCGTCGTCGCAACGATCAGCGCAAAGACGGCGGCAAATATCCTGAACATGATGTTCTATCTTCCTCCCGTGCCGCACTTTCGGGCCAGGCTGAGTTTTTTGCGTCCCCCGCTTTGGAGAGGTCGGCAGAGCCTTCGCCTGGGTCGTGCATGATGGCTTTCGGGAGCGAGCTCCCTCTTTGCACCTTGAGAGCGCGACAGGAGCGTTGCAGGCAATGCAAAAAACGGTGAGCCCAGTTCACTCCCCGATCGCGACGCCTTCGCGGCGCGGATCGGCACCGCCGGAGAGCCCATCTTCACCAATGGCGATCGCATGGAGACCAGAATTGAGGTCGCGCGTCTCGACCTCGTAGCCGAGAGCTTCAAGTCCCTCCTGCAGATCCTCTGCGGACGTGCCCGCCTCCAGATCAAAGGTGCCGAAGCGATTGACGACATGCGGCAGGGCGGTTGCCTCCTGCACGTCCAGACCCCAGTCGAGAATGCCGATCAGAGCTTCGGCGACATAGCCGATGATGCGGCTACCGCCCGGTGAGCCGATCGCCAGCACGGGTGCGCCATCACGAAAGACGATGGTCGGCGCCATCGACGACCGCGGCCGCTTTCCAGGCTCCACCCGGTTCGCCACCGGGCGCCCGTCCTCATGGCTCTTGAAGGAAAAATCCGTGAGTTCGTTGTTCAGGAGAAAGCCGCGCACCATGAGGCGCGAGCCGAAGCCATTCTCGATCGTCGTCGTCATGGAGACGACATTGCCTTCGCTGTCGACGATGACGAAATGGCTTGTGGACGGAAACTCGATCGCCTGATCGTCGGCAAAGTTGAAGGCGTGATCCCATTGCGGCTCACCGGGTTCGGCCGTCTCGAGACGCGTGTCGCCCTCAAGGAGTTTTGCCCGCTCTTTCAGATAGGCCGGATCGAGGAGGCCCTTGATCGGCGCCGGCACGAAATCCGTATCGGCGAGATAGCGGCCGCGATCGGCGAAAGCGAGACGAGAGGCATCGCCGATCAGGCGCCAGGCGTCGACGCCTTCCGGCCCGAGGGCGGCCAGATCGTACGGTGCCAGCAGGCCCAGGATCTGACCGACCGTTACGCCGCCGGAAGACGGCGGGCCCATGCCGCAAATATCGTAAACACGATAGGCAACGCAGACCGGATCACGCGCTTTCACCTCGTAATTCTTGAGATCCTGCAGCCGCATGACACCGGGATTGGCGTCGAAGTGATGGATGGCGGCGACAATGTCTTCCGCCACAGGACCCTCATAGAAGGCGTCGGCGCCCTTCTCTGCGAGAAGTCTGAGCGTTGCGGCATAAGCCTCGTTCTTGAGACGGCCGTCACCGGAGAGGGCCGCCTTGAGATCGTCGAGGAAATAGGCTTTCGCAGTCTCCTGACGGGCAAGGCTGTCGGTTTCTTCAGCAACGAGGCCGGCAAGGCGCGGTGAAACCGGAAAGCCGTCTTCGGCATGCCGGATCGCGGGCTGAAACAGGTCCTGCCACGAAAGCTTGCCCCAACGTTTATGCGCCTCTTCCAACAGCCTGGGTGTGCCAGGTACGCCGACAGAACGCCCGCCGATAACCGCATCGAAGAATTCAAGCGGCTCGCCTTGATCGTCCAGGAAGAGTTCCGGCGTCGCGGCGGAGGGCGCCGTTTCGCGGCCATCGAGGGTGACAAGCTTCTTCGCAGCGGCATCCCAGTAAAGCAGGAAGGCACCGCCGCCGAGACCGGAAGATTGCGGCTCGACGAGGCCAAGAACGAGCTGCACCGCCACCATCGCGTCGATGGCACTGCCGCCCCCTTTTAGGATCTCAGCGCCGGCTTCTGCCGCGAGCGGGTTGGCTGCCGCCACCATCCAGTCGGCCGCGTGAACAGGAGCGGTCGCGGGTTCCGCCACCGGCGTCGCAAGCTCCGGCTGAATGCGATCCGATACGTCCTGCGCCCCGGCGGCAGATGGCACGGTCAGACAGACACAGGCGACGAGTCCTGCACGGGCGAGCCCGCGCAGGGTCGAGAACGGGGCAAGCATGTCGGGCCTAGAGATGCTGGCCACCGTCGATGTTGATCTCAGCCCCGATGACGTAGGAAGCGGCCTGCGAGCAGAGGAAATGCACGACTTCCGCCACTTCCTTCGGATCGCCGATGCGGCGCATGGGCACGTCGCGCTCTACCACCTCGTCGGTGCCCGGAGACAAGATCGAGGTCATGATCTCTCCCGGCGCGACGGCATTGACGCGGATACCGGAGGCGGCGAGCTCATGGGCAAGTTCACGGGTCAGCGCCGAAAGCGCGGCCTTCGAGGTCGCATAAGCGGCGCCGGCGAAGGGATGGATACGGAAGCCGGCGATCGAGGTGATATTGACGACAGCGCCATTGGCACGCCGCAACGGTTCGCGCAGCCCCTGCACCAGCACGGCCGGAGCGATGAAATTGACCATATGGACGTCGCGCCAGATTTCGAGCGGCGTCTCCGCGGCTCCAAGCCGGCCGCCTTCGGTGTTCTTGGGCGAGATCCCGGCATTGTTGACGAGCGCCGTCAGGCCCTTCTCTCCGACGCGTTCGCGCAGTTGGTCGATCGCGTACTGGATCGACTTCGGATCTGAGAGATCGACCTCAATATGGCGGACATAGCCTTCCGCCCACGGGCAGACGCGCGAAAACGGCGTGCGCGAGAGGGTATAGACCTCCCAGTTCTCATCATAGAACTTGCGCACGATGGCGTGGCCGATGCCACGACTTGCGCCGGTGACGGCCACGATCGGGCGCAAGCCCTGATCGGCAGAAAGCGCGGTATGATCCACCGGGCATACGGCTGGTGCGTCCGCCGAGGGTTCGGCGGGCGCCTCATGAGCATGGGCCGGACAGCCTTCCGGAGGACGTGTCTCCGTGGGCGCGGCGTGTGCCGGGCACTCGCCCGGCTTGTCGATCGTCCTGTCGTCCATCACGGCCTCTCCTTCCGGGGGCCGGATGGCCCCCTCAGGCGAGCGTCGTTTCCACCGCCCGCCGGAATTTCTCAGCAAATTCGCCGACATGATCTTGCTCGATCACGAGCGGCGGCGAAACAGCAATAATGTCGCCCAAGGCACGGACCATCAAGCCTTCCTTCCAGCAGGCCTTGAAGATCGCCTGGCCTCGCTTGCCGGGTTTTTCACCCGGACGGAACTCCACCGCGCCGATGAAGCCGTAATGGCGGATATCGACGACTTCCGGCAGGTCGCGGAGGTTGAAGAGCGCATCGCCCAGAGCATCGCCCACCGGACCCGAGGCGCGGGTCAGAAGGTTTTCGCGCTCATAGACGTCGAGGCATGCGATCGAGGCCGCGCAGGCCAGCGGATGCGCCGAATATGTGTAGCCATGCAGGAGCTCGACACCGCCTTCAGGGCCGCGCGCCATGATCTCGTCATGGACGAAGTCTGCAACAGCGACAGCGCCCATCGGCACAGTCGCGGCCGTCAGACCTTTTGCCATCGTCGTGATGTCAGGCTTCACGTCGAATTCCTGCGAGGCGAAGGGAGAGCCGAGGCGGCCGAACCCGGTGATCACCTCGTCGAGGATGAGAAGGACGCCGGTCTGATCGCAGATCTCACGCAGCCGCTTCAGATACCCCTTCGGCGGCAGATAGACACCGCCGGCGCCGATCACCGGTTCGACGACGACGGCGGCGACCGTGGAAGCGTCGTGGAAAGCGATCAGCTCGGCCAGCTCTTCGGCAAGCTCTACGCCGTGCTCGGGCAGCCCGCGGGTGAAGGCGTTCTTCTCCGGCAGATGCGTGTGGCGCAGATGATCGGCCGGCAGCCAGGAACCGAAGGCCGTGCGGTTGGCGGTGATGCCACCGGCGGAAAGACCGCCGAAACCAACACCATGATAGCCTTTCTGGCGACCGATGATCTTCTTGCGGCCGCTCTGTCCGCGCGCATGGTGATAAGCATAAGCGACCTTGATCGCCGTATCGCAGGATTCAGAGCCGGAATTGGTGAAGAGGATATGGCCGAGACCATCCGGCAGAATCGCGGAGAGGCGGTCGGCGAGTTCGAAGGAGATCGTGTGGCCGAAGCCGAAACTCGGCGCGTAATCGAGGACCGGGAATTGCTCGGCAATGGCCTGGCCGATTTCCTTGCGTCCGTGGCCGAGATGCGAACACCACAGGGCGCCGCTCATGTCGAGGACGGGGCGCTCATCGGGCGTGTAGTAATACATGCCCTCGGCGCGCGCGATCAGACGCGGATCGGCCCGGAAATCGCGGTTAGGGGTGAAGGGAAGCCAATGGTGCTCGAGGCTGATTGGCCGGTTGCGGGAGAAGTAGGTCGGTTGCTCGTTCATATACTATGGGTGCACCCGGCCCCAATCGGCGTCAACTCATCTTGTGAGCATGAGCCGCGACAGAATCTTGCAGAGCTCCCGCGTCCCAAAAACCGGCATCGCCCGCGCCCGGACCGCGTTCTTTGCCCCCTGTCGTGCATTCGCCTCCACGCCTATGATCATGTGCAGATGACTCGACCAATATCCGTCGTCCCGCGGGAAGGAATATGAACAACGGTCTCATCGCCGTCCTGGCCGCGATTGTCTATATCGGCGCGCTTTTCGCCATCGCGTCTTACGGCGATCGGCGCGTGCAGCGGACCGGAGCGAGCGCGCGTCCGAATCTTTTTGCCCTCGCTTTGTCCGTCTATTGCACATCGTGGACGTTCTTCGGCTCAGTCGGCCTCGCCTCGCATTCGGGCCTCGGCTTTCTGCCGATCTATATCGGCCCCATCCTGATGTTCACCTTCGGCTTTCCGATCCTGCGGCGGATCGTGGCGCTGTCGAAGGAAGAGCGCATCACCTCCGTCGCCGACTTTCTGGGGGCCCGCTACGGCAAGAGCCAGGCCGTCGCCGTCGTCGCGACGCTCATTTCCGTCATCGGCGTCATTCCCTACGTGGCGCTGCAGCTGAAGGCGATCTCGTCGTCGATCTCCACCATGGTTCCGGAGCTCGGCGAGGACGCGGCCGAAGCGCTTCCCCTTCTCGGCGATACGGCCTTCATCATCGCCGTGGTACTGGCGATCTTCGCCATCCTTTTCGGCACGCGCCACGCTGACGCGACGGAGCACCAGCACGGAATGATGCTGGCCGTTGCCTGGGAGGCGGTGGTCAAACTCATCGCCTTCCTGATTGCCGGAATTTTCGTCGTCTTCTTTCTGTTCGGAGGACCATCTGAGCTTTACGCGCTCGCCGTCGAAAGCCGCGAGGTCCAGACAATGGTCTCGAACGGCCTCGTCGGCGGCGAATGGGTGGCGATGACGGCGATCGCCTTCACCGCTGCGATCCTGTTGCCGCGGCAATTCCACATCACCGTCGTGGAAAACAATTCCCTCGCCGAGCTTGAGCGGGCACGCTGGCTGTTTCCGGCCTATCTCGTCGCCATCAACATCTTCGTCGTCCCGATCGCGATCGCGGGTCTGATCGCTTTCGGCTCGTCCGTCGATGCCGATCTTTTCGTCCTGGAATTGCCGCATCGCGCGGATTTCCCGATCGTCGCGCTGATCGTCTTTCTCGGCGGCCTTTCCGCCGCAACGGCCATGGTCATCGTCGGCTGCGTGGCCCTTGCCATCATGATCTCCAACGAGATCGTGCTTCCCGCCTATCTGAAGCGGCAGCAGACGCGCCAGCGTGATGACATGTCCCGCTTCATCCTGAGCGTGCGCCGCATCGCCATTACCGTCATCTTGTTGTGCAGCTACGCGTATTACCGCGCGGCCGGCACGGCAGCGCTTGCCTCGATCGGCCTCCTCGCTTTCGCAGCCGTGGCACAGCTCGCTCCCGCCTTCTTCGGCGGACTTCTGTCACGCCGGATCACGGCCCGCGGTGCCATTGCCGGCATGACGTCGGGGCTCGCCATCTGGACCTATACGCTGCTCCTGCCAACTTTCGTCAAAGCGGGGCTCATCGGTGAGGGATTTCTCAATCCAGGGCCCTTCGGCATTGCATGGCTCCGGCCGCAGGCGATGTTCGGTCTCCACCTCGATCCCCTTTCGCACGGCGTCTTCTGGAGCATCAGCGTCAATTGCGCCTTGATGATCCTCGTATCGCTCGCCCGTGCGCCGGAAGCGATCGAGCGCCTGCAGGCGAAAATCTTCGTCCCCTCCGAGATGGGGCCGACACCGGCACTCAAGCCATTGCGCACGCATGTCACCTACGGAGACCTGAAGGAGACGGTCGCGCGATATCTCGGCCAGGAGCGCACGTCACGCTCGTTCGCCAATATGGAACAGGCGACTGGCCGCTCGACCGATCTCAGCGAGCCGGTCGACCACCAGGCGGTTCGCTTTGCCGAGCAGCTCCTCGGATCCGCCATCGGCGCGGCCTCCTCTCGTCTTGTCATGTCGCTGCTTCTGAAGCGGAGCGATCCCTCGACGCGCGAAGCCCACCAGCTCCTCGACGACGCCACGGAAGCGCTCCATTACAATCGCGACCTCCTGCAAAGCGTGCTCGACCATATGCGTCAGGGCATCGCCGTCTTCGACCGAGATCTGGCGCTCATCGCCTGGAACCGGCCTTTCCGTCAGATCATGCATCTGCCGATCGAGTTCGGTCAGGTCGGCGTCTCGCTCCGCGATGTTCTGCGCCATACGGCACGCATCGGCTTCCTCGGCGAGGGAGATCCGGACCGGCTCGCCGATCAGCGCATGCATGCACTCGTCTCACGGCTGCAACCCTTCGTGTCTCGCCACCCGGCCACCGATAGCGTCATCCGCATCGAAACCCGCCGCATGTCCGATGGCGGCATTGCGCTCACCTTCTCCGATGTGACCGAAGAGGTGGAGAGCAAACGGGCGCTCGAAATGGCGAAATCCAATCTCGAGCGACGGGTGGAAGAACGCACCGCCGAGCTCACCCGCATCAACGAGGCCTTGAAGAAAGCGAGTGCGGCCGCGCAGGAAGCCAATATCTCCAAGACACGCTTCATTGCAGCAGCCGGCCACGACATTCTGCAGCCGCTCAATGCGGCGCGGCTTTATGCGACCGCGCTTTCAGACCGCACGAAAGATCTCCCGGCAGCCCCTCTTGTGCGCGACCTCGAAGCCTCACTCGATTCCGTGGAGGAGATTTTCCGAGCAGTCCTCGATCTTTCGCGTCTCGACACCGGCGCGATCACGCCAGAGCTCAGACCCTTCAACCTGCGCAAATTGTTCGATCAGATCCGTGTCGAGTTCGAGCCCATGGCGCGCGAGAAAGGCCTCGAATTCCGGATTTTGCCGACATCCTTATCCGTGACGAGCGATCCGTCGCTGCTTGGACGCCTCCTGCGGAACCTCGTCTCCAACGCCATCAAATATTGCGCGTCCGGGCGGGTGGTGGTCGGATGCCGGCGCAAGAACGCCATGGTCTCTATCGAAATTCTCGATACGGGCATCGGCATTCCCGTGTCAGACCAGGAAGTGATCTATCAGGAATTTCGGCGCCTCGATGCCGGCGCCAAGGTCGCTCACGGCCTCGGCCTCGGGCTTTCGATCGTGCAGCGGCTCGCACGGGTTTTGGGAGCCGAGGTACGTCTGCAATCCGCCGTTGGAAAGGGAACGCATTTCTCCGTCACGGTGCCGCTGGCGATCGCCGTACCGAAGGAAACGAGCGAAGGCGCTCCTCCCGCACCGCCACCGGGCTCGGTTTCCGGTCTTACCGTGCTTTGCATCGACAATGACGAAAAGATCCTCTCCGGCATGGCGGCGCTTCTCGCCGGCTGGGGCTCGACCCCGCTGACGGCCAGCAATATGCGCGAGGGGATGGCCCTGTTGCGCCGCGAGCGCACGCTGCCCGACCTTATCCTCATCGACTATCATCTCGACGAGAGCGACGGTCTCAGCGTCGTCACGGATATGCGCTGGAAACTGAGCCGAACCGTACCGGCGATCCTGATCACCGCAGACCGTTCGGAAGAAGTGCGGCAGGCCGCGATGAAGGCCGGCGTCAGGATCCTCAACAAACCGCTGAAGCCCGCGGCGCTGCGCGCCTTGATGGCGCAATGCAAACCCGCACCCGTGGCGGCAGAATAACGGCTTCTATTCTTCGATCGCGCCGCGCCATTCGCCGGCTTCAATGCGGCCGGCCGCGAGCACCGCCTTGGTGCGGTTCTCCACGCCGAGCTTTTGCAGGATCGCGGAGACATGCGCCTTGACGGTCGCCTCCGAAACGCCAAGCTCGTAAGCGATCTGTTTGTTGAGAAGTCCCTCGCCCAGCATCATCAAAACGCGGACCTGTTGCGGGGTGAGGCTGCGCAGACGCTCCAGAAGCTCGGCCGTTTCGCGATCGCTTTCGGCCCCGATGAGATCGTCCGGGATCCAGTGCTCGCCACGCAGGACCGTACGGATGGCTTCGGAAATCGTCTCAAGAGATGCCGACTTGGAGATGAAGCCCGAGGCGCCGAGACCGATCGCATTGCGAACCGTCGCCGGGTCATCCATCGCGGAAATGATGCAGATCGGCGCCGCCGGATACTGACCGCGCAGATACATGAGACCCGAGAAGCCGCGCGCGCCGGGCATCTTCAGATCGAAGAGCACGATGTCGGCTTCACCTATGCGATCGAGAGCTGCGGCGACTTCATCGAGAGTACCCGCCTCAATAATCTCAACATCGGCAAAAGCGGATTGGATCGCGCTCCGCAGAGCATTGCGGAACAACGGGTGATCGTCTGCAATCACAAAAACAGGACTATCGCTCAAACCGTCACCTAATTGGGGGACAGGGGCGCAGGGCGCCGTTTGGCCGGGATGGATGCCGTAAAAGCATTGCACAGAACCTTTTCATACCCTGTTATCGCACATGGTGAAGGACAAAAAGGGACATGGGAGATGCGCCGAATCCGGCTATCCTTCTCATTCCGCAGATGGATCAGGTTCGCGCTGCAACGTTTCCAGCGTACGATCAACGATCTCAGACATGTCTGGAACGCGAGAAAACCCGCGGGTTCGGCGGGCATTGGAGCCTCGTGAAGTGTCGAGAAAGGCGCGTATCGAAGCATGAGTAATCTCCCTTATTCGATCGATACTGACTTCTTCACGGCTTATGCCCGCACCATCTGGGGCTTCTTTGTCGCAGTTCTGGTGGGATCGATTCTCCTGCTTATGGCGCTCGATGCACTCGGCCTGCCGCAAGCGGTGATCGGGATGGGCTGTCTGGCAGGATCGCTCATCGCCTTTGTCGGCATCGGGCTTGCTTCCGGCAGCACGCAGGCCAAGGGCTTCTTTCTCGCCGGCGGCAGTGTACCCGCCGGCTACAATGGCATGGCAGCGGCCGCTGCCTATCTCTCGACCGCATGGTTCCTGCTTCTTGGTGCAGCCTTCAGCTCCTGGGGCGCAGCCGCATGGGCGATCGTCGCCGGAGCGCTCATCGGCCTTGCAGCAGGCGGCCATTACCTCGCCGCCCCCATGCGCCAGAGCGGCGCCACCAGCACGGCGGATTTTCTGGCGCGGCGGCTTGCCAGCCCATCGGTTCGCCTTGCCGCCTCCCTCATCGTCATCGCCACGGGCTTCATGCTGCTTGCCGTGATCTTCAACACCGGCGGTCGCATCACGGAAAACCTCCTCGGCCTTCCCTTCGGATGGGGTGTCGGCACGATGGCCGCGATCGTCGCTCTGATGCTCATTCTCGGCGGCATGCGCAGCACGACATGGACGCAGACAGCACAATTCATCGTGATGTTCGCCGCCTTCCTCCTGCCGGTGGCGATCGCAGCCGCCGACCGCTACGGCTGGCCGTTGCCGCAGCTCGCGTTGAGAGATGCGGCCTCTGCCGTGCGCACGATCGCGGGCGCCGATCCCCGGGCAGCACCGGCAGCTGCCGGCCTGTCTCTCTTCGGACATTTCTGGCCAGCCGATTTTGCCGGATTGCTGGCATTTACGGCCTTGTGCAGCGTGGCACTGCCACATGTTCTTGAACGCTATCTGACGGCGCCTTCCGCCGCGAGCGCCAGGCGTAGCTCACGCTGGCTTCTCCTCTTCACTGGCCTGTTTCTGATCACGGCCCCGACCTATGCCGCATTCAGTCTACTCGAGCTGCTGCGCGACGTGGTCGGTATGCCGCTGCAGTCCTTGCCGGACTGGGTCTTTTCGCATGGTCAGGCGGGGAGCCTTGCGCTGTGCGGAGCGCCGGCCGTCTCACCCGAAGCGATCAGAGCGGCGTGCGGCGCGCGCGTCGACACGATCGGCCTTTCCCTGCCCGACATCAGGCTCGCCAGCGAAACGATGGTCATCAGCTTCGCGGAGCGTGAAGGGCTCTCCTTCGCCTTTTCGAGCCTTATCTTCGCGGGCACCGTGGCCGCCGCATTGTCGAGCGCCAGTGGGTTGTTGATGGTGATCGTCGGCACCGCCAGCCAGGATATCCAGCACCGGCTTTTGATGCCCGATATGCCGATCGGCAAGCGGCTTCTGGCGGCGCGCTTGACGATGCTTGGCGCGATCGCGCTTGCCGCGACGTGGGCTCTCGAGCCGAACCGCGCGGTGATCGATCTCGGGTTCCTGGCGCTCGGCCTCATCGCGGCGGGGCTGATGCCGGTCCTCATCGCGACGGCGCGCGCGCGCCATGTGCGGCCCTTGCCGGCGCTGCTCTCCATGCTCGCCGGGACGGCCACGCTTCTCGCTCTGTTCATGCTGCAGCGATTCGGATTCGACCTTCGCGCGGCAAGCGGTGACGAATGGCAGCCTCAGGCTTTCGCGGCTTTGAGCGAGGCCGGCATTCCTCTCGTCGCCTCGACCTTCATCGCCATCGCGGCATCGACGGCAACCCTCATTCTGGCCTCCGTGCTCGTTCCCGCGACAGCGTTGGCGGCTCGGCGTGGCCGAGGCCCGAAAGCACAGGTCGTACAACCGGAAGAGCTGTACCGACCAGGTGCCGAGCGGATGTCTCAGCTGCCGAAATAAACGAGCTTCAGGCTGCGCCTGTGCGGGCGCGTGCGATGCTCGACAAGATAGACGCCCTGCCAGGTGCCGAGAGCGAGGCGCCCGTCCTCCACCGGTACGGTCAAGGAGACATCGGTCAGCATGGTGCGGATATGGGCAGGCATATCGTCCGGTCCCTCCGTGTCATGTACCCAGCCCGCGTTCTGCGGCGCCAGGCTGTCGAGAGCGGTCAGAAGGTCGGTCTGCACGGAAGGGTCGGCATTTTCCTGGATTGTGAGCGAAGCCGAGGTATGCCGCAGGAAGACGCAGAGAAGTCCTCTCCGGGCTCCCGCCTCGCGCAGCCATTCCTGCAGCTCACCCGTGATGTCGATGAAACCTTGACCGCGCGTCGGCAAGGAGAGGCCGCTTTGCACGAGCCGCGCGGCCGTCGTCTCGATCGTTTCGTCGAAGCTCACATCGCGTGCGCGTGATCCCAGCATAGCGTTCAGTCGTGCTCCCCGTGGCCCGCGTCAAAGCCTGTCGTCGTTGAAATCGCGTTTCAGGTCTTCCACCATTCCGAAAAAACGGCGCATGACCTGATCGGTGAGGTTGAAGAAGCGATCGAGCTTCTCCTGCTCCTCGGACGTCATGCTCCCGTTGTCGCGCTCGGAGGCAGGGGGAGCCGACGGTCTCGCGGTGAGGCTCTCAAGCTTCCCCTCGAGCCGATCAAGGCGTTGCGACAAAGCCTCGATCTCCTCCTGATAGGCGAGCCGCTCATCCGCGACGAGGCGACAGACGGCGCCCTCGCCCATGCCTTCGCAGCGTGAGACCTCGCCCGTTTTCGTGTCGAGGCGCAACGCCCCCTTCTCGATCGGCACGAAGACATAGCGCTCGGTGGTCGGCCGATCGACGACGCCATTGGACGTGCGCGGTGGCTCGGCCGCACGTGCCGGCACCAAGGCCGACAAGGAGAGGCCGGCGCCCATCAAGAAGACGACGGCAAGCGAAAGGGAACGCATGGCTCTGTCCTTTTTGATGTGCACAAATGCGCAGCGGCGACGGCACCGCTTTCGGCGCAGCGCAGCTTCGTTATCATGGCGGCTGCAATGCAGCATCTCATTTACAAGATAGCGCCAAAACCCCTGTGGCGCGAGGCCGAGGCGGCCGGCGTTTTTCACGGAGCCCCTGTCGACCGCACCGACGGCTTCATCCATTTCTCCAGCGCCGAGCAGGTCGGCGAAACGGCGGCGAAGCATTTTGCCGGACAGAGCGATTTGCTGATCGTCGCCGTTGATGCGGAACGGCTCGGGCCTTCGCTCACATGGGAGCCATCGCGCGGCGGAGTGCTCTTCCCACACCTTTATGCACCCCTACCTCTTTCATCGGTCTTGTGGGTGAAAGACCTGCCCCTTGGCGAGGATGGCCGGCACCGTCTGCCGGAGGAGATCCGGGCGGAGGGCAGCGCGTGAACCTGGATCAGATGGCCGCCGGGCTTATGCGACTTTTGCCGCCGGAGCAGGCCCATGCGCTCGCATTCACAATGCTCAAACGCTTCGGGCGAACCAGCCGTGGGCGAGACGCGCACGGCAAGCTCGCCGTCAATCTTTTCGGTCTCTCCTTCGCCAATCCGGTCGGTCTTGCCGCGGGTTTCGACAAAAACGCGGAGGCCATCGACGGACTTCTCAATCTCGGCTTCGGATCGATCGAGATCGGCACCGTCACGCCGCGCCCTCAAAGCGGCAATCCGCGCCCACGACTCTTCCGGCTGACTTCCGACCGCGCCATCATCAACCGCATGGGCTTCAACAATGACGGTCACGAGGCCGTCGCCCGGCGCCTCGAAGAGCGGCGCGGCCGCGGCGGGCTCGTCGGCGTCAATATCGGCGCCAACCGCGACCAGGAAGACCCGGCGGCCGATTACGTTGCGGGCATCCGCCGCTTCGCACAGCTTGCGAGCTGGCTCACGATCAACATTTCCTCCCCCAATACACCGGGGCTGCGCGGCCTACAGGAGGCGGGCACCTTCGACCGACTGCTCGGCCGGTGTCTGGAGGCGCGCGAGGCCGTGCCGTCGCCCCGGCGCGTCCCGCTTCTCGTCAAGATCGCGCCGGATCTCACCGAAAAGCAGCTCGCCTCGCTCATCGAAACCAGTGTCGATATGGGCGTCAGCGGACTCATCATCTCCAACACCACGATTGCGCGCCCACCTCTCAAGGCGAAGCGACTGGCGGAAGAAAAAGGCGGCCTGTCGGGCCTCCCGCTTTTCAATCCGTCGACGGCCATGCTGGCCCGTGCCCGCCAGCTCGCCGGGCCAAAGCTGCCACTGATCGGCGTCGGCGGCATCCATGACGCACATTCCGCCTGGGCGAAGCTGGTGGCCGGCGCCGATCTCGTTCAGGTCTATACGGGTTTCATCTTCGAAGGGCCGCGCTTCGCCGAACGCATCAAATCCGGCCTTTCGAAAGAGCTCGCCAAGCGGAACTTCGACGCCATCAGCGATGCGCGCGGCATCGAGACGGCCCGTTGGGCGGCCGCCTGGCCACCGCAGGACTAGCTTTCAGACCCGCGACCTCTGCAGGACGTCAGATCGCGGCGCTCTCCATGCCTTGCCGCTTGACGGGGAGCCGCCATGCGAGCGTCAGACCACGCAGCCCGAGGAAGACGAGCAGCGCGGCCCACAGGCCATGATTGCCGAAAGGCGGAACGAGCACAAAACACAGAACGAAAAAGCTGGCGAGCGAGGCGAGCATCATATTGCGCATCTCCTTCGACCAGGTGGCGCCGATGAAGACGCCGTCCATCTGGAAGGCGAGCACGCCGGCAAGCGGGGTGAGGCAGGCCCAGGGAAGGTAAAGCCGGGCCGCTTCGCGCACATCCTGCGACGTCGTCATCATGTCGACGAGCGTCCTTCCGGCAACAAAGTAGAGCCCGGCGAGCGACAGCGCGAGCACGAAGCCCCAGACGACCGTCAGACGCACGGCGCGGTCGAAGGCCGGGGGAAAGCGTGCCCCCACGGCCCGTCCGACGAGCTGTTCTGCCGCGTTCGCAAAACCGTCGAGAAAATATCCGGCGACCAGGAAAAAATGCATCAGGACGGAATTGGCCGCGAGCGTGACCGCGCCGAGCGCCGCGCCCTGACGGGTGAAAAACGCAAAGGCGAAGAGCACAGAGAACGAGCGAATCATGATGTCGCGGTTGACGACGATGAGCCGCGCAAAGCCGGTCTTGTCGAAGATTCGTGTGAGGGACGGTCTCTGAGCACCGCTCACATGCGGGATAAGGACGGGCACGAAGGCGAAAAACGCCACCATCTCGGCAATGACCGAGGCTGCTGCGACACCGGTAATTCCCCAGCCAAAATCCAGCACGAAGAGAAGCGACAGAACGATGTTGGTGAGCGTCAGAACTGTTTGCAGCGCGAGCACCAGGAAGGAGCGGCCTATGCCCAGAGCCCAACCGACCAGGGCGTAGTTCGCCAGCATGAAGGGCGCGGCCCAAATGCGCACCAAAAGATAATTGGAGGTCGCATCAGCCACCTCCGGACCGACATCCATCGCCACGATGCCGAGACGTGTGACAGGCACCTGAAAAAGGATGATGACGAGGCCGGCAACGAGCGCGATCAGAAGCGCGCGCACAAGGATCGCCTGCTCCTCCTTGCGATCGCCCGCACCAAACGCCTGGGCGACGAGCCCCGTCGTGCCGGAGCGCAGAAAATTGAGCGTCGTGAAGATGACGTCGAGGATGATGGCGCCGACCGCAATGCCGCCAATGAGCGCCGCATCCCCGAGCTGACCGATCACGGCCGTATCCACCAGACCTGCGAGCGGCACCGAAAGATAGGCGAACGTCATCGGCACGGCGATGCCGAGGACCAGCCGATTGTTGACCAAGAAAGGCTTCGGCGCGGCGCCCATCTCGGGCTTTGTCGGGGCGCCTGCTTGTTCAGGCGATGGGGCGGGGCTCGTTTCGCTCATCATCTAAGCCATACAGCAATCGGCCGGCCGCGAAACCACTACAGAAGTTCATAATATGTTCCAAGCGCTCTTCCTTATTGGCGACACGGCCGCTGGAGTCAGTCCCGGCGGCCGCCCATCACGGAAAACAAGCGCATGATGATGAAGATCGGCACGACAATGAGGGCGCCAAAAAGGAAGTAGCCGAAGGCGTCGGAGAAGACGGCAAAACCCATGTGGTAGACGCGCAGGACGAAGCGTTCGGCCCAATAATAGATGTCGAACGGATGCACGTTGAGCACCGACAGCACCAGGCCGACGATCACCGACAGGACGATGAGACGAAGAAGAACCCGAAAAGGGGAATCGCCCAGGAAGCGTGTCATCCGGCCCGCCATGCTCGCGTCTCCTTTTGTGCGATCGGCTGAGAGCTAGGGTTTCGGAGACCGAATGGCAAGCCGATACATCGAGGCACCAAACATCGATTATACCTGCTGCGGCAGCAATTTTTCCAGGTCATCGAGGCGATCCGCCTCCGCTGCAGGCTTGTCCCATCTGATCCGGCTGATGCGTGGAAAGCGCATGGCGACCCCGGATTTGTGGCGACTTGAACGAGCCAGCCCCTCAAAGGCCACCTCGAGAACGAGACCGGCGTCAGGCCCAGCCCGCACGGCCCGTACCGGGCCGAAACGATCAACCGTATTGTTGCGCACGAACCGGTCGAGCTCCTTCAGCTCCTCGTCCGTGAAGCCGAAATAGGCCTTGCCGACCGGAACGAGCTCCCCGTCCTCGGCTTTCTCCGCGGTCCAGACGCCAAAGGTGTAATCGGAATAAAACGAGGACCGGCGACCGTGGCCACGCTGGGCATACATGAGCACGGCATCGACCAGGAAGGGATCACGCTTCCATTTGAACCAAGGGCCTTTCGGTCGCCCGGCGACATAGGCCGTGTCCCAGCGCTTCAACATCAGGCCTTCGGCGATTTCATCGAGGCGGCCTTCGGTCGGCGGATTGGCGCGCAGATGTGCAAGCTCGTCCCAATCTCCGAAGTCGACGAGGGGGGAAATATCGATGTGCGGCGACGACAGGCGAGCGACGAAATCTTCGAGCCGCCGCCGTCGTTCGGCAAAGGAAAGCGGGCGGAGATCTTCATCCCCGTCTTGAAGGAGATCGTAAGCCCGGATGAAGGCGGGATAATCCTTGAGCATCTTCGCCGTCACGCGCTTGCGGTTGAGGCGCTGCTGCAAATCCGAAAAGGGTGCGATCGCCATTCCCCCACCCCCTTCGCGCGCCACCAGCAGCTCGCCGTCGATCGCCCCGTCGAATTCCATTTGCTCCAAAACGTCGGGAAATGCGCCGGAGATGTCGTCGCCGGTGCGGGAATAAAGCCGGCGTTCTCCACCTGAAGCCGCTGCCTGGATGCGAATCCCGTCCCATTTCCACTCGGCCGCATAATCTTTCGCATCGAGCTTCGGGAAATCCTCATCCTGGATGGCGCTCGCCAGCATGACCGGCCGGAAGGGCGCCTTCTGCTTCGATTGCGGTCTCTCTCCGCGCCCTTCCAGAAAGGCGAAGAGATCGACGTAGGGCGGCTTCAGGCCATGCCACATCTCCTCGATCTCGGTTGCCGGGCAGTCACCGAATTCCGCCAAAGCCTGGCGCGCGAGACGGGCCGTCACGCCGATCCTAAGCCCGCCGGTGATGAGCTTCAAAAGCGCGTAACGCCCGCTCGGATCGAGTTCGTCGAGCCAGCTGGCGACGAGCCTCGGCCCTTCGAGACGGGATGCGACCCTGAGCCGCTCCACCACCTCGGCGAGATGCAGCGCCGCGCCGACATCGCTCTCACCCGGCCAGATCAGCGAGACAGTCTCAGCCAGGTCGCCGACATAATCATAGGAAAGCGCAAAGAGGACGGGATCGACCCGCTCCTCCGTCAGAGCGCGCACCATTGCCGGCTTGACCGAGATGATGTCGAGATCTCCGGTGATCGCCGCGATGGCGTAACCGCGGTCAGGATCTTTCACCTGGCGCAGATAATCGACCAGAAGCCTGATCTTGCCGTTGCGCTGCGGCGTCAGGGTGAGACGATCGAGGAGGGCGGCAAAGGCCTGCATGCCGGGAATATAGGCATCCAAGTAACGGTGACGAGCAAACCGCGGCGTCTTAAGGCCACGAAACGCCATTGCTGCAGCGCAATATTGATGGGTTGTCGCAAGGCCTGCGACAGCTCGCCTCAGTAGCACGAGTGTGCCGATACATCAGGCACTTGATGGACAATTGTGCTATGCAAAAACAATCCTGCTGCATTGCAAGAGAACGGGTTGGCAGGCGCGCGAAGCCACAGCATTTTAGGAGCGTTCGTCAGCTGCCGTTGCCGTCCCGATATGGCTCGGCTCCGTCTCCGGAAGGATCGCATCATGGCCCATGCCGCACACGGCTCTTTCAGCTTCGCCGGCCGGCTCCACGTACCCGCTCGGTTTCGCCGCGCGTTGAATTGGATCATTTGGGCGCGCGAGGCGGAAGCCATCCGCCGCATCGAACAGGAATCCGGTTTTCTCATCGGCCCGTCACAGCTTCGCGAGATGAAGCGCCATCACCTCGCGCACCGGCCGCTTTGACGGCTTGCCTGGCTGAGGTCGCATGACGGCTTATATCCGCAAGCTCTGGCCGTATGAGGCCGCGCTCTTCTCGGAGCATCTGTGCCGGCTCGGTCCCGAGGCGCGGCGGATGCGCTTTGCGGGCCCCGTCAACGACGCGCGCATCAAGAATTATGTTCGCGAAGCCTGGGATCTGGACACCACGATCCTCGGCTATTTCGTCAACGGCGTCATCCGCGGCTCGGCCGAACTGCACCCGCTTACCAAAGAATGGACGGGCAAAGCCGAAGCCGCTTTCGCCATCGAAGAGGCCTGGCAGGGGCGAGGCGTCGGCCGGGCGCTTCTTGCGCGCACTTTCACGCTCGCCCGCAATCGCGGCTTTCGCCAGCTGCATCTCTTCTGCCTGCAAGAGAACCGGCGCATGCTGAAGCTCGCGCGCGAGCTTGGCGCCCGTCTCACCTATGACGAAGGCGAGGTCGACGCGTTGCTCGAACCGCCGCTTGCCAATCCGTTCTCCTGGTACGGTGAAGCGCTCGACGATGCAGAAAGCGCGTTCCAGGCGACCTTGAGCCTGTTGCAGCCGAAGCCTGCCGGCGTGGCCGCCTGAGCCTCAATCGGGTTCGTCCTCGTAGCCTGCAAGATGCAGCGGGCGGGCAGCAACACCGTTGAGCTCGCACCAGCGCAACAGCGCATCGTCGCGGCCATGCGTGATCCACACTTCGCCAGGCGCAATTTCTCCGATCGTCTGCAACAGCTCTCCCCAATCGCAATGGTCGGAAATGACGAGCGGCAGTTCCACCCCGCGCTGTCGGGCTCGCTGGCGGATCATCATCCAGCCTGACGCGAAACAGGCGAGTGGATCGGGAAAGCGGCGTGCCCAGCGATCGGAAAACGCCGACGGCGGGCAGACGACGATGGCACCGGCGAACTCGCCCTTGCGCGCATTGTCCACGGTTGCCGGAGCGAGCGGACCGAGATCAACCCCCTCCTCCCGATAGAGATCGCACAAACTCTTCAGGGCGCCATGGATATAGATCGTTCGGTCGTATCCGGCCTCACGAAGCAGGCCGATGACGCGCTGCGCCTTGCCGAGCGCATAGGCGCCGACGAGATGCGTGCGCTCGGGGAAGACTTCGGCGGAGTGAATGAGCTTGGCGATCTCGCCGCGATCATTTGGATGGCAAAAGACCGGCAGGGCGAACGTCGCCTCTGTGATGAAGACATCGCAGGCGACCGGCTCGAAGGCGGCACAGGTCGGATCCTTGCGGCGTTTGTAATCGCCCGAGGCGACGATGCGGAAGCCGTCCTTTTCCACCGCGATCTGCGCCGATCCGAGCACATGGCCGGCCGGATGAAAGCTGACGGAGGCACCGTTGATAGCGAGCGTTTCGCCAAGCTTCGCATCTTGAGTGGAGGCCGCGAAGCCCGGCCCATATCGGGCGGCCATGATCTTCAACGTCTGCGACGTTGCCATCACCGCGCCATGGCCGGCACGCGCATGGTCGGCATGGCCGTGGGTGATGAGCGCGCGTGGCACCGGGCGCGTCGGATCAATGTAGAAATCGCCTGGCGGGCAATAAAGGCCTTTCGGCGTCGTGCACAGAAGCTCGGTCGGGCGCATCGTCCCGAGATAGGGGCGCGGGCGGGCTTTTCCATGTCACCGGTGCATGTCACCGGCACACCCAGGTCACCGGCACGCCGCGGCGGAGCTTTCGGGCCCTGCCTAAATCTCGCCGAGCCGCAGCCACCGGTCGTCGTCGGGCCGCCGCACCTCCCAGATGCGCCAGCCGTTGAGATTGACCTTCTTGCCGTCGCGGGTGCGCACATGCGCGATGAGCGCGGCGGAGGGAGAATTGTAGCTCGTGCCGTTCACGACCCAGTGGCCGTCGACGATGAGACCTTCCACCGTCTGGCCGGCATAGGCAGCTCTCAAGGTCGTGCCGTTCGGCAAAAACACCTCGTGACCGTGACGGCCGATCTTCGACCAGCCGCCCTCCTTGGCACCGCCACCCTTGGCGCGACGTGCACGTTCACCGAGGCTCTCTTCCGCAGCCGCACCCCCTCCTCTGCGGCCGTCGAGGCCGAGCAGGCGACGGAGGATGGCGTTCTGCGTCTCCTCAAAATCTTCCCGTGCACCTTCGATCCGCTTGTGCACGTCCATGTCGACAGCAATCGTGGCGAGGTTCTCCTCGTCCTTCTTCTTGCTGCCCTTCTTCTTCTTGGCCATGCCTCCCCCCGGCAGCCGCATCTTGGCATTGTGGAACTTTTCGACGCCGCGGGGGACGCGACGCAACGTCAGGTCCGCTCGACTTGGCCGCAACCAAGCCTAAACTCATCGTCATGACGGCACCCGCTGCGATCCCCATTGGCGAAAACGGGCTCCTGCCGGAGCGTTTCCAGCAATGGTTCGCCGACCGGGGCTGGGCACCGCGCCCCCATCAGCTCAAGCTCATCGCCCAAGCACGGGCGGGATCCTCGTCGCTTTTGATCGCTCCGACCGGCGCTGGCAAGACGCTCGCGGGCTTTCTGCCCTCACTCATCGAGCTTTCGCAAGCGCACGACAGGCGCAATTCATCACATTTCATCGGTCCGCACACCCTTTATGTCTCGCCTTTGAAGGCGCTCGCCGTCGACATCGAGCGCAATCTCGGCATGCCCGTCGCCGAGATGGGGCTACCCGTGACGGTCGAGACGCGCACCGGCGACACACCCACCCACAAGCGACAGCGGCAGAAACTCAGCCCTCCCGACATCCTTCTGACGACGCCCGAGCAAGTCGCGCTTTTGATCGCCTCACGCGATGCGGAGCGCTTCTTCGCACGCCTATCGACGGTCGTCTTCGACGAATTACACTCTTTGACCCCATCAAAGCGCGGCGACCTTTTGGCGCTCGGGCTTGCACGGCTGCGCCGGCTCGCACCGGGCCTCAGGACGATCGGCCTCTCCGCCACCGTCGCCTTTCCGGACGATTTGCGCGCCTGGCTCGTCGAACAGCAGTCCGACGCGCGCCGAAATCTCGCCGAGATGGTGGTGGTCGGCGAAGGCGCACCTCCGGAGATTTCGATCCTGCATTCTGACGCGCGCATCCCCTGGTCGGGACACACGGCACGCTATGCGCTGCCTGAGGTTCTCGAGGCGATCCAAAGCCACCGCATGACGCTCGTCTTCGTCAACACGCGCTGGCAGGCGGAGATGCTGTTCTCCGAGCTCTGGCGCATCAACGAGGAGGCACTTCCGATCGCGCTCCATCACGGCTCGCTCGACCGCGGTCAGCGTCGCAAGGTGGAGGCGGCGATGGCAGCGGGCTCTCTGCGTGCGGTCGTTGCCACCTCAACGCTCGATCTCGGCATCGACTGGGGCGATGTCGACCTCGTCATTCATGTCGGCGCGCCGAAAGGCGCGAGCCGTCTTGCCCAACGGATCGGCCGCGCCAACCACCGGATGGACGAGCCTTCGCGCGGTCTCCTCGTGCCGTCGAACCGCTTTGAGGTCATGGAATGCCAGGCGGCACTCGAGGCCAATGAAGCCGGCATTCAGGATACACCGCCGCTCAGACCCGGCGCGCTCGACGTCTTATGCCAGCATATTCTCGGCATGGCCGTCGCCGCCCCGTTCGACCTTGAAAGCCTCTATGAGGAGGTTCGCTCAGCCGAAAGCTATAGTGGCCTCAGCTACGAGGATTTCGAACAGGCGGTCGATTTCGTCGCGACCGGCGGCTATGCGCTTCGAAGCTACGAGCGCTACGCCAAGATCCGCCGCCGCAAGGACGGGCTGTGGGCGCTTTCACATCCGAAGCTCGCCCAACAATACCGTCTCAATCTCGGCACCATCGTCGAAGCGCCGATGCTCAATGTGCGCCTCGCTTCCCGACGTGGCGGGAAGGACGGCCGCCCCGGCACCGTGCTGCGTGGGGGACGCGTCCTTGGCAAGATCGAAGAGTATTTTCTGGAACAACTCGTTCCAGGCGACACGTTTCAGTTCGCCGGCCAGGTCCTCGCCTTCGTCGGCATTCACGAAAACGAGGCGCTCGTCACACGGGCCGAGGCCAACGATCCGGCGATCCCTTCCTATGCCGGCGGCAAATTCCCTCTAAGCACCTATCTCGCCGCCGGCGTGCGGGCGATGCTCGCCGATCCCGCCCATTGGGAGAAGCTGCCGGGGCAGGTGCGCGACTGGCTCGCCATCCAGCGCGAGGTCTCGGTGCTGCCGTCGAAAGACGCGCTTCTTGTGGAGACCTTTCCGCGCGAGACGAAATTCTACATGGTCGCCTATCCCTTCGAAGGGCGGCTCGCGCATCAAACACTCGGCATGCTGTTGACGCGCCGGCTCGAGCGGGCGCGCGCTCGCCCGCTCGGTTTCGTCGCCAACGATTATGCGCTCGCCATCTGGGGGCTGCGCGACATGGGCGGCCTCTTTGCCGCCGGCAAACCTTCGCTTGCAGAGCTCTTCGATGAAGACATGCTGGGCGACGATCTGGAGGAGTGGCTGGCAGAGAGTTATCTCTTGAAACGCAGCTTCCGCAATTGCGCCATCATCGCCGGACTGATCGAACGTCGGCATCCCGGCGAAGAGAAGAGCGGGCGACAGGTGACGATTTCCACCGACCTCATCTATGACGTGCTGCGCAGCCACGAGCCTGACCATATTCTTCTCAAGGCCACGCGTGCGGATGCCGCGACCGGGCTTCTCGACATCCGCCGCCTCGGCGAAATGCTGTCGCGCATCCAGGGCCGAATCGTGCATCAAAGGCTGGCGCATGTCTCACCGCTTGCCATCCCGGCCATGCTGGAAATCGGCCGGGAGCCGGTCTTCGGCGAGGCGCAGGAGGATCTTCTGGTCGAAGCTTCCGAGGAGCTGATGCGCGAGGCTATGGGCAGCGAGGCAGATTTTGGCGCTGGCGGAGACTTCTTACAGAGACGAGATCTTGCCTGAGACGCGTATCGCGCTTTCCGGGCGAGAGCTGGTGCTCGATGTTTCCGGGGCGCTCTGGGACCCGGCCTCACGCATGCTGGTCGTGGCCGACCTGCATCTGGAAAAGGCGTCGTCCTTCGGTCGCAGGCGCACGTTTTTGCCGCCCTATGACAGCGCCGCCACCCTTGCCGCCCTTCACAACCTGATCCTACGGCGCAAGCCGAAGACCGTCATCTGCCTAGGCGACAGTTTTCACGATGGCGGCGGGCCCGAGCGCCTCGCCGAGATCGACCGCGGCAAGATCGCAGCGCTGCAGGCGGGACGCGAATGGATCTGGATCGCCGGCAATCATGATCCCGCTCCTCCCCCGGGCCTTGGCGGCGAGTGTCTCGCGGAACTTTCGAACAATGGCCTCACCTTCCGACACGAGCCGGAAGACGCGATGGCTCAAGGGGAGATCGCCGGGCATCTTCACCCATGCGGGAAAATTGCCCGGCGCGGACGCAGTGTGCGCCGGCGGGCTTTCGTCACGGACGGCACGCGGCTCATTCTGCCCTCGTTCGGGGTTTTGACCGGAGGGCTCAACGTCCTCGACCGCGCCTTTTCCGGCCTCTTCGCCAGACGCGGTTTCATCGCTTTCCTGGTCGGAGCCGACCGGCTCTATCCCGTCGCGCCGGCGTCTCTCAGGCCAGATTGAGCGAACTGTTTCGCCGAGATCCAGACGCTGGACGCGGCCTCAGTTGCGGCGGAAGATGATGCCGGCCATCCAGCCGGTAAAGACGGCCACCATGACGGCGAAAAGTCCGTAGAGCAGCGGCTGCTCCGTCGAAAAACGCGCGATACGGTCGGAAAAGCCGCTCTTCTCGACAAGGAGGCTTTGCACTTCCGCCGCCACCAGCTCTTCGTTGCGAAAGAGGAAGACGGAGACGTGATAGGTGCCGACGGGGATCGCCGACGGCAAATGGAAGGTGGTGCGAAAGACATTCGGCGCGAGGAAGGTGACCGCATCGCCGCGCTTGACGAAGAGCTCCTTCTGTTTCTTCAGCTCCACGAGCGCTTTTGCGAAGGCCTCGTCCTGCGGCGTGTAACTTGCGTCACGCGAGAAGCCGAGATCGGCGAAATCCAGCTTGTAGCGCGCCAAGAGCTGCTGGCTCGCCGCATCGTTCAAGTTCTCGCTCATATGGATGACGTAGAAACTCGGGACATTGTAGAATTCCCGAGAGGCGGTGTTGATCCAGATGCCGGCGACCTGGCCCTTGCGTCGCACGACAAGCGGCATCTGCGGACCCGCCACGACGATCGCCACCTCATAATCGCGCTCGCCGGAGGCCGATTTCGCGCCTTCCACCGCACCGAACACCGTGATGTTGGAGCCCGTGAAGTTGGACGTGATCTCGACGGCGTCATCCGACAGGGTGGAGACGAGCTTCTCCGCTGAAGCGGACCCGCAGGCGAAGAGACCGGAGACAAGAGCGAGAGCGAGCAGGAACCGCATCAGCCAATCCCCTGCAGAAGGGCGATCGAATAAAGGCTCGCAGGCGGCAGGAACAGGTTCAACAGGAAGCGGAGCGCCACCGCCAGCACCAGAAGCGCCAGGAAAAGACGCAGCTGGTCGCCGCGCATGGCCTGACCGATCTGAGCCCCGAACTGTGCACCGACGACACCGCCGACGATCAAGAGACAGGCCAGCATCAAATCGACGGCGCCGTTCTCCAACGAATGCAGCACCGTGGCGAGTGCCATCGTGAAGAGGATGTAGCCGAGAGAGGTGCCGATGACGACGTTGCTCGGCACGCGCAGAAGGTAAATCAGCGCCGGCACCATGATGAAGCCGCCACCAATGCCGAGGACGGTGCCGAGAAAGCCGATCGACAGGCCAAGCAGGATCACCGGGATGACGCTCACATAGAGTTTAGAGCGGCGGAAACGGACCTTGAACGGCAGGCCGAGCAGCCAGTTGTGGTGGCGGCCTCGGCGGAGATTGGGTGGACGGCCGCGCCGCGCGCGCAGAAAGGAGCGAAGCGCCTCGCGCAGCATGAGGCCGCCGATCAGCCCCAGAAAGGTGACGTAGGACAGCGAGATAATGACATCGAGCTGACCCAGCGAGCGCAACATGGTGAAGACCCGCACGCCGAGCCATGAGCCGGTGACGCCGCCGACGATGAGAAACATCGTCATCTGCGGGTCGATCATCCGCCGACGCCAATAGGAGATCGCAGCCGACGTGGACGAGGCGACGATCTGAGGCGTCACGGTCGCCACGGCGACGGCGGGGCTGATGCCGGAAAAGATCAAGAGCGGTGTCAGCAGAAAGCCGCCGCCAACGCCGAACATGCCCGAAATGAAGCCGACCGCCGCTCCCATTCCGAGATAGACGAAGATGTTGACCGTCAGTTCAGCGATCGGGAGATAGAGCTGCACGCAGGACGGTCCTGTCGCTATCGGCGAAATTCGCTCGGTCTAGGCCGATCTCTTCAACACCGCCGCTTCACGAAGCGCAAGACGGTGGTTCAGATATCTTTTTCATCAAGCGCCTTAATGACGCCGGTATCGATTTCGCCGGTCACGGAAAGGCCGTTATCCTTTTGGAACGAAGCAATTGCCTGGCGCGTCTTCTTGCCGAAGATGCCGTCGGCCGGTCCCGGATCATAGCCCTTTTGGGTGAGAAGATCCTGGGTGTGCTTCACGAGGTCCGGGCCGCTGAGGCTCACGCTCTCGCTGGCTTGTTCACCCCATCCGCTTTCGGGCGCGAAGACCATGTTGGCCTGCGGGTCGATCGGCAGGGCCTTGAAAGTCTCGGCAGCCTTCTTCGCCTCCGGCAGCAGATCTTGCGGCAGTGCATTGGCGATTTCCTGCTGGCGCTTTTTCGCCTGCTGGTCGCCCGAGCGCGCTGCCACGGCAAACCATTTGTAGGCGGCCACAAGGTCCTGTTTGACACCGAGGCCCCGTGCAAAAAGAACTGCGATATTGAACTGGCTGTCGCGCACACCTCGCTCGGCCGCGCGCTCGAAGAGATCGGCCGCTTTTTCCAGATCCGGGGCGCCGTCCGCCCCCTCGGCGTAAAGAACGGCGAGATTGTGCATGGCTTTCACATTGCCGGCATCGGCCGCCTTGCCATACCAGCTGAGTGCCTTGTCGATGTCCTTGGGAACACCCCGTCCCTTCTCGTAAATCGAGCCGAGCCGATATTGCGCGGGGGCCAGCCCACCGCGGGCGGCGCGCTCATACCAGGAGACCGCGGTCGCCTGATCGCTCGCCACGCCGCGGCCTTCGGCATAACGGACGGCGACTTCGAACTGGGCCTCCGTCACGCCGGTCTCTGCAGCGCGCCGAAGTTTTTCGGAACCAATCGACGCCGGCAGAGAGCCTGACGGATGTGAGACGGCCGGTTCTTGTGCCGTCGGTGCGAGCGTCTGGACGGCCTCGGATGGCGGCGGGGTGATCGAGGCCGTTTGCGACAGCACTTCCCCATCGTCGAAGATTTCGTTGTCGTCAGGCTCCGCCGGGGCGGAGGAGACAGCGGCTTCCGGCGCCTGACCGAGCGCCGTCTCGGGTTCGGCTTCAGCCTTCGGCGCGCTGGCGCGTGCGGGCGGCGTCAGTTCCTGGGCGCTCAAGCCCGGCAGTGCGGAGAGACGGGTCGAAAAGGCTGTTTCCCGGTCAGGCCGTGGAAGTGTCGCGGTGTTATCAGATTCCATCACCGCTCCGCCCGACGCGGGGCTCGGCTGGATGATCGAGCTGCCATCGCCCGGAACTTCGGTCTCCTTCGGAGCGGGTACCGGTGTCTCGACCGCCGGACGCGAATTCGCAGTCCGGGCCTCCTCGCCTCGCACCTTGACGAATTGCACCGCGGCGAACGCGACGGCGAGCGCGACAGCACCAGCCACGAGAAGACGGCGCCGGGCCTTGAAGAAATCGAGGATCTGCGACCCGCCTCGCCCCTTGGCGCGGCCGGCATCGCTTTCGGCGGCGGCAGCTTCCGCGGCGGCGGCACGGGCGGCGCGACGCGCAGCGCTCAGGAAATCGCTCGACGAGGTCTCTCTGTTGCGGCTTTGAGCCCTGAAATCCTCGTAAGCCGCAGCCAGCGCCTCTTCCGAACCGCTCATCTGGGACGGCGGGTTCTTGCGGGCCGCTGAAATGTAATGGCTTGCCGAACTCGGCGCATCCGCGAGGTCGGAATGCAGGGGACCGCCGCCCGGCTCCAAGAGGGAGTCGAGCGACACCTCCTCTTCCTGGCGGGGCACGAAGGATTCCGCCCGGCCGCCAGTCGCCCGCTTCAGCAATTGCGTGGCGGAGAGGCGGCTCAGGAGGCCCGGGGCGGTGCTTTCTTCCTCCCGCTTTTCCGGCTCCGGCGCGGGAGGCCGCGGCGACCATTGCACGGGACCCGCGCGGCCCGCGGGACCAGGCTTCGGGCCAGACGGCGCGGTCGATGAGGAAGACTTCCCGGACGGCCTGTCGTCCTCGCCGGAAGGGGTGGCACGCGGTGCCGGCGTTCTCGAACCACCATTGTCGTCGCCGGAGAACGGCAGGTCGCGCTCTAGAAAAGCCATGCGCTTGACGACGGCTTCCAGCGTTCCGTGCACCGCGTCGAGCGAGCTTCGCGTGCGTTCCTCGCTCGCCTCGGCGACGGATTTCAGTTCGCCGAGATCATGCTGGAGCGCGCTGGCAAGACGCGCCAGCGCTTCCGATCCTTCAGCAGTGTCGACGCCGGCCGCATGCCAGGTTTCCGCGTCGTGGTGCAGTTCCTGACGATCCAGGCGCTCGCGAATATCCGCGAGCGCGTCTTCGAGGCGCGTCAGCACCTTCGATTCCGCTGCGGGACGATCGAGCATCGCAGAGATACGGCCGATCTGGGCTTCCAGCTCGCGGTTGAAGCGCGCCGGCTCCTCGGGCAGCCGGTCAAGGCGCTCTTTGATTTCGCGGATGGCCGGCTGCAGCACGCGAACGCCAGCATCGGCGGTCGGCGGGCTGTTGCGGATATCGGCCCTGAGCTCGGCGATTTCCGAGCGGAGATCGACGATATCGTTCAAAAGACTGCTGTCGCTATCCGGCAGCTTCTGATCAAGGCCTTGTATGCGGGCCTCGAGCGCCGCAAAGCGCTCACCGATCGGGGCGCTGGTAACGGCGTCTTCCATGCGGGCGACGAGACCGGAAAGCTGATCGACATCGACCCGCTCATCGGCGAAGCGCGCATCGATTTCCGACAGGCGATCAAGGACGGGCTTGAGCGAGAAGCGTTCTTCGCTCTCGGTCAGGAAACCCGAAATTTCAGCCGCAAGACGATCGAGACGCTGGGTGATTTCATCGATATCGGACGCATCGACACTGCGTTCATCGAGGCTCGTGGCGATGCGGGTCAGCTTGTCGTCGAGCGCCGTCAGCATCGGGCGTGTATCGGGCACGGCCTGAATGCGCGCGGAAAGCTCGGAGAGAGGCCCCTCAATCACTCCGAGGTCGGAGCGGCTTTCACTGAGACCTTCAACACGCTCAGCCAGACGGTCGAGCTGCGCAGCAAGATCGTCGATGGCGCCAATTCGGCTGTCGCGGATCTCATCCATCGCGGCTGCGAGCATGTCGAGCCGGCTTTCGATGCGGGCGAAATTCTCGTGTTCCTCACCGCGATCGTGGGGTTGAGACATCGCATCGATGCGGCCAGCGAGTTCGCCGAGCCGGGCTTCGATCGCATCAAAGGCTTTGCCCTGCGGAAGCGCAGCAAGACCGATGCGGATGGCGGCGATTTCCTCCGAGAGCCCCTGCGGCTGGGCGACCGAGGCGACGCTGCGATGCAGCGCCTGAAGGCGCAAATCGACATCGCCCATGCGCTCCTGCAAGGAGGCGAGCGCACCGCGCGAGGGACGCACCTCGTCTTCCAGTGCGCGCTGCAGTTTCTCGATCTGGCGCAAGACCTCGGCGTTCTTGTCGGCGGTGTTCTTGTTGGAAGGAGCCGGCATCCTCTCGCGCTCAGCAGCGGGTGCGGCGCGTGAAGTCTCTGCGGATGCCTCGCTCTTCGGCCGACGATTGGCGAGATCGCGGGCGAAATCAGCAAGCCCGCCAGCGAATGCGCGGCGCGGTTCGGCGGGCTTCTCTACTGGCCTTTCTGAAGGCGTGGACTTGCGAGCCGATGGTGTCTGGATGCTCGGCTCTGCAGGTGTCGCCAGAGGCTCTGGTGTATGCGCCTCGTCGAGGGCCGCTTTGCGCTGGCCAGCACCGCCGGCGGCACCGCCACGTGAAAGCTCCTCTAGGTGCCTTTCGAAAGCGTCGAGACGCTTCAAGAGGTCGTCGGCGGCATCAGACGTCTTGTCTGAGTATGGCGGGGTCGTCGTTGCCGGCTCATCGAACGTGCCAGGGGCGGGAGGCGCGACCGGCGCACGCCGACTGCGGGCCTGCGAGGTGCGGTCAGCCTCGCCGCGCTCTGCCTCTTCGATGCGTCTGGCAAGCGCTTCGACGGCCGCCTGCAGGTGTTCGGTGCTGATGTCGCCCTCGCCGACATCTCCGGCAAGGCGCTCAGCTTCCGAATCGGCGTAGGCCGGCTCGTGAATGATGCGGCCTTCCGCATCGAAGCGCGCATTCAACAGAGCCCGCAGATCGGTTCCCTCCTGACCCGGGGCGGGCGGCGGCGATCCTGCTCTGCCTCTCCATGATGTGCGGGCTTTCATTGCGTCTCCTCGGACCAGAAGAGAAAAACTCGACCGTTCGCACGCCGACAGGTCGAAGCACTCTGATGGTTGGAAAAAGGTTAACGGCGCTCATGGTAAACATGACGTTAACTCTGCCATGTTTTGGACGATTTCTCATGTTGAGCAGCCGGGAAAGCAGCCTGACAAGGAACCGGGGCGGCAGACGCCCCGTTCACGTTTCATCGAAGCCCGTAGGCTGGACCTATAGGCTCATGATTGACGTGCGCTATTGTTCGGTCGAGAGACTGCGACCTCAATCAAAGTGAACGTACTCACGCCCGACCGGCGGAAAGCTGGCGCTTACGGCGGGTGCAGAAAGTGGACGTGAATGACTTACAGCATCGGTGAATTGTCGCGCGAATTCGGCGTGACGCTTCGAACCCTACGATTTTACGAAGACAAGGGCCTTCTCAACCCGCGTCGCGAGGGACTGAACCGCATCTATTCCCGGCGCGACCGGGCACGGCTCAAGCTCGTCCTGATGGGCAAGAAGGTCGGCTTCTCACTGGTGGAGATCAAAGAAATCCTCGATCTCTACGATCTCAAGGACGGCGAAGTTCTGCAGATGCAGGTGGCTCTCGATAAGTTCGAGGGACAGGTTGCCGTCCTCAAACGGCAGAGAGAAGAGATTGAGCACGCCATCGACGAATTGTCTCAAACGATGGATTCGGTGCGCCAGATCCTGACGCAGAAGCAGGACGAGCAGAAGCAGGCCGGAGAGGCCGCGTAAGTCTTAGAAGACGTTGCGTCATGCTCAAAAACCCGCGCATTTCCGCGGGGTGAGGGGCGTGTGCGCGCTTGTCAGTGACGAAATCAGACGATAAGGGAAGGTCGACCTAGCTGACGTTTACGTAAGGGTAAGCTCTCCTATGCCGACCTATTCCGCTCCTGTTCGCGATACGCTTTTCGTCCTCAACGACGTGCTTGGAATTGGCCGTCTTTCGAACCTCCCCGGATTTGCCGATGCCGTTGGCGAAGTCATGGAAGCGGTTCTGGAAGAAGGCGGCAAATTCTGCCGCGAGGTCCTCGCACCCCTCAATCAGGTGGGCGACCGCGAAGGCTGCACGCGTCACGACGACGGCCGCGTGACGACGCCTTCCGGCTTCAAGGATGCCTACCGCCTTTATGCCGACGGCGGCTGGGTGGGACTGGCGGCAGATCCCGATTACGGCGGCCAGGGCCTGCCTTTCGTCATCGCCACAGCCGTCGGCGAATTTCAGGCCTCGGCCAATATGGCGTGGTCGATGTATCCGGGCCTTGCCCAGGGCGCCATCGCCGCCCTTTCCGCGCATGGCAGCGACAGCCAGAAGAGTGCGTATCTGCCGCGCCTGATCACCGGCGAGTGGCTTGCCACGATGAACCTGACGGAGCCGCATTGCGGCACTGATCTCGGCCTCATCCGCACCAAGGCGGTGCCGCAGGAGGATGGCAGCTACCGCTTGAGCGGCCAGAAGATCTTCATCTCCGGCGGTGAGCATGATCTCACGCCCAACATCGTTCACCTCGTGCTGGCGCGCATCGAAGGCGCTCCCTCCGGCGTCAAAGGCCTTTCCCTCTTCCTGGTGCCGAAGCGCCTGCCGGATGCGGACGGCGCGCCCGGCGAGGCGAACGGCGTCACCTGCGGTGCGATCGAAGAGAAGATGGGCATTCATGGCAATGCCACCTGCGTCATGAATTATGACGCCGCGAAGGGCTGGCTTGTCGGCGAAGCCCATAAGGGCCTCAAAGCGATGTTCACGATGATGAACGAGGCGCGGCTCGGCGTCGGCCTGCAGGGACTGGCACAGTCGGAAATTGCCTATCAGAACGCCGTCACCTATGCGCGCGACCGGCGCCAGGGGCGCGCCCTGTCGAAGAAGAACGGAACCGCCGGCGAGCCTGCATCTGCCGCCGACCCGATCATCGTGCATCCTGACATCCGCCGGATCCTAATGTCGGTGCGCGCCTTCAACGAGGCGGCGCGCGCGCTCATGCTCGACACCTCGCTCAAATCCGATATCGCCACCCGCAGTCCCGATCCCGCCGCCCGGCAGGCAGCGGAAGATTGGCTCGCGCTCGTCACGCCGGTGATCAAGGGCGTCTTCACCGACCGCGGCTTTGAAAACGCCGTCGCCGCGCAGCAGGTCTATGGCGGCCATGGCTATATCGCGGAATGGGGCATGGAGCAGTTCGTGCGCGATGCGCGCATCGCCATGATCTACGAGGGCGCCAACGGCATCCAGGCGCTCGATCTCGTCGGGCGCAAGCTCCCCGCCGACAATGGGCGCGCCATCACGGCATTCCTGACCGAGATCGCGACCTTCCTCGCCGAAAACGCTGAGGACGCGACGCTTGCACCGCTCGTCCCAGCCCTGAAGGAGGGGCTCGACCATCTGCAAAAGGCGACGATGTGGCTCGCCAAGAACGGCATGCAGGACCCGGACAATGCAGGTGCCGGTTCCACCGATTACATGCACCTCTTCGGTCTTGTCGCGCTCGGCTATATGTGGGCGAAAATGGCGCAAGCGGCCGGCAGAGCGCTCGCCGCAGGCGCGACGGAGGATCAGAGCTTCTACGAAAACAAGCTTCTCTTCGCCCGCTATTACATGGAACGGGCGATGCCGGAGACCGGAACGCGCCTCAGACGGATCGCCACGGGCGCCGAGACGACGATGGCGCTGCCGGCTGAGGCTTTCTGAGGCCTCCCAGACGTCAAAACCAAACAGAACATCGTATCTGCGGAGCCCTCACCGCGGATCGCCAGGGCAGGAGAGAACATGTCTGAAGCCTATATCTTTGACCATGTGCGCACGCCGCGCGGCCGCGGCAAGAAGGACGGAGCGCTGCACACCGTGCCAACGGTGCGGCTTGCGGCAACCGCACTTGAGGCCGTGCGCGAGCGCAATGGCCTCGACACGAGCCTCGTCGACGATGTGATCCTCGGCTGCGTCGATCCGGTCGGCGAAGCGGGCGGCAATATCGGGCGCGCCGCGGTTTTCGCCGCCGGTTACCACCAGTCGGTTCCCGGCATGCAGATCAACCGCTTTTGTGCGTCGGGTCTCGACGCAGTCAACATGGCGGCGGGCCAGGTCGTCACCGGTCACCATGATCTCGTCGTCGCCGGCGGCGTGGAATCGATGTCACGTGTCGGGCTCGGCGCCTCCGGCGGCGCCTGGGCCGTCGACCCGCAGGTCGCCGTGCCCGCCTATTTCATGCCGCAAGGCGTCTCCGCCGACCTCATCGCCACCAAATACGGCTTCACCCGCGACGATTGCGATGCCTATGCGGTGGAAAGCCAGAAGCGCGCCCATGCCGCCTGGGAAGAGGGCCGCTTCAAGCACTCGATCGCGCCGGTCAAAGACCCGACCGGCCTGCCGCTCCTCGAACGCGACGAGCATCCAAGGCCCGAAACCGACATGCAGTCTCTCGGCTCCCTCAAGCCGTCCTTTGCGGGCGTCGGGGAGATGGGCGGCTTCGATGCCGTCGCCATCCAGGCCCATCCGGAAGTCGAAAAGCTCCGCCACGTCCACCACGCCGGCAATTCGTCGGGCATCGTCGATGGCGCGGCCGCCGTCCTCATCGGCAATGAACAGGGCGGCAAGGCCGCTGGTCTCAAGCCGCGCGCAAAAATCCGCGCCTTCGCCAATATCGGTTCAGAACCCGCTCTGATGCTGACCGGGCCGGTCGACGTGACCGAAAAGCTCCTGAAGCGCTCCGGCATGCAGTTTTCCGACATCGATCTCGTGGAGATCAACGAGGCCTTCGCCTCCGTCGTGCTGCGCTACATCCAGGCCTTCGATCTCGATCCGCAAACGGTCAACGTCAATGGCGGAGCGATCGCCATGGGCCATCCGCTCGGCGCGACGGGTGCGATGATCCTCGGGACGGTACTCGACGAATTGGAGCGGCGTGATCTCAACACCGCCCTCGTGACCTTGTGCATCGGCGCCGGCATGGGCACGGCGACGATCATCGAAAGGGTCTGAGCCATGCCGAAAATCGACATCGATCAGATCCCCGAGGTGAACTCCACCGGCTATCCGGCACCCTACGACGCGCTGGTGGCCGGGCGTTTCCGCAAGCGCCTCGGCAATGCCGGCGGTCTCGACCAGTTCGGCGTCAATCTCTGCCGTCTGCAGTCCGGCGCCGCCTCGTCCCAGCGCCACTGGCACAAGGCGGAAGACGAATTCGTCTTCATCGTCGAAGGCGAAGTGGTTCTCGTCGAAGACGGCGGAGAGACGATCCTGAAGGCGGGAGACGCCGCCACGTTCAAGGCGGGGGTCGCGAACGGCCATCAGCTCATCAACCGCAGCGACAGGGACGCGCTCGTCCTCGAAGTCGGAACACGCTCCGGCGCCGAAACCGTGACCTATCCCGACATCGATTTGCACGCCGTCACCGACGACGGTGCACCCGGCTACACGCATAAGGACGGCACGCCTTACGAGCGCGCCTGAGCCTGGGGAGAAACAAACAATGACCTACGAGAATTTCACCTGCGAAACGGGTGGCGACGGGATCGCTCTCGTCACCTGGGACATGCCGAACCGCTCCATGAACGTCTTCACGGAGACGGTGATGGAGGAGCTCGCCGCAATCGTGGACTGGGCGGTGGCCGAAGACGCCGTGAAGGGCGTCGTCATCACCTCGGCGAAAAAGGATTTCACCGGCGGCGCCGATATCAACATGCTCTCCGACCTGCTCGGCACGTTCGAAGCCAAGAAGGCGGAGAACCCGCAGGCGGCCACGGCCGAGCTTCTGGAACGCGCCTCGCGCATGTCGCACCTCTATCGCCGGATCGAGACCTGCGGCAAGCCGTTCGTCGCCGCCGTAGCCGGCACCTGCATGGGCGGCGGGACCGAGTTGATGCTCGCCTGCCATGGCCGCGTCGTTGCTGAAAACGCCAAGATCGGGCTGCCGGAAGTCAAGATCGGTATCTTTCCGGGAGCCGGCGGCACGCAGCGCGTGATGCGCATGGCGGATGCCGTTGCGGGCCTGCAATTCCTTCTGCGCGGCAACACGCTCAAGGCCGAGGCCGCCAGATCGATGGGCCTCGTCGAAAAGGTTGCTCCGGAAAGCGAGCTCGTCGAGACCGCGAGGACGATGCTGAGCGAGGGTGTATCCCCCGTCAAACCATGGGATCAGGAAGGCTACAAGCCGCGCGGGGCGACCGCCGTCTGGACGCCCGGCGGCTTCCAGTTCTGGCCTGCCGCGAACGGCCTCTACCGCAAAGAAACGCAGGACAATTACCCTGGCGCACGGGCGATCATGCAGGCCGTCTTCGAGGGCGTGCAACTGCCGATGGACCTCGCGCTTCAGGTGGAGAGCCGCTACTTCGCCAAGACGCTGCAGACCAAGGAAGCCCAGGCGATGATGCGCTCGCTCTTCGTCTCGCTGCAGGCGCTCAACAAGGGGGCCCGCCGTCCGGCCGACGTGCCGGCAAGCGAGCTGAAGCGCGTCGGCGTTCTCGGCGCCGGCTTCATGGGGGCGGGCATCGCCTATGTCACGGCGCGCGCCGGCATGGGGGTCGTCCTCATCGACCGCGACCAGGAGACGGCGGAGAAGGGCAAGCTGCATTGCGCGAGCCTTCTCGAAAAGGAGGTGGCGCGCGGGCGTATGAGCGAAGAAGCCGCTGCCGGCATTCTTGACCGCATCGTCGCAACGCCCGATTACGCCGCACTCGCCGATGCCAATCTCGTCATCGAGGCCGTCTTCGAGGACCGCAAGGTCAAGGCCGAGGTGACGGAGAAGGTGAAGGCGCATCTGCCGGAGGGCGCGATCTTCGCCTCCAACACTTCGACGCTGCCGATCACCTCGCTTGCCAGGAACTGGCGCTCGGAAGAGGAGTTCGTCGGCATCCACTTCTTCTCCCCCGTCGACAAGATGCAGCTCGTCGAGGTGATCCTCGGCGAAAAGACCGGTGACAAGGCACTCGCCGTCGCCCTCGATTATGTGCGGGCGATCCGCAAGACGCCGATCGTGGTCAACGATTCGCGCGGCTTCTACGCCAATCGCTGCGTCACCGCCTATCTCCTCGAAGGCCATCTCATGCTTCTGGAAGGCGTACCGCCGGCAATGGTGGAAAACGCCGGCAAGATGGCTGGCATGCCCGTCGGGCCGTTGTCACTCACCGACGAGGTCGGCGTCGATCTCGCCTGGAAGATCGTCAAGGCGACGGAGGCAGATTTCGGCGAAGGCGCCGTTTCGGCCGAGCAGAAACGCCTCTTGTCGGATATGGTGGAAGGCCGCGAACGCTTCGGCCGCAAGAACGGCAAGGGCTTCTATGATTACGCCGGCAAGGAAAAGCACCTGTGGCCGGGGCTTTCCGAGATCGTGACGCCGCAATCGGCGGACGGTTTCGATTTCGCCGAATTGAAGGAACGCCTTCTCGTCACGCAGGCGCTGGAAGCGGCCCGTACCGTCGAAGAAGGCGTGATCGAGGATCCGCGCGAGGCCGATCTCGGCTCGATCCTCGGCTTCGGCTTTGCACCCTTCACCGGCGGAACGCTCTCTTATATCGACTTCATGGGTCTCAAAGAGTTCGTCGCGAAGGCGGAAAGGCTCGCCGAGAGTTACGGACCACGCTTCAAACCGAACGCGCTTTTGAAAGAGATGGCGGAGAAGGGCGAGACGTTTTACGGCCGCTTCGGCAGGACGGACGAGCGCGAAAGGGCGGCCTGAGGTCGATGTCTAGCTGATGTATGTCTGGGGTAGACTTCTGAAGTTGGGGCTTTCGGGAACGAAAGCCCCTCTTCCCGTTCCGTTCGGTGTCTCGGAATTGTCGTTTCTCACCTGGCCGTGGGATTGCGACACCAATCTCCATATCACCAACGGTCGCTATCTGATGCTGGCCGATATCGGCCGCTTCGATCTTTTCCGCCGCTTTGGCTTGTGGGACGAGGCGATGAAACGCGGCTGGGCACCGATGCTCGGCGGCGTCAACATCGTCTTCCGGCGCGAAATCCGTATGTGGCAGCGCTTTCAGCTCACCTCGCGCATCGTCACCTGGGAGGGAACGAGCGTCGTCGGCGAGCACCGTTTCGTGCTCGGCGAAAAGGGTGAGGGGCAGGTTGCCGCCCAGGCACTGACCTGGGGCGGCATCTATGATCGTAAGGGCAAGCGCTTCGTGCCGCCGGAGGAAATGTTCCAAATCCTAGGGATTACGGCCGAGCCGCCGGAGCCCGACGAGAACGTCGCCGCCTTCCTGGCCGCACAGCGCACCCTGCGAGAGCGTGTCAAGGCTGGGTGAAAACGCTTTGCCGCCTGGAGAAAAGCACGCAACGCAAGAAAATCGGTCGTGCCGGCCACCGGCACAGTTGTGCTCCTGCCCTATTAAGGACTATATTCCTTAATCACGCGCAGGGCGGGAGCGCCCCACGATCATGGTCTGGACACACGCTACTGTTTGGGGCGCCATCGATGCGCTCGCCAGCCGCCACGGTCTCACTGTGTCCGGGCTGGCACGCAAGGCTGGCCTCGACCCGACCGCCTTCAACCGTTCCAAGAGATGCAGTGCCGATGGCCGGCCCCGCTGGCCCTCGACAGAATCCATCGCCAAAATTCTGACGGCGACCGGAGCCTCGCTCGAGGAATTCGTCGGCCTCGTAGAGACGCGCACGCGCTATGGGGGCCGGGCCGTTGACGTACGTTTGCCGGCCCCGGCGCAGGTGCCGCTTCTCGGCCTTGCCCAGGCCGGTGCGGGAGGCTTCTTCGACGATGGTGGTTTTCCCGTCGGCCAGGGATGGGACGAGATCGACCTGCCGGTAGCCGACAGCGAAGGCTCCTATGCGCTCGAAGTCAGCGGCGATTCCATGCTGCCGCTTTACCGCAACGGCGATGTCATCATCGTCTCCCCGACCTCACAATTGCGGCCGGGGGACCGGGTCGTGGTGAAGACGACAGAGGGCGAGGTGATGGCCAAGACCCTGCAACGGCAGACGACGGACGCCGTCGAATTGCATTCGCTCAATCCGGAGCACCCCGACCGGGTGGTGCCGCGGACCGAGATCGAGTGGATCGCACGCATCATCTGGGCGAGCCAATAAAATTCGGCCGTCCCAGATGCGCGCCCTGACCCTCGTCAGCCTCCTTCTCGTCGTCGGGCTCGTTTTCGGGCTTTTTGCGCTTCCCTCGCCCGCCCCCGACGAGGGCACCGAGGAACCACCAGCCGCACCGCAAGCGGCACCGCCGCCGGCGCTCCCCCAAGAGGTCGAGCCCGCGACGCGCAATGTCACGCCGCGCGGCATGACACTTGGTCCCAAGGTGAGCGGGCCGCTCCTGCGCGTGGAGCCACCGGAGCCTGTACACCCCCGCAAAGACGAGGCGGAGCAGCGGGGGGAGCAGAAGACCGCGCCGACGGAAAGAACCGAGCGTCTCTTCCGCCCCGTCGTTGCCGGCCTCGGCAAGATCGAAAGCGGCGAACACAGCGTCAGGCTCGCGGGGATCGAGCCGCTCGCGCCCGATGCGAGCTGCGGCAAGCCGGTCTGGCCGTGCGGCATGATGGGACGCTCGGCGCTGCGGCGCCTCATCCGGGCGCGCGCCATCGACTGCACGATCCCGGCGGGCGCGGCGACGCTGCCAGAGACGACGTCATGCCGGCTCGGCGATATCGATCTCGGCGAATGGCTGGTGAGCCAAGGCTGGGCGAAAGCCACCGCGGCCCGCTATCAAGACGCGGAAAAGGCGGCGAAACGCGAGAAGCGGGGCCAGTGGAGCACGCAAAGACCAGGCTTCACACCCGACGCAGAGGAGACTGCACCATTCTCCTCCGACCTCCCCTCAAGCTCGCCTCTTTGACCGGGCGTCGGCCCGACAGGCGCGCCTCAGACGCGAAAATGCTTGGAGAGCTTGAGTGCCTGGCCCTGATAATTTGAACCGAGCCCAGCGCCATAAAGCGCCTTGGGCAGCGCCGCCATGCGCTCATAGACGAGACGGCCAACCGTCTGCCCGTGTTCCAGGATGAACGGCACCTCCCGGCTCCTCACTTCCAGCACCGCCCGGCTGCCGCGGCCGCCTGCCGTATCGTCGCCGAAGCCCGGATCGAAAAAACCCGCGTAATGCACACGGAATTCGCCGACGAGCGGATCGAAAGGCACCATCTCCGCCGCCGTCTCGGCGGGCACATGCACGGCCTCGCGCGAGGCAAGAATATAGAACTGATCGGGATCGAGGATCAGCCCCGCCTTGTCGCTCGGCCGCAAGGGCTCCCAGAAATCGGCAACCTCATAGGCGTCCGGACGGTCGACATCGATGACGCCGGTGTGTCGCTTGCCGCGATAGCCGATGAGGCCATCCTCGCCGCCGGCAAGATCGACGGAGAGAACGAGACCTTCGAAAAAGCGCGGATCGCTCGACACGAAGGACGTCGTCTGCAGCGTGCCAAGCTCTTCGTCAGAAAGGCGCGCATGGCCGCAGCGGAAGCGGATCTGTGCCAGACGCGAGCCGGTGCGGACGAGAACCGGGAATGTGCGCGGCGAGATCTCCAGATAAAGCGGTCCGCGATAGCCCGCCGGGATCTGGTCGAACGCGTCGCCATTGTCGGCGATCACCCGCGTGAAGACGTCGAGCCGGCCGGTCGAGCTTTTCGGATTGGCGCTCGCGGCGACCTCTTGCGGCAAGGCCAGGGATTCCAGCAACGGCACGATATAGACGCAGCCGGTTTCGAGAACGGCGCCGCCGGTGATGTCGAAGGCGTGCAGCTTGAAGCGGTCGAGCTTTTCCTCCACCGCGCAATCGCGCCCGGGCAGGAAGCTCGCGCGCACACGATAGGCCGTCTCGCCGAGGCGGAGATCAAGGCTCGCCGGCTGCACCTGTCGGGCATCGGGCGGCGTGGCGAGATCGATTTCGCCTGCCGCGATCATCGCTTCGATCGCGCTGTCGGGCAAAATGCCGTCGCTGTTTTCTTTTGCGTTCATGCCCCTCGGTTAGCGGAAGCCAAGGGCCACGCCAAGTCGGCAGTTTCCGCCGCCTCTTCACTGTGGTCGCGCCTTTTGCCGCCGCCTGACGCATTCCAGCATCGCAGTCTTTCCTCAAGTGCAGCATTGACGCCGACCAAGTCGAAGAGTAATCGGCCCGAGGACTTCGTGGTGATTTGGCCGGCCGGCTTGCAGCCACGTAAAACAACTCGCTAAAAGGTCGGGGCGCATTCGACCCGGTCTGGCGGCGGCCCGGCCGGGTTTTCGTTTGCTTGAAGGCAGGAATGCGCCGTGACAGACAAAAAGTCTCTTCGCCCCGCCACGCAGCTCGTGCATGGCGGCACCACAAGATCTCAGTTTTCTGAAACCTCCGAGGCACTCTTCCTCACGCAGGGTTTCGTCTATCCGAGCGCGGAAGCCGCCGAAGCGCGCTTCAACGGCGACGATCCGGGTTACGTCTATTCGCGCTATGCGAATCCGACGGTTGCGATGTTCGAGGAGCGCATGGCGCTTCTGGAGGGAGCGGAAGCGGCGAAGGCAACGGCCTCCGGCATGGCCGCAGTGACGGCGGCACTCCTCGCCGACATCGAAGCCGGCGACCACGTGGTCGCCTCGCGCGCGCTCTTCGGCTCCTGTCTTTACATCGTGTCGCAGCTTCTGCCGCGTTTCGGCGTCACGTCCACGCTCGTCGACGGCTCCAACCTCGATGAATGGCAGGCGGCAGTCACGCCCAAGACCAAGGCGCTGTTCCTCGAAAGCCCTGCCAATCCGACGATGGAGCTCGTCGATATCGCCGCCGTTGCAGAAATCGGCCGCAGCGTCGGTGCCCGTCTCGTCGTCGACAATGTCTTCGCGACGCCGATCTTCCAGAAGCCGCTCGAACTCGGCGCCCATACCGTCGTCTATTCCGCCACCAAGCATATCGACGGCCAGGGCCGCTGCCTCGGCGGCGTGGTTCTGTCGAATGCCGAATGGGTGGAGGAAAAGCTCCTGCCCTTCGTCAAGCATACCGGCCCGGCGCTCAGCCCGTTCAATGCCTGGGTGCTTCTGAAATCGCTCGAAACGCTGGAACTGCGCGTGCGGCGCCAGGCGGAAACGGCGGCAAAACTCGCCGAGATCATCGGCGCACATGCGGCCGTTGCCCGTGTTCTTTATCCCGGCCACCCGGACCATCCGCAGGCCGAGCTTGCCCGCCGGCAGATGCGCGGCGGCGGCACGATGATCGCCATCGACATGAAGGGCGGCAAGGACGCGGCCTTCCGGCTCGCCAACGCACTGCAGATCGTCAGCCTCTCCAACAATCTCGGCGATGCCAAGAGCCTCATCACCCACCCGGCGACGACGACGCACCAGAACGTCGCGGAAGAGGTACGGCGCGAGCTCGGGATCACCGAGGGTATGCTGCGCTTTTCCGTCGGCCTCGAAGATCCCGAAGACCTCGCAGAAGATGTGGCCCAGGCGCTCGACGCAGCGCTCTGACCGGCTCTCGCATCAGAAGGTGCGCCAACCGAGCAGAATGCGCGAGGTCGTCGTCACGGCGCAAAGCGCCGCAAACAGGTAGGCGAGAGGCGGAAAAGCCGCGGGAAACAGGCAGAAGGCGAGGAAGAAGACCACCGTCTCCGCGCCTTCCATGAGACCCGTCGTGAAGTAGAGCGACTTCACACCGCGCTGGTCGGTCGTGATTTTCTTCTTTTCCGCCATCACGGCGAAGGCGAGAAAGCTCGCGCCGTTGACGTAAAAGGCGAGAAGCAGGATCGCGGCCGCAAGTGCGTTGGCGTCCGGATCGGCGAGCGCGAAGGCGGCGGGGACGAGGCCGTAAAAGGCAAAATCGAGCGTGATGTCGAGAAAGCCGCCGCGATCGCTGAGCGCAGTCGCACGTGCCACGGCGCCGTCGAGCCCGTCGGCAAGGCGGCCCAAGAGAATGAGAACGAAGGCGAGTGCATAGGCCTCGACGACAATTGCACCAGCTGAGAGCAGGGCGAGACCGAACCCTGCCAACGTCACCTGATCGGCGGTGACACCGCGGCCGGCGAGCATCCGGCCGAGAGAGTTCAACCCGGGTTCAATCTGCTTGCGGATAAGCCCGTCGAGCATCTCCCGCCTCCTCGCGGTCTCGTTCGCTGACGCTCGCTCCTCTAGCGGTCCTGTCAGCAAGACACTATGAACGATTGCAAACGACCTCGTGATTGGCGCGCCGTCTTGCCGAGACTTTTCCTCTTTCTCGCGATCCTCTTCATCGCCGCGGCCGGCGCGGCGAAGGCCGAAGATCCGGTGATCCCCAATTTCTGGGATCCGCGATCCCGCATCGAGCGGCCCAATATGGATGCGGTCGGCGCGATCCGCTTTCTCGTCACGGACGATTTCGCGCCGTTCTCGTTTCGCGACCGGCACGGAGACCTGGTCGGCTTCGACATCGACCTGATCCGGGCCATGTGCGAGGCGCTCGAGGTCCAATGCGCGGTGCAATCGCGCCCGTATGAGACGCTGGAGACGGCGCTTCGGGACAAGGAGGGCGATGCCATCATGGCAGGGCTTTCGCCCGACCCGGAAGGCGAGGATCCGCTTCTCGCCACCCGCCCCTATCTCAAGATACCGGCACGCTTCGTCACACTGAAGGAGACGGAGTTCGCACCCGACAGCGACAGTGACGGCTTCGTCGGCGTCGTCTGCCACAGCGCGCATCAGGCCTTTCTGGAAGATTATTTCCCGAAGGCGCGTGTCGCCTGTTACCAGAACCCGGCCGCCGCTCTGCAGTCCTTGCAGGAAAAGCGTCTGACCGCCGTCTTTGGGGATGCGCTCAGTCTCGCCTTCTGGCTGCACGGCGCGGGATCAAAAGATTGCTGCCGCTTCGCGGGCGGGCCTTATCTCAACGATGCCTATTTCGGCGACGGGCTGCAGATCGCCGTGCGGCCGCAAGAGCACGAGCTCAAGAGCGCCCTCGATTACGCCCTGCGCGAGACCTATCGCAACGGCACCTATGCCGAACTCTATCTGCGCTATTTTCCCGTCGGTCTGTTCTGAGCCGGTGCCTCAGGCGCCGCGCCGGAAGGGGTAGAGAAGTGACCAGAGGAAGCGCGCCGGCGCGCCATCCTGGTGCGGCTTGAGGCCCAGACGCATGCCCACCTGCCCGGCCTCGGGATCCTGCGTATAGACGCGGAAGAGCCGGTCCCAGACGGAAAAGTTGAAGCCGTAATTGCTGTCGGTTTCGCGCCGCTCCACCGAATGGTGGATGCGGTGCATGTCCGGCGTCACGATCAGGAAGCGCAGCGCCCGGTCGACGCGGTCGGGCAGGCGGACGTTCGAATGATTGAACATCGCCGCGCCATTCAGAACGATCTCGAAGAGAAGAACCGACAGGACCGGCGCGCCTATGAGGACGACGAAGGCCGCCTTCAAGCACATGGAGATGAGGATCTCGATCGGATGAAAGCGCAGCGCCGTCGTCACGTCGACATCGACGTCGGCGTGGTGCACGCGGTGGACGCGCCACAAAATCGGAATCTTGTGAAAGGCGACATGCTCCGCCCAGACGGTGAAATCGAGCAGAATGAACGCAAGGACGCCGGCGAAAATCGGATCGAGGCCGAGCGTTCTAAACAGCCCAAAACCCTGCACTTCGGCAAAGATGGCGGCGCCGACCGCCGCCATCGGAAAGATCACCCGCAGGACCGCGACATCGACGAGAAGGACCGCAAGGTTCGTCACCCAGCGCCGGCTCTTGAGCGGATGCGCTTTACGACGCGGATAAGCGAGCTCAAATGCCGCCATCGCGCCGAAAATGCCGAAGAAGGCGAGAAGCCGAATGCCGGCTTCGGAAAAGAGAAATCCGAAACTCATCACGCCCCGTTCGATGGCCCTGGCCGCTTCGCGGCCTTAAACGCGACGGTAGCGGGCCGTAGCCGAACGCTCCAGGGCCGCCGCCGTCAATTTGTCGATAGCGAGCCGGTCGCGCAGCAGGCTGAGAAAGCGCAACTCCTCCTGCGGCAGATCGAGATCGGCCACCGCCACTTCGACAACCATGGCGTAAAGCGTGTCGTAGAGCTTCTCAGGCACCGCGTCTTCAAGCAGCGACAGCATGTTTTCGAGCCCGTCCGCCCCGGCGAGAATTTCGGCCGCGGTGCGCGACACATCCGGCAGGCGGTCGCTGTCGAAGCCTGAAAAGACCGGCAGAGAGCGCGTCAGATTGCCGATCGTCATGAGTTCGGGATCCGCCATATGGCCGTCCACGGCCGAGACCGTGACCATGGCGTAGACGAGGGCATCCTGGGTGGAAACCGTTTGCGGCATTCTGGGCTCCTTGGCCGGCTGATACTGCCGCGTAGCTATGTTCGCCCACGCCCCTTCGCAAGCTGGCCTGCGCCTCGACGGCACGCTTTCCTTGCGCTAGAGCTGCGCTCCCAGATTGCGGCACCGGCTCATGACGACCCGGCATCGCCCACAATCGCTCAACCACCAGGATGAAAAATGTCTGCCCAATCTCTGCCCGAAGAATGGCTCGCCGCCGCACAAGTCTCGAAGGCCTGGCCTTTCGAGGAAGCGCGCAAGCTGATCGATCGGCTGGAGAAACGTGGCGGAGACAAACGCGAAATCCTGTTTGAGACCGGCTATGGCCCCTCCGGCCTGCCACATATCGGCACTTTTGGCGAGGTGGCGCGCACGACGATGGTGCGCCACGCCTTCCGCGTTCTGACGAAAGACAGCGTGCCGACCCGCCTCCTCTGCTTTTCCGACGACATGGACGGCCTCCGCAAAGTGCCGGAGAACGTGCCGAACCGGGAGATGATGGAGGCGCATCTCGGCAAGCCGCTGACGGAGGTGCCGGACCCGTTCGGCTCCGAGCACGGCAGCTTCGGACGGGCGAACAATGCGCGGCTGCGCGCCTTTCTCGACACATTCGGCTTCGAGTACGAATTCGCCTCGGCGACGGATTACTACAAGAGCGGCCGCTTCGACGAGACGCTTCTCAAGATGCTCGCCGTCTACGAGAAAGTGCGGGCGATCATTCTGCCGACGCTGGGCGAGGAGCGGCGCGCCACCTATTCGCCCTTTCTGCCGATCTGCCCGCGGACCGGTATCGTCCTGCAGGTGCCGACAATCGCGCGCGATCCTGAGGTCGGCACCATCACCTATCTCGATCCGGAGACGAACGAGGAAGTGACGGTGGGCGTCACCGGCGGCCAGGTGAAGTGCCAGTGGAAGGCCGACTGGGCGCTCCGCTGGACGGCGCTCGGCGTCGATTACGAGATGGCCGGCAAGGACCTCATCGATTCCGTCCGCCTCTCCTCGCAGATCTGTCGGGCGCTCGGCGGCAACCCGCCCGAGGGCTTCAATTACGAGCTCTTCCTCGACGAGAATGGCGAAAAAATCTCAAAGTCGCGCGGCAACGGGCTCACCATCGACGAGTGGCTCGCCTATGCCTCGCCGGAGAGCCTGGCGCTCTACATGTTCCAGAAGCCTCGCTCAGCGAAGCGGCTTTATTTCGACGTCATCCCGCGGGCGGTCGATGAATATTTCTCGCATCTTGCCGCTTATGACGCGCAGGCGCCGGAACAGAAGATCGTCAATCCGGTCTGGCACATCCATTCCGGAAAGCCGCCCGAAGTCGAGATGCCGGTCTCGTTCGCCATGCTTCTCAACCTCGTCTCGGCGTCGAATTCCGAAGATGCGCGTGTGCTTTGGGGCTTCATCTCCCGCTATGCGCCGGGGGCGAGCGCAGAAAGTCATCCGGCCCTCAACGAACTCGTCGGCTACGCGATCCGCTACTACAACGATTTCGTCAAACCGACGAAGAGCTTCCGCGCGCCGACGGACACCGAGAAAGCCGCTCTCGCCGATCTCGACCAGCGTCTTGCGGCGCTGCCGGACAATGCCAGCGGCGAGGAGATCCAGAACGAGGTCTATGCCGTCGGCAAGGCGCACGATTTCGGCAATCTCCGCGACTGGTTTCAGGCGCTCTACCAGGTGCTTCTCGGCCAGGACCAGGGGCCGCGCTTCGGCTCCTTCGTGGCGCTTTACGGCATCGGCGAGACACGGGCGCTGATTGCAAAGGCGCTCGAAGGCGACCTCGCCGCATAAGCGGCTGGCCGGCGCGCGGCCTCTGGTCGTCTCGACCATAGCGGCGTGCCGTGCCTCTTCAGAGAAAATGCGGCGGCCCTTCCGATCCTGCTTGACGGGAGGGCCGGCCGCGGCCAATTTGCGACCCGGCTGCGGGCGTAGTTCAGTGGTAGAACGTCAGCTTCCCAAGCTGAATGTCGTCGGTTCGATCCCGATCGCCCGCTCCACCTTTCCTCTCCGACGAGCAGCGCCGCCTAACTTCGCTGGAGCGTCACCAGCCGGACAACACTGCAAACCATGAGCGGCTTCGGACGTGAAGCTCAATGCGGCAGTCCTTCCACTCAAGGACCAGCCGCGGTCAGCCAACAGCTCAAACATAACTGAGTTTCGGCCTGTCAGCGCGGTCGACTGACGACCGGAACCTAACTATATGCGATTTACTTAGGGCACCCGGCAATCTCGATCTGCGACTTTGTGTCAGGCTATTTGGCAAATTTTTTGTACATACCCACTTGTCTCCCTAGACATATTGATCTTCCTTTCTCGTTACTCAACCTTGGAGTGCAGCAAACCATGGTCATTCTTGTCGCCTGGATAATCTGCGCTGCGGTCACAGCAGCTATCGCAAGCAGTAAAGGCCGAAATGGGTTCGGCTGGTTTTTCGTAGGGCTGATTATTGGAGTATTCGGAATCATCCTGGTAGCAGTACTTCCTCACGCGCATGCTCGACCCGTCGATCGAATCGAAGATCTGAGGAAATGCCCTCGTTGCGCCGAGTTTGTGAAGCGGGAAGCGGTGGTCTCTCGCTTTTGTGGTCATGAGTTCTCCCCGGATGAGGCACGTTCGCCGCATCAACTCAATTTCCGTGGCGTGCCCTAAGCGGTGGAGCAGAACGGAATGGTACGAGCCCTTTTCGAAGGCCAGGAGCGTACTTGGCCGAGCACCTTCGAATTCAAACGGGAAGTATCAGCACCGAACATCTATAGCACCAAATCTTGAGCGGGGTGAGCGAGCCGACTGAAGCGGATCCCGCGGCCGAAGCTGTGCCTGCCATCTTCGGTCTAGCCGTAAAGATCGTTCAGCCTGCGCTCACTTTCGGTTCCCGCTCCCACACGCGCAGCTTGCCGAGGCTCTTCACGAAGTTCTTCGCGTCGCCGGCGTCGGAAAGAGCGACGCAGCCCGCATCCATGTCGGAGGCAATGCCCGCCTTCTCGAACAGCATCTTCGCCGCCTGCGAATAACCGATGAACTTGCAATGCACGAACGCGTCGGAGACGAAATCCTTCGCGGGCGGCATCTTGGCAAGCGCGGCGACCGCATCCTCGGACGTCAGGATCGCCACCGCGTCGTAAAGGACGGAAGGGCCGCCATCGATCTTCTCATCGGCCTCGATCCAGGTGCCGTCGGAGGCTTCGACGCCGCCCACCATAGGCGCCACGAATTCGATCATCGCACCCTCGGCCTCGACAGCCGATTTCAGGGTTTTCACGAGATCGGCGTCGACGCCGTCGGTGACGAGCACGCCGAGCTTGCGGCCGGCAAAGCTCTCCGGGCCGTTCAGAATGATTGAGAGCTTGGGCGAAGCCTTGAGCTCCATCTTCGTCGGCATGGCCGCTTCGATCGGCTCCGGCATCTTCTTGAGACGCAGCCCGTCCGCCACCTTCTTCGCCAGCTTCTCATCGACGTTCCTCAGATGAGCGACGATGCGGGCGCGGATTTCAGGCGTCTCCACCTTGGAAAGCTCGAACGTGAAGGCGGAGATGATGTGGCCCTTCTCCACATCGGTCTGCGACAGGTAAAATTGCCGGGCCTGGCTGTAATGATCGGCGAAAGTCTCGGAGCGCACGCGGCCCTTCTCGCCCTCGACGGCTTCCGGATACGAGGCAAATCCCGTCTTCGGGTCCTCGCGCGGCCCGCCTTCCTCTCCACTCCAGGAATTCGGCTCGTAGTTCGCCCGTCCCACCGGATTGTGGAACGCCATGTGGCCGTCCTGCTGGAAGTGATGGAAGGGGCAGCGCGGGGCGTTCACCGGCAGATGCGTGAAATTGGTGGAGCCGAGGCGCGACAGCTGCGTGTCGAGATAAGAGAAGTTGCGCCCCTGCAGGAGTGGGTCATTGGTGAAGTCGATGCCCGGCACGAGATTGCCGGTATGGAAAGCGACCTGCTCGGTCTCGGCGAAGAAATTGTCGACGCAGCGGTTCAAGACCATGCGCCCGACCGGCTTCACCGGCACCTCTTCCTCCGGAATGATCTTCGTCGCATCGAGGACGTCGAAATCGAACTTCTCGGCAAAATCCTCATCGAAAAGCTGCAGGCCGAGCTCCCATTCGGGATAGTCGCCCATCTTGATCGCGTCCCAAAGGTCGCGGCGATGGAAGTCCGGGTCGGCACCGTTCAGCTTCAACGCCTCGTTCCAGACGACCGATTGCATGCCCTGCTTCGGCTTCCAGTGGAACTTGACGAAGGTCGATTTGCCCTCGGCATTGACGAAACGGAAGGTGTGGACACCGAAACCTTCCATGAAACGGAAGGAGCGCGGGATCGTGCGATCCGACATGATCCACAGGGCCATGTTGATCGATTCCGGCGTCAGCGAAATGAAGTCCCAGAAATTGTCGTGCGCCGTCTGCGCCTGCGGGAAGCCGCGATCCGGCTCCTGCTTGGCGGAATGGATGAGGTCGGGAAACTTGATGGCGTCCTGAATGAAGAAGACCGGGATGTTGTTGCCGACAATGTCCCAGTTGCCTTCCTTCGTGTAGAATTTCACAGCGAAGCCGCGCACGTCGCGGGCGAGATCGGCCGAGCCTTTGTTGCCGGCCACCGTTGAGAAGCGCACGAAGACATCCGTCTTCTCGCCCGGGCGCTGAAAGAGATCGGCCGCTGTGATATCGGACAGGCTCTCGTAGGTCTCGAAATAGCCATGCGCCCCGAAGCCTCTGGCATGCACGACGCGCTCCGGGATCCGCTCATGATCGAAATGGAAGATCTTCTCACGGAAGTGCTGATCTTCCAGAAGCGTCGGCCCGCGGCGCCCGGCTTTCAGTGAGTTCTGGTCGTCGGAGACGGGCGCACCCTGCGCCGTCGTCAGCGACGTTCTCTTGCCATTCGCGACCTGATGAACCTCGCCGCCCGTGCCGCGCAGCACCTTCTGGTCGGCGAAGTCGACGGGTTTCATATCCTGCTCAGATCTTGCCATGAGACTGTCTCCTCGATGCGGGGCTGCCCGTTGTCTGTCTCAGGCGCAACACGGGCCCGACGGGGGCCGTTCCCTCAAATGACGGAGACTTTCTTTAGCTGCACAACGGACGTGGCCGAGCGCGCCGCTCGAGGGCGGATGATGCATCCGTGTCGGCCGTGATCTTGCCGCTCTGGCGGACGTACCATCGCCTTGGCCAGACTCGTGAGAGGCGGGCGGTGATACAATCACCATCCGGCCTCTTCACGAAGATCAGGTGCACCGATCGGCCGCTCGACGATCAGGCGGCAGCGCGGCCGTCGAGCGTCTCCGCCAGCACGCGCAGCCAGTTGCGGACATGGGCGAAGACCAGGAACTCGTTATGCACACGCTGCTGCGCGCTCAGGCCGAAGGCGTCGCGATGCTCCTGGTCGAGCAAGAGCTCGGTCAGCGTGCGGGCGATGTCGTCGGTGTCGTGGGCGTCCTTCACGAGGCGGCCATCGAGATCCGGCCGGATCTGCTGGCGCAGGCCCGCCGCCGGAGATCCGACGATTGCCGCGCGCTTCCACATCGCCTCCGTGACCGTCAGGCCAAAGCCTTCCCGAACCGAATTCTGCACGACGATATCGGAGCAGCGCTGCAGCGCGTTGACGATCAACGCGTTGTTCTTGGGTGAGGTCATCGGCAGGGAGATGACGGCGATCGCCTCCTGCAGGTCGGGATCGAGCGAGAGATAGGTGTCCATCACCTCTTGCAGCGCCTCCAGACCTTCCGGATCGTCGGTCACCGATTCCGGATCGGGACCGGCAAGCACCAGCCGCGCCAGATCGAGCGGGTGGCGCTCCTCCTCGCTCAGCGTGTTCGTCTTCAAGGCTTCTTTCATCTTCACGAAGCCCTGCATCAACGGCAGCCAGCCCTTGAGGCGGTCCCAGCGGGACACCTGCGTGACGATGGGCCGAAAAAGAAGGCCGAGGTCTTCAGGCTCGGTCGCCGGGGCCCATTCGCCGTTGCTCTGTAACCTCTGGGCACGCTCTTCGAAAGGCGGCGTCAGCGTCGGGCCGGTCGCCGTGATCAGACCGCCATTGGCGAGGATGCCGGCCAGCTTGTGCACCGGCAGATCCCGGTTCTTGTTGCTCAAAGGATCGATGGAGGGGTGGATGATGCTGGCCCGTCCGGCGAGACATCGCGGGATATATTCCGGCGCCGTGAAGACGGTGTGGTCGTATTTCACCGCCCATTGCTCGAGAAACTCCCAGGCCGCGATGGTCTCCGGCGTCTCCTCGTCGAGGCCGATATGGCAGCGCCAGATCGCGGTCAGGTCCATGCGCTCGCGCAGAAGCGCGCCGGCTCCAAGCGGCTGCGGATCGTGGATGACGAGAACGTCGTTCGGCTTCACGAATTCGGCGAGACGGGCCGCCACCGAGTGGCTCACCTTCTCGTAAAGCGCATGTGCGCCGTTGCCGAGGTCGGGGTCGCCCGCGCCATGGATGAGATTGTGGATCTGCTTGGTCAGGCGGAAAAACGCGTCCTCGTCGCTTTCCATGACAAGCCAGTTGGCGTCGACACCGAGTTCGCGCAGCATGGTGATCAACGGCGGCAGAAGCTCCGCAACGCCACCCCCATGGGCCGTCGAGTTGACCATCCAGACCCGCCGTCCCTGCAATTTCGGCAGGAGCATTTCAGCTTCGTCGCGAAGGTCGCGCACATCGTTGCTGAGATGCGCGATGCGCTCATAATCCTTCAGCGAGGCGTGGTGGTTGGAATCGATGAGTCGTGCCATGCCTGTTCTCAAATCCTCATGGGTTCAAAGCCGCAAATGCAAAACCTATGCCTTTGGCTCGATCGGGGAAGATCACACTTTGGCGGGGTCACGAACAAAAGCGCCGAGCCAGAGCCTGAGGCCGAATTTCGCTGGCGAAAATCACAGTCGAACGACAGAAACCGTCAAAGAATGCTGGCCGGAGACAAAGGCGGCCGTCTGGAGGAAAGGAAGCTCAGCTTCCAGGGCGGACGGCTTTTCTAGCCGCAAGCCGCCTAAGGCTCAACCGGAGCAGCAGAAACCGCTCCGCAGGACTTCCACCCCGAGGCCCGGCACCCTTTGCATCAAAGACGCGCAGGCGAAGGACGGTTGGAGGTGGCACAACCTCTCGTCCCGCAAAGCAAAGACCCGGGCCGTCGGCTTCCGAACCATGCCCATTTGCGCCACAACGCTCTGAACCGTGAAACGCTGAGCCATCTCGCCGGGCCGCGCTGGGCATCGGGCCCCATTCCCCGCGCCCTCGACAAGCCGTGGGCCGTCTTCTCCCACAGAAACGGGCGGCGCAGCAGCTGGAAGAACGCCTGCCAGGAGGCGAGCGACATCGCCATCCAATAAAACGGAAGAAGCGCAATCATCGGCACGAGGTCCGTCCGTCCGACCGATCGCAGGCCGCGGAAGGCCATGGTCGCCGAGGACAGGACGAGCACCGTCACATTGAGGAAGTTCGCTGCAAAAAGGCTCCAGGAGAGCAGGCCATCCGGCTCCGGCATGCCGCCAAAGGCCAACGCCGCAAGAAGCCCGACAACGCAAGCGGGCCCGTAGGCCAGCAGCCCGGCAACCCCCATCCCCAAAATGGCCAGAACCGCCAGACGATCCTTTGCAGTCAGAGCTGGGGCAGCCGCCTGCGCCGGCCACATGGCAATGAGGAGAGACTGCATCCAACCCTTCACCCATCGCCGGCGCTGTCCCATCCACTGCGAAAGCGAAACCGGCGCTTCCTCGAAGGTGCGCGAGGCGATCGTGATGCTGCGATAATGGTAGCGGGCGAGCCTGATTCCGAGGTCGGCATCCTCGGTGACATTGAAGGGATCCCAGGCACCGATCCTCTTCAGGACGGCGAGCGGAAAATGGTTGGATGTGCCCCCGAGCGGGAGCGGCATGCGCCAATGCGCGAGGGCCGGCAGGAAGACGTCGAAGTTGGCCGCATATTCGAGCGCAAACAGCTTCGAAATGACGTTCTCGGTGTTGTCGATGGTGAGCCGCGCCTGCACGCAGCCAAGCGCCGGGTCGTTCGCAAAGACGGCGGCCGCCTTTCGAAGCTGATCGGGTTCGGGGCGATCCTCCGCATCGTAGACGACCACGAGGCGCCCCGTCGCGAACGGCAGCCCGTAGACGAGAGCCTTCGGCTTTGTGCGCGGCTCCTGCGGCGGCACGGCGACGATCTGGTAACGCGGATGGCACGCATGACGCCTCGCGGCGGCAAGCGTGTCTTCGTCGTCGGCCTCGATCAACAGGAGGCATTGCAGCTTCGAGGAGGGATAATCGATGCGATCGAGATGGGAAATGAGATCGGGCACGATCCCGGCCTCGCGGTAGAGCGGCACAAGGACCGTGTAACTCGGCAAATCTGCATCGCTCAAAGGCCGGGCAGGCCTTTCGGCCGTCTGCAGGAGGGCAATGGCCGATTTGAGAAGCATCGAAAGAAAGAAGAAGGCGCTCAGGAGGATCGCAACGATGCGCCCGAAAGGCAGGGGTGAAACGAGGATCAGGCCGATCAAGGCGAGCGGCGCCGCAGCGATCGCGAGCCGTCCTTTGCGCGAACTGCAGAGAAGCGCCGAAAGCTGCGGCTTTGCACGCGCCAGCCGGTGCGCGGCGCAATAGGCGAGGCCGGCATCGTTGCGCGCCAGAAGACACGCCTGAATCGTCGCCGGATCGGCGATCGCAAAGCGCTCTTTGATCTCCGGCCGCTGCATCAGAAGGCGCTGCAATTCCTCGACCCGGGCCGGCCCCTCCGGTGCGAGCACGAGGATGCGCGCGGCGCCCTTTTCAACGAGCATTCGCCTGGACCTGGCAATGGCTTCCGCAGCCGGCGGCAGGGCCTCAGGCAGGAGTGTCACCGGATCGCCCTCGGCGATGAAAGGCAGACCGAGATACTCGGCAAGAAGCCGCCAGTAGAGGGCGCGCGAAAAGCCCGGCAGGGCCATCAATTCCTGACTGGCCGAGGTTCCGCGCTGTCTTGCGAGCTGTGCCGCAAGAGCGAGCATTCTCGGCGTGAGACCGCGCCCGGCGAGGAAAGCGATATCGGCCGGCAGAGCCGCTCTGTCCGGGCGCTGCAAATCGGCAGGAGATGGAAGCAGCGAGGAAGCGCGCGGCAAGCGGGAGACCGCCGGCAACACCCGTCTCGGCGGAACGGACACAGGCTGACGCGACCCGCCACCTGTGCGGCGGATACCCGGATTTTCCCCTTGCAAGCTCGCCCCCCTTCAAGCCCGCCAGAGACACAACTTTAGCACGAGGTTTGCGGTAAACAAATTCTTAACGACGTCCGCCGCCGAGACGCAAAGAGCTTGCGCCGTGTGACCGGGTCACGCAAAAAGCGCCGCAGAGAATCGGATTGACCATGTACCGCGCCACCACCCGCAACATCACCGTCTCCGTCGCGCCGGAGTTTCTGGAAAAAGAATCCAATCGCGAGGCGGGGCGGTTCTTCTGGGCCTACACGATCGAAATCACCAATGAAGGCCAGGAGCGAGTGCAGCTTTTGCGGCGGCACTGGCAGATCACCGATGCGCTCGGGCGTACGGAAGAGGTTCATGGGCCTGGCGTCGTGGGCGAGCAGCCCGAAATCCCACCGGGCGAGACTTTTCGCTATACGAGCGGTTGTCCGCTCAGCACGCCTTCAGGCATCATGGTGGGCAGCTACGACATGGTGAGCGAGACCGGCTCCGGCTTCTCCGTCGAGATCCCGGCTTTCTCGCTCGACCTGCCGGGCCAAAAAGCGCTCCTTCACTAAGAACGAGCGCGCCGTCTCAGGACCGCGCGAAAGCTGAGACGCGCCGTCCCGCAGCAAAGCGGAAGAGGCGCGAGATATCCCCGCCAATACCGATCAGCGCCGGCACGAGGAAAAGCACGAGCCCGGTCGCAAAGCCCAGACCGAACACCATGGTGATCGCCATGGGCAGCAGGAACTGCGCCTGCAGGCTCGTCTCCGTCAAAAGCGGCGCAAGCCCGGCGATGGTCGTCAGCGAGGTGAGAAGCACCGCGCGCAGGCGGTCAGTGCTCGCTCCGATCGCGGCCTCGGCCAGATCGTCCCCATCCCGCAAGCGCTCCTCGAGCCGGTCCACGAGAATGATGGAATCGTTGACGAGGATGCCCGCCAGTCCAAGCAGACCGAAGAGCGAAAGGATGGTGAGGTCGAAACCCATGAACAAATGGCCGAGCGTCGCGCCGACGAAGCCGAAGGGAATAATGAGCATCACCGCGATCGGTCGCAGATAGGAGGCGAAGACCCAGGCGAGCAGGATGTAGATGACGGCGAGAGCGATCACCGCACCGAGCTTCAGGTCGGCGAAGGCGTCCTCCCGCTCCTCCGCGCGTCCGGAAAAGCCCGTGTCGAGACCATAGCGCGCAGCGATGCGGTCGATTGCGCCGCTCTCGCGCAGAGAGGCGAGAACCGCACCCGGATTGGTGACGGCGAGGTCGACATCGGCGGTAACCGCGACGCTCGATTTGCCATCGACACGCTGGATGGAGGCAAAGCCCTGGCGCTCGCTCAAGGTCGCCACTTCCTCAAGAGGCACGTAAAAGCCTGCCGGCGTGCGCAATTGCAGAGCGCGCAAGGCGGCCGTGCCCTCCCCGTCCAACTTGCGCTTGACCCGGATCGTCACCTCTTCGTCGCCATCGGCGAAGCGGCGTGGAATGGCGCCTTCCAGCGCATTGCGCACCTGGCGGCCGACGTCTTCGTTGGTCAGGCCGAGAGCAGCGCCCCGCGGGGTCAGGCGGATGACGAGTTCGGGCTTGCCGTACGGGAGGTCGTCGGCCACGCCGGAAACACCCGGAAAGCCTGAGAGAACCTCTGCCGCCTCTTCGGCGGCCTTCTTCAGATCGGCCGCATTGCCACCGCGGAAGCGGATATCGACGTCCCGTCCCGGCGGCCCACCGCGCATCTCGTAAACGGCGAAGCGCTTGATGCCGGCAAGGTCCGGCGCTTTTTCCTGCCAGGCGCGCACGATCGTCGGCGTGCGCACGTCGCGCTTCTCGGAGGTGACGAGCTGCACCCGGAATTCGGCGAGATTGTCGCCTTCCGAGCGCCCCGCCGAACCGATGGTGGTAAAGGCGGCGACGATCAGCGGCTTGTCCGGAGAGAGTTCGTCGCTTGCCTGCCAGAGAGCGGATTCGAGCTTTCTAACCGTCTCCTCGACCTCTTCGCGCGGCGTACCCGGATTGAATTCCACGCGGCCGCGGATCGTCTCCGCCTCCGGGGACGGAAAGAACACGAAGGCGACACGCCCGCCCTGGAGAAGGCCGATCGTGAGGATGAAGCTCGCAACCGCGAGCGCCACCGTCAGGTAGCGCCAATGATAGGTGAAGCGGACGAGCCGCAAGAACGGTCCGCTGCGCACCCATTCGAAGCCGTTGTCGAGGCCACGGCGCAACGCCGTGCGGCGGTGCGTGCTGCGTTCGCGGCGATGGGAGAACATCGCCACCAGAGCCTCGATGAGCGCCCCGGCGGCCATGGCGAAAGCGACGGTGAGAAGAAGCTGCAAGGAGGACGGGCGCTCGGAAAACCAGTCGCCGAGGGCGGAAAGCCAGGACAGTCCCAGAAGCTCGCCCGTGCCCGGCCGCAGCGCCAGGATGACGGCGGCCGCGACCGACAGCGAGGCAAACACCCAGCGCCACATCGACCAGCCGAAATGGCGCACCCGCGTCAGCGAATGGGCGAGATGGCCCGGCAGAACCAGAAAGCACTCGACGAGACTTGCGAGGATCACCGCGATAACGACGAGCGGCAGGGTCTGGATGAACTGGCCGATGCCGCCGCGCACAAGGAAGAGCGGCGCAAAGGCTGCGACCGTCGTCAGGCTCGCCGCGAAAACCGGCGTCATCATATGGCCAGCCCCGCGGATGGCCGCCGTCAGCCCGTCATCACCCCTGGACGAGCGTGTGGCCGTATGCTCCCCAACGACGATCGCATCATCGACGATGACGCCCAGCATCATGATCAGCCCGAAGAGCGACATCATGTTGAGCGTCTGCCCGGTCACGTACATCACACCGAGCGTCGTCATCATGGCGATGGGGATGCCGGCAGCGACCCAGAAGGCGATGCTGCCGTTCAAAAAGACGAACAGGATGATGATGACGAGGATGAGGCCCTGGAGGCCGTTGCGGACCAGAAGCATGATCCGGTCGGCCACCTGATCGGCATTCACGTCGTATTTCAGGATCTCGACATCCGGCGGCAATGTCGGCCGCACACGCTCCAGATAATCGTTCATCAGCCGCGCGCTGGCGAGCGTGTCGGCGCTGGCGGAGCGTTCGACGTAGAGCTCGATCGCTCGCTGTCCGCGCGCCAAACCTTCTTTGTCGTCCGGGTCGAAGCGCTCGTTCACGTCGGCGAAATCGCCGACGCGGATCCTCTCGCCAGACGCGAAGCCCTTGACCTCGATCTCCTTGATCGCAGCCGGGTCTTTGGCATCGGAGAGCGCACGCACCTGACGCGACATGGAGGCGTCGAGTTCGCCAGACGGCAGGTCTCGACTGTTGCCGGCGATCGCCGTCGAGACGTCGCCGATGGTCAGGCCGAGCCGACGCAATTCCGCCTCTTCGGCGGTCACCACCAATTCGCGATCGCGAAAACCCGTATAGGTGACGGAATCGATGCCGGCGTCGATCAGCCCGTCATGGATTCGCTTGGCGATCGCGCGCAGCGCCGTCTCCGAATAAGGGCCGGTGACCGCCAATCTCGCGACCGCTTCGCGCCATTGTCTGAAGGAGACTTCCGGCTCTTCCGCATCCTCCGGCAGGTTGGTGATCGCTGCCACCGCCGCCTCGACATCCGACAAGGCCTTCTGCATGTCGGCGCCGTCTTCGAATTCGAGCGAGATCGTGGCGCTCCCCTCGCGGGCATAGGAGCGCATCTCATCGACGCCGTCGAGGAAGCGCACATCCGGCTCGATCACTTCCAGAATATTGGATTCTACGTCCTCCGCGCTCGCCCCCGGCCAGGAGACGGAAATGGAGATCGTGTCGGTTTCGAGCGAGGGAAAGAACTGCGTGTTGATCTTGAGAAGGGCGAAGATCCCGAACAGGATCATCAGCACCATCAAGAGGTTCGCGGCATTGGCGTGACGCGCAAAAAGCTCCACGATCGGGATGGCATCGCGCCGCGGGCTCGACGGGGGAGCGGGCGGCACCGCACTCACGAGCCATGCCCCATCGACATCGTCGGTGAGATCCGCTTGTTCTCCCCAGGCTTCGCCACCTTGATGCCTTCGCGGGCATCGGCGATCTGCGTCGTCATCACCGTCTCGCCCTCCGACAGGCCGGAGGTGACGATGACGTCGGCCCCATCATAGGCGGCAACATCGACGGCGCGACGTTGAAGGCGCCCATCCTCGACGACGAAGACGGCATTGCCGCCGTAGAGCGCCGTTTCCGGAAGCCGAACGGCATCCTGCCACGTTCTGTCGGGCACGGAGACTTCAACGAAGGCACCTGGGCGGAGATCGACCTCCGGCCCGTCTTTGACGTTGGCGAAAAGCTCCACGCCGCCACGGTCGGCCACGACCTCCGCACCGATGCGATCGATCGTGCCCTTATAGACGAGAGGCTCGCCGCCGACCGTCCAGGTGATGTCGACCTCGCGGCCGATGACACCTTCAGAATCCGAGAGAAGACGGCCGAACTGGCGATCGCTCACCACGAAACGGGCTTCCACGGAGCCTTCGCGGTAGAGCTCCACGAGAAGATCGCTGGCACTCACCTTGCGACCGAGCCCCGCCGCTTCGCTCATGACCACGCCATCGAAGGGGGCTTTCAGGACCGTATCGGCGAGATTTCGCTCCGCCTCTTCGACGCGCCAGCGCAGCCGATCGTTCACCGCGCGCTGCTGCTCCAGCCGCGCACGGGCGACCTCAAGATTGCTTTGCCGCTCTTCGAGCGCCTGGGCACGCTGGCTCAAGATCAGCTGCCGTTCATCGAGGGATTGCTGAGTTCCGGTCCCGCGCGCACGCAATTGCTGGGCTCGTTCGAGATCCGTGCGGGCAAGACCCAACTGCTCTTTGGCCCGCGACACCGCAACCTCTTCGGCGCGCACACTCGCCTGCCGTTCGGCCAGCGTCGCCTCAGCCTCGCGCAGATTGGCTCGGGCCTCTGTCAGGGCGCCGCGATAGGGGAAATCATCGAGCGTGACGAGCGTGTCGCCGGCCGTCACGCGCCGCCCGACTTCCACATCATCGGAGATGGATACGATCTCGCCGGCAACGAGAGCACGCAGCTCGACCGTCTTGCCCGCGATGGTCGTGCCGAAGACCGCAAAATCCGGCTGATGGCTGCCGAACGCGACCGTCTGCGTTTCGACCGTGTAGACCTGCTCGCTCGGAGGGCGCTTCGGCCCTTCAGGCGCCGTGGCGGCCATGTAGCGCATGCCAGCGACCGCGGCGGCAAGCACCACGAAAACGAGCACGGTCTGAACGAGCCCACGCCACACAGGATGCGCGGTGTTGTGCCGCGTCTTTGAAGATTGCGAGCTCTTCTCCTCAGCCGGCCGGGCGGCAGGCTGCAGCTCGCCTTCTCCTGCGCCTTGTTTCGGCGCAGGAGAATCGACCAGCAGGAGCGGCGTCTTGGCCTTGTCGGTCAGAGCAACATCCTTTGCGATTCAACGGCATCAGATAGCCCGAAACCTTAGAGGTTCCAGGTGAACACCAGCTGAATGGTAAGGCATGCGGCGACGTGGCCGACAACTAAACGATCGGTCAGGCTTTGCCGGAATTCAGCTCTTCGGGCGTGAATCGATACTCTTTGCCGCAGAACTCGCAGCGGACCTCTACTGCGCCTTCGACTGCCGCCTCTTCCAGCTCATCGGCGGGAAGCTGCTCCAACACCTGCTCGATGCGTTCGCGCGAACAGGTGCAATGATCGCGCAGAACCGTCGGCTCGAAGACGCGCACGCCACGTTCATGGAAGAGGCGAACGAGAAGACGTTCGGCCGGAACGGCCGGGTCAATCAGTTCGAGGTCCTCCACCGTATCGACGAGCGCGACGGCTTCCAGCCAGGCGTCGTCCTCGAGCGGCAGATCGGCCATATCGGCATCGTCCGGCGTATCGCCCGGATGGAGATCGCGGACTTTGATGCGCTCGCTCGATTCCGGCAAGAACTGCGCGATCAGCCCGCCCGCGCGCCAGGCCTGCTGGGCCTCGCCGGCACTGCCGCGATCGACGATTTCGGCAACGGCCAGGCGCACGCGCGTCGGGATCTGCTCCGACTGACGGAAATAGGAATGCGCCGCGTCTTCCAGGCTCTCGTTCTCCAACGGGACATAACCCTGGTAGCGGCGCCCGGTCTTGCCCTGCTCGATGGTCATGGCGAGCGTGCCGCGGCCGAGGAGATCGCCGCTCGCAGCGCGGCCGGAAACCGTCACCGCCTCCACGCGCTCGCGGTTGCACGTGGCCGTGGCGCGGATCTCGCCCGGGGTGCGGATGTCGACGACGAGCATCGAGACCGGACCATCCGTTTCCGTTTGCAGGATGAAACGGCCCGTATCCTTCAAAGAGGTGGCAAGCAGCGAGGCGAGCGCCACGGCCTCGCCGAGAAGAACCTTGACGGGTCTCGGCAGATCGTGGCGCGCGAGAATGGCATCGATCGCCGGTCCGAGCGTGACGACGCGGCCACGCACGTCCAGCGGATCGACTTGAAAGGGCAGAGCGCGGTCGTCCGCGCGGGATTCAGTCTGTGTGACAGTCGTCTTGTTCACGAAGGCTCCGAAAGACACCAGGAAAGGATCGCCTTTTGCGCATGCAAGCGGTTTTCCGCTTCATCGAAGACGACCGATTGGGGGCCGTCGATCACGCTGGCGGTCACTTCCTCGCCGCGATGTGCGGGCAGGCAATGCATAAATATGGCGTCTTTCTTGGCATATTCCATCATGCGGTCGTTCACCTGGTACGGCGTCAAGAGATTGTGACGCCGCCCTCCTTCGTCGTCGCCCATCGAAACCCAGGTGTCGGTGATCAGGCAGTCGGCCTCGGCTGCGGCCTCTTCCGGCGCATCGAGAAAACGCACCTTCGCGCCATTCTCCTGCGCCCAGTCACGGATCGCCTGGTCGGGGCCGAGCTCGGCCGGGCTTGCGACATCGAGGCTGAAGCCGAAGCGCTCGGCCGCATGGACCCAGGAATTCATGACGTTGTTGGCATCGCCCAGCCAGGCGAATTTGCGGCCTTCGAGGGCGCCCCTGTGCTCTTCGAAGGTCATCAGGTCGGCCATCAGCTGGCACGGATGCGAGCGGCGCGTCAGCCCATTGATGACGGGAACCGTGGCATGCTCGGCAAGGGCTGCGACCATGTCATGGTCGAGCGTACGGATCATGATCGCATCGACATAACGCGACAAAACCTTCGCTGTGTCGCTCACGCTCTCACCGCGGCCGAGCTGCATTTCCTTGCCGGTGAGAAGGATGGCGTCGCCGCCGAGCTGGCGCATGGCGACGTCGAAAGAAATGCGGGTGCGCGTCGAGGGCTGCTCGAAGATCATCGCAAGGATGCGGCCTTCGAGCGGCCGCTCGGCAACGGGACCGGCGCGGCGGGCAGCCTTCAGCTGTTTGCCGTCGTCAAGGATCAGCCGCAGCGTGTCGGACGGAATGTCGGCAAGGTCGAGGAAGTGACGCAGGCTCATGTTTTATTCTCCCTACGCGGCAGCGGACTTGCCGGCGGCGCGCAGCGCAGCTTCGATACGGTTCACGCCTTCATCCATCTCCGCCTCCGAGATGATCAGCGCCGGCAGGACACGCACCACATTGTGGCCCGCCCCCACGGTGAGGACGCCGTGCTTGCGCAGGCGGGCAACCATTTCCGCAGGTGCGCCCGCACAGACGAGACCCAGCATCAGCCCCTCGCCGCGCACATCTTTCAGCTGATCGGGATAGGCATCGACGAGGCGCGCGAGCTTCTGTTTGAGGAGGAGCCCCTTGCGGGAAACCTCCGTCAGGAAGCCATCTTCGAAAACGAGATCGAGAACCGCATTGCCGACGGCCATGGCGAGCGGATTGCCGCCATAGGTGGAGCCATGCGAGCCGACGGCCATCGCCTCCGACGCCTCACGCGTCGCCAGGCAGGCGCCGAGCGGGAAGCCGCCACCGATCGCCTTGGCGATCGCCATGACGTCCGGCGTCACGCCCGCCCATTCATGCGCAAAGAGGCGGCCCGTCCGGCCCATGCCGCACTGGATCTCGTCCAGCACCATCAACAGGCCGTGCTCGTCGCAAAGTTCACGGATGAAGCGCAGGAATTCGTGCGGCACCGGGCGGATGCCACCCTCGCCCTGGATCGGCTCGATGAGAATGCCGGCCGTTTCCGGGCCGATCGCCGCTTTCAGTGCGTCCCGGTCGGCAAAGGCGACCTGGTCGAAGCCTTCGACGTTGGGAGCGAAACCTTCCAGATATTTCGCCTGACCGCCGGCGGCGATCGTGGCGAGCGTGCGGCCATGGAAGGCGCCCTCGAAGGTGATGATGCGGTTCTTCTGCGGCTGGCCCTTGGCGTGGTGGTAGCGCCTCACCGTCTTGATGGCGCATTCCATCGCCTCGCCGCCGGAATTGGTGAAGAAGACGCGATCGGCAAAGCTCGCCTCGCAGAGACGACGACCGAGTTTAACCTGCCCCGGAATCTCGAAAATGTTGGAGACGTGCCAGAGCTTTTCCGCCTGCCGCTTCAGGGCCTCGACCAGATAGGGATGCGCATGACCGAATGCGTTGACGGCGATGCCGCCCATCAGGTCGAGATATCGCTCTCCCGATGTCGTCTCCAGCCAGACACCCTCGCCGCGCTCGAAGGCGAGCTCAGCGCGGGCATAGGTCGCATAAAGAGGAGAAGACAGGGGAGAGGCGGCCGACATGGGCGTGGTCCGATCCGATATGTGAGATTTTGCTGTTGAAATGCGAAAAGCCGCCCTACGGCGGCTGCGCTTCGTTTATCATGAGGCTGGCGAGCCGCGCAATGCGCGGCTTTTGAGCCTGCCTGTGTGGCATTCCGGACTCACTTTTGCCGTATCCGGGGGAAAAACATCAAATCGCCGGCGGGACTCTTGTCGAAGAGTCGACCGATCGGGTAGTTTCGAAATCGTTAAACACGACATCTCGTGTGGCGGATCGGATCCCCTACCAGTTATTGCGTTGGCGCAGGTTTTTTTGCCCCTGCGACGCAGACGGATTCCGCCAATGACACAAACGCGGCAGCAAGGAGCCAAGACGCCCATGTCCTGGACCGATGAACGAGTCGATCTTCTCAAAAAGCTCTGGCAGGAAGGCCTCAGCGCCAGTCAGATTGCCGGAGAACTCGGCGGCGTCACGCGCAATGCCGTCATCGGCAAGATTCACAGGCTCGGGCTTTCCGGACGCGGCCAGCCGACATCCACGATCAAGCGGGCGCGTCGACCGCGCAATTCCGCTCCCGTCCGGCAACAGCACCGGACCGTGACCGTCGGCGCCACGGCCCTTCAGGCCGAGGTAGAGGTAGAAATGGAAGTCGAGCAGGAAACCGAACTGCAGCCCGTGCACGCTCTCGTCATGCCGATCTCGCGGCGCCTGACGATCGAGAAATTGACCGAGCGCACCTGCAAATGGCCGATCGGCGATCCGGGCGACGAGGATTTCCATTTCTGCGGCTGCGATTCCCTGGAGAGCTCGCCCTATTGCGAATACCATGCGGGCGTTGCCTATCAGACATCCGATCCGCGCCGGCGCATGAAGCGGGCCGCGAACGGCTGAGTTCAGCTTTCTCCCGAAGACTGGCGTAACAGACTGCGGAGCTTCGGCTCCGCTTTCTTTTTTGTGAAACTCCGACTTCTCCGCCGCGCGGGATCAGCCGGCCAAGGCAGGCTTCTGCGCCTCATCCGCCGTGGCATGATCCGCCGGCGCCTCGGCAGCCGGCAGGCGCACGGTGAAGGTCGCCCCGGCGCCCTGCTCGCTGTCGATATCGAGGCGGCCACGATGGCGCGTCAGGATATGCTTGACGATGGCCAGGCCGAGGCCGGTGCCCTGCTTCTCGCGACTCGAGGCGACATCGACCCGGTAGAACCTCTCGGTGAGCCGCGGCAGATGCTCCGGCGCAATCCCCGGCCCCCAATCGCGCACGCTTGCCAGCACGACCGCTCCACCGTCCAGGTTCTGCTGCGCCAATCTCACGTCGAGACGTTTGCCGGCGCCTCCGTATTTGAGGCCATTCTCCGCCAGGTTCTCCAACACCTGATGGAGCTCGTCGGCATCGCCCAGGACGAAGACGGGCTCGTCCGGGACATCGAGCGTCACCTCCACCTCCAGATGCTCGGCAAGAGGACGCAGACCGTCGACGACGCGGCGCGCGATCTGTGCAAGATCGATGTGCTCCCGCGGCTGCTGATGCACCCGCATCTCAAGCCGCGACAGAGAGAGAAGATCATCGAGGAGGCGGCGCATGCGCTCCGCCTGTTCGCGCATGATGGTCAGAAAGCGGTCCTGAGCTTTGGGATCGCTGCGGGCAGGCCCCTGGAGCGTGTCGATGAAGCCCGAGAGAGACGCAAGCGGCGTGCGCAGCTCGTGGCTGGCATTGGCGACGAAATCGGCGCGCATTCTCGCCGTCGCCAGGCGCTCGGTCACATCCTCGAAAAGCAGGAGAATGAAAGGCGCCGCGGCAGCGGCATGCAGCACCGGCTGAACGGTCACCACATAGACGGTCTCCGCCCCGCTGCGCTCGCGATACTCGAACCGGCTCGTCACCATACCCTGGGCTGCGGCCAGCGCATCTCGAAGACGCGGCGTCCGAATGCTCATGGAAAGCGGGTCGCCGGGGCGAGCCTGCGGGAACGCAGCGGTTGCTGCCTCGTTGGAGAAGCGCGTGATACCGCGCTGATCGAGCAGGAAAGCGGGATGCGGCAGCGATGAGACGACGGCCTTCATCCCCGTGTCGGGCCATAGGATGCGGCTGTGGGCAGCCGCAGACGACAACCGCTCAGAGCGCATGCGAGCAGGGGCTGCGGCCGTGACGACGAGGACGAAAATAAATCCCAGAACGGACCACAGGACCGGCACGGAGAAATTGACGGTCACGAACGCGAGCACAAGCGCCGTCGCCAGAAGCGGCAAACGCGCCGCGGCGAGGCGTGCAAGCGGGCGGGCAGAATTCACCGACAGGTTGTTTTCCGTGTTCGTCTCCTCAATCACTTTTGCCGCTCTCGTAAAGCCATTCAGCGTTCTGTAGACTCGCTGCGTGACAAGTCTGAGTCAGAGAATCAACCTGCACATGAACAATCAGGACTTTTCCACCTTCGACCTCGATGCACCCGAACTGCCGGCCTGGGTGCATGAGAACGCGCTGACCTCGGGCAACTTTCCTTATTCCAAGAAGCTCAAGCGCACAAAGTACGAAAACGAACTGCGCGACCTGCAGCGCGAGCTCGTGCAGGTTCTCGCCTGGGCCCAAAACAAGAACCAGCGCATCGTGCTGTTGTTCGAAGGGCGCGACGCGGCCGGCAAAGGCGGCTCGATCAAGGTCCTGCGGGAAAATCTCAACCCCCGCCACGCCCGCATCGTGGCGCTCGCCAAGCCGACGGAGCGCGAGCACGGGCAATGGTATTTCCAGCGCTATGTGGAAGAGCTTCCGAGCAATGGCGAAATGGTGCTCTTCGACCGCTCCTGGTACAATCGTGGCGTCGTCGAACCCGTGATGGGTTTTTGCAGCGAGACCGAGGCCGCCGTGTTCCTGCGGGAGGCGCCGGATTTCGAGCGCATGCTGGTGCGCGACGGCGTGCACCTCTTCAAGTTCTGGCTCAATATCGGTCGCGAGATGCAGCTGAAGCGGTTCCACGACCGCCGGCACGACCCGCTGAAATCCTGGAAGATCTCACCGGTCGACAAGGAAGCGATCAAGCGCTGGCCGGCCTTCTCTGCCGCCCGCGACCGGATGCTTGCCGCGACGCATTCGCAAGAAGCCCCGTGGTACGTGGTGCGCGCCAACGACAAGAGGCGTGCACGGCTCAATCTCATTCGCACGGTCCTTCTCTCGCTGCCCTATGACGGGAAAAATCGCGAGCGCATCGGCGAGTTGGACGAGGCGATCGTCTCACAGGGACCGGAATTTCTGAGCGAGGTCGAAGCGTCGCCAACGGGCTGAGCCGAAAAACGGCGGGCTGAGCCGAAAAGCAACGGCTCAGGCGGCGTTCAAGGTTGCATCCACAGCGGGCCCGCCGCGGCGCCTTGAAAGCGCCTCATGGTAGAGGGCCTCATTCCCCTCTGCCATGCCGGAGAGGGAAAAGCGCTCGCGCACGAATGCCCGCCTTGCGGCCGCCTCCTCGACAAGACGCTGAGGGTTTTCAAGCGCGGCTGTGAGCGCGGAGGCGAGCGCTCTCTCGTTGCCGGGCTCGATCAGACGATCCTCCTCGCCTGAGAAAATCTCCGGGATACCGCCGACGCGCGTCGCAATCATCGGCGTGCCGGCGGCGGCGGCCTCCAACACCACGTAGGGCAGCGATTCCGCCAAAGACGGCACGACGATCATGCGCGCCTGCGCCAAAGCCTGGCGGGCCGGCATTGGGGCATGGAAGCGCACGTCGAGATCCTTTTCCGCAGCGAAGGCCCGATAGGTCTCGATGTGCTCGCTGTTCCCGCCACCAACCACGCAAAGGCTCCGTCTGGTGCCTTCTGCCTTGAGGATCTCCAGCGCCCGCAACAGCACGTCGACGCCCTTCAACGGGCGCAATTCGCCGAGGAACAGAAAGTCCGCAGGATTGTCGATCTTCGCGACCGGTTCAAATTCTCCCGGCCGCAGCCCGTTGTAGATAACATGCGCGGGGCAACGCGGCTCGCCCACTTTCTCGCGGTAGGTTTCCGCCTCGAAAGCGGAAACGTGGATCAGCGAATCCGTCACCCGCTCCAAAGAGCGCTCCACGCCGAAATAGAGACGCCCCGCCAAGGTGTTTCGATCGAAGTTCAGGCTGCCGCCGTGGAGCGTATAGAATGTCGCGACCACACGGCCGGAGCGGCGCTCGCTCGCCGCGGTCAGGCGGCTGAAAACTCCACCCTTGGCGCCGTGACCATGGATGACATCGGGGGCAATCGAATCCGCGTGGGCGCGCACGCGCAGAAATGCGCCGAGATCGACCGGCCGGATCGGGCGACACATCGGCGTGCGCTTCAGGCCGAGGGCAAGGCGGTTTTCAAGTTCGGCCAATAGCCCGGCTTCGAACGCCCCACCCGTGGTGGAATCGCAGATCATGCCCACCTTGTGGCCGCGGTCGGCCTGCATTTCGATCAGATCGCAGACATGGCGAAACACGCCGCCGACAGGCGCACGCAGCACATGCAAGATCCTGAGGGGTTCACCTGCATTCTGCATTTCTTCCTCCCGGCCCAAACAAACATTATCGGGCAGCATGGATAAGAGGTCGTTAATATCTAAGGCGCGGGGCTTGCTTCGATCCGGCAGGCATCTCTACCTGTGCTGATGGAACGATTCGCGTACGTATCACCTCGACCACGAGGTTTTCGCATGATTCACCGCAGCCTCGCCTGCGGCGCCGTCAAGGCCGTGCTGGGGCTCGGAGCCAATCTCGGCGATCCGGCTGACACTTTTCGCAAGGCCGCGAAGGCCATCGCCAATGTGGACGGGGTCACCGTGACCGCCGCCGCTCCGCTTTATGTGAGCCGGCCATGGGGAAAGACCGACCAGCCCGATTTCACCAATTCGGCGCTTCTGATCGAAACACAGCTGAGCCCACGGCGCCTGCTTGCGGCTCTTCTCGACGTCGAGAAGGAGCTTGGCCGCATTCGTGCCGAACCTTGGGGGCCGCGCGTCATCGATATCGACATTCTCGTCTACGGCGAAGAACTCCTCGCCGAGCCGGAGCTGTCGATCCCGCATCCGCACCTGACGGAACGAAGCTTTGCCCTCAAGCCGCTTGTCGATCTTTGGCCGACGGCGAAGATCGGCGAGCGTCCGGCAAGCGAGATTCTCGCACGGCTCGATCTGTCGGACCTCACCCCGGCAGGCGCCGGCAACTGGCATCGCGAGCCCCTGCGGCGGAATTGATGCGGCGCATCTGACCGGCCCCCGCGCCTGTCGCGCTTCAGCTGCGCGAAACAAAGGCTGCACGAAAAAGGGGCCGCACGAAAAAGGCCTCCCCCTCGGACGAGGGAGAGGCCGATCAAACTCAGCTGCGCCTCGGCGATTAGAGCCCGAGGCCGCCGATGCAGACGTATTTGATCTCCAAATAATCGTCGATGCCGTACTTGGAGCCTTCACGGCCGAGGCCGGATTCCTTGACGCCGCCGAAGGGCGCGACCTCCGTCGTGATGACGCCCTCGTTGACGCCGACGAGGCCATAATCGAGCCCTTCTGAGACGCGGAACGCACGGCCGAGATCCTGCGTGTAGAAATAGCAGGCGAGACCGTATTCCGTGTCATTGGCGAGCGCGACCGCCTCTTCCTCCGTCTCGAATTTGAAGAGTGGCGAAACCGGGCCAAAGATCTCTTCCTTGGAGAAGCGCATGTCGGGCTTCGCATCGGCGATCACGGTCGGCTCGAAGAACGTCCCGCCGAGCTCGTGGCGCTTACCGCCGGCAATGACCTTGCCGCCCTTGTCGACGGCATCGCCGATCAGCTCTTCGACCTTGGCGACCGCATTGTCGTCAATGAGCGGGCCCTGCTGCGTCCCCTCTTCGAGACCAGAGCCGACTTTCAGGCCCTTGGCGGCTTCGGCGAACTTTTCGGCGAAACGGTCGTAGATGCCGGCCTGGACGTAGAAGCGGTTGGTGCAGACGCAGGTCTGGCCGGAATTCCTGAACTTTGCGGCAATGCCACCAGCGACCGCGCGGTCGATATCGGCATCATCGAAGACCAGGAACGGCGCGTTGCCGCCGAGCTCCATAGAAACCTTCTTCACGGTGTCGGCCGACTGGCGGATCAGAACCTTGCCGACATCCGTCGAACCGGTGAAGGTGACTTTTCGGACCTTCGGGCTTTCCATGAGCGCCGCACCGATATCCTTGGCGGAGCCGGTGACGACGTTGACCACGCCTTTCGGAATGCCGACCTCTTCGCAGAGCGCACCCCAGGCAAGGCCCGAATAAGGCGTCTGCGTCGCCGGCTTGACGACGGCCGTGCAGCCTGCAGCGATCGCCGGACCGATTTTGCGCGACAGCATCGAGGACGGGAAGTTCCACGGCGTGATGGCGCCGATGACGCCGACCGGCTGCTTCGTCACCATGATGCGGCGGTCTTTCCACGGGGACGGAATGAGATCCCCGTAGACACGGCGCGCCTCTTCGGCAAACCACAGGACATAGGCGGCGCTCATGCCAACCTCGCCTCGCGATTCCGTCAAGGGCTTGCCCTGCTCCAGAGTGAGGAGCTCGGCGAGCGCATCCTGATTGTCCATGATGGCGTCGTGCAGGGCGCGCAACAGCTTGGCGCGCTCGTCGGCGCTCGTCTTCTTGAAGCTCTCGAAGGCCTCGGCAGCGGCCTCGATGGCGCGCTCGGTCTCGGCCTTGCCACATTTCGGGATGGTGCCGATCGTCTCGCCGGTCGCCGGATTGGTGACGTCGATCGTCTCGCCGGAATCGGCTCCAACCCATTCGCCGCCGATCAGATTGGCTTCACGTTTCCAGTAATGCGTCTTTTGCAGCATGCCTCACTCCCATTCCTGTCATTCGATGCCGGCGATCGCCCGAACCGTGGCGATCACCGCGTCATCCATTTCAATTCCCTTCTCTTCCGCCTCCGCCCGAAGCGCCTGGCGCCGCGCACCCGGCACACGGGCGGGAGGATCGGCCTCGATCATCGCCGCCAGGTCGCCGAAGCGGCCAATGGCGTCGGCGCCGAAGGCCGTGGGATCGATGGCGATGATGAGTTGACCGGTGTTCGGAGGGCCACCCTCGGCGTCGAAGAAGGAACTCGCCTCGCTCGCATAACTGGCGCCGTTAAGACCGGCGGCAAGCATTTCCACCATAAGAGCAAGTGCCGTCCCCTTGGCCCCGCCGAGCGGCGCCATCGTGCCGGCAAGCGCCTCGACCGGATCGGTGGTCGGCTTGCCCGCCTCGTCGAAGGCCCAGCCCTCCGGGATCTCCTCGCCTCTCTGCTTGGCCGCCATCACCTTGCCGCGTGCCACCTGCGACAGCGACAAGTCGACGACCACCGGAGCGGCATCCTTGCGGGGGGCCGCAAAAGCGATCGGGTTGGTGCCGTAAAGACGGCTGCGCCCGCCCCAGGGGGCCATGGCGCCCGGCGCGTTGGCGAACATGAGAGCCAAGAGCCCCGCTTCGGCAAAGGCTTCGACCGTCACGCCCATGGCGCCGCAATGGCTGGAGCGCTTGATCCCTGCCATCGCCAGCCCCTGGCGGCGCGCAATGGGCGGCAGTTCGGCGAGAGCCAGATCAAGCGCGGGATAGGCGAAGCCGTGCGCCGCATCGACAGAGAGCGTAGCCGGTCGGACGACTTCGGCCGTCGGCACCGCAAAGCCGTCGATCTTGCTGGCGCGCGCCTGCCCCGAATAGGCCTCGACACGGCGAAGGCCGTGGCTCGTCTGGCCGCAGGCTTCAGCGGCGACGAGCGCACGGGCGACGGATGCGGCGTTTTCCGGGCTGACCCGCGAGGCGGTCAAGGCGGCCTCCACGAGATGCCGCAATTCGCCAAGTCGCATGTGGGTCACTTGCGGCCCTCGAGGTGATTGATGACCGCATCGGCGATGACCCGCCCGACGCGCAGGTTCGATTCTGCGGTGAGGCCCGCAATATGAGGCGTCAAAACCACATTCGGCAGATCCGCAAAGACGGCCCCCGCTTCGGCCGTCAACGGCTCGGTCTCGAAGACGTCGAGCGCGGCACCGCCCAACCGGCCCTCCTGCAGGGCCGCGACAAGCGCCGTCTCGTCGACGATGCCGCCACGTGCGGCGTTGATCAGGATCGCGCCGGGCTTCATGCGGGCGAGCGCAGCCGCATCGATGAGATAGCGCGTCTCGTCCGTCAGCGGGACATGCAGGCTGACGACGTCGGCTTCCGCGAGGAGCGTAGACAGGTCGGTGCGCGGCGCCTCGTTCCACGCAGCGTCCGAGGCCGGGATATGCGGGTCGGTGGCGATGACATCGAGGCCGAGCGCCTCGGCACGACGCGCCGTTTCACGGCCACTCGCACCGAAGCCGACCAGACCGATCACCTTGCCGCTCGCTTCGCGACCGCGCATCAGCTCTCCACGCGGCCATTGCCCGGCGGCGACGGCAGGCGTGGAGAGATAGGCGCCGCGCAGAAGCAGAAGCGCAGTCGAGATGACGTATTCGGCAACGGACAGAGCATTCGCCGCGGCGGCCGGATAGACGGCAATGCCGCGCCGGGCGCAGCATTGCGTATCGATGTTGTCGACGCCAACGCCGAGCCTGCCGACACATTCGAGCGCATCGGCCCCCTCGATCAGATCCGCCCGCACCTCGGTGCGGTTTCGGACGATCAAGGCTCGCGCTTCTGTGAGCGCCGCCTTCAGCGCATCGGGCTTTTCGGCAAGATCGGGGGCGTAAAGGGTGGAGAAGCGAGCGGACAGGCGCGCAACGGCCGCCTCATCCATAAACTCGGAAATGACGATGTCGGACATTTTTCCTGAAACGACCGGGCCTTCGGGAGGAAACGGCAAGCCCATGGCAGAGGCGAGCAGCGGTGATAATCACCACCGCCGCAGGGATAGATGACGAAGCGGCACCTTGTCCACGAATCTTGTTGAGAGAGCCGCTTCGCCGGGCATACGCAGGCCTCGCGGCGCACCGAAAAAGTGGAGGCGCAAGGCCGCGTTCGCGGGGCTTCTCGGATCGCCAAGCCGTTCAGATTGCAGAAGGACATGCCAGCGTGCGCGTCAAACCTTGCGGCGGCCGATTTCCTCTTTGACATTGATCAAGGACGCCTTCGACGAAAGCATTAGAAATACCCAAATGGTTCCTGATCTCGTCCGCAAATACGCGGCGCCTGTGCCGCGTTACACCAGTTATCCGACGGCGCCCCACTTCAACGAAGAAGTGGACGGCAAGGTCGCGAAAGCCTGGCTGAAAGAGCTTAAGCCCAATACCAGGGCTTCGCTCTACTTCCACATCCCGTTCTGCGATACGCTGTGCTGGTTCTGCGGCTGCACGACCCGGCATGTGCTGCGCTACGATCCGGTGCTGCCGTACCTCAAGACGCTGAAGGACGAGCTGAAGCTCGTGGCCGAGCTTGCGCCGGACATCAACGTCGAGGGCGTGCATTGGGGCGGCGGCTCGCCGACCTTGCTGAAGCCGGACGACATCATCGAGCTGGCCTCTGCGATCCGTGAGGCCTTCCCGTCCGCGGCGGATGCCGAATTCGCGATCGAGATCGATCCGCGAGAATTCGACGACGCGCGTGTGGAAGCACTCGCCAAGGCCGGGTTTACCCGCGCCTCGATCGGCGTGCAGGACTTCGACACGAAGGTGCAGGCCTCCATCAACCGCATGCAGAGCTTCGAGGAGACGGAATCGGCCGTCAATCGGCTGCGGGCTGCCGGCATTCGCTCCATCAATGTCGATCTCGTCTATGGCCTGCCATATCAGAGCCGGGACAAGCTCGTACGCACGGTCGAACAGATCCTGACCCTCAGGCCGGACCGCGTGGCTCTCTTCGGCTATGCGCATGTGCCCTCGGTCATCCCACGCCAGAAGATGATCCCGACGGACGAACTGCCGGACGTTCTGGAGCGCTTTGCGCAGGCCAATCGCGCGGCCACGCTCTTCACCGGGGCCGGCTATCAGCGCATCGGCTTCGACCATTTCGCCGTGCCGGAGGATTCCCTTGCCGTGGCCGCGTGGGAGGGTCGCCTCCACCGCAACTTCCAGGGCTATACGACGGACGAGGCCGACGCTCTGATCGGTTTCGGCGCATCGTCCATCAGCAAGCTCCCGCAGGGTTATCTGCAGAACGAGAAAACGACCCGGCGCTATGCGGCCGAGATCGAAAAAGGCGAGCTTGCGACCGTTCGCGGCTTCGAGCTTTCCCAGGCCGACCGGGTCCGGGCCTTCGTGATCGAGCGGCTGTTGTGCGACTTCGCCTTCTCGGCGGGGACCTTGAAGGCGCATTTCGGTGCGCTGGCCGATCCCGTCATCAACGATGCCCGCTATTTCGCGGAATCGGACCCCGACGGGCTCTTCTCACGCGTCGGCGACCGCTTCGTCGTCACCGATCGCGGCAGGCCCTTCGTGCGCAGCGTTGCAGCTTCTTTCGACGCTTATCTCGGGACGCGTGCGGCCACGCATTCGACTGCCGTCTAGAACGCCAGGCACGGGCGGAGCTGCCAATGGCGGCTTCTGCCCCTGTGCCGGCGCCGGCAGTCGCGGCCGCTTGGGGGCGTATCCTGGGGTGAGCGTCGAAAGAGCCTTGTCCGCAAGCCCCTCATCCATCGGCTTCTCGTCCGTCAGGCATAAACGACACATGCACTCCGGCCCCGTGATGGGCGGCCGAAGTCAGCCTGACACATTTGCCAATGCCTGGGCATCGCGTTGCCAGCAGGGCCCGCGCGATGCGAGCTCAGCACGCGCGGCATGCTCCCGTGAGCGCCGCGGTTATGGCGATCTTGCTATGAACGTCGCCTCGGTTCGCCCCCGCGGCCGTCAGCTAGATTTCTGAAACCTCTTCGGCCTCGTCAGGCTCATCGATTTCATCGTCAATGTCGTCCTCGATGTCGGCAGCAGGCGCCGGCGCCGCTTTCTTCGCTTTCGGCTTTCTCTTTGGGGCTTTGGCCCCATCGGCTCCGGCGTTCGCACCGGCCTTTTTGGAAGCCGCGCTCTTCGTCGCCCGCTTCTTTCGGGTGGTCTCTTTCGGCGCGTTCTCTTCTGCTTCCGTCGCTATCCCGGCGTCATCAGCTTCTTTGGCAAGACGCTGTGCCCGCAGTCTTGCGGTCTTCTGGCGTGCCGCGTTGAGCTCCGCATCGATCACCGCTTTCGCTGCGGCAGTCGTGGCATCGGCCTTGTCGCGGCGCAGCTTGACGCTGTCACCTTTGCCCTGCGTTTTTGTAGACATCGACATCACCCTTGATTTGTGGGCGGCGCGGATTCAGCGTCGTCGGCGTCGGACGGGCTCGCGCCAGATGGGGAGATTTCCGCCCCCGCCTCATCGATGATGCGTTCGATGCGTGCGAGTTGGTCGTCCGTAAGCATGGTATGGGTCCCCCGCTGATCGAGCCGCGCCTTCTGGCTTTCGAGAAACTCCCGCTGCGGAGGCGTGACGTTGTCGCTCGAAAGCGCATGCGCCATCCGCGCCTTGAGCTCGGCCACGTCCTTCACGCTCCTCGCCATGGCGCTCCCCTTCGCGGGCTTCCCCTGCGTCGACGACTTCGTCGGCGTTCCCATTTTAGATTATCGCTTGGGCCGGAAAGAGCTGCCCTGTGTCGCACCCTCAGCAAGCGGGCGCAGCAGCATCATATGACGGGTGGACAGGACGACATCCGGCAACGTCCCGGGTGCGCCGAGCCTGATTTCCTTGGCTGCGAGAAAGTCCGTCTTTTCGAGAAGGAGCCGCATCTCTTCGACAGATGCCATCTCATGCTCGATGAGGAGCTTGTCGCCGCTCGACATGGTGACTTCGAAGCGCGCCACAGATTATTTCTTCTGGCCGAGCTTGAGAGGCGTCCCACTGGAACCCGAAGAGCCGAGCTCTGCCGTCTCCATATATTTCGGGCTGTGCTTGGCGCCCTTTTCTTTGCTCTTCGGCTTCTTGGCTTCCTTGGAAGCCCGCATCTGCCCTTTTGCCATGACCTACATCCTCTCCGAACCGAATTGCACATCGTGCGCCGTTCGGGCGTTGCGCGGGAGCGGCAGGCGCGGAAAGCCGGCCTTGGTTCGGAAGGACCGTCTCCGGGCCTGAGACATACGCCGTTAAAGGCGCGACAACTGACTTTCCTGGACGACGCGCTGCTGCGAGCTCACCGTGCTTTGCACACGGTACTGGCAATCGCCGTGTTCCTCGGGCAGCAAAGCCAGGATTTTGTAGACGCCGGCGACACCCGGGCCGACGGTCTTTTGCGACAGGCGGACCGTCTGGCCCACCTTGAATGAATGGCTGGTCATATTCCCTCCGCCGTACGGCATGGGAAGAGAAGGCGCAGGCGAGCCTGCGCCTTCTGAAAAATCAGGCGTGCTGCAGGTTCGTTGCAGCTTCCTTGCCGGAGCGGCGATCCGCCTCAACGTCGAAGGAAACGCGCTGACCTTCGACGAGGCCGCGCATGCCGGCACGCTCGAGAGCCGTGGCATGGACGAACACGTCCTTGCCGCCGTCCTCCGGCTGGATGAAGCCATAACCCTTCTGGGAATTGTAGAATTTTACGGTACCAACCGCCATGGAATGTTCCTTTCGCAGAACGCGTATGGGTACACGTGACGCGACATGCGCACGTGTGTGGAAGTCGAGTTTTGGAGGAAGTCTGAACCCGCGCCCGGCGAAACGGGACTTAACGGCCAAATTGTCCGGCCAAAGATCGATGGTTGTTCTTGTAGACTGCAATTGCGGCATTAACAAGAAAAACTCCGCCCCAGGCCGGACAAGCCCCGGAACTCTCGAAAATGCCGGTTGTTGGTAAGTGAGACTGCATGGCCGCGGCGCCGCCGCCCGCAGGCCTTGCAGCGCAACAGCATGTTTCAAGAGGAGGCCCCATGGCCCGTCTCGTCGCCGCCGGCGCAGCCACCGCTCTGATCACCCTCGCGATCGCGGCCCCGGCCGCAGCGCAGGAGCGCTTTCCCGCCTGCCAGTCGCAGCAGAGCCTACAACAGATCATCGGCAGCAACGGGGAATTGATGCCGTCCGACTGCCGCAATCTCACCATCACGCGCCTCGAGAGCGACAGCGGCTCGCTCTGTCTCATCGACTTTTCCAATGCCGGAGGCGGCGTCGTGCAGGCCTTACGCGATGCGGCCATGCCGGAGAAATGGTGGGTGCGTTGCGATCAGCTCAGCGACACGGGAGGCTGATCGATGTTTTTTGACAGCTGGGGCGACCTCTTCCGCATCCTCGTTATCGGCATTCTGGCCTATGGCGGGCTCGTCCTCCTGCTGCGGGCGACCGGCAAGCGCACCTTGTCTAAAATGAACGCCTTCGATTTCATCGTCACGGTGGCGCTCGGCTCCATACTGGCCACCGTGCTGTTGTCGAGCGAGGTTTCGTTGAGCGAAGGTCTGTTCGCCTTCGCCCTCCTGTGCCTCCTGCAATATGCCGTGGCTTACGTCTCGGTGCGCTCGGAGCGGTTTCAGTCGCTCGTCAAGGCTGACCCCTCGCTCGTCTTCTTTCGCGGCCGCTTCCTCCACACCATGCTCAAGAAGGAGCGTGTCACGGAAGAAGAGGTCTACGCAGCCATGCGCGCGGCGGGGATGGCCGACATCGACGCCGTCGCGGCCGTGGTCCTGGAAACGGACGGTTCGATCAGCGTCGTTCCCGCAGCAAACGAGCCGGAGGGCGAACCGGCCAAGGCGTCCACTCTGCGGCATGTTCAAGGCCGACAGGAAGCTCGCGCCGAGGCAGGTCTGTCAGGCTGAGCGGCCGGTCCGCTCCGGACATGCATCATCGAAACGACGGCGGGCGTCTTCGACCTGCGCCTGGTTTTGCCGCGCCCATGCCGCCAACGCCGTCACCGGCACGAGGAGATCGCGGCCGAGCTCGGTGAGCTCATATTCGACCTTCGGCGGCACGGTCCCGTAATCGCGGCGCAACACGAAACCGTCGCGCTCCAAAGCCCGCAACGTGGCCGTCAGCATTTTCTGGGAAATGCCGCCGATCTCGCGCTTCAACTCTCCAAAGCGCAGGGGCGCATCGCCCAGCAAGGTGATGACGAGGACCGACCATTTGTCGCCGATGCGCGACAGGATCTCGCTCACAGGCCGGCAATCCGACGGGAGGTGACAGATCTGCGGTTTCAAAAAAGTGCCTTCTTGTGGCCCCCGGCGGGGCTGCCCTATCTGACGGTCACCAATGGTAACCAGGAAAGGCCTTATGCGAAAGATAGCAGTTCTCGTAGGCAGCCTACGGCGCGCCTCCATCAACCGGACCCTCGCTCATGCGCTTGAGAAGCTCGGCAAGGATGAGTTCACCTTCATCTATCCGGACCTCAACCTGCCGCTCTACAACAACGACCTGTGGGAGAATCCACCGGCTTCCGTGCTGGCGCTGAAGCGCGATCTTGCCGACGCCGACGGCATCATCTTCGCCACGCCGGAATTCAACCGGTCGATCCCGGCCGTCCTCAAGAACGCCATTGACTGGGGGTCCCGCCCCTACGGCGAAAGCTCCTGGACCGGCAAGCCGATCTCCGTCATCGGCGCGTCTCCCGGTCGGATCGGAACCGCCGCCGCACAGGTCGGTCTGCGCAGCGTCCTCGTCACCCAGAACGCCTTTGTCATGGGCCAGCCGGAGGTTTACCTCGCCTTCCCGGAAGGGCTGATCGACGGGGAGCTCACCGTCACCGACGAGACCACGCGCAACTTCCTCAAGGAATATCTTTCGCGTTTCGGCGAGTGGATCGACAAAATGCCGAAGCTCGACAAGTAGCTTCCGGTTCAGGCTTCAGACTTCGCCTCAGACCTTTGTCTGAGGCGCATCGATCTTTTCGCTTCAAGGACGGGACGCCCGTCCTTGCCTCCCCTCGGCATACGTCCCTAAGACGCCCCGAGCGAGCCGAGCCCCGTGCGTTCCGGACACGAACGCACCGGAGACGGATGGCGGAATCCGCGTTACGACGTTATCTCGTGATGCGCGGCCGGCTCATCTACCGGTCCGTTTGGCGGCGCGTGGCCAGGGGGCGTTTCACATGTCGGTCGGCAAAGCGTCAGAGGCGGTCTTCGTGCTCGACCGGGCTGCCATCGCGGCGGTGATCCTCGGCGTCACCGCCTTTTCGGTCTCCCAGGGCCTTACCTATCCCCTCATTTCGCTCATCATGGCCCGTCAGGGCGTCACCGATAGCGTCATCGGACTCAATGCCGGCGTCTTCAGTCTTGGCCTTGCCGTTTCCACCCTCGCCATCGGGCCTTTGACGGCGAGGCTGGCAGGCGACAAGATCATCATCGTGGGCCTTGCCGGCTGCTCCCTCTGCCTCTTCGTCTTCGGCATCACGGATTCGCTTGCCGTCTGGTTCGTCGCCCGCTTCGTGCTCGGGATCTGCGTCAATCTCGTCTTCATGCTGAGCGAAGCCTGGCTCAATGCGGCCTGCCCGGATCATCTGCGGGGACGCATCTCGGGACTTTATGGCGCCGGCATGTGTGCGGGATTTGCCGCCGGCCCCCTCGCCATTCCGTTCTTCGGCAGCGACAGCAGCTTTCCCTTCGCCATCCTTGCCGTCTATCTCGCCATCGTCGCCTTCGCGACGGCGGTTCTAAGCCGCCGCGCTCGCACAAGGCCCCAGCCTTCACCTCCCGGCGCGCTGGTCAAATTCGTACGCGCCGCGCCGGCGCTCATCGTCATGGTCTTCGCTTTCGGCTTCGCCGACATCGCAGCAATCTCCGTGATGCCCGTCTATTTCGTGAAGACGGGCCATTCGGAGGCCTTTGCGGCGATCGCCGTGACCATGGTCGCGCTGCCGACCGCGCTCGCGCAGCCGCTCGTCGGCCTGCTTCTCGACCGCCTGCCCCGCCACGGGGTGGCGCTCGCCTGCGGCCTCGTTGCCGGCGCCACCTTCCTCATCATCCCCTTCCTGGAATCGGAAGCCGCCATCCTGGCCGTCTTCGCGCTGATGGGGGCCGCGGAATTTGCGCTTTACACCTGCGCTCTGACCCTTCTCGGCGCAAGCTATACGGGTGGCCTTCTCGTCGCCGGAAGTGCCGTCTTCGGCCTCGCCTACGCGATTGGGAGCGCGGGCGGCTCCACCGCCACGGCATCGGCAATGGACCTCTTCTCACCGGCCGGGGCACCGATTACGGCCGGGCTCGCTCTGTTTATTCTCGTTGGGATGATGTTGCGCTTGCAGCCTGCGCGCTGAACCCTTCGCCGCTTGGTGCATTCACGCAGAAGACGCCGGATCAACCGGCGGCAGACAAGGCACACATCTTTTCATGCACCCGCTCCGCATCCATGTCGTCTTCAACGCCAATTCCGGGACCGCCGCGGGCCTGACACCAGACGCGCTCAGCGAACAATTCGCGGCCGCTGGCTTCGAGGCCGCAGTCGATAGTGACATGGCGCGTCCGCTGCGCGATCGGGTCGCCGAGGCTGCCGCTTCGCAAGCCGATATCATCGTCGCCGCCGGCGGTGACGGTACCGTCACGGCCGTCGCCGCGGCACTCTTGGGGAGCAACAAAAAGCTCGCCATCCTGCCGCTCGGCACCGCCAACCTTCTTGCCCGCGACCTTGCGGTACCTCTCGACATCAAAGAAGCGATCTCGACGCTTCGTGAGATGCAACCGCGCGCGATCGATGTCTGCGAAGTGAACGGACGGATTTTTTTGCACAAGGTCGTCATCGGCTTCGCACCTGCCGTTGCCGCCGGCCGGGAGCATCTGCGGCACAATCCGGATTTCGGCACGCGGCTCAGCTTTCTGCGTTTCTTCTGGCGCCGCCTCACCCACCCCCAAGATCTGCGCATGACGCTTGAAAGGGACGGCGCCGACAACACCGAAACGTTGCGTGTCCGCTCCATCGCGGTTGCCAACAATGCCTATGACGAAGAACTCGGCCGCTTCTTCTCCCGCCGCAGGCTCGATCGCGGACTTCTGACGGTCTATGCGCTGCGCCATCTCGGCCTGATCGATCTTCTGCGGCTCACCGCGGGAATGGCGCTCGGCCGCTGGCGCGATGACGAGGCGCTCATCATCCATGAGGCACATGAGGTGCGGCTGTCGACACAGCGTCAACTGGTGCAGGCGATGATCGATGGGGAAGTGGAGAAGATCCGCCCGCCGCTTGATTTTCGCATTCACCCCCAGGCCCTCACAGTGCTGGCCCCGGTCGCTCAGGCGACAGAGGCGCCCGAAGACGAAGCCATCGCCCCAGCGCCTTATCAGGAGCGGGCGTCGGCATGAGAATCGCACATCTATCCGATCTCCATTTCGGCCATCACGACCCACAGCTTGCCACCTCTCTCCAGGAGGATCTCCTCGCCTCGCAGCCCGACCTCGTCGTCGTCAGCGGCGACTTCACTCAGCGCGGCGAGGCCGACGAGTTTGCCGAAGCCGGCGCCTTTCTCAACGCCCTGCCGATGCCGACCTTCTGCGTTCCAGGAAATCACGACGTGCCGGCAATCAATCTCATCGACCGCTTTCTGACGCCCTACCGGCTCTATAAAAAGCACATCTCCCGCGATCTGGAGCCGTTCGTGGAGATGGACGGCGTTGCAATTGCGGGCCTCAAGACGTCACGGCGCATGCGTCTCGGCTTGAATTGGGCGCACGGCTCTTTGAGCCATGACCAGCTCGATGCGCTTGGCTCCCGCTTCGAGGCGGCCGACCCCTCCGCCCTGCGTGTCGTGGTCGCCCACCATCCGCTGCTTCTGCCCGATCCGCCGATCGACATGCGGCGGGTGAAGCGGGCGGACCTTGCGCTCGAGACCTTCGCCGAACTCGGCGTGCGGCTCGTACTCTCAGGACATTTCCACATGGCTTATGTGCGCAGGCATGGCGCCCCCACCGAGGAAAAAGAAGGCGAGCCGATCGGCGGACGCGAGGCCGCACATGCGCCCATCCTGGTGGCACAGGCCGCAACCTCGATCTCGACACGCCTGCGCGGCGAGCCGAACGCGTACAATGCGATCACCATCGAAGACGGGTCGATCGACATCGCGGTCAGGGCCTGGGACGGCGAAACCTGGCACCAGAAGCCGGCCGATATCTTGCACAACACGCCGACGGTGGACGCGGAGAAGACAAGCGTCAGAGAGGTTCAGGCCGCGGCGATCCGCTGAAGGATGGTGGCAACGAGCTTTGCGCGCCCTTCGTCGTGGTCATCGACGGCGATGACTTCGTCTTCGGCATGGGCGCGCACCAGATCTGCAACTCGCGCATCGACCCTGAGTGCCTCTTCATCGCTCTCAAGCCGGCCGACGGTCTGATACTCGGCCTGCGGGCGGGCAATGAGAACGTCGAGACGGCGAACGCTTTTGTGGCACCAGATGCAGAGCTCGTGAAAGGCGGCTGGGTAATGGGGCGCGGCATAAACGCTCGCCAAAAGCACGCATCCATCGGCCACGATCACGTCGACCTTGCCGAGAAGCTCTTCAACCGGCGCCCATTGCTCGCCGAGAATGGTGATCTTGTTGGCGATCGCATGTGGGCGACCTTCCCAGATCCGCCTCTTGGTCACCTCGGTCACGAGTTCGCAGGCGATGTGCCGGCGCTTCAGATCGGAAAAGAGCCCGGCGGCGAATGTCGACTTGCCGACGCCCGGACCTCCCAAGATATTGACCACAAGGGTTTCGCGCGACGCGTCGTTCATAGCTCAGCCTTTCGCGAGGGGCCGAATTGTCCACAAGACGAGACACACAAAGCCGTTGGCAGGCGCCCGCCGGCGCAAAACGGGCAGGAGAGACGCGAGGCTGCGGTGCTGAGATGGATGACTTGCAAAACTCTATCGATGTGACCCGGGTCGCAGGGCATCCGATAGCCGATGAAGCGTCCTGACGCATCCCCCTTGCGCATCCCGCTCGCGGCGGAGATCGGGCTGTTGAAACGCGCTGGCACGGGTCCCCGGCCGATCAGAGCTTACGGGCGCGACTTTCGAGCGCGGCCCATAGTGGCCACTCGGGGTGGCATAAAGATGCATATGCTCGGGCCCTCAAAGATTGTAGGACCGTCATGCGATCATTACGAATGCTAGACACGTCTGCGTTGCTGAACAATAATCTTAATGTCTGCAGGATCCGAGCTGGTCGGTGAGCGGGCGGCGTAAGCGACCACTCCGGCAAGGGGAAAAGCAGTGCCCGGTATGAATGAAATCAAGGCGAGGGACGAGGAATTCCGCGTTCCGCGCCCGGCGGCAACTTTGCGCCACAGCGTCACGGAAAGCATTCGGCAGGCCATCGCCGCCGGGCGATTCCGACCGGGCGAGCGTATGCCGGAGCGCGACTTGTGCGAGATGACGGGTGTCAGCCGAACGCTCGTCCGCGAAGCTCTTCGCCAGCTCGAATCGGAAGGGCTCATCGAGGTCATCGCCCATAAAGGTCCCGTGGTTTCTCGGATCACCGCGGCACAGGCGATCGGCGTTTATCAGGTGCGCGAGGTGCTGGAAGGCCTGGCGGCCGAGCTCTTTGCCGAGCATGCGACGGATAACGACCGCGAGGCACTGAAGGCGGCGTTCGATGAGGTCAAGAAGGCCGATATCGCCGCGACGCGCATCGCGCTGAAAAACAAATTCTACGATTGCCTCGTCGCCGGCACCGGCAACGAGGCGCTGGGCAAGACGCTCTATATGCTGAACTCGCGCACCATGCTGTTGCGGGCGCAATCGCTGCAAGCTCCCAATCGCTGGCAGCAGAGCCTGAGCGAGCTGCAGACGCTCCTCGACGCCCTCGACCGCCGCGATGCCGCGGGGGCCAAGGCGATCGCCACGGATCATGTGCGGCGCGCAGCGGCGGCGGCCATGCACACCTTTTCCATGGACACGCGCGAAAAGAAGCGTCGCGCCTGAAAGCCTCGCTTCCGTGCCGGGCGGAGGCTCAGACCGGCGCGCTCCTGCGCTCCCCTCTCCAGGCTCACCCATCCTCGAGGGCTTTTGTTCAAAGCGTCCCCACGAGGACACGTTGAGCGCGATCTGCTTCTAATAATATTGTATTACGGTATTAAGATCGATATGGTGTCCGGGCTTGCGGGTTCCCGCGACGGCGTCGGATGAGGCCGCTGCAGGCCCAACCCCGCCATCGAAACGAATAATCGGCAGGCTGAGAGCCGCCAATCGTGGAGGAATATCTTGAGCGACAAAATCGGCTTCATCGGTCTTGGAAATATGGGCGTCCCGATGGCCGGGCGTCTCTTGGACGCCGGCAACCCGCTCGTCGTTTATGATGCGCGCGAAAGTGCAATCGCGCCGTTCGTGGAACGCGGCGCTACGGCGGCAAATTCGGCCGCCGATCTCGCCTCTCAGGTCGACACCGTCTTCCTGTCGCTTCCGACGCCACCGATCGTGGAGGCCGTCGCCTTCGGCGACAATGGGCTCGCCGAAGGAAGCCAGGTGAAGCGGATCGTGGATTTGTCCACGACAGGCCCGCAGATGGCGGAAACGCTGGCGAAAAAGATGCAGGAAAAGGGCGTCACCTGGCTCGATTCCCCGGTGAGCGGCGGCGTCGGCGGCGCCAAGGCGGGCACTCTCGCCGTCATGTTCTCCGGGCCGAAAGCCGACTACGACAACCTCCTGCCGCAGCTCAAGGCGATCGGAAAGCCGTTCTATGTGAGTGACAAGCCGGGCCTCGCGCAGACGATGAAGCTCGTCAACAATTTGTTATCTGCCGCAGCCATGGCGCTGAGCTCCGAGGCCGTGGCAATGGGCGCCAAGGCAGGGCTGTCGCCGGACGTGATGATCGACGTCATCAACGCCGGCAGCGGCCGCAACACCGCGACCATGCAGAAATTCCCCCAGTCGATCCTGCCCGGCACCTTCGATTACGGCTTTTCGTCCGGCCTCATGTTCAAGGACGTCAAGCTTTTCAACGAGGTCGCCAAGGCGATGGGCCTCACCCTGCCCGGCTGCGAAGTGGTCTTCGATATCTGGCAGGATGCCGTCGATAAACTCGGCGCGGATTCCGATTTCACCAAGGTGGTGACACTGACGGAGAAGGCCGCAGGCGTCAGCCTGCGCAGCGACGGCGCCACCGGCTGATTTTCGCGAAGAAACCGACGCCGTCTCCGGGACTGCGTAGCGTTTCTTTCTTTGCATAAAGTACACCTCTGCGACGGCAGCGTGCGCGGGACGCGTGCGCTGCCGTCTGCGAAATTGTTCTGAAATATTCTGATCATACAATCATATTGACTTGGCCCAAGGCCTATGATCAGCTCACTGCAGCTTCCGCCAGCAAACGAGCGGGAAACAGTGATCACCAGGGAGGACATGATGAAAACCACCATTCTTACAGCCCTCGCGATGAGCCTCTTGGCCAGCACGGCCATGGCTCAATCGGAGTGCCAGTCCGGCGAAACGCTCGTCAAATACAGCCATGTGAGTGCTCCGACGGGCAATCCGAAGGGCGAGATGGCCACCGCACTCGCCAAGCGCGTCAACGAAGAGATGGACGGGCAGCTTTGCATCCAGGTCTATCCGAGCTCACAGCTCTACAATGACGATGAAGTCATGGAAGCGCTGGCGATCGGGGACATCCAGCTCGCCTCGCCCGACATCGGCAAGCTCGGCGCCTATACCGCCAAGCTCGACGTCTTCAATCTGCCGTTCCTGTTTGAGGACACCGATGCGGTGTCGCGCTTCACCCATAGCGAGACGGGCGACGAACTCTTGAAGTCCATGACCGACAACGGCTTCGTCGGCCTTGCCTATGTCTATAACGGCCTGCGCGCCTTCTCCGCGAACAAGCCATTGATCGAGCCCTCGGACCTCAACGGCCTGAAGATCCGCGCCACGACCTCCGACGTCTCGATCGCCATGATCAAGGCCCTCGGTGCCAACCCGCAGCCGCTCGCCTGGAGCGAGGCCTTCGGCGCCTTGCAGACCGGCGTCGTCGACGGGCAGGAGAACACCTGGTCGAACATCTACACCGGCAAACTCTACGAGGTGCAGGACGGGGTCACCGAGACCAACCACCAGTTCCTCACCTACATTCTCGTCACCTCCCAGGACTTCCTCGACAGCCTGGATGACGATGTGCGCGAGAAGTTCCTCTCGATCGTCGGCGAGGTCAGCGACGAGTACAACGAGAAGGCGACGGCCATCAACGAAGAGAGCAAGGAGCGCATCCAGGAAGCGGGCGTCACCGTCCGTACGCTCTCTCCGGAACAGCGGCAGAAATGGGTCGATGCCGTGAAACCCGTCTGGGAAGAGTTCGAAGACGGGATCGGCAAGGATGTGATCGAGGCCGCAGTCGCGTCCAACAAATCCTGAACGCAGGCTCTGCCGGGCCCACAAGCGCGGTGACGGCTGACATGCCGTCGCCGAACACGCCCCCCGTGCGCCCGGCCGGACCGCTCGCCATTGAGATTCCCTTCGCCGCTTTCGGCGAAGGGCCGCGAGGATCCAACCCCCTGAAGGATTGAAGATGAGCAGTTTCGGCCGACGCGTCGACCGCTTCGAGCGCAGCGTCATCGCGATCTTGATGGCGGCGATGACAGTCACCTCCTTTACCCAGGTCATCGCCCGCTACGTGTTCAATACGGGCTGGCTCGGCGCGCTCGATTTCGCGCGCATCCTGTTCGCCTGGCTCATTCTCTTCGGCATGGCTTACGGCGCGAAGATCGGCTCGCATCTGGCGGTCGACACGCTGGTCCGGGCCCTGCCCAAGCACCTCTTCAAGGCGTTTGCGATCTTCGGCGCACTTTGCGGTATCGTCTATGCCGCAATCTTCTTCTGGGCCGACTGGCTTCAATTCGTCGGTATCGACGCCAAGGGCGGCGCCTTTCCTTATTGGCTGCGCACCTTTGAAACCGGCATCGGCCTCACCGAAATCCGCTATCCGGAATGGGCGCAGGAGATGTTCGACCTGCCCGCCCGGGTGCATCGCTGGATCGCCTATCTCATCCTGCCCCTCGGCCTCTTCCTGTTCGGCTTCCGCTGCCTGCAGGCGCTGATCGAGATCGTCCAGGGCAAGCGGGAGATGATCACCACCGCGATCGAGACGACCGAGCTCATGGATCAGCATTCAGATCCCGACCACGAGAGCTACGCCGCCGCGCAGGAGCACGCCTCAGAGGCGCCGCACTGGTACGACGACAACAACTCCACAGACCGGAGGTAAATGATGGTCTCCGGCTTCCTTTTCATCACGGTTCTGGCGCTTCTCTTCGCCGGCGTGCCTGTCGCGCTCGCGCTTGGCCTGTCGAGCGTTCTGACGATCGTTCTCTTCTCCGGCGATTCGATGTCGTCGGTGGCGCTCAAGCTCTTTACGGCCTCGCAGAGCTACACCCTGCTCGCTATCCCGTTCTTCATTCTCGCCTCGTCCTTCATGTCGACCGGTGGCGTGGCGCGCCGCATCATCCGCTTCGCAGTCTCCGCTGTCGGCCATCTCCGCGGCGGCCTCGCGATCGCCTCGGTGATGTCGTGCATGCTGTTTGCCGCGCTCTCCGGCTCTTCGCCCGCGACCGTGGTTGCGATCGGCTCGATCGCCATCGCGAGCATGCGCGAGGTCGGCTACTCGAAGGAATTCGCTGCAGGCATCATCTGCAATGCCGGCACGCTCGGCATTCTCATTCCGCCGTCGATCGTCATGGTGGTCTATTGCGCCGCCACAGACGTTTCCGTCAGCCGCATGTTCCTCGCCGGCATCCTGCCGGGCACCGTTGCCGGGCTGATGCTGATGGTCGGGGTCTATCTCAATGCGCGCTTCCGCGGCATGCCGAAACTGCCTTTCGCGGGCTTTACGGCCGTACGCGATGCCTTTCTCGACGCGTCCTGGGGCCTCTTCCTCGTCATCGTCATCCTCGGCGGCATCTATGGCGGCATCTTCACGCCGACCGAGGCCGCGGCCGTCGCGGCGGTCTATTCCTTCCTCGTCGCCATCTTCATATATCGCGATATGGGGCCGCTTCGGGGCGTCCCGTGGCGCAAGGACGGTGAATCGATCATCGGCGCCGTGCAGCGCAACATCCTCCTGACGGTCACGCGCTTCGTGCCGGCCTGCTTCCACCGCGACACCGAGCATGTGCTGGTGGAGGCCGGCAAGGCGACGATCATGCTCATGTTCATCGTCGTCAACGCGATGCTCTTCGCCCATGTGCTGACGGTGGAACGGGTGCCGCAGACGATCACCGAATGGATGATCGGAGCCGGCTTCAACTGGTTCACCTTCCTGCTGGCGCTCAACATCCTGCTGCTCATCGGCGGCCAGTTCATGGAGCCCTCGGGCCTCCTCCTGATCGTCGTGCCCGTGGTTTTCCCGGTCGCGATGGAGCTCGGCGTCGATCCGATCCATCTCGGCATCATGATCGTCGTCAACATGGAGATCGGGCTGATCAGCCCGCCGATCGGGCTCAATCTCTTCGTCACGGCGAGCGTCGCCCGAATGAGCGTCGTGCAGGTGACGAAGGCTGCGGCCCCCTTCATCGGCATCATGCTCATCTTCCTCGTGATCGCCACCTACGTGCCGGGGCTTTCGACACTCGTGCCGTACTCGCTGATGGGCCCGGAGCCGAAGAGCTTCACGCATGGCCTCAAATGAGGCGTGCAACCCCACCGCTCAACGAACGACCCGCTGAGGCGGGAGACCAGGCCGGACGAAACGGCCGACATCAAGGAGAGGAGAAATATGGAGATCAGACGTCTTGGAACTCTGCCGACCCGCAAGGCACCGGCAAAATCCTTCACGGGCAATGTCTGGCAGGACCCGATCATCGAGGCGCCTGAGCCGGCGCTGCTGAAATCGAACGTGGTCATGTTCGAGCCGGGCGCCCGCACGGCCTGGCACACGCACCCGATGGGTCAGACGCTTTACGTGACCTCCGGCACCGGCCGCATCCAGAAATGGGACGGGCCGATCCAGGAGATCCGAGCCGGCGACGTCATCTGGATCCCGCCCGGCGAGAAGCATTGGCATGGTGCGGGTCCGAACACGATGATGACCCACATCTCCATGCAGGAAGGCCATGACGGCGTCGTCGTCGAATGGCTGGAGCACGTCACCGACGAGCAATACGGCGCGTAAGGGAAAGCGGCGCGGCTCGAAAGAGTTCGCGCCGCCTTCTTATGCGCGAGGCTCCGACCTGGCGAGCCGGAGGCCCTGCCCCAGCCCGCCTTCGACGACAAGGATACCGAAATGGCTGAATTTCCCGACCCGGATTGGATGGCCGCCTTCGCCGACAGGGTCGCCTCAGACCGAGAACTTGCCATCATAGGCGGCAAGTTCGACGTCGATATGGGCATCACCTTTGGCGAGCGCCGCTACGTCTTGCGGGTGCGCCAGGGCAAGATCGAACAAATCCTGCCGGCCCCCGGCTTCGACGTCCCCACGCAATTTGAGATCCGCGCCCCGATGGAGCTGTGGCAACGCTTTTTGAGCGAGACGCCGCCGCCGCTCTACCACGACATCTTCGCCATGATCATGCGCGTGCCGGAATTCGTTCTCGAAGGCGACACGCTCGTGGCGATGCAGAACGCGCGTGCCCTGCACCGCATGATGGGCCTGATGCAGAAGGTGGGGAAAGAGCATGCCTGAATTCGAACCGATCGTCGGCCGCTACCTCAATGTGGCGATCCAAGGCCGCAACCACCGCATCTATGTGGAAGAAGCCGGTGAGGGCATCCCCCTCCTCTGCCTGCATACCGCCGGGGCCGACAGCCGCCAGTTCCGCCATCTCCTCAACGACGAAGAGGTGACGCGCCGGTTTCGGGTCGTTTGCTTCGACATGCCCCGGCATGGCCGCTCCGACCCGCCGGACGAATGGTGGCTGGAATCCTACGAGCTCAAGACGGAAGAGTATCTCGCGACCATCGAAGCCGTATGGAAGGGTCTCAAGCTCGACCGTCCCGTGGTCATGGGCTGCTCCATGGGCGGAGCCATCGTGCTCAGGGTCGCAAGCGACTTCCAGGACGAGATCCGCGGCATCATCGGGCTCGAAAGCGCCGCGCACGCGCCCGGCCGCTACAACGAATTCCTGCTGCATCCGGCCGTGCATGGCGGCGAACTCGTCGCCACCTACACGTTCGGCCTCAACGCGCCGCAAAGCCCCGAAGAGGGCAAGCGCGACAATTGGTGGTACTACGCGCAGTCCGGCCCCGGCGTCTATCGCGGCGACGTCATGTTCTACAGCTTCGATTTCGATGCCCGCGAACATGTGAAGACGATCGACACCGCCAAGTGCAAGGTGAGCCTTCTCACCGGCAGCTACGATTATTCGTGCACGCCGGCGATGACGGAGAAAGTGGCCGCCGCCATTCCCGGCTGCCGCTACACCGAGATGGAAGGCATGGGCCACTTCCCGATGATCGAGAACTATGCCCTCTTCCGTCAGTATCTTCTGCCGGAACTTGAGGTGATGGAGGCCGACTGACCGCCCTCACCCCGCCAAACGCGGTCACCCATGCACAGGAACCGGCCCGCGCCCCACCGAACAACAAGAGCGCGGCCGGTCGGAAGGGAGGAAAGATGACACCTGAACCTTATGAGGTCTACGCGGTCCGCTATGCGCACAATCCGGCCGCGACCGCCGCGCACAATTTCGTCGGCGGCGATCCGCATGACGTGCCGATGCCGCTCGACTATTTCGTCTGGGCGATCAAGGGCAACGGCCGCACCTTCATCGTCGATACCGGCTTCGATGCGGCGATGGCAGAAAAGCGCAAGCGGCAGTTCCTGCGCTCGCCCGGTGAGGGCCTGAAGACGATCGGCATCGATCCGGACGGGATCGAAGACGTCATCATCTCGCATATGCATTACGACCATTGCGGCAATTACGATCTCTTCCCGAATGCGCGCTACCATCTCCAGGACACGGAGATGGCGTATTCGACCGGCCGCTGCATGTGCCACGGCGCGCTCAAGCTCCCCTTCGAGGAAGAGGATGTGGTGGCGATGGTGCGCAAGGTCTTTGCCGGCCGCGTCAAGTTCCACGACGGCGCCTCGGAGATCGCGCCCGGCATCAGCGTCCATCATGTCGGCGGCCATTCCAAAGGGCTGCAGGTGGTTCGGGTCTGGACGCGGCGCGGCTGGCTCGTCGTCGCCTCCGATGCCAGCCATTTCTACGCCAATATGAACGAGGGCCGCGCCTTTCCGGTGCTGCACAGCCTCGCCGAGACGCTCGAGGGCTATGACCGGCTGTGGGAGCTCGCGAGCGATCGCTCGAACGTCATTCCAGGGCACGACCCGATCATTCTCGACCGCTACCCAGCCCCGAGCTCGGGCCTTGAAGGCGTCGTCGTGCGCCTCGACGCCGATCCGAAAGAGCCGGCAGGGTAAGAGATCCTCCCCTCTTCCCGAACGGCAAACGGGCGCCCGCGGGCGCCCGTTTTTTTTGTCGGATACGGTGAGCGCGTTCAGAGCCCGAGATAGGCCTCACGCACCTTCGGATCGTCGTGCAGCGCCTTGGCGGATTCGGCCAGAACGATCTCGCCGGATTCCAGCACATAGCCGCGCGAGGCGACCGAGAGGGCGAGCGAGGTGTTCTGCTCCACGAGCAGGATCGAGGTCCCCGCTTCGTGGATCTTGACGAGGGCATCGTGAACTTCGTCGACGACGATCGGCGCGAGACCATGGCTCGGCTCGTCGAGGATGAGAAGGCGCAGATTGAGCATCATGGCGCGGCCGAGGACGACCATCTGCTGCTCGCCGCCCGACAGCGTTCCGGCCCATTGCCGCCGCCGCTCCTTGAGGCGCGGAAAGAGCGTGAAAGCCTTTTCCAGGCGCTCCTTGTAAACGGGGTCCTGGCGCAGCGTGTAAGCTCCGAGCAGCAGGTTTTCCTCCACCGTCATGTCCGGAAAGACATGCCGTCCCTCCGGCACATGGGCGATGCCGAGCTTCGGGATCTCATGCGCTTTCAGCGACATCAGATCCGTGCCGTCGAAGGTGATGCGCCCGCGCGATTTCGGCACGAGCCGTGAAATGGTGCGCAGGAGCGTGCTCTTGCCAGCCGTATTGGCGCCGATGACGCAGACGAATTCGCCGGCATGCACGTCGAGGCTGACGCCGTGCAGAACATCCGAACCGTCATATCCCGCATGCACATCTTCGACCGACAGGAGAGTGGGTGTCGTGTCGCTCATTCTGCCGACCTCATTCATATTCCTGTCCGAGATAGGCCCGCACGACCTCCGGATGTCTCGCAATTTCTTCGGGTGAGCCTTCGGCAATCTTCTTGCCGAAGTTCAAAACGACGATGCGCTCGCACAGCGTCATGATGGCGTGCATGTGATGCTCGACGACGACGACGGCGAGACCGTCGCGGCTCAAGGAACGGATGAGATCCATGATCTCCTCCATCTCCACGCGGTTGAGCGCCGCCATCACCTCATCGAGGAGAAGCCCCTTCGGCTTCGTCGCCAGAGCACGCGCCACTTCCACCCGGGCACGTTCGGGAAAGGAAAGGTCGGCCGCCTTCTTGCCCGCGATCTCGGCAAGGCCTACCCGCGCGAGACAGGTTTTCGCGAGCTCGCGCGCATCGTGGACATTGGCCCGAAGAAGGCCGCCAATCAGCACGTTGTCGAGCACCGTCGCCTCCATGAAGAGGGCGACATTCTGAAAGGTCTTCGTGAGACCGCGCGCAGCCACCTTGTGCGGCTTCAGACCGGTGATGTCCTCGCCTTCGAGCCGGACGATGCCGTCCGTCGGCTTGTGGAGACCGACGAGCGTGCTGAAGAGCGTCGATTTTCCGGCGCCGTTTGGACCGATCAGGCCGACGATCTCGCCGGGAGCGACATCGAAGGACACGCTGTCGAGGGCCGCCAGGCCCCCGAAATGCTTGCTGATGCCGTCAACTTCGAGGATCGCCTGTCTCATGACGACTTCCTCCGGCGAAGGCGAGAGACGCCGTTGGTGATCAGAGCGAGAATGCCGCGCGGTTCGATCAGGATGATGGCGATCAGCATCACGCCGAAAGCGAGCTGCGACAGGCCGGCGCCGCGCGAGGAGAGGAGCACATTCGCCATTTCCTCCATCGGCACGATCAGGAAGGCGCCGATGATCGGGCCCACCACCGTTCCGGCACCGCCCAGAATGGCGATGATCGCCGCCCGCACCGAGATCGGGATGATGCCGAACACCGCTTCCGGATCAAAGAAATAGGTGAACTGGGCATAGAGCGTGCCGAGGGTCGCCGTGAGCGCGGCGGAAATGACGGCCGCCGTGATCTTCACCTGCGTGGTGTTGACGCCGACCACTTCGGCGGCCTCCGGATTCTCCTTCAAGGCGCGCAGCCGGTAGCCGAGGCTGCTGTGGCGCACCCAGACGAAGACGCCTGAGATGACGACGAGCGCGCCCAGCATGATGTAGTAATAGGGCATCGTGCTCTTGAACTGCAGAAGCCAGAAGCTGTCCGGAGAGAACGGCACCGAGAGACCGACCGGTCCGCCCGTCACCGATGTCCAGGAGCCCGCAATCACGCGCAGCACTTCGCTGAAGGCGAGTGTCGCAAGGGCGAAATAATGCCCACGCAGCTTCATCGTCGGGAAGCTCAGGAGATAGGCGGCAACCGCGGCGATCGCCGCGCCCGCCAGCATGCCGATCCACGGCGACAGGCCGAAATTGATCAGAAGGATCGTCGAGGTGTAGGCCCCGAGCCCGAAGAAGGCGGCGTGGCCGAGCGAGATCTGATTGGCGAGACCGCCAACGATGTTCCAGGCCTGGCCGAGCGCGGCAAAGAGAAGCGCAAGCGTCAGGACGCGGATCGCATAGCCTGTCGGATCGAGAAACGTCGGGACAATGGAGGCGGCCACGAGGACCACCGCACCGGCAATCCACCACTTCATCGTGCCGCTCCAATCAGTCCGGTCGGCCGCACCGCCAGCACCGTCAGGAAGACGATGAACAGGACGAGGTTTTGCAGCTGGATCGGGAAGAACAGGGTGGAGACGGACTGGATCACGCCAACGGCGAAACCACCGACGACCGCACCCGCCACGCTGCCGAGCCCGCCGAGCACCACGACCGTGAACATGAGCACGACGAACTGGTGGCCGACGGTCGGATGCACGGTGAAGTAAGGCAGGATCACCGCGCCCCCAAAGGCCGTCATGCCGACGCCGAGGCCGAAGGCGATCTGGCGCATGCGATCGGCGTTGATGCCCATCAGGTTCGCCGCCATCGGATCCTGGGCGGTCGCACGCATCGCCCGTCCGTACCAGGTCTTGTTGGTGAACAGCCAGAGAGCCGCCGCCGACAGAAGCGCCATCAGGAAGGCGGCGAGATAGGGAACACCGATGAACAGGGGCCCAAGCCGCAAAGTCGAGGTCTGATAGCTCGTCGTCACCGAATGGAAATCAGAGCCGAAGACGATCAGCGTCAGATTCTCAATGACGATGAGCAGGCCGACCGTGACGAAGATCTGCGCCACGGGCGGGGCGTTCAAAACCCGTTGGATGAGCGTCATCTGGACGACGACACCGAGTCCGAAGATCACCACGAAGGATATAAACGAGCCGATCAGAGGATCGAGCCCGAGAAACTTCCAGGCGAAATACGCGACGAACATGCCAAGGGTCAAAAACTCCGCCTGCGCGAAGTTGACGATGCCCATGACGCCGAAGACCAGGGTCAGCCCGATGGAGATGACGGCGTAAACGCCGCCGATCATCAGCCCATCGAGCACGGCTTGGATGAAGGCCATGCAGCTCTCTAGCGAAATGTTGAACGTTTGGAGCGGGGCCGGCTATTTGCCGGCCCACACAGCCTCTTTCTTGGCGACATCGTCCGGCCAGACCGTCACCAGATCGTCGCCGCGCCATTGCACGATGATCGGCTTGGCGAGCGTGTTGAGACCGGTCTCGTCGAAATCAACGCCCCCGCCCGGGATGACGCCGGCCCAACCACCTTCGAAGCGGTTGTTGCGCAGGGCCTCGCGGAGCGCATCGGAATCGGTGTCGCCCGAAATCTCCAGAGCCTTCGCAAGCACGTCGAGGCAGACGGCATGCTCCAGCGCCTCGTGCACCATGAAGTAGCCGAAGCGCTCCTTGAACGCATCGGTGAGCTCAGGCGCGAGATCGTAATTGCTGGGCGCAACCGAAAAGACGTTTTCGGCATATTCGCCGAGCGCCGCCCGGAAATCCGGAATGACATAGCCGCCCGCGCCGCCGATCACCGGCATATCGATACCCTGCTGGCGCATCGTGCGGATGATCTGCACACCGTCATTGAGATAGGAGCACGGGAAGACCGCGTCGGCATTGGTGCCGCGCAGCTGGTTGATGAGCGGCGTGACGTCGGTGATGCCGAGAGGATAGGCCTCATCCATCACCACTTCGATGCCGAGCTCGGCCGCCGTGTCGCGGAGGCCGCCGGCCTGCGACGTGCCGAAGGCCGTGTCCTCATACATGATGGCGATCGACTTCAACGGCTTGCCGGCCTTTTCGGCCACGCCCGCCGGACCGCGCAACTGCGCCGCGCCCATCGTCGTCGCCTTGGAGATCACCTGGAAGACGTTCTTGAAGCCGCGGCCCGTGATCATGTCGGAGAACGACATGGTGAGAAGCGGCACGTCGCGCCGCTCCGTCGCTTCCGACAGTGCGAGCGACAGCGACGAGGCATAGGCGCCGAGGATCGCGACGACGTTCTGCTGCGCGATCAGGCGCTGACCGACGGTCGCCGCATTGGTCGGCGTCGACGTCGAATCCGCGATGATGAGATTGATCTTGGCGCCACCGAGAGCCTTGATGCCGCCATTGTCGTTGATCTGGTCGGCAGCGAGCTGGATGCCGTTGCGCGAATTGACGCCGAACTGCGCATTGGCGCCCGACAGCGGCACCACCACGCCGACATTGACGTCGGAGCCCTGAGCACGGGCGACCTTCGAAAGATAGGGGGTCGCGAGCGTCGCCGCGCCTGCGGCGAGGAAATGCCGCCGGTTGAGAGCGAAACGCGAAAGCCCCTTAGGCGCGCTGGCCGGGCTCTCGGTCACGCCCGTCTTCGAAACGGACTTCTCCTGCGATGCCGACGGTGCGTCAGCGAAATCGGTCGGTCCCTTGCCTTTCCGGTGCATATTTTCCTCCCACTCTATGATTGTCTTATTGAATGAAGTGTTGCGGCATCAAACGCGCTCGTCAAGTGAAAACTGCTCATACAATCATACGTGGACGTCGACATCGGTTTCTGCCAATTTCGCCCCAACGATCACACGACATGGGAGGTCAGCATGCAGCGTTACGGGCATTTCATCGGCGGGAGCTTTGTCGATCCGGCCGAAGGCGAATGGTTTGAGACGAAGAACCCCTATACGGGCGAGGCCTGGGCGGAGATCGCTCGCGGGACGAAATCCGATATCGAAAAGGCCGTTGCCGCGGCCGAGGCCGGCTTCGAAGAATGGAGCGCGTTGACCCCGTCCGCCCGCGGCAAAGCACTTTACCGCCTCGCCGAGCATATCGAGGCGGATGCGGAGCGGCTGGCGGAGATCGAGGTCCGCGACAACGGCAAGCTCTATGCGGAGATGTTCTCGCAGACGAAATATCTCGCCGAATGGTACCGCTATTACGGCGGGCTCGCCGACAAGATCGAGGGCGCCGTCATCCCGACCGACAAGGGCGGGATCTTCAATTTCACCCGCTACGAGCCGCTCGGCGTCGTCGGCATGATCACGCCGTGGAATTCACCGCTGCTGCTGCTCGCTTGGAAGCTCGCGGCGGCGCTTGCCGCAGGCAATACGGCGGTGATCAAGCCGTCGGAATTCACCTCCGCCTCGACGCTCGAATTCATGACGCTCTTTGAAAAGGCCGGGTTCCCGGCAGGCGTCGTCAACACGGTCACAGGCTTTGGCCTCGAAGCGGGCGCGCCGCTCGTGGAGCATCCGCGCGTCTCCAAGATCGCCTTCACCGGGTCCGATATCGGCGGGCAGAAGGTCTATGAGACGGCCGCAAAACAGATCAAACACGTCTCGCTCGAACTCGGCGGCAAATCGCCCAACGTCGTTTTCGAGGACGCGGAGATCGACGCCGCGGTGATGGGGGCGATTTCCGGTATTTTCGCCGCCACGGGGCAGACCTGCATCGCGGGTTCGAGGCTTCTTTTGCAGCGCTCGATCCACGATCGCTTCGTGGAGCGGCTCCTGGAGGTGGCGCGCGAGGCGAAGATCGGCGACCCGATGCTGGCAGACACCAATGTCGGCCCGGTCACGACCCCCGCACAATATCGCAAGGTGCTGGACTATATCGAAATCGCCCGAGCCGAAGGGGCAAAATGCGTCCTTGGCGGCAAACCGGTCGAGGGTCAGCCGGGCGGGCAGTTCGTCGAGCCGACGGTCTTCACCGGCGTCAGCAACGAGATGCGCATCGCCCAGGAGGAGGTGTTCGGCCCGGTTCTCGCCGTCATCCCGTTCGAGGATGAAGACGATGCGGTGCGGATCGCCAACGCCGTCGATTTCGGCCTCGCAGCCGGCGTATGGACGAAGGATATGGGCCGGGCCCTGCGCATGTCGGAGAGGCTGCGCGCCGGCACCGTCTGGGTCAACACCTATCGTGCCATCAGCTACACCTCGCCCTTCGGCGGCTTCAAACGCAGCGGTATCGGCCGCGAAAGCGGCCTCGAAGCCATCAAGGAATATCTCCAGGTGAAGTCGGTGTGGATCGCGACCGAAACCTCCGTCGCCAATCCCTTCATCATCCGCTGAGGTCCGAAAATCGGTCCGTTTGGAGGCGGATCGATTTTCCGCGATTGACCCCATCAGTTATGATTGTATGATCATCATAATAAGAAGATGAGCGCAGGCGCTCCGTGCGAGCGCCTGCGTCGCCTCAAAGGGAGGAAAGATGGACCGTTCGGCGGCAGCCGCGCTGGAAGAAGCGCGGCCCGGCTCGAGCCCGCGCGGCGATGCCGCAAAGGCGCGAACCTTTCGGCCGGCGCAATCCGGCGGATCTGCCCGGCAGCATCACTCCCGCACATCAAGACCTGCCCTCACCCGCGGCCCGTACCGTCGCGGACGCTGGAGCGGGCTCACCACAGCCAAATCTGAAGAGAGCTCAGGAAAGAAGGGACCTTAAAGATGGATCAGAAGATGTTCGAGAAGGGGCTCGCCAAGCGCAAGGGAACGCTCGGTGCGGAATATGTGGAGCGCAACCTCGCCGCGGCCGACGAGTTCAGCCTGCCCTTTCAGGAGGCCATGACCGCCTGGTGCTGGGGCTTTGGCTGGGGCGATGAGGCCATCCCGCCGAAAACCCGCAGCCTGATGAATCTCGCCATGCTGGGCGCCCTCGGCCGCTGGCACGAATGGGAAACGCATTGCCGTGGCGCGCTGACGAACGGCGTCTCCAAGGAAGAGATCCGCGCCGCCGTCCATGTCGTGGCGATCTATGCCGGCGTGCCGTGCGGAGTGGAATGCTTCCGCATCGCCCGCCGCGTCCTGGAAGAAGCCGGCGAACTCTGAGAAGCCGCGGCCCGATCCTCGCTTTGAAATAAGAGGATCGGGTGCGCTCACGGGCCCTTGACGCGAGCGATCGCGCAAGGGCCCTTTTTGTCTCAGACCGGCTGGCTCGTCGGCCGGAACAAGATCTCGTTCACATCGACTTCGGCCGGCTGGCTGACCGCAAAGGCGACCATGCGGGCGAAAGACAGCGCCGGAACCGCAATTTCGGCCACGTGCTCGCGGACACCCTTGGCAATGTCCTCTTCGCTGATATGGTCGAGAAGCTCGGTCGCGACCGCCCCCGGCGAGATCACCGTCGTGCGGATGTCGTAGGGCTTCACCTCTTGCCGCAGCCCCTCCGAAATGGCGCGCACAGCGTGTTTCGTGCCGCAATAGACAGCCGCACCGGGCGCAACCTTGTGTCCGTAAACGGATGACACGTTGATGATGTGCCCGCTCTTCTGCCGCTTCATGTGAGGGAGCGCGGCAGCGATCCCGTAGAGCACGCCCTTCACATTGACGTCGACCATACGGTCCCATTCGTCGATCTTCAGACGTTCGAGCGGCGCAAGCGGCATCAAACCGGCATTGTTCAACATGACGTCGATACGCCCGAACGTCTCGACAGCCTTGTCGACGAGCGCCGCCACCTGATCGCGGCGGGTGACATCCGTGGTCACGGCGAGTGCCTTGTGGCCTTGATCGGTCAGTTCCTTGGCGATCGTGTCGATGCGCTCCGCCCGGCGCGCGCCGAGAACCACCGTCGCGCCCTGCTCGGCGAGATGCCGCGCCGTCGCTTCGCCGAGACCGCTGCTGGCGCCGGTGATGACGATGACCTTGCCCTCGATGTTGTCACTCATTGGAAAACTCCTTGTTTGCCGGCTCCGCAGCCGACGCGCGGAACGCTCTGACCACCTTCCGAACGCCACAGCTTCGGCGATGGAGCAGCCGGCGGTTCTCGCCTGCTCATTTGCGGTATTCTTCGTCCGTTACATGCTCCAGCCAATCGACCGGAGAGCCGTTCAGCTTCTCCTGGATGGCGATATGCGTCATGGCGGTCGTGGGCGTCGCGCCATGCCAATGCTTCTCGCCGGGTTCAAACCAGACGACATCGCCCGGCCGGATCTCCTCAATCGGCCCATCCTGGCGCTGAACCCATCCGCAGCCCGCGGTGACGATCAGCGTCTGGCCCAAAGGATGCGTGTGCCAGGCCGTTCGCGCCCCAGGCTCGAAGGTGACGCTCGCTCCGGCAACCCGCGCCGGGTCGGGCGGGCTCATCAGAGGATCGATGCGGACCGAGCCGGTGAAATAGTCTTCCGGCCCAGGGGCAGAGGGCTGAGAGCCGCTGCGTTTGATATCCATTCTGGCCTCCTTCTCGTCTGAGAATGCGTGGACGCCTCCATCGGCGCCTTGGCCACAGATATAATCACTCCTATTTTTCCAATTAGGCCATATTATCTGAACACACTTATTAGCTGGCCTAATCTATGCCCTCCGAAAACCTCAACGATCTCGCTGCCTTTCTCGCCGTTGCCCGGGCACGCAGCTTCACCAAGGCGGCGGCGAATCTCGGCGTCTCGCAATCTGCTCTCAGTCAGACGATCCGCAATCTGGAAAGCCGGCTCGGGCTGCGCCTGCTCTCGCGCACCACGCGCAGCGTGCAGACGACGGAAGCCGGCGAGCGCCTGGAGCTCGTGCTCGGAGCACGTCTCGACGAGATCGACGCGGAGTTGGCCGCCTTGAGCGAATTGCGCGAGAAACCTGCCGGCACGATCCGCATCACCGCCGATGAACATGCCGCGACGATGGTGCTGTGGCCGGCGCTTGAACGCTTCCTGCCGGACTATCCCGACATCAAGGTGGAGATCGTCATCGATTTCGGCCTGACCGACATCGTCGCCGAGCGTTACGATGCCGGGGTGCGCAGCATCGAAATGGTGGCGAAGGACATGATCGCCGTCCCCATCGGTCCCGATATGCGGATGGCCGTTGTGGCAAGCCCCAGCTATTTCGAGGCGAGGCCCCACCCGCAAACGCCACAGGATCTCACCGTGCACAATTGCATCAATCTGCGGCTGCCCACCCATGGCGGGCTTTATGCCTGGGAGTTTCAAAAGAACGGGCGAGAGCTGCGTGTGCGCGTCGACGGACAGCTTGTCTTCAACAGCGTTGCTATGCTCCTGAAGGCCGCGCTCGCAGGGCTCGGGCTGGCCTATGTGCCCGAGGCCGAGGCCCGGCCGCATCTCGACCACGGGCGCCTCGTCCGCGTGCTTACGGATTGGTGCGAGCCGTTCTCGGGCTACCATCTCTACTATCCGAGCCGGCGCCAGCAATCTCCCGCCTTCGCCCTTCTCGTCGACGCGCTGCGCTACAAAAAGAGCTGAGCGCTTCAGGGATCGCGCCCGTCCCATGCGGTTCGGCCAGGTCGAGTTCGGAGGCGGCGCGTCGCCCGCTTGCACGCAGGCACCTCTTCCAAAGCGAACGGCTTGATCAGATCATCAACGGCGCTGTCATCGCGCTCTTCGATGCGGTCGGGGCTGTCCCCCGGGCGCTCAGCAGCGCACCGATCCCGATCTCGAGCCCAGCCGGCGATCTATCGGACACTCAAGACCCAAGATTGGTCGCTGCCAACGCAATCCCGAAGCCGACCAGCAACATGCCGAAAACCCTGTCGATCCAATGACGCACATTGAAGATCTGCTTCTGGATGCGCGGTGCGCCGAAGAACAGACTGACCATGGTAAACCACACCACATGAGCCAGCGAGATGAAGAGCCCGTAGGAGATCCGCGTCGCCAGCGGCGTATCCACCTGAACGACTTGCATGAACAGGCTGACGATGAAGATCGTGGTCTTCGGATTCAAAGCGTTCGTCAGAAAGCCGATCCGCAAGGCCTCCAGGTCAGACGGAGCCGTTTCGTTTACCGCCGCCGGTCCCCCGGCCTTGCGGCTGAACAGCATCTTTGCACCGAGCCAGACCAGATAGGCCGCGCCAACCAGCTTCAGGATGTTGAACAGGCCCGGTGACTCGCGGATCAGCACCCCGATGCCGAGCAGCGTGTAGCTCACATGAACCAGCACCCCCATGCCGATGCCGAGCGCGGTCAAAACACCGGCCCGCCGGGAAAGCGACAGCGAGTTGCGCGACACCATGGCGAAGTCCGGCCCCGGACTGATGACGGCGAAGATGGTGATGGTGATGACCGCGAGCCATTCGGCCATAGCGTGCCCCTTCGGTTTTTCCCTTGGGTAGCGCCATGAGAGCAGCGGCAAAAACGATGACTTCTGACCGAATATGTGAAAATAAATGACATATGGGTCGGCACATCATATCGCTCCCCGCGCTCGCCTGTTTTCGGGTGGCTGCCGAGCTTGAGAGCTTCAGCAAGGCCGCTGATCGGCTGAATTTGACGCATGGCGCGATCAGCCGCGCGGTGAGGCTGCTTGAAGACGATCTCGGCACAGCGCTTTTCGAGCGCCGAAACCGTGCGGTTTTTCTGACGGACGCCGGACGCAGGCTGGCGCAGGTGGTGGCGCGCGGTCTTGGGGAAATCGAAGAGGAAGCACAGCGCATCAAGGCCGAACATGCAGACGCGCCCGTCACGATCTCATGCGAACCGACGCTGATGATGCGCTGGCTTATCCCCCGAATGCCGCTCTTCCATGCCGCACATCCGACAGCTGATGTTCGCCTGCTGGCCGGTGGCGGGCCGGTGTCCCTTGGATCGGGGATCGACCTCGCCATACGCCGCAATGACTTCACCTGGCCGGAAACCTACCTCTCGCAGCATCTTTTCGACGAACGGATCGGCCCGGTCTGCCGTCCCGACAAGGCTGGGGAGTTTTTCGGTTTCAACCGGATGAATGCAACGACCATGCTGCTGCATACGCGCACGCGGCCATCGGCCTGGACGACATGGGCCGAAATCACCGGCGAGACTTATTCGGCCAACCCCCGACAGGATTTCGAGCATTTCTATTTCAGCCTGCAGGCCGCCGTGGCGGGCCTGGGCGTTGCAATCGGGCCGTGGCATCTCGTGCAGGACGATATTCGGGCCGGACTGCTTGCCGCGCCCCAAGGCTTCCACGCGGATGGCAGCGCCTATGTTCTGCTTTCGGCGCGAGAGCCGGGAGACCCCTCGACAGCCACTGCATTTCAGCTCTGGCTGGGCGCCCTTGCGACCGATGAAGCGCGGGCATAACGGCGTTCCTGAATCCCAGCTGCGCTGGTCGCGACTTCCGGCGCAAATCGGCCCGTCGACGAACACCGCTCAGGCGCGGCTCGCCCCGCCTCCACCTCGGCCTGCCTATGTGTCGTCTGGAAGAGAAAGCGTCGCCTTCATGAAGGTCACGGCATTGCCTGCCAGCAGAACGCGGTTCTCGGTCAGCTCGCAGTTCAGCCATCCGCCGCGGGGCGAGGCCTGGTAGGCGAGAAGCTTCTGGCGCCCAAGCCTCTCTGCCCAATACGGCACGAGCGTCGCGTGGATCGACCCGGTCACGGGATCTTCGGGGATGCCGGCGCCCGGGGCAAAATAGCGAGAGACGAAATCAGCTCCGTCTTCGCGCGTTTCCCGGCCCGTGACGACCAGGCCGACAGGCCCGAGCCGGGCAATCGCGGCCAGGTCCGGAACGAAACCACGCACGGCGTCCGCATCGCCCAGATCGACGAAGAAATTCTCGAAATTGCGGAAGATAGCGACGGGCGGCGAAGGAAAAATGCGCCCGATTTCAGACGGCAGAGCCTCGATCATCTTGGGCCGCAGGCAGGGAATATCGAGGCGATATCCGCCAGCGTCTTTTGCCACCCGCAACTCGCCCATGCGCGTATGAAAGATGAGCGGGGAGGTTGCCGCACAGGTCGTGAAAAGGATGTGCGCCGTCGCCAGAGTGGCATGTCCGCAGAAGTCCACTTCGTGGGCGGGGGCGAACCAGCGCAGATCCCAGACGCCATCCGAGCGAGGCTTCACGAAGGCGGTCTCGGCGAGATTGTTCTCTTGTGCGATCGCCAGCATCAGCTTGTCGGGCAGCCAGCTCTCAAGCACCAGAACGGCGGCCGGATTGCCGGCAAAGAGCTGATCCGTGAAGGCGTCGACCTGATACATGCGCATCGGAGACCTTTCCCAGGTGCGAGTTCTCTTCGGCCGGCAACGATGCCCCATCACCATCCGGGATAAAACATCGAGACGTGGGCGCGAGCGTAAAAAGCGATGACGAACCGCACCGGGCGAAGGCGAGAGCTATGTCTGCGCCATAGCCCTCCTTCATGCCGAAGCCGATGACCCGGCGACGTAGATCCCGCTGAGGTGGATCACGGGAAGCCGATCACGGGGAAGCGGATCACTCGGCCGCCTTGGTGACCGCCCCCTGGTAAGGCTGCGCGTCCATTGATAACCGCTGCCGTTCTGCGTCACGTGGCCGAGACCCGGGAAGCTGACATGCTCGGCCGCGACGAGCTCGTGCGTCTCAGCCAGCTCGGAAAGCGTGCGTTCGCGCGTCGCGCGAGCCTGCGCCGGGTCGGCGTCGAAATCCGCCGTGACGTTGGGATGCGCAAACTGCACTTCGGCGGCGTGGACGATGTCTCCCACCACCAGAACATGCTGCCCCTGGCTGGCGATCCGGTAAAAGCTGTGTCCAGGTGTGTGGCCCGACGCAGGAATGGCGGTGATTTCGGGAAACAGCGCCGTCTCGCCGGTGAAGAAATGCAGCCTGCCGGCCGCCTCGTAAGGCGCCAAAGCCGCGCGCCCCTCGGCGAACATCTTCTTGTGACTTTCGCCCGCCCGCGCGCGCTCGTCATCGCTCATCCAATAGTCATATTCGGCTTGCGAAAGGTAGATATCGGCATTGGGGAAGACGCGCTCGCCCGCGACCGTCAGGCCCCCCGAATGATCGCCATGAACATGGGTGAGCAGAACGGCGTCGATCGTTTCGGCGGGATAGCCGGCCTGTTGCAGAACCGTGGGCAGGCGTCCGCAGCACGCACCGAACAGTGCGCCGGCGCCCGCATCGATCAACATCCGCCTCGAGCTCGCTGACCGAGCTGGGGAGATCGCTCAGCCCCCTTATCATCGCTTTCGACGAATGGATCGAAGACCACTCCTTGGACATGGTCTGACAGGGGGACATGGTCTGACAGGGAGACATGGCCTGACAGGGAGACATGGCCTGACAGGCTCGCGCGCCCACCGACACGGGGTCGCGGTCGCGAAGCCTGAGTTTTCTTCCCGGCGCAGGCGATGAGAAATCAGCTGGCGGGCTCAAGAGCCGCCGGACAGAAGGCGACCTTTCCAAGAATTGCCCTCAACCCTGGCGCTTGCACCATCATCGTCGTCATAATATGGTTGTATAGAGCAACTATCTTGCCGTGCTGCAATGACGACGACCGACGTCTTGATGATCGAACGAATCCGGGACGTCTCGCGCAGGCTGGTGCGCGAACTCGGGTTCATGGAAACAACACTTGCCGGGGCCGACCTTTCGCCATCGGCCGTTCATGCGATCATCGAGATCGGCGCGGGACGGGCAACCAATGCCCGCGACCTGACGCAAGTGCTCCGCTTGGAAAAGTCGACGATCAGCAGGCTGATGAAAAACCTGATCGCGGACGGCTACCTCACCGAACAGCGCGACGATTGCGATACGCGCATGAAGCGGCTGGAACTGACCGAGCGCGGGCAAGCCTGCCTGGCAGGTATCACAGATTATGCCATCGACCAGGTGGCCGGAGCGATATCATCGTTGTCGACAAGAGAAGCCGCAACGATTGCGAAGGGGCTCGAGACATACGCCGCAGCGCTCGCTGGGCTGACCGAGCAATCGTCTCAAGCCGTCCAGGCGACGATCTCGCAGGGCTATCGACCGGGCATCGTCGGCCGCATGCTGCAGATGCATGCGGAATATTATGCACGCACCGTTGGCTTTGGCTCGGCCTTCGAAACCAGACTGGCTACGGATATGGGCACGTTCTTTTCGCGGCTCGAGAATGAAGCGAATGGCTTCTGGGTCGCTGATATGGATGGGCTCCCGGTTGGCACGATAGCGATCGACGGCGAGGATTTGGGCAAAGGCATCGCCCATCTGCGCTGGTTCATCACGGCAGAAGGACTGCGGGGCCAAGGCATCGGCAAGCGGTTGATCGATACAGCGCTTCGCTTCGCGGACAGCCGTGGCATGCGCGAAACACGGCTCTGGACCTTTCAAGGGCTCGATGCAGCCAAGCATCTCTATGAACGCGTCGGCTTCGAACTGGTCGAGGAAAAGCTCGGACAGCAATGGGGATCTGAGGTGCTCGAACAGCAGTTCTTACGGGTCATGCCGCCACACACGTGAAACTGCAGGCAACACCGCTGCCGAAAGCGGCCGTCCTTGTTATGCGCGTGCCGATCGCTCGGCGTGTTCATAATGCTGATAGCGTCGCGATAGTGCCCGTTTTCCCACACAGCCATCAACTGAGTTTCGAACGGTATTCAGTCAGACGCAGAGCTGAAGGTGCGCTCTACGAATTCGCAATTCTCGCGAGGGAATGGCGCACCGGAGAGGATTCGAACCGCGCGGCAGGATGGGCCTCTTTAGCAGATTTCCCGGGGCTTTCAGGGCGCCCCTCAATCGCGCGTAGGGCCCTTTGTAGGGCGCATTGTAATGCAAAATGGGCGCCGATCTGATGGGGTGATGCTGCGCCCGGCGGGCCGTCTGGTCAAGTCACAACCCTCCGCCGAAGATTGAACCGAGAGCCATCGGCGTGGCCTAAACGGAAGCTGTCCACGAGACGCTCGATCTGTTCGATCCGGTCATCCGACAGGTCGTCTATGTGGGTGTCGGCCATTCGAGCGATTAGGCGATGGAGCCGATCACCAGGCCGGATGGTGTGCTGATCGCGAAGATATTCATCAGAGATAGGCAGGAGGTCCATCACATGCCTCCATGGCCCGGCTCGCCACTCATCTCGCTTGGCAGCGATTGATAATAGTCCCAGTTGTTCAGCACGCTTCGATACATGTCGTCGGAGAACTGCCGCAGAATTTTTTGCGCCTGCTGAGGCGTCTCTACGGTTGTCCCGACGCCTGCGGCCAGACTGTCAGCAAGAGCTGCGATTGCCGAAAGGCGCGGTTCTCCGGCCAGGAGCGTCTGCAGCGCCGCATAGATGCGATGGCGATCGGGGTCGTGCGGGTCGCCAGTTCCGCCCTTACCTCTCCCCTCGACCGCCACTTTGCTCTCTTCACCCATTGTTCGCCTCCCAGGCATTGATGATCTCGCGACAGCGGGTCGCGGCGCGGGCGAGCCAGCGGGGATCTCCGGCGTGGCGGCCGTCCTTTGCGGTGACGCGCGTCAGATGCACGGCGCGGATTGCCATCGCCGCGGCGAGCGCGGCCTCCGAGGCCGCTGCCAGGGCGCCGGCATGGACGACATAGACGAGGTTGTTCACCGCCCGCTCGGCCCGCGCGGACTGCATGTCGGACGCCAGAGCGCGGAGGGTTTTGAGGTCGGTCTCGCGGGGCCGTGTCATCGGCGCACCGCGTTGTCGTCCGGCTTTCGCCCTCTCTGCAAAGACGTGGCGAGACGGCCGAACTTGACCTGCATCATTTCATAATGATGTTGCAGCCCGCGAAGCGCCCGCGCCAGCGTCAGGTCTCCGTAACGCTCTTCCCAGCCGCTGCGAGCGCCATAATCGGACGACGCAGTTTCATACCAGACGCGGCCGTCCTTTTCGGTCCGCACGACACGGAGAGTAGAGAGGCGGTTGAACCCGCTCGACTGAATGCCCGTCGCCGCCATGCGCGCCGGGCTGCCGCCCTTGTGCACCGTCCAACGATATCCCGGCATGATCGCCATCAGCTCTTTGCGAAAATCGGCGGTCTTCATCTCGCTGTCCCTCCCTCACCCGGCCGCAGCCTGGGCCCGTGTCGCGGCGATGGCGCGCACGCGGTCGAGCGCGTCTTCGCGCTTTTCCAGAGCGGCGCATTCGCGGTCGAGCCGGTCGAAAATCGGCAGAAGCTCCTCGCCATGGCGCAGCACCAGCGACGCGGCGAGCGCGCGCGCCCGCGTCAGCTCGGCAAGGCCGGGCTCGCCCCTTGCCTGGGGGGGCCGCCGCCGCGTGGCGAGGAGGTCGCGGGTCATAATCCGCATCCCCCGTCGCACTCCAGCAACCATCCTTGGCCGCGCTCTTCGGCTGTAGACAGGTCGACATCTTCCAATGGCCGACGTGACGCATGCAGGTATTCGGCGTGCCGCATCCCAGGTGTCGCGCGGATCATGCGATCAATCTCGATCGCTTCTTTCCAAGCGTCTGGGTCGTTTTCTTTCAGCCAACGCCACTCAGAATCGCAACGATACGGGCAGAAAACGCAGGCACTTTTGGGCGGGATCGGATAGCCATTCTGCCGTAGCCAGGCAGCACAATCGGTGCGGCTCATCCGCTCTTCTAGAAGCGGGAAGCGATTGACGATCCAGCGATCAAATGCAGCTCCGGCACGCACCACCTCATCGGTGGAGATACCAATCCACACCTCGCACGAGCCGGCTGGAATGCGCTGTCGGGCCTTGTAGCCGAGAAGCTCGCGCTGCTTCTTAGTAAGCGGTTCGATCTTGAACTCGCGGGTGCACTGGCGCCGGCCTTGGCCGCCATTCGCAGTGAAAAATGGGGCCGCCACGAAACGACCTGGCCGACCATCTTGTCTCGGCTTAAGCCGCCCTTCCGCTCTTGCTCGAATATCGTCGGATAGGCGTCGCCCAGCCGAGACGCGATGCACCGCAATCTGCCCGTTGGTCTGTCGCCCGATCTCACTTTCGAGCCAATCCAGATGACGAAGCGTTGCGGGCAGCTCATCGCCCGTATCGGCAAAGATAATTGAATCGGGCATCGGACCGATCTCGCGGTGCAGCGCCATCAGGACCAATGTCGTGGATTGGATGCCCGCGCCGCAGGAGAGTGATCGCAACCGTGCGCCCTCACTTGGGCCCCAAGTCCAGCCGCCTTTGCGCGCGCGGGTCACCTTTCGCCCCCGCATGTCGGGCAGACGAAATGCCCGGCCCTCTCCAGCCAGCCGAAGAGGCCGGCATAGCGCCGCCTGGCGGCCGCGCCGACGCCGCAGAAGGCGAGTTTTCGCGGGCAGTCGTGACAGGTGAGGATCATGCCCGGGCCCCTGGATCGTCGGGGTCGGAGGTCAGCGCGATAAGTTCGTCGCCGGTGATCTGCGGTCGAATGCCTTTCGCGCGCAGCCGATCGACCCGCGCGGCGATCGTGTCGGATGCAGCGAGGGCCTCCGCCTTGCGGATCGCTTTGCTGACTGCCGGATATGCAACCCAGTCTTCGTCCATCCAGCACAAGGCGATTTTCAGCGCGGTCAGCATCTCCGGAAAGACGCAGAGTCTTTCGCGAAGCTCGGCGTTCTCTTGCTCTAGCTTCTTGATCTGACCTTTCTCAGGTGCGCTCATCACAGCACCCACACATTGCGTTCGTCCGGATCGTGCAGCGCGCACATGCGGAGGAGCTCAGCCTTCGTCCATCCGCCGTCGCTCGCCGCGCCGTCAGGCAGCGCCTCGACCTCTTCCCGCAGCTCGCCCCAGGTGGGCGCGTGCTCTTCGCACCAGTAAAGACCGGGCTCGGAGGCGTAATGGCCGCGATCGCCGTCGAAGAGCGGTGCCGCGCATGTCTCGCAATAGCCGAGGACCTCGGTGACGCCAGCCGCCTCCAGCATCTCGTCGCGCGCGTTGACGATCACTTTGATCGCCTCGTCGAACGGTTTCCGCGCATTCTCGATTTTCGCGATCGCCATTTCGAGCGACGCCACCCGCTCGCCGAGCGCGATGCGCTCTTTTTTCGTCATGCCGTTCATGCCCTTTCCCCCGCATCCGGCGCCATGCCCAGCGCGTGCAGATAGAGGTCGAGGATCGCTTCCTGTTCCTGGCGCTCGGCAGAGTCCTGCTTGCGGAGCTTCACGACCTGGCGCATGACGGCCGTGTCGAAGCCGTTCGATTTCGCTTCGAGGTAGACGTCGCGAATGTCGTCGGCGCGCTCTTTCTTCTCTTCCTCCAGCCGCTCGATGCGCTCGATCAGCGATCGCAGCTGATCGGCCGCGACACCGCCGGTGCCGCGCGTGTCGGTTGTTTCAGCCATCACGCATCTCCCTTTTTGCGCAGATCGATCGCCTCGCCGCACGGCTTGACGAAATGGCGCGCTTTGTTCGAGATGTCCGCCGTTATGACGTCGACGATTTCGCGCATCAGCGGGCCGGATCGACTCGCGCCGGCGCAGTAAGAGGCAGCGATCTCGATGATCTGCAGGGCGGTCACGGACGCAAATGAGTTCGAGACTTCGGCAAAGCCGGCGGGTCCCTTTGGAAGCGCATCGCGCGCCATCCAATCCAGCCACGCCTGGCGATAGCCGCGCGCATAAAGAGAGCCCGCGAGACGTAGCTCCGGATTGTCAGACGCCATGAGGTCATCTCCGGTCTGCTTCGCTCTCGCTGCAAGCGCCTGCTCGCCGACCCCGATCAAAATGCCATCTGCGAGCTTGCGAACGACATCGTCCGGCATGGGTGTTTCGTCAGCCATCACGGCCTCCTCGTTTTGGGTGCTGGCGGTGATGCGTCAGCGCGCCGCCTGGGCTTGGGATCTGAAACGGCGCGGCCGTGCCATCCGTCAGGCGGTGATGTGCTTCACGGCCCACATCACCGCCTCTTCGGTCTTGGTCTTGGCCAGAGAGAGCTCTCGCGTCATTCCTCCGGGCCGATGCGAGGCGATGGTGTCGATGTGCCGGATCATCTCCAGCCCCGCATCTTTGATCGCCTTCATGTCGACCTTCTCGTTTTCGCTCAGCACCCGGTATTCGTGGCGCATCACGTTGTTCGCCGTTCTTTCGTCCGACGTGCTGTCCATCTTCTCCATGACGAGGTTCTCCTTTGTTGCTTGGGATCTGAAACGGCGCGGCCGGGGCGCGGGCACCATGCCCGGCCGGCCCTGGGGAGCAGGTTGGGGTTTTGCCGGAAGGCCCGGCCGCGCCGTCGTCCGCAGAGATCGCGCCGCCGCGGCGCTCCTCCCCTGCAGGGCGAGAGGGTGCCGGCCTCGCACCGGCTCGGGCGCTTGAGCGCGCCTCGCTCACCCGCCGGACAATCTGTCGGCGGGGCCCCTGCCCGGGGATGGGGGCTTCGGCGGGCAGGGAAAAAGAGAGAAAGCTAGACATTGCCCTCTCCATCAAAAGGGATGTCGTCATCGTCGACCCCGCGATCGTCGACCTCGCGCCGTTCTTCGATCCTGTATGCGACCGGACGCACCGGACGCGGATCGCCGGAGGCCTTCGCATAGTCGCGCGCGATCTCTTCGGAGACGGGACGCAGCGCATAGAGAGAGGTGCAGCCGTAGAATTCGGTGACGTCCTCAGCACCCTCCACCGGGATGTCGATGCGCAGAAGCTTGCCGCCAAACGCCTCGACCTCGCGCACATAGCCGACGCGACGTCGATGCCCCATCAGCTCCAAGGCCGCCCATCCTTCATAGGCTGTGTCTTGCGCGCTCATGACCGCATCTCCGCCTCTAGAGCGTCGATCTCGGCGAGGAGGTTGTCGATCTCGGGGAGCGTGGCGACCGCGTGCAGGCGGGCGACATGGTCGTCGGCGTCGGCGCAGATGCGGCGGGTCAGACCGGCGAGGCGGCGGGTGCAGGCGGCCAGCCGCTCATGCGGGCGCTGCAGCACCACGGCGCGCGCGACCTCCGCGCAACCGATGTCCGGAATGATGGTCGGAACGTATGTCATGACCGTCCCTGCCCCGACTGAACCACCGAGATCGCGAAGGCGACAAGAAGCGCGCCGACGGCGGCAAAGCCCGCGACGAAAGCGGTGACGGCGAGCTTTTCGCCCAAGGCCGGATCAAGCGCCGGATCGGCCATCAAAGCGATCGATGCGGCGGCGAGCGTCAGGATCGCGGCGAGCGCCAGCGTCAAAGCGACATGGCCGCGCCGGCGCCGGCGCCGCTCGGCGGGCGACGGCCCGAACAGGCCGAAGGCATCCTGCGGCACACGCGGCGCATTGATGTCGCCGCTGAAATAGACCGGGAGCGGCCGATCGGCATCGCCGGACGCGCTGTAGATCTTCGCGGGGCGATAGGCGTTTTGGGAATTGTCGAGCGGGTTGCGCATCGAAGCCTCCGTCGAGATGACTGAGGCAGACGTTACGCGTTTTGCGTAATCACGTCAACGCATTTTGCGTAATTGCGCAAAGAGCGTTTTTCCTGCGACGAATCAGCGGGCCGCGTCGCGCTGTGCGCGCGCGGACTGCCGCGTTAACATCCCGGGTTGACGTTCGACCGTTTGTGCAACGGGTTCGCGCATGACATGGCTGATCATCATCATGGCGATCGCGGGTGCGATCTGGCTCGCCCGGCGATGGGCCGCGAGCAACGACGACGACGCGCATCGACAGCAAAGCCGAGGCGCATCCGCGGGCGATTCCCGCACATGGGTTTCAGGCGCGTCCGGTTCCGCCCCTTCCCGGTCATCGCCCCGGCCGCCTCTGGGCCCGCCGGAGGCGCCGCCCGGCCCGAACAAGGCGCATGCCGTCTCGGGTCTCGTTTTCGGCATCACCTACCAGAACCGCGACGACGAGCGGTCGCGCCGCGTCATCGAGGTCAAGGACGTCTACGATTCCGTCCGGTCCGATTCCGGCCAGGCGCTTTATGTCGACGCCTATTGCTTCTCGGCCGAGGCGGAGCGCACCTTTCGCGCCGACAGGATTCTGCGCATGATCGACCATCGCTCCGGCGAGGAGATCGCCGACCCGAAAGCGTATTTTGCGCGCTTCGTCGATCCGCCGCCGGAGGTGAAGCGTTCGCATCAGGCAGTGATGAACCGGGCACGGCCCGGCCTTCGCGCGCTCATCTGGATCGCCCGCGCCGACCGGGAGCTCGCCCCCGCCGAGGTCGATCTCCTTCTCGATTACATCGATGCGCGCAACGCCTATGGGCGCGAGCCCGGCGAATGGGACCGCGATCTCGCGCGGCTCTGGATCCTCCGGGACCGGCCGACCTTGAACGAGGCGGCGGGCGGCATCTCGCGCATCGGCGGGTCCGGCGGCCAGGTGGCGCTCTTCGAGACGTTTTCCGAAGCGATGGTGGACCTTGCCGGCGAGGATCGCCGCCTTGAGGATCAGCGCCGCGACAGGCTGATGAAGCTTCTCCGCTGATTGGGCGTGTTCATTTTTTCATCCGCGAATGAGGGACGAAAAATGAACGCGGGGCCGAGACTTACGAGATCAGCCGCATCTTGACGGGCGCGACCCAGGCGAGCGCCACGTTCTCGATGTCCTCGAAAGCCGGGTTGTAGGAGCGCAGCCGATAGGTGCCGGGCTTGTCGCCCGGGCGCAGAATCTTGAGATATCCCTCGCCGTCGACCGTCATCACGACGCAGTCGCGGTTGAGGGCGCGCTCGATATCGGCGCCCTCCACGCGCGAGCAGACGAGCACGTCGCCGTTGCGATAGGCCGGCGCCATCGAGGAGCCGCGCACGCGGACGGCGACGGGATCGAAATCGGCGAAGTCGAGATCGATCGTCTCCAGCGAGGCGCCCTTCTCGTGATCGTCGATCGGCACGACGCGCTCGCCGCCGCCGACATAGCCGACGAGCGGCACACGCAGATGGTTGCGCGCCGGCGCCATCTCGCCCGTCAACAGCCAGGCGGCCGACACGCGAAAGGCGCGCGCATAGCGCTCCGCGGTCGCGGATGAAAAGCCGCGGTCGCCGTTCTCGTGGCCGAGATAGGTGGAGATCGCCCAGCCGAACGCGCGGGCCGCGTCGCTGCCCGTGGCATAGCCCGCATCCTGCCGCGCCTGGCGCAGGCGGTCGCTTTTTCCCGAGGGTCCGGATGACATGCGCGACATATCGCATTTTGCGTCATGCATGATGCGTTGCCTTTGTTACGCAAAACGCGTAATGTGGAGCCATGAAGGACATCGCATCGATCGCGGATCTGTTCGACGCCCTGGGTGGCTCCACCCGGGTCGCCGGTCTTTTCGACCCGCCCGTGCCGGTTTCGACCGCTGCCGAGTGGAAGCGCCGGCGCTCCATTCCCGTCATCCGCTGGCCGACCCTGATTGCGGCCGCCCATGCGGCGGGGCTTTCGGAGGTCGGCACCGATCTCCTGGTCGCCCTCCATGCCGGCGAGGCCGACCTTTCCGCCCCGACCGACCGGGCAATCCGGATCGCGCCGGAACAGGCGTGACGATGCATGCCCCCCTCCCCTTTCCTCCCAGCCGGACGTGCTCCCGGCCGACTGCCGGGGCGCCGTCTCTCGCGCGGCGCCCCGGCTCTTTTCTTTCACCATATGGGCCGCGCCCGGTCACGGAACTGGCGCGTACCAATATTTCCGTAATGTGAGGTTGTGATGGGCTCAGACAATGCGCGCCCGACGAGTTTGGCCGACCGGGCCCGGCTGAAATCCGCCACCGACCGCGCGCTGCGCGAGGCGGGCGGCGCGGAATGCGTGCAACATGCGACGCGGGTGCGCCATCCGGCTCTGTCGAAATACGCCTCGAGCGGAGACGACTTCGCCGACCGCTTCATGCCGCTCGACATCGCGCTCGACGTCGATCGCGCCGCCGGCCGGCCGATCATCCTCGCCACGCTCGCCGCGCTCCAAGGCTATGAGCTGCGTCCGTTTGGCGAGAGCGAGGAGGCGCCGCGGCCGGACTGGTCGGCGCTCCTCGCCGGCGTCACCCGCGAGACCGCGGAGGCGAGCGTCGCACTTCTGGAGGCCCTTTCCGACGGCAAGATCGACACGCGCGAGAGAAAACACTGCCTCGTCGAGGTGGAGGAGGCGAGCCACGCGCTTTTGCGCCTGCAGAAGCGGCTGGCGGATAGTGGGGAGAGCCGATGATGGGGGGAGAGCCAATGATGGACCAGCCCACCACGAGATGGGAAAATATGCGGCCCGACGAAAAGGCGCGGGCCGTGGAAGCGGCGATCGCGGAGGGGGCCGGCAGCGCCAACGAGATCGCCGAGGCGCTCGGCGTGCCGTCGCGCAACGCCATCATCGGCGTGTGCAAGCGGGCGAAAATCGACCTTCCGGGGGTGCAGTGCCGACGCGGCGTTCGCGGCGCAACTGCGGGGCGTGCCAGGCAGGCCAGGCAGAAACCGGACTCATCCTCTTCCGCCTCTGTGCCCTCTTCCGTCTCTGGCCCGGCGTCTGGTGATGTGTCCGACCATATGTCCGGCGATGCGTCCGACGGGGCCATCGAGCCGCTCGACGGGGTCGGGGTGCTCTTCCTCGATCGCACGTCCCGCCAATGCGCCGCACTTCTCGACGAAGCGCCGATCGACCAGCGCCGCTGTTGCGGCGCGCCCGTGGAAAAGGACGACGGGCCGCATGTCTGCGCCGCCCATCGCGCCCGGTTTTATCTGCGCCGCAGCTCTGCCAGGCAGATGGCGGGCGAGGACGCGGCATGACCTGGCGGGCCATGAGCAAGTTGGAAAAGGCTGCCGCCGTCGAAAGAGCCATCGCGGTGGGGTGCGGAAGCGCGCGTGAAATCGCGATGGAAGTCGGCGCGCCGAGCCCGGCCTCTGTGGTTTCGGTCTGCCGGAATCTGCAAATCGCTCTTCCGGGCGTTCGCGCCAGCCGCAACAGAACATCCGCGCGGCGCTTCCGCTCCGATCTCGCCCGGCTTTTCGCGCTCGACCGGCATGTTCTCGTCGAGGCCGAGGTCATCGACGCGGAGGAGGAGGCCTGGGATCGCTTTCGCGAGGATCCGGTGCGCGCCGCGCTCACCCTGCCGGACGATCGGCTCTTCCGTCTCCATCGTCTGCTCGCGGAGGGGCGCCGATCATGATGGGGGTGTCATGAGAGCGAAAAGCGCCTATCGCCGCTCGGAACACGACCGCTATTTCACGCCGTACTGGGTGACGGGGGCGCTCCTCTCGGCTCTGCCGGCGGGGTTTCTGCCCTGCCGTCACGTGATCGCCGATCCTTTCGCCGGCGGCGGTCATATCCTGGCGGAGCTGAATGCGGCTGGGTATTCGCGCTCCGTGCTTGTCGGCTCCGACATCGCCCCGCTCAAAACGTCAGACCTTCACTGCGTCTCGCCTGTTCCGATCAAACGTGGCGATTTCTTCGCGTCGCCGCTTGCCGATGCGGCACGCCGGGACATCGGCGCGATCGTCACCAATCCGCCCTATGGGCCGGGCGGGCGCCTGGCACTCGCCGCAGTCGAGCGGGCGCTCGCCATGCTGGCGTTTCGCGGCGGGTCGCTCGCCATGCTGCTGCAAGTCGATTTCGACAGCGGCATCACGCGGACGCACCTCTTTCGCGACTGCCCGACTTATCTGGGCAAGATCGTGCTCACCGACCGCATTCGCTGGGTGAACCTGGAGCAGAAGAAAGACGGGCCGAGCCAGAACCATGCCTGGTTTCTGTGGTCGAGCACGTCCGAGCCGCTGCCCCGCGGGGCGGCGTGGCGCAGCAAGGAAGATGGCAACGTGTTCCTGGCGCGCAACCGGCTTTTCTTCACCGATGCGGCGCCGGCGCCGAACCTCGACCTGGGAATGCCGTTCGTCTCTGGATCCGCGAAGGCCACCTCGTCCGAGGCGGCCGCATGACGGGCCCCAGAACATCAGGGCCAAAACTCGCCATCCTGCCGCGCGGCGTCGCGCGCGACCGGCGGCTGACGCCGAGCGCCAAGGACGCGCTGTTGCTCATTGCCGAGGCGGCCTCGACCAAAACGGGCTGGTGCTCGCGCAAGCAGCGAACGATGGCGGACGAGCTCTCGGTGTCGCGCAAGACGCTGCAGGCGGCGCTCTATCTCCTCGAAGCCACCGGCTGGATCGAGATCCGCTCCGGCAAAGGCGCGGGCCAGGCCTGCCGCTATCGCATTCGCCGCGAGGCCCCCGGAATCCCGGTCGAGTTCTCGGCCCAGCAATACGATCTTTTCGCGTCGGGTGCCGTCCTGACCGAGAGGCGGGATGCCGTTCCCGCTCATGGGGATGCCGTTCCCCTGGCGGATGCCGTTCCGCCGCAGGTCTGGTCAGATGCCGCTCTGCCAGACCGTCGACGACATGGCCCGGAAATGGATGCCGTTTCCGCCGGGCCGTCTCGTCTTGAGCCTGCCGAGGGAGTGCCGTCTCCCGAAAGCGAGGCTCTAGCCTCCCCGTCTCAATCATCTGGAGACAAGGGGGTGCCACCTCCAGGGTGGCAGGGGTGCCACCCTGAGGGTGGCAGGGGGTGCCACCCTGAGGGTGGCACCATACGCGTGCGCACGCGACGCGCGCCCCCAACAACGGAGATCTTCCTATCGGAAGATTCTGCTGCTGCTGCTGACGCGCGAGATTTTTCGGAAAAGGCGGAGGGAGAGAGGCGAGGCCTTCGAAACCCGGAGATGGAACGCATCCCCGTCTCGCCGGGGGAGCTCCTGGCCCGTCTTCGCGAGGCGGCCGGTCCGGCCCTGATGGCGGGGCCGCATCTCGCCGACCCGGCCGAACCGCTCCGCTGGCTCGCCGCCGGTTGCTCGCTTCAGGCCGACATTCTGCCGGCGATCCGGGCCGTGGCGCTCCGAAGACCGGCCGGCTCGGTGCGCACCTGGTCGTATTTTGCGGCCGCCGTGACGGAGGCGCGCGAGCGCCGGACGGTGCAGGTGCCCGCGGCGGACGGACACGGAAACATCAGGTTTTTCAGGAGGAAAGAGGATGGCGAAGCTGACAGCCCAGAAAGAGGTTCGCCTGGTCGATGGCGCGGCCGGGACAGTGCCGGACAGCCAGGCGCCGGACAACCAGGCGGGGGCAGACAGGGCCGGGCGGAGACGATCGCCGCCGCCGTTGCTCTCGCCGCGGCTAACCGGGCGCATGGTCGATCCTGACCATTTTCGGGCGGGAAGCGGTCTCGACGATGAGGAGCGGGATGCGCTCGGCAGGCAGGCGCAGAAGCTCGACGTCGCGCTGCGGCCGGCGAGCCCGCGCGAGCTCGGCGAGGAGCTGATCAACCCGATCCTGCAATTGATGCCCGTCGCCGCCGAGACGGCGGCGTTTCGCGCCGAGGCCTATTTCGAGGCGCTCGACGGCGTGCCGCTCTTTGCCGCCGTCGCGGCGCGCCAGGCGTTCTTTCAGGACCGCTCGGGGCTCTCCACCGATTATGCACCCACCCCGCCGCAGCTCGCCCGCCTCGTCCGGCGCATGGCGGAGCCCTTCGCCTGCGAGGCCGCCGTCATCGACCGGCTCCTGCGCGCCAGCGAAGAGCCCCCGCCGCCGGACGAGGCGGAGATGGCCAAACGCAAGGCCCATGCCGACGAGAAACTCCTCCGCTGGCGCCGCGCGATCGAGACGCCGGCGGAAGCACCGGAGGACGATGTCGTTGTTCAAGCGCGACGGGAGGCGGAGCTTCGCCAGCGCGTGGCCCGGCAAGAGGAGCAGCTTCGCGCCGCGCTCGATCTGCCGGAGGATGCGGACCCGCTGGACGCTTTCGACCGAAGCAAGGCCGAAGACAGCGGGCATGCGGCCGACATGGAAGCCGCGGAAGCGAGGCTCGCACCATGAGCTCCTGCCCACGCTGCGATGGCGAAGGCGTTTTGCGGCTCGTGGTGACCAAAGGTGTGACAATGGGAAAGACGGATATGTTTCTGGTTTCGTCCGACCTGCCCCGCGAAACGATCCTGTGCCCGGACTGCCTCGGCGTCGACGGGCGTGCCCGGCCGCTGCAGCCGGGCCGGCGTCAGGCGTCGTCGCTCTTGTCGGCCTCGACGGCGGCAATCCAGGACTGACGGGCTTCGGGCGTCATCGCCTCCCAGGCGAGCACGGCAGCGCGCACCTGGACGGTATCCGTGGCGGCGCTCAAGCCGAGCTCCTGCCGCCGGCGGATGATCTCCGCGTCGATCGCCTCGCGAATGAAAGCCGACATGCGGTTCTGCCCGACGAGCTCTTCGATCGCCCGCCGCTGCTCTTCCGTCAGCCGGACCTTTGTCTCGCGAACCTTGAGCGGCGGCCGTCCCATCTTTTTGCGACTAACCGTCCCCGGAAAGTTTGTCAAAGCCATTGATAAGCGTCCCCGTCTATTGCAATAACCGTCCCCTTTTATTATATCCGGGGACGGTTATAGGCAAGGGGAGGCCGCAATGGCACTCACAGGCGAACACTTTCCTGGAACGGTGGCGAGTTGGGCATGCGATCCGGGCTTCGATCCGGAGCTGGCGCGGCAGGCCTTTGCGCTCTGGGATCCCTGGGTCGAGCTCGATTTTCGCGAGGTGCCTTATGGGGCGGCAGAGATCACCATCGGCTGGGAGCCGATCGACGGGGCGGGCGGCACGCTCGGCCGCTGCACCTGGCATTACGATGCCTCGAGCCACGAAGTTCTCGACGTCAGGATCATCCTCGACCCGGCCGATGCCGACGAGATGAACCAGCTCTCGGTGCTGGAGCACGAAATCGGCCACGCGCCGATGGGCCTGACGCATGATCCGGACTGGTGGTCGGTGATGTATCCCTACAATCACGAGACCCTGCAGCTGCACAACGTCAACATCACGGACATTCAGGGACTCTATGGCCCCGACAGCGGCGACAACCTTCTGAACGGCTCGAACTTCGACGATGCCATCCTGGGCGGCGCCGGCAACGACACCATCCTCGGCAATGCCGGACATGACGCCATCCAGGGCGGCACGGGCAACGACGCGCTCTATGGCGGCGATCACAACGACCAGCTCTTCGGCCAGGACGGCGACGACGAGCTCGGCGGCGGCAATGGCAGCGACGTGCTCGGCGGCGGGTCGGGGCGCGATGAAATCTTCGGGGGAGATGGTGACGACGTCATCTATGGCGGGGCCGGCGCAGACACGGTCTATGCCGGCGGCGATGACGATCTGATCTATGGCGGCGACGGCGCCGACCTGATCTTCGGCGGGGCCGGCAACGACACGATCGACGTGCGCGGCGGTGGAACAGACACCGTCTATGGCGGCGACGGGCTCGACGAGATCCTCGCCGGTCCCGAGGACATCGTCTATTACGGCGACCAGAGCCTCGACATGCTGGCCTGATGCGCGCCGCCTAGAGATCCTTGCGCGGGGTGAGCTCCGCGCCGGTCGGCGTCACCGAGAACGTCTCTTTCGGCTCCTCGATCGACAGGCCCTTGATGCGCTTGAGCGGCGAGGCCTTGTCGTCGGTGAGCGAGGTTTTCACCGCGCTCTTGTCGATCGCGACCGTCGTCTTGGTAAAGCCCTGCAGCTTTTTCAGCCTGTCGAGGATCTTGTCTTCGAGCGTCGGGTCGATGAGGAGTTTCGCCTGGCCCTTGCGCCAGGCGACCTTGCCCGTTTTGAACTCCGCCGTCTTGGACTTGCCGTTGTCGGTCAGGCGCTTGCGCTCCCTGGCGCAATAGGCCTCGACGGCGGCGACGAGGCCGGCCTCTTCCTCCTGCAGCGGGCTCGCCTTTTCTTCCGCTGTCGCGGCGGCCTTCGCCACCGCCTTCGTTTTCGTCGTTTCGATGCGGGCGAGGTCGGCACGGATCGCGCCGATGCGCGCGATCGCCTCGGCGCATGCGGTGTCGTCCGTGAACGTCGTGGCGCTCATGGCTTTCTCCAATCGGCAGGAATGGACATTGAGAAAAGGACAGGGATGGACATTTGCCCCGCGAGCGGCGGCAGTCAGTTTGTGGCCCTCAGTTTTTGGGGGCCGCACTCTTGCGGCGCGGCGTGCGGGCGGTGGTGGTGAGCGCCGCCATGATGGCGTCGAGGCGCTCCGTCATTTCCTGGCGCTGCGCATCCATGCGGGACGCCATTTCCCGGCTCTGCGCCTTGCCGTCGCTGCGCAGCTCCTGGAGCTGGCTGTCGAGACGCGCGAGATGGCCTTCGAGATCCGGGCGGCGCACATAGTTTTCCGACAGCTCGTCGCGCACCCGGTTGATCCTTTCATGCAGACGGTCGTCGCCATCCTTCATCTGGTCGGAGAGCCGTCGCTCCGACGTCGACACCTTGTCGCTCTGATAGCGGTCGCGCACGATCGCGCCGCCGATCAGGCTCACGACGGACACGAGCGCACCGACGAGCCACATCAGCTCTTCCGACATCTCAGCTCCCGCGGCCCCGGGAATCGCCCGAAAGCGCCGCGTCGCGCCGCGCATAGAACTCGACGACGGCTCGCTTGGTGAGGCCGCAGCGCGTCAGCGCGACCCGGTCGCGGGCCCAGAGCTTTTCAACCTCCGCCTGGGTCAGACCGCGACCCGGCAGGGTCACCGGATCGGCGCAGGGCGCGGAAAGCTCCGCCGGCGCCGGCTCCAGGATCGGCGCCTCAGCGACCGGCAGGATTTTGGAGCCGCCGCACGCTGTCAGGCCCAAGACAGTCGCGCAGAGCATTGGGATCGTTGTCCGCTGCATTTTCGAGATCCTTCATGATGACGTCCTGCTGGGCGAGCTGGTAGCGGAGCTCCGCGATGGTCTCGTCCGCGGCCCGGCGGGCCTCCGCATTGGCCTGCTGCTGGCGGATCACCTCCTTGGCCGAGGCCTTTTCGGTGTCGGCGACGAGGCGGTCGTATTTCGCCTGCCATGTCGCCTCGGCGCGGGCGTAGCCATAATGGTCGCCGACGGCATAGGTGCCACCATAGGAGGCGAGGACGGCGAGGACCGCCGCGACGATCGCCCACGGGTTGGCGAGGAGCGCGCTCATGTGAGGCCCTCGAGGCAGAGCTCGCGCTCCGCCTTGCGCCGGTTGACCAGTCCGCGGATGACGCGCCCGCCGGCCTTGTTCCACATGAGCAGCGCGTCGCAGGCGCCGCGGAGATCGCCGGCGTTCCAGCGCCGCGCCATGGAGGAGCGGCAGAAGGCGCGCTGGCCGATATTGTAGGCGGCCGACAGAAACGCGACGTAGCTTTCATCGGGAATCGCATCGGGATCGCGCAGGCACGAGCGCATGCCCGCTTCGAATTCCACGAGGCCGTCGCCGAGCATGGTGGCGCATTCCGCGTCGGTCGCGGTGTCGCCCATCTTCACGCCGCGGGTTTCCCCGAAACAGATCGTCGGCACGCCCACGATGTCGCGATAGGCGACGTTGCGCTTGCCCTCCCAGCCGCCGACGAAGCCGACGGCGAGAATGCCGAGCGCCGTGACCGTGCCGAAGATGCCTTTCTTGAGCCTGCTACTGGACACCGGAAACACTCCTTTGCGCGATGAGCCGGGCCGCAAAGGCGGCGGCCGTGGTGAGGAGGGAGAGAAGGGCGAAGAGGCCCGGCGGAATCGGCAGGAGGTCGCCCGCATAAGGCAGTGCGACTTCGAGCCCAGAGAGAAGCGCCGCCAGCGCGATGAGGCGCAAACTCCAGGCATGGCGCAGCACCCTGCGCCAGTTCCAGACGAGGTTCATGGATCGTCTCCGATGTTCGAAAAAGGTCACCCGCCCCGGCTGCGCACAGTGCGTGGGGCGCCGGCAGCCCCACCGGGACGGGTCACGGCAGCGTCGTGAAGAGCTCTTTCTGTTGGGCGTAGATCGCGCTCAGATCGGCCGCGGAGAGCGCCACCCCGTCCCACATGGCGAGGCGGCCGAAGCGGGTGCCAGATGGCGCGGGCGTGGCCCCTGAGCCGTTATCTCCGACACGGCCTAGCGCGTATTGAGGCGTTCCCGTCGACGGGGTCGTATAGGCTCCCGTGAACGTCTCTTGCGTCGTGTCGATCGATATGCGCAGGGCGTCCCCCGCCTCGTCCAGAGATAGCCCGATCGCGTGCCATGCATCTGTCGTTAGCGTGGCCGTCGTGGAATGATTGAGTGCTAGCCCGCTGGCGTTGTAGACCTGGGCATAGACTTTGTCAGAGAGGATCAGCGCCCGTGTGCCCGGCCCTGCGTTGCTGCGGTTGCCAAAGAGATACGTCGTCCCACCGACATAGTAGACCAGGCAAACGGCCGACCACAGTGCATTGTCTTTATGCCAGTCCGTCATCACCGCGGCGGCTTCGACAAAGTAATCTCCGCCATCCGACGAAAAATACGTGTCGGGCCCGACCTCTCCGGCCGTGCCGGTGAACGCCTGATCAGCCGCGTCGGCACCGGAGCTCGAGCCGAGATAGAGATCGTTCCCGGCCGGGCTGAGATCGGCCCAGGTCTGCCCCGTGCCGGGATAGCTCTTTGCCGCGCCGGCATCGACGCAACGCACGAGGCCGGTGTCGAGGCCAAGGCCCTGCAGGTCGCCGAAAAAGTTGTTGGCGCCGCCTCGCCGCCGTGCCCCAAACCCGACGTGGTTCGTAAGCCGCAGCATCAGCTCGCCTCGGGCCAGGTGAATTCCGGCAGCTCGGCCACGGATTCGGCCGGTGTCACGATGGCGCGCGTGCCCGATTGCACCTTGGCGAGTTCGCTCATGGCATAGGCCCACACGGCCGAGCGCCAGGCAAACAGCGCCTGGCCCTCGGCGGCAAAACCCGGATCGGGATCGTCGCGATAGGAGACGCCCGTGCTGATGCCGTCATACCGGCGCTCGGCCGCCACGGCGTCGAGATGCGCCTGGATCGCCGCCCCGTAGCGCGGCATCAATTCGTCCACGGTCAGCGCCCGCTTGCCGCGCGCCTTGACGACGCGATCGGCTTCGACACTAACGACTTCCTCGGTCGCCACCTCGATTTCCGGATCCACTGGTGCATCCTCGCGGACAACGAGCATCCAGCGGTTGCCCTTGCCGTTCGGCGCCGTAACCGTTTCGCCTTCGACCCAGCCGCAGCACTCGACAGCCTGGCCCATCGTCAGGCGGATGACGTCGAGCACCTCATCAGACGCGCTGACGAGGGCGAGTTCCGTGCGGTCCATGTCAGGCCTCCTGGTCGCTTAGGCGACTGGCACGGTAGCGGATATTCACGCCGATCAGGTGCGCATCGCCGGAATGCGTGTCCGCCCCGTCTGTCGCCCGCCGCTGCGCGGAGAAAGCCAGGAAACGTCTGGTGCCGGCGGCGGGCGTTCCGAGAGCGACCTGAGACCACGCACCGTAGTTGATGTAGAGCTCGCCGTTATCCAGCGCGGCATCGACGGAGTCGACGGTGACGTTGAACGCATTGCCCCAACGGCCCTGATCGGCGATCGGCGTGGAAAACGTGCTGAACCGCCAAACGACAGAGCCGCTCGAAGGCGACGCCCACACGAACTGCACCGCAAAGTCGCCGCCGTCCCACGACGGCGGCATGGGGAAGTTTCCGTGCAGCGTCTCGATAACGCTGCTGTCGAACGACGCGACCGGGATGCGCGGATAATTGTCGTTGACATACGACAGATCCTGGCGCTCAGGCGCCACCGCGCCGTCTGTCATGAATCCGATCGGCGCAAAGATCGTCTGTTCACTCTCGCCGCTCGGAATCGCCCCACTGTCGATCGCCCGTCGCAAAAGTGCGTTCATCGTGCTCATGCCAGGTCTCCCGTCATGGCCTGGAGCGTTGCCCCATCAACCGCACGCGCGAAGCGGGCGAAGTGTTTGGCGTGCCCGGCCCAATGGAGGCCGCCCGGGGTTCCCGCAGGCATCTCCCCGCGACGCTCCGTCGTCAGTCCGGAGGGAAGGCCCGCCGCGGTGTGGCTCGTAAACGCCGCGCCGTTGATCGACGCTTTGACAGCTGTGCCGACCCACGCGATTGCAAGCGCGAAATCGGTGTCGGTCGCGACCGCACCCAACGTGGCATTCAGAGCCGTCGTGCCTCCAGCATTGATCCCTAGAGTGAAATTGCCACTGGAGTGAGCCAGATAGATGTAATTGTCGGACGTGCCGTCATCGAGCACCCACAACGCCTTCTGACCCGTGAGCGACCCGGTACGGCCCCGGATGTAGATCGCGCCTTCGCCGACATCGAATGTCGCCTCGAGCGGCACGGACCACGTGTCGTCCGCGTCGTCCAGGAGCCAGCCGATCAGCTCCCCTGTGGTCGCGTCGTAATCGATCGGGATCACACCCGCCGCCACGCTCTGCGCATTGCCGGCAGGATCGGTGCGGCTCGTCGTCGTCGCCCGTGAATAGCCCGTTGGCGTCACGCCCTCGATCGGCACGAGATCGGACACGGCCGGAATGCCGGCGAGAACCACCGGATCGAGCGCGCCGAGCTGCGCCTTGGTGTAATAGCGGTCGTCGTGATCGTGGGACACCGACGCGAAATCGCCGAGATATTCCCAGTTCGTCGGATCGCTGCCGGGGTCGGCGGTCGGCGGGTCGGGCAGGAGCCCGCCCGAAACGGCGCGCCAGCGCTTGTTTGCGAACGCATAGGTGTGATCGGCCTCGGCCGTGGCGCCGGTCGTCCAGGCGACGTCCCAGCCGGTTTCGCCCACCTCGCCCTGCGGCCCCTGGGGCCCGGTCTCGCCCTGCGGCCCCTGATCGCCCTGAATGCCTTTCAGCACGAGGCCCGGCGTCGGCCAGGCGCCCGAGGCCTTCGGCCCGAAGAGCACATAGGACGTGGTGTTGAGGTAATAATCGCCGTCATGGCCGTCGCCCGAGGCGGGATCGGCGGCACCCGACAGGATGCGCTGGCCGAGCGCCGAGGTAGCCGACAGCGTGACCCAGTCGATGTCGCCGACGCGGCGCACCTGCAGCGTTGCATCCTCGACGCGCCATTCGAGCGTCGGCGTCTCGCCCTGGTCGCCCTTGACGCCCTTCGGGAGAAACAGCCGCCAGTCGGATTCCGACGAGCCCGGCTCGATGCCGGTGTTGCCGCGGAGCGAAAACCACAGCTGATCGGCATGGAGCACGACGGCGCGCCAGGCATAGGTGGTGCGCCGCTCCCACTTGCCCTTGAAATCCATGCCGGCCGGGCCGGGCAGTCCGCGCGGCTGAACGGCGATCGCGGCAGACGATTTAGGATGCATCGCGCGTCACTCCCGTGCCGACGGTGATTTTGCCACGGAGCCAGATGCGCGCCGTCTCATTGACGGCGGCGCGCCAGACGAGGAGGTCATAGGCATAAATTCCGGAGAGACGGCGCACGGCCGCGACCGGCGCCAGGATGTTGAGAACGCCGTTTGCCGGATCGGTCTCGTCGACGAAGAGCTCGCCCGTCGCGGTCGAAAGTTCGAGGTCGAGCGTGGCGCTTTCGGGCAGGCGGCGGAGCTGCAGCGAGAACGCCAGATCCGTCAAATCGTAGGGCGTCTCGTCGTCGGCGTTGAGGAATTCCAGCGAGCAGATCCAGGCCTCGTTGGCATAGGCCTCGAAATCGAGTTCCGGCGGGTCGCCGGTGATCAGAGCCATCGCGTCACGTCACGATCAGGTCGATGGCGGTTTCGGCGGAATTGTATTCCGCCTCGAGCAGGCCCCAAAGCCGGTCTTTCGCGGCGGGCTCGCTTTCGCCGATGTCGCGCGCGAAATCCTCGACGATGAGATCGACGTTGGCGCGGAACCCTTTGAGCCGCCCGATCGCCTTCTGATACTCGTCGTTTTTGGTGATGATCGAATTGCACACTTCGGTCGGCGTCTTGCCGCGCGCCGTCGCCTCGTTCTCGATCAGCGCCTTCTGCGCCGCGCCGATGTCGTCGAGCTCCGGCAGATCGGCGAGATAGGCCTCGGCCGCCAGGCGCGATTGCGCAAACGCCGCGATCTCGTTCGCCGGATAATCGGCGTAGAAGATGCTCATCAGCCCTTCGGCGGAATCCTTTTTCCACTCGTTGGCGGCGCCGAGTTTCATTTGGTCGACGTTCTCGTATTCGTCGTACCAGCGGCGCTCGCGATAGCCGCCGAGCCCGTCCTGCACATAGCCGGTCGGCGTCTCGTCGAAGACCGATTGCGACACCTCCTCGGCGTTGACGCCCGGCGCGAGCTGCGGCAGCGAGGTAAATTTCTGCGACACCTCGCCGTCGACGATGATGAACCACGGCATGCGCGTTACTCCGTCGGATTGCGGTAGAAGAGGAGGACGAGGCCGTCATGGCCGGTGAGGCCGTAGCCGTTGTTGGAGGCGCCGGCGCCGCCCTGGCCCGGATAGGTGTCGAGCCCGGTCGTGTCGTCGGAGGCGCGGAAATTGCCGTCCCCTGTGCCGCCGAGAGAGCCCGGCATGCGCGTCGAGCCGAAGGCCGAGCCGCCATTGCCCGAGAAATAGGCGTTGTTGGCGGAGAGATAGCCGGGCTCGCCCCAGCCGCCATACTGGTTGAACTGCCCGCCGATCCCCTTGCCCGCCTTGCCGATCGGCCGCCCGACGCCGGAGGCCGAGCCGGCCCCGCCCGTACCCCCGAGCGCCGACATGAACGCCCCGATCGAGGAGAGGCCGCCCGCCTGGCCGGCTGACGTGCGATAGCCGCCCTTGCCGCCCTGGCCGACGATGATCGAAACGCCGGAGCCTGGCGTCGGCGTGAAATAGCCCGCCGCGAAGCCGCCGCCGCCACCGCCCGCCCCGGCCGCGCCCTTGCCGGTCGCGCCGCCGCCGCCGCCGCCGGCACCCCAGCAGATGCCGAAGGCGAGCGTGACGCCGTTCGGGGGCGTCCATACATGCGAGCCGGTCTTATAGGTCCGCGTCGTGTTGAACCCGCCGACGCCCGTGTTGCCGCCGGCAAGCCCCGCAATGATCTGGATCGCCTGCAGGAGCTGCGACAACTCCGCGCCGTTCGGATCGAGACCGGCGCCCTCGATCACGTTGATGATCTCGCGCTGCGGCTGCTCGATCGCCTCGGCCGGCACCTGCGAGCCCTGGATGCCGGCGCCGGCATTGCCGGTCACATAGGACGCGTCCTCGTCCGCGCCGACGGGCTGGTTGTATTTCATGCTGGCCTCTTGCTGTGAGAGTGGTCTGGCCGGTCAATCGGCCGCGAGCGCATAAGAGAAGACGGGCCGCGTCCAGGCGGGCGCGACGGCATTGACCCGGCACTCGACCTCGCTCGCCCGTCCGAAATCCGTCAGCCGGTCGATGCCGAGCTCCGACGTGCCGCAGGCGAAATGCGTGATGAAGGGCGTGTCGAGATGGATCACCCATTCATACGGCATCGCCGCATTGCCGAGCCGATGGTCGCTGCCGAGACGCGATTCCCCGCAGCGGAACGGCGCCGGCTCTTCGATGACGACCTCGCCATGCCCCATCGACACGACGAGGCAGGTGAATTCCGCCGGTGTCACATAGCTTTGTCCGCGCACCGTGAGGCGCAGCGTTTCGAGGCGCGCCGCCTCGTCCGGGTCGAACGGGGCGCAGGGGCCGGGCAGCGCATATTCCGCCTCCCAATCGGCGAGGCTTTCGACGATCGAGACCGAAGTCGATTCCTGCGAAATGTCGAAGAGGCGCGCATAAAGATCCGCAAACGGCGTCGAGACGGCCCGCCAGAACCGCGCCATGCGGCTCGTCGTGTCGGGCGCGACACCGTCCGGGCTCCGCCACGCCGCCCCCATCGGCTGTGCGGCGAGCGTCACGGAGAGAAGATCGTCGGCGGACGGGGCCGAAAGCACGTCGGCATTGTCGGGCGGCGCGCTGCCGAGCGGATCGGGATTGCAGGTGACGGCAATGACGGCACTGCCGTCGTCTGCCGAAAAGTCCGATCCGGCCGGAACGAAATAGGTGCTCACGAGAAATACCGGATCGTGCCGAGGACCGGCATCTCGCCGCCGGAATAGACGATGTCGGTGAGGGGCGCGCGCAGCCGGTGGCGGTCCTCGCCGAGCGCGGTCGAGATCGCCTCGGCGATCCATGAGACCGATAGGACGAAGGCATCGCCCGCCACGCCGGGCCGGGCGCGGGCAGCAAACATGGCCGCGAGCTGCGCCTCCACGGCGGCGCGGTTCGCCTCCGTATCCGGCACCAGCGTCAGATCGATGTCGAGCGGGCGCATGACGGGCGCTGCGGCGATCGCCGCGGCCCGGATCATCCGCCGCGCGTCGAGCGCCGCCTGCACCGCGGCGACATCGGAGGCGGTCGGGATCCCGTTCGCCCGCCCCTCCATCAAGAACCAGACGCCGATCGTGCCGGGCCCGCCCGCGAAACGCTGCGCCCAGGCCTTGGAGACGCCCGGCACCGCTCGGGCGAATTGCTCGTAATCGCTTTCCGCCCCGCCCTGCGGCGTCCGCCGCTTGCGGTCGAGGATGCGGGCCCGCAAACTTTCGTCGCTTTCGCGGTCCGCCCCGCCGCCGATCCCATCCGCTCCAACGCTGCCGGTCGTCGCAACGCCGCTGTAAAGCGCCGGATCGACGAGGGCGACGCTTTCGCCCGCCTCGCGGTTGCCGGCGAGCCCCGCCTCAGCGGCCCGCACTGTAACGACGAGCGCGCCGGCGACGCTCGCCGTCGCCGCCTCGGTCGCGACGTAGCTCTGCGCGCCCGAGAGAAAGCGCATGCCCGCCGGATAGGTCGTCTCCGGCGTCGCCGTGATTTCGATCTCGCCGGCGGCGCGGGTCGCGGGCTTGCGCGTCAGGCCGAGCTCGTAGGCGTGCCGGTCGAGATGCGCGCCATCCGCCGTCGAGGCGAAGATCTGGCGATAGATCCAGGTCGCGCGCAGATGCGCCTCGTGGAGGACGAGGGCAACGACCTTGCCGATGACATAGAGCGTGTTCGGCCAGATCGTCGCATCCGTGTCCGGCAGCTCCTGGCGAAACGCGCCGCGGATGCGCTGCGACAGGCTATTGAGCGAGGGGGTGGATGTCGCCACGTGTCACCTGGTCCCACAACACGCCGTAGCGCGCCGCATAGAGTTGCGTTCCGTCGCGGCCATAGAGCGCGACGTTAAGATCGAGCCGGCGATCGGCCGGACGTGCCGTCGCCTGGACGTCGATGCGCGCCACGGCCCGCTGCTCGATCAGGACGTCGAGCGCCTCGCGGGCGTAATCTTCGGCAAGCCGCGGCGTCTCCACCTCGTCGACGCTGCGCCGCCGCAGGAGCCAGAGTTTCGAGCCGAGCGGCCGCTCGGAGTTGTCGGCGTCGAGATCGAAGCCGTCGCCCGCCCAGCCGCGATTGTCGTCGCCGTCGCGGAGTTCCGAAGGATCGGCGCGGCGATCGGTCTGCAGGAGCATGAGGATTGCGGTCGCAAGCTGCGCCCGGGCGCGGAGCCCGCCGCGGTTCTTGGTCTCGTCCGGTCCGGCCGCCGCGAAATCGCCCATCTCTCCGTCCCAGACGATGTCCGGCGACAGAAGGGCCTCCGGCTCCTCCGTCAGCGGCACGATGCGGATGGTCATTTGATGCTCACTTGACGGTCATTTGACATAGACGTGCGTCGCGAGATTGCCGGTGTCGACATCGCCGTCGCTGTCGACCGTGCCCTCCGCCGAGGCCGGCCGGCTCGCATCCTCTCCGCCGAGGCGGCATTCGCCGTCGAGGATGATGGTCGTCGCCTTGATGTGCACGCTGTCGCCGCCGACGATGCGGATGTTGTTTTTCACGATCGACACGGCCTGGCCGTGCGCGTTGTAGAGGACGGTCTCGCCGGCCTCCATGCGGGGGCGCAGACCCGGATGCTCTCCGCCGACGGCGAGCGGCTGCGCATGCGCCCCGCCGAGCGCCAGGAACGCGCCGACGGCACCCTTTGGCGGTCGCGAGGCGAGCCCGTGCTGCTGCATCCACAGGATATCGCGCGGCGCCTCGCCTGCGCGGCCGCGGCCGGAGAGGAGAAGAAGCCCGTCGCTCTCCCGGTCGCTGTCGATTTCGAGCCGCGTCAGATACGGCCGGAAATTGGTCATTCGGCCGTCACCTCCGCCTGTGGTTCCGGCGTCTGCCAGACCGCGTCGCTGTCTCCGCCGACATCGTCGCCGCCGAAAGCGCGCGGATCGACGAGCTGCAGGATCGCCCGCGTCGCCGCGGCATCGTCCGACAGGCCCGGCCCCTGACGGAGCGTGACCTGGCTGATCGCCATATCCTGCCTCAAAAGGATCAGCGGATCGTCGAGATAGACGAGCCAGTTCGGCGACCAGATGCGGCCGGCCTGGTCGCGCCATCCGGCGACCTCGACACTGGCCGTCCGCGACCGCCCGGCCGCCCGGCGCACCTGGTTGTCGGCGCGTTTCTTGAGCCGCGCATAACTCGGCTCGCCCTCGTGCAGGATGATCTGCGGGCGCGACCTCCCGACCGTCCCGTCATGCGCCGTCGCCTCGGCGCGGAGCTCCGTCGCGCCGTGACGCCGCGATCCCTGCCCCCGCACGATGATCTTGTCGTGGCGGCCATTGCCGGTGAGCTTGCTCTCGGCGCGCACGATGTTGCCACCGGACCCGATCGCGAGCGCGCCGGAATGGCGGCCCTCGGGCCGGTCGGCGAGCACCATCTGCCCGTCGGCATTGTCGTGCAGGAGATAGCCGCGCGAGCGCGCCAGCTCCTCCAGCTCCCGGAACGGCGAGCGCGCCGGCACGACCTGGTGCCACGGCTCCTTCGGCGGTTTCGATCCGGCCAGGATCCATTCCACTCCGGTCGGGTCGATCTCGGCGGCAATTTCCAGCATGTCGGCGTTTTCGACGCGGCCGCTCTCGTGCACGACCGAGCTTTCGACGCTGTCGATCGTCTTCGAGCCGATGGTCACGCGGATCGTCCTGGCCTGGTCGCCATGGTTTGGATCGACGTCGCGCACATAGCCGGTGAGCACCGTCTCGCCGCTCGCCTTCACCAGCGCCGGCATGTCCGGCCGGATCTTGAATCGGCCGATACCGGCGAGGCCTGGATGCGCACAGGTGAGATTTGCCGTGCGCACGGCCTGCTCGGCCCCGAAGACGAGATCGATCTCGCTCCACAACCCGTAGACCTCGCCGCCGACCTCCACGGTGACGGTCTCCAGCGGGTCGCTCATGCCGTCTTCATTCCGGCGCCACGGCCTCGATCGACACAGGCATGAAGGCTGGCGTCGTCACCCGGTTGCGCTCGACGAGCTCGGCGGCGCGGGCCGGGTCCTGATAGAGACGCCAGGCAAGCACCGTCGACGGCAGCGACACGCCGGTCTCGACGCGCACCAGCGGCGCCCGGTCTGCCGCGATCCGCGACAGGTTGCGCACGCTCTGCCCGACGAGGTCGGAGAGATGCGCAAACGCAGCCTCGCCGAGGAGCGTGCCCGCCGTCTCGATCACCGGCTCGGCGAGCGTGCCGATCGTCGTGCGCGCCGCGGCGGCATCCTGGCGGGCGGCATAATCGCGGCGGAGCGCCACGAGGCAGAGCGTCGACAAGATCGTGGCATCGGCGACGATGCGCACCGGACCAGGCTCGCCCGTATTGTCGAGGTCGGCGACGCAGGCCCGAAAGAGCTCCGCCGGCTCGCCGTAGAGCCCGACATGCCGCGCGAATGCGGTGAGCGCCGCCACGAAATCGGCCGGCGCGGAATCGGCGAGCGCCGCTGCGGCACTCGCCGCTTCGGAGAGCCGCAGAGCCGTATCCTCGCGCGCCGCTGCCATGACGGAGGCGGCACGCAGGGCCTCGACCCGCGCCACGCTGGCGAGGGCGGCGGTGATGATCTCGGCCGTATTCATGTCAGTCGAGCGCCTCCGCCAGGGCCGCGCCGAGGATCTCCGCCCCGGTCACGATGGCCGCGGCGATCGGCGACGGCCCGGTGACCGCCGGGAAGGACACGCCTGCGCCCGCCTCGATGAACTGCACCCGGAATCCGATATAGCCGTTGCGGTCGAGATCGCGCCGCCGTTCGAACTGGATGCAGCGCGCCAGGCGCGCCGGTTCCATCGGCAGCACGAGAAGCGCCGCGCCGGACGCGTTGAGCGCGGCGGCAAGCGCCGTCGCCTCGATGTCGGCGAGGTCGGAGGCGACATAGGCGTCGATCGGCCAGACGGTTTCGCGTTTGCCCATGTCCTCGGTGACCGGCGTCTCTCCATAGGCGATGTTGGTGACGGCGACGCGGCGGCCGCCGGCGACGATGTCGCGCTCGACCCAGAACGGTACGCCGCGAAACGAGGCGCGCCGAAAGGCTTTTGACCAGTCGCGGCTCATTCTTCCCTGCTCATTCTTCGGCCATCCCGGCTTCGGCCGGCATCGACCGTCCGACATCGCCGCGGAGCCCGGACCGCCGCCCGGAGGCGAGCGCCTGATTGACGCGCCGTCCGGTTTGCGCGGCCTCCGCTTCGAGGCGTTTGAGGCTCGCGAGCGCCGGATCGATATTGACGTCGACCGAGGGTTTGACCGTGGCGAGGTCCTCCATCTCTTCGCGGATCGCCTGGATGCGGGCGAGACCGGCGGAGGGATCGATGTCGAAGATCGCCTTCGCCTCTTTCATTTCATCCTGAAGCTCGGCCATGCGCTCATAGGCGCGCATCGTCTCCTCGAGCGAGGCCTCCGGCGGCAGAGCCGGTGCCGACGGCAGGCTCGGGACCTCGATCGCGCTCGACCGTGCCCGCGGCAGCGAGGGCGGCGCGATGCCCGGCGCGGCAGGTGTCGCGCCGCCGGTGGCGCCGAGCGCCGCCATGCTGGCATCCTCCGCCTCGCGGGCCAGGCGCGCCAGGCGCGTATGTTGCGCAATGGCGGCCCGATCGCTGCGGCGCCGCTGGACATTCTCGACGACTGCCCCGCGGCCGGTCTCGGCCCGGTCGATCTCCTGGAGCCGCGCGTCGATCTCCTGCAGGCGCCTGAGGTTGTCTTTACGTTTTTCCTGGATGTCCTTCGGAATCTGGTCGAATTCCTGGTCGAAGAGACGCAGCGCCTCCTCGGCGCTGACATCGTCGGCCGGGTTGATCGCCTGTGCGCCGCGGCCGAGAGCGCGCAATCCGCGCTGCGTCATCGTCGCAAAGCCGGTGGTCGCGCCGGACACGTTGAGCCACAGTTTGACACGCTCCAGATTGAGCATGGCCCGCTCGATGCGCTCCAGGACGGTGGCGAGCGCGGCCCCCGCCTCGGCGGCGGCGTTGAACGTGTCCGTCAGCTCCCACTTGCCGTCACCGCCGCCGGCGATGCGGTCAATCTGGTCGCCGATGTCGGACAGCATGGTCGAAAAGTCTTCGTAGCCGGCGCCCTTGGCAAAGCCGTCGATCGCCTCCGCCATATGCTCGAACGGCGTGCCGTTCTCTTCCATGTACTTGAACAGGTCGAGCATCCGGTCGGCGCCCGCCTTGAGCGCCGGAAACGCCATGTCGCCGGCGCGCCGGCTCAGCTCGTCCAGCTGTTTCCAGACCATGCCCCATTTGACGCGGTTCAGTTCCATGCGTCGTTCGAAGACCCGGTCGATCCCGCCCATATAGGCGGATTCATTCTGCAGCATCCGGAGATTGCGACGGTATTCGTCGAGGTTCGACGAGAGCGTCTGTATCTCCATGAAATAGCCGCGGCCGACGATGCGCGTCAGGGCCTCGGCGCGCTGGAAGCGGTCGAGCTCGGAGAGCGAATCCAGGAATTTGAGCAGCGCTCCCTGGGCATCGTCCTTGACGAGCTTATGAAACTCCTTCGTGTCGCCGACGAGCTTCTGCATCCAAATGATGCCGTCCTTGTTCATGACGTCTGGGGCCAGAAGGCGAGACGTCAGGTTCTGCATGGACGTGGCGGCCGCGGACGTGTCGAGTTTGAGGTTCTTCATGGTCGCGGCGAGTGCGGCGACCTGCCCTTCCGAAAGGCCCCAGTTCTTGATGAGCCCGCTCGACTGGTCGATGAACTGCACGAGATCGCGCTCGTCGGCGATGCCCGCATCCGCCAGATAGTTGATCTGGTCTGTCAGCTTCTCGACCGCGCCCCCGGTAAGGCCGAGCGCCGTCCGCCATCCGGCAAAGACGTTGCCGACCTCCTCTTCGGACATTTCGAAGGCGTCGGCGACCTTGACCGAGAGTTTTGTGAACTCCCGCAGATCTTCGAGCGGCAGACCAGCGGCGGCGCCGCGCTCGTAAGCGGCCGCGATATCCTCGATCGCCGAGGGGAGCTCGTCATTGAGATCGAGGATTTCCTGCTTGATGCGCGCCATTTGCGCGGCGCTTGCGCCCGACTTCTTCTCGATGCCGAAGAGCGCCTCTTCGAGACTGTTTGCACCGCGCACGGCCGCCGTCATCCCGGCAGCGATCGCGGCCGGTCCGGCGACACCGGCGAGAAGGCGCGCCGTGCCGCCGACGAGCATGGCCTGGCCGCGCATGAACGCGCCGTTGCGGCGGTTGAACGCCTCCGCCCGGCGGTCCATCTGCTCCATCTTGCCGCCGACCGAAGCCAGCATGCGTCCGGCTCCAGCGTCCTGGCCCATGAGACGCAGCGTCGCTTGGAGGATGCGGTTCGACATGCCAGGATGATCTTTCGACGAGGGAGGGAGACGTCAGTGGGGACGAAGCATGCTCAACGTTACTGCCCGCAATGCAGCCGGACGGTGCTCGCGCAAAAACAGACGCCGACGCACATCCTGCATTTGTTGCTGTCGATCGTGACCGGCGGGCTGTGGCTGGTCGTCTGGTTCGTGCTCGCCGCCGTCGCCAGTGAGCGCTCTTATCGATGCCCGATCTGCGGCGGCACCACCCGCCAAGCGCCTTAGCGCTTCTTTCGCTTTTCGAGCCCGGATGCGAGCTTCTCGATGCGCTTGTCGAGCGCGTCGAAGGTCAGCTTTTCGACGTCTTGCGGCCGCCAGTGGAGGTCGAGGAAGAGGAAGTCGAGTTGCGCGTCGACGACCTCGCTTCTGTAAAAAAACCGAGCACCGCGTCTTTGACGGCGATCGCGTCTTTGAGGTCGAGAACGTCGAGATACTGCCCGCCGGGCTCGGTGCACAGCTTGTCCATATATTGGCGGACGACGCCGAGATCGGTCGCGAGCATGCGCGTGCCGCGGACGCCGCCGGAGAGAACCCATTCCTGCGGCTCGCCGATCGCAAAATACTCACCGCAGGTCGGCGGGCGCAGCGTCACGGTATCGAAGACCGTGCCGGACGCCTCGTAGCTTCTGGAGAGCTTGATCGTCGCCATCAGATCTTCCGGTAGCTCTGATGCGCGCCGGAGAGGCCGGAGACCTCACCAGTCTTGCGATTGATCGAGGGCTCGCCGACGAAGAAGCCGGAGCCGAAGAGGTGCGACACGCCGGTGTAATCCTCGCGGATCGTCACCTCGAACGCGCCGGCCCGCATCAGCGCGTTCCAGTCGAGGTCGGCCGCGTCTTCGAAAGTGCATTCCCAGCCGTGTGGCATCAGCGTCGCCGACTGGCTCACGGAGCCGTTCTGGTTGGTGATCGCCTCCGCCGAGATGCCGGCGGGCTTGATGGTGACGTCGCCGCGGATGGTGAGCTTCTCCCCGCCCGCGAGGGTGAACAGCATTTCGCCGCCAAATCGCGCCATGTCGGATCTCCTTTAGATGGTCGGCCGGATCAGACAGCCGCGGCCTGCCGGTATTGTTTGAAGAGGCGGGCATTCGCGGCCACGATGTCGAGCGGATCGACCGTGTCGATCGGCGCCAACATGTTGACGCGGTTCGGATTGTCGTTGTCGCGCGACAGGACGAGGCGGCGGGCGAACTCGGCCGCATTGGCCTGCACGCCCTGCCGCTCCAGCTCGTCGGCCGTGTGCACCATCGTGGCGCGGATGTCCTCGATCGTGACCAGCGCGCCGAGACCACCGGGATTGGAATCGGCAATCGCCTTGTTGCCGTGCTCGTAGGACAGGGCCGCGCGATAGGCTTTCAGCATGTAGATGAGCTGCGCCAGGACCTGGATGTCCCGAAAGACGGTGTCGGTCTGTCCGAGCGGATTCTGCCGATAGGTCGTGATCAGCTTGTCGATCGCGACGTCGCCGGACGCGTTCACCGACCAGGTCGAAATGCCCGATTTCAAAAACGTGTTGCGCTGCGTGTAGCCGGGCCAGTAGGCGCGGTTCCGTGGCGCGCGCACGCCCTCCACGACGAGGCCCGTCTGGTTGCGGCTGACATTGCCCGTCGATCCGTCGCCGAGCCACGGCACGACGCGCCCCAGAAGGCCGGCCGCCCAGGCCCAGACCGGAGACGGATTGGAGCCGCCCTCGATCACCGGGATAACCGTCAGATGGCGGTCGTTGAGCGACAGGCCGAGCGTCGTCAGATCGCCGGTGGAATCGACCACGGCCGTGACGATGTGGCCGTAGATCTGCCGGAGATAGGACCACCGCCCGGACACGTCGGACATCAACGTCTCGTAGCGGCCGAGATTGGTTTCATCGGCGAAGGGTGTCGCGATGAAATCGAACGGATCGTCGCCGAGAGCGGCGAGCGCCGTCGTCAGGTCCGGAGAGCCGGTCGCTGTCGTCGTCTGCGTGGTCGTCGTCGCGCCGGCGAAGGCGTTGCCGGTGACGCCGGTCGGCACATGCAAATCGACCGAATTCATCACGAGGCCGGCATGCCGCGCCGTGATGGTCACCACCTCGTCGGTCGAGGCCGCCGTCACGGCAAGAGAAGCGCCCGTCAGCGCGTTGTAATAGCCGTTGACGGCCGCGGCGAGCGCGGTCGCGACCTCGGTCGCCGTATCGCCGGCCGCGATCGAAACGGAAATCACTTCGCCCTGGATCTCGATCACGCCGACGCCGCCCGCGGCGGGCACGCTGTCGATCGAGACCGTCCACGCGGCCGTGGTGCCGGTCGCGGCAACGGCCATGCCCCAGATCTCCTGGGCCGGCGCATTGGCGCGTGCAATGCGGTAGGCATCCGCAAGCACCGACCCGGCGCCGGCAATAGAATCCGCCTCGTACTGCGAATTGAGCGGCACCGGCGTGTTGACCGCCAGCGACGCGCCGGAATTGGCGTGGCCGATGACGAGCATACGGGCATTCGATTCGAACTGCCCGCCGCTGGTGACCTCGAAGAAAAACCCGGGAGCGACCAGTCCGGCTCCCGGGATGTTGTCGAAGACGATACCGTCAGCCATTGATCACTCCTTCCGGCGCCGGGGTTTTGCGCCCTGCGGTTTGTCGGTCGTTTCGGGTTCGGGTTGAGAGCCCGGCGTGGCGCTCTCGGGGCTGTCGGCGCCGGGCTCGCTGGCACCGTCCGCGCTGGGCTCGCTGGCGACCAGGTCGCCGCCTCGCAAGAGCGCGGCATAAAACGGGTCGTCCAGATCGACGCGGCGGCCCTTGTCCGGGAACAGGCGAAAATCGCGGTCCGGCATCGGGATTTTGAGGCCTTGTCGCGCCAGCACCATGTGCTGATGATTTGCCATCAGGGATCTCCTGTGAGGTCGACCCGCCCTTTGAGCGGCGCGTCGTCGAATGTGTCGGGGCGCTCGGCGCCGAAGCCGAAGCGGATCTCGTCGAGCCGCGGCGGCGTCTCCTGCCCCGGCCAGGCCGCGGCGATCTGGTCGCAGACGTCGCGCGCATAGCTGCCGTCCGGCAGCCCGGCCGCAAAGCCGGCGAGCGGCTCCGGCAGCTCGCCCGGCGCGTCGCTCCACTCGTCGTCGTCGATCTCGCAGGCCATCACCATCGTGAGGCGGGCGAGCCGCACGGCGAGCTCCGGCAGCCGGAACGGCACGGTGCGGGTGCGCGAGACAGCCTTGCAGATCCGGCGGAACGGATATCCGGCCTGAGAGACGAGGAGCACGTAGCGGATCTGCGAGGCCAGAAACTCCAGCTGCACCGCCGCCGCCGCATCCGTCGCCGGGTTTCCGACGCCGGGTTCGCCGTCGAAACTGTCGATAACCGCGAGCTCCAGCTCGAAGGTCAGATCGACGGACAGAAACTCATTGTGGGACGCGGAGCCGTCGCCGCGGCGAACGCCCTCGGTCTCTTCGGCATAGACGCCGATCGTCAGCGCGGGCGGCGCGTCGGGCGCCAGCGCGTCGACCGGCACGGAGCGCGTGTCGTAGACGTGGCTCCCGGCGATCGTCGGGAAGCCGCTTCCGGCCGCGATGGCTGCGGTCGGCGCCAGCGCCTCGATCGCGGCGAGGCGCAGAGCCGTCACGCTGAGGGCCGTCATCAGGCGGCCTTTGCCAGGATCAGCGTGACCCAGCCGAGCCCGTCGCGTTTCGGCCAGGTGACCGAATAGCTCCGACCGTCCTTGACGCGGGTGACGCGGTCGCCCTGCCGCGGCTCATAAGGGAGCTGCGACAGCTCCACAGAGACGCCGACCTCGCCGCTCGCATGCGCAAAACGCTGCGTCGATCGCGGGTCGTAGGATTCGGAGCTGTCGAGCATCTCCGGCTTTTCGACCCAGATACCGCGAAACGATTGCTCGACGCGCGTCTCGTCTGGCGTCGGAGGGCCGTTCGGCCGCCGCGTCATCGGCGTGAGCGTGAATGCCTCGCCGAAGGCGACATCAGCGGCGCGAACCAGCGCCCCGAAATCGAGCATTACGAGGTGAACGCGCCGTTGAGCCGCACCATGCCGTCGGCGGACGGATTGGCCGCGGCCTCGGTAGAGGCCCCGATCAGCTTGTTGCCGCTCGCCGCCGAGGTGACCTTCTTGGTCGTGTTGTCCCAATAAATGAGGAGACCGATCGTCCAGGCCTGGGCATTCGTCTTGTCGAGCATGTGGACACCATCCAGCATGATCTCGACGGGATCGCCCTCGTCCGCATCATAGGCGGCGACGCCGAAGATCGAGCCGACGAGGACACCCGCACCGGATTTCGCGCCGCCGGCCGGCGCAGGCACGGTAATGGTGTTACCCGGCTTCACGAAGTCTTTCATGTTCTGTCTCCTGAAATCCGCAGAAAGAAAAAGGGCGGCTCGAAGCCGCCCCTGGGATCATGGCCGCAGGCGTTACTCGCCCGGGTTCTTGTAGAAGCCGCGATAATCCATCGCGCCGGCGCCGAAATCGAGCCGCGCTTTGAACTCGACGCCATCGACGTCGAAGCCCATGCGGGTCTCGGTATAAACGCCCTCCTGGCCGTCCAGATAGGCATATTCCAGCGTGTCGACGCCGGAGCGACCGGGATCGGCCGCGAGATACCACGCCGCGGTGCTCGTCTCGTCGAGGAGCGGTTCGGCGAGGACGTCCAGGGTCGATTTGAACGGGTTCACGTCCGCATCGGCCGTCGGGACGACGATCGGCGAAACGAACTGCATCGCCTTGGTTTCGAGCGCCGCCGGCACGACGAGGAGGTTCGGCTGGATCGGGATCAGGTAGCCCTTCTCGCCGCGCTTGCCGCCCGGCGCCCGCGTCCGCTGCAAGCGCATCGCCGTGCGAGCCGCCCCGACCGTATCGACGGAGAAGATGGCGCCGCTGGAGGCGAGGTTGCCGTGATCGGCGTGGAACAGCGCCTTGCCGTCGCCCATCGTCACGTTGTTCGTGATGAGAGCCCAGACGATCTCGTTTTCGAGCGCAGAGGCCGCGATGCCCCAGGACGAAGGGATGCGATCGAAGGCGGAAAGGTCGTCATCGACGAGCACGCGGCGCGTCACGCCGATGATGCGACCGAACGTGTCGAGAGCGTAGGATTCCTTGCCCTCGCCGATCGTGCCGCGCTCGAACTCCCCATGCTCGCCGACCTTGAGCAGCCGCGGATTGGCGCCGATATCGGCCCGGATGATCGGGCGAAAATCGGTTGCCGTGGCACGGCGGGCGATGCGCTGATAGGTGCGCGGCGCCGTCTCATAGGCGCGCCGGAGGGTGCGGTTGATCTGGTTGCCCAGGATGATCGGGAAATCCGAGGTCGAATGCAGTCCCGAGGAGCGGGCGAGCATGTTGTCGCCCGGAGAGAGCGCGATCTCGGCGATTTCCATACGCGTCAGTCCGCGGGTTCGCCCACCGGCCCGAGACACGCATTCCCGCGCCATGTCGATGAGCGTCATGCCGCGATATTCGCGGGCGCCCTCTTCGAGCTGGGTCGAAGGGTCGAGGCGGTGCTCAAGGGCATTGCCCATGAGCCGGACCATGGTTTCGCGCTCGTCCTGGCCGCCCGGTTCAGTGCGGGCAGGCGGGGTGCGTGGCGCCTCGCGACGCGAACGCTCCGCCAGCCTGCCCTGCAGCGCGGCGCGAACCTCGTTGATGTCCTGGCCTGCGTCGATGAACGGATCGGCGTCGCGCTCCTCGAAACCGAAATCGCGGACGGCGCTGCGAATATCGCTGATCCGGCGGCGCTCGGCGCGTCGGACCTCGTCGGCATTGTCGCCAGACGGTGTCCGCGTGTCCTTGTCGTCGGGCGGGGTCTTTTCGGCCGTCTCGATTGCGCCGCGCGTCTCCGCGATCTGATCGAGCAGTGCCTGGTGTTCGCCCTCGATCCGGCGCGCCGCCTCGTCGTCGGTGTCGTCGTCGATTTCGGCGATCTTGTTCTTGGCGCGCTTTTCGAGATCTTTCAGTTTCGTGCGCAGGGCCGCCACCTTGGCCCCGTGCGTCGAGCTGGAAACCGGCATGGTTTGCTCCTGTGATTTACCGGGGCAGATGACCGTCTCCCTGCGGCCCCGGTGGAGCGCAGGCGGCATTTGAAATCAGGTGAGACCGGCAGACCGCGCCCGCATGCGCATGCGCGTCGCGACGCCCGAAAGGCCGGAGCCGGCGCGGACGATGGCGCAGTCGAAGAGGCGCTCGTCCTCCGCCTTGCGCGTCTGCGCTTTCGCGTCGAACGGGATCGGCACCATGGAGATTTCCATGGGCTCCCAGTCGACGATGCGGTGGAGGTCCGGCCCGTTCGCCTTCTCTTCGATCTCGCGACGGTGGATCTGGTATCCCACCGACACATTGCGGACGATGCCGCCCTTGATGTCTTCCCAGATCGGGGTGACGTCGTCCCGCATCGAGAACCGCAGCGTCGCGATGCCCTTCTTGCCTTCGATCCAGGCCCGCTCGACCACGCCGATCTGCTCGGAGAGGTCGAAGGCGAAATGCGTGTTGAGGACCGGCGCGCCGTTGTTCAGCCGATCGAGCCGAACCGCCTCTTTCGAGACGACGAGCTCTTCTTCGAAGTCGTCGGAAAAGAAACGACGGCGCAGCCCGCGGGCCCCCGTCGTCCAGACGACATCGACGGTGCGGGCTTCCTCGTCGACGCTCTTCGGCTGGACGAGCGCCGCGCGCGTCTCGATCGGCAGCATCTTGTGTTCTGCCTTACGTGTCATCGCCCGGTTCCTTGCTGGTCTGGTGCGCGTCAGCGGCGCGAATGAGATCGATCAGCCGGCCCTCGCCGAGCGCACCGCCGAGGCGTCGGATCAGGGCCATTTCCCCGATCGCGGAGACGGCGCGGTCGAAATCCATGCCGTCCGCCATCAGCTGGCGCAGCATGTCGACCTCGCTGCCGTTCTGACCGCTCTGACTGTTTGCCGGAGCGTTTCCGTTTTGCCCGGCCTCGGCGCCGCGGTTCTTCCATCCGAAGTCGAGACCCATCGCATTGATGCGCGGATTCCAGGTTTCGATCTCGTCGGCCTGGGTCGCTGGATCGTAGCCGCGCTCACCGATGAACTGCGCCCAGGTCGAGCCGCCGAGCCGGAGCTCCAGCTCGGCCGCGAGCCCGTCTTTGAGCGGATCGACCCATGGCCGCCGCGGCATGGCGTAATCGACCTGCGGCACCTCGCGCGGGCCCTGGCCGAGCCGGGCATGGGCTTGATGCACACGGCGCCAGGCGCGGTCGAGCCCCATCGGCACGAGCATGTCCCACTGCCAGTGATCGAGGAGCTGCCAGAACTGAATCTTGCCCTCGCGCTGGTTCGAATAATTGGCATCGGAGATATCGCCTGTGCCGAGGGCGTAAGGCACCCCGACGCCGACGCAGATCGCGCGGTATTGGCCCTTCAAGTAATTGTCGAGCCCGGCGGTCGCGTTGGGTGTGCCGAACGTCACATCTTCGCCGATGCCAAGCCGATGGATTAACCCAGGCGACATCCGCTCAATATGACGACCGGTTCCGGCCTCCGCCTCGACCTGGCCGATTGCGTTGCTGGCGTCCGGATCGCGTCGCACGAACGCCGTAAAGCAGCTCTGAATCTTGAGGCGGATCAGCTCCGCCTCTTCGGCTTCGGCCGCGTCGCGCATGCGCAGCGCCACCGGCGCCAGCCATGGGATGCCGCGCACCTGGCCGGGCCGCAGCACGTCGAAAACATGATCGACGCGGTCGGCCGTGACCCGCCGACTTTGCCATGGCGTTCCGGTCGGAATGACCGGCTCGCCCGGATGACGGTCGAAAAGCCAGTACGCCACGCGCCGTCCGCTGGCGTCGAATTCGACACCCTGGATGATCGATCCGCCGTTGGCGAGCGCCTCGTTCTTACCCGTGTCGAGGTGGTCCGGCTCCAGAACATGCACTTCGATCGGCGCGTCGATGTCGTCGGTGTCGTGCCAGACGAACAAGACCTCGCCGCTCTCGACGATCGTGCGCGCGGCGAGATGCAGGAGCGCATTCCAGTTGAGCCCATGCACCGGATCAGCGGTGCTGACGAAGCGGGTCCAATTGCGCCGGACCTGAGCCGAGACGCGTTTGCCGAGTCCGACCGGCTGGCAGGTGATCTGCGTCCCGACCATATGCGCGGCGAGAGCCCGCACGATCTGCGCAGCGTGCGCGTTGTTACGGACGAGCTCGCGTGAGCGGGCGCGGACACGATCGAGGCCGAGTGCCGTCTCGGCATTGGCCGAGGCATTGGTCGCGCGCCAGGAATCGGTGCGACGACCGACCTTTGCCGCGTCGAAGGCGCGTTGCGCCTCCTGGAGCTGCGTGCGGTAATACATGCGCTTCAGGGCTGCCCCGGGAGAGACGGCGGCGAGCGCCTTGTCGAAGAGGCTCACGCTAGTCGGGCCAGTAGCTGGCGTAAGTGGTGCGGGGCGCCGCGGCTTTGCCGTCACGCTCCGACTCAAGGTCTTTGAGGATGCTGCGCATCTCGGCGAGCGAGCGGTATTGCACCTCGCGATCAGAATAGCGCACGCGCGAGGTGCCGCTCGCCAGCGCCTCCTTGAGCGCCGCGATTTTTTCCTCGATGGTCGTCACCAGTAATCCTTCAACCTGTCGCCGAAATAATCGTCGGAGCCCTCGCTGCGCTGGGGCTCGGCTGGCGCGGGCGCTCTCATGCTCGCAACCGCGGCGTCCGTCAGGCGGTGCACGCCGAGCATGTAACCGGCAGCCGCGTTCATCGCCTCGCAATCGAGGTAGTGGTTTTCGGCCGAGCGCCGGACCCAACTCGCCTGGCCGCTCGGCTTTTTGAGCCGCGCTTCGGACACGATCTGCCGGCAGTAATCGTCGGTCGTCTCGGCATGGAGATGCCAGGCGCCGGGCTGGTCCTGCGGCCAGCGCACGCGCTCGTGCACCCACGATTTCCAATGGTCCGGGTCGAGCCGGATCAGCGCCAGGCCGTATTTCGAGACCTTGCCGCCTTTGGTCACCTCAGGCTGCGAGACGATCAACGGCTTAATCTGCGCATGCGACGAGCCCTTCGTCGGGTAGCAGATGCGCCGGAACTGCGCGCAGAACTCGTAGACCCGATTGACCGGGATCTGCCACGGCTTGCCGGGGCGAAACCCGGAATCGACGAAGGCGCGCCGCACAGGCAGCCCGCCGAACGTCGTCTGTAAGAGCGCGCCGGCCTCCGCCCAGACCGGCAGGGCCATGGTCGTTCCGGCGAGCTCGCCGTCGTCGCCAATCTCGCCCCAGAGCTCACCGTGGTCGATCAGCCAGGATTCCGCCTTGGCGCCCCAGCCGCGCACGACATAGACGAGCCGGTTTTGTTGGACGTCGATCGTCACGACGACATAAGCGACGCCCTGCGGCACCTCCAGCTGCCGGTAGGCCGCGCGAAGGGCCGAAACCTCTTTCCACTCCGGCACGTCTCCGCCGCCCGGCGCAAAGAGCTCGCCGAAGCCGGCATTGACCGCCGTCTGGACCTCGTCCGGATCGCCCGTCAGCGTGGCGGACAAGAAGTCTTCCGCTCGCTTGCCCCAGCTAACGAAGGGAGAGGCGAGGCCGCTCGTCCAGGCCGAAAGCGTCGACGTGTCCGGGGGATCGCCGACGACGATTCCGCGCTCGTCGAAGCGCTGGCCCGGCGCGACGAAATCGCCGCGGGCGTTCATGTTTTCCTTCTCGTGATCCTCGATGACGCATCCGTTCACCGGGCATTCGAGATAAGCTGTCCGCCTGGCCTCCGCCGGCGTCGCGCCCTTCGGCCATTTCAGGTGGCGAAAGCGCGGGATGAAAAACTCACCGCAATGCGGGCAGGGCCACGCCCAATGATGCCGGGTGCCCTCCTGCCACATTCGCCAGATCGCGCTTTCCAGATCCTCCGGCGGCGCCGGCTTCCAGAATTGCAGCCCGCTCTCTTCGTCGGTTTCGACATCGACGGCGCCGATCGACGGCGTCGACGAAGCCGAGAGCACGAATTCCGCGTAGGTGAAGCCGCGCGCCTCCAGGAGGCGGATCGGGTTGCCCTGGCCCTTGACGTTGCCGAGGAGCTCGTCGACCTCGTCGGCAATCCCGAGCGCGGCCGGATCCGACTTGAGCGCCGTGGACGAGCCGCCATGTGCAAGGCGGATCGGCACGCCGCCGACGATCTTCTTCGTCTTCCGAAGCTTCTTGCCGCGTGCCAGCTTGGCAGCGAGCGTCTTGCTCTCGTCGAGCAGGGCCTGGAGCCTCGGCTCGAACTGCGTTTCGTTGAACTCTTTCGACGGGCCGAGATAGATGATCGGCACCGGGGCGTTGTCGAGGCGCTCGCCGATGACGTCGAGCTTGCCGTCGGTCTTGCCCATCTGGGCGCCCATGACCTCGACGATGCGGGTGTAACGGCCCTCCGCGATTGCCCGGTTGGGCATCAACACATAAGGCGTGATCGAGGCATCGCGCGGGCCCGGACGGCCGGTATGTGCCGCATAGACCCTGTTGTCGGTCGCCCAGGCGTCAGGCGTCGTCCTCGGTCTCGGCGTCAGGATCGTCGCCGCCCGTGCGAAGATGGCGCGCCGCTTTGGTGAGCCTTTTAGCAGCTCGCGCCAGGACGCCGTCGATCTCCGTCTTGACCTTGGCGCGCTCTTCGAGGTCGCGCGTGAGACGGGCCGGGATGCCATCAAGATCCGCTTTCAACATCCCGAGTACATCGTCGGTGGCGGCGATCGCGTCTTCCGTCGGGATGACCGCCCGTTTTTCCTTGGCGAGTGCGAGCTCCTCGCGCTCGATCCTGATTTCCCGGAGGCGCCGCTCGCCGTCCTTGTCGGTTGATCTCTTGGCGCTCTCCTCCAGGAATCGGAGGTAGCCCTTGACGCCTGCCGTCAGCGGGTAGCGGCCGCGGCCCGATTTTGTGATCCAGCCCTCGCCGGCGAGCTGCTGCAGCCGCCGCGGCGTGAGGCCGAGGAGCTCGGCCATCTGCGGCGCGGAAATCTCCGCCGCCAAAGGATCGGCCGCCGCCGGTTTTGTCCCCGCCAGCATGGCCTCCCAAAGCGAAACGAAATGGCAAAACCGCGAACCGAAAAACGCTCAAATCTCGGGGTCCCCCGGGCCCGCGCCGGCGCCCCCCTGGGAAGGACCCGCGGCCGCCGGGCGCCGCCGAGCCGCCGGCTGTTGCCGGCCCGCCGCAGTGTGGCGCGTCGGCCACAGCCCTCACGCCAGGCCTCGCTGCGCCGCACCCATCGCCAGCCGCGGCGCGCCTCAGTGGCCGACTTGCGCCAGCAGCCGATCGACCTCGTGGAGGAGGCGGGGGGCAAACATCTCCTTCACGATCGCCTCAAGCACGTCGAGGTATTCCTCCGGCGACGTGAGGATGTCGTTCACGGGGTTCGGCCCGAACTGCTCGCGGATCTGCTCTTTGTTCTTCTTGCGCATGCGGGTGCCAGGCACACGCCGGAAGACGCCACGATGGCCGCTATCCATGCCCGCCCTGAAGGCATGCCGATAAAGGCCACGCTTCACGACGATGACACCGCGCTTCGATTGCCTGGCACCGAGCTTCTCAAGCGGTATCCAGCCCGACTTCAGAATGAGATCCTGCGTGTGCCCGCCAGCATTGAACGACGCGGACAGCCTCGTCCGCTCGCGCACATGCTTCTGAGCAATGTTGATGCGCTCGGCATCGCGCCGGACCACGCGCGTTTTCGCCATGCTGTTCAGCCGTCGCATGGCGCGCGACATGGCCTTCGCCCTGATCTCACCGGGCAAATTCTGCAGAGCCCGGCCCATTTCGAGCACGTCGGACGTGTCGATGTAGGAGAACGCGGTCATCTCAGCGCCCGCGCCCCCACTGCCCGGCCGTCGCCTGCCGCACCCGCATGTCGCGGGCGAGGCCCATCAGGTCCTTGCAGATCTCGTCACGCTCTTCGTGGAAGCGTTCCAGATCGTTGCGGCCGATCGGCAGACGGCGGATGCGGTCGACGATCTCGTCGAGCCGTCCGGCCCGCTCGCCGGCGATCTCCGCATCCGAGCGGCTTTCCCGCGCCACCTGGCGCTTGCCGATCGCCCGGCTCTCCACGCGCACTTCGCGCCCGCGCCCATCCTCGATGGTGCGCCGCGTCGTGCCGATTGCCATGACGTGATTGCCTCGCTTGCCCGGAAAGCGAGGGGCGGCACGCAAAACTCTGCGCCGCCCGTCGCCTTGCTGCTTGGACCGGATCGACCGGGTTATCGGGCGCGGACCCGATTCGTGATGCCTGAAAGTGAGGCGCGGAAACGTAGGAACATATTCCCGCGCATTTTTCGAGGGGATTTCGGCGCTTCGTCCGCTCAAGACGTGAAAAAGCCGCCTGCCCGACCTTGTCGTCGGTGGCGGCTTGCGGCGGCGGCTCGAATCCCAATGGAACGGTTCGGATGGTTGTCAACTTCCAGGCGCAATGTCAAGGGCTCGTCTCAGCGTCGATCAGCGCCCAGGCGACGACCCGCTCGAGATCGCCGGCCTCCGCCAGCACGTCGGTGAAAACGGCGGGATCTGTCATAACGGTCGGATCGGCGATCAGGATCGCGACGAGCCATGGCACGCGGGCCGGTCGCTCCGGCGCAGGGCCTGGCAGCGTCGCGGCGAGTTGTCGCCACAGCTCCGCGGCCATGGTCTCGCGCGTGCAGAGCGCCGCAGTGGCGATATGATGTCCCTCGTGGATCTGATCCCACAGATAAACGCCCCTGCCGGGTGTCGGCCGCGGCACGATGCGCCAGCCGGTGCCGTCGATCTCCTCGGCCGGGTTGTCCCATGCGGCACGCAGCCTCGCGATCGCCCCATCCGAGACCTCATCGCGTGGCGACAGGCGCACATGGCCCGTCTGCCAGGTCAGATGTGCAAGAGCGGTCATCTCATCTCAAGATGGTGTCGAGAGGATCGGGGGGCAGCGCTCCGCCGAGCATCATTTCGATCGCGACGGAGGCGGGGCCGGTCGGGCCGCCGCGCCGCTCCCAATCGCGAATGGTTTCGCCAGGGTCGCGGCCCTGCAGGCGCAGGGCGCGGCCGAGCTCCGACATGTGGAGGGGCCGATCGAGCCCCCAGGCCGCGCCGAGCGTGGCGCGCGCGGTGCGGAGATCGTCGCCGGTCATGGCCGGGCGCCGAATTCCAGCGTCGGCCGTATGTCGTCCGGCACTCCGACCCAGGCGAGCAAAGGCCCGCGCGCCATGTAAGACGGTGCCCGCTCGAATGTCGGCTGCACACATGGGGCCGGGCTCGGCATATTGCGGCGCTGCCGCCAGGCTCCGGCAGCGGCCGGAAACGTCGACCATTGGCCGCTGTCGTCCACGACGTAAAACTGATTGGGGGTGGATGATTTTGTCAAAAGTTGCATGTCGGCTCTCCCAGGCTCACAGGTCGCTATAGGGATCGTCCATCCGCTCGGTCAGCGCATCGCTGCGTTCGGTCGCGGACAGCTTGTAATTGGCGACCCATTCCGCGTGCCGCTGTTTTTCGTTGCGGAAAAACGCGCGCAGCTTTTCGACATCTTCGCTCCGCACCTGGGCCCGCAGCTTTCCCGCGAGTTTGAGGTGGTGACCGATTTCCGGGTCGTGACCGAGCTCGACGCCCATGCTCGTGTGCGGCTTGCCGTTCAGCTTGGCGGAGATCAATCCGCCGGTCTCGCCGCTGTCGAGCTCGACGATTGCGCCGCGCGGGGTGGTGATCGTGATTGTGGCCATTTTTGTCTCCCGTGGAGTGGGGCGCTGCCCCGTTTCGATGGTCATCATATACGGAATTATCCCGTAATATGCAAGCAAAATCGGCCGCTACCCGTCCGATTCCGGCGCCAGGCTCGCCAATACCCGCCTCGGCCTCTCCTCCGATTCCGCGCCCGTTTCCCATGGCCGTTCCGGCGCCGCCGGGCCCGTCACCTCGTGCGCAGTCAGCCGTCCGGCGCATTCGCCGGCGAGCCAGGTGAGCGCGGCGTGCCATTGCGCATAATCGGCGCGGCGGTCGATGACCGTGGAGACCGGCGGTTCGAAGACGAATTTGCGATAGGCGTCGCGCCGCGGGCGTCGCGTCTTCGGGTCGCGCCCCGGCTCCTCGATCGTCACGGCACGAACAATCGTCCGCCCGTCCACTGTCTTCTCTTTCAGGCGTCGCGTCACCTGCACGAACCAGGCGTCCTGCCCGTTCCGGGCTCTCACCGCCCGCCGTTCCGGCGTCTCACCGGGCCCGACGCGCCAGTCCGGACGGCCGAGCCCCTTGGCGTAGCGCAGCACGAGCGCCATGCGCTGGATGCGGTAGCCTGAAAGCGCCCGCTCGGCTTCCGCCTGCACGTCGTCCGGCAGATCGCAGACGAGCTCCGCCGGCGGCACGTGCCATTCGGCCGAAAGCCTGTCGAGCTCGCGCACCAGCTCGTCGAGGATGACGGCGTCTTCGTGCGGGTTGCCATAGATGCAGGCGGCAAAGAGGCTGTCGCCGCGGCTTTCCTGCACGCGCGTGCCGAGCGCGATCATCTGGCTCAAAGAGCCGGACCGCGGCGGGCCGAGGCCGAGCGGGTCGGCCTTGGGCATCTCCTCACGGTACGTCCAAGAGAGGAGATCTTCGATGTCGACGGGCGTGAGCCCGCGATTGTCCAGTTTTGCCAAGCGCGGCCCCCGATGTCGAAAGACGGGAAAGCCGGCCGATTTGTCCGCAGCACCAGCCTTTTAGCAGGGGTTTTGAGCGCGGGGAAGAAAAGGGGAACGGGCGGCGGTGCACCTATATGGTGATTTTCGGCGCCTCCTCGGAGGGCGAGAAAATCACCATAGCTCTCACTCCTCCGGCTTCGCCGCTTTCATCGCTGCCTCGCCGAAAGCGCGGCCGAGCTCTTCACGAATGAGCGCGCGCACCGCCTCGGCCGTCTCGCCCGCCTGGCTGTCGCCGGAGGCGGCGAGAGCCATGCGCAGCCGCCGCAGCCCTGGCGACGGGTGGCGGTCCTCCGCGCGGCCTTTCGCGTTGCGAGGTGTTCTGGCGCCCAATTCTATCGCCTCATATTTGAGAGTGCCTGGGACTGTCTGTTTCCGAGAGAGTTTGCGTTTGCATCCCCGACGACAACCACGAGGATCGTACCTGTTTCGATGTCGTGAACAACGTCTGTCACCTCGTAGCTCGAAATGAGCCCGCCACTCTCGATGACGATGTGCTCGCCGATCCGCGGAAGCGCTTCCACCGCGCCGCAGCGTATCATGCGATGGATGGCCGGTTCTTTGCTGTCGTAAATGAGTTCAATATCGATGCTCAAAACAGCCTCCCCTGCGACGGATCGGGCGGCTCCGGATGGGCGGTGATGGCAAGCCGCAGGAGCCATTCACGTTTATGCGCCAAAGTCGGGCCCTCGCCATAGAGGGGCCGGGCGAATTTGTGGCCCATCAAGTCTGCCTGCATGCGGTCGGGCATGTCGGCTGCGACGAGGCGATCCTGAAACGTGTGGCGGATCGAATAGAGCGAGTGCTTCTCGGTCGGCAGCAGGCCGCGCGACCGCAACATCTTGTTGACGTCGCTAGAAAGGCCGGCGCTCTTGTCTTTGTAGCGCGGAAACCCGTCGGGGTGCCGCCGCAACGCGACGAGAGAGATGCCGACGAGGGGAATTTCCCGCTTGGAATAGGGGGTCTTGAGGTCGCGGTCGACGGCCCGGACGAGCACATGCGGCACCTCCGCGTCGAGCTGGATGTCGTCCCGGCCGAGGCCGCAGATCTCGATCGGCCGCATGCCGGTCTCGACCATGACGAGGAGGATGTCGCGCGCCTCTTCGTTGAGCCCGCCGAGATGGCGGGGCTCGGTCACCATCATGACGAGATGGTCGATCGGGAACGGCGCCCGCGTCTGCTCCTCTCCCTCCTTGAGACGCAGGCGCGCGAAGGGCCGGCCAATGCCGAGCTCATAGGTCTCGTCGAGCGTTCCCAGGATCTGCGACAGGTGGCCGATGTCCTTGTTGGCGCTGTTGGGGGCGAGCCCCTCTTCGACGATGCGCTCGACCCACCAGGCCCGGAGCGCCACGGCGTCGGCGCGGGCGATGGACGAGACAGCCTTGTCGCCGACGAGGGCGATCAAATTGCCGAACGCCTTCATCCGGGGCGCCCGCCAGCGGCGCATCTGGTCTGGCGATTTCCGGTGGAGTTCCGAGCGTGCCAGCGTCTCGTATTCCTGCAGCGCCGCCGACAATGTCAGCTCCGGCATTTTGGCCGTGCCGAGAAGCGCCGCGACGGCCGCCCTCTCCCCCGATGAGGGCGCGTCGTCGCCGGCCTCGGCGATATCCGGATAGAGCGCCTCCAGACGCTCCAGACGCGCGAGAAGCTCCGACAGCTCGCCCGCGGCGATTTCGCCGGTCGGCTGATATTCGAAGCCCTCCAGCCTGGCGCGCTCGATCGCCCCGAGATAGCGCTCGCGCGCATCCTCCGCCCCGCCCTTCTTGAGGGCGACCCACAGCTTTTCCTGTTCGCGGTTGACGAGATGGACGAGCTTCTCGGCACGCCGCAGGTCACGCGTGCCGAGCGCCTCCTCCGCAAAAGCGCGGGAATCGACATCGGCGAAGGCCTTCGGCACGCGCCGGTAGTACGAATAGAGGCCGTTGCGGAGTTTCAGCCAGCGCGGCATGCGTGCCCGCCCCGTGAGACAGAATGTAAGGCACTTTGTAGCGCAATAGAGAGGGGGCGCGGAAGAGGGGAAAGGCCGGTTTTCTGCGGCTTCTCAACGCCGTCAAGGGCTTAGCGCGCGCGATCGAGAGGGGAAATGGCGCACCGGAGAGGATTCGAACCCCTGACCCCCAGATTCGTAGTCTGGTGCTCTATCCAGCTGAGCTACCGGTGCTTGCCGCGGTCGTCGCAGCCCATCGGGTGCGGCGCGGAGCGACACACCTAATCGCTCAGAAGACGGATTGCAAGCACCTCTCGCCGCCTCTTTCACGGCTTTTATGCTTTGCGGCGATCGCGCATATCAGCCAGCCGCGCCGGACGGTCGGGGATCTCGATCTGGAAGACGGTCCCGGCCCCAGCCCGCTCTAAAAGCTCTATTTCTCCACCATGGGCAGCCACGATCTCCTGCGCGATCGCAAGACCGAGCCCGACACCGCCCGGCCGCGTGGAGCCCTGGAAGGGTTTGAACAGCGCCTCGCGCGCCCTCTTCGGAAGACCCGGCCCCGTGTCACAAACACGCAGGCGCGCGACCGCGCCCGTGCGTTCTCCCTCGACCCAAAGGCGGCGGATGACGGACGCGTTTTCATCCGACACGAGAGCCTCCTGGGCATTGCGGCAGAGGTTGAGCATGACGCGGAAGAACTGGTCGGGGTCGGCGTCGATCTCCAGATCGCCCGGGACCCTGTTTTCGAAAACGACGGTGCCGTCCGGAGTCAGGCTCAGGATTTCCGCCACCTCCTCCACCAGCCGCCGGGCGGAGACGAGGCGGCGCACGGGCTCCGCCTCTTCGGCGCGGCCATAGGCGAGAACCGAGCGGGTGTAGCCGATCGCCCGATCGATCGTGCCCACGAGCTTCGGCGCGATGCGGCGCACGAGCGGGTCCTGCGCCTCGCCGAGATGGTCTGAGAAGAGCTGGGCGGAAGCCAGGATGTTTCTCAGGTCGTGATTGATCTTGGAGACTGCGAGCCCGAGATTGGCGAGATGCCGGCGCTGATGCAACATGTCGCGCAAGGCCGCCTGCATTTCGGCGAAACGCTCCTCCGCACGGCCGATCTCGTCATGGCGCCCGGTCGGCGTGACCTCGCAGCGCACATCCTCCGGATCGGCGGAAAAGTCCTGCATGCTGGCGGCGAGTTTCTGGATGGGCCGCACGATCATCCGCCTCAACGCCAGATAGACGAAGGAGGCGGTGATGACGGAAATCGCCATGGAGAGAAGCAGGATATTGCGTGAGTACCGCAGCATGGCCTGGCGCAGGCCATCCTCGCGCAGCACGATTTCGAACATCGCCATGCCGGCCGGAGGCTCTCCCGAAACACGGATGAGCCGGTCCCCGCCCCCCAAAAAGAGCGTGCCGAAGGCCGCCGCGATCGCCTCCGCAGGACCCAATTCGCGCAGATCCTGATGGACCGCCACTTCCTCCGGCATGTTGCCGGCCGCGATCAGGATATGCTGGCCGTTCTCCATCATCGCGATCGCTTCCATGCCGATCGCCTGCAAGAGACGCTTCTGCAGATCCTCGGGGAAAGGAGCTGCGCCGGGGCTTGATCCCGCAAGGGCCGCAATCGACGCCGCCTCGAGCTTCTCGTCGAGCCACATATTGCGGAAATTGGCGATGGAAGGCACGTAGATCAGCACTTCGGCGACCATGACGAAGGTGATCGTCAGCACGAGAAGCTTGCCCGACAGCCCGCGCACCGGCCACAGCTCGGCAAGCCGCGACTTTCTCGTCATGTTCTCCGGGGGCTTTTCCTCAAGCGCCACCAAACACTCCTCAGACGCCTCGCGATCCTCGCACGCGTCACATCACAAAAGGCCGCATTCGCGCCTGCCCTTCAGCCGAAGCGGCGCAGAAAACGTGCGAGCGCCTTCGCCTTATTCGGGACCGGGAGATAGAAGCTCGTCGCCGCGCGCTTTCCCACCTCCGAAACAGTCGGATAAGGCAGGAGCATACCCATCATATCGCGCACCTTGAGACGTTTCGAGAGCGCCAGCGCATAGGGGGCAATCATCTCGCCCGCATTGCGAGCCACAATGTCGACACCGAGAAGGCGACCCTGGCGCGTCGTGACGAGGCGGATCAGCCCCTCCGTTTGCCGTTCCGCTCGGGCGCGATCGTTCTCAGCGACGGGCCAGCGCAAGACCCGCACATGGCCATGGCGCCGCTCCGCCTCCTCAAGCGTCAAGCCGGCATGCGCGAGTTCCGGATCGGTGTAGGTGACCCAGGGCAGAAGGTCGCGCTGCGGCCGCGCGCCGATCCGAAACAGCAGCGGACGCAGCAAGAGCCCAGCCTCATAGCCGGCCCAATGGGTGAAATTGGGCCCGCCGGTCACGTCGCCGACGGCATAGACGCGACGATTGCGGGTGCGCAGGTTGGCGCTCACCTTGATGCCGGTCTCATCGAAATCGACCCCGGCCTTGTCGAGATCGAGCCTGCCGACATTCGGCCGGCGGCCCGTCGCGACCAGGATCTGCGTCCCATCGACGGCCTCTTCGCTGCCGTCGGACTTTTTAATATGCACGCGCACGCCGTAGCGTCCGCGCCGGGCCACACGCAAAATCTCCGTCTCTTCATGGATGGTGACGCCTTCGGCGACGAGACGGCGGCGAACGTGATCGGCAAGCTCAGGATCGTCATGGGAGAGGACGCGTCCCCTCTCCAGGAGACTGACCTCCGAGCCGAGGCGGCGAAACGCCTGCGCCATCTCCATGCCCACCGGTCCGCCACCGATGACGATGAGATGGGTCGGCAGTTTCGTCAGATCGAAGAGGGTTTCGTTGGTCAGATAATCGAGGCCGTCCAGCCCTTCGATGTCGGGCACCTGCGGTGACGAGCCTGTGGCGATGACGAAGCGACGCGCGATGATGCGCGTCTCGCCAGCGATGATCGTGCGCCGGTCGAGGAACGACGCCCTTTCGCGAATGACGCGCACGCCGAGGCCGGTGAAACGCTCCTGCGAATCGTTGGGTGCGATCGCCGCGATGACAGAGCGAATATGAGCGTGAACGGCCGCGAAATCGACGTCGGCAGCCCCAGCGTTGACGCCGAAGGCCGGCGCCTCGCGCAGATGTGCCACATGCCGCGCCGCCGCAATCAGGGCCTTCGAAGGCACACAGCCATAGTTCAGGCAATCGCCGCCCATCCTGCCGTTCTCGACCAGAACTGTCGGAACGTCGAAAGCGGATGCGGCCGCCGCGAGCGTCAGGCCGGCGGAGCCTGCGCCGATCACACAAATGTCGGTCTTGATCTCTTCTGTCACGTCAAACGGTCACGTCTTTTTGCCGGCATCTCGGGCCCTCCAGCGCTTCAACATGATGGGCAGAAGAGCGGCAAGGGCAAGGACGGCAAAACCGAGAAGAAGCTGCGTCGAAAAGACCGGCCCCTCTTCGTCGAGAGCCGTGCCCACGCCCTCGCCGAAATAGGAGTACGCGAAAGTGCCCGGAAGAATGCCGAGGAAGGTCGCAAGCGCATAGGGTCCGAGGCGCATGTCGAAGAGCGCCGGGGCAAGATTGATCACCCAGAACGGAAAGATCGGCGCGAGGCGCAAAAACAGAAGATAATGAAAGGCGTCTTCCTGGAAGCCTGCCCGCAGGCGTTTCAGGCGCGGGCCGGCACGGCGGGCAAGGACCGTGCCGAACGACGTGCGGGCAATGAGAAAGATGATGCAAGCGCCGATCGTGGCGCCCACGGCCGACAAGGCGCCGCCCAGCACCCAGCCAAAGAGCAATCCGCCCGCGATCGTGACGATGCTCGCCCCCGGAAAGGAGACGGCGACGAGGGTGATATAGACAATGACATAGAGAAGCCCGGCAAGCGCGAGCCGGTCGTCAACGAAGCCTTTGAGGGCTTCGCTCTCTTCTTGAAGAGCCTTGAGAGAGAGGAACTCCTGAAAGCCCCCCGCATAGAGCAGGAGGAGCAGGAGCACGACAATCCCGACCGGCAGGAAACGCAGCCAAAGCGCGCGCGGCGCTTCGCTGGGGAGATGCTCCTCTATGGCATCCCCCATCGCGCCTTCGGTTTCGTCTCGTCCATCCGCTCTTCGTTCCCTGACTTTCGTCCCGACATTGTTCTCGGCCATCCGCCTGCGATCCTTCGGCGCTGCCTTGTTCGTGTTCCTCAGCCGCTCGACACCATATTTGATGTCGCGCGCGATGGAGCCCTCTCAGACCCCAGGTAAGGCATTCAGGCCGGGAGAAGGCGAGCTTCACTCGGAATTGAACATCACGCGATCATTCTCTCATGCGCACATGACCTTTGGAACGCGCGTTGACTTCGGCCAGGCATTGCCACTATATCGCGCACGCGAAAAGCACCGTGCCGCAATGGCGCACGGTCCGAATTCCGAACATCGAAGCAGCATTTCGGTCAAAGGTGCCGGCTGACTTCCGTTCACCAGCTTGAGGGCTGCCGCAGGCGGCAGAACGATTATGAAACGGACTTTTCAACCGAGCCGCCTCGTGCGCAAGCGTCGCCATGGCTTCCGTGCTCGCATGGCCACCAAGAACGGCCGCAAGGTTCTCGCCCGCAGACGTGCGAAGGGACGCAAGCGCCTGTCTGCGTAAGCTTCGGCGCCATGCAGCGCCTCAAAAAACGAAGGGACTTCCTGGCAGCTCGCAAGGGCTTTCGCCGGGCAGGTCCCTATTTCGTTCTGGAAAGCCGTGATCGCGGCGATTCAGAAGAGGGGCGCATCGGCTTTACGGTGTCCAAACGCGTGGCCCGCCAGGCGGTGGTGCGCAACCGTATCCGCAGGCGCCTGAAAGAGGCGGCACGGGAGGCTGTCAGCGATCGACAGCAGACCGGGCGCGACCTCGTCGTTATCGCACGTTTGCCGGCACTTCGAGCCGATTTCGCCGATTTGGTCGGCGCATTCTCCACGGCGCTCACCGCTTCGAGCGAGACGGCTCACCACGACCATTCGAGCCGTTCGCGCAGAAAGCGCCGCGGCCCCATTGAAATTCCGCCCGAGCGCGGAGGACGGGACGCTGATGGACAACAACCGTAACGTCATTATCGCCATCGCCCTGTCGCTGGCGATCCTGCTCGGCTGGCAGTACTTCGTCGCCGGACCGCGCATCGAAGCGCAGCGCCAGCAACAGCAGGAAGAGGTGCAGCAGGCGACGGACCAGGAAACGTCGGTTGCCGGCACGCCAGGCGCGACCGCGCCCGCAGGTGGCGATGCCCCGGCTGGCGCGGCCCCGCAAATTCCGCCTTCCGCGAGCGAGACGGCGCCTGCAACGGGCGGCACGGCCGAGCCCGCCGCCGATACGCCCCGGCTTGCCGTCGATACACCGGCACTTCAAGGCTCCATCAGCCTTGTCGGCGGACGCATCGACGAACTCGATCTGAAGCGCTACCACGCGACGCCCGATCCGAAGAGCCCGATGATCGAGCTCTTCTCGCCGATCGGCAGTGCCGACCCCTATTATGCCGATTTCGGCTGGGTGGCCTCTGCGGGCGGGCCGGCGGTTCCGGACGCCAATACGGTCTGGGAGGCCGACGCCGAGACGCTGACGCCGGACAAGCCGGTCACCCTCACCTGGGACAACGGCCAGGGTCTCGTCTTCAAGCGCCAGATCGCCGTCGACGACAATTACATGTTCACGGTGTCGCAAAGCGTGGAGAATTCCTCCGGCGCACCCGTAACGCTTTATCCTTATGGCCTGATCAGCCGGCACGGAACGCCGGGCGGTCGCAGCTTCTACATCCTGCATGAAGGCCCGATCGGCGTCTTCGGCGACGAAGGCCTCAAGGAAGTCAAATACAAGGATCTCGAGGACGAGTCCGTCACGCCCGCAAAGACGAATGACGGCTGGCTCGGCATCACCGACAAATACTGGGCGTCCGCCCTCATTCCGCGCGGCAAATCACCGTTCCAGGGCCGCTTCCTGCGGACCGAAGACGGAGCTGTGCCGACCTATCAGGCTGATTTTCTGGGTGATGCCGTCACCGTCGAGCCCGGCGCTTCGGCCAATCACGAGACGCTGCTTTTCGCCGGCGCCAAGGTCGTCACGCTCCTGAAGCAGTACGAGCAGAGCTTCGACATCGACCGGCTCGACCTCCTGATCGACTGGGGCTGGTTCTATTTCCTGACGAAGCCGATGTTCTTCGTCATCGACTTCCTGTTCCGCTTCCTCGGCAATTTCGGCCTGGCGATCCTCGCCGTCACGGTCATCGTCAAAGCCATCTTCTTCCCTCTGGCGAACAAGTCGTACGCCTCGATGTCGAAGATGAAGAAGATGCAGCCGCAGATCAAAAAACTGCAAGAGCGCTACAAAGACGACAAGCCAGCGATGCAGAAGGAGATGATGGAGCTCTACAGGCGGGAGAAGATCAATCCGCTTGCCGGCTGCTGGCCGGTGCTCATTCAGATCCCGGTGTTTTTCTCGCTCTACAAGGTGCTCTTCGTCACCATCGAAATGCGGCATGCGCCGTTCTTCGGCTGGATCAAAGACCTTTCGGCGCCCGATCCGACGAACATCTTCAACCTGTTCGGGCTGCTGCCGTTCGAGGCGAGCTTCCTGCATCTCGGCGTGTGGCCGCTCATCATGGGTCTCACGATGTTCGTGCAGATGCGCATGAACCCGCAGCCGCCCGACAAGACACAGGCGATGATCTTCAACTGGATGCCCTTGATCTTCATGTTCATGCTGGCGTCGTTCCCGGCCGGCCTCGTCATCTACTGGGCATGGAACAACTTCCTGTCGGTGCTGCAGCAGGGCATCATCATGCGGCGCAACGGCGTGAAGATCGAGCTGTGGGACAATATGAAGGGCCTCTTCGGCCGCAAGTCCGACACGCCCGCCGAATAGGCGAAAGCGGCCGGCAAGGTGCCGGCCGCTCCCCGAACAGGTGAGATCAAGCCATGCCGCATGAGCCGCCTGAGGGCCAAAGTGACAGCGAGCGGAGCAGCCGGCAGGCCAATCCCTGGGGTTCTCCCTGGCGTTATGTCGCCTCCGCGCCCAACCTCGCGGCGCTTCCTCCAGAAGGCCCCGTCGAGATCGCCTTCGCCGGCCGCTCGAATGTCGGCAAGTCGAGCCTGATCAATGCGCTGACGCGCCAGAAGGACCTCGCCCGCACCTCCAAGACGCCGGGGCGCACGCAGGCGCTCAATTTCTTCGTCCCAGATCGTCCAGGCGACAGCGGCGAGGAACCTCTCATCGCCCTCGTCGACATGCCCGGCTATGGCTTTGCCAAGGCGCCGAAGGACAAGGTCGAGGACTGGACGAAGCTCATCCACGACTACCTGAAGGGACGGGCGACGCTCCGGCGCGTCTTTCTTCTCGTCGACGCTCGCCACGGGCTCAAAGCGGCCGATCTCACCGTGATGAAGGAACTCGATACGGCGGCCGTCACCTACCAGATCGTCCTGACGAAGGCCGACAAGCCGAAACCCGGCGAGCTCAAGCGCCTGATCGAGGCGACCGCGGAAGCGATCCGCAAGCGCCCCGCCGCTTTTCCGGAGATTCTGGCCACGTCGAGCTTCAAGGATAGCGGCCTTGAAGGCGTCCGCACGGCCGCCGCTGCGCTCATTGATTGGCAAGGCGAGCGAGACTTGCTAGACACCGCGCCCTGAAGCGCCGGTTGCCGACGCCCTCCAGATCCTCTTCCTCGGCCACGCGTTATAGACGCCTTCCGGCCCTTGATCTTCGGAGCCATCGATGAGCGAAGCCACCAAGAGCGAAGCATACGATCAGGCGAGACTTCTTTCCGAGGCCCTGCCTTATATGCAGCGCTACGAGGGGCGAACGGTGGTCGTCAAATATGGCGGGCATGCCATGGGCGATCAGCATCTCGCCACGGCCTTCGCCCGCGATATCGCTCTCTTGAAGCAATCCGGAGTCAACCCGATCGTCGTCCATGGCGGCGGACCGCAAATCGGCGGCATGCTTGAAAAGATGGGCATCGTCTCGGAATTCAAGGGCGGCCTGCGGGTGACCGACCGCAAAACCGTCGAAGTGGTCGAGATGGTGCTGGCCGGGTCGATCAACAAAGAGATCGTCGCGCTCATCAACGCGCAGGGCGAATGGGCGATCGGGCTTTGCGGCAAGGACGGCAATATGGTCTTCGCCGAAAAGCTGAAGCGCACCGTCGTCGATCCCGATTCCAATATCGAGAAGGTGGTCGATCTCGGCTTCGTCGGTGAGCCGGTGGAGGTCGACCGGACGCTGCTCGACCTTCTTGCGCGTTCTGAGATGATCCCGGTCATTGCCCCGGTGGCGCCTGGCCGCGACGGCGAGACCTATAACATCAATGCCGACACTTTTGCCGGCGCCATCGCCGGCGCGCTCGAAGCCAAGCGGCTCCTCTTCCTTACCGACGTCTCCGGCGTGCTCGACAAATCGGGCAAGCTGATCGACGAGCTCACCGTCGCCGAAGCACGGGCCCTCATCGCCGACGGCACCATCAGCGGCGGCATGATCCCGAAGGTGGAAACCTGCATCGAGGCGGTGGAACGGGGCGTCGAAAGCGTCGTGATCGTCGATGGCAAGGCGCCGCATTCGGTGCTCCTGGAGCTCTTCACGGTGCACGGCGCCGGAACGCGCATCCGCCCCGACGGAGCCCCGGAACGCACCGCCTGAGAGCAGGGTCGACGGGCGCGCTTTTCCTTACGCCTTATCTGCCATGACGACATGCATATGGGTGCGGAGGCGAAAGCCGCAGGCCTCGTAGAGCCGGATCGCGTTCTCGTTTGAGGCGTAGGCATGCAGGAAGACGCGCTCGCCGCGGGCGACGATCTCGCCCGCAACAAAGGCGAGAAGGGAGCGGCCGAGACCACGCCCTTGCGCCTCCGGCCGTGTACAAAGGCCGCTGAGTTCCGTCATCCCCGGCAGTTTCAGCCGCTCGCCCGCCATGGCGATCAGCCTGCCATTCTCTTTCACGCCCCAGAAGCTGCCGAGGCTCTGGGCTTTCAAGGAAAACGGCCCGGGTTTCGTCAGTTCGGCAAGCGCCAGCATCGCCTCTGCATCGTCGGGTCCGAGCGGAACGATCCGGGGATCCTCGATCCGCGGAAAAGACCCCTCGCCCACCATCTGGACACCGTCAGCCTCCATGGCGACCGTCACCCCCTCAGGCAAAGCGACAGGATCGCGCTGCAGGAAGACCATCCGCTCGCCCGGACGGCAGAGCCTCTCCAGCGCGGCGAGGCTCTCCTTGCCATTATCCTGCGTCGCAACGAAGGGGCTGGTATCGGTCGGATATCGGCGGGCACCCGCGCTGCCCTCGGCGAGATGGGCATGTCGGGTGCCGAGCGCCGTCCAGATCGGGCGGCGGAGGTTGTCTTCCTCGATCGGGCTCATCGTTCTGACTTCTCCTCCGTACGGCGGGCAAGCGACGCCTCGGCGAGACCGTCTTCGAGCGCGGCGAGCTGCTGAAGGAGCGGCCCGCGCAGGCCTTGGCAGAGATCGGCCACCGCCGCCTCGATGCGCGGCCAGAGCTCGCGCTTGCCGACTTCCACCAACTGCCGGCCCTCATCGGTGAGATCGACGATCTTCCGCCGCCGATCCTCCAGCGAGGCGTCGGCCTTGAGGAGGCCCTGGGCAATCAGCTGATTGACGGCCCGCGTCGCGCCCGGCTGGCTGACACCGACGGCCTCGGCCAGGTCTCCGAGCGTCATCGATCCGAGGCGGTCGAGGCTTGCGAGATAGGGATAGTTGCTGGCGTTAATCGCCAGTTCCTTCGTTGCCAGGATCGCATCGGTGTCGGCCTGAAGCCGTTCGCCGATGCGCCTCAGGCGGGTGCCGAGGCAGAGGAAGCCAAGCGCGCGAACCACATCTTCCGGCAATGGATCCTCCTTTTCGATAATCAGTTATATATCTTGTTATATTATCGCTGTCCATCCTCTCCCGAAAAGCGGATGGACAGGACGGACGGCGTTGTCATCGGAACGGCTGGCGGGCGCCTGATGCCGGGACCGGCGGACAGAAAAGAACGCGGTCTCCGCAACGGCCTCGCACGAAAATCTTCGGTGACGAGGCCCGGAGCTGTGGCCACGCAGCCATGTCAGCCTCACCAAAGCAAGCCGTGCACATGTTTACGAAATCGCGTAAGCAGACCGCATGAACGCACTTGCAGCAGAAGACATCGCACCCCACAGCCGTGAAGATCTCAGCGTCTTTGCGGAGGTGGAGGCATGGATCTTTGATCTCGACAATACCCTCTATCCACGCGATTCGAACCTGTTCGCGCAGATCGACGAGCGCATCCGCAGCTATGTCCGGAATCTCTTGAATGTCGACGAGGCTGAAGCCCACCGTATCCAGAAAGAATTTTACGAGCGGCATGGCACATCGCTGCGCGGGCTGATGCTGGAACACGACGTCGACGTCGACAGCTTCCTGGAATTCGTGCACGACATCGACCGCTCGGCGCTCGCCCCGGCCCCGGAACTCGCAGCGGCGATCGCTCGCCTGCCCGGCCGCAAATTCATCTTCACCAATGGCTCACGCGCGCATGCGGAGCAGACGGCGACGCAGCTCGGCCTCTCCGATCATTTCGAAGACATCTTCGACATCGTCGCCGCCGACCTCCTGCCGAAACCGCGCGAAGAGACCTATCGGCGCTTCATTGAGCGTTTCGATATCGCCCCCGCCAGGGCGGCCATGTTCGAAGACCTGTCGCGCAACCTCGTCGTGCCGAAAGATTTCGGCATGCGCACCGTCCTCGTCGTGCCGTCTGGCACGCGCGAAGTCTTCCATGCCGAATGGGAGATGGAGGGTCATGACGGCGCGGAGCATGTCGATTTCGTCACCGACAACCTCGCGGCCTTCGTCTCGGAGATCGTCACGGCACGCGGCGTTTAGCGGCCGCGCCGCCTGTCTTCGGCCTCGGACAAAGCGCCCCATCGCGCAAGTCGTGCGCTCCCCTTGCAGGCGCGGCGCAAAATCGTCATATAGGCGCCGGGAGGCTGGCGACGGGCGCGTCTTTCGCCAATCGGGTCAGGTCCGGAAGGAAGCAGCCCCAACGAATTCGGCGCGGGTCGTCGTCCAGTCTCCTTCTTCAATCAGGCCGCCACGCAAGGCGGCCTTTTCGTTGGCGCGGCATAAAAGGGAACATCGTTTGGAGCGCTTATTGCGTTCGGCATTCAACCCAAGCCGATCATGCTCTAAAAGAAGCTGATGAGCGCTGCGCCCGGCTACCAGGTTCTCGCCCGCAAATACCGCCCCTCCGGCTTCGATGATCTGATCGGCCAGGAGGCGATGGTGCGCACCCTGAAAAACGCTTTCAGGGCCGGACGCATCCCGCATGCCTGGATGCTGACGGGTGTCAGAGGCATCGGCAAAACCACCACGGCGCGGATTCTCGCCCGCGGGCTCAATTACCAGCCCAAAGAGGGCGACGGCGCCCCGACGGTGGAGTTTTCCGAAGAGGGCGTGCATTGCCGCGCCATCATGGAAGGGCGCCATCCGGACGTCATGGAGATGGATGCCGCCTCCCATACCGGCATCGACGACATCCGCGACATCATCGATTCGGCCCGCTACGCACCCACCTCGGCGCGTTACAAGGTCTACATCATCGACGAGGTCCACATGCTGTCGAAGGCGGCCTTCAACGGGCTGCTGAAGACGCTCGAAGAGCCGCCGCCGCATGTGAAGTTCATCTTTGCCACGACCGAAATTCGCAAAGTGCCGGTGACGGTGCTGTCGCGCTGCCAGCGCTTCGACCTGAAGCGCGTCGATGCCGCCGAACTCATCACGCATCTCAATTCCATCGCCGGCAAGGAAGGCTTCGAGGTCGAGGCCGAGGCGCTCCGCATGGTGGCACGCGCAGCCGAAGGCTCTGTGCGCGATGCGCTTTCCATCCTCGACCAGGCGGTCGCCCATGGCGCCGGCCGGGTCGGCGCCGAGACGGTGCACGACATGCTGGGTCTGGCGGATCGTGCCCGTATCGTCGACCTCTTCGAAGAGGTGATGAAGGGCGATACCGCCTCGGCGCTCGCCGAATTGCGGCTGCAGCACGAGCGCGGCGCCGACCCGGTGACCGTCCTCACCGATCTTGCGGAATTCTGCCATTACGTGACCGTCTCCAAGCTCGCGCCGGGGACGGCGCCTTCGAGCGCCATTTCCGAGACGGAGCGGGTGCGGGGGGAAGCGCTCGCGGGAACACTCGCGGTCTCGATCCTCTCGCGCGCCTGGCAGATCCTCCTGAAAGGCATCCAGGAAGCACAGCTTGCGGCCCATCCCGAACAGGCGGCCGACATGGTGATCGTGCGCCTCTGCCACGCCGCCAATCTGCCGACCCCGGAAGAGGCGCTCAAAGCGCTCGCCGACGAGCAGGACCGATCCGGCAGTGCTGCGGGGCGCCCCGATGGCGGCGGCGCCGCACCACCTCCCCCGCCGCAGGCGCGGCTCGTGCAGTCCGGCAATGGCGGGGCGCGATCCCACCCGGAGCCACGTCACCAGCCGGCCGCGGCACCCCGCGCGGCGCAAAGCCAGGCCGGACCGCGGCTGCAGAGTTTCGCCGACATCGTTGCCGAAGGCCGCGCCCGGCGTGATATCCGCCTCGTCAACGCGCTCGAACGCTTCGTGCGGCCGGTCAAGGTCGAGGACGGGCGGGTGGAGATCGCGCTCGACGAGGGCGCCCTTGCGGATCTGCCACAACGGCTTTCGGCTGCCCTTTCGGAATGGACCGGCCAGCGCTGGGTCGTCATCGTCAGCCAGACAAGCGGCGCGCAAACCCTGCGCGAAGTGAAGCAGGCCGAAGATGCACGGCTGATGGCAGAGGCGGAAGCCGATCCGATCGTGCAGAAGGTTCTGGAACGCTTTCCGGGTGCAGAGATCGTCGCCGTACGCTCGCGCCCCGAAGACGACGACACTGATGACGACGAGGCGGGTGAGACGCCCGACCCATCAAGAGAGGATGACTGACACCATGCGCGATCTCATGGGCATGATGAAGCAAGCCAAAGAGCTTCAGGGAAAGATGCAGGAGCTGCAGGAGGAGGTGGCCGCGATGGAGGTCGCCGGCTCTTCCGGCGGAGGGCTCGTCTCCGTCGTGGTCGACGGCAAGGGCACGCTCAAATCCATCAAGATCGACCCCTCGCTCATGAAAGAGGACGAGACAGAGATCCTGGAAGACCTCGTCGTCGCTGCCGTGGCCGACGCCCGTGGCAAGGCCGACCAGGCGACGCAGGAGAAAATGTCGGAGCTCACCTCCGGTCTGCCTCTGCCTCCGGGCATGAAGCTGCCGTTCTAGGATTCCACGCGAGACATCATGGCCGTTTCCACTGTCGGGCCGGAGATCGAGAAACTGATCCAGGCCCTCTCCCGCCTGCCGGGGCTCGGGCCGCGTTCGGCTCGGCGCGCCGCGCTTGCGCTCATCAAAAAGAAAGAGACGCTGCTCGTGCCGCTCGCCAATGCGGCACGCGAGGCGGCAGAGGCGGCAAAGGTGTGCTCCGTTTGCGGCAATATCGACAGCCGTGACCCCTGTTCGGTCTGTTCCGATCCGTCGCGCGATCCTTCCACCATCGTGGTGGTGGAAGACGTCGGCGACCTCTGGGCGCTCGAGCGCGCCGCCGCGACCAAGGCGCGCTACCATGTGCTCGGCGGCGTTCTTGCCCCGCTCGACGGGATCGGCCCGGACGATCTTGCCATCGACAGCCTTCTCGGCCGTGCGGCAGCGCCCGAAGTCACGGAGATCATCCTCGCCGTCAACGCCACGGTAGAGGGCCAGACGACGGCGCATTACCTCACCGACGAGCTCGCCTCCTGTCACGTCAAGGTGACCCGGCTCGCCCATGGCGTGCCCGTCGGCGGCGAGCTCGATTATCTCGACGACGGCACGCTCGCAGCCGCCATGCGGGCAAGGACGGCGTTTTAACCCCCTTTTCGGAAACCTCCTGCAGGAGCCACCATGACGCCTCCGTCCTCACGCACGCGTATCGCCGTCCTTTTCGGCGGCCGGTCGGCGGAATACGATGTTTCGATCATGTCGGCGACCAACGTCATGCGGGCACTCGACCCCGAGACTTACGATCTCGTACCGATCTTCATCACGCGTGACGGACGCTGGCTTGAAAGCCGTTTCGAAGACGGCCGCCCGACGACACCCGAGACGGGGACAGAACTCGCTCTTCTTTCTGGCGGCAAAGGCCGCATGCTTGCGCTTTCGCCCGAAGGACAGGCCCAGGAGATCACTCCGATCGATATCCTCTTTCCAGTCCTTCACGGCCTCTTCGGCGAAGACGGCTCCATCCAGGGCCTCGCCGAGACAGCGGGCGTCGCCTTCGTCGGCTGCGGTATCCTGGGCTCGGCGACCGCCATCGACAAGGACATCGCCAAGCGTCTCCTCATGCAGGCCGGTCTGCCCGTCGCGCGTGCGGTCACGATCGCATTGGGTGAGGCGCCATCTTTCGCCGAGATCGAAGGCGCGCTCGGACTTCCCGTCTTCGTCAAGCCGGCGCGGCAGGGCTCGTCGGTCGGCGTGAGCAAAGTGACGAGCGAAGCAGGCTTTGCCGCGGCTCTTGCGGAAGGCTTTCGCCACGACACGAGGCTTCTCGCCGAGGAATTCATCGCCGGCCGCGAGATCGAATGCGCCGTCCTTGAAGACCCGAAAGGCGAGCTTTTCGTCTCGCGTCCGGGCGAGATCGTGCCGGCGGAACGCCACGGCTTCTACAGCTACGACGCCAAATATATCGACGAGACTGGTGCGGCGTTGAAAGTCCCTGCGGATTTGCCGCCGCATCTCGAAGCCGAAATCCGCACCCTTGCCGCACAGGCGTTCCGGGCGCTCGGCTGCGACGGCATGGCCCGGGTCGACTTCTTCGTGACCGCGGAGGGGCGCATCCTCGTCAACGAGCTCAACACCATCCCGGGCTTCACCGATATCAGCATGTATTCCAAGGCGATGTCGGCAAGCGGCGTCGGCTACGCGGAGGTCATCGACCGGCTGGTGGAACACGGCCTCGCACGGGCCGCAGGCTGAAGAGCAAGGCTAAACAGCCAATTGTTGACCGGCGAGTTGGCTCAACACGGTTTTGCAGCAGTAACGACCAGGAAGACGTGCCGTAGTAAGTTGCCGTCCGGCGCGTTGGCCTTCAAGCAGCCAAGCTCGAACGCCGGCGCTCGTCCTTCGCGAGGCAAATCAATGAATATTTGAGCGACCGGTCGCCGGCTTCCCCGACACTCCCCAAAGCCCGGTTTGCCAGGCTGATGAGACGCGCTTCGACCGAAGCCTCAGGGGCTGCAAGCTTCTGACATCGGTGCAACCATGCTGCGACCTCTCCCCAATCCCAAAGCGGATTGTCGCCGGAGACACGGGCATACGGGGGCGGAAAGGCCGGCAGGTTCCCGAGCCGTGCGCCCTTGGCATAGTTGGAGACAGCAGCTCGAGTGAGATTGGTGCGGCGGGCGATATCGGACGCACTCACAAGCGGATCCGGCTCAATCCGCTCGATGCGCCCCCCTGCGGCTTCGACGCTCTCCACGGCGGAGACGAGCGCCTGGACAAAGTTCTTCCCCTCGCGGGCGAAGTCGAGAATGGTGCGTCCTCTTGAAAAAGAAACCGTTGCGTCGTCGCAACCCGCAGCGAAGAGCCGTTCCTCGAAATCATCATCTTGGGGAGACAATCCGGACGCGACGAGCGTGAAGCCATGCTCAGCCATCACAATCGGTCTCCTCATCGCGTTCCACCGCCTGATGCGGGCAACGAAGAACCGCGCGCCTGATCCCCTCGGCGTGGTTTTGCGGTTTCCTCGGTGTGGACCAAACTGACACGATGCATCCCTCCCTGTCGGCGAACGCACAAAACAGCCGTCCCCAGCAATGACCCTGGCGTTTCTCGAGCCGCCACCCACGGGTTTCCGCAAAGCGGACCGCAGCCTCGATCTCTTTGTTTGGATGGCGAGATTGCGGAATAGTCTTCCCCTTAAGATGAGTCGTCCGTTGACATATGTCAACAGGATCTGTGCTCACGCCCTCGCAAGAAGATGACGCCTGCAGCCTCTCACAGCTACACTCAGGGTTGTCGCAGGGGCCGACGCTACTCTGTCGCGGGGCGACGACCTACCCCTCGCCGCCGGCCGCGAGCTTTTCCTCCTCCGCTTCCTCGCCGAAGCCCAAGCCCTCGATCCGGGCACCGCGCTTCTGCAGTTTGTCGCTCGAAATCAGGATCTGTTCGATGTCGCGGCTCGTCTGGCCAAAATGCGTGGCAAGCTTTCTGACACGCTCGTCGAGACGTCCGAGATCCTCCATCAAGGACATCACCTCTTCCTGGATGACATGCGCCTGCTCGCGCAGCCGCGCATCGCGCAGGACGGCCTGCATCACCTGGATCGACAGCATCAGAAGCGAGGGCGAGACGATGACGACGCGCGCCCGGTAGGCGCGCTGCACGACCTCTTCGAAGCGTTCATGGATTTCGGCGAAGACCGTCTCGGAGGGCACGAACATGAAGGCCGTGTCCTGCGTCTCGCCGGGAGTGAGATACCGCTCCTGAATGTCGCGGATATGCTTCAGGAGATCGGTGCGGAACTGCGCCTGAGCCGCCTTCTTCGCCTCCGCCGTCTCCGCATCCTTGAGGGCATTGTAGCCTTCAAGCGGGAACTTGGCGTCGACGACGAGCGGCGGCACGCCGTTCGGCATGAAGACGAGGCAATCCGGTCGCGCGCCGGATTTCAGCGTCGCCTGGAACTGGTAGGCCCCCTTCGGCAGGCCGTCGGCGACGATCGCTTCCATGCGCGCCTGACCGAAGGCGCCGCGCGTCTGCTTGTTGCCGAGGATGTTCGACAGGGTCGTCACCTGACCAGCAAGCTCGGTGATATTCCTCTGCGCCCGGTCGAGTACGGCAAGACGCTCATGCAGCTGGCGCAGATTTTCGCCGGTGTTTTGCGCCGCCTCGCCGACGGAGCGGTTGATACGGTGGCCGATCCCGTCGAGACGTTCCGAGAGATGCCGGTTGAGCTCCGACTGGCGGCTGCCGAAAATTTCCGCCATCGACTGCACGCGCCCCGACATTTCCGCCTGGGTTTTCAGGAGCGCCGAGAGCTCACCGCGCATCTCCGCCGCCTGCACGCTCGCCTCGGCAGCCAGACGACGGTTCTTCGCACCGGCCCGCAGAGCGAGGATGAGCACGACGAGAAGCACGAGCCCGCCGAAGCCGGCCGCCGACAGCACAAGCGGGTCGGCGTCGGAAAGTCGGCCAAGTGCATCGGCAAAGACGGGCGACCATGAGTCCATTTCATGAACATAGCTGATTCGCCGCGTACACTCGGCCGTCACGCGACATTGACCGCAGCCCCCGGAAACCCTAAGTCGCGAAAGCCATGGCCAAACTCGACATCGTCACACTTCCCGATCCCGTCCTGCGCAAGCTCAGCGACCCCGTCGAGGGCATGAGCGAGGCGATCCAGAAGCTCCTCGACGACATGCTGGAGACGATGTACGAGGCGCCCGGCATCGGCCTCGCGGCCATCCAGGTCGGCGTGCCGAAGCGGGTCATCACCATCGATGTCAGCCGCGAAGAGGACAAGCGCGAGCCTCTGTTTCTCGTCAATCCGCAGATCGTGTGGCGCTCCGACGATCCGAACGTGCACGAGGAAGGCTGCCTCTCGATCCCGGAATATTTTGCGGAGGTGGAGCGCCCCGCCCGGGTGAAGGTGACGTATCACGACTATGACGGCAAGGAACAGGAGCTCGAAGCCGACGGTCTTCTCGCCACCTGCATCCAGCATGAGGTCGACCATCTGAACGGCGTCCTCTTTATCGATTATCTCTCCAAGCTGAAGCGCGACATGGTCATCCGCCGTTTCACCAAGGCGGCGCGCGAGAAAGAACGCAGCGCCAGTTCGGCCATGTAGCCGTCCCCGGAAGGGGCAAAGGGACAGGCGATGACACTCAAAGTGATTTTCATGGGCACGCCGGATTTCGCCGTGCCGACCTTCCTCGAACTCGTCGGCCAGGGCCACGAGATCGCAGCCGTCTACACGCAACCGCCGCGCCCCGCCGGCCGCGGCATGGCGGAGCGCAAAAGCCCGGTGCATCTTCATGCCGAGCGCTTCGGCATTCCGGTGCGCACGCCGAAAAGCCTCAAGAACGAAGAGGCTCAGGCGGAATTTGCGGCACTTCAGGCCGACGTCGCCGTCGTCGTCGCCTATGGGCTCATCCTGCCGAAGCCGATCCTGGACGCGCCGAGTGAAGGCTGCCTCAATCTCCACGGCTCGCTCCTGCCGCGCTGGCGCGGGGCGGCCCCGATCCAGCGCGCCGTCATGGCGGGCGATCCGGAAACTGGCGTCATGGTCATGCGCATGGACGAAGGTCTCGATACCGGCCCGGTCTGCCTTGCCGAAAAGACGCCGATCGGCCCCGACGAGACGACGGGTCAGCTACACGACCGGCTCGCGCGTCTTGGCGCCGATTTGATGGTGCGGGCACTCGGCGCGTTGGAGCGGGGGGCGCTGACAGCCACCCCTCAGGCCGAAGACGGCGTCACCTACGCCTCCAAGATCGACAAGAGTGAAGCGAAGATCGACTGGTCGCAGCCCTCTCGTAAGGTGCACAACCTCATCCGCGGGCTCTCGCCCTTCCCCGGCGCCTGGTTTGAGATCGAGGCGGGCGGCAAGCGCGAACGCGTGAAAGTGCTGCGCTCGGAAAAAGCCGAAAGCTCGGGCCAACCAGGCGAGCTCCTCGACAGGATGACCATCGCCTGCGGCGACGGTGCCATTCGCCTCGTCGAGGTGCAGCGTGCCGGCAAGCAGGCGATGGATGCCGAGGCGGCACTGCGCGGCCTGCCAGCCGATTTCCGCATCCTCGTCGCGTGAGACAGCACGCCCCGGCGCCCTTCGGCAGAGCCTCGTTATGCCCCGCTACCGCCTCCTGATCGAATATGATGGCGGCCCTTTCGTCGGCTGGCAACGGCAGACGACGGGCCCTTCCGTGCAGGCGGCGATCGAAGATGCGATCCGCGCCTTCACGGGTGAAGAGATCCGGATCCGGGGCGCCGGCCGCACCGATACGGGTGTGCATGCGCTCGGCCAGGTGGCGCATTGCGACCTGCAAAAAGACTGGCCGGACGACACGGTGCGTGACGCCCTCAACGCGCATCTGCGACCCGCGCCGGTCGCGATCCTCGCGGCAAGGCAAGTACCTGACGATTTCGATGCGCGGTTCTCGGCGGAAAAGCGGCATTATCTCTACCACATCGTCAACCGGCGCCCGCCGCTCGCTCTGGAGCGTGGCCGGGCCTGGCAGGTGCCGGTGCCGCTTGATGCCGATGGCATGCACGAGGCGGCGCAGACGCTCGTCGGGCGGCATGATTTCACCACCTTCCGGGCGGCCGAATGCCAGGCGAAGAGCCCGGTCAAAACCCTCGACCGGATCAGCGTGCGGCGCGAGCTCGAGACGATCGTGATCGAGACCTCCGCGCGCTCTTTCCTGCACAGCCAGGTGCGTTCCTTCGTCGGCACGCTGAAACTCGTCGGCGAGGGCAAATGGCGGGCGCGCGACGTCGCCGAGGCACTCGCCGCATGCGACCGGCGCCGCTGCGGACCACTGGCACCGCCCGACGGACTTTATCTGGCGAAGGTCGATTATCCAGGCGACGACGCCTGACGCCGGACCGTCGGCGTGCAATTCGGTTGCGGCCTTTCGCTGACACGACAAAGCGCCTGACTTATGCCGTCCGGTAAGGTTCCAGATGATGACCGTATCCTAGGGAGGCGAAGCGTGATCGACCTTCGGCAGTTGCGCCAGTTCATCGCCGTTGCGGAGGAACTCCATTTCCATCGCGCCGCTGAGCGGCTCAATATGTCCCAGCCGCCCCTCACCACCACCATTCGCAGGCTGGAGGACGAGATCGGCGCGCAATTGCTGGAGCGCGGCAATCGCGTCGTTCGGCTGACCCCCGCCGGCAGGGCGCTTCTCGAACATGCCCGGGTTACGCTGAAGCAGGCGGACCTTGCGATCGCTGCAGCTCGCGATGCAGCAGCCGGACGTGTGGGTAAGCTTCGCCTGACCTATGTCGGCAGCGCCATGTACGGACGGTTAGCTGAGACCGTGCGAACCTTCCGGCGCAGCTTCCCGCAGGTGCAGATCGAGCTCAAAGAGGCCACGACCTCCGACCAGGTCACGGCCCTGCGCGAGGGAGCGAGCGATCTCGCAATCCTCCTGCCGCCCCTACCGGACGCGTCCGGACTGCATCTGAGGGAGTTCGACGAAGACAGGCTCGCGATCGCCCTGCCCGCGGCGCATGCCTTGGCGACGAAGAAGGGGCTTTCTTTGTCCGATCTGGCGGACGAGCCCTTTGTCCTATGGCCCGCAGCGGAAGGCCGCGGCTTCCACCACCGGGTCATCGAGCTGTGCACATCCGCGGGGTTTGTGCCTCAGGTGGTGCAGGAGGCGCACCAGATGCACGGCGTTCTCTCACTCGTCGCCGTCGAAACAGGCGTCGCTATCGTGCCGGCCAGCATGGCCGGCTTCCGCTCCACGGAAATCGTCTACAGACCCCTCGATATCCCAGGTTCGCGCTTCACCCTCTGCCTGTGTCATGGCGACGAGCCGCTTGAAGCGACCGTGCAGAACTTTGTCGATCTCGCACAACGATAGGCGGCGGGTATCGTAGCCGTCTTTTTTCGGTATTGGACGGATTGCGTCGTCATTTCTAGCCTTCTCTTCAGCAAAGAGAGGAGAAGACGATGATCCGCTTCGAAGGCCGTGTTGCTCTCGTCACCGGGGCCGGGCGAGGGATTGGCTATGCCTATGCGGAGCTTCTCGCCCGGCGCGGCGCATGTGTTGTCGTTCATGATACCGGCGCCGACGAGAACGGCACGTCTCAGGACTCGTCCGTGGCAAAGGCGGCAGCTGAGCGCATACGCGCACAAGGTGGCTTGGTTTGCGCGGCGAGCGGCGAGATCGACAGCCGTGATGGCTGCCGCAAACTCGTTGCGGAGGCGATCGCGGCCTTCGGTCGGCTCGATATCCTCATCCACAATGCCGGCTGGGTCGGCTATCAGAAGATCGAGGAGCTGACGCCGGACTTTCTGGCTCGCATGACGAGAGTCGGCGTGAATATGCCGCTTTGGCTGGCGCAATCGGCCTGGCCGGCAATGACGGCTCAGCGTTACGGCCGCATCCTCTTCACGACGTCCGACCGAGCTCTTTATCCCGAATATGCTCAGGCCGGTCTCAGCGCCTATGCTGCTGCGAAGATGGCGACGGTCGGCATCACGAATGTGCTTGCATATGAGGGCGCCACGCACGGCATCCGTGTCAATGCCATCTCGCCGGTTGCCAAAACACGGATGTGGGGCGTAGAGGGCGAACCAGAGGAGCTGCGCCCCGATGCCGTGGCTCAGGGCGCCATCTTCCTCGTATCGGAAGCCTGTGACGCGAGCGCCTGGGTGCTGCGCGCCAGCAATGGCCAGTTCCACGCCTTAAGGGCCTGCGAGGCGCCGGGCGTCGATTATCCCCGCGATCTTCGTGCCGTGACGGCCGACACCCCGGAAGGAGTCGCATCAACCTGGGATCGCATCGCCAAGGTCGAGCCCGACACCACCCATTAGTGACTTACGCTCGACAAGAGGACGAAGACGCTCTCAGACGATTTTTACAAAGCCACCCCGACGAAGATGCGGTCGAGGCTCACCTCGATCAAAATCCCGATCAAGAGCTGCAGCAGAACGACGGGCACGGCCATCATCACCGGCACGGCGAGTGCGGTGCGGACCACCAGATAGGAAAAGCGCAAGGCGACCACGAACAGCGCCAGCAAAAGGAAAGAGAGGACAGGAAGCGGCACGAAGCCCGTCGCGTGGAGCGCATGCGGCAGCGCGAACATGCCGGCGATCACCACCGCACTCCAATTGCGCGCCACGATGAACGGCACATAATGCGTGGCAACCCCGAGCGGGCGGGCAACGATCGCAAAGAAGATCGGAAACGCGACCCAATCGAGGGCAAGGCCGAAGAGCCGCAGGGAGACGAAGCTGCCGGCCAGAACCGTCACGGCGTGATCGGTCGCCGTCAGCGCAATTTTCTCGGAGGAGATCGCAACGAGCGTGAATGGGATGATGAGGATCACCGCACCGAACGAGCGCCAGAACCCCTCCAATGTCAGATCGAGTTCCTGCAGCCCTTCGGCACGGCCGTTCATCACCTTCCATGCGCCGGTGACTTGTTGGATGCAGTAAGAGAAGATCATTGCGTGCGGGCGAAGATGCTGTCCAGGAAGGCTTCGTAGATGCGCGTCAGCTCCTCGAGATCGGCGGCCGGCACCCTCTCGTCGGTCTGATGCATCGTGGCGCCGACGAGACCCAGCTCCACGACTGGGCAAAAATCCTTGATGAAGCGCGCATCCGATGTCCCGCCGCCCGTCGACAGGCGCGGACGGGAACCGACGATGGCGGAAACGGCCCCGCTCAAACTGCCGATCAGCGCCTCGTCCCGGGCGAGAAAAGAATCGCTCGGCGGCTGCCCCTCTTCCAGGCTCCAATGGATCTCACCTTTGGCCGCCTCGCTCAGCCGTCTCTCGATCTCGGCGCGCAGGCTCGTCCGCGTCCAGCAATCGTTGAAGCGGCTGTTGAAGCGGGCCCGGGCCTCTCCGGGAATGACGTTCCAGGCGCTATTGCCGGTCGCGACATCGACGACCTCGAGCGTCGAAGGCTCGAAATGGGCGCTGCCTTCATCGAGAGGCGTCGCCGTCAGCCCCTCGAGCAGCGTCATCAAGCGCATCACCGCATTGTCAGCGAGATGCGGATAGGCGGCGTGGCCCTGCCGCCCATGCGCGACGATGGTCGCCGAAAAGCTGCCGCGCCGGCCGATCTTGACCTGATCTCCGACCCAGTCTGCAGATGTGGGCTCGCCGACGAGCGCGCCGGAGAATTCATGCCCTCGAGCCTTCGCCCAATCGAGCAGCTTGGCCGTGCCGTTGATGCCGGGCCCTTCTTCATCGCCCGTAATGAGGAAGGAAAAACGGCCGGAAAAATCGCTGCGGCGCGCCTTGAAGCGCGAGAAGGCGGCGACCATCGCCGCGATCGCGCCCTTCATATCGACGGCGCCGCGCCCGTAAACGAGGTTCTCATCGAGCGCTCCGGAAAAGGGTGGATGCCGCCAGGCGGCTTCCTCTCCGGGTGGCACCACATCGACATGACCGGCGAAGGTGAGATGGTAATCGCCTTCACCGATGACGGCGAAGAGGTTCTCCACGTCCGGTGTACCGACCTCGGAGAAAACGGGCCGATCGACAGCGAAACCGAGCGGCTTCAGCGCCGCCTCGAGGACGTCGAGCGCCGGCGCCGCTTCGGGCGTCACCGAAGGTGCGCGGATCAAATCGCGGGCGAGCTGGACAGGGTCGATCACAGTCACGGGATGAGACGCGTTTCCGGGGGCGGGCCCCAGCTGTTGGCGTCCGGATCTCCCTCCAGGAGACCGAGATCGACGATGGCCCAGATCGGTCCGATGACCGGGATCAGAATGATGAGCGCCCACCAGCCCGAGCGGCCGCGATCGTGAAAACGTTTCACGTGACAGGCGATGCCGGCCAAAAACAGAAAGACGGAAATCAGAAAGGCGATCAGCCCGTCATTGCCGAAAAGCAGCGTCGCGATGAGAGAAATGATGAAGAGGCCGATGACCCCGATCCACCAATCCTTGCGCGCGATGCGCCCTTCGAAGCTCGTATAGAGATATTTCCAGTCCATCCTCGGCCTCCCTCACCTCGGCGGCAGGTTCGGCGCTTCGCCAAACCGGTTCTTTCCGCCGGTGCCCCGCACGACACCGAAGGCGATGGTAGCGAAAATCGACAGAACGGGAACGAGTAGGATCGCCGCAAAGGCGCCCGTCGCGTTGAAATCATGCAACCGCTTCACACCGATGGCGATGGAGCAGACCATGCCGACAATGAGAGCGAAGCTGGCGAGCGTTGGATTGTGGAAGGTGACATCGCCCGTCTGCGGGTGGACATCCGGCTGCAGCAGGAAGGCCAGCACCGCCACCACGCCGAAATTGGCGAGCCAGTAGACTTCGCGGCCGATGCGGCCATCAAAGCGGAAAAAAAGCCAAAGCAGGCTGCGCGCCATCTTGCCTCCAAATGCTGGCGGGACGCGTCAGCTGCGCAAGAGCTCGTTGATCGAGGTCTTGGCGCGGGTGCGCTCGTCGACACGCTTGACGATGACGGCGCAATAAAGCTGTGGCCCCCAGTTTTCACCCGGCAGGTTCTTGCTGGGCATCGTGCCCGGCACGACCACAGAATATGGGGGCACTTCGCCGATAAACACCTCACCGGTGTTGCGATCGACGATTTTTGTCGACGCGCCGAGATAGACCCCCATCGACAACACAGAGCCCTGGCGCACGATCACACCTTCGGCGACTTCGGCACGCGCACCGATGAAGCAATCATCCTCGATGACCACCGGTCCGGCCTGCAACGGCTCCAGCACACCGCCGATACCCGCACCGCCCGAAAGATGCACGTTCTTGCCGATCTGCGCGCAGGAGCCGACTGTCGCCCAGGTGTCGATCATCGCCCCCTCGCCGACATGGGCGCCGAGATTGACGAAGGACGGCATCAAGACCGCGCCCGGCGCGATGAAGGCAGAGCGACGCACCACACAATTGGGCACCGCGCGAAAACCTGCGCTCTCGAAATCCGCGGCCCCCCAGCCGGTAAACTTCGACGGCACCTTGTCCCACCACACGGCTCCGCCCGGACCGCCCTCGATCACCGACATCGGCGTCAGGCGGAAAGACAGCAGCACCGCCTTCTTCAGCCATTGATTGACGTGCCAGTTGCCGTCAGGTCCCGGCGCGGCCACACGCTCTTCGCCGCTGTCGAGAAGGTCGAGTGCCGCATCGACGGCATCGCGCACGGGTCCTTGCGTCTCCGGGCTGAGCTCGCCGCGCTTTTCGAAGGCCTCGTCGATGGTCGCCGCGAGTTCGGTGTGATCGGCCATTTTCTTCGTCTTCCCCTGCCGGTGAGTTGCTGCCGGTCTTGCCCATATCAATCCTGCGGTGGCGTAAGCCGGGGCGGGCGCCGCGTCAATTGCCACAGATCCTCCCTTCGCGCCGGCCCTGGCAGGTGTTAGAGCCTCACACAGGCTCTAGGTCACGAGGTCATGTCCGGCTTTTCTCTTCATCCCCGGCTCGCCGCCGATACGTTTCCGCTCACCGAATTCCCTCTCTGCCATGTTCGGCTGATGAACGACGCCACCTATCCATGGCTCATCCTGGTGCCGGCGCGGCCGGAGCTCGCCGAGATCATCGATCTCGATGTCGCGCAGCAGAACGTTCTGATCGGCGAGATCGACGCGGCGGCGCGGTCGCTCCGGCAGGTGACGGGCTGCGACAAGCTCAATGTCGCCGCCCTCGGCAACGAGGTCCGCCAGCTTCACATCCACGTCGTCGCCCGTTTCGTCGGCGACCCGGCCTGGCCGAAGCCCGTCTGGGGCGCGGTCCCTGCAAGGCCTTATGCGATCGAGGCGAAAGACACACTCATCCGCCGCCTGGAAGACGCTTTTGCCGCCGCTTCGGCCTGAACGCGTCATGTCCTCAAGCTTCCTAGATCGCCCTTTCCTCGAGGCGAGCGCCGCAAACGGCTTCGCGGGAAACAATTTCGACCGGCAGAGCGAGCATCGCGCGGAACATGCGGTCGAGATCGCGCTCGGTTCACCCGATGCGCGAATCCATCTCTTTTGCGAAGACCGTGCTCTCGTGAAAATCTCTCCGGAGCCGCAAGCCGCCTTTTCGGTGAACGAGGCCGAGGCGATCGGCTTCTATCCCGCCACCCTCATTCTTCTCGGATTTCTCGGCGCAGAGCCGCGGCTTGCCGCCATGGCGATCCCGCGGGCAGAGTGGCCGGAGCCGCTGCGGGCGATCGATCTTCGCTCCCTCGCGGTCCAGGGCCTTCTGTCGGTGGAAGATCTCGGCGGGCTCGCGCAGGCGCGGTCACTGCTTGCCTGGCATCAGAACCATCGTTTCTGCGCGAGATGCGGGAGCGAGACGGAAATGCGGGCAGGCGGCGTGAAGCGGCACTGTCCGTCCTGTGAGAGAGAGCATTTTCCGCGCACCGATCCGGTCGTCATCATGCTCGTCATCGACCCGGCGCAGAACCATGACGCCTGCCTTCTCGGCCGCCAGCATCGCTTTCAGCCCGGCATGTATTCCGCGCTTGCCGGGTTTCTGGAACCGGGGGAGACGATCGAAGCGGCGGTCAGGCGCGAGATCGCCGAGGAGGCGGGGATCCGGACGGGGCGTGTGCGCTACCATTCCAGCCAGCCCTGGCCTTTCGTCTCCTCGCTGATGATCGGCTGCCATGCGGAGGCCGCCTCCAACGAGATCACGCGCGATGAAAGCGAGCTTGAAGATTGCCGCTGGTTCCCCCGCGATGAGGTCCATCGGATGCTCACCGGCACGCATCCGGATGGGCTGACGGCGCCGCCCGAAATGGCGATCGCGCACCGCCTCATCGCGGACTGGGCCGATTGGGCGGAGGGGAAATAGCGAGCGCCTCACGGCCCTCGCCTTCCGTCATCCTATCGCTTTACGCCCCGCGGGAGGGTCTGAGCGCGCGGTTCGCTTCCGGCTCCGCCTGATGGGCGCGAAACGGATCGGCCGGATAGACACCCACGACCCGGAACTCGGCGGAGAAGAACTGCAGCTCTTCGAGAGCGAGCGCCACCATCGGATCGTCCGGATGGCCTTCGACATCGGCGTAGAACTGCGTGGCGAAGAAGGTGCCGCCGAGCTGATAGCTCTCGAGCTTCGTCATATTCACGCCGTTGGTCGCAAAGCCGCCCAGCGCCTTGTAGAGCGCGGCCGGAACGTTGCGGACGCGGAAGATGAAGGTGGTGACGGCCGGCCCCACCTCGATCGCCGGCTGCTGCGGCTCGCGCGACAGGATGATGAAGCGTGTGGTGTTGTGCGCCTCGTCTTCGATATCCTCGGCCAGAATGTCGAGGCCGTAGACTTCGGCTGCAAGCCGTGTCGCGATCGCCGCGCGGCTCTTGTCGCCGAGGTCCGCCACCTGATGGGCTGAACCTGCGGTGTCGGCGGCCACTTCAGCCTTCAACCCATTGGCGCGCAGGAATTTGCGGCACTGGCCGAGCGCCATGACATGGCTTTGCACCGTCTTCACATCCTCAAGGCGCGCACCTTTGAGGCCGAGAAGCTGGTGGCGGATCGGCAGGAAATATTCGCCGATGATGGAGAGCGTCGAGGACGGCAGGAGATGGTGGATATCCGCGACGCGGCCAGCGACGGAATTCTCGATCGGGATCATGCCGAGATCGGCCTCCCCCGTCTCGATCGCCTGAAAGCAATCCTCGAAGGTCGCGAGCGGCACCGCTTCGGCCGCCGGAAACACATCCTGGCAGGCGATGTGGGAGTTGGCGCCGGGTTCTCCCTGGAAGACGACGCGTCTCGCCTCGGCCATGTTCATTCCGCTTCTCCTGCAAGGATGGCGCGTGCGCGCTCCAGATCCGCCATTGTGTCGACGCCGAGCGGCACGGTTTCGACGATCATGGCGTCGATGCGCATGCCGTTTTCGAGTGCCCGCAGCTGCTCCAACTTTTCGCGACGTTCCAAAATGCCGGGCGGCAATGCGACGAAACGTTGCAGAGCGGCGCGCCGATAGACATAAAGTCCGATGTGATGAAACAACGGTCCCTCCCCATACGGCGCCGTCGCACGGGTGAAATAAAGCGCCCGCAGCCGATCTGGCGCGACCGGCGTGCCGACGACTTTGACGACATTGGGGTTCGTCCGTTCCCCTCCCTCCGAAATCTCCGCCGTGAGCGTGGTGATCGCCACCTCCGGATCTTCAAGGGGGCGGAGAGCCGCGGCGAGCGTGGCGGGATCGAGGGTCGGCAGATCGCCCTGCATATTGACGACGACATCGTGCCGGCCTTCCGGATCGAATGTCTCGAGCGCTTCGGCGATGCGGTCGGAGCCCGAGGGATGGTCAGCCCGCGTCATGATGGCGGTCGCGCCGGCCGCTTCGGCTGCCTCGGCGATGCGCTTCTCGTCGGTTGCCACCACGACCGGACCGAGCCCGGCCTCGTGGCCGCGGTCCACGACATGGGCGATCATCGGACGGCCGGCGATATCGGCGAGGGGTTTTTCCGGCAGCCGCGTGGCGGCAAGCCGTGCCGGGATAACGATGAGAGGATTCATCGAAAATTCATCGAGATACACTGGAAAGGAACTTCGGCGGCGGGCTTATACGCCCGCGATGGAACCGTCAAACCGAGAGCTTCAGCGCTCTCAACCTTGCCTCCCGGGTGTGGTGCGCCCTATTTGCAGCCCGGCCAATAAAGCGGAGTAGAGATTTCAATGCATTCGCCCGCCTGGAACACCTACGCAATGGCGATCCTGGGGACGCTGCTGGTCGCCTTCGGCCTGTCTGTTCTCGGAGATATGCTGTTTGAATCGCCGGAGCTGGACGAGCCCGGCTACGTCATCGCGACGGCCGAAGAGAGCGGCGGCGGCGACACGGCTGCCGAGCCCGCAGGCCCGGAACCTCTGCCGGTTCGCCTTGCCAATGCCGACACGGATGCCGGACAGCGCACCGCCAAGCAATGCGTGGCTTGCCACAACTTCCAGAAGGGCGAAGGCAACAAGATCGGTCCGCTGCTCTGGAACGTCGTCGGACGTCCCGTCGCGTCGGAGGAGGGCTTCAGCTACACCGACGCCATGCAGGAATTCGCCAAGACCGAAGGCGAATGGACGTTTGAACATCTCGACAGTTACCTGACCAATCCGAAGGGCGTGGTGCCAGGCACGGCGATGAACTTCGCCGGCATCAAGGACGATCAGGACCGCGCCAACGTCATCGCCTATCTGCACACGCTCTCCGACGATCCTCTGCCTCTGCCCGAGCCCGAAGCCGCGCCAGCCGAAGGCGGCGATGATGCCGCCGCGTCTGAAGGCGAAGCTGGAGGAGCGCAGGCCGAGGCAACGCCGGAAGAGACGCCGGCTCCTGCGACCGCAACAGGTGGCGGGACGGCAGCTCCCGAAGGCGAAGTGACGGAAGAGACGGCCCAATCGGCAACCGAGCAGGGCGCCTCCGATGTGCCGGGCGGCGATGCCGGCCAACAGCAGGCCCAGGGCGCGCAGGCCCAAGGCGAGCAGGCCCAGGGCGAGCAGGCCGGCGAACAATCCGCAGAACCGCAGCCGGAGAATGCGCAGCAGCCACCGCAGCAGTCTCAGGCCGCGCCATCACCGGCAGGTCAGGCGACGGCGGACGCTCAGCAACAGGGGCAGCAACAGGCTCAGCAGGGTGAGGCAGAGCAGCAACCTCAGAACCAGCAGCCGGCCGAGGGTCAGCAGCAGGCTCAGGCGCCTGCCGGGAATCAGGAGCCGCCGAGCCCGACGGTCGCCATGATCGCCGATGCCTCGCCGGAGGCGGGCGAAAAGGTCGCCGCGCAGTGCCGCGCCTGCCACACCTTCGACAAGGGCGGCGCCAACCGGATCGGCCCGAACCTCTGGGAGATCGTCAACCGTCAGGCCGCGGCACATGAAGGCTTCAAGTACACCGATGCCATGCAGAAGCATGCGCAGGAGATCGGGACGTGGACCTACAACCACCTGGACACCTATCTCGCCGATCCGCGCGGCGTGGTGCCTGGAACGAAGATGATCTTCGCCGGCGTCAAGAAGGACGAGGACCGCGCAGCGCTGCTCGCCTATCTGCGCACGCTCTCGGACAACCCAGCACCGCTGCCCGGGCAATGAGCCCTTGCAGTCGGACAAAATGACCCTGTTGACGCCGCGGCTTTGCCGCGGCGTTCTTTTGTCTGACAAAACAACGGGTTAAATTTTCGTCAGGTCGCGTCTCGGCGGGTGAAACGCGATCCTTCGGCGTTTATCATGATGTTTCGACACAGCGAGATCCGGCCTCTTACATGACAGCACGCTTCCTCCAGCTTCCCCTCGTCTGCCTGCTCGCGCTCGGCGGCTTTGTGAGCGCCCAGGCGCAGGATGCGGACCAGCCGCGCGACGAGAAAACCTGGCGCCATGCGACGTCGCTCATCCAGGAGCCGAAATACGGGCCGGATTTCGCCCATTACGATTACGTCAATGTCGATGCGCCGAAGGGTGGAACGCTCAACCAGGTGGCGGTCGGCACCTTCGACAGCCTCAATCCCTTCATCATCCGCGGCACGGTCGCGGCGGGTCTCGGTCTCATCGTCAATGCGCGCGGCGGCATCGGCTACGACAGCCTGATGGAGCCGTCCGAGGAAGAACCGAGCACCAGCTACGCCCTCATCGCCGAGGCGATGAGCTATCCGGACGATTATTCCTCGGCGACCTTCCGGCTCAATCCGAAGGCGCGCTGGCATGACGGCGAGCCGATCACGGCCGAAGACGTGGTCTGGTCCTTCAATACGCTCAAAGAAATCAACCCGCAGTACAATCAGTACTACCACAACGTCGTCAAAGCCGAGATCACTGGCGAGCGCGAGGTCACCTTCACCTTCGACCAGAAAGGCAATCGCGAGCTCCCCAACATCATGGGCGATCTCGTCATTGTACCGAAGCATTGGTGGACGGGCACCGACAAGAACGGCAAGAAACGCGATATCACGCAGCCGACCTTGGAGCCGCCGCTCTCCTCGGGACCCTACCGGATCAAATCCTTCATCCCCGGCCGCAGCGTGATCTGGGAGCGCGTGCCCGATTATTGGGGTAAGGACCATCCGTTGCGGGTCGGCCGCTACAATTTCGATGAGATCCGTTATGAGTATTTCCGCGATGCCAATGCGGTCTGGGAAGCGTTCACCAAGGGCGGCATCTACGACTTCCGAGCGGAAAACCGAGCCCAGCGCTGGGCTCAGGGGTATGATTTTCCCGCCGCACAGCGCGGCGACGTCAAGAAAGAAGAATTCGAGACGACATCGGGCGAGCCGATGCAGGCCTATGTGCTCAACACCCGCCGGGACAAGTTCTCCGACCGTCGCGTGCGCCGCGCCCTGACGCTCGCCTTCGATTTCGAGAGCCTCAACAAGAACCTGTTCTTCGATCTCTACAGCCGCACCAACAGCTATTTCGAAGGCACCGAGCTCGAAGAGACCGGGCTGCCGGAAGGCAAGGAGCTCCAATATCTGGAAAAGGTGCGCGACAAGGTTCCGCCCGAGGTCTTCACCGAAGAGTTCAAACTTCCCGTCTTCGACAGCCGCGAGGCGATGCGCGACCATCTGCGCGAGGCGGTCAAGCTCCTGCGTGAGGCCGGCTGGGAGCAGCGCGATGGCGGTCTCTTCAACAAGGAGACGGGCGAGCGCTTCACCATCCAGTTTCTCGGCAACGATCCGAACGACGAGAAGATATTGTCGCCTTACGCCAACACGCTGCGCCGGCTCGGCATCGACACGTCGATCCGCATCGTCGATGCGGCCCAATACCAGGCGCTGACCGACGATTTCGATTACGACGTCATCGTGGGTTCGTTTCCCCAGTCGCAATCACCCGGCAACGAACAACGCGAATTCTGGGGCTCCTACGCCGCCGATCAGCGCGGCAGCCGCAACGCCGCCGGGATCAAGAATGAAGCCGTCGATCAGCTCGTCAACGACATCATCTACGCGCCGGATCGCAAAAGCCTGGTCGCGGCGACCCGCGCCCTCGACCGCGTGCTCCTGTGGAACTACTACATGGTACCGCAATGGAATCTGCCGAAAATCTGGCTTGCCTACTGGAACAAGTTCGGCATCCCGGACAAGCAGCCCTCTTATGCGGGCGTCGACGTCTACTCCTGGTGGATCGACCCTGAGAAAGAAAAGAAATTGAGGATGGCAGAGTGATTTCGTTCACCCGCCGCGGCGCTCTTCTGGGCGCAGCATCGCTTGCGATGGCGCCGAAGCTGATCGGCGCGTCAGGATTCGCCGGAGCGGCCCATGCCGCGACGCCCGCCGGCCCCCGACACGGAATGTCGCTCTTCGGCGACCTCAAATACGGCGCCGATTTTGCCCGCCTGGACTACGTCAATCCCGATGCACCACGCGGCGGCCGGCTCGTCATGGTGCCGAGCCAGTCCTACTACAATCAGAGCTTTCTCACCTTCAACACGCTCTCCTCTTTCGTCATCCGCGGCGACGCCCCGCCGCTCATGGAGCTCACCTTCGACAGCCTCATGAAATGGGCCGCCGACGAGCCGGACGCCTGTTACGGGCTCGTGGCGGAGAGCGTCGAAGTCTCCGAAGACGGTCTCACGCTGCATTTCCGTCTTCGTCCGGAAGCCCGCTTCAACGACGGCACGCCGCTCGTCGCCGATGACGTCGTCTATTCGATGAATATCCTGAAGGAGAAGGGCCATCCGGACCTGCTTCTGCCGTTGAAGGAAATGGTTTCCGTCGAGGCGGACGGCGAGCACGACGTCGTCGTCAAACTGTCGGGCAAGCATTCTCCCGAACTGAAGCTCGTCGTCGCGCAGCTGCCGATCTTCTCGCGCGCCTGGTACCAAGGCCGCGCATTCGATGCGTCGACACTCGACGCGCCTCTCGGTTCCGGCCCCTATGAGGTGGGCGAGCTGCAGCAGGGCCGCTTTATCGAGTATCGGCGGGTGGAGGATTACTGGGCCAAGGATCTCCCCATCAATCGCGGCTTTCACAATTTCGACGTGATCCGGCTCGAGTTTTTCCGCGACAGGCAGGCAGGATTCGAGGCCTTCAAGAAGGGCGCCTTGACCTTCCGCGAGGAACTCTCATCCAAGAGCTGGGCGACCGAGTACGACTTTCCGGCCGTCGTGAGCGGCAAGGTGGCGACGGAATTGATGCCCGACGAAAAGCTCCCGGACTTTCAGGCGTGGTACTTCAACACCCGCCGCGGGAAATTTGCCGACCCGGCCACACGTCAGGCAATCGGCCTCGCCTTCGATTTCGAATGGCTCAACACCAATCTCTTCTACGATTCCTATCGCCGCACGGCGTCCTGGTTTGAAAAATCCGTCTATGCCGCGGAAGGCGAGCCTTCGGATGCCGAACTTGCGCTCCTCGAACCTTTTCGGGACGAGTTGCCGGAGGAGGTCTTCGGGCCCGCTGTGGTGCCGCCGACCTCCGATGGCTCAGGTGTCGATCGCGACAATCTCCGCAAGGCGGACGAGCTTCTCCGCCAGGCCGGCTGGAGCCGCAACGGCGGCCGCCTCGTCAACAATCAGGGCGACGTCCTCTCGGTCGAATTCCTGATCCAGAACGATCCGGTCTCGGAACGCGTTCTCGGCAAATTCGTCGATTCGCTCCGCCGGCTCGGCGTCGACGCCTCGATCCGTCCGGTCGATTCGGCGCAATACCAGGCACGCGCCTCGGAGTTCAATTTCGACGTCATTGGTCTGCGTTTCCGCACCACGCCCACGCCCCTGGAATCGCTGCGCGCATCCTATGGCAGCGCCTCCGCGGATCTGCCTGGCTCACGCAATTATGCGGGCATTCACCTCAAGGCGGTCGATGCCCTCATCGATCAGGCACTCGCGGCCAAAGACCGTGACACCCACCGCAACATCCTGCGGGCGCTCGACCGGGTCTTGCGCGCCCATTATTTCGTCGTGCCGCAATGGTACCAGGATGCGCATCGTGTGGCGCGCTGGGACATGTTCTCACGCCCCGAGACAAAGCCGGACTACAGTTTTCCTTTCGAGACCACCTGGTGGTACGACGAGGAAAAGGCCAAGCGAATCGGCATGGCCGGCTGAGCTGAGACCGACGAGCCGACGGAGACGGATTGGCAGCCTATATCCTGAGACGCCTCTTGCTGATGATCCCGACCATCCTCGGGATCATGGCGATCAGCTTCGTCGTCGTGCAGTTTGCGCCGGGCGGGCCCGTCGAGCGGGTGATCGCGCAGATCCAGGGCACCGACGTGTCTGCAACGGCTCGCATCGGTGGCTCGAGCGGCGGCGACTTCTCCGCCGCCGGCAACACCAATCAAAGCGGCTCGGATGCCGCCATCACCTCGAAATATCGAGGTGCTCAGGGACTCGATCCGGAGTTCATCCGCCAGCTCGAAAAGCAATTCGGCTTCGATAAACCGCCCCTCACCCGCTTCGGACTGATGCTGTGGAACTATGCCCGCTTCGATTTCGGCGAGAGCTATTTCCGCGACATCTCCGTCATCGACCTCATCAAGGAAAAGCTGCCCGTCTCCATCTCTCTCGGGCTTTGGATGACGCTTTTGTCTTACGTCATCTCCATCCCGCTCGGGATCCGCAAGGCCGTCAGCGACGGCTCGGTGTTCGATGTGTGGACTTCGGCCGTCGTCATCATCGCCTATGCGGTGCCGGGCTTCCTCTTCGCGATTTTTCTGATCGTGTTCTTCGCCGGCGGCTCCTTCTTCGACTGGTTCCCGCTGCGCGGCCTCTGGTCTGAGCAATATGCCCGGATGGGCTTCTGGGAATGGATCACCGATCCAGAAGCGCTCGTCGATTATTTCTGGCACCTCGCTCTGCCGCTCATCTCGATGGCGCTTGCGGCCTTCGCCACGACGACGCTCCTCACCAAGAATTCTTTCCTCGACGAAATCCGCAAGCAATACGTGGTGACGGCGCGGGCGAAGGGGCTGACGGAACGCCAGGTGCTCTATGGCCATGTCTTCCGCAACGCCATGCTCATCGTCATTTCGGGCTTTCCGGCTGCCTTCGTCTCGGCCTTCTTCGCCGGCTCGCTCCTGATCGAGACGATCTTCTCGCTCGACGGGCTCGGGCTCCTCTCCTTCGAGAGCGTCATCAACCGCGATTATCCGGTCGTCTTCGCCACGCTCTATATCTTTTCGCTGATGGGCCTCATCGTGCAGCTCGTCTCCGACCTCACCTACACCTGGATCGATCCTCGGATCGATTTTGAGAGCCGGGAGGTCTGAGCGATGGAGGTCGAGACCGATCCGAAGAAGAAGACGGAGGGGCCGACGACGCCCGCCCCGCCGCATGCACCGGATCCCGGCACGCCCGAAGCGCCCGCGCCCCTGCCCGGACAAGAGGCTGCACCCGGACGCCGGCTCTTCACCATGTCGCCGATCAACAAGCGGCGCTGGGAAAATTTCAAGAAGAACCGCCGTGGCTTCTGGTCCTTGTGGCTCTTCCTTCTCCTCTTCGGCCTGTCGCTGATCGCCGAAGTGCTCGTCAACGACAAGCCGATCGTGCTCTCCTACAAGGGAGAGCTCTATTACCCGATCCTCGTCGATTACCCGGAAGAGACCTTTGGCGGCTTCCTGGCGACGACGGACTACCGCGACCCGTTCATCTCCGACGAGATCAACGCGAATGGCTGGATGATCTGGCCGCCGATCCATTATTCCTATCGCACCGTCAATCGCGATTTCCCGACGGAAGAGCTGCGCGAGGCGCTGGGGCGGCCGATCGGCTTTCCGGCGCCTCCGACCTGGCGGATCGCGGGCTCCGTCTGTCCGGGCGACACGGAGCAGCTCGAACGGTTCTGCGACAAGTCGAACTGGAACTGGCTGGGCACCGACGATCAGGGCCGCGATGTCGTCGCCCGCCTCGTCTACGGCTTCCGCATATCCGTGCTCTTCGGGCTCGTGCTCACCGTATTTTCATCGATCGTCGGCGTCGCGGCCGGTGCCGTGCAGGGCTATTTCGGCGGGCGCGTCGATCTCTTCTTCCAGCGCTTCATCGAAATCTGGACGGCGATCCCGGCGCTTTATCTCCTCCTCATCATCTCCTCGATCCTGCCGCCGGGATTCTGGGTGCTCCTCGGCATCCTCCTGCTCTTTTCCTGGGTCGCTCTCGTCGGCGTGGTCAGGGCGGAGTTCCTCAGGGCGCGCAATTTCGAATATGTGAAGGCGGCGCGCGCGCTCGGAGTGTCGAATCTGACGATCATGTTCCGGCACCTCCTGCCGAACGCCATGGTTGCGACGCTCACCTTCATGCCGTTCATCCTGAACGGCTCGATCACGACGCTCACCTCGCTCGACTTCCTGGGCTTCGGCATGCCGCCCGGTTCGCCGTCGCTCGGCGAGCTCCTCGCTCAGGGCAAGGCCAATCTGCAGGCGCCCTGGCTCGGCATCACCGGCTTCATCGTCATCTCGCTGATGCTCTCGCTCCTCATCTTCATCGGCGAGGCGGTGCGCGACGCCTTCGACCCGCGCAAGACTTTTGCGTAGGGTGAGCGACATGGACGAAAGAAAGCGCCATATCGTGGAAGACTATCCGGCCGAGCGACTGCCGCCGGAGCTTCGTGGGGACATCGATCCGAGCCATCATGCGCGGGTGATCGTGGAGGATACGGGAAGCCGATCGAGTGCGCCGCAGCGTACGGGCGGACTCTACCGCTTGTTCGGCGCCGCGGCTGAAAAGAACACCTCCGTAGAGGAAGCCGTGGCTCGGATCCGCGCTCTTCGGGATGAGTGGGATTGATGAGTGCTTCCCCTAGATCGCGTACATATCTCGACACGAACTTCTTCATCCGGCTCGCCGAGGGCCGCGATGAACGGCTCCTTCGCGTTCTGGACCTCAACGTCTTTGTCTCCTCCGACAAGCGACTGAAGATGCCCGAGACAATGAAACGTATCGGCCTCGACGAGGTCGCTATCGAGGAAGTCTGGCCATGACCTCCCCTCTCCTTTCGGTCCGTGGCCTCTCGGTGGACTTCACACAGGGCGGGCGCACGACGCATGCGGTGCGCCATGTCTCCTTCGACATCGCGGAGAAAGAGACCGTGGCGCTCGTGGGTGAATCGGGCTCCGGCAAGTCGGTGACGGCGCTTTCCGTCTTACGGCTTCTCACCTATCCGCCGGCGAGCCATCCCTCCGGTGAGATCTTCTTCCGCGACCGCGAACTTCTGAAAGCCGGCGATCGCACCCTTCGGGAGGTGCGCGGCAACAAGATCTCTATGGTGTTCCAGGAGCCGATGTCGTCGCTCAACCCGCTGCACACGGTGGAGCGGCAGGTCGGCGAGGTGCTCGACGTGCACCGCGGCATGAGCGGCAAGGCGGCGCGGGAAAGGGTTCTGGAGCTTCTCCACCAGGTCGGCATCCGCGAGCCGGAAAGCCGTCTCAGATCCTACCCGCATCAGCTCTCAGGCGGCCAGCGGCAGCGCGTGATGATCGCCATGGCGCTCGCCAACGAGCCCGATCTCCTGATCGCCGATGAGCCGACGACGGCACTCGACGTCACCGTGCAGGCGCAGATCCTGGAGCTCCTCGCCCGCCTGAAGCACGAGCAGAACATGGCGCTCCTCTTCATCACCCACGATCTCGGCATCGTGCGCAAGGTGGCGGACCGGGTCTGCGTCATGACGGATGGCGAGATCGTCGAGCGCGGGCCGACGGAAGAGATCTTCACCAACCCGCAGCACAGCTATACGCGCCATCTTCTCGCCGCCGAACCCAAGGGCTCCGCGCCCGCCACCGACCGTGACGCACCGTTCGTCATGGAAGCCGACGACCTCAAGGTCTGGTTTCCGATCAAGCGCGGCTTCCTGCGTCGCACCGTCGGCCATATCAAGGCCGTCGACGGCATCGACGTCAAAGTGCGCGAAGGCGAAACGCTCGGCGTCGTCGGCGAATCGGGTTCCGGCAAGACGACGCTCGGGCTCGCCCTTCTCAGGCTGATTTCCTCCAACGGCCGCATCGCTTTTCTCGGGCGCGACATCCAGGCGGCACGGTTCAAGGACACGCGTGCGCTTCGCGCCGATATGCAGATCGTCTTCCAGGATCCTTATGGCTCGCTGTCGCCGCGCATGATCATTCGCGACATCGTCGGCGAAGGTCTCGCGGTGCACGAACCCGATCTGAAGGCATCGGAGCGCGACCGCCGCGTCGTCAAAGCGCTCGCCGAAGTGGGCATCGATCCGGAGACGCGGTTTCGCTATCCGCATGAATTCTCCGGCGGTCAGCGCCAGCGCATCGCGATTGCCCGCGCCATGGTGCTGGAGCCGAAATTCGTCATGCTCGACGAGCCGACCTCGGCTCTCGACATGAGCGTCCAGGCACAGGTCGTCGACCTCCTGCGCGATCTGCAGAAGCGCCACGACCTCACCTATCTCTTCATCTCGCACGACCTCAAAGTGGTGCGTGCGCTCGCCAACGAAATCATCGTCATGCGCGACGGCAAGGTGGTGGAAGCCGGGCCTGCCGCGCAGATCTTCGACCATCCGCAGACCGATTACACAAAAGCGCTGATGGCCGCCGCCTTCGATCTGGAAGTCGCCTACCGGGGAGCCATCAGCACGTGACCACTCTTCTTCTTTCCCTCGCCGATTGGGATCCCCGTCGCTGGCTTGAAAACCTGAAGGCCGCGCTTCCCGAAGACGAGGTCGTCGCCACAACGCCAGAGGGCGGCTTTGCCGGCGATCCCGCAACTTTGGAGCGGGTGGAATATCTTCTCACCTGGAAGCCCCGCCCCGAGCTTTTCGACAGCCTGCCCAATCTCAAGGCCATTCTGTCAGTCGGCGCGGGCGTCGATCATCTCGTCGATCTGCCCAGCCTTCCGGATGTGCCGATCGCGCGCATCGTCGATCCCGACCTCACCACGCGGATGACGGAATATGTCGTCTGGCAGGTGCTGCATCACGTGCGCCTCGGTCCCGATTATGCCGCGCTGCAGAAGGAAAAGCGCTGGCGACCGCTCGCCCAGCCCCCGGCCGGTAAGGTGACGGTCGGGATCATGGGGCTCGGCGTGCTCGGCACGGCGTCAGCGAAGATGCTCATGCAGCTCGGCTTCCGTGTGGTCGGGTGGAGCCGACGCCCGAAGATCGTCGCCGGCGTCACCGCCTTTGCCGGCGAGGGTGAGCGCGATGCCTTTCTGGCGGAAACCGATATCCTCGTCTGCCTTCTGCCCGACACGCCACAGACGCGCGGGATCATCGACGGAGGGCTCATCTCAAGACTGCGCAAGGATGGCCCGCTCGGCGGCCCGGTCCTCATCAATGCCGGGCGCGGACAGTCTCAAAACGAGGCAGATATTCTGTCAGCCTTGCGCGATGGCACGCTGCGCGGCGCGAGCCTCGACGTTTTTCGCACGGAGCCCTTACCGGCCGACAGCCCGATGTGGAACGCGCCCAATCTCGTGATCACGCCGCATATGGCCTCGATCTCCGATCCGCATGGCTTGTCGCCGCTGATCGCGCGACAGGTGCGCCGCGGCAAAGCCGGCAAGCCGCTTCAGTATGTGGTGGATCGGGACGCCGGGTACTGAGGCACGACCGGCGTGAAGGCCATATTGGCGGCGACGATGGTGTTTTCGTCAGTGTGCTCGAGCATCTGAAATCCCATCACCTCCAAGGCACGCTCGACCTTGTCCCAGGCGCCGGCGCGCCCATGCGCCGGGTTCATGTCGATGGCGAGAAGCCGCGTCCGCTTCAGGGTGCGCATGGCTCCGGCAAGAATTTCAGGCTCCACGCCTTCCGCATCGATTTTCATGAAGTCGATCGCAGGCAAGGCCGCGACAGCAGGCAGAGCATCGAGCGGCCAGGCTTCGACGGAGGCGAAGGCGCGCTTCTGCTCCGGGCGGCGGATGAGCGAGCTCGACGCGCCATCTGGGGCGAGATGCAGCTTCAGAGCTTCCCGACCCTTCCACATCGCACAGGAGACGAGACGGACATTGTCGAGCCCCCTGACATTCTGGGCCAGACAGGCATAGGCGCGCGGATCCGGTTCGATCGCAATGATCGTCGCACCCGCATCGGCGCATAGAAGCGTCAGCTCGCCAACATTGGCGCCGATATCGATGACGACATCGCTTTCGCGCGGGAAATAGAGCGTGCCGACGGCGTATTTTTCACCCGTCAGATGCAGCCGCTCCCCGATGCCGCTGCGGTAGCGGGGAACGCGATTGAGGCTCGGGAGAGCGAGACGGCGCAGGCCGTCATCGATGATGATGCGCTCGGCATCAGGGATGATTTCAACGGGCCGCCCCCGGCCGTGCCGATGGGCCTGGAAGCTCAAATGCCACTGGTAGTACCGGCGCAGCAACGTCTGCGGGCACACCGAAAGAATCGCATTGCCGAATTGCCGAGCAGGCAGATGCATGGAGGAATACGCCACGGAAGTCGCCAATTCTTTGCCGACGAAGGGACACGTTTGATGGCGTCATTGCAAGCGTCGAATTGCGGTGATCTTGAGACCTTTGGCGGCAAAACGCGAACGTGCCGCAACCAGCGGTTCGCTCGCTGAACACATGTGGAAAGCGTTGGCGTGGAGAAGGGTTTCGCCGTCGCGCATCAGCCCGACATGCCCCTCCCAGAAGATGAGATCGCCGCGGCGAAGCGGCGGCAGATCATCGCCGGGCTCGAGCGCCTCGCCGATCTCGGCCGCCTGCATATCGGCATCTCGCGGCGCTTTCCTGCCGGCCATGTGGAGCGCGACCTGAACGAGGCCCGAGCAGTCGATGCCGGCATCCGTTTTGCCGCCCCAGAGATAGGGGACGCCGAGAAAACTCTCTGCCACGATGGCCCAGTCAGACTCGCGTGGGGCATCCACCGGAGATAGATGCTGCATGACGACGGCGCCGGCCGGTTCGATGAGGCCGTAACGGGCGTTCTTGTCCTGCGCCTCCCCCGTCACCGCCACCTCGGCGCCGAGAGGCAACGTCATGAGCGGCGGCAGTTTGATATCGGGGCCTGGAAACAGAAAAGTGCTTCGCGCGGCAACGCGATGGGTGGGCACCGTCACCTCTGCCCGCAGCGACGCGGTCGGCAGCCAGCCGACATAGCCGTCGCCTTCGAGCTGGCCCCAGGCCCAGCCCTCGCCGGTTTCTTCGAAGACGCGGACGATTTCGCCGCAAAGCGCTTGTGTCTCGAGCGCGCCCATCGGGTTCGGCTCGCGTCTCACCGGCGCCGTTCCATCGACCACCTGATAGAGACTGCCCTCGACGAAACGCGGCGCCTCCACGCGTCCCTTGAGACGCACATCCGCGAGATCGCGGCGGAAGGCGTTGCGGCGTGGATCGAGCTTCGTCATCGTGTCACATCCTCGGTCTTGGCAACGACGAGGTCGGCGAAGCGCTCCAGAAAGAGCGCGCCGTCCACCGTTCGCTGCACCAGAACATTGCGCATGTCTTTGGGATCGCGCTTGCGCGTCAGAAGCCCGTGCCGCCCGAGCGTATCGAGCGCGCGCGTGATGACAGCCTTGGTGACGCCGAGTTTCGCGGCAAGCCCGCGGACCGTATGCGGCGGCGCCTCCAGATAGACGATCAAGAGGACCGTCATCTGGCGCGCCGTCAGATCCGGCTCTTCGGCACGCACCAGCGACAGCGTCACCTCGTGCCACAGACGCAAAGCCTGGCTCGACCGCAGGATCGTCATGAGAGGCCGAATTTGGGCACGTCAGCCCCGGCCGTAACGCTCGGCACAATAGGCGAAGAGTGCCCGGATCCCTTGCGCCTCGCCACCCTTGGGACCGAGCGCCCGCGCTTTCGGTGCCCAGCCGAAAATGTCGAAGTGCAGATAGGACGGGCTTTCGGTCACGAAACGCGACAGAAACAGCGCGGCCGTGGTCGCCCCGGCGAAGCTGTTGCTCGATATATGGTTCACATCGGCGATTTCGGAGGAGAGCCACGCATCGTAGGGCTTCCACAAGGGCAGCCGCCAGACGGGGTCGTGCTCGGCCTTGGAAGCGGCCTGAACGCCTTCCACGACGGCCTCGTCGTCGGTGAAGAAGGGAGCGATATCGGGTCCGACGGCGACACGCGCGGCGCCCGTCAGGGTCGCCATCGAGACGATGAGCTCCGGCTTTTCCTCGTCGGCCAAAGCCAGGGCATCGGCCAGAACCAGCCGTCCCTCCGCATCGGTGTTGCCGATCTCGACCGTCAGGCCTTTGCGGCTCGGGAAGACATCGCCCGGGCGGAAGGCGCGACCGGAAATGGAGTTCTCGACGGCCGGGATGAGAACGCGCAGACGTACCTTGAGACCGGCGAGCATGATCATGCGGGCAAGCCCCAGGACATTAGCCGCCCCGCCCACGTCCTTCTTCATCAGAAGCATCGAGGACGGCGGCTTGATGTCGAGGCCGCCGGTGTCGAAGACGACGCCCTTGCCGACGAGCGTCAGCTTGGGATCGGCCTCGTCACCCCATTTCATATCGATCAGGCAGGGCGCGCGGTCGCTGCCGTGACCGACGGCATGAATGAGCGGATAGTTGCGCGCCAGTTCCTCGCCTTCGGTCAGCGTAAAATCGGCGCCCGTCTCTTCAGCCAGTTGCCGCGCCGCCGATGCAAGCTCGGACGGGCCGAAGTCGTTCGCCGGCGTGTTGATGAGATCGCGCGTGAGGCTGACACTCTCCGCCGTCTGCCGCAGCGCTTCGATATCGAAATCATCCGGCAGCACGAGGCGCGGCCGTTCCATGTCCGCGTCGCCGTGATAGCGGGTGAAGCGGTAGCCGCCGAGCGCGAAGCCGAGGGCGGCGAGACGCAATTCGCCCAGCGCACCTTCGAGACGGTAGTGTCCCTCCGGAAGCTTTTGCGCGAGCTTGCCGGTGAGAAACGGATTTCTCGCAAGGCCACCACGCCCGGCTCCGAAGAGCACGCGTTCGAGCCCCCCATCCGCTCCCGGAAGGAGCGCGATGTCGCCGCTATGGGCGCAAAAGCCGCTGACATCCGCGAACTTGCGGTGCTGATCGCTGAGACCGGCAAGGGCTTCGTCGAGCCCCGCTTCCTCGATGACCGTGACGGGCGTCACGCCCATTTCGGCGCCGACTTCGCCGGCCCTGACGAAAACTGGATGATTGCTCAAGATATCCTCCGATCGGCCCACCCCTAGGCGCGAGCGTCTGCCATTGCAACGAGGACGATCCTTCAAGACGCACGACCTGCCGCATTTAGCGTTAACGAATGCTTAGCCAGTGAGGCCTACATCTTGGTGCATAACGTGCCAGAACGGGACAGCCTCCATGCGGATGCGGCCAAGTCAGAAATCAGGTGCGGCGCTTCTTCGAACCGCTGCCATTCTTTCGCTCGTGGCCTTTACGGCGGGCTGTCAGAGCCGGCAGGCCGACGCGCCACGCACCACCGGTTCGATCGGCGCAACACAGACGCTCAAGGTTTCAAATCTCAGCCATGACCAGGCGCTGCGCGCCGTCCAGGCCTGGGGGGCGCGGTACAGCAACGACGAAAAAGACAAAGTCGCGGCACTCAATTATGCGGCAGCGCTGCGGGCGGCCGGCCAGCCGTCTCAGGCCGTGGCCGTCTTGCGCAAAGCCATCATCTTCCATCCGAAAGACCGGCAGGTGCTCGCCGCTTTCGGCAAGGCGCTTGCCGAGAACGGCGAATTCCAGGAAGCGCTGGCGACAGTGCAGCGGGCTCAGCATCGCGACAACCCGGATTGGCGCCTGCTCGCGACCGAAGGGGGCATTCTCGATTCCGTCGGCCAGAACGAACAGGCCCGTCAGGCTTACCGCCAGGCGCTCGTGCTCGCCCCCGGCGAGCCGCAGATCCTCAACAATCTCGGCATGTCCTACACGCTGACCGGCGAGCTCGACGAGGCCGAGAAGGTGCTCAGACAGGCGGTCGCCAATCCGAGCGCCTCGGCGAAGGTGCGTCAGAACCTGGCGCTCGTCCTTGGGCTTCAAGGGAATTTCCGGGAGGCCGAGGCGGTCGCCTCGCAGGATCTCTCACCCGAAGAGGCGAAGGCGAACATCGCCTATCTCAGGGCGATGCTCGCCCAGAAAGACACCTGGAAGGACATCAAGCAGGCGGGCTGATGGAAATCGCTGCAAGGCGAGAGACCCTGCGTTTTCGGCCCAACCCGCAGCATCGGGCCTCACGTGGGCAGAATGCCGCCGCGCCTCAATTCATCGCCATCACCTGGATCGCCGCCGGCGTGATGATCACGGCGAACAGCACCGGCAGGAAGAACAGGATCATCGGAACGGTGAGTTTCGGTGGCAACGAAGCCGCCTTCTTTTCCGCCTCTGCCATGCGCATGTCGCGGTTTTCCTGAGCCAGAACGCGCAGCGAATGGCCGAGCGGCGTGCCGTATTTTTCCGCCTGAACGAGGCTCGTTACGACCGCGCGCACACCTTCGACACCGGTGCGCTTGCCGAGGTTCTCGTACGCCTTGCGCCGATCCTGGAGATAGGAGAGCTCCGCCGTCGTCAGCGACAGCTCCTCCGCCAGCTCCACCGATTGATGGCCGATCTCTTCCGACACCTTTCGGAAGGCCGATTCGATGCCCATGCCCGATTCGACGCAGATGAGCAGGAGGTCGAGCGCGTCCGGCCAGGCCTGCTTGATGGCCGTCTGCCGCTTCGTCGTCCGGTTCTTCACGTAGAGCCCGGGCAGGTAATAGCCGAGATAGGCCGCCGCCACGACGATCACGAGCTTGATCGTCGGCGGCTGGTCGATCGGATCGAGGCCGAAGAGATAAAGCCCCGAAGCGATGAACATGCCGAGCGGCGCGAGAAGGCGAGCCGCAAGGAAGAAGAGAACCGGATTCTGGCCCCGCAGGCCGGCCATTCGAAGCTTGTTGACGATATCCCCGTCTTCCGCCTGTTTCAGGAGGTTGAAACGGTCGACGAAGTTTTTGACCCAGCGCGTGGGCTCGGGCTTCAGCGTCGCCTGCTTCTTGGCGGCGTCCATCTTGGCGCGTTCCCGTGCGCGGATGCGCTCACGTTCGCTCGACACCTGCTTCATGCGCGCTGAGAGATTGTCACCGGCAAGGTAGGGCCAGGCCAGAACGACGATCGCCGAGAACACCGACAGCGCCGAAGCAAGGGCGATGAAGAGATCGGCGTTTTGCTGAATGAGGTTCATGGCAGCGCGCTAGAAATCGAAGTTGATCATTTTGCGCATCACGAGGATGCCGATGAACATCCACATGGCAGCGCCCACGAGAACGATATGACCGAGCGTGGTCGTGAAAAGGAGGGCAATATAATCCGGGCTCGTCAGATAGACGATCGACCCGACGATGATCGGCAGGCTGCCGATGATCATTGCCGAGGATTTGGCCTCAGAACTCATCGCCTTGATCTTTCCGGCCATCTTCTTTCGCTCGCGCAGAACCTTGGAGAGATTCGACAGCGCCTCGGCGAGACTGCCGCCGGTGCGCGACTGGATCGCGATGACGATGGCGAAGAAATTCGCTTCCTGCAGCGGGATGCGCTCCGGCAGCTTGGAAACCGCCTCATCGAGCGGCATGCCGAGCGTCTGATCCTCGATGACCTCGCGGAATTCGGTGGAGACGGGCGGTGAGGCTTCGGCGGCGATGATCTTCATGCAATCGATCAACGGCAGACCCGCCTTGACGCCGCGCACCACCACGTCGAGTGCGTTCGGAAATTCGGCGGTGAACTGCTTGAAGCGGCGCTTGCGCAGGAAATTCACGTAGGCATAGGGCAGAAGAATGCCGAGGCCGACGCCAAACCCCGCCGCCGGCACCAGGGGCAGGATGCCCGCAAACACCAGGAGCAGGGTCGCCAGCAGAGAGGTGACGGCGCAAATCAGGGTGAAAGTCCTGGCCGACCAGGAAAGCCCGGCCTGGCGCATACGTAAGACGAGGGTCGGTTTGCGGCTGCGTTTCGATTTCTGCTGCTCTTCGATCTCGCGCAGCGTTTCTTCCACGCTGCGACGCCGGCGGCCTTCTTCGCCACCCTTGCGCTCCGTGGCGAGAGGACGAGCGGTGACCCCTTCGACACGCTTCTGGCTGCGCGAGCCGCCTCCGAGCCCCGACGAAAAGAGCGCGAAGACCACGCCCCCGACCGAGAGGATTATGACGCCGACGAGGGCGAGCTTGACCATCTCGGGCGTCAGCACGGCCGCGCCCTCTCACATGTGCGACGATCTCTGGCCCGGGCCTGTCTCATGCGCGCATCGGCTCGTCCGCCTCGGCAGCATCGAGAGCCGCGGCAAGGCGCTGTTCTTCGTTGAAATAACGCGCCCGGTCCCAGAAGGCGGGACGGCCGATGCCGGTCGAGCGATGGCGGCCGAGAACGCGGCCATCCTTGTCTTCGCCAACGATGTCGTAGACGAAGAGATCCTGCGTGATGATGACGTCGCCTTCCATCCCGAGCACCTCGGTGATGTGGGTGATGCGGCGGGAGCCGTCGCGCAGACGAGCCGCCTGGACGATGACGTCGATCGAGGAGACCATCATTTCGCGGATGGTGCGCGAGGGCAGCGCGTAGCCGCCCATGGTGATCATCGATTCAATACGGCTCAGCGCCTCACGCGGCGAGTTGGCGTGCAAGGTGCCCATCGAGCCGTCATGGCCCGTGTTCATGGCCTGTAGGAGGTCGAAGGCTTCCGGTCCGCGCACTTCGCCGACGATGATGCGTTCCGGGCGCATACGCAGGCAGTTCTTCACGAGATCACGCATCGTCACCTCGCCCTCGCCTTCGAGGTTCGGCGGACGGGTCTCCAAACGCACGACATGCGGCTGCTGCAATTGCAGTTCGGCCGCGTCCTCGCAGGTGACGATGCGCTCGTCGTGATCGATATAGCGGGTCAGGCAGTTCAACAGCGTGGTCTTGCCCGAACCGGTGCCGCCGGACACCAGCACGTTGCAGCGAACCCGACCGATGATCTGCAGAATGGTCGCGCCTTCCGGCGTGATCGTGCCGAAGCGGACAAGCTGATCGAGGGTGAGCTTGTCCTTCTTGAACTTTCGAATGGTGAGGGCGGGACCGTCGATCGACAAAGGCGGGGCGATGACGTTGACGCGCGATCCATCGGGCAGGCGCGCGTCGCAGATCGGGCTCGATTCGTCGACCCGGCGGCCGACCTGGCTGACGATGCGCTGGCAGATATTCAGAAGCTGCGCGTTGTCGCGGAAACGAATGTCCGTCTCCTCGACCTTGCCCAAGACTTCGATGAAGACCTGCTCGAACCCGTTGACCATGATGTCGGCAATGTCGTCGCGCGCCAGCAGCGGCTCGAGCGGCCCATAGCCGAGAACATCGTTGCAGATATCTTCAAGCAGCTCCTCCTGCTCGGAGATCGACATCACCAGGTTCTTCACCGTGATGATGTCGTTGACGATATCGCGGATTTCTTCACGCGCCTGCTCGGCATCCATCTTGGCGAGCTGCGACAGGTCGATCGTGTCGATCAGCGCCCCGAAGATCTGCGTCTTGACGCGGTAATATTCTTCCGACTTGCGCGGCCGCGCAGCGATTTTCGCGGACTTCGTCGGCGCAGGCGGCGGTGTCAGGCTGGGGGTGGCCGGAGCCGCCGGCCTCACCGCGCTCTCCGAGACAGCTGGTTTCTTCGGCGCCTCGGCCGCGGGCTTCGGTCGTTGCGCCTGTTCCAGCTCGGTGACGCTGCGCTTGCCGAACATACACTCTTCCTTGGTTTAGGCGGCCCGCTTCGATTTGGGCTTCGACTTCAGCTTTTCGAGCAAAGGCCCCAAGAGGAGGCTCGTTTTGCGTCCGTGCTTGGTCTCCTTACGGCCGGTGACAACCTGCGCCAGGTCCGTGAAGATCTCATTGATATTGGATTTCGCCGACGCTTCGGCAATCATCTGGCCGTTGTTGGCGGCCGTGCCGAAGAGAAGCGGATCGAAGGGGATCACGGCGCTCGTCGGCAATTGCAGCGCGGCGGCAAAATCATCTGCCTTGATTTCCGGCTGACGCGGCACGCCGACCTTGTTCAGGACGAGCCGCGGAGGCGCGTCGTTGGGCCTCGCCTGCTTGAGGAAATCGACGAGGTTTTTGGTGTTGCGCAGATTGGCGAGATCGGGCGTCGCGGTGATGACGATTTCATCGGCCGCCAGCAGCGTCTTGCGCGCCCAGGCGGTCCAAAGGTGCGGCAGGTCGAGAACGACCGTCGGCACGTTCGACTGCACGAGGTCGAGGACGTGCTCGAAGGCCTCTTCGTCGAAATCGTAGGTCTTGTCGAGCGTCGCCGGGGCAGCGAGCAGGCTCAAATGCTCCTGGCACTTGGTCAGAAGGCGGTCGAGAAGGACCTCGTCGAGACGGTCGGAGCCGAAGACGGCATCCGCCATGCCTTGCGGCGGATCCTCGTTAAAATCGAGGCCTGCTGTCCCGAATGCGAGGTCGAGATCGGCAAGGATGACGTCGGAGGCGAAGACGGACGCCATCGTCGAGGCGAGATTGTGGGCGATCGTCGAAGACCCCACGCCGCCTTTGGCGCCGATGAAGGCGAAGACCTGTCCGAGCTTCGCGCTCCCTTCGTCGCCATAGATATCGGCGATGGCACGGATCACGGCCATGACGTCGATCGGCGCGACGAGATATTCGCTGACGCCGCGCCTGATCAATTCACGATAGGTTGCCACATCGTTGGAATGGCCGATAACGAGAACCTTCGTGCCGGCGTCGCAGACTTCCGCCAGCTCATCGAGGCGCGCCAGAAGATCTTCCTTCTCCAGGCGGCTTTCGACCACGATCAGATTGGGGGTCGGCGCGGAGCGATAGAACTCGCAGGCTGCACCAAGACCGCCGGTATGCACCTTGCAATGCGCGCGCGCCATGCGCCGGTCGGAGCAGGCCATATCGAACGTCGCGGCGACTTCCGGCGTGTCGCAAAACGCCTGGATGGTGACGCGCGGAACCGGCTTGATATCGGCCTTTTCCGTCGTCTCCGGCTCGGACACGTCCTCCGCAAAGGGGTCGTCGTAATCATTGCTGCTCATTGGGCCATCAATCTCCCAAGTCGCTGCTGATCAGGGTTACGCCGGATTTGGTTTCGGAACCCGAAGCATAGTCCTGAAGAACCTTCGCGCGCCGTGTCGCATTCGCCGGAGACATCCGGCGCGGCTGCAGCAGATCAGCAGGATTGGCCACCATAGCGGCGAGATTGTGCTGCGAGGCGCAGCCAAAATTGTAGTATTCGCGATTGTCCGCCGTGGCGGTCACGTCGTCCGGCCAGACGCCGCATTTCGGCGTCACCGCCTTGACCTTCAAATAGGACAGACGCACTGGGGCCGCGCGGCTTGCATTGCTGCGATAGGGCGCAACGCGCACGAGTTCCGGCTCCACCCCAGCCTCCAAGACGGCTGCGCGGATGGCACGCGAGGCCGCCGCGGCTGCGATGTCATTGCCGGAGCCGCTCGGCACCTGAACGGTCACCGAACCGATGCCTGTGTCACGGTAGCCGAGAGCGTAATCGTAAATCGCATCCTTGATCTCAGGCGACAAATGCCCGCCGCGCATCCCGATCGGGATGTCCAGCGTCTCGGCCTCCTCCGAAACCATAATAGGATGTCTCAGGCGATAATCCTGCCGCTCGAGTCCGGCCTGGTCAAGATTTCGTGACTGGCAACCGGCCAGGAGCCAAGCAGAAAGGACGAGCACGAACGCTGCTTTCGCTCCACTCTTCCGGCGATGACATGCGAAGGATTGCATGAAGTCGTTCCCCTTATCCGATCAGTCGAACGAAAATCCGACCTGACCGGCGTAAACACCCGTCGGGCGGTCTCCCTGGGCGCCATAGCGCTTGACCAGACTGCCGAGAAAATAAGCCTCGGCATCATTGGCCATCGCCATATTGTCGTCGGGGCGGGCGAGTTTCTGCGGCGATACCGGTTTGACGACGTAGGGCGTGATGATGACGACGAGCTCCGTTTGGGAGCGCAGGAAATCCTTGGAGGAAAACAGCGCCCCGAGAATCGGCAAGTGCTGCAGTCCCGGCAGACCGGAAACTGCGCGGCGGGTTTCATCCTGGATGAGGCCTGCAATGGCGAAAGCCCCGCCCGAAGGAAGCTCGACGGTCGTCTCGGCGCGACGCACGGTAATTCCGGGAATGGTGATGCCGGCGGCCGTCGAAAACGAGCCTTCGGTCGCGAGGTCGCTCACTTCGGTGCGCACCTTGAGGCTGATGCGGCCGCCATCGAGAACGACGGGCGTGAAAGCGAGATTGACGCCGAACTGCTTGAACGCCACCGAAATGTTGCCGTCTTCGTCCACCGCAACCGGCACCGGAAATTCGCCACCCACCAGAAAGTTTGCCGTCTCGCCGGAGACAGCCGTCAGGTTGGGCTCCGCGAGGTTGCGCAACATGCTCGCCTCTTCCAGGGCCTTGATGCTCGCCGAGAGCCTGTTGCCGTTGTTGTTCCAGGCGAAGCCACCCGAGGCGGGATCGGTGTTGGTGTTGATTGGAAAATTGAACGGCGAAAGGCTGCTCACCCCACTGACCGCACCATTGCTGATGGCGCCGAAGCCGAGATTGCCATCCTGCAGAACGGCCTGAGTGTTGATGCCGAGCTGTTTGACGATCTCGCGATTCACCTCCGCAATCGTAACGCGGAGATTGACCTGCTCCTGACCGGTGATCTTGAGAAGGTTGATGATGCCAGGGCCGTCGTCGGAGGAGCCGCCGCTGCCGCCCGTATTGATGGTGATGGAGCCGGCGCTCATGCCGCCGCCACTGGACGACTGGATCAGGCTTCTGGCGATCTGTTCGGCCTTCTGAGACGCGCTAGAGGACGGGACATAGCCCGTCAGAACGATCGAGCCATTGATCACTTCGGCATTGATCTGGGCGTCGGGAATGGCCGTGCGGAGAAGCCGATTCAGGGGCGTCAGATCGGTTTCGACATAAAGATCGAGGCTGGCGATCTGCCGTCCGGCCGCATCGAAGAGAAAGACATTCGCCTGGCCGGTTTTGACGCCGATCAGATAAAGCCTGGTGGAGGTGCGCAACACCGCATCTGCGATCTCGGGGTTCGAGACGAGGACGTCCCCTGCCGCCCGGGGAAGCTCCACGACCATGGATTTGTTGACGCCGAGGCGTAGGGGCTGATTCTGTGAGGCACCGGTCGCGCTCAGCGTGACGGTGCGAGGAAAGTCGGATGCGGCCTTGCTTATCCCTGCCAAGGGCAAGGAAAGCGCAACGAAAGTCAGCACGGCCAGCGCCCATATGCGCGCATGCCCAACCATCTTCACTCTCCTTCTGGGGATGCGACAGGCATTCATTGGGTCTTCACCAGCTGCTCATCGCCGAAGCGGATCACCTTGACCGTGCTCGAGCGGTTGCGGTCGACGGCCGTATCCGTGCTGTCGGCGTCCGCCATGCTCCGAAGGGCGAGCGACAAGGTTCCGCTGCCTTCCGCCGCCGTCACGACTTCGGCTTCTCGTGGAGTCACTTCCAGCGTCGCCGTCTTCCCGATGACGACCGGCTCGCCCTCACGCTCCTGCACGGTCTGATCGATGGCCAGAACGCGAATATTTCTCAGGATCGTACGGGTGATCTGGCTGCGGGATTCGCCGCCTTCCTCGGAGGACGTCAGAAGAATATCGACGCGGTCATTGGGAAGGACGAAACCGCCGGCCGCACTTTCGGCCGACACGCGAACGGCAACGGCGCGCTGACCTTCCGGCAGGATCGCCGACATGAAGCCCGAATCGGCGGTGGCGAGCTTGCCATCACGGATCGGTTCTCCGTCCAAAAACTGATTGCGCACGACGACGCCGGAGAGCTTTTCGATCGCATCCGGCCGCGCCGTCTTCTCGATGAAGGCCGGATTGATGCTGTCTTCGGGCCAGGGCTGCCAACGCATGTTCGAGCCGCTGAGCGTGGTGCCCTGCGGGAGATCGGCGGAGGCGACCAGGATGTCGCGCATTGCGACCTGTGGAGGCGGCGTGGCGGTGGGCTCGTTCACGGGCCCGCTGTCGAGGTTGAGCGCCAGATAGGCGGCTGCACCTCCGGCAAGGAGGGCAACGACCAAGACGATCAATCGGATTGGGGCCATCGCTTGGAGAACCTCGGCTGACGCAATTCACGCCTAAGGGCGCTCAAGCCGGAGTTTCTTCGGGAATGGTCAAGGTATGGTTAATGCGCCGGGCCATCTGTCCCTTTCTGGGACGCAATCTAAGATTGTTCCGCTCGATCAAGCCCGATTCAGAGATTGAATTGGCCTTGATGATCATGTGAGCCGAGGGAGCCAATCGGTCTGATGAAACAGAATCAAGGCTGCGGCAGCAAAAGCCACGCCATAGGGCACGCCGCTCTCTCCGTCGCGGAAACGGCTGAGACAGTCAGGCCAATAATTGGGGAAGGGGATGCGGCCCATTCGCAGTTGTAGAACGACGAGGGTCAGCACGCCTCCCAGCACGGAGGCCAGAGCAAAATACGGGAGGACATCGGTCCAGCCGAACCACAAGGCGGCTACACTGGCAAGCTTGGCATCACCGCCACCGATCCATCCGGCGGCAAAAAACGCGAAGGTCACGCAAAAGGTGGCGAGCCCGACAGCGAGGCTCAGCCCCATTTCATGCAGCGTCAATCCTGCAAGCGGCGCAGCAATCAGCCACAAAATGAGGAGAAATAGGACCAGGACGTTGCGAATCTTGAACGTCAAAAGATCCATGATGCCCGCATAGGTCATCAACAGCGGGAAGAGAAACAGAACGGCGTATTTCAGGAGAGCGATTGCGGACACGCCATTCTCCCGGATGTCATAGGCCCGGCAATTCCTGATCGCTACGGTGCAAAAAAGAGAAACGGAGGGCGACAGCCCTCCGTTGCATTTACGCCCGATGCGAAGGCTAAATCTCGCTTTTAGCCCTCAGCTCGCGCCAAGACCACTCGCCACCGAGCTGAACGTGCTCTTCAGGCTCGTACCCAGCGTCGTCAGCACGGCGATGATCACAACCGAAACCAGGGCGGCAATCAGACCATATTCGATGGCGGTCGCACCGGACTCGTCCTTCACGAAGCGGTTCACAAGCTTCTTCATCTCTCTGCTCCTTCTGTCGTCACCCCGAACGCCCGCCGTTGCGGTCTTTGGTGCCCGGGAACTAGGGACAATGCCTAGCAACAATTGTTTGCGGCAATCTTAATCCAATCATCCAGAGAGCCGGGGGGATGCTGCACGACGAAGCTTGCGCGAAGCATGCACCGAGATCTCTTTAAGATACGGAAAAGGGTGACAACGGCCGCTATTGAAGGAATTTATCTCAGAAACTCATACACTTATGAGACTCCCCGTTTTCCAAACAATTTTTCGCACTTCCCTCATGACGCCGAATGACTGAGAGGCTTTGCACGAAGTTATTTGCACTTCGTTCACCCTTCTTACGTATTGTGCTGATGAATTTGGTAAGGACGATCTCATGCAAGGCATGCGCACCAGGACGAATCGAGCCGCTGCCGCTCGCATCCTGGCAGGGCTGCTGCCCCTTTTCCTTCTCGTCGCCACGAGCCTTCCCGCGCGTGCGGACACGATCGCGCTGACCATCGATTTCGCCAAGGTGATGAAGCTCGACAAACCGGTGTCGACGATCGTGATCGGCAATCCGGGGATCGCGGATGCAACGGTGGAGGATGAACAAACCCTCGTCCTCACGGGTAAGGCGGCCGGCACGACCAACTTGATCGCGCTTGATCAAGATGGACACGAGGTCGCGAACGCCATTTTGCAGGTGGTGTCGAACGACCGGCAGCTCACGACCGTCTTCTATGGATCCAACCGTCAGACCCTGTCCTGCTCGCCAATCTGCGAGAAGGTGATTTCGGTCGGCGACGCGGCGACGAATTTCGAGCAGGCGAGCGCCCAGATCCAACAGCGCCAGAGTTTCGCTCGCGGACGGTGACGCCTGCCGCCGGACAAACCCCGGCATGTCCCCTCACGACGCTCGCACCCGCGGCTCCTCTTGTGGTGGGCGCCAGGACCCGTACACACGCCTTGTCGGCCAGGCCGCGGCAGCATGAGCCTGGATTGCGAAGCATGGCGGCAGCTCCCAGAACGACCTCGAAGGACTTATAATGCTGAAGGAATTCCGTGAGTTCGCCCTCAAAGGCAATGTCCTCGACATGGCGGTGGGCATCATCATCGGTGCGGCCTTCGGGGCGATCGTGTCGTCTCTCGTCGATGACATCCTGATGCCGCCGATCGGCGTTCTTCTGGGCGGCGTGGATTTCTCCCAGTTCTTCGTCGTGCTGAAGGGTGACGGCACCTTCAACACCATCACGCAGGCGAAGCAGGCCGGCGCCGTCACGTGGAACATCGGTCTTTTCATCAATGCGCTCGTCAAATTCCTGATCGTCGCATTTGCCGTCTTCCTGCTGGTCAAGGCCGTGAACCGGCTGATGCGCAAGCGTGAGGAAAAGCCAGCGGCGGCTCCCGAAGTGCCAGAAGACATCCGGCTGCTTCGCGAAATCCGCGATGCGCTGCAGGCGCGCACTCCCGCAGCGAAAGACGGGAATCCCACCATTTGAGCCCATCAAGGCGCTAGACGGGCTCGGTGAACGGGCGCTACAAATTGCGCATGAGCGCCCTTCCCTCCGATCTCTCCGAACCCGGAACGCAACTTCTTTCCACGCTTCGCCAGGAGGCGCTCGCCGCGCCTGATTCCGGCATCGTGGAGGTGATGAATTACGGCCGCGAAAGGCCGGGTATGATCCCGCTGTGGGCCGGGGAAGGCGACCTTCCGACACCGGATTTCATCTGCGAGGCGGCAGCGCGCTCGCTCGCCGCTGGCGAGACCTTCTATACGTGGCAGCGCGGCATCCCGCCTCTGCGGGAAGCGCTCGCGCGCTACCATCAGCGTCTTTACGGGCGCGATTTTTCAGCCGAGCGTTTCTTCGTGACGGGCTCCGGAATGCAGGCGATCCAGATCGCGATTGCAGCGGTTGCCGGGACCGGCGACGAGGTGGTGATCCCGACACCGGCCTGGCCGAATTGCGCGGCGGCCACCGGCCTTGCCGGTGCGACGGCCGTGCATGTGCCGATGCATTTCACCGACAATGCCGGCTGGCGTCTCGATATCGACGAGCTTCTTGCCGCGACGGGTGAGAAGACGAAAGCGATCTTCCTCAATTCCCCGTCGAACCCGACCGGTTGGACCGCAACGCGGGAGGAATTGCAGGCGATTCTCGATTTCGCCCGCAGGCGCAAGCTCTGGATCATCGCCGACGAAGTCTATAACCGCTTCTTCTTCGCGGGTGATCGCGCGCCGTCTTTCTACGACATTGCGCGGGACGACGACCCGATTCTTTTCGTCAACACTTTCTCGAAGAACTGGGCGATGACGGGGTGGCGCGTCGGCTGGATCGGGGCGCCACCGGCGCTCGGCCGGGTGCTTGAGAACCTCATTCAGTATTCGACTTCCGGCGTCGCCGTGTTCATGCAGCGCGCAGCGACCGTTGCCGTGGAAGAAGGCGAACCCTTCATTGCCGAGCAGGTGGAACGCGCCCGCCAAAGCCGAAAGGTAATTTGCGAGGCGCTGCAAACCTCGCCGCGCACGCGCTTCACCTGGCCCGACGGCGCCTTCTATCTCTTCTTCTCGATCAAAGGCGAAGAGGAGACGGGAAAGCTCGGCTTGCGTCTCGTTGACGAGGCAAATGTCGGCGTGGCGCCCGGCACCGCCTTCGGAGCGGCGGGCGAGGCTTTCATGCGGCTTTGCTTTGCGCGCAAGCCTGAGGACATGGCCGAAGCCGGGCGGCGGCTCGCAAACTGGCTCGCGAGGTGAGTGGCCAGGCCGGCGGCTTCGCCCTTCCTCCTCGCGAAACCCTCGTTCGGGTCGCGGCCACGCTTGCCCTTTCGACAGCAGGTGGAGCTTTGTTTGCGCTGATCGGCCTACCCGCCGCGTGGATTTCCGGAGGCATGCTCTTCGTTGCGGCATCCAGTCTCGGCGGCTTCCACACGGAGATCCCGAGCGGGTTGCGCAACATCATTTTCCTCGTTCTCGGCGTGATTTCCGGAACGGGGGTGACGCCGGCAACGCTCAACGAGGTGTCGAGCTGGCCGGTCAGCTTTTTCGCCCTTGCGATCACTGTGATCCTGGTCACCGTCGGAAGCTACCTTCTCCTGGTGCGCATGTTCCGATGGGACCGCCACAGCGCGCTTTTCGCAGCTCTGCCGGGGGCGCTTTCCTTCGTGCTGGCAGCTGCCGAGATGACCTCTGCCGATCTTCGACGCGTCGCCATCGCTCAGAGCCTTCGGCTCATCATCCTGCTCGAGGCGCTGCCGCTTGCCGCCTTCCTGGCTGGCGTTCATCCGAGTGCGGTCGGCGCCCGCGGCGTCGCCTCCGTCGATTGGGGCGAGCTTTTTCTGCTCTTCGCCGCCGGGGCCGTTTGCGGATTTCTTCTCTACAAGCTGCGCATCCCGGGCGGGCAGATGCTCGGCGGCCTCCTCGCGGCAGCCGTGCTGTGCGTCTCCGGCGTGGTCGAGACGGCGATCCCCGCCTTCATCCTCATTCCGAGCCTCATCGGCATCGGTGCCATTGCCGGCTGCAGGCTGCGGCCTGAAGATCGGCCGCTCCTGCCGAAAATCCTGACCGCCGCAGGCGCCGCCTTCGCCATCGCTGTCGTGATTTCCGCGATCGGCGCGGCGATCACGAGCGTGATCCTCGATATTTCGCTGTTGCAGACCTTCATGGCCTTTGCGCCGGGCGCGCTCGAGGCGCTGACCATCCTCGCCTTCACCATGAATGTGGACCCGGCCTATGTGGCCGCCCATCATGTCGTCCGGTTCGCTGCCCTCGCCTTCGCAGTCCCCCTTCTCGCGCGCTGGCTGATGCGGCAGGAGGGGCACGCCGCTCCCGATCCCGAAGAACCCTGGGAACGCGGGCGCAGCGAACGCGGGAAGAAGACGTAGCCGCCGCGGAACCTCGGCGCACCCATCCGAAAAGATGGCGTGGCTTTAAGCTTGCAGCCATCCCAAACGAAAACGCGGGCCTCTCGGCCCGCATTCTGATGCGACGTCTGACGTCGCGCTATCTGTTGCAGTTGGAGGCTGCAGCCAGCCGCAGCACTCAGCCGCCTGAAGCCGCGAAGATCTGGGCACGCGCCGGCGCCGTCTCGACGGAGTCGGGCCGGTTGAGCGGCAGATGGAGAGCCTGCCACGTCTCCACCAACGCCTCGGCAAGCTGATCGATCAGCTGATCGTCGTGCATCGGGGTCGGCGTGAGCCTGAGACGCTCAGTCCCGCGCGGCACAGTCGGATAATTGATCGGCTGGATGTAGATGCGGTGCTTTTCCATCAGACGGTCGCTCGCCGCCTTGCAGGCTTCCGGGTCGCCGACGAGAACAGGAACGATGTGCGTTTCGCTCGGCATGACTGGCAGACCGGCTTTGCGCAGCACGTCCTTGGCGCGGGCGGCCTGACGCTGCTGGCCGGCACGCTCTTCCTGCGACGCCTTGAGATGGCGGATCGAGGCGCAAGTGGCCGCAGCGATCGCCGGCGGCAAAGCCGTCGTGAAGATGAAGCCCGGCGCATAGGAGCGGACCGCGTCCATGATCGAGGCAGGCCCCGTGACGTAGCCGCCAAGCGTGCCGAACGCCTTCGCCAGCGTACCTTCGATGATGTCGATACGGTCCATGACGCCATCGCGCTCGCAAATGCCCGCGCCGCGTTCGCCGTACATGCCCACGGCATGCACTTCGTCGATATAGGTGAGCGCGCCATATTCGTCCGCTAGATCGGCGATCTTCTCGATCGGCGCGACGTCACCATCCATCGAGTATACCGATTCAAAGACGATCAGCTTGGCGCGATCCTTCCCCGCCACCTTCAGAAGCTCTTCCAGATGCTCAAGGTCGTTGTGGCGCCAGATCTGCTTCTGGGTACCGGCGTGCTTGACGCCTTCGATCATCGACGCGTGGTTGAGCTGATCGGAGAGGATGAGGCAGTCCGGCAGGAGCCGGGCGATCGTCGAGATCGCCGCCTCGTTGGAAACGAAGCCCGACGTGAAGACCAGCGCCGATTCCTTGTGATGGAGATCGCAGAGCTCGGCTTCGAGCTCGACCAGCGGCCGGTTGGTGCCGGAAATGTTTCGCGTGCCGCCCGCGCCCGCGCCCATCGTCAGCGCCGCATGGCGCATCGCTTCGACGACCTTGGGATGGTGGCCCATCGCCAGGTAGTCGTTCGAACACCAGATGGTGACTTCCTCCGCCTGGCCGTCGCGTCGCCAGATGGCTCGCGGGAACCGCCCGACTTGCCGCTCCAGATCGGCAAAGACGCGGTAACGCCGCTCGTTGCGCAGGGCCGCGATGGCGGCTTCGAAATGAGAATGATAATCGAACATAGCGTTCCCCGGTCGATGCCGCTCGAACAATAATCAGCCCGAACCTTGCTTGGCTAGCGGCGCTTCGCCGCGCAACCGTCAAGCAGGCCTGACACTGACGATACGTCCATCAGATTGACACACCCGTGATCTGGATCAAAGAGCGGGCACTTTCCTGCGGCGAGTGGCCGCTTTTTTTGGCCACTCGCCCTTTTTAGCGGCAGCCCTAAAGCACACTCAGTGTCTGGCGCAGAATGTCAACCATCTCGTCGACATGGCTTTTTTTCGGCGATCAGCGCCGGCGCGACGATCGCGGTATCGCCGGTGAACTTTACGTGCAGGCCTTTCCAGAAAAGTTCTTTCTGCAGCCTGTTGCCACGGACACCTGGCTTGCCATCCTCGGGCCAGGCTTCCACGCCCGCCATCATTCCATAGCCGCGGATGTCGCGAACGGCGGGAATGTCCTTCAGCGAGTAGATGGCGTCGAGGAAGTAACCCGACAGATCGGCCGCCCGATCAAACAACCCTTCGCGCTCGTAGATGTCGAGCGTCGCCAGCCCCGCGGCGCACGCCACCGGATGGGCGGAATACGTGTAGCCGTGGAAGAACTCGATGGCGTTTTCCGGTGCGGAATTGGTGATCGTCTCGTAGATCTCGTCACGCGCAGCGACGGCGCCCATTGGAATGGTGCCGTTGGTGATCGCCTTCGCCATCGTCATGATGTCAGGGGTGACGCCAAAGGCCTGAGCGGCAAAAGGCGCGCCGAGGCGGCCGAAACCGGTGATCACTTCGTCGAAGACGAGCAGGATGCCGTTCGCATCGCAGATCTCGCGCAGGCGTTCCAGATAGCCCTTCGGCGGCACGAGCGTGCCGGTGGAACCTGCGACCGGCTCCACGAAAACCGCCGCGATGGTCGACGCGCCGTACATGTCACAGAAGCGCTGCAGATCGTCGGCGAGCTCGGCGCCTGTTTCCGCCTGCCCCCGCACGAAGGTGTTTTCTGAATCCCAGGTATGGCGCATCGCCACCACATTCGGGATCACGCCCGGAAAAGCCTCGCGGTTCTTCATCAGGCCCGAGAGCGAGACGCCGCCGATATTGACGCCGTGATAGGCCCGCTCGCGCGAGACGAAGCGCAGACGCTGCCCCTCACCGCGGGCGCGGTGATAGGCCATGACGATCTTCAGCGCCGTATCGATCGCCTCCGAACCGGAATTCACGAAGAAGATGTGATTGAACGGTTCAGGAAGGATCTGCGAGAGCTTGGCGGACAGGGCGAAAGAGCCCGGATGCCCGAGCTGGAAATGCGGCGAGTAATCGTTCTGCAACATCTGGGCGTGGACCGCCTCGATGATCTCCTTGCGGCCATGGCCCGCCGCCACGTTGAACAGCGCCGAGGACCCGTCGATGATTTTGCCGCCCTTGTGGTCCCACAGATACATGCCCTCGCTTTTCACCACGAGGCGCGGCTCGGCCTTGAAATCGCGGCTTGCCGTAAACGGCAGCCAATGGCTCTCCAGCGAATTGGTGGCGAATTTCTGCAAAGGCTCGGCCAGCATGTTCATCGAGGCACCTCCAAGATTTGGCAACCGCCGGACACGGATGTTCATGACCGGCCCACGACTCCGTTCAGCGGACCATCGAGCTGAACGCTGTCTCAGATGCTTGTCATGGCGATTTGTCGAGAGATTGTCCATCGCGGTGATATTCGTTCGATATGCCCCGCATAAACTTCGCTCTTTCGCTCAAAGCGTGAGCAACGCTCTTCGGTCTTCTACGTTTTGCGACAGTCACGAGGGCGGACCACGGACAGCCCCATCGCCCCGCCCCTATCCAGGAGACCTCACCCATGGACATCGTCCTCATCCAGCCGGCGGTCGCTCTCATCGCCGGAATTCTCATTCTCGTCTTTCCGCAGATCCTGAATTACGTGATCGCCATCTACCTGATCATTATCGGCCTCGTCGGACTTTTCCCCCAGCTCGCCGGATGAACCGAGCGATCGGGAAGCCGTCAGGATCGGCCGGCGCACCCCAAAGGGGCATCGTCGCCACACAATCCAAGTGCGGTCCCCTCGACCCGAAGATCGCGATCGCCTAAGAGCTTCTCTCCAGCGTCTTTCTTTGCCAGGGCGCCTCGGCGCGCCCTGAAGCAAGGCTGGCGTGCGCTTGCACGCGCGGCCTACCTATCCTAGACGCCTGTGGACTTTTCAGCTGAGGTATAGCCATGCGGGGGATCATTCTGGCGGGCGGCAGCGGCACGCGGCTTTATCCGCTCACCATTTCCGTCTCCAAGCAATTGCTGCCGATCTATGACAAGCCGATGATCTATTACCCGCTCGGCGTGCTCATGCTGGCGGGCATTCGCGACATCCTGATCATCACCACACCGCGCGATCTGCCGATGTTCCAGGAATGCCTGGGCGACGGCAGCGCTTTCGGCGTGTCCTTGTCTTATGCCGAACAGGCGCATCCGAACGGCCTCGCCGAAGCCTTCATCATCGGGCGCAATTTCGTCGGCAACGAGCCTGCCGCCCTCATCCTCGGCGACAACATCTTTTATGGCGCGGGCCTTTCGGGCCTTCTCAAGAACGCGGCCAGCAAGGACACGGGCGCCACCGTCTTCGCCTATCACGTCGACGATCCGGAGCGGTACGGCGTCGTCGCCTTCGACCGTGAAACCGGCATGGCGCAGTCGATCGAGGAAAAGCCCACAAAGCCGAAATCCTCGTGGGCGGTGACCGGGCTTTATTTCTACGACAACGACGTCGTCGACATCGCGGCCGACGTGAAGCCATCCGCCCGTGGCGAACTCGAAATCACGGACGTCAACCGGGCCTATCTCGAACGTGGCGATCTCGAAGTCTCGCGGCTTGGACGCGGCTATGCCTGGCTCGACACCGGCACGCATGACAGCCTCCACGAAGCCGCCGCTTTCGTGCGCACCATCGAACACCGGCAGGGAACCATGGTGATGTGCCCGGAAGAGATCGCCTTCGAGCTCGGCTATCTCGATGCGGCGGCCGTCACCGCCCGGGCCGAGAAGCTCGGCAAAACCCATTACGCGCAATATTTGATGCGCCGCATTCAGGAGCGCAGCCAATGATCGAGGTCAGGCCTCTCGGCCTCGAAGGCGTCGTCGAAATCGTCCCGAAGAAGTTCGGCGACGATCGCGGCTTCTTTTCCGAGACCTACAATGCCGACCGCTTCGCGGAAGCGGGCATCCCGCTCACCTTCGTGCAGGACAACCATTCCTATTCGAAGGCGGTCGGGGTTCTGCGCGGGCTGCATTATCAATTGCCGCCGCGGGCGCAGGACAAGCTGGTGCGCGTCACGCGCGGGCGCATCCTCGATGTCGCCGTCGACATCCGCCGTTCTTCGCCGACCTTCCGGCAATGGGTCAGCCTCGAAGTCTCCTCTGCGAAGTGGAACCAGATCCTGATCCCGGCCGGCTTCGCGCATGGATTTCTGACGCTCGAGCCGGATACGGAGGTCCTCTACAAGGTGACCGACGTCTATTCGCCCGAGCACGACCGCTCGCTGCGCTTCGACGATCCGGAGATCGGCGTCGACTGGCCGCTATCTGGCGATGCGCTCACGCTGTCGGCGAAGGATCAGGGAGCGCCCTTCCTCGCCGAAGCGGATATCTTCGATTAATCGGGCCGGAGGCCAAGAGATGAGAATACTCGTGACGGGCGGGGCGGGCTTTATCGGCTCTGCAGTCTGCCGCCACCTCGTGCAGGAGGGCGTGGAGCGCGTCGTCAACGTCGACAAGCTCACCTATGCCGGCAACCGGCAGTCTCTGCGCGCGATCGAGAATGCGCCCAACCACGTTTTCGTTCAGGCCGATATCTGCGACGACACGGCGCTCCTCGACGTCATGAAGGCGGAGCGCATCGACGCCGTTATGCATCTCGCCGCCGAAAGCCATGTCGACCGTTCCATCGACGGCCCGGCAGCCTTCGTGGAAACCAATGTCGTCGGCACCTTCCGGCTTCTCAACGCGACGCTCGCCTATTGGCGAGAGCTTTCGTCAGAGGCACAGGAAAAATTCCGTTTCCATCACGTCTCGACCGACGAGGTCTTCGGCGACCTGCCTTTCGACAGCGGCATCTTCACCGAGGAGACGCCCTACGCGCCGTCTTCGCCCTATTCGGCCTCGAAGGCGGCGTCCGACCATTTCGTGCGCGCCTGGCACGAAACCTACGGCCTGCCGGTCGTCCTCTCCAACTGCTCCAACAATTACGGGCCCTATCACTTCCCGGAAAAACTCATCCCCCTCGTCATCCTGAACGCGCTCGACGAGAAGGAGCTGCCGGTCTACGGCCAGGGGGCCAATGTGCGCGACTGGCTCTACGTGGAGGACCATGCGCGGGCGCTCGCCCTCGTCGTCGGCAAGGGCGAGATCGGCGAGAGCTACAATATCGGCGGACGCGCGGAACGCACCAACCTTTCGGTCGTGGAGACGATCTGCGATCTCCTCGATGAGCGGCGGCCGCGCGACGGCAACAAGAGCTACCGCGACCTCATCACATTCGTCACCGACCGTCCGGGTCACGACCGGCGCTATGCGATCGATCCCTCGAAGATCGAGCGCGATCTCGGCTGGCGCGCCCAAGAGAGTTTCGAGACGGGTATCGCCCGCACCATCGACTGGTATCTCGAAAACGAATGGTGGTGGGGCCCGCTCCGCGCCGAGCGCTACAAGGGCGAACGTCTCGGCCATGCCCATCAGAAAGCGAAGGCCGGATGAGGATCGTCGTCACCGGCAAGGACGGGCAGGTCGCACGCGCCCTGATCGCAGCGGGCGTCCGATCCGATGCGACCGAAATCATCGCCGTCGGCCGCCCCGAGCTCGATCTGGCGCGGCCTGAGACGATCGCGCCGGCAATCGCCGCCGCTCGGCCGGATGTCGTCGTCTCCGCCGCCGCCTATACCGCAGTCGACCAGGCCGAGGACGAGCCGGACCAGGCCTTTCTCATCAACGAGAAAGGTGCGGGCGAAGTGGCGCGGGCCGCACGCGAGCTCGGTGTTCCGATCATCCATCTGTCGACGGATTACGTCTTTTCGGGCGATGGCGCCGAGCCCTATGACGAGGCGATGGCGACGGGCCCGAAGGGCGTCTACGGCGCGAGCAAGCTTGCCGGCGAACAGGCGGTTGCCGCCGCCAATGCCAACCATCTCATCCTGCGTGTCGCCTGGGTCTACAGCCCCTACGGCAAGAACTTCGTCAAGACGATGCTGCGGCTTGCCGAAGGCCGCGATCAGCTTTCCGTCGTCGACGACCAGATCGGCAATCCGACCTCGGCCGAGGACATCGCCGACGCCGTTCTTGCAATCGCCCGGCACTGGCAGAAGACCAGGGCCGCCCGCCCGAACGGGCTTTATCATTTCGCCGGCACCGGCGAGACGAGCTGGTGCGGGTTCGCGCGAGAAATCTTCCGTGTGAGCGGAACGCTCTCCGGCCCGACGGCCGAGGTTGCGGCGATCACGACGGCGGGGTTTCCGACAAAGGCGGCGCGGCCCAAGAACTCCCGCCTCGACTGCCGCCGTTTCGCCACGGATTTCGGCCATGCGGCACCCCCCTGGCAGGAGAGCACCGCCCGCGTGGTGAACACCCTCTTGCGCGACCGAGATGGCTCGCCGAACTGAGAGACGAGCAAGCGCCCCGGCATGAGACCGGACCGGCGCAAGATGATCAAAGCGAGGAACCGTAAAAGTGCGCGCTGTTGACCTTCGACAGGATTGTGCGGCGTGCGAATATGTGAACGTTTCGGGCGCTGACGGCGCCTACACTGCGACCTCCGACGACCCGCAGATCCGCTTTCGGCCGGTCCGTCCGCTCGAGCCCGGCTGGTATCATTGCGCCTTTGAAATCTCGGGCAATTCCGTCGTCACACCGCAGATCGTCATCGACACGGGCAAGGGTTTTCTCGCCACTTATCGGGTGAGCCTCAAAAGCGACCGGCGGCGAAACCGCTTCTCTGCCGATTTCTATCTGCCCGAGCCGGCGAACGAGCTTTGCCTCTACCCCGCGGACGGCGCCGGCAAATTCGAGATCGGCCGCCTCCGCATCAAGCGCCGCAACCGGGCGGAGACGCTTCTCTTCTTTGCCGGCCACGCAATCCAGATTCTCTGGCGAGATCCGATGCGTCTTGTGCGCCGGTTTCGGCAATACTGGCATTATCTGCGCCGCCCGCATTTCGTGGGCGTGCGCACACCGTCACGGCTGAGCCCCGGTGGCGGCAGCTATCCCGATTGGATCAAGCGCTACGATTACCAGCCGGACCGCGATCGCAAGATGCTCGAGACGCAGATCAAGGCGCTCGAAAGGCGCCCCGTCATCAGCGTTTTGATGCCGGTCTACAACCCTCCGGCCGATCTTCTCGATGCCGCCATCCGCTCCGTCGTGGAACAGGTCTATCCGGACTGGGAATTGTGCATCGCCGACGACGCCTCGTCGGATCCGGAGATCAGTCGCCGCCTCGAGGCATGGGCGGAGCACGATCCCCGCATCAAGGTCGTTCGACGAGAGATCAACGGGCACATCTCGGCCGCCACCAATTCCGCTTTCGCCGTCGCAACGGGCGACTGGATCGCCCTCCTCGACCATGACGATGTCCTGCGGGAAAACGCGCTCGGCGAAGTCGCCGTCGAAATCGGGCGCCATCCGGACGCTGAGATCGTCTATTCCGACGAGGACAAACTCGGCTCGGACGGGCTGCGCTACGAGCCCTATTTCAAGCCGGACTATTCGCGCGAGCTTCTGCGCTCACAGAATTATTTCAACCATCTGACCGTGCATCGGGCGGAAAATATCCGTCGCGTCGGCGGATGGCGCGTGGGTTTCGAGGGCAGTCAGGATTACGACCTCAATCTGCGCATCGCCGAGATCGTCGAGCCCGGGAAAATCCGACATATCCCCAAAGTGCTTTATCACTGGCGCGCGGTGGAGGGCTCGACGGCCATGGCCGGCGGGGAGAAGAACTATGCCTATCTTGCCGGCCAGCGCGCCCTTGAAGATCATGTCACACGCACCGGACTGCCGGCGAAGGTCGAGCCGGCGCCGGGCGTACCCTTCTACCGGCTGAAGCTCTCAGTGCCGGAGCCCCGCCCTCTCGTCAGCCTCATCATCCCGACGCGCGATCACGCAAAACTTCTGCGCGGCTGCATCGAATCGATCCTCACCAAGACCACCTACGACGCTTACGAGATCCTCATCGTCGACAACGGCTCCGTCGAACCGGAGACGCATCGCTATTTCGAGGAGCTGCGCGCGGATCCGAAAGTCCGCGTCATCTCCTACAATAAGCCGTTCAACTACGCGGCAATCAACAATTTCGCCGCCGTCCAAGCGAACGGTGCCATTTTAGGCCTCGTCAACAACGACATCGAAGTGATCTCGCCCGATTGGCTCAAGGAAATGGTGTCCTGGGCGGTTCAGCCGGATATCGGGTGCGTCGGCGCCAAACTCTACTATGCCGACGATACGATCCAGCATGCCGGCGTGATCCTCGGCATTGGCGGCGTTGCCGGCCATTCCCACAAATATTTCCCGCGCGAGGAGCCCGGCTATTTCGGGCGGCTCAAGATCCTGCAGAACGTTTCGGCGGTGACGGCGGCCTGCCTTATCGTGCGCAAGGAAGTCTATGAGGCTGTGGGCGGCCTCGACGAAGAGCATCTCGCCGTCGCCTTCAACGATGTCGATTTCTGCCTTGCCGTCCAAAAGCTCGGCTTTGCGAATGTCTTCACGCCCTATGCGGAGATGTACCACCTAGAAAGCATTTCGCGCGGCCATGAGGACAATTCTGAGAAACAGGCCCGATTTTTCGAAGAATCGCTCTACATGCAGAAAAAATGGCAACGCCTGTTGGCGCGCGACCCCTTCTATTCTCCCAATTTGAGCCGGGAGCACGAAGATTTCTCACTTCGCAGTTGATTGAGCCGATGCGCAAGCTCCAGGACCTGAAGAACGCTCTTCCGCTCTCACGCAGCACCGTGAAGAGCAGGAAGAATAAGAAGATCGACAAGATCTTCTTCCTGCATATTCCGAAGACGGCAGGTTCGGCCTTCAACCTCGCCTTCCAGAAAGCCGTCCCCGACGGGCGGCATTTCGAGCACATGGAGAGCCAGCGAAAGCTCTTCTATTCCGTCGTCAGCGACGGCCAACCTTTCTACGCGTCCGGACATTTCCCTTTTTCGAGAGTGCGCGACCTCGTGATGCGTCCCGACGTCTTCACCATCACGATCTTCCGCGAGCCGCTCAAGCAGCTCCTCTCGCATCTCAAATGGGTGAAGGCCTATGGGCGGCCCGACGGCGAAGCCCGCCGTCATCTCATTCCGGAAAACATCGCCGAACTGTCGCTCGACCTTTGGGAAACCGATCTCAACGACGTCGCCAGGCTCGAACCGATCCTCGCCTCGCCGACCGCCATCTCCCTCTTCGACAACACGCAGACCCGCTACATGACGCGCTCCATCGGCGGACGCATCGGTGAGGAGCAGAACCGCTTTTCCATGGGGCATCTGAAACATTTCGACTTCTTTTTCGTCCTCGAGGACATGGCGGCCGCACATAAAAAGCTCACCAGGAAAATCCCCGGGCTCGGGCCAATTCCGCGCACCAATGAGGCGATGCTATCTGAAACGGTCGACCTGCAGGACGGCAAAATCCGGACCTTTTATGAAGGCTTCGTACGTTTCGACAGGAAGCTTTACGACAACGCGCGGCGCCGCTCGAGGCGCCGTTTCCTCGGCCTGTCCGAGGAAGACATGCAGAGCGTGTGAGGCGCGCGACTTGAACGAAGTACGCACGAAGACGCATTCTAGGCGGGCGGCGTCGGCAGGGCGTGTTTCAAAAGGTTCTCACCCGCTGGCAGCATTCTTCAACACGGGGCGCGCCGAGAGGCTCCGGCGCGTCGATCCCCGCAAGACCAGGAGCCACGATTGCACTCGCTTGAAGACTATCTCCGGCAACCGAAGCTCGCGCGCTTTCCATTCCTTTTCATCGTCACCTATGGCCGCTCCGGCTCGACCTTGCTGCAGGGATTGCTGAACGCGCTGCCGGGCTATCACATCCGTGGCGAGAACAACGCCGCCCTCGTCCCACTCTTCCGCACGCAAAGACGATTGCGGCACACGCGCTCTGAATGGGGAAACGAGGCGACCACGCCAGGGAGCCCGTGGTATGGCGCCGAGCTCATCGAGCCCGACATGTTCGTGGCCGGTTGCGCGGACGCCTTCTTTCGCTCCGTTCTGAGACCTTCGGTCGGCGCAAGATGCTGCGGTTTCAAGGAAATTCGCTACGATAGAAGGACGCTGAGCGACGGGGACTTCGTGCCCTATCTCCGGTTTCTCCGGCGAGCTTTCCCCGGTGCCGCCTTCGTTTTCAATTTCCGCAATGTCGAGGACACTCTGAAGAGCGGCTGGTGGCCGGATTACGAGCCGGGCGATGCGGAGCGGGCGATCTCGGTCATGCGAACGCGCATGGGAGATTATGCCCGGGACCACCCCGAACATTCCTTCTCCTTCGACTATGACGCCGTCTGCCGCGATCATTCCTACTTCGCCGAATTGTGCGCCTTCCTCGGCGAGGAGTACGACCCCGAGATGGTCGAGCGGGTCATGAGCACCAGCCACAGCATCGGCGGGTCACGGTGACAGGCTTTCCCGCCTGGAACTCCTAAGATCGCGCTCGAAAGCGCGTCTTGCCGCTGCCCCAGTCACGAAGCGGTCGCATTTGCGACCTTTCTTCGGGCCGTCTCATCAGGAAAGGAACGCCCATGCGCGCGTGGCATGGCCATCTCTCCATCGCCTCATCAAGCCGTGCGATGCCCGCTCTGACCGCAGTGGGGCGGCTCCGCGCTCCGGCGCTCGCACTCGTCCTGCTTGCGCCGCTCACGGCATCGGCGGCCGCCTTCGAACTCGAACTGCCTCTCGCCTGCACGCCTGGGACGGATTGCGTCATCCAGCATTACGTCGACCGCGACGGCACCTCGGGCGCGCATGATTATCATTGCGGCAGCCTCACCTATGACGGCCATAAGGGAACGGATTTTCGCATTCCGACGCTTGAGGCGATGCGCGAGGGGGTCAACGTGCTGGCAGCGGCCCCCGGCAAAGTGCTGCGCGTGCGCGACAAGATGGATGATGTGTCCGTGCGCCGCATCGGGGTGGAGAACGTCAAAGGCTCCGAATGCGGCAATGGCCTCGTCATCGATCACGGCGACGGCTGGCAGACGCAGTATTGCCATATGCGCCTTGGCAGCATCGTGGTGCGGCCGGGCGAGCAGGTGGAAGCGGGCGCCGTTCTCGGCCAGGTGGGCCTGTCGGGACAGACGGAATTTCCGCATGTGCATCTTCAGCTGACGAAGGACGGGACGATCGTCGACCCGTTCAGCTATCAGCCGGATGTCGCCGCCATGGAAGGCGAGGCGGCCTGCGAGAACCAGATCCCCGGCACCTCGCTTTGGGCCAACGACGTCCAGGCGAACCTCGCCTACACGGCCGGCAGCATTCTCAATGTCGGCTTCAGCGACCGGGCGGACCTGAAGATGGTCGATATCGAAGGCGGCATGCTGCACGATCCCGACACGAGCGCGCCCGTGCTTGTCGCCTATGGCCGCGCCATCGGCCTTCTGAAAGACGACATCCAGCACATGCGCATTACCGCGCCTGGAGGGCAGGTTCTCGTCGATCAGGCCGTCGACCCGCTCGAAGCCAACAAGGCCCAGGTCTTCGTCTTCGCCGGCCGCAAGCGGCCGTCCCAGGGTTGGCCCGCCGGGCGCTATGAAGGCGTCTATAGTGTCGAGAGGGACGGGGAAACGATCCTCGAGAAACCCTTCTCCGCCACGCTCGAATAGGGTTCTCAAAAAAGAGGTCCCAGATGACAGTGCATCTGGGACCTACGGAGTCGGTCTCTATCTGGAGATGCCCCAGTATGACCGGATGCAGCCGGTTATGCCAGAGACAGTCTGCGTCTTTTGCAGACGAGCGTCTGCAAAAAGCCAGTCAAATACGACACGCTGACATGGGCTGCACAGAAAAATGCGTCCGGGGAAGACGTGGGACACGGCTTCGGCGACTGGTTGCCGCGGCGGGCGACTGCGGATAAGCCGACCACCAACGCTTATTCTGCAGCATGACGACAAGGAGCAAGAGATGCAGCCGGCCACGAGCCCGGAAATCGTCGAATGCCGGGGCGTCCGCCTCGACCTGTCGCATCCCCTCTTCACCGAAAAGCTGCGGCGTGCCGTCGAGCGCGGCTGGTATGAAGGCGCGGAGGCGCGGGCGAGCGAGATCATGGTGAGGCCGGGCGACCACATCGTCGAATTCGGTGGCGGCTGCGGCTTCATCTCGAGTTTCATGGCCCTCACCCATGCCGACATCACGATCGAGTGTGTGGAGGCCAATCCCGAGCTTCTGGCCCTGATCGAACACCATCACCGTTTGAACGGCGTCACCTGCGCGACCCTCCACCACGAGCTCGCCGCGCGCGAGGACGGCCTGGCGGATTTCTACGTGAGCAAGGATTTCTGGGCCTCGTCGACACGGCCGGGGGCGGAGGCGCGTCGCGTAGAGGTCCCAGCACGCGCCATCTCCAAGCGTCTCGATGAGTGGGATCCGCAGGTCGTCGTCATGGATATCGAAGGGGCGGAGCTGGAGCTTCTTGCAGATCCGCTGCCTTCGAACCTGCGCGCGATCGTCCTGGAGCTTCACCCGGACATTTACGGTTTGCCGGGCGTCAAAGCCGTCATGGACGGACTGTCGAAACAAGGGTTCGCTTTCGTGCCGGGGGCGAGTGAGCATGCGGTTACCGCCTGGGCACGGATCGACGCTCTTGCCTAGCTTGAGACAAGCGGCTTTCCGGCGCCTTTCTATCCTGCGTGTTGACAGCGCAGCCGCGTCCCCGCATTGCCATCATGCAGGGTTCGTCACCCCCGTTGCCGGCACGACGCCTGGCCTGCCAAGCACCTCTTCGGATTTTCCAGCCCCATGAAAATACTCTTCCTGCACAATAATTTTCCTGGCCAGTATCGGCGTCTCATCAACTTCTTGAAGGATGATCCTCTGGTCGAGGACATGATCGCGGTTACGCTGGAAACGAACCAGCAGAAGTTTCCTTTGAAGAAGGTTCTGTACAAACCTCATCGCCCGGTGACGAAGGGCATCCATCCGGCAGTCGTCGCCTTCGAATCCGCGGTCATCAATGCGCAGAACGTGTTTCAGAAACTCGTCAGCGTGAAGCAATCCGGCTGGAAGCCCGATATCATCTGCGGCCATTCAGGCTGGGGCCCGACGATGTTCCTGCGCGAACTGTGGCCCGACACACGCATGCTCACCTATTACGAGTGGTGGTACAATTCGACGGGCGCCGATACCGACTTCCTGCGCCGCGAACCCGCCCCCTATGACGAGCGCGTGCGCATGCAGATGAAGAATGCGCCTTTCCTTGCCGATCTCTCGATCATGGATTGGGGGATCTGTCCGACGCGGTTTCAGCACAGCCAGTTTCCGGCCATGTTCCGCGACAAGATCGAGCTTCTGCACGACGGCGTCGATACGGATTTCATGTGTCCGGACCGCTCCGACACGCTCACGATCGGCGACAAGACGTTTCGGGCGGGCGACGAGATCGTCACCTATGCCACGCGAGGCATGGAGCCCTACCGCGGCTTTCCGCAGTTCATGGAGGCGGTCGCCAAGCTGCAAAAGCGGCGCCCCAACATGCAGACGATCGTCGTCGGCAGAGACCGCGTCGCCTATGGCTCCAAACGCTCCGACGGCAAGACCTACAAGGAACACGCGCTGGAGACGCTCGATCTCGATCTGAGCCGCATCCACTTTCTCGATCTGGTGCCTTTGGAGAAGCTGCGTACGGTCTTCCGCATCTCCTCCGTGCATGTCTATCTCACCGTGCCCTTCGTGCTGTCATGGTCGATGATCGAGGCGATGAGCACCGGCGTCCTGCTGCTTGGTTCGGACACCGACCCCATCCGGGAGATGATCGAGGACGGCAAGAACGGCCTCCTCGTCGACTTCTTTGATTCCGACAAGATCGCCGCTCGGATGGAGGAGGCGCTCGCCGGGCAGCAGAAATTCGTGCCGTTGCGCGCGGCCGCACGTCGCACGGTCCTGGAGCGCTATGCCATGAAGCATCTTCTGCCCTGCCACCGGCAGCTCATGGTCGATGTCGCCTCTGGCGCCAAGACCTGTCGCTGAGCCGGTCGTCCTTTCGATTTGGCGCGACCTGTGCCATCCATCCGAGCCACACAGCCGCATTATGCCGGCCTGGCATTTCGTATTGCCCTGGGAGCGCGTTCGTGAACGCCACACTCAAGCGGACTTTGAAACGCTATCTGCTGCCCTTCACGGGATCGATGCGGCTCCTCAGGGCGCATCCGATCCTGATGAACGGACAATGGTACCTTGAGAACAATCCGGATGTGGCGCGCGCCGAGATCGACCCGATCGAGCATTTTCACCGCATCGGCTGGAAAGAGGGGCGCAATCCGTCGGAGCATTTCGACGTCACCTATTATCTGACTGCCTACCCCGACATTCGGGCTGCGGAGATCAACCCTCTCATCCATTACCTTCAGGTCGGCTGCACCGAAGGCCGCAACCCCTCGCCCACTTTCGACGCTGCCGCCTATCTGCGTGACCACCCCGACCTCTCGCAAAAGAAGCTCACGGCCTACGAGCAGTTTCTCGTCGCCACCGGCCGTGCAGACGTCGACCGCGAGCCGATGACGATCCCGCGCGGCGCTTATGACGAGATTTCGGAAAGCGGGCTTCTGCACGAGACCTGGTATCGCGGGGAATATCCCGACGTCGTCGCCGTGCCCGATCCGCTTCGACATTACATCGACTGGGGCATCCGCGAAGGCCGCAGCCCAAATCCATATTTCGACCCGACCTGGTACACGAAGGAGCACCGCTACGCGCTGCGCGGCCTGCCTCCGATCCTGCACTATCTGCGCCATGGCTGGCAGAATGGCTGCGACCCGTCGGCGGCTTTCAGTCTCACGCATTACGGCGACCTCACCGGCTGGTCGCCACGCGATGGGGAGCCGATTGCGCGCTTCATGAAGGAGGGGCTGCCGCAGGCGCCCGCGCTCAGACCGGTCGATCCCGCAAAGCCCGGGCATCGCATCAATCTCGGGCGGCGGGACGCGCATTGCTGCAAGGGAAGCTTTCTGCGTTACCCGCTGGATCACCGGCCCGCCGAGACCGCCGATGCGCATGGCAGTTTCATACCGAACCGTCTCGTCCTGCATTGGGTGATCCCGGATTTCGGCACCGGCGGCGGCGGCCATATGACCATCTTCCGGATGGTGCGCGCCCTCGGTCTGCGCGGTCACCGCCAGACGGTCTGGATCCATAACCGCGATCCGAAAGAGCCGCTCGACGGGGCCTACGACGACGTCGTGCGCCATTATCAGACGATCGACGCGGACATCCGCCTCATCGACGAGGAGGGTTTCGTCGATGCTCAAGGCGATGCCGTCATCGCGACCGACTGGGCGTCGGTGTGGCCGGCCCGTTCGATGCGGCAGGTGAAGCGCTGCTTTTACTTCGTGCAGGATTACGAGCCGTTCTTCTTTGCCCGCGGCGCCGAAGCGCTTTTGGCGGAAACCACCTATCGAAGTGACGTCGATTGCCTGTGCGCGAGCCCCTGGCTGTCGCAAACGCTTGAGGAGAATTTCGGCCGCTGGACGCGCCATTTCCACCTCGCGGCCGATCGCGATGTTTATTATCCGGCAAGCCCGCGCTCGACGCCGGCCGCCAACGCGGACGCGCTTCCGCGGATCGCGCTTTACGCCCGCCGCTTCACCGCCAGGCGCGCTGTCGACCTCGGCCTTCTGGCGCTCGAGGTGCTGGCGCGGCGCGGACACGAATTCATCGTCGATTTCTTCGGTTCCGAAGAGCCGATCGAGACAGCGCCCTTCCCTTTCGTGCAGCATGGGACGCTGCCGCCGCAGGAGCTCAGCCGGCTCTACCGTTCCGCCACGATCGGCGTCGTCTTCTCGGCGACGAACTACTCGCTCGTTCCGCAGGAAATGATGGCCTGCGGCCTGCCGGTGGTCGAGCTCGATGTGGAAAGCACCAAGGCGATCTATCCCGAGGGCGTGGTGTCGCGCGCGGGCGCCAATCCCGACGCTCTCGCCGATGCCATCGAAGCGCTGCTCTTCGATGGCGAGCGCCGCGCCACACAGGCGCGCAAGGCCCTCAACTGGGTCTCCCAGTTCAGCTGGGAAGGCGCTGCCGACGTCATCGAAAAAGGCATCGTCGACCGGCTTCAGGAACTCGGGCACGCCCGGCTTGCGCCGGCGGTCCCGCGGGCCACACCGAAAGCCTCCGTCGTCATCCCGACCCTCAACGGCGGGCCGCTCCTCCTCGACGTCATCGAGCGGGTGAAGGCGCAGAAGCTGCACGAGCCGTTCGAGATTCTCGTCATCGACAGTGGCTCGAGCGACGGCACGATGGAGCGCATCGAGGCGGACGATTCGGTCATGCTGCACCGCATCGACAAATCGGAGTTCGGCCATGGCCGCACGCGCAATCTCGGCGTCGAGCTGACGAGCGGCGATTATATCGCCTTTCTCACCCAGGATGCGCTGCCGACGAACGAAGGCTGGCTCGCCAATCTCGTGATGATGCTCGACCATTATCCGGATGCAGCCGGCGCCTTCGGTCACCATCTCGCCTGGGAAGCCGCGAGCGCCTTTACCAAGCGCGACATCGACCAGCATTTCCGGCAATTCTTCGAAATGCCGCTCGCCGTCTCCAAGGATCTCGATCCCGCACGCTACGCGGCGGGCGACATCCAATGGCGGCAGCAGCTGCATTATTACAGCGACAACAATTCCTGCCTGCGGCGTTCCGTTTGGGAGAAAATCCCTTATCGCGATGTTCCCTTCGGCGAAGACCAGCTCTACGCCGAGGACATCGTCGCGGCCGGCTACCAGAAAGTCTTCGCACCGAATGCCGTCGTCTATCATTCGCATGATTACGACGAAGCGGAGACCGAAGAGCGTTCGATGATCGAGGCGCGGTTCTTCTACGAGCATTTCGGCTACGTCCTCATGGAAGATGCCGCCACTCTCGAGAAGACGCTCGCCGCCCTCAATGCCGCCGACACCGCCTGGGGACGTACCCACGGGATCGGCGACGAGGAGATCGCCTATCGGCACAAGCTCAACAAAGCCCGTCTGAAAGGCTATCTCGCCGGGGGCCCAGAGGCTCAGGGCCATCTCGAGCGGTGGCGCAGAAAGAAGGTCGCCTGACGTGCCGGACCCGACCGCCTTTTCCAGCGGGATTTTCGTCGATCCCGACAGCGCCCAACAGATCTTCGGAGCGTCGAGCCAGGTGTTCGTCTCCGAAAGCCTTGCCGAACGTCTCGGAGACCTGTCGCATCTTCCGACTTCCGTCACGCTGTTTGATCAGGATGGCCGGCTCAGATCCTCAGGATCGCATCCGGGCGCGGCCGCCCATGTCCTCATCGACGCCATCCCGCACGGCGTCTTCCTGATTGCCTGCGGCGACGGCGAACAGGAGATCGCGGCAAAACTCGTCGGGTTCTTCAAGCGGCACGACGCGCGGCCCGCCCCCTCTCTTGCCGTCATCGACGCGACCGAGACCGATGCGGCGCTCTTACGCTTCACCCATGCGCTCTTGCCGGCGATGAGCCATCGCCTCGCCATCCAGGAAGAGGTCCTCGGCCGGCGCGAGAGCGAGCTTGCCGAGATGCGCCAGCACGCGGAGTGGCAACAGCTGCAGCTTCGCCTCGGCCGCGAGATGGTCGAGGCGCTCGGCTATTCCACACGCATGCTCGCCTATGAGGTGCCGGCCGGCGATCGCACGATCGGCCCTGGCGGCGACGTGGAGGCGACATCGCTCGTCCAGCGTTTGCCGGTCGATCTCGCCGGCATCAACGCCGTCAGTCTTTATGTCGTCACGCCTAAGAAGACCTCCGGCCAGATCATCGTCACGCTCGGGCCCCCCGATCTGCGGCAGAGCCTCGCCCGGGCGGAGATTGCCGCTACGGATTTGAAGGCCGGCTGGAACGATATCGTTCTGGAAAAGGCCGTCGGTCCGATCCACGGCGATGGCGTCCTCACCGTCTCCTTCCTCCGAGACGCAAAGGTCGCCGCACCGCTCCTGTCGCTCACGGACGAGACGACCGACCGTTTCGGCCTGATCGATCCCGACGGCGCGGGTTCGCTCGCGCTCAAGATCTGGAAGGGCCTTTCGCCCGAAGCGTTTCCGGCAGCGAACCGTGCGGCTTTGCGGATCTCCCGTGCGCCGCTCGATACCGCGGGGCTCTCTCGTCGGCTGCATTATATCTTTGGCGCCGCCGAAGAGGCGATTCTTCGGCAAACGAGCAAGGGCGGCCCGCTTTCGGCAACCGACAGCAATGGCCAGATCGGCCTGCGCACCCTTCCTGGAAAGATCGGCGGCTTCCGGCTTGCGGATGCGATCAAGCCCGGCACGCTCACCCTCTCCGTCGATCTCGCGCGCGCCGCCGACGATGTGGATGAAGAGATCGAAACCGCCATCCTTGCGATCCCGAGCCAGGACCTCGTTTTGCGCGATGCGGACGAGCTGCGTCAGGTCGTGGAAGCGATTTTCGCGCAGGATGCCGGCACGACAGCGAACCTGCCGGCCTCGCTCACCCGACGCCTGCCGAAGGCGACGCGCACGACATTGCGGCTGACATTCGCGGGCCCGACCGAGCGGCCGATGGACGTCGTCCTGGCGCTCCGCAATTCTTCAGGCGTCGAGATCGCGTTAAGCGCATCGCACATGGACGTCGAAAAGATCGAGGCGCTGCGGAGCGAACTCGAACCGCCCTTTGCCCGGCGCATCCCCTTTGCGGAACTGAAAAGCCGGATGAGCTACATGTTCGGCGACAGCGAAGGTCGCCGCGCATCCGAAGGCCTCGGGTTTTCGGTTTTCGAGATCTCCGACGTCGAAAACTTCATGCAGACGCATCCGTTGCCCGACGGGCTTTCGGGGGCGCGCGGTGTCGGCATCCTGCCCGAGGGGCTCGTTCGTGTCGGCGCGCGGGTGATGACGAGCCACCGTCTGGGACCCGATGCGGAATACGGGCTGTTCCTTATCGAGCGCGGTGCGGGCGAGGAAGACCCCGCCGCCTTCGCCAGGGCGATGGAGCGCTTCGTCGAAGACGGCGACACCGCCCGGCCCGATTTCGTCATCGCATCCGCGAAGGTGAACACGAAGCCCAATGAGCGGCACGATTTCGCCATCGAGCTTCAGACGCCGCTCGCACAGCCTGCCGACCTTCTATGCACCATCCGCAGTCTTTCCGGACATATCAGCTTTGCCTGGTGCCGCTGGTATGGGCTCGATCTCACGGTCGCCGGCAAGGGCGCGCATCGCCTTGAGCTCACCGGCGGCAAGGCAAAGCCTCGTTCGGAGAGGTGATGCGGAGCCCGCTCCTCACCGACAATGACGTGCCGTCCGGCTTTCGGCGGATCGGCGTCGTCGTGCCGGTCTACGGCCATTCGCGCTTTGCCGTCGAAGCGGTGAAAAGCGCCTGCGAGCAGATGCTTGCGACACCCCATGTGGTGGCCGTTGTCGACGACGGCTGTCCGAACCCGGAAACCCAGCATGCGCTGACGGCCTGTCGGGCGCGCTATCCGGGGCGGGTGATCAGCCTGCGCCAGAGAAATGGCGGCCTGTCGGCCGCCCGCAACACCGGCGTGCGCACGCTTCTGGGGCTCTTTCCGGATACCGACGCGATCTTCTTTCTCGATGCCGATAACAGGCTGGAGAATTACGCGCTTGCCGCCTATGCGGCCGCCCTCGGCGCGGAGGACGGCGCCGGCTGGGCCTTTCCGGACGTGCACGCTTTCGGCCTGACGCCCATGGTCGACGGCGTCGATGTGCGCGAAACCACGCTCGCCGATTCCGCGCTCCGGCATCGTCGCGGCAATATCAGCGAGGCGGGCAGTCTCGTGCGGTCCGAGGTCTTTCGCGCCGGTGTCTTCTACGACGAGACGATGAAATTCGGCCTCGAAGACTGGGATTTCTGGCTGTCGGCCCGCGAAGCCGGCTTTCACGGCGTGCGTGTCACCGATCCGGGCTTTCTCTATCGCGTGCGTCCGGAAAGCATGGTCGCGCAATCGCGCCGCCAGACGGACGAGATCATGGCGGGGATGCAGCGCAAGCATTCCGATCTTTTCGCCCGCTCGGCGATCCTGGCCGACGAACACGAGGAAGCGCCGCGTTTCCTGATGGCCGACCTTGAGACCGGCGAGATCCGGGCGACATCGGACCCGCTTTTGCCCGGCCGCACATTGACGTTGCGGGAAGCAGCCACCCTCTTCGAAAAGCATCTCTCCGGCATTCACGAGCACGACGTTCCGCCCGTTCTCGTTGCCCATCACGGGCGCGCTGCGGCCGACATGGAATCGCCGCAGCATCTGCGCAGCCTCTTCTTCGAAGCACTGGCAGAGCCCCTTTCCGGCCCGCACATCCTTTCCATTCGTGCCGCCGATCATGCGAGCCGCTTCGTCGGCGACACGCGGCGCGCGCGCAAGGACATCGAAGCCGCCGAGGCTCTCATCGCCCTCATCCCGCTCAACGAATTGTCGCGGCTCGCCTTCGAGCGACCGAAGCGGCCGGGTCTTGCCCTCGTGCGCGACGTGACGCGCGTCGAGCATTGGAGCCTTCCGACTCTCGAGCAGGTGCCGCCGTTTCAGGGCCATGTCGGGCACAAGCGGCGGATTGCGCGGCTTTCGGCCCTTCTGAGGCCGTTCACACGCGCGTCGCAGGCGCGTCCCCTCCACCATGCGAGCCGGTTCTATCGCGGCCCGATAGTGAAGGATGTGCGCGAGTTGATGGCCGACGATCTCTGCGGCTACGCGCCCTTCAAGCCGTTCCCCTTCATCGCGAGAGGCCGGGAGCGCTGCCTTGTCGCCGTCGCGCCGGCAAGCCTTGCCGATGAGGCGCTGCAGGACGCGTTCGGCCGCTTCTGCGAGCGCCTGTCGCGGGCGGGCCTGCGCCTGTCGCTCGCGCTCGACGGACAGACGGCAAATCCGGCCTTCGCGCGCGCCGCACGGGCGGCCGATTTCGAAAACATCCTTCTCGATCCGGTGCCCGCACCGCCGCCATCGGATTTCGGCTTCATGGGAAGCGACATCCCGGTCCAGGATCCTTCCAAGCATGCGCGCCTGATGGCGCTGGCGCGCGGCCATGACGCCCTCATCACCTTCGGCATCACCGATTTCCTGCCCTTTGCCGGCGAGGCCAAGGGCGACAAGATCTTCACCATCCTCGCCCTCGACGACATTCTTGTCGAACGCGATGCCGTCCGGGGCCGGGATCCCGTCACCGTCACGGCCGCCTATGAACACGCCCATCATGTGATCGCCGCCGGGGTGAAGGCGCGCAAAGCGCTCGCCAACTGCGGCGTGCCGTCGAGCCGCCTCGTGCCCACGGAAGCGCTCGCCTTCACCATCAAGAGCCGGCTCGCCCGTTGATGCGCCGGCCGTCCCATTCGCTGAACCCGCGGAGACCCCCTATGACCGCCAGGCCCGACTTCGAGAAATTCATCGTCATCGTCACCTATGGCCGCTCGGGCTCCACGCTTTTGCAGACGGCCCTGCAGACGATCCCGGGAGCGATGATCCGGGGGGAAAACAACAACCTTCTCTATCCACTCTTCCGGGCGTGGAAGCGGGCGCACAACACCCGCTACAATCAGGGACAGACGCCGATTCCGGCGCACGGGCCGTGGTACGGCGCCGACGAGATCGTACCGCGCCGCTTCGGCGAGGAGCTCGCCGGCCTCTTCGTGCGCGAGATTCTGAAGCCCACGCTGCAGACGCGTGTCCTCGGCTTCAAGGAAATCCGCTTCCACGATGCGGAGCCCGGCGAGATGCCGGAGTTTCTCGATTTCATCCGCGAGTTCTTCCCGCCCTGCCGGCTCATCTTCAACACGCGGCGCGCTGCCGACGTCGCGCGCTCCTCGTGGTGGAAAGATGTGGAAACCGAAAAGGTGATGGAGATGGTGGAGGATCTCGACCGGCAATACGCGGATTACGTTGCCGCGCATTCCGATACGAGCTTCCTCGTGCGCTACGACGATTACGTCAAAGACCGGGCGAGCCTGCGCGCCCTTTTCGACTTCCTCGGCGAAGCCTATGACGAGGCGGCGGTCGAGGCGGCCTTCGGCCACCGCCTGCCGCATTGAGGCACGAGCCGAAAAACCGCTCCTGATGCGCGAACTTCTTCTGCATATCGGCCACCCGAAGACCGGCTCGTCGACGCTCCAGGCGTTTCTCGCCCGCAATGCGGAGGAGCTTGCGCGCCGCGGTCTCTTCCTCGCCGGCGGGGATCTCGGCTTCGATCCGCACAACAAAGTCTCCGGCAATCCGCTGCATTATTTCCGCGCCAATGCCGGGATCGCACCCGAGGCTTTTGCGGAACATCTGCGCGCCAGGATGGCGGCGATTGAGGCGCCCGACGCCCGCTTCGTCCTCTCCACCGAGATCCTCTTCAATCCCGGCCATGCGGCACTCTTCGTCCCGCTTCTCGGCGAGATCTCGGTGCGTGTTGCCTATTACATCCGCCGGCAGGATCGCGTGCTTCTCGCCGCCTGGCGGCAATGGGGGCTGAAGCGCGGGCTGTCTCTGCCGGAATTCATCGCCTACCGAATGAATTCCGGGCTTCCCGATTATGAAACGACGATCGCCGAATGGGGCGAGGTCGCGGGAGACAACGCGCTCCACCTGCGCTTTCTCGATCCCCGCTTTCTGACGCGCGGCGATCTCTTCGCCGATTTCGCGGAGTTTCTCAAAACGCCGGCCGAGGGCCTCGCCGCTGTCGCCAATGAGAATGTCAGCCCGGACGCACGGCTTCTGCGCTTTCTCTCCCGCCATTCCGGCCTCTTCGAGAGCCTCGACGACGACCGGCCGATCGACGTTTTGACGATGGGCCGCTCCGGCGACGGCGCGGAAAAGCTGAAGCTGCCGAAAAACCTCTTCGATCTCGTGCGCCGCCGCTACGAGGTGCGCAACCAGGAGATCCTCGCCCGCTTCATGCCGGACAGGACGGGGCTAGCCGTCATCGACGAGGCGGATGCGCCGATCGAGGAGACGCAAGCGTCCGCCGGGGCCGAGGCGCGCGACGCCGAACATGTGACGGCCCGGCTCGTCGATCTCGTCTCCCGCCAGGAGCGGACGTTGCAGGCCTTGCGGACACGCATCGAAAAGCTTGAGGCCGAGCGGGCGAAGGATCCGGACGGCAGCACACGTGGCTGAGGATGCCGCGGCTATCTTGCGCGGCCTTGCCGGGCGCGAGGTCGCGCCGGTGCGGGCGCCCGATCTCTGGACCCGGCCCGGCGTCTGGCATCCGCTCTCGCCGCGGCTGCGGGCCAAGGCCGTTGCGGGCGTGGCGCCGCTCGGCGATGAGGGGCCGCGGCTTGCCCTCGGTGCGCCACCCGAAACGGAGATCGAGCGCCAACCCCTTCAGGCGCGGCCGCGCTATGTGGTTGCGGGAAAGAACATCCTCCTCGCCGGCCAGCGGGCGCTGATCGATCCGGGAGATCCGGACATCGCCGAGAGCGGCGCGGCAGAGCCTGTCCTCATCAACGACGTTCTGCTTCTCCCCGCGCCCTTCTTCGATCAGTCTCGCCCGCTGTCCGCTTTCCCGCACGAATTCCGCATGACGCACGGGGTGAGCCGTGCCGGCGAAAGGCTCGGCATCGCGGCCGACGCCCACCTTGCGCCGCCGATCGACACGCCGGTGGTCGCACTCGGCTCGACCGAATCGCGCAATTACGGCTCCTGGCTCTTCCGCATCCTGCCGAAGCTCCTGCTCCTCGATGAGATCCCCGAAGCGGCGGGGCGCGCGCTCCTCGTGCCGATGGAGGCGGAGTGGATGCGCGAGATCGTGGCGGCTGCCGCGCCCGGACGGGACGTCATCGCGCAGGACGTCACGGCGATCACACCCCTTGCCGATTGTCTCGCCCCCTCGCTCGCCGCCCCCGGCAACGTGTTTCCGTCCGCGCTGCGCCGGGCTCTCACCGCCTTCGCCGCGCGGCTGGCCGGCCCCGCATCCTCGGCGCGCGGCGCCGGGCGCCGGCTTTATATCTCGCGCCGAAGCTGGTCGAAGACGGCACCGCGGCGCATTCTTATGAACGAGGACGAGATCGTCACCCGCCTCGGCACCCTCGGCTTTGAGGAGATCCGGCCCGAGACCCTGCCGCTCGGCGCCCGCATCGCAGCCTTTCAGGAAGCCGAGATCGTCATCGGCCCGTCGGGCTCCGGCCTCTTCAACTGCGTCTTCTGCCGGCCGGGCACGACGATCCTGGAGCTCGAGCCGCATGGCGGCTTCCGTCCCATGCATCAGAGCCTTTATCGCAGCCTCGGCTTCGCCCATGGCTTCCTGCGCGGTGAGATCGTGTCGCCGGGCCCGGCACCGGCCCATCCCAACTGGCGGATCGAGGCGAAGGCGGTCTTAAGAATCGCAGAGGCGTGCGCGGCGCGCTGAAAACACCGCCGACACGGCACCCGAAACGGCGGAAAAGCCGCCTGCGCCTGCCGCTTGACATGATGCAGACGGGCAACACTTCCGCGCCAACGCACCGGCGAGATGTTGAGCCGCAGGCCGGCCTCAGGGATGGCGCAGCGGAAGGCCGCACGGGCCGCCGCCCTTCGGGAGAGCGGGGGCGCCGCGGTCCCGCCGGGCCATCGCTCCACAGGCTCTCAAGAGCCAGATCGCCGGATCGGCAGGTCCTGCGACGCCCCGCCGCCTTGCATCAGCGACAGACCGGCGAAAGACGTGTCGCATCTGCCACGCGCCGAGAACGGCGCTCCACACGTTTGTTTTCCAAGGACTTAGGGGAGCTCAGAGATGTCATTCGCGCGTCGGGCGACACCGAGGGCGGCGAATGGGCGAAGGAAACCGTGGCGTACCACAACAGCTCTGCAAAGGCTGGCACAAAACCTGCCCCGCCGCACGAGAGGCGCCCGCCGACAGGCAAAGGCACCGCCATTCTTTTCAGGTACTCTTAAGTTTCTTTAAAAGAAGCTTTCCCCAGCTGGCGTTTTCACTTAAGCCCTTTCTACGACGCGACAATTGCATTTTAGCAACCCCCGCGGAAATTTATCCGCCGTGGCTTTCGCAGGTTGACACCGATAGGGGCCTCCGCAATAAGCTGCGGTCCGCGTTACCCTCCGCCGCGGCGCAAACATGGCGTGGGGATGGGGATACAACACACGCGCGTGTTTTGAAGCTCTACTGGAGAAACACATGGCTGAAATTTTCGGAACGAACAGCGATGACACCCTGGTGGGTGGCGCTGCTGCGGATTCAATCTACGCAATGGCCGGCGACGACGTCGTGAGCGACGGCGGCGAGCACGACCTGGTCTTCCTGGGTGCCGGCAACGACACCATGACGATGGCCGCTGACGGCCTCGGGGACACCGTCCTCGGCGGTGACGGCGCTGACGTCGTTGATCTGAACGGCGAAGCGATCGCCTTTGGCGTGGCCGGCGAAGTCAACGAGATCTACCTCGGCGCTGGTGCCGACTCGGTAGGTTCGGGCGTTGCCTTCGGCAACATGGTCAACATCATCGGCGGCGGTGACGGCGACGACACGATCGAGACGGGCGGCGGTGCCGACACGCTCTTCGGCGGTGCCGGTGCTGACTCCATCGATTCCGGTGCGGGCAACGACGTCGTGTTCCTCGGTGACGGTAACGACGCGTTCGTGGCCGGCTCGGGCGACAACCTGGTTTACGGCGGCGAAGGCGTCGACGTTCTTGCCGGTGGCACGGGCGCCGATTCGCTCTTCGGCGGTGCTGGCGACGACGTCATCACGGGTAGCGCCACGACCGATCTGATCGGTGGCGGTGCTGGCGACGACTCCATCACGCTGGGTGGCGACGAAGTGGTTTACGGCGGTGCCGGCAACGACGTCGTGACCTCCACCGGCGGCGACAACGAGATCTACGGCGGCGCGGGCATCGATTCGGTCGCTGCTGACGGCAACGACACCGTCTTCGGTGGTGGCGACGCTGACTCGATCACCGCCACGGGCGGCGGCAACGAGATCTTTGCCGGCGACGGTAGCGACCTCATCACCGGCGGCGCGACGGGCGGCGACGTGCTCGGCGGCGGCGCTGGTGCCGACACGATCAGCACGGCTGGTGCCGATAGCGTCTATGGTGGCGAAGGCGACGACGTCATCAGCTCCACCGGCGGTGGCGCTTCGCTCTTCGGCGGCGCTGGTGCCGACACGATTGAAGCGATCGACACCGACACGGTCACCGGCGGCGCCGGCGACGACGTCCTTGACTTCACGGCCCTGGACGGCACCGCAGGCACGGAAAACGTCGTGGTTACCGACTTCGACGCGGACGGCAACGACGTCATCGCGCTCGACACCGGCGACACGGTGAGCTTCACCTTCGACACGACCACCCAGCCGGGTGACGTGATCGTGAGCGTCACGGACGCTGGTGGCACGTTCACGATCACCTTTGAAGACACCGACGCCTCTCAGATCGGCTCGGACGACTTCATCTTCGTTTGATCGTTCCTCAGGAACGAGAGAAAGGGGCGCTTCGGCGCCCCTTTTTTTTATGTAAAAAGGAGAGGAGACGAGCTCATGCGGCTTTCGATCCCGCTCGAGCAGATCAATGGTTTTTTCTTTGGTTTCAAACGCGGCCGGTACTTTCCGACACGGCGGTTTCCACCGCTGACATCGGAGGAGCAGGCGATCACCGATCGCTTTCATCGGCTCTATTACCGGCGCCTTTTCTCCAAAGCGACCGCGCCGTCCGAGGTGAGCTGGCTCGGTCACCGGGTTCTGAAATGCCCGATGGACATGATCACCTATCAGGAGATCATCACCGAGACGCAGCCTGATCTCATCATCGAGTGCGGGACGAAGTTCGGCGGCAGCGCCTTCTTCCTGGCGACCATCTGTCAGCTCGTCGGAAACGGCCGCATCGTCACCATCGACATCAACGCGCCGGATGATCCGCCCAAGCACAATCTGATCACCTATCTCACGGGATCGAGCACCGATGCCGCGATCGTGGAGCAGGTGAAGAACATGATCCGGCCCGACATGCGCGTGATGGTCATCCTCGATTCAGACCACCGGGCCGCGCATGTCCGTCGGGAATTGGAGCTTTATGCGCCCCTGGTCAGCTCAGGCTGCTACCTGATCGTCGAGGACGGCAACGTCAACGGCCATCCCGTCTTTCCCGAGCACGGCCCCGGGCCGCAGGAAGCGATCAAGGATTTCCTCGCCACAGACGACCGTTTCGAGCTCGATGCGCAGCGCGAACGGCATCTTTTGACGCTCAATCCCGGCGGCTTTCTGCGCCGGAAGGGCGAAGCGGCGTCCGCCTGACGGCTCGCCGGCACTTTTAGTCTCGCGCCGGTTCAGGCCTGACGCGCTTGCGCCGGAGCCTTCTTCGCCGCCATCGCGAGTTTCAAGCGGTTCGTCACGGCCCCGCCCAGGAAGGCGAACGTCCGGCGTACGGCGCTCGTCGCCTCCGGGTCGTGGCGGGCCGCGCAGAGCGAGGTGATCGCTTCGTTCCGCGGCTCACCCTTGACGAGCACGCCGAGGCCAAAGCCATGCAAGAACTCGAACGCATGCGCCCCCTCCGCGATCTCCGCCCAATAGCGGTGCACGCCGAAATCGCCCCTGCGGACATTGGTGTCGTGAAAGAGGATAACGCCCCCCTCCTTCACCTTCGGCAGCCAGGTCTTGTGGTCGTGCCCGACGGCCTCGTAGGTGTGAAGCCCGTCGATATGCAGAAGATCGATGGCGCCGTCGTCGAAATGGGCGAGCGCCTCGTCGAAGCGGGCCCGGATCAAGGTCGCGAAGCTGCCGTAGCGATCCTCGTTGTAGCGCGACAGCTCGTTGTAGATGTTATCGCCGTAATAGCCGGCGTGCTGGTCGCCCTGCCAGGTGTCGACGGCATGGCAGGCGGTTGCCGTGCCGAGCTGCTTGATCGCCTGATTGAAGGCGCAGAACGAAATGCCGGTATGTGTGCCGAGTTCGACGAGGCGCTCCGGGCGCAGCTTGTCGATGAGCCAGAAGGCGAAGGGCGTGTGCTCCAGCCAGCCTGAAGCTCCGATCCGCTCAGGCACCTGAAAGACGGCCGGCGAATAAAGCCAGGAAAGATCTTCGGTCATAACGTCATCCACCCTCTAAGCCGTCTCGGTTTGTGGCTCGCCCCAGGCCGGCTCATCGCTCAGGCGCGCGACGCGCTCGGCCTCGAGCGCTTCGTGATTTCGCAACAGGCCTGCGTACCATGCGGCCTCGCCGCTCGCGTGGTAGGTGCGCATGCGCCGTGACGCAACTTCGTCATAGGCCGCGCGGGCGATTTTTTCGCGCCGCTCGCGATCCTCGATCAAGGCCCGCAGATGTTCGCGGAGCTGTTTCGCCGATTTGTAGAGAAGCCCCGTCTCGCCATGGCGGGCGACATCGCCATAAATCATCGGGCTCGCGACGACGGCGACGGAATAAGCACCGCATTCGATGAACTTCAGGTCGCTCTTGCAGCGATTGAAGAGATTGTCTTCGAGCGGCAGCCAGGCGATATCCGCCTTCGACATGAGCGCCTTGTATTCCCTGAACGGCAGAACCGGCTGGTAATGCTTGTCCTCCGCCTTCACCGCCTCGAAGAACGCACGGTCGAAGACGACGTCGACGCGAAGCTTGTCCGGCCCGTAGCGGGAGACGACCTCGTTGACGGCATCGATATAGGGGGCCCAATCCTCTTTGCGGTTGAGCGCGGCAAAGAGAAGCCTGACCGGCCCCTGCCGGGGCTCGACGGGCCGAAACGGCGGCAGCGCCTCGATCTGGTTGGGCGAGACGAAGACGTTCGGATTCCACTCCCGGATGATCTTGGCGAGCGTTTCCGTCGAGGTTCTGACGGCATGCGCGGAGCGGAAGGTGAGGTGGCCGTTTTCCGCGATCGCCGGCCAGCGCATCGGATTGTCGTCGAACTCCACCACGAGGAGCTTGTGGGTTTCGAGAATCTGTCTGTAGACGGGAAGCGATTCCTCGCGCGTCAGGATCGGCCGCTGCCAGACGAAGACATCGCGCGTCCCCTGGCTCGGGCGCCTGGGCGTGGGGCCGAGATCGTCGATCATGAACTCGGGCAGCGTGCCAAGCGCTGCAAGCGGCGCCTGCATACGGACGATTGCCATCGCGTCGGGCTTTGAAGCGAGCGTCTTGCCGGTGAAGCGGATGATCCTGTCCGGCACTCGGCGCGGGCGTGTCTGGGCGGTGAAATGCGACGCCGCGAGCCGCCGGAGCGCGGTCTCGCCATCGACCTTCAGCGCGGCGCAGAGCGGCCGCACGGCCTTTGCCGTCTCTTCGCCGAGCCCTGGTCCCGCCTGGATCGCGACGATGCGTGCAAGCGGTGCGCCGGCGCGTTTCGCCATCTCCTGCAGCTCTTCGGGATCAAAACCGGCTCTGGCGCCATCGTTCTTCCCCGCAAGAAAGGCCTGCAATCGCGGCCAGAAAAACCGGTTCGGCACGAGGAGCGCGCAGACACCCTCGTCGCGCACGCGCGGCGCCAGCGCCTTCAGCGCGGCTTCCGCCTCATCGGGCGTGTCGGCGACAAGTGCGCCGGCATCATAGGGGCCCGTCTCACAGCTGGAAGCATCGCCCGGCATGTCCGCAGCGGGCGTGGCGCTGTCCGCCCGGTCGATCTCGATTTTTGGGTTGCGGGCCCGCAGCAGCGCCTCGAGCCCCGGCACGGGCCGCCCGGCGAGAAGGACGCGGCGCGCCGTGATCGGCAGCTGCGCCGCAAGCCTGTCGGCCAGCATGCCCGGCGTCTCGCTCTCGCCCATTCTCTCCACCCGGCCCCGCTCCGGTCGCCCGTCTTCGGGCTTCTTCTCGTGTCCGTTGCCGCGCGGCTCAGCCCACGAAGGCCTTGTCGCGCATGTCCTGATAGGGCTCGATCAGATATTCCAGGAAGGTCTTGTTTTCGAGCTCGAAATACACCTGTCCCACATTGCCCGGCATGACCTTGCCGTACTCTTTCAGGCTTTCCGGGTCGACGGAGGCGCGCACCTTGTAGAAATAGCGGCCGGTCTTTTCGTCCTGCTCGCTGTCCGGCGAAATGTAGCTCACCTCGCCGTCCAGAATCTGGATCGCCTTGGAGCGCTCGCGCGAGGGGAAGCGGATCGAGACGTGCTGACCCTGGCGCACGGAATCGATGTAATGCGGGTCGACCATCGCCTCGATGCTCATCGGCACGCCTTCCGGCAGGATCTCGAAGATCGGATCACCCGGCTTGATCACCTGGTCCTGCGTGTTGACGGCGACATTCACGATCGTGCCGGAAACCGGCGCGCGCACTTCCGAACGCTTCGTCACGTCGGAAAAATAGCGGATATTCGAGGAGAGCTCGAAGATGTTGGAGCGCAGATCCGTGATCTGCTGGGCGACTTCGTTGGCCCGCTGCGACAGGGCCCGGTTCAGCTGTTCCTGCGTCTCATTGATGGTGGAGCGCTTGTCGTCCATCTGAATGAGCGTCTGGCGGACATTGTCCTGGTCGGACGCGAGCTGGCGGTTGAGCGCAAAATTGCGATCGCGCGTCGTCAGGCCTTTGTCCAGAAGGTCGCTCGAAACGCGCACCTCTTCCTGCGTCGCCTCTACGCGCTCGCGCCGCTCCGTCAGCATCTCTTTCAGATTGTCGAGAAGCTGCTGATTGTTGTCGATGCGCTGGTTGAGGATCGTTTTCAGCGACGTCATCTCCGCCGTCTTGGCTTCGAATTCCTCGCGCTGCGAGCTCGCCGTGTCGGCGAGCTCCGGCTCTTCGGCGATGCGCCGCTCAAGGTCCGGCGGCAGGACGATCTCGTCGTCGCCCCGCTGCTCGGCGAGATAGCGGGCAAGCTTCACCCGGGCGACGTCGCGCTGCATCTGCGCGGTCGCAAGCTTCGCCTCCGCGCTCGTCACGTCGATGCGGGCCAGAAGGTCGCCCGCCTTCACCTGCTCGCCCTCCTTCACCAGCACCTCGTTGACGATGCCGCCTTCCAGATGCTCCACGATGCGGTTCTTGCCCTGGGCCACCAGGCGGCCATCGGCCATGAAGGCGCCGTCGATCGGGGCGGAGACAGCCCAATAGGTGCCAAGCCCGACGAAACAGAACATGGCGATGATGGCGAGCCGGTAGGCGCGCGTCAGCTTCAACGGCACTTCGTGGTGCCAGGCATGGTAGAAGGGCTCGTCGTCCTTGCGGGGCTTGCGGGCCGCGGGGGCCGGCTTGCCGTACATGCCGATCGCCTGCAATTCCTTCACGATGCGGACCCTCCCGCGCCGGCCGCGACCTGGCCGTCCGTCTTCTCGCTCGCCTCCTCGCCGCCTTTCGGCTGCTGGATCTGGCGCACGGTCCGCCGTTCCACGCTCGCCGGCTTCACCACCTTGGGCAGAACTTCCTGGCGCGGCCCGTAATTCTCGATCGTGCCGTTCTTCATCAAAAGCACGCGGTCGACGACCTGCAGCAGCACCGGGCGCTGCGTCACAAGGATGATGGTGGCACCACGCGCCTTGGCGCGGCTCACCGCGCCCAGAAGAATGTGGTCACCTTCCTGGTCGAGATTGGAATTGGGCTCGTCGAGGAAGATGAGCCGCGGATTGCGGTAAAGCGCGCGGGCGAGCGCGATCAACTGCTTCTGGCCGCCCGACGGCTGCATCCCGCCCGTGCCAATGCGCGTGTCGTAACCGCGCGGGAAGCGCAGGATCATCTCGTGGATGCCCGCCTGCTGCGCCGCCTCGACGATGTCGGTGTCCGACGCGTCGGGATCGAAACGGGCGATGTTCTCACCGATCGTGCCGGGGAAGAAATCGACCGCTTGCGGCACGTAGCCCATATATTCGCCGAGCTGGATGCGGTTCCAGTTGCGCATGTCGGCGCCGTCCAGGCGCACATGGCCGGCATTCGGCATCAGCCCGCCGGCAAGCAGGCGCAGAAGGGTCGATTTGCCGGCGCCGCTCGGTCCGATGATGCCGATGGTCTCGCCGGCTTCGATGCCGAAGGAGATGCGCTTGATGATCGCCTCGTCGGAGCCGCGCACCCCGAAGACGAGCTTCTCGACCATGAAATTGCCCTTGGGCTCCGGCAGGGCCGTCCTTTCCGGCTCGACATAAAAGCCGATCAGCGCATCGCGGACGCGGTTATGGGCGGACCAGGCATTCGTCAGCGCGCTCCACGAGCCGACGAGTCCGTCGAGCGGCGCGAGCGCCCGGCCGCCGAGCATCATGCAGGCGAAGACGACCACCGCCGCGACATCGCCCTCAAGCGCCAGGAAGGCGCCGACGCCGAGGATCGAGGCCTGAAGGCTGAAGCGCATGAAGCGGGAAAAGCCGCCGAAGAGCGCACCGACCGTCTGCAGGTTGACGAAAGCGGTGAGGCCACGCGCATTGAGGCTGCCCCAGCGCGCGATCGCCGTCTTCTGCAGGCCGAGGACACGCACCGTTTCGGATTGTTCGATATGCGATTGCAGAATCCGGTTGGCGCCGCGCTGGGCGTCGTTCTGCACTTCGATGCCGCGCTTCATGGCGCGCTGCTGGAGGATGGCGACGACGACCATCACCACCATGCCGCAAGTGATCAAAATCCCGAGCGCAATGTCGACCATGAAGAGAACGGCGACGAAGATCGGGATGAACGGAGCCTCGGCCACCGCGGCCAGCGCGCGCGAGCCGATGAAGGTCTTCACCTGCCGCACATCCTGCATGAGCTCCATGCCGGAGGATGCATCGCGGCTGCCATCCAGGAAATGCGCGTAAACGACCGGGCCTGCGAGCATGGCTTCGTAACGCGCGGCCGCCCGCGCCAGGACCGCCATGCGCAACGCCTCGAAAATGCCGTAGGTCGCAAAAGCGATGAAGGCGAGGATCGAAAGCGCGATCAGCGTTTCCTCGCTGCGGCTCGGCAGCACCCGCTGAAACACCTGCATCATGTAAAACGGCAGCGCCAGCATCAGAACGGAGGTGATCCCGCTCATGATGAACACGCCAATGAAGGCGCGGCGGACACTGGAGGTCGCGTGGTCAAGTTCTGTCATTGCGCTGTCGAACACCCGTTGCGGAAGCCGTCAGCGGCGTTCCGCAAGATGGAAAGGAGACTCCCGACACCAAACCCGCGTCCCGGGTCGTTCGTGGCCGCCGGAAAGCGGCCACCGTCGCATGCCAGACCGCTTCTGTTCAAACCCATGCCTACAATAGCATCTGGGATAGATTATCAGCTAGCACATGCTAACGAAGTCTCACAAGCACAGCGTTTCGGACGATATTGCGGCGAAACGATGAGAGATTCGTGCCACACGCTGCCGACCTCAGTGATGAGGATCGTCTCGCCTGGACAAGATCGTCACGCAACTCGTATAGGCGCCCCCATGATCCACCTCGACAGCCACCCAACTGCCGAGCTCTCCACGCCTTATGACGTGTTCGAGGGATGGGTTGCACATGCCTCCGAGGGACCTCTTGATCTCAGACTTGCCGGCGCGCCGCTTGCGGTCAGCAAAGTTGCGCGCCCCGATCTCGGGCAAGGCGGGATCGGCTTTCGGGCCTATGTCGATCTCACGCAGCTCGATGCTAAAGCTCTGAGCGCGCCATTGCCCCTCATTGCCGAAGTGGATCGCAATCCGGCCGGCGCGCTTGAAGTCACGATCGCGCCCGATCTTGCCGACACCGTCGCGGCGGCGCGTTCTGCCAAACTTCGCAAGCGGGACTGGCTCGTCCACCATCTGCGGCACTGGCAGAGCGGCGAAGCCGGGGTGGAGAAAGACGAGGCTCTTGTCTTTCCGCAGTCTGGCTTTTCCACGCCGCTTCCACCCTTCGGCGCCGTCAATATGCTCGATCCCGCTTATGGCTTCTCCGGAAAGCTTGCTGACAAGGCCGACGGGGTTTCCGACCATCCCTATCCAAGCCTTCTCGAAACCCAGCTTGCCGCGGCGCGGGACGAAAACTTCATGGCGCTCGATTTCGGCGCCGGCTTCAAGCGGATCGAGCGGCCCGACGTGATCTACATGGAGATCTTCGACTATCCGTCGACGGACCTCCTTACCGTCGGCCAGGCTCTTCCCTTCGCGGACAACACCTTCGACATGGTGCTGACACTCGCGGTGCTCGAGCATGTCGATGATCCCTTCACCTGCGCAAAGGAAATCGTGCGTGTGCTGAAGCCGGGCGGATTGTTGTTTTCCGGCATCCCCTTCATGCAGCCCGAACACGGCTATCCCGACCATTATTTCAACATGACGCGCTCAGGTCATCGCCGTCTCTACGGTGCCGAAATCGAGATCATCGAGCACATCGTCGACGACCACCAGCACCCGTTCCGCTCGCTGCAATGGATCTTGCGCTCCTATATGCAGGGGCTGCCGGAGGACGCGCGCCCGGAATTTGCCGAGATGAGCGTGCGCGATATTCTGACGAGCCGTTACTGGAAGGCGCGCCAGCAGCCTTTCGTCAAAGATTTGAGCGAGACGGCCCAGTTCGAACTCGCCTCGGCCACGACCTTGATCGGCCGCAAGCGCGGCTGACATGTTCGACCGCCTGCGGACCGCCCGCGACGAGAGCCAGCCTTGGCCACGTCCCGCCCCCGTTCCGGCGCATATCCCGGCGCTCGACGGTCTGCGGGGCATAGCGGCAGTCATCGTCATGCTCTCGCATGTGGCGAGCGCCACAGGCATCGCGCAGGACTTTTTTCAGCGCGGCGGCGGTCAGATCGGTGTCATGATCTTCTTTGCGCTGTCGGGCTTTCTGATGGCGCATATCTATTTCGAAACGCCGCCACGGCCTTCTACGCTCTACAAATATCTTGTGGCCCGCGTCGCCCGTGTCGTGCCGCTTTTCCTCGCCGTGGTCTTTCTCTCCTACGCGGTGACGCGGTGGAAGAGTGGCGAATATCCCTTTGTCTATTCCATCGACGGCGCCGATCTCATCGACCACCTGCTTCTGCGACGTGGCGAAAACGTGCTTTGGACGATCCCGGTCGAGCTCCGCTTCTACGCGCTCTTCCCGCTCTTCTGGATCCTCTATCGCGTCTCGGGCAATCTCGCCCTCGTCTCCTGCCTGGCGATCGCGCTCGCCTATTATCTCCTGCCGCCCTTCTCCATGCCGGTCATGCATCTCGGGCATTACTTCGTCATCGGCATGGCCACGAAGCTTTTGTCCCAACGCATCCATTTCGCTCCGAAGCTCAACGATGCGGGCTTCCTCGTCTCCGCCGCTATGATCGCATTCCTCTTTCCGATGCCGTTCATTTGGCTGTTCGGACATACGCCACGCATGTGGTGGGAACCGCAGATCGCGGTGGCCGTCTTCCTCCTCCTCTTCTTCACCTTGCGCAGCAACTTCGCGGCACGTCTTCTTGGCACGTTTTGGCTGCGCAAACTCGGCGACATTTCCTATTCGCTCTACCTCACCCACATGCTCGCAATCGGCAATCTGCGCTACTTCCTCGACCCGCAGACACACCCCGTGCTTCTCGGGGTCTCGGCCATCACGCTCGCCATCCTGCAATCCTTCCTGATCTTCATCCTCTTCGAGAGACCGGCGCGCCGTCTCATCCGACGCCTTGCAGGACCGAGGCGCCGGCCTGCCATGCGCTCCGCGCCGAGCGCGCCGCGGAAGGGTTGACAGAGCGCGTGACGACGATGATGCCTTGGCCGCGACGGACCAAAGCCGCCCGTCGATCCCTTGATGCCTCAAAATCACCCTATTGCGCCGGACATGAGCCTCGTCGATTTTCAACCCAGGGTCAGCCGGCTTGCCAGTTCTGCCAGACGCTCCGCACACCTTCGCATCGCGACGCTGCATCGACGCCTCGGGAGACGTCGCGAAGGTGACGTCTGTGAGGCCGGGGCATGCCGCCTTCCGGCATCGCGGTTCGACGCGATGAGCGCCATCTCAAAGCGGCACCGCACACGGATGCGAGCAGCGCCGGATTTTCACCAAAGCGGGGCGGCGTAGACGATGTCCTTGTCGCGAATTGAACCGGATGCGCCGCGGACCGCCGTCCTCCTGTCGGTCTACAACGGTGAGCGTTTCCTGCTGCCGCAAATCCAATCCCTGAAAAACCAGACCGTCGCTCCGATCGATCTTTGGATCTCAGACGATGGTTCCTCCGATGGCTCCGACAAGATCCTGACGGAGACGGAACAGCAATGGGACAAGGGAGCCTGCCGTCGCCTGGCGGGGCCACGGAATGGCTTCGCGGCCAACTTCCGAGCGCTTCTCGCCAATCCCGATATCGAAGCCGATTACGTGGCCTTCTGCGACCAGGACGACCTGTGGGACGAGGACAAGCTCGCCGCTGCGCTCGCCTGGCTCGCGGGCGAGGACCCGAACACGCCGGCGCTCTACTGCACGCGCACGCGCCTCATCGCCGAGGACGGCAGTCTCCTTGGCTATTCACCGCTGTTCCCGCGCACACCGAGCTTCCAGAACGCCATCCTGCAGAGCATCGCAGGCGGCAACACCATGGTCATGAACAGGGCCGCCCACGAGCTGATGCGGGAAGCCTCCCGCCGCAGCGACTTCGTGAGCCACGATTGGTGGTGCTATATGATGGTGACGGGAGCCGGCGGACGGGTGCATTACTCGCCCGAAGCGCGCATCGGCTACCGTCAGCACGGCTGCAATCTCGTCGGCGCCAACTCCTCCTGGCCCGCCCGTCTGCGCCGGATCACCTTCCTCACCAAGGGCGGCTTTCAGGGATGGAACGCGCATAATCTCGCCGGTCTTCGGGCCTGCTGGGATCTCTTGACACCGGATGCGCGAAACGTCATCGAACGCATCGAACAAGCGCGCTCCGGCTCGTTGCCTCGACGGCTTTCCGCGCTTTGGAAATCCGGCGCTTATCGACAGACCGTCTACGGAGATATCGGCCTTTATGTCGGCTGCATCATCAATCGCCTATGACGCGGCCATCCTGTCGCGCCGACGCGCGCCCGAGGTCGCCCCGGCGCAGGGGCGTGCTCAGGCACTTCCGGCGGCACGGCGTTGCATGAGGCAACGGCAATGCTGAAATGGCTGTGGGCCGCATTTGCGGATCTGCGCGAAGGGATCGCCTTCCGCCGCGCCTGGATGGCGCTCGCGGGCGAGGACATCACCGATCAGCACCGGCGCACGGCGCTCGGTCCGATCTGGCTTCTCATCAACTACCTCGCCTTCGTCGGCACGTTCATCGCCATCTTCGGTTATGCGCGCGGCGCCGGCTTTTCGGCCTATGTCGCGCTTGGCTTCTTCGTCTGGATGTATCTGTCGGAAGTGATCAACCAGAGCATCTCGCTCTTCGTGCGTGAGGAGAACTTCATCAAGGGCACGCGCCTGCCCCTCTCCGTCTACGTGTTCCGACTGACCATGCAGTCGCTCATTCGCGCCGGCTACGCCCTCATCGGCCTTCTCGGCCTGCTCTTCATTCTCGGAACGCCGATCACGGTGGCCTGGATATGGTCGCTTATCGGCATTCTTCTGATCATCGCGATCACCCCAGCCGCGATCACGGTCCTTGCCGTGGCCGGGGCCTTCTTCCCCGACCTGCAGTTCGTCGTCGGCAACATCATCCGGCTCGGTCTCTTTCTCACGCCGATCTTCTGGTATCCGGCCGAGGGCGCCATCCGCGGGCATTTCTATTTCTGGAACCCGTTCACCTATTTCCTCGAGATCGTGCGCGTTCCGATCACGGACGGCGTGTTGCCGCTGCATGCCTTCTATGTCTGCGGCCTGATCGGCGCCATTTCGTGGATCCTGGCTCTCTGGAGCCTCGGCCGTTTCCGTCGGCAGATCATCTTCGTCCTGTGATGCCCTCCATTCATCTCGACAATGTCAGCCTCGTCTACCGCGTCCGGCACAAGCTGAGCTTTCGCCCGACGGACCGCAGGCTGAGCCCGCCCGGCGGCGTCATCGGCGGCCGCGGAACGAAACGCTTCGTCACGGCGCTCGATGGCGTCAGCCTCGATCTCAAAGCTGGCGACCGGCTCGGCCTTGCCGGTCCGAACGGAGCCGGCAAGACGACGCTGCTCAAGGTCATCTACGGCGTCTATGAACCGAGCGGCGGCGTCGTGAAGATCGACGGACGCGTGGATGCCCTCTTCAACATCACGCTCGGCTTTCGCGGCGAGGCGACCGGCCGGCGCAATGTCGAGCTCCGCGGCCTCATCAACGGCTGGAGCAAGGAAGAGATCGCCGAGCGCATGCCCGAGATCATCGAGTTCAGCGAGCTCGGCGAATTCATCGACATGCCGCTGAAGGCCTACAGCCAGGGCATGGCGGCGCGCCTCGCCTTTTCGGTCGCGACGAGCTTCGAACCCGAAATCCTGGTCATGGACGAGTGGATCGGCGCCGGCGACAAGAGCTTTCAGGACAAGGCGGCGACCCGTATGAACGCGCTTGCCGAAAAGGCTGGCATCATGATCCTCGCCAGCCACAATCCGACGCTGCTGAAGCGCACCTGCAACAAGATCCTCACGCTCGAAAAGGGCAAGATCAAATCCCTGGAGCCGACGGCGTCGACGGAGTGAGAAGCCCATCCTCCTCGTCCGTTCCTGTCGCGCTCCACGCACGGCCATCGCTCAAAAGAGGCCGGCTCGCATCCCGTGGCGGCGCCTCATGACATCCCGACACCGCGCGGCTGGATGACGACCCGCGAGGGCAAAGGGCCACCTCTCCCACACACGCGACCGTGACCGGTGGAGATCCTTTCCGGACATGCGGGAAACCATCGTGGATGCTAAGGCTCGGCGCGCCGTCCTATCGTGAACCGAGGCCCAGACCGATGAACGACGAGCCCCCCTTCTCGCCACCAATCCTGAAGGTCGACGGCGTCACGCGCCGATTCGGCCGCGTGCCCGCTCTCGACGACGTCTCCCTGGAGGTCAGGAGCGGAGAGATCGTCGCGCTTCTCGGGCATTCCGGCTGCGGAAAATCGACTTTGCTGCGGATCATCGCCGGCGTTGAGGACATCGACGGCGGTCAGGTTGCGCTGGGAGGCCAGATCGTGGTCGGGGGCGATATTTTCGTCGAACCCGAGATCCGCAATGTCGGAATGATGTTTCAGGATTATGCGCTGTTTCCGCATCTGACGGCGCGCCAGAACATCGCCTTCGGCCTGAAGAAGATGCCGCGCAAAGCGGCTGCGGCCCGCGTCGCGGCGGTCCTCGAGCGGCTGAACCTCGAAGGCCTGAGTGAACGCTATCCGCATATGATGTCGGGCGGCGAGCAGCAGCGCGTCGCACTCGCCCGTGCGCTGGCGCCCCAACCTCACATTCTCCTGATGGACGAACCGTTCTCCAACCTCGATCGCGGATTGCGCGAGAGGATCCGGAAAGAAACCGTAGAGGTGCTACGCGCACTCGGCACGACGGCGATCATCGTGACGCATGATGCCGAAGAAGCGCTGGCGCTGGGCGACCGCGTCGTGCTCATGGACAAGGGTAGGATCGTGGAAGAGGGCTCCGGCGAAACCATCTACCGGACGCCGCGCACCGCGGATGCGGCCCTGTTCTTCTCGCATGTCAACATCGTGCCGGCGCAGGCCTCGGGGGAATGGCTCGACAGCCCGATCGGACGTTTCCCGGATCTTCGCACGCGGACCGGCCCGGTACAGCTCTTCATAAGACCGCAGGCCGTGGCGCTTGCAGAGCACGGCATCCCGGCGCGCGTCAGCAGTCGTATGCTTCTGGGCGAGATCGAAGAGCTGGTGCTGACGGTCGAGACGCTCGAAGACCCTCTGGTCATGCGGACGACCGCGCGCAGCGACGTCGAGATCGGCGATGACGTCCGGGTCAGTTTCGATACCGGCAGCATCCTCGTCTGCGAGGGCGATCATCCCGCCGCACGCGCCCTCAGCCCGCTCTGCGAGGCGAGCGAGGTTTGACGAAACGGGCCGCTGCAGACAGCGCTCGTGGGCGGCCAAAAAGGGGTCGCCCGAGAGGAAACGGACGCAATAGGTGACGGGCGGCGCCTGCCGGCGCGGGCCTCCACACGCAACCGTGATCGACATGCCCGGGCAATCGTCGGATCAGCCTGGCCGTAAATGTTGACTCTATTTGTCATCTATGAATTAAGGCGCCTCTGGATGCGCTGGCATCCGGTCAGCAGACGGAGAGGAAACATGACGCCTGCCTTGAAGATCGCCATCGGTTTCATCGCGCTGAGCGCCGCCATGCCGGCCGCCGCGCAGGAAGTGAACATTTATACGACCCGGGAGCCGGGGCTGATCCAGCCGATTCTCGATGCCTATACGGCCGAGACCGGCACGACCGTGAACACGGTGTTCCTTCAGGATGGCCTCATCGAGCGGGTCAAGGCGGAGGGCGAAAGCTCACCCGCAGATATTCTGATGACGGTGGATTTCGGGGCGCTGATCGACCTCGTCGATGCCGGGCTCACGCAGCCCGTCGAATCGGACGTCCTTCGCTCGGCCATTCCGGAGAGCCTGCGCGACCCCAACGGCAATTGGTTCGCGCTTTCGGGACGTGCGCGCATCGTTTACGCGGCACGTGATCTCGACATCGATTCCATCACCTATGAGGAGCTCGCCGAGGAGAAATGGCGGGGGCGCCTGTGCATCCGCTCCGGCCAGCACCCGTACAATACGGCCCTCTTCGCCGCCTACATCGCGCATCACGGCGAAGAAGCGGCGGAAGAATGGCTGCGCGGCTTGAAGGCGAACCAGGCCCGCCCGGCAGCCGGCGGCGACCGTGACGGCGCACGCGACATTGCCGCCGGCATCTGTGATATCGCGGTCGGCAATTCCTACTATGTCGGCCGCATGAAAAGCGGCGGCGGCGGCGCCGAGCAGGTCGAATGGGGCGATGCGATCAAGGTTCTCATTCCGACCTTCGAGGATGGCGGAACGCATGTGAACATCACCGGCGCCAGCGTTGCCGCACACGCTCCCAATCGCGAGGAAGCGATCGAGCTCCTGGAATATCTCGTGTCCGACGAAGCCCAGAAACTCTATGCCGAAGCCAATTTCGAGCATCCCATCACCGAGACGGCCGAGCCGCATCCGATCGTCGCCTCGTTCGGAGACGTCGTCCCCGACACGATCTCGCTCGGACAGGTGCTGCCTCACCGCACGGTGGCGAGCGAGATGGTCGACCGTCTGAACTTCGACACCTTTGAGAACTGAGCGAGGGAGCCCGCCTCCCGCGCGTGTTCCTCATGCGTGAAATGGCTCTCAGGCCCATGCGCAGACGCGCACGGCTCATCCCGAACGGATGGGCCGTGTTCGCGTTCGGGGTCGCCGTGTTCGCCGTCCTGCCGATCGTGGTCATACTCACGACCGCCATGGAGAATACCGGCGCACTCTGGTCCCATGTCGTCGTCGGGATCCTGCCTCAGGCGACCCGCACGACGCTGACCCTTCTCTTCGGGACCGCCGTCCTGGTCACCGTCATCGGAACAGGATGCGCCTGGCTCGTCACGGCGTACCGGTTTCGCGGCCGGGCGTTCCTGGAATGGGGCCTGCTCCTACCCCTCGCCGTTCCGACCTACATCATGGCCTATGCCTATATGGATGTGCTGAGCCCGCTCGGCTTCATTCAAGGCGTGATCCGCGACCTCCTTGGCTATTCCAGTCCGCGCGAGTTTCGACTGCCGGACATTCGCGCGATGTGGGGGGCGATCACGCTCTTCGGCTTCGTGCTCTACCCTTACGTCTATCTGACCACCCGCATGATGTTCCTCACGCAGGCAGCCAACCTCGTCGAGGCTTCGCGCACATTGGGGGCGAGCCGGTCCGCGGTATTCTGGCGGGTCGCGCTGCCGCTCGCACGTCCGGCGATCGCCGTCGGCGTCAGCCTGGCGCTCATGGAAACGCTCAACGACATCGGCGCGTCGCAGTTTCTCGGCGTGCGAACGCTGACGGCGTCGGTCTACACGACCTGGATCGTCCGCAACGATCTTGCTGGCGCAACCCAGATCGCCACCGCGATGCTCGTCTTCGTGGTTGCGCTGATCTGGCTTGAGCGTTTTGCACGGCGGCGCCAGCGCTACGCCACCAATGCCCAGCGCTCTCGGGCCATGGCCGCGCGCCCCCTCAGTGGCGCGAAAGGCGCCCTCGCTTTCGCCGTTGGCTTTCTGCCGATCTTCATCGGCTTCGTCGGCCCCGCGTCTTATCTTCTGACCGCCGCCATCCGGCGCATCGAATTTGCCGGCATCTCGCCCCACATCGTGCGGGCGACCATCAATACGGTCTCGGTCTCGGCCGCCGCCACGGTGTTGGTTCTCGTGGCGGGCTTCGTCGTGGCCTATGCGAGCCGCATCCGCCCGGGACCGTGGACCGGGAGCTTTCTGCGCCTCTCCACTCTCGGCTATGCCGTGCCCGGTACGGTTCTGGCGATCGGCATCCTCATTCCCGTCGCGGCGCTCGATCGCTTCATCGACCGCAGCGCCAGCGAGTGGTTCGGGTTGTCGACCGGCCTGTTGTTCATGGGGTCCGGTTGCGCCCTGGTCTACGCCTACACGGCCCGCTTCCTCGCCATCTCCTCGGGAGGCATCGAGGCCGGTCTGAGCCGTATCGCGATCTCCTATGATCATGCCGCACGCACGCTCGGCCACACGTCGACCGGCGCGCTTCTGAGGGTTCACCTGCCGCTGTCGCGAACGGCGCTGACGGCCGCCGGCCTTCTCGTCTTCGTCGATTGCATGAAGGAGCTGCCCGCAACGCTTCTGCTCCGTCCACTCAACTTCGAGAGCCTCGCAACGCTGCTTTACGGCGAAGCCGCCCGCGGCACCTATGAAGATGCCGCTCTCGCCGCCCTGGTGATCGTGGCGATCGGGATGCTGCCGGTGACATTGCTGGCGCGGGTGGGAACCTCTTCGTCAGATCCCGTCGCTCTCGCCGACGGCGCGCAGGATGGTCGCTCCGGCCGGCGGATCTTTTGGAAGACCTCCGGCAGGAGATCGGTATCGACCTGACGTTCGAGCGGCTGGCCGAGGCACACGAACGGTGAGCCGATGCGGCACACGACAGAGCCCTCGATGCGTGGGGTCCTGCCCGTCCGCTTCTGAAAAGAGGACGGGCAGAAGAAAGCGCAAAGGGCGCGTCACTCCGCCGGTTTGATAACCGTCTGCCAATGGCGATGAAGGGCCGCGACGTCGCCGCTCGTCAGGATCGGCATGGCGTCCTTCAACGCCTCGTCGTCCCAATCCCACCAGCGGAGCTGGAGGAGCTGCGCGATGGCGGCGTCGTCAAATCGCTTGCGGATCACCTTGGCCGGGTTGCCGCCCACGATGGCGTAAGGTTCGACGTCCTTTGTGACCAACGCCCTGGTTCCGATGACAGCACCATCTCCGACCGTGACGCCCGGCATGATGATCGCCTCGGATCCGATCCACACATCGTTGCCGATCACCGTATCGCCGGCCGGCTGATACCCATTCTCAGATCCAGCGAAAACGGGAACCTCGGGCATCCAATAGAACGGGAACGTGCTGATCCAATCGTTTCTGTGGCCCTGGTTGCCGGCCATGATGAAGGCCGCGCCCGAACCGATTGAACAGAACGAGCTGATGATGAGCCTGTCCACGCCTTCGTCCGGCAAGAGGAAGCGGGCGCATTCATCGAAGCCGTGGCCGTGATAATAGCCGGAATAATAGCTGTAGCGACCGACTTGGATGTTCGGGTTGGTGACGAGGCGATCAAGAGTGATGCCCCTGAAGGGGCTTTCAAAGACATTTGCCATAGCAAGTACCGTACGTTCGCAAGCCGCATATGCGGCAACGCTTCACCCGCAAATCTGCAGGCGAAGGTGAGCAAGCGATCGCCGGGATCGCTTGCCAAACGCTTCTGCCGTCACAGACGCAGAAGCGATATGCGGGTGGTACAGTCTGCGAACTTCATGTCGTCGTCATGCTGCGCAAAGCGGCGCTTGATGGCGGAGGGAGAGGGATTCGAACCCTCGAGACGGTTGCCCGCCTACACGCGTTCCAGGCGTGCGCCTTCGACCACTCGGCCATCCCTCCGGCGAGGCTCCCCTTTAGCGATGCCGCGCCCTGAGGGCAAGGCGGAGAGCACGAATTCGTCGCTGTTGCGGTCGGCGTCGTTTCGGGCTCCTGCGACGGGCGCCCAATCTTGCGATCGGAACCGGCCGCGGCGGCCCCGACAAGCCGTCCAGTCGGTGACCGGGCGCGCAGGCGAGGCCTGATGCGAAACGTCGAAGACCGAGCGTCGACGAAAAGCCGGAGCGCGATTGCACGCGAGCCGGCGCGGCCCTACCTAATGAGCCAGGAATGAAACCTCAAGTGCTGCGCAAGGCCAGATGATCCGCTTTCTTCTTCGTTTCCTGGCCATCTGGCTCGCTGCCGCAGGCCTCGTCATGGCCGTCATCGACGCGGCGAAATCGATCGCCGAATCACGCCTCGTTCTCACGCCCTTTGCCGAGACCTGGGCGAATTGGGCGGCCGCGAGCCTCGATGCCGCACATCATGCCGTTGCCGACAAGGTGCCGTGGCTCTGGGCGTTTCTCGAGAAGGTGGTGCTGACGGCGCCGACCTTTGCCGTCTTGCTCGTCGTGGCCGCGCTCCTCTTCTGGCTCGGCCGGCCGCGTCGGCGTTTCACCTTCGCGCATGAGCGCGACCTCTAGACGGGGTGGTCCCCAGCCCCGCCAAATTCACACAACGCGACCTCCAGAAAAGGATCCCCCCATGTTCCCCTTCGATCGGCTCGCCAAGAAGACTGATCTCCCGAAGCCCGAAGAGGCGCTGCCCGGCCGCGCCGAGGCTTTGCCCACGGCCGAGACGCATTTCGTCAATGGCCGCGCCCTCAAGGGGCCCTACCCGGAGGGTCTCAAGACGGCGATCTTCGGTCTCGGCTGTTTTTGGGGGGCGGAGCGCGTCTTCTGGCAGACAGACGGTGTCTATGTGACGGCGGTCGGCTATGCGGGCGGCGCCACGCCGAACCCGACCTACCGGGAAGTCTGCACCGGCCGCACCGGCCATAACGAGGTGGTGCTTGTCGTCTACGACCCGAATGTCATCAGCTATTCGAAGCTCCTCGCCCGCTTCTTCGAGGCGCATGATCCGACGCAGGGCATGCGCCAGGGCAACGATGTCGGCACGCAATACCGCTCGGGCATCTACGTCTTCGACGAGGAGCAGAGGCAAAAGGCCGAAACGGCCAAGGCGGCCTATGCAAAGGTTCTGAAAGAGAAAGGCTTCGGGCCGATCACGACGGAGATCGTCGATGCGCCCGCCTTCTATTTCGCCGAGGATTACCACCAACAGTATCTGGCGAAAAACCCGGGAGGCTATTGCGGCCTCGGCGGCACCGGCCTCTCCTGCCCCTCCGTGCCGGAGAATGCGGCCGCCTGATCAGGCGAGATTGCGAATTCCGCCGTTCTGAAAACGGCGGAGCTCCTGCGAGCCCCCTCGTCGGAAGAGCCTCAGCGGATCACGGCCGGCCGCGCCTGCGGCAGGGTATGCGGCATCGACGGCGCGCCGGGCGCTCCGACATCAGGACGAAGCGCAACGGCCTTGGCCGCCACGTCGGCCGGAACATCGTCGCCATAGGCAGCAAGTGCCGTGATCGCGCCAGACTTGTCGCCCGCAGCCAGCACCTGGCGGCAAGCGTTGGGCAAATCGTCGAGCGTCGTTTCGCGCTTCTTCGCCGGCTTCTTGCTGGGCTTGGCCTGACGATAGGGTTCCTTCGAATACCACCAGGCGAGCGGTGCGCCGCAGCCGTCGTCCTTGCCTGTCGCGCGCTGCGGCTCGCAACCGGGCGAGCCTTCCGGGCAAAAGAGGCGCACATGGATATGCTCGTTATGGCCCCAATACGGACGCACCTTGGCAAGCCATGAGCGATCGCCCGTCGCCGTCTCGCAGAGCTTCTTCTTGATGCCCGGCGCCACGAAGATGCGCTGGACATCGGGATAGGACGCGGCGCTCTTGATGAGCCTTGCATGCGCGTCCGTCCAGCGTCGCGGATCGACCTCGTGCGGGCCGACTTCCACGACGGGGATCGCCGACATCGTCTCGCGCTCCTTCGCCGAGAGCCGGCGCTGCGGCATCGGCTGCAGCCAGATGTCGATGTCGAGACCGACCTGATGCGAGGCATGACCTGACACCATCGGGCCGCCGCGCGGCTGCGACATGTCCCCGAGGAGAAGCCCCGGCCAGCCGTCCTTCGTGGCGGCCTCGCGCCCCAGCCACTCGATGAAATGAATGAGATTCGGATGGCCCCAGATGCGGTTGCGCGACAGGCGCATCGCCTGCCAATAGGGGCCGTCGACGGTGATCGCCTCGCCGCCCGCCAGACACCCCTTGGAATAAAACCCGACCGCCGCGGCGCGCCCTTCGGAGGGAAGCTTGGCGGCCCCGAAATAGCGCTTGGCCGGAATCTGGTCCGCCAGACCGGCGGCCGGCCAGCCCGCCAGGAACAAGGCGCTGAGGGCAAAAACCAGTCTTGGGACGAATCGTAGCATTGTCCAATGCTATCATGCCGATGCCCTGATCCGAAGTCGGCGCCTTACTCTCCTTTAACGCTTTAGAAGCTATCTTTGGCTTGCGTTTGCGCGGCATTAAGGGGAAGCGTCGAAATGAGCGAGTTCACCGCCTGCGAGGGCCTCGGCGTCGCCGTGCTTCTGCCGTGCCGCAATCAGGCGACCACCATCGAGAACGTGGTGCGCGGCTTCCGTGAAGCCTTGCCCGATGCCCGCATCTATGTCTTCGACGAGAATTCCTCCGACGACACCGCCCGTCAGGCGCGAAAGGCCGGCGCACGCGTTCTGCGCGGGCCAAGCCATGCACCGAACCATGCGCCAAACCAGGCGGTGTGGCGCATGTTCGCCGATATCGACGCCGACATTTACCTGCTTGCCGCAGGTGACGGCTCCTGCGATCCGACCGATGCGAGCTCGCTCATCAATGCGCTTTTGACGGAACGCGTCGATATGGTGGTCGGCACCTCGGCGACCCTCGGCGGTTGCGACGCCGACGACATGCGCCACGGCGCCGGCAGCGTCTTCGACCTCTACCGGCGTTTCTTCGGTACAGGCCTATCGGCGCGCACCTCCATCTACCGCGCTCTCAGCCGCCGCTTCGTCAAAAGCTTTCCGCCCGTCTCCGAAGGGCTCTCCCCGCAGACCGAATTGTCGCTGCATGCCAGCGAACTCATGGTGCCGGTCGCGAGCCTGTCGCTCGATGGCGGTCAGAACACGAGCGAGCGGAAGCCGGCAGAGAATGTGCGGCACGCCATGGGCGAAGTCGCCACCTTCCTGCGCGTCATGCAGGTCGCACGACCGCTCCCCCTCTTCGGCGTCGCGGGCCTCCTTCTCGGCCTTTTCGGGTTCCTCGCCGCGCTTCCGGCGCTCTCCGATGGAGACTCCATGCAGGCCGGCGCAGTTCTTTCGGCGAGCGCCTTCGTGCTTGCCGGGATTTCCCTCTCCTGCGGGCTCATTCTGGAGAGCCTGCGCCGGTCGCGGCTCGAACAGAAGCGCATCTTGTTTCTGAGCGTCCCGGCGCTCCCCATTCAGTAGCCGGGCTCCCCCTTCCGCCGTCGCCGCGGGCTATTGGCAGATGCGGTAGCCGTTGCTCCGCTCCTTCAGATCGAAATGGAAATGCGTGGCATGAGCGGCGTTGGCGCCAGGCCCGAGCACCGTGGTGAAATACTTGCAGGCGCCTTCGCGGATCCGCTTCTGAAAGCGGCTCGCGGCCGCATCCGCATTCTCCCGCTCCTTCACGGCAACCGGCGAACGGCTCTTGAAGGTGATGGCGCTGACATCGATCGCATTGGCGAGCGCATGCTCTGAGATCTTCGCGCCCGGGCGATTGTAGCGCGTGCGGCACACATAACCGGAGGCCTGGGTCACGCCGCGCAATTCAGCGCCATCGAGAAGATCTTCGGCCGCTGGCTTCACCACCTCCTTTAGCCAGGTGGCGAGTGCCTCCGTCGCCGCGCAGTTGAGCGTGACGGGAGGCGAGATGGCGACGCCAGGCGCAAGTTCGTCGACCTCGATCGGGTGGGCGATCTCGCAGGCGCCGCCGTCGGTAATCGCCGGCTCCTCGTCGAACTCCACACCGAGAGCTCTGAGGCGCCAGACACACTGACGGAATGTTTCCGCGGCAGCCGCCTTGGCCGCCTCGTCCTCTTCCGGCACCTTCGAGGCCTCCTCGCCGGACTTGTCCTCCGGCACCGCAGGGTGTTCATCAGGGCCTTCAGACGGCGTCTCCGATGGGGGCTGAGCAATCAGCGGCTCCACCGGCTTCGGCGCATCTTCCGGGCGAGCCTCAGGAAGGGAGGGCGCATCGCTTCCAGCAGCCTCGCCCGCAGGTTTGTCCGACGTCTCATCCGCAGGCGCCTCATCTTCGCCTTCAGTCGCTGGTTCGGCCTGAGAGGCACCCTCGTCCTTCGGTGTTTGCTCTGCCTGCGTATCGTCTGGAGACGCCGCAGCCGGCGCCTCTTCAGGCTCGGTCGCCTCGTCTGTCTCCGGCGTCGCCGCTCTTTCGTCCGTTTCGCCGGCCTCCGGGTCCGCCTTTTCCGGCGGGCGGACGTCCGGCACGGGCGGGAGAGCGTCCGGATCTTCAACCGGTCCTTGCGGCCGCGGCTTGGGGGTCGGCGGGGTGTCGCCCGCCTGACGCACGGAAGAGGGAGCTGGCTCTGCGGCCGAGGGCGTCGCTTTCTTTTCCGCCGCCTCCGCCGGGCGGGGCTGGGGTTTCAGCGGAGGCGTTTCGGCCCCCGCCGTGCCAACCCCGATCGCCAGTGCCAGCACAAAGCCCCAGGCTGGAAGATGGCTAGTCAAGAAATTCCACCGTCGTGCCCGGCTTCACCATATGAGCGAGCTCCGTGGCGTCCCAGTTCGTCAGACGCACGCAGCCATGCGAAAAGGTCTTGTCGATCGCCTCGGGCGCGGGCGTGCCATGAATGCCATAGGTCGGCTTCGACAGATCGATCCAGACCGACCCGACCGGCCCGTTGGGACCCGGCGGGATCGTCAAGACATCGCGATTGTCGCCCTGCTGGAAGTTGACGTCCGGCCGATAGGTGTAGGTCGGGTCCAAGGCGACACCTTCCACCTCGACGGTCCCGCTCGGCGAAGGCGTATCGGAACTGCCGATGGTGGCGGGATAGACGACGAGGAGGCGGCCCGCGGCGTCGTAGCCGCGCAACGCCGCAAGCCCCTTATCGGCCTCGATCCGCACCACCCTGCCTTTGACATCACCGCCCGGCGCCGCAACGGCAAGGGTCGTGCCCACAACGGAGAAATCGGCCTGCGGGTTGAGCGCCTTCAGAAAATCCTCATCCATATGAAAGCGCTCGGCGAGCATTTCGGACGGACTCGTGAAGGAGAGCCGCTCCATCGCGGCCTTCTCGCGGTAATCGGACGGAATCGAAGGCGCGAAGGGACCCGCCACATCCTCTTGCGTGATGCGATATTGGGTGATGACGGGCGTCGTGTCGTTTTGCGCGATCTCGGCCCAGAGCGTCGCCGAAAGCTGTCCGTCCGGAACCTCTTCGCGCGACAATTGAAAATTCTGCACGGCCTTTTGGACGTTGTCGCCCCAATAGCCGTCGATCACACCCGGCGAAATTCCAGCCCGGTCGAGAAGCACCTGCAGCTTCACGATGAACGGATCGCGATGCTTGGAGACGAAGACGTGGTCGGCAGCAAAAGTCGCGGCATTGATCGTCTCGGACGTGACCAGAGGGGCCGCCATCTCCTGCTCGCCGAGGGGAACCGCTTGGAGCTGATCTGTCGCGGTGCCGGTCGGCGCATTGCCTAAAGCCGGATCATTTACAGGCGGCTGCGCCGGCGCAGGCGCCTGGGTCTCAGGCGCCCGGGAGGCAGGCGGTGGAGCCACAGGCGGCGGAGCGGGCTCGACTATGACCGGCGGCGCAGACGGCGCGGGAACCACGGGCGGAGGGGGAGCTGCGGGAGGGGGAGGCGCCGGCTCCCCCGGCGCCGGGGCCGGACCGAGAAGCACCGATCCCGGTGACACGCCGGGAGGTGCTTCGAGCACCTCCTGCGACACGGCCGGCGGGATGAGAAAGGAAACAGCGGCGACACCGAGAGCGGCCCGGAGGGCAAAGCTGCAGACAAAGCGGATGGACATCAAAAAGGATCGGAAAATTCTTGTTTCAGTTGAAGGACAAACGCCGATCCTCCCGAAACGCTCCCATGCGCCTGCCTTTGCGGCTCTGATGGTTGCGCCACCGTTTGCGGCCGGTCGTCGAGACAGAAACCGACCGCAGGCCGCCGAACACCGCACAGACCGGCGGGAACAAGGCGTCAACACGGCGGTTAATTCGGACAGGTGCAACGACACCTGAACCTACCGGAGAATTTCCACCATGCTGAAATGGGCCCTTATCTTTGCCGTGATCGCGGTCATCGCCGGCGCACTCGGCTTCAGCGGGATCGCAGCGGGCGCCGCAACGATCGCACGCTTCCTGTTCTTCATCTTCCTGGTCGTCGCCGTCATCTTCTTCGTCCTGATGCTCCTGGGCGTTGGCGCCGTGGCAGTTTAAGGACGGGTTTCTGCAGGGGGCCGTGCCTGGCGCGGCCTGCCGAGCGATCCGATATGACGAAGGGCCCTGCCGCGGCAGGGCCCTTTTTGTTGCCGGCGTCGATGGTCGGCAGGCAGCGGACGACAGACAGCGCCTAGCCGCCGATGATGTCGCCGCCGTTCGGGTGCAGCACCTGGCCGGTCATGTAGGAGGAATCGGCGCAGGCGAGGAAGAGCACAGCCGGCGCCACCTCGTTCGGCTGCCCGGCACGGCCCATGGGCTGATTGGCGCCGAAATTCGCCACCTTGTCGGGCGGAAAGCTCGCCGGGATGAGCGGTGTCCAGATCGGCCCCGGCGCCACGCCGTTCACACGGATGCCCTTGTCGGCGAGGTTTTTCGACAAGGAGCGGGTGAGCGCCAGGATCGCCCCCTTGGTCGAGGCATAATCCATCAGAACCGGCTGTCCGCGATAGGCGGTGATCGATGTCAGATTGACGATCGCATCGCCCTTCTTCAGATGCGGCAGCGCCGCCTGCGTGATGAAGAAGATGCCGAAAATGTTCGTCCGGAAGGTGCGCGTCAGCTGCGCTTCGGAGATCTCTTCGAGCTCCTCGGCCATATGCTGTTCGCCGGCATCGTTGACGAGAACATCGAGGCGGCCGAATTCCGACACCGTCTTCGCGACGACCTCCTCGCAGAAGCTCTTGTCGCCGATATCGCCGCGGAAGGCGATCGCCTCGCCGCCCTCCTCCTCGATCATCCGGCGCGTCTTTTCGGCGTCTTCGTCCTCATCCTTGTAAACGAAGGCCACGTTCGCGCCCTCGCGCGCAAAGAGGATCGAGGTCGCCCGCCCAATCCCCGAATCCCCGCCGGTGATGAGCGCGACCTTGTCCTTGAGCCGTCCGGAGCCCGGATAACGGGGCATGTAATCCGGCTCGGGATGCATCTTGTGCTCGTTGCCCGGCTGATGGGCCTGTGCCTGCGGCGGACGCTCGGTGTCATGTCTGTCGTTCATGGCCTTCTCCCTCATTCTCGAGGGGAAGCAAAGCCGGCGGGCGCGGTTCCGCAGGTGAGGCGGGAACAGCTGAGACGGCTGGTTTCCGGCTCGCCGGGCATGCGAACTTCGGCTAAGCCTTAGGGGCTCTGTCACAAAGGCCCTCGGACCCAATGCTCCTTGATCCGCTGACCCTCATGCTTTTCGCGGGTGTCCTCCTCGTCAATGCCGGCACGCCGGGGCCGAGCGTGACGGCCCTCGTGTCGCGTGTTCTGACCCGTGGATGGCGCGATGCCCTGCCTTTTGCAGCCGCGATGTGGATCGGAGAGGCTCTGTGGCTCGCCGCGGCCGTTTTCGGCCTCGCAACGCTCGCGAGCAGCTTTTTCTGGGCCTTAGCCGTCGTGAAATTCGCGGGCGCGGCCTATCTCGTCTATCTCGCTTTCAAAATGTGGAATGCGCCGACGCGTCCGGAAGCCGATGACACCGCGATGTCGCCGCGCGGCTCGGCTCTCAAGATGTTCCTTGCGGGCTTTGCGGTGACGATGGGCAATCCGAAGATCATGGTCTTCTATCTCGCCCTCTTGCCCAACCTTCTCGATCTCGAAAGCCTGAGCCTCGTCGGCTGGGGTGAGCTGTCGCTCACCCTTCTCCTCGTCCTCGCTGCGATCGACCTCAGCTATATCGCGCTTGCCGGCCAGGCACGGCGTTTCCTGCAGAAGCCGGCAGCCGCGCGTGTCATCAACCGGATCAGCGCCCTCTTCCTTGGCGGTGCGGCCGCGGCGATCGCGACCAGATAGACCGTCGAGTTGGCCTATTCGTCACCCATCTTCAGCGCGGCGATGAAGGCCTCCTGCGGGATCTCCACCTTGCCGAACTGGCGCATCTTCTTCTTGCCCTCTTTCTGCTTGTCCAAAAGCTTGCGCTTTCTGGTCGCGTCACCGCCATAGCATTTGGCGGTCACGTCCTTCCTGAGGGCCGCAATCGTCTCGCGTGCAATGACCTTGCCGCCGACGGCCGCCTGGACCGGGATCTTGAAGAGGTGTCGGGGGATCAGATCCTTCAGCTTTTCGCAGAGCGCCCGACCGCGCCGATCGGCCTGGCTGCGGTGCACCAGCATCGAGAGCGCATCCACCGGCTCGGCATTGACCAGGATCTGCATCTTCACGAGATCGCCCGGCTCGTAGCCTGTGATGTGATAATCGAAGCTCGCATAGCCCTTGGAGATCGATTTCAGCCGGTCGTAAAAATCGAAGACGACCTCGTTCAAGGGCAGATCGTATTCCAGCATGGCCCGCTGGCCGACATAGGTGAGCCCTTGCTGGATGCCGCGGCGGTCCTGGCAGAGTTTCAACACCCCGCCCAGATATTCGTCCGGCGTCAGAATGGTGGCGCGGATCCACGGCTCCTTGATTTCCTCGATCCTGACCGGATCAGGCATATCGGCCGGGTTGTGCAGCTCGATCTCTTCGCCGTCCGTCAGGCGGATCTGATAGACGACGGAGGGCGCCGTCGCGATCAGATCGAGATCGAATTCGCGCGCCAGACGCTCCTGGATGATTTCCAGATGCAGAAGCCCCAGAAAGCCACAGCGGAAGCCGAAACCGAGCGCGGCCGAGGTTTCCATCTCATAGGAAAACGACGCGTCGTTGAGGCGGAGCTTGCCCATCGCCGCGCGCAGATCCTCAAAGTCGTTGGCATCGACCGGGAAGAGGCCGCAGAAGACGACGGGCACGGCCGGCCGGAAGCCCGGCAGAGCCTTTTCCGTCGGCCGCTTGTCCTCGGTGATCGTATCGCCGACGCGGGTGTCGGCCACGTCCTTGATGGAGGCCGTCAGAAAGCCGATCTCGCCCGGCGGAAGTTCTGCGGTCTCCACCATCTTCGGCGTGAACATGCCGACCTGGTTGACCTCGTAGCGCGCGCCGGTGCCCATCATGCGCACCGTCTGACCCTTCTTCAGCGTGCCGTCGATGACGCGCACGAGGACAACGACGCCGAGATAGGGATCGTACCAGGAATCGACGAGGAGCGCCTTCAACGGCGCGTCGAGCAGGCCTTTCGGCGCCGGCAGGCGATGCACGATCGCCTCCAGCACGTCCTCGATGCCGAGCCCGGTCTTGGCGGAGATCATCACCGCATCCGAGGCATCGAGGCCGATCACATCTTCGATCTGCTCCTTGACGCGCTCCGGCTCCGCCGCTGGCAGGTCGATCTTGTTCAAGACCGGAACGATCTCGTGATTGACCTCGATCGCCTGATAGACATTGGCAAGCGTCTGCGCCTCGACCCCTTGCGAGGCATCAACGACGAGGAGCGACCCTTCGCAGGCATAGAGCGAACGGTTCACCTCGTAGGCGAAATCGACATGGCCAGGCGTATCGATCAGGTTGAGGTGATATTCCTCGCCGTTCTTCGCCGTGTAGCGCAGATGCACCGTCTGCGCCTTGATGGTGATGCCGCGCTCGCGCTCGATATCCATGGAATCGAGGAGCTGCTCCTTCATCTCACGGTCCGGCAAGGTGCCGGTCATCTGGATCAGACGGTCGGCAAGCGTCGACTTGCCGTGGTCGATATGCGCGACGATCGCGAAATTGCGGATGTGGGAAAGATCAGCCATGGAGCGCGCATGTAGCATGGCCGCAGGCCGGCGCAAGCACGGATGATGCGGCATGACCCTCCTGCCGCAGAAATTGCGCGGCGCGGACGGCGTCTTTCGTCGCAGGAGGACCTCGCGGCGCCGGGTTTAACCGCGGATTCAAGCCTCGCTGCGTAGTCTTTCCGGCGATGCCGCAATTCACCATCCTCAACGACCGCCGCTTCTGGCTCTTCTTCGCCTTTGCGCTAACGCTCGCGGGTTTTCCTCTGCACATTCTCTTGAATTGGATCGCCTCGGGCGACGCCTATGCGCTCCCCTTGCATCCCGGCGGAGCAGATTTCCTGAACTTTTGGGTGGCATCACAGACGGCGCTCCACGGAGATGCGGCTCACCTCTACGACCCAGCCTCCTATTCCGCCATTCTCATCGATCGCTATGGCAGCGACTTCGACTATCGCTGGCTGTACCCACCGCATTTTTTGTTCTTTCTTCTCCCGCTCGGCCTCATGCCATATTGGACAGCGTTCACAGTCTTTATGGTCACGACTTTGGCTCTGTTCGCTCTTGTCGGCAGCCAATTCTTCTCAAGCCGTCACAGCATTCTATGGCTGGCCTTTGCGCCAAGCTCCGTCCTCACCATCATCATGGGTCAGGCATCACTGCTGATCGGTACTATATTCATAACAGCCGTCTTTCTTTGGGACCGAAGGCCGATCCTTTGTGGGATTCTTATTGGCCTCCTGACAATCAAGCCGCATTTCGGCGTCCTATTGCCGATTGTTCTCCTGATCGAAAGACGTTGGCTCATCATCATGGTTGCTTCGGCGACGACGACCGCGCTTGTCATCCTTTCAGCTCTGCTGTTCGGGGCGGACGCATGGACTGGCTTCTTAGGAAATCTTGGGAGCGCACAAGGAGACGTCCTACGAACCTCCGGCAGCCTGCTCACAGCACAGGTCACTCCATTCGGCGCAGTGCGGTACGCCGGAGCCAGCCTCGAAACAGCTTGGCTCGTCCAGCTCGTCTGTACTCTCCTCGCAGTGCTTGCAGCCGCCACAGCGGCTCTCTCATCAGCACGTCGCGACACCAAAGCAGCGATCATCATCTTCGCCACCTGTCTCGCCGTTCCCTACGTCCTCGTTTATGACCTCGTAGCCCCCACCTTCGCCGCGTTATTTCTCTTCCTAGGCGAGGACCGCAACGAAGCGCCCGGTTTGGGGCTTTCGTTCCTTCTCGTTGTCTTAATAGATTTCTCGTTCCTCAACGGATGGATTGCGGCCGGTGAGAACGGTGTGGAGATTGGGCCCGTGATTTTGGCCGCGCTCGTCATAGCTCTTCTCGTCCGGGCCCGTCGTGAAGACACCAAGCAGCACCGGGGAGACGGAGACAAACGCGTCCCCGAGCAAATAGCGCACCCCTTCTCATTAGCCGACGAGGCAAAGGTATGACGGTCGTCAAGGGAGGGCGAGATCTCGGGGATTTCGACCGAATGGACGGCTCGCTGCAATTCACCATCCTGAACGACCGGCGCTTCTGGCTGCTCTTTGCTTTCGGGATCACGCTGCTCGGCTTTCCCTATGGCATCCTGACCGACTGGATCACCCGCAGCGGCGACGTCTATTCGACGAACCATCCGGGCGGCGGCGATTTCGTCGTCTTCTATGTCGCCTCAGAGCTGATCCTGCAGGGGCATATTCGCGACCTCTACGACCCAGCCAAATTCTCGCAGACGATCATCGATCGTTACGGCAGCGACTACGAAATGCGCTGGCTCTACCCGCCGCATTTCCTGTTCTTCATCGCACCGATCGCCAAGTTGCCTTATCTCGCGGCCTGGGCGGGCTTCATGGCAGCGAGCTTCGCCTTTCTGGCCGCAATCGGCCGCATCGTCTGGGGAAAGCGCGACATCGTCTTCTGGCTTCTCGTCGCCCCCTCGACATTTCTCGGCGTGCTTCTCGGCCAAATGAGTTTTCTTGTCGGCGGCCTTCTGATCGGCTCCATTTTTCTGTGGGATCGGAAGCCCATCCTCGCCGGCATTCTCCTCGGCCTTCTCACCATCAAGCCGCAATACGGGGTCCTGATCCCGCTTGTTCTCCTTCTGGAAGGGCGGTGGCGCGTCATCGGCGTCGCGTCGGCAACAGCCCTCGTCATGATCGGCGCGTCCCTTCTCGTCTTCGGCACAGCCCCCTGGCACGCCTTCCTGTTCGGCATGGACGGGGCCAATTCCGATATCCTGACGACGGCGAGCAAAAAATTCCTCGGGCTGCAAATGAGCGTCTTCGGCTCGGCGCGCCTCCTCGGGGTCGATCTTGCGACGGCAGTTTGGCTTCAAGGGCTGAGCGCGCTCTTTGCCGTCGTTGCGCTCGTCGCCACGACGCTGTCGGGCGCGCGACGTGACACGAAGATCGCCATGCTCGTCACCGCAACCTATCTCGTCTCGCCCTATGTGCTTTTCTACGATCTCGTCGCCCCGACCTTCGTGGCGCTGTGGCTTTATTTCGGCAAAGGGCGTGAGGAAACGCCCGGCATTTTATTCTCAGCCCTCCTCATTTTCATCGCCTGCCTCTCCTTCGTGAATGGCGCCACCGTAGCGATTGGCTTCGGAAGCGGTCCCATCGCCTTCTGCGCTTTGGCGGTTGCACTTCTCCTGCGCGCGCGGGGCGAGACCAGGCGCGATGGCGGGCCGCATCGGGAGCTTCTCACAAAAAGCCCGGGTGATGAGGCCAAAGCCACATGAGGCGGGGATGAAAGCCGCGACGCCGAGCGGCCCGGCATGTGCGGCCGAAGCGGGGTCCCGCTTTGCGCTCCTCAACGATCGCCGTTTCTGGCTGGCTTTTGCCTTCCTCGTCACCCTTCTCGGCTTTCCCCGAAGCATGCTGACGGAGTGGATGACGCGCACGGGCGAGGTCTATTCCACAACGCATCCTGGCGGCGGCGACTTCGTCGTCTTCTGGATCGCCTCGCGCATGCTTCTCGAGGGCCATCTCTCGGGTCTCTTCGATCCAGGCGAGTTTTCCCGTTACATCCTCGACCTTTACGGCTCCGATTTCGGCGTCCGCTGGCTCTATCCGCCGCATTTTCTCTTCTTTCTCGCGCCGCTCGGGCTCTTTCCCTACCTCGTCGCCTATGGCCTCTTCATGGGCGGCAGCCTCGCAGCGTTCCTCTTCGTGGCGGCCCGCGTGTGGGGCGACAGGAGCATCGCCGTCTGGCTTCTGATCGCGCCCGTCACGGCGCTCGGAATCCTCATCGGCCAGACCTCTTTCATCGTCGGCACGCTTTTTGTCGGCGCCATCTATCTCTGGGATGAAAGGCCAATCCTGGCCGGAATTCTCCTCGGCCTCCTGACCGTCAAACCGCAGTTCGGCGTTCTCATCCCGCTCGTGCTTCTCTTGGAGCGCCGCTTCCTGGTCATCGCGGTGGCGACCACCACGGCGACAGCTCTCATCAGCGCCTCGATCCTCGCCTTCGGGATCGAACCGTGGCGAGCCTTCCTCTTCGGTCTGCAGGATCCGACAGGCGCGATCCTACTGAGCGAGCGCGACGCCTTCCTGAGCGTGCAGATGACCGTCTACGGTGCTGCGCGGTATTTCGGCCTCGATTTCGCCGCGGCCGCCGGCCTGCAAGGGATGAGCGCGCTCTTTGCGGTCTGCTCCCTCATCTACGTGACATTGTCGAGCGCCCCGCGCGGCGCCAAAGCAGCCATGCTCGTGACGGCCACCTATCTGACGCTGCCCTACGTGCTTTACTATGATCTCGCAGCCCCGACGTTCGTGGCGCTCTGGCTTTATTTGGGGCACGGCCGAAGTTCTCGGCCCGGCATCTTCGTCTCGGTCCTCCTGGTGGGCGTGGCCTCGATCTCCTTTCTCAACGGCATCGCCACCACTTTTTGGCACGTCAACGTCGCGCCGGTCGCGTTTTTGGCACTCGCTGTTTTTCTCATCTCGAGCGTCCGGCGCGAAACGCCCGAAGTCTCAGGCTGATGTGAGAGCGGTCCCAAGAGCGAAGCGCATAGTCGCGAGAGCGCGCTGGCGCCTGCGTAAAAGAAAAGCGGCCCCGCAAGCGGGGCCGCTCAAATTGTTCAGCGCAATGGCGATCAGAACTTAGGCGCGATCAGAACTTGTAGGTGATACCGGCGCCGATCAGCCAGGGATCGAGATCGGCATCGCCGCTCACATAGGTGCCATCGGCAAGGCGGCCGTCCCACTCGGTCGACAGGAACAGCTTCTTCACATCGAGGTTCATGCCCCAATGCTCGTTGAACATGTAGTCGGCACCGACCTGCAGCGCGAGGCCGAAGCTGTTGTCGATGTCGAAGGCGGCGAGATCGTCGTTCTCGGTGCCGTAGAAGAAGGTGTAGTTCACGCCCGCGCCGACATAAGGCTTGAAGGCGCCGAAATTGGTGAAGTGATACTGCAGCGTCAGGGTCGGCGGCAGGATCCAGGTGTCGCCCGCGTCTAGACCGCTGATCGGTCCGTCGCCTTCGACCTCGGCATAGGTCGTGCCGAGAATGAGTTCGGCCGCGATATTCGGCGTGAAGAAGTAGGTGATGTCGAGTTCGGGCGTGACCGAATTCGAATAGGACAGATCAGAGCCCGGGATCTGATCGACCGAGCCCGAATCATGCGGGACGACGGCCAATGCGCGCAGACGAATCTGCCACGGGCTCCAGGCGACGGGCGCCGGTGCAGCCATGGGCTCGTAGGTTTGGCTCGGCAGATCCGCGGCCCCAGCCACGCCTGCGATGGAGAGGAACGCGGCCGCCAGTGCCGCCCGTCCCAGAGTCGTTGTCCCGCGCATTCTCGTCCCCTGCGTTCGAAAAACAGGGCCCTGATATGCGGGGCGGGCAGCCTCGTCCATTTGACACAGGTCAAAAAGCAGGCCTTCTCCCGCAACATGTTAGAATTGTTGCAATTCTAACACAGAAGCAGGCGCGGGGTTGCAACGGTGCGCGTCGTTAACGACGCAGAATGATCCAGACGGCGTGGATGATGCCCGGCACATAGCCGAAAATCGTCAGAAGAATGTTCAGCCAAAAATGCAGACCGAGCCCGACCTGAAGAAACACGCCGAGCGGCGGCAGGATGATCGCCAGAAGAATGCGGACGATGTCGCCGCTCGTTGCTGTCGAGCGGTCGACCGGATGACCGTGATGGCGGTCGGCTTCATAAGACATGGAATTCTCCTTGTTCGCTGCCGCCTCAACTCTTGACACGGTGAAGTGTTCCGCATCCGCGCCGCAAGATCGCGCCCGGATTGCAACGAAAGCGCGCTAAGCTCGTCATCACCCCGACGAACGACGAACAGCCGGTGAATTCCATGACCGACGACGATCCCCGCCTCATGCCTTTGAACGGCAAGACCCCTCAGGAGGGTCAGTTCGTGCTCTATTGGATGGACCGGGCGCAGCGCGTGCGTCTCAACCACGCGCTCTCTTTCGCCGCCGGGCAGGCGAACCGGCACGAATGCCCGCTCCTTGTCGTCATGCGCCTCGGGGGTGAGGAGCCGTCGATCACCCGCAGGCAGGCGAAGTTCATAGCCGAAGGCCTTCAGGAACTCGCGGACGAGCTTTCCCACATGGGGGCCGGATTTCTTGTTCTGGCGGAGGCAGACGACACGGCCTTTCGTGGGCTTCTCGAGCGTGCGGTCATTGCCGTCACCGATGTCGGCCATCTCCGCCATCACCGGCAGCGCCGCGCCTGGCTCGGCGACAACGCCCCCTGTCAGGCGATTGCCGTCGAAACCGATCTCGTCGTGCCGGTCGGAGCGGCCTCCGACAAGGCCGAGTACGCCGCGCGCACCATCCGCCCGAAGATCAATCGGCAGCTTGAGCGTTTTCTCGTCGATCAGACAGATGAGCGGCCGCAAAAGAGCTTTTCCAGCATCGCGCTTCCGGCGGGCCTTGCCCCTCACGATTGGAAAAAGCTCGCCGCAGTCTGCGGTGAGCGCGGGCCCGAGCCGGTCGACTGGATCGCGGGAGGTCACAACGAGGCGAAGCGGCGTCTTGCAAGTTTTCTCGCCAACGATCTTCCCCGCTATGATGGCGAACGCAGCGATCCCACGAAATGCCGTGTCTCGCATCTCTCGCCCTATCTGCGCTTTGGCCAGATCTCGCCCATCGAGATCGCGCTCAAGGCGCGGGCCGCAAAGGCGGAAGCCGCCGGATTTCTGGAAGAGCTCATCGTACGCCGGGAGCTCGCAGCCAATTGGTGCCATTACCGCGACGATTACGATCGCTACGAAGCCCTTCCCGACTGGGCGCGCACGACGTTCGAACGCCATTCGGACGACAAGCGCGATCCAGGCTATACGGCCGCAGAGATCGAGGCGGGCGACACCTCAGACGAGGCCTTCAATGCCGCGATGCGAGAGATGAAGGCGACCGGCTATCTCCACAACCATCTCAGAATGTACTGGGCGAAGCAGATCCTGCGCTGGGCCTCCAGCCCGCAATATGCGCTTGAAACCATCATCGCCTTGAACAACCGGTATTTTCTCGACGGCGGCGATCCAAACTCTTTCGCCAACACTCTTTGGGCGTTTGGGCTCCACGACCGGCCTTTCCAGGAAAACGCCGTCTACGGAACCGTGCGCCCGATGACGCAAAGCGGCCTACGCCGCAAATTCGATGTCGATGCGTATGTGAAGAACGCGCCCTGAGGTCCGGCCTTCTCTCCGCCCGGTCGTGCGCCATGGTCGAGGCCCATGTTCATCTTTTGTTTGCAGACGCGATGGCGCTTGCTATCTTTGCCTCATGCCGCGCATCGCCATCCGCACCGTTCTCGTCGAGACCGACAGCCAGCCCGCCCTCATCGACGGCCGTCAGTCAGCGGCGGCGCTTGCCATCCGCCGCGGCACGTGCCGCCGGCTTCGGGCTGAAGGCTATGCGCTTTTGCCGGAAGTCTCGCTTTCGAGCGGACGCCGCGCCGACCTCGTGGCCCTTGGCGGCAAGGGCGAGATCGTCATCGTGGAGATCAAGTCGTCGCTCGCCGATTTCATGGCCGACCATAAATGGCGTGACTACTTTGGCTATTGCGACCGGTTTTATTTTGCGACGTCCGCGGACGTGCCGCTCGACGTCTTTCCGCAAGACGCCGGCCTCATCCTCGCCGATGCCTTCGGCGCCGAAATCCTACGCGACAGCGACGAGACGCGTCTCGCGGGCGCCCGGCGCAAGGAAATGCTGGTGCGGATCGCACGTGCAGGCGCCAACCGCCTGCACGATCTGGAGGATCCGGATGGCACGCGCGAGTGATCGCGCGCGTTCATCCAGGTCAGATGCGTCCCGAGAGGCCAGAGTTTCGGCCAGGGACGGACGGCTCAGCGCGGGGCGCGCTTTGCCAGAATGCGCTGCAGAGTGCGGCGATGCATGTTGAGGCGCCGTGCCGTCTCCGAGACATTGCGATCGCAGAGCTCGTAGACGCGCTGGATATGCTCCCAACGGACGCGGTCGGCCGACATCGGGTTTTCCGGCGGGTCCGCCCGGTCTTCCGGGTTGCGGATGAGCGAGGCAAAGATGTCGTCGGCATCGGCTGGCTTCGACAGATAGTCGATCGCCCCCATCTTCACCGCCGTCACCGCAGTCGCGATATTGCCGTAGCCGGTCAGGATCACGGCGCGGGCGTCCGGCCGCTTCTCGCGCAAGAGCTCGATCACATCGAGGCCATTGCCATCTTCCAGACGCATGTCGACAACCGCGAAGGCTGGCGGCTTGCTCGCCACCTGCTGCTTGGCGTCACGCACGCAGTCGGCGGTAACGATATCAAAGCCACGCTTTTCCATGGCACGCGCAAGACGCTGCAAGAAGGCGCGGTCGTCATCCACGATCAGCAGGGAGGAATCGGCAAGGCCGAGTTCCGAAACGGTTTCACTGTTCATCCCAGAAACGCCTGATTTAACTCGTTGCTCCACTATCTGTGCTAATGCCTCAGCACAGGGTTTGCAAACCCGATCGTCAAATTGATTTTACACCTCATAGTGTAAATCCGACCCGTCACCGCTCGCCAATGCCGGCGACTGGCGTCGCCAGCCGATCGTGACGATCGCGCCCGTCTCCGGGGTTGGTCGGTTTTTGAGCGACAGTCTGGCACCGCTCCGCTCCAGGAGCGTCTTGGCAATAAAGAAGCCGAGACCCAGTCCGCCCCCGGAATTCTCACGTTCCGTGGGGCTCGTCTTGAAGCGGGTCGAGACATAGGGCTCTCCGAGACGCTCGATCATCTCCGGCGCGAAGCCGGGACCGTCATCGGAAATGGCGATGAGGACGAAGCGATCGTCCCAGCTCGCGGAGACGAGAACCTCGCTCTTGGCAAAATCGAGAGCGTTTTCCAGAATGTTGCCAAGGCCATAGAGAATACCAGGGTTGCGATGAAAGATGGGCTCCGGACCCTTCCCATCGCTCTCCACCATCAGCTTGATGCCAAAATCGCGATGCGGTGCCGTCGCCTCTTCGAGAAGGCGCGGCAGAGCGAGACGTCCAAGATGCTCCTCCGGCTCGGAGGAGAGCGAGGTGAGCTTGGAGAGGATCTCGCGACAGCGCGCGGTCTGAGAGGCGAGGAGCTTCAGATCTTCCGAAGAGGGATCTTCGGCATCGACCTCACTCAGCATCTCCTTGACCACGAGCGTGATCGTCCCAAGCGGTGTGCCGAGTTCGTGGGCGGCCGCGGCCGCAAGTCCATCGAGCGCCGACAGATGCTGTTCGCGCTGCATGACGAGCTCGGTGGCGGCGAGCGCATCGGCAAGCTGGCGCGCCTCCTCGGCGACGCGGAAGGCGAAGAAGCCCATAAAGACGAGCGAGCAGACGACCGCCGCCCACATGCCGCCGACGTAGAGCAGCGGCAGGTTCAGGGGCGGGCCGGACCAGGGAAGCGGCTCGTGGAAAAACACGAGATAACTCGCGCTGATGAAAGCCAGACCGCCCAAGAACAAGGTCTTGTCCGGCGGCATCGTCGTCGCCGAGACGAGCGCCGGGAAAATGATCAAAAAGGCGAAGGGATTTTCCATCCCTCCCGTCAAGTACAAGAGCCCGGCAAGCTGTACGATGTCATAGGTGAGAAGCACCGTCGCCCAGTTCGGATGCAGGCGCCGTGTTGCCGGAAACGTCAGTCTGAGACCGATATTGACCCAGGCCGACAACGCGATCAGCGCGAAGCAGGCTCCGAAGGGGACCGGGAATCCGAGGACGAAGCCGATCAGCACCACGGCGGCCGTTTGCCCGGCGATGGCAAGCCATCGCAGGCGCGTCAGGGTGCTCAACCTGAGGCGTCGGCTCGAAAAGGCCCGCTCCATTCCAACTTCGCGGGTCAGTTTGCTCGATGGGTCGCTGAAAGGCATGCGTCCTCTTAGCGAAACTGCACACGATTGGAATATGCAGCAGGCTAAATTTCGCCAATTTCGCGCTCTCCAGCAGCGTTGCCGCACCACAAAGCGTTACTGCCGCGTAAAGACTTCGTTGGCGCGAAAATATCTATCTCGGTTTTCTGCTTATTTGAGCGGTGCGAGCGATTTTCTCACGGACCGTTTTCTGACGCAGGCCGTTCTCTCACGCGGTCCGTCGCGACCAGGACGGCTTTGAGTTTTGGCAAAGCCGGCGAGGATGGCCTTGCGCCGCAGGCATGCTATAGGCGGCGCGACAGAACGGGAGAGGCCAGTGACACAGCTGAGAACCGTCGTGGCGGGTGCCAGCGGGCGCATGGGACGCGCTCTCGTCGCCGCCGTCACAGCACATGACGATTTGCGCCTCGTGGGCGCGCTGGAGCGGGAAGGGTCCGAGGCAATCGGCCAGGACGCCGGACTCGTGGCCGGCATCAAGGAGACGGGCATCGCCATTTCCGACGATCCGCTTTCCGTCCTCGCACAGTCTGACGTGCTGATCGATTTCACGGGGCGCTCCGCCAGCCTCGCCTTGAGCGAGCTCGCAGCCCAGGCGCGCATCGTCCATGTCATCGGCTCGACGGGCTTTCAGCCGGAGGACGAGCAGATCTTCCGCGCCGCCTCCCGCCATTGCCGCATCGTCAAATCCGGAAATATGAGCCTCGGCGTCAATCTCGTGGCCGGGCTCGTGCGCCGGGCCGCGGCGGCTCTCGGGCCGGAGTTCGATATCGAGATCGTCGAAATGCATCATCGCCACAAGGTCGATGCGCCGTCCGGCACGGCACTTCTCCTCGGGGAAGCGGCGGCCGAGGGGCGCGACGTCGATCTCGACACCGTCGCCGTGCGCGGGCGCGACGGTGAGACCGGGGAGCGGCCTGAAGGTGCCATCGGCTTTGCAAGTCTCAGGGGCGGCTCGGTCGTCGGCGATCATATGGTGGTGCTCGCCGGCGAGGGCGAGCGCATCGAGATCGGCCACCGCGCCGAGACCCGCCTCATCTTCACCCGCGGGGCGCTGCGTGCCGCCTTGTGGGCCTTCGACAAGAAGCCCGGCCTCTACGACATGGCCGACGTTCTCGGGCTGCACTGAAACCATTTGCCTAATTGAGGGAGACAATATGGATCGCCTTCTCGTTCTCGTCCGCCATGGACAGTCGGAATGGAATCTCAAGAACCTCTTCACCGGCTGGAAAGACCCCGGCCTCACGGAGAAGGGAATCGAAGAAGCCCGCAAGGGCGGCCGGCTTCTCAAGGAAGCGGGCCTCAGCTTCGACCTCACCTATACGAGCGCGCTGACGCGGGCCCAGAAGACGCTCGATCTCATCCTGGAAGAGCTCGGTGTGCCGCTTACCGGCGAAGGTTCTCTGCCGCGCCAGCAGGATCTCGCTCTCAACGAGCGCGATTACGGCGATCTCTCCGGCCTGAACAAGGACGATGCGCGCCAGAAATGGGGCGAGGAGCAGGTGCATATCTGGCGCCGCTCCTACGACACGGCGCCTCCGGGAGGTGAAAGCCTGAAGGACACCGGCGCCCGCGTCTGGCCCTATTACATGACCCACATCCTGCCCGACGTGATGAACGGCAAGCGAGTTCTGGTGTCAGCCCACGGCAATTCGCTGCGGGCGCTCATCATGGTGCTCGACCGGCTGTCGCCGGACGCCGTCACCAAACTCGAGCTCGCCACCGGCGTGCCGCTCGTCTACCGGCTCAACGCCGATACCACCGTCGCCGAAAAGGTCATCTTGCAGTGACCGATGCCCCGTCGATCGATCCTGCGCTCAGGCTCGGTTCGCGGGCCCATCTGCCGGACGATCTCCTCGCCCTCCTGCGGAAATATCCGCGGGAGGTGTGGCCGGAGCACGAGAATCTGGGCGAGCTCGCAAAATTCTGGCTCGCCCGCCACGACATGTTCCGCGAGCTCTGTGCCATCCTCGCCAAATCGGCGGAGGATCTCCGGGAGGGGCGTATCGACCCTGCCGAATTCCGCGGCTTCTTCGCCCCGCGCATGCGTTTCTTTCTGCACCAGCTGAACGGGCATCACCAAATCGAGGACCACGCCTATTTCCCCGCCTTCATGGCGGCGGAGGCGAGCCTCACCCGCGGCTTCGAAATCCTGGAAAACGACCACGAGATCATTCATCGCGATCTCGTCCGGATGGGCGAAGCGGGACAGGCGCTCGTTGAAAGCCTGAGCCGGGACCGGGACGCGCAGATGCGCAGCGCCGAAACCATGAGTGGCGAACTGACCGGGTTTTTAACCGGCCTTCACCGCCATCTCGCCGACGAGGAGGACATCATCGTCCCGCTCATCCTCGATCGCACGGAAGAAAAGCTCGGCGTGAAGTAGACCCGCTTCGCATCTTCGGGCGATCGTCATGGCTATGGAGACGCTGCGAACCTTCCCGCGCTGTGGATCCGGTCACTCAGTCGCGGATGCGCCTGGTGAGTGACCGGATTAAAAAGAGGCGCTGCGGGGCTGGTTGCGAGCCGCACATGCGGGGCCGGCGCCACGCATGTAGTGCTTTTCAGGCCGGTAGGCGGCGGAAAAGAAAGCGCGGGTGCTGTCACCCAGGCGGCGAACCCATTTTCTGAACAGCAGCATGGTCTTAACTCTCCCGTCCGACCGGACCTCAAGCGCGGGCGGAGCCTCTCGGATATGGCTCAAGCGATAGCGCCGAATATCTAAACAGAAGATGACCTGGGGCTTGCGCCCGATGAATTCTTACCAATTCGATTAAACTGTTGTGCCGCGGCAACAGGTAGCAGAGGCGTCGGGCCCGCTCGCGTGGCGGACCCTGACGGCTCTCTTTTTCACAAGGCGCGCAGTCAGCCCGCTTTGCCGATTGTCTCGAGTTCCTCAAGCGCATCCGGCGGCAGATCGAGCTCGGCGGCCGCCAGGTTCTGCTCGAGATGATCGGGCGAGGACGTGCCGGGGATGAGCAGGATATTGGGCGAACGTTGCAGGAGCCAGGCGAGCGCCACCTGCATCAGCGTTGCGCCGAGGCGTTCGGCGACCGCACTCAACGACGAGGATTGCAGCGGCGTGAACCCGCCGAGCGGGAAGAACGGCACATAGGGAATGCCGTCCTTCGCCAGTTCGTCGATCAGTTCGTCATCGGAACGGTGAGCGAGATTGTAGAGGTTCTGCACGCAGACGATTTCCGCGATCTTGCGTCCCTCCGCGACCTGCGTCGGCGTGGCGTTGCTCAGTCCGATGTGACGGACGAGCCCCTCTTCCTGCATCTTTGCAAGAACCGTGAGCGCCGGCTCCACCGATCCTTCGGCCGGTCCCTCGGCGAACATCAGCCGGAGATTGACGACCTCGAGCCGTTCCAGCCCGAGATGTGTGAGGTTGTCGTGGACGGCCTGGCGCAGCTCCTCGGGCGAGAAGGCCGGCAGCCAATTGCCCTTGTCGTCGCGGCGCGCACCGATCTTCGTGACGATGACGAGATCGTCCGGATAGGGGTGGAGCGCCTCGCGGAGGATCTCATTCGTGACATGCGGTCCGTAAAAATCGCTGGTGTCGATGTGGTCGACCCCCGCCTCCACCGCCCGGCGCAGCACCGCAATCGCGGCATCGCGGTCCTTAGGTGGGCCGAAAACGCCGGGGCCAGCAAGCTGCATGGCGCCGTAACCGAGACGTTTGACCCTGTGGCTGCCGAGCTTGAATGTGCCGGCCTTGTCGATGTTGGGCATGAAACGAAATCCTCTCCGCAAGCGCTTGGCGCGAGACATAGCGCCGTGGGCGACAAAGTGCAGTGCGGAAAGTGCGGATCTTCAGCGTCCGCCGAGCCGGTTCGGCTCAGGCGTTGCCGATCAGAATGCCCGCGGCAAAGACGAGAGAGCCACCCAAGATCACCTGCATGGCAGCCCGCCAGAAGGGCGTGTCCATCCAGCGCTGCTGGATCCAGGCGATCGCCCACAATTCCGCGATCACGATCGCAAAAGCGAGCGTCGTCGCCGTCCAGAAATGCGGGATGAGGTAAGGAAGCGCATGGCCGAGCCCGCCGATCGCCGTCATCACGCCCGACGAAATGCCCCGCTTCAGCGGGGATCCCCGACCGGTCAGCGCGCCGTCGTCGCTCGCCGCTTCGGTAAAGCCCATCGAGATGCCGGCGCCGATCGCAGCGGCAAGACCGACGAGAAAGGTCTGCGAGGTGTCATGGGTGGCAAAGGCGGCGGCAAAGATCGGCGCGAGCGTCGAGACCGAGCCGTCCATCAGCCCGGCAAGACCCGGCTGCACATAGGTCAGGAGAAAACGGCGATGGGCCGCCCGGTCTTCTTCGGAGCGCGCCTCGGCCGGCAGATATTCCGCCTCCAACCGCTCTGCGGTGGCGATGTGGTGGCCTTCGGCGACGGCAAGATCTCCGAGGAGCTTGCGCGTCTCCGCATGGGCCGTGCGCACAGCCGCCTTCTGATAGAAATTGCGCGCTTCCTCTTCCATCGCAGCCGCTTCGCTGCGGATCCGGTCGAGACTCAAATTGGCGACGAGCCAGACCGGTCGCCGGCGCATGAAGCCCGCCACATGCTCGCGGCGGATGAGGGGGATCGTGTCCCCGAACGCCGCCCGGAAATGATCGATGAGCAGGCGCCTGTGGCCGTCCTCTTCCTTGCTCATCGCAGCAAACATCGCCGCCGTCCGCGGAAATTCGTCTTTCAGACGTTCCGCATAGGTGCTGTAGATCTGGCTGTCCTCCTCCTCGGCAGAGATGGCGAGGGCCAGTATCTCCTTCTCTCCCAGCTCGGAGAAGCGAAGGCGGCGCTGCATATTGATCAGCATGGGGATCCTTTCATCCTCTCCATGGCGCGCAATCGTCGCAGGCGCAAGGGCGCCAGTCGCCGCAAGTTCAAGAGCCTCTTGACCAAGCCGGTCCGGATACTTCTTGTTGGCAGGGCATGACGCAGCAAGCTGATACCTTTCTGGAGCGCACGGGGCACGTCCTCGCAGGCTGGCTGCGCACCGAAACGCGCGACTACGAACCCTTCGCGCCCTTCGACGCCGCGGCGCTGCGCAAAGTCTTGAAACCCGGCGACATCATCCTCGTCGAAGGGCGAGAGTATATTTCCCAGGTCATCAAATACCTGACGACTTCGACCTGGTCGCATTCCGCCCTTTATGTCGGCGATATCCCCGGCAAAACGGAAGTGGACGGCGAACCGCACTGCCTCATCGAGGTCGATGTCGGAGAAGGTTGCATCTCCCTGCCCTTGTCGCGCTACGACACCTACAACATTCGCATCTGCCGACCGGTCGGGCTCTCATCCGCCGATCGCGAGGAGGTGACGCGCTTCATGATTTCGAAGATCGGCCTCTCCTACGACATGAAGAACATCTTCGACCTGTTGCGCTATTTCTTTCCCCTGCCGCTGCCGGCGAGATGGCGGCGCCGGGCGATCGCCTTCGGATCGGGCGATCCGACGCGCGCAATCTGTTCCTCGCTGATCGCGGAGGCCTATCAGCGTGTGCATTATCCCATCCTGCCGATCATCCGCACGGAAGAGAGGCACCGCTGGGGCATGGGCGCGAGGCGGCGCGAGATCTATTTCATCCGCCATCATTCGCTGTTCGCACCACGCGATTTCGACCTCTCCCCCTATTTCGCCATCGTCAAGCCGACGCTCGAAAGAGGCTTCAAATACAAGAAGATCGTCTGGGGCGAGGGCGACCCGCCTCCGCAGGAGCACGAGGTGGTGACGGCGACGGAGAAGGCCGTCGAAGAGGCCACGGCGCAGGGCTAGAGCGCGTCATCGCGTGACGACGGCATTCTGCCATAGCGCCATCATCCCTTTCAGGATGCGAGTTTCTGGCGCTGCATGCGGCGGCGATTGACGGATGAGGGAATCCCCATCGCCTCGCGGTATTTGGCAACCGTGCGGCGGGCGATGACGATGCCCTCGTCTTTCAGGACCGCCACGATCTGATCGTCGGAAAGGACGCGATCGCCCTCGCCCGCGACGAGGACGCGAATGCGCTGGCGCACCGCCTCGGCAGAATGGGAATCGCCGCCATCCGTCGCAGCAAGTGCGACGGAGAAGAAGGCCTTGAGCGGAAAGATGCCGCGCGGCGTCGCCATCGCCTTGTTGGCCACGGCGCGGCTCACCGTCGATTCGTGCATGCCGATCTCGTCGGCCACCATGCGCAGCGTCAAAGGCTTCAGATAGGCCGCGCCGTCATGCAGAAAACGATCCTGCCAGCGCACGATTTCCGCCGATACGGCGAGCAGCGTGCGGGCGCGCTGATCGAGGCTCTTTTCGAGCCAGGTCGCCTTCTGCAGGCATTCGGAGAGAAACTTTTCCGTCGCCTGGTCGCGGCGGCGACCTTTGACTTCCGTATGGTAGCGGCGATCGATGAGAAGCCGCGGCAGAACCGCATCGTTGAGATCGATCAGCCAGGCGCCCTCCGGTCCCGGCCTGACGACGATGTCCGGCACCAGAAGCGCCACGGGCTCGCTCAGATAGCGCAGGCCCGGTTTCGGATCGAGCGCCCTCACCTCGGCGATCATCTCGATCATGTCTTCCATATCGACGCCGCAGGCGTTGCACAAAGCGGCTCGGCTGCCCGAGGCGAGGAGCTCCAGATTGTCGATGAGCGCGGCCATGGCCGGGTCGCAACGATCGAATTCGGCCAACTGGATCTTCAGGCATTCCTTGAGCGAACGGGCGAAGACGCCGGCCGGCTCGAATCCCTGGCAGCGAGAGAGAACGCGCAGCACGTCTTCCAAGGCCACGTCGAGGTTCGCCGCGAGCATCTCGGGCTCGGCACGCAGATACCCGGCCTCGTCGATCTCACCCAGGAGCGTGAGCGCGATCATGCGCTCCGCGGCGTCGGAGAAGGCCGCATCGATCTGCTGCTCGAGAACCGCAAGAAGCGTGGGCGTGGACGCGGCGTAGCTGTCTTCGTCCGGGAATTCGGAGGCGTCGCTTCTGCCGGCACGGCCGAAATCACTCGACCCGGAAAGACTGCGATCATCGTCTGGGTAAAGATCTTCGCGGGCGACGTCGGCGTCGCTGACGGACGCGGCGGCCGTCTCTGCAGTGAGCTCGCCGCCCGCATTCTCCGCGGCGGACGCCTCTTGCGTTTCCGCAGCGCCCTCGGATGCGCCATCTCCCGCATCGGTACTCCCCTCACCGCTCTCGTCACGCGAAAGCAGCGGGTTTTCCTCGATCTCGCGGTCGATGAAGTCTTCGAGCTCCGGCGCCGACATCTGCAGGAGCCGGATCGCCTGCATGAGCTGCGGCGTGATGACCAGTGACTGCGACTGCCTGAGCTGAAGTCTCGCCGACATGTTCATCGTTGACGCCCCACGCCTTGGGGCCAGACGCCAACACCCTGCCGATGACCTTCAAATGACCTTCAGAGGAGGCAGCTGGCCCGTTCCTTGCAAGGAAAGCTTAACCGGCTTTTGGAGCGTGTCAAAGCCGGAAGTGCTCGCCCAGGTAAACGCGTCGCACCTCTGGATTGGCCACGATCGCGTCGGGGCTTCCTTCCGTCAAAACCTCGCCGGAATGGATGATATAGGCGCGGTCGATGAGCCCCAGCGTCTCACGCACATTGTGGTCGGTGATGAGCACGCCGATGCCGCGCGAGGTGAGATGGCGCACCAGCGACTGAATGTCGCCGACCGCGATCGGATCGATGCCGGCGAAGGGTTCATCCAGCAGCATGAAGGCCGGACGGCTCGCCAGCGCGCGCGCAATCTCGCAGCGTCGGCGTTCGCCACCGGAGAGCGCGATCGCGGGCGATTTGCGCAGATGCCCGATATGGAACTCTTCGAGCAGGGAATCGAGCTCCTGCCGCCGCTTCTTGCGGTTGGGCTCGACCAGTTCGAGGATGGCAAGGATATTGTCTTCCACGCTGAGGCCACGGAAGATCGACGCTTCCTGAGGCAGATAGCCGATGCCCAGGCGCGCGCGCCGATACATCGGCAGGCGCGTCACGTCGTAACCCTCGAGTTCGATGCGGCCGCCTTCCGCACGGATCAGGCCGGTGATCATATAAAAGACCGTCGTCTTGCCGGCACCGTTCGGCCCGAGGAGCCCGACGGCTTCTCCCTGGCGCACGGCGAGAGACACGTCCTTCACGACCGTGCGCCCCTTGAACGATCGCCTGAGCCCGCTCGCAACGAGCCAGCCGCTGCGATCGAGGGTCTCGGAGCCTCCGGTTTCCTCGCCGGCCATACCGGTGTCGCTGTCGAAATCGTTTTCTTCTGCGGTCGAGGCAGCCCCGTCGTCCGGGAGGGAGGACTCGCGCGACAGGCCCGAAAGACCTCGTCGCGAGCCCCCCTCAGCCTCGGTTTCGGCGGGGGCGCCATTCGCGGCGCGGCGCATCAGCATTGCTCCGTTACTGTCCGCTTTGACCGGAAGAACCCGGCGCGAGGATTGTCTGCACGCGCCCGCCCTGCATCTGCGCCTGCTTGGTCTTCAAATTGACGACGAGCTTTTCCCCGCGCAGCACGTTGTCGTCCTCCGTCAGGACGACATTGCCGTAGAGCGTGACCATGTCGGTCGCCATTTCGAAGTCCGCCCGGTCGCCCGTCGCGGTACGATTGTCGGAGGTGACGAGGACGCCGCCTTCCGCCTCGATCCGGGTGATGGAAGAGCCCGGCGTTGCGGAGGCGTTCGAGGCGGCCTTGCCGCCGTTTCCGCCACTCTCCCCTTTGTTCGCTCCGTTACCCCCGCCGCCATTGAGGCTTTCGCTGGGATTGCCGGAGTAATGGACCGTCAGTTTGGCCGTCTCCAGCACGGTTTCGGCCTGGCGCACTTTCACATTGCCGCTGTAGATCGCGACCTTGTCATTGTCGCGCACCTCCAGACGATCGGCTTCCACCAAAATCGGATCGTTGGAGCTCGAGGAGAAACCGGAAAACGTTTCCCCGAAATCCTGCGCCTGCGCCGTCGCCGCCAAGGGCAGCACACACAACGCGGCGAGAAGCGCCATAAGCCGCAAAGACATCAGCAAAGACCTCAATTGACGGCCGCCGCTTGGCCACGTTTCGGCGGCATGATGCGCGTGCGCACATCACCTTGGATAATGATGCGCTGACCGCCGTCGGTGGCGTCGATCGAATTCCCGGTGGTTTCACTGTCGTGATAGGTGATCGAGACGGGGTTGTCGGATTTGAGCGTGCCGCTCTTGGTGTCGATCTGTGCGCCGGTCAGCGTCAGACCGTAACCGTCGGCGGAATCGACGACAATGTTGCCGCCCATCTGCAGATCGCCCTTGGCATTGTCGAAATCCGCCGTGACGGCGTCGATCGCCACCGGTCCGCGGCCGGGCGAATTGATGTGCGCAGTGATGTTTTCCAGCGTCACGGCGTCGGGCGAGGTAAATTTCTGGATGGCACGATCGGCTTCCAGACGGAATTCGCGATCGTAGCGATCGAAGCCCGTGAGCTTCGGATTGTCCATGATGATGGCGTTCTTGGCGATCGTCGTCTTGGCGATCGAGAGGTCGAACTGCTCGTCGCTCGAAAACTGCCCGACCAGCGCAAGGACTGCGATGCCTGCAACACCGCCTGCCGGCAGAAAGACGCGCAGAAACCGCACGAAGGCCGAATGACGCTTCGCCTTGCGGAAAGCCTTGTCGCGCGCAGAAAGCCGGGCACGCCCGAAAATCTGCGGCTGCGCCGTCGCGGTTGCTGTCGCAGCTGCCATCAACTCACCTTCTGGTGTCGGGGTCGCCACACTTCATGCCGTCCAACATGGTGATTTTTGGGCGGACGCCAACCTTTAGGCATGCGCGAAGATATCCGAATCCTCCCAGCCGAGCAAATCGAGCTCGGCGCGCACAGGCACGAAGCGGAAGCAGGCTTCGGCGAGCTCCAAGCGATGCTCGCGGGTCAGCCTTTCGACGAGAACCTCGCGCATGGCGTGGAGATGGAGAACGTCGGCGGCCGCATATTGCAGCTGCGCTTCACTCAGCGTGTCGGCCCCCCAATCGGAGCTCTGCTGCTGCTTCGACAATTCGAGACCGAGGAGCTCGCGCGCCAGATCCTTGAGACCATGGCGGTCGGTGTAGGTGCGTACGAGTTTGGAGGCGATCTTCGTGCACCAGATCGGGGTCGTGATCACGCCGAAGGCGTAGCGCAAGGCCGCCACATCGAAGCGGGCGTAATGAAAGATCTTGGTGCGCTCCGGATCGGCCATCAGTGCCGTCAGGTTCGGCGCCTCGTCCTGCCCTTGCGCGATGCGCAACACATCGGCGGTGCCGTCGCCCGGCGAAAGCTGCACGACACAGAGCCGGTCGCGGCCTGGCCGCAGCCCCATCGTCTCGGTGTCGATCGCGACGAATTCGCCGTAATTGGAAAGATCCGGCAGATCGCCTTCGTGAAAGCGGATGGTCATGTCTTAGCCTCTTCGTTGGCAAAGCTCCTGACATGATCTGCGCCCCCCGACAATGGGTGACGGTCGCGTCGCCCGCCCGGGCGGCGCCCGGAACGGACGCCACAAAACAGCCCACTCCTTCTGCCCTACTCTCCATTGCCGTTCTGCTGGCATCATGGTCCCGGCGGATTTTTCCCGCGCCTTGATGCTTTTCAGCGCGGCTCCTGCCATCGTCATTGCAGACGATCTGAAATCAGCGAGGCCGGCCGGCGCAGGAAGCCGATTGCAGGAAGAGGGGGCTCACAGCCGCGGCCCTCTCCTGCACCCGACCGACCCTTGCTCTTGCCCTCCGACCCTCTCAACAACTCTTGAAAGGCATCGTGTATGACTTCGACCGAATGGAAAACGCGCCAAGGCTCCTGTCGCTGCGGCAGGTTGCGCTTCGAAATCACTTCACCCCCGCTCGTCACGGCAGCGTGCCATTGCAAGGGATGCCAGCGGATGAGTGCGAGCGCTTTTTCCCTGAGCGTGGCGGTGCCCGGAGGCGGATTCCGACTTCTCTCTGGCGAACCGGTCATCGGCGGCGCGCAGGAAATGGAAGGGCTCATCCATTCATTCTGCGGTCACTGCATGAGCTGGGTGTTCACGCGCTTTCCCGACGTGATGGGCGACGTCGTCAACGTTCGCAGCACGATGCTCGAGGACACCAGCGATCTGGAACCCTTTATTGAAACCTGCACGGCCGAAAAGCTCGACTGGGTCACAACGCCAGCAAAGCACAGCTTCGCCCATTTCCCGTCGCCCGAGGAGTTTCCGGCGCTGATCGACGAGTTCAGCAGGCGCTGAGCATCTCTCCCACCGATCGCAGAAACGTTCGGTTGAAAAAGCCTCAGCCGCGGGCCTTGGCGAACGCCTCCAGCAGCGCCTTTTCGTCCATCACGCCCGGATAAAGCGTCGTCTCGGCGACGAAGGCCGGGGTGCCCGGAAAGCCAAAAGCTTCGGCCTGATGCGAATTGCGCATGATGAGCGCGTCGATCTCGCCTTTGCGGTCACGGTAAGCACTGCGGAGCGCATCCACATCGAGCCCGGCTTTCTCAAGCGTCGTCTCGACCGCCTGCCGGGTGAGTGCGCCCTTCGTGTTCAAAAGCGCTTCCTGGGCATGGGCGTATCCGCCGCTCGGCACGGCCGCGAGAACGAGATGCGACGCATAGACGGAGGCCTCGCCGAAGATCGGCCAGTCCTTCATGACGAGACGCACCTTGCCGTCCTTTTCGACCGCCCGCATCACCTCGTCATGACTGCCTTTGCAGGCCGGGCATTGGTAGTCGAAGTACTCGACCAGCGTCACATCGCCATCTGAATTGCCCCGCACCGGAGCGGTCGGATCGGAGAGAACCTCCTCGACTGTCAGTCCCGTCTGCGCCCGCGCGACGCCCGGAAGCAGGGCAAAGCCGGCCGCGCCCGCGGCCAGCGTCATGAAATGGCGGCGATCCAGCATGTCAGCTCAGCCCTCCGGTCGAAGCCGCGCCCGTCAGGGGTCCGGCAGCCATGGGGCCATCCGGCACCGTGCCCTGACCGGATTGCGAACGATCCAGCACGACGACGCGCGACCCCGGGGGGACGCGGCTGGCGAGATCGATGATGTCCTGGTTGAACAGCCGGATGCAACCGGAGGAAACGGCCTTGCCGATCGACCAGGGCTCGTTCGTCCCATGAATGCGGTAGAGCGTATCGCGACCGTTCTTATAAAGGTAAAGCGCCCGCGCCCCGAGCGGATTGGAAATGCCGCCGTCGAGACCGTCGGCGACCTTGCCGTATCTCTCAGGCTCGCGCTTGATCATCGCCTGTGTCGGCGTCCAGCGCGGCCATTCCGCCTTGCGGGCGATTTCCGCCTTGCCGGCAAATTCCATGCCCGAGCGGGCGACGCCGACGCCGTAGCGCATGGCCTTGCCGTTCTCCATCACGAGATAGAGGAAGCGCTCGTAAGGATCGACGACGATGGTGCCGGCCGGATAAGGCGAATTGTAATCGACGATCTGGCGCAGATAGCGCGGATCGACTTTCGACACGTCGATGCCCTGGACGTTCCAGCCGTCATCCTGAACCGGCCCATACATGCGAACATAACTCGGATCCACGCGCGGCCCTTCAGGCTGAACGGGGCGGGTCGTCGTGCAAGCGGCCAACGCCAAGGCAAGCGCAGCAGCGGCCGGAAGCCGCACGGCCACCCCGCGGCTTTTCTCAAACATCCAGTGCGGCAATTCTTTCTCCTTCTTGCGCCTTCGGCCGGCAGGGCCCCGCTTTCAAAAAAACGGAGCAGGCCGTGGTGGCCGGCGGGCCGCGCGCCCCGCGCGGATGGCCACCGTTTCAAGGCGAAGATGTGACCAAACCGGCATTTGTCGAGAGAGATCACATTCTTATCACTGCAAGTAAGAGTGAGCGAGGCGGGTGTGCAACACTTGCCGCCCCGTTCAGCGGCTCGTTCAGCGCCCGGCGAGGCGACCTTCCGTCCGCGCCAGATGGCTCGTCTGATGTTCAGCCTTCATGTCGAGGGCGCGACGCAGGGCGATCGCGATCGCACTTTCGATCGGGAGCCAGGCGAGCGCATAGGCCCAGACGCCAAGCGCATAGGTCCAGCCGATCGGCGCAACGAAGATGCCGTAGACGGCGACGAGCGTTCCGAGGATCTGCGTGGCCTCCGTCGTCAGGAACAGCCTGAGGCTCGGGAAAGGCCTCGACCAGAACCAGCGCTGGTTGCGCGTGACGTAGAGCGTCAGGTGGCCGGCGACGAGAAGCTTCAGGAAGATCACCGTCTGGATGACCTCGCGCGGCAGATGCATGACGGTGTCGACGTACCAGAAGAGCAGGAAGGTTTCGGCCACGCCCAGAAGACCGAGGCAGCTCGCGATGGTGAGGACACGCGGCATGTTCCAGCGCACCGGCTTTTCGGCGACATTGGCGTTGTCGTAGGCGATCATCATGATCGGGAAGTCGTTGAGGACCGCCAGAAGCACGATCATGACGGCCGTCACCGGATAAAAATCGAAGATCAGGATCGACAGGCTCATGAACAAGAGAACCCGGATCGTCTCGGCGATGCGGAAGGTGGCGTAGCTCGTCATGCGTTCGAAGATGCGTCGGGCCTCCTCGATCGCCGAGGCGATGACGCCAAGCCCGGAGCTCGTCAGCACGACATCGGCGGCGGCACGCGCCGCATCCGTCGCCCCGCTCACCGCGATGCCGGCGTCGGCCTGCTTCAAGGCGGGGGCATCGTTCACGCCGTCCCCCGTCATCGCCACGATGTGACCGCGATCCTGCAAGGCGCGCACGATCTTGAACTTGTGCTCGGGCAGGACGCGCGCGACGCCATCGGCCTGTTCGATGCGGTCGCCGACCTCGCCATCACTGCCGTCGGCGAAGACGGCGTCGGCCGAGCGGATGTTGCGGCGGAGCCCGAGCTTGCCCGCGATCTGGCGGGCGATCGCCTCGTGATCGCCAGTGATCATCTTGACGGCAAGGCCCATCCGCCCGGTCTCGGCGATGGTCGCGGCCGCATCCTCACGCGGCGGATCGAAAATCGAGACGAGACCGAGGAACTGCCAGGCATCGCCCTCGCGGCGCGCCACGCCGAGGGCGCGGTAGCCCTCTTCGGCGAGGCGGGCGACCTCCGCCTCGATGCGCGCCCGGCTCTCCGCAGGTGGTGCAGCGAGATCGAGGATGACCTGGGGCGCGCCTTTGGAGAAGGCGACTTTTCGATCGCCTAAGGTCGTCTCCACCATGGTGCGCTTCGACACCGGGTCGAAGGGCGTGAAATCACCGGTCACATAGCCCGCATCGGCAGGCGCTCCTTCGGCGGCGAGCACCGCCTTGTCGATCGGATCGGGGTCGTTGGCATTGCTTGCGAGCTGCGCGGCAAGGACGACGTCGGCCGCCTCCACCCCCTGTTCGGGGAGGATGTCGGCGACGGTGAGCGCGTTCATCGTCAAGGTGCCGGTCTTGTCGACGCACAGGACATCGACGCCGGCCAATTCCTCGATCGCGACGAGGCGCGAGACGATCGCCTTCATGCGGGCGAGCTTTTCCGCACCGACCGCCATCGTCACCGACAGGACCGTCGGCAGAGCGACCGGGATCGCCGCCACCGTCAGAATGAGCGAGAATTGCACGGTTTCCCAGAAGGGCGTGCCGCGGAAGACGGCCACGAGCACGATGATGGCGACAAGGGCGAGCGTCGTCAGAATGAGGAAATTGCCGATGGAGAGCACGGCGCGCTGAAAGTGCGAGCGCGTCTCGGCGGAGGCGACGAGCTGCGCCGTCTTGCCAAAATACGTGTTCATGCCGGTCGCGGTTACGACGCCGGTCATCTCACCGAGTTTCACGACGGAGCCGGAATAGGCGGTGTCGCCCGCGGCCTTGTCGACGGGCAGGGATTCACCCGTCAGGGCCGCCTCGTCGGCGCTCAGATAATCGCCGGCGACGAGCCGGATGTCGGCGGGCGTGACATTGCCGATGCGCAAAAGCACGATATCGCCCGGCACCAGATCCTTCGCGGGCAGCGTCTGCCAGGTGCCGTCACGCAAGACGCGGGCAGTGAGTGCCAGGCTCTCCTTCAAAAGCTCGATAGCGTTGCCGGCCTTGCGCTCCTGCCAGAAATCCACGGCCGCGTTGACGAGAAGCATGGTGACGATGATGGCGAAATCGGCCCAGTCACCGAGCGCTGCGGAGAGGATCGCCGCCGCCTCGATCATCCACGGGATCGGCGCCCAGAAATAGCGCATGAGACGCTGGAGAGAGCTCGTCTTCTCTTCGCTGATGGCGTTTTCGCCGAACTTCGCCAGCCGCTCCTGGGCCGTCTCGCTCGTCAGGCCGGTTTTGAGATCGGTCTCCGGCAGGGGCGCCTCAGCCGGCGTCGCACCCTCCGGCAATTCTTGAGGGGGCTGTTCTTCTGGGGGCTGTGGGGCCGTTTTATCGTTCATATCTTCGATCCTCCGCCAGATCACGAGCAGGGGAACAGCGCTGCGCGCCCCGCCGTATCCGCGTCATCTCCTGTGATGAAGGATCCTCCTTAACGTCTCACTGCACCGACCCGCCGAAGGTGAATTCGGCGATCGCCGGTGGTGCGGCTTATGCTGCCGCAGCGTCACCAACGCCTCAGAAAAGGCGATCTTGTGGAGACAAAATTAAGTTCGCGAAAGATTTGGCCGAGAGGGCATCGCCTCCGCGCGGAGCACGGGCTGGTGGCCGGGCTTCGTCCCCTCACCAGACCGGCGGCGTGGTGACCCAAAGGATGCGCGTCCTCGCCTCCGCGAGGTTGCGGAAGCGGTGCGGCAGTCGGCTTTCGAAGGCGAAGGAATCGCCCTCCTTCAAACGGTAGACGCTGCCGTCGACGAAGAGCTCCAGGCGGCCTTCGAGTACGACGCCCGTCTCTTCGCCATCGTGGCTGTAGGCTTCCTCGCCCGAGCCGCCGCCAGGCTCCAGGACGATCTCCATCATCTGGAGCGTACCTTCTTCGTTCGTCGTCAGGAAGGATTTGATCATGCCCTTGGCGCCGAAATCCACCTGCCGGCGTTCAGCCGCACGAACGATGCGCCGGGCTTCGAGTTCGGACTTCGCCTCCATGTCGCCGAAGAGCGTGAAGACCGGCATGTCGAGCACGTTGCAAATCGCCCTCAGCGCCCGCACGGAAGGCGAAGAAATGCCCCGCTCGATCTGACTCAAGAGACCGACCGAGATTCCGGCGCCGTCGGCGACCTGCTTCAGCGAAAGACCGCGGCCGCGGCGGGCTTCGCGGACCGCCGAGCCGAGCGAACGGTCCTCTTCCCCCGGCTCGTTGTCGAGTTCCTGGACGGCCAGGGCTTCGCGCGGGTTCGAACCCATCATCCGTGCGCTCTCTTTTTCATCACCATGAACACAATATGGGATTTCTGCTTTCTGGGAAACCGTTCGGCAGCGAGCTTCGCCATTCCAACTCCGCGAAGCCAAGGAACACGCCGACCTCTGCCACAAAATCATTCAGTTCGCGGGTTTGCGCGTTTATCGAATTTCATGATAATGAACGTATGCGTGTTTTCCTGACGCGTCCGATCGCCAAGCCTCGCTCAGTTGCGGCGCTTTTATCGATCACAGCGGAAGAAATAAATGGGGAATTTCATGGATATGAAACACGTCGCCTCGCTCGCCTTCGGTCTCGCGATGGCGTTTGCAGCCCCTGCCTATGCCGAATCCGTCAATGTCGGCGTCACCACGACAGGCGTTCCCTTCACCTTCGTCGACACGGCCAGCCAAGAGCCGACGGGCGCGATGGTCGATCTCGCCAAGGCCATCACGGCGGATATCGGCGACGAGGCCGAGTTCAAGGTGGTGGCGTTTTCCGCACTGATCCCCGCACTTTCCAGCGGCAAGATCGACCTCATCTCGGCCGGCATGTTCGCCACCGACGAGCGCAAGAAGGTGGTCGACTTCTCCACCCCCGTCTATTCCTACGGCGACGCTATGTTCGTCGCGGCAGACGATACGACGGACTACACCCTCGATGATCTGAAGGGGGAGACGGTCGGCGCGCAGATCGGCACGACCTTTGCCGACAAGCTTCAGGCTCTCGGCACCTTCGGCGAGGTGAAGCTCTACGATTCCATCGCCGACATCATGCGCGACGTGAAGCTCGGGCGCATCAAGGCGGGCTTCGGCGACAAGCCGATCGTCGCCTATCAGGTCTCCCAAAAGCCGGAGCTCGGCGTGCGCCTCGTGCAGGGCTACGAGCCCATGCAGAAGGGCGATGTCGCAGTGGCCGTCTCCAAGGAAAATCCCGCCCTTCTGGAAAAGGTCAATGGAGCGATCGCGAAGCTGAAGGAGAGCGGCGAGCTCGACAAGATCTTCGCCAAATACGGCCTGTGAGAGATGCTCCCGAACGTCGCGGTATGATAATCCTTCTCATGCGTGAGGCAGCCTTCGGGCCGCCTCACCGGCGAGGTCTCGCATGAGCGACTTTTTCGTCAGTGCGCAAACCTACCTGCCCATCCTCCTCAAAGGCATGTGGCTGACGATTTCCGTCACGCTCCTGTCGCTGGCGCTTGCCACCGCGCTCGGGCTGGTCTGGGCGTTGTTTCGCACGTCGGGCCTCCGCTGGCTTTCCATCTCGACACGCATCGTGGTGGAATTCGTGCGCGGCATCCCGATCCTGGTCGTCCTCTTCTACATCTATTTCGTGATGCCGGAATTCGGCCTCGACCTCACCGCCTTCCAGGCGGGCGTGGCGGGCCTCGCGCTCACCTATTCCTGCTATATCGGCGAGACGTTCCGGGCGGGTATCGAGGCCGTCGACCGGGGCCAGGTGGAGGCCGCCAAATCGATCGGCATGAAGACGCCCTTGATGATGCGCCGGGTGGTGCTGCCGCAGGCCTTCAAGATCGTGGTGCCGCCCTATGCCAACAACATGGTGATGCTTCTGAAGGATTCCTCGCAGGTGTCGGTGATTTCGGTCGCCGAGCTCACCATGCAGGGCAAGATGCTCGCCTCTTCCACCTTCGACAACATGACCGTCTTCACGCTCGTCGCACTTCTCTATCTGTGCCTGACGGTCCCGCTCAATTTCGCCATGCGCTATGTCGAGGTGAAGATGGGACCGGCGCGATGATCAAGCTCGAAAACGTCCATAAGAGCTTCGGCGACCATGAAGTCCTGAAGGGCGTCGACGCGGAGATCGACAAGGGGCAGGTCGTGTGCCTGATCGGCCCGTCGGGTTCCGGCAAATCGACGCTTCTGCGCTGCATCAACGGGCTCGAAACCTACCAGGCCGGCCGGATCAGCATCGACGACGAGACCGTCGACGTCACCGCGCCTTCGATCCACGATCTGCGCACGCGCGTCTCCATGGTCTTCCAGCGCTTCAATCTCTTCCCGCACAGGACGGCGATCGAGAACGTCATGGAAGGGCCGCGCTACGTCCTGAAGCAGGACAAGGCGGCGGTGCGGGAGAAGGCGAAGCGGCTGTTGACGCGGGTCGGGCTCGCCGACAAGCTCAATGCTTATCCCGCCGCCCTTTCCGGCGGCCAGCAGCAGCGCGTGGCGATTGCCCGGGCGCTCGCCATGGAGCCGGAGGCGATCCTCTTCGACGAGCCGACCTCGGCGCTCGATCCCGAAATGGTCGGAGAAGTCCTGCAGGTGATGCGGGCGCTGGCGGAAGAGCACATGACCATGCTCGTCGTCACGCACGAGATCCTGTTTGCGCGCGAAGTCGCAGATCGCGTGCTTTTCCTGGACGGTGGCCGCATCGTCGAGGAAGGTGCGGCCGATGAGGTGCTGCGGCAGCCGAAGAACGAACGCACCCAGGATTTTCTACGCCGCGTCACCCATCCGGTTTGATCATCGAACCTTCGGACACTGCCATGTCAGAACATGTCGCTTCTCTTTGGGCCGCCACCGCCACGCCGGCGCCGGACACACCGCCGCTCATCGGCGAGGTCAGTGCGGATGTCGCCGTCATCGGCGCGGGCTTTACGGGTCTTTCCACCGCGCTCAGGCTCGCCGAAGGCGGGGCCAAGGTCGTCGTCATCGACGCATACGAGCCGGGCTTCGGCGCGAGCGGGCGCAATGGCGGTCAGGTGATCCCCGGCCTCAAATACGATCCCGATACACTCGACAAACTCTACGGCGAGGCCACGACGGAGTTTGCCGGACGCACGGCGGACACGACGTTCGCGCTCATCGCCAAACACGGCATCGCCTGCGACGCCGCCCAGCACGGCTGGATCCAGGCCTCGCTCAAAGAGAGCCACCTGCCGCTTCTGCGCACCCGCATGGAAGAGTGGCAGCGGCGCGGGGCACCGGTGGACATGCTCGACGCAGCGGGCATGGCGGAAAAGACCGGCAGTGAGCGTTTCGCAGGCGGCTGGATCGATCGCCGCGCCGGGCGCCTGCACCCGCTCAATTACGCCCGCGGGCTTGCCAAAGCGGCGATCGCGGCCGGCGTGCGCGTCTGCGGCGACAGCGAGGCGCGTTCGCTCACACGCACGGAGAGCGGCTGGATGATTGCGGTCGGCTCAAGGGGCAAGCTCCGCGCCAATGAGGTGGTCGTAGCGACCAACGGCTATACCGGCAGCCTGTGGCCCAAGCTGAAGGCGACGGTGGTGCCGGCCACCAGCATCCAGATCGCCACCAGACCGCTTCCCGAGGACCTTCTCGCCAAGATCCTGCCGGAGCGCAGCGTCGTCTCGGACAGCCGGCGCATCGCCAATTATTTCCGCATCGGCCCGGAGAACCGCTTCATGATCGGCGGGCGCGGCCCCTTCGGCGCTCCGGAAGTGCCGGGCCATTACCGCCGGCTGATTGCGGCCATGCACACGCTCTACCCGCAGACGCGGGAGCTCGCGATCGACTATTTCTGGGCCGGACGCGTGGCGATGACGCGCGATCATCTTCCGCATGTGCATCAGCCGGCGCCCAATCTCACCATGGCACTCGGCTACAACGGCCGCGGCGTCGGCCTTGCGACCTCGCTCGGCCAGGCGATCGGCGCGCATCTTCTCGACCGCTCAGCACCCCTGCCGCTGAAGCTCACCGACATCACGCCTTTGCCGGCGCACGGCCTGCACCCGATCTACGCCACGGCGATGATCAACTATTACCGGCTGAGAGATTTTTTCGAGAAGTAGGGGCGACAACTTTCGGCGCCCGTTCGTGGGGATGGGCGCCAAGCGTCTCCGCCAAACCTGAAGCCACGCGCTTAAGCCGCGCTCACGCCCGCGAAGGGCGGCAAAATCATCAAAAATGTCATTGGAAGAACGCTTTTGCGGGGTGCCGGCGCGCCTCAATCGGCGCTCCTCCCGAAATGTGGTGCCCAGGAGAGGACTCGAACCTCCACGCCTTGCGGCACACGGACCTGAACCGTGCGCGTCTACCAATTCCGCCACCTGGGCTCGGGAGCGGGCACCCCCTTAAGCCCTGGCGAGGGGTGAAGTCAATCGGAAGTGTCGCTTGATGACGGACTTTCCGTCGCGCGCGGCTTATCGGCAATCTGAAGGGCCGGCAGGGCACCCGACGGGGCCGGCAAAGCGGGGTCTGCGGCCTGGCGGCTCTTCACCCTTTGCACCAGCCGTCCCTTGCGCCGCTCGCGGATCCTGACCCGCTTGATGCGGCGCGGATCGGCCTCCAGGATCTCGATCTCGAAACCGTCGAGCGCATTGACGATCTCGCCCCGGACCGGGATGCGACCAAGCAGCGTATAGATGAGCCCGCCCACGGTCTCGACCTCCTCGCCGAGCTCGCCCATCTGGAAGGCGGGACCGATCACGTCGGCCAGTTCGTCGAGTTCGGCGCGGGCATCGGCGACGAAGACGCCTTCCGCCACCTTGGCGATATCGGCGTCTTCCTCGTCGTCGTGCTCGTCTTCGATTTCGCCGACGATGGTTTCCACGAGATCTTCGAGCGACACGAGACCGTCGGTGCCGCCATATTCGTCGATGACGAGCGCCATCTGGGTGCGCCCTGCCTGCATCCGCTCCAGGAGCATGCGCGCCGGCATGGAAGGCGGCACGAAGAGGATGGGGCGGATGATGCCGGACGAGCGCAGCGGCTGGCTGAGATCGACGGGCGAGAAATCCAGAGAGGCAGAGAAGCGAAAGCGGCGTTCCGTCTCCTCCTCGGCCGCAGCCATGCTTTCAGGCTGCTCCAGATCCTTGCGCGCATGCTCCAGCATCCAGCCCACGACGTCTTTCAGATGGACCATGCCCATCGGATCATCGAGCGTTTCGCGATAGACGGGCAGGCGCGAATGCCCGGCTTCCTTGAAGGCCATGAGCACGGTCGCGAGCGGCACGTCATGGTCGACCGCGTCGATATCGGCACGCGGCACCATGACATCGTCGACGCGCATATCCCCGAGCTTGAGGACGGCGCGCAGCATGGCGCGCTCTTCCGGCGCGAAGGCTGCTCCGTCGACTTCGTCGGCGGCGAGCACATGCTCGATTTCGGATCGCGCCGAACCGTTCGACTTGCCGCCGATCAGGACCTTGAAGGTCGCGCGCAGGCGATCTCCCACACTTTCGGGCGTAGATTCAGAGACATCGTAGGAAAGTCCCGCAGGACTTCGAGATCGGTCGTCGTTCATGATCCTGGGACCGGAAAGGCAGCATCGGCCTGACGATAGGGATCGGCAATGCCGAGCCGGGCCAGCGCGTCCTTCTCCAGCGTTTCCATCTCCTCTGCTTCACTGTCTATTTGGTGATCATGGCCCAGCAGATGCAAGCAGCCATGCACCAGTAAATGGGCGAAATGGTCGAGAAAAGCTTTCTTCTGCTCTTTGGCTTCACGCTCGATCGTCTCAAAAGCAAAGACGATGTCGCCCAAAAGGGGCCCCGGCGGCTGCGGATAGGACAAGACGTTCGTCGGCTTGTCCTTGCCGCGCCAGTCCCGATTGAGGCGCGCGATCGTCGCATCGTCGGTCAGGACGATGCTGAGTTCGACAGGTTCAAGGGCGCCTTCAGGCGGCGTCCAGCCGGCGACGGCAAGAGCCGCGCCGACGGCCTTGTCCATCAACGGGTCGAGCTCGGTCTGCGGAGGCCACGCCTCCGTCTCGCGAATCACGTCGATCGCAACGGCAGACATGTGTCCTCAGAGCTCGCCCTTGGATACGGCACGGCTTTGCTTGTCATAGGCGTCGACGATGCGCTGCACGAGGGCATGGCGCACAACGTCCTCCGCGCCGAAGCGCACGATCTCGATGCCTTCCACGCCGTTCAGGATGCGCGTCGCTTCCATGAGGCCGGAAATGTCGCCTTCCCTGAGATCGATCTGCGTCGGGTCGCCCGTCACCACCATTTTCGACCCCTCGCCGAGACGGGTCAAAAACATCTTCATCTGCATGGCGGTGGTGTTCTGCGCCTCGTCGAGAATGACGACGGCATGGGAGAGCGTGCGCCCGCGCATGAAGGCGAGCGGCGCGATCTCGATCGTGCCGGAAGCGAGAAGCCGTTCCACCTTGTCGGCGGCCATCATGTCATAGAGGGCGTCGTAAAGCGGCCTGAGATAGGGATCGACCTTCTCGCGCATGTCGCCCGGCAGAAAGCCGAGCCGCTCGCCGGCTTCGACCGCGGGGCGCGATAGGATGATGCGTTCGATGTCGCCGCGCTCCAGAAGGGCGGCGGCGAAGGCGACCGCGAGATAGGTTTTGCCGGTGCCGGCCGGACCGATGCCGAAGATGAGCTCGCAACGGTCCATCGCCCGAATATACGTGTCCTGGCGCGGCGTGCGGGCGGTGACGGAGCGCTTGCGCGTGCCGATCTGGGCAAGCTGAACGCGTGAGCCCGTCTCCAGGCTCGGCAGCGACCATTGTGCGCCCGGCGTATCGGCCATGCGGATCGCACCCTCCACGTCGCCCTGCAGCACGTCGTGACCTTCCAGGAGACGCTGATAGAGCGTGTTGAGGATGGCGCGCGCCTGACGCAGCTCGTCCGGCTCGCCGATCAGGCGCACGACATTGCCGCGGGCGACGGCTTCGACGCCGATCCGCCGCTCGATCAGGGCAAGGTTCTGGTCGTATTCGCCGAAAAGAGCACTCGCCAGACGGTTGTCGTCGAAGACGAGTTCGATCTCTTCCGAAGTCGCGGATCTTTCCCGCTTCGGCCGCGGACGCGACACTGCCATCAGGCGGAAAGCCTTTCCAATGGGGGGCTCATCAGGCTGGCGAAAAGAGAATTGGCGCCGATCTCATCCACCTTCACGGAGACGATCTCGCCGATGAGATGCGCCGGCGCATCGACATGCACGGCCTGGAGGAACGGCGAGCGGCCGACGAGCTGGCCTGGACGCCTGCCGGGCTTTTCCAGAAGCACATCGATCACCCTGCCCTGCATGGCCGCATTAAAGCGCGTCTGCTGCTCGCTCAAAAGCGCCTGAAGGCGCTGCAGACGTTCCGACTTCACGGCTTCGTCGAGCTGCTCACGCTCGGACGCCGGCGTGCCGGGACGCGGGGAATATTTGAAGGAATAGGCCGAGGCGTAGCCGACGCGGGCGACGAGATCCATCGTGGCGGCGAAATCGCCCTCGCTCTCGCCCGGAAAGCCGACGATGAAATCGCCCGACAGAGCAAGATCGGGGCGCGCTTCACGCAGCCGGTCGACGAGACGGAAATACTCCTCGCGCCCATGACGGCGGTTCATGGCGGCAAGGATCTTGTCGGAGCCCGACTGCACGGGAAGATGCAGATACGGCATCAGCTTGTCGCAGTCGCGATGGGCGGCGATCAGATCGTCGGCCATGTCGCGCGGATGCGAGGTCGTGTAGCGGATGCGCTCCAGCCCCTCGATCTCCGCCAGCTCCAGCACGAGACGGGCAAGCGACCAGTCGGACCCGTCCTCGGCCTCGCCGTGATAGGCGTTGACGTTCTGGCCGAGGAGCATGATCTCGCGCACGCCGGAGCCGACGAGGCGCCGCGCTTCGGCGAGGATCTTGGCGACCGGACGGGAGAATTCGCCGCCGCGCGTATAAGGCACGACGCAGAAGGTGCAGAACTTGTCACAGCCTTCCTGCACCGTGAGGAACGCCGCCGGATTGGCCGCAAGCCCGGGACGGGCGCGCGCCCGCGAGGGGATATGATCGAATTTGTCTTCCGCCGGGAATTCGGTTTCCACCGCCGCGCCGCCTTCACGGGCGCGCGCAAGCGCGGCACCGAGACGATGGTAGCTCTGCGGGCCGACGACGACATCGACGATCGGCGCGCGCCGGATGATCTCCTCACCCTCGGCCTGCGCCACACAGCCGGCGATGGCGATCTCCACGCGCCGGCCTTCCTCCTTCGCCGCCTCTTTCAAGGGGCGCAGGCGGCCGACTTCGGAATAGACCTTTTCGGCGGCCTTTTCGCGGATATGGCAGGTGTTCAGGACAATAAGATCGGCGTCTTCCGCCGTCTCGACAGCATCATAGCCGTCACGTGCCAGCACGTCCGTCATACGATCGGAATCGTAGACGTTCATCTGACATCCGTACGTCTTGATGAAAACTTTGCGTCTCGCCGTGTTCATGAAAAACGGCGCGTGCTCCTCGCCAAGCGCATCATATACCAGCTTTAACCGAATTGAGCCGCGCTCGCTAGGCCCTTTCAGGCTCAGGTTCAAGCGATATTTCTTCGGCCATGCGCATCACTTTTTGGGGATCGCGGCCGGCATTGAGCTCGGCCACCACCTCTTTGACGAGCGCACCCGCCGCGCGGGTGACGCGCTTGCGGTCGCCGTCGCGCGCGATCGTTACGGGTGGCAGGAAGGCGACATGCACGTCGACCGCGCCCTGTGACATCAAGCGGCTCAGATGCGGCAGGAGATCCATACCGCCATACCAGGCGACCCAATGCCGGTGCTGGCGACCGAACGGCATGCCGAGCATGCGGGTATAGGCGATCGCGACCGGCTGCAGCGTGACGGGCCGGCCGTCCGAAAAACTGCGCTGGGCGGCGCCGACGATAGCGGAGCGAAAGGCGAGCACCTTGTTGCCATCGGAGGACGTGCCTTCCGGGAAGAGCACCATGACATCCCCGGCGACGAGACGCCCCGCGATCTCATCCGCCGCCTTGCCGGTCTGATGGCGCCTATCCCGGTCGATGAAGACGGAGCGCTGCAATTTGGAGAAGAGACCGAAAAGCGGCCAGTCGGCCACCTCCTTCTTCGCAATGAAAGAGACCGGAGCGATCGCGCTCAAGACCGGGATATCGAGCCAGGAGATGTGATTGGCGAGGAGAAGCAGCGGGCGTTCGCCGGCGATCTTCCCATGCACGAAAAGGTGGATATCGAAGAGGCGCAGAACAAAGCGGTGCCAGTACAGCGGCACGATCTTCGCCCAACGGCCACCGAGCCAGAGGCCCAGCGCCTGCGCCGGAATGGCAAAAGGCAGAGACAGGAGGAAGAGAAAGGCCGCCGCGGCAAGCCGGAGATGTGCAAACATCCGAGCCCTACCCTGCGATCGGCGCCGGCACGGCGCGGATCAAGCGTAGCGAGAGACCACCGCAACGGCAGGCACTCGCAGGATGCGGACAACGCGGCGTGTCTTGCATGGGCTTGTCTCCGGTGCTGCGGCTAGAGGAGGTCCCGGCGCATGACAAGCGCCGGCAGGCGGGTGTGATCATCGCGGGCATAATAGGCCGGCCTTTTGCCGACCTCCTCGAAGCCGAGCTTGCGGTAGAGCGAGACGGCCGCCGCGTTGCCGGCCTCCACCTCCAGATGCAAAGTCGCCACCCGCTCGTGGTAGAGCCGGCGCATCGTCTCTTCGACGAGCCTCTGGGCGATGCCGCGCCGCCGATAGGCGTTCAGGACGGCAAGCGTCAGCACCTCCGAATCGTCCGCTGCCTGACGATAAAGGATGAAGCCGGCCGGCGCCCGACGCGTCACGCGACCGGTATGGAACGCCACCAGCGCCTTCACGCCATTCTGAGACAGGAAGGACGCGAAGTCGCCATCGGTCCAGGCGTGACGGAAGGCGTCGGCGTGGATGCGGGCGAGAATCGGGCTGTCCTCGGACGTCGCGTCGCGCAGGGTGATCTCGATACGGGGAATCATGATGTCTTAAGGCGCCGTCTCAGGGATTTGTCCGTCTGCGGTTTGGCGTCGGGAGGACGCAGGTAAAGCGGTCTGGGCGGGCTCACCGCATGCCCTGAAAGGGCAAGACGGGCGACCATGGCGATGTCGGCGGAGGGACGCGCATCGGCGACGATCGCGGGAAGACCGTCGGCTGCGAGCATCCCCGCAATACCATTGGCGCCCGCGCCACAAAGCACGAGCCCCTCGAACGCATAAGGCGCAAGAAAGGCGGCCGCCTCATCCTGCACCTCCCGTTGCGAGGCGATGATCTCCTCTCGGGAGGAAATCTCTTCCATGCGCAGGAAGACGTTGCCGCGGCCGGCATCAAGGATCGCTGCGACGAGACCCGCCGCACGATGCGCGGCCTCGCCGTGGCGCACGCCCTCGCACAGCGCCTCGAGGACATCGACGCCGAGGGCAGGGATTTGCAGTGCGAGCGCAAGCCCGCGCGCGGCCGCAACGCCGATGCGGATGCCGGTGAAGGAGCCCGGGCCGAGCGTGGTCGCAACCGCCGTCAGATCGGAATAGGTGGCGGAAGCGTCAGCCAGGCATTCCTCGATCAAGGGGAAAAGCCGCTCGGCATGACCGCGGCCGATCTCCACCTCGCGGCGGGCATGACAATTGATCTTGCCGTCTTCGAGGGTCGCGAGCGCGACGGCGCAAAAAGGTCCGGCAGTGTCGAGGGCGAGAAGCATCACCCCCGCTCTACTCACGGGGGCAATCGCTGTCGAGATGAAGAAAGCGAAGGGCTGACCCGATCAGACCGGGCGCACCTCCTGAACGTCCGGCACGAAATGACGCAAAAGGTTCTCGATGCCGTGCTTCAAGGTCGCCGTCGACGACGGGCAGCCGGCGCAGGCGCCGCGCATGTTGAGAAACACGACGCCGTTCTTGAAGCCCTTGAAGGTGATATCGCCACCGTCATTGGCAACGGCCGGGCGCACGCGCGTCTCGATCAATTCCTTGATCATGCCGACCGTCTCACTGTCGGCATTGTCGAAGAATTCGTCGCCGTCTTCTTCCTCATGCGCGTCGGCGAGTACCGGCTCGCCGGAGAGGTAATGCTCCATGATGGCGCCGAGGACGGCCGGCTTCATGTGCTGCCATTCAGCATCGTCCTTGGTGACGGTGATGAAATCCTGGCCGAGGAAGACGCCGGCGACGCCGTCCACGGCGAAGATCCGTTCCGCCAAAGGCGAAGATGCGGCTTCTTCCGCTGTGCGGAAATCGCGCGTATCGGCCGGCAGCACGTCCCGCCCGGGCAGGAATTTCAGCGTTGCTGGGTTGGGCGTTTCTTCGGTCTGGATGAACATCGAAACCTCATCGCACGCGACAAATTGCGCGCTTTCACATCGTGGACGGGAGATGGACCCGGCGCGCCGCTTCGTCAAGGGCGGCGCAACGAGCAGCATCTCGCGGCAAACCTCTGATCCACCTGCCGAAGCGCCAGCCCGTCAGGCAACGAGGGCGAGAACGAAGCCGTCCCATCCCTTGGCACCGACGGTCTGGATCGCCGTCGCGGAGAGGCGCGGCTCATCACCGATCATCTCCAGGAATCGGCGTGTGCCGACGACACCCGGCTCGGAGGATTGCGGGTCTCTCACCTGCCCGTCGCGCACGACATTGTCGCCGAGGATGACGGTGCCGGATCGCGAGAGCTTGAGCGCCCATTCCAGATAGGCCGGGTTGTTCGGCTTATCTGCGTCGATGAAGATGAAATCGAAGGGGCCTCCTCCCTCCTCGACAAGCCGCGGCAGCGTCTCGAGCGCCGGGGCGACACGGATCTCGACCTTCTCCGCCAGCCCGGCGCTGGCGATGTTGGCGCGCGCCACCGCCGCATGCTCTTCCGCCGCTTCGAGGCTCACGAGACGGCCATCGTCCGGAAGGGCACGGGCCAGCCAGATCGTCGAATAGCCGCCGAGCGTGCCGATTTCGAGAATGCGTTTCGCTCCCGCCATGCGGGCGAGAAGGTGAAGGAGTTTGCCCTGGGCCGGGGAGACATCGATCGCCGGGAGCCCGGCCGCCTCGTTGGCGGCGAGCGCCGCCCGAAGCGCGTCATCCGACCCCACAACGGTCGCTTCGAGATAGCTGTCGACCGCCTGCCATTCCTTTGTCGTCATCGTTATCTCCCGCTCGGCCGTCAGACTATGCGGATGGGCTGTCCCAAGGTCCAGCCCGAGCGAGACCTGCGGGCGGCTTCAACCCTTCGTGAGGAGCCCCGATTCCCAGCCGAGCATGGCGCGCTTGCGGGTGATGCCCCAATGGTAGCCGGTGAGCGCGCCCTTTGCCCCGACGACGCGATGACAGGGCACGACGAAAGAAATCGGATTGCGGCCGACGGCGGCACCGACGGCACGGGCCGCCTTCGGCCGTTCGAGCTTTTTCGCCAAAGCACCGTAGCTCGTCGCCGCGCCCACGGGAATTTTGAGGAGGCTTTCCCAGACGCGCACCTCGAAGTCGGAGCCGATGAAGACGACCCGCAGAGGCTCCTCGGCTCGCCAGGCGGAGGGTACGAAGACGCGCTCGGCATAGCGCGCCGTCGCGTCCGGGGCATGGCGATAGCGGGCCTGCGGAAACCGCCCCGTCATTTCGGCAAGTGTCGCCTCTTCCTCGCCCGGATCGGCGAATGCGAGGCCGGCGAGGCCGTAATCCGTCACCAAAAGCAGAGCCTTGCCGAAGGGCGAGGCGTGGAACCCATAGGCGATCTCCAGCCCCTCGCCACGGCTCTTATAGGCACCCGGCGTCATGGCGTGGTGGGTGACGAAGAGATCGTGCAGGCGCCCAGGGCCCGAAAGCCCGAGCTCGTAGCTCGCGTCGAGAAGATTGGCGGATTGATCGAGAAGCCGCTTGGCGTGATCGAGGGTGACCGCCTGCAGAAACCCCTTCGGCGACAGGCCGCACCAGCGCGTGAAGAGCTTGTGCAGGCGCGTCGGGCTCATGCCGACCTCGGCCGCGATCTCCTCCAGTTCCGGCTGGTCGCGGTAATTCCTGCTGAGATAGGCAATCACCGCGCAAACGATTGCGTAATCCGCCTCGGGGTTCGTCGGGTCGCGGTTCGTCATGGAAGAAGCAAGGGGGCTGTGCATGGTCATAGCGGTCCTCCAGGCTGTACGATGACCGCGCTTCGACGCCGCTGCCACCCGTTTCTTGCGCACCGGGTGGTGGACTAGCCGGCCTCCATCATGGTTTCGGCGAAGGCAGGCGGACGTCTGACAGCATGGAGCGCGTCGCTTAGCGCATCGGCAAGGCTCGCCCGGTCGTCGGGATTGAGGAATTCACCGATTGTCACGTTCTCGCCCCGGCTGACGAGGTGAAGGCGCACCACGCCTTCGTCTTCGAGCTCGCGCACCTCCAGCCGGCTCCAATAGGGATCGAGCCTCAGCTCACGCGCCCGCCCGTTCGGGGCGACCTTGCGGATGAGGAGATCTCTGCGGCTGACGGTCACGTCCTCGAAGGCACGACCGGAGCGGTAACTGAGCGCGAAGGCGCCCAACAAGATCAGGAAGTCGAGGCCGAAAAAAGCGCCGATCGGCCAGGCTCCGAGACGCCAGAACAACAGGCCGGACAGAAAACAGGTCGCGCCGAAGACCGCCATGACCGCAACGAAGCCCCGCGGGCCGAGCGAACGGTGCGGCGTCAACGTGACCGAAAAGATCTCCTCGTCGCCGGAGGCGGCGACAGGCGCGTTGCTCTCATTCATTTGGAATGATTATAGGGAGAAGATGGGCAAAAACACGAGTGTCAAAAGGAAGAAAGCGGCTCCCGCCGGCTCCCTCCTCTCCAAAGACGAGATCGTCACCTTGTTCTCGCGGCTGAAGGCGGAGCGGCCGGAGCCGACGAGCGAGCTCGTGCACACCGACCCTTACACGCTGCTCGTCGCTGTGGTTCTGTCGGCGCAGGCGACGGATGCCGGGGTCAACAAGGCGACCAAAGAGCTCTTCCGCGTCGCCCCGACCCCGGACAAGATGGTGGCGCTCGGCGAGGAGGCCGTGCGCGAGCACATCAAGACGATCGGGCTTTACCGCAACAAGGCGAAGAACGTCGTGGCGCTGTCGCAGCAGCTCATCGCCGAATATCAGGGCGAAGTCCCGCCGAGCCGGGAAGCCCTGGAAAAGCTGCCGGGCGTCGGGCGCAAGACCGCCAATGTCGTCATGAACGTCGCCTTCGGCGAAAAGACCATCGCCGTCGACACGCATATTTTTCGGGTGTCCAACCGGACGGGGCTCGCGCCCGGCAAGGATCCGCTCGCCGTTGAGCTGATGCTCGAAAAAGTCGTGCCCGACGATTTCAAGCTCCACGCCCATCACTGGCTGATCCTGCACGGGCGCTATGTCTGCGTGGCGCGCAAACCGAAATGCCCCGATTGCGTCATCGCCGATCTCTGCCGCTACGAGGCGAAGACGGAGCCGGCCGGATTGGTGCTGGACAAAGGATAAGCGGTCCGATGTGACCGCCCTGCCCGTCCCTCCGCCTCAGACCGCGAAAAACGGGCGCCAGCACGCGTCACCTACCGGCTCGATGAAAAAATCGGCCCAACGAAAAAGGCGGCCCGAAGGCCGCCTTTCCCGAAGCCCGTGTCGGCGTGGATCCTGTCTCTTACTCGCCGAGACCTTCGAAAAGCGGCGTCGACAGATAGCGCTCGGCGAAGGAGGGGATGATCACGACGATGTTCTTGCCCGCGTATTCCGGCCGCTGGCCGAGCTTCACGGCAGCCGACAGGGCCGCGCCTGAGGAAATGCCGACCGGCACGCCTTCAAGCTGCGCGACAAGGCGGGCATATTCGAAAGCTTCGTCGTTGGTCGCTGGAATGATCTCGTCATAGACCGACGTGTCGAGCACTTTCGGGGCAAAGCCTGCGCCGATGCCCTGGATTTTGTGCGGGCCAGGATTGCCGCCGGCCAGCACCGGGCTGTCCGCCGGCTCGACCGCCACGACGCGGATATCTGGCTTGCGCTCCTTCAGCACCTGGCCGGCGCCGGTGATGGTTCCACCCGTGCCAATGCCAGCCACGAGAGCATCGATCGCGCCGCCGGTATCGTTCCAGATCTCCTCGGCCGTCGTCTTGCGGTGGATCTCCGGATTGGCCGGATTGTCGAACTGCTGCGGCATGACGGAATTCGGCGTCTGCTCGAGAAGCTCCTCCGCCTTGGCGATGGCGCCCTTCATGCCCTTCGGACCTTCGGTGAGAACGAGCTCGGCGCCCAAGAGCGCCACCATCTTGCGACGCTCGATCGACATCGTTTCGGGCATGACGAGGATCAGCTTGTAGCCCTTGGCGGCCGCTGCGAAGGCGAGCGCGATGCCGGTGTTGCCGGATGTCGGCTCAATCAGCGTCGTCTCGCCGGGCTTTGCCTTGCCGTCGCGCTCCAGCGCTTCCAGCATGGCCACGCCGATGCGGTCCTTGACCGAGGCGATCGGGTTGAAGAATTCGAGCTTCGCCAGAAGATTGGCCTGAACGCCCTTCTCCTTGGCGAGCTTGTCGAGGCGTACGATCGGCGTGTCGCCGATCGTCTCGGTAATCGAATTGTAGATGCGGCCACGACCTGGCTTGCGGGCAGTGACATCGCGCTGAAGCGCCTGATCGTTCATGGCGTCCTCCATCGAAAATTTCGGAAATCTCTAGGCCAACAACCTAGGCCCCGCCGCTGTTCCCGGCGAGGTGCAGCTCCGCGATTCGGGCCGCCGCGAAAGAACGGCATTTCAGAAATGCACCCGCGGGGAGCACCAGATTCCATTTCGGCAAAGCACACACGCGTACTGAAGTTTCAGGGCCCCGACGTCCCGCGACGATGCCTTATCGGCGGCGGCGCTCGATCATGTCGGTGGCAAGCGCAGTCGCCACGCCGAAGATCACGTGCATGCCGAAGCGCTTGCCGGCCTGACCCTCGGGCGCGCGAAAGCGGCCATGGGCGATGCCGACGGCATGACCGAGGCCCGCCGAGGTCACGACATGCAGGAGCGCGCCGAAACCCGCGCCGAGGAGCGCTGGCGAAACCGCCGGAAAGCGCTCGCGCACAACCGAATAGGCCTGACCGAAACCGGCCGCCGCGAGGAGATGGTTGCCCTGCGACGATGCCCAGACGCGCGCATCATGGCGGCGCGAAAGCGCCTGCGAAGGCCGATCGAACAGCGCCTCCTCCTCTTCAGGAAGCGCGATGTCGGCCAGTCCGCTTTGACGGCCGGCCGCGATCACGGCGGTCACGATTGCGCCGCCGATGAGGCCGCCCAACATGGCATTGATGGTGCTGGTCAAGGGCTGCTCCTTTGTCTCCACCTCAGGGTTGTCGATACCAACTGCCAGGCTCCCCAAAAGGATGCACGAGGGGCTGCCGGGCAGAAACGCCGGGCTCACAGCGTCGTGTTTCCTCCAGGGTGGTGCATCAGCAGCTGAACACTGCAAAGCCATGTCCCGGCACCACGGCGACACTCTCCTCACCTTCCCCTTCGAGGTTCGCTTCGCCTGCAAGCTGCTCGCGTGCGGCCGACACCGGCAGACGGGCCGGCTCCTCCTGCAGATTGAGCGCGACCAGGATCTTTTCCCCCCCTGCCGCACTCTCATAAACGAGCGCTGCATTTTCGAGGTGACGCACCGTGACCCGCGAGCCGTGAAGCCAGGCATGGCGCCGGCGAAGGCCGATCAGCTCCTGATGCAGGCGGAAGATCGGCGCCCCGAGCTCCGACAGCTCAGCAGGACTGTCGGGAAACGCCGGGCGGATCGCATCATCGCCGCCGATCCGGTCTTCCTTGATGCCGCGGAAGGCCTGTTCGTCGCCATAATAGACGAAGGGCGTGCCAGGCAGGGTGAAGAGGAGCACAACGGCATGCGGCAGATGACGCTCGTCGGTCAACTTGGAGGCGATGCGTGTCACGTCGTGATTGCCGAGGAAGGTGACGGGCACGAAATCGTCCAAGAGCGCGTCATTGCGCTCCAAGGCCCAGGCGAGCTCGAAGAAGTTGCGGTCGTTGAGGGCGCTCCATAAGGCCTTCCACAATTCGTACTGGGTGAGCGAATCGAAGCCCGATTCCCGGACGATAGCCGGATAGTCGCCGTGAATGACCTCGCCGAAGATGAAGGCGTTCGGGTGCTTTTGACGAAGTCCGGGCAGGATCTTTGCCCAGAACGCCGGCGGCACCGCATAGGCCGCATCCAGGCGCCAGCCGTCGGCGCCGCGCGCCAGCCAATGATCCATGACCGAGGCAACGTATTCTGCCACCGCCGGCTCGTGGTGATTGAGCGCAACGAGCTGATCGTGGCCTTCGAAATTCTCGTATTGCGGCTCGCTGCCAGGCTGCCAGTCCTGCGGCCATGTCAGGCGAAACCAGGCCGCCTTATCGCTTTTTGGGCCGTGCTCGATCACATCGCGGAAGAACGGGTGGTCACGGCCAACATGGTTGAACACGCCGTCGAGAATGATCTTGAGGCCGCGGGCATGAGCCTCATGGACCAGGCGATCGAAGTCGCCATCGTCGCCGAGGCGGCGGTCGACGGCAAAATAATCGAGCGTGTCGTAGCCGTGCGTGGCCGACTGAAAAACCGGCCCCAGCGCAAGTGCCGACGCGCCGAGCTCCACCGCATAGTCAAGGTAGTTTTCGAGCCGCGGGAGGCGGTGCGCCACCGGCGCCGCGCGATCATTCTCCGCCTCTGCGCCCGCAAAACCCAGCGGATAAACATGCCAGGCAATGGCGTGCCTCACCCAATCGATCATGCGTCGCCCCCTTTTCGCTTCAGCCTGTCGTCGTGCCACCGCAAAGAGCGCGGTCCCGAGATTTGACCACCCCTACGCGGTCGAAAGAACCCGCACGCGACCCAAGAAAGTGGCCAAAGAAAAAGGCCGGCTCGCTCGGAGCCGGCCTTCCAGAATTTTTGGATGCGGCACCACGGCCGCATCCTGGTGAGCTGTCGCTTACTCGGCCGCGGCGCGAGCCTGGTCCAGCCAATCGTTCCACTCTTCCTGGTGGCCCTTGATCCAAGCATCAGCGTGACGCTCGATGTCTTCCTCGGAATCCTGGCCGTCGCGCATCAGAAGGTTCTCAGCGGAAATATCGTTGGCCGAGATCTCCATGACGGAGAAGAGCTTCGCAGCCGCCGGGTTGGCTTCCGCAAATTCGCGGTTGGCAGCGATCTTCTGCTCGTTGGCCTGGAAGCCGTAGTTGGAGCCGTCCGGCAGCGAGGTGTCGACGTCCTTGCGCTCACCCGGAAGCGAGGAGAACGGCACGTTCAGCCAGACCACGTCCTTGCCCGGAACGAGCACACCAGACACCCAGTAAGGCGTCCAGGTGTAATAGAGAACCGGCTCGCCCTGCTTGTAGCGGGTGATCGTGTCGGCGATGATCGCGGAATAGGAGCCCTGGTTGTGGGTGACCGTGTCGCGCAGGTCGAACGCGTCGAGCTGATGCTCGATCACCTTCTCGCAGCCCCAGCCCGGGGTGCAGCCGGTGAGGTCGGCCTTGCCGTCGCCGTCATGGTCGAAGATCTTGGCGATCTCCGGATCCTTGAGCTGGCCGAGATTGGTGATGTTGTGCTCTTCGGCCGTCTTCTTGTCGATCAGATAGCCCTGCAGCGCGCCGGGTGAGTAGACGCCTTCGCGGTAGATCTTATCCTTGCCGCCGGCTTCCTCGAAGAAATCCTTGTGCAACGGATCCCAGCTGTCGGCCATGAAGGTGCCGTCGCCATTGGCGAGCGCGACATAGGCCGTCGCATATTCCAGTTCCTTGATCGGCTGGACGTCGTAGCCCAGCTCTTCAAGCGCCTTGTTGACGAGAACGGTCTGGAAGGTCTCCTCCGCAATAGAGGATTTGAGCGGAATCACTTCCACGCCTTCGCCCGGCTTGTCCTGGGCAAGCGCAGAGCCCGCGGCGAGCGCGGCCGTGAGGCCGGCAGCAGCCGCAAGCCCGCGCAAGGCTTTCGGTGTCATCGGGTAGTTCATGATGTGATCTCCCTTCGGGGTTTTCATCGTGGCCGCAAAGCGGCCGTTTCTGCAGGTCCGGCTGGGTGCCGCCGGGCCTACGCTTCTCTGGGCTCGGTCTTCGCGTTCTTCGACGCTGCAGACCCCCGCCCGGTGAGGCGCCGCACCAATCCGACCGGGCCGGTCTCGTACCAGGCGATATTGCCGCGGTCCCGTTTGGTGATACCAAGCGACTGTGTCATCCGGTCGATGATGATGGCCAAAAGCACGATGCCAATGCCGCCCACGGTGGCGAGGCCCATATCGAGACGGCCGATGCCGCGCAGAACCATCTGACCGAGGCCGCCGACCGCGATCATAGAGGCGATCACCACCATCGACAGCGCCAGCATCAGCGTCTGGTTCACGCCGGCCATGATCGTCGGCATGGCGATCGGCAGCTGCACCTTGTAGAGGAGCTGCCGCTTCGATGAGCCGAAGCTCTTGGCTGCTTCGATGAGATCGCCCGGAACCTGGCGGATGCCGAGATTGGTGAGGCGGACCAGAGGCGGCAGCGCGAAGATGATCGTCACGATGACACCCGGCACGTTGCCGATACCAAAAAGCATCACGATCGGCACAAGATACACGAAGGCCGGCGTCGTCTGCATGGCATCGAGGATCGGCCGGACGATCTGCGCGACGCGGTCGTTGCGCGCCAGCCAGATGCCCATCGGCAAACCGATCAAAATGCAGAAGAAGACTGAGGTGAAGACCAGCGCCAGCGTCACCATGCTCTGATCCCAGGCGCCGATCGCGCCGATGAAGGTCAGAGCGATTACCGCGCCGATGCCGAGCCGTGGCCCAGCCGCCTGCCAGGCGAGCAGACCAAGGAGGACGATCATGACGACTGCCGGCACGCCGAGAAGGGCGCTTTGAATGGCCGACAGCACCCAATCGATCGGCAGGCGCACGGCCTGAAAGATCGGACGGAAATTGGCGACCACCCAGTCGAGGAGATGCTCCACCCAGTCTTCGATCGGAATGATCGCCCGATCGAACGGATGCATGATATCGAAATGGTGCTGCGGCGGGGGTGCCGCCTGGCTCAACCAATCCGGCGTCGAAGAGCCGCCGCCGGCCGGAACGCCGGCATCGGAACCGCCGCTCGCGCCCCAGGGATTGGCGGAACCGGAGGCCGCATCGGCCGCTCCGGAGGCGGCGCCATCTGAGGTCTGTGCGACAGCGTCGGCGCCGGAAGAGGCCGCGCTGTCGGCACCACTTTGGGCCGACGAGGCCCAGGGATTGCTGGTCTCAGGCATCTTGCGCGGTCTCCCTGTCCAAGGCTTGCAGAAGCAGCGCCCTTGAGACGACGCCGAGATAGCGCCCATTGTCGTCGACCACCGGCAGGCCGCAGGGCGCGGCCGCAACGGCGCCGATGATCTCTCCGATCCTCGTATCGGCCTTCAAAGGCTCGATATCGGGAAGGAAGGCATTCCGGAGCTCCGGTTTTCCCGACTTCACCTGCTCTTCGAGCGAGGCGGCGGAGACCACGCCGTGGAAATGCTGACGCCGGTCGAGGACATAGGCATAGTCGCGGTCGGCCTTGCCGATCCGCTGCAAAATGCTGCGGATCTGGCCGTCGCGCTCCACCGTCGTCACCTGTTCCCGCACGGCGACGTCGCCGGCGGTGAGGACGTTCGACACGTTCACGCCGCGGAAGAAGGAAGCGACGTAATCATCGGCCGGGTTGTTCAAGATCTCGTCAGGTGTACCGACCTGGACGACGCGGCCGCCTTCCATGATGGCGATGCGATCACCGATGCGCATCGCCTCGTCGAGATCGTGGGAGATGAAGATGACGGTGCGCTGCTGCTCTTCCTGCAGTGTCACAAGCTCGTCCTGCATCTCCGTTCGGATCAACGGATCGAGGGCCGAAAAGGCTTCGTCCATCAGAAGGATGGATGGATCGTTGGCGAGCGCGCGCGCCAGACCGACGCGCTGCTGCATGCCACCCGAGAGTTCGTTGGGGTAACTGTCGCCGCGGGCCTCGAGCCCGACCTGGGCGAGCGCGGTGCGGGCTCTTTCCTCACGCTGGGCCAGCGGCACGCCGGCGAGCTCCAGCCCGAAGGCGGCGTTCTGCACAACGCTCAGATGTGGCATCAGCGCGAAGGATTGAAACACCATGCTGATGTGTTTGCGACGGAAATGCATGAGCTCCTTGTCGGACATGGCCGCAATGTCGGAGCCCTTGACGATGATCTCGCCAGCGGAAGGATCGATCAGCCGGTTCAACATGCGCACGAGCGTCGATTTGCCGGAGCCGGAAAGCCCCATCACGACAAAGATTTCGCCCTCGTGAACCGTAAAACTGGCGTCACAGACGCCGACCGTCATCCCCGTCTTCTCGTATATCCCGTCTTTATCGAGCCCCTCCCGGTAGAGGGAGATCGCCTTGGCGGGGTCGTCGCCGAAAACCTTAAAAAGATTTTTGACAACAAGCGTCTCGCTTTCGCTCAAGTCGCTTGGTCCTTTGCGATTTCAACTAAAAGAGGATTGGGTGGCAGGAGAGGTATGGCCGAGGGGCCGATGAGTCAACCTTTAGCCGCCATCTTTTCGCCTCAATGGAGCCAAGATCGGCGGTTTTCCGGGGCTGCGCGCCGTCTCGAAGAGGAGCGCACAAATTGCATCTCCCGGAACAATTTTCATCTCGTGAAACGGATGTGCGCGGTTTTGTTGGTCGATCCGACGAGATCAGCCCGTCGAGCCGAAGCTGCCCTCACCCCGCTCGCTAAGGCCCGAAAACTCCGCCACTTCCTGAAAACGCGGTGTCAGGACCGGCACGAAAAGCATCTGCGCGATGCGTTCTCCGGGCTCGATCAGGACGGCGTCACCCGAGGCGTTGCGGTTCCAGGCGCTGATCATGATCGTACCGTGATAGTCCGCGTCGATCAGCCCCACGCCATTGCCGAGAACAAGGCCCCGTTTGTGCCCGGCCCCGGAACGCGGCAGGATCAGAGCCGCGATGTGGGGATTGGCAATCGAAAGGGCGAAGCCCGCCGGAATGAGCGCCGCGGGCGCTCCGGCATCGAGCGTAAGAGGCGCTTCGAGGCACGCCCTGAGATCGACCCCGGCCGCCATCGCGGAATGCGCGAAGGGCAGGCCCCAATCCCGGAGACGCTCATCCAGGATCTTGATTTCAACGCGGGGCGACGCATCGACGCTCATCAGCACTCTTCCTCACCAGGGGCCGGACACGGCTCACCAAGGACATGGCTCACCAACGACATCCGGCCGGCGCGTCGGGCGGATGTCGTTCTTTGCAGGCCATCCCGATCGCCACGGCGTTGCAGGAAGGGTCCCGCCGGTCAAGGGAGCAGAGGGTGGTCACCCACATTTGCAATTTTCTGAATGTGATCCATGTGGTGGGCGTCAGGAACCAGAGAGGACATGATGCGCCATTCCGCAAAGCCCGCCGTGACCGCTTTTTTCGATAAACGAACGTTTTCCGTGCAGTATGTCGTGGCAGATCCCGCCACGAAGCGCTGTGCGATCATCGACCCGGTGCTCGATTACGATGAGAAATCCGGGGCGACGGCCACCTTCAACGCCGACCAGATCCTCGCTTTTGTCGAACGCGAAGGGCTCGTCGCGGAATGGATCCTCGACACGCATCCGCATGCCGACCATCTCTCGGCTGCCCATTACCTGCAGGAAAAGACCGGCGCTCCCCGCGCCATCGGCGCGCATGTGACCGACGTGCAGAAGCTCTGGAAGGGTCTCTACAACTGGCCGGACTTCCCGGCTGACGGGCGCCAATGGGACAGGCTTTTCGCGGATGGCGACGATTTCCGCATCGGCGAGATCGAAGGCCGCGTCATGTTCTCTCCGGGCCACACGCTTGCCTCCGTCACGTACGTCATCGGCGATGCGGCCTTTGTCCACGATACGCTGTTTCAGCCGGATTTCGGCACGGCGCGGGCGGATTTTCCCGGCGCCGATGCCGCGACGCTTTGGAACTCGATCCAGGAGATTCTGAAGCTTCCCGAGGAGACGCGCCTCTTCACCGGCCACGATTACATGCCGGACGGGCGCGAGCCGCAATGGGAATCGACGGTCGGCGAACAGAAGGCGAAGAACAAACACCTCCAGCAGGCGCAAACGCAGGCCGCCTATGTGGGACTGCGCAACAAGCGCGACAAAAACCTGCCGATGCCGAAGCTGATCCTGCACGCGTTGCAGATCAATATGAACGGCGGGCGCCTGCCGGAACCGGAGGCAAATGGCCGGCGCTATCTCAAGATTCCACTCAACACGCTCGAAGGCGCGGCCTGGGAGTAGGGCTTCAGGCCGCGCTTTCCTCCTCACACAAAGGCATCACCGCTCAGGTGATGACGTCGGGCTCGGTGCGGCCGGTGTGTTTTTCGATCCCGGCCACCTCGCCCGCGGCCGCGATGATTTCGGCGAGCGCCTGCTGCGGCTCCTGAGTGTGATCGCCGCCCGCCGGCTCGAAGCGCTCCAGGTAGACACGCAAGGTCGCGCCCTCCGTGCCGGTGCCCGACAGCCGGAAGACGGCGCGGCCGCCGCCCTCGAAAAGAATGCGAAGCCCCTGATGCTCGGCGAGGGAGCCATCGATCGGGTCGTGATAGGCGAATTCGTCGGCGCCTTCGATGGTGAGGGAGCCGGCGGTCTCGCCCTTGAGAGAGCCGAGGCGCGCCGTCAGCTCGGACATCAGCGTTTCCGCACGCTCCGTCTCGATCGCCTCATAATCGTGGCGCGTATAGTAATTGCGTCCGAAGCGGGCCCAATGCTCGCGCACGATCTCGGGGATCGACTGGCGGCGGACGGCGAGGATGTTGAGCCACAGAAGCACCGCCCACAGGCCGTCCTTCTCGCGCACATGGTCAGAACCGGCCCCAGCACTTTCCTCGCCGCACATGGTGATTTTTCCGGCATCGAGAAGATTGCCGAAGAATTTCCAGCCGGTCGGCGTCTCGTAGAGGGAAATGCCGAGCTCTTCGGCCACGCGGTCGAGGGCGCGGCTCGTCGGCATGGAGCGCGCCACGCCGGCAAGGCCACGCTTGTAGCCGGGCGCGAGATGCGCATTGGCGGCAAGGACCGCAATGGAATCGGACGGCGAGACCGGCAGGCCGGGGCCGAGAACGAGATTGCGGTCACCGTCGCCATCGGAGGCGGCGCCCATATCGGGCGCCTCGGGCGCGGCCATGAGGTCGAAAAGCGCCTTGGCGTGGACGGGGTTCGGATCGGGGTGCAACCCGCCGAAATCCGGCAGCGGCTCACCGTTGCGCACCGTCCCCACGGCCGCCCCCAGGCGGCCTTCCAGGATCGCCTTCGCATAGGGGCCGGTCGCAGCATGCATCGCATCATAGGCGAGGCGGAAGCCGGAGGCGAAGAGCCCCGAGATCGCATCGAAATCGAAGAGCTCTTCCATGAGGACGGCATAATCCGTGACCGGATCGATCACTTCGATCATGACACCGTCATGCTCGACCGTCGCCACTTTGGAGAGGTCGATCTCGTCGAGATCGGCAATCTTGTAAGAGGAGAGCGTCTGCGTCGCCTCGTAGATCGCGGAGGTGACGTTTTCGGGGGCCGGCCCGCCATTGGCGAGATTGTATTTGAGACCGAAATCGCCGTGCTCGCCGCCGGGATTGTGACTGGCGGAGAAGATGAAGCCGCCCGTCGCCTGACGCTTGCGGATGACACAGGAGGCGGCTGGGGTCGACAGAAGCCCGTTCTGGCCGATGATGAGATGCTTCGCGCCTCCAGCCGCGAGCATGCGCACGAGCGTCTTGATCGCCTGACGATTGCCGAAGCGGCCGTCACCGCCAATCACCATCGTGGCGCCTTCGACACCGCCGATGCCTTCGATGATCGCAGCGATGTAGTTTTCCAGATAGCCGGGCTCCAGAAAGGCCGCGGTTTTCTTCCTGAGGCCGGAGGTCCCGGGCTTCTGTCCGGCGATCGGCTTTGTCGACACGGTCTCAATGTTCACTTTGTCTCTCCCATCTTCTTCTGGCGCGCGTCTTTGAGCATGCGCCGGTAGAGGTTTCTGTAGAGCCGGGCCGAGGCGGACCAGCCGAAATCGGATTGCATCGCCGCGCGCCGGGCGACACGCCAGGCTTTTCGGTCGGCCCACAGATCGAAGGCACGGTCGAGCGTATGGCGCAGCCTTTCAGGGGTTACCGGCGCGAATTGGAAGCCGGTCGCCGTTCCCGCCTGAACGGCAGCGGCATTGGCATCGATGATCGTGTCGGCGAGCCCGCCGGTGCGCGAGACGATCGGCAAAGTGCCGTAGCGCAGGCCGTAGAGCTGGGTCAGGCCGCAGGGCTCGTAGCGCGATGGAATGACGATCGCATCCGCCCCCGCCTGCAGGAGATGCGACAGCGGTTCGTTGTACCCGATGACGGTCGCGACCCGGCCTGGATTGTTGAATGCCGCCTCGCGGAAGCCCGCTTCCAGATGCGTCTCACCGCTGCCCAGAACGGCAAGCTGCCCGCCACGCCATAAGAGCTGCGGCAGGTTTTCCAGAAGAAGATCCATGCCCTTTTGCTGAGTCAGGCGACTGACGACGCAAAAGAGCGGCGCGTTCGGATCGTTTTCAAGGCCGAGACGCTCCTGCAGCGCCTCCTTGTTGCGCGCCTTGCCCGCCGGCTTCTCGGCCGAATAGGGCGCCGCGATCAACGGATCGTTCGCCGGATCCCAGACGCCGGCATCGATGCCGTTCAGGATTCCGCACATATCGGCCTGGCGGTGGCGGATGAGGCCGTCGAGGCCCCAGCCGAATTCAGGGCTTTCGAGCTCGCGGGCATAGGTCGGACTCACCGTCGAGACCTTGCTCGACATGGCAATGCCTGCCTTCAGGAAGGAGATCTGGCCCCAGAATTCGGTCAGGTCGCGGTGGTAATAGCGCCCCGGCAGACCGAGGCGCGTGATCTCCGCCGCGGGAAAGACACCCTGGAAGGCGATGTTGTGAATGGTGAAGAGGGTCGGCAGATCGATCTCATCCGCAGCGAGATAGGCCGGCACGAGGCCGGCCTGCCAATCATGGATGTGCAGGAGCTGCGGCCGCCATCGGCCGACGCCGTGCGCCGCGATATCGGCGGCGACGCGCGCCAAGGCGGCAAAGCGCAGATGATTGTCCGGCCAGTCATGGCCATTCGGCCCGACATAGGGATTGCCGACGCGGGCAAAGAAGGCCGGCACGTCGAGCGCCCAGACCTTGAGCCCTTCCTCTGTCGTCGCGGCGAGAAGGCGGCCTTCCTGGCCGAGAACTTTCCCGCCTGGCAAGGGGAGCGCTTCCGCTTCCCTCAGCCGCTCGCATACCTCTGGGTAAGCCGGCAGCAGAACGCGCGCATCGACGTCTTCCCCGGCAAGCGCGAGCGGCAGGGCCCCGATGACATCGGCGAGCCCCCCGGTCTTGACCAGCGGATAGCATTCGGAGGCGACGAAAAGGACTTTGTTCACGGCAACACTTATGCCTCGGAATCGAGGCGGTCGAGCATCCGCTGCGTGATCAGGCAGATGCCGTTGTCGGTGCGGCGGAAGCGGCGCGCATCTTCTTCCGGATCCTCGCCGACGACGAGGCCGCGCGGAATGACGACACCGCGGTCGACGACCACGTTGGTGAGGCGAGCATGCCGGTTGATCGTGGTGTGCGGCAGAACCACAGCGCGGCAAAGCTCACTGTAGGAATGGGCGTGAACGCCGGTGAACAAGAGCGATTTGTCGATGCGCGCACCCGACAGGATGCAGCCGCCGGAAACCAGCGAGCTCACGGCCGAACCGCGGCGCCCCTCTTCGTCATGCACGAACTTTGCCGGCGGCGTGACCTCACTGTAGGTCCAGATCGGCCAATTGTGATCGTAAAGGTCGAGGCCGGGGACGAAATCCGTGAGATCGATATTGGCTTCCCAGAAGGCATCGATGGTGCCGACGTCGCGCCAATAGGGTTCGGGCTCCGCGCCCGACATGACGCAGGATTCGGCGAATCGATGCGCCACCGCGCCGCCTTCCTTGACGATCCGGGGAATGATGTCGCGGCCGAAATCGTGGCTTGAGTCCGGATCGTCGGCGTCGCGGCGCAAATGCTCGAACAGCACCTTCGTATGGAAAACGTAGATGCCCATGGAGGCGAGCGCGAGGTCCGGATTGTCGGGCATGGCGGGAGGATCGGCCGGCTTTTCGACGAAATCGACGATGCGGTTGCCGGCGTCGACATGCATGACGCCGAAGCCCCTCGCTTCCATGCGCGGCACGGCGATGCAACCGACGGTAACCTCAGCACCGCTGTCGACATGCTGGGCCAGCATGATCTCATAATCCATCTTGTAGACGTGATCGCCCGCGAGGATGATGATCAGTTCCGGCCCATAATCTTCGATAATGTCGATATTCTGCGCCACGGCATCGGCGGTGCCGACATACCATTTATCTTCGGCCACACGCTGGGACGCCGGCAAGAGATCGAACGTCTCGTTGCGCTCGGGCCGAAAGAAATTCCACCCTCGGTTGAGATGCCGGATAAGGCTGTGGGCCTTGTATTGCGTGGCAACCGCGATGCGCTTGATGCCGGAATTGAGCGCATTCGACAGCGCGAAGTCGATGATTCGGCTCTTGCCGCCGAAATAGACGGCGGGCTTCGCTCGATTGTCCGTCAGCTCCATGAGACGGCTGCCCCGGCCCCCAGCCAGGACGAAAGCCATCGTGCGCCGGGCCAAGCGGCCACCCAGCGCATCCGGATCGATTCTGCTCATTGAAAATCTCCCCCGCCGAACCATCCCCCGCCGGCGCGCGGACATACCATGGGCCGAACGCAAGCCCGGCTCAAGGGCGAGGTCGCGTTCTGCGTGAAGGTCTTAAGGCTGCACATCGGGTTCCCGCCAGGGCATCACCACTTCACGGCTGCGGCCTTTCTTCGCGGAGCGCTTCGATGGTGCGCCGATAGAGTTCACTGGCGCGCAATTCGTCGAGATCGACGCGAAGACGCCGACGCCAATTCGGGTGTTCGTCCATGGTCCCCGGCACGTTCGGCTGGTCGCGCGCTCCGGCGAGATCGTCGAGGGAGACGGCAAGAAGGCGTGAGGGGCTTCGCGCCAGAAGCCTGGAGATTTGCACGGCGGCCTCGCCTGCGGAACCTTCCGCATCGTCGGCGTCGATCTCGCCAAGCCCGTGCTCGGCAAGAAGCCGCGCCACCGCCCGGCGGTCCCCCGCCCGCTGCTGCCTTTCGCTGTCCGCCTGATCCGGGCGCAGGAGATCGAGCCCAAGACGCACGTCGATGTCGTGCCCGGTCCACCAGCCGAGAAGGCTCGGCGTGTCGTGGGTGGTGACGCAGGCAAGCGCGGCCGGCGGATATTCCTGCGGTCCCCGGAAACGGCTCTCCTCGCGCTCGAACAGGAATACCTTGTAGGCATGGAGCGCCGTGTCGCGCATCACTTCGCGGAAACCGTCCGGCACCACGCCCAGATCCTCGCCGATGACGAGACTTTCATAAGCCTGCGAAACTTCGGCGAGAACGGCGAGCATCGCCTTCAGCGGATAGCGCATATAGGCGCCCTTCGCCGGGCCTAGTCCCTGCGGGATCCAGAACTGACGATAAAGGCCCATCGCATGGTCGATGCGGATCGCGCCGGCATGGCACATCATGCTGTCGAGCAGCGCCCGAAAGGGTTCGAGATCGTCGTCCAAGAGCCCGGCGGGCGAGAGCGGCGCCAGCCCCCAATCCTGGCCATTGGCGTTGAAATAGTCCGGCGGCGCCCCGACGGTGATGCCGTTCACAGTGGTGCGGGTGTCGGTCCAGGTGGCCGAGCCGTCGGGGGCGACGCCAACGGCAAGATCGAGGTAGAGCCCGATCCGCATCCCCGCGCGCCGCGCCCGCCGCTGCGCCTCGGCCAGCTGGGCGTCGGCGGTGAATTGCAGCCACATCTGAAAGAGCACGGCATCGCTGTTTTCTTCCGCGTAGCCGCGAGAGGCGGCGCTGTCCGGGCTGTGAAACTCATCACTCCAGACATGCCAGCCGCCAGGCGTCGGTGAGGCGAGCCCCCCGAGCGACAGGGCCTCGAACAAGGCATGGTCGTAGAGCGCCTGGCCCCCGCGCTCGCGAAAACGCGCGAAATCCTGATCGACCAGGATCTGCTCGCGCTCGCGGTTGAAGATCCGCCACAACGCTGAGAGCTTGTGGCGCGTTACGCCCGGATAATCGACGAGCGTCGCGGCACGCGCCTCATTAAGCCAGCTTTGCGGCGGCCTATCCTCCTGCGTAAAACCGGCCACGTCGTCGACTGCGATATAGAGCGGGTTCAGAAACCGCCGGCTCGAAGGATAAAACGGGCTCACCCGCTCCGGCAGAGCCAGAAAGAGGGCGTGCAGCGGATTGACGCCCAAAAAGTCGGCGCCATCGGCGGCGAGCATTTCGGCAAGCCTTGCGAGATCCTCAAAGTCGCCCATGCCCCAGTTGCGAGCCGTGCGCAGCCCATAAAGCTGACAGGCGACGCCCCAGCAGCGACCGTCTTCGAGAAAGCCGGGCACGAAGCAGGCCTTTTCCGGCGCCTCCAGCCCGCCGAGAGCCGGCCGCAGGCTTGGCCGTTCGGCACCCTCCGAGACGTCGACGCCAAGGGCGGTCAGGATCGCCTCTTTGGTCTCGTCGCCCGCGAAGACTTCTTCACCGGACAGTGCCCAATAGCGCGTCTCGATCCCGAGGGCGTCGGCCAGCCTGTCGAGAGTGTCACTCATTCCTTCGCCCTTTCGCCGAGGTCAGCCCCGGTCTCTTTGGTCAGTTTTCACGGAGGATCATCCCTCGAGAAGGATCATCGAGCGCGCCGTCATCGTCACCTCCGAGTCAGGTGCAAATTCCGCGCCGCCAACGTCGCCGTGAACTGTTTCAAGCCGCCTCTGCCACATCTCCACGCCCTTGGCCGCCGGCAGTCGGAAGCTCAAATCGTTCGGCGCTGCGTTTATGAGGATCAACACGCAGCTCGTGCCTTCGTCACACAGCATCAGGCCGATGCATTTGCGCAAACCATCCTGCCAGTCCTCCGCAGCCATGAAGCCGCCCTCGGGCTTCAGCCACTGCACGTTGGGGATGTCGCGGCCGGGAACCTCCTCGCCGTGCAGAAAGCGGGTCTGGCGCAGGAGCGGATGGGCCTTGCGGAAGGCGATCGCGGCCGCGGTGAAATCCCGCAAGGCAAGATCGCGTTCGGGCAGGTCGGCCCACTTCATCCAGCTCGTTTCATTGTCCTGGCAATAGGCATTGTTGTTGCCGTTCTGCGTACGCCCCTGCTCGTCTCCCATGACGATCATCGGCGTACCCTGGGACAGGAGAAGCGTCAGAAGGAAGTTGCGCCGCTGCTGATCGCGCAGTTGCAGGATGGCCGGATCGTCCGTCGGACCTTCGACGCCGCAATTCCAGCTGCGATTGTCGTCGTGCCCGTCGCGGCTGTCCTCGCCATTCTCCTCGTTGTGCTTGTCGTTGTAGGAGACGAGGTCGTTCAACGTGAAACCGTCATGCGCGGTGATCAGGTTGATGCTCGCCCACGGCTTGCGGCCACGATGTTCGAAGAGATCGGCAAAGCCGAGAAGGCTGCGGGCGAGATCCGGAAGCATGCCGTCGTCGCCCTTCCAGAAGGACCGCACCACATCGCGGTAGGCGCCGTTCCATTCCGTCCAGCCGGGAGGAAAATTGCCGAGCTGGTAGCCGCCCGGCCCGATATCCCAGGGCTCGGCGATCAGCTTAGTGCGCGACAGGACCGGATCCTGGCGGATGGCGTCGAAGAAGGCCGCATCGTTGTGGAAGGTGTCGCGGTCGCGCCCGAGCGCCGTCGCGAGATCGAAGCGGAAGCCGTCGACATGGCATTCCTCGACCCAATAGCGCAGCGAATCCGTGACCATCTGCAGAACGCGCGGATGGCGCAGATTGAGCGTGTTGCCGGTGCCGGTCGTGTCGAAATAATAGCGGGGATCGTCGCCGAGAATATAATAGCTCGCATTGTCGATGCCGCGGAACGACAAGGTGGGGCCGAGCCGATTGCCTTCGGCGGTGTGGTTGTAGACCACATCGAGGATCACCTCGATGTTCGCCTCGTGCAGCTTGCGCACCATGGTCTTGAATTCATGGATGCTGGCGCCGGGAGAGATGAAGCGAGGCGCCGGGGCGAAGAAGGCCGCAGTGTTATAGCCCCAATAGTTGGACAGGCCTTTGCGCACCAGAAACTCGTCGTCGAAGAAGGCATGCACCGGCATCAGCTCGATCGCGGTGACGCCGAGCTTGACCAGGTGATCGATGACGTCCGGATCGGTGAGACCCGCAAACGTGCCGCGCACCGGTCCCGGAATTTCCGGATGCAGCGCCGTCATGCCGCCGACATGGGCCTCATAGATGATCGTATCCGACCAGGGCGTCTTCGGCGCCACATCCGCGCCCCAGGTCACGGCCGGGTCGATAACCACGCATTTCGGCATCGACCGCGCCGAATCGCGTCGGTCGAAGGAAAGATCCCCCCGCGACGAGGATACGCGATAGCCGAAACAGGCTTCGTGCCAGCGCAACTCGCCGTAGAGCGCCTTCGCGTAGGGGTCGATCAGAAGCTTGTGCGGATTGAAGCGATGGCCGGCCTTCGGCTCATACGGCCCGTAGACGCGGTAGCCGTAAAGCTGGCCCGGACGCAGGTCCGGAAAATAGCCGTGCCAGACCTCATGGGTATGTTCGGGCAGCGGGATGCGTTCGAGCTCGCGTCGTCCCTGCCGGTCAAACAGGCACAGCTCAACCTTTTCGGCGTGGGCCGAAAAGAGGGCAAAATTGACGCCAGAGCCGTCCCAGGTCGCCCCCAATGGATGGGGCGTACCGGGCCTCACGCGAAGCCGCGACATGCATTGATCCTTCTAAAAAGAAAGTCGAAATAGAGTTCAGGGCTGGTATCTCAAGACGATCACGGCGAGCGGCGGCAGGGTGAGAGCCGCTGATGCCGGCTGACCATGCCATCCGACCTCTTCTGCACGAACTTCGCCGTCATTGCCGACATTGGAGCCGCCATAGACGCCCGCATCGGTGTTGAGGCATTCCTGCCAGCGGCCCTGGAAGGGCAGTCCGACCCGATAGCCGTGCCGCACGACCGGCGTGAAATTGCAGATGACGGCGACGACATCCTCGCCGCGTTCACCGCGACGCAGATAGGAAAAGACGCTCTGATCGGCATCGGACGCGTCGATCCACTGGAACCCGGCCGGCTCGCAATCACGCTGATGGAGTGCCGGCAGATCGCGGTAAAGATGGTTGAGGTCGCGCACGAGCCGCTGCATGCCTGCATGTCCCTCGCCGCCGAGGAGATGCCAGTCGAGCGACTGATCGTGGTTCCACTCTCGCTCCTGAGCGAACTCGCAGCCCATGAAAATCAGCTTCTTGCCGGGATGCGTCCACATGAAGCCGAAATAGGCTCTGAGATTGGCGAAGCGCTGCCATTCATCGCCCGGCATTTTACCGAGGAGCGAGCCCTTGCCGTGCACCACTTCATCGTGGCTGATCGGCAGAACGAAGTTCTCCGAAAACGCATAGAGCAGGCCGAACGTCATCTGATGGTGATGGTAACGGCGATGCACCGGGTCGTTGTGGATGTAGGCGAGCGTGTCGTGCATCCAGCCCATGTTCCACTTGTAGCCGAAACCGAGGCCGCCCGTTTCGACAGGCCGCGACACGCCCGGCCAGGCGGTCGATTCCTCGGCAAACGTCGTTGCACCCTCGAAGCCCCCGAAGACATTGGTGTTGGTGTCGCGCAGGAACGAGATGGCTTCGAGATTCTCGCGGCCGCCATGGACATTCGGGACCCAGTCGCCCGGCTCGCGGCTGTAATCGAGGTAGAGCATGGAGGCCACGGCATCGACGCGCAGTCCGTCGATGTGGAACTCATCCATCCAGTAAAGAGCGTTCGCCTCCAGGAAGTTGCGCACCTCCCGCCGGCCGAAATTGTAGATGAGCGTGTTCCAGTCGCGGTGGAAGCCCTGGCGTGGATCGGCATGTTCATAAAGGGCCGTGCCGTCGAAACGGGCGAGACCGTGCTCGTCCGTCGGGAAATGCGCCGGCACCCAGTCGATGATGAGGCCGATGCCTTCAGCGTGGCAGCGCTCCACGAAGCGGCCGAACGCCTCTGGCGAACCGAAGCGCGAGGTCGGGGCATAGAGCCCGATCGGCTGATAGCCCCAGGAGCCGGAGAAGGGATGCTCGGAAATCGGCAAAAGCTCGATATGCGTGAATCCCATATCCTTCACATAGGGGATGAGCTGATCGGCCAGCTCATCGTAATCGAGATAGGTGTTGCCCTCGCCGCGCCGCCAGGAACCGAGATGCACTTCGTAAATCGAGATCGGTTGGGCACGATCGTTGCGCGCGCGCCGGGTCTGCATCCAGTGCTCGTCGTGCCATTGGCGGTCGGGGAGACCCGTCACACGCGAGGCGGTCGAAGGGGGCACTTCCTGAGAGAAGGCGAAGGGGTCGGATTTCAGCGGCAGAAGCCGCCCTTCGGGCGAGAGGATCTCGTATTTGTAGTATTGGCCCGGCCCGATACCCGGCAGGAAGATTTCCCAGACACCGTTTTCGACACGCTTGCGCATGACGTGGCGGCGCCCATCCCATTCGTTGAAGCTTCCGACGACAGACACACGCTGCGCGTTCGGCGCCCAGACGGCAAAGGTCGTGCCTTGAACGCCGTCGATCGTGGTCGGATGCGCGCCGAGCTTCTCGTAGAGGCGGCGGTGGCTGCCCTCCGAGAGGAGGTGCAGATCGAGCTCGCCGAGAATCGGCGGAAAGCGGTAGGGATCGTCGACGGTCCAGGATTGATCGCCGGCATAGAAGCGGATGCGGTAAGGAAGGCTCGGATCCTGCCCCTCGAGCAGGGCCGCAAAGAAGCCCGCCTCGAGCCGCTCCATCTGAGCCAGGACCTCATCGCCCGCCATGCTGAGGATTTCCGCTCTCTCAGCACCGGGATGAAACGTACGGATGCTCAGGCCGGCAGAGGCCCGGTGCGGACCGAGAAGCGAAAACGGGTCGCCATGGCGCCCTTCGATCAGCGCAGCGATCGCAGAGCGGTCGATCTCCGGAAAGGAGATCAGGATCTCTTTGCGCCAGGTGTTCATAGCTTTGCCTCAGTGGTGATCAGGTTAAGAACGCCGCGCAGCGGAATGTCGATCCAATCGGGGCGATTTGCCGCCTCATAGAGGATCTCGTAAAAGCCCTTCTGCAGGAGGAAGAGCCGCAAGAGGCGCTCTGCCGCCGCCTCGTCGTTCGGAAGTGTCGACACGCCTTCCATCCGGGCAAAGTAGCTCGCACGGAAATCGGCGATGGCCTTGTCGCGCCATTGCTGGGCGCGTTCACGGATCGCCTCGGGCACCTCCATATGCCGTGCCAGGAACTGACGTTCGGCCGCGGCTGCGGCATAGTCGAAGGAGCGCAGCATGCCGGCGACGTCCCGCAGGGGCGAGGACTTCGCGCGCCGTTCCGCGAGCGAGCGTTGCGGCTCACCCTCAAAGTCGATGATGACGATATCGGCCTGGGAAACGAGGACCTGGCCAAGATGATAATCGCCGTGGATGCGCGACTTGCCGCCCGACGGAGGGCTGGACGCCAGCGCTTCCAGCTCGGCCTGAAGCGCCCCGCGCCGTTCGGCGAGGTCGGCCGCCATCTCGCGCGTTTCGGAGGGCAGCGTCGCCGCCATCGCCTCGAGCCGCTCGATCGCCTGGTCGGCAAGGCTTGCGACATCGACGGCCATCGCGCCCACATCCTCCTGCTCCAAGGGCTCCACCTTGAAAGCCGGCAGATCGGTTTCGGCGGCGAGCGCCACGTGCATTTCGGCCGTGCGCAGGCCCATAGTCATCGGCAGGTCGAGCGGATGCCCGAAAGGAATCGGGGCTGCCGCCGGGCCGGTCTCCGCTGCGGCCACCGCATTGAGCGCCGTCGCCTCCAGATCGCGGTCGAGCGCATCGACGAGAACGGCCCAGCCGTCGCCCTGATTGCGCACAAAGGAGAAGACCGCGGCAAGCGCCGTCGGCTCACCGTCGTTCGGACGGTATTCGACCGTTCCAAGGAGCTGCGGCGTGTTGTCGAAGCCGGCGACATCGGTGAGGAAACGCGCGACTTCGACCTCGGGCTGATCGCCCTCGCGCAGCCGGCGATAGACCTTCAGGAGCGCGCGGTCGCCGATGATGACGGAGACGTTCGACTGCTCGACGCCAAGCGGACGGACATCCGTCTCCTCGGCAGCTTCTGCAAGATCGGCCTGACCGGCGAAGACGAGTTCGCCGTCCTTGGCGGCGACCGGCTCACCGGCCGCCATAGCCTTCAACAGCGCTCTTGCGAAATCCTCGTCGAAAGCCGCATCGACAAGCGCGCCGACGCGCGGACCCCGTCTGATCTTGGCCAGCGTGTAGGAGAGTTTCGGTGCGCCGAAATGCAGGTTCTCTTCGCCCCACAGCGCGGAGAGCGGCAGGAAGTAACGCTGCGTCTCCTCGTTGCGAAGCGTCACGTCGACGGTCGCAATGGCGGTGCGCCCCTCCGCCACGCTCGTCAGAGGCGACAGCGAAACCCCGTCAATGGTGCCGCCCTTGCCGGCGAACCAGCGCTGGCGCTGCAGGAACTCAGGCAGCGCCTGGGCTTCGAGCTGGCGGCCGTCGCGGCCGGAGAGCGCGGCACTCAAATCGGCGCGCGTGGTGACGGTGATGAATTCAGGCATGACCTCAGGTGCGGGCGTGTGCCATTGCGGCACGTCCGTCTCCTCGGTGAGAAGAAACCAGAAGAAGCCGTAACCGGGCAGCGTCAGCATGTAGGGCAATTCACCGATCGCCGGAAAAGCGGAATGGCCGGAAAGCTCTACCGGAACCCGGTGACGGAAACGCGACAGGTCGAGCTCGACGGCCTGGGCGGAGCGGGAAAGATTGGCGACGCAGAGAATGTCTTCGTCTTCATAACTGCGGATATAGGCGAGGATCTTCCGGTTCCCCGGATAGAGGAAGGTCATCTCGCCACGGCCGAAGACCTTGTGCTGCTTGCGCACGGTCACCATGCGCCGCATCCAGTTCAGAAGCGATGACGGGTCGGATTGCTGCGCCTCGACATTGATCGCTTCATAGCCGTGGATCGGATCCTGCACCGGCGGCAGATAAAGCTGCTGCGGATTGGCGCGCGAAAAACCGCCATTGCGGTCGCCCGACCATTGCATGGGCGTGCGCACGCCGTCGCGGTCGCCCAGGAAGTAATTGTCGCCCATGCCGATCTCGTCGCCGTAATAGAGAACGGGCGTGCCCGGCATCGACAACAAGAGTGCATTCATCAATTCGATCTTGCGGCGATCGTTCTGCATGAGCGGCGCCAGACGGCGGCGGATGCCGAGATTGATGCGCGCCTTCTGATCAGACGCATAGGTGCGCCACAGATAGTCGCGCTCCGTATCCGTGACCATTTCGAGCGTCAGCTCGTCGTGGTTGCGCAGGAAAATCGCCCATTGGCAGGGATCCGGAATTTCCGGCGTCTGACGGATGATATCGGTGATCGGATGGCGGTCCTCCTGCGCCAGCGCCATGTACATGCGCGGCATCAAAGGGAAGTGGAACGCCATGTGGCATTCGTCGCCCTCGCCGAAATAGGGACGCGTATCCTCCGGCCATTGATTGGCTTCGGCGAGCAGCATCCGGTCGGAGTAATTCTCGTCGAGATCGCTGCGGATCTGTTTCAGGACGACATGCGTCTCCGGCAGGTTCTCGTTGTTGGTACCGTCGCGCTCCACGAGATAGGGAATGGCATCGAGCCGGAGCCCGTCGACCCCCATATCGAGCCAGAAGCGCATCACCGACAGCACTTCCTTCATCACCCGCGGATTGTCGAAGTTGAGATCCGGCTGGTGGGAATAGAAGCGATGCCAGAAGAACCCTTCCGCGACGGGATCCCAGGTCCAGTTGGAGGTCTCCGTGTCGAGGAAGATGATCCGCGTGCCCTGGTATTTCTGATCGGTGTCGCTCCAGACGTAGTAATTGCGCGCCGCCGATCCGGGCTTTGCGTTGCGCGCCCGCTGGAACCAGGGATGCTGGTCGGAGGTGTGGTTGATGACGAGCTCGGTGATCACCCGAATGCCGCGCTGATGGGCCTCCGACACGAAGCGGCGGAAATCGCGCATCGTGCCGTAAGACGGATTGATCGCGCGGTAGTCCGCGATGTCGTAGCCGTCGTCGCGCAAGGGCGAGGGATAGAACGGCAGGAGCCAGATCGCGGTGACGCCCAAGCTCTCGATGTAATCGAGGCGTTCGAGAAGACCGCCGAAATCACCGACACCATCCCCGTTCGAATCGAGAAACGCTTTGACGTGCAGCTGATAGACGATCGCGTCCTTGTACCATTCGGTGTCGGAGCGATCGATCACTCCGTCGATGCGATGATGGGGGCGCTCGGAACGATTGGATTTTTGCATGTTTTCTGTCGGACCTGCGTTCACGTGAGCCGCTCTTGAGGCGAAATCAGGCGCCAGGCCGCATAGGTGCGCTCGGACGGGTTGAGCCAGACATGTTGCATCTTGCCCTGCCAGGTGAAGCGACGATCGAGAACGAGGTCCTCGGCCATGATCGGCGCATCGTCAGACAGCCCGAATTCCCAAAGCGGCACCTCGAAATGCGCGCCCTGCGCGTTCAAGGGGTCGAGGTTGACGGCAAACAGTAAGAAGCTCGACAGATCGTCGGTGTATTTGCCGTAGTAGAGAATGTTGTCGTTGTAGGCGTTGTAGAACGACAGATTGGTGAATTGCTGCAGAGCCGGATGAGCCCTGCGCCAGGCATTGAGGCGGCGCACGTCGTCCTTGATGTGGCCAGGCCTGTCCCAATCCCAGGCACGGATCTCGTATTTCTCCGAATCGAGATACTCTTCCTTGCCAGGCATCGCCGCGGCCTCGCAGAGCTCATAGCCTGAGTAGATGCCGTAATTCGTGGCAAGCGTCGCCGCCAGGAAGAGCCGCACCTGGAAGCCGGCACGTCCGCTGTTCTGCAGATAGAACGGGTTGATGTCCGGCGTGTTGGTGAAGAAGTTCACCCGCATGTAATGGCGGCATTCCTCGGTGGTGAGCTCCGTCAGATAGTCCGTGAGCTCGGCCTTGTTGTTGCGCCAGGTGAAGTAGGAATAGGACTGGCTGAACCCGACCTTGGCGAGACGCTTCATCATCTTCGGTCGCGTGAAGGCTTCCGCCAGGAAGATCGTGTCGGGGTGGCGGCGGCGCACTTCGGCGATCATCCACTCCCAGAACGGCAGAGGCTTGGTGTGCGGATTGTCGACGCGGAAGATTTTGACCCCGTGCTCGACCCAGAACAGCACCGTATCGCGTAATTCGTGCCAGAGCCCAGGGATGGCATCGCGGTAGAAATGGACGTTGACGATGTCCTCGTATTTTTTCGGCGGGTTCTCGGCGAACCTGATGGTGCCGTCGGGACGCCAATCAAACCATTCCGGATGCTCCTTGATCCAGGGATGGTCGGGCGAACACTGGATGGCGAAATCGAGCGCGATCTCCAGCCCGTGCTCCGCCGCCGCCTTCACCAGACGGTGAAAATCCTCAAACGTGCCGAGTTCGGGATGGATGGCCTTGTGACCACCCTCCTCGGAGCCGATGGCATAGGGGCTGCCGGGATCGTCGGCACGCGCCGTCAGCGAATTGTTGCGCCCTTTGCGGTTCGTCTTGCCGATCGGATGGATGGGCGGGAAATAAAGCACGTCGAAGCCGAGATCGCGCACGTACGGGAGCTGCGCGATGACATCGTCGAAGGTGCCATGGCGGGCAGGATCCCCGGACTGGGAGCGCGGCATCAGCTCGTACCAGCTTGAGAAGGCGGCGCGCTTGCGGTCGACGAAGAGATCGAGGAGCCGCAGGTAATACGAAAGGTTGCTCCGCGGTCCGCCGGCCGTCATCAGGCCGAGAAGATCCTCGCCCATGAGGACGGAAAACTGCTGGGCCGGATCGGCAAGGCGGGCGATATCTTCGGTGACGCGCTGCAGCCTTGCCCGCCTTTCGGGATCGAGCCGGTCGCTTTCAGACAGAGCCTTCTTCAGAATATGCAGCCCCTCCTTGAGTTCGGAGGTCACATCCTGGCCGGCATTCTTCTTTTTTGAAACGTCGGAACGCCAGCTGCGAAAGAGATCGCGCCAGGCAATCACGGTATATTCGTAGGTCGTGTTCTCGACGGGTACGAAGGAGGCGCGCCAGCGATCGTTCTCATAGAGGCGCATCGGCGTTTCAGACCACGCCTTGTCACCCTTTCGGCGCGTCAGAAGCGCTGCGTCGATGAGGTCGTGGCCATCGGAAAAGATATCTGCCTCCACGACCACGACTTCCCCGATGGCGGCTTTGGCGGGAAAGCGGCCGCCGTCGATCTCGGGCGTCACCGCCTCGATGGCGATGCGGTTGTCGGCGAGGGCGTGCAGCAGGCGATCGGCGGGTTTGAGAGCCTGTTCCATGATCCTGTCGGCTTGGACGTTTCCAATAGGGCGCCACCGGCGGAAGGCCGCCGGCGATACAATTCGAGCTAGGTCAGGCCGGAGCGAGGTCCAGCCTGTTGCCTAGGCTAACGAGGGAGTCGGTCGAGAGTTGCAAGCGTTCTGCCTGCAAGCTCCCTCAACTGCCGGCAAGTGTCAGAAGCGTCGCATTTCCGCCCGAAGCGGTGGTGTCGATCGACACGACGCGCTCGGTGGCGAAAGCCGCCACGCCGTCCGCGAGAGACAGAAGCGGCAGCCGCGCGCCCTGGCGTTCGGCCAGGGCGATGCGCAACGTTCTCGCCAGCGTGCCGCCGCCCTCATACGCGACGAGGCCGAGCCCTTGAAGGCCAGCGGCAAGCGCCACGGGCTCGCCCTCCACCACGACGACGAGACCGGCCGGGGCGCCGACACGTTCCAGAGCCGTCTTGAAGGCCACCACGGCGGCATCGACGAGACCGGCCGGCACGACCGCGCGATTGCCCGCCGCGAGTGCGGTCACGACCTGCGCCAGAAGCGCCCCCGACCGTGCTCCATCCTCATCGGCCGGGCTTTCATCAGCCAGTGGGGCGCCCAGACAAAGCGCCAGCCCGCGGCCATGCAGAGACAGGCGATTGGCCTCGCCCGTCGGGCCCGGCAACGCCACGACGCCGGCAATCTCGGGCCGCGCCGCCTCAATCACCTCGTGCGCAACTTGTCGGGCAGGTTCCGGCAATTCACCGGCGGCGCTCGCCAGGACCATGATCCGGGCGGAGTTCGCCTCCCACTCGCTCATATCCGGCAGGGTCGCGAGATCGGCGGGAGCCAGGGCGGCGACCTGCGGCCGCTCTTCGTCGCCCTGAAGCGGAGCGGCGGTCACCTCGACCGGCCGTGTGAAGCGGGCAAGATAATGCGGGCCACCGGCCTTCGGACCGGTACCGGATAGCCCTTCGCCACCGAAGGGCTGCACGCCGACGACCGCACCGATCTGGTTGCGGTTCACATAGATGTTGCCGACATGGGCATGGTCGCAAATGCGCTCCACCCGCTGGTCGATGCGCGAATGGATGCCGAGCGTCAGGCCATAACCCGACGCGTTGATGGCCGCCACGACCGCATCGATCTCCTTCGCCTTGAAGGTGATGACGTGAAGGACCGGCCCGAAGATCTCGCGCTCGAGCTCGTCGAAACGATCGAGGCGAAGCGCCACGGGCGCAACGAAATTGCCCTCACCCGGCATTTTCTCGTGGGTGAAGAGGAGCCGACCTTCGCTTGTGAGCTTTGCCACATGGGTTTCGATCGTCTGCCGGGCTTCGTCATCGATCACCGGCCCGACGTCGGTCGCGGGATCCCACGGATCGCCAATGACGAGCTCTTCGGTCGCCCCCTTCAACATCTTCAAGAGCGTCGGTGCGACGTCCTCCTGCACGAAGAGAGCGCGAAGCGCCGAACAGCGCTGTCCGGCCGATTGGAAGGCCGATTGCACGATATCGCGGACCGCATGCTCCGGGAGCGCGGTCGAATCGACGATCATCGCATTGAGGCCGCCGGTCTCCGCGACGAGCGGCGCGCGCACGGGACCCGCTTTCGCCAAAGCCCGGTCGATCAAGATCGCCGTGTCCGTCGAGCCGGTGAAACAGACGCCCCCGACCCTCGGATCGGAGGTGAGCGCGGCACCCACCACAGAGCCCTCTCCCGGCACGAGATTGAGCACGCCTTTCGGCACGCCCGCCTCGTGCAGAAGCGCCACGGCCTTTGCAGCCGTCAGAGGCGATTGCTCGGCGGGTTTCGCGACGACGGCATTGCCGGCCACAAGCGCGGCCGAAAGCTGACCGGTGAAAATCGCCAGAGGGAAGTTCCACGGCGAGATGCAGACGAAAACCCCGCGGCCGTGCCGCTTTGCACCGCCTTCGGAGAAGAGCCGGCGCGCCTCGTTCGCGTAAAAGCGCAGGAAATCTGCGGCTTCGCGCACTTCCAACACACCGTCGAGACGCGTCTTGCCGGCTTCGCGGGTGGCAAGCGCGATGAGTTCGGCCGCGTTCTCCTCATAAAGCGTCGCGGCGCGCTCCAAAATCTGGGCGCGCGCATCCGCCCCGATCCCCTGCCAGGCCGCCACCGCATCGGCGGCGACGCCAAGGGCGTGTCTGGCGGTTTCCGCATCCGCATCCACGACAACGCCGACCTTTTCGGCCGGGTGCGCCGGGTTGAAGACATCTCGCGCGCTGCCGGGGCTTTCGTCGCCACCGATCACGGGAGCTGCACGCCATTCCGCCGCCTCGAACGGCCTCATGGCTTCGGACAGCGCCTCCAGATCGAGCGGATTGTTGAGATTCCAGCCTTTGGAGTTCTTGCGCTCCGGCTCATAGATGTCGGGCGGCAGCGGGATCAGCGGATGGGCGACCGGCTTTGCCTGCTCGACCAGCGAAATCGGGTCTTCGACCAGCTTTTCCGCCGGCACGTCCTCGTCGAGAAGCTGATGGACGAAGGAGGAATTAGCGCCGTTCTCGAGCAACCGGCGGACGAGATAGGCAAGCAGATCCTTGTGGATGCCAACCGGCGCATAGATGCGGCAGGGACGGCCCGTCTCTTTCCTCAGGCGTTCGTGCAGCGCCTCGCCCATGCCGTGCAGACGCTGGAATTCAAAGCGCGCGTCGGGCGGCGCGATCTCCAGAATGGAGCAGGCCGTATGGGCATTGTGCGTGGCGAACTGGGGGAAGATACGGTCACAGTGCGCGAGCAGAAAGCTCGCGCCGGCGAGATAGGAGACATCGGTCGATGGCTTGCGGGTGAAGACCGGATAGGCGGCAAGACCGAGGATCTGCGCCTGTTTGATCTCGTAATCCCAATAGGCGCCTTTGACGAGGCGCACGGCAAAGCGGCGGTCGAGACGCTCCGCCAGATCCACGATCCAGTGAAGGACCGGCAGGGAGGCTTTCGAGAACGCCTGGACGACGAAACCAAAGCCGTCCCAATCGGCGAATTCGGACTCCGACAGAGCCTGTTCCATCACCTGTAGCGAGAGATCGAGACGGTCGGCCTCTTCCGCATCGACGGTGAGACCAATGCCGGCGGCCTTCGCCTGGCGCATCAGCTGGACAAGCGTCGGTACGAGCTCGGCCAGAACCCGCTCCTTCTGCACCGTCTCATAGCGCGGATGGAGCGCCGAGAGTTTCACCGAGATCGACGGATTGTCCGTGACACGCTCGGCCTTGGCGGCCTTGCCGATGGCGCTGATCGCGTTCGAATAGGAGCGAAAATAGGCTTCGGCGTCTTCGCGCGTTCGCGCCGCCTCGCCCAGCATATCGTAGGAATAGCGATAGCCTTTGGCGCGCATCGGCTCGGCGCGGCGCAGAGCCTCCTCGATGTTGCGCCCGAGCACGAATTGCGCGCCCAACACCTTCATCGCCTGCGCGACGGCGGCACGCACGACCGGCTCGCCGACGCGCTGCACCATGCGGCGCATCGTATGGATGAGATGCGCCTCGGTCTGCTCGTCCTGCCCTTCCGATCCGTAAAGGCGGCCGGTCAGCATCAGGCCCCAGGACGAGGCATTCAGCAAAAGCGATTCACTTTGCCCGCGATGGCTGCCCCAATCGGCACCGCCGATCTTGTCGCGGATGAGGGCATCGAGCGTATGCGCATCCGGCACGCGGAGATAAGCCTCGGCGAGGCACATCAGCGCCACGCCTTCGTCGGTGGAGAGACCATATTCGGAGAGAAAGCGCTCCATCAGATGCGGCGCCGGATCGGCCCGCAGGGCCGACACCATCCCCGCTGCCTTGGCGCCGGCGCGCTTGCGTGCCGCTTCGTCGAGATTTATCGCGGCGAGACGGCTTCTGACCACCGCCTCCTCGTCTTCATAGGGCGCGCGACGGATGGCAATACGAGAATCAGTGGCCATGGAGGCTCCGGAAGGCAGAATGGGTAAGGGTCGGTGACCTTCCGCAATGCTGCCCGCAAATAGGACTTCTTTTCAACTCACCGAAATACCAAGTCGGGCCTGATCACCCGCGAAATCGCGGCGGCCGAGACTTCACTGACGAGAAGAGGCCGCCTGAGAGATTCCTGCCCTGTCCCGGCGCGCATAACGGCGCCAGGACGGCTCGGCGGGATGCTCAGCGGTTGTTGAATTGCGGCGAGCGCTTTTCCGTGAAGGCAAGCATGCCTTCTTTCTGGTCTTCGGTCGCAAACAGGGCCTGAAAGATCCGACGTTCGAAGCGAATGCCCTCCGCCATCGTCGTTTCATAGGCGCGATTGACGCTTTCCTTCGCCATCATGACGGCGGGAAGAGAGAAGGACGCGATCTTCTGGGCGGCCTTCACCGCTTCTTCCAGGACATCCCCGACGGGCACGACACGGGAGACGAGGCCGGCGCGCTCCGCCTCGTCAGCCTCCATGAGACGCCCGGTCAGGCACATATCCATTGCTTTCGCCTTGCCGACGAAGCGGGTGAGACGCTGGGTTCCGCCGGAACCCGGAATGACGCCGAGGCTGATTTCCGGCTGGCCGAACTTCGCCGTCTCTGCCGCGATGATGAAATCGCACATCATCGCGAGCTCGCAGCCCCCGCCGAGCGCATAGCCGGCGACAGCCGCGATCAACGGCTTTCGGCGCTGGCCGACCTTGTCCCATTCGGAGATGAAATCGTCGCGATAGGCGGTGACGAAATCCAGCTCCTTCATTTCGGTGATGTCGGCACCCGCGGCAAAAGCCTTTTCGGAGCCGGTGATGACGATCGCACCGATCTTGTCGTCCGCCTCGAATTCGTCGAGTGCTGCATTGAGTTCAGCGACGAGACCGGCCGACAAGGCATTGAGCGCATTCGGGCGGTTCAAGGTGACGAGCCCGGCGCGTCCGCGCCGCTCCACCAGAATATAATCGTAGGCCATGCCCCCTCCTGACTGACGTTTCCCTGGCGATAGCCGTAAAGCGGTTGCGCAAAAGCGGCAAGGCAACCTTGGCCTCACCTCTGGCAGGCAGGGCAATAGAACGTCGACCGGCCCGATTGCACGATACGGGAAACCACACCCGAACAGGTCGGCCGCGGGCACGGGAAATCTTCCCTGTCATAGACGGCAAAGCTCTCCTGGAAGCGGCCGACGGAGCCGTCGGCCTGGACGTAATCGCGCAAAGAGGAGCCGCCCGCGGCGACCGCATCGGCAATGACGGCGCGGACCGCCTCCACCAGCCGTGTCAGACGCGCGCTCGGCTCCCCATCTTGGCGCACCAAGGTTCCGGCCGCACGCCGTGGAGACAGCCGCGCGCGCCACAGCGCCTCGCAAACATAGATGTTGCCGAGCCCGGCGATGACGCTCTGATCCATCAACACCGCCTTCAAGGGCGCCTTGCGGCCGGCGAATTTCGTCGCGAGCAGCGCGGCGGAGAGAGCATTGCCGGTCGGCTCCAGTCCGAGATGGGCGAAGAGCGGATGCTCCTCCAAATGGCCCGCTTCGCCGAGGGCCATGAAGCCGAAGCGGCGCGCGTCGTTGAAGACGAGATCGAGACCACCATCCAAGTGGAACACGACATGATCGTGGACGGTCTTCTTTTTGTTGTCGAAATAGCGCCCTTCGGCCGGCGTCAGATTGAGGGATCCCTCGAAGCGGAAGGAACCGGTCATGCCGAGATGCATGATGAGAATCGGGCCACCGGCCTCGATGTCGGTTTCCACCAAAAGATATTTCGCGCGGCGGCCGACATGGTCGATGCGGCGGCCTTCGAGCGCAGCAGCAAAGCCCGGCGGAAGAGGAAACCGCAGATCCGGACGACGCAACTCGACCTTCTCGATCGACCGCCCTTCCAGAACCGGCGCCAGTCCGCGCCTGATCGTCTCCACCTCCGGCAATTCCGGCATCGCCACTTATCCTTCATCTTTCCGCGTCACGCCGCATGGCGTGTCGCCAAGGCTTTCGTTATGGTCCGCGGCAACCGCGCCGCAACACCGGCGCCTCCGGATTTGTCCAGAGGATCAGCTATGAGTGAAAAGACCCAGTTCGGCTACCAAGAGGTGCCGATGGAGGAAAAGCAGGGGCGTGTCGACAACGTCTTCCATTCGGTCGCCCGGCGCTACGACATCATGAACGATCTGATGTCGGGCGGTCTGCACCGGCTTTGGAAGAACGCCATGGTCTCCTGGCTCGCCCCGCCCCATTCAGGACGGCCCTACCGGGTTCTCGACATGGCGGGCGGTACCGGCGACATCGCCTTTCGTATCTCCGACCGCTCCCGCGGTCACGCCGAGATCACGGTTGCCGACATCAACGGCTCGATGCTGGAAGTCTGCCGCGAGCGGGCCGAGAAGCACGGCTACACCAACCTTTCTTACGCGGAAGCCAACGCCGAGGAACTGCCCTTCGAGGACAAGAGCTTCGACGCCTATACGATCGCCTTCGGCATCCGCAACGTGCCGCGCCTCGACAAGGCGCTGTCGGAGGCCTACCGCGTCCTGAAGCCCGGCGGACGCTTTCTCTGCCTGGAGTTCACGCCGGTTTCCACGCCGGTGATCGCGCAGCTCTACGAGACCTATTCCTTCCGCGTCATTCCGATGATCGGGCAGGTCGTCACCGGCGACCGCGAATCCTATCAATATCTGGTGGAATCGATCCGCGTCTTCCCGAACAAGGAGCGCTTCGCCGGCATGATCTCCGACGCCGGCTTTGAGCGCGTCAGCTATCGTGACTATACAACCGGCGTCGTCGCCCTGCATTCGGGCTGGAAGCTCTAACGCGATAAAGTTCTAAGGTCGCATAGCGTGCTCAATCTCATCCGCCTCACAAAGGCGGGCTTTCATATCGTCCGCGCCGGCGCGCTCGGCTTCGTCGATGTCGACGAAGTGCCGCCGGTCGCGGCCCGTTTCGTGCGTTTCGCGCGGCTTTTCGAGCCGCGCGGGCTTTCGGATGCCGAGCGCGGCCGGCGCCTTTCGGCCCGTCTTCACCGGCTCGGTCCGTCCTATGTGAAGCTGGGACAATTTCTGGCGACGCGGCCGGATATCGTCGGCAACGATGCCGCCGAAGCCCTGTCGGGCCTCAAGGATGAGATGCCCCCCTTCCCGACGGAAGAGGCGAAGGCGATCATCGAGATCAATCTCGGCCGCACGGTGGAGGAGATTTTCACCTCTTTCTCAGAGCCCGTGGCGGCCGCCTCCATCGCCCAGGTCCACCACGCCACACGCGTCGTCGACGGCGAGGAGCGGGAGGTCGCCGTCAAGGTCCTGCGCCCACATGTGCGGGGCGGCTTCCAGCGCGATCTGGAGACGTTTTATGCGGGGGCACGCTTCCTGGAGCGACTGTCGGCGGAGGGCAAACGGCTGAAGCCTGTCGCCGTCGTGCAATCGCTCGAGCGCACCGTGCTCCTGGAAATGGATCTCAGGCTCGAGGCTGCAGCCTATTCGGAGCTGTCGGAAAACATCATCGGGGAAACGGAATTCCGCGTGCCGGCCGTCGATTGGGCCCATACCGGCCGCGACGTCCTGACGATGGAATGGATCGACGGCATCAAGCTCCGGAATACGGCGGGCATCATCGAGGCCGGAATCGATCGCCAGAACCTCGCCCGCATCGTCGTGCAGTCGTTCCTGCGCCATGCCTTGCGCGACGGGTTCTTCCACGCCGACATGCACGAGGGCAATCTCTTCGTCGACCGGGAAGGACGTCTCGTCGCCGTCGATCTCGGCATTATGGGGCGCATCGGGCCAAAGGAGCGGCGCTTCCTCGCCGAGGTCCTCTACGGCTTCATCAAGCGCGATTATCTCAAGATCGCCAAGCTGCATATCGAGATCGGCTATGTGCCGCCGATCCATTCGGCGGAAGATTTTGCGCAGGCGCTCAGAGCGATCGGCGAACCGATCCACGGCCAGCGCGCGAGCGAAATTTCCATGGCGCGGCTTCTCGGTCTCCTCTTCGAGGTGACGGCCCTCTTCAACATGCAGACGCGGCCAGAGCTCATCCTCTTGCAGAAGACCATGGTCGTGGTCGAGGGCGTTGCCCGGCGCCTCGACCCAGACTTCGACATGTGGGCGGCGGCCGATCCCGTCGTCACGGAATGGATTTCACGCCATCTCGGTCCCGTCGGGCGGCTTGAGGAAGCAGCCGATTCCTTGCGCGAGATCGGCAAGTTCGTCGAACACCTGCCGGACACGCTGACACGCGTGGAATCGGCCGTCGACCGGCTCGCGGCGTTCTCCGCCGGCGGCATCAAGCTCGATGATCAGACGGTGGACCGGCTCGCCGACGCCGGCACGCACGAGCTTTTCTGGACGCGTTGGGCGGTTCGGCTCGGTGGGCTTGCGCTCGTCGTCATGGCCGTCGCCTCTGTGTGGCGCTAAGACGGCCTGGGCAAGCGGCCTTTTCGACGGAGCGGCAGGCATGACGAAGCTCAAAGACAAGCGCATCCTGCTCGTCATCGGCGGCGGGATTGCCGCCTACAAATGCCTGGAGCTCATCCGCCTCTTGAAGAAGGCGGGGGCCTCGGTCAGCACCGTGATGACCAAGGCGGCACAGGAATTCGTCACGCCGCTCGCCGTCGGCGCCTTGAGCCATGAACCGGTCTTCAGCGAACTCTTCGACCGCCAGGCGGAGGAAGATATCGGGCATATCCGCCTGTCGCGGCAGGCGGATCTCATCGTCGTGGCGCCGGCCACAGCCGACCGGCTGGCACGGCTTGCCTCTGGCCTTGCCGACGATCTCGCAGGCGCGGTGCTGCTTGCAAGCGACAAGCCTGTGCTTCTCGCCCCTGCCATGAATCCGAGGATGTGGGCGCATCCGGCGACACGGCGCAACGTCGCGCAGCTTCACAGCGATGGATACGGCTTCATCGGCCCGGAAGCCGGGGAAATGGCGGAAAGAGACGAGAGCGGCGAAGGCCGGATGAGCGAGCCGCAGGCGATCTTTTCAGAGATCGAACGGCGCCTCGGCGGCGAGGCCGGAACGTCTCCGGCAGATGCCCGGCCGCTCTCAGGCCGGCGCGTGCTCGTGACCTCGGGCCCAACGCATGAGCCGATCGATCCGGTGCGCTATCTCGCCAACAGGTCTTCTGGGCGGCAGGGGCACGCTATCGCCTCCGCCTTCGCCAAAGCGGGTGCGCATGTGACGCTCGTTTCCGGCCCCGTCACGATCCCGGCACCTGAGGGTGTGAACCTCGTGGCGGTGGAAACGGCCCGGGAGATGCTTGCGGCGGTCGAAGCCGCGCTTCCCGTCGACATCGCCGTCCTCGCCGCGGCCGTCGCCGACTGGCGTACGGCGGAAGAAGCGGAACGCAAGCTGAAGAAGACGCAATCGGGCGCTCCGGCCCTCGCCTTGGTGGAGAACCCGGATATCCTGGCCACGCTTTCACGGCACGAGAGGCGTCCGCGCCTCGTCGTCGGCTTCGCTGCGGAGACCAACGACGTCGTTGCCCATGCCCGCGCCAAACTTCAGCGCAAGGGCTGCGACTTCATTCTCGCCAACGATGTCTCGCCCGCAACTGGCATCATGGGCGGCACGGAAAACGCCGTGCAGCTCATCGGACCTGCCAGCCACGAAGAATGGCCGCGGATGAGCAAGGAGGCCGTGGCGGAGCGGCTCGTCGCACGGCTCGGCGCGGAGCTTTCCACCAGGATGTGAGGCGCCTCGGCCGCGCCGATCGCGGCCGGGCTTTCACATCTCGTCGGCTACTCGCTGCCCTGATTGATCTCTTCCGCCGAAGGCGTCTCGACGTTCCAGATCTCGCGGGCGTAGTCGCGAATGGCACGGTCTGCGGAGAACCAGCCGACCCGCGCCGTGTTCAAGATCGTCCGCCGCGTCCAGTCTTCGTTGTCCATGAACGCCCGATCGACCTTGCGCTGCTCGTCGAGATAGGCGGCGAAATCGGCCGTGACGAAGAAATAATCGTCATAGGAGAGCCGGTCGACGATGGCCCGGAAGCGGTTCGGATCCTCCGGCGAGAACACACCTGAGCCGATCGCATCGAGAACCGTCTTGAGGGTCTCGTTGCCGTCGATGACGGCGCGCGAATCGTAGCCGGAGATGCGATAATTGGCGACGTCCTCCGCAGTCAGGCCGAAGATATGGATGTTTTCGCGCCCGACCCGATCGCAGATCTCGACATTCGCGCCGTCGAGCGTGCCGATGGTCAAGGCACCATTGAGAGCCAGCTTCATGTTGCCGGTGCCGGAGGCCTCCATACCTGCCGTCGAGATCTGCTCGGAGAGGTCGGCGGCGGGGATGATGCGCTCGGCGGTCGAGACGTTGTAGTTCGGCAGGAAGACGACCTTCAACCGGTCGCCGACGACGGGGTCGCTGTTGACGGCCCGTGCGACGTCGTTGATCAGCTTGATGATCAGCTTCGCCATCTCATAGCCGGGCGCGGCCTTGCCGCCGAAGATCTTGACGCGCGGCGTCCAGTCGGCCGCCGGATCGTTGCGGATGGCAAAATACTGCGCCACCGCCTCCATGATGTTGAGGAGCTGGCGCTTGTATTCGTGCATGCGCTTGATCTGCACGTCGAACATCGCGTCCGGCGAGACATGGATGCCGACGCGGCTCTGGATCTCCGCCACCAGACGGCATTTGTTCTCGTGCTTGGCGGCTCGGAAGCGCTCGCGGAAAGCGGCATCCTCCGCATAGGGCGCCACCGCTTCGATGGCCTCCAAATCGCCGATCCAATCCTCGCCGATGGTCTCGATCAGGAGATCGCTCAACGGCTTGTTGCAGGAATGCAGCCAGCGGCGCGGCGTAACGCCGTTGGTGACGCCGAGGATGCGGCTCGGATAGAGCGAATCGAGATCGTGGAAGACGGTCTGCTTCATCAGATCCGCATGCAGGGCCGAGACGCCGTTGACGCGGTGGCTGCCGACGAAAGCGAGATGTCCCATCCGCACGCCCTGGCCGTTGGTGTGGTCGACGATGCGCACGCGTTCCAGATCGAGCGTACGCTTGGCGGCGGCCGCCGTTCGCAGATGCTGCTCGTCGATCCAACGAATGATGTCGAGGTGGCGCGGCAGGACGGAGCCGAAGAGCTGCAGGGACCAGCGCTCCAGCGCTTCCGGCATCAAGGTGTGGTTGGTGTAGGAGAGCGTGTTGCGGGTGATCTGGAACGCCACCTCCATCGACAGGCCGTGCGTGTCGACGAGAAGGCGCATGAGCTCAGCAACCGCTATCGCGGGATGCGTGTCGTTGAGCTGGATCGCCACCTTCTCCGGAAGCTTCATGATGTCGTCATGCGAGGACAGATAGCGACGCAGAAGGTCCTGCAGCGATGCGGACGTGAAGAAGAATTCCTGACGCAGGCGGAGGTTCTTGCCTTCCTCGGTGGTGTCGTCCGGGTAGAGGATGCGCGAGACCGTCTCCGCGCGCACCGCCGCCTCCATCGCGGAAAGATATTCGCCGCGGTTGAAGCGATCGAGATCGACGCGCTTGGCGGGCTTGCCAGCCCAGAGCCTGAGCGTGTTGACGTGGCGCCCGCGCCAGCCGGCGATCGGCGTGTCGTAGGCTGCGGCCAGCATGACCTCTGCCGGGTGCCAGACCGCCTTGCCTTCCGGCGTGGTGATGACCTCGCCGCCGAAGGGGATGTTGTAGACGACTTCGGGGCGCTCGAACTCCCAATTGTGGCCGGTGACCAGCCAGTCCTCCGGCTCTTCCGCCTGCCAGCCGTCGCGAATCGACTGGCGGAAGAGACCGTTCTCATAGCGGATGCCATAGCCATGGGCCGGAATGCCCAGGGTCGACATGGAATCGAGGAAACAGGCCGCGAGGCGCCCGAGACCGCCATTGCCCAAGGCTGCGTCAGGTTCTGAGCGCAGGATCTCGTCGTAATCGGCACCGAGCTCCGTCAGCGCTTCGCGCACCGGCGCTTCGAGCCCGAGATTGATGATCGTGTCTTTGAGCAGCCGACCGATCAGAAATTCCATCGACAGGTAATAGACCCGTTTCTGATCCTGCTCGTAGGCACGGCGGGTGGAGGCCATCCAGTGATCAACAAGCTGATCGCGTACCGCCAGAATGAGCGCCGCGCTCCAGTCCTGCCGGACCGAATGCTCCGGATCCTTGCCGACCGCATATTTCAGCTTCTCGATGATGAGCCTTTTCACATCTTCCGCATCCTCGATGCGGCGCGAAAGAGTGACGGCTGTCGCTGCATTCATGATCGCGCTCCTCGCGATTGTCGCCCGACGCGTCTGCGCTTCGAGGCAAGTTGTCACCCACACAAACGGCCGTGACAGCTGACCGGCCGGGCGGGTTCAATGACGTTTGTGTTCGTGGCGTCGCAATCCCCGGGGCAAACCACCCTATGATTGCTTGCCTACAGGAATCGGCCGGTCCTTGCCTGCCTCAATTTCCTGCAGCACGTGACTGAATTGCGCGCGCAACTTGCTCTTTTCGACCTTCCCCATGGCGTTGCGGGGCAGGTCTTCCACGAAAATAAGGGCTTTCGGTTGCTTAAAGCTTGCGAGTTTCTGGACAAGGGCGGCGCTCAGCTTCTCTGCTTCGGGCGCTTCCCCCGGCGCGGGAACGACAAGCGCGATCACCGCCTCCCCGAAATCGGGATGCGGAACCCCGATGACCGCTGATTCCATAACGCCGGCGCAGGCATCGAGGACAATTTCGATCTCCTTCGGATAGATGTTCAGACCGCCGGAAATGATCAGGTCCTTGGCCCGCCCGACGATGTGGACATAGCCGGCTTCGTCGATCAGGCCGAGATCTCCCGTGCGAAACCACCCATCACGAAATTCCTCCGCGGTCTTCTCCGGCATGCGCCAATAGCCCTTGAAGACGTTCGGTCCTTTCACTTCGATGACACCGATCCCGCTCATCTTCTTCGGCGAGCCCGTCTCCGGATCGGCGATGCGAAGATCGACGCCTGGCAAGGGCAGGCCGACCGTTCCAGGCCGGCGGTCGCCCTCATATGGGTTCGACGTGTTCATGCTCGTTTCCGTCATACCGTAGCGTTCCAAGACGGCATGGCCGGTCCGTTCGAGAAAGGCAGCATGGGTTGCAGGCAGGAGAGGTGCGGAACCGGAAATGAAAAGTCGTACTTCCTGCACCAGTTTGTGCACAAGGCGCGGATCGTCAAGAAGACGGGTATAAAAAGTCGGCACCCCCATCATCACCGTGGCTTGCGGCAGCGCCTCGATCACCAGGTCGAGATCGAAGCGGGGCAGGAAAATCATCGACGCCCCGGCGGCAAGAACGACATTGCACGCCGTGAAAAGACCGTGGGTGTGGAAGACCGGCAGCGCGTGGAGGAGGACGTCGTCTCCGGAAAACTGCCAAAGATCCGTCAAGGTGAGGGCGTTGGAGACGAGGTTGTCGTGGCTCAGCATCGCGCCCTTGGAACGGCCGGTCGTGCCGGAGGTGTAGAGGATCGCAGCGAGGTCGTCGTCGGCTCGCGCCACCGTCTTGAATTGATCACCGGCCGAAACACCGAGGCGATCGAGACTGCCCGAGGCTTTTTCGCGCTTCTTGCGCACACCGAGCGTCTCAAGCCGGGCCCCGGCTTCTTCCGCGACCGGTGAGAGGATCTCCGCCTTACCCGGATCGCAAACGAAGAGCGCCGGCTCGGCATCTTTCAGAAAATATGCGACCTCGGCCGGCGTATAGGCGGTGTTGAGAGGCAGGAAGACAGCCCCGGCGCGAACGGTCCCGAGATAGAGAAGCACCGCCTCGATGCTCTTTTCGACCTGGACGGCGACCCGGTCGCCGGGCTTGACCCCAAGCTCGACGAGCACGTTGGCAAAGCGGGCGGAGCCTTTTTCCACGTGGGCATAGGTCAGCCTTCGCCCGTCCGTCAGGCGCGCAAAGGGCGCGGCTTTGGTCGCGGCGGGAAAAAGGGCGGCAAGACGGGTGTAGAGATTGCGATCCATGACCGCCATTCAGGCAGCTCACGCGTTTTTGAACAAGAGGTGGCGCGGCCGCAGCCTCAAAGGCTTTCAATCGCCCGTGATCGCTTCAGCGAGAAGACGCTTGCCGTCCTTCACGTCGCGCGCGAAATCGCGCCAGCTCGATTCCACTGCGACGGCCAGCCATTGGTCGAGCGCGGAACGTGGCATCTCTTCCACCGTGGCGCCCGCCTTCCGATACATCTGCACCAGCCGATCGTCCTGGGCGCGGGATTCCCGCGCAGCCCAGGCCGTGACTTTTTCGCCCGCCGCTTTGAGGGCGGCACGTTCGTCCTCACTCAAGGCTTCCCAGCTCGGACGCGCGATGACGATCGGCTCATAGCTGAACCAGAGAGCGTCGCTGCCGGGCGCAGTCAGGCATTTGGCGGCACGCGCCAGTTCGGGGTCGGCAAGGACGGAGGACGAGGCAAGCGCGCCATCGATGACCCCGCCCGCAAGGGCTGCAGCGAGGCGCGCACGCGGCGCCCGCGCCACCGACGCTCCGGATTTCGTCAGGACGGTGCGCAGAGGCTCGCCCTCGGCATGCAGGGTCTTGCCGCTCGTCGATGGCGGCCCTTCAAGACAGGCCCCGGAGGAGACGAAACCGCCGGCAAGCCAGGCATCGGCGAGAACGATCATGCCGGCATTGTCGAGATGGGTCTTGAGGTCGGTCATAAACGCCGACCTGGCAAGGGCGTCCGCATCGGCATGCCGGCGCGCCAGACCGGGCATCGACGCCGCCCCGAAAATCGGATCGGAGGAGGTGGCCGCAGCGAGCGGCAGAGCCGCGACATCGACACGGCCGGTCGCGAGCCGGTCCCAGAGAGCCTCGGGCTCGAAGGCCTCCGGCTTTCCGTCCCCTGCCTCGCCCGTCGCCAGGCGCCTCAAAACGAGATCGGCCTTCTCGTCCTGAAGCGCACGTTCGAGCTCGTCGATCATCGCACCGGAAAAGCTCTCCGCCCCGCCCGCCGTCACCTGGCCGGTGCGGAGCATGGCCGCCGCGGCCGGGAATTCGGAGGCGAGGAGGCCGGCGAGGCTCAAAACCGCGACGAGAGCGTGGTGAACAGGCCGGGTGCGGACAGATGCGGCACGGACGGAGGAAATGAAAGCACGGGCTCTTTGAAAAAACATCGAGGCTCCAGGCAGGCTTCCGTCGACGGCCTTGCACCTTTTGGGGCTCTGGCGCTGAAATCGGCCGACGATGGTTACGAAAACGCACCGTCCGCGGCGAATTGGACGATTGAAGGGCGGGAGGGGGAAAGCCCGGCTTGATTTCGCGCCGCTTAGGCCGTCATCTCGCGAACGCACCGGCAAGCGATTCGAGTTGCACATGAATAGGCTCGCTCAGGCGATCATTCTTTCATGGGGGTGGCGCCGACGGGGCATCGCTTTTTCGGCCGGAGCGGTTTCGGCCCTCGCACAAGCGCCCTTCTTTCTGTTCCCACTCCTGTGGCTGACGCTGCCGGTTCTAGTCCTTCTTGTCGACGGCGCCGTGTCGTCGCGGTTTTCCGGCCGCACCGGCCGGTCGATGGCCGCTTTCGGGGCCGGATGGTGGTTTGGCTTCGGCTATTTTCTCGCCGGCCTCTGGTGGGTCGGATCGGCGTTCCTCGTCGAGGCTGACCAGTTCGGCTGGCTGATGCCCTTCGCCGTCGTGCTTTTGCCTGCGGGCCTTGCGATCCTCTGGGGCCTCGGGGTCGTGGCGGCGCGGCTCATCTGGTCGAGCAGCAGCTGGCGGATCTTCGCGCTCGCTTTCGGGCTCGGCAGCGCCGAATGGCTGCGCGGCCATCTCTTCACCGGTTTCCCGTGGAACGCCCTGGGTTATGCCCTGACGGCCGGCGAAGTGATGATGCAGTCGGCTTCGCTTGCCAACATCTATGCCTTGAGCTTTCTCGCCGTCGTCGTCTTCGCCGCGCCCGTCACGCTCCTGACCGGCGAACGACGCAAATACGTGGCACCCCTCCTCTCGGTGGCTGTGGTTCTGGCACTGGCGGGCTACGGGCTCGTGCGCCTCGGCTCTGCCTCCGATGCGAGCGTCCCAGGCATCAATCTGCGCATCGTCCAGCCGGCGGTCGACCAGGCCCAGAAATGGCTGCCGGAGAACCGGAACCGCGTCTTTCAGGATTATCTGACGCTGAGCGCCGAGCCGGGCAGCCATCCCCTCGACGGGCAGACGCTGGTGGTCTGGCCGGAAACGGCCCTGCCCTTCATCCTGACGGACGAGCCCGCGGCCCTTGCCGCCATCGGCAGGCTGCTGCCGCAGGGCGCCCATCTCGCCACCGGCGCCGCGCGGCTTGAAAACGAAGCGGACGGCAGTCGCCGGGTTTTCAACTCGATCTACCTCGTCGACAGCGACGGAACGATCGTTGGATCGTACGACAAGGTGCATCTAGTACCGTTTGGGGAGTACCTTCCGCTGCAGGATTTGCTCGATCGCATCGGGCTTCGGCAGCTGTCTCTGCTTGGCGGCGGCTTCTCGTCCGGGACACGCCGGCGAACTCTCACTCTGCCGTCGACGCCGCCCTTCGTTCCGCTGATTTGTTACGAAATTATCTTTCCTGGTGAGATTCTCGCCGACGACGGCGATCGCCCAGGTTTCTTTTTGAACGTCACCAACGACGCCTGGTTCGGGCACACTCCGGGGCCCTATCAGCATCTCCATCAGGCTCGCGTTCGCGCCGTGGAAGAGGGCATACCGGTCGTGAGAGCCGCCAATACCGGCATTTCGGCGATCATCGACGCGTATGGCCGCGTCCGGGTGAGCGCAGCGCTCGGTGCCAAGACGTTCATCACCGGCGGCCTTCCTGAAGCTGCTGAAATTCCCCTGGCTGCACGCTGGGGTGGCATATTTACGTTAATTCACTTGTTAATCTGTTTTTCAGCCGGATTTTTGGCTCTCAGCCGAGAAAACGCACCCGTACCATTGACTCAGACGGCCTCCCGGCAGAAACGGTGACCCTAGGTTACCAAGTGATCGGACGCCACGAACCGACCCAATCGCGGGCATGATCAGCCCAAGAAAAATTGGCCGTAGCGTGTAAGGAAAAACATGAACGATAAGCGGAAGCCGAAGTCGCCGGACGAAATCGACGCTCATATCGGCAGGCAGGTCCGGATGCGCCGCAAGATGGCCGGCCTGTCTCAAGAGAAGCTTGGCGAACAGCTCGGCGTCACGTTCCAGCAAATACAGAAATACGAAAAAGGTGCAAACCGCATCGCTGCGAGCCGACTCTTCCAGATCGCAGAGGTTCTCGGCAGTCCTCTGTCTTATTTCCTGCCCGACAACTCAGGAAATGGCAGCGAGGAAGGTTTCGCGGAGCGTCAGACTGCTTTCGTGATGGACTTCGTCTCAACGGCCGAAGGCGTAGAACTGAACCGTTCTTTCACGCACATCAAAAGCAGCAAGGTTCGCCGTCGCCTGATCGAGCTGGTTTCTGAGATCGCGCGCGACCAAAACAACGACGCGGGCCAGGAATAGCTTTCAGAGAACGCCGCAACCGGCGATCTGTGGCTCTTTCACCGATTTTTCTCATCAAAAGCCGCGTGGAGGTCGCTCACAACGTCTGAGCGGCCGCCCGGCCGATGCGATGAAGCTCGGCACCGTGACGGCGCAGCCATCCGCGGGCCTCTTCGTAGCCGGGATAGGCTTCGTCCACGAGGCGCCAGAAACGCGGCGAATGGTTCATTTCCCGCAGATGAGCGACTTCGTGGGCTGCGACATATTGCAGCACGCGCGGCGGCGCCAGAACAAGGCGCCAGGAAAACGACAGCGTTCCGGTCGATGAACAGGAGCCCCAGCGGCTCCTCGTGTCGCGCACGGCGATGCGCCGGTGCCGCACGCCGAGCGTCGTGCAATAGCGGGCGACAGCCGCGTCGAGATCGTGGCGCGCCTGGCGTTTCAGCCAATCGGAAAGTCGCCTCTCCAGGTGGCGCGGGTCACCCGGAACGATGACGACGCGTCCTTCGTCCGTGTCCGCCACCCGCACGAGCCCGCGAGATGGGCCCGTCTCGATGAGGCATTGTTCTCCCCGCAGCGAAAAGTACGCTCCCGGCGCAAACGGAGTTCCGCCCTCATGGGCCTGCATCCGTTCGGCGAGCCAGTCGCGGTGACCGGCCAGAAAGCGTTCGCCCGCCGAGAGCGGGACAAAGGCCGGCAGCGTCAGAAGTGGTTCGCCTGTCGCAGCGTCGAGCCGCAGGATCATACGCCGGGCCCGGCTGGAGCGGCGCACCTTCACGGCAAGCTCGCTCTCCTGAAAGGCAAGACGGCAGGTTTCGGGGGTTTTGCGGCGGGAGAATCGCATAGCGCGCACTATGCCTCGTCTACGGCCGTCGCCAAAGGCGTTGCTCGTTTCGCCCGCGCATCTCGGCCAAGGCGGCGGTCTCAGCGTTCAAGATCATCTTCGACCGCCCAAAACGACAAACGGGGCCCTGCGGGCCCCGCTGTATTCGCAATCCGTTCCTGAACTTTAGAACGCGCCCTGCGTTCCCTCGTCCGTGCGCCGGCGGTACTCGGCCATGAAGCGATCGAACTCTTCCTTGTCCTTCGCCCGCCGCAGTTCCTTCACGAAGGTCTCGAACTCGGCGCGCATGCCTTCGACCTTACGGCGCTCTTCCTCGATCCGCTCCAACTCACGGGCGCGGTACTCGTCGAAAGCGATATTGCCGGTGTCGCCGACACTGAATCCGGCCTGGCGCGTGATGCCGCCGAACTGGCTGCGGAATTGATTGCGCATGTCCTGTCCGAACCGGACCAATTCCTGGCCCCAGATCATCCAGGCCAGCATGGCAAGGCCGAGCGGCCAGAACAGAGCAAAACCGATCACCATCAGAAGAATGTTCAGCGGTGACCAGCGGCCCCGAGTCGAACAGGCCCGATTGGCAGTAACAGTTTGGTTCATCGAACTCCCCTCAAGCAGTGGATGAACTGGAGATGGGGAGCGCAAAATCGGGATTCAAGAAAAACCGGAAGCCCTTCGCCCCAAAGAGCTCTCGACCTCTCGCGACGGCGATCGCGGCACTTCGACCGGTCAGTGCATCGACGGCGGGGGTCCGGCCAACGGAAAACGTCCGATCAGTGCCGCGTCTCGACGGTCATGCCCATCATGCGCCGCGCCTGTGCGACCCAGCTCTCGAGCGCCTCGCCCGCATGAGGCGACATCTCCCCTTGCAAGGCCTCGATCGCCTCGCTCGTCATCTCGGCGAGCTGGCTCACCTGGAAGATGCCGAACTCGTTGAGGCTGTCGGCTGCGGCCGGTCCGAGACCGACGATCTCGTTCAGATCCGTCGCGACCGCCGGGAGGTTGTCGACGGCGAGCGCCGAGAAGCCCATCGCATCGGCAAAACGCGCGTGATAATCCTCGCGCGGATTGCTGCGCACGGCCTCCGCCGCCCCGTTCAAGGGCTTGGCGTCCTCCCGCGCGAAGCGGCGGATGAAATCTGCGATGACGGGCACGATCTCCTTGCGGAACCGGCTGCCGTTGAAGACGCCGTAATGGCCGACCTTCGGCTGCAGATGATGCTTCTTCATCTCCTCGGGCAGGCTGGAGCACAGGGACTGCGCCGCTTCCGTCTGGCCGACTCCCGAAATGTCGTCGCGCTCACCTTCCACCGTCAAAAGCGCCGTCTTTTTGATGAGCTCCGGGCGAACGAGGCGCCCGCGATGGCGCATCTCTCCGCGCGGGAGATCGTGGCGGATGAAGACGGTTTCCACCGTCTGCAGATAAAACTCCGCCGTCAGATCCATCACGGCGAGATATTCGTCATAGAAGTCGCGGTGCTTCTCGGCGCTGTCGCCGTCGCCGTCGACGAGGTGCTGAAAGAACTCGTGATGGGCGCTCACATGCCGGTCGAGATTCATGCTCATGAAACCCGAGAGCTGCAGGAAGCCCGGATAGACGGCCCGCATGAAGCCCGGATGCGGGAAAGGCACGTTCATGATGACGTGGCGCCGGAACCAGTCGACGCTCTTGCCGTCGGCAAACATGTTGACGGCGGTCGGATTGCGCCGCGTGTCGATCGGCCCGCCCATCAGCGTCATGGAGGCGGCCTGACAGGGGTCGTCGTCTTCCGCCATCACAGCGGCTGCGGCGAGGACCGGCACGGACGGCTGGCAAACCGCCATGACATGTGTTCCGGAGCCCAGATGATGCAGCATCTCGACGATGTAATCGACGAAATCGTCGAGATCGAAATGCCCCTTGGACAAGGGCACCATGCGCGCATCGGTCCAATCGGTGATGAAGACCTCATGGAAGGGCAGCATCGCTTCCACCGTTCCGCGCAGCAAAGTGGCGTAGTGACCGGACATCGGCGCGACGATCAGAAGTTTCGGATCGCGCGGGCGGTCAGACGGCAGGTCGCGCTTGAAATGAAGGAGATCGCAGAAGGGCTTCGACCACACCACGCGCTCTTCGATGGCAACGGTCTTGCCGTCGACCTCGACATCTTTCAGGCCGAACTCCGGCTTGCCGTAGCGCCGCGTCGTGCGCTCGAACAACTCCGCCGCGGCCGCGACCGACCGGCCGAACGGCGTCTCCGCGAACGGATTGAATGGATTCTGGAAGGCGAGCCGCGTCACATCGGCCATGGCCCGCCACGGCGCAAGCACGGCGTGATTGAGCTCGTAGAACTGATAGATGCCCACGTTTCCCGCCCTTTCTTTCACCTTGACGCCGGTGTCGGGGGCATTGCGGCGTCGCAGCATAGTCTTCTGCATCGCAGAATAGGCCGTTTAGTTTCAAAGGCAACTGCGGCACGCCAAAAGTCTTCAGGCGCGATGCTTGCGCGGACCTGTTATTCGCCAAGCTGAAGCAGGGCGCCCGACCGGCGAGCCGAGCGCAGAAACGCAGCAAAAGCAATGGATGCGGCGGCCAAATAAACAAGATTGAGGCCGCCGGCCCACAACATCTCGCCCACATCGAAGCGATTCTCCAAAATGAGAGCCCGCATGCCCTCGAAAACATGCGTCGGCGGAAGCGCGAGCGAAATCGGCTGCAGCCAGACGGGCAGAACCGTCACGGGGTAGTACACACAGGCGAGCGGAAGCAGGAGGAACGAGACGCTCCAAGCGAAACTCTCCGCACCGAGCCCGTTGCGCAGAACGATGCCGCAGGCGAGAAGCCCGATCGTCCAACTTGTCATGATGAGATTGGCGAAGAAGGCGGCGAGCGCCAGACCCAGCCCCCACAGATTGAAGCCGAAGAAGACGATCGCCATCACCGTGACCGGCACCAGCCCGATCAGGAGCCTGATGATGCTCATCACGCCGAGGGCGGCCAGAAGCTCGTACATCCTGAGCGGCGTCATCATCAGATTGCCGAGGTTGCGCGACCACATCTCCTCCAGGAAGGAGACCGAAAAGCCGATCTGGCCGCGAAACAGGATGTCCCACAAAAGGACGGAGCCAATGAAGGCCCCGCCAGCGAGCGCGGCAACAGAGGTCTTCTCGGCCAGATAAGTCTGCAAGAAGCCCCACATCAGCATCTGAACGGTCGGCCAGTAGACGAGGTCGACGAAGCGGGGCCAGGAGCCTCTGAGAAGATACCAATAGCGCAGAACGAGCGCGAAGATGCGGTTGAGGGAGGCAGAGAGCATCGTGTCGTCCTTGAGCGTTCCGGCGGCGAAGAGGCTCGCAAAGAGGCTGGGCGAAGCGGCCGCCCGGCAATCGTAGACCCGCCGCCGCAGCGCGAAAAGCCGGCAATAAACCGGAGAAAAACGCCGCTGACCGGGTCCCGACCCATCGCGTCGCCCCTTTCCTCGCGCCACCCCCTCCCGTCGGCGACCATCATTGCCTAAGGTCCTCGCTACCGAATTCAGTGAAGAGGAAGCCTCATGGTCTATGGCATCATCGGCGTCGGAGCGATCGCCCAGGCGATCGTGGAAGGCTTGTGCAGCGTCGACGTGGGCGCACCCGCAATCGTGCTGTCACCGCGCAATGCCGAGATTGCCGCCGATCTCGAACAGAGATACGCAAGCGTCACGGTTGCGGAGGACAATCAGGCCGTCATCGACCGCTGCTTGGTCGTGATCCTTGCCGTCAGGCCGCAGGATGCGGCGGCGGCACTCAAGGATCTCGTCTTTCCCAAAGAGCGCCCGGTCATCAGCCTGTTGGCCCGCACACCGCTTGCGCAGCTTTCTTCGCTCGTCGCGCCGGCCACAGAGATTGCGAGAGCCATCCCGCTGCCGCCCGTGCGCACACGCTCAGGCATCACGCCCGTCTTCCCGGCCGGCGGGGAAGCCAAAACCTTCTTCGATAGGCTCGGCAGCGCCGTCGAGCTGCCGAGCGAGGAAAGCTTTGAGGCTTTCGCGACGGCTTCTGCGACGGTCGCGGCGCATTTTGCCTATCTCGACACCATCGCCGGATGGCTCACTGCTCAGAACGTGCCGCAGGAGGCCGCATCGCAGTATATGGCGGCGGTCTTCGCCGGTGTGGCGGGCTCGCTCCACGAGGACAAGCCGGATTTTGAGCGCCTCGCCAAGGATCACGCGACGCCTGGGGGCATCAACGAAGCGTTTCTCACCGCCCTTACCTCGGCCGGGGTCTTCGACAAGGTGAGGGACGGGCTCGAGACGCTCGCCGCAAAGACTTCGCTTTCCTAGAGGTTTCAGACCGCTTCAGGCCGCCTCGCCCTGCCTGCGGCCGCGGGCGACATCGAGGAAGACGTCTTCCATGGTCTCGCGGCCATAGCGCGAGATAAGCTCGGACGGGGCCCCCTGATCGACGATCACGCCCCCCTTCATCATGACGACGTCATCGCAGAGACGCTCCACCTCGGGCATGTTGTGCGAGGCGAGGAGAATGGTGGCGCCGCGTTCGCGGCGATAACGCTCCAGATGGGTGCGCACCCAATCGGCGGTGTCGGGATCGAGCGAAGCGGTCGGCTCGTCGAGGAGGAGGACCTCGGGCCGATTGATCAGGGATTTTGCGAGCGCCACGCGGGTTTTCTGTCCGGCGGAAAGCTTACCCGACGGGCGGTCGAGAAAATCCCGAAGCGCCAGCTCGCCGGCGAGCTCGTCGATGCGCTCCTTGAGGTCAGCGACACCGTAGAGCCGCCCGAAGACCTTGAGGTTCTGCCGCACGGTGAGCCGCATCGGCATTTCCACATAGGGACTTTCGAAATTGATCCGGTGGAGAACCTGGTAGCGCTGGTGCGCCATGTCGGCACCCAGGATGCGGGCTTCCCCCGAGCTCGGCGTGATCAATCCCATCAGCATGGCGATCGTCGTCGTCTTGCCGGCGCCGTTGCCGCCGAGAAGGCCGGTGACGGAGGCGGCGGGCACCGAGAAGCTGATGCCGTCGACGGCGCTGACCGGGCCGTAGCGCTTGGCAAGGCGCGTCACCGCAATCGGACTGACACCCAGCTGTTGCATCCTCGTGGTCCTCACGCAGTGCTTCGCCGACGCCGGGCGCAGATCTTGCGGCCCCCGGTCGAACGGCTTTGAAAACGTCTCCTGAGATTACGGAGGGACGGCCGGTACTTCCAGCCTCAGTCGCGCGGCTCGCGGGTCACATCTTCGCCGAACCCGCCTTCGACGAGGGCAGCAAGCGCCTCAAGCGCGGCATCCGCATCCGGCCCGACGGCGGCGATATCGATGAAACAGCCGGGGGCTGCGGCGAGCGTCATCAAACCCATGATGGAGGTGCCGCCGACGCTTTGGCCGTCCTTGATCACCACCACCTCTGCATCGAAACAGCTTGCGAGCTTCACGAACTTCGCCGAAGCGCGTGCGTGAAGGCCCCGCTTGTTGCAGATGGTGAGGCGTCGCAAAGGCAGGCTCTCCAGAGCGATCGTGGTCATTTGGCGGACAAGATCCGGCTGGCAACGTTGATGTATTTCCTCCCGGCATCTTGCGCCGCGACCGTCGCCTCGTCGAGCTCCGCATCGCCGCGGATGCTCGCGAGCTTGATCAGCATCGGCAGGTTGACGCCGGCCACGACCTCGATGCGGCCAGGCTCCATCACCGAGATCGCAAGGTTCGAAGGGGTGCCACCGAACATATCGGTCAACAGGATCACGCCATCGCCGGCGTCGACCTCCTGCACTGCCTGAACGATGTCCTGGCGCCGATCCTCCATATCGTCGTCGGGACCGATGGAGATCGTCGCGCAGCCCTGCTGAGGCCCCACCACATGTTCCAAAGCAGCGCGAAATTCAGAAGCGAGCTGGCCGTGGGTGACGAGGACTAATCCGATCATACGGGGTTTGCCGATCCATTGTGCAAGGGTTGTCATCTTGGCCACAAAAATGCGTCACCTTGCAAGTCCCTCGCGCGGCCGAAGGGCTGCGGCAAGCGCTGTTCGCACGAGCAGCAGCGTCGCAGGGCTCCGTGCCGGAGCCGGTTGGCGTGGCAGGCGTATCCCGGCGATCTCCGTCGTGAGATCCTCGGCATCCGGCAGGCGTTCGAGAGCCGCCTCGGGGATGAGATCGATGACAAGGCGAATCACCGCTGCCTGTTCATGAGGCAGGTGCACGAGCCCGCGGCCCCGCAGCTCTATCAACCCCTCGGTCGCTGCGGGCGGGGTGGCGACGAGGCGGCCATGGCAGGCCGTCAGATCGCAGTAATCATCGGCAACGAGGCGGCCATCCTCCGCAAGGATCGACCAGGCGAGCATGGATTTGCCGCTTCCCGACGCGCCGCGAATGAGAATGCCGGCCCCTTGCCAGAGAACACAGCTTGCGTGCAGCCGCAGCGACATGGCCCCCTCAATCGGCTGCCGGCAGGACGACCGTGAAGCGCGCACCCGCAACGGAGCCGTCCCGGTTGCGCCTGTTTTCCGCAGTGATCGTGCCGCGGTGCGCGACCACGATCTGCCGCGAAATCGCGAGACCGAGACCAGAATTGTTGCCGAAAGCCTCCTTCTCGGGGCGGTCGGTGTAAAAGCGTTCAAAAATGCGCTCGAAATTGTCTTCCGGGATGCCGCGGCCGTCATCATCGACCACGACCACGATCCGCCCGGGCAAGCGCTCGGCCACAACCCGCACCACGCCGTCGTCGGGGGAGAAGGACAGCGCGTTGTCGATCAGATTGTTGAACACCTGACCAAGGCGGCTGTCATGGCCGAGGACGTAGAAGGCGTCCTTGCCGAACTTTCCGGACTTGAGGCTGAGGGTGAGCTGGCTCGGATCGGTCGTGCGCACCTCGCGCGCGACACTCACCACCGCCTCGAGAAGGCGGGCGATATCGACCGGCTCCGTGTCCTCGCGCGCCAGTTCGGCATCGAGGCGGGAGGCATCGGAGATGTCGCTGATCAGGCGATCGAGGCGGCGCACATCGTGCTTGATGACATCGAGAAGCCGCTCGCGGTTCTCCTCGCTTCGCGCGATGGGGAGGGTCTCGACGGCACTTCGGAGCGAAGTCAGCGGGTTCTTCAGTTCATGCGCGACATCGGCAGCAAAGCGTTCGATCGCGTCCATACGGCTGTAGAGCGCGTTGGTCATGTCGCGCAATGAACGCGCCAGATGGCCGATCTCGTCCTTGCGCTCGCCGAAATCGGGGATCTGCATGCGCGAGCGCACGCCACGGCCGACCCGTTCCGCGGCCTGAGAGAGGCGGCTGATGGGGCCCGCGATCGTGCTCGCCAGCAGGATCGACAACAGGACGGTCGAACTCGCAGCGACCAGGAAGACGCGGAAGATGCCCATGCGTTCGGCATGGACGATCGCATCGATGTCGCCCGATTCGGTCGACAAAAGCAGCGCGCCGAGGACGGCCCGGAAGCGCTGCACGGGCACCGCGACCGAAACGATCAGGCCGCCGTCTTCTCCGACGCGCACGACAGACCCCGCCTGGCCTGAAAGGGCGTTGACCACTTCGGGATAGGCCCGGCCGTCGCCGGCACCGACCTCGTGATACTTCGGCAGATCGCCGCGCCGCAGCCAGAGTCGGAGCTTGTCCCAGGACTTTTCCCACCACGATCGGGTTTCTTCCGGTGCCGGCAGATCGAAGCGCAGGATCTGACCGCGCGTGTAAAGCCCCTTGGAATCGACGATCAGGTTGCCCTCCTGATCGTAGAGACGGCCGCGAATGCGCGTCGGCGTCATCAGCCGCTTCAACAGGGGAGCGACGCGTTCCGGGTTGATCGGAAAATCGGCCGAGGTCTCGCCGACATCGAAAGATGAGACGCTTTCGCCCGCCTGCAATTCCAGGAGCTTGTCGGGATCGATGGTGATCGCGTCGGTTTCGACGGTCGCCTGCGCGGCGATCGCCGCGGCAATGATCTCCCCCTGCGTTCTCAGGCTTTCGACGCGGGCATCGATCAGGCCGGCGCGAAACTGGTTGAGGTAGAGAACCGCAAGGACGAGCGCGATGAGGCCGGCGAGGTTGAGGGTGACGATGCGGCGGCTGACGCTCGAAAAGCTCGCCTGGGCAAGAATCGACAGGCCTCTGGCGAACGGCAAGACCAGGAGCCGTCGCCAACGCCGACGCGCCCGCAGCGCTTCATTTTGCCGCGGGTTCTCTTCGCGCCTGTGCGTCTCGCCTGGATGCGTCTCAGCCACCATGGGCTAAAGCGCTCTCATGTCTCGCGGAAGCGATATCCGACACCGTAGAGGGTCTCGATCATGTTGAACTCGTCATCGACGGCCTTGAACTTCTTGCGGAGCCGCTTGATGTGGCTGTCGATGGTGCGGTCATCCACATAGACCTGATCGTCATAGGCCGCATCCATCAGCGCATTGCGGCTTTTGACCACGCCCGGGCGCTGGGCCAGCGCAAAAAGAATCAGGAATTCGGTGACGGTCAGGGTCACATTCTCGTTATTCCACGTGCAGGTGTGGCGTTCCTGATCCATGACAAGGGCGCCGCGCTCCAATGTCTTCGAGCTGTCGCCGGTGCGTGTAGGGCCCATTTCCTTCGGCTGGACCCGGCGCAGGACGGCGCGCACCCGTTCAACCAGAAGACGCTGCGAGAACGGTTTCTTGATGAAATCGTCGGCCCCCATCTTGAGGCCGAAGAGCTCGTCGATCTCTTCGTCCTTCGAGGTCAGAAAGATCACCGGGAGGTCGGTCTTCTGTCGCAGTTTGCGCAGGAGCTCCATGCCGTCCATGCGCGGCATCTTGATATCGAGGATGGCAAGGTCCGGCGGAGCCTGCGTCAGCCCGTCCAGCGCGGAGGCGCCGTCGTTGAATGTGGTGACGCGATAGCCTTCCGATTCCAGCGTCATCGCCACGGAAGTCAGGATGTTGCGATCGTCATCCACGAGTGCGATGGTCGCCATGGGGTGATGCTCCTACCGGTGGTTTGCGGCGCCAAAGACTGCGCCTGCGCCGCTCTTGTGACAGAATGCGAACGAATTGTGGCAGGTTGCACAAAAAATGCCGTTGCGGAACATGAGAAATCTGTAAGGTTCCGTAACTTAAAAGATGCCTGCCGTCGCAGGGACACAACTGCGAATTAGGGATCAGAGTTGCAAATGTCGCTCTTGCGACTGCGCATAGCACCCGTCTATGCAGAAACAGGGGTAGCCGGCTCCGGGGGGATGTCCGGCTCAAAAACATATAGGAGTGAATGGTGGAGGAGAGTGGCAAGCGCAACCCCGCATGCGGGGTCGAAGCTGTTGGGCTTGATAGGGTCAAAAGGGTTTTCTGGAATCTTCCGCAGGCGGAGCTTGCCGAGCACGCCATCCGGCGGGGCGAAGCCCGCTTTTCTTCAGACGGCGCGGTCGTCGCCACGACCGGCAAGCACACCGGTCGGTCGCCGAAAGACAAGTTCATCGTCCGCGACGAAAAGACGGAAAACACCATCTGGTGGGGCGGCAATGGCGCCATGGAGCCGGAGGCTTTCGAGCGTCTTCGCGAGGACTTTCTCGCCCATGCCGACGGCATGACGCTCTATGCGCAGGACATGTGCGGTGGGGCCGATCCGGTTCATCGCCTCAATGTTCGCGTCTACACCGAGCTCGCCTGGCATTCGCTGTTCATTCACAACCTTTTGCGCGTACCGGACGCAGAGGCCCGCGCCTCCTTCCTGCCGGAGTTCACGGTCATCGATCTGCCGAGCTTCAAGGCGGATCCCGAGCGGCATGGCTGCCGCACCGAAACCGTGATCGCGGTCAACTTCTCGAAGAAACTCATCCTCATCGGCGGGTCCGCCTATGCCGGCGAGATCAAGAAGTCGGTCTTCACGCTTCTCAACTATCTCCTGCCGGAGAAGGGCGTGATGCCGATGCATTGCTCGGCCAACGAGGCGGACAATGGCGACGTCGCCATCTTCTTCGGCCTGTCGGGCACCGGCAAGACAACCCTGTCGGCCGATCCTGAGCGCACGCTCATCGGCGACGACGAGCATGGCTGGAGCGAGAACGGCGTCTTCAATTTCGAGGGCGGCTGCTACGCCAAGACGATCCGGCTTTCCGCGGAGCAGGAACCGGAGATCTACGCCGCGTCCACCCGCTTCGGCACGGTTCTGGAAAACGTCGTCCTCGACGAGGACACGCGCAAACCAGACTTCGACGACGGGTCGCTGACGGAAAACACCCGCTCCGCCTATCCGCTCGACTATATCGCCAATGCAAGCGAGACGGGCATGGGTGGCCAGCCCAACCACATCGTCATGCTGACCTGCGACGCGTTCGGCGTTCTGCCGCCGATCTCCAAGCTCTCGGCCGAGCAGGCGATGGTGCATTTCCTGTCGGGCTATACCGCCAAGGTGGCGGGCACCGAGCGGGGCGTGACGGAGCCGGAGGCGACCTTTTCGACGTGCTTCGGCGCGCCGTTCATGCCGCGCCTTCCCGCCGTCTATGGCGATCTTCTGCGCGAGCACATCAACAAGCACGCCGTCACCTGCTGGCTGGTCAACACCGGCTGGAGCGGTGGCCCCTACGGCGTCGGCAAGCGCATGCCGCTGAAGCTGACGCGGCGGCTGCTGGAAGCCGCGCTCGAGGGCACGCTGGAGAAGGCGCCGATGGAGAAGGAGCCGGTCTTCGGCCTCGAGATCCCGACCGAGCTCGAAGGCGTCGATGGCAAGGTTCTGCATCCGCGAGAGACCTGGAGCGACAAGGCCGCCTACGACCGTCAGGCCGAAAAGCTCCTGGAGATGTTCTCTGAGAACTTCAAGCAGTTCGCCGACGACGTCGATGCGGAGGTTCTGGCGGCCGCTCCGCGTCTGAAAGCCGCCGCCGAATAGGCGACGCCGTCATTTTTGTTGTCACGGCCGGCGTATCGCAAAGGTGCGCCGGCCGTTTTGTATCCGGCTTCGGGACCCGTCCAACTGATTCCGGGTGCCGGTTCATCGTTTCGGTCTCACCTGCGACTTAGCGAGGCTTCATGGGCAAAGAGCAGCCAAAGGGCGCCGTCGCCTGCGGCCATCGTGAGACGGCGGCCGCCGCTGTCGCCATTCTGTGCGAGGGCGGCAATGCCGTGGATGCCTGCATCGGGGCGCTGCTGACCGCCTGCGTCACCGAACCGATCCTTGCCGCGCCGGGTGGGGGCGGCTTCCTCATGGCCTATGACGGCGCGCAGCCACATCTCTTCGACTTCTTCTGCGACGCGCCCCTCGCTTTGCCGCCCGACGGAGACATCGATTTTTTCGAGATCCATGCCGATTTCGGAGAAACCACCCAATCCTTCCATATCGGTGCGGGCGCGGCGGCAACGCCCGGTTTTCTTGCCGGGATCGCGGCCGCCTCGGAAAAGCTCGGCCGCCTGCCGCTCAGCGATCTCGTGGAGCCGGCGATCGCGGTCGCCCGCAAAGGCGTGACGATCGAGCCGTTGCAGGCGCGCATGTTCGAGATCGTCGAACCGATCATCACGGCGGATAAAGACGTGCGCCGGCTTTTTGCCCCCTCGGGGCGCCTTTTGCGGACCGGCGACGTCTTCCGCAACGAGGCGCTCGGCGAGGCCTTCCAGGAAGTCGGAGCCGGGCGCCTTGCCACGCTCGAGGCGGCGATGATCGAGCAGTGCACCACGCATGGAGGCCTGCTCGAAACCGCGGATTTCCGCCGCTACCAGGTGCAGGAGCGCGATCCGCTTGCCCTTTCGCTCGGCGAAACGACGCTCTTCCTCAATCCACCCCCGTCGCTCGGAGGCAGTCTTTCGGCGATCGCGCTCCAGGCGCTTGTCCGGCAGGCCCGAAGCGACGCGCCCGCCAGGCTGACAGCTCTCAGGGAGATGGAGAAAGCGCGTCTTTCCGGAAATTTCGACGCCCTCCTTGCCGACCGGGACGACGATGGTCCGGCAAGCCGCGTCGTCAGCCGCGGCACGACGCATGTCAGCGTCGTCGACCGCGCCGGCATGGCGGCCGCCGCGACCGTCTCCAACGGCGAGGGCAACGGCCGGATGGTGCCGGGAATGGGCTTCATGCTCAACAACATGCTGGGCGAGGAGGATCTCAATCCGAAGGGCTTCCACGCCTGCGAGGCGGGAATGCGCCTTTCCTCCATGATGGCGCCGACGCTGGCGCTCGGCCCGGATGGCGAGATCACCGCCTTCGGCACGGGAGGATCCTCGCGCATCCGCACGGCAATCTTCAACGTCGCGGCCAACCTCTTTCTGGAACATGCGGATGCGGACACGGCCGTGTCGGCGCCGCGCCTGCATTTCGAGAACGGGCAGCTCGACGTGGAGGCGGCCGGCGAGCGCGCCGATCTCGCACGGCTCAGAGACATCGAGCCGGAGCTCAGGGCCTGGCGCGAGCGCTCGCTTTATTTCGGCGGCGTGCATGTCGCCGAAAACGACGGAAAAGGCCGCTTTTCCGGTGCCGGCGACGCACGTCGCGGCGGCGTCTTCGCTTGCGCCTGAGGCGCTAGATTTTTCGGAAGGTCAAATAGGCGGGCCGGCGCCCTTCTCGCAACGCCTTTGCCTCGTAGCGCGTGCCGGGCCAGCCGGGATAGGGCTCGCGCCAGTCCGCCACCGTCTCCGCCGGCCATGCGAAGCCGCCATGGCGCAGGACGCGGATCATCGTCCAATCGACGTAAGAAGGGATGTCGCTTGCAAAGCGAAAAATCCCGCCCGGACACAGCACACGATGAATGCGCGCAAGGTTTTCGGCATTGACGAAGCGGCGCTTCCAATGCCGTCGCTTCGGCCAGGGGTCGGGATAGAAAAGATCGACGCGCGACAGGCTCGTCGGCGGCAGCCAATCGAGGAGGTTGGCCGCATCGCCGTCATAAAGGCGGATGTTCGCCAGCTCTTCGCCTTCGATCGCGGCGACGGCCTTCGCCATGCCGTTCACGAAAGGCTCGACACCGAAAAAGCCGGAGGACGGCGCTTTCTGCGCTTCGTGGATCAGATGCTCGCCCCCGCCGAAGCCGATCTCCAGACGCAGATCCTCGACGTCAGCCGCAAAAAGCCCCGACAGAGTATCGGGCGCCGGCTCGCTCAGATCGAGCGCAAGCTGCGGCAGGAGGCGCTCCATGAGCGCCTCGCGATGGGCGGTGAGCTTCTTGCCCTTGCGGCGGCCGTGAAGCGAGCTTGTGGTCGGCCGGTCCGCGGCCGACCCATTCTCAGAGCGCGTCGCGGATGCTGTCGGCGAGATCGGTCTTTTCCCAAGAGAAGCCGCCATCGGCCTCCGGCGGCCGGCCGAAATGACCATAGGCAGCCGTGCGGGCATAGATGGGGCGGTTGAGCTGCAGGTGCTGGCGGATGCCGCGTGGCGAGAGATCCATCACCTTGTTGATCGCACGTTCGATGTCGGAGGCACGCACGTTCTTCGCCGTCTCGTGCGTATCGACATAGATCGACAAGGGCTTGGCGACGCCGATCGCATAGGAGAGCTGGATGGTGCAGCGTTCCGCGAGATCGGCCGCAACGATGTTCTTGGCGAGGTAACGGGCCGCATAAGCGGCCGAGCGATCGACCTTGGTCGGATCCTTGCCGGAGAAGGCACCGCCGCCATGGGGAGCCGCACCGCCATAGGTGTCGACGATGATCTTGCGTCCGGTCAGGCCGCAATCGCCGTCCGGGCCGCCCACTTCGAACTTGCCGGTCGGATTGACGTGCCAGGTGGTCTCGTCGTTGATCCAGCCTTCCGGCAGCGCCTTATAGACGAAGGGCTCGACGATCTTGCGCACGTCCGCGGAGGTCAGGCCTTTGGCATGCTGCGTCGACACCACGATCGAATGCACGCCGACCGGCACACCGTTTTCATAGCGCACCGTCACCTGCGATTTGGAATCCGGCATCAGCTCCGGCGCACGGCCGGCGTGACGCGCTTCCGCCATCAGGTGGAGGATCTTGTGCGCATAAAGGATCGGCGCCGGCATGAGCTCCGGCGTCTCGCGGCAGGCGAAGCCGAACATGATGCCCTGGTCGCCAGCGCCTTCTTCCTTCGCCTCGCCCGCATCGACGCCCTGGGCGATGTCGGGAGATTGTTCATGAAGGAGCACATCGACCTGGCAAGTCTGCCAGTGGAACCCTTCCTGCTGATAGCCGATGTCGCGGATCGCCTCGCGGGCACATTGCTCGACAACAGCCGCATCGACCTCGGGCGAGCCACGCACTTCACCGGCGATCAGGACACGGTTGGTCGTCGCCAGCGTCTCGCAGGCCACGCGAGCTTCGGGAAACTTTGCCAGATGGGCATCGACCACGCAGTCCGAAATACGGTCGCACACCTTGTCGGGATGGCCCTCAGACACCGACTCGCTGGTAAACAGGAAATGTTCTCGGGGCACGCACACGCCTCCTTTGAATATGGGAGAGCTACCCGAAGGCTGATCCGCACGGGCAGGAAGGTCGTTCGGTGGGTCTTGCCCGGGAGGGACGTCGCCGTCAAGGTCGCTTTGCATGCGCAAGGCGGGCCTGTTGTCGCGATGACATAAATCCTTCTAATTGCCGAAGATACGGCCGAAGAATCCGCCAATGCCTCCCTGGCCGCCATTGCCGCGATGCGGCCGTGATGGACCGGTCTGCGTGCGGTCGCCGTCGCGGTTGAGAATCCAGTCGCGATATTGCGCATCGCCCCCGGGTCCCGCGGCCGAAGGCTGTCCCGCCCCAGGGTTTTGCGCGATCGCAGGGCTGTAGAGCCCCTCGCCCGGCAAGGCCTCCACCGCAACGCCGCGATGCGCCGCATTCATGAAATCCGCCCAGATCATCGACGGCAGATTGCCGCCCGAAGCCTTCTTGGTCGGCGAATTGTCATCATTGCCAACCCAGACACCCGCCGTCAGATTGGCCGTGTAACCGACGAACCAGGCATCGCGCCAATCCTGGCTGGTGCCGGTTTTGCCGCCGGCGGGCCAGCCGGGGATCTGGGCCTTGCGCCCGGTCCCGATCTCCAGCGTCGCCTTCATCATCTCGTTCATCATCGCGACGGTGTGCAGATCCACGACACGTCCGAGCCCCGGGCTGGAGCGCTGGAAGAGCGTTTTTCCGTCATCGGTGACGACACGTTCGATCGCGTGCGGGAGGACGGCGAAACCGCCATTGGCGAGCGGCGCATAAGCACCCGTCAGTTCCAACAGGCTCACTTCCGACGTTCCGAGAGCGATCGTGGCATTGGCCTTGAGGTCGGAGCTGATGCCCATCCGGTGGGCCGTCGCGACGACGTTCTGCGGTCCGACTTCGGCCGCAAGCTGCGCGGCGACCGTATTCAGCGAGCGGGCGAGCGCCGTCTTCAGCGTCACCGGCCCTTCGTATTTGTTGGAATAATTGTGCGGCTCCCAATTGCCGATCCGCACCGGCTTGTCGACGCGCACCGTCTCCGGCCTGAGACCCTGTTCGAGCGCTGTCAGGTAGACGAAGGGTTTGAAGGAGGAGCCGGGCTGGCGCTTCGCCTGAACCGCGCGGTTGAACTGACTCTTGTCGTAGGAACGCCCGCCGACCATGGCACGGATCGCCCCGGTTCCGTCGAGCGCCACCAGAGCCCCCTGATGCACGCCGTATTTGTCGCCGTTCGCCTTCAGGCCTTCGACAAGCGCCGACTCCGCCTCGCGCTCCAGCGAGAGATCGATGGTGGTGTAGACCGTGACGTCCTCGTCGATCGCACCGACATAGGAGGGGAGCCGATCCATGACGAAATCGGCAACGTAGTTTTCCGCATGAACGCGATGGCGCGAGGCGATGCGGGGCGGGTTCTCCTTGGCGTGCTTCGCCTGCGCGGCGGTGACGAAGCCTTCGCGCGCCATCGCATCGAGGACGAGGCGGGCCCGCGCCTCGGCCGCGTCGAAATTGCGGTCCGGCTGGTAATGCGACGGTGCCTTGACGAGACCCGCCAGCATCGCGGCTTCCGCCAGGTTGAGATTGCTCGAATCCTTGGCGAAGAAGCGATGGGCCGCCGCATCGACGCCATAGGCGCCCCCGCCGAAATAGACCCGGTTCAGATACATCTCCAGGATTTCGCCCTTGGAGTATTTGTGCTCCAGCCAGAGCGCCAGAAGCATTTCCTGAATCTTTCGCCGGATCGAGCGTTCGGGCGTCAGGAACATGTTCTTGGCAAGCTGCTGGGTGAGCGTCGAGCCGCCCTGCACGACACCGCCGGAGACGAGATTGCGCACGACCGCGCGGGAAAGACCGATCGGATCGACGCCGAAATGCTGGCGGAAGCGATGATCCTCGATCGCGATGACCGCCTCGGGCACATAATCGGGAAGTTCGGCGAGCCTGACCGCCTGGCCGCCGGTGTCACCCCGATTGCCGATGAGGGCGCCATCGACAGCGAGAATGCGCACATTGGGCGGCCGCTCCGGCACCCGCCATTCCGACGTCGGCGGCATCTGGACGCCATACCAGGCAATGATGCCGACGACGGCGATCAAGCCCCACACGGCCAGAACCGACCCCCAGTAGACCGTCCGCCTCAGAAATCCGCCGCCCGATCCGCGCGCCTTTCTTCTGCGGGGCGCGGAGGAACGGCTTTTTGCCGTCTTGGCTTTCGGTTTGCGCTGCGACGTCCCGCCGGCCGGCCGGTCGCGCGCCTCCACGCGGATGCCACCGCTCTCGCGGAGCCGCGGCTCGACGCGCTGCTTTGCCTTCCGCCCCGCCATCAGATGTCCTGCACTGCCATAAGGATCCGGTGTAACGCTAAAAGCGGCAATTTAAGGCCGGGTTAACCACCACCTTAAGGCTCTCATCACGCAGCAAGATCGGCCACGACGGCATCGAGGACGACGAGACCGGCAGGCGTCGCGCGCAGACGGCCGTCCGGCTCCAGCTGCATCATGCCGTGCTCCACGAGGTCGTGGATCCGGCTTTCCTGCAGCGGGCGGCCGGCAAGCGCCTGATAACGCGCAAGATCGATGCCCTCGACGAGACGCAGCCCCATAACGAGGAGCTCGTCCGCCTCCTCCTCCAGGCTCAGAAGGCGATCTTCGATCAGGCCGTTGCCCGCTTCTTCGACCCGGCTGCGCCATGTCTCCGGATGCGCCTCCACCACGGTCGCAAAACGCCCACCCTCGCCGCGCACGCGGCCATGGGCGCCGGGACCGACGCCAACCCATTCGCCATAGCGCCAGTAGGTGAGGTTGTGACGGCTTTCCGCCCCCGGCCGCGCATGGTTGGAGATTTCGTAGGCCGGCAGGCCGGCGGCAATCATCATCTCCTGCGTCAGCTCGTAGAAATCGGCCGAAGCGTCGGGATCGGGCAACGTGAGCTTGCCGGCCTGATGGAGGGCCGCAAACGGCGTGCCCGGCTCGATCGTCAGCTGATAAAGAGACAGATGATCGGCCGCAAAGCCGATGGCCTCGCCGAGCTCGCGCCGCCAATCCTCAAGCGACTGGTTCGAGCGCGCATAAATGAGGTCGAAGGAGAGGCGTGGAAAGATCTCGCGGGCGAGTTCGACAGCTGCGAGCGCCTCGGCGCGGTTGTGCAGCCGGCCGAGCGCCTTCAGCGATGCGTCGTCGAGGGCCTGCACGCCGAGCGAGACCCGGTTCACCCCCTCTTTGCGATAGCCGCGGAAGCGTTCCGCCTCGACACTCGAAGGATTGGCCTCGAGGGTAATTTCAGCATTTTCCGCAACCGTCCAGTTCGCGGCGATCGCCTCGAGAAGCGCTGCGACCGTCGCCGGCTCCATCAAGGACGGTGTGCCGCCACCGAAGAAGATGCTCGTCACCCGCCGCCCGCGCGTGCGTTCGGCAAAAAAGCCGAGCTCGCGACGGAAAGCCGAAACGAAGGCCGCCTGGTCCACCTTCTGGTGCCGCACATGCGAGTTGAAGTCGCAATACGGGCATTTGGCCGCGCAGAAGGGCCAATGCAGATAGATGCCGAATTCCGTCTCCGCGGCCGGGATCATGCAGCATCAGCCTCCGTTGAGACCGAGACAGGCAACGGCGAACGCTTCGAACGCACGCGCCCGATGCGAAAGCGGATTGCGTTCACCGGGCTTCCAGCCGTGTTTTTCTTCCGCACTCATCTCGCCGAAGGTGCGCTCATGGCCCTCCGGCTGAAACATCGGATCGTAACCGAAGCCATGTTCGCCGCGCGGCGGCCACACCAGCGTGCCCTCCACTTTTCCTTCAAAGCTCTCCACCACCCCATCGGGCAAAGCGAGCGCCAGGACGCAGACGAAGGCTCCGCCGCGGGCCTCGGGCATCACCGCCCCCTGCATCTGAAGCTTCTCCTCGATGTTGCGCATCGCCTGGGCAAAGTCCTTGTCCGGCCCTGCCCAGCGGGCGGAATAGATGCCGGGATCGCCGTTCAGCGCATCGACCGTGAGGCCGGAATCATCGGCAAGTGCGGGAAGGCCCGCGGCGTCGCAGGCGGTGCGTGCCTTCAAAATCGCGTTCTCGGCGAAGGTCGAGCCGGTTTCCTCCGGCTCGATCAGACCGAGATCGGCCGCGGAATGAACCGTGAAGCCGAACGGGTCGAGGAGCGCCCGGATCTCGGCCACCTTGCCGGGATTGTGGCTCGCAACGACGAGAGGTCCGGGCTCCAAGGCCAGTTTCAACATCACTCGACCGCCATCTTCTGCAAATCGACGAGACGGCCGATACCTTTGCGCGCCAGGCCCATGAGGGCGATAAGCTCTTCCTCGCTGAAGGGCTTGCCCTCCGCCGTCGCCTGCACTTCGACGAGATTGCCGCTGCCGGTGATGACGAAGTTCGCATCCGTTTCCGCGTCGGAATCTTCCGCATAATCGAGATCGAGCACCGGCTCGCCGCGATAGATGCCGCAAGAGATCGCCGCCACATGGTCGGTGAGGACCGGAGCCTTGACGATGTCGCGGGCGCGCATCCATTCGAGCGCGTCGTGCAGCGCCACCCAGGCACCGGTGATCGCCGCGGTGCGCGTTCCGCCATCGGCCTGGATGACGTCGCAATCGACGGTGATCTGGCGCTCGCCGAGAGCCTTCAGATCGACGACCGCGCGCAATGAGCGGCCGATCAGGCGCTGGATTTCCATGGTGCGGCCGCCCTGCTTGCCCTGGCTCGCCTCGCGGCGCATGCGATCGCCGGTCGAGCGCGGCAGCATACCATATTCGGCCGTCACCCAGCCGCGGCCACCGCCGCGCAGCCACGGCGGCACCTGCTCGGCGACACTTGCCAGACACATCACCTGCGTGTCGCCGAAGCGAACGAGGCACGATCCTTCCGCATATTTCGAAACCCGGCGCTCAAGCGAGACGGCGCGCATCTCCTCGGCGGCCCGTCGCGATGGGCGCATGAAATCCTCCTTCAAGAATGTGGGCCCTGTTACGCATTCCATCCGCCGACGGCAAGGCGAGTGCCTTGCGTGATGCCCTCGACGAAGCAATATGAGGCATCAAAGGTGCCCCCGGCACCGGGGAATGTCCCATGATGAAATCGGAAATGCTGACAGCTTTGGACGACCGTTCGCGGGAGATCTTTCGGCGCATCGTCGAGAGCTACCTGGAACGCGGCGAGCCGGTCGGCTCGCGCAACATCAGCCGCCTTCTGTCGACAGCCTTGTCGCCGGCGTCCGTGCGCAATGTCATGTCGGACCTGGAATCCATGGGTCTCGTCTTTGCGCCGCATACGAGCGCCGGACGCATGCCCACGGAGATGGGCCTCAGGTTCTTCATCGATTCGTTTCTGGAGGTCGGCGGCCTCAGCGACAGCGAGCGGCAGGCGATCGAGAAGCAGGTGCGCACCGGCGATGGCGAAAAGAGCGTCGAATCGCTGCTGACGGAGGCGAGCCAGACCTTGTCGGGCCTGTCGGAAGGCGCCGGCGTGGTCGTTGCCGCCAAACAGGATCTGCGGCTCAAACACATCGAATTCGTGCGCATCGAACAGGATCGGGCGCTCGTCGTTCTCGTCGCCGATGACGGCACGGTGGAAAACCGCGTCGTCACGGTGCCGCGCGGCCTGCCGACCTCGGCCCTGACGGAAGCCTCCAACTATCTCAACGCCCATATCCGCGGGCGCACGCTGGCGGAAGCGCGCGCCGAGCTCGAGCGCAAGCGCGAAGAGCGCCGGCAGGCCATCGACGCCCTGTCGGAGACGATTATTTCGGAGGGGCTGGCGCAATGGTCGGGCCCGGCACAGGAGCCGGCGACCCTCATCGTGCGCGGCCGATCCAAGCTTTTGACGGATCTCAGGGCGATCGAGGACCTGGAGCGCATCCGGATCCTCTTCGACGACCTTGAGACCAAGACGGACATCATCCAGCTCCTCAACCTGACGGAAGAAGGCGAAGGAGTGCGCATTTTCATCGGCTCGGAGAACAAATTGTTTTCGCTCTCCGGCTCATCCCTCGTCGTGGCGCCTTTCCGAGACAGCGGAGAACGCGTCGTGGGGGTGCTCGGCGTGATCGGCCCGACCCGACTGAACTATGCTCGCGTCATTCCCGTGGTCGATTACACGGCGCAGCTGATGACGCAGCTCATTCGCCGCTGAGAATGCGTGATTAGACATAGGTTGCGGGCCTGCGGGTTGATTTTCCCCGTGTGAGCCCTGATATGCCGCTCGACTTGAGATCACCTACGAGAGATCGAAGCTTCGCGATGGATACCGAAAAGCGTAACACCGAAACCAACGAAGCGCCGAGACAGGACAACGAGCCGCCGCTTGGCGCTGGCGCCGAATTTGCTATGGACGCCGCAGAGGCAGACGCCGCCGCGCAGGCCGCCGAGGACGCCGCCGCACAGGAGAGTGTGGAAGAGCTGATCGCCCGGCTGGAGGCGGAGAAATCCGACCTCACGGACCGGCTTTTGCGGGCTGCCGCCGAGGCGGAGAATCTTCGCCGGCGCGCCGCCCGCGACGTGCAGGACGCGCGTCGCTATGCCATGACCAAATTCGCGACCGACATGCTGCAGGTCGGCGACAATCTGCGCCGTGCGCTGGGTGCCGTCGACGAAAAGGCCTGGGGCACGGAAGATCCGGAGCTGAAGGCGCTGCTCGAAGGCGTGCAGATGACGGCGCGCGAGCTCGACCGCATTCTGGAGCGCCATGAGGTCGTGATGATCCCGGCGATGGGCGAACGGTTCGATCCGCATCGCCATCAGGCGATGTTCGAGGTCCCGGACCCGAGCGTGCCGGCCGGCACCATCGTGCAGGTCGCCCAGGACGGCTACATGATCGGCGACCGGGTTCTGCGTGCGGCCCTCGTCGGCGTCGCCAAAGGCGGACCGACCCCAGACAAGGCCGCCAATCAGGCGCCGAAGCCCGAGGCGCAGTAAGCGCCATTCCCACCGGATTTGACCAATGCGCCTCCTCGCAAGAGGGGGCGTTTTTCTTTGTGCAGCGTCAGGTGGCGCGACCCACGCTCGGCAGTGTTGCCGGCCGAAAGGCCTGCACAAATCCTTGCCCGGCACGCTGAAGGCTTGACCCGCCGCCGGCTTTCCTGCCTTTCGGGAGGCGGAGGCGACATGGACGATCAAGCAGCACTTTTTTCCATCATCAAGGAACGTTCCTTCCGCCAGGGCGGCGAGTTCACGCTCGTCTCGGGGCGCAAGAGCACGATCTACTTCAACCTGAAACCGACGATGCTCGATCCGGAAGGCGCACGCCTCATCGGTGCGGCCGTCGCGGCGAAAGCGCACGAATTGAAGCTCGTCTATGTCGGCGGGCTCGCCATGGGTGCCGTGCCGCTCGTCTCGGCGACGGCGGCGATGAGCGCGGTTGCCGGCACGCCGGTGAAGGCGATCTTCGTGCGCAAGGAAGCGAAGGGCCATGGCACACAGAGCCAGATCGAAGGGCTCGCGGAAGGCGAGAGCCTCACAGGTCAGTCCCTTCTCGTCGTCGAAGACGTCACCACCACCGGTGGATCGGCCATACAGGCGATTTCGATCCTGCGCGAGGCCGGCGCCCAGGTGGAGCACGTGTTGACGCTCGTCGATCGGCAGGAAGGTGCGGAAGACACCTTCCGTCAGGCCGGCATCACGCTCCACGCTCTCTTCCGCAAGAGCGATTTCGGCAAGGATCTGGCATAGGCGCCTACGAGGGCGAACCTATTCGCCCTTCGTCACCCGCCGCAGCGTCAGATTGATCCGCCCGCCTTTCGGCAAAAGCGTCGAGGTGCCGGCGATGATCCGGTCGACACCGTGGAAGGCGAGACGCGCCTCCCCGCCCAGAACCAGCGCGTCACCGGATTTCAGGCGCAGCGAACGGGTCGGATCCTTGCGGCTGTGTCCGCCAATGCGGAACACGGCCTCGTCACCGAGCGACAGCGACACGACGGGTGCTGCGAGATCCTCTTCGTCGCGGTCCTGGTGCAGCCCCATGCGCGTTCCCGACGCATAGAAATTGACGAGGCAGGCTTCCGGCGGCCTCGAATAGCCGCCGAGTTCCGCCCAGGCATCCAGAAGAGCCTGTGGGATCGCGGGCCATGGCCGACCCGTCTCGGGATGCGTCGGCTGGTAGCGATAGCCAGCGCGGTCGGACACCCAGCCGAGCGTCCCGCAATTCGTCATGCGCACCGAGAAGGGCTTGCCGGAACGCGGCATGACGGGCGTGTAGAAGGGTGCCTCTTTCAGGAGCGCACGCAGATCTTCGACGAGCTGCTCCTGCGCGCCCCGGTCGAGGAAGCCTGGCGCCAATTTGAAACCCTCAAGAGCTGTCATGCCGAATCTTTCAATCCAGACCTTCTGCGTTTTCAAACGCTTGCCAGCAAGCACGAGACGCTGCGACAGCGGTCTCATCAATATCTCGGTCGGCCGCACGGCTTGTGCAACCTCAGGGCCCTTCTTACTTGCGGCTCCGAAACCCCCTTCTTATATGACCGTCAACGCGCGGCGGAGAGCCAGCGCGAAAGGTTTTCGAACGTCAGACCATGGGGGCTGGTGAAGGCGTTTTGCCTCGTGCGGATGCCAGAAGGGGTCCGGCCGGCCTGCCGACAAAGGAGTGATTGAACATGGCGAAAGTCATCGGCATTGACCTCGGCACGACGAATTCGTGCATCGCCGTCATGGACGGCAAGAATCCTAAAGTCATTGAGAATTCCGAGGGCGCGCGCACCACGCCGTCCATGGTGGCTTTCACCGAGGACGACGAGCGCCTCGTCGGCCAGCCGGCAAAGCGCCAGGCCGTCACCAACCCGCAGCGCACCGTCTTCGCCGTCAAGCGCCTGATCGGCCGGCGCTTCGACGATCCGACCGTTGCCAAGGATCAGAAGCTCGTTCCCTACAAGATCGTGCGCGCCGACAATGGCGATGCATGGGTCGAAGCGAACAGCGAGAAATATTCGCCGTCGCAGATCTCGGCCATGATCCTGCAGAAGATGCGCGAAACGGCGGAAAGCTATCTCGGCGAGAAGGTCGAGAAGGCCGTCATCACCGTTCCGGCCTACTTCAACGACGCGCAGCGCCAGGCGACCAAGGACGCCGGCAAGATTGCGGGTCTGGAAGTTCTGCGCATCATCAACGAGCCGACGGCGGCCGCCCTCGCCTACGGCCTCGACAAGAACGACGGCAAGACCATCGCCGTCTATGACCTCGGCGGCGGCACCTTCGATATCTCGGTGCTGGAAATCGGCGACGGCGTGTTCGAAGTGAAGTCGACGAACGGCGACACCTTCCTCGGCGGCGAGGATTTCGACATGCGCCTCGTCGATTATCTCGCCGACGAGTTCAAGAAAGAGCAGGGCATCGACCTCAGGAACGACCCGCTCGCACTGCAGCGCCTCAAGGAAGCCGCGGAGAAGGCGAAGATCGAGCTTTCTTCTTCGCAGCAGACCGAGGTGAACCTGCCCTACATCACCGCCGATTCGTCGGGCCCGAAGCATCTCACCATGAAACTCTCGCGCGCCAAGTTCGAGAGCCTGGTGGATGACCTCGTGCAGCGCACGGTCGACCCGGTGAAGGCGGCGCTCAAGGATGCCGGCATCGCGGCCGGCGACATCGATGAGGTGGTTCTCGTCGGTGGCATGACGCGCATGCCGAAAGTCCAGGAAGTGGTGAAGAACCTCTTCGGCAAGGAGCCGCACAAGGGCGTCAATCCGGACGAGGTCGTCGCCATGGGTGCGGCCATTCAGGCCGGCGTGCTGCAGGGCGAGGTGAAGGACGTTCTGCTTCTCGACGTGACGCCTCTGTCGCTCGGCATCGAGACGCTCGGCGGCGTGTTCACGCGCCTCATCGACCGCAACACGACGATCCCGACCAAGAAGAGCCAGGTCTTCTCCACGGCCGAAGACAACCAGAACGCCGTGACGATCCGCGTCTTCCAGGGCGAGCGCGAGATGGCTGCCGACAACAAGATCCTCGGCCAGTTCAATCTCGAGGGCATTCCGCCCGCACCGCGCGGCATGCCGCAGATCGAAGTGACCTTCGACATCGACGCCAACGGCATCGTCAATGTCTCGGCGCACGACAAGGGCACCGGCAAAGAGCAGAAAATCACCATCCAGGCCTCGGGCGGTCTTTCCGACGAGGACATCGACAAGATGGTGAAGGAAGCCGAAGCCAATGCCGACGCCGACAAGAAGCGGCGTGAGGTGGTGGAAGCCAAGAACCAGGCCGAAGCCCTCATCCACGGCACCGAGAAGTCGCTGTCTGAGCATGGCGACAAGGTCGACGGCGAAACCAAGCAGGCGATCGAAACCGCGCTTGCCGAGTTGAGGGAAGCCGCCAAGGGCGACGACAAGGCCGACATCGAGGCGAAGTCGCAGGCCCTGGCGATGGCCTCCATGAAACTCGGCGAGGCCGTCTACAAGGCGCAGGAAGAATCCGGTGCCGAAGGCGGTGCGGAAGCCGCCGGCGAGGCCAGCGGCAACAAGGACGAGGATGTGGTCGACGCGGATTTCGAGGAAATCCAGGACGACGACCAGAAAAAGTCCGCGTAACGCCAATGATCGAGAGCCCGAGGCATCGCCTCGGGCTCGTCATTTCCGCCCGGTCCATGGCCATTGCTGCAATCCTCGCCGCGACTTTTCCCTTCCGCTGCACCTCTTGTGCGGATGAAGGGGACAATCGCGCGGGAACGCGGCATCGAGAGCGTCTTAGCTTTCCGTCGGCTTGCCGGGCTGCACGATTTGCAGTGGTAAATAAAGGCAATCGGCGCAACCTGCGCCCGTCTCGCATTGCAGCCGTCCGGCGCGCCCGCTACACGCAGGGAAAGCGCAGCCGCGGCAAACTCGCTTTGCGGCCGGTGGGGGTTGTGCCTTTCGCATCAATCAAGAGGAGCGCCTGAGCCGTGGCCAAGCGCGACTATTACGAAGTTCTGGGCGTGGGCCGAGAGGCCGACGAGAAGGCTCTCAAATCAGCCTTTCGCAAAATGGCCATGCAATACCATCCGGATCGCAATCCGGGTGATGAAGAGGCCGAGCACCGCTTCAAAGAAATCGGCGAAGCCTACGAGGTGCTGCGCGACCCGCAAAAGCGCGCCGCCTACGACCGCTTCGGCCATCAGGCCTTCGAGAATGGGGGCTTCGGGCGCGGTGGCGGCGCCGGTGCCGGGGCTGCGGGCTTCGGCTCCTTCTCCGACATTTTCGACGATATTTTCGGGGAGTTCATGGCCGGCGGGCGCCGCTCCGGCGGACGCGAGCGCGGGTCGGATCTCCGATACAATCTCGAAGTCACGCTCGAAGAGGCGTTCAACGGCAAGACGGTGGAGATCGAAGTTCCGACCTCCGTCACCTGTGACATCTGCTCGGGTTCCGGCGCGAAGCCCGGCTCTTCGCCGACCACCTGCCCGACCTGCCGCGGCGCCGGACGCATCCGCGCCACGCAGGGTTTCTTCCAGATTCAGCAGACCTGCCCGACCTGCCATGGCCGCGGCACCGTCATTTCCGACCCGTGCAGCAAATGCTCGGGCTCCGGGCGGCTTTCGGAACGGCGGACTCTGTCCGTCAACATTCCAGCCGGCATCGAAGACGGCACCCGCATCCGCCTGGCCGGCGAGGGCGAGGCGGGCCTCAGAGGCGGACCGGCCGGCGACCTCTATATTTTCCTGTCGATCAAGCCGCATGAATTCTTCCAGCGCGACGGAGCCGACATTTTCTGCCGCGTGCCGGTCTCCTTCACCACGGCGGCGCTCGGCGGTCAGTTCGAAGTGCCGACGGTCGAAGGCGGGCGCACGCGCGTCCGGGTGCCGGAGGGAACCCAGACCGGCAAGCAGTTCCGCCTCAAAGGCAAGGGCATGCCGATCCTGCGCTCGCGCAATTTCGGCGACATGTATGTGCAGATCGTCGTCGAAACGCCACAGAACCTGTCGCGGCGGCAACGCGAAATCCTCGAGGAATTCGAAAAGGCGCAGTCGGAGGACAACAATCCCGAATCTACGGGTTTCTTCGCCCGGGTGAAGGATTTTCTGGAATCCCTCGGCGACACATAAGTTTCATGGAAATGCCTGAAACGGGGGAAGCGGCGCATTACTTTATGAGTGCCGTGACAAGAGCATGAAAGGTCGAAAAATGGTCCAAACGGGGACGCCTTTAGCGGAACGGATCGAAGACGAATTCCGCTTCTTCAAGACTTGGGCCCAACGCCCTTTAAAAATGGGGGCGGTGTCGCCGTCCAGTCGCGCCTTCGCCCGCATGATGATCAAGCACGGCCGGCCCGATCCGGAAGGCTGGACATTGGAACTCGGGCCCGGCACCGGCGTCATCACCGAGGAGCTCATCCGCTCCGGCATTCCGCAGGAACGCCTCGTCTGCGTGGAGTTCGAGCAGCATTTCTATGACCTGCTGAAGAAGCGCTTTCCGAGGGTCAATCTCATCCGCGGCGACGCTTTCGACCTTCAGAACACGCTCGGCGAGTTCGCCGACACCAAGTTTTCCGCCGTCCTGTCCGGCGTGCCCGTGCTCCTCATTCCCGAGGAGAAGCGGCGCCGGTTCATCGAAGACTGCCTGTCGCGCGTGCGCCCTGGCGGAAATCTGACCCAGCTTTCTTATTCCTTCACATCGCCGCAGAAGTCCGTTCCCGGCTCCTTCACGGTGGAGAAGTCGCCGTGGGTGGCCTTCAACCTGCCTCCCGGGCGGGTCTGGATCTTCGAAAAAGAGGCTGCCTGATGGCCATTCGGGTGCTGGTGCTGCCGGGCTCGCTGAGCTCCGGTTCGCTCAACACCCGGCTTGCCGCCGTCGCCACCAAGACGCTCGCCCTTAGGGGTGCGGAGGTGACGCGGGTGTCGCTCGGCGATTACCCTTTGCCGTTCTACGAGGGCGATGTGGACTTGCGGGGCGGTGTCCCGGAGAAAGCCCGCGCCCTCGCCCGGCAATTCCGGGCTCACGATGCCGTCCTGATCGTAAGCCCGGAAGACAATGCCGGCATCCCGGCCGTCTTGAAAAATGCCATCGATTGGATGGGGCGGGAGGACGTGAGGCCCTTCCGCGACCGCGTCTTCGCACTCGCATCGGCGTCGGGCGACCCGTTCGGCGGTCTTTGCGGGCTCCTCGCTCTGCGGCAGGTGCTCGAGGCGAGCGCACTTGGCGCTCTCGTGATCCCCGAGCATTTTCTTTTGCCGGAGGCCGAAAACGCCTTCGACGAGCGTGAGGAGCTGAAGGACCGCGCGGCATCGCGACGCCTCGACGGTGTGCTTCAGGCATTGATGCAGCGTGCGGCTGCGCTCAAGCTCGCGCGTGAAAGCTGAACTGGGCTTCGCCCGATGCAACGCTCGCCGCGTTTCACCGGACCGGCGCGCACATTGAAACCGCGCGACAAAAGCCCCGGACTTCCTGCCGTTTTCGTATCGGTACCGGCTCCGCCAGCTTTTACGAGACAGCTCCGCGCAGGTTCCCTATCGTCAACTGGCGCTCGACAGAGGCCGCGGCCGCGACTTGCTGGCCTCTGCCCACCATGGTAACCGCGCGCCAAGCAACTGATCTTCCACAAGCCGAGAACCGCATGTCCCAGAACGAAGATTTCATCGTCAAAGATCTTTCGCTGGCCGATTGGGGCCGCAAGGAAATCGAAATCGCCGAGACCGAAATGCCGGGCCTCATGGCGCTGCGGGAGGAGTTCGGCGAATCGAAGCCCCTCAAGGGCGCGCGCATCGCCGGCTCGCTGCATATGACGATCCAGACGGCCGTCCTCATCGAGACGCTGGTCGCTCTCGGCGCGGAAGTGCGCTGGGCCTCGTGCAACATCTATTCGACCCAGGACCATGCGGCCGCCGCCATCGCCGCTGCCGGCATCCCGGTCTATGCGATCAAGGGCGAGACGCTTCCCGAATACTGGGATTACGCCGACCGCATCTTCGAGTGGCCGAACGGCGAAACCGCCAACATGATCCTCGACGACGGCGGCGACGCGACGCTTCTCATCCTCCTCGGCGCGCGCGCCAAGAACGACCCGTCCCTCATCTCCGACCCTCAGAACGAAGAGGAAGAGGCGCTCTATGCGGTGATCAAGCGCCGGCTGGAGAAGGACCCCGAGTGGTTCGTGAAGGTGCGGAGCGCCATCCGCGGCGTCTCGGAAGAGACCACGACGGGCGTCATGCGCCTCTACGACCTGCAGCGGAAGGGCCTTCTTCCGTTCCCGGCCTTCAACGTCAACGACAGCGTCACGAAGTCGAAATTCGACAACAAATACGGCTGCCGCGAATCGCTCGTCGACGGCATCCGTCGCGCCACCGACGTGATGATGGCCGGCAAGGTCGCTCTCGTCTGCGGTTACGGCGATGTCGGCAAGGGCTCGGCGCAGTCGCTCAGGGGCGCCGGCGCCCGGGTGAAGGTCACGGAAGTCGACCCGATCTGCGCCCTGCAGGCGGCGATGGACGGCTTTGAGGTCGTCACGCTCGAAGAGGCGGCCCCGGAGGCCGACATCTTCGTCACCGCCACGGGCAACAAGGACGTCATCACGCTCGACCACATGCGCGCCATGAAGGACATGGCGATCGTCGGCAATATCGGTCACTTCGACAACGAAATTCAGGTCAGCGCACTGCGCAACCTGACATGGACCAATATCAAGCCGCAGGTCGACATGGTTCAGTTCCCGGACGGCAAGCGGATGATCCTCTTGTCGCAGGGGCGCCTCCTCAATCTCGGCAACGCCACCGGCCATCCGAGCTTCGTCATGTCCGCCTCGTTCACCAACCAGGTGCTGGCGCAAATCGAGCTGTGGACGAAGTCGGAAAAGTACGAGAACCAGGTCTACGTGCTGCCCAAGCATCTGGACGAAAAGGTTGCGTCTCTGCACCTCAAGAAGCTCAACATCACGCTGACCAAACTGCGGCCGGACCAGGCGGACTATATCGGCGTCTCGCCGGAAGGGCCGTTCAAGGCCGACCATTACCGCTACTGATTCGTTTCAGCGAAGCGCTTCATCGGGCCGGCCGCTCCCCAGCGGCCGGCCCGAATGTTTATTAACTCGCGGTAACCTTTCCGACTTTCGGCGAAGCGGGTAAGGTACGATTCGGGTGTGAATGCCGGGGCGGTCACCCGGTATCAAGCAGACGTGGCGGAGACGATATTGAACCGGCAGGCCCGGCACAGAGCGATTCGAGCTTCGGGCAGGCTCATCCCCGGCGTCGCGACCGCCGCCCTCTTCGCCTTTTCCGCCGACAGTGCGTTCGCCCATCCGCTTTTCGGGGAAGGGACGGGTTTTTCCCAGATCCTCTGGCTCGCCATTACCGCGGGCTTCGCCGGCGCGGCCACGATTGCGTTGTCGCTCTTGTTGCGGCGCGACCGCGACAACGGCCTCGCCGCCGCACAACAGCAGATCGCCCGGCTCAAGCAGGCGCTCGATCGCTCCGAAGCGCTCCTTGCCAGTGACGACCAGAAGACCCTGTGCTGGAGCCGTCCCGACGCCGCCGCGGACGTACATGGGACGTTGCCGAGCCATGTCGGCGCGCCGACCTCCGGCGAGCTCTTTCTCGATTTCTTCTCCTGGCTCGAACCGCGCAGTGCCGAAGAGCTGCAATGGGCTCTCGATCAGCTCTGGGAGACGGGAGAAGCCTTCCATCTCTCGCTGCGCACGCAGACCGACTGCTTCCTGGAGGCGAACGGGCGTACCAGCGGCCCCCGCGTCATTTTGCGCCTGCGCGAGCTGACCGGCGAGCGCCGCTCGTTCGCCGAATTGAAAGAACAGGCCGGCGTCGTCATCGCCGAGATGACGGCGCTGCGCAGCCTCGCCGAGGCGCTGCCCTTCCCGCTGTGGCGCCGCAATCAGCACGGGCGGCTCAGCTGGGCGAATTCCGCCTACGTTCAGGCCGTGGGCGCACCCGATCTCACCATGGTGACGACACGCGGCACGGAATTGCTGGAGCCGGCAACGCGCGGCGCCGTGCGCGAGGCGCATCGCGACGGGGCCCATTACCATGCGGTGGCCCCGGTCGAGATTGCCGGTGCCGAAAAGCAGATGGAGATCTTCGACATCAAGGTCGAGAACGGCACGATCGGCCTTGCCATCGACGTGACGGAAGTCGAGACCGCGCGCCAGGAGCTCAAGCAGAACATCGAGGTCAACTCCCGCCTCCTCGACCAGCTTTCGACGGCGATTGCCGTCTTCGACGGCGAGGCGCGGCTGCAATTCGCCAATGCCGCCTTCCGGGCTCTGTGGGACCTGCCGGCGCGCTTTCTCGCGACCGGCACCGAAGAGGGCGTCCTTCTCGACCAGATTCGGGCCGAACGGCGCCTGCCGGAACAGGCGAATTACCGCGAATGGCGGCGCCAGCATCTTGAACATTACGCCGATCCGCAGCCGCGCGAAGAGATGTGGCACCTGCCGGACCGGCGCTCCTTCCGCATGATCGCCACGCCCAACCAGCAGGGCGGCTTCACCTATATCTACGAGAACGTCACCGAGCGCCTGTCCCTGGAAAGCCGGGTCAACGCCCTGTCGCGCATGCAGGGGGAGACGCTCGACCACCTTTCGGAAGCGGTGGGCGTCTTCGGATCGGACGGAAGGTTGAGGCTCTACAATCCGGTGCTTGCCGAGATGTGGCAGCTGTCGCCCGATTTCCTCAAGGAAGAGCCGCATATCTCGACCCTCATCGGGCATTGGATGCTGTTCTTTCCCGAACAGGGCGCCTGGACCAAGATCTCCAATGCCATCACGCGGATGGAGGCGGCCGAGAGCCTCGCGGGGCGGATGGAGCGGCGCAACGGCTCCATCATCGAATATTCCACCGTGCCGCTGCCGCAGGGTATGACGCTCCTCACCTTCGCCGACGTGACGGAGAAGGCCGAGGCGCATCGCTTCCTGGAAGAGCGCAACCGGCTGCTTGAGGAAACGGACCGGCTCAAATCCGATTTCATCCAGCACGTCTCCTACGAGCTGCGTTCACCCCTCACCTCCATCATCGGCTTTGCGCAGATCCTGGCCGCCGGCGCGGCGGGCGAACTCAACGCCCAGCAGCGCGAATATATGGACCACATCGCGCAATCCTCAGATTCGCTCCTCGTCCTCATCAACAACATCCTCGATCTCGCCACCGTCGATGCCGGCATCATGGAGCTCGAGATCGACGAGGTGGACATCAGCGAAGTCGTGCACGGCGCCGTCGTCGGCGTGCGCGACCGCATCGAGGAGAAGGACATCGACCTGTTCATCCAGGCCGACGAGACGCTTGGGCATTTTCGCGCCGACGCGTCGCGCGTGCGCCAGATCCTCTACAACCTCCTCTCCAACGCCATCAATTTCTCGCCGCCGGGAAGCCGGGTGGAAATCCGCGCACAGCGTCAGGACGGTTCGGTCGTCTTCGTGGTGCGCGACCAGGGCCCGGGCATCCCGCCGGAAATCCGCGACGACGTTTTCGAACCCTTCGAAGGCACGGCACCTGAAGGCGGCCGGCGCGGCGCCGGCCTCGGCCTGTCGATCGTCAAGCGGCTCGTCGAGCTGCATCAAGGCGACATCGCCATCGATTCCGAACCCGGTGAAGGCACCACGAGCTGGGTGCGGCTCCCTGCCGATATCAGCAAGGCTCAAGAAGCCGCCGAATGACCGACGGGGGCGCGATCGAGCTGAAAGAGGCGGAAACGGCGCCGAGCTTCAGGCTGCACCTTGCCGACGAGGAGGCGACGAACCGGCTGGCGGAAGATTTTGCGGCCGCCGCAAGACCTGGCGATCGCATCCTCCTGTCGGGCGATCTCGGCAGCGGCAAGACGAGTTTCGCGCGCGCCTTCATTCGCAGCCTCGCGGGCGATCCCACCTTCGAAGTGCCGAGCCCCACCTTCCCGCTGCGCATCGATTATCCCTTCGCACGCTTTCCGGTCGTGCATGCCGATCTTTACCGGCTGGGTGACCCCGACGAGGCGGAGGAGATCGGGCTTTTTGACCTTGCAGACGACACCGTGCTTCTCGCCGAATGGCCGGAGCTCGGCGACCTCGCCTGGCCGGAGGCCGCCAATCTCACGTTTGAGCTCGCGGCCGAAGGGCGCGACGTTGTGGTCGTCGCCGGTGGCGACTGGGGCGAACGGCTCACACGCAGCTTCGCGATCCGCCGATTTCTCGATCGCTCGGGACGGGCCGGCGCCACGCGCACTCCAATCCTCGGCGATGCCTCCGGGCGCAGCTACGAGCGCATCGTCGACGGTGCCGAGGCGATCTTGATGAATGCCCCCGCCCGGCCCGAGGGACCGGCGGTCTGGCAGGGCAAGAGTTACGACGCGGTGGCGCATCGCGCGCGCGACCTCTCGGCCTTCCTCAATGTCGGCTCGCTCCTTGCCGAGCGCGGCGTGCGGGTGCCGCAGGTCCTGGCGCAGGATGTGAGCGACGGGCTGCTTCTGGTGGAAGATTTCGGCAGCGAGCCGATCATCACGGCCGACCGCCGGCCGATCATCGAACGCTACGAAGCTGCGGTCGATCTTCTCCTGCGCCTGCATCTTTGCGAGGTCTCTGCGGACTCCTCGGCATCTCGCGGCATCCGCGCACCCGATTTGCCGCCCTACGACACCGAGGCGCTTCTCATCGAGACGGCCCTCTTCGCCGAGCATTTCGCCGGGCGCGAGGCGGGACCGGAGATGAGCGACGCGGCGCGCGATGAGTTTCTGGCGCTCTGGCGCGCGCTTTTCGACAGGCTTGCCGGCCGTGAACGGGTGATCGTGCTGCGCGATTATCATTCGCCGAACATCATCTGGCGCGAAGGGGCTGAGGGAACCGACCAGGTCGGTGTCATCGATTTCCAGGACGCGCTTTTTGGCGATCCCGCCTATGATGTCGCATCACTCGCACAGGATGTGCGCGTCGACATCGACGAGGCGGAGGAAGAAGCCCTCGTCGCGCGCTATATCAGAGGCCGCCGTGCCGCCGATCCCGCCTTCGACGAGGCGCCCTTCCGCGATGCCTGCGCCATTCTCGGCGCACAACGTGCTACGAAAGTGCTCGGGGCCTTCGCGCGGCTTGCACACGAGGGCAAGCCGGCCTATCGCAGCCATATCCCGCGCATCCGCGCGCGGCTCCGTCGCAGCCTCGAGAGGCCGGTTCTGTCGGAGCTTCGCCGATGCTATGACCCCTATCTCTGATCGTTTCGGAGTTGCCGCACTTGGCCGTTCTCTCCACCGCCATGGTGTTGTCCGCTGGCTATGGCCGGCGTATGCGCCCGCTTTCCACCACCACGCCCAAACCTCTGATCGAGGTCGCGGGCAAGGCTCTCATCGACCATTGCCTTGACGGCCTCGCGGCTGCCGGCATCGAGAAGGCCGTCGTCAACGTCCATTACATGGCGGACCTCGTTGAGGCGCATCTCGGACGCCGGCGCGCGCCCAAGACCATCGTCTCCGACGAGCGCGCGAAGCTCCTCGATACGGGCGGCGGCTGCCTCAAGGCGCTGCCGCTTCTGGGCGAGGGCCCATTTCTCCTGCGCAATTGCGATTCCTTCTGGCTCGAAGGCGTGCGGCCCAATCTCGATTGGCTGATCAGCGGCTGGAACGACGATGAGATGGACGGGCTTCTCCTTCTCGCTTCGACCGTCGCCTCGGCCGGCTATTCGGGCACCGGCGATTTCATGCTCGGCAAGGACGGTCGCCTGACGCGGCGGGCCGAGCGCACCGTGGCGCCGTTCGCCTATGCAGGTGCTGCGATCCTGTCGCCCCGTCTCTTCCGCGACCCGCCGGGAGAGGTTTTCTCTCTCAACGCGCTTTTCGATCGCGCCCTCGAAGAAGGTCGGCTTTTCGGGGTGCAGCTCGACGGTCTGTGGATCAACGTGGAAAACCCGGACGCCGTCAAAGCCGCCGAAATGGCCATTCTGGAGAGCGCCGCCTGAAGCGATGACGACGAGCACCGGCACGCAGGACCATCCCAACGTTTTCACACTGCCTGCCGGTGTCGCCTTTCTCGATGAGCTGGTGGAGGCGCTCTATGACGGGCGTCTTCCGGGCGTGGGGGGCTTCGACGACCCACTGGCACTCGCCGACCTCACGCTTTATCTGCCGACGCGACGCGCCGCCCGCGCCATCCGCGGCAGCTTCCTCGCCCGCAGCCGTGCCGGCATCATCCTGCCGAAGATCCGCACGCTCGGCGATCTCGACGAAGACGAACCGCTCAGCGCGCTCGACGGGCTTGATGCGGAGGATCTGTCCCGCCCGGTGATGGCGCCGCTTTCGCGGCAATTGATTTTGACGCGGCTCGTGCTCGGCTGGTCGGGCGCGATCGCGCGGCAGAAGGCGGGTCTTGGCGACGAGCCGTCGCTCATCCCGGCATCGCCCGCCGATGCCGCGCGCCTCGCCGCCTCACTCGCAACCCTTCTCGACGATGTCGGCCTTGCGCCGGAGCGCTGGCAGGCACTCGGCCAGCTCGCGCCGGACGACCTCGCCCGCTACTGGCAGATCACCCAGGAATTCCTGACGATCGTCTCAGACGCCTGGCCTTCGATCTTGAGCGAGCGCGGCCTCGCCGATCCGGGTGCGCAGCGCGACCTCCTTCTGCGGGCAGAGGCGCGCCGTCTCGCCGAGCAGGGATCGAAAGGCCCGGTGATTGCCGCCGGCTCCACCGGCTCCGTGCCGGCAACGGCGGAGCTCCTGGCCGTCATTGCCCGCCTGCCGAACGGCGCGGTGGTGCTGCCGGGTCTCGATCAGGAGCTCGACGTCGCTGGATGGGAGGCGATCGGCGATGCGCGCAGCGACCCTGCCGATGCCGGTCATCCGCAGTTCGGGCTGAAGAAGCTGCTTGAAAGCCTCGGCTGCGCGCGTGACGCGGTGATCCCGCTCGCATCCGCCCCCGCCGGCCTCGGCCGGCGCATGCGCTTTGTCTCCGACGCGCTCAGACCGGCCGCCACCACGGATATCTGGGCGGAGACGGTGCCCGCACCGGAGGCTCTCGCGGACGCACTCGACAACGTCGCGCTGATCGAGGCCGCCGAAGAGCGCGAGGAAGCGTTGGCCGCCGCGCTCGTCCTGCGCCGGGCCGTCGAAGACGGGCAGGCCGCCGCCCTCATCACGCCTGACAGGGCGCTCGCCCGCCGCGTCTCCGCCATGCTGGAACGCTGGCAGATCCGCGTCGACGATTCCGGCGGCATGCCGCTGTCGCTGACCCCGCCCGGCATCCTGGCGCGGCTCGTCGCGGAGGTGGCCTGGCGCGGTGCGGCCGCGATCCCGCTTCTCGCACTCCTCAAACACCCGCTCGCCCGCTTCGGCTGGCCGGCAGGGCGCGTGCGGCACGCCGCCCGTGTCCTGGAACGCGCCGTGCTGCGCGGCCCCGTCCTTGCCGAAGGGCTGGAGCCGCTTCAACGCGCCTTCCAGAAACGCCGTGCCGAGTGGCTGGCGAAGGAGGCACGGAGCGCAGCCCTCAACGGGCTCGAAGAGCGCGATTGGGACGAAGCAGAGGCGCTGCTCGCCGAGCTTCTGACTGCGCTTCAGCCCATGCTGGAGGTGCCGCGAGAGGCTCCCCTCTCAACTCTCCTTGGGGCGCATGTGGCGGCGCTCACAGCCATCGGACGCGACGAGGAGAGCGGCCCTGGCGAGCTCTGGCAGGACGAGGCGGGCGAGGCCATGGCCGCGCGCCTCGACGCGCTGACAGAGGCCGCACCCGAGGGTCCGGAGCTTTTTTACGGCGATTATCCAGCGCTGTTCGAGGCGCTGATAGGCGATGTTCGGGTGCGCCGGCGCGGCGGCAACGATCCGCGCGTACATATCTGGGGTGCGCTCGAAGCCCGTTTGCAGAATGTCGACGTCGCCATTCTCGGCGGCCTCAACGAAGGTGTCTGGCCGCGCCCCTCGCAAAGCGACCCGTTCCTGTCGCGGCTGATGGCGGCCTCGATCGGTCTCGATCCACCCGAACGCCGGCTCGGCCTCTCGGCTCATGATTTCTATCAGGCGCTCGGACATCCGCAGCTCTATCTCAGCCGCGCATTGCGGCAGGGAGCGGAACCGATGGTGCCGTCGCGCTGGCTGCAGCGGCTGACCGCCCGCGCCGGCGAGAGCGCAACACACGCATTGCGGACACGTGGCGACGAAATCCTGGGCATGACCCGCCTTATCGACCGGCCGGAGACGAGTATTTCCCTTGCCGCGCCAGAGCCGCGACCGCTGCTCACCGCCCGCCCGAAACGGCTTTCCGTCACGCGCATCGAAACGCTCATCCGCGATCCTTATGCGATCTACGCACAATATGTGCTGGGCCTCGACGCCTTCGAGGAGATCGCCTCGCCCGCCGGCGCGGCCGAGCGCGGTATGCTGATCCACGATATTTTGGAGAATTTCATCAAAGAGCGCCCGGCAGGCCCTTATGACGAGGCGGCAAAGGCGCACCTTGCAGAAGTGGGCCGTGAAGCTTTCGCGGCCTACGAGGATTGGCCGGAAGTGGCGGCACTGTGGTGGCCGCGCTTTCAACGCATCGCCGACTGGTTCCTCGCCCAGGAGCGCGGCCGCACGGAGGTCCAGAAACGTCATGTGGAAGCGACGGGCGACTGGGCCCTCAGTCCAGAATTCCGCCTGACGGGTCGGGCCGACCGCATCGATCTTCTGAATGACGGGCGGCTTGCCATCATCGATTACAAGACCGGCACGCCGCCGAGTGCCAAGGCGGTCCTATCGATCAGCCCGCAATTGCCGCTGGAGGCGCTGATGGCGCGGCGCGGCGCCTTCAAAGACACGCCGTCCGGCGAAACCGCCGAACTCCTCTATTACCATCTCTCCGGCCGTGGCGAAGGCGGGCAGGTGCACGCGCGCGGCTTCCGCAAGCCGACGAAAAGCGAGCCGGGCATCAGCCTGGAGGAATGCCTGCGGGCGACGGAAGACAAACTCATCGCGCTCATTGCGCATTTTGCGCAGGCCGAGACGCCCTACCTTTCCAACCGCGTGCCGCGCTCGGAACGAGAGTTCGGCAGCGATTACGATCATCTTGCCCGCATCGGTGAATGGTCGCTCGGCGAGGGCGAGGAATGAAGCGTCCGGCAAGCCCCACCGAACGCCAGCAATGGCAGGCCTCCGATCCCGCCGCCTCTGCCTGGGTGGCGGCCAATGCCGGTTCCGGCAAGACGCATGTCCTGACCCAGCGCGTCGTGCGGCTGCTGCTTGCCGGGGCTGATCCCGCTGCCATCGTCTGCCTCACCTACACCAAGGCCGCGGCGGCGGAGATGTCGGGCCGCGTCTTCAAGATGCTCGGCGAATGGGCGACGCTCCCGGACGCAGAGCTGACGGAAGCGATCGCCAGAAGTCAGGGCGAGACGCCGCGACCCGAAACGCTGACGCGGGCACGCCGGCTCTTTGCGCAGGCGCTGGAGACACCGGGCGGCCTCAACATTCAGACGATCCACGCCTTTTGCGAACGGATCCTGCACCAATTCCCCTTCGAGGCGAACGTGCCGGGGCATTTCGAGGTGCTGGACGAAACGGCCGCCGAGGGGCTGCTCCTCGAAGCCCGGCAGGCCGTCCTGCGTGCCGCCAAATCGGACGGTTCTCGCCTCGGCACCGCCTTCACCCGGCTTGCGACACTGCGATCCGATCAGGACATCGAGGCGGCTCTTGCGGCGCTCGTGGCCGAACGCGACCGGCTGGAGAGATGGATCGCGTGGACGGCAAGGAAAACCCACACCTCCTCCGAGGACATCGACGATGCGATTGCCGATCTCCGGCGCCGGATGGGGCTTGAAGCGGACGAGAGCGAGGAAGCGCTGTGCGCAGAGATCTGCCGGGCCTCGGAGTGGGCATCGGGAGATTGTCGAAGCCTGTGCGACGCCCTTTCGGCAGAGGCGGCGAACCGCACCGACGAGGGGGCACGGGGCGCACTCGAAGCGATCCTCGCCCATGAGGGCGGACCGCTTGAGGCTGATTTCCGCGCCGCCTTCTTCCTGACGGCAAAGCCGGAGGGCTGGTCCACCCGCAGCGAGAGCCGGCGTTTCTCCGCCGCCTTCCGCCGCAACCGGGACGACCTCGACGAGCTCTTTTCGGCCGAAGCCGCCCGCCTTCAGCCGTTGCGCGAACGTCTGTCGCTGGCGCGCACGGCGGAAGCGACGGAAGCGCTTCTCCTCATCGGAGGCGCCATCCTGCAGCGTTACCGTATCCTGAAGCAGCGGCGTGGCTTCCTCGATTTCTCCGACCTCATCCTGCGCACGCGCAACCTCCTGCAGAAACCGGACGTGGCCGCCTGGGTGCAATACAAGCTCGATGCCGGCATCAGCCATCTTCTCGTCGACGAGGCGCAGGACACCTCCCCCGACGCCTGGGCGATCGTCGAGCGGCTGGCGGAGGAATTTTTCGCCGGCGAGAGCGCCGAACGCCGGCCACGGACGCTTTTTGCCGTCGGCGACGACAAGCAGTCGATCTACGGTTTCCAGGGCGCCGAGCCGCGGCTTCTCGCCGAACTCGGCCGCAAGTTCAAAACCCGCGCCGAGGCCGCCGCGCAGGAGTTTCGCGCCGTCTCGCTCGGCGTCTCCTTCCGCTCCACGCAGGCCGTGCTCGACGCGGTCGACACCGTCTTCGACGGGCCGCTCTCCGAACGGGTGACCCGCCTCGGCTATCAGCGGCACCAGGCCTATCGGCAGAATGTGCCCGGACGCGTCGAAATCTGGCCGCGCATCATCCGGCCGAAGGGCGAAATGCCGGAGGATTGGTGGCAGCCCTTCGACGCGCCTGCGGAATCTGAGCGAAAGCTCGCAGAAGAGATTGCCGACGAGGTCGCGCGCCTGCTTCACCCAGAGAAGCGGCTTCCCTCCGGCAAGGCGATCTCCGCCGGCGAGATCATGATCCTGACGCGCAAGCGCGGCAGTTTCGCCCGCGCCATGGTGCGGGCACTCAAAGCCCGCAACCTGCCGACGGCCGGCGCCGACCGGATCGCGCTCGCCGACCACATCATTGTGCAGGACCTTCTCGCGCTCGCCGATGTCGTTCTCCTGCCGGAAGATGATCTGCAGCTTGCGGCCCTTCTGAAATCGCCGCTCTTCGGTTTCGACGACGACGATCTGATGGCGCTTGCGATCGGCCGCGGCAGAGAGAGCCTGTTCTCCCGGCTTCGTGCGAGCGAGGACCCCCGCTACAGCCAGGCGGCGGAGCGCCTGCGGCATTGGATGGCGATGGCCGACCAGATGCCGCCCTTCGCCTTCTATACGCGCCTCGTCGAGGCAGAGGGGGCGCGCAAGGCCTTCCGGGCGCGCATGGGGAGCGAGGCGGACGACGTGCTCGACCTTTTCCTCTCGGCCACGCTCAGCCTGGAGCGCGTCTCCCCGCCCGGCCTGCAGGCTCTGGCGGCCGCACTTCGTGAAGGCGGCGGTGACATCAAGCGCGAGCTTTCGGAGACAACCGATGCCGTCCGCGTGATGACCGTGCATGGGGCGAAAGGGCTCGAGGCCGACATCGTCTTCCTCGCCGATACCGGCGGCCAGATTGCGGCACCCCAGCACCGTGACGCACTTGCCTTCATCGGCGACGACGACGATCCCGCCTTCATCTGGCGCCAAAGCAAAGAAGACGCGACGCCACAGCAGCGCGAGGTGGAGGCGAAGGAGGCGGAGGCCGCACGCGACGAATATTTCCGCCTCCTCTATGTGGCGATGACGCGGGCCCGCGACGTTCTCTACGTCACGGGTATCAGGGGCGATCGCACACCCAAGGATGGCTGGTACGCGGCGATCCGGAATGCGCTTGCGGCAGAGAAGGATGGGGACGCCGAAGACGCGTCCGACGACGAGCTCGCCGAGCGCCTGCACTTCTTTGGGCTGGAACCGGGCGACGGCCCGCCGCCCGCACCCGAAGAGAGGGTGGAGACACCTTCGGTTACTCCTCGCGTCCTACCGGAATGGGCAGAGCGCCCGGCCGCGCCGGCACCGCGGCCGCCGCAGCCGCTTCGCCCCTCCAGTGCCCTCGCTGAAGAAGACCCGCCCGACAGCGCGCCGGCACCCGTCATCGCCGGACGAAGCGCGGCGATGCGCGCCGCAGCCGGCCGCGGGCGGGCGATCCACCGGCTTCTGCAGTTCATGCCCGACTGGCCTGCCGATGAAAGGCAACGGCGCGGGGAGCTGCTTCTCGCGCGGGACTGGCCGGAGGCCGCGCCCGCAGATGTTGCGGCCGCGCTGTCGGAGGCTGCAGGCGTCCTCGCGCATCCCGACCTTGCCGGGTTCTTCGCAGAGGGGAGCCGCGGGGAGGTCTCCCTCGTCGGCGAGATCGCGACCTCACGCGGGACGTTCGCCGTCGGCGGGCGCGTCGACCGCCTGGCGGTGACGGAGAGCGCCGTCCTTCTCGCCGATTACAAGACGAGCCTGTCGCCTCCCGCCTCGCTTGCTGCTGTCGACGAAGGAATGGTCCGCCAGCTTGCCCTTTACGCGCGTCTTCTCGGGCCGCTTTATCCCGGGCGGAAGGTCCAGGCCGCCCTCGTTTTCACCGCCGGTCCGCGCATTTTTCCGGTGTCCGCCGAGCGTCTCGCCGAAGCGCTCGCACCTCTCGACATCGCGCATGGCGGTCCATCTTCCGGCACGCCGCTCGCTTGACCGACCCCGAGGCCCTCCCTACGTTCCTCGTGAAATCTCAGGAGAATCTCTATGACCACCGAAACCGTGAGCGACGGCACATTCGAGGCCGACGTGCTCAAGTCCGAGACACCCGTCATCGTCGATTTCTGGGCGGAATGGTGTGGTCCCTGCAAAATGATCGCGCCGCATCTGGAAGAGATCGCGGGCGAAATGCAGGGCAAGGTGAAGATCGCCAAGCTCAATGTCGACGACAATCAGCAGACCGCGATCAAGTACGGCGTGCGCTCCATCCCGACGCTGATCATGTTCAAGGGCGGCGAACCCGTCGACATGAAGGTCGGCGCGAGCGCCAAGAGCGATCTGCAGAAGTGGATTGCCGGCGCCGCCTGAGCCGCCGCCTTTTCTGCTGCGTCTCCGTCCGATCGGCGGCGCGAAATTTTCACGGCCCTTTGCCTAAACCGGCAGGGGGCCGTTTTCTTTGAGCACCTGGCCGGCGAGATAAAGCGAGCCGCAGATGAGAATGCGCGGCGGTTCCGTCGCCATGTCGCCGATCGCCTGCAAAGCGGTCCGCACATCCGGCGCAGAGCGCGCCGGCAGCCCGACCTCGTTGGCACGCACGGCAAGCTCGCGCGGATCGAAGCCCGCATGTCCCTCGATGGGGACCGTGAAGACATATTGGGTGAGGCTGTCGAAGGCGGAGAAGAAGCCGTGCGGGTCCTTCGTCGTCAGCATGCCGGTGATGAGGAAGAGCGGCTTCGGCGCACGGTCGAAGAGCGAGGCCATTTCCGCTGACACGACCGAGCCGGCGGATGGATTGTGCCCGCCGTCGAGCCAGACCTCGCTCCCGGGAGGAGAGGAAGCGACCAGCGGGCCTTCGGAAAGGCGCTGAAGCCGCGCCGGCCATTGCGCCTCGCGCAGGCCCTGGCCGATCGCCTCGGCGCTGATGTCGACGCCGATGGCACGGAGCGCTGCGACCGCCGTCCCCGCATTGTCGATCTGATGCTGACCGAGAAGCCGCGGCAAAGGCAGATCCAGCAGGCCGTCTTCGTCCTGATAGACGAGGCGGGCGTTTTCGCCGTGGGCGGCCCATTCCTGATTGTGCCGAAATGGAACGGCATGCGCCGCTTCCGCCTCCAGCCCCAGAAGCGCCATCACATGCTCGTCCTGGCGGCCAATGACGGCGGGGGCGCCAGCCTTGAGAATGCCCGCCTTCTCCATGGCGATCTCGGCGATTTCGGTGCCCAAAAACTCCGCATGGTCGAGGCTGATCGACGTGACGACGGAGGCGAGCGGCCTGGCGATCACATTGGTCGCGTCAAAGCGACCTCCAAGCCCGACCTCGATCAGGGCGAAATCGGCAGGACGTTCGGCAAAGAGCTTGAAGGCGATGGCCGTGGTGATCTCGAAGAAGGTGATCGGCTCGCCGGCATTCGCCTCGCGCACAGCCTCGATCGCATCGATGAGCGTCGCGTCGTCGACCAGGTGGCCGCCCCCCGCCGCGCCCAGCCTGATGCGCTCGTTGAAGCGCACGAGATGCGGCGAGGTGTACACATGCGCCGTCTTGCCGGATGCCTCCAGCATGGCGCGCAGAAAGGCGACCACGGAGCCTTTGCCGTTGGTGCCGGCGACATGGATAACCGGGGGCAGGCGCTCCTGCGGGTTGCCGAGACGCTCGAGCAGCCGGGCGATGCGCTCAAGCGAGAGATCGATACGCTTCGGATGCAGCGCCAGAAGCGCTTCAAGTCTCTCTTCGAGTGAGGCCATCTATCAGGCCGGCTGCGGCCCGGATGCGGCAGCCGGCTCTTCCGCCGGCTTCTCGGCTACCGCTGCCAACTGCGCCTCTTCCGCAAGCGTGTCTTCGTCGATCGTCGGCTCGGGCGGAGGTTCGGGCAGCTTCATCAGGAGGCGGCAGAGACGCGCCACCGTCGGTCGCAGATCCTGACGCGGCACGACCATGTCGATCATGCCGTGCTCGAGAAGATAATCGGAGCGCTGGAAGCCATCGGGGAGCTTTTCGCGGATGGTCTGTTCGATGACCCGCGGACCCGCGAAACCGATGAGGGCACCGGGCTCGGCGATATGGATGTCGCCCAGCATGCCGTAGGAGGCGGTCACACCGCCCGTCGTCGGATTGGTGAGAATGACGATGTAGGGCAGTCCCGCTTCCTTCAGCCGATCGACCGCGACCGTCGTGCGCGGCAATTGCATCAGCGAGAGGATGCCTTCCTGCATACGGGCCCCGCCCGATGCCGTGATGAGCACGAAAGGCACGCCACGTTCATATGCCGCTTCGGCGCCGGCAATCAGAGCCTCCGCCGCGGCCATGCCGAGCGAGCCGCCCATGAATTCGAAATCCTGCACGGCGACGATGAGCGAGACGCCCTCCACCTTGCCTTCGGCAACGAGGATCGCGTCTTTCAGGCCGGTCTTCGCCTTCGCGGCCTTGAGCCGGTCCGAATAGCGCCGTTCGTCACGGAAGCGCAGGGGATCGGTGACAGGCTCAGGGAACTCGATTTCCTGCCACTGTGCAAAGTCGAGAAACAGGCGCAGCCTGGTGCGCGCATCGATGCGCTGATGATAGCCGGAGCCCGGAAAGACGAACTGGTTCGCCTCCAGATCCTTGTAGAAGACCATGGTGCCGGTCTCCGGGCATTTGACCCAGAGATTGTCCGGCACTTCGCGTTTGGTCCAAAGACCGCGGATCTTCGGGCGGACGACGTTGGAAATCCAGTTCAACGGTGTCTCCTATTCGGCGGCCATCTGGCGCGCGAAACGCACGCCTTCGGCCAGCTCCTGCACCAGCGCCTCGACGGCGGCAACCGTGCCGTCGGTCGCGTGGCCTTCTTCATCCAGACTTCCGGCGACCGCCTGCACGATCGCGGAGCCGACGACGACCCCATCGGCTGTGCGGCCGATGGCGGCTGCCTGTTCGCGCGTTCTGACGCCGAAACCAACGGCGACCGGCAGATCGGTATGCGCCTTGATGCGCTCCACCGCCGCCGCCACGTCGCTCGTCTTGGGGGCGGAGGAACCGGTGATGCCGTTGATCGAGACGTAATAGACGAAGCCGGAGGTGTTTTGCAAAACCGCCGGCAGGCGTCTGTCATCGGTCGTGGGCGTCGCAAGCCGGATAAAATTGAGCCCGCCCTTCAGGGCCGGGATGCACAATTCGTCATCCTCTTCCGGCGGAAGATCGACGACGATGAGCCCGTCGACGCCGGCTGCGCAGGCATCGGCGACGAACTTTTCCGGCCCGTATTGGTAGACCGGGTTGAAATAACCCATCAATACGATCGGCGTATCGGCATCGGTTTCGCGAAAATCGCGCACGAGGGCGAGCGTTTTCTTCAGCGTCTGCCCGGCGTTGAGGGCGCGAAGACCGGCCGCCTGGATCGCGGGACCATCAGCCATCGGGTCGGAAAAGGGCATGCCGAGCTCGATGATGTCGGCACCGGCCTTGGGCAAAGCGGCGAGAATGCGCGCGCTCGTTTCAAGGTCGGGATCGCCGGCGGTCACGAAGGTGACGAGCGCCGGCCGCAATTCCTGAGCGACGGCCGCAAAGCGGCGCGCGATCCGGCCGCCGGAAGACATCTCAGCTGACATGGTCTCTCACTTCGAAGGTCACGGCGAAAGCGAAGAAGCCGTCGCGGTCGATATGCTCGCGTGCGACTTCCGCATCGAAGGCGATGCGCGGGTTTTCGTCGTCGGGAATGTTGCGGAGAAAGACGAGATTCTCGCTGTTGCGAATGCCTTCAGCCTCTTCGCGATGATCGCCGGCACGCACGGCGACGTAATGATCGCGGTTTTGCAGCGAACGGTAGATCTCAAAATAGGTCATCGTCCCCCCTTCAGATCTCCATATCGAGATGCTCGGCCACAGCGAAGATGTCCTTGTCGCCGCGCCCGCTCATATTCATGACGATGATCTGGTCGCGGTCCATCTGCGGCGCAAGCTTCAGCACATGCGCCAAGGCATGGGCCGGTTCGAGCGCGGGGATGATGCCTTCAAGGCGCGTGCACAGCTGGAAGGCGTCGAGGGCCTCGCGGTCGGTCGCCGAGACATAGGTGACGCGCCCCGTCTCCTTGAGCCAGGCATGCTCCGGCCCGATGCCCGGATAATCGAGGCCGGCGGAGATCGAGTGGCCTTCGAGGATCTGGCCGTCCTCGTTCTGCAGAAGATAGGTGCGATTGCCGTGAAGAACGCCGGGCCAGCCGCCGTTCAGAGAGGCAGCATGCCCGTTCTCCACATCGAGCCCATGACCGCCGGCTTCGACGCCGTAGATCTGAACGGCCGGGTCGTCGAGGAAGGGATGGAAAAGCCCGATCGCGTTCGAGCCGCCGCCGAGACAGGCCACGAGCGCATCCGGGAGCCGGCCTTCCAGGTCCTGAAGCTGGTCCTTCGTCTCATTGCCGATCACCGCCTGAAAATCCCGCACGAGTTCGGGATAGGGATGCGGGCCTGCGGCCGTGCCGATGATGTAATAGGTGTCCTCGACATTGGTGACCCAGTCGCGGAGCGCCTCGTTCATGGCGTCCTTCAGGGTGCCCGCGCCAGCGGTGACGGGCTTCACCTCGGCGCCGAGAAGGCGCATGCGGAAGACGTTCGGCTTCTGCCGTTCCGTATCGGTCTTGCCCATATAGATCGTGCAGGGAAGCCCGAAGCGCGCCGCCACCGTCGCAGAGGCGACGCCATGCTGGCCGGCACCGGTTTCGGCGATGATGCGCGTCTTCCCCATGCGGCGGGCAAGCAGGATCTGGCCGAGGCAATTGTTGATCTTGTGCGAGCCCGTATGGTTGAGCTCCTCGCGCTTGAAATAGACCTTGGCGCCCCGGCCGGCGCCCGCTTGTTCGCGCAGATGTTCGGTCAGCCGCTCGGCATAATAAAGCGGGCTCGGTCGGCCGGAATAATGCTTGGCGAGATGCGCAAGCTCGGCCTTGAATTCCGGATCGGCCTTGGCGCTCTCATAGGCCTCTTCGAGCTCGAGGATATTCGGCATCAAGGTTTCGGCGACGAACCGGCCGCCGAAAATGCCGAAATGACCGCGCTCGTCCGGGCCGGTGCGGTAGGAATTGGGCTTCATTGCTGGCTCAGCCATCAGGGCAATACCTTCACAGTCAAACGTTGCTCAGGCCGCGGCGACCGGGGCGGCTTTCGCCGCGGGCCTTGCGTCTTTCGCATCTCCGCGTCGCGCATCATGGGCGCGCACGGCCGCGACGAAACGAACGATTTCGGCCGGATCCTTCTCGCCCGGCGCCCGCTCGACACCGGAGGACACATCGACGGCCGACGCTCTCGTCGCCGCCAAAGCGGCGCCAATGTTGTCGCCATTGAGGCCGCCCGACAAAAACCACGGCATTCCGGGCGCAAAATCTTCCAGGAGCCGCCAGTCGAAGGAGGCACCGTTGCCGCCCGGCCTCGTCGCACCTTTCGGCGGGCGCGCATCGAGGAGCAGGCGCTCGACATGGCCGGCGTAAAGGGACGCCCTGTCGAGATCCGCGCGCTCGCCGACACCGAGCGCCTTGACCGCGCGCAGACCGAAACGTGAGCGGATTTCCGTCGCGCGCTCCGGCGTTTCCGAACCATGCAGCTGGATGAAATCGGGCTTCAGATCGCGCGCGATCTCTTCGATGAGATCGTCTTGCGCATCAACGGTCAGCGCGACGATACCCACACGGCCTCGGGCGGGCGCAGCGAGCTCTGCCGCGCGCGCAACCGACAGCGATCGCGGGCTCTTCGCGAAGAAGACGAAGCCGATCCAATCGGCGCCGGCAGCAAGCGCCGCGTCGATGTCTTCAGGCTTCGTCAAACCGCAGATTTTGACCTCTGTCTTCATCGCCTTCCAGTCGCACGAATCCCAAGTCTTGTCCAACATCGGCAGGGTTTGAAGGCCAGGGTTCGGGACCCCTCATCCCCCTTTGCCGGAGGCCTGTTCGGCGGCCATCGCCTCCACCGCGGCAACGAGCCGCGCGAGATCCTGCGGCCGCGACAGACGGTGGTCGCCATCACGCACCAGCGTCAGGATCGCATCGTCATAGCAGAGGCGGTCGAGGAGCGCCTCGGCATGACGCCAGGGGACATCCGTATCGCGCATCCCCTGCAGGATGTGCACCGGACACCCGATCTCGATCGGCTCGGCGGCGAACAGATGCTTTTCGCCATCCTCGATCAGCTCTCGCGTCAAGATATAGGGTTCGTCGGCATAATCGGAAGGCTGTTCGATGAAGCCCTTCTCGGCCATCTGCGCCCGCTCCGCCTCGCCGAAATGATCACTCATCAAGGCCTTGGTCATGTCCACGGCAGGGGCAATCAGCACCATGCCGTGAAGCCGGTCCCTTTCGCCACGTTCGGCCAGCGCCTTCGCCAGAAGAAGGGCAATCCAACCGCCCATGGAAGAGCCCACGACGATCTGCGGGCCTTCGGTGAAGGCCTCGAAAACGGCGAGTGCCTCTTCGAGCCAGCGCGAGATGGTGCCGTCGCGAAAGGCGCCTCCCGATTCGCCGTGCCCGGAATAATCGAAACGGGTGGCCGCGTGGCCGTGCTGCGCCGCCCAGGCGTCGAGCGCCTCGGCCTTGGAGCCGCGCATGTCGGACCTGAAACCGCCGAGCCAGAAGACGCCGGGCGCGCGAGCGCCGGAACTGCGGCCATTGCGCCGCAAAACGGCGATCCGGCGCTTTTCTTCGCCCTCCCCGACGGCGAGGCTTTGCAAGTCGGTCTCCGTCATTCTAAGTCTCGCTCCTCGCAGCTCGGCTGTGGACTATGGCGCAGGAGGTGCGCCGAGCCCGTGCCGGCGTCAACCCGTCCACAGCCTCTTTCGTTCATGCCAAAAACCATCCTGCAGGTAATCCCCCAGCTCGAAACCGGCGGCGCAGAGCGCACCGCCGTCGACATGGCCGCGGCCGTCGTCGAGAGCGGCGGGCGAGCCCTCGTCGCCAGCGAAGGCGGGCGCATGGAAGAAGAGCTGCAGGCGAAGGGCGGGGAAGTGGTGCGGCTGCCGGTCGCCTCGAAGAACCCTTTCGTGATGGCCGCCAATGCCCGCCGCCTCGCCGCGCTGATCCGCAGGGAGAAGGTCGACCTCGTCCATGCCCGTAGCCGCGCCCCCGCCTGGTCGGCGCTTCTCGCCTGCCGCATGACCGGCGTGCCGTTCGTCACCACCTATCATGGCATCTACAATCAGAACGGCGCCGTCAAAGGCCTCTACAATTCCGTGATGGCGCGCGGGACGGAGGTCATCGCCAATTCCGATTTCACCGCCCGCATCATCATGCAGCGCCACGGCACGCCGCGGGAGCGCATTCGCACGATTTACCGAGGCACCGATCTTGCCCGTTTCGACCCGGCGGCCGTGCCGGAGGCGCGCATCGCGGCGTTGCGCCGGGCCTGGGACTTGCCCGCGGACCGGCCGGTCATCCTCAACGTCGCGCGCATCACGCAATGGAAGGGCCATCCGACCCTGATCGAGGCGGCGGCGCGGCTTGCAAAAAGCAAGGATTTTCTGCTGGTTCTGGCCGGTGACGCGCAAGGCCGAGAAGCCTATCTCGCAGGGTTGCGCCGGCAGGTTTCGGAGGCGGGGCTCAGCGAACGCGTGCGCATTCCCGGTCATTGCGACGACGTGCCGGCAGCGCTTGCGCTCGCCTCGGTCGCGGTCGTCGCCTCCGTCGAGGCGGAAGCCTTCGGGCGCTTCGCGGTGGAGGCTCAGGCCATGGGCGTCCCCGCCGTCGTCACCGATCTCGGTCCGTCACGGGAGACGGTGCTCGCCCCGCCGGAGGCCGGAGAGGCGGAGAGAACCGGCTGGCGCGTGCCGGCGGGCGATGCCGCGGCACTTGCTGCCGCCCTTGACCACGCGCTTTCCCTTACCCATCTGGAGATCGACGATCTGGCACGACGCGCCAGATCCCACGCGTCGCGTTTTTCCCTCGATGCGATGACCCGGGAGACGCTGGCGCTTTACGAAGAAGTTCTGTCGCGAGGCGCAAAAACCTAGGACAGATCCCGGCGGGTTGGCCCTGCGACCTTGTTTCGATGAGGTTTTTCTCGGCCCTGCGTTCCGATTTACGTCGCGAAATGCTATTGTGCCCGCCCAGCGCGGCTTGCGAGCCCGCTCCAAGCCTGCAAGACAGCAATTATATAAGGAGAGCTGACCATTCGCAGACCCCATCGTGCGCCACCTCCGGTGAAGGAGGGGCCCCGCGTCAACGACGAGATCCGGCTTCCCGAGATCCAGTTGATCGATCATGAAGGCACTAATCACGGCGTCATTTCCACGGACGAGGCCAAGGCCATCGCCGCGGAAGCGGGGCTTGATCTCGTCGAGATCTCGCCCAATCAGCGACCGCCCGTCTGCAAGATTCTGGACTACGGCAAGTTCAAATACATCTCGCAGAAGAAAGCCTCTGAGGCGCGCAAGAAGCAGAAGACCGTCGACGTCAAAGAAGTGAAGATGCGGCCGAACATCGACACGCACGATTACGAAGTGAAAATGCGCAATGCGCGCCGCTTCGTCGAGGACGGCGACAAGGTCAAGGTGACGATGCGCTTCCGTGGGCGCGAAATGGCGCACCAGGAACTCGGGCTGCAAGTCCTCAACCAGGTTCGTGATGAGCTGGAAGACCTTTCCAGGGTGGAACATGCCCCCAAGATGGAAGGCCGCCAGATGATCATGATCCTCGGCCCTGATCCGCGGAAGATCGCCGCTCTGCAGAAGGCGCAGAAGGAAGCCGAGAAGGCGCGCAAGCGCGAGGAACGCCTCGCAGCGCAGCGGGACGGCAACGCATCGGATGACGCCGAAGCGAACGAGGCGGAAGAGACCGAAGTCGAAGAGACCGAAGTCGACGTCGATGCAGCGAACGAGCCGGAAGACGATACCGATCGGCAGACGGCTCAGGCGGGAGCCGAGGCCTAAGCGAAAGGGCTCAGCCCGACGCATCGCGAGGCGGGCATCGCCTGCGATCGGCCTCGGTGCGGCCTCTCTGTTGAGAGGCGGAATGATTGCCGCGGCCGGCCTGGTCTCGCCAGTTTTTGGCTGCCGGGCCTGCCGCCGCATCGTCTTCGTGCAATGGCCAGTTCCTGACCAGTTCCTGCCCAGTTCCTGCGATGACCAGGGGCACGGCGGAGCGGCAGTGATCCTCTCGTGACAATCGGCAGGGGCGGCGCCCTTGCCTTTAATTTTGCGCTTATCTATAAGCGCGCCTGCCGGATCGCCCGGCTATCTGCCTTCGGGCGGATTGGGCATGCCGTGGCGATCCAGAAAGCTCGTACATGAGCCGATCAGGGATGGGCTCCGCATCCGGCGGGGCCTCTTCCTTATGGAAAGGAGAGCAAAATGCCCAAGATGAAAACAAAAGCGGGCGCCAAAAAGCGCTTCAAATTTACCGCCTCCGGCAAGATCAAAGTGGCCGCGGCCGGCAAGCGCCACGGCATGATCAAGCGCACGACGAAATTCATCCGCAGCGCGCGCGGCACGATGGTGCTCAGCGACCAGGATACGAAGATCGTCAAAAAATACATGCCCTACCAGCGTTAAGGAGAGCGGATCATGGCACGTGTGAAACGCGGCGTGACGGCTCACGCCAGGCACAAAAAGGTCATCAAGCAGGCGAAGGGCTATTATGGCCGCCGCAAATCGACCTTCCGCGCCGCCAAGCAGGCGGTGGAAAAGGCCAATCAGTACGCCTATCGCGATCGGCGCGCGAAGAAGCGCAATTTCCGCGCTCTGTGGATCCAGCGCATCAATGCCGCTGCGCGCCTCAACGGTCTCACCTATGGTCGCCTGATCGACGGGCTCACCAAGGCGGGCATCGAGGTCGATCGCAAAGTCCTGTCCGATATCGCCATCCATGAGCCGGAAGCGTTCACGGCGCTCGCCAACAAGGCGAAGGATGCGCTGGCTTATCTCAAGGACCATACGCCGAACGAGTTCGAGGCCGCCGTCCGCTGACGCCGGTTGAAGCATCCGATATCCAAGGGCGGCCACGGGCCGCCCTTTTTCGTTGCAGCGATTTCCGAACGGCACACGCTTGCGTCAGAAAAGCGAGAGGTCTTTTCTCCGGCGCGCGATGACGCTAGAGCGGTTCCCACCATGACCGAAGACAATGATCTCGTCGCGCTGGAGCGCGATATCCTCGAGCGCATCGACACCGCAGAGAACGAGGCGGCGCTGGAAGACGCGCGCATCGCCTCGCTCGGCAAGAAAGGTGTCGTCTCGGAACGCCTCAAGGGGCTCGGCAAGATGACGCCGGAGGAGCGCCAGGTCGCAGGCCCCGCCCTCAACGGCCTCAAGGCGCGCATCACCGAGAAGATCGAGGCGCGGCGCAGCGTCCTCAAAGAGAAGGTGCTGACAGAGCGGCTGAAGAGCGAGACGATCGACGTCACGCTGCCGGCACGTCCCGAACAGCGCGGCACCATCCACCCGACCACGCAGGTCTGGCAGGAAGTGATCGCCATCTTCGCCGATATGGGTTTCTCGGTCGCCGAGGGTCCGCATATCGAGAGCGACTGGTACAATTTCGGCGCGCTCAACATTCCCCCGGAGCATCCCGCCCGGCAGGAGATGGACACGTTCTATCTGAAGCCGAAGGAAGACGGCTCGCGCATGGTGCTGCGCACGCACACCTCGCCCGTGCAGATCCGCACGATGGAAAACGAGACACCGCCGATTCGCATCATTGCGCCGGGACGCACCTTCCGCTCCGATTCCGATCGCACGCACACGCCGATGTTCCATCAGATCGAGGGCCTCGTCATCGACGAGACGACGCATATGGGCCATCTGAAGGGCACGCTGGAGGCCTTCTGCAAAGCCTTCTTCGAGGTGGACGACTTCAAGATGCGTTTCCGCCCGTCGCATTTTCCCTTCACCGAACCTTCGATGGAGATCGATATCGGCTGCCATTGGGAGGGCGGGGAGCTGAAGATCGGCGAGGGTGATGACTGGCTGGAGATTCTGGGCTCCGGCATGGTCCATCCGAACGTCATCCGCGCCAGCGGTCTCGACCCCGAAAAATACCAGGGTTTCGCCTTCGGCATGGGGCTCGACCGCATCGCCATGCTGAAATACGGCATTCCGGATCTGCGCGCCTTCTTCGAGGCGGATCTCAGATGGCTCCGGCATTACGGCTTTGCCGCGCTCGACATGCCGAGCGTTGCCGAAGGCTTGAGTTGATGCGCCAGGGAGTGCGGCTCCTTCCTCTCGCGTTTTTGATCCTTGGGCTTGCCGGCTGCCAGAACGCGCCAGCGCCCACCCCGGCGTCCGACGACGCTGTCACGGTGGGCGATTGGACCGTGCGCACCGGCGCGGCCGTTCGCGTCGACGCTGTCTATTCGAAGTGATCTAAGAAAACTCCCCCTCTGGTCGCTCTGCAAGCTTCGCACAACCCCAACATGCACAACCTCCCCGTGCAGTCCGCCTATTGGCGGAGAGCGATGGGGATGACGTTATGGAAACTGAATCGGCGCTGCGAGAGCGGCTGTCCTTTCTCCGAATCGGACAAGAAGAGCGCCAACAGCTGCACGCAATGTGGCCGCTGATCGAACCGGCCCTGCCGGGAATCATTCATCGGTTCTACGACCATGTCGGCAAGGTCCCGCATCTCAAAGCGATGATGGGCAACAAGCAGGAGCGGCTCGTCGGTCTGCAGGCCGGGCATTGGGGACACCTCTTCTCCGGTGCTTTCGATGATGCGTATTTCGCCTCCATTCGCCGCATCGGCCTCATCCACCACAAAATCGGCCTGGAGCCACGCTGGTACATCGGAGGCTATGCCTTCGTTCTCAACGAGCTCGTCCGCCACATCACCTCGCTGGGCCGGGTCGGTCGCCGCACCCGCAACCACTGGCTGACCACGATGAACAAGGCGGTGATGCTCGACATGGACATCGCCATCTCCGTCTATGAAGAGGTCCTCATCGAGGAGCGCCAGCGCCGCGGGGCAGCGCTCGCAGACGCGATCTCGGCCTTCTCGGTGGCGGTGGAAGAAAGCCTCTCGGTGTCGCGCCAGGCCAATCTCGACCTGTCGACGAGTGCGGAAACCCTCGACGGTACGACAGGGTCGGCGAGCGCGCTTGCGACACAGGTGGTGGCCGCGGCCGAACAGACGGCCTCGAACATGCAGGCGGGCGCGGCTGCGGCGGAACAGCTCGCCGCCTCCGTCCGCGAAATCGCCGAACACGCCGGACGCTCGGCGAAAATCGTCTCAAGTGCGGTTGTCGGCACCAAGACGACGAGACAATCGGTCTCCGGGCTCGCCGGGCATGCGCGCCAGATCGGTGCCGTCGTCGATCTCATCAACCAGATTGCGTCGCAAACCAATCTCCTGGCGTTGAACGCCACGATCGAGGCGGCCCGTGCGGGCGAGGCCGGCAGAGGCTTTGCCGTCGTCGCCCAGGAGGTGAAAGCGCTCGCCGGGCAGACCGCCAAGGCGACCACGGAGATCGTCGGGCTCGTCACGGCCATCCAGTCCGCGACGCAGGAGACGGAAGATTCCATCGGCGACATCAGCCGCATCATCGAGGAAGTGAGCGAGACCGCCACGGCGATCTCGGCCGCGGTCGAAGAGCAGAACGCGGCCACCGCTGACATCGCCAACAACGTGAATCAGACCGCGGACAATGCGCGTTCGGTGGTGGAGAGCATGGAGATCCTCAATTCCTCCACGACGAACGCCGCCGATGTCGCCCATAAGGTCAAGACGGCAAAGGACACGCTCGACAGAGAGCTCGGCCGGCTGCAGGGCGACATCTCGAAGTTTCTGGAGACGGCACAGGCCGCCTGAACTTCGCCGCACAGGGCGGCGGAGTTCGGCCGCCATCGCGGTCCGGGGGCTGCTGCGGTGAGCCGAAACCCACACGTATGCGCGCACTGCGGGACGGGCGCTCCTCTCGCGGCACGAGAAAAACCGGCGCCGCCTCCATGCGACGCCGGTTTTCATGATGACAGAGAGGCTCTCCCCGGCGCGGATCGGTCGTTCCCGAACCCTGCCGACAAGCGCTTCTCGGTCGCTCTTCGTTGCTGTCGCGACACCTCGCCTGCCTGCCGACCTTGCTTGGTGCGGCAGAGGCGTCTAGGGATCGGCAACGATCGCGACGAAGACGAACATGAAATTCACTCTCTCCTGGCTCAAATCCTTCCTCGACACCGACGCTTCGGCAGAGGAGATCGCCGACAAGCTCACCATGATCGGTCTCGAGCTTGAAAGCCTCACCAATCCGGCCGATGCGCTGAAGCCCTTCGTCATCGCGAAGGTGCTCGAAGCCAAGCAGCATCCGAACGCCGACAGGCTGCGCGTCTGTCAGGTCGATCCGGGAACGGGCGAGGCCATTCAAGTGGTCTGCGGGGCGCCCAATGCGCGCACCGGAATGATCGGCGTTTTCGCGCCTGTCGGCTCTTACGTTCCGGGCACCGGCATCGAGCTCAAGGCCGGCAATCTGCGCGGCCAGGCTTCGAACGGCATGCTGGTGTCGGAGCGTGAATTGATGCTCTCCGACGATCATGAGGGCATCATCGACCTTCCCGACGACGCGCCGGTCGGCACGCCCTATGCGACCTGGGCGGGGCTGGACGACCCCGTCATCGATATCGGCGTCACGCCGAACCGGCCCGACGCTCTCGGCGTCTATGGCATTGCCCGAGACCTCGCCGCAGCCGGGATGGGCACGCTGAAGCCGCTCGAGGCGGCACCGGTCGAGGGAGCCTTCAAGAGCCCGCTCGGCGTCGAACTGCGGTTCGAGGACGGCGATACGAGCCCCTGCCCGCATTTCGTCGGCCGCTATATCCGCGGCGTCAAGAACGGCCCCTCCCCCGCCTGGATGCAGAAGCGGCTGCGGGCGATCGGGCTTCGGCCGATCTCGGCGCTTGTCGACGTCACCAACTACATGACCATCGCCTATGGCCGGCCGCTGCACGTCTTCGATGCCGCCAAAGTCAAAGGCACCATCCATGCGCGCCTGGCAAAGCCCGGCGAGACCATCGAGGCACTCGACGGGCGCACCTATACGCTCGACGAGACGATGACGGTGATTGCCGACGATGCCGGGCCGGAAGGGCTCGCCGGCGTCATGGGCGGCGAGGTGTCGGGCGTCAGCGAGACGACGACGGACGTGTTTTTGGAATCGGCCTATTTCGATCCGATCCGCACCGCCTCGACCGGGCGCAAGCTCAACCTTCTGTCCGATGCCCGTTATCGCTTCGAGCGCGGCATCGACCCGGCCTTCACCGAGCCGGGCGCGGAGATCGCCACCCGCCTCATCCTCGACATGTGCGGGGGCGAAGCCTCCGAGATCGTCATTGCCGGCGAAGCGCCGCTTCGAAACGCCAATGCGCGTCTGCGCATGAACCGCGTGACGACGCTCGCGGGCGTCGAGATCGCACCACGGACCCAGGTCGATATTCTGGAAAGCCTCGGCTTCGCGATTGCCGGGACCGACGAGGAGATCGTCGCAGCGATCCCCTCATGGCGTCCGGACGTCAATGGCGAGGCGGATCTCGTGGAAGAGATCGTGCGCATCTACGGGCTTGAGAAGATCGCTCATGTCATGCTGCCACGCACCGATGCCGTCACGAAGCCGAAGCTCTCCGTGCAGCAACGGCGCCGGTTCAAGGCCGCCCGCGCGCTTGCCTCGCGCGGCTTCAACGAGGCCGTGACCTGGTCCTTCCTGCCCTTCGATCAGGCGCGTCTTTTCGGCGGCGGCGAAGACCTCCTCGCCCTCGACAATCCAATCTCGACGGAACTGTCCGACATGCGGCCGTCCCTGCTTGCCGGATTGATCACAGCCGCCTCCAAAAACGCCGATCGCGGCACGGAAACGCAGGCGCTTTGCGAGGTGGGGCAGGTCTATCCGGGCGACCGCCCGGAGGATGAACGCCTCCACGCCACGGGCATCCGCCTCGGTGTGACGGGGCCGCGCAGCGCGCTTCAGGCCCCGCGCGGCGTCGATCTCTTCGACGCCAAAGCGGACGTGCTCGCAGTTCTCGAACTTCTCGGCGCAGCGGTCGACAAGGTGCAGGTGCAGGCCGAAGGGCCCGACTGGTATCATCCGGGGCGTGTCGGCACGGTCACTCTCGGTCCGAAGAACAAACTCGCGACCTTCGGTGAACTTCACCCCCATATCCTGGAGGCTTTCGATGTCTCGGGACCGCTCGTCGGCTTCGAGATCGACATCGACGCCATTCCGGTGCCGAAATCGCAGCGTGCGGCACGCGCGGCATTGAAGATATCGGGCTACCAGACTGTCCGGCGTGACTTCGCCTTCGTCATCGAAGACAATGTTCCCGCAGAAAAGCTGGTGCGGGCGGCCAAGGGCGCAGAAAAGAGCCTGATCAGCCAGGTCAACGTCTTCGACGTCTTCAGAGGCGCGGCAATCGGCGAAGGCTACAAGTCGATCGCCATCGAAGTGACACTGACGCCCGAAGACCGCACATTGACGGAAGCAGAGATCGAGGCAGTCTCCAGCCGCGTCGTTCAGGCCGTGGAGAAGGCAACTGGCGGTCAGTTGCGGCGTTGAACCCAACGAGATCTTCCACAGCTTGTGGTAAAGCTGTGGAAATCGTACGATTCGTACTGAAGAACGTCCGATATCTCAGGATGTTGGCGGATGTTTTTGTTTTGTCCTTCCCGGAGGGAAGGTTGAAGATCAAAGCAGGAACAAGACCGTCAAACGATCTCGTCCATAACCTCGTCTGAGAGGTTTTCCGGAACGATCGTGACCGGAATCGGGAATGCGGCACCGCCTTTTTGCGCAATCGAGGAGACGAGCGGGCCAGGCCCTTCCGAGCCGCCGGAGGCGGCGAGCACGAGAATGGCGATATCCTCGTCTTCTTCGATGAGCTTGCGGATCTCGTCGGCGCGCTTGCCTTCGCGGATGACGAGCTCGGGCTCGATCCGCGACATGTCGGCCATGCGCGAGGCGAAGCGCCCAAGAATATTCTCCGCCTCTTCCATGGCTTCAGCGCGCATCACTTCTTCGACGCCCAGCCAATGCTGGAAATCACCAGGCTCGATGACGAAGAGCATGGTGACGGCGCCGTTGGTGCGCTCCGCACGCTTTGCGGCATAGCGCATCGCGCGCACGCATTCCGGCGTGTCGTCGATCACCACCAGGAATTTTCGCTTGTGGCCCTCTGCCCGGGCGCGTCTCGGCCGCATCATGCACTCATGCTGCCATTGGCGGGAGCTGTCAGCAAGCGTGGCGTCGCCGTCATGCGGCAGACCCGCTCTTGGCTTGCGGCCGCAAGAGCCCGACCACGTCCTTCACCTCATCCATGATCGGATCGGCAATGGCGCGCGCCCGGTCGGCGCCACGGGCGAGCAGCGCGTCGATCTCGGCCGGATCGGCGAGCAGGCGCCGCATCTCGTCGGCAATCGGCGCGAGGCGAGCAACCGCAAGATCGGCGAGCGCCGGCTTGAAGGCGGCAAAGCCCTGTCCGCCATATTCGGCGAGCACGGCCTCCTTGCTGGTGCCGGCGAGCGCGGCATAGATCCCAACGAGGTTTTCGGCGCCGGCGCGATCTTTGAGACCCTCGATCTCAGAGGGAAGCGGCTCCGGATCGGTGCGCGCCTTGCGCACCTTCTGGGAGATCGCATCGGCGTCGTCGGTCATGTTGATGCGCGAATAATCGGACGGGTCCGACTTCGACATCTTCTTGGTGCCATCGCGCAGGCTCATGACGCGCGTCGCGGGCCCCGTGATGAACGGCTCCGGCAGTGGGAAAAACTCTTCTGCGAAGCCGTGAGCGGCGATCGATTCGGCGAAGTCGTTGTTGAACTTCTGCGCAATGTTGCGGGCGAGTTCCAGATGCTGCTTCTGATCCTCGCCGACCGGCACATGCGTGGCCCGGTAGACGAGAATGTCGGCGGCCATCAGGTTGGGATAGACGAAGAGGCCCGTGGAGACGTTCTCACGATCCTTGCCCGCCTTCTCCTTGAACTGCGTCATGCGGTTGAGCCAGCCCATGCGGGCAACGCAGTTGAACACCCAGGCAAGCTCGGCGTGAGCCGCCACGGCCGATTGATTGAAGATGATCGAGCGCTCGGGATCGACGCCGCCGGCGATATAGGCGGCGGTCAATTCGCGAATGTTGGAGCGCAGCTCCTTCGGATCCTGCCACAGGGTGATGGCGTGGAGATCGACGACGCAATAGATGCAATCGTGCGTCTCCTGCATCTTCACCCAGTTCACCATGGCTCCGAGATAATTGCCGAGATGCAGCGAATGGGTCGGTTGCATGCCGGAAAAGACACGGTGTGGATGGCTTGTCATGGGGATTGTCCGAAAGGAAACGGTGGGAATTTCGGATGCCGTTATCGCCGCTCGATCACCACCACGCAAGGCCGCTTCACGCAGCCCTGCGCCGCATGAGACCGGCGAGCGCACGCAGATCCGCCGCCCCGATCAGATGCGCCACGGCGAAGTAAACGGCGGCGGCAACGCCGCATAAGCCGAGCAGCAGACCAAAACGTACGAGGAAGGGTTCGCCCGGCGCCATCAGCGGTGCGAGCCAGAGGGCGCCGACGTAGAGAACGCCGCCCAGAACCGCCGATGCTGCGACAATGCGCGGCGTCCGGCGCAGGACGACACTGTCGACGGTCCAATGGCCGCGACGGCGCAACGTCAGGATGAGCAGCGTGATGTTGGTCCAGCCGGAAACCGCCTCGGCGGTCGCGATCCCCGCCTCGGCAAAAATCGGAAAGAGCGTGAGAGCGAGCGCCACGTTGATCGAAACGGCGATGGCGGAAAACATCATCGGCGTCTTGGTGTCTTCGCGGGCGAAATAGCCGGGCGTGAACACCTTGACGAGAACGAAGGCCGGCAGGCCGAAACCGAAGACGCGCAGGGCTGCGGCCGTCGCCTCTCGCGTCTCCACGGAAAAGGCACCGCGCTCGAAAAGCACACTCACCAGCGTTTCGGGGATGGCGATCAGCGCGGCGGCTGCCGGCAGCGTCAGGAAGAAGGCGAATTCGAGCGCCCGGTTCTGCACATGCGTCGCCTCGCGAAAATGCTCCGCCTTCAAGGTGCGCGACAGTTCCGGCAGGAGGACGACACCGATCGCGATCCCCACCACCCCGAGGGGCAGCTGATAGAGCCTGTCGGCATATTGCAGGATCGAAATGGCACCGGCCTTGGTGGAGGCGATGATCTGGCCGATGAAGAGATTGATCTGCGTGATGCCGCCGGCGGCGGCCGCAGGTGCCGCAAGCCAGAGAAGCCGCTTCACCCCGGGGGTCCACTTCGGCCGCTTCAGGCGCATATGGAAGCCGATGCGGCGCGCCGCCCAGGCGACCAGGAGGAGCTGCAGCACACCCGCCACCAGCACCGACCAGGAGAGGATCCGGCCGACCTCGGGTCCGCTCATGTCCTGCAAGAAGGTGACGGCCAGGGCGGCGATCGTGGTGACGTTCAGAAGGACGGGGGCGAGCGCGGGAATGAAAAACGTGCGGTGGGCGTTCAAGACGCCCGTCACCATCGCCGTCAGCGACATCAAGACGAGATAGGGAAACATCACCCTGAAGAGCTCGATCGTCAGGGTGAACTTTGCGGGATCCTCACGGAAGCCCGGCGCCAGAATGGTGACGATGAGCGGGGTGGCCACCATGACGAGGGCGGTGAGGGCGAGAAGCACGAACATGAGCGCCGCCAGCACATCCTCGGCGAACAGGCGGGCCCGATCCTCCCCGTCGCCTTCGAGCGTGCGCGAATAAAGCGGCACGAAAGCCGCGTTGAAGGCGCCTTCTGCAAAAAGCCTACGAAACAGGTTCGGAAACCGGAAGGCGGCGTAAAAGGCATCGGCCACCGGCCCAGCACCGAGAGCCGCGGCGATCAACATCTCCCGGACGAAACCGAGAACCCGGCTGGCGAGCGTGGCGCCGCCGACGGAGACGAATTTTTTGACGAGGCTCACGGGCGGCGGCTCATTCTGTAAAAAAGCGCGGAGGGGAGAAGAGAAGCAAGGAGGCCGCTCTCAAGAGGCGGCCAAGGCCGCCGCATCCGCGGCAGCGCCTTCGATGATGGCAACGAGTTCGCGCCGGATGCGCTTCTGGCGCGCCTGCGCCGTGATTTTCTGGCCGAGAAGATCGGTCACGTAGAACGTATCGACCGCGCGTTCGCCGAAGGTGGCGATGTGGGCGGAGGCGATGTCGAGACTGAGATCGGCGATCACTCGCGTCAGATCGTAGAGAAGCCCGATGCGATCGAGACAGGCGATCTCGATCACCGTGAACCGGTCAGAGAGAGAATTGTCGATCTTGACGTCCGGCTCGATGGTGAAGGCATCCTGCTTGGCCGGACCTTCACGCCGCTTGGCGAGCATGTCGGGAAGATGCACATGGCCGGCCAGCGCTTGTTCGATCAGGGCTGCGACCCGCTCGGCGCGCCGCCTCTCATCCGCATCCGCCTCGAAAGCGCGGGAGACGACAATGGTATCGAGAGCGCGACCATCCGTGGTGGTAAAGATTTGCGCGTCGACGATGTTCGCCCCCGTCGCCGAGCACGCCCCGGCCATCAAAGCGAGAAGCCGCGGATGGTCGGGCGTCAGGATGGAAATCTCGGTGACGGCCTCGAAATCGCGCACCGTCACCTCATGGGCGAAAGGCCGATTGCCGTCGCCCGTGCGGCGGATGAACTCGGCGTGCCGGACCTGGTCTTCCAGGGCCGTGCGCAGCCAGTAGGCCGGGTAATGCAGTTCGAGCAGGCGTTCGCGCTCCTCCTGTGGCCAGTCGGAAAGCTTGGCGGAGAGCTCGGCGCGGGCGCGGGCGATGCGCTCGTTGCGGGCGATCTTGGAATGACCGCCGGTCAGGATCAGCTCGGTCTCGTTGTAGAGCGTGCGCAGAAGCTGGCCTTTCCAGCCGTTCCAGACACCGGGCCCGACGGCCCGGATATCGCAGACGGTGACGATCAGGAGCAGCTTCAAACGCTCCGTCGTCTGCACCACCTTGGCGAAGTCCATGATGGTGCGCCGATCGGCAAGATCGCGCGACTGCGCCGTGATCGACATCGTGAGGTGCTGCTCCACGAGCCAGGCGACGGTTTCCGTCTGGTGGGCGGTGAGACCGAGCCGCGGGCCGACCTTTCTGGCGATGCGGGCCCCGGCGATGGAATGATCTTCCACCCGCCCCTTGGCGATGTCGTGCAGAAGCAGCGCCACGTAAAGCACCGTCTTGTCTGCAATCTCCGGCAGAAAATCCATGCACAGCGGCAAATCTTCGGTGAGGCGACCGCTTTCCAAAGCGGCGAGCGTTCCGATCGTGCGGATCAGATGCTCATCCACCGTGAAGTGGTGATACATGTTGAACTGCATCATCGCGACGATGCGGCCGAACTCCGGCAGGAACTTCCCGAGCACCCCGGTCTCGTTCATCTGCCGCAGAATGACCTCCGTATTCTCTCCCGAACAGAGGATCGAAAGGAACAGGCGGTTCGCTTCCGGATCGTTCTGCAGATCCGGCCCGATCAGGCGCAGCGACTTCGTGATGAGGCGCACCGTATCGGGGTGAAAGGCGTGGCTGCCTTCCGCGGCATAATGAAAAACGCGGATGAGATTGACCGGATCGCGGGTGAAGACGGCTTCGTCACGCTCGCGCAGCCGGTTGTTCTCGACGTAGAAGTCGCCGAGAAAAGCGGCCTCCTGCCGCCGCACTTTGAACGTCCGCAGGAGACGGTTGAGGCGCGCCTCCTTCTTCTGCTGGCGCTCTTCGAGGGCCGCACAGACGATGCGCGTCAGGTCGCCCACGTCCTTCGCCACGAGAAAATAATGCTTCATGAAGCGTTCGACGGCTTTGAGCCCGGGATGCCGGGTGTAGCCGAGCCTTCGGGCGAGCTCGGGCTGGAGATCGAAGGAGAGGCGTTCCTCCGCCCGGCCGGTGATGAAATGCAGATGACAGCGCACCGCCCAGAGGAAGTCGTCGCATTTGCGGAAGAGACGGTTTTCGGCCCGACTCAGAAGCCCGGCCTCGACGAGCGCCTCGCCACCGGCATGCGTCTGATAGACGTATTTGCCGATCCAATAGAGCGTCTGCAGATCGCGCTGGCCGCCCTTGCCCTCTTTGACATGCGGCTCGACCAGATAGCGTGACGTGCCGATGCGCGCATGCCGGGAATCGCGCTCTGCGAGCTTGGAAGCGATGAATTCCGGCGCCGTGCCTGCCACCACTTCCTTGTTGAAGCGCTCCTGTAGCTCCTTGAACAGGCTGTCTTCGCCGCAGAGGAAGCGAGCCTCCAGAAGCGCCGTGCGCACAGTCATGTCCTGCCTGGCCATGCGGATCGATTCCGTCACCGTGCGGGTTCCGTGCCCCACTTTGAGGCCGAGATCCCACAGCATGTAGAGAACGAATTCCGTCACGCTCTCCGACCAGGCGGTGGATTTATAAGGAAACAAAAACAGCAGATCGATGTCGGAGCCGGGCGCAAGCGTGCCGCGGCCGTAGCCGCCGACGGCGGCAACCGTGAGCCGCTCGGCGGAAGAAGGATTGCTCGCCGGATATACGAGGCCGCCGAAATCGACGAGAGCCACGATCATGGCGTCGAAGAAGGTCGAAAGCCTCTGTGCGGCCCTAACCCCCTTGCCGTCGGCCTCCAGATCCTCGCGCACTTTGGCGCGCGCCTCGCCGAGGGCGGCTTTGAGCCCGGCAAGAAGCTGCGCCCGCGCTCCGGTCCGCGCCGGATCGCCGTCCGCAAGAGGCGCACGAAACACCTCGGCCAATCGCTCGGGATCGATCGGCAAATCCGCGTAGCGGGAAAAATCGAGATCTATCGCAGAACGGAGTTCGGTCTCAGTCACGCTCATATCTTTGCCGATCGACGCAGGCGTTTCAGTTCAAACAATTGGTCGAGAGCCTGCCTTGGGCTGAGCTCGTCCGGGTCGAGCCCGTCAATATAAGCCAACAACTTCGTGGTTTCTTCATCGATCTCGACGCGCGCCGGCCTTGCGGCGAAGAGCGGCAGGTCGTTCAACAACTCCGCCGGGCTGGACTTGCGGTCGGCCGCCTCGAGCCTGTCGAGGATGACACGAGCCCGGGCGATGACCGGCGAGGGCAGGCCGGCGAGTTTTGCGACCTGGATGCCATAGGAACGATCGGCCGCGCCGGCGACGACCTCATGCAGGAAGACCACATCGCCCTTCCATTCCTTCACCCGCATCGTGGCGTTGTCGAGGCGGGGAAGCTTGCCGGAGAGCGCGGTGAGCTCGTGATAATGGGTGGCAAAGAGCGTCCGGCAGCGGTTCTGCTCGTGCAGATGTTCAACCGCCGCCCAGGCGATGGACAGGCCGTCGAACGTCGCCGTGCCGCGCCCGATCTCGTCGAGAATGACGAGGGCTCCGGGGCCCGCCTGATTGAGGATCGCCGCCGTCTCGATCATCTCCACCATGAAGGTGGAGCGACCGCGGGCGAGATCGTCGGCAGCCCCGACGCGCGAAAAAAGCCCGTCTACGACGCCGATATGCGCGGCCTTGGCCGGCACATAGGCGCCAGTCTGGGCGAGGATCGCAATGAGGGCATTCTGGCGAAGAAAGGTCGACTTGCCCGCCATATTCGGGCCGGTGACGAGCCAGATGCGGCCCGTCTCGTCGTCGGCGTTGCCCAGGTGGCAGGAATTGCCGACGAAGCTGTCGCCCGAGCGGCGGAGCGCCTGTTCCACCACGGGATGGCGCCCCTCCTCCACGATGAAGGCGCGGCTTGCATCGATATGGGGGCGAACGCAGTTTTCCGCCGCCGCAAACTCGGCGAAGCCTGCAGCGACATCGAGGGCCGCCAGCGCCTCGGCCGTCCGGCGGATATCACCGGCAAGCGCTCCGGCCGCCTGCGCGAGATCGGCGAAAACCTGCAACTCGATCGCCAGCGCCCGGTCGGCGGCGGAGGCGATCTCACGCTCCAACTCTCCGAGCCGCGGCGTCGTGAAGCGCATCGCATTGGCGAGCGTCTGGCGGTGGATGAAGCCCGATTCCTCCTTCTGCAGAGGTGCGGCCTGGGCGGCGCTCGCCTCGACGAAATAGCCGAGCACGTTGTTGTGGCGGATCTTGAGCCCGCGCACGCCTGTCGCGTCGCTGTATTCCTTCTGCAGCGAGGCAATGATGCGACGGCTTTCGTCGCGGAGAAGCCGCAGTTCGTCGAGGTCGGACGAGAAACCTGCCCGCACGAAACCGCCGTCCCGCTTGAGGAGCGGCAGTTCCTCGGCAAGGGCTGAGTCGACCGACTGACTGAATTCGCGCGGCGCCTGAGAGAGAAGGCCGGCGATCTCCTTAAGCTCTGATTCTAAAGGCAAATCGAGCTTGGATAAGAGATCCGACAAAGACAGAGCGACCCGCAAACCGGAGGAGAGCGCAGAGAGATCGCGAGGACCGCCTCGGTCCAGGGTCAGGCGCGTGAGGGCGCGCAGAATATCAGGTGCCTCACTGAGAACGCGCCGCAGTCTGGTTCTGAGCGCGTCTTCGTCCAAAAGCGTCGCGACGCTGTCGAGACGAAGATTGACCGCGGCCGGATCCGTCAACGGGCTCGCCAGACGCTGCGCGAGAAGACGGGAGCCTGCGGGCGTCACCGTGCGGTCGATCGCCTCGATCAGCGAGCCTTTCTTCTCGCCATGCAGCGTGCGGAAGAGCTCGAGATTGGCCCGGGTAGCCGCATCGATGCGCATCGCCGCGCCGTCATGCTCGCGGCGGAGCGGCGCGATCGGCGGACGTGCCGCGATCTGGGTCTTTTCGACATAGGCGAGAATGGCCGCGGCGGCCGCCGTCTCGGCGCGCGAGAAATCGCCGAGGCCGTCGAGCGAGGCGACGCCGAAATAGGTCGTGATGCGTGCGCCGGCCGTCCCCGGCTCGAAAAAGGAGGCTGGCAGCGGCGACAACGTGGCCCCGACGAGAGCGACGGCCGAGGAGAGCGCCTGATCGCTCGCCAGCCTGTCGACGACGAGCACTTCGCTCGGCTCGAGCCGCGCAAGACAGCGCTCCAGCCCGCCCGCCGGCACGGTCGTGACGCAGAACTCGCCGGTCGAAATATCGATCCAGGCAAGCGCATGGGCCGGGGCCTCGCCGTCGGAGGCCGGGATCCGGCTGACGGCCGCCAGAAAGTTGTTGCGCCTGGCGTCGAGCAACGTCTCTTCGGTGAGCGTGCCGGGCGTGACGAGACGCGTCACCTCACGTCGAACGACGGATTTGGAGCCGCGGCGCCGGGCTTCCGCGGGATCTTCCGTCTGTTCGCAGACGGCCACACGGAATCCAGAGGCGATCAGCTTCTGCAGATAATCGTCGGCCGCGTGCACCGGCACGCCGGCCATCGGAATATCCTCTCCGAGATGCTTGCCGCGCTTCGTCAGCACGATGCCGAGGCAGCGCGACGCCTTCTCGGCGTCGTCGAAAAAGAGCTCGTAGAAATCGCCCATGCGATAGAACAGGAGGCAATCCGGATTGGCCGCCTTGATCTCGATATATTGCTCCATCATCGGCGTCAGCTTGGGCGCACCGGCCTCCTTGGAAGCAGGCTCGGCAGGACGGGGCACCGGGGACGACGCCGGAGCGGTTTTTGTAGCGGAAGCGGTCGGCATGCGCGAAGCTTAACGACAGCGCCGCGCCGATGCCACATCGACCGGGCGGAAGGCCCCAAGATTCCGAAGCCGCGACGCTTGCGGATTGACGAATATGTAGCGGGCAGAAATGCATGGGAGCGCTTGCGGCGGTGTCTGGCTGCTGCTACCTCGCCCGGAAGGAGTACCGGATGAACACTGAGGATCTTATCGAGCGCCGCCGTTTGCGGCGCCGCGCCAGTTTCTGGCGGGTCGTCGCCTTCGTCGTGGCGATCGCCGCGGTGGCGTTTTTCGTGCGGCAATCCGGTGTCGTCGGCGGGTCCGGCGACCAGATCGCACGCATCTCGGTGGAGGGCTTCATCCCGACGCGCCCCGACGCGGTGGATCTCCTGGAGCAGGCGGCCGACACAGACAGCGTGAAAGCCATTATCCTGCGCATCGATTCACCCGGCGGCGCGGCCTCCGGAGGCGAGGCGCTCTACAAGGCCGTGCGCGATGCGGCTCAAAAGAAGCCGGTGGTCGCAACGATCGAGGGCCTCGGAGCCTCTGCCGCTTACATGACGGCAATCGGCGCGGATCATATCGTGGCGCGCGAGACAGCTCTGACAGGCTCGATCGGGGTGATCCTGCAATTCGCGACGGTCGAAAACCTTCTCGACAAGCTCGGGGTCAATTACGTCGAGGTGAAGAGCAGCCCGCTCAAAGGCGAGCCGACACCGTTCGAGGCGCCGAGCCCGGAAGCGCTCGCCATGGTGCAGTCGGTCATCGACAGCTCGTATGACTGGTTCGTCGGCCTCGTGGCGGAGCGTCGCAACCTTCAGCCCGATGCAGCGCGCCGATTGTCCGACGGCAGCATCTTCACCGGACGCCAGGCGGTCGAAAACGGCCTGATCGATGCCGTCGGGGGCGAAGACGAAGCCAAAGCGTGGCTTTCGGCGGAGCGCAACGTCTCTGCCGACCTGCCACTCAACGACTGGGAGAAGGATGAGGGGACCTTCTCCGGTCTCACCTCCGCCGGGGCGGCGGTGGTGATGAAGGCGCTCGGTCTCGAAGACCAGTTTCAGGCGCTTTTGGGGACTCTGCCGCAGCGTCTCGCTGTTGACGGGCTCGTATCCGTTTGGCAGGGTAATTCTTCAATAAGATCAGGTCGCTAGGGGGACGGCGGTGATCAAGTCAGAACTCGTACAGAAGCTCGCGGACAAAAATCCGCATCTCTATCAACGGGATGTGGAAGCGATCGTGAACGCCATTCTGGAAGAAATCGTCGGGGCTCTGTGCCGCGGCGACCGTGTCGAACTCAGGGGTTTCGGCGCATTTTCTGTGAAGAACCGGCCTGCTCGCACCGGCCGCAACCCCCGCACGGGGGAAGCCGTTTCCGTCTCGGAGAAATACGTGCCATTCTTCAAGACCGGTAAGGAAATGCGGATCAGGCTCAACGGCGGAGACGAATAAGGCGATGCAACAGCTCGCTTGGCTCATCAAGTGGATCATCCTTCTTCCGATCCTGGTGGTGATCGCGCTTCTCGCCGTCGCCAACGATCAGACGGTGGCGCTCAGGCTCAATCCGTTCGACGCCGACGATCCCGTTCTCAGGGTCGAGCTGGCCTTGTATCAGGTGGCGTTCGCAGCCTTTGCCCTCGGTGCCATCTGCGGCGGTATCGTCATGTGGAACGGGCAGCGCAAATATCGCCGCCAGGCCCGCGAAAAGCGGCATGAAGCGGCGGCGCTTCAGGCTCGCGCCGACAAAGCAGAACGGCAGGCGCATCAAAATGCCGGCCTTCTGGCGGGGCCGGCGCCGCGCGCCTGAGGGCAGATCTTGCAATGCGCGTCATTCCCGCAGCGGATATCGCGGATGTTCTGACCTTCCCGGAGCTCATCGAAACTCTGAGAAGCGCCTTTCGGCAAGGGGTGGTGACACCTGTCCGCCACCATCATTCGATCCAGTTTCCCGATCAGGCGGAAGCGACGCTGCTTCTCATGCCGTCGTGGAACGACTTCGAGCAGCAAGGCCATTCCGGGCGCGGCTATGTCGGCGTCAAGATCGTCACGGTCTTTCCCGACAATGCGAGCCGCGGCAAGGCGGCCGTCGCCGGGGTCTATCTTCTCTTTTCCGGCAAGAGCGGCGAACCGCTCGCCGTCATCGACGGCTCTGCGCTGACGGTCTGGCGCACGGCGGCAGCTTCCGCGCTCGCCGCCTCCTATCTCGCCAGGCCGGATGCCAAGCGCCTGTTGATGGTGGGAGCCGGAGCGCTTGCCCCCTACCTCATCGAAGCGCATGCGGCCGTGCGCCCGATCGAGGAAGTGCTGATCTGGAACCGACGCCCTGAAAAGGCGGAGCGGCTTGCCGAAAGGCTGCGCCCACGGCGCTACCGTCCGCATTTCACCGAAGATCTGGAAGGCGCCGTACGGGGGGCCGACATCGTCTCCTGCGCGACCTTGTCGAACCATCCGATCGTCAAGGGCGAATGGCTCAAGCCCGGCGCCCATCTCGACCTCGTCGGCGGCTTCCGCCCGGAGATGCGCGAAACCGACGACGACGCCATCCGCCGTGCCCGCGTCTTCGTCGACACGCGCGAGGGGGCGATGAAGGAAGCGGGCGACATCGCGCAGCCGCTCGAAAGCGGCGTCTTGACGGCGGACGATATCACCGCGGACCTCTTCGAGCTCACACGCGGCGAGAAGGCCGGCCGCCGCTTCTACGATCAGATCACGCTGTTCAAATCGGTCGGAACGGCGCTCGAAGATCTGGCCGCTGCGGTCCTGGTGTTTTCGCGCGCCTGACCCCTCGTCTCGGCGAAGTCTTCTCGGGGCGCTTGAAACGTCGACGGTAAAATCGTATATCGGCACCAACAATTCTCGAATACCGTCGAGAGTGGGTCCTCCGGGTCCCGCTCTTTTTTATTGCCGCCACTTGGCTCAAGCCGTTGCTGCAAGGCGGGTTTCCGCATCTTCGGGAGGAAGATGACCGACTCAGACATGCACACTCCGTCGAGCGAGCGATTGATCCGCGAGACCGGACTGGAAGCACGTATCGCGCACATCGCCGAGCCCGTCGTATCGGGTCTCGGCTACGAACTCGTGCGCGTCAGAGTGCTGGGCCAGAACGGCATGACCGTGCAGATCATGGCCGAGCGTCCGGATGGGACGATGGGCGTCGACGATTGCGAAGCCATCAGCCGCGACCTGTCGCCGGCGCTCGATGTCGACGATCCGGTCGGACGGCCTTACAATCTTGAAGTGTCCTCTCCTGGCATCGACCGCCCGCTGACGCGGGTGAAGGACTTCGAATTGTGGGCCGGCCACGAAGCGAAGATCGAAATGGCGGCCTTGCAGAACGGCCGTAAGCGCTTCCGCGGCATCCTGCTCGGTGTGCGCGATGGCTCAACGGGCATGCGGGTGCCGAGCGAAGGCGGCAGCGACGATGTGTGGCTGCCGCTTGCCGAGGTCGCCGATGCCAAGCTCATCTTGACCGATGAGCTGATCGCGGCGACGCAGGCGGACCGCCAGAGCGACTGAACGACGAACGAGGGTCAGGGATTTCGGTCCCGATCGCTTCAGGCCCGCAAGGGCAAGGATAACAGGCCCGGTGGGCCGGGAAACGGAGCTGTCCAATGGCAGTGAGTGCAAACAGGCTCGAACTTCTGCAGATCGCCGACGCGGTGGCGCGGGAGAAGAGCATCGACCGCCAGATCGTCATCTCCGCCATGGAAGACGCGATCCAGAAGGCGGCGAAATCGCGCTATGGCGCGGAAACGGATGTGCGCGCCGAGATCGATCCGAAAACCGGCGACATCCGCCTGCAGCGTCTCCTGGAAGTGGTCGAGACGCCTGAAGATTTCGCAACGCAGATTGCGCTTGAAGACGCGCGCGGCCGCAACCCCGCAGCGCAGGTCGGCGACTTCATCTCCGAACCTCTGCCGCCGCTCGATTACGGCCGCGTCGCCGCGCAATCGGCCAAGCAGGTCATCATGCAGAAGGTGCGTGACGCCGAGCGCGACCGTCAGTACGAAGATTACAAGGACCGCATCGGTGAAATCGTCAACGGCACGGTCAAGCGCGTCGAATACGGCAATGTCGTCGTCGATCTCGGCCGCGGCGAGGCCATCATCCGCCGCGACGAGCTGATCCCGCGCGAAAATTTCCGTTACGGCGACCGCGTCCGCGCCTATGTCTACGATGTGCGGCGCGAGCAGCGCGGGCCGCAGATTTTCCTGTCGCGCACGCATCCGCAATTCATGGCGAAGCTCTTCACCATGGAAGTGCCGGAAATCTACGACGGCATCATCGAGATCCGGTCCGTTGCCCGCGATCCGGGCTCGCGGGCGAAGATCGCCGTCATCTCCAACGATTCATCCATCGATCCGGTCGGCGCCTGCGTCGGCATGCGCGGTTCGCGCGTGCAGGCCGTGGTCGGCGAATTGCAGGGCGAGCGCATCGACATCATCCCCTGGTCGCCGGATGCGGCGACCTTCATCGTCAATGCCTTGCAGCCGGCGGAAGTCTCCAAGGTGGTGCTCGACGAAGATGCTGAACGCATTGAGGTCGTGGTGCCGGAAGACCAGCTGTCGCTCGCCATCGGCCGCCGCGGCCAGAATGTGCGGCTCGCCTCGCAGCTCACCGGCTGGGATATCGATATCCTGACGGAAGACGAGGAATCCGAGCGCCGCCAGAAGGAATTCCAGGAGCGTACCGAGCTCTTCCAGAATGCCCTCGACGTCGACGAGATGGTCGCGCAGCTCCTCGCCTCGGAAGGCTTTGCCGACGTGGAAGAGATCGCCTTCGTGGAAATCGACGAACTCGCCACCATCGAGGGCTTCGACGAGGACACGGCCGAAGAGCTGCAGATGCGCGCCCGCGAATACCTGGAGGCTCTCGAAGCCGAACAGGACGAGGAGCGCAAGAAGCTCGGCGTCGCCGACGATCTCAAGGAAATCACCGGCGTGACGACGGCCATGCTCGTCGCCTTCGGCAAGAACGACGTGAAGAGCGTCGAAGATCTCGCCTATTGCGCCGTCGACGATCTCGTCGGCTGGACCGAACGCAAGGACGGCGAGACGAAACGCTTCGCCGGCATCCTCGACGACTTCTCGCTGTCGCGCGAAGAGGCGGAGGAAATGGTCATGGGCGCCAGGCTTCATGCCGGCATCATCACCGAAGCCGATCTCGCTCAGCCTGAAGAGGAGAGCGACGAGGCCGAGGAGGAGGAGACGGCATCAGCGTGATCGAGGCGGCTCCAGCTCTTGCAGAAAAGCACTCCGGCCCCAAAATAGGGAGGAGGCGAATGTGTGCCGTCTCCCGGCAGGTGCTGCCGGAGGACAGGCTGATACGCTTCGTCACATCTCCCGAAGGCGACGTCGTCGCCGATCTCAAAGCACGCCTCCCCGGGCGCGGCATGTGGCTCGAAGGGCGGCGACCCGTCATCGAGGAAGCCCGCCGGAAGCATGTTTTCGACCGTGCTTTGAAGACCAAGGCAAAGGTCGCTGACGATCTCGGTGATCAGGTCGCCGCACTTTTGAAGAGCCAGCTTCTCGGCCGCCTCGGACTTGCGGCAAGAGCGCGGCAGGTGGTGTGCGGCTTTGCCAAGGTCGAAGCGGCCCTGCGTTCCGGAGAGGCAATCTGCCTCGTCCATGCTGTCGAAGCGGCGGATGACGGACGCAACAAGCTGGCGGGCGCCGCGCGGCAAGGTCTGGCCTCGACCGGCACAGACGAGCCCCTTCTCGTCGCCCATTTGACGACCGCCGAATTGGGTTTGGCATTGGGGCGGCCACATGTGATACATGCTGCCGTGCTGGATGGCGCGGCGGGACGAAGTTTTCATGACGCGGCGCTGCGCAATCTCCGCTTCGACAACGAGATCTGTCAGCAGCCGCCAGAGCGCGAACACGATATTGACGTCGCCGACCGGCGATGAATGGGAATAGGCATGAGCGAGACGACAAGCAAAGGCGACAAAACGCTTCGCGTAGGAGGCCGTAAAACGCTGTCCTTGAGGCGTGACACAGATACGGTGCGCCAAAGCTTCTCCGGCGGACGATCGAAAGCAGTCGTGGTGGAGAAGAAGCGTCGCCGCCACGGGGGCGGCGATCGTCCCGATGCGCCCGAAACGCCGATTCAGACCACGACACGACCGACGCAGGCCGCCAAGGCTCCGCCGCCACCGCCCACGCCACCCGTGCGCGAACAGCAGCAGCGCGGCCGCACCGGCCTCGTCTTGAAATCCTTGACCGAGGACGAGCGTGACGCCCGCGCCCAGGCGCTGGCCGATGCCCGCGTCCGCGAAGCGGAAGAACGCCGCCAGGCGGAGATCGAGGCTGCGCGCCGGGCCGAGGAAGAAAAGCGCCTCGCCCAGGAGCGCGAAGAAGCCGCGCGCCGTCAGGCTGAAGAAGACAAGCGCCGCGCCGCGGAAACGGAAGCGCGCCGTCGCAGCGAAGAAGCCGCCGGCAAGCACGAGGCGACCCCGGCCGCCGGGGATCAGGCCGCAGCGCCGGCTGCCACGACATCTGCGCCTGCCGCAACGGCCAAGGCCGCAAAGGCAGCTCCGGCTGCCGCCGGCGGAGCCGCGGGCAATGCCGACGAGGCGCCCAAGGAAATCCGTGCCGTGCAGAGGCCGAAGCGTCCCGAGGTCGCCAAGCCCGCCAAGAAGACGACGGGTGGCGGTGATCGCCGCCGCGGACGCCTCACCGTGACGAACGCCCTCGAAGATGGCGACCGCGAACGTTCGCTCGCTTCGATCCGGCGCAAGCGCGAGAAGGAGAAGCGTCAGCAATCCGGCTTCTCGCCCTCGAACGAGAAGATCGCGCGCGACGTGACCATCCCGGAGGCGATTTCCGTGCAGGATCTCGCCAACCGCATGGCCGAACGCGCGGTCGACGTGATCCGGCTTCTGATGAAGTCCGGCACGATGGTGAAGATCACCGACATTCTCGATGCCGACACCGCACAGCTCGTGGCCGAGGAAATGGGTCACAACGTGCGCCGCGTGGCCGCATCCGACGTGGAAGAAGGTCTGTTCGACGTGCCGGATGTGCCAGAAGATCTGCTGCCGCGGCCGCCGGTCGTGACCATCATGGGCCATGTCGACCACGGCAAGACCTCGCTTCTCGACGCGATCCGCGAAACCAAAGTCGTCGCCGGCGAAGCGGGTGGCATCACCCAGCATATCGGCGCCTATCAGGTGGAGAAGAACGGTCAGAAGATCACCTTCATCGACACGCCGGGCCACGCCGCCTTTACCGCAATGCGTGCCCGCGGTGCGCAGGCGACGGACATCGTTGTCCTGGTGGTGGCGGCCGATGACGGCGTCATGCCGCAGACGGTGGAAGCCATCAATCATGCGCGCGCCGCCGGCGTGCCGATGATCGTGGCGATCAACAAGATCGATAAGCCCGATTCCGATCCGATGCGCGTGAAGACCGATCTTCTGCAGCATTCGGTGGTCACGGAATCGATGTCTGGCGACACGCTCGAGGTCGAGGTTTCGGCCACCAAACGGATGAATCTCGACGGACTTCTGGAAGCCATTCTGCTGCAGTCGGAGCTTCTCGACCTGAAGGCCAATCCGAACCGCAGCGCGGAGGGCATCGTCGTCGAGGCGCAGCTCGATCGTGGGCGCGGTCCGGTGGCGACCGTGCTCGTGCAGCGCGGCACGCTGCATTCGGGCGATATCATCGTGGCCGGTTCCGAATGGGGCCGTGTGCGCGCACTCATCGACGACACCGGAGCCCAGGTGAAAGAGGCCGGGCCGTCTCGGGCCGTCGAGGTGCTCGGTTTCCAGGGAACGCCTGAGGCCGGCGACCGCGTCGCGGTCGTCGAGAGCGAAGGCCGTGCCCGCGAGATCTCCGAATATCGTCAGCGCGTGCGCCGCGAAAAGGCGGTCGCCCGTCAGACGGGACAGCGGGGATCGCTGGAGCAGATGATGAACCAGCTGCAGGTGGAAGGCACCAAAACCTTCCCGCTGGTCATCAAGGGCGACGTGCAGGGTTCGGTCGAAGCCATCATCGGCGCTCTCGACAAGATCTCCACGGACGAAGTCGCGGCAGACATCGTGCATTCGGGCGTCGGTGGCATCACCGAATCCGACATCACGCTGGCGGCGGCCTCCAATGCGGCGGTCCTCGGCTTCAACGTGCGTGCCAACAAGCAGGCCCGCGAAGCGGCAGCCCGCGATGGCGTCGAAATCCGCTACTACAACATCATCTACGACCTCACCGATGACGTGAAGGCGGCGATGTCGGGCATGCTTTCGCCCGAACGGCGCGAAACCTTCATCGGCAATGCCGAGATCCTGGAGGTGTTCAACATCACCAAGGTCGGCAAGGTCGCCGGTTGCCGCGTCACCGAAGGCAAGGTGGAGCGCGGAGCGGGTGTGCGCCTCATCCGCGACAACGTGGTGGTGCACGAAGGCCGGCTTTCGACGCTCAAACGCTTCAAGGACGAAGTCCGCGAAGTGCCGGGCGGCCAGGAATGCGGCATGGCCTTCGAGAAGTACGAGGATATGCGCGTCGGCGACATCATCGAGTGCTACCGCGTCGAAGAAGTGGCTCGGACGCTTTAAGCGTCGGCCCTTCGCCGGGTTCTCCAGAGCTTCGCCTCCGGCATAGCCGGGGGCGTTGACGCTCACGTGGCTCGGCCCCGGTTCTATCGTTGTCGGGATGCGCGACCCTGCCGCGGCCGACATTCACTCATCAATGCCGTTGCCTTGAACGACCATGTCCCGTTTTGAAAGTTCCCATTCCGCCGGCCCGTCGCAGCGTCAGCTGCGTGTGGGCGAACTCGTCCGCCATGCGCTCGCCGAAGTCCTGCAGCGCGGCGAAAGCAACGATCCGGCGCTCGATGGCGTCATCGTGACGATCGCCGAAGTCAGAATGTCGGCGGATCTCAAGCATGCGACCGCGCTCGTCCATCCCCTCGGCATCGAGGATGGCGACGGCGTCGTTGCCGCGCTCAACCGCAATGCACGTTTCCTGCGCGGGCGGATCACGCCTGCGCTGCGCCAGATGCGCGCCATGCCGGATCTCAAATTCCTCCTCGACACGCGCTTCGAGGACGATGCGCGCATCGACGAATTGCTGCGCTCGCCGGAAGTGCAGAAAGATCTCCACGACGACGATGAAGAGGAAGGCCGCTAGACATGTCCCGTCGGCGCAACAAAGGCCGCGACGTTGACGGCTGGCTCGTCCTCGACAAACCCGTCGGCATGACCTCCACGGAGGCCGTCGCCAAAGTGAAACGGGCTTTCGACGCAAAGAAGGCCGGCCATGCGGGGACACTCGATCCCCTGGCCTCCGGCTGCCTGCCGATCGCCCTCGGCGAGGCGACGAAAACCGTCGCTTTCGTCATGGATGGGCGCAAGGTCTACGAATTCACCGTGCGCTGGGGCGAGAAGACGGAAACCGACGATCGCGAAGGCCCGGTCGTGGAGCGCTCGGACGTGCGACCCAGTGAAGACGACATCCGCGCCCTCATTCCCGATTTCACCGGCACGCTGTCGCAAGTGCCGCCGCGCTACTCGGCCGTCAAGATTGCGGGTGAACGCGCCTATGATCTCGCCCGCGACGGGGAGACGGTCGAGCTCGAACCGCGGGAGATCGTCGTGCACCGGCTGGATCTCGTCGATTGTCCCGATGCCGATCACGCAATCTTCCACGCCGAATGCGGCAAGGGGACCTATGTCAGGGCATTGGCGCGCGACATGGCCGAAGAGCTCGGCACGGTCGCGCATGTCTCCGCCCTTCGCCGGCTCGTCGTCGGGCCATTCGGTGAAGACGACATGGTGCCCTATTCGGAGCTCGAGGCGAACGCAGAGACGCCGGGCGCCTTGTTGCGACCGGTCGAAGCGGGGCTCACCGATCTTCCCTCGATCCGGATCGACAATCAGGCCGCGATGCGGCTCAGAAACGGCCAGGCGGCTTTCCTGCGCGGTGCCGACGCCCCGATCGGCGGCAGCGCCTACACGGTTTCGGAAGGTCGCCTTGTCGCGCTCGTCGATATTGCCGGCGGCGAAATGAATCCCCGGCGCGTTTTCAAGCTTTAACGCGCCGGAGTACCCGCGGCAGCGGCTTAAAGCTGGAAAAATGCCGCATTCTCGCTTATATGAGCGCTGGCGCCGCCTGCCCTTCGGGTCGCTGGGCGGCGTTTCTTATAAGGCCTTGGCTGGACGACATCCCGGCTGATGGCATCACCACGAAAGGATACGAGATGTCGATCACACCCGATCGCAAGCAGGAACTGATCAACGAATACGCCACGAAATCGGGCGATACCGGCTCGCCGGAAGTGCAGGTCGCGATCCTCTCTGAGCGCATCGCCAACCTGACGGAGCATTTCAAATCGCACGCCAAGGACAACCATTCCCGGCGCGGCCTTTTGAAGCTCGTCTCGCAGAGGCGTCGGCTCCTTGATTACCTGAAGCGCAAAGACGCGGAGCGTTATCAGGCGCTCATTTCCCGTCTCGGGCTGCGCCGCTAGGCGCCTAATACAGGCAGCGGACGGCAAAGGCCGCCGCTGCCTTTTGATGTTCAAGGCTGGAACGGCCATGGCAGGATCGCTGGATGGTCTCGCTGCCGGGACCGGAGCGAAGACCTTCCCGCCATCTTGCGCATGGTCCTTCTCGCCTCCATACGAAAGGCAGAACACCCATGTTCGATCACCAGACAGTTGAAATCGACTGGGCCGGGCGTCCGCTCCGGCTCGAGACGGGCAAGGTTGCCCGTCAGGCGGACGGCGCCGTCGTCGCCACTTACGGCGAGACCACCGTCCTCGCCACCGTTGTCTCCGAAAAGGAACCGAAGCCCGGCTTCGACTTCTTTCCGCTGACCGTCAACTACCAGGAAAAGTACTACGCGGCAGGACGGATTCCGGGCGGCTTCTTCAAGCGTGAGGGACGTCCGACCGAAAAAGAGACGCTGACCTCGCGCCTCATCGACCGGCCGATCCGTCCGCTTTTCGCACCGGGCTACAAGAACGACACCCAGGTGATTGCGACCGTCCTGTCGCACGACCTTGAAAACGATCCCGATATCGTCGCCATGGTCGCGGCTTCCGCGGCCCTCACCCTTTCGGGCGTTCCCTTCATGGGCCCGATCGGCGGTGCCCGGGTCGGCTACATCAACGGCAGCTACGTTCTCAACCCGACCGTGGACGAGGTGAAGGAATCGCGCCTCGATCTCGTCGTCGCCGGCACCGGCGATGCCGTCCTGATGGTGGAATCGGAGGCGGACGAGCTTCCCGAAGACGTCATGCTCGGCGCGGTGATGTTCGGTCACAAGGGCTTCCAGCCCGTCATCGACGCCATCATCAAGCTTGCGGAGCGTTCCGCCAAGGCGCCACGCGCCCATGAGGTCGAAGACCGGAGCGCCCTTCTCGCCCAGGTCCGCGACATCGTCGCGGAGGATCTGAAGGCCGCCTATCTCATCGCCGACAAGTCCGAGCGCAAGGGCGCGGTCGACGCCGCCAAGGCGAAGGCCGTCGAGGCGCTGACGGACGAAACCAACCCGGACGCCCCGTCGAAGCAGGTCGTCGGCGACATCTTCAAGAAGCTCGAAAGCGAGATCGTCCGCGGCCGCATTCTCGACGAAGGTGCGCGCATCGACGGTCGTGACCTGAAGACGGTCCGTCCGATCGTGGCCGAAGTCGGAATCCTGCCGCGCACGCATGGCTCGGCCCTCTTCACCCGCGGCGAGACACAGGCCCTCGTGGTCGCCACCCTCGGTACCGGCGAAGACGAGCAGATGATCGACAGCCTCGAAGGCACCTACAAGGAAGCCTTCATGCTGCACTACAACTTCCCGCCGTTCTCCGTCGGCGAGACGGGCCGTATCGGCTCGCCGGGTCGCCGCGAGATCGGCCACGGCAAGCTCGCCTGGCGCGCCATCCACCCGATGCTGCCGCCGGCGCACGAGTTCCCGTACACGTTCCGCGTCGTCTCCGAGATCACGGAATCGAACGGCTCGTCGTCGATGGCGACCGTCTGCGGCACGTCGCTTGCTCTGATGGACGCCGGTGTGCCCCTGAAGAACCCGGTCGCGGGCATCGCCATGGGTCTCATCAAGGAAGACGAGAAGTTCGCCGTCCTCACCGACATCCTCGGTGACGAGGACCATCTCGGCGACATGGACTTCAAAGTCGCCGGCACGACCAGCGGCGTCACGTCCTTGCAGATGGACATCAAGATCCAGGGCATCACCGAAGAGATCATGCAGGTCGCGCTCGACCAGGCGAAAGACGGCCGCATGCACATCCTCGGCGAGATGTCGAAGGCGCTGACGCAGGCCCGTCCGGAGCTCGGCGAGTATGCGCCGCGCATCGAGACCCTGAAGATCCCGGTCGACAAGATCCGCGAAGTCATCGGTTCCGGCGGAAAGGTCATCCGCGAGATCGTCGAGAAGACGGGCGCCAAGGTCGACATTTCCGACGACGGAACGGTCAAGGTGGCCTCGCCGAACGGGGAATCGATCCGCGCGGCCATCAAGTGGATCCGCTCCATCACGGACGATCCGGAAGTGGGCGCGATCTATCGCGGCACCGTGGTGAAGACCGTCGATTTCGGCGCCTTCGTGAACTTCTTCGGCTCCAAGGACGGGCTGGTGCACATTTCCCAGCTCAACAACGGCCGCCCCGCCAAGGTGACCGACGTCGTCAAGGAAGGCGACGAGGTCTATGTGAAGCTCATGGGCTTCGACGAGCGCGGCAAGGTGCGCCTCTCCATGAAGGTCGTGGACCAGGAGACCGGTGAGCCGATCGAGCCGGAAGCCGCGTAAGCGAACTGGCAGACAAAACAGGAAAGGGCGCCCACGAGGCGCCCTTTTCTTTTTCGGGTCTTTGACTTTCTGAGGCGGGGGTTTGCCGGACCCTCCTCGCGGCAAGTCCGATATCCTCAGCCGTTCGCAACGAGCCGAATGTTGCGCCCGCCCCCACGTGTCGGGCCAGGCGGGGGAGTGGCCGCCCCATCGCCTTCACCCGCCGCTGTCGCTTTTGCGGCGCGGCTGCGCGCGGCGGTCGCCAGCGCCTCTTGCCCGATGACCTCTTCGACGGTGACGGGCGCGCCATAGAAATAGCCCTGGGCGAGGTTGCAGCCGCTTTCGCGCAGCAGATCGCGATGCGCCTCGTTTTCCACGCCCTCGCCGACGACCGCCATGCCGAGCGACTGGCCGAGGCGGCATACCGCTGACACGACGGCGCGGGCCTTTTGCGGGTCGGAGATGCGCGACAGAAACGTTCGGTCGAGCTTGATCTTGTCAAAGGGATAGCGAGACAGAAGACCGAGGCTCGAGGTTCCGACACCGAAATTGTCGAGGACGAGGGAGACCCCGGCTTCGCGCAGCCGTTCAAGCCGCGAAAACGCCGCCTCTTCTCCGCGTCCGAGAATGCTTTCGTTGACCTCGATTTCGATACGGTCGGGGGGAATGTCGGAGTTCGCCAAGGCTTCGGCGATGTAGGTCTCCGTGCCGTCGCGCTGCAGCTGCGCAGCCGAAAGATTGACCGCCACCCGAACGCCGGCCGGCAGGGCACGGCAATCGCGGGCGACCTGGCGAATCACCCATTCTCCCATCGGAATGATCAGGCCCGTCTCCTCGGCAACCGACAGGAACATCGATGTCGGGACGAGATTCTGATTGGTGAGCTTCCAGCGCAGAAGCGCCTCATAGCAGACGACCTCACCGCTCTTCAGATCGTATTGTGGCTGATAGAGGAGCGTGAAGAGGTCGTTCTGGATGGCATAGCGCAGGCCGTCTTCCAGAGTTTCACGCGAGCGCTGGTCCTCTGCCATCTTCGGATCGAAGAAGCGCCAGGTCTGTCGTCCCCCCGCCTTGGCCCGATAGAGGGCGAAATCGGCGTTTCGAATCAGTGTCTTGGCGGTGTCGCCGTTGTCCGGCCCGACGGTGATGCCGATCGAGCAACCGATGGTGATCTCGTGGCCTTCGATCCGAAACGGCTGCTCGATCAGCCGGATCATGCGATCGGCAAGCGCGGGCAGAGCATGGTTGTCGTGGACGACAGGGACGATGACCGCGAATTCGTCACCCGAGAGACGGCAGAGCAGATCTTCGTCGCGCAGGGAGTTCTTCAAGCGCTCCGCCGTCGCACGCAAGAGATTGTCGCCGACCGGATGACCAAGTGTATCGTTGATGCTCTTGAAGCCGTCGAGATCGAGGATCAGGAGACCGATCTTGTGGGTCTTTTCGGAGGCCGTTCCAAGCATCTCTCCGAGGCTTTGTTCGAACTTCTTCCGGTTGCCGAGCCCTGTCAGCTCGTCGTGCATCGCGATGTAGACTAGATCCCGTTTCTCACGCTGCATTTGCTGCGTGCGATAGGTGTAGCCCGCCATGAAGGAGAAGAACGTCACAACCGCGATGCCCGTCAGATAGACGAGTTGCCTGTTGAACGTCGTCAGGAGCTGCGACGCCTCAAATGTCTGGTCGAAGCGGACGGCGACCTGGCGTCCCTCGGGAGTGATCGGGAAAACGACCCAGGTCGCGAAATGCGGCGAAAGAAACAGGGATTCGTCGACGGCGTGGACCGAACGCTGCTGGTTTCCGAGCTGGCTCCCCTCCGTCTTCAGGATCGGCCGAAGCTCCTTTTCGGACCGACCTTCATCGCCGACCACCGTCACGACGCCCGTCTGCGGATCGTCGACGGCCAGGGTATCGATGGCGAAGGAGCGCAGAAGCGGCGCGTTGAGCGCTTCGGAACGCCCGTCGAGAAGTCCCTCCAGGCCGCTTCGACCGTGGCGGGCACTCTCGTACCAGGCCGTGGCGACGAGCGCGGCCTCGTTCTTCAGAACCGCGCGGATCTGGTAATGGCCGACAAGGAAAATGCCGACGACCACACTGACGGCGATGAGGACCGCAAGAAGCGGAGAGACGAGCCTCTTGCCGATCAGACGCATCCTTACTCCCCAACGCTGCGATGGCCATGCCATCCGATCGTCGGGAAGCTAGGTCACCGCGCTTAGAGAAGCGTAAATGGAGGTTGCGAGAGGCTGTGGGAAACGGGGATATCGGCGCGGCGAAATGGCAAGCCGACCAAGCCTCGACGCCCGAAAACGGCCTATTCCGAGGCCGCTTCCTCGTCGATGATATCTTCTTCCCGCTTCAACATCTCCAGCCGCGGCATCGAGACGGTGCTGTAGCCGGAATCGACGAAATGGATCTCGCCCGTGACCGCCGCCGAAAGATCGCTCAACAGATAAAGGCCGGCACCGCCCACATCGGAGATCGTCACGGCCCGGCGCAGCGGCGAATTGGCCCGCTGATAGTTGAACATGAGCCGCGCATCGGAGACGCCCGAACCGGCGAGGGTGCGCACCGGACCCGCCGAAATCGCGTTCACGCGAATGCCAGCCGTGCCGAAATCGCTCGCCAGATAGCGCACCGAGGCCTCGAGCCCGGCCTTGGCGACGCCCATGACATTGTAATTCGGCATGACGCGCGTGGAGCCCGCATAGGTCAGGGTGAGCGCGGACGCTCCCGGCGACATCAACGGCGCCGCGCGGCGCATGATGTCGGTGAAGGAGAAACACGAGATCACCATCGTGCGCACGAAGTTCTCGCGCGAGGTATCGACGAAACGGCCCTTCAACTCGGCCCGGTTGGAGAACGCAATGGCGTGGACGAGGAAGTCGAGCTGTCCCCAATCGTCGGCGATCTTTGCGAATACGTCGTCCATGGAGGCGTCGTCCTCGACATCGCAAGGATAGACGCGGGTCGAGCCGACACTTTCGGCCAGCGGCTTCACGCGTCGGCCAAACTGTTCGCCCTGATAGGTGAAAGCGAGCTCGCCGCCATGTTCGGCGACCGCCTTGGCGATGCCCCAGGCAATCGAATGATCATTGGCGACACCCATGACGAGGCCGCGCTTGCCTTCCATCAGGCCTTTCATTTGAGACATCAGGAACCGAGCCGTTGAAACACCAAAGTGGCGTTGGTGCCGCCAAAGCCGAAGGAATTCGACAAGGCTGTGTTGATCTCCACGCCGTCGCGCCGCTCGCGCAGAATCGGCATGTCGGCGAAGGCGGGATCCATCTCCTCGATGTGAGCGCTCTCGCAGATGAAACCGTTTTGCATCATGAGAAGCGTGTAGATCGATTCCTGAACACCCGTGGCGCCTTGCGAATGGCCGGTGAGCGACTTCGTCGCCGCAATCGGCGGGCATGCATCGCCGGAGCCGAACACCTCGCGGATCGCCTCGATCTCCTTGAGGTCACCGACCGGCGTCGAGGTCGCGTGCGGATTGATGTAGTCGATCTTCTCGCCGACATTCTGAAGCGCCATGCGCATGCAGCGGATCGCCCCCTCGCCGCTCGGCGCGACCATATCGACACCATCGGAGGTGGCGCCATAGCCAACGATCTCGGCATAGATCTTGGCGCCCCGCGCCTTGGCGTGCTCCAGCTCCTCGAGCACGAGGACGCCCGCGCCGGCGCTGATGACGAACCCGTCTCGGTTTTTGTCGTAAGCCCGCGAGGCAATGGCTGGACGATCGTTGTACTTCGTGGACAGCGCGCCCATGCCGTCAAACAGCACCGACAGGGTCCAATCGAGCTCCTCGCAGCCGCCGGCGAACATCACATCCTGCTTGCCGTACTGAATCTGCTCGCAGGCATTGCCGATGCAATGGTTGGACGTGGCGCAGGCCGAGGAGATCGAATAATTGACGCCCTTGATCTTGAACCAGGTCGCAAGCGTCGCGGACGCGGTCGACGACATGGCTTTCGGCACGGCGAAGGGGCCGACCTTTCGCGAGGAACCAGCCTCACGGGTCTTGTCGGCCGCCTCGATGATGGCACGGGTCGAGGGCCCACCAGAGCCCATGATGATGCCGGTGCGCTCGTTGGAGATGTCGTCCTTCTCGAGGCCCGAATCTGCGATCGCCTGTTCCATCGCGACGTGGTTCCAGGCCGTGCCGCCGCCGTGGAAACGCATGGCGCGTCGGTCCACGACCGTGCTGGCATCGAGCGTCGGCGCGCCGTGCACCTGACTGCGCAGGCCATGCTCGGCATAAGACGGCGCGAACACGATCCCCGAGCGCGCTTCCCGCAGGCTGGTGAGAACCTCCTGCGTATTGTTGCCGATCGAGGATACGATCCCCATACCGGTGACGACGACCCGTCGCATCACCTTCTCCCTTTGATAGTCCGGTCCTGGCGCGCCTTACGCGGTGGCGACAGCCTGATTCGCTGTGAACAGCCCGACCTTCAGATCTTTTGCGCGGTAAATGACTTCTCCGTCGGCCTTCAGCCAGCCATCGGCGATGCCGAGCGTGAGTTTGGAGCGCAGGATGCGCTTCAACTCTATTCCGTACTCCAGTCGTTTGACGGTCGGAAGAACCATACCGGAGAATTTCACTTCTCCGACGGAGAGCGCGCGGCCCTTGCCCGGGGCACCGAGCCAGCCGAGGAAGAAGCCAAGAAGCTGCCACAGGGCATCGAGACCCAGGCAGCCCGGCATCACCGGATCGCCATGGAAATGGCAGGGAAAGAACCAGAGGTCGGGACGGACCTCCATCTCGGCACGGATCCGCCCCTTGCCGTATTCGCCACCTTCGTCAGCAATCTCCGAAATACGGTCGAACATCAGCATCGGCGGCAGCGGCAATTGCGCATTGCCCTCCCCGAAAAGCTCTCCCCGCCCGCAGGCAAGAAGGTCCTCATACTCGAAATGGCTGCGCCGCTCATTCATTGCATTGGTCTTTCTGTGAGGCGGGTCATTTGGGTTCCTTAACGACAACCCGCTACCTAACATACCGCGCGGCGTAGCGAAACCGAGCCGCGCGGCAACAGCGACACAGCGTCAGAGTTGTCAGAACGATACAAATTCGCATATAGGGCTAAAGGCAGCGTCCTATAAACTCTTTGACTGCCGAGAGCGAGCTGACATGACGGCTATACACAACCACAATTCGCCTGAGCAGCTGACCCGTTGGCTGCGTCGTGCGGGTCTGCGGCCGACGAGACAGCGTGTGGCCCTGGCCGGCTTGCTGTTCAAGAAGGGTGATCGGCATATTTCCGCAGAGCTTCTGCACGAGGAAGCGCAACTGATGCGGGTGCCGGTCTCGCTTGCGACGATCTACAACACCCTGCATCAGTTCACCGAAGCCGGGCTGCTGCGAGAAGTCGCAGTCGATGGGGCGCGGACCTATTTCGACACGAACGTGTCCGACCACCACCATTTCTTCGTCGAAGGGGACAATTCCCTTATCGATATCGATGGTCCGGTGAGCCTGACGCACGTTCCCGAGCCCCCCGAAGGCATGGAAATCACCGCCGTCGAGGTCGTGGTGCGGGTGCGTCGCCGGACAGACGCCTGAGACGAAAGCCAGGTGGCAGTTCCTCAGTCGTAGCGGCCTAAGAGAGCTTTGCGCCGGACGGAGTTGCAGCCTCTCGCCCCATCGGGCGTTTCCCAGACAATTGCCGCAGCGAAGGGCCGGCGGCGCCTTCGCTGAACGGCGATCGGTCGTCAAATGGGAGGAGCTTCGATGGCCAATGTCAGGCTGAGCGGCGTCGATAAGGCTTTCGGCAAGGTCAAAGTGCTCGAGGGCATCAACCTCGACATCGAGGATGGGGAGTTCGTCGTCTTCGTCGGCCCATCCGGTTGCGGCAAATCCACGCTTTTGCGCGTGATCGCCGGGCTTGAAGACATCACGCGCGGCACGCTCGAAATCGGCGGAGAGACCGTCAACGACCGCACTCCGAAGGAGCGCGGCATCGCCATGGTGTTCCAATCCTACGCGCTCTATCCGCATATGAGCGTGTACGACAACATGGCCTTCGGGCTCCGCCTCGACAAAGGGGCCGGGCGCGATGCGGTGGACAAGCGGGTTCGCGAGGCGGCGCGCATTCTCCAGATCGAGCCCTATCTCGACCGGCTGCCGAAGGAGCTTTCCGGCGGCCAGCGTCAGCGCGTGGCGATCGGCCGCGCGATCACCCGGGACCCGGCGGTCTTTCTCTTCGACGAGCCCTTATCGAACCTCGATGCGGCGCTGCGCGTGCAGACGCGCATCGAGATCGCCCGTTTGCACGAGAAGATGCCCGACACGACCATGATCTACGTGACCCACGACCAGGTGGAGGCGATGACACTCGCCGACCGCATCGTCGTGTTGAACAAAGGCCGGGTCGAGCAGGTCGGCACGCCGTTGGAGCTCTACCACCGGCCAGACAATTTGTTCGTGGCGAAGTTCATCGGCTCGCCGGCGATGAACATTCTAGCTGCCACCTTCAGCACCACGCAGGACGGGCTGCGGGTCGCGCCCGAAGGCGGCAGAGACCTCACTCTCCCACGCCCCGAGGGGATCGCCATCCCACAAGGCCCTGGTCATCTCGGTGTCCGACCGGAAAGCCTCCGCCTCGCGGAAGCCGGCGAGGACACATTGATCGAAGGCGAGGTGACGCTGGTGGAGCTTCTGGGCGAGGTCACGCTCGTCTACGTCGATATCGGCCGCCAAGACGATCCCGTGGTGGCGAAACTTGCCGGCGAAGTGGCGGTCGAGCGCGGCGAAAGCGTGCGTCTTGCCGCCAATGCCGAAGATTTGCAGCTCTTCGACGCAAATGGCCGGGCTCTTCGACACGAACGACTGCAGAAAGCCGCCTGACCGGCCGTTTTTCGCGGACGTGCCACACGGGCGATCCCGCTCGGGCGAGGACGCATGGCGCCGCTCATCCCCCTGCGGATGATCGCGGGAAGAGGCTCGAGCGCCCCTTTGCGACATCACTCGGCCTTTGGTTGCCGCGGCTTTACCGCGGATGCGCGCCTCATGCGGCCGCGGCAAGCAGAGACGCGCTCTGGCGGTAGCTCAAGGCCTCCGCCACATGGATGCGGCGCACCTTTTCCTCCTGGTCGAGGTCGGCGAGCGTGCGCGCGACCTTGAGGACGCGGTGGTAGCCGCGCGCCGATAAGCCCATCGCTTCCGCGGCATCGCGAATGAGACGGGCACCGGCCTCGTCCGGAGCTGCGACATCTTCCACCACGCGACTGCCGGCGCGCGCATTGATGCGCAGGCCCGGCAGGCCGCGGGACAGGTAGCGCTCCGCCTGCATCGCACGCGCCGCCGCCACACGCTCGCGCACCGCCGCACTCGGCTCCGCTTCGGCCGGGCCGATCAGATCGATGGCGGAGAGTGCCGGCACCTCGATGCGAAGATCGATGCGGTCGATCAAAGGCCCTGAGAGCCGGGCCTGATAATCGGCCGCACAGCGGGCGCCACGCCGGCAGGTGTGCCCGGGCTCGCCCGCCATACCGCAGCGACACGGGTTCATCGCCGCAATCAATTGAAACTCAGCCGGGTAGGTGACCCGGTGATTGGCGCGCGCGATGACGGCTTCGCCGGTTTCGAGCGGCTGGCGCAGCGAATCCAGCACGGCCGGCGTGAATTCCGGCAATTCATCGAGGAAGAGCACGCCGTGATGGGCAAGCGACACCTCGCCCGGACGCGCATTGATGCCGCCGCCGACCATCGCCGCCATGGAGGCCGAATGGTGCGGTGCCCGATAGGGTCGCTGGCTCGACAGCCGCCCGCCGGCGAGGGTCCCGGCGATCGAGGAGATCATCGACACGTCGAGGAGTTCCCGCGGCGCAAGCGGCGGCAAGATCGAAGGCAGCCGGCTCGCCAGCATCGATTTGCCGGCCCCCGGAGGGCCGATCATCAGCATGTTGTGGCCACCGGCTGCGGCAATCTCCAACGCCCGTTTGGCGCTCTCCTGACCGCGGATCTCTGAGAGATCGGGAAGCGCCTCGCTCGCGGCGCGAAGTGCGGGCTTGGGCTGGGACAGGACCTGACTGCCGGCGATGTGATTGGCGAGCGCAATCAGGCTCTTCGGCGCCAGAATGGCGAGTTCTTCACCGGCCCACGCAGCCTCCCCGCCGCAGCTGGCGGGGCAGATGAGCCCCTTCTTCAGCGCATTGGCGCTGATGGCGGCCGGCAGCACACCCGCCACCGCTTCGATGCGACCGTCGAGGCCGAGTTCCCCAAGCACCACATGATCGCTGACGGCATCGGCCGGAATGGCGCCCATCGCCGCCATCAGGGCAAGCGCGATCGGCAGATCATAATGGCTGCCTTCTTTCGGAAGGTCTGCCGGGGCGAGATTGACGGTGATGCGCTTGGCCGGAAGCGCGAGACCCGACGCATGAATCGCCGCCTGCACACGTTCTCGACTTTCCGCCACCGCCTTGTCGGGCAGGCCGACAATGTTGAAGAGCGTGCGCCCCGGCGCGATCAGCACCTGGACATCGACGGGGATCGCCTCGACCCCGCGAAAAGCCACTGTCGTAACGCGAGACACCATCGTCACCACCCCCGTTCTGATTGCAGAATGACTCAGCTTTTGGAGGATGACAAGAACGAAAAAGGAACACGATCCGAGAGGCGCACCTGTTGCGCAAGAGAAACAACATGAAACGCATCAGTCACTTTTTTGCGTTTCCGGGCCCCCAGTCCTTGAAACCGTCACGCCCGCGGACTTTATGACAAATACATAACATTCGCGGCGGATCGACGCTGCGGGTGCGAACAGGCGGCCGGGGCACATGGTCTGCGATTCGATTGAAAAGAGGCGCGCTTCGGCGCGCCTAAGGGCGTTTTTTGCGCCGGTTTGGGCGTTCGTCACCGGACCGGAAACGATGCACGCGCAAGCGGACCGGCGGTCCGGGGCGGGCATCGTCAATCTCAGCCGGGCGATCCCGTTTGCGCGCGGAGGTCGACGGCTCTGCTTTGTCGATCCCTCGCGTAAAGATCGCGGGATCAAGGTGCGGCGACCGGATTACACGCTCGCCGACCAGCGCCGGTCAAAGGCCGCGTGGAAGCGTCTGCGACCGCTCGTGCGCTTCGACGACAACCGCCAGGACGAGCACATTCTGCGCCGCCTCGGTCAGGTCCGCGGCGAGGCAGCCTTCGCGCATGTGGCGCGGCAGTTCGGCTTCCTGCAGACAAGCCTCGGGATGGGGCTCTCGGTGGAGCTCATTCGCGACGGCGACGGCGAGATTTCACGCACCCTCGAAAGCTATCTGACGATCCACGGCTATTCGCCGGAATGTCAGGCGGCGGTTGAGACGTTTTGCGACCATCTCGTCACCTATCGCGTGCCGACGCGAAAAATCATGTTGTGCAATGTCCTCGTCCAGGAAGACATCGACGGCCAAATCCGCCGGCTCGTCCTCATCGACGATTTCGGCACGACCAATTATTGCCCGTTCTTCCTGCGCACCGACGCGTCGCAAGAACGCAAGGTGTTGCGCAAGGTCGACGATTTCGTCGCCCGCATTCACGGCTTCGTCGCCGGCGAGGTGATGCCGTCGGCCGTCTCGCTTCTCGACTAAGCCAGGCTCGAGGGCGGGGGTTCTGCCCCGCCCGTCAGCCCACGCAGCGCTGTTCGATCGCGTCCCACACCATCGCAGCCGCATCGATATCCGAAAAACGCTGCAACTCGCGGATGCCTGTCGGCGAGGTGACGTTGATCTCCGTCATCACGTCGCCGATCACGTCGATGCCGACGAGGATGAAGCCGCGCGCCTTGAGTTCCGGGCCGATACGGGCGCAGATTTCGCGGTCGCGGTCGGTGAGATCGGCCGCGACAGCCTTGCCGCCGACATGCATGTTGGAGCGCGCATCACCCACCGCCGGGATCCGGTTGATCGCACCGGCGGGCTCGCCGTCGACGATGATGATGCGTTTGTCGCCCTTGCGGATCTCCGGCAGATAGCGCTGCACGACGAAGGGCTCGCGGAAGGTCGTTTCGAAAAGTTCGATCAGCGAGGACAGGTTTTCGTCCCCCTCGCTGATCCGGAAAACGGCGGCACCACCATTGCCGTAGAGCGGCTTCAAGATGATGTCGCGGTGCTTTTCGCGGAAGGCGCGGATCGCTGCGATGTCGCGGGAGATCAGCGTCTCCGGCATCAGATCGGAAAATTCGGTGACGAAGAGTTTTTCCGGCGCGTTGCGCACATGGGCCGGGTCGTTGACGACGAGGGTCTTCGGGTGAACGCGCTCCAAGAGATGCGTCGCCGAGATATAGGCCATGTCGAAGGGCGGATCCTGGCGCATCAGGACGACATCGAAATCTTCGAGCCCGAGCTGCTGATCCGCCTCGTCGAGCTCGTAATGGCGGCCGACCTCGTCGGCAACGCTCACCGCCCGCATGCGGGCAAAGACGCGGCCGGCTTCCATCGAAAGGTGCCGCGGCTCGTAATAGAAGAGGCTGTGGCCGCGCTTTTGCGCCTCCAGCATCAGCGCGAAGGTCGTATCGCCGCGAATATCGATCTGAGCGATCGGATCCATCTGCACTGCGACTGAAAGGGCCATTGGTCTCTCCGTTCTTCTGGCTTCTGCGTTAGCCGCGCTTCATTCCCGATGCAATCGAGTGGCCCGGTGCAATCGAGTGGCCGGAGGCAATCAATTGGGAGGGCGAAAGGCGTCCGCAAGATGCCGGGGCAAACGAAAAGGCGAAACGAGAACGAGATCGAAGCGCTGCGTGAATTGCATGGCGGCGGGATGCCGCGAGGTCCAAACGCTTGCGGCGGCGCCGATGCGCCTTTCGCTGCGTGGGGTGAGCGCCCAGTCTGCCGCCGCTCTTTCACCGCGAAGCTTCACCTCGACGAAGGCGACGGTGCGGCCGCGACGGGCAATGAGATCGATCTCGCCAAGTGGCGTCCGGTAGCGGCGTGCGAGGATCCTATACCCCTTCATCATGAGGAAGAGCGCCGCCGCCATCTCGGCCATATGGCCCTGTCGGTAGGCCCGGCGCCGCTTCTCGCTCATTCAGTGCCCCCCGTCTCTCACTCCTTGCCGAGCGACAGCGCACGCTGATAGAGCGCGCGCCGCGGCAGGCCGGTTTCCTCCGCAACCTCGCGGGCGGCATCCTTGACCCCCATCGTGCCGAGACGCTCGGCGAGCATGCGGTCGAGATCGGCCTCATCGAAGCCTTCACCCGCCTCCCTGGGGGCTGGGGGCCCGATCACGACGACAATCTCGCCTTTGTCCTGTTCGCCCGCCGCGTCGGCAAGATCGGCGAGCGAACCACGCAGGAACGTCTCGTGCAGCTTCGTCATCTCCCGGCACAGACAGACGGGCCGATCTCCGAGGATCTCTTTCGCGTCGCGGGCGAAAGCCTGGAGCCGATGCGGCGCTTCCAGAAGAACGAGGGCGAAGGGAAGATCGGCGAGCCGCCGAAGCGCGTCGCGCCGGGCTTTCTCCTTCGCCGGCAGAAAACCCAGAAAGAGCGTCGCCTCGGCCGAAATCCCGGCAACGCTCAAGGCCGCGGTGAGGCTCGAGGCGCCGGGGATCGGATGGACGGCAACACCTTCGGCGACCGCACGCGCGACGAGCCGCGTGCCGGGATCGGAGACGACCGGCGTGCCGGCATCCGTGACGAGCGCCACGGCCTCGCCCTCCGCCATCAGCTTCACGAGGCGGTCGTCGACATCGGGATGGGAATGTTCGTGATAGGCGGTGAGGCGGCTGGTGATGCCGTAGCGCGACAGAAGTTTGCGGGTGACCCGGGTGTCTTCCGCCGCGATCACATCGGCCGCGGCCAGAACCTCCAGCGCGCGAATGGTGATGTCGCCGAGATGACCGATCGGCGTTGCCGTGACATAGAGGCCCGGCTCGAGATGCGGCGCCGTCAGTTCGTGGCCCCGCATGACGAAAATTCTATCTCTGTCTCCGGCCATTCTCTGCGGCTGCCCTTGAGACGGCGCCACGCGCCGCTTATGACGAATGCCTAGGATCCAAAAGGGGGCCTGGCAACCATTCCGGGCGGGAGAGACGACGTGTTCAGGCGAAATTTTTCGATGCCGAATGGCCTTTTCGGCTGGTTCGCGACAGCTCTCGTTTTCCTGTTTCTGGCGGGATGCACCTCGATGTCGGGGAACGGCGGCGGCAACCTGCCGGTCAATCAGGGGCCTGCCGCGCCGACCGGAGAGGTCATCGGCAGCGGCACCACGCGGGTCGCCATGCTCTTGCCGCTGACGGCGACGGGCAATGCCGGCACCGCCGCGCGGGCCTTCCGCAATTCCGCCGAGATGGCGATGAGTGACTTTCCCAACGTGCCGATCTCGCTCATCGTCTATGACACCGGCGGCACCCCGGCCGGGGCGCAGGCGGCCGCCCAGAAGGCGGTCTCAGAGGGAACCAAGATCGTTCTCGGACCGCTTTTCGCCTCATCGGTCAGCGCCGCAGCACCCGTGGCGCGCCGCGCCAACGCACCGATGGTGGCCTTCTCGTCCGACACCGCGGTTGCCGGCCCGGGCGTTTATCTCCTGAGCTTCCTGCCGGGCTCCGATGCTGAACGCATCGTCTCCTATGCGGCGAGCGAAGGGCGGGAATCCTTCGCAGCGCTCCTGCCCAACAACGCCTATGGCACCGTCGTCGACGCGGCCTTCCGCCAGGCGGTCGCCAATGCGGGCGGACGGGTCGTCGCGATCGAGCATTACGACCTCAACGACACCGATATCCGGGCGAAGACCGCCGATATTGCAGCCATTTCCTCGCGCATCGATGCGCTTTTCATTCCCGACGCCGGTCAGGCGCCAGCCCTCATCTCGCAGGCGCTCGGCTCCGCCGGCAGCAATATCAAGCTTCTCGGCAGCGGCCAGTGGAACGATCCGGCCGTCCTCAACAATGGCGCGCTCGCCGGCGGCTGGTTTCCGGCACCGACGCGGCGCACCTTCGACGGATTTGCCGCACGCTACCGGGCGGCCTATGGCTCGGAGCCGCCGCGCAACGCGACGCTTGCCTACGATGCCACGGTTCTGGCGGCCGGTCTGGTGCGGCAGAATCCCGACGACGCGTTCGCCGCGAGCCTTCTCACCAATACGAACGGCTTCAACGGTGTCGATGGCGTCTTCCGGCTCAAGTCGGACGGCACCAATCAGCGCCAGCTCGCCGTCTACGAGGTCACCGGCTCGGGCGCCCGTCTGATCGACGAAGCCCCCCGTTCCTTCTCCGGCGCCGGCGGTTTCTGATAGCCGAAGATTGCGGCATGCGGCCCGCCCGATCCGGCGGAGCAGCCTTCCGGCAACAATCCCTGCAATTTTAACTGTCTTTTAGAATATGTCGCGACGCCGCGGAGCAAGCTTCGCATAGTAGACGGGGTTTCTTCCGAAAGAAGGATCGCGCCATGGATGCGGCCGGCACAGCGACCACCTCAGCACGAACGCGCGTCGCATGGGTCGACGTCGCCAAGGGGTTTTGCATCATCATGGTGGTGATGATGCATTCGACGCTGGGGGTGGAAAAGGCGGTCGGCGCCAACGGCTGGATGAATTACGTCGTCGAATTCGCCCGCCCCTTCCGGATGCCCGACTTCTTCATGATTGCAGGGCTTTTTCTGTCCGCCCGCATCACCGCGCCCCTGCGCCTCTATGTCGACCGCAAGATCCTGCATTTCGCCTATTTTTACGTGCTCTGGCTCACCATCCAGTTCGTTCTGAAGGCGCCCGAATTCGCCTCAGATTATGGCTGGGACGGCGCTTTGCTGTTCTACCTGAAGAGCTTCGTAGAGCCTTTCGGCACGCTCTGGTTCATCTACCATCTGGCGATCTTTTTTGCCGTGACGCGCCTCGTTCATGGCCGCGTGCCGGCCTGGCTCGTCTGGCTGGTGGCGGCCGGGCTCGAGATTGCGCATATCGACACCGGCTCGATGCTGATCGACGAGTTCGCCTCGCGCTTCGTCTATTTCTACACGGGCTTCATCCTGGCGGATGCGATCTTCCGTTTTGCGGATCGGGCCGACCGACATCTCCTTTTCGGTGTCGGGTATCTCGCGGCCTGGGGTGTCCTCAACGCGGCCTGTGTTTTCGGCGGCATCTCGAAGCTTCCCGTCGTTTCGCTCGGCCTTGGTTTTGCGGGGGCGGTCGCGGTCTGCACCTTCTCCGTCTTGCTGGCGAAGACGCTCGTTTCGCGTCCCCTCACCTATCTCGGCGCCAATTCGATCGTCGTCTATCTCGCCTTCTTCCTGCCGATGGTGGTGACCCGCAGCATCCTTTTGAAGCTCGGCCTCATCACCGATATCGGCACGATCTCGCTTCTCGTCACCGCGGCGGGCGTCATCGGCCCGGTGATCTTGTATGAATTCACCCGACGCACCGGCTGGGGCACCTTCCTCTTCGTGCGGCCCGCCTGGGCCCGGATCGACCAGCCCTGGCGTAGCAAACCCGGGCAGAAGGCGGCGATCGCCCCGGCGGAGTAAATCTCCTCTTCGCAGGGGATGCCGCCTGGGCCGGATCGGTTCTGCTTGAAATCGGAGGCGCGGCAGTCAAATCTCCGCGCCATGAGCTCCTCCGAAAAATCCGCCTCCGGCGCCGGCATGACATCCGGCGATCATCTCGTCCTCGTCGACGGCTCGGCCTTCATCTTCCGCGCCTTCCATGCGCTGCCGCCTTTGACGCGCAAATCCGACGGCCTGCCCGTCGGCGCCGTCTCCGGCTTCTGCAACATGATCTGGAAGCTCCTGCAGGAGGGGCCGACGCCGGAAAAGGGCGACGAACCCACCCATTTTGCCGTCATCTTCGATTATTCGGCGAAGACGTTCCGCAACGACATCTACCCCGAGTACAAGGCGCATCGGCCCGAACCGCCGGAGGATCTCGTTCCGCAGTTCAGCCTGATCCGCGACGCCACGCGCGCCTTCAACCTCGCCTGTGTCGAACAGCAGGGATGGGAGGCGGACGACCTCATCGCCACCTATGCGAAGCTCGCCCGTGAGGCCGGGGCGCGCACGACCATCATCTCCTCCGACAAGGATCTGATGCAGCTGATCGGGCCCTCCGTGATCATGTTCGACACGATGCGCGACCAGCTGATCGATGCCGAATTCGTCATGCAGAAATTCGGCGTCTTCCCCGACAAGATGATCGATCTGCAGGCGCTGACCGGCGATCCGACCGACAATGTGCCGGGGGTGCCGGGCATCGGGCCGAAGACCGCCGCACAGCTCCTGCGCGAGTACGGGGATCTCGAAACGCTTCTCTCCCGCGCATCGGAGATCAAGCAGAACAAGCGCCGCGAGAACCTCATCGAGTTCGCCGAGCAGGCGCGCATCTCCAAAAAGCTCGTCGAACTTTCCACGAGCGTGCCGCTCGAGGTCCCGCTCGGCGATCTCGCCGTAGAAAGCCTCGACGCGGCGAAAGCGATCGGTTTCTGCAAGGCGATGGAGTTCAACACGCTGACGCGCCGCATCGCCGAAAAGATGGAGGCCGATGCGGCGGCGATCTCAGCACCGACACTCGAGATCGCGGGGTGGGGCGCAGGCCCCGACGCGCACGGCCCGGACCTTGCCGAGACGAAGGGGGACGGCACGGGCAGTGTCGCAGCGCCTGTCGATGGCGCCTTCGCCGACGAACGCGGCTTCCTGGCGGCCCCGGCCGATCTTGCGCGCCAGCGCGCCGAGACGGCGACTGAGCCGAAGATCGATCCGAGCTCTTACGCATGCGTGCGCACGATCGAGGCGCTGGAGGCCTGGATCGAACGTGCCTATGCGGCGGGGCGTCTCGCCTTCGATACGGAGACGACGAGCCTCAATCCCTTGCAGGCGACGCTGTGCGGCGTCTCGCTCGCCGTGGCACCGGGCGAGGCGTGTTACGTGCCTCTCGGGCACCGCCGCCCCGATGCTGCCCCCCATTCCGACCTGTTTGGCGGGGGTGCGGAGACGGAAAAGGCCCGTGAAGCCGGGGCGGAAGGCGGTACCGACTCTCTCTCTTCTTCCGATTTAAGCGATAGTGACTATACGCAGATCGGGGAAGCCAGGGCTCTCGAACTCCTGAAGCCGCTCCTGGAAGATCCGACGATCCTCAAGATCGGCCAAAACCTCAAATACGATTGGCTGCTTTTGAAAGCGCGCGGCATCGAGATCGCAAGTTACGACGACACGATGCTGATTTCCTACGCGCTCGATGCCGGTTTCGGTCAACAGCACGGCATGGACATTCTCTCGGAGCGCCATCTCGGCCACAAGCCGATCGCCTATAAGGACGTCTGCGGCACGGGTCGCGACAAGGTCACCTTCGACTTCGCGCCGATCGACCGCGCCACCTCTTATGCCGCCGAGGACGCCGACGTCACACTGCGGCTTTGGCTGGTCTTGAAGCCGCGTCTTGCTGCCGAGGGGCTCACCAATGTCTACGAGCGGCTGGAACGGCCGCTTCTGCCGGTGCTCGCCCGCATGGAAGAGCGCGGCATCAAGGTCGATCGCGACATCCTCTCGCGCCTTTCCGGACGCTTTGCCCAGAAAGCGGCCGGGCTCGAAGCGGAGATCGTCGACATGGCGGGCGAGAGCTTCAACATCGGCTCGCCAAAGCAGCTCGGGGAGGTTCTCTTCGGCAAGCTCGGCCTGCCGGGCGGCCGCAAGACCAAGGGCGGGCAATGGTCGACGGACGTCAAGGTGCTGGAGGATCTCGCGGCCGAGGGCCATCCCCTGCCGATGAAGATCGTCGCCTGGCGCCAGCTCACCAAGCTCAAGGGCACCTATACCGACGCCATCCCCTCCTATCTCGACACACGCGGGCGCGTGCACACGTCTTATTCCCTCGCCTCCACGACGACGGGCCGGCTCTCCTCTTCCGAGCCGAACCTGCAGAACATTCCTGTCCGCACCGAGGAGGGACGCGAAATCCGCACCGCCTTCGTGGCGGAGGAAGGCACCCGCCTCGTCTCGGCCGATTATTCGCAGATCGAACTCCGGATTCTCGCCCATATCGCGGAAATCCCGGCGCTTCGCCGCGCCTTCGAGGACGGGCTCGACATCCACGCGATGACGGCCTCTGAGATGTTTGCAACGCCGATCGAAGGCATGGACCCGATGATCCGACGCCGCGCCAAGGCGATCAATTTCGGCATCATCTACGGCATTTCCGCCTTCGGGCTCGCCGCCCAGCTCGGCATCGGCCGCGAGGAAGCGGGCGACTACATCAAGACCTATTTCAAGCGCTTCCCGGGCATCCGCGATTATATGGAGGAGACGAAGGAGAAGGCGCGCGACAAGGGCTATGTCGAGACGCTCTTCGGGCGCCGCGCGCATTTCCCGAACATCAAGCACTCCAACCATTCGATCAGGTCAGGGGCGGAACGCGCAGCGATCAACGCGCCGATCCAGGGATCGGCGGCCGATATCATCCGTCGCGCCATGATCCGCATGGAAGATGCGCTCGCCAAGGCACAGCTTTCCGCGCGCATGCTCCTGCAGGTGCATGACGAATTGATCTTCGAAGTGCCGGAAGAAGAGGTGGAGGCGAGCCTTCCCGTCATCCGCGAGGTGATGGAAAAGGCGGCGGAGCCGGCCGTGGCGCTCCGGGTCCCGCTGCAGGTCGATGCGCGCGCTGCCGACAATTGGGAAGCAGCGCATTAAGCAGCTGATCGAGTTGCCCGCGGTCATGGCAGACCGGACGAGCGCCGACATGGCGCAGCGTTAGGCGGACAATCGTCAGGCGGACATGCGCGCGCCCGGCCTCTCCTCACCGGCGAGACCGGGCGCGATGCAATCCTGCGGCCGGCATGCGTCGACCGCAATCGACAACGAAGCTTCCGTTACGCGGCGCTGCCGCCCGCACCGTTCGCAGGACCGGCCGGGGCCAGATCCAGAACAGCGCCCGACGCCTTCGGCTCGATCGGCTGCAGCTGCTTGCGTTCCTCGTCGGTCCACGTGGCGATATGGATCACGGCCGCCGGCTCGCCGGGCTGGCTCGGATCATTCACCGGTTCCAGGACGAGAAGGCCGGTGTTGTCGACGTAAAACGTATGGTCGCCGAAGTTCTGCTTCAGCGGCTCCATAGCCGGGTTGTCTTCCGGAATGGGTTCGGCACCCACGGTCTCACGGACCGCGGCAATCTGGTTGTCGCTGAGTTTCAAGCATAGCCCCCAAAGTTCGGGGTTCGGACCCGACGCCACCGAACGTCTGCGGGTCCATCTGTTGGGCGAATAGGCGGCGCCATTCCTCGCAGGTAGGCGCCCCACCTGGCTCCGCAAGGGGCGGAAAGCGCGCCCGGCGCGTTTTTATGCAGCCATTTCGTGTATTTTTGCAGTTTGACGTTGTTCCGGAGGCTTCACATTGTGGGGAACAGCGAGAGGAAGCTCGGGTTTCGTCCATGAGCCAATTCCGAGGAGATAACGATGGCCGCATCGAAATCGGCGCGCATCAAGACGCTCCTGGAGCGTCACGGGACCACTTATTGCGACGAACTTGGCATCCCGATCGCGAAAAACACGCCCTCCCCCCTGTTTCGCTGGCTGACCGCTTCGATCCTGTTTTCCGCGCGCATCAACGCCGACAATGCCTTTCGTGCGGCAAAAGCCTTGGCGGACGCCGGCTACACGACACCCGATAAAATGGCTGCCGCGAGCTGGCAGGACCGCGTCGACGTCCTCACCTCGCATGGCTATGCCCGCTACGACGAGAGCACGTCGCGGATGCTCGGTGAGACCTCGGAGCTGCTTCTCGAGAAATATCGTGGCGATCTCAGGAAATTGCGCGAGGCGGCCGACGAGGAGCCGGCCCGCGAACGCAAGCTCCTGAAAGAGTTCAAGGGTCTTGGCGATGTCGGCGTCGACATCTTCTTCCGCGAGGTACAGCCGGCCTGGGACGAGCTTTTCCCCTTCGCCGACAAGAAGGCTTTGTCTGCGGCGAAAAAACTCGGTCTCGGCGAGGATGCCGAGGAGCTCGCGAAACAGGTGTCCCACAAGGATTTTCCGCGCCTTGTCGCGGCGCTCGTCCGCGCCGACCTTGCGCGCGATCTCGGCGACATCTCCGGTTGATTGTCAGGCGGGAGCGAGCAACCCGCCGGGTCTGCGCTCAGATTTTTGGATGCGCTTGTGCACATGCACCATGAAGGCGGTGGCGAAAAGCGGCGCCAGGAGATTGACGAGAGGCACGGCGGTGAAGCCCGCGATCACGAGGCCCGCCAGGAAGATGCGGCCGGAATGCCGGAGCCTGAGGATCTTCGCCACGCGCCGATCGTGAAAACGCCGCGCCGCGAGATCGAAATATTCCCGGCCGAGAAGATAGCCGTTGGCGACAAAGAAGATGACGACACCGAAGCCGACGAAGAGGACGAGAGGCAAGGCGACGAGATTGACGCCGACGACCACGAGCGTGAACTGCAACGTGGTGAGAATGCCCTCCATCAAGGGGAGCGCCCTTCCCACCGGCTCGCTCGGGTAATGGTTCTTCTCCACCACCTCGGCGATCTCGTCGAGGAAAATGCCGGCGAAAAGCGAGGTTGCCGGCGCCGCCAGGAAGGCAAGCCCGACGACGAGACCGATGCCGGAGACGATCGTCAGACCGGTTTCGAGCCAGGGATAGGGCAGCGCCAGAAAGTGCACGACGAGCCCTTCGAGGACCAGCCACAAGACGAGCAAGAGCCCGAGCGTCAGGCCGACCGACTTCCACAACACGTTGCGGAACGGCGGCGAGAGGATTTCTTCCAAAGAACGTTGGGCATCGTCGAACATGGCGGCGAAGAGATAGGAAAAGCGCGACGACCGGGCAAGCGCCGAGATTTGCAAAGCACCGCCCGATCGGCTACCGCGCAAAAACCTTTTGGAGGGGAGCGAATGGCCGAACGGAAATATGATGTCCTGGCGATCGGCAATGCCATCGTCGATGTGCTGGCACAGGCCGACGATGCCTTTCTCGTCAGCGAAAAACTCGTCAAAGGCTCCATGCATCTCATCGAGGCCGATCGCGCCGAGACGCTTTACGACACGATGGGTCCGGGCCAGCTCATCTCCGGCGGCTGCGCCGGCAATACGGCGGCGGGTGTGGCGTCTCTGGGCGGTGCGGCAGCCTTCATCGGCAAGGTGGCGGACGACGAGCTCGGCCATTTCTACCGTCACGACATGCAATCGGTCGGTATCGCCTTCCCCGCGAAGCCGCTGGCGGAAGGAGCACCGACGGCGCGCTGCCTCATTCTGATCACGCCGGATTCCGAGCGCACCATGAACACCTATCTCGGTGCCTGCCAGGAGCTCACCCCAGCCGACATCGACAAGGCGACGGTGGAGGCCGCGGAAATCACCTATCTCGAAGGCTATCTCTGGGACCCGCCGAAAGCGAAGGAAGCGTTCCGCGCGGCCTCCGAGATCGCCCATGGCGCCGGACGCAAGGTGGCACTCACCTTGTCGGATTCCTTCTGCGTCGATCGCTTCCGGGCGGAATTCCTGGAGCTGATGCGCAGCCGCGTCGTCGACATCGTCTTTGCCAACAACCATGAGGTTCTGGCGCTCTACGAGACGAGCGACCTCGCGACCGGCATCGAATCGCTCGCGGCGGATGTCGATCTCGCCGCCGTCACGCTCGGCGCGGAAGGCTCGCTCGTGGTGCGCGGAGCCGAACGCATCACCGTTCCGGCACCCGATGTCGAGACGATCCTCGACAAGACGGGCGCCGGCGACCTTTACGCTTCGGGCTTTCTCTTCGGCCTTGCCCGCAGCGCGCCGCTCGGCCGCTGCGCGGAGCTCGGCTCGCTCGCCGCGGGCGAGATCATTTCCCATCTCGGCGCGAGACCGCAGGCCTCGCTTCGGAGCCTCGCGGAACAAGAGCGTTTGTTGGCAGGGCTCGCAGCCTAAGCCTCCAAAGCCGATAAACGCGCTTATGCTCAGACATTTAGAATACCAGTCAATCGACTGACTAAAAAAGCGGGGCGCGAACTGATGTCGTGCCCCGCTCGTATTGCAACCCGAAGCCTCGTCCGGCCGCCCGGTGCGAAGCTCAGGACAAAAGCCTAGAGAATGAAGCGGCTGAGATCGGCGTTTCGGGCCAGATCGCCGACATGTTCCTCCACATAGGCGGCGTCGATCGTGACCGTCTCGCCATGCCGATCCGGCGCGGTGAACGAGATCTCGTCGAGGATCCGCTCCATCACGGTCTGCAGCCGCCTTGCGCCGATATTCTCCACGCTGGAATTGATCTCCACACCGAGCCGCGCGATCGCGTCGATGGCATCGTCGGTGAATTCCAGCGTCACGCCTTCGGTCGAAAGAAGCGCCACGTACTGCTTCACGAGGCTTGCTTCCGTCTCCGTCAGGATGCGGCGGAAATCTTCCTCCGTCAGCGCCCTGAGCTCCACGCGGATCGGCAGGCGGCCCTGCAGCTCCGGCAGAAGGTCCGACGGCTTCGACACATGGAAAGCGCCTGAGGCCACGAAGAGGATGTGGTCCGTCTTCACCGGCCCGTGCTTGGTCGCAACCGTCGTGCCTTCGACGAGCGGCAGGAGATCGCGCTGCACGCCCTCGCGGGAGACATCGCCGCCGGCACGCCCATCGCGAGCGCAGATCTTGTCGATCTCATCGAGGAAGACGATGCCGTCGTCTTCCACCGCGCGGATGGCCTCCTGCACGATCTGGTCGTCGTCGAGGAGATTGTCGGATTCCTCGGCGATCAAGAGATCGTAGGAATCCTTGACGAGCGTCTTGCGCGTCTTGGTGCGGCCCTGGCCGAAGGCTTTGCCCAGCATCTCGCCGACATTCATGACGCCGACGGAGGCACCCGGCATGCCCGGCACCTCGAAGGCGCCCATCGGGTTGGAGACGTCGCGCACCTCGATCTCGATCTCCTTGTCGTCGAGGAGACCTTCGCGCAGCTTGTGGCGGAAGCTGTCCCGGGTCGTCGGGCTCGCATGCTGGCCGACGAGCGCGTCGAGAACCCGCTCCTCCGCCTGCAGATGCGCCTTCGCCTGCACTTCCTTGCGCTTCATCTCGCGCACCATGGCGATACCGGCCTCGACGAGATCGCGGATGATCTGTTCGACGTCGCGGCCGACATAGCCGACCTCGGTGAATTTCGTCGCTTCCACCTTGATGAAAGGCGCATTGACGAGCTTGGCGAGGCGGCGGGAAATCTCGGTCTTGCCGACACCCGTCGGGCCAATCATCAGGATGTTCTTCGGCAGAACCTCTTCGCGCAGCGGGCCTTCCAGCTGCTGGCGGCGCCAGCGATTGCGAAGGGCGATGGCGACGGCACGCTTCGCCTCTTTCTGGCCGATGATGTAGCGATCGAGCTCCGAAACGGTCTCGCGGGGGGAAAAGGTTGTCATGAGGCGGACTCCGCCGTGAGGCTTTCGACGATGATGTTGTGATTGGTGTAGACGCAGATCTCGGCTGCGATCTGCATGGCGCGGCGGGCAATGTCCTCCGCGTCGAGATCGGAATCGCCGAGCGCCCGAGCGGCGGCGAGAGCGTAATTGCCCCCGGAACCGATGGCGGCCACGCCTTCCTGCGGCTCCAGAACGTCGCCGGTGCCGGTCAGAACCAGCGTCGTCTGCTTGTCGGCGACGATCATCATCGCCTCCAGGCGGCGCAAATAGCGGTCGGTGCGCCAGTCCTTGGCGAGCTCCACGCAGGCGCGCATGAGCTGGCCCGGATATTGTTCAAGCTTGGCTTCAAGCCGCTCCAGAAGCGTGAAGGCGTCCGCGGTCGCACCGGCAAAGCCGGCGATCACATCGCCTTTGGCGAGCGGGCGGACCTTGCGGGCATTGGCCTTCATCACGGTCTGTCCCATGGTCACCTGGCCGTCGCCCGCGATCACGACTTTGCCGCCCTTGCGAACGGTCACGATGGTCGTGCCGTGCCAGGGGGCGGCGGGATCGAATTCTGTCACTGATTGCTCCTTGTCAGCGGATGCGGGTGAGCCGTGGAGGCCTCGCCGGCACCCCCTCTTTCTGTGCAGGTTGACCCCTATTTAGGCATGCGCGGCCGGCCTGCAAACGCGCTGCGGCATGTCGGGTGCGTACAGCGCATTTGCAATGGTCCCGCCCGCTGGTAAGACGGGCGGCGAAGGAGAGCCGTGATGCGCAAGGCCGAGCTGAGCCGCGACACCAGCGAAACCAAGATCAGCCTCGCCATCAATGTCGATGGCGGCGGGCGGTACGATGTCGAGACGGGCATCGGATTCTTCGATCACATGCTGGAGCAGCTCTCGCGCCACTCCCTGATCGACCTGAAGCTGAAGGCCGATGGCGATCTCCACATCGACCAGCACCACACGGTCGAAGACGTCGGCATCGCACTCGGCCAGGCGCTCGACCGCGCGCTCGGCGACCGCCGCGGCATCACCCGCTATGCCTCGCTCGATCTCGCCATGGACGAAACGCTGACGCGCGCGGCCGTCGACGTGTCGGGCCGGCCCTATCTCGTCTGGCGCGTCGGCTTTGCGCGCCACAAAGTGGGCGATTTCGACACGGAGCTGTTCAAGGAATTCTTCCAGGCGTTTGCCCAGAACGCCCGCATCACGCTCCATATCGAGAACCTTTACGGCGAGAACGCCCACCACGTCGCCGAGACCTGCTTCAAGGCGGTGGCACGCGTGCTGCGGCAGGCGCTTGCGCTCGATCCGCGGATTGCCGACGAGATTCCCTCCACCAAGGGCACGCTGACGGCTTGAGCATGTTTTCCAGGACGACCCATTACACGGTGCATCTGCCGCCCGAAAAAGAGGGCGTCGACGGGGCCCTGCGCGCCGTTTTCGTTAAGGACGGGATGAACTGGCCGGCACTTGTCATCCCGTTCCTGTGGCTTCTCTACCGGCGCATGTGGCTGCCGCTCCTGTTCTACCTCGTGGCAAGCGGGGCGGTTGCGGCACTCGGCTTCCGCTTCGGGGAAGCCGCAGCGCAATGGTGCGGCCTTCTCTTTGCGATCCTCTTCGCGCTCGAGGCCAACAATCTCCGCCGTTGGTCCCTGTCGCGCCGCGGCTGGCGCGAGGCCGGGGCGGCCTCCGGCCGCTCCGAGGACGAGGCTGCGATCCGCTTCTTCGGCGGTCGGGAAGACGAATTCACCGCGCCGAGGCCGATCGCCTCGCGGCCCGTCGTTCCCGAAGTTGCGCCGGCCCGCCCGCGCGGGCGTCCGTGGTCGCCCGCCGGCGATCGCGACACGCCGGAGGTCATGGGGCTCTTTCCGGAGAGGGGCGGATGAGCGTTGCGATTATCGATTACGGCTCGGGCAATCTACGCTCGGCCGCCAAGGCGTTTCAGCGGTCTGCGCGCGAAAGCGGCTATGCCGGTGAGGTCGCCGTCACCTCCGACCCGGAGGTCGTGCGGCGCGCCGACCACATCGTTCTGCCGGGCGTCGGCGCCTTTGCCGATTGCCGCCGCGGGCTCGACGGCGTTCCTGGCATGGTGGCGGCGCTCGAAGAGACCGTCATGAAGGTCGGCCGTCCTTTTCTCGGCATCTGCGTCGGCTGCCAGCTGATGGCGACACGAGGGCTTGAGAAGGAAACAACGGCGGGCTTTGGCTGGATTCCGGGCGACGTGGTCGAGATCAGCCCGAAAGATCCCGAACTCAAGATCCCGCATATGGGCTGGAACGAGCTCGTCGGGCGCCATTCCCATCCGCTTCTCGCCGGCATCGACGAGGCACTCGACGCCTATTTCGTCCATTCCTATCACGTCGTCGCGGCCGTTCCCGAACATGTGCTCGCGACGGCCGATTACGGTGGGCCGGTCACGGCGATGATCGGTCGCGACAACATTGCCGGCACGCAGTTTCATCCCGAAAAGAGCCAGGCGCTCGGCCTGGCGCTGATCGCCAATTTCCTCAACTGGCGTCCGTGAGGCCGCAATGATCCTGTTTCCCGCGATCGACCTGAAGAGCGGCGAATGCGTGCGCCTGAAGCGTGGCGAGATGGGCGAGGCGACGACCTACAACGCCGATCCTGCGGCGCAGGCGCGCGCCTTCGCCGATATGGGTTTCACCTGGCTGCACATGGTCGATCTCGATGGAGCCTTCGCCGGCGAAAGCCGCAACGGTGCAGCCGTCGAAGCGGTGCTGGCGGCCACCGGCGACCGTCTCAAGGTGGAGCTCGGCGGCGGCATCCGTTCCATGGCGCAGATCGAGGCCTGGCTCGAAAAGGGTGTGACGCGGGTGATTCTGGGCACGGCAGCCTTGCGCGATCCGGACCTGGTGAAGGACGCGGCGGGGCAATTTCCAGGGCGCATCGCCGTCGGTATCGATGCGCGCGACGGAAAGGTCGCGGTGGAAGGCTGGGCGGAAACCTCCGACATGGAGGCGCAGGACCTCGCCAAGAGCTTCGAAGACGCCGGGGTCGCGGCCATCATCTATACCGACATCGACCGCGACGGCGTTCTTGCCGGGATCAATTGGGAGGCGACGATCGCCCTTGCGGAGCACGTCTCGATTCCGGTCATCGCCTCCGGCGGTCTCGCCTCGATGGCCGATATCGTGCGCCTCACCATGCCCGATGCTGCGAGCCTCGAAGGCGCGATCACCGGGCGGGCGCTCTACGATGGCCGCATCGATGCTGACGCCGCGCTCCAACTGCTCAACGCGCTCTGAAACGTAGTCTTTCATTCACCACGCCAGATCGGGTAATTTGAGATAAATACACCCTGCGCGTATGACATTTTCGTCTGCGCAATGTAAGGTTGCCAGAATGTCATCTGGCCGTGGTTTCCTGCCTGGTTTCGTGCTCCTGATCCTGCCCGTCGTGGCGATTGCCGCGGCGATCTGGGTCGGGTCGGACACAATCGAACGCGGCCTGCAGCTCAACGCGGCCAACACCACCTCGGCCTGGGCGAAGTATATGACTGCCAGCATCGCCGATCTGGAGGAGATCGCGGCGGGGGCAGAACCGTCTCCGGAAACGCTGGCGACCCTCAACAAAATCCGAGAATCGGCCGAGGTCTTTCGCGTCAAGCTGTTCGGGCCGAACGGCAATCTCCGCATGATCCTCGACGACCACGAGCTTTCGGACGTCGACAAGGCATCTTTAGCGCAACACAACCCTGAAGCCGCTGTCGCGGCGGCAGGCGGCGCGATGCAGATCGAAGTCGCGCATGGCACACCGCCCGAGCGCCCTGCCTATTATTCGGAAGCCTACGTGCCTCTGCGCAAGGATGGCAAAACCATCGCCATCGCCGAGATCTACGTCGACCAGACGGACGAATTCGAGGCCATTCAGGCGACCGTGGCCCGCAGCGCCATCCTTCTGTCCATCATCATTCTGATCGCCTCAGGCGTCCCGGTCTTCGGCTTCGTCCAGCGCTACAACGCGAAGCGACGAGCCGATGCGCGGGCGGCGTACGCGGCTGAGCATGACGGCCTGACGGGCCTTCTCAATCGCAGCGGCTTCATCGCCCGCAAGCGTGGGCTCCTTGCCAAGGCGAAGCCCGTCGTCGTCGTCTCGCTCGGGATCGATCGCTTCGGCGCCGTCAACACCGCCTTCGGACCGGAGCGAAGCGACTACATTCTCTTGGAAGCGGCGGAGAGATTGAAAAGCCTCGCCGAGCCCGAAGCGATCGTCGGCCGCGTCAGCGGTACGGAATTCGCCTTCGCCATGAACGTCAACGATTTGAAGGACGGCGCTCGCCTTGCCGAACGTGCCCTGAAGCTCATCCGGCGCGGCTTCGTGGCCGACGGCCACGTGATCAATCTCACGGCAAGCGCCGGGCTCACCCTCGCCGAGAAGGGCGAGCACCCCGGCAGCCCCTTGTCGCGCGCCAATGTCGCCATGTGCCGCTCACGGGCGAAGGGCGGCGACCGTCTCACGATCTTCGATCGGCGCATGGGCGCGGAACTCGAAGCGGGACGGGACCTGGAAACCGTGCTGCGGGCCGCCGTGGAGCACGAGCGTTTCGAGCTCTATTATCAGCCGATCTTCACGGCAAAGGATCGCTCGCTCACCGGTTTCGAAGCCCTGTTGCGTATGCCGAACGGGGAAGGCGGTTTCGTCTCGCCGGCACGGTTCATCCCGCTTGCCGAACAGCTCGGCCTCATCCACCGTATCGGCCGCCTGGCGCTCAACCGCGCCTGCGAGGCCGCGAAGACCTGGCCCGACGGATACAAGGTCGCAGTCAATCTTTCACCGGTGCAATTCGATGCCCGCAACATCGTGGAAATCGTGCGCCAGGCCCTCGCCAAGAGCGAACTTCCACACGAAAGGCTCGAGCTCGAGATTACCGAGGGCGTTCTGTTGATCGATTCTCTCGACGCCGTGCAGCAGCTGAGCCAACTCCGCGAGCTCGGCGTGAAACTGGCGCTCGACGATTTCGGCACGGGTTTCTCCTCCCTCGCTTATCTCTGGAAGCTCCCGGTCGATAAGGTGAAGATCGATCAATCCTTCCTGCGCGCGATGGAATCGCAAGACGATGGAGCTGCGGCAATCATCCGCTCCATCGTCGTCCTCGGCCATTCGCTCGGACTGGCCGTGACGGCGGAAGGTGTGGAAACATCCGAACAGCTCGATTTCCTCGAGGAGATCGGCTGCGATTTCCTGCAGGGCTACCATCTTGGACGGCCGGCATCGGCGGAAGCTGCTGCGAGCCTTGCCCGCAAAGCCGCGGAGGAGCGCGACGGCCAAAATGCCGCGCGGGCCCGCGAGCACGGCGCCGTGGCTTCCTGACCGCGTCCCGGCCGCAGTTTCGCACCCGCGCGACGCGCGAGCCACCGATGAGCCCGCAAGCTCCCGACTCTTCGTCTTCTTCAAAAAATCCATGCGCGATGGCTTGTTGTAACGCACCTTATGCCGCCGCTATAAGGGCCGCCGTTGCGCATCCGCGCTGAAGCTGAAAAGCCTTCGGAGCACTCCTTGCTCAAAGCCCGTGTCATCCCGTGTCTCGACGTCAAGGACGGCCGTGTCGTCAAAGGCGTCAATTTCGTAGATCTCATCGACGCCGGAGATCCGGTGGAAGCCGCCAAGGCTTACGACGCGGCCGGCGCCGACGAACTTTGCTTCCTCGACATCACCGCCAGCCACGAGGAGCGCGACACGCTCCTCGACGTTGTCGCCAAAACGGCGGAGCAATGCTTCATGCCGGTCACTGTGGGCGGCGGCGTGCGGACCGTTGACGATGTCCGCCAGCTTCTCCTTGCCGGCGCCGACAAGGTTTCCGTCAACACCGCCGCCGTCAACGATCCGAGCTTCGTCGGCCGGGCCGCCGACAAGTTCGGCGATCAATGCATCGTCGTCGCCATCGACGCCAAGACGGTGACTCCAGGCCGGTGGGAGATCTTCACCCATGGCGGCCGCAAGCCAACCGGCATCGACGCCATCGAATTTGCCCGCGAAGTCGTGTCTCTGGGCGCAGGCGAGATCCTTCTCACCTCCATGGACCGCGATGGAACGAAGACGGGCTTCGACCTCGCATTGACGCGGGCGGTCGCCGATGCGGTCCGCGTTCCGGTCATCGCCTCCGGCGGTGTCGGGACGCTCGATCATCTGGTGGAAGGCATCCGCGACGGCCATGCAACGGCGGTGCTCGCGGCCTCCATCTTCCATTTCGGCACCTTTAGCGTCGCTGAAGCCAAGGCCCATATGGCGCGCGCGGGCATTCCCGTGCGCTCGCTTCCGCAGGAGAAAGCCCGGATGGGCATGTCATGACCGATTTCACGCTGGAAGAGCTCGCCGCCACGATCGGCGCGCGCGCCGCCTCGGGCGACGACAATTCCTATACTGCAAGGCTTCTCGGCAAAGGCGTCGCAAAATGCGCCCAGAAGCTCGGCGAAGAAGCCGTCGAAGCCGCGATCGCGGCTGTGGAGCGCGACAACCAGGCGCTCACCAAAGAGGCGGCCGACGTTCTCTATCATCTCCTCGTCCTCCTGCACGCCGCCGGTGTCTCCTTCGACGAGGTCAAGGCCGAGCTTCAGAGCCGCACCGGGCAGAGCGGTCTCGATGAGAAGCGCTCGCGCGGCCCCACCGCCGACTGGAAGAGCTGATGGATCAAGTGTCGCCGCGCTCGCTCTCGCCCTACCGGTATTTCAGCGTCGAGGAATGGTCGAAACTGCGCGCCGACACGCCGATGACCTTGTCGGCGGAAGAGGTCCATGCGCTCAAGTCGATGAACGACCCGATCTCCATCAGCGAGGCGGAGGCGATCTATCTTCCTTTGTCGCGGCTTCTGTCCTTCCACGTGGAAGCCAAGGACAAGCTTTATGCCGTGCGCTCGAAATTCCTCGGCGCAAAAGAAGGCAAGATGCCGTTCATCATCGGCATCGCCGGCTCCGTGGCCGTCGGCAAATCGACCACCGCCCGCATCCTGAAGGAGCTGATGGCACGCTGGCCGGGCCATCCGCGCGTCTCCCTCGTCACGACCGACGGCTTTCTCTATCCGAACGCGGTTCTGGCGAAGCAGGGCATGATGGAGCGCAAGGGATTTCCCGAGAGCTACGACGTCACGACGCTTCTGCGCTTTCTCTCCGACATCAAGGCCGGCAAGCGCGAGGTCACAGCCCCGGTCTACTCCCATCTCACCTACGATATCGTGCCGGGCGAGACTTTGACCGTCGATCAGCCGGACATTCTGATCCTCGAAGGCCTCAACGTGCTGCAGACACGGGACCTGCCACGGGACGGAAAGGAAGTCCCCTTCGTCTCCGACTTCTTCAACTTTTCCATCTATATCGACGCGGACGATAACGTCATCCGGCGCTGGTATATTGACCGCTTCATGAGCCTCAAGGGAACGCGGTTTACCGATCCGAGGTCGTATTTTCACCGCTACGCCAATATCGAAGACGACGAAGCGCGCCGCGTCGCCGAGGGTCTCTGGGAGCGCATCAACCTCGTCAATCTCGACGAGAACATCCGCCCGACGCGACCGCGGGCCGATCTCATCATCGGCAAGGCGGGCGACCATTCGGTGAATGAAGTGGCGCTGAGGAAATTGTGACGATGCTCGACACCCAGAATTCTGCGGCAGGCCGCGATATTCGCCCGCGCAACGCGCGCGATCGGCTGATCGTCGGTCTCGATCTTCCCGATCTTGCAACCGCTCGCGCCATGGTGGAGACGCTCGGCGATACGGTGACGTTCTACAAGATCGGCATGGAGCTGGTCTTTGCGGGCGGTCTCAGCCTGATCGAGCCGCTTCGGGCGGAGGGAAAGCGCGTCTTTCTCGATATGAAGCTGCTCGATATCGACAATACCGTCGCCGGAGGCATCGCCAATCTTGCCCGGCTCGGGGCGACGCTCACCACCGTTCACGCCTATCCGAAAGCGATGCGCGCGGCCGCCGCGGCGCGCGCTGACACCAATCTCGGACTTCTTGCCGTCACCGTTCTCACATCCATGGATGACGCCGATCTCGGCGAGGCGGGTTATGCGGAAAGTGCCGCCGAGCTCGTTCGCCGCCGCGCCGCACAGGCCAGAGCCAGCGGCGTCGACGGCATCGTCTGTTCGCCACTCGAGGCCGAGGCGATGCGTGCGCTTCTCGGTCCCGACATGCTGATCGTGACCCCCGGCGTGCGCCCGACATCCGCAACGAGCGACGACCAGAAACGCGTGATGACGCCGGCCGACGCCCTGCGAGCCGGCGCCGATTACCTCGTCGTTGCCAGACCGGTGGTCAAGGCCGCCGATCCGAAAGCCTCAGCCCAGGCGATTGTGGACGAAATCGAAGCGAATTGCTGAAGGAGGGAAGAATGCCGAAGGGCTATTGGATCGCCCGCGTCGATGTGCGCGACCCCGAGCGCTACAAGGATTATGTCGCCGGCGCTGCCCCCGCCTTTGCCCGCTTCAAGGGCAAGTTTCTCGTCCGCGGCGGCCCGATGCATTCGCTGGAAGGAAATTCGCGCGCCCGCAACGTGGTCATCGAATTTGCCTCCGTCGACGATGCGCTCGCCTGCTACCATTCGCCCGAATACCAGGCCGCGCGCGAGCACCGCGTGGCGGTGGCGGATGCGGAGCTCGTGATCGTGGAAGGCTATTCGGGGCCGCAGCCCGGCGCGTCCTGATCCGATGCCGGAGACGCCCCTCCCCGACGGTGCGCCCCAATCGGCGGAACCGGATCTGAGTGCGGAGGAAATCGCGCGCTACGCGCGCCATATCGTCCTGCCCGAGGTCGGAGGCCCCGGCCAGAAACGCTTCAAGCGCACGCGCGTCCTCATCGTCGGAGCCGGGGGCCTCGGCTCACCCGTCGCCCTTTATCTTGCGGCCGCCGGCATCGGCCGGCTCGGCCTCGTCGATGACGACGTCGTCTCGCTCTCCAATCTGCAGCGGCAGATCATTCATGCGAGCGCCGATCTCGGCATGGCGAAGGTGGAGAGCGCGCAAAGAGCGCTTTCCCGGATCAATCCGCATGTCGCCGTCGACACGCACGGAACACGGCTGACGCAGGAGAACGCGTCCGATCTCGTCGCCGGCTACGACATCGTCGTCGATGGCTCCGACAATTCCGCCACGCGCTTCCTTCTTCCGGACATCTGCGAGGCAGCCCAAAAACCGCTGGTGACAGGCGCGGTCGGCCGCTTCGACGGCTCGGTGACGACGCTTTTGCCCTTCAAGGACGACAATCCGCGTTACCGCGATCTCTTTCCGAAGCCCCCGCCTGAGGGGCTCTTACCGAGCTGCGCGGAAGCGGGAATTCTGGGTGCGCTCACCGGCGTCGTCGGGTCGATCCAGGCCCTCGAGGTCATGAAACTCGCGGCAGGCTTCGGCGAGCCTTTGATCGGGCGGCTTCTCCTCTACGACGCCCTTTCCCAGCGCTTCGAGACGATCACCTACAAGCGCCGCAAGCGCTGAGCCTCATTGAGCCGGAGCGGCATCGGCCCGCGAAGATCAGACCGAAAGCGGCAGAACGCGGTCCGGCGGCTTGTGGCCATCCATCCAGGTGCGGATGTTGATGATCACCTTCTCGCCCATCTCGATGCGGCCTTCGATCGTGGCCGAGCCCATATGCGGCAGAAGCACCGCCTTGCCTTCCTGGGCAAGCTTGATGAGCTTCGGATCGATTGCGGGCTCGCCTTCGAAAACGTCGAGGCCGGCGCCGGCAAGCGAGTTCGTCTCCAGGCATTCGATCAACGCCGCCTCGTCGATGACCTCGCCGCGCGCGGTGTTCACCAGATAGGCATCCGGGCGCATCAGCTTCAGACGCCGGCGGGAAAGAAGGTGGAAGGTGGCCGGGGTGTGCGGGCAATTGACGGAGATGATGTCCATGCGCGCCAGCATCTGGTCGAGCGAATCCCAATAGGTCGCTTCCAGCTCTTCCTCGGTCTTCGGATCGACGGGCCGGCGGTTGTGATAGTGGATCGACAGGCCGAAGGCCTGGGCCCGGCGCGCGACCGCCGTGCCGATCCGCCCCATGCCGACGATGCCGAGCCGTTTTCCCCAGATGCGGTGGCCGAGCATCCAGGTCGGCGACCAGCCGGGCCAGGGCAGGCCGTTCGGCAGGATCTGGGCTCCCTCCGCCAGCCGCCTTGGAACGGCGAGGATGAGCGCCATGGTCATATCGGCCGTGTCGCCCGTCAAAACGTTCGGCGTGTTGGTGACGGTGATACCGCGCTCATAGGCGGCCCCGATATCGATGTTGTCGATGCCGTTGCCGAAATTGGCGATGAGCTTCAAGTTCGGTCCGGATTGGGAAAGCGCTGCGGCGTCCAACCGATCGGTGACCGTCGGCACGAGCACGTCCGCGGTGCGCAACGCCTCCACCAGCTCCGCCTGCGACAGCGGTCGGTCATCCAGATTGAGGTCAGCGCGAAACAGCTCTCGCATGCGCGTCTCCACCGGATCGGGGAGTTTGCGCGTTACGATGACGTGCGGTTTCGCCTTGGTCATGCACCACCTCTCCTTGGCGGCCCCCGCGGGAGCGACCGGCTGCCTTTAACATCTCTCTAGCAAAGGGCTGCTCAAAAACAAGGAACGAAGCGGCGCTTGGCCTCGCGGCGGAATGGCGCTAACACCTCCCGGTGTGATTTTCCGACCGCAGATGATGCGCCCTCTCCTCTTCCTTCGTTCTCGTCTCAGCCTTCTTCTTGTCTTGGCCCTGCTCGCCGTGGCGTGCCCGGGCGAGCCTGGATGGGCGCAGGCCCCCAAAGTGGGCCCGAGCGGCTATCCATTACCACGCTTCGTCAGCTTGAAATCAAATGCCGTCAACGTCCGCAAGGGGCCCGGCAAAAACTACGGCATTGCCTGGCGCTTCGTCCGGGCCGGTTTGCCGGTCGAGATCATCCAGGAATTCGAAACCTGGCGGAAGGTGCGTGATTCGGATGGCGCGGAAGGGTGGATCCACCAGAGCCTCCTGTCCGGGCGGCGCACGGCAATCGTGGCCCCCTGGGCCAAGGGTGAGCGCTTCAATGCCCATGCGGACGCAAGCGAGACGGCCCGGGTGACGGCGATTCTCGAATCGGGCGTGGTGACCGACGTGGTGCGCTGCCGCGAGGGCTGGTGCGACGTGCGCGGCGACAATTACGAAGGCTGGGTGGAGCAGAATTCGCTCTGGGGCGTCTATCCCAACGAAAACGTCTCCGACGGCTGATCACACAGCCATCCGCGACATCAGCGGGGACGCTTCCATTCACCCTTTCACACCTCCGGCCGTCAGGCCCGAGACGATCTTGCGCTGGAAAATCAGCACGAGAACGATGAGCGGCACGGTCACGACGACGGACGCCGCCATGATCGTGCCCCAGGGAATCTCCTGCTCGGACGCCCCCGACAGAAGCGCGATCGCGACAGGTACGGTGCGCGTGTCGTTGCTCGAGACAAAGGTGAGCGCGAAGAGAAATTCGTTCCAGGCGGCAATGAAGGCGAGAAGCCCCGTCGTCACCAGCGCCGGCCACATCAGGGGCAGGAACACCTTCATGACGATGGTCATCGGCTTTGCGCCGTCGACGATCGCCGCCTCTTCGATCTCCACCGGCAGATCCCGCATGAAAGTCGTCAGCACCCAGACCGTGAAGGGCAGGGTGAAGATCATATAGGCGAGGATCAGTGAGAAGAGCGAATTGTAGAGGCCGAAGAGGCGCACCAGCTCGAAAAGCCCGGCGAGCACCGCGATCTGGGGAAACATCGAGACGGCGAGAATCGTCAAAAGCAGGATGCTGCGGCCACAAAACTCGATTCGCGACAGAGCGTAAGCCGCCGTGACCGCCAGAAAGAGCGAGATCGCCACCACCACGAAGGCGACGATGACGGAATTCAAGATGTTGAGCGGGAAGACACCGTTGACGAGCACGTCGCGATAATTGGCGAGCGAAAAATCCGTCGGCAGATAGTCGACGCGAAAGAGCGCCGTACCCGATTTGAAGCTCGTCAGAATGGCGTAATAGAACGGAAAGACCGAGAGAAGCACGATCAGGACGACGAGGGCATAGAAGGCCGCGCGCTTGACGAGGACCGACATCTCAGCGCCCTCCCCCGAGATTGAGCCGCGCCGCCTTGATGTAGACGAGCGTGATCGCCGCGATCACCAGGAAGAGGAGCGTCGAGGCGGCCGAACCGTAGGCGAACTGATCGAACTGGAAGAGGTTTTCCTGCGCGAAGACCGACATCGTCTTCGTCTCGGTGTTGTTGGGGGTCAGCACGTAGATGAGGTCGAAGACGCGCAGGGCATCGAGCGCCCGGAAGATGACGGCGACCAGGATCGCCGGGCGAATAAGCGGCAGCGTCACCTTGAAGAACACCTTGACCGGATGGACGCCGTCGATCTTCGCCGCTTCGTAAACATCGGACGGCACCATCTGCAGCCCGGCGAGGATGAGAAGCGCCATGAAAGGCGTCGTCTTCCACACATCGACGATGATGACGGCCCACATCGCCGTCTCCGGCGAGGCGGTCCAGGCGATCGGATGGGAGAGGATGCCGACCGACATCAGCATGTCGTTCAGGATGCCGAACTGGTCGTTCATCATCCAGGCCCACATCTTGGCCGAGACGATCGTGGGGATCGCCCAGGGGATGAGGACGGCGGCGCGCACAAAGCCGCGGCCACGAAACGGCACGTTGAGGACGAGCGCCACGATGAGACCGAGGACGGTTTCGATCGAGACGGAGACAAGGGTGTAATAGACGGTGTTCCACACCGCGTTCCACCATTGAGCGTCAAAGAAGAGGCCGAACCATTCCCCGGTCCCGTCGCCATAATCGACATATTCGAAATAGTTGCGCAGGCCGACGAACCGGGCGGCGTCGAGATCGGCCAAACTCGCATCGGTGAAGGAGAACCAGATCGTCTGCAGAAGCGGCCAGCCTGCGACGAAAGCGAGGACGGCGAGCATCGGCGTGAGAAAGAGCCAGGCGGAGGCGAGCCGCTGCCTGGAAAGCGCGGAGCGCGCCGCGGGCTGTTCTTCAGTCCGCATCGCCTCGTCGGTCGGCGGGGCGCCCAGGGTCGCGTTCGTCATCGCCAGCCGTCCCGCTTCAGCCGGCGCAGCCGATGTTCCAGCGTCTGGAGGTTGGTTTCCGCCGATGCCGCGCCTGCAAGCGTCTCGTTGACGGCCGTCCAGAACTCCTTCGACACTTCGTTGTACTGCCGCTTCGTGGGGGCGGAGGGTCGCGGCACCGCCTTTTCGACCACATCCGCCCATTCGGCGATGATCGGCTGGCTTTCGGCGATGTCCGGATCGTCATAGAGCGCTGGGATCGTCGGCAGCCGCGCATAAGTGAGCGCCCGCTCCTTCTGCGCCCTGCGGGAGGACAGGAAGCGCACGAGCTCGATCGCTTCTTTCTTGTGCCTGGAGTATTTCGACACGGCGAGGTTCCAACCGCCAAGACAGGGAGCCGATCGGCTGCCAGGCTCGGCCGGCAGCGTCGTCACCTCGAACTTGCCTTTGACCGGAGAATCCTCGCCGTTCGACAGCGCATAGGCGTAAGGCCAGTTGCGCATGAAGACGGCATTGCCGGTCTGCCAGACGCCGCGGGCCTCCTCCTCCTTGTAGGCGAGCACACCTGCAGGGGCGATCTCCCTCACCCAGCCATGCGCCCGCTCCAGCGCCCGGGCGGCCGCCTCGTTGTTGATGGTGATCTCGCCCTCAGGCGATACGATCTGCCCGCCACCGCTCGAGGCGGCCCATTCGAGGCCGTTGCAGGTGAGCCCCTCATAGGGGGCGCCCTGAAAGACAAAGCCGTAGATCTGACGGTTGCCGGCGGCGCGTTCCTGATCCTGGATCTCTTTGGCGGTTTCGGTCAGCTCCTCCCACGTCGTGGGTGGTTTCCTGCCGTATTTTTCCAGGAGGTCCTTGCGGTAAAAGAGCGCCGGCGCATCCGTATACATCGGGAATGCGACGAGCCGCCCCTCGACGGTCTGTGATTCGATCACGGAGGGGAAATGGTCGCCGATAACGTCGGCCATGGCGTCGCGCAGGTCGACGAATTGATTGGCAAGCTGCGGCGCCCAGATGACGTCGACACGGTAGATGTCGATATCGTCGGTGCCAGCCGCCAGCCACAAGCGATATTGCCCGAACTGGTCGCTCGTCGAAGCCGGCATCTCGACGATGTCGACCTGGTGGCCGGTCTCCGCCTCGAATTCCGCAAGCTGCGTACGCAATTCCTGAATATCGGCACCGACGGAGCCGGAGACGATCGAAAGCTCGGCTGCAGAAACCTCGCCGGCGCCAAGAGCCAATGTCGCAGCAACGGCCATCGCCGCGCGGCCAAACCGCATGTTCCCCTCCCATCCGGCCGGTATTTCCCGGCTCTTTCCTGCCTTGCGTTGCGATCTCAACGATCGTCCGCAGCGCTGGTTGCGGGAAAGTCTAGCCGGTCACGGCGGCATATTGGGAGTCCTTTGCGGGAGGGCTGGCCGCGATCTTGTCGATTCTGTGCTTTTCTTCCTTCCTTGGATTGCGCGAAAGCTGGCCGCGACCAATCGACCGTGATCGTCCCTCAGATGCTCTCAAGGCCGGCCACGTCACTTCAATGTCATGTTTTTCTTATGGAATATGGCAACTCTGGTCGATGTTGGCGCGATCGTTTAAGGAGAGCGCATGAGATCGAGATTCCCCAGGGGCAGGGAGGCCATGCAGGGACGGCATCATCTCTCTCCACGACGACTGGTGCGGCGTTTTGCGCCCGGTCTCGGGAGAGCTCGGGGCAGCGGTTTCGTCCGCCCATTCGCAAAACCGGGTCGCGCCCCTTGGCGGGCGGCCCGCCATATCGGAACCCTCGGACGGCTCGGAGATCTCGAGGCGCGGCTTGCCCGCTCTCCCTCGGAGATCCGCCGCTCGCAAGGGCTGCGCTATCACGTCTTCTACGAGGAGATGGCGGCCGTTGCCGACGAGGAAACCTATCAGCGCCGGCGCGACGCCGACGCTTACGATCTCATCTGTGACCATCTTCTGGTGCTCGATCACGCCGTGCCACGGCGACCGTTCCTGCGCTCGAAGCCCGAGATCGTCGGGACCTACCGGCTGCTGCGGCAGGAGATCGCCGAGATCAACGGCGGCTTCTATTCGGCCGGCGAATACGATGTCGGATCACTCGTCGCGCGTTATCCGCATCTGCGATTTCTGGAGCTCGGTCGCTCCTGCGTGCTGAAACCCTACCGCGACAAGCGGACGGTTGAGCTCCTCTGGCACGGCATCTGGAGCTACGTGCTAATGCACGGCATGGACGTGATGATCGGTTGTGCCAGCATTCCGGGCACCGATCCCGACAAGCTCGCTCTGCCTTTGAGCTTCCTGCATCACAACGCGCTGGCGCCGGAAGAATGGCGGGTGCGGGCGGTCGAGGAGCGTTACGTCGAGATGAACCGCATGGCGGCGGATGAGATCGACGCCAAGGCGGCGCTTCGGCAACTTCCGCCGTTGATCAAGGGATATCTCCGCCTCGGCGGCTATATCGGTGAAGGTGCCGTCGTCGACTATCAGTTCGGCACGACGGATATCCTGATCATCCTGCCGGTCAGCGCGCTCAACCCGCGCTATGTGGACCATTTTGGCAATGATGCGAGCCGGTTCGCGGCGCCTGCTCCGCCGTCCGGACGGCGGCGGTTCGTGCCGCTGCGGCGCAACCTGACGTAAAGCGCCCCCTCGCCTCCGTGATGGCGGGAGGCGTGCTCATAAGCGACGACGAGCTCGCGGAACGCGGGCTCTGCGAGCCATCGTGGCACCATCGTTTTCAACACCCCCTCGCCCTCCGAACGGCCTTTGCCAGTGATGACGAGGACCAGGACATGGCCGCGCGCCTGCGCGCCCCCCAGAAAAGCCAGGAGGCGATCATGGGCGCGTTGCTGGGTCATGCCGTGCAGGTCGATGCGCGCATCCGGCTCAGTACGGCCGCGCAAGAGGCGGCGCTTCAGCCGGGGTTCCAGCGCTGCCGCAGCACGCGGTGCGGAGCGAGATTTCGGCTCTGAAGAGGTTATGGCGTCGACGGGAGGTAGCGCCGGGCTCCGCTTTCCGGACGCGAGGGCGGCAGCACTCGTCTGCGGGACCACGTCACCGTCCGGGGTTGTGCCCTCGGCAGCGAGCTCGTCGCTGAGAGACCGGCTCTTCAGGGGCCGCACGGTCCGGCGAACCTTGTCCCAAAGCGCCTTGTCCTCGGGTGAAAGCTGTTTGCGGGCCATCTCAGGCGTTCGCTTTCGGGAGGAGAACACGGAGGACGCCGCGATGTCGGATGTCGCCGGCGGCCTTCCCCGCGTCCTCGCCTGAACCTGCAAAGATATCGGCCCGCCCCGCGCCCTTGATCGCCGAGCCCACATCCTGCGCGACCATCAGGCGGCAGAACGGGCCTGGCCCGAAGCCTGGAAGCGGGGACGCGGAGACGAACACCGGCAGATGGAAGGCGGCAAAGCGCGGATCGACGGCGAGGCTGCGCCCGGCGCTGAGCGGGACACCTGCCGCACCCAGAGGGCCGTCGTCGGAGGCGAGATCGACGATCTCTTTGAAAAAAATAAACGACCGGTTCTCGGCCATGAGGCGGCGTCCAGCCTCGCGATGCGCCTTGAGCCAATGTTCGAGACCGGCTTTCCCGGCAGCGTCTTTGGCAAGATAGCCGCGTTCGACGGCGAGGCGGCCGATCGACGTGTAGGCGTGCCCCGATTTTCCGGCAAAGCCGATGCGCATATGCCGGCCATCACCGAGAGAGAGGCGTGCGGAGCCCTGAACATGGATGAAAAAGAGATCCACGGGATCCGCCACATAGGCCAGTTCCAGACCGCGGCCCGCCAAGGCGCCGGCTTCGATCGCCGCACGATCGGGGCAAAGCGGAGGCCGGTCCGTGATCTCGGTTTGGACGGCCTCGTCGGGGGGCCGATAGATCGGCACGCCGAACGCCTCGGAAGGCCTAAGTCGGGCTTCGATCACGGGTTCGTAATAGCCGGTAAGGAGGCCCTCGGCGGCGGAGGGCGCCAGCGCGAAAAAGGTTTCGAAGAAACTGCAAGCTTCGGCGGATGACAAGTCGGCCTGCAGACGCAGCGCAGCGCCCGCGGCTGCCTTCAGACCCGGAAGGATCTCCAGCGACGACGTGTCCTCAGCGCCGAGCCGTTCCGCCGATTTGCGGAAGGCCCGAAAGGCGGCGCGATGATCGTCCTCAGCCCAGCCTGAGAGGAATTTGAGAGACAGCTGACGACGCTCGTGCGCGTCGGAGGCGGACGAGGTCAGCGTTGCGATGGGCGAGGTCGGGGCATCTCCAGCCACCGTCGGCGCTCAGCTGGAGCCGGTGGCGACCAGCTCCCAGTTGGGATCGCGGCTCGTCGTGGCACGGGCGAAGGTCCAGACTTCGTCGGGCTTCTGGACCGCATTGGGATCGCCCTCGATCACCCGACCCTCATTGTCGTAGGTGACGGAGACGATCTCGGATTTGAAGCGGACGGAGACACGCGCAACCTTGTCTTCGAGCTCCGCCTCGGTGAGCTTGGCGCTCTCGAAGCCGACAAAGCTCGTCTCGAGCCTCTCGCCACGCTGCTCCCGCTCGCTCATGGCGGTCGCGAAGCTCTCGTAGACGTCGGCGGAGAGGAGGGACCGCAAGGTCGTGCGGTCGCCCGCAGCGAAGGCCTGCACGACCATCTCGTAGGCGGATTTTGCGCCTTCCAGGAAAGAATCGGGCTCGAAGGCGGGATCCGCGCGGCTAATCGCCACAAGCCCATCATAAAGCGGCGTATCGGGCTTGGCATGGCGCTTCAGAGCGCTCCAATCGGGGGCGCTCGGCATTTCCCGCTCGGGCACCTGACCGGGACGCGGCAGGGTCACGACGTTCTCGGCCGTATGACGGGCCGCGACAGGCGGTTTGCGGCCGTTCTCATAGGGCGAAGGTTCGCTGCCGGTGCGACGGCCCAGGACGCTGCCGAGACGCATAAAAATGACGACCGCGATCACCAGGAAGATCAGAGAATAAATGTCGAAAAAGCCGCTCATGCCGATATCGTGCACGCTCCCTACGGGCGTTCGCTTTCTTTCCCGGCAATGTAAGCACGATCCTGGCCGAGTCCAGCAGGTCACAGGAAAGTCTTTAAAAAACCGGCCGAGACACCATATCGCAGGATCAGGATTGAACCCATGCCAATTTTCCTTCTCCTCCTCCTCATCCCGCTGATCGAGGTCGGCACGTTCGTCGTCGTCGGTCAGTATATCGGCCTCGCCCCGACGCTGCTTCTGACGCTGCTGACGGCGATCCTTGGCACAGCGCTTCTGCGTCATCAGGGGCTGAGGACCATTTTGCGCATCCGCAGTGATCTCGAATCCGGGCGCATGCCGGCGCGCAATCTCGCTGATGGTGCGCTGATCGCCGTGGCCGGGGTCATGCTTTTGACGCCGGGCTTCGTCACCGACACGCTCGGATTTCTGCTGTTCGTTCCGGCGGTGCGCGCTCGGATCTGGCAGTTCGTCCTGTCGCGGGTCGATCTTCGCGTGGTCGGCACGCAGAGTTATCAGTCCGCCAATTATCAGTCGACACGGCGTGGCCCCAACGGGGAGACCGTGGTCGACCTGGATGAGGGCGAGTTCGAGGTCCGCGAGATCGATCCGGATCAGAACCGCCGGCGCTGAAGACTGGGGCGCGATTGGCGCCGCCCGACTGCCGACCGGAAATGCCGCAGTGGCGCCGGAAAGTCGCCTGACGGGGGCAAACGAGGGGCAATCACGGGCGGTGCGCGGTTGTGGCTCACCGTCCCGCATGCTAGGCGCGGGCAACCGTTCCCAATGACAGCTTTGGAAAGACGATATGGTCAATAATGCCAGCAATGGCGGCGAGCAGGCCGCCGGCACGGATGCGAAGAGCGAGGCATCGGCGCAAGGGCCGGGAATTCATGTGCTTGGCCAGTACATCAAGGACCTTTCTTTCGAAAATCCCAGCGCGCCGAACTCGTTGCGGCCGGCGAGCGCCAATCCGTCGCTCGACGTCAACGTGAACGTCAACGCGCGTCCGATCGCCGATGGTCAGTTCGAAGTCGAGCTGAAGCTTGATGCGAAGGCGAGCCGCGGCGACGAGACACTTTTCGTCACCGAAGTCGTCTATGCGGGCCTTTTCCAGATCCGCAACGTTCCGCAGGAGCATCTCCATCCGATCATCCTGATCGAATGCCCGCGTCTGCTCTTCCCCTTCGCGCGCCAGATTCTCGCCGACGCGACCCGTCAGGGCGGTTTCCCGCCGTTGATGATCGATCCGGTGGATTTCGCCGCGCTTTATCGCCAGCGGGCCGCGCAGGCTCAGGCGGACGCGCCGACCACGGCCTGAGGCTTCTGAGAGACGCGCTCGTCTTCGTCCTTCCAGACGTTCAGCCAGAGCGCGTCCTCACCCATTTCAGCTTCCACGAAGGCCCGGTGTGCGGCGCGCATCTCCTCGTTCAACCGCGAGGGCAAAGCGTGCGGCCGCGGCCCCACCTGCCGGAGCGTGCCGGTATTCGTCGCACCTTCTGAGAAACTGCCCAGCGCGAGCAGCGCCTGGCGGCCGCCCTGCAATTCGACATAGACCTCGGCGAGGATCTCCGCATCGAGGAGAGCGCCGTGCTTCGTGCGTTTGGAATTGTCGATGCCGTAGCGGGCGCAGAGCGCATCGAGAGAGTTCATGCCTCCCGGATGTCGGCGCCGTGCCAGCATGAGCGTATCGACGAAGCGATCATCCGGAATGACGGAATAGCCGGCCTTTGCGAGCTCCATATTGATGAAGCCGCGGTCGAAGGATGCGTTGTGCGCGACGAGCGGCGCATCGCCGACGAATTCCAGAAAGTCGCCCACGCATTCCAGGAACGCCGGCTTGTCGCGCAGAAATTCCTCCGTCAGGCCGTGGACGGCAACCGCGTCCGGACTGATCGCGCATCCTGGATTGATATAGGCGTGATAAAAGCGACCGGTGGCGATCCGATTAATGATCTCCACGCAGCCAATCTCGATCAGCCTGTCGCCCTTGAGCGCGTCGAGGCCGGTGGTTTCCGTATCGAAGACGATTTCCCGCATGACCCGATCATGGATTTTGGAGCGCTCGGACACAACCGATCGGAACGCGAAAGGCAGCTTTTTCCTGGGTGATTCTCGGCGGCCCGCTCTCGACGCCTGACGCGCGCTCAGATCATCGTGGAGGTGGCACGCAGGATCGTATCGACATCGCGTTCAGCCGCCTCGAAACCAAATCCCGTATCGATGACGAAATGCGCATGGCGGCGTTTGTCGGCGTCCGGCACCTGTCTCGCCAGAAGCTTTTCAAAAAGCTCCTCTGTCATGCCGCGGCGGGCGAGGACCCTTTGGCGCTGCGTTTCGGGCGCTGTCGTCACGACCACCACACAATCCATCCACTGCTCGGCGCCGGTTTCGAACAGGAGGGGAATGTCGAGAACGATGATCGGCGCGCCCTCGCGCGCGGCCTGTTCGCCGAATTCGACCGTTTTCGCCCGCACGAGAGGGTGGACGATCTGCTCCAGGCGCGCGAGCTGGTCGATGTCGCCAGCAAGGGCCGCGCCGAGCTTTTTCCGGTCGACTTCGCCGTCTGTCGTGACCCCTGGAAAGGCATGTTCGATCGGTTCCACCGCGGCGCCCCGATAGAGGTCATGCACGGCACGATCGGAATCGTGCACAGCGACCCCACGGCGCCGAAACATCGCTGCCGTCGTCGACTTCCCCATGGCCATGGAGCCGGTGAGTCCAATTACGAACATGAGTCCCTTTCGCGTAGATCGGCGACAACGACATCCCGCAGCTCCGCGTCCACGACGGGGCGGACGCCGAACCAGCGCTCAAACCCCGGCACTGCCTGATGGAGCAGCATGCCGAGGCCGTCGACCGTGGTCAAACCGACCGAGGCGGCGCCGCGAAGAAACGGCGTTTGAAGCGGCACATAGGTGAGATCGGTGACGATGGCTGAGTCCTTGGCGCGTTCCCAGGGGACCGGTAGCTCCGCCCCGGCGAGCCCAGCCGAAGTTGCGTTGATCACTAAATCAGCCGACGAGAGTCGCGTTGAGAGAGCGTCGAGGCCAAAGGCCCGGACCTTGCCGGGAAAGCGTTCCGCAACCTCTTGGGCCCGAGCTTCCGTGCGGTTGAGGAGTTCGACCCTCCCCACGCCGCGTTGCACGAGCGCATCGATGACGGCTCGGCTCGCACCGCCCGCACCGACAATGAGTGCGCATTCGGTCTTTTCCGACCAGTTCGGGGCCGCCTGATCGAGCGAGGCGAGGAAGCCGATCCCATCGGTGTTGTCGGCCACCAGCCGACCGTCTTCGAGCCACAGCGTATTGGCAACGCCCAGGCGTTCTGCTGCACCGCAGCATGTCGATGCTGCAGCACAGGCGACCTCTTTGTGCGGCACGGTGACGTTCGCGCCGAGATAGCCGGAAGAGGAAAAAACGCCGTAGAACGACACCGCCTCCTGCGGTGAGACCGGACGCGCACTATAGTCGCCTTCAACGTTATAGCGCTTGATCCAAAAGCCGTGGATCAGGGGCGAACGCGAATGTGATACGGGCCATCCCGTCACGCAGGCGCGGCGCATTTCAGAAGGTCCCGAGGCCGTTTTCGCGCAGGAAGCCGAGGAGCGGCAGCAGCGGCAGGCCGAGGACGGTGAAATAGTCGCCCTCGACACTTTCAATCAGGCGAATGCCGGGCCCCTCAAGCTGATAGAGACCGACGCTGGAGAGAATCTGCGGACCTGCGGCCGCGAGGTAGCGACCGACTTCATCGGCCCGGATCGCACGCAAAGTGATGGCCGCGCTGTCACGGGCTTCAAAGAGCGTCTTGCCGGCGCGCATGCAGGCAACGGCTGAATGAAGATAGTGCGTCTTGCCGGACAGCTCGAGCAGCTGCTGGCGGGCAGCGTCCATGTCCTCGGCCTTGCGGAACAGGCGCCCGTCGAGCTCCAAGGTCTGGTCGGCAGCGATGACGAGAGCCTTCGGGTCTGCCTCGCTCGCCAGCGTGGCTTTTGCAAGGGCGAGCGTGGAGGCGATATCGCCTGCTCCGGCCCCGGCCCGGAGCAGAGGTTCGGACGCCGCCATCTCGTCGAGATCGGGCGAGACCTGGCGGAAGGTGAGCCCCGTGCCCGCAAGGAGGGCTTTGCGGGCCTTGCTGCCCGAAGCGAGAACAAGCTCTGTCATGCCATTTGCTTTCCGCGCCGTTCTCCGAGAAGCGCCAACACGGCGGCTGCCGTTTCCTCGATCGATCGCCGGCTCACGTCGATCAAAGGCCAGCCGTATTTCGCGCACAGGCGTCGTGTCTCCAGAACCTCCTGGGACACGGCCGTGCGATCGAGATAGGCCGGGTTGTCGTCCTCCGGTGAAAGGCTCAAGACCCGGTTCTGACGGATCTGGACGATGCGATCCGGGCTCGCGACGAGCCCGACCACCAAGCAGCTCTTGGCACGCGTCACCAAAGCAGGGACGGGAATGCCTTTCACGATCGGCAGGTTTGCCGTCTTGATGCCGCGATTGGCGAGGTAGATCGACGTCGGCGTCTTCGACGTGCGGCTGACGCCGAGAAGCATCACATCGGCTTCGTCGATATCGCGCGGCAGCTGGCCGTCGTCGTGCATCATCGTGAAATTGAGCGCTTCGATGCGTTCGAAATAGCTCGCATCGAGCGCGTGCTGAGCCCCGATTCGGCCTGTGGATCGCGTTCCGAGATAGGCCTGAAAGGCCTGCAAGACCGGATCCAAAACCGACACGGCCGGGATCGACAATTCGTTGCAACGGGCTTCCAGGAGCTCCGCCAGCTTCTCGTCGACGAGCGTGTAGAGGACGATCCCGGGCGAGTTTTCCAACTCAAGCACAATGCGCTCGATCTGCTTGGCCGTGCGCACCAGGGAGTGGATGTGTTCGACCGCATGAATGCCGGCATACTGGGCCGCAGCGGCACGTCCGACGTTGATCAGGGTTTCGCCCGTCGCATCGGAAATAAGGTGGAGATGAAAGAACCGCGTCGGCGCCAAGGGGATGACCGTGGATAAAGGGGCCGTTTTTTCACGTCGGGAGCGAACGCGCCGATTGCGCCCCCACTGTCCCGACGACGATCCACAATTTGGATGGCGCGGACACGATTGGCAACAGGCTGTGGGAAGGAGTCGACAACGCGATGCGATTCACAGCACGTGCGATGAGATGGAAAAGCGCGGCGTGCGGCCGTAAAGGCTTTTTCTGCGCGGCTTCCGGAGAGTCACTTGCGCCGCTATCCCCGGTGTTTTCCCCTGGGGGACCACGAAGACGGGGCGCCTTTGCCGCGGATTGATGTGTTGTGGGGGGAATTGAATCCGGCTAATCCACCGCCCAATAGAAACAGAAGAATCCTTAAAACCTTTAATTTGGGGTTAAGAGCACCTGTGGCTTCGGCAAGATCGCTTCTTCGAGTCCTCGACGGCGAAAGCCTAGAGACACCTCCGCTTTGGATGATGCGCCAGGCAGGACGCTACCTGCCGGAATATCGGGAAACGCGCAGTCAGGCGAACGGGTTCCTGGACCTGTGCTACACGCCGAAACTCGCAACCGAGGTGACGCTTCAACCGATCCGCCGTTTCGGTTTCGACGCAGCCATTCTGTTTTCCGACATCCTCGTCATTCCCGATGCGCTCGGTCAGAAAGTGGCTTTCGAGGAAGGGCACGGTCCGCGCCTGGAACCGATCGACCCGGCGCGCATCGGAGAGCTCGCTGGGAAAGACGTCACGGCGTTCCTTGCACCGGTCCTGGAGACGGTCGAGCGGGTGCGGACGGAACTTCCCCAGGAGACGACGCTCCTTGGCTTCTGTGGCGCTCCCTGGACCGTGGCGACCTACATGGTCGCCGGCACGGGCACGGGCGACCAGGGGCCGGCTCGGCGCCTGTCGCTTGGCGAGCCGGAGCGCTTTCAGGCGCTCATGGATATCCTCGTCGACGCTTCCGCGCGGTATCTCGTGGCGCAGTTGAGGGCGGGTGCTGACGCGGTTCAGATCTTCGACACCTGGGCGGGTGTTCTCGACGAAGAGGGTTTCGAGCGCTGGGCAATCGAGCCGGTGCGCGCCATCATCGAGAAGGTTCGGGCCGAAGTGCCGGGCGCGAAGGTGATCGCCTTTCCGAAGGGCGGCGGTGCGCGGCTGACGCGTTATGCGGAAGGAACCGGCGCCGATGCGATCGGGCTCGACTGGTCGACGCCGCTTGACAATGCGCGGAAGAGTGCGGGCGGCAGGCCCTTGCAGGGAAATCTCGACCCGATGCGCCTCATCGTCGGCGGCAAAGCTCTGGAGGACGGCGTGCGCGGCATCCTCGAGGCGATGCGCGGTTATCCCCATATCTTCAATCTCGGACATGGGATTACGCCGGACACGCCGGTGGAGCATGTCGAGGCATTCGTAAAGCTCGTACGAGGCCAATAGACGATGGATGGCCTTGTCGCGGCAGTCTCGGAATTCTTCTGGTATGTCAATCCGTTATGGATCAAGGCATGGCATGTGATCTCGATCATCGCCTGGATGGCGGGGCTCCTCTATCTGCCGCGCCTGATGGTCTATCACACGAAAGTCGCCGCGGGTTCGGAGCAGTCTGAACTCTTCAAGGTGATGGAGCGGCGGCTCCTCAAGGCGATCATGACGCCTGCGATGGTCGCGAGCTGGATCTTCGGCCTTTGGGCGGCGACGATCACCTATGCCTGGGACCAGGGGTGGTTCCATTTCAAACTGGCTCTTGTCGTCCTGCTGACCATCTCCCATCTGTTCATGGCACGGTGGGTGCGGGAGTTCGCCGAGGATCGCAACGCGCGACCCGAGAAGTTCTATCGGGCGATCAATGAGGTGCCGACGCTCCTGATGATCGGTATTGTGATCCTGGTCATCGTGCGGCCGTTCTGACGCGGATGAATTAGCGCTTGTGATTCCGGTCGGACCGGGTTAAGCGGAAAGAACTGGCGTGAATGGCTAGCTGCGGCGCAAGCTGGGGGCCGGCCGTTAGTTTCCCGCACCGGGGCGGTGCCTCCCTTTTACCCATGCCTCCTCTACCGTGTTTTGCACGGGACTCAATCACATGGCAGAAATCAGACTCCAAGACCTGAAGGCGAAGTCGCCTACCGATCTTCTTGCTGTTGCGGAAGAGTACGACGTTGAAAACGCCAGTACTTTGCGCAAACAAGAACTTATGTTCGCGATCCTGAAGAAGGTCGCGGAACATGACATTACCATCATTGGGCAGGGCGTTATTGAGGTTCTGCAGGACGGCTTCGGCTTTCTGCGGTCTCCTGACGCGAATTATCTGCCCGGGCCCGACGATATCTATGTTTCGCCGTCGCAGATCCGACGTTTTTCATTGCGAACCGGCGATACGATCGAGGGCGAGATCCGGAGCCCGAAAGAGGGTGAGCGCTATTTTGCGCTCCTCAAGGTCAATACGATCAATTTCGAGGAACCGGACAAGGCCAAGCACAAGGTCCATTTCGACAATCTGACGCCGCTTTATCCGGACGAGCGCTTCAAGATGGAGCTCGACGATCCGACGGTGAAGGACATGTCGGCCCGGGTCATCGATCTGGTGGCGCCGCTCGGCAAGGGACAGCGTGGACTGATCGTGGCGCCGCCGCGAACCGGCAAGACGGTTCTGTTGCAGAATATCGCGGGCTCGATCACGTCGAATCACCCGGAATGCTACGTCATCGTGCTTCTGATCGACGAGCGGCCGGAAGAAGTCACGGATATGCAGCGTACGGTGCGCGGCGAAGTGATCTCCTCGACGTTTGACGAACCGGCTGTGCGGCACGTGCAAGTCGCCGAGATGGTCATCGAGAAGGCGAAACGGCTGGTCGAACATGGCCGTGACGTCGTCATCCTGCTCGATTCGATCACGCGTCTCGGCCGTGCCTACAACACGGTCGTGCCGTCTTCGGGCAAGGTGCTGACGGGTGGTGTCGACGCCAACGCCCTGCAGCGGCCGAAACGTTTCTTCGGTGCGGCACGCAACATCGAAGAGGGCGGGTCGCTGACGATCATCGCGACGGCTCTCATCGATACAGGCAGCCGCATGGACGAGGTGATCTTCGAGGAGTTTAAGGGCACGGGCAATTCGGAAATCGTGCTCGATCGCAAGGTTGCCGACAAACGTGTCTTCCCGTCGATGGACATCCTCAAGTCCGGAACCCGAAAAGAAGAGCTGCTGGTGCCGCGCGCGGACCTACAGAAGATCTTCGTCCTGCGTCGAATCCTCACTTCGATGGGTGTAGTGGACGCGATCGAGTTCCTGCTCGACAAACTCCGACATACCAAATCGAATTCCGAGTTCTTCGATTCGATGAACACCTAGAGCGGCCGAGGCGTCTGAGAATTCAGGCGCCTTTGCTCTATCTGGCCTGTGCTTTGCCGGATGTGTGGCCGCTGCGGGTGCGCGAGAGGAGGTCGCCGATCTCCTCGGAGCGTGTGACGTCCGGATAGCATCTTTCCATATCGCAGAGCCTGAGCCCCGTCTCTGTGGCGGTGGTTGGCGTTCGATATTCCGCGATCAGAGCGGGATCGGCTTCGGCGGCGATGACGTCGTGGAGGGCCGCCGTCTCCGTCTGAGATCTGGATGCAAAGACGATCAGGTGGCGAGCGCGGAGGAGCGTGTCCCAGGCATTCTGGAGACTGGCCGTCGCGATGAGATTGCGTGCGACCGACCGCGTCTGGTGGCGGAGAATCGTCTCTGCTCGCTCGAGATAGCGTCTCTCCCCGGTGAGCAGAAAGAGTCGCGTAGACGCTTCCGCGATTACGCCTGTAGCCGCCGGCGTGGCTTCATCAGAGTCCGAATGAAGACGCGCAAAGAGCGCTTGGTTCTCTGCATTTTCGAGATAATAGGAACCTGAGTCGTCGTTGTAGTAGGATGCTTCAAGCTTGCTAAAGTGGAACTTTGTTGAGTCGATATAGCCCCTTTCTCCTGTCGCGACGTGCAGTTCCAGGGCGGCCCGCATCATCTGCGCATGGTCGGTCGCAAGGGCGTCGGCAGTGATGCGGCCATCGCACCAGGCATGAGGCAGGGATCCGGTCTCGGCCTGAAGTTTTGTGAGAAAGGCGAAAGCCTCAGAAGCGGCTCTCAGGAGATCGGGACGGGACAGCATGGCGGAGGTGCGTGCGAGAGCCGCGATCAGAACGGCGTTCCAATCGGTCAGAACTTTGTCGTCGCGTGAGGGCTGGGGACGGCGGTTGCGAACCTTTAAGAGGCTCTCGCGATAGCGGGTGAGGGTGGCCTCCTCTTCTGCTCCACGCCAGCCAAAGGCCGTGGGACGGAGGCGATTGAGGATGTTGTGGCTCTCCCAATTACCGCCCGGAGTCACATCGTAGATCTCGGAAAAGTGGCGGGCGGCCTCGGGTCCGAGGACGTTTTCAATCTCGTGAGCGCTCCAAACATAGGTAGCACCTTCCTCATGGTCGGTGTCTGCGTCGAGGCTGGTGGCGAAGGCGCCGCACGGGAGGCGCATCTCTGTGAGAAGCCAATTGGCTGTTTCCTCCATGCGTGCGCGGAAGAGAGGTTCTTGAGTCCTTTCGTAGGCAAGGCAGAGAAGATAGAGGAGCTGTCCATTGTCGGAGAGCATCTTCTCGAAATGCGGCACGAGCCATGTGTCGTCGACCCCGTAGCGTGCGAAGCCGCCGCCCAAATGGTCGTAGATGCCACCCTGGCAGATATTGCGGAGCGTGATCAGCACAGCGTCGGAATAGGCGGTGTTGCCGGTTCGCAAATGCGCACGCCAGAGCATTTCAAGTAGCGGTGCCTGAGGAAACTTTGGGGCGCCGGAAAGACCGCCACGGTCGAGATCAAAATGGGCGAGGATCTGGGCCGCGGAGGCGTCGAGAAGCTCTGGGTCGGGAAGGTCCTCGGGCGGAGGCGCGGAGTGTTGTCCGCGTGTGAGGTGGGTCGTGATGGCCTCTGTATTCGTGGTGACCGTTTCCGGCTTGTGATGCCATGTGTCGGTCACGGCCTGGAGGACCTGGCGGAAGCTTGGACGACCCCAACGCGGCGTCGGGGGGAAATAGGTGCCGCCCCAGAAGGGTCTTGCCTCCGGTGTGAGGAACATGGTGAGCGGCCAGCCGCCCAGCTCTCCGAGGGAGTGGAGGGCGGCCATATAGACCTGATCGATATCGGGGCGCTCTTCGCGGTCGACCTTTATGTTTACGAAATTCTGATTGAGATAATCTGCTGTTCCAGGATCGGAAAAACTCTCGTTCGCCATGACATGGCACCAATGGCAGGCGGCGTAGCCGATCGACAAGTGAATGGGGACCCGGCGGGCGCGTGCTTCTGCGAGCGCCGCGTCGTCCCAAGGCTGCCAGTGGACGGGATTGTCTGCATGCTGCTTGAGATAGGGACTGGCGGTCTCGGCGAGGCGGTTGCGGGCCATAATGTCTCCGGTGACGTGGCATAGGGCGACTACAGAAGACATGGACACGATTTACGCATTGTCGAGCGGGGCGCTGCCCGCCGGCGTCGGGATTGTTCGAATTTCCGGACCGGACGCCGGGATGGCCCTGCGCGCACTTGCCGGGGGTTTGCCGGAAGCTCGGCGAGCTGTGGTGAGAGCGTTGGTGGACCCAGAGAGCCGGGATGTGATCGATGTGGGTCTCGTCTTGTGGATGCCTGGGCCGGGCACTTTCACCGGTGAGGATACGGTGGAGCTGCAGTGCCACGGGAGCCGTGCGGTGATTGCGCGGCTGATCGAATCGCTTGCGCAATGGCCGGGACTGCGGATGGCGGAGCCCGGAGAGTTCGCCCGTCGAGCGTTCCTGAATGGTCGGCTCGACCTGACGGAGGCTGAGGGTCTTGCGGACCTCGTGGCGGCGGAGACCGAGGCTCAAAGGCGACAGGCGCTGAGGCAGGCGAGGGGAGCTATGGCAGAAAGGCTGCTGGCCTGGCGGGAGACGTTGCTCGGATGCGTGGCTGAGGTCGAGGCCCAGCTCGACTTTTCCGACGAGGGGGATGTCGGGTCTGAGCTCGAGGTTGCGAGCCGGTTGCGGGGCGTCCTTCTTGAGGTGCGTGAGCTTCTCTCCGGGGCGCGCCTGGCGGAGCGGGTGCGGGATGGGTTCGTCGTCGTCCTGGTCGGCGCACCCAATGCGGGGAAATCGACCCTGCTCAACGCGTTCGCGCGGCGTGACGTGGCGATTGTCAGCGCAGAGCCTGGGACGACCCGGGACCTCGTGTCCGTACCGCTTGAGCTTTCCAGTTACGCAGTGACGCTCATCGATACGGCGGGATTGCGGGAGACGGTGAGTACGGTCGAGGCTGAAGGGGTTCGGCGGGCGCGTGTTGCGGCCGAGGAGGCGGATCTGGTTCTGGAACTCGTGCCCGCTGGTCAGAGCGCGCTAGCTGCAGATGCGCCTGCGACATCCGGTGGACCCGATCGTTGGGTGATCGAGACCAAAGTGGATCTGGTCGAGGGCGGTGATCTCCAGGGTGCTGGGCGGCACAGGGTTTCGGCGGTGACGGGAGTGGGTCTGCGGGAACTTGAATTGGCGCTCGGCGAATGGCTGGCGCGGCAGGGGGTCGGCGGTTCGGCCGGAACGGTGGGTGCGGTCGCTGCGAACGCACGTCAGAGAGAGGGGTTGCTGCGCTTGGCTGAGCGCCTCGAATCGGTTCTGAAACGAGGGCAGCCTCGTGGGGTCGACGAGCTCCTGGGAGAGGAGCTGCGCGCGTGTCTCAGAGCGATCGGCCGGGTCACCGGTGAAGTCGACCCAGAGAGCGTGCTTGGTGCCATCTTTGGGCGGTTTTGTATCGGAAAATAGAATCGGAGAGGCGAAATGTGTTTCACGTGAAACGCGGATTGAACCGCCTGCTTTCGTTCCACGTGAAACATAACTTCCCATTCGAGGCAGAAGGCACTAGATCGTCAGCATGATTTCCAATTGCGACGTCATTGTCATCGGTGGTGGGCACGCCGGGTGCGAGGCCGCGGCCGCCTCTGCGCGTGCCGGCGCGCGCACGATCCTTGTGACCCACCGAGCTGACACGATCGGAACCATGTCCTGCAATCCGGCGATCGGCGGGTTGGGCAAGGGACATCTCGTGCGGGAGATCGATGCCCTCGATGGCCTGATGGGCCGGGCCGCGGACGCGGCCGGGATCCAGTTTCGCATGCTCAACCGGCGAAAGGGTCCCGCGGTGCAGGGGCCACGCGCTCAGTCCGACCGCGCGCTTTACCGAGCCGCCATGCAAAGCTTGCTTGGCGGGCAGGCGGGGCTCGTACTTGTCGAAGGTGAGGCCGCCGACATCCTTATTGGTGCGGGACGGGTCGAAGGTCTGGTCTTGTCGGATGGGCGTGAAATCCATTGCGCCTCGGTCGTCATCACCACGGGCACCTTTCTTCGCGGGATGGTCCATATTGGCGAGCGTTCCTGGCCGGCGGGTCGTGTCGATGAGAAGCCGTCGGTTGCTCTCGCCGAGACGCTCGATCGCCTCGGGTTGCGCCTGGCTCGTTTGAAGACCGGGACACCACCGCGTCTCGACGGGCGAACGATCGATTGGGCGTCACTCGACATGCAGCCGGGGGATGATCCACCCGAGCCGTTTTCGGCGATGACGGATCGGATCACGACCCCGCAGATAAAATGCGGGATCACGCGGACGATCGAGGCGACGCATGAGATCATCGGGCGCAATCTTGCGAGGTCGGCGATCCATGTCGGAAATATCTCCGGCCGAGGTCCGCGATACTGTCCGTCGATCGAGGACAAGGTCGTGCGGTTCGCAGACCGAGAGAGCCATCAGATCTTTCTGGAGCCCGAAGGACTCGGAGACGATATGGTCTACCCGAACGGCATCTCCACATCACTTCCAGCCGAGGTTCAATCGGCGTTCGTTCTGACCATACCCGGCTTGGAGAAGGTGGAGATCCTGCGACCGGGCTATGCGATCGAATACGACCATGTCGACCCCCGCGAGCTCGACGCGACGCTGGAGCTAAAGCGACTGCCAGGGCTCTTTCTCGCCGGGCAGATCAACGGTACGACGGGATATGAAGAGGCCGGGGCGCAGGGTCTCGTGGCCGGCGTGAACGCAGCGCGGCGGGCCGGGGGCGGTGAGGGGATCACCGTCAGCCGTTCGGACGCGTATCTCGGTGTGATGATCGATGATCTCGTGACGAAGGGGGTCAGCGAGCCCTACCGCATGTTCACGTCGCGTGCCGAGTATCGTCTGGCGCTGCGCGTCGACAATGCTGATGAGCGTCTCACGGGGCTCGGTGAGGAACTTGACCTGGTCGGGCCAGAGCGGTCGAATCGGTTCCGGAAGAAATCGGAGAGCCTCAGGCGCTTTCGTGCGCTCCTGAGGGAGTGCAGTGTCACGCCGAGTGAGGCGCGGCGGCGGGGCCTCCCGATCAATCAGGATGGGATCCGTCGATCCGCGTTTGAGCTCCTGGCGTATCCGGAGATCGAATGGTCGGCGGTCGCCGCGATATGGCCCGAGCTCGGCGAGGCGGATTCCGCGACCCAGAAGCACCTCACGACCGACGCACGATACGCTGTCTATCTGGAACGGCAGGAGGAGGACGTCGCGGCTCTGCGGCGCGATGAGGCGATCGGGATCCCGAGTGATTTTTCCTACGCCGATCTCTCCGGCCTCTCCAACGAGGTGCGAGAGCGGCTTGAGCTCGTGCGGCCGGCGAGCCTGGCGCAGGCGGGGCGTGTCGAGGGTGTGACGCCGGCGGCGCTGACGCTCATCCTCGCCCATCTCAAGCGTGCTGCGAGGGATCGCCGTGCGGCCTGAGAGGGTGGATGCTTCACGTGAAACAGTGCTGACGCGTTGCCGCGATTTTGTGACGCCAGAGACGGAGGCCCGGCTTGTCGCGTTCGTCGAGCTTCTGGAGACGTGGCAGCGCACGCACAATCTCGTCTCACCACGAACCCTTGATGAGGTGTGGGACAGGCATGTTGGCGACAGCCTGCAGCTTGTCCCGATCGCGCTCGCGCATAAGCCTTCCTCCTGGCTCGATATCGGGAGCGGGGCGGGTTTTCCAGGCCTGATCGTTGCAATCGTCCTACGAGACAGGTTGGAGAGCGTCGGGCTTGTCGAAGCCAATCACAAAAAGGCGGCGTTCCTCCGCCAGGCTGCGCGGGTCTGCAGCCTTGATAATGTCACCATCCATGCACGGCGAATTGAGGCGCTGCATAACGACTTTGCGGGGCGCTTCGATGTCGTCAGCGCGCGGGCGCTCGCCCCTCTGCCGAGCCTTCTTGGCCTTGCGGCACCATTTCTCACCGAAAACGGTCTTGTCCTTGCGATGAAGGGCAAGGAATATGTGCATGAAGAAGTGGCAGCGTCTGACATCTGGCAGTTCGATCGGATATTGTATCCGAGCGTCGCCGAGGGCGACGGCACCATCGCCGCCATCTCCCATCTGAAACGCAGGAAGGCCTAGACCATGCCGCAAGCCTTGGAGCGGCTCCCGAGCGTTCCCCGAATCCTTGTCGTGGCCAACCAGAAAGGTGGGGTCGGCAAGACGACGACGGCGATCAATCTCGGCACCGCGCTGGCAGCGATCGGCGAAGACGTCCTTATCGTGGACCTCGATCCGCAAGGCAACGCATCGACCGGGCTTGGGATCGGCCGCGAGAGCCGGACGCGCTCCACCTATGATATTCTCATGGACGGGATGCCTGTGCACGACGTCGCGCTCGAGACCGTCGTGCCGCGTCTCTCCATCGCGCCCTCGACCCTCGACCTGTTGGGCGTCGAGCTCGAAATTGCCGCTTTCCAGGATCGTGCCTACCGCCTGCGGCATGCGCTGACCGGGCTCGGAGGGCAGGGGCAATCGCCGTACACTTACGTGCTGATCGATTGCCCGCCGTCGCTCAACCTCCTGACCATCAATGCGATGGCTGCAGCCCATGCCGTGCTCGTGCCGCTGCAGTGCGAGTTTTTCGCGCTCGAGGGTCTGAGCCAGATCCTGTCGACGGTCGAGCGTGTGCGCCGCGGGCTCAATCCGGAGCTGTCGGTCCATGGCATCGTGCTGACGATGTTCGATGGGCGCAACAACCTGTCCGGCCAGGTGGTGGACGACGTGCGCTCGCATATGGGCGACAAGGTGTACAACACCGTGATCCCCCGCAACGTGCGGATTTCCGAGGCACCGTCGCATGGAAAGCCGGCGATCCTCTATGACATCAACTGCGCCGGCAGCCAGGCCTATCTGCGGCTCGCCAGCGAGGTTATTCAGCGCGAACGGCTGCTTCGGGCGGCGTAGCGCGCGATCAAGGGAGTGTTGAGTGATGGCTGCTGAACCACCACGGCGCCTCGGACGCGGCCTCGACGCGTTGCTTCAGGACTATGCCGTGCCGGACATGCAAGAGGCGCCGGCAGTCCCGCAGAAGCCTCAGACCGCGCTCATCGCCACCGTTCATCCCAATCCGCGAAACCCCCGGCGTGAGTTCTCCGGGGAGGAGCTCGAAGATCTTGCGGCCTCGATCCGGGCGCATGGCCTGGTTCAGCCGATCGTGGTGCGGCCGAAGCCCGGCACGCCCGGCGAATTCGAGATTATCGCCGGCGAGCGGCGCTGGCGGGCGGCACAGCGGGCCGGCGTCCACGAGGTTCCGATCACGCTGCTAGAGGTGTCGGATCGTGAGGCGCTGGAACTCGCGATCGTCGAGAACGTGCAGCGGAGCGATCTCAATCCTCTGGAAGAGTCGCTCGGCTATCAGGCTTTGATCGAGGAATTCGGCTACAGCCAGGGCGATCTCGCCGATGTCATTGGCAAGAGCCGCGTCCACGTCACGAATACGCTGCGGCTCCTGAAGCTGCCGGAGAAGGTCCGTGACCACCTTCGGACCGGCAAGCTGACGGCTGGCCATGCGCGAGCTCTCATCAACACGGTGGATCCGGAAAAGCTCGCAGAGATCGCCATCGCCAAGGGGCTATCGGTGCGAGACACCGAAAAGCTCGCACAGAAATCCGACGAGCCGGATGTCAAATCGGGGTCTCGGAGCCGAGAGAAGGACCCCGATACGGTTGCGTTGGAGCGGGAGCTGGGAGACCGGCTGGGCCTCCTCATCGACATCCGTCACAAGGCCGACGGGAAGGGCGAGGTGCGCATCAAGTACCGGGATCTGGAGCAGCTCGATATGCTGTGTCAGAGGCTGAAGGTCTAAGAGGCTTAGCGGCGCCCCACACGGCGCGCGACTTGTGCCAGACGCATGAGCGCGAGAGAGGTGATCGCGTAATCGAGGGCCGGGAGTTTCCGTGTCTCCAAGATCGCTTCGTCGATCGAGGCGCGGGCGCGTCGTAAGGCTTCGGGCGACCAGATCTGCAGCGCGCGCTTGACGCTGTCCTTTCTACGGAAATGCAGGGGCGGACGGGCTCGATCGACTGCGGCAGCGAGCCCGCTTTTGCGCACCTCAGCCTGAAGCCCAGCCAGCATCAAAAGATGGTTGAGCATCTGGGCGAGGAGCGCCGAAGGGGAGGCGCCCTCGGCCTCGAGACGCGAGAGGTCGGCGGCAACCTCCTGGATGTCGCCGGTCAACGTCCGGTCAATGAGGCGATCGTTGCGGAGCTCCGTGCTCTCGCCGACGACGGTCGTCACCTCACGAAGAGTGACCTCGGCCCCATCGCCTGCGTAGAGAATCAGCTTTTCGATCTCACGCCGGGCGACGCCGCGGTCGGTCCCAAGATGCACGATGAGATAGTCGAGCGCGTCGGGCTCGATCGTTACGCCTGCCTCTCGGAGCAGGCTGCGGGCGAGATCGGCGATGTCGCCGACGCTGCTCTCATAGAAGGGGATCGCGGCCGCATTGGGTGAATCCTCGAACAGGCGGCGGAGCGGAGCGCCGGCCCGAAGCTCGTCGGCTTCCACGACAATGATGGCGGCTTCAGGTGGGTCTTCGACGAGGGGGCGCAGCGACGGAACGACATTGTGGCGGCCGTCGAGGATCTTCAGGCGGATGAGCGGCGCGCCGCCAAACAGCATGTCCGCATGGGCCTCGTCGGCGATGCGGCCAGGATTGCCTGAGAGCTCGTCGGAGCCGATCCGGAGAACCGTGGCGCCCTGCGGGTCGCGCGCCGACAAGATCGACACGAGTGTCGCAGCCCGTTCGGAAACCGCACCCTGATCCGTGCCGTAAAGCAAGAAGAGTCGCAGGTTTGCCGGCGGCTCTGTGGTGAAGGCTGTGGCCTGGGCGGCCTTAACGGCCACCATCGTCAGTTCCGTGCGAGATAGCTTGCAAGCCGCGTCTTCAGGATGCCCGCAAGGGTCTCGGCGACCCGGTCCTCCGCGTCGCGCTCCGCCCGCAGCTTTGCGAATGCCTGGCTGGAGCGGTCATAGGACGCGACCGTGTTCAGGACGGCACCCAGCACCTGGTGACCCGTCGAGATGTCGAAGAGACGATATTGCAGGCGCCCGGAGAGCTGATAGGCGGTCGGAACACCAGTCACGGCCTCGATGCCGACGGAGCTCGAGTTGAGCGCGAGCGTATATTCGAGCCGATATTGCGGAGGGACGGTTTCGCCGTCCTGGAGGCCGAACAGCAGTGAGTTTCGGAACACCTGTTCCGGCCGCGTGGTCGGCATTTCGACCTCGATGGCGCGGAGTTCTTCTTGAACTGACCGACCGCTCGCATCGGGCGCATAAAGCGGTCGGACGGTGCAGCCGGCGACGAGGCCGGCTGCAAGAAGGATGAGAAATCCGCGCCTAGCCGACCACATTCACGATCCTCCCGGGAACGACGATCACCTTGCGTGGGGGACGACCTTCCAGAAACCGCTGGACCGTCTCAGAGGCAAGTGCAGCCGCCTCAATCGTTTCTTTCGATGCGTCCCTGGCTACGACGAGATCGTCGCGCTTCTTGCCGTTCACCTGCAAGGGGAGGGTGACCTCGTCCTCGCGGAGAAGAGCTGCATCGGCCTCCGGCCAGGCCGTTTCGGCGACAAGCTTGTCGTGCCCGAGCGTCTGCCAGCAGGCTTCCGCCAAATGCGGCATGAAGGGTGCGCTCAAGAGTACGAGGGCCTCCAGGGCCTCCCTGTGGGCCCACCGACCCGAGTCGCGATCGCCGCTATCGTGACTGCCGATCTGGTTCGCCAGATCGTGCACGAACGCGATGGCGCGGTTGAAGCGCAGGTTCTCGATCGCGTCGGTCACATCGCGGATTGCGGCATGTGTCGCTCGCCTCAGGGCCTCGTCAGCTTCGCTGAAGCTCGATGGCAGAGCCGACCCGGCCGGCGGCAGAGCGTCGTGTGCCGAGGTCACGAGCCGCCAGACACGCTGCACGAAGCGATGGGCGCCTTCGACGCCCGCTGCCGACCATTGCACGTCGCGTTCGGGCGGCGAGTCCGACAGCATGAACCAGCGAGCGGTGTCGGCGCCATAGTTGCGGCTGATTTCTTCAGGACCGACCGTGTTGCGCTTCGATTTCGACATCTTCTCGATGGGACCGATCTCGACGGCCGCACCCGTCTTCGCATGTCGCGCGCGCCGCGCCCCGTCCGTCTCTTCCACAACCACATCCTCAGGCGGCAGGAACGGTCCGTTCGGTTCGCGATAGGTTTCGTGCACCACCATGCCCTGCGTGAAGAGGCCGGCAAACGGCTCTTTCAGATCAAGATGGCCGGTCTTCTGCATGGCCCGCACGAAGAAGCGGGAATAGAGAAGATGCAGGATCGCGTGCTCGATACCGCCGATATACTGGTCGACCGGCAGCCAGGCGTCGGCAACATCCGGGATGGTCGGCGTGTCGGCCTTCGGCGCCGTAAAGCGGGCGAAATACCACGAGGAATCCACGAAAGTGTCCATCGTGTCGGTCTCGCGCCGGGCCGGCTTGCCGCATTTCGGGCAGTCGACATTCTTCCAGGTCGGATGACGATCGAGAGGATTGCCGGGCTTGTCGAAATCGATGTCGTCCGGGAGTTGGACCGGCAGATCCGCAATCGGCACCGGCACCGATCCGCAGCTCCCGCAATGGATCATCGGGATCGGGCAACCCCAATAACGCTGCCTGGAAATGCCCCAATCGCGCAACCTGAAGTTGACTTCACGGGCTGCCTGAGGGCCGTCCCCGACCGTGCGGGCTTCCAGGCGACGGGCAACCGCGTCCTTGCCTTCCTCGATCGTCATGCCGTCGAGAAAGTCGGAATGGAACAGGCGGCCAGGTCCGGTATAGGCTTCGTCCGTAACGGCAAAAGTCTCGGGATCGGCGTCTTCCGGCTTCACCACCGGCTTGACCGGCAGGCCGTAGCGGTTGGCGAAATCAAGGTCGCGCTGATCGTGCGCGGGGCATCCGAAGATCGCGCCGGTGCCGTAACCCATCAAAACGAAATTGGCGATGTAGACGGGAAGGACCGCTCCCTCGATGAAGGGATGGCGGACCCTGAGACCCGTGTCGTAGCCGCTCTTCTCCGCCGTTTCGATCGCCTCCGCGGACGTGCCGCGGCGATGACATTCGGCGATGAAGGCGGCGGCCTTCTCGTTCGTCGCCGCGAGCTTTGCCGCAAGTGGATGGTCGGGGGAGAGCGCCATGAAGGCGGCGCCGAAGAGGGTGTCCGGACGGGTGGTGAAGACTTCCAGATACGCTTCGTCGGCAACGGTGTCGTCGGCGAACTCGAAGCGGACCTTCAGCCCTTCGGAGCGGCCGATCCATTTCTCCTGCATGACGCGGACTTTTTCCGGCCAGCGGGAAAGGCCCTTCAGCTCTTCGAGAAGATCATCGGCGTAATCGGAGATGGCGAAGAACCACTGCGTCAGCTCGCGCTGCTCGACGACGGCTCCCGAGCGCCAGCCGCGGCCGTCGATCACCTGCTCGTTGGCGAGCACGGTCTGGTCGACGGGATCCCAGTTCACTTTGGCGCTCTTGCGCTTGACGAGGCCGGCTTCCAGGAAATCCAGGAAAAGCCGCTGCTGCTGGGCGTAATAATCCACGTCGCAGGTGGCGAACTCCCTGGACCAGTCGATCGAAAAGCCCATCAGCTTCAGCTGGTCGCGCATCGTGGCGATGTTCGCGTAGGTCCATTCCTTGGGATGGACCTTGTTCTGCATGGCAGCGTTCTCCGCCGGCATGCCGAAGGCGTCCCAGCCCATCGGGTGCAGCACGTTGTAGCCGCGGGCACGCCGATAGCGGGCGACCACATCGCCCATCGTGTAGTTGCGGGTGTGACCGATATGGATGCGTCCCGACGGATACGGGAACATCTCCAGGACATAATATTTGGGCCGTGGATCCTCGTTGGAGCAGCGGAAAAGGCCGCGCTCCTCCCAGATGGATTGCCAGTAAGCCTCGACGTTTCGGGGATTATAACGCTCTGTTGACGCAGTCATGAACGGCATGGTTGTTGGGAACGGGCGCGCCGCCTTTGCAGCGGCCGAAGAGCTTCAACACGATTGCCAGAGCCGGTCAACCTCGCCGCGCGGCGATCGGTTGTGCGCACAGTGCGGGTAGGACATGGACAAGGCAAACAAAGAGCACGAGGCGTTGGCTGAGATCAAACGCCGGGTCGACGCTGCGGCGCGTGAGGCGGGGCGTGATCCTGAAAGCGTGACGCTGGTCGCCGTCAGCAAAACCTTCGATGCGGACGAGATCGAGCCCGTCATCGCCGCCGGCCAGCGCGTCTTCGGCGAGAACCGCGTGCAGGAGGCGGCCGGGAAATGGCCGGCTTTGCGTGAGGCGACGCCGGACGTGACGCTGCATCTGATCGGGCCATTGCAGTCAAACAAAGCTTCCCAGGCCGTGGAGCTTTTCGACGCCATCCATTCCGTCGACCGCGACAAGATTGCCGGTGCGATTGCCAAGGAGATCGCGGCCCAGGGGCGATCGCCGGAGCTCTTCGTTCAGGTCAACACCGGCGAGGAGCCGCAGAAGGCGGGCATTACGCCGCGGGAGACGACAGATTTCGTCCGCCGCTGTCGCGATGAACACGGACTTGAGATCTCAGGTCTCATGTGCATTCCGCCGTTCGAGGAGGCGCCCGGGCCGCATTTCGCGCTCCTGGCAAAGCTTGCCGGCGAGCTCGGTCTCAAGAAGCTCTCGATGGGCATGAGCGCCGACTTCGAGACGGCGATCGCGCTCGGCGCCACCCATGTGCGCGTCGGCAGCGCGATCTTCGGCTCAAGGCCGCGTCCCTGAGCGGTCGCTCGCTGTCGGTCCTCACACGCGCTTCGGGCGACCGGCATCTGCCGGCGCCAGGATGACCATCTGCGTCCTCTCCGACAGAAACGGCAGGATCCGGCGCATGGCCGAGCGTGGTATGGCGACACAGCCTTCCGTCGCTTGAAGACCGGGCCGCGCGAGGTGGAAGAAGATGGCACTCCCCATCCGTCGCTGCCGTGGCGCGGTGTTGTGGGAGAGGCCGATCACCGCATCATAGAGCCCGTCCGGTCGCCACATCGCTTCTGCCGAGATGCTGACGGGCAGGCGCACGGCGCGATTGTAGGCGGGCGAGGTGGGCTCGTCGCACCAGCCGTCGCTTCGCCGCAACACGATCGTCGGAAGCTGCGAGCGCGGCATTGGCGGCCTTCTGTCGGGCCGCAGGGCGCACCATTCGAGGACATAGCGCCCGATGGGGCTCTTCCCGTCGCCTTCGCGCTTCTGCTTCGCGTGCGTCACGCCAGTGCGGCCGATGGCGCAGCGCAGGGTGAGGCCGCGAAACGTCAGCAAGGCGGCGTGCGGAGGGCTCGGCAACGGCCGCACATAGATGCGTTCAGGGTCGGCGGATTGAGGCGCCGTGCGGCGTGACGACGCGGCAGCCCGTTTCGGCTGTTTGCGGCGCGATTGTGGGCGAAAGCGGGGGTCGGGAGGCAACATTGTTCAAGAATGCGTGCTTGATGGGCTGAGGTGCAAGGCTGGCGAGGGCAGGGAACTTAGCCTAAATTGCAAAATTGACGATTCCGGGCGGAGATAAGGCGCGAATGACGGCCAGACGAATTCTCATTGTCGATGATGACAAGGAACTCTGCGGAGCATTGACGGAGCAGCTCGCGCTTTACGAGGAGTTCGAGCTCGCTTCGGCAACGACCGCTGCGGCCGGCATCAAGAGCGCCAAGGAAACCCATGTCGATCTCATCATCATGGACGTCGAATTGCCGGACATGGACGGACGAGAAGCCGTCAAATTGCTGCGCAAGAGCGGCGTCAATGTCCCGATCGTGATGCTGACCGGGCACGATACCGATTCCGACACCGTGCTCGGCCTCGAGGCCGGGGCCAACGATTACGTCGTGAAGCCGTTTCGTTTCGCGGTCCTCCTTGCTCGTATCCGGGCGCATCTGCGCCAGCACGAACAAAGCGAGGATGCGACCTTCGCCATCGGTCCCTACACGTTTCGTCCCGCCGCAAAAGTCCTCCTCGACGCGTCTGGCGGAAAGGTCCGCCTGACGGAAAAAGAGACGGCGATCTTGAAATATCTCTACCGCGCCAGCGAGGCGACGGTGTCCCGTGACACGCTTCTTTCGGAAGTGTGGGGCTACAATTCCGGGGTCACCACCCATACGCTCGAGACCCATATCTACCGCCTCAGGCAGAAGATCGAGAAGGATCCTTCGAACGCCGAGATCCTCGTCACCGAGGCCGGCGGCTACAAGCTTGCACGCACCTAGGAGAGCCGCGTGAGCCTCGGATCCGACGTCCAGCTCCTGCACGAATCCGCCTTCTTCAGGGGCTTCGAGGACGATCATCTGCGCTTGATCGCCTTCTCGGCGGAAAGCCGGCATGTGCGCAAAGACGAGGTCGTGGTGGAAGCGGGGCGGCCGCAGCACTCGGCCTATCTCGTCAGTGAGGGCCTCCTCCTTGCGCGCAGCGACCGCCGGGGCGGCGAGGAAGAGGGACGACCGGCGCGGCGCTTCGAGCGAGGCGCCCTCATCGGCGATCTCGCACTCATCACCGAGATGAAGGCGCACGAGACCATCGTCGCAGCGGAAAATTCCAGCGTGCTGCAGATCCGCCGGTCGATGTTCAAGCGGCTTCTGGACGAATATCCGGATATCGCCGAAGCCTTGCGCGACAAGCTGACGGAAGGGCTTGCCGACACGGTCGAGGAGATCAAACGGGCCGGGCTACGCCTCGGCACTGCGGGATCATAAGCCCTTCGTTGTCTGGACGTTTCAGGCTTCGGCGAAGGTCGCGATCACGGGTACGTGGTCGGAGGGCCGTTCCCATCCGCGCGCTTCCTTGATGACCTTGATGCCTTGCGCACGGGCGGCCACATCGGTTGCTGCCCAGATATGATCGAGACGTCTCCCACGGTCTGAGGCTTCCCAATTGGGCGAGCGATAGCTCCACCAGGTGAAGAGCTTGTCCTCCGGCGGGACGAACCGGCGCATGACGTCGACCCACGGGCCGGCCGCCTGGAAGCGCAGGAGCCCCTCCGTCTCGACGGGGGTGTGGCTCACGACTTTCAGGAGCTGGCGGTGCGACCAGACATCGGTCTCGAGCGGGGCGATGTTGAGATCCCCCACCAGGATGGAGCCGGGCTGTGCCAGCCTCTCTGCGGCCTGCGTCAATTCCTCGATGAAGGCGAGCTTGTGGGCGAATTTCACGTTCTTGTCGGGGTCCGGCTCGTCGCCACCCGCCGGGACGTAGAAATTGTGCAACGTCACATGCTGCTGGCCGGACTCGACCTTTGCCTCGATGTGACGGCAATCGATGCGGTCGCAGAAATGATTGCGATCGACGCCGAAGAGGGGACGTCGCGAGACGATGGCGACGCCGTTGTAGCCCTTCTGCCCGGAGAGGGCGAGGTGGGGGTAGCCCGCCTCGCGGAAGGCCTTCTCCGGGAAGAGAGCGTCCGGGCATTTGGTTTCCTGCAGGCAGAGCACATCCGGCTCATGCTCGGCAAGAAACTGAAGAATGAGACCGATGCGCAGACGCACCGAATTGATGTTCCAGGTGGCGATTGAGAGTGACATCTCTTCCGAATGGCCTGCCGTGACACGGAAATCCAGTCGCTGCGCGCGAGGTCAACAGGAAAGCCCAGAACTTTTCTGAAATAGAAAGGCGCCCAAGCGTGGAGCCTGGGCGCCTTCGCGGGAACGAACCGGATAAAATCCGGCTGATCAGACCCGAGCGAGACGGGGGGCGTTGTATCGGCCGGGTCGATCTCCGCGGCGGAGAGATGGGGCTTCTTGTCGCTGAGACAACCCCAGCTTCCGACACAAAGATTTGTAGCCTGAAAGAAAGGCGAAAAAAATATCTCTCAGAAAGATTTAATCACCGAGAGACCGCTCGCGGGCGCGGTTCGTGACGCCGCTGTAGTTGATCTTGAAAAGCTCCGGCGAAAGCGGTCGGCCGGTCTCCACATTGTAGAGCGCGACTGTGGTGTCGAGGCCCTGTGCATCGCGCACCGTCCATTGACGAAGCTCGTAAGTGGACGGATCGAAAAACAACGTGAGCGTCCCGCCGCCGAACTGCGCATCGTCGACGACGACCACCTGGATCAGATCGGATTCGACCTGAACGCCGCGCACCCGGCTCGACTTGGCGAGATTGAGCTGATCGTCGAGGAGGAATTTGAGGGGCGTTTTGGACAAAGGCCACAAATCGTCGGTCTTCATGCTCGCATCGCGCACGAGAACCGATTTGCCGTCCGACTTCACCTTCAGCTTGGAGGGCGGGTCGTAGTCGAAAAGGATCCGGCCGGGACGCTCGATATAGAACTTGCCCTGGCTCTTCTCGCCGGTCGGACCGAATTGGATGAACTCGCCATGCATCGTCTTGAGATTGGCGAGCTTGGCCGAGATCGACGCCAGCGCCTGCTGCTGGTCGGCGGTGAAGGCAAAGGCGGAGCCGGCGGCGAGGCCGAGCGCCACGACGCCGACGGCCATGGCGGCGAGTGTCTTCGATAGAATGCGCATCAGATCCTCCAAGGATCGGAAAGGTCGTGGACCGGAAATGTCGGGCATGAAAACGGTAAGACCAGCCAAACGTGGCGGAAATTCGCTCAGGCTGCCTCTTCGCCGACCAGGATCTCACGCTTTCCTGCGTGGTTGGCCGCGCTGATCAGCCCTTCGTTTTCCATGCGTTCGATAATGGAGGCGGCGCGGTTGTAGCCGATCGAGAGCCGCCTCTGGACATAAGAGGTCGAGGCCTTGCGGTCGCGCAAGACGATGGCGACCGCCTTGTCGTAGATATCGTTGGAATCGTCGGACCCGGCGAGTGCGTCCCAACCCGTTTCGCCTTCCGCTTCCTCGTCGGTGATGGCGTCGCGGTAATCCGGCACGCCCTGGCCCTTCAGATGCGCCACGACCTCTTCGACCTCCTCGTCGCTGACGAACGGGCCGTGCACGCGCTGAATGCGACCGCCGCCCGCCATGAAGAGCATATCGCCCTGGCCGAGGAGCTGTTCGGCGCCCTGCTCGCCAAGGATGGTGCGCGAATCGATCTTCGAGGTGACCTGGAAGGAGACGCGGGTCGGGAAGTTCGCCTTGATCGTGCCGGTGATGACGTCGACCGAGGGGCGCTGCGTCGCCATGATGACGTGAATGCCGGCGGCGCGGGCCATCTGGGCGAGACGCTGCACGGCGCCTTCGATCTCCTTGCCCGCCACGATCATCAGATCGGCCATCTCGTCGATGATGACGACGATATAGGGCATCGGCTCGAGCTCGAGCTCCTCGGTCTCGAAGATCGCCTCGCCCGAATCGTGGTCGAAGCCGGTCTGCACGGTGCGGCGAATCACTTCGCCCTTCTTCTTTGCCGTGGCGATGCGCTGGTTGAAGCCGTCGATGTTGCGGACGCCCACCTTCGACATCTGCTTGTAGCGCTCTTCCATCTCACGGACGGTCCATTTGAGCGCGACCACCGCCTTCTTCGGGTCGGTGACGACGGGAGTGAGGAGGTGCGGGACGCCGTCATAGACGGAGAGTTCCAGCATCTTCGGGTCGATCAGGATGAGGCGGCACTGCTCCGGCGTCAGCCGGTAGAGGATCGACAGAATCATCGTGTTGATCGACACCGATTTGCCGGAGCCCGTGGTGCCGGCGACGAGCAGGTGAGGCATCTTGGCGAGATCGGTGATGACGGGTTCGCCGCCGATCGTCTTGCCGAGCGCGAGCGCCAGGCGTGCCCGGCTCTTCTCGAAATCGACCGAGCCCAGGATCTCCTTCAGGAAGACGGTTTCACGGCGGGCGTTCGGCAATTCGATGCCGATGACATTGCGCCCGGGGATGACGGCGACGCGGGCCGCGATCGCGCTCATGGAGCGGGCGATGTCGTCGGCGAGGCCGATGACACGCGAGGATTTGATGCCGGGCGCGGGCTCAAGCTCGTAAAGCGTGACGACCGGTCCGGGGCGCACATTGATGATCTCGCCGCGCACGCCGAAGTCTTCCAGGACGCCTTCCAGAGCGCGGGCGTTCTTCTCCAGGGCTGCAGGGTCGTGATTGAGGCTGCCCTTGGGGTCCGGATCGGCGAGCATGTGCAGGGGCGGGTGTTCGTAGCTGTCGGAGGGCAGAAGCGACGGCTGCGATTCGCGCTTGGCGCGACGGCTCGGCTTCAGCTTCGGCGCCGGCGCAGTGACGAGCGAGGAGGCCTGCGGCTCCTCGTAGGTCTCTTCGTCGTCGTAGTCTTCTTCTTCATAGGCGTCGAACGGCGCCTCGCTTGCGGCCAGCGAAGGTTCGTGGCGGGTGCCCGCGATGGTGGCCGGGCGCTCGGAACGTTCCAGCGCTGCGCGCACGGCGCGATGCGAGCCGCGACGCAGACCACGGCTCACCGCAGAAAGCGCCGAAAAGCCGTGATGCATGACGAAGCCCGCGACCACGGAAAGGCCGCCGCGCGGTGCGTCCTCATCGGAGAGGTCGATGTCGTCCTCGTCCTCGGCTTCATCAAGGGCTGCGGGGGTGTTCATCGGCGCGTGGGCCGCGTCACCGATCGGACGGGACCTCGCAGCGGCAAAGAGAAGGCCAAGGCCGATGCCGGTCGCCAGGACGCCGATCGCCGCGCGCATGCCGATGATGAGAGGATCGCCAAAGATCCAGGTCGGCAGGCGCAGCATGATGTCGCCGACGGCGCCGCCGATGCCGATCGGGAGAGGCCATGATTGCGGCACCGGCAGACAGGCGAGTGCCAGCGCGGTAACGGCCGTTCCGGCAAGCCAGAAGCCGAGCTGCTGGAAGGGCTGGGTGGGAACGCGCATGCGCAGGAGTGCCAGCGCCAGAAGCGCGGGCGGCAGAAGGAGCGCGATGATGCCGAGCCCGAAGAACTGCATGGCGAGGTCAGCGAAGTTCGCCCCCCATGCCCCGAGGAGATTGCCGACAGGCGCATCGGTGATGTTCGAGAGGCTCGGGTCTGCGACCTTCCAGGTGGCCAGAGACAGCACCATCATCGCCAGCAAAAGGAAGAGCACGAAGCCCGCCAGCTGCACGATGCGCCGAACCGCCATGCGACGGAGGGCATAGGTGGAATGGAAAAACTCGCTGCTTGCGCCGAAGGCCATGGGAGATCGTTCGTCCCTGCGTTGGTGGACTTCCGCGACAATAGGCGGGCTGGGTTAAACGCTTGTTAACCAGAGCGGCCCTGAGCGCCCTTGCAAAATAAAACGGCCCGGGCGTGGTGCCCGGGCCGCATCGAAGAAAGCATTGAGTGGAATTTAGACGCGCTGCGAGCCGACGCCGAATTCCGGGTAGGCTTCGACGCCGATTTCCACCGCGTCCAGACCCAGAGCCTCTTCTTCCTCGCTGACCCTGAGGCCGACGGTGAATTTGAGGACGAGCCAGATGATGGTGCTGACGACGACGCAGAAGACGCCGATCGAGGCGATGCCGATCGCCTGGGTGACGTAGTTCGTGTCGGCGTTGGACAGCGGCACGATGATCGTGCCCCAGATGCCGGCGACGAGGTGGACCGGGATGGCACCGACGACGTCGTCGATCTTCAGCTTGTCGAGGAGCGGCACCACCAGGACCACGATGAGGCCACCGACGGCGCCGACGAAGAGAGCGGTCGGCACGGTGGGGGCGAGCGGTTCGGCCGTGATCGAGACGAGACCGGCGAGGGCGCCGTTGAGGGCCATCGTCACGTCGACCTTCTTGTAGACGACCTGGGTGAGGATCATCGCCACCACGACGCCGGACGCGGCGGCGAGGTTGGTGTTGACGAAGATGCGCGAGATCGCAGAGGCGTTCTCGAACCCGTCAAGGGCGAGCTGGGAGCCGCCGTTGAAGCCGAACCAGCCGAGCCAGAGAATGAACGTGCCGAGCGTGGCAAGCGGGATCGAGGAGCCGGGGAAGGGGTGCACGGCGCCGTTCGGCCCGAACTTGCCGCGGCGGGCGCCCAGAATGACCGCGCCGGTCAGGGCACACCAGCCACCGACGGAGTGGACGAGCGTGGAACCCGCGAAGTCGGAGAAGCCCATCTCGGACAGCCAGCCACCGCCCCACTGCCAGGAGCCGGTGATCGGATAGATGATGCCGGTCAGGATCACGGTGAAGATCATGAACGGCCACAGCTTGATGCGCTCGGCGAGCGTGCCGGAGACGATGGAGGCCGCGGTGGCACAGAACACCATCTGGAAGAACCAGTCGGACGCGGCCGCATAATCGCCGCTCGTCTCACTGGCCGGATCCGGGATCGCCTTCGGGATCGGGACGCCGAAATAGCCGCCGTCCACGTTCATGTACATGAGGTTGTAGCCGATCACCCAGAACATCAGGCCTGCGACCGAGTAGAGGCCGATGTTCTTGAGGCACTGCATGGAGACGTTCTTGGAGCGTACGAGCCCCGCCTCCAGCATGGCGAAGCCTGCTGCCATCCACATCACGAGGAAGCCCGTGACGAGGAAGGAAAACGTGTTGAAGGTGAAAGCGATAGCCGCCGCATCGGCGGCCGGAGCAGCCTCGGCCGCAGGCGCTGCAGCGTCCTGTGCCAGGGCCGGCTGCACGGCGGCGATGGCGGCAATGGCCGCAATCGCCGGCACCGCCTTAAGCCAGTGTTTGTTCTTCATGAAGTGTCCCTCTCTCCCGTTCTCCGACGTCATTGTCAGAGAGCCTCCGCGTCGGTTTCCCCGGTGCGGATGCGCACCGCCTGTTCGACGTTGACGACGAAGATTTTGCCGTCGCCGATCTGGCCGCTCTTGGCGGCGGCGGCGATCGCCTCCACCACCCGATCCGCATTGGCGGAATCGACGACGACCTCGATCTTCAGTTTGGGCAGGAAGCTCACCGCGTATTCTGCGCCGCGGTAGATTTCCGTGTGCCCCTTTTGCCGGCCGTAACCCTTCACTTCCGTCACGGTGAGGCCCTGCACCCCAAGCTCCGTGAGGGCTTCACGCACCTCGTCGAGCTTGAAAGGTTTGATGATCGCAATGATCAATTTCATCTCGGTCACAATCTCCCTTTGGCTGGGCCGGCGTGCGGCCGACCATCCGGACGACGCGTCTGGACCGCCGCCTTACGCGACTTTCTTTACAAGCCGCGTGCCAGAATGGGGAACGATTTGCTAAGTGCCGTGAGTCACTTACGGAATCCCCACAAACTGGAGCGGTTTGCAGGTCGCGTCGTGAAAATTGCCTACGAGATGTGCAAAATTGCAGTTTTGCCCAAAGTCGCGCCAGTGAATGCGGCGGCAGGGCGGCGCAAAGACGGCAGAAGAGAGTAGTGGGGCGCGTCTCTTCGCCAAGGGCAAAAATAAAACCCGGCCGCAGCGCGGCCGGGTCGTTCGATAACGTGCTCGTGGGTGTTTACTGAACCACTTCGCCGTGGAGATTGACGTCGAGACCCTCGGTTTCGACTTCCGGCGAGACGCGGGTGCCGACCGTGATATCGATGACTTTCAGGATCACGAACGAGCAGATGGCCGTCCAGGCGATCGTCGCCGCGATGCCGTAGACCTGCGTCATCACCTGGCCCGCATTGCCTTCGATGAGGCCCGGCGTGCCCCCGATCGCTTCGCGGGCGAAGACGCCGGTCAGAAGCGCTCCGACGATGCCGCCGACAGCGTGCACGCCGAAGGCGTCGAGCGAATCGTCATAGCCGAGCATCGGTTTCAGCCAGACCACCGCCCACAGGCAGACGAGGCCGGCGGCCGCGCCGATGATGAGCGCCCCGGTCGGATCGACGAAGCCCGAGGCCGGGGTGATGGCGACGAGGCCTGCCACGGCGCCGGAAATGATGCCGAGGACGCTCGGCTTGCCGCGCACCGCCCATTCGCCGAACATCCAGGCAAGAGCAGCAGTCGCCGTCGCGATCTGGGTCACGGCCATCGCCATGCCGGCGGTGCCGTTGGCGGCAAGCGCGGAGCCCGCGTTGAAGCCGAACCAGCCGACCCACAGAAGCGAGGCGCCGATGATCGACAGGACGAGGTTGTGCGGCGCCATGTTCTCCGAGCCGAAGCCGCGGCGCTTGCCGAGAACGAGGGCTGCCACGAGGCCGGCGACACCGGCATTGATGTGGACGACCGTGCCGCCCGCGAAGTCGAGCACGCCCGCATTGGCAAGGAAGCCGCCGCCCCAAACCCAGTGGGTGACGGGGGCATAAACGATGAGGCTCCACAAGCCGATGAACCACAGCATGGCCGAGAACTTCATGCGGTCGGCGAAAGCGCCGGTGATGAGGGCCGGCGTGATGATCGCGAAGGTCATCTGGAAGGTCATGAAGACCGTCTCGGGGATGGTGCCGCTCAAAGCGTCGCTGCCGACGCCCGCCAGAAGCATTTTCGACAGGCCGCCGACATAGGCGTTGAAGGCGCCCCCGTCGGTGAAGGCCAGCGAATAGCCGCATACCATCCACAGAACCGTCGCCAGGCAGCAGATGGCGAAGCTTTGCATGGCGGTCGCCAGAACGTTCTTCCTGCGCACCATGCCACCGTAAAACAGGGCGAGCCCGGGTATCGTCATCATCAGCACGAGTGCGGTCGATGTCAGCATCCAGGCGGTGTCGCCGCTGTCGAGGGCCGGCTCTGTCGCGTCCTGGGCCCAACTCGGCTCAACACCGAGCAAGGCGAAGGCGCCGATCAGGCCCGCCCCCCATAAAATTCCCCGCTTGTTCATTGACTGTCCTCTCTCCCAAAAGCCTGTTGCCGTCAGAGCGCCTCGTTGTCGGTCTCTCCCGTGCGGATGCGGACCGCCTGTTCGACGTTGACGACGAAAATCTTGCCGTCGCCAATTTGACCGCTTTCGGCGGCGGCCGTGATGGCTGCGACCGCGCGGCCCGCGCTCGCAGCCTCGACGACGACTTCGATCTTCAGCTTCGGCAGAAAGCTGACTGCATATTCCGTGCCGCGGTAAACTTCCGTGTGTCCCTTCTGGCGCCCATAGCCCTTCACCTCAGAGACGGTGAGGCCCTGGACGCCGATTTCGGTAAGCGCATCGCGCACTGCATCGAGCCGGAAGGGCTTGATGATCGCCATGATCAGTTTCATCGCTTCGATCTCCCCAGCTGCGGCGGCGCGGGCGAGCTCAGCGCTGCCCGTTCTTTGTGCCGCCGTGGTTGCGTCTGCCACTATCGACGCTCCCGCAAGGATGCGGGCTGCGGCATAATGCTTGAGCATTCGCCGCGCCGAAAGGCAGGGCTTCCTTGGGTTCTGGAGAGGCGAGAGACCCGATCCGCGCCCTCAGGCGCGTCAATTGCCTAAAAAAGCATCACTCTTTTCGGGGGCGCGGCCGGATGAGACCTTCCTGGGCAACGGAGGCCACAAGCGTGCCATCACGCGTGTAGATCGCGCCGAGCGACAGGCCGCGGGCGGAGGAGGCCGACGGGCTCGTCTGGGTGTAGAGAAGCCAGTTGGTGGCGTCGAAGGGGCGATGGAACCACATCGCGTGGTCGAGGCTTGCCACCTGCATGTCGACGGAGAAAACCGAACGTCCATGCGGAAAGAGCGCCGTATCGAGGAGCGTCATATCCGAGGCGTAAGCGAGGGCGCATTTGTGCAGGGCACTGATGGCCGGGATCGGCCCGTTGGCGCGGAACCACACGTCCTGGCGCGGCGGCAGGGCGCGCCGTGCCACGTAATGATCGAGATCGACGGGACGGAACTCGATCGGGCGCTCGCGGCTCCAATAGACTTTGACCGCGTCCGGCGCCTGGCTCTTCATCACAAGCTCTTTGAACTCGGCCTCCGACATCAAATCCTCAGGGGCCGGCACGTCCGGCATGGGCCTTTGATGCTCAAAGCCGCTTTCTTCCTTCTGGAAGGACGCCGACATGGTGAAGATCGCTTCGCCATGCTGGACGGCGATGACGTTGCGGGTCAAAAAGCTCGAGCCGTCCCGGATGCGGTCGACCTCGTAGATGATCGGCACCGTGGGATCGCCGGGGCGCAGGAAATAGCCGTGCAGCGAATGGGCATGCCGGTCGAGAGGTGCCGTGCGCGTGGCAGCAACCAGGGCCTGTCCGATCACCTGGCCCCCGAAGACGCGCTGCCAGCCCACCTGCGGGCTGCGGCCCCTAAAGAGGTTGTGCTCCAGCGTCTCCAGGTCGAGAATGTCGAGCAAGGTTTGAATTCCGTCCGTCATGTTGATGAACCCGGAGCATAATCCTAAGGCGGGATCGGCAGAGCCGAAGCGGGCGCAACCGTTGTCGCGCGGCGCCTGGAAGTCAAGAAGGGCGGAAGCCTGAACAGAGATGGCGGCTTCGTCGTCGCCGATAAATGGAAGAAGAGGGCGAGAATGGCGGACAGCAAGCGTGCGGATGTGGTGATTGCGGGTGGTGGGTCGGCCGGGCTTACGGCGGCGCTTGCCATCAAGCGCGGCGCGCCGGACCTCGATGTCATGCTCATCGATGCCGCCGGGAGAAAACCTGCCGGCGCCGATCAAAGGGCTTCCGCGATCGCGGCGGCCGCCAAGCGCATGCTCGATACGCTCGGTGTCTGGGGGCACGTGGCCGACGAGGCGCAGCCGATCAACGCCATGGAGATCACCGACAGCGCTACCAGCGATGCCGTGCGCCCGATTTTCCTCACCTTCCAGGAGCCGCTCTCCGATGGCGAACCCTTCGCCCATATGGTGCCGAATGGCGTTTTGACCGGGGCCTTGCAGGACGCGAGCGTTGCGGCGGGCATCGAGATCGTCGCCCCGGAGACGGTGCGCGACTTCACCGTCGAGGGAAACTCAGTCGCGCTCTCGCTCGGCTCCGGCAAACAGGTCGATGCGCGCCTTCTCGTCGCTGCCGACGGCGTGCGCTCGGGGCTGCGCGGCAAGGCCGGGATCGCCACCGTCTCCTGGCGCTACAAGCAGATGGCGATCGTGGTCACGGTCGCGCATGAGCGGCCCCATCACGGTGTTGCCCGCGAGCATTTTCTGCCCTCGGGCCCCTTTGCCATTCTGCCACTCAAGGGCAACCGTTCCTCTCTCGTCTGGACCGAACGCGAGGCCGACGCCAAGAAGCTTCTCGCCGAAGACGAGTTCGTGTTTCAGATCGAGCTGGAGCGGCGCTTCGGCCATCATCTCGGCGAGCTTTCGCTCGACGGTCCACGGCAGGGCTATCCGCTCGGGCTCACGCTGGCGCGCGATTTCGTGCGGCCCCATTTCGCGCTTCTCGGCGATGCGGCGCACGGCATTCATCCGGTTGCCGGCCAGGGGCTCAATCTCGGATTCCGGGATGCGGCAGCCCTTGCGGAGATCGTCGTCGACGCCAATCGCCTCGGCCTCGATATCGGGCATATCGAGACCTTGAAGCGCTATGAACAATGGCGGCGGTTCGACAGCTGGCAGATGGGCGTGACGACCGATGTCCTCAACCGGCTCTTCTCCAAGGAAAACAAGATGCTGCGGACGGCCCGCTCCGTCGGCCTCGGGATCGTCGACCGTCTGCCCTTCCTGAAGCAGAATTTCATCAAAGAGGCGGCTGGTCTTGGCGGCGAACTGCCCCGGCTGATGCGCGGCGAGGCGCTTTAGCCCGGGCGAATGCGCTAGAAGCCTGTCGTTCGTCCCGGATCGGCTGAGAGCGGGGCTCCCGCTCTCTCGCCGCCGCGGCTCTGTCGTGCCGCCTCGCGGAAAAGTGCGCGCATGTCCTGAAGCGCCTGTCTGAGCGGTGCCTCGTCGCGGCGCGCTTCGGCGAGGGCAATGCCGCCCTGCCACAGAATCAAGGCTTTGGCCGCAGATGCCTGAGCGTCGGCCGGGCGCGCGCCGATGCGTGCCAGTTCGTTTGTGAGCCAGGCTTCGAGATGGGCGAGGATTGCGGCGGCCCGTGCCGATGCCTCGGGAGCCGGATCGCGAAACTCCGCCGAGGCTCTGCGGATCGGACAGCCGCGCTCGGTGCGTGTCGCGACGGAATGCGACAGAAGATCGACGAGCGCCGCAAGGCGCGCATCAGGGGCGTCCGCCGCTGCGGCGATCTCCTCGAGTGCCGCCTGCATCTGCTCGGCCATGATCGCGGCGACCGCCTCGGCGAGAGCTGACTTGGAGCGAAAATAATAATAGATGTTGCCGAGCGGAATGCCCGCTGCCGCTCCGATCTCGGCGAGTGAGGTCGCCGCAAAACCCTTTTGCCAGAAAAGATCGGCAGCGGCGTTGACGAGCCGCTCGCGGCTTTCCGCGCCGCGCTTTTTTGCCACCTGCGCCCCCCTGCTTCCGCCTAATCTTCCAGGCGACGGGCTTCTTCTTCAAGCAGAATTGGAATGCCGTCGCGGATTGGATAGGCAAGCCTGGCAGCGCGGCTGACGAGCTCCTGTCGCTCGCGATCGTATTCGAGCGTCGTGCGGGTGACCGGGCAGACGAGAATTTCCAAGAGCTTCGGATCGACCTGACGCTGGCTTGACGTTTCATCCGGCGGTCCGGCGGCCTCTTCGCGCATCATCCTGTCCTCCTGCATGTCCTCGTCTCGGCCCACTATTGCACGGGCGCCTGATCGTGCGAGCCTGCCAGCGACAATTCGGCGATGGCGATCAATGTCTCCGCCCGCTCTTTCAGGCTCGGCGCCTCCAGAAGCGCCTGCTTTTCGGCCGGGCCCCACGGGCTCATCATGCACAAAGCCGTGAGCAGGCCGACATTCGAGGCGCGTTCCACGCTCTCCCAATCGGCTTCGAGGTCGTGGGCGGTGAGATAGCTGCGGAAAGCCGAGAGAAGAGCCGCCCGATCGATATCCTCCTCACCCTGGCGCGGCTGGAAGTCAGACGTAAACTTCTCAAAACACACCTGACAGGCGCGGTAGTCCGCTTCCGTTTCCAGCTCCTGCCGGATCACGAAGCGTGATACGCCGGTGAGGGTCACGAGATAGCGGCCGTCGCCCGTTTCGGCGATCTGGGTCAGCCGCCCGGCGCAGCCCACCTGGCAGAGAGGGGCCGTGTGACAATCCTCGCTGCACCCGATCACCGGCTGGATCATCCCGATGAGCCGCTCTCCGCGCAGCGCGTCGTCGATCATGGCGACGTAGCGCGGCTCGAAGATGTTCAGCGGCAATTGTCCACTCGGCAGCAGCAAAGCGCCGGAGAGCGGAAACACCGGGATCCGGTCGGGAAGGTCGGATGGATCTCTGTAACAGCGATTTCCGGCCTGAATGGCCATTCGCAACACCTCGTCGAATGCTTTCCAGTCTAGAACTAGGCGAAAAGCAGAGACGACAAGCGCTGACGGGACTTAGCCGTCGCCGGATCCTTGGTTCCCCAGGCTTCGAAGAACTGCACAAGCTGCTTGCGCGCCGCCTGATCGTTCCATTCGCGGTCGCGGCGCACGATCTCCAGGAGACATTCCGCCGCGCCCGTACGATCACCACGTGCATTGAGGATGAGCGCAAGGTCGAAGCGTGCCTGATGGTCTGCGGGATCCTGCTCGAGCCGCGCTTTGAGAGCGTTGGGGTCGCCGAGGCTTTCAGATTGCTCCGCGAGTTCGAGTGCCGCACGTGCCTGCACGAGAGCTTCGTTACTGGCGAGCGCCGGTTCGATCCCGTCGAGCAGCCCCCGGGCCGCGTCGAGATTGTGGAGGCTGATCTCGCAGCGCACGAGGCCGGCCAGGGCTGCCGCGTTCTCCGGCTCTTCCTGCAGCGTCTGCGCATAGAGATTGGCAGCCCCTGCCGGATTGCCGCCTTCGAGTTCGGCATCTGCCGCGGCGAGGGCCGCCTCGGCGGAACTCGGCCCGACGGGGCCCGCGATCCGCTGCAGGAAATCCATCACCTGGCTTTCGGGAAGCGCGCCCATGAAGCCGTCGAGAGGCTGGCCGTCCTTGAAAGCGATCACGGCCGGGATGGAGCGAATCCCGAGCTGGCCGGCGATCTCCGGGTGATCGTCGATGTTCATCTTGACGAGCTTCACCTTGCCACGGGCCTTCTTCACCGCGGCTTCGAGAATCGGCGTCAGCTGCTTGCACGGGCCGCACCAGGGTGCCCAGAAATCGACCAGAACCGGAACCTCGCGCGAGGCCTCCATAACGTCGACGCGAAAGGCCTGCGTGGTGGTCTCCTTGATGAGCCCGGAGGCGTCGTTTTGGGACTGCGGGGCGCTCGTCTGGCCGCCGAGGATGAATCCTTCTGCGCTCATTTGCGGCTTCCTTCCATGTGTCGTGGCGATATGTGGCGATCGTAGCCGGGAAAGCAATTGGGTCAGGCGTCGCCTTGACGGGCGATGTCGCCGCGCACCCGCCTGTCGCTCGAACTGTCATCGCAGATGGCGAGTTCAAGGATGGGGCGTGTCCATGAGACGGGCCCGGAGGCGGGCTCCCGACCAACGACCCGCGCGCCCATCTTTTCGTAGAAGGCCTGCGCCGGCGGATGCGAGATGATCTTGATGGCACGGATGCCGCGCGCGGCCGCTTCACGCTTCAAATCGGCGATGAGGGCGGCACCCAGCCCGGTTCCCTGCGCCTCGTCGGCGACGAAGAGGAGATCGAGTTCAGGCGCCGGCGTCGTCGTCAGGCTGTAATAGCCCAGGATTTTGCCAGCCTGTTCCGCCAGGACGAAGATGTCCTCGGCGATCTGGGCTTCGCTGATTGCATAGCCGTCCAGCATCGCCCGGTAGCGCCCGCGATAGGCGGTGGAGGCCTGCGTCAGGGCGTTGAGGGCGGCGCGGTCGTGCTCTTCAGCGCGACGCAGGATGATCGGATCAGGCCGCATCGCCGGACGCGGCAAGGATTTGCGGCTCGTGGCCGGTCGCCTTCAGAAACGTGAAGAGATCGTCGCGGCCGATCTTCGTCGTCGCGGTGTTTTCCAGCGGGTGGAAGTTCAAGACGTCGTAGGAGAGGAGAGGTTCGTCCAGGAGAACGGTGACGCGTCCCGCCTCGTCGTTGATCACGGAGAACGGCGTGACGGAGCCGGGACGCACGCCCAAGAGCTCTTCCAAAAGCTCCGGCTTGCCGAAGGAGAGGCGCGCCGAGCCGAGCCGCTTATGAAGCGTCTTCATATCGATCTCGGCGTCTTCCTTGGCCACGAGCAGAAAGACCTGGTCCTTCTTGTCCTTCAAGAAGAGGTTCTTGGTGTGGGCGCCTTCGATCGTGCCGCGCAGGCGTTTCGATTCCTCCACGGTGAAGAGCGGCGGGTGTTCCATCGTTTCCGTCGAAATGCCGATCTCTTCGAGGAACGCCATCAGTTCGGCGCGACCTTTCGCCATGTCTCTTGCCCCACAAGCTTCGTAAAGGCGTCGCCATAACCAAGGCCGGACACGGGCACAAGCCAAGGCGGCGGCGACAGGCGCCTGCGGGCCGTGCGCAGGAGAGAGGAGGGCGGAAGAGCGGCCGATCTTCGTCCGAGAAAATTGTTCTCGCGATCAACGCATTTCAGGTGTTGCAATGGCCAATCGCTTGCGCCATATAGGCGACCGCTCCCGCCGCACGGCGGTGCAGCGATGGATGCGGGTGTAGCTCAGGGGTAGAGCACAACCTTGCCAAGGTTGGGGTCGTGGGTTCGAATCCCATCGCCCGCTCCAGTTTCTCAAGAAAATCAAAGAGATTGAATGGCGACGCCTCAGGGCGTCACCCTTGATTTTTTCAAAGATTCCACCGTCGGTTTTCTGTCAGCGGGATGTGTTGGTCGGGGCGACGTCGGTCGTTGCCTTCGAAACCGGCACCCCTGTGTTCGCAGCTTCGATGGTCTGCATCTGCAGAGGTGCGGAAAAGACGAGTGGAGAAAGAGCTGCGCGCTCCCTCGATCGCGTCTGTGCCTGCCTCAAGCCCGAACCGATCTGAGTTGCTGATGTGCCAGCCGGCCCGCAGAGACGTTGCAGGCTTCATGACGCGGTTTTGACGAAATCGACGAAAGCCCTCACGGGTGCAGGAAGCAGGCGACGGCTTGGATAATAGAGAAAAGGACCGCTGAAGCTCTGCCACCAGGGTTTCAGTACTGGCTCCAGAAGCCCTTTTTTCAAATATGGGGCCAGCCAGCCTTCGAAGAGATGGATGATGCCGATGTCGGCAATGGCCGTTTCAACGATGAGATCGCTGGAGCCGCCGGCCTGCACCATCAAGGGACCGGACGGATCGATTCGCAGAACTTCACCGTCGCGTTCGAATTCCCATGTCGCCATGACGCCGCTCGGAAAACGAGCGCAAAGACAGGCGTGAGATAACAAATCGCGAGGATGCTCCGGTGTGCCGCGGCGTTTCAAATAGCCAGGGCTGGCCGCAGTCGCAAAACGCTGCGATCGCGGTCCGATCGGAACGGCAATCATGTCGGCCTCGAGGCGTTCTTCGTATCGGATGCCTGCATCGCATCGAGACGCCATGAGATCGGCATAGCTCTCGTCGACCACCACCTCCACACGGATATCCGGATATACGGCCAGGAAGGGTGGAAGGATCGAAGGCAGGATCAAGCGCGTCGCAACCGTCGGCACGTTGAGGCGAACGGTGCCGGCGGGACGATCCCGATAGCCGTTTATGACTTCGAGCGCCGCATCCATTTCGGAAAATGCTGGCGCCAGTCGTTCCAGAAGCCGGCTGCCCGCATCGGTCAGGGCCACGCTGCGTGTCGTCCTATTGAAGAGGCGAACGCCGAGTTCATCCTCAAGACTTCGCACCGTCTGGCTCAGCCAGGACGGACTCTTCCCATTCAGTCGCGCGGCGTCGCGAAAGCCGCCTGCCTTCGCCACATCGACGAAAATCCTGAGCTCATTAGGCTCAATCTTCATTGTTCACTACACCATACAGCCTGTTCGGATTGTGCCGTATTGTTTGTGTAGGATCAACGCGCCACCTATCGAGGATCGCGTATGAGGAGATGATCCGATGACAAAGATTGCTTTGGTGACCGGCGGAAGCCGTGGTCTCGGGAGGAGCGCCGTTATCAATCTCGCCAAGAGCGGCGTGGATTCAATTTTCACTTATCATTCAGCGGAATCCGAAGCGAAGGATGTCGTTGTGTCGGCGGGGAGGGCGGGCGCCCAGGCCATCGCCCTCAAACTCGATACCGGTAACACGGGCAGCTTCGACGTTTTCGTCGCGCAGGCGAAAGACGCGCTGAAGCAGCTCGGAACGAACAAGATTGATTATCTTATCAACAATGCCGGTATTTCGAACCACACGGCGTTCTCCGATGTGACGCCTGACGAATTGGACAAGCTATACAACGTCAATTTCAAGGGTGTGTTCTTCCTTACTCAGAAACTTCTGCCGCTCATCAATGACGGCGGGAGCATCATCAACATCTCGTCGGGCGTCACCCGTTTCGTCAATCCGGACAGCGTCGCGTATGCGGTGTTCAAGGGCGCCGTAGAAGTCTTCACGCGATATCTGGCGCATGACCTGGGCAAGCGGAACATCAACGTCAATACGGTCGCTCCGGGTGCTATTCAGACCGATTTCAGCGGCGGCATCGTTCGGGACAACCCAGACGTCTACAAGATCGTCTCCGAGATGACGGCGCTCGGTCGCCCCGGGCTGCCGGAAGACATTGGCAAGATGATCACGTCACTCCTTTCCGATGGAAATCACTGGATTAATGCGCAGCGCATCGAAGTCTCCGGTGGCATGCGCCTGTGAAGGATCGGTGATAACGACGCCTGCGGCTCTCTCCTGCTTGTGCAGGCAGAGAGCGCAACAGGCCGGATAATGCGAATTTGACAGAAAGACCTTTGGTGACGCACGCAGGCCGCGGTCTCGGTAAGGCCGTCGTGGAACGCTGTGCGGCGATGGCGTGGCAATGCGCGATCAGTTCACTCATGATCGCGCGGACGATCACGCCCATCGGCTTTGGTCGTTCCGGTCACGCAGCCAGCCGCGGCCGTGCCATGGCATTCCGAAGCTGCCGTGCGAGTTCGTCGAAGATCGCGCCGCGAGCGCCATCCGCTCTGTGAAGCGTGATCGCAAAGGATGGCAAGGGCGGGAGGCCTGCATCTTCTGAGATGATGTCGAAATCGGCAGGGACGGTGGTGGCCAGCCAGGCGGAGATGGCGAGGTCCATTTTGACGATGGTGCGCGTCGCGTCGAGCCCACCGGTCTCAAACACCATGCGGCTGGCAAGCTTCTCTTCCGCAAGCGCCTCCGATACGGCTGGCCGGAACACGCAGGTCTCACCAACAAGCGAGATCGGCAAGGGGGATCGCTTGTGTGCCTGACCGGCGCGGGCTCCGACCCATACGAGACGATCGATCGCCAACACTTCGCCACCCTCCGAATCGACCGCCCTTTCGATCACTGCAAGGTCCAGGCGTCCGCGCCCGACCATGTCGAGAAGATCCGGCGACGCGGCGCAGACGAGTGTCAGCTCGACCTTCGGAAAAGCCTCGCAGTAGCTCTTCAAGCTGGCTGCGAAGCAGGAGTCGACCAGATCGAAGGGCAGGCCGAGCCGGACCGGGCCAGAGACGTCGCCCCGCTCGATTTCGGACCAGATCTCGTCGTTTGTGACGATCAGGGGGCGGATTCGTCCAAGGAACCTTTCACCGGCGGGCGTAAGCCGCAGGCCGCGCGGGTGGCGCAATAGAAGCGCGGTACCGACCAGGGCCTCGAGCCGTGCGATCTGCTGACTGATCGCGCCCTGGGTCAAATGCAGAATATCGCTTGCTCGCGTCATGCTGCCCTGGTCCGCAACGGTCGCGAAGGTCCGGAGAAGGGCGATGTCGAGATTGCGCGCCATGTCTCATTAAAGACGCTAATATCGAGCTTTAGCAAGATTAGCTTCGTTGCATCCACTCGGGACGGTAACCAACGGGGGCCCTGCAACTGGATCGCTCGCCATGGACGCCCTCGCTTCCCTCTTGCTGTTTGCTCTCATCGCAACCGCCAGCCCTGGCGGCGCCACGACGTTGGCCACGATCTCCGGCGCCAATTTCGGCTTCCGTCAGTCGCTTCCGTTGATCGTCGGCATCTCGGTCGGCCTGGCCTCGATGGCCGCCTTGGCAGGCTTTGGGTTGGCCGGTCTCCTGCTGACGCTGCCCTCGCTCGCCCTCGGCATGAAGGTGGCGGGCTCGGTCTATCTTCTGTGGCTCGCCTGGCAGACCGCTTGCCGTAGCGCGCCACGATTGGACGGCAACGCCAAGCCGAACGGGTTCTTCGCGGGTCTCTGGATGCTCTGGCACAATCCGAAGGGATGGGCGATGACGACGGGCGCGGCGGCCGCCTTTGTCGCGATGGCGTCCAGTCCGGGCCAACTCGGTGTGCTGCTTGGCACCGTGTTCGGTACCTTCGCTCTCGCCTCTCTGTCCTTTTGGTGCGTGGCGGGCTTGATGCTCGCCCGTGCGGTCCGCAGCGACGGACAGTGGCGCATCCTCAACAGGGCGCTCGGCCTGCTTCTGGCATGCTCCGTCGTGCCCGTCTGGCTCTGAACGCAACGGCGCATTTTAAGGCGCCGTTTCCGCCGCCCCGGAACGGTCCGCTTCGAAGGTCACCGGGCGCAAACGCCCGGCGTTGGTCGATGCGGACGGAAGGCCAGCGGGGCCCGGGATGTGACAATCCGGAAATCGCCTTTCTCTCACCCGCAGCTCACCTGGCTTTTTTCGGGTGAGATAAATATGACACATTAAGTTAGGTTTTATCCTGCGGGCGGCGTTGTGCCGTCTGCAAATGTTGACTCCACTCGTCAGGTTTTGCACGGCGGCTGCCGGCATTCTGAAGAAGAGAGAGCACATGATCCTCCACCGCACCCGTCTGGGCTTCAACGTCGCCGCTCTCGGCTCATTCGTCCTGATTGGCGTGCCCGGAAACGTTCACGCGCAGGATCTGGACGAGCCGATCGCACTGCAGCCGATCGTCGTCGAGGCGGAGAGCGATCAGATCCTGAAGCAGGATGGCTATGTCGCCAAACAGGATCGGGCCGGCACCAAGGTCGATACGCCGATCGCGGACATTCCGCAGGCGATCACGGTGGTCACGCAGGATCAGATCGAGGACCAGGAGCCCCGGACGCTCAACGAGACGCTGGGCTATACGGCCAGCGCCAATCCCAACAATTTCGGTTTCGATTCGCGCTTCGACGCGTTCACGCTGCGTGGGTTCAACGCCTATTACAACGGCATCTTCCGTGACGGGCTGCGCCAGTACAATTCCCCGACGGCACTCTTCAAGACGGAGCCTTACGGCATCGAAGGCATCACCATTCTGAAAGGCCCCGCTTCCTCGCTTTATGGCGTCAGCGGCCCGGGCGGCATCGTCAACATCGTCACCAAGCGGCCGAAGGAAGAGACCTTTCGCGAGGTGGAGCTCGTTGGCGGCAGCTACGATCGCTATCAGATCGGCATCGACTTTTCGGGACCGGCGAACGATTCCGGGACCCTGCTTTATCGGCTGACCGGGCTCGCACGCGATGCCAACGCGGAACTGCCCTCCTATCCCGACAACAAGTACTATCTGGCGCCGGCTTTCACGCTGAAGCCCAATGAAGATACGACGCTCACCGTCTTGAGCGAGTTGTCGCGCACGATTACGGGCGGCACGGCCTCCTATTACAATCCGGCCTATGGCGTCGTGTCCGATCTCTACGAGGGCGATCCCGACTACAACGACTTCGTTCAGAACCAGGGGCGGATCGGTTACGAGCTGGAGCACCGCTTCAGCGATCTTCTGACGGTTCGTCAGAATCTGCGCTACAGCAAGGTCGATGCCGACCTCCAGTATTCGGGCCATTATGCGAGCGGCGCCGATCTTGCCCGCTACTGGGGCCATTACGAGGAAGACGCGGCCTCCTTCGTCGTCGACAACATGGCGCAGTTCACCTTCGATACGGCGGCGATCTCGCATACGGCGCTTGCCGGGATCGACTACACATGGGCTGAATACGACGCTTCGAGCGCGCTCTCCTATGCCTCGATCGACGACATCGCCAGCGCCCCGCTCGCCTATGACGGCGGCCAGGAGATGAACGGCATCGGCGCCTATCTGCACGACCAGATGGAATGGAACGGCTTCACCTTGTTCCTGAGCGGCCGCTACGACTGGGTCGAGACCACCTCCATCGACACCGACCGCGTCGAAACCGACTATGACGATGAAGACTTCTCCGGCCGCGTCGGGCTCTCCTATCGCAGCCGGTGGGGCGTCATCCCCTACGCCAATTATTCGACTTCCTTCTCGCCGAACATCGGCCGCGTCTACGACGATGTGACGAGCGACGAGAGCCGAGCGGCGCAGCCCACCATCGCCGAGCAGCTCGAAGTGGGCGTGAAATACGAGATCCCCGACACCAATGCGATCGTGAGCGCCGCCTATTTCAACATCGAGCAGACGGACGGGGTGGTCTTCGACACGACGACGGGAATCAACCGGCAGCGCCAGCTCGATCTCACCTCGGAGGGGATCGAATTCGAGGCTCAGGCCTCGCTCGACAACGGCCTCAATCTGATCGCCTCCTATACGCATCTCAAGATGACCATCGACAAGGGCGCGACCGGCACTGCCGGCAACGAATTGTCCGGCGTGCCCAACAACATCTTCTCGCTGTGGGGCCTTTATCAGTTCCAGCCGGGCTCGCCGCTTGCCGGTCTCGGGATCGGGGCAGGCGTGCGCTATGTCGGCGAAAGCTATGGTGACGACGCCAACACGTTGAAGAACGACGATCGCTACTTCATCGACGCCTCGCTCTCCTACGATTTCGGCGCCCGCGATCCGCGGCTCGCCGGGGCCAAATTGCAGATCAACGCCAAGAACCTGCTGGATGAGCGGGAGCCGGTGTGCACCTCCGGCTATTGCTACCGCGACGAGGGGCGGACGATCATCGGCAGCCTGCGCTATCGCTTCTGATGGCGGCAGACGAGGGGGCGGAGACAGCACGTCAGAGCTGGCTGATCTCACCGATCGCCACGCTCGCGGCGATCGGCGGCCTCTATGTGGCGCAAAGCGTTATCGGCGGGCTGACCTGGGTTGGCCTGCCGGCCGTGCTGCGCAATGAGGGCGCCGATCTCGGCGATATCGGCCTCGTCTCGCTGATCGCGCTTCCCTGGGCGCTCAAATTTCTCTGGGCGCCTTTGGTGGAGCGCTACCGGCTGCCGCGGCGCGGGCGCAATCGTTCGGGTGCGATCGTGCTTGCGGGCACGTCCCTGGTCGTCGCCACTTTCTGGCTCATCGGGGCGCTGCCTCTTCACGCGCTTTGGCCGATCTTTGGGCTTCTCACGCTCGCTGCCTTCGCCACGGCGACCGTCGATATCGCGTGCGACGGCTATGCGGTGGAAAATCTCTCTACGCGACAGCAGGGCTGGGGCAACACCGCCCAGGTGGGCGGTGCCTATCTCGGCTCGGCGCTCGGTGGTGGGCTGTTTCTGGTGATCGTCGGCCATAGCGGCTGGACCGCGGGCGTATGGACGATGGCCGTTATGGTGATGCTCCTCGCGCTGCCCTTTCTCGTCCAATCGCGGGCCGCCAATTTCGAGGCCGAGCGGACGCATCTTCCCTCGCTTCGGGCGGCGCTCGCTCGTCCTGAAATCCGCCGAGGTCTCGTCGTGGCGGCGGTCTACGTCGTTGCCCAGAAGACGGCCTTCAACATGCTGTCGCCCTATCTTGTCGACCGTGAGGTCAGCCTCGCCACGATCGGTATCCTCAATGGGCTCGGCTCGATTTTTCTCGGCGTTTCCGGATCACTTTTGGGGGGCGCCTGCGTGCGCCTCTGGGGGCCACGGCCGGTTCTGGTGGCGGCTCTGGCTCTGCAGGCGTCCGTTCTTGCGTTTCTCTCCTTCTCGGCGACGGCGCCGTGGATCCCACTCTGGCTCGTCATCGGCGTGGCATTGGCGGCGACGTCGGGGCTGATGGCCTTCGGTTTCGTGGCGCTTTATTCGCAGTTCATGCGCTGGTCAGATCCGCGCCAGGCCGGGATCGATTTCACGCTCTTCCAATGCGTCGATGCGCTTCTGTCATTGAGCGGCGGGGTCGCGGCCGGGTTTCTCGCCGAACGTTTCGGCTATTCGCTCTTCTTCGCGGGGGCCGCCGGTCTCGCGGTTCTGGCCTTGCCGGCGATTGCTCTGGTGGCGGGAGGCAAGGCGCCGGGGACCGTCGACCCTCGGTCTTGAATGCCCACTCCAAATCGCCGATGCTCGCGCAACTTCCCGCCACAGGCTGCCGAGTGAGACGTGATCGCCCCACCCGAACTGCATGAAGCCGCCGCGTTTTTCGTGCCTGAAGCTGCGATGGCGGAGATGTCGCGTCGGGCCGCCGATGACGGGAGCCCAGTCTCCGTGCTAGAGGCGGCGCGCGCGGTGTTCGCTTCGAGACCCCGCCGCGGATCGCCGCCGCAAGGTCCTGTCCAGCACCCAGGCGGAAGGTCCCTGTCGGGTTTCAAGGCAGATGTCTGCGCAGTCGCGGGCTCCTCCTCCCCTCTGCCCGCCAGCGGATCTTCGTGATGGATTTCTCCGCCCTCCTTTCCGGCCTCGATCCCGTCGCAAGCGGCCTCGTGGTGCTTTGTCTCGTCGCCGTTACCGGCCTTGCTCTCGGCAATGTGCGGATCGGCTCCGTCTCCCTCGGCATTGGCGGCGTGCTGTTCGCCGGCATCGTCTGGGGTCATCTCGGCTTTACCGTCGACCCGGAGGTTGCGCATTTCCTGCGTGAATTCGGCCTCATCCTTTTCGTCTACTCGATCGGCATCCAGGTCGGGCCGGGCTTCTTTTCGGCGCTCAAGCGCTCCGGCCTCGCGCTCAACGGGCTCGCTGCCGGTCTCGTCTTTCTCTCCATCCTCGTCGCGGCCGCATTGCACCTTATCGTCGGCGTGCCTCTGCCGGTGATGCTCGGCCTGATGTCCGGGGCGACGACCAACACGCCGTCGCTCGGTGCCGCCACTCAGATGCTGACGAGCGTCGGGGCGGGGCCAGAGGCGCTCGCCGCACCCGCGCTCGGCTATGCCGTCGCCTATCCTTTCGGCATTCTCGGAATTCTCCTGACCATGGGGATCGTGCGGGCCGTGCTGCGCATCCGGCCCGAAGCCGAGCAGGCGGCCTTCGAAGCGGAGCGGGCCGCCAAACAGCAGGGGCTGCAGACCGTCAACGTCAAGGTCACCAACCGCAACATGCAGGGGCTGACGATCGGCACCCTGCCGGGGCTCGAGGAGATGAGCCTCGTCGTTTCCCGCATCATGCGCGACGGTGTCGTGGAGGTCGCGCATCCGGAGAAGGAGGTCCGGCTCAACGATGTCCTGCTTCTCGTCGGCCCGGCGGAGAAACTGCCCGGCATGGTCCGCATCCTCGGCCAGCAGGCGAAAACCGATCTGAAGGCGATCCCGTCCGACGTGAAGTGGAAGCGCTTCGTCGTCACCAATTCCAACGTTTTTGGCGCCTCTCTCGGCAGCCTCGATCTGCTGCACCGCCACGATGTCGTCATCAGCCGGGTCACGCGCTCCGGCATCGAGCTCGCCCCGCATGACGGGCTGCGCCTGCAATTCGGCGACATCTGCACGGTCATCGGCCATCCGGAAAACCTCGACAAGGCCGCCCAGGTCCTCGGCAATCGCAGTCAGGCTCTGGAGCAGGTGCAGATCCTGCCGATCTTCCTCGGCATTGCGCTCGGTGTTCTCTTCGGCTCCATCCCGGTCGCTTTTCCGGGCATGCCGGCGCCGGTGAAGCTCGGGCTTGCGGGCGGACCGCTCGTCGTCGCCATCATCCTGTCGCGCCTCGGCCATATCGGCCCGCTCGTCTGGTTCATGCCGTCGAGCGCCAATCATGCCTTACGTGAGATCGGCATCGTGCTCTTTCTCGGCATCGTCGGGCTCAAGGCGGGTGAGAGTTTTGTCTCCATCCTCGTGGAGGGCGACGGGCTCGTCTGGCTCCTTTATGGCGCCCTCATCACCATCATCCCGCTTCTCATCATCGGCTTCATCGGCCGCCTCGTCGTGCGGCTCAATTACCTGACATTGTGCGGGCTTCTTGCCGGCAGCATGACCGATCCGCCGGCGCTCGCCTTCGCCAATGCCATCCGTCCCTCCGAGGCACCGTCGCTTGCCTATGCGACGGTCTATCCGCTCGTCATGGTGCTGCGCATCCTGGCGCCGCAGGTCCTCGTCCTGATCTTCTGGTTCTGAGGCGCTCGCAGTCTCAGAAGAAAAGCTTCACCAGAGTGAGGCTGAACGTCGCGATGAAGAGGAAGGCGAGGAGGCCGAGAAGCGCGGGGCGCAGGCCCTCCGCCTTGAGCTTGCGCACATCTGTCTCAAGCCCCATCGCGGCGAGCGCCATCGACAGAAGAAAGGTCGTGGCGAGGGCGATCTCGCTTTTGGCCGTCTCCGGGATTTCCATGAGGCTGTTGACGCCGACGAGCGCGATGAAGCCGAGCACGAACCACGGGATGGGCGCGCGGGCGGCGGAATTGCCGGAGGCGGCGAGACGCTCGCGGGCGAGAATGCCGAGGCCGAGCACGACGGGGGCCAGCATCATTACCCGCGACAGCTTGGCGATGGTGCCGAATTCGCCGGCCTCCGCACCGTTCTGATAGGCGGCCGCGACCACCTGGGCGATCTCGTGCACCGAGGCTCCGGTCCACAGACCGAATGCATGCGGTCCGAGACCCAAGAGCGGAGCGAGGAACGGATAGGCGAACATGGCGATCGAGCCGAAGATGGTGACGCAGGCGACCGCATAGGCGACGTCCTCGTCATGGGCGTTGGTCACGGTGTTGGTGGCGATGACGGCGGAGGCCCCGCAGATCGACGTACCGGCGGCGATCAGTTCGGCGAGCTTGCGTTCCACACCGAGCTTTCTCCCGCACCAGACCGTGAAGGTGAAGGTCGAAAGAAGCGTGGCGATGATGATGGCGACCCCGGTTCCGCCGACCTCGATCACCTGCGCAGCCGTCAGCTGCAGGCCGAGCAGAATGATGGCGAAGCGGAGGATGCGGCGCATGGAAAAGCCGACACCTGGCTTGGCGACGGCTGGCGTGCCGATGAGATTGTGAAACAGAATACCGATGAGGATCGCGATGATCATCGGGCTGAAGGCGCCGAGCCCCGGCAGCTGACGAAGCCCGAAGGCTGCCGCTGCGATCGCCGCGGCGAGACCCACGCCGGGGAGGATGCTGCCGAAAAACGAGCTGGGTGTCTCGGTCGCCGACGCGGCGAGGGATTCGTCTCGGTCTGCGTCGACAAAGGTGTCTGCGGTGATTTCGGGTTCGTCGCTCAATGCGGTCAAGATCGGTCTCCGTCCGGGAGACCGATCTTCTCGCATTCAGGGCTTCAATCACTCCAACGCATAATTTCGGTTGTAGTGATCAAAAATATCCATGAGTCAGGCGTCTGGGAGACCTGCGAGAACCTTGTCGAGAGTCGCCGGATAATCGCGTACCCGCACGCCGCAGGCGTTATAGATGGCGTTGGTGATGGCCGCCCCGACGCCCGCAAGAGCGAGCTCTCCGAGCCCCTTGCCGGCGAGTAGACTCGCCGCCGTGTCGCGCTCCTCAAGGAAGACGACCTCGAGCTGCGGTACGTCGGCGTTCACCGGAACGTGGTATTCGGCGAGGTCGTGATTGACCAGAAGGCCGGTGCGGGGATCGATCACCAGCTCCTCTTCGAGCGCCGAGCCGATCCCCCAGATCTGACCGCCATAGCATTGCGACGTGGCCGTCTTCTCGTTGAGGATACGCCCGGCGGCAGCGACGGTCAGAAGCCGGCGCACCCGCGTCTCGCCCGTCACGGCGTTGACGGCCACCTCGCAGAAATGCGCGCCATAGCTTGCCTGATTGGTGGTGTCCGCTGTCTTCCCCGGCTCGATCGTGCCGCGGCCGGTGAGCGTCTCGCCTTCCAGAATCTCGTCGAACGGGATTTGCCGGTTGCCCGCGATCGCCCGGCCGTCCTTCAGCGTGAGGTCCGAGGCGTCGACCTCGAGGCGTTTTGCAAGCTCCGTCACGAGGTCTTCGCAGGCCAGATAGACCGACGACCCGGCGCTGTTCGCCCCCCAGGAGCCGCCGGACCCCGAGGAGGCTGGCAGCTCCGTATCGCCCAAAAGCACGGTCACGTGTTCGGGCGGAAGTCCCAGCATTTCGGCGGTGATCTGCTGCAGGATTGTGTAGGAGCCCGTGCCGATATCGGTCATCGCCGTTTTGACCGTGGCGCGCCCGTCGGGAGTGAGCTCCACCTCGGCAGAGGATTTCATCAGCTGATGGCTGCGTGAAGCCGCGGCCATGCCATAACCGATCCACCATTCGCCCTCGCGCCGGCTTAACGGCTTGTCGGGACGGTTCTGCCAGCCGAAGCGACGGGCCCCTTCCTCGTAGCATTCCAGGAGTTTTCGCGAGGAAAAGGGAAGGTCGTCCTGCGGCGCGACCTCCGGTTCGTTCAGCTTGCGAAACTCGATCGGGTCGAGGTTCAATCGGATGGCGAGCTCGTCCATGGCGCTCTCGAGCGACAGCATGCCGACGGCTTCGCCGGGTGCGCGCACCGAGGCCGTCATCAAGACATCGGTCTCTGCAAGCCGATGCGTGATTTTCCGATTCTCGCCCGCATAGAGAAACACCGTCGAAATCGCGACCGGCTCGAAGAACGAATTGCCGGTCGAGTTGACGACGAAGTTTTCGTGCGCGAGCGCGGTGATGCGGCCGTCCTTCGTCGTGCCGATGCGCACGCGCTGGATGGTTTCGGAACGCCGGGAGGTCGTCTGAAAGACGTGCTGGCGGCTGAGCGCGACCTTCACCGGCTTGCCCGCCGCTTTCGCGCCGAGTGCCGCCAGGACGGCGTCGGGCCCAATGCCGAGTTTGGAACCGAAGCCACCGCCGACATAAGGGCTCAGAAGGCGGACGTTCTCGACCGGCACGCCGACGCCGTTGGCGATCTGAATGACGTTCGTCTCCAGAAGCTGGCACGACGACCAGACGGTCAGTTTGTCGCCGTCCCATTTGGCGACGCTTGCATGCGGCTCCATCGGGGCGGCGCTGTGGCTCGGCGTCGTATAGGTTTCGTCGAACTGAACCTCGGCTTCCGCAAAGACGGCTTCGAACTCTCCACGCAGATTGTCGGGCTGCATGGCGCCTGGCCCCGGATTGACCGCCTCGTCGAGCTGGTCGCGCAGGCTGTAGCGGCCCTGGCCGGGTTCGTAGAGGGTTTCGACGAGCGTGGCCGCATGCCGGGCCGCCTCGAAGGTTTCGGCAACGACGAGCGCCAGCGGCTGGCCGTAATGGAAGACCTCGCCATCGATCGTCTGCGCGGCCGGTGCCATCGGCAGGGCGGAGGCGCGCAGAACATCATCTCCCGAGACGACGGTCAGAACGCCTGGTGCCGCCTCCGCTTTGGATGTGTCGACGGACCGGATTTTCGCCCGCCCGATGCCTGCCGTCACCATGAAGCCGTAGGCGACGTCCTCACCGGCGAGATGCTCGTAAGCGTATGGCGCGCGGCCTGAGACTTTGAGGGCACCCTCGTAGCGGTTGAGGGGCTTGCCGAGAACGCCCTGCGCGCCGCGATCAAGGCGCGTTTCGCCGACCGCCTCGTCCATCGCATAGGTGTTTGCGTCGGTCATTGTGCGGCCTCCTTGGTCGCCTCGGAGAGAACGGCGATCAGCGTCCGCCGGGCGAGGGGGATCTTGAAATCGTTATGGCCGTGGCCTGTCGCCTCCTTGAGAAGCAGATCCGCGGCCTCTTCGAACAGCGCTTGTGATGGCTCCTGGCCGATCAGAGCTTCCTCGACCGCCCTGTCGCGCCACGGCTTGTGGGCGAGGCCGCCGAAGGCCAGACGGGCCGAGGCGATGTTGCCGTTGTCCACGGCGACGATGGCGGCGACTGAGACGAGCGCAAACGCATAGGAGGCGCGGTCGCGCACCTTGCGATAGATGTGCCGGCCCTTCGGTGGCGGCGGCAGCACGACGGAGGTGATGAGCTCGCCCGGCTGCAGATTGCTTTCCACCTCCGGCGTCTGACCGGGAAGACGGTGAAAATTCTTCAGCGCGATCGTCCGGCTTCCGCCGTCCGGGAGCCGGGTCTCGACGCTCGCGTCGAGCGCCAGCATGGCGACTGCCATGTCCGAGGGATGAGTGGCGATGCATTGATCGCTTGCGCCCAGGATCGCGTGAATGCGGTTGAAGCCGTCGAGCGCGGCGCAGCCCGAGCCCGGATTGCGTTTGTTGCAGGGCGCGGACGTCTCGTAGAAATAGTAGCAACGCGTGCGCTGGAGGAGATTGCCGCCGGTCGTTGCCTTGTTGCGCAGCTGTGCCGAGGCGCCGGCCAAAAGCGCCCGCGACAGGACCGGATAATCGCGCCGCACGGCCTCATCGGCGGCGAGATCGGCATTGGTCACCATGGCTCCGATCCTGAGGCCGCCATCCTCTGTCGCCGAGATCTCCGTCAAAGGCAGCCGCGAGACGTCGACGAGCGCCTTCGGCGTCTCGACTTCGAGTTTCATGAGATCGAGAAGATTGGTGCCACCGGCGATGAAGCGCCCGGTCTGCTCTTCGGCGAGGCGGCCGGCTTCCTCAAGATCGCCGGCGCGCGAATAGGCAAATTCCCTCATGCCGGCTCCTTGCTTTCGGCCTTGGTGACGTGTTCGGCCTTGCCGGCACGTTCGTCGCGGGCGGCGCGGATCGCGTCGACGATGTTGGGATAGGCGGAACACCGGCAGATATTGCCGCTCATGCGCTCGGAGATTTCTTCGTCGGAGAGGTCCGTCTGGCCGTCCAGGCTTGCGCTCACGTGGCTCGGCCAGCCGGCGCGAAACTCGTCGAGCATGCCAAGCGCGGAGACGATCTGGCCTGGCGTGCAGTACCCGCATTGAAAGCCGTCATGGTCGAGAAAGCTCGCCTGCATCGGGTGCAGGGCTTCGGGTGTGCCAAGGCCTTCGATGGTGGTGACGGCATCGCCGTCATGCATGACGGCAAGCGTCAGGCAGGAATTGATACGGCGGCCATTGACGAGGACAGTGCAGGCGCCGCACTGGCCGTGGTCGCAGCCTTTCTTGGTGCCGGTGAGCGCGAGGTGGTCGCGCAGCGCATCGAGAAGCGAGGTGCGCGGATCGAGGTCCAGCTCATAATCGGTCTCGTTGACGGTGAGTGTGATCACAGATCGTCCTTTCTTGCAGACGGCGCCCTGTCTCGCTGCGCGGCGGACAGGACCGGGACGAGGAAATGGACGTACCAGCCAAGCCCGGTCGATGGGGCGCGGCCCGTCCATTGCGGGCAATTCCCGCGATGGGTCTGTTGCAAGAACACATGAACGGGAAAGGCGTTGCTTCTGGCCGTCGTGCCGGGATCTGTTTCCGTGAGCCGGCGAAACGCCACCCGCCTCAGAGAGGATCGGTCAATTGCGCGTCATCGAGCGCCGAGGCGCGGAGCCGCGCCGCATCGCGGGCGGGAGGGGCACCGAAGAAACGCGCATATTCGCGACTGAACTGGGACGGGCTCACATAGCCCACCGCGAAGCTGACGCTGCCGGCATCGGCATTTTGCGTGAGGAGCATGTGGCGGGCGCGCTGCAGCCGAAGCTGCTTCTGGTATTGCAGCGGGCTCATGGCCGTCACCGCCTTGAAATGGCGATGAAAGGACGAGGCGCTCATGCCGGCGATATCGGCTGCGTCCTCGATCCTCAGGGGGCTGTCGAAGCGCTGTTTGATCCACGCAATGGCGCGGCTGATCTGACTGAGCCGGCTGTCGGACAGAGCAATCTGCCGGAGTGTGCCGCCCTGCGGTCCTCGCATCAGTCTGTAGACGATCTCCCGCTCAATCAGCGGCGCGAGGATCCGGATATCTCGAGGTCGGTCTAAGAGGCTGACAAACCTCACAATCGGATCCAAGAGCTCAGGAGTCAGAAAGCTGACTGAGAGGCCCGGAGCGAGCGTTGTTTCGGCCTCTCCATCGCCCATTTCCAGAAGCATAGCGGCGAGGAGCTTCGGATCGAGACGCACCGCCAGGGCGAGATAGGGCTCTTCCCGGCTCGCTTTGAAGATCTCCCCCACAACGGGGAGATCCACCGAGACGACGAGGTAGTTGCCCTTGCCATATTCGAAGAGCTTTTCGCCGAGCATGGCGCGCTTGGCACCGCCAGCGATCACGCACAGAAGCGGCTCGTAAATCGAGGCCGTCGGGTGCGTCATCCCATCCGACCGCACGAGGGTGAGGCCCGGCACCTGGGTCTGGCAGCGGTGGCCATCACAATGGCGGCGGATCAGCGTGCTGAGAGCATCGAGGCCCGCAAGGGATTCCGGCATGAGCATTGTCCGCGAGAGTGCAGGGCAGAGATAGATGCTTGCGGGTCAGGTTGCCACAAGGAAAGCTCGCGGCTGAGAGGATCAGGCAAAAAGGTGACAGCATCCGCGTGGCGACCGGGCGGCCGGCACGCCATTTCGGTCCCGATCCGCAAAGCCGTCGCTCCGACGCGTCCGGGTGAATCCGGGCGGGATTGCAGAGAGCGACGCATCGCAGTCGCGGCGGCGACCGGTCGGATTTCCCGGCCCGGCGGATCCACCATTTGCGGCCTCGTCACGGGCGAACCGGGCGAGGCCGACCCACGCGAAAGGATGAATGCATGCGTTACAATCCGCTCGGCCAGACCGGCCTTCTTGTCTCGGAACTGTGCTTCGGCACCATGACTTTCGGCGGCAACGGGGGGCTCTGGGGCCAGATCGGCAATCTTGGACAGCAGGATGCCGATGCACTTCTCAGCCGCGCCCTCGATGCCGGCGTCAATTTCATTGACACGGCCAATGTCTATGCCGAAGGCCGCTCGGAGACGATCACCGGGCAGGCGCTCAAGAATCTCGGCGTGGCGCGCGACGAGGTCGTGGTGGCGACGAAGTTTCTGGGGCGCGTCGGTGAAGGACCGAACGGCGCCGGCGCCTCGCGCTATCACATCCTCGCTCAGGCCAAGAAGAGCCTCACACGTCTGCAGCTCGACCACATCGATCTCTATCAGATCCACGGATTCGACCCGCTGACACCGATCGAGGAAACGCTCGAAGCCCTCGATACGCTCGTGCGCCAAGGTCTTGTCCGCTACGTCGGGGTGTCGAACTGGGCGGCCTGGCAGATCGCCAAAGCCCTCGGGATCTCAGAACGCAAGAACCTCGCACCGTTCCGCTCGCTGCAGGCCTATTACACCATTGCCGGGCGCGATCTCGAGCGCGAGGTCGTGCCGATGCTCACCTCCGAGAAGGTGGGGCTGATGGTGTGGAGCCCGCTCGCCGGCGGTTTCCTGTCGGGCAAGTACAGCCGTGACGATGAAAAATCGGGCGACGGACGACGCGCGACCTTCGATTTTCCGCCGGTCGACAAGGACCGTGGCTATGCCATCATCGACGAGATGCGCAAGATCGCCGAGGCGCATTCCGTGAGTGTCGCACAGATCGCGCTCGCCTGGCTTCTGCACCAGAAGGTGCTGACGAGCGTCATCATCGGTGCCAAGCGTATGGAGCAGCTCGATGACAATCTCGCTGCCGTCGATGTGCGTCTCTCCGACGACGAGCTCACGACGCTCGATCAGGTGAGCCGGCTTGCCCCGGAATATCCGGGGTGGATGCTGGAACGGCAGTCGAGCTACCGCAAGTCCGAGGCCTGAGCCGTTTCGGTCGCGGGTCTGGGGGCGGCTTCGGCCGCCCTCTTTGTGTCCGAAGAGCGCTGAAAGAGGTCGAGCCGCCCTCAGGAAAGCGGGTCTGGCGCCGTCGGCTCGAAACGTTCGGCCTCTTCGAAAAGCCAATCGAGGAGAAGCGTGAGGGCGGCCGTCGGGCGCGGTCGCCATAGCGCGATGTAGTCGTTGCCACTCGGGCAAAAGCCGAAAGGTGCAACGAGCCGACCCGCCGCGATATCGTCCGCCACGAGCGGCCAGGGTCCGATCGCCACGCCAAGGCCAGCGGTCGCCGCTTCCAGGAGATAGTAGAAACGCTGATAGACGGTCGCCGCCGGGGCGGCTTCGAGTTCACTGGCGGGATTTCTCTCGCCGCTCGCGCCTGCCCATTGCACCCAGGCGCCCGGCCGCGTGCGCGTGTGCAGAATGGGCAGGCCGGCGATGTCCTGCGGAAGGAGCCGCGCAATGGAAGGGGAGAGAACGGGCCCGATCTTTTCGGCAAAGAGGGGCCGGGTCAGAAGGCCGGCGGGCCAGGGACCGGTGCCGACCCTAAGCGCGAGGTCGAAATCGATGCGCGCGAATTCTTGATCGTGATCGCAGGCCGTCAGACGCACCTCGATCTCCGGGTGCCGCTCTTTGAAGACGTGGAGACGGGGGATGAGCCAGCGCATGGCGAGCGTCCCGCTGCAGGCGAGATCGATGAGTGAGGACCGTCTGGTCGCGACGCGTGCCACAGCCGCCTGCAGTTGATCGAAGCCGGCCGTCAGGCCGGGGAGGAGCGCCCGCCCTTCCTCCGTCAGGCGGATGGCGTTCTTCGGCCCTTCAAAGAGGGGAACCCCGAGAACGTCTTCAAGCTGCTGCACCTGACGCGAGACCGCGCTGTGGGTGACGTTCAGCTCTTCGGCGGCCAAAGACATCCGGCCGTGCCGACCGGCGGCCTCGAAGGCGCGCAGCGCGTTGAGTGAGGGAAGGCGTCGCGTCATGTGAGTTTATCGAACATCGCCTGTACGAGAATATCGTTTTTCACCGAGGCAACAAGCGACTTCTATCGTCATATGGACGATAGGCGAGTTCTAAAAACGCACTTCGAGAACGATGCGGCAGCTCGGTGCTGGCATTGGCTGAGCCTTTGCGTGGCGCGTTCGCGCCAGCGCCGGCGGCTGTCGGAGCTGGAGGAGTGGCAACTCACCGACATGGCAATTTCGGACCCGGAACGAAAATCCGAGTGCCGAAAATGGTGGTGGCAGTCCTGAGGCCGTGATTGAGCAATAAGGACTTCCGTCAGCCCACCTCGGGGGTGAGACCTCAGCGGCTGTCGGCGAGATCCATGCTGGCCGGGAAGAATTGCGAGATCCAGGTCTCCGTCAGCGCCTCGCCGTCCTTTTTGAGGAAAAGCCGCAGGTCCACCGGCTCTTTTCCGGTGACGTGAACTTCGAAGGCCGCCCGAAAAAGGCCGTTGCTGTCGACGACCGGATAGGCGCTGCAACGCCCCAATGTGCCACGTGAAACATTAACCATGGCGGTCACGCCGTCTTCGCGGGTGAAGCGGTGGAGATCGCCGCCGGTGAAGTCGACGACGAATTGATAGACGTCCTTCGGACGCGGCTGCCCCGGAACGCCGCCGGCCCCGATAAAGGTGTCGACGACCCGCCCGGCCTTCGTCGCGTAAGGCTCGTCGAATCCCCAATGCAGGCGGTACCTGAGATCGAGCGTCTTGCCGGCCTCGACCTTCTCCTCCGGTGTCCAATAGGCGACGATGTTGTCGTAGATCTCGTCGTCCGTCGGGATCTCCACGAGTTGCACCGCGCCCTTGCCCCATCCTTCGAGCGGTTCGACCCAGAGGGAGGGGCGGCGGTGATAGAAGACACCGTCGTCCTGGTAATGGTCGAAATGGCGATCGCGCTGAAGCAGCCCGAATCCCTTCGGGTTGTCATCGCTGAAGCTGTTGGTCATCACGGCGGGCGGATTGTTGAGCGGGCGCCAGATGCGTTCGCCGCTGCCGGTCCACATGGCGAGCCCGTCGGAATCGTGGATCTCGGGCCGCCAGTCTTTCGCGTGCTGTCGGTCTTTCTGCGAGTACCAGAACATCGAGGTCAACGGGGCGATGCCCAGGCGCGTGATCGCCTGACGCGGGAAGAGGACCGCCTCCGTCTCCATGACGACGCGGGCCTCGCGGGCGCAATCGAAGCGGTAGGCGCCGGTGAGGCTCGGACCCTCAAGCAGCGCGTAGACGGTGAGCCGGTCGGGATCGCCCGGCACCCCCTCAAGGAAGAACCGGCTGAATCGCGGAAATTCCTCGCCGGTCGCGAGCCCGGTATCGATGGCAATGCCACGGGCCGACAGCCCGTACTGCTTGCCACTTCCCGGCGAACGAAAATAGGAGGCGCCGAGGAAGGACAGCCAGTCCCATTTGAGGTCTTCCGCCATCACCCGGAAACCGGCAAAGCCGATACTTTGCGGCAGGCTGCGGGCGATGTGGCCCGCCGGCATATCGAAATAGCTTTGGCGGTAAAGAACCTCATGCGCCTTGCCGTCTTTGACCACGGCGACGGTGACGGGGTCCTTCTGGTAGCGACCGAGATGAAAAAGCTGGATCGGTGCCCCGCTGTCCCCGCCGAGATGCAAGGTCCGGTCCTTGCGATAGCTGATCTGGAAATAGGCGTCGTAATCGATCTTATCGAGGATTTCCGCCATGGCGGAGGCGGGCGGCTCCCAGGGCGCTTCAGAGAGCGTCTTCGCCGTCTCCTTCAGAAGATCGAACGAAAAGGGCTGCGTCGGCCCGTAAAGGATACCGTCGGTCTCGACATTGGGCGCTGCGAAGCTCCGGCTCGCAAATGGGCTGAGGGCGAGCGCTCCCCCTCCGGCGAGCGCAGCGCGGCGTGAAATCTTCATCATGTGTCGTCCAGGCGGGTGTCGTTTCTTGCCGGCTAAGATTGGTCTGCGGCAGAAAGGTGACGAAACGGCAGGTTTTCTCACCGAAGCGACGCAAACCTCACCCTGTGGTCGAAAACGTTGCGCGGCGTACAGTGTGGGGTCGCAGATTGGAGCCCTGCCAGGGCGAAGGCGGGGGGCGAGCGCCGCTTAGTCGGCCCCGCCTTCCGGGCTGGCGCGAAGATAGCGCGCCGTGCGGCTTGCCGGACCGAGGCTTGCCGCCTCGCCGCGCGTGACGAGATCGCAAAGATGCGCGAGCGTTGACTGCGCTGCGGCCTCACGCAGGTTTTCGGCGATGCCTTGATAGACCCGCTCGACGATCGAATCGATGGTCAGAGGCTCCTCGCCGAGGGCTGCAAGGATGGTCTTCTCGCGCTGGCGGCGATGTTGGAGGAGCGCACGGACAAGCCGTTTCGGTTCCGTGACGGGGCCGCCATGACCGGGCCAGTAGATGTCGTGGTCGCGATCGAGCAGGCGTCTCAGGGAGGCCATGTAGTCACCCATATTGCCATCCGGCGGGATCACCACCGAGGTCGACCAGCCCATGACATGGTCCCCAGAGAAGAGGGCCTTCTCTTCCTCGAGCTCATAGCAGAGGTGGTTGGCGGCGTGGCCGGGGGTCGCGAGAGCCGTCAGCGTATAATCGGGCCCTTCGATCCTTTCACCGTCCTCCAGCACGCGGTCCGGCTTATAGGCGAAAACGCTGTCATGCGTGCCGCGGCAGCCGGCAACCATGGCCCCCGTCGCTTCGGCGAGGGGGGCGATCGCCGGGTAGTGGTCGCGGTGCGTGTGCGTCAGCAGGATATGACGCAGCCTTTCGCCCGAAACGGCTGCCAGCAGCGCCTCGATATGGCCGGAATCGGCGGGACCCGGGTCGATCACCGCAACCTCACCGGCGCCGATGATGTAGGTGCAGGTGCCGCGAAAGGTGAAGGCGCTCGGGTTGGGCGCGAGCACCCGGCGCACACGCGCCGACAGGCGGACGCATTCGCCGGGAGCGCCCTCCAGCGTGAGGTCGAATGGACGCTCGCTCATCGCCACCCGGCTCCTTCTTGTTTCGCGTCTTCAGCCGGCCTTGCTGCCGCGCAGTTCGCTCAAAGTGCGCGCGGGGGTGATGGCTTCCGGATCGATGAAGCAATGCAGGATCGCCGGCTTGCCGGAGGCGAGCGCCCGCTCAAACGCCCGCGCGAATTCCTCCGTCGTCGCCACCGTCTCGCCATGGCCACCGAAGGCGCGGGCATAGGCGGCAAAATCGGGATTGGAGAGCCGTGTCGCAGAGATGCGGTCGGGATAGCGCGATTCCTGATGCATCCGGATCGTCCCATACATGCTGTTGTCGACGACGATCACGATGATCGGGATGTCGTGCTGCACGGCGGTCGAAAATTCCTGGCCGTTCATCAGGAAGCATCCGTCGCCCGCGAACGCGACGACGATGCGCTCCGGATAAAGGCGTTTGGCAAGAACCGCGGCCGGCACGCCATAGCCCATGGAGCCAGAAACCGGCGCAAGCTGCGTCGCAAAGCGGCGGAAACGGTAATAGCGGTGGATCCAGCCCGCGTAATTGCCGGCGCCGTTGCAGATGATCGTCTCGGGGGGCACGCGGTCGCGCAGCCAGGTCATCGCCTCGGCATACTGGAAGCGGCCCGGCACAGGGAGTGGCTTGCCCGACCAGTCGAGGAAGTCTTGATGGGCGGCGCCAGCCTCCTGCGCGGGGGCGCCGACATCGAGTTCGGCCCGCACGAGTGCCTTTGCGAAGGCCTGCGGCGTCGCCTGGATGGCAAGGGTCGGCTGGTAGACCCGACCTAGCTCCTCGGCCCCCGGATGCACGTGCACGAATTTCTGGGCCGGCACGGGCACGTCCACAAGCGTGTAGGATGACGACGGCATTTCGGAGAAACGCCCACCGACGAGGAGAATGAGGTCGGCCTGGCGCACGCGTTCCGCCAGCTTGGGATTGGGCCCGATGCCGAGATCGCCCGCGTAGTTGGGGTGATCTGAGGGAAAGAGATGGGCGCGGCGGAAAGAGGTGGCGACGGGAAGGCCGGTGCGCTCCGCAAAAGCCGCGAAATCCGCAACGGCCGTCTCGCTCCAGCGCGAGCCGCCGAGAATGGCCATCGGGCGCCGGGCGCTGCGGAGAAGATGGGCGAGTTCTTCGAGATCCTCGGCCCCTGGCCAGATCTCGGCCGCTTCGACGCGCGGCGCATCCTCGACGACCGCCTCGTCGACGAGCATGTCCTCGGGCAGAACCACGACGACCGGGCCGGGACGGCCTTGCATGGCCGTGCGAAAGGCGCGGGCGACGAGCTCCGGCAGGCGCTCCGCCTCGTTCACCTCGACGACCCATTTGGCGAGGCCGCCGTAAAACGTCTTGTAATCCACCTCCTGGAAGGCACCGCGCTCCCGCATGCCACGCTCCACCTGCCCGATGAACAGGATCATCGGCGTGGAATCATGTTCGGCAATGTGAATGCCATGGCTCGCATTGGTGGCGCCCGGCCCGCGAGTGACGAAACAGACGCCGGGGCGGCCGGTCAATTTGCCGTAAGCTTCGGCCATCATCGCTGCGCCGCCCTCATTGCGGCACACGAGCACATCGATGGCGCGGTCATGCATCGCATCAAGGGCTGCGAGATAACTCTCCCCCGGCACGCAGGTGAGACAGCTGACGCCCTGCGCAACCAGCTGATCGATCAGGATCTCGCCGCCAGTGCGGGATTTCGATCCGGTCTCAGTCACTCGCTTTTCCATTCACCCCTCGTCTGTCTCGCACTTGCAATCGATGCCCTCATGCGCGCAAGAAGAGGTTGGCGCAAGCCGGCCGAAGCTTTCTGCAGCCCTCAGTATGCGGTAAGCGGATGATCCGGGTCCACCTTCCGCCCATGTGAATGGCGGTTCTACGCACGGCGAAAATCTATGGTTCAGCTGACTCTTCCGAAAAACTCGACAGTTCACCGCGGCAAGGTCTGGCCGAAGCCCGCGGGCAGCAAACACAAGGAATTCCAGATCTATCGCTGGGATCCCGAAGACGGCCGCAACCCGCGTCTCGATACCTATTATGTCGATACCGACGATTGCGGACCAATGGTTCTCGATGCCCTGTTGTGGATCAAGAACAAGGTCGACGCGACTTTGACGCTGCGCCGCTCCTGCCGGGAAGGCATTTGCGGCTCTTGTGCCATGAACATCGACGGATCGAATACGCTCGCCTGCACGACGGGTTGGGGCGATATCAGCGGCGTCGTGAAGATCTACCCGCTGCCGCATATGCCGGTGGTGAAGGATCTGGTGCCGGATCTGACGCATTTCTACGCGCAGCATGCGCTGATCGAGCCGTGGCTCCAGACGGTGTCGCCGACGCCGGAAAAGGAGCACCTGCAGAGCCACGAAGACCGTGAAAAGCTCGACGGGCTCTACGAGTGCATTCTCTGCGCCTGCTGCACGACCTCATGCCCGAGCTATTGGTGGAACGGCGATCGCTATCTCGGCCCGGCGGCACTGCTGCAGGCCTATCGCTGGATCGTCGATTCGCGTGACGAGCGCACTGGTGAGCGGCTCGATCAGCTGGAAGATCCGTTCCGGCTTTACCGCTGCCACACGATCCTGAATTGCGTGCAGGTCTGCCCGAAGGGGCTGAACCCGGCAAAGGCGATCGGCGAAATCAAGAAGATGATGGTCGAGCGGCGCGTCTAGGCGACGCCGGCCTCCCGCCAAAGACAGGCATCGCGGTTGTTCAGGCGGCGGTGCCTGAGGCAAAAAAAAAGCCCCGCAGCGTGAAGCTGCGGGGCTTTTTCGTGTTGTCTTGCGGCGATCTAGATGATCGGCGATCCCTGCGGGAAGAGCCAGGTGCCGCCGTCGGCCCACTGGCGCTCCGGCAGGCGGGCGCGGAACCACTTCACCATCGCGTAGTAGAAGCTTTCCTCGCTGCGCGCGGGCGTGCGTGCTGCAACCGGAGCCTGGGTCGGTGCCTGCATCGGCCGCTGCTGCCGCACCTGGATCGGTCGGCCGGCCTGGCGCGGCACGCTCGGCACCGTGCGATAGACGCGGGCACCGTTCTGCGCGGTTGCCTGGGCCGTGTGCGCCGCGGGCTTCTGCTCTACCGGACGGACGCTCGGGAAGAGCCAGGACGAACCATTCACGCGCGTCTGTGCGACGCCGTTGGTCCGGGCCGTTGCCGTCGCGCGGCTTGCTGCCTGCTGCGGCTGTGCCTGGCGGGTCGCACGGATCGGTGCGCCGGCGTTCGAGCGGTAGAGATACCCCGCGGTCGCGACACCGTTCGTGGCGCGAGCCGGTGCGGTCTGGCGACCATTGGACTGCTGCTGGGCCGGCCTTTGCGCCGTCTCAGCCTGTGCACGCTGATGTGTCCCCGGGAAGAGCCAGCTGCCGCCGGTCTGGGCCGCGCGGGCTGGTGCCCTCTCGCGACTTGGTTGCGCGGCCGTGCGGAAGAGCCAGCTCGTCTGGCCTGCACGGGCGGTTTCCGCCGCTTTTTCGGGTTGCGATTGGGCAGGCTTGCCGTTGGTCTGAGCCTGGGCGCGCTGATGCGTGCCAGGGAACAACCAGCTTCCGCCGGTCACAGCCGGCTGGGCCTGCTGTTTGGCGGCCTTTTGTGCGCCGTTCTGTTTCTGTGAGCCGTTCTGAACCGCAGCATTGCGATAAAGCCAGCTTCTCTGCGGCGTGCCATTGGCGGCTTGCGCTTGCGGCTCGGCTTCGACAGCCTGGCCGCGCCCGTTCGGGAAGAGCCAGCTGCGCTGAACCACCTGCGGGGCGGGTTTTGCAGCCTCGGCTTTGCCGTTCGTGCGCGCTGCACCATTCTGGGGCGCGGCGTTGCGGTAGAGCCAGCTCGCCTGCGGAGCGCCAGTCTGGCGTGCGGGTTCGGCTTTCTGGCTCGATGCCTGCGGTTGAGGCGCAGAATTGCGGTAAAGCCAGCTCACCGGCGCCTGGGGCTTCTGCGGCTCGGGCTTTGCATCTTCCTTCGCCTTGGAGCCGCCAGTGAACCAGCTGCTGATGGTTTCGAAGGGCGACCCGAGCGACGATGCTTCGGCCTTGCCCTTTTCCTTGGCTTCGGCGGCGAGACGATAAACCCAGCTCATCACTTCGGCCGGGGTCGACTGTTCGGGCTCTTCGCTCTCCTGCGGCGCAGGCTTGCGATAGAACCAGCCCTGAGGCGCCGACACTGCGGTGTCCTTGAGCGCCGCCTTGCCGTTTGCATGGCCGTTCGCCTTGCCATTCGCCTGTGCGGCAGGCCTACGGAAAAGCCAGCTCGACGGGGTCTCGGCGGGCGCAGCCTGCGGAGCGGGGGTCACCGTGCCGTTGGTCTGCGGCGCGGCGGACTTGCGGTAAAGCCAGCTCGGAGAGGTCTGTTCTCGAGCCGGTGGTGCGGCTTTCGCCGCGGCGGCGGGACTCTGGGCAGGCGCGCTCCGCGCCTGTGGGAAGAGCCAACTGCCACCGTTGTTTGGCGCTCGGGCCGGCTGGCCGCGCGCGCCATTCACCGGTTGGGTGGCGGGCATCATGTTCCTCGTGTTGATGGGCTGAGAGGCTGAGCGGTTCGCGGACGGGCTGAAGGGGGGATTGCCCCCGTAGGCCGACCTTGGGGTGGGCGCCTGCGATTGACGGGCCGGGCGCGCGGCCGAAACTTGCTTGTCATGTGAAGACGCAGCGGAAGCGGGGCGCGCCATGCGCGGCCGAAGCCAGCTTGCCTGCTGTTCGTCGCCGCGGCGATCGCCGCGCGAGATGTCGGGGGTTTGGATGTCGCGTGTCGTGCGCGCCGACCCTACCGGATGAGGGGTTGCCGGATGCGGGACCGCCGGATGAGATGCGACAGCGCCGCCGTCAGGGCGGGCGGCCCGCCCGTCCTCCCGATTGAGACGGCTCGTCAGGTTCCGACGGAAGAGATCTGCGATCTCCCGCATCGGCTCCTGCAGCCGTTTGGCGACCATGTCCTCCATCGAGAGGCCCTGCCTTATCGCGATCGTCATCATGTCGAAGAAACGCAACAGGAGTGCAGCCGAACGAAATTCGGCCGAATTCGGCCAAGTTCGTCGATTGCAAGAGGGATTCTACAACGATTCACGCCTTTTCTCCAGGAGGGGCTCTGATCGAAACCGTCGCGGAGGCGAATCGAGTCGGCGCCATGGAAGCTGCACGTCGCCGGAACCGCCGATGAGCGCGCTTTCGCTCCGTCCTGTCCGCGCGCTTGTGCCGCTGCGCAGCCGTACCCGGCGCTCAGCGGTCCATGCACAAGGACAAACGGTGCTGGCATTCAAGTTTCCCCTTCGAAAGCACGCCTGGAATGTGGCTTTTCAATCCACTGACACCGGCGAGTCTAACCTGTCAAGAATCCTCCAGACAGGTTTCGTACTCTACTGACTCTGGATCATGTCAGCGAATATTTCTTAATGAATAATTAACGCTAGTAATGATCGAAGTATTAACCAAACTGAACCGCCTGAGACAGAGTCATCATAGGTCCGCCAACAGAGGAGTCGGTTCTGCCGCGAACAAGTTGTGGCGGGTCGCTTGAGCACGGATCAGGCGAAAAGCCGTTGCGCCATACCTGCTATCGACGCTGCCAATTTCGCCAGGTCTGCACCTCCTCAGGACGTGGCAACGCCAACTTTTCAGCGCGAAAGCCTGCAAAACCGCGCGAATTGATTCGCTTTCCGCACCAAAAGGAGGATGAGCTCGCTCCGGAGGCGTGCCCCCAGAGAGGCGATTGCGAGGTCCGTTCGCAGCCGACGCCATCTCTGCGGAGGCCTTCCTCGCGCAGACATAGCTTACGAAGGAAAGCGCCGGCCATGATCGACCATCTCGGCATCACAGCGAGGGATTTCGCAGCCTCTCGCCTTTTCTATGAAAGAGCTTTGGCGCCGCTGGGCATGGAGGTGATCATGACGGTCGGCAAGGAAGAAACGGGCGGCTATGAAGGCGCAGGCTTCGGCGCCCGCGGGAAGCCCTGTTTCTGGGTCCAATCCGTGCCGGACGGGCAGGTCTCGGGCGTTCATGTGGCCTTTGCCGCGTCCGATAGAGCGGCGGTGGACGCTTTTTACGAGGCCGCTCTCACAGCTGGCGGACGGGACAATGGTGCACCCGGCCTGCGGCCACACTACCATCCGAATTACTACGGCGCCTTTGTCCTCGATCCTGACGGCAACAATATCGAAGCCGTCTGTCACCGGCCCGCATAAGCGGAAGAACGGCGTGCCGATGGGCGGCCGTCTCGCAGGTGGCTTCGGTCTCGCGTCCGATCCTCAGCCCAGAACCGGATCGCCGCCACCGGCCGGCTTGAAGACAAGCGCGACACCGTTGATGCAGTGACGCTTGCCGGTCGGCTTGGGTCCATCGTTGAAGATGTGACCGAGATGCCCGCCGCAATTGGCGCAATGCACTTCCGTGCGCGGATAGATGAGCTTGAAGTCGCGTGAGGTCGCGACGGCGGCGGGCGCTATCGCCTCATAGAAGCTCGGCCAGCCGGTGCCGGAATCGAACTTGGCTTTCGAGCTGTAGACGGCGTTGTCGCAGCCGGCGCAGTGGAAGACACCCTGGCGATGTTCGTCATTGAGGGGCGATGTGTAGGCGCGCTCGGTCCCTTCGTCGCGGAGCACCGAAAACTGCCTGTCGGTCAGCTTCTTCTTCCATTCGTCACGGCTCAGCGTCACCGGAAAGTCGCCGGCGGCTTCAGCATCCGCCCGGCGCGGCGAGAAAACTCCGAGCCCTGTCAGCGCGGCCACCGCCGCGCTTCCGGCAAACAGACTGCGTCGTGAGAGCATGGGGCTCCTCCTTGAATGGACCCGATCTAAAATGGGTGCCCTAAAGGAGGAGGGAAAGGGGCATCACCGGCTCGTGAGGAGCGGTGATGCCGGGGTCAGCTTCCGACGCGCTTTGGCTGCCCGGTGGCAAAATCGGTGGTGATGAGCGGAAGGCCTGCCTGCTTCCAGGCGGCGAGGCCGCCTTCAAGATGAGCCGCCTTTTTGAAGCCCGCCTCGATCGCCTTGCGGCTGGCAAATTCGGAACGCTTGCCCGAACCGCAATGGAAAACGACGTTCTTGCCGGCCTGTGTCGGCAGGCTCGTGACGTCCAGCTCCGACATCGGCGCCAGCAATGCGCCAGGAATGCGCTCGAAGGCAAATTCCGCCGGTGTGCGCACATCGATCAGAACGATCTCGTGCGCATCGAGCGCCTTGCGCACTTCCTGCGGCGTCATGATCTCGAAGGGGACGCCGTTGATATCTTCGGTCTTGCTCATGTGTTGTCTTCCTTCGCAGTGAAGGGGAGGTCGGGGTCCTTGGCCAGGCTCTCGACGCAATAGGTCTGCAGCTGTTCGGTCAGCTTGGCTGCGCTCCCCTGCAGTGCCGTATGCGGGATGAGCGGCCCGAAGTTGATCTTGAAGGTCTTGCCGCGCTTGTTGAGCAGCTCGTGGAACACGGTCATGTCCCTGAGCTCCGTGAGTCCCTGGTTGCCGAAGAGATAGAAGAGCCAGGAATTGCGCGCGGTGACGCGGCAGGGGAGGACCGGGACCTTGTGCTTCTGGGCCAGCGACACGGCCGAGACCTGCCACGGCCGTTCGTTCAGACGGCCGCCCTGCCAATAGGCGATGCGGCCCGCAGGAAAGACCACGATGGCACGCTCTTCGGCGAAAGCCTTGGAGGAGAGCCGCAGCGTCTCGCGCGTTTTCGTCAGGCTGCGATGCTCTTCGCGCCATTCGACCGGAATGAGATGTTCCACCAGACGTTCGTTCACGCGCACGGCGTCACGGTTGGTGAAGATGGAGATGTCGCCGCGCACCTGGCGCACGGCATCATAGACAGCGACCCCGTCGGCGATGCCTGTCGGGTGGTTTGCCGCAATAATAAAGCCGCCCTCACGCGGAATGCGCGAGATCCCGGAGATCTCCAGGTTGAGGGACAGAAGCTCGCTGATGTAGCGCATCCCCGCCGTGCCGGGCAGCGGCCCCAGCGTATCGGCCATCTCGACCGCTTCGCTATAATGGAGGATCTTATAAAGGAGCGGCCGGTAAAGTGGCCAGAGAGGATTGGCGACCAGTCCAATGCCGCGTTCGGCGATGAGCTGATCGACGATATGGCCACGCCTTTGACGGACCGCCGTTCTCAGCGCCCGCTGGCGCGCCCTCTGCATCCAGCCTAGTTCAGCCATCGCCATCTGCGCCGCCCTTCGTGACAAACCGCCTAGGACGTGCCAGAAGTCGGGTCAAGTCGAGTCTCAGGCTCTCCTGCCAAAAGGCTCGCCAGGTGTTGCACCATCACACGAGAGTCTCGTCATGTCGCATTCCTGGCGCGCGATCGCCGCAACCGCCGCGCTTGCAGCCTCCCTCGCCGCCTGTCAGTCCGCCTATTTCGGCGGCCAAAGCAGCAATCGCTATTCTCCGCCTCCTCCGCCGCGGCCGTTGACGGCAGCGCCGGTCGGAACCGTTTCCCAGAGCGAGCTTCCACCCCCGGGCGGGGCAAGCGCCTCCAACGATCCGATGATGGGTGAACCGCCGGATCTGCGGCCGGGCTCCGACGGCAGCGTGCAGACGGCGACGGCCACGCCTCCGTCTTCGGGCGGCGCCGCTATCGGCCGCACCGATCTTCTCGGCGGCTGGACGGTGTCCTCCGGCGGTGACAGCTGCCAGCTCTTCATGTCCTTGACGAGCTGGTCGGGCGGCTATCGCGCCTCGACGCGTGGGTGCACCTCGCCGGCGCTTCAGAACGTCTCCGCCTGGAACCTTTCGGGCAATCAGGTCACGCTGCTTGACCAGGGCAGCAGCACGGTCGCTCGCCTCTATTCGACCTCCAAGACCCAGTTCAATGGTCAAACAGAGGCAGGTGCCGCAATTTCAGTCGCCCGTTAGCCTGCTTATTGTGCATGTGCTGTTGCACAAATGCGGCAGCACTCATCAATTGGTTTGGTAGCGATTTCAATAGATTGTCGCCCTTTCTTGGCTTTGTCACACTTCGATGACGCCGAGTTCTTCGCGTCGGTCTTGCCGGGGTCAAGCTTCCGGCAAGCTCGTCACGTGAAGCTCGGTCGAACGCAAGGAGTGGATGATGAGAAAGCCATTTGCAGTCGGGGCGCGCATCGTTCGCCCCGCCGTTCTGGCCGCAGCGGCCGCCGCGCTCTCAACCAGCGCCATGGCGACAAGCCCGATGCTGTCCGTGCCGAAATGCGCCGAGCATGACGACATGGTGCGGATCCTCGCGAAAGAATACAAAGAGACCCCAAAGGCCCTCGGTCTCGTGGGCGGCCAGCGCGTCATGCAGGTCTTCGTCTCCAAGCAGGGGACGTGGACGATCGTGGTGACCCGCACCTCCGGCGACACCTGCATCGTGGCGGCCGGCCAGAATTGGGAAGAAGTCCCGATGGAAGTCGGCCAGCTCGATCCGCGCGCCTAAGCCACCCGTCTCGAACGCCCTCCCGACACGGCGATCGTGTCGGCAAACCTCTGCCCGACGAATTCACACTTGCACCCGGGCGCCGACCATAGCACATCGCGGGCGATGAAAAATCCGGTTTCCCGCACCTATGATCGCCTGGCGGCGGAAGGTGGCATCACCCCCGATCCCGTCCAGAAGGAGCTCGCTTCCCGGCTCGATGCGCTTCTTGGTGCGCTTGCAGACGAGCGCACCAAATCGAAAAAGAGCCCACTCGGATGGCTGTTTTCCAAGGGGCGCCGACCCGAGCCTGTTCCCGGCCTCTACATTTGGGGCCCGGTCGGGCGCGGTAAGACGATGCTCATGGACATCTTCTTCCAGGCCGCCCCCAACACCCGCAAGCGCCGGGCGCATTTCCATGATTTCATGGAAGACGTGCACGAACGGATCGCCCGCTTCCGCCAGCGCCTCAAGGCCGGCGAGGTGGACGGCGACGATCCGATCAAGCCGGTGGCGCGCGATATCGCGGCCGAGACCCGGCTCCTTTGCTTCGACGAATTCGCCGTCAACGACATCGCCGATGCCATGATCCTCGGCCGACTTTTCGAGAAGCTCTTCGCGGAAGGGGTGACGCTCGTCGCCACTTCCAACGTGCCGCCCGACCGTCTCTATGAGAACGGCCTCAACCGGCCGCTTTTCGTGCCGTTCATCGACCTCATCAATAAGTCTAATGCCGTCTTCCATCTCGATGCGCCGCACGATTACCGCCTCGACAAGCACGGCGAGGAGCCCCTCTATGTGACACCGCTCGGAGAGGCGGCCGAGGAGATCCTCGACGCGCATTTCGAGCGCCTCTCGGGCGAAGCTCGCGGGACACCTCAGCAGCTCAGCCTGCGCGGCCGTCATCTCGACGTGCCGGAAGCGGCCGGCGGCGTCGCCCGCTTCAGCTTTCACGAGCTTTGTGAAAAGCCTCTCGGCAGTGCCGATTATCTAAAGCTCGCCAAGACCTTCCACACGATCATCGTGTCCGGCATCCCGGTCATGAGCCCGCAGAGCCGCAACGAGGCGAAGCGCTTCATCAATCTCATCGACACGCTCTACGATCAGAAGATCCGCTTCATCGCGTCGGCAGAGGCGGAGCCGGATGCCTTGTGGCAGGGCACGAGCGGGGCGGAAGCCTTCGAGTTCCAGCGCACGGCCTCGCGCCTCACAGAGATGCGTTCGGACGCCTGGCCGGGCGAGGCATCCGAGCGCCAATGAGCGAGGCCGGGCTCTCACAGGCCCGGTTCGGTGCGCATTTCCGCGCCCGCTGCAGAGCTGGCGAGCGCTTGCCACCGTGCGACATTCGCGCTACTCCGCGCACTCTCTTTTGAGAGTTCTTCGCTCTCGTTATCTACGTCTAGGGAAGGTTCTTCATGGCTCGCAGCAAGATTGCGCTCATCGGTGCTGGACAGATCGGCGGCACGCTCGCCCATCTCGCCGGACTGAAGGAGCTCGGCGACATCGTCCTCTTCGATATCCAGGAAGGTATTCCGGACGGCAAGGCGCTCGATATTGCCGAATCCTCTCCCGTCGACGGTTTTGATGCCCGTCTCGTCGGCACCCAGTCTTACGAGGCAATCGAAGGCGCCGACGTCGTCATCGTGACGGCCGGTGTGCCGCGTAAACCCGGCATGAGCCGCGATGATCTTCTCGAGATCAACCTGAAGGTGATGGAGCAGGTCGGCGCGGGGCTCAAGAAATACGCTCCCGATGCCTTTGTGATCTGCATCACCAATCCGCTCGACGCCATGGTGTGGGCGCTGCAGAAATTCTCCGGCCTGCCCGGCAACAAGATCGTCGGCATGGCGGGTGTGCTCGATTCCGCCCGTTTCCGCTATTTCCTGGCGGAAGAGTTCAATGTCTCCGTCGAAGACGTGACGGCTTTCGTGCTCGGCGGCCACGGCGATTCCATGGTGCCGCTGGTACGCTATTCGACGGTTGCCGGCATTCCTCTGCCGGACCTCGTCAAGATGGGCTGGACCACGCAGGAGCGTCTCGACAAGATCGTGCAGCGCACCCGTGACGGTGGTGCTGAGATCGTGTCGCTGTTGAAGACCGGCTCGGCCTTCTATGCGCCGGCGGCTTCCGCCATTGCCATGGCCGAGAGCTATCTGAAGGACAAGAAGCGCGTTCTCCCCTGCGCTGCGCAGCTTTCCGGCGAATACGGTCTCGACCAGATGTATGTCGGCGTGCCGACGGTGATCGGTGCCGGCGGTGTGGAGCGTGTCGTCGATATTTCGCTCGACCGCAGCGAGCGCGCGGAGTTCGAGAAGTCGGTTTCCTCCGTGCAGGGGCTCATCGAGGCCTGCCGCAAGATCCAGCCGGCGCTCAACAGCTAAACGGCGGGGGGCCGGGATGAATATCCACGAATACCAGGCGAAGGCCGTCCTCAAGGAATACGGGGCACCGGTCGCTGCCGGCGTCATGATCACGTCAGCCGACGAGGCGGAAGCGGCAGCCAAAAAGCTGCCGGGTCCGCTTTATGTCGTCAAAAGCCAGATCCATGCAGGCGGCCGCGGAAAGGGCCGTTTCAAGGAGCTCGGCGAGGATGCCAAAGGCGGCGTGAGGCTCGCCAAGAGCGTTGAGGACGTCGTCGCCAACGCCAAGGAAATGCTCGGCCACACCCTTGTCACCAAACAGACGGGGCCGGCGGGCAAGGTGGTCAACCGGCTCTACATCGAAGATGGTGCCGACATTGCGCGAGAACTCTATCTCTCGCTCCTTGTCGACCGCGGCACCGGCCGTGTCGCCTTCGTGGCCTCGACCGAGGGCGGCATGGACATCGAAACCGTCGCCGAAGAGACGCCGGACAAGATCCTGACGCTGCCGATCGATCCGCTTTCCGGCGTCAGTGATGCCGATGCGGCGAAGCTCGCCGAGGCGCTCGAGCTCGAGGCTCCGGCGAAAGACGAATTCGGGCAGCTTGCCCGAATTCTCTACAAGGCCTTCTCCGACGAGGATATGAGCCTTCTGGAAATCAATCCGCTCATCGTCATGAAGGACGGGCATCTTCGCGTGCTCGACGCCAAGGTCTCCTTCGACGGCAACGCGCTCTTCCGGCATCCAGAGATCGTCGAGCTTCGCGACAAGACCGAAGAGGACGCCAAGGAGATCGAGGCTTCCGAGCACGATCTCGCCTATGTGGCGCTCACCGGCGATATCGGTTGCATGGTGAACGGCGCTGGCCTCGCCATGGCCACCATGGACATCATCAAGCTCTACGGTGCAGAGCCGGCGAACTTCCTCGATGTCGGCGGCGGCGCGTCGAAAGAGAAGGTGACGGCCGCCTTCAAGATCATCACCGCCGATCCGAATGTGAAAGGCATCCTGATCAACATCTTCGGCGGGATCATGCGCTGCGATGTGATCGCGGAAGGCGTCATCGCCGCCGTCAAGGAAGTGGGCCTCAAGGTTCCGCTGGTGGTTCGCCTCGAGGGCACCAATGTGGCGCTCGGCAAGAAGATCATCGAGGAAAGCGGCCTCAACGTCATCGCCGCCGACGATCTCGATGATGCGGCCAAGAAGATCGTCAAAGCCGTCAAAGGCTGACCGATGGCTGAGTTCATTGCCGTCTGGCTTCCTCTGATCTGCATCTTTCTCGTTTTCGGCGGCTTGATGGTGATCGTGTCGAGAAAACAGATGCGCAGCTATGCGAAGCATGTGGCAGAGGTGAAGGCGATCAACGACGAGATCGTTGCCGTCAACCGTGATGTGATCGCCGAGCTTCGGGAGATCAAACAGATTCTGAAGGACAAGAACTGATGTCCATTCTCGTCGACAAGAATACCAAGGTCATCGTCCAGGGGCTGACGGGCAAGACCGGAACGTTCCATACCGAGCAGGCGCTCGCCTATTACGGCACCAAGATGGTTGCTGGCGTGCATCCGAAGAAGGGTGGCCAGACCTGGGAGAACGGCGTCGAAGGCGCCGCCGAACTGCCGATTTTCGCCTCCGTAGCGGAAGCCAGGGAAAAGACCGGCGCCACGGCCTCCGTCATCTATGTGCCGCCCGTCGGGGCGGGCGCTGCGATCGAAGAGGCGATCGACGCGGAAGTTCCCTTCATCGTCTGCATCACCGAAGGCATTCCGGTGATGGACATGGTCAGGGTGAAGGCGAAGCTCGACAAGTCGAAGTCCCGGCTTCTCGGCCCCAACTGCCCGGGCGTCTTGACGCCGGAGGAGTGCAAGATCGGCATCATGCCCGGCTCCATCTTCAAGAAGGGCTCGGTCGGTGTCGTGTCGCGCTCCGGCACGCTCACCTACGAAGCGGTGTTCCAGACGACGAATGCCGGGCTCGGCCAGACGACGGCCGTCGGCATCGGCGGCGATCCGGTGAAGGGCACGGAATTCATCGACATTCTGGAAATGTTCCTCGCCGACGACGCGACGGAATCGATCATCATGATCGGTGAGATCGGCGGTTCGGCGGAAGAAGACGCCGCCCAGTTTCTCGCCGACGAGAAGAAGAAGGGGCGGTGGAAGCCGACCGTCGGCTTCATCGCCGGACGCACGGCGCCTCCGGGACGCACCATGGGCCATGCCGGTGCCGTCATCTCGGGCGGCAAGGGTGGTGCCGAAGACAAGATTGCCGCGATGGAAGCGGCAGGTATCGTGGTTTCTCCCTCGCCTGCCAAACTCGGCGATACGCTCGTGGAGGTTCTCAAGGGCTGAAGCCTTTTGCGCCGCGCCGCGAGCCGTGCGCGGGCGGCGCCCCTGCCTCTCGAGGCGAAGACGTGGAGCGGAATTTTCCGCTTTTTGGATCGTTTCGCAGTTGGCGAAAGCGGCCGATTACACTAACTCCGCGTTTGCAAAAGGCGTATAGATTGCGCCAGGTCGTCGCAGGGGTGGGCGTCGGCGCAAACCGGGAAAGGCGTAGGATCAGTTCCTGCGGAAGGCTATGGCACGGCAAATCTCGAACGAAGCCCTCCGACAATCTTCGTTTCTTTATGGCGGCAACGCCGAATACCTGGAGCAGCTTTATGCGCGTTACCAGGATGATCCTGCCTCCGTCGGCGACGGATGGCGGGATTTTTTTCAAGAGCTGAAGGACGAGAAGAACGACGTCATCCGTGAGGCGCGGGGCGCGCCCTGGCAGCGACCCGACTGGCCGATCGTCGCAAACGGCGAACTCGTCTCCGCTCTCGATGGCAATTGGCAGGGCGTCGAGCGGCATATCGATACGAAGATCCGTGCCAAGGCCCAGAAGGCCGGCGTCGATCTCTCCGAGCCGGAAGTTTTGCAGGCGACCCGAGATTCCGTCCGCGCGCTGATGATGATCCGCGCCTATCGCATGCGCGGCCACTTTCACGCGAACCTCGATCCGCTCGGCATCGCCGCCATGCGCGACCACGAGGAGCTGCATCCCTCCTCCTACGGTTTCACCGAAGCCGATTACGAGCGGCCGATCTTCCTCGATTGGGTTCTCGGGCTCGAATTCGCCACCATTCCGCAAATGCTGGCGATCCTTCGGCGCACCTATTGTTCGACGCTCGGCGTCGAATTCATGCATATCTCGGCCCCGGACGAGAAGGGGTGGATTCAAGAGCGCATCGAGGGCCCGGACAAGGAGATCACCTTCACCGATGAAGGCAAGCGGGCCATCCTCAACAAGCTGATCGAGGCGGAAGGCTTCGAGAAGTTTCTCGATATCAAGTATACCGGCACCAAGCGCTTCGGCCTCGACGGTTCGGAAGCGCTGATCCCGGCCCTTGAGCAGATCATCAAGCGCGGCGGTCATCTCGGCTTGCGGGAAATCGCCTTCGGTATGGCACATCGCGGCCGGCTCAACGTGCTCGGCCTCGTCATGGGCAAGCCGCTGCACGCCATCTTCCACGAATTCAAGGGCGGCTCGGCGCAGCCCGACGATGTCGAAGGCTCGGGCGACGTGAAGTACCATCTCGGCGCTTCCTCCGACCGGGAATTCGACGGCAACAAGGTGCATCTCGGCCTCACCGCCAACCCGTCGCACCTGGAGATCGTCGATCCGGTGGTGCTCGGAAAATCCCGCGCCAAGCAGGATCGCTGGGAAGACCCGAACGAGGAGGGAATTCGCGAGCGCTCGAGCGTTCTGCCGCTCCTCATTCACGGTGATGCGGCCTTTGCCGGCCAGGGCGTTGTCGCGGAATGTTTCGGGCTTTCCGGCCTGAGAGGCCATCGCACCGGCGGCTCGATCCATTTCATCATCAACAACCAGATCGGCTTCACCACCAATCCGCGCCTGTCGCGCTCTTCGCCTTATCCCTCCGATGTCGCGAAGATGATCGAAGCGCCGATCTTCCACGTGAACGGAGACCATCCGGAGGCGGTGGTGTTTGCCGCGAAGGTGGCGACGGAGTTCCGCCAGCGCTTCAAGAAGCCGGTCGTCATCGACATGTTCTGCTACCGGCGCTTCGGGCACAACGAATCCGACGAGCCGAGCTTCACGCAGCCGCTGATGTATCGGGAGATCCGCAAGCATCCCTCGACATTGTCCATTTACGGCAAGAAGCTGATCGAAGAGGGGCTGACGAGCGAAGAACAGATCGAAGAGCGCAAGGCCGAATGGCGCGCGCATCTCGACGAGGAGTTCGAGCTCGGCCAGAACTACAAGCCGAACAAGGCCGACTGGCTCGACGGCATGTGGATGGGGCTGACGACGCCGAAAGCCTCCGACGAGCGCCGGGTCGGGCGCACGGGCGTCGAGCTCGAACGCCTCAACCAGATCGGCATGGCGCTGACCGAAGCGCCGAAGGATTTCAAGATCCACAAGACCATCCGGCGCTTCCTCGACAACCGGCGCAAGATGCTGGAAACGGGCGAGGGCATCGACTGGGCGATGGGCGAGGCGCTCGCCTTTGGCAGCCTGCTTGCCGAGGGCCACAAGGTGCGGCTCTCAGGCCAGGACGTGGAGCGTGGCACCTTCTCGCAGCGCCACACGGTCCTCTACGATCAGGAGACGGAAGAGCGCTACGTGTCGCTCAACAATCTCGGCCGCAAGCAGGAGACCTTCGAGGTCGTCAATTCGATGCTGTCGGAAGAGGCCGTGCTTGGGTTCGAATACGGCTATTCGGTTTCCGAGCCGCGCGGCTTGACCCTCTGGGAAGCGCAGTTCGGCGATTTCGCCAACGGCGCGCAGGTGATCTTCGATCAGTTCATCTCGTCGGCCGAGCGCAAATGGCTCAGAATGTCGGGTCTCGTCTGCCTCCTGCCGCATGGTTATGAGGGGCAGGGGCCGGAGCATTCCTCCGCCCGGCTGGAGCGCTTCCTGCAAATGTGCGCGGAAGACAATATGCAGGTCGCCAATTGCACGACGCCTGCCAACTACTTCCACATTCTGCGCCGTCAGCTGCACCGGAATTTCCGCAAGCCACTCATTTTGATGACGCCGAAGAGCTTGCTGCGCCACAAGCGGGCGGTCTCCAAACTCGATGAATTCGTGAAGGACACGTCCTTCCATCGGATTCTCTTCGACGATGCCGATCGCAACGAGGGCGAGGGCATCCGCTTGAAGCCGGATGCGGACATCCGCCGTGTCGTCGTCTCCTCCGGCAAGGTCTATTACGACCTCTTCGAGGAGCGCGAAGAACGCGGCATCGACGATGTCTATCTCTTGCGGCTGGAACAGTTTTATCCGTTCCCGATGACGGCGCTCACCAAGCAGATGGCACGCTTTCCGAACGCAGAGCTCGTCTGGTGCCAGGAAGAGCCGAAAAATATGGGCGGATGGGCTTTCGTGAAGCCGCGCCTGGTCAATATCCTGAACACGCTGGAGTTGCCGCAGGAGAAGCCGCGCTACGCCGGCCGGCCGGCCTCGGCGGCGACCGCGACCGGCGTCATGTCGCGGCATCTGCAGCAGCGGGCGAAATTTCTCGACGAGGCGCTCGGCGAATAGGCCGGGCGCTCCATTGTAGCTTATGACAGGCGCCGCAACGGCGCGACGAAACGGGACGATCAATGACAACGGACATCAAGGTTCCGACGCTTGGCGAATCGGTCACGGAAGCCACCGTCGGCCAGTGGTTCAAAAAGGAAGGCGAGACGGTGTCTCGCGACGAGCCCCTCGTCGAACTTGAAACCGACAAGGTCACGGTGGAAGTGCCGGCGCCTTCCGAAGGCACGCTGGAATCGATCGTCGTCAAGGCTGGCGAGACCGTCGAAGTCGGCACGCTTCTCGGCTCCATCGCCGCGGGCGACGGCAAGGCCAAACCGGCCGAGAAGCCGGCTGCCGCAGCGTCCAATGGCAGCGGCAAGGCGGAGAAATCCGCCGCGGCGCCGAGTGCCGAGCCGGCCGCAGAGGATGAGGGCGGGGAAGGCGAGCTGATTGACATCGTCGTTCCCTCCGCCGGTGAAAGCGTGACGGAGGCCGATGTCGGCGAATGGCTGAAGCAGGAGGGCGACGAGGTCGCTCTCGACGAGGCCGTCGTCGAGCTCGAGACGGACAAGGCGGCGCAGGAGATCCCGGCGCAGGCCGCCGGTGTCCTGGCTGAGATCATCAAAAAGCAGGGTGAGACGGTGACCGTCGGTCAGGTTCTCGGCCGCATCCGTGTCGGCGCCAAGGGGGCGAAGAAGGCGGAAGCTCCGGCGCCCAAGGCGGAGAAGACGGAAGCGACACCCGCTGCCGGTGAGCGCAAGCCGGCACCTTCCGCCGCCAAAATGATGGCAGAAAAGGGCCTCGCCGCCGCCGATATGGATGGATCCGGCAAGAAGGGCCAGGTTCTCAAAGGCGATGTGCTGAAGGCGCTCGAACAGGGTTCCGAGCAGCCGCAGGCGAAGCCCTCGGCACCTCGCGCCCCGTCGCCGGAAGCCGACGAGGTGCGTGAAGAACGGGTGAAGATGACCCGCCTCCGCCAGACCATCGCACGGCGGCTGAAAGAGGCACAGAACACCGCGGCGATGCTCACCACGTTCAACGACGTGGATATGGGCGCCGTCATGGATCTCCGGAAGACCTACCGCGACCTCTTCGAGAAGAAGCATGGCGTCCGGCTCGGCTTCATGGGCTTCTTCGTGAAGGCGGCGGTGGCTGCCCTCAAGGAGATCCCGGCCGTCAATGCCGAGATCGATGGCACCGACCTCGTCTACAAGAACTATTATCACATCGGCGTGGCCGTCGGGACCGACAAGGGCCTCGTCGTGCCGGTCGTGCGTGATGCGCAGGACATGTCGGTTGCCGAAATCGAGAAGGAGATCGGCTCCCTCGGCAAGAAGGCGCGCGACGGTTCGCTCACCCTTCAGGATATGCAGGGCGGTACCTTCACCATTTCCAATGGCGGGGTCTACGGCTCTTTGATGTCGACGCCGATCCTCAATGCGCCGCAATCGGGCATTCTCGGCATGCACCGCATCGAGGAGCGGCCGGTCGTCAGGAACGGTCAGGTCGTGGTCCGCCCGATGATGTATCTGGCGCTCTCCTACGATCACCGCGTCGTCGATGGCCAGGAAGCCGTGACGTTCCTCGTCCGCATCAAGGAAGCCATCGAAGATCCGCAGCGTCTCGTGCTCGATCTTTGAGGCATCGCGGAGGGGGCCTGAATGGAAGCGGCAGCGGCCGGTCTACCCGTTGAGATGACGCTCCTTGGCTGGAGCGTCATCCTTCTCATCGTCCACATCATCGTTCAGTCCGGCGCGGCGACGCGGGAGACGGGGCTCGATTACAATGCGAGCCCGCGCGACGAGGGCAACAAGGCCTGGGGCGTCATGGCCGGACGTTCGTCGCGGGCGCTCAAGAATTTTCTCGAAACCTATCCAGCCTTTGTGGCGATGGCGCTGGCGCTTGCCGTGACCGACAAGACGGGCGGCCTCGGGGCGATCGGCGCGCATGTCTGGTTCTGGGCGCGTATCGTCTATCTGCCACTCTATCTTTTCGGTATTCCTTATATCCGCAGCATCGTATGGATGATTTCCGTCGGCGGCATTTTGTTGATGCTATGGGCGCTCTCCTTCTAGGACCGGCGCTGTAGGGTCAGGGCCGCGAGACAAGGGGGGCCCATGAGTGTCGAATTCTTCGTCACTTCGCTTTTGATCATCCTCATTCCCGGCACCGGCGTCGTCTATACGCTGGCGGCCGGTTTGTCCGGGGGACAACGGCGCGCGATCATCGCGGCCTTCGGTTGCACGCTCGGCATCGTGCCGCATCTGACAGCCTCGATCCTCGGCCTGGCCGCACTCCTGCATGCGAGCGCCACGCTCTTCGCCTTCATAAAATATCTGGGCGTCGCCTATCTTCTCTATCTCGCCTGGCAGACGCTCAAATCCGCGGGACCGCTGGCGCTCTCGGGCCGAGAGGAGACGCCGAAGCGTGCGCTATCGATCGTGCGCAACGGTATTCTCATCAATGTTCTCAATCCGAAGCTGTCGATCTTCTTCGTCGCCTTCCTGCCGCAGTTCATCACGCCGGGGGAAGTCTCGCCGACGGGTGAACTCCTCGTCCTGTCTCTTCTGTTCATGGCGATGACGTTCGTCGTTTTCGTCCTCTATGGCGTGTTTGCGGCTGCCATGCGTGCAAAGGTCTTGCAAAACGCACGGCTTATGCGCTGGCTGCAGCGAACGGTGGCCATCGCGTTCGCCGGTTTCGGCCTGCGTCTCGCTTTCGCCAGTCGTTGATGCGGCCGGGCTGCCACCTACCTTAGTGACCTATCCTTCGAGAATTCTGGAGTAATCAGCCGACATGCCTGACACCTACGATCTCATCGTCATCGGCAGCGGACCGGGCGGATACGTCTGCGCCATCCGCGCCGCACAGCTCGGGCTCAAGACGGCAGTCGTGGAAAAGCGCCCGACCTTCGGCGGCACCTGTCTCAATGTCGGCTGCATTCCTTCCAAGGCGCTTCTCCACACCTCCGAGATGTTCGAGCAGGCGGCGCATGGTTTCGCTGATTTTGGCATCAAGGTGAAGCCGGAGCTCGATCTTGAAGCGATGCTGGCGCACAAGGACAAGACGGTGAAGTCGAATGTCGACGGCGTCGCCTACCTCTTCAAGAAGAACAAAATCGACACGTTCGAGGGCGTCGGCCGCATCGTTCAGGCCGGCGAGGTCGAAGTGACGCCCGAGAAGGGAGAGGCGACGCGCCTTTCCACCAAAGCGATCGTCATCGCGACCGGCTCCGAATCGGCACCCTTGCCGGGCGTCGAAGTGGACGAGAAGAAGATCGTGTCCTCGACCGGCGCGTTGAAGCTCGGCAAGGTGCCGGAGAAGCTCGTCGTCGTCGGTGCCGGCATCATCGGGCTCGAACTCGGTTCCGTGTGGCGGCGGCTCGGCGCCAAGGTCACGGTCGTGGAGTTCCTCGATCGCATCCTGCCCGGCATGGACGGGGAGGTGGCCAAACAGGCCCAGCGCCTCTTCAAGAAGCAGGGGATCGACTTCCGTCTCGGCACCAAGGTGACGGGCGTCGAAAGCGAAAAGAAGGGCCTGCGTGTCTCCGTCGAGCCGGTCAAGGGCGGGGATGCGGAGACGCTCGATGCCGATATCGTGCTCGTGGCGATCGGCCGGCGTCCCTATACGGCGGGGCTCGGGCTCGAAGAGGCGGGGGTCGCGCTCGACGAGCGCGGCCGCGTTGCCACCGCCAAGGATTACAAGACGAATGTCGAGGGCATCTATGCGATCGGCGACGCGATCGCCGGACCGATGCTCGCCCATAAGGCGGAGGACGAAGGCACGGCCGTTGCCGAAATCCTCGCCGGCCAGAAGGGTCACGTGAACTACGAGGTGATCCCGAGCGTCGTCTATACGGAGCCGGAAATCGCCGTCGTCGGGCGCTCCGAAGAGGAACTGAAAGACGCCGGCATCGCCTATCGCAGCGGCAAATTCCCGTTCAGCGCCAACGGGCGCGCCCGGGCGATGAACGCTACGGACGGTTTTGTGAAAGTTCTGGCCGACGAGAAGACGGATCGGGTGCTCGGTGTGCATATCGTCGGGCGCGGCGCCGGCGAAATGATCCACGAGGCGGCTGTCCTCATGGAATTCTCAGGCGCCGCGGAAGATCTTGCACGCACCTGCCATGCGCATCCGACGATGTCTGAGGCCGTTCGTGAAGCGGCCATGGCCGCCTGGTTCAAACCCGTTCATATCTGAGGGCAGGACTGCCCTCAGCCTGGCCCCTGTCGGCCTGGCCCCTGAGAACCTCGGCCGAGGGCGTTGGGCCCGGGCCACCAGGGATGGCGAAAAGCGGCAAGGCAAAAAAAAGCGCCGGCTCTTCGGCCGGCGCAGACGTTATCCGGTTGCTATTGGCAACCTGGACTGGAGTACGTGAAAAACGCGTGGGCGCCTATTTGGTTCCGCCCATGCAGGCCGTGTCGCCCGCCGCACACTCTTTTTTTGGAGCGGCGTTGCGTTCGCTGCGGGTCGCGACTTGCGAAAGTGTTGTGGGGGTGGTTGCCATCGCCACCTTTTCCTCAGCAACCGGCGCTTTGGAGGCCATCACCTGCTGCCGGTGAAAGCTGCAATCGGCGCTGGCAGCAGATGCCAGCAGGAGGAAGGCGGCGGTCGCGCTGACGCATGTCAAAACCTTGCGCATGAATCTCTCTCCTTGTTCCCTCTTGTCTCTCCGCGGACAAAGCTTTCGCTCACGTCCGACGAAGAAAGTTAGGGCGGAAAGAAGGCCGCGCTAAGATCGATTCTGCCTCAATATTCGTCATCTCGAAAACGTGATGACGCAAGAAGACGTGTCACGAATGCCGTTGATGCGCGGCACGGGGATGCGCCTTTGCATAGATATCGAGGAGCCGGGCGGCATCGACATTGGTATAAATCTGTGTCGTCGACAGGCTCGCATGACCCAGAAGCTCCTGGATCGTCCGGAGATCGCCGCCGTCGCCAAGGAGATGCGTGGCGAAGGAGTGGCGCAGCGCATGCGGCGTGACGCTCGGCTCGAGACCCAGGGCAGATCGAAGCCGTTCCACCAGTTTTTGGACGATGCGGGGCGACAGGGAACCACCCTTGGCGCCGCGAAACAGGGGCTCGCTCGGCGCCAGAAGGTAGGGGCAGAGGCGGATATAGGCTTCGATCGCCTCGCTCACCTTCGGCAGAACCGGCACGATCCGCGTCTTGCTTCCCTTGCCGGTGACACGAAGCGTATCGCGGCCTCCGATAGGGGCATCGGCCCGCGAAATGCCGAGCGCTTCGGAGATGCGCAGGCCGCTGCCGTAAAGAAGGAGAAGGACGGCGCGGTCGCGGGCGGCCACCCAAGGCTCTTCGGTCAATGTGTCGGCGGCGTCCGTCAGCGTCAGGGTATCGGTGACGGAGAGCGCCTTCGGAAGGCTTTTCTTCTGCTTTGGACTGCGCACGGCCTCGAAAGCCGAGGTGGTCGGGACGTCGTGCCGGGCACAGAAGCGGGCTAGCGAGCGGCAGGCGGCGAGCTGGCGGGCGAGGCTGCGCGAGCCTGCGCCGGATGCGCGCCGAGCGGCGAGGAAGGCGCGGATATCGGCCGGCGTCAAAGCAGCGATGTCGGCCGTTGTGGGCGGTGCGCCGAGATGCTTCGTCAGAAACTGCGCCAGCTGTGAAAGATCGCGCTCATAGGCTTCGAGCGTCTTTGGCGACAATCGCCTCTCGTCGCGGAGATAGCTCAGCCAGCGCTGCAGGAGGGCGGCGAGATCGGGTGCGAGCGCGACAAGGAATGCGTCTTTGGAGGCCATGGCGCGAGTATCACGCGCCATGGTTAAACAAATGCGTAGGGACGTAAGGCGTTGTATCGACGCCCTTTTCCATATGAGTCAGAGAATTGACTGACCCGCCTTCTTCCAATCCGCAAGGAAGGCCTCGAGACCCTTGTCGGTGAGCGGATGCTTGATGAGGGAGCGCAGCACCTGCGGCGGCACCGTCACCACGTCGGCGCCGATCATCGCCGCCTGCTTCACATGGTTGGGCGTGCGCACGGAGGCCGCCAGGATCTCCGTCTCGAAGTTCGGATAATTGTCGTAGATGATGCGGATCTCTTCGATCAGCTCCATGCCGTCGAGATTGATGTCGTCGAGGCGACCGATGAAGGGGGAGATGAACGCCGCGCCGGCCTTGGCCGCGAGCAGGGCCTGATTGGCCGAAAAGCACAAAGTGACATTCACCATGCGGCCTTCGTCCGCGAACGTCCGGCAGGCCTTGAGACCGTCCAATGTCAGGGGCACCTTGATCGCCACATTGTCGGCGATCTCGGCGAGCTTGTGCCCCTCCTTCAGCATCGTGTCGTAATCGGTTGCCGCCACTTCGGCCGAAACCGGTCCCGATACGAGATCGCAGATCTCTGCGATGACGTCGGTGATCGGGCGCCCCGCTTTCATGATCAGCGAGGGGTTGGTGGTGACGCCGTCGAGGAGCCCGGCTTCTGCAAGCTCGCGGATCTCGGCGGTGTCGGCGGTGTCCACGAAGAATTTCATAGCGTTTGCCTCATCGCTGCGCTTGTCGTCGCGCGTGATAATCGTCTGCCCTCTCTAGAGCTTTCGTCCACCCCTTTGAAGGCACGACGTGCATGGACGTCGTGCAAAGGTGCCGTGCGACCTTCGCGAATTTCGCGGCAGGCGGCCGTCGCAGCGCCCTTAGAGCGCCAAGGCGGAGGCGAGCACGGCCCCCACATAAAGCACGAGAATACCCACTGTTTCGAAACCGACATTGGCGAAGCCGTAGCGCTCGCGGCGGATGAGGCCGAGGAGCAAAACGGCGGTCATGGCGATGCCGATCAGTGCCCAGAACTGCGTCGAGGGATCGATGGCGTTGTAAATCGACCCGTCACGATAGGCGACGTCGGCCGCCGACAGGAAGAGAACGTCGAACGTGTTGCCGCCGATGATGCCGCCGAGGGCGAGCTGCAAAGCCCCCCGCCGTACGGCAGCGAGCGTGGTCACGAGCTCTGGCAGCGAGGTGACGGTTGCCGTCATCAACGCGCCGATGACACTGCCACTGATGCCGGTCTTTTCGGCGATCGTCGTTCCGGTTTCCGCTACCACATAGCCGGCGACAGCCACCACGATCACCATCCCCGCAAAGGATAGTACGAGAGAGGGCGTCGAGCGTCCTTTCTCGTCTTCTTCCGGCATATCGTGGCGGGTATCCTCCGTGTCGAAGGGTTTCCACATCGGCTGATCCCGGTCCTGACGGCCGAGCCTCAGGCCAAAAATGTAGATTGCGATCAGGATGATGCTCGCCGGGTGCACGCCGAAGAAGGTGACCGGCGGGAGCACGCCCGCGATCATCGGAATGCTCAGAAGGAGGATGAGCAGAGCCGATTGCGAGAGGTTGGTCGGGTCGGCGGCCGCATGTTCCAGATTGGCCTTCCGATAGGCGATGTCGGCAAGGGCGAGAAAGGCGGTCTGCGCGGCGATGCCGCCGAGCGAATTGGCATAAGCGAGGTCGATGTTGCCGGTCGCGGCGGCCGTGACGGAGGTCACCGTGCCTGCAGCGGATGTCGTCGCGCCCAGAAGCACCGCGCCCGCGATCGCCTCACCGAGACCCGTTCGGTCGGCCAGAACGTCGGCGACCGAGGTGAGCTTCGTGCCGATATAGGCGATGGTGGCCGCGGCTACGGTGAAGAGCCCGACAGCGAAAGTCAGAGAGAGTTCCGGCAAGAAAGATCCGCTTGGTTTGCCTAGCCAACTGAAGAGGCCATGCGCGGTTCCAACTTTCCCGGACGCTCCTCATCGGCGCTGCGGTTCGGAACCTTGCGATTTTGCTTCATGCTTGCGAATCGCGGCGGGGCGCGCTTGGAAGGCGCTTCGGCGAGCGTTTAGGCTCGTTAAGCGGATTTAACGAAAGCCGAGGCTCGCTTGCCTGATACGTTTCCGCTCCAGGTGCTTCTCCCTTATGCCCTGGAGCGCAGCTACACCTATCTCACCGACCGCCCGCTCGAGCCCGGAACGATCGTCGTCGTGCCGCTCGGCCCGCGCGAGGTCTTGGGTGTCGTCTGGGACGACGAGGCGCCGCAAACGCTCAACGCCGCGAGACTGAAGCCGATCGCAGCGGTTCTTCCGGCCTTGCCGCTGCCGCGTCCACTCATGCGCCTGATCAATTTCGTCGCCGATTACACCTTGTCGCCGCCAGGTATGGTGCTGCGCATGGCGCTGCGGGTGACGGCGGCACTCAGCCCGGAAAAGCCGGTTCCGGCCGTGCGCGTGACGGGGATGGCGCCAGACCGGTCGACCGCCGCCCGTCAGCGCGTTCTCGATCTGGCGGGCGATGGTCTCGCCTGGTCGAAAAGCGGCCTTGCCACGGCGGCGGGCGTTTCTGCCTCAGTCGTCGACGGGCTCGTCAAACAGGGCGCGCTGGAGATGGTGCTCCTGCCGCCGCGCCCGGTCGCGCGCCCGCCGATTCCCGATTTCGCGCCGCCGGAGCTCTCCGGTGCGCAGGCCGAGGCCGGCGCGCAATTGCGTGCGCTGGTGCGCGATGAGGCGTTTTCGGTCGCTCTCATCGACGGCGTAACGGGCGCCGGAAAGACGGAGGTGTTTTTCGAGGCCGCGGCGGAAGCGTTCGAAAAAGGCCGTCAGGTTCTGATCCTGATGCCAGAAATTGCGCTGACCTCGCAGGCGCTTGAGCGCTTTGCCGGCCGATTCGGCACGCCACCGGCCGAATGGCATTCGGAGATGTCGCCGAAATTGCGCGAACGCGTCTGGCGCGGGGTTGCCGACGGGACGGTTCGCGCCGTCGTCGGCGCGCGCTCGGCCCTCTTCCTGCCGTTTTGCGAACTCGGCCTCATCGTCGTCGATGAAGAGCATGACGGCGCCTACAAACAGGAAGAGGGCGTCATCTACCATGCCCGCGACATGGCCGTCGCTTATGGCCATCTCGCTCATTTCCCCGTGGTGCTTTCGTCGGCGACCCCGTCCGTCGAAAGCCGCGTCAACGCGCAGCGCGGGCGCTACCGGCATATCCATCTCGACCAGCGCTACAGCGGCGCGGGCCTGCCCGACGTCGACGTCGTCGATCTGCGCGAAGCGCCGCCGGAGCGCGGCCGCTCCTTGTCGCCGAAGCTCGTCGAAGCTGTTCGCCAAACTCTCGCGCAGGGCCACCAGGCACTTCTCTTCCTCAACCGCCGCGGTTACGCGCCCCTGACGCTCTGCCGCCATTGCGGTCACCGCTTCACCTGCCCGAATTGTTCGACCTGGCTCGTCGAACATCGGTTTCGCGGCGTGCTCGCCTGCCATCATTGCGGCCATGAAGAAAGGCGCCCCGAAGCCTGTCCCGCCTGCGGCGCCGAGGACAGCCTCGTCGCCTGCGGACCCGGGGTGGAGCGGCTGCAGGAAGAGGCGCTCGATCTCTTTCCGGAGGCGAGGAGCCTCGTCTTGTCGAGCGACCTTGCCGGCGGCGTGCAGCGGCTGCGGCTGGAGCTCGCCGCTGTCGAAAAGGGCGAAGCCGACATCATCATCGGCACGCAACTCGTCGCCAAAGGCCACAATTTCCCGAATCTTACGCTTGTCGGCGTCGTCGATGCCGATCTCGGTCTGGCGCAGGGCGATCCGCGCGCGGCGGAGCGCACCTTCCAGCTTTTGACTCAGGTCGCGGGCCGGGCCGGACGGGCCGGCCAGTCAAGCCGAGCGTTCCTGCAGACCTGGCAGCCCGGCCATCCGGTCATGACGGCGCTGGCGGGCGGCCAGCCGGAGGCATTCTTCGAGGCCGAAGTGGAGAGCCGGCGCCGGGGCGCCCTGCCGCCGTTTTCGCGCCTTGCCGGGATCATCGTCAGCGGCCCGGAGCGCGCGGCGGCCCAGGAGCATGCGCGGGCGATGGCGCGGGCTGCGCCGCGCGGAGAGGGGGTAGAGCTCCTGGGGCCGGCCGAAGCGCCGCTGGCGCTCATCCGAGGCCGCTACCGTTTTCGGCTTCTGGCACGCGCGGGCTCGTCCAACCAGTTGCACCGCTGGCTGCGGGCCTGGCTCGCCGCGGCTCCGAAGGCCCGCGGCAACCTCAGGGTCGCCGTCGATGTCGACCCGCAGAGCTTCTTGTGATCCACGCGAGGAGAGGTCGCGCCCCGTTTTCCGAGCAACATTCGGGGCGATAACGATGATGTGAGGACGGGCGGTGGGTCCTCAGGGGTGTCGGTTCGTCAGAAGGTGATGGCGGCCTGTGCAGTCACGCCGAACATGTCGACCGACCAGTCTTCGTCCTGAGCCGTGCCGCCCGCAGCGACGTTCTCAAAATGCGAATTGCCGTCGGTCTCCATATGCCAGTAGCGGCCGCCGAGGCCGATCGTGAAGCTGTCGGTCAGCCGGTAATTGACCATTCCCTCAAGCTGGTAGCCCCAGCCGGTGCCGGTTTCGGGGACTGAACCGGCGAGGTCGGGGCGCAGGTGATGCGTGTCAGCCCCGTCGAGATAGACATAGGGGAGGATTGCGCCCTCAGCGCTCACCAGGATGCGGTCGCCGATGAGCGCATCGGCTTTCAGGCCGATGCGTGCCGAGTGCCAGTCGTTTTCCTGCGAGATGACTTTTGCGCCGTCGGGGACATCGCCCGGCAGGCAGATCTCAAAAGCGGCTTCCTGCTGGCATCCGTAGGCGTGCACCTGCTGGCGCAGCCAATTGTAGCCGGCAAACACACCAAGACGCATGTTCGGCCGTTCGACGAGGTATTTGCCGCCGTCGATCGTGACGTAATAGACGTGACCGTCGTCCTGATCGCTTTTCGTGCTCGAATAGTCCGGAAGCGCCGGCGGAAAATCCTCGTCCTGCAGCGAGCCGCGCAGGCTCCAGCCGAGGCCGGCATTGCCCTTGGCGAAAATCCCGTCATTGGTGATGTCACCGAAGACTTCTCCGGCATGGGTATCGAGATCGTCATAGGTGAGGCGGGAGAGCCTGATGTCGCCGGTCGAATCGTAGAGCGTTTTTTTCGGTCTTGCCGGTCGCGTACCAGTATCTCGTCCCGAGCGTGGCGCTGTAGGAACGGTCGAGCGCGCCGGGCTTTCCGGAAACGCCGAAATCTGCGGCGAGTGCCGTCCCGTGAAAGGCCGCAAGGCCCAATCCCAAAGCGCAAGCGACCGAGGTTGTCGTTGTTCTTCCAAAACGCATTTGCCGCCCCCAGACTGCGTGTTGCGGTGACAAGCAATGCAGCGAAAGGTTAAAAGAAATGGTTAATCGTTTCTCTCTGCCGGGAATCGCCAAAATCGCCCTGTATCTCGGCCCCCGGGGCGGCAAGCGAGCAGCGCTTTCAGCGGCTTCCGCGGAGGCAAACCTTTCGTAGGGGGTGGCGGCGTTTGTCGGCCTGCGGGCCGCTCGCCGTGTTGCACCCCCCAAAACGCTGTGCTAAGGGGCCCCCGGCTTGGCATGAGGGGGGCCCCGGCCCCTCCACGGTTGTCTAAACCCACCTGCTTCCGGAGCAACGATCCGGAGCTCTAGCAAGAGATAGGAAACGCGTGGCGGACTCCTCCTCCCCTGTATCTGGCGTGGCTGATCGGTATGCGGCGGCTTTGTTTGAGCTGGCGCTGGAGGAATCGGCTCTCGAACAGGTCGAAGCCGATCTCGATCGCTATTCGCAGATGCTCGACGAGAGTGCCGATTTCCGCAGGCTCGTCGAAAGTCCGGCTTTCTCCTCCGAGGATCAGCTCGGGGCGATGAAAGTGCTGAACGAACGCGCAGGCATTACTGGCCTTGCGGCGAACTTCGTCGGCGTTCTGGCGCAGAACCGGCGGCTTTTTACGCTGCCCGGCGTCATCCGGTCGTTCAAGCGGCGTGCCGCGGAGCATCGCGGCGAGGTGACGGCACACGTCACCGCGGCGCAGGCCTTGAGCGAGGAGCAAAAAAGCACCCTGAAAGCGGCGCTGAAAGAGCGCCTCGGCAAGGATGCCAATCTCGATCTCAAGGTCGATCCTGCGATTCTTGGCGGCCTCGTCGTCAAGCTCGGTTCGCAGATGATTGACACCTCGCTCAGGACCAAGCTCAACATGATGAAATCACGTCTTAAAGAGGCCAGCTGATGGATATTCGGGCCGCAGAGATCTCCTCGATCCTGAAGGAGCAGATCAAGAATTTCGGCAAGGAAGCCGAGGTCACCGAGGTTGGCCAGGTCCTGTCCGTCGGTGACGGCATCGCCCGCGTCTACGGCCTCGACAAGGTTCAGGCCGGTGAGATGGTCGAGTTCGACGGCGGCATCCGCGGCATGGCGTTGAACCTCGAAGAAGACAATGTCGGCGTCGTCATCTTCGGCTCCGACCGGGAGATCAAGGAAGGCTCCACCGTCAAGCGGACGGGCGCCATCGTGGAAGTTCCGGTCGGCAAGGGCCTGCTTGGACGCGTCGTCGATGGTCTCGGCAATCCGATCGACGGCAAGGGCCCGATCGATTCGACAGAGAAGCGCCGCGTCGACGTGAAGGCGCCGGGCATCATCCCGCGCAAATCGGTGCACGAGCCGATGTCGACCGGCCTGAAGGCCATCGACGCGCTCATCCCGATCGGCCGTGGCCAGCGCGAGCTCATCATCGGCGACCGTCAGACCGGCAAGTCGGCCATCATTCTCGATACGATCCTCAACCAGAAGCCCGCCTGGGACCGCAAGGACGAGGACCGGATCCTTTATTGCATCTACGTCGCCGTCGGTCAGAAGCGTTCGACGGTCGCGCAGTTCGCCAAGACGCTCGAAGAGCGCGGCGCGCTGGAATATTCCATTATCATCGCGGCGACTGCCTCCGATCCTGCTCCGATGCAGTATCTGGCGCCGTTCACCGGCTGCGCGATGGGCGAGTTCTTCCGCGACAACGGCATGCATAGCCTGATCGCGTATGACGATCTCTCCAAGCAGGCCGTGTCGTATCGTCAGATGTCGCTGCTCCTTCGTCGTCCGCCAGGACGCGAGGCCTATCCGGGCGACGTCTTCTATCTGCATTCGCGGCTCCTGGAGCGCGCGGCGAAGATGAACGACGATTACGGCGCGGGTTCCTTGACGGCTCTGCCGGTCATCGAAACGCAGGCGAATGACGTGTCGGCCTATATTCCGACCAACGTCATCTCCATTACCGATGGTCAGATCTTCCTGGAGACGGATCTCTTCTACCAGGGTATCCGTCCGGCGGTGAATGTCGGCCTGTCGGTGTCGCGTGTCGGTTCGTCGGCTCAGATCAAGGCGATGAAGCAGGTTGCCGGTTCTATTAAGGGCGAGCTTGCGCAGTACCGCGAAATGGCGGCGTTCGCGCAGTTCGGCTCCGACCTCGACCGTGCCACGCAGCGTCTTCTCGATCGCGGTGCGCGTCTGACGGAGCTCTTGAAGCAGCCGCAGTTCTCGCCGCTCAAAACCGAGGAGCAGGTCGTCGTCATCTATGCGGGCGTCAACGGCTATCTGGACAAGATCAGGGTTGCGGACGTGCGTCCTTTCGAGGACGGGCTTCTGGTTCTGATGCGCAACGAGCACCAGGATGTGCTCGACCAGATCCGCACCGAGCAGCAGCTTTCGGACGAGCTCCGTGAGAAGCTGACGGCGATCCTCGACAAATTCGCCAAGAATTTCGCGGCGTAAAGCTCTGAGGAGAAGCGGCTCATGGCGAGCCTGAAGGACCTACGCAACCGTATCGCCTCGGTTAAGGCGACGCAGAAGATCACCAAGGCCATGCAGATGGTGGCCGCGGCGAAGCTGCGTAAAGCCCAAGAGGCGGCTGTCGCGGCCCGACCCTATGCGGAGCGCATGGAAAAGGTGCTCGCCAATATTGGGGCCTCGGTCGCCGGCAGCGAGAGCGCGCCGGCGCTCATCGCCGGAACGGGCAAGGACGACGTGCATCTGCTCGTCGTCTTTACCGCCGAGCGCGGCCTCGCCGGCGCTTTCAATGCCTCGATCGTCCGCAAGGCGCGTGTGGATGCGCGCCGGCTCGTGGGCGAGGGCAAGACGGTCAAGCTCTTTCTTGTCGGCAAGAAGGGCAATGACATGATGCGCCGCGAGTTCGACAAGGAAATCGTGGATCGAACAGACTTCCGCGGCGTGCGGCAGTTCGCTTTCAGCGATGCGCTCGGCGTTGCGGACAAGCTTCTCGCTATGTTCGACGCGGGCGCGTTCGACGTCGCGACGATCTATTATTCGCGGTTTGAATCGGTGATCACGCAGGTGCCGGTCGCCCAGCGGGTCATCCCCGTCGATCTCGGTGATGTGGAAGAGGCCGACACCTCGCTGCATTACGAGTACGAGCCCGACGAGGAGACGATTCTCGCCGATCTTCTGCCGCGCAATCTCGCCGTGCAGATCTTCCGGGCTCTTCTGGAGAATGCCGCCTCCGAACAGGGCGCGCGGATGACGGCGATGGACAACGCGACGCGCAATGCCGGCGAAATGATCGACAAGCTGTCCCTGTCGTACAATCGTCAGCGGCAGGCCCAGATCACGACAGAGTTGATCGAAATCATCTCCGGTGCAGAATCGCTTTAACGCGCCGATGAACGGCGAATATAAGAGATCAGTCCTGGGTTCGTGCGAGCGGCGCCCCGGGAGAGGACAAGGATAAAGGCATGGCTGAGACAAACATGGGACGCGTCGCGCAGGTGATGGGCGCCGTGGTGGACGTCGAATTCGACGGCGAGCTGCCGGCGATCCTGAACGCCCTCGAAGTGGACAACCATGGCAACCGTCTGGTTTTGGAAGTGGCGCAGCACCTCGGCGAAAACACGGTGCGCACCATCGCCATGGATCTGACCGAAGGCCTGGCGCGCGGCCAGGAGGTCAAGAACACCGGGCGTGCCATCGCGGTGCCGGTCGGCGACGAGACCCTGGGCCGGATCATGAACGTCATCGGCGAGGCGATCGACCAGGCCGGACCGATCAAGACGGCCGAGACGCGCGGCATCCACCAGGAAGCGCCGTCCTATATGGAGCAGTCGACGGAATCGGAGATTCTCGTCACCGGCATCAAGGTCATCGATCTGCTCGCACCTTACGCTCGTGGCGGTAAGATCGGCCTGTTCGGTGGCGCCGGCGTCGGCAAGACGGTGCTCATTCAGGAGCTGATCAACAACGTCGCCAAGGCGCATGGCGGTTATTCGGTCTTCGCCGGCGTGGGTGAGCGCACCCGCGAAGGCAACGATCTTTATCACGAGATGATCGAATCTGGCGTGAACAAGGATCCGAAGGAGAACAACGGTTCGACCGAAGGATCCAAATGCGCCCTTGTCTATGGCCAGATGAACGAGCCTCCCGGAGCGCGTGCGCGTGTCGGCCTTGCCGGTCTGACGGTCGCCGAATATTTCCGCGACCAGGGACAGGACGTTCTGTTCTTCGTCGACAACATCTTCCGCTTCACGCAGGCGGGCTCGGAAGTGTCGGCGCTTCTTGGTCGTATTCCTTCGGCCGTGGGTTATCAGCCGACGCTCTCGACCGATATGGGTGCCTTGCAGGAGCGCATCACCACGACGACCAAGGGCTCGATCACCTCGGTGCAGGCCATTTACGTGCCGGCCGACGATCTGACCGACCCGGCGCCGGCCACTTCGTTCGCCCACCTCGATGCGACGACGGTGTTGAACCGCGCCATTTCGGAAAAGGGCATCTACCCGGCGGTCGATCCGCTCGATTCCACCTCGCGCATGCTCGATCCGCGCATCGTCGGAGAGGAGCATTACGAGGTCGCCCGTTCGGTGCAGGAGACGCTGCAGCGCTACAAGTCGCTGCAGGACATTATCGCCATTCTCGGCATGGATGAGCTTTCCGAAGAGGACAAGCTGACCGTGGCGCGGGCGCGCAAGATCGAGCGCTTCCTGTCGCAGCCGTTCTTCGTGGCCGAAGTGTTCACGAACACACCGGGCAAGCTCGTCGACCTCGCCGACACCATCAAGGGCTTCAAGGGCCTGGTCGCCGGTGATTACGACGATCTGCCGGAAAGCGCCTTCTACATGGTCGGTACGATCGAAGAGGCGCAGGAGAAAGCCCAGCGTCTGGCCGAGGCGGCCTAAAGCGGCTTTCAACCGGGGAGCCTTAAATGGCCGAACCATTTCAATTCGATCTCGTGACACCCTCTGCCCTCCTCGTTTCCGAGGAGGTGCAGCAGGTGGTGGTGCCGGGGCAGGAAGGCTTCTTCACGATGCTGCGGCAGCATGCGCCGTTGATGACGACGCTGAAGCCCGGCTTCCTGGAAGTCCTGAAGACCGGCGGTGAGACGCAGCGCATCTATGTGCGCGGGGGCTTCGCTGACGCGACGCCCGACAGCCTCACCATCCTCGCCGATTTCGCGGTGCCGGAGACGGAGCTCAATGCCGATATCATCGACGAGCATATCCGTGAGGCCGAGGCGGAGCTGGAGGCGGCTGCCGGCGACATGAGCAAGTATCCGGTGGCGCATAAGCGCGTCTCCGATCTGCATGATGTGCGCCGCTGGATCATCCCGGCCTAGGCGCGGTTACGCGGCGATGCTGCGCCGCCACACGCAACAAGATTGACACGCTCGGGGGAGGCGCGTAACGCTCCGCGTGACCGCCTCTGCCGACGCTTGTATGCATCCGGGCCATTGAGCCCTTTCAACTGGACCTTTCTTAGCGATGGCATTGAAGATATCCGGCAAAAACGTCGATATCGGCGAGGCTCTGCGATCTCGGATCGAAGAGACCGTCGAGGCAGCGGTGAAGAAGTATTTCGACGGCGGCTATGCCGGCCACGTCGTGGTGGCCAAGAACGGCCGCAACTTCCACACAGATTGTTCCGTGCATCTCGATTCCGGTGCCGTCTTCGAGGCGAGCAGCACCAGTGCTGACGCCAATGACGGTTTCGATGCGGCGGCGGAGCGGCTGGAGAAGCGTCTGCGGCGCTACAAGCGGCGCATCAAGGACCACAAAGGCAAGCCGAGCCACAAGCTTGCCGGCGCGGCTGCGAATGCCTTCATCATCGAACCCCCGGATGAAGAGGAAGAGATCGGCGAGGAATACGCGCCCGCGATCGTTGCTGAGACCACGACGGAGATCCGCCGCATGACCGTCAGCTCCGCGGTGTTGCAGCTCGATATGACGGACGCCCCGGTCGTCGTCTTCCGCAACCATTCCCACGGCGGTCTCAACGTCGTTTATCGTCGGCCCGATGGCCATTTCGGCTGGATCGATCCCGTCTTGAACGAGCCTTCCGAGCCGAACAGCGGCGGAAGCTGATCGGGGCGTGGTGCACCCCGGCGATCAATCTTGGTGAATCCTCATGGACCTAAGCGACCTCCTGAAGCCTGAAGCAGTGGTGCCGAACCTCAAGGCCGTCAGCAAGAAGCAGGTCATTCAGGATCTCTGCGCCAAGGCCGCGCGGCTGACGGGTCTGTCGGAACGCGAATTGTTCGACACGATCCTGCAGCGCGAGCGGCTCGGTTCGACGGGTGTCGGGCAGGGGGTTGCCATTCCGCATGGCAAGCCCCGGCAGATCGACAAGATCACAGGCGTGTTCGCGCGACTGTCGAAGCCGGTCGATTTCGAATCGCTCGATGATCAGCCGGTCGATCTCGTGTTCCTGTTGTTGGCCCCGGAAGGTGCCGGGGCCGACCATTTGAAGGCGTTGGCTCGTATCGCCCGCGTGCTGCGGGACGGTCAGGTGGCAGCGAAACTCCGTGCCACCACCGACCCAGACGCGATCTATTCGCTTCTGGTCGACCGCAGCACGTCGTCCCAAAGCGCCGCCTGAGGGCGGCTTGTTCGGGCATTAGGCCTCGAAGCGTCGGGCAAAGCGTCAGTGGACGCTGAGCGGCTCCAGATCGTTGCTGCGGGCATTGGCGAGGGCCGCGGCGCGCGAATCCGTCAACAGGATTGGCGTTCCATCGGCCGTCAAAAGGGCCCAAAGCTCGAGCCCTGGCGCAAGCTCAGGGGCGGAGGGGAAGAGGCTCGCCACATCATCCGACTTCACCGGCCGGACATAGGCGATTTCGCCGCCTCCGAACTGCGCGAATGCGGCAGTGTCTGCCTTGTGCTGTTCGCAATCCGTCATCTCGTACTCCTTTACGGCCGCCTGTGCGGCCGTGTCCTTCTTTGAAGCGACCTCGCGGCCGGACCCGAAACGGCGTGCCGGACGCAATCGGAATATGGGAACGCGTCAGGCCTCTCACAAGAAGCATGCCGGGATGGGCTGAGGCTGGTGTTGGTATCATCGGCTAAGCCTTTCACCTTGGTGATTGTGAGAAAGTTAATCATCTTGTTGGTCTATTGGGGTGGCTTGCACCCACAGCGGGTGCGGCGAATGGGTCACACTTCTTGAAAGCCTTCCGAGGATAGCTGTCGCCATCATCTTGGATCGTCTAGTTTTCTTCGGCGTGGCGAGCGCGGGGCGAGTTCGGGGTCGAGCGCAAAGTGCATGTCGGGAATACATATTTGAGGTCGTGCCTGCGGCTGGGCCTTCCGTCCCGCTTCGTTCTGAAGCGAGCCGCGCGTGTCGGCCTCATGGCGGGATGCGCGTTTCTTGTCTTTCAGGCTCCTGCGGCACAGGCCTTCGAGCTGTTCGGCTATCATCTTTGGGGTGACAAGGAGCCGGACGAGACGGTTCTCGAGCCGCAAACCTATACACTCACGCTCAACGTCAGCCCGGACGACGATGACATCGGCGATCGGATCGAGAACGCCTCGCAGCTCTATGGGAAGCGCGAGGAGCCGGCAGCTGGCACCGCCGGTCTCGTGTCGCGTGCGCGCGGCGATTATGCCCGCATTCTGACAGCTCTCTATGCGCGTGGCCGTTATGGCGGCGTCATCACCATCACGATCGGCGGACGGCCCGTCGAGCAGATCACGCCGGACGTGACGCTGCCGGCCGATGTCCCGGTGACAGTGATCGTCGATCCAGGCCCGGTCTATCACTTCGCCGCGATCGACATCGTCAATCCGCCAGATTTCAATACGCGCAAGACGCACCGGATCGATACGCCTCAGGAGCTCGGCCTGACCCAGGGCGCGGCGGCGGAATCCGGCGCCATTCTGAAGTCGGAAACGAGCCTGACCAACGCCTGGAAGCAGTTCGGATATCCCAAGGTGAAGGTCGAGCGTGAGATCGTTGCCGATCACGCGACGCGCACCGTCGATGTCCGCCTGGCTGTCGATACCGGACCCTACGCCCGCCTCGGTCACGTGAGCGTCAGCGGCACGGAGCGCATGGATCCCGGCTTCGTCGGCTACATGACCGGCATCAAGGGCGGAGAAGAGTACAACCCTGACCGGATCAACCGGGCGCGCGAGCGCTTGCGTCGGCTCGAGGTATTCCGCTCGATCACCATTCAGGAGGCCGAGGCCGTCGGGTCCGACGGTTTCCTGCCTCTCTCCGTCCAGGTGGCGGAACGCAAGCGCCGGCTGATCGGCGGAGAGGCGAAATACTCCACCATCGATGGTGCGACGCTCGGCGCCTATTGGGTCCACCGGAATCTCTTCGGTCACGCCGAGCGGCTTCGCATCGAAGGCAGCGTCTCGGGGATCGACGGCGCCGATTACGAGAATTTCGATTACATGCTCGCCACGACCTTCACCCGGCCGGGCATCATCACTCCGGACACCGATCTCGTCACCAATGTCACCGCCAAGCGGGAAGACAACGACACCTACGAAGAGCAGAGCATCTCCGGTCAGGTCGGCCTCACGCACCGCTTTACCGAAGATCTCAGCCTCGATACGGCAGTGAAGCTGGAGCGCTCGCGCATCGAGGATGCGCTCGGCATCAATCATTATCTGATCGCCTCCCTGCCGACGAAGCTCGAATACGACAGCCGCGACAACAAGCTCGATCCGGCCGAAGGCATTCACGCGACGCTGTCGGGCGAGCCGTTTTACGAGTTCTACGAGGAATATCCGGCGCTGCGGTCTGAAGCGGAACTCGCGGCCTATTACAGCTTCGACCGCCGCGGCTATTACGTGGTGGCGGCCCGTGCCAAAGCGGGCAACGTCGTCGGCCCATCGATCGACGATTTGCCGGCGAGCCGGCGGTTCCTTGCTGGTGGCGGCGGATCGGTGCGCGGCTACAGCTACGAGACGATCGGCGTCGATCTGCCGAACGGCGAGACCACGGGCGGCAAGTCGCTCCTGGAAGGCTCGCTCGAATTTCGTGCGCGCGTCACCGATTCGATCGGCCTCGTGCCTTTCGTCGACATCGGAACCGTCAGTGAGGACGCCATTCCCGATTTCTCCGAAGATCTGAAGATCGGCGTCGGCCTCGGCCTTCGCTACTACACCGGTCTCGGGCCGATCCGGGTCGACGTGGCGATGCCGCTCGATGCCGGAAAGGACGATTCCGATTACGCCATCTATGTCGGCATCGGGCAGGCCTTCTGATGAAGAAACGGACCACCCTTCTTGCTTCTCTGGCCCTTGCGGGCACGATCGGCGCCGTGAGCCTCGGCGTCCCCCTCGCTCTGGCGCAAGAGAACGACAAATCCTGGCTGCAGAATTTTCTGGAGAGCAAGCTCTCCGCTCCTGGGCGGCAGATCTCCATCGGCGCCATCAGTGGAACTCTCTCCTCGAACCCGTCGATCGCCTCGCTCACCGTCTCCGACGATGCCGGTCCCTGGCTGACGCTGCAGGATGTCTCCGTCTCCTGGAACCGGAGCGCACTCCTGCGCGGTCGCCTCGACATCGACAGCCTCAATGCCGCCTCCCTCAATGTTGCCCGTAAGCCCAATCCCGGGCCGGAAACGGCGCCTTCCTCCGATTCCGGCGGTGGGGGTTTTTCTCTGCCGATCGACGTCAAAATCGATGAGATCGCCATCCCGCAGATTCATCTCGGGGCGCCCGTCATCGGACAGGAAGCCGACCTCAGCCTGAAGGGGGCTGCGGCCGTTACCTCAGACGAAACCTCGGCCTCGCTCCAGGTCGAGCGCCAAGACGATCCGGGCGGCAGCTTCAATGCCCGTTTCAGCCTTGTCCCTGGCCAGAACGTTCTCGACATCGAGGCGAGCTTCGATGAGCCGGCCGGCGGTCTCGTCAGCACGGCAGCCGGGATCCCCGGCGCGCCGCCGCTTGCGTTCGCGATCGACGGCGAAGGCCCTCTCAACGATTTCACCGCCCAGATCGCGCTGAGTGCCAAGGGCGAGGAGAAAATCAAAGGTCAGGCTGCCGTTCAACGTCAGGACGCGGCCTACCACATCACGGCCAACCTCTCCGGCTCGCTTTCAGGGATTGCAACCGGCGACAGCGCCCAGCTTCTTTCGGGAGAGAGCCAGCTTGCGGTCGACGTGTTGCGCAGCGACGATGGCCGGATCAGCATCCGCCGCGTCGATCTTCAAAGCAAAAGGGTCAACCTTTCCGCCACCGCTGAACTTGCGGCCGATGGGTTTCCGAGCCAGGGCGAGGTCAACCTCAGCGTCAATGAGGGACAGTCGGCTCCCCTCGCGCTGCCGGGTTACAATGGCGAAGCGTCGATCGGCGGGCTCACCCTCACGGCTTCGCTGAGCGGGGATGACGAGAAGAGCTGGCAGGCCGAAATTGCTGCCAGGAACGTGACGCATCCGCAAGGCAATCTCGCGAGCCTCAACCTCCGCGGCTCCGGCCAGGCGCAGTCGCTCGGCGATCCGCAGGGGCGCCAGGCGACCTTCGATGTCCAAGGGCAGGCGGAGGGGATCGAGCCCCGCGACATCGCTCTTGCGCAGGCCGTCGGGCAGGCGATCAGCCTGAACGCCAAAGGCAGCTGGCAGGCGGGCTCGCCGGTGCGCGTGGAAGAAAGCCGTGTTGTCGCCGGAAACACCGAAGCGAGCTTTACCGGCGCGGCGTCGCTGCGCTCGATCCTCGGCCGCGCCGCTTTATCGACCGCGGATCTTTCTCGCTTCTCCGGCCTCGCCGGGCAGGATCTCGCCGGTGCCGTCGATGTCGACGCCAATGGCAGCGTCGACATCAAATCGATGGGCTTCGATCTGACCGTCGGCGCGAACGGCCGCGGGCTCGGCGTGGGTATCGCCCCTCTCGATGCCCTTCTCATCGGCCCGGTGCGCCTCGAAGGTGGTGTGGCGCGCAACGAGACCGGCGGCTTCGCCTTCCGCGATCTTCACCTGAATTCCGACGCCCTCGCCCTGACTGCGGACGGCAGCTACGCTGCGGACACCGTCGATCTCGCGCTGCGCGCCGAGATCGACGATCTCGCTCGCGCCACAGATCGCGCGAAGGGGGCGGCACGCCTCGTCGTCGATGTTTCCGGCACGCAGGCGGCGCCCCAGATTTCCGCGACGGCGACGGGCGACAACCTCGTCATGATGGACAAGCGACTCACCGGCGCCAAGGCGAGCTTCAACGGCACGGTTGCAGGCAGCAAGGTCGACGGTGAGTTCTCGCTTGCCGGCAATCTCGGGGGCGTGCCGATCGACGGGTCGGGGCGCATCGCCTCGCTCGAGGGCGGGGTCCGGCAGCTGCAGGATCTTCTGGTCACCGCAGGGGCGGCAAAGCTCGCCGGCGATGCTGCGATGCGTGCCGATGGCCTCGTCTCCGGTGATCTCAGCCTCGATGCGCCCAACATCGCCGCGATCGCGCCACTCTTCCTTATGGAAGCGGAAGGCGCCGTCGATCTCGATATTGCGCTTTCCTCCGACGAGGGTCAGCAGGATGCGCGGGTTTCCGGGACCATCGACAATCTGAAACTGGAGCAGGCCTCGGTCACCTCGGGGCGCATCGACCTGTCGGGCGAAAACCTGCTTCAGGCGCCCGCTCTCCAGGGCATGTTCGATTTTCGCGGTATCCGCGCCGGCGGTTTCGACGTGCGCACCCTGGAAGGAACCGCTGAGCAGACGGAAGGCAACACGGATTTCCGGGTGACTGCCGACACTGCGGATGGCGGAGGGCGGCTGGCCGGCCAACTTCAGCCAATCGAAAAGGGTTTCGCCGTCAATCTCGAGACTCTCTCCTTCTCGCATCAGGGCGTGGCCGCCGAACTGCAACGTCCGTCGCGCATCGTCCTCGAAAACGGTACGGTCGGCATCGACGATCTGGCGCTTGCTGCGGGCGGCGGCCAATTGACCGTCAATGGCTCGGCCGGCAACGAGCTCGATCTCCAGGTCGTGCTCGATGCGGTCAATGCGGCGGTCGTCAACGCTTTTGCGCCCGATCTCGATCTCGCCGGCACCATCTCCGGTCAGGCGAAGGTCAAGGGAACGTCGACTCGCCCGGAACCCGCCTTCGACGTCACCTGGCGCGGCGCGACGGCCGCCCCGGTTCGGCAGGCCAATGCCGGACCGTTCGATATTTCGGCGAAGGGAAATTACGTCGACGGCTCCGTCGATATCGATGCTGCGATCAATGGCCGGCGTGGCGAGCGCCTGGAGGTCAAAGGCACCGTGCCCGTCTCCGGTGCGGGCCGTATGGACGTGAATGCCCGTATCGTCAGTCTGCCGGCTGCGGCGATCAATGCCATCCGCCCCGATCTCGGCGCCGAAGGGAATATCACGGGCACGGCCAGCGCCCGGGGTACGCTTCAAGCACCTGCGGCGCGCTTCGATCTCACCTGGCAGAACGCCTCGCTCCAGCAGACGCGCTCCATCGGTCTCGGCGCTTTGACGCTTTCCGCCACGGGCGCCTACGACAACGGCGCTGTCCGCTTGCAGAACAGCCGCATCACCGGCAGCGGCGTCGAACTCGCGATCAACGGCAGCGTCGCGGTGACAGGCAACCAGAGCCTCGATCTCCGGGTCAACGGAACCGCGCCGCTTGAACTCGCCAATACATTCCTGGCAAGCCGCGATGCGGCGCTCAGCGGACGCGCGCAAATCGATGTCGGCGTGCGCGGCGCGCTCACCTCGCCGCAGATCTCGGGCAGCGCGACGACAAGCGGAGCCACTTTCGCCGATCCGGAAACCGGGACGGTTCTGCGCAACATCCAACTGCGCGCGAATTTCACCGGCGACCGCGTCGTCGTCGAAAGCCTCAACGCCCAGTACGCGCCCTCCGGCACGCTTTCGGGCTCGGGCTCCGTCGGCCTTTCCGGCGGCTACCCGCTTGATCTGACCTTGGCTGTGCGCAGTGGGCGCTATTCCGATGGCGATCTCGCGACGGCGCGCTTCGATGCCGATCTTTCGATCCGTGGGGCGGCGCTCTCAGGGCCGACGATCGGTGGCGAAGTGCGGCTTCAGCGCGTCGATATCACGGTTCCCGAAAGCCTGCCGGGCGGGGCGCTCGCCCTCGATGTGGAGCATCTCCATGCGACGGCGGCGATCCTGCGGACGGTGCATCAGGCGATGCCGCGTTCGCGTCCGGCCGATGGGGCCGACACCGGCGGTGGCGTCAATCTCGACCTCCTCATCAACGCTCCAAACCGCATCTTCGTGCGTGGCCGCGGCCTCGATGCCGAGCTCGGCGGTCGTGTGACGTTGCGCGGCTCGACGTCCAATATCGTCGCCACCGGCGGCTTTGAACTCATCCGCGGACGTCTCGACATCCTGACGAAGCGCATCACCATCGACAGCGGCGAGGTCAATTTCATTGGCGATCTCGATCCCTATCTTGATTTCTCCGCCACGACCGACAGCGGCGATATCACGGTGACGATCTTGATTTCCGGGCGCGCCTCCGATCCGGCGGTAACCTTCTCGTCCGTGCCGCAGCTGCCCCAGGATGAAGTCCTGGCTCAGCTTCTCTTTGGCCATTCGCTTGCCGATCTGTCGCCTTTCCAGATTGCCCGCCTGGCGGCGGCGGCGGCAGAGCTCGGCGGTCTGACCGAAGGCCCGGGCCTGTTCGGTCGGCTGCGTGAGGCGACGGGGCTCGACGATCTCGACATCGTCACCGACAGCGAGGGCAACACTGCCGTCCAGGCCGGGCGCTACATCAGCGACAACATCTATCTCGGCGTGCAGAGCGGCACCGGGGCCGATTCGACCAAGGTGACGATCAATCTCGATGTCACCAAAGGCGTGAAGGTGCGTGGTGAGCTCGGGGCGGAGGGCGATTCCGCTCTCGGTATCGCGCTCGAACACGAATATTGAGGAAACCCGCACAGGCTTCCTCTGCATTGCCTCGCGTTAGAACCAGTTTCTTTGTTTTCCTGATTTCTCGCTCAGACGTTGCTTTGAGAGATGCAATTTGCGTGGTCCTATAGAACGACGTTTCGTTCTAAGGGCATCCCATGGTCGTCTCCCGGTCCGAAAAGCTGCATGTCTTCCCGGCCTTCCACAAGGTGGCAGGGAGATGTGTCCTGGTCGTTGGCGGCGGCGACGAGGCGGCCGCCAAGGTCCGGCTTCTCGGGGAGAGCCTCGCGGAGATTTCCGTCGTTGCGGCCGAGCTGTCGCCGGCACTGAAGGAGGCCATCGTCTCGACGGGCGCCCGCCATCTTCCCCGCGACTTTGAGGCGTCCGATGTCGAGGGCGCCGTTCTCGTCTTTGCCGCCTCGGGCGAAGAGGCGGAGGATCGCCGGGTCGTCGCGGCGGCTCGGGCGCGGGGCATTCCTGCGAACGCCGTCGACCGGCCCGAACTCTGCGATTTCTATACGCCAGCTCTCGTCAACCGGGCGCCTCTCGCCGTTGCCATCACCACCACGGGCGCAGCCCCGGTGGCGGCGCGGCGGCTGCGGGCGCGTCTCGAGGCGATGCTGCCGCGCGATTACGGTCGCTTCATCGCCTTTGCCGATTCCCTGCGGGGACGGGTGCGTTCGCGGCTGTCCGACGGGGTGGCGCGCCGACGCTTCTGGGCTGGTTTCTTCGACAGCGCGGCGCTCTCTCTGTTTTCGGCGGGCGACCGGGACGGCGCGGTCCGCGAAGCTGAGCGCTTGATCGATCATGCGGCTGTGCCCGCCCGTGGCTTCGTCTCGCTCGTCGGTGCCGGGCCAGGTGCGGAAGATCTTCTCACGCTGCGGGCGCAACGTGTGTTGCAGGAAGCGGATATCATTTTTCACGATGCGCTGGTGCCGGAGGCTGTGATTGCTCAGGGCCGCCGTGATGCGGAGCGCGTGAATGTCGGAAAGCGGAAGGGCTGCCACGCGAAATCGCAGGAAGAGATCAATCGCCTGCTGATCGCTGCCGCGCGCGAGGGGCGTCGTGTGGTGCGGCTCAAGGCTGGCGATCCGATGGTCTTCGGTCGCGCGGGCGAAGAACTCGCGGCGCTCCGCGCTGCGGGTATCGCCCACGACGTGGTCCCCGGGGTGACGGCGGGGCTTGCGGCAGCGGCGGATCTCGAGCTGCCGCTGACGCTCCGGGGCACCGCGTCGTCTCTCGTCTTCACCACAGGTCACGACATGTATGGCGAGGCATTACCGGATTGGGCGCGACTTGCGGCCGGCGGGATGACGCTCGCGATCTATATGGGCAGAAGCGTCGCCGCCGATATCGCAGCGCGGCTCGCCGATGCCGGCCTCAGCGAGGATACGCCGGTTGCGGTCGTTGAGAATGCGAGCCGGCCCGACAAGCGCATGCTGGTCGGCACGCTCAATGATCTGCCGGCCCTTGCGGACCGCGAGGATCTCTCCGGCCCAAGTCTCGTGGTCGTCGGCGAGGCTGTCGCGGCCGCCCGGCTCGATCGGGCCGAACCCCTCCACGTTTCAGAAAGGCTCGCAGCATGAGCGGCAAGCGTCAGGACCTTCAGGTCGTCACCGCCAACCGGCTCGAAGACGGGGCCGTCGTCTGGCTCGGTGCCGGAGGCCATTGGTTTGAAGATATCAACGCGGCCAAAGTCTTTGCGCCGGAGAAGGTTGCGGAAGGCCTTGCGGACGCGGATGCGGCTGTCTCACGCCAGGAGATCGTCGGTCCGGACGCCATCGCGGTCACGCAGGCGGAGGGCGAGATCGTGCCGGTGAGGTTGCGCGAGCGCATCCGGGCGCAGGGCCCGAGCATCCGGCCCGACGTCGGCCGCCTCGATACAAGCCGGCCTGAGGTCGACCGCCCGACAAAGCTTTTCGAAGACGCGGCCTAAACAGCTCTCTCCTCTTTTTCAGCGAACGGAAGTCTCATGTATCGCTACGATGAATTCGATCACCGCTTCGTGCAGGAGCGGATCCGGCAATTCCGCGGGCAGGTGGAGCGGCGGCTGTCCGGAGAGCTTTCGGAAGACGAGTTCAAGCCGCTCAGGCTGATGAACGGCGTCTATCTGCAGCTCCACGCCTATATGCTGCGCATCTCCATTCCCTACGGCACCCTTTCGGCGCGGCAGATGCACATGCTGGCCCATATCGCGCGCACGTATGATCGCGGCTACGGGCATTTCACCACGCGCCAGAACCTCCAGTTCAACTGGCCGCGGCTCGTCGATATCCCTGCGATCCTCGACGATCTCGCGAGCGTGGAGATGCATGCCATCCAAAGCTCGGGCAATTGCATCCGCAACGTGACGGCCGATCATTTTGCCGGTGCGGCCGGCGACGAGGTCGCCGATCCAAGGCCCTATGCCGAAATCCTCCGGCAGTGGTCGTCGATCCACCCGGAGTTTTCCTTCCTGCCACGGAAGTTCAAGATCGCCCTCATCGGGTCGGAGCGCGACCGCGCCGCCATCCAGACGCACGATATCGGCCTCCAGCTGAAGCGGGACCAATCGGGCGCCCTCGGCTTCGCCGTCTATGTCGGCGGCGGCCAGGGGCGCACGCCGATGATCGCCAAGAAGGTGCGCGACTTCCTGCCTGAGGCCGACCTTCTCGCGTATGTGACGGCGATCCTGCGCGTCTACAATCTGCACGGGCGACGCGACAACAAATACAAGGCGCGCATCAAGATCCTCGTTCACGAGACGGGAACGGAGGAACTGAAGGGTGAGATCGAGCGCGAATTCGCCGAGCTTCAGGGCAGCGACCTGACGCTTCCGGCCGAGGATATTCGCAAGATCGACGCCTATTTTGCGCCTCCCGCGCTCGAGCCACGTCCGGCGCGTTCTGAGGCATTTGAGCGGGCGCGCGCGGGAGATCGCGCTTTTGCAGCTTGGGTCGACCGCAATGTCGAAGCCCACAAGCTGCCGGGCCATGCCATCGTGACGATCTCGCTGAAATCGATCGGAGCGGTGCCGGGCGATGCTTCCGCCGATCAGATGGATGCGATCGCGGATCTCGCCGAACGTTACGGCCACAGCGAAATCCGTGTCAGCCACGAGCAGAATCTCGTCCTGCCGTATGTCGCGCTCGACGATCTCAAAGCGGTCTACGATCAACTTGTCGCGATCGGCCTCGCGGAGGGCAATGCCGGGCTGATCACCGACATCATCGCCTGCCCGGGGCTCGATTACTGCGCGCTCGCCAATGCACGCTCCATTCCGGTCGCGCAGAACCTCTCCAAACGTTTCGGAGATCCAAATAGACAGCGGCAAATCGGGGAATTGAAGATCAAGATTTCGGGCTGCATCAACGCCTGCGGCCACCACCATGTCGGCCATATCGGCATTTTGGGGGTGGAGAAGAAGGGCCAGGAATTCTACCAGATCACGCTCGGGGGGTCGGGCGATGAGACCACCACCATCGGCGAGATCGTTGGCCGGGGCTTCTCGTCCGAGGAGGTAGTTGATGCAGTTGAAACCCTGGTCGATCGGTATCTCGATCTTCGGCTGGATGAGACAGAGAGTTTTCTCTCCGCTTACCGGCGGCTGGGGCAGGAACCCTTCAAGGAGGCGCTCTATGCGACCGTTTGAGCCTGCAACAGGATCAGCGGGGCCGCGCCGTGCGTGCGATGGCGATGTCGCCGCGCGTGCCGCCGACCTTGAGGCGCGCTACGGCGATGCGACACCACAGGAGATCCTGCGCATCGCACTCGACGAGTTCGATCTCGACGATATCGCGGCGGTGACGAGCTTCGGCGCCGAATCAGCCGTCTGGCTGCACATGCTGTCGGAGATCGAGCCATCGACGCCGGTGCTTTTCATCGACACCGGCAAGCATTTCCCGGCCACGCACCGCTACCGCGAGACGCTGACGGAGACGCTCGGTCTCAAGGATGTGCGGCTGATCAAGCCGGACCCGGAGGATCTCAAACGGGAAGATCCGGTGGGGATGCTGTTTTCGCAGGATGCCGATCGCTGCTGCCATCTGCGCAAGACCTTGCCGCTCGCCGGTGCGCTTCAGCCCTTCTCGGCCTGGATGAACGGCCGCAAGCGCCACCAGAGCGCCACCCGGGCGCGCATGCCTGCCTTCGAGGTCGACGGGCCCAGGCTCAAGGTCAATCCGCTTGCCGGCTGGGGCCCTCAAGATATCCGCGCCTATTTCGAGCGTTTCGACCTGCCGCGCCATCCGCTGGTGGCGGAAGGCTATCCGTCGATCGGCTGCATGCCGTGCACGTCGCGCATCAAGCCGGGCGAGGATGAACGGGCAGGGCGCTGGCGCGGGCGCGACAAGACCGAATGCGGCATCCATCTCGCTCCTTAAGCCTGACCGGTGGTTCGCCGGACAATCTCAAGAATTGGCCCTCAGGGAATGAACCATGAGTGATGAGACGCGTCTCTGGCGCAAGGACGGTTTTGCCGTCGACGAATGGCGCCTCCTCCAGGACGACGAGGCTATCGCGGCAGACGACAAAGTCATCCTGCCGGCCGCCCGCCTGGGCGAGGTGGTGGCGGAGGCGCGCCTCACTCCGATGGGCGCGCTTCTGAGCGCCGGTGAACCGGTCGATCTCCTCGTGCCCCATCTGGCAGGCCTCGAGCTCGTGGCGCTCGATTTCCCGGCCTTCACCGATGGACGCTCGTTTTCGAAGGCCGAGATCTTGCGCTCCCGTCATGGATTCTCCGGGGAGATCCGCGCCGTCGGCGACGTCCTCATCGATCAGATCCCGCTGATGCTGCGCTGTGGATTCGACAGTTTTCTGGTGCGCAACAAGCCAACGATTGCCGCCCTAGAGCGCGGGGCGCTGCCTGGCGTCGATCTCTTCTACCAGCCCGGTCAGGGCGCGGAGGCGGCCGTAGCCGGGCGTTCCTGGGCGCGGCGCCCGGCGATCCGCGAAGCCTCGTCGCGCTGAGCCAACGCTCAGGTCTTGCGCTTGCGGAGCCGCGAGATGAGGCCGAAGGCGGCGTTTGACGTGATGAGCACGATCAGGATCCGGGCGATGTGATGCGTCGCCACAAAGGCGACTTCCACCTGCAGCGAAAGCGCGACGAGGCTCATCTCCGTCAAGCCGCCGGGCGAATAAGCGAGCATCAAGGCGAGCGCGTCGAAACGCGTAAAGTGCCCGATCGTGTAGGCAAAGCCGTAGGTCACGGTGAGCAGGATGACGGTCGAGCCCAGTGACAGAAGCATCACCTTCAGCACTGTTGCCGCCGGCGTCGAGCGGAAGCGGCAGCCGATGACCGTGCCGAGAACGAGCTGTGCGGCGATCACCAGCCCATAGGGCGGGACGAAATGCGTGACGCCGGAGAGATGAATGGCGGCGCTGACCGTCATCGGTCCGATCATCTCGGGCGAGGGAAAGCGAAACAGGCGCCCGATGATGACGCCCAAGACGGCCGAGACGAGGAACCAGAAGGCTCCCTCGATGAAGGGTGTCCCGGCTCCGGCGCTGCCCGTCCCGCTCGTGATCGTCTCGCCGGAAAGCCATTCGACCAGGAACGGCAGCGTCATGACGACGAGAAGGATGCGCGCGGCATGGACGAGCGCGATCATGCCGCCGTCACCGCCGCGCTCTTCTCCGAGCACCGTCATGACGACGAGACCTCCCGGCATGCCGGAGAAATAGGCCGTCACCCAGTCGAAGCCTGCCACCACACGAAAATAGGTGATGCACAAGACCGCAGAGACGGCGACGAACAGGACGAGTCCGAGAAGTGTCGGGATCCAGTCGGCCAGATGTCCCATCAAATCCGGCCGGAAACCAGATCCCAGCAGAACGCCGATGATGATGATCATCGGAGGGCGCACGATGGAGGGTGCTGCGATCGGCGCCTTCAAAAGCGCACCGATGGTGCAGAAGGTCATCGGCCCGAGCATCCAGGCGAGAGGCAGGCTGAAATAGTAAAACAGCGAGCCCCCCGCGCCACCGAGAGCGAGCGCGGTGATGAATTTGCGATAGGGGAAGCGCTCGCGCTTGAACGGCCCAAGGCTGGAGGCGAGAGCGCGGCGGTATCGGGGAGACGCTGGTTGCGCCGGAGAGGGGCCGAGGGAGTCGGGGGCGGGCTTGTCAGACAATCCTTTGGTATTCCACAACGATTTTAGGAAGCTCTGGGAACGGCGCCAAATGAGGAGCCGGAGGGGAGGAGAGGATCGAAATGGGTGTGCGGGTGCTGTCGATCGGCGAGTGCATGATCGAGCTATTCAAAACTAGCTTGGGTTCCTACGCCATCCAATATGGTGGCGATACCTTCAATACGGCCGTTTATCTCGCACGCGAGGGGGTCAAAACGGGCTATGCGACGGCCCTTGGCGGGGATGACCCGTTCAGCGGGGCGATCGTCTCTCTCGCTCAGGTGGAAGGTCTTTCCGTAGATGCCGTCCTGCGTGTGCCGGAGCGGCTTCCGGGCCTTTACGCGATCGAAACTGATTCGGCCGGTGAGCGGCGGTTCTTCTATTGGCGGCAGAACGCGCCGGCCCGTCAGCTCTTCGAGCTCGGGGAGAGTTCGCGGATCGAAGCGGCAATGGAGGCGGCGGAATGGATCTATTTCTCCGGGATCACGCTCGGCATCTATTCCGACGCGGGGCTCGAACGTTTTGAAGCGGCGCTCAAACGCGCGCGGCAGGCGGGGACGAAAATCGCTTTCGACAGCAATTATCGTCCGGCCTTGTGGGCAGGCGATATCGAGCGGGCTCGGTCCGTCTTCCGCCGCTTCCTGCCGCTTGCCACGCTGCTTCTGCCGTCGTGCGACGATGAAAGGCTGTTGTGGGAGCTCGATACCGATGATGACGTCATGGCCGCCCTACAGGATTTCGGGGCAGAGGAAATCGTCCTGAAGCGTGGCGACGCGGGCGTGCTCGTGCGCCATGACGGTGGTGAGGTCGAGGTTCCGATCGGCGACAAGGTCGTTCCCGTCGATACGACGGCGGCGGGCGACAGCTTCAATGCGGCCTATCTCGCCGCCCGCCTGCAGGGGACCGAACCCCAAGTTGCCGTTGTACGGGGACAGGCCCTGGCGCGTCGCGTCATCATGGTGCGCGGGGCGCTCATTCCGCGAGAGGAGGCCTGACGGCTGACGCCGTCAGGGGGCTGGAGGCGACCTCAGCCGATCGTCTGCAAGGAAGGGAAGGTCTCCAGGAGCCAATAAGACAGGCTCGCCATATCTCCGGTCAGGAAGAGAATGCCGGTCAGGACGAGGAGACCGCCCATCGCCTTTTCCACCGTCGCCATGTGGCGGCGGAAGCCGGAGGCCCAGCGCAAGAAGGGGCCGGCGAAGAGCGCCGCAATCAGGAACGGCAAGCCCATACCCATGCCATAGATGAAGAGAAGGAGCGCCCCTTCGGGGGCGGAGCCCTCGCGTCCGGCAAGGGCGAGGATGGTGCCGAGAGCCGGGCCGACGCAGGGCGTCCAGCCAAAGGCGAAGGCGAGGCCGATCAGATAGGCGCCGAAGAGCCCCGGTGGCTTCTCCCGCACCTGGAAACGCGCCTCGCGATAGAGGAAACCGAAGCGGAGAAGCCCCAGAAAATGCAGGCCGAAGCCGATGATCACGACGCCTGCCACGATCGCCAGCCAGTCCTTGTATTCCGCCAGGAGCCGGCCGATGCCGGAGGCCGTCATGCCCAACAGCACGAAGACCGTCGTGAAGCCCAGCACGAAGGCCAGGGCGGCGGTGAAGACCTTGCGCGTCAGGCCGGAAGGAACGTCCCCCTGACCTGAAAGCTCATCAAGAGACACGCCGGCGATAAAGCACAGCGAGGCCGGAACGATCGGAAGAACGCAAGGCGAGACGAAAGATAAGAGGCCGCCGATAAAGGCGCCGACCCAGGTGATGTCGAGCACGGTCTGTCCTCTGGGATGCGAAGGTTGCGCCCTGCGCATTCAGCGCTTGGGCAAAGTTTGAAGTTCCTCTACATATGGCTCGGATGGCGATAAAAAGAGATTCAAGAGAACGTTATGGTACCGCGCTGCGATGTCGCGGGCGAAGCGACCATAGCGCGCGACCTCATCGCTGACGAGAGCTGGCCAGGACCCCAATGCCTCTTGCAAGAACGCTGACAGAGACCGACGAGCCCGAACTGCCGAGCCTTGCCGAAAAGGCGGCCGCGGCGAGCGCCTTCCTGAAGGCGCTGTCGCATGAGAGCCGTCTGATGATCTTGTGTCATCTGGCCGACGGCGAAAAATCGGTGACGGAGCTGGAAACGCTCCTGGCGCTGCGCCAACCGACGGTGTCGCAACAGCTTGCGCGTCTGCGCCTGGAAGGGCTGGTGGCGACCCGCCGCGAGGGAAAGACGATCTTTTACAGCCTCGCCTCCGGGCGAGCCCGACGGCTCATCGACGTCATCTACGACATGTTCTGTGGCGAAGATGAAGGCTCCGCGTTGCCGGAGAGGAGCCGGCGGAGCTCTTCCACCAGCTCCTGAAAAGGCTGGCTGGTCCGGTAATCCGGCCGGCGTGGGCGCGCTGCGGTGTTTTTCACCTCACCGATGATGCGGCCTGGTCTCGGCGAGAAGACGGCGATGCGGTCCGCCAGAAACGCCGCCTCATACAGGGAATGCGTGACGAAAAGCACGGTGAACTGCTGCTCTGCCTGCAGCGCCATGAGCTCGTCGCCGAGGCGAAAACGGGTCATCTCGTCGAGCGCCGCAAACGGTTCGTCGAGAAGAAGAAGGTTCGGCTTCGTCACCAGCGCGCGTGCGAGCGAGGCGCGCATCGCCATGCCGCCGGAGAGCTGGCGCGGCAATGCCTCGGCAAAATCGGCGAGGCCGACATTCGCCAGCGCGGCTTTCGCATCTGCGTCGGCCGATTTTCGCGGCTGTTTGCGCAAGGTGAGCGGCAGGCGGACATTCGCAAGGACACTTGCCCAGGGCATCAAGGTCGGCGTCTGAAAGACGTAGCCGATCTCGGCGGGCCGATCGGATGCAGCACGCTCGACAGTGATGCGGCCCTCGCTCAACGGCTCCAGGCCCGCCGCAACCCGCAAAAACGTGGTCTTGCCGCAGCCGGACGGGCCGAGAAGCGCGACGAATTCCCCGGGCTCGACCTCGAGAGACACGGCTTCCAGTGTGCTGAGGCCGTCGGCAAAGGTCTTGCTCACGCTCTTGGCCGCGATACGTGCACCGGGAGATCCGGAGTTCGTGCCACTTATCATGCCCGCACCAGAGGGGCTCCCTTGACCGAGACTGGGGAATGTGGCGGAACGCTGGGACAAGTTGTCGCTTCTTTCTTCTCTGCAGGCTGTCTTCATGACCTACCGCGTCATCCCGGTCGAGCCCTTCGATTATATCGTCTTCGGAGGAACGGGCGATCTCGCCCGCCGCAAACTCCTTCCTGCCCTCTATCACCGCATGCGTGATGGCCAGATTCCCGCCGAAGGGCGGATCATCGCCGCCTCCCGCCGCAAGATGAGCGACGATGATTATCGCGCCATGACGGAAGAGGCGCTGACGGAGTTCGTACCGGAAGGCGAGCGCTCGCGCGAAACGCTCGACGCTTTTCTCGGAATGCTCTCATACCGCTCGCTCGATGCCTTGTCGGACGAGGGCTGGGACGCGCTGCGCGATGAGCTCGATCGCGACAAAGAGCGTGTGCGCGCCTTCTATCTCGCGGTCGCTCCGAACCTCTTTGACGATCTGTGTCAGCGCTTCGCCCAGCACGGGCTGGTGACTCCCAATTCGCGGGTCGTTATCGAAAAGCCGGTCGGGCGCGATCTCGCCTCTGCGGTCAAGGTCAACGATGCCGTCGCTCAGGCCTTTCACGAGAGCCAGGTCTTCCGCATCGATCATTATCTCGGCAAGGAGACGGTGCAGAACCTGATGGCTCTGCGCTTCGCCAACACGCTTTTCGAGCCTCTGTGGAACTCTGCCCATATCGATCATGTGCAGATCACGGTGGCCGAATCGATCGGGGTCGGCTCGCGCGGCGATTATTACGACACGTCCGGCGCGCTCCGCGACATGGTGCAGAACCATATGATCCAGCTTCTGTGCCTCGTCGCGATGGAGCCGCCCGATTCGTTCGATGCCAATTCGCTCCGTGACGAGAAGCTCAAGGTTCTCCGAGCGCTGAAGCCGATCGATGCCACGAATTACGACCGCCTGACGGTGCGCGGCCAATACCGCGCCGGTGCTGCAGAAGGCGGCGCGGTTCCCTCCTATGCGGAGGAGATCGGAGACAAGCGCAGCCGCACCGAGACTTTTGCGGCATTGAAGGTCGAGGTCGCCAACTGGCGTTGGGCCGGCGTGCCCTTCTATCTGAGGACCGGCAAGCGGCTCGCCGACCGGGTCTCGGAGATCGTCATCACCTTCCGGGCAATCCCACACTCCATCTTTCCCAAGGATTCTGGCGTCATTTCGCAGAACCGGCTCGTCCTGCGCCTGCAGCCGGACGAAGGCGTGAAGCAGTGGATCATGATCAAGGATCCGGGTCCGGGCGGCATGCGTCTCAATTACGTGCCGCTCGATATGAGCTTCGCGGAATCCTTCCAGGAGCGTTATCCCGATGCGTATGAGCGGCTGCTCCTGGACGTCATTCGCGGCAACCAGACGCTGTTCATGCGCCGCGATGAGGTGGAGGCCGCCTGGGCGTGGACCGATCCGATCCATAATGCCTGGGACGAGGACGGCAGTCCGCCCGTGCCCTACACGGCGGGCACCTGGGGACCGTCGGCTGCCATCGCCCTTATCGAGCGTGACGGCCGCACCTGGCATGAGGATACCGATTGATGGTGCATAACTGGCACAATTTCGAGGACCGGGACGCACTCGCCGAAAGTCTTGCCGACCTCACGGAGCGCACCCTTGCCGCAGGTATTGCCAAGAACGGCGTGGCGAGCCTGGCACTCTCCGGCGGCTCCACGCCCAAGCTCTTTTTCGAGGTCCTGTCGCAGCGTCCGCTCGCTTGGGAGAAAGTCCTCGTTACGCTCGTCGATGAACGCTGGGTGCCAGTGGAGCACGAGCGGTCCAACGCACGGCTCGTGGCCGAGCATTTCGGCAAAGGCCCGGCCAAAGCCGCCCGCTTCATTCCGCTTTATACGGGAGCAGACACGCCGGAGGATGGCGTGGGTGCGGCGACGCTTGCGACCGAGGCATTGCCGGAAACCTTCGACGTCGTCGTCATGGGCATGGGATCGGACGGCCACACCGCCTCCTGGTTCCCGGGCGGGGACAATCTCGCCGCGGCCATCGATCCGGCACAGGATCTGCCGCTCCTGCCGATGCGTGCAGAGGCGGCCGGAGAGCCGCGCATCACCTTCACTCTGCCCCGGCTTCTCAGCGTCAAGACCTTGATCCTGCATATCGAAGGCGAGGAGAAACGCGCCGTCCTCGACAAAGCGCGTCTTGACGGCGACATCGAAGAGATGCCGATCCGCGCTATCTTGAGACAGGACCGGGTCCCCACCGAAATCTTCTATGCGCCGTAAGGCGAAGGAGTTCTTATGTCAGTTCGCTCCGAAATCGCAGCCGTGACGGAACGCGTCGCGGCGCGCTCGGCCCTAACGCGTCAGGCGTATCTCGATCGCATCCACAAAGCCCGCGATGCGGGTCCGCGCCGTCAGACCCTGTCGTGCGGCAACCTCGCCCATGGCTTCGCCGCCTGCGCTGCATCCGACAAGGCAGCCCTCGCGGGCGATACGACGCCCAATCTTGCGATCGTCACGGCCTACAACGACATGCTCTCGGCGCATCAGCCTTACGAGCGTTTTCCCGACGTGATCCGCAAGGCGGCGCACGAGGCGGGCGGTGTGGCACAGGTCGCGGGCGGCGTGCCGGCGATGTGCGATGGCGTCACTCAGGGACAGACGGGCATGGATCTGTCGCTCTTCTCGCGCGACGTCATCGCCATGGCGGCCGGGATCGCGCTGTCGCACAACATGTTCGATGCCGCCGTCTTTCTCGGCATTTGCGACAAGATCGTTCCCGGCTTGACGATCGCGGCGCTGTCCTTCGGGCATCTGCCGGCGGTTTTCGTGCCGGCAGGGCCGATGCCGTCGGGTCTTCCCAACGACGAAAAGGCACGCATCCGCCAGCTCTACGCCGAAGGCAAGATCGGGCGCGCGGAGCTCCTGGAGTCGGAATCGAAATCCTACCATGGACCCGGCACCTGCACCTTCTACGGCACGGCCAACTCCAACCAGATGCTGATGGAGATCATGGGCCTGCATCTGCCCGGAGCCTCCTTCGTCAATCCGAACACGCCGCTGCGGGACGCGCTGACGCGTGCGGCAGCGAAGCGGGCGCTCGCCATCACCGCGCTCGGCAACGACTACACCCCGGTCGGCGAGATCATCGACGAGAAGGCGATCGTCAACGGCATCGTCGGCCTGCACGCGACCGGCGGATCGACCAATCACACGCTGCATCTCGTGGCGATCGCACAGGCCGCCGGAATCGTGGTCAATTGGGAGGATTTCGCCGCGCTTTCGGAGGTCGTTCCGCTCGTCACGCGCATCTATCCGAACGGTCTTGCCGACGTGAACCATTTCCACGCGGCCGGAGGCATGGGCTATCTGATCGGCACGCTCCTCGATGAAGGCTTTCTGCACGAGGATGTGCGCACGGTCGCCGGCGGTGGCCTTTCGCAATATCGCCGCCAGGCGGTGCTCGACGCCGGGGGCGAGGCCACCTGGCGCGAGGCGCCCGAGACGAGCCACGACGAGAATGTTTTGCGCTCCGCTGCCAATCCCTTCCAGGCGACGGGCGGCTTGAAGCTTCTCACCGGCAATCTCGGCCGCGCCGTGATCAAGGTTTCCGCCGTCAAGCCGGAGCGGCATATCGTCGAGGCGCCTGCGATCGTGTTTCATTCGCAGGAGGATCTCCTTGCGGCCTTCAAGGCGGGTGAGCTCGATCGCGATTTCGTTGCTGTCGTGCGCTTCCAGGGGCCGAAGGCGAATGGCATGCCGGAGCTGCATAAGCTTACGCCGCAACTCGGTGTGCTGCAGGACCGGGGTTTCAAAGTGGCCCTCGTCACCGATGGGCGCATGTCCGGCGCTTCCGGCAAGGTGCCTGCCGCCATCCATGTCACACCGGAGGCCGTCTCTGGCGGTCCGATCGCAAAGCTCAGAACCGGTGATGTCGTCCGTGTCGATGCGACGGCCGGCACACTCTCGGCCCTTGTCGACGAGGCGGAATGGGCGGCGCGGGAGGCCGAGACGGGCGATCTCTCCGGCAACCAGTTCGGCATGGGGCGCGAACTCTTCGCCGCCTTCCGCACCATGGCGGGCGATGCCGAAGAGGGGGCAGGTGTCATCCGACCTGCCGCCCTCACCGAGGCCGCTTGACGCGCAAAAGAGGGGGCGTGCGCAGAGGTCGCGCTCGCCTTCTTGGAGGAAGTCCTAGATAGGCGAAGATCGTGGGTGTCACGCCCGCGGGGGGCTGGGCGAATTCAGGAAAGAAGACCAGAGACGATGCATCACAAGACCGAAGAACTCGAAAGCCTTCTCGGCGCACAGCCCGTCGTTCCCGTTCTCATTCTGGACGATGCGGAGGTTGCCGTGCCGCTCGCGCGCGCTCTTCACGCCGGCGGTATTTCCACGATCGAGATTACGCTCAGGACTGAAGCCGCTTTCGAGGCCGTGCGGCGTATCGTGGAGGAGGTCGAAGAGGTCGCGGTCGGTGTCGGCACCGTTCTCGCCCCCGACCATCTGAAGCGTGCGGAACGGTCCGGCGCGCGTTTTTGGGTGTCGCCCGGCATGAGCCCGCAGCTTCTGGAAGCGGCGCGTCATTGCGTGCTGCCGGGCCTTCCGGGTTCTGCGACGCCGTCGGAGGCGATGGCACTGGTGGAAGCCGGCTACCATCACCAGAAGTTCTTCCCCGCCGAGGCGGCCGGCGGCGCCGCCTACCTCAAATCCCTCGTCTCGCCGCTTGGAGAGATCCGTTTCTGCCCGACGGGCGGCATCAATCCCGGCAATGCCGGCGATTATCTCGCGCTTCCCAATGTCGCCTGCGTGGGCGGTTCCTGGCTCGCGCCGAAGGAGGCGATTGCCGCCGGCGATTGGGCGAAGATCGAAACCCTCGCCCGAGAGGCCGTCAATCTGCGCAAGCCATGAATTCTCGCCGCTTTTGAAGATCCCCACGAAAGATCCCCCAGGAGGAATGACACGATGAAGCCTGCCGCCCGGACAGCGCTTGATGCCCTGAAGGCGCATGAAAGCAGTCTTGCCGCGCGCCATCTGCGCGAGCTTTTCCAGGAGGATCCGGGCCGGTTTGAGCGCTTTTCGGCGAGCCTTGGTGATCTCACGCTCGATTATTCGAAGAACCGCATCACCGCGGAGACCTTCGATCTTCTGATCGCGCTCGCCCAGGCTGCGGAAGTGGAGGCTCTGCGGCATGCCATGTTCACCGGCGAGGCCATCAACCTCACCGAAAAGCGGGCCGTGCTGCACACCGCCCTGCGGGCGCCGGAATCGGCTGCCGTCGAGGTGAATGGCGTCGATGTCATGCTCGGCGTGCATGACGTTCTGGAGCGTGTGGGCGAATTCGCCGAAGGGGTGCGCTCGGGCAAGATTACGGGTGCGAACGGAAAGGCCTTCACCGATGTCGTCAATATCGGCATTGGCGGTTCCGATCTTGGTCCCGCGATGGCGGTGGCGGCCCTCACGCCCTTCCGCAATGGAGGGCCGCGCGTGCATTTCGTCTCCAATGTCGACGGGGCGCATATCCACGACACGCTCGCCGAACTCGATCCGGAGCGTACGCTCTTTCTGATCGCGTCGAAGACGTTCACGACGCTCGAGACGATGACCAACGCCGCCTCGGCGCGCGATTGGATCGTGGAGCGGCTTGGCGAGGAGGCGGTTTCGGCGCATTTCGCCGCCCTGTCCACCAACCTCAAGAAGGTCGGCGAATTCGGCATCGATGAAGAGCGCGTCTTCGGCTTCTGGGACTGGGTCGGCGGGCGCTATTCGGTCTGGTCGGCGATCGGGCTGCCGCTGGCGATCTCGATCGGCTTCAAGAACTTCAAGCGCTTTCTCGCCGGGGCGCGGCAGATGGACGAGCATTTCCGCACGGCGCCGCTCGCCGAGAACCTCCCCGTCATCATGGGGCTCATCGGGATCTACCACCGCAATGTCTGCGCCTATCCGACCCAGGCGGTGATCCCCTATGACCAGCGGCTCGGCCGTTTCGCCGCGCATCTGCAGCAGCTCGATATGGAATCGAACGGCAAGCGGGTGACGCGCGAAGGCAAGGCGGTCGATTACCAGACTGGGCCGGTCGTCTGGGGCGAGCCCGGCACCAACGGTCAGCACGCCTTCTTCCAGCTCATCCACCAGGGGACCGAGGTCGTGCCCGTCGATTTCCTGATTGCGGCGGAACCCAACGAAGCGATGGGCGACCATCATGCCAAGCTCCTCGCCAATTGCCTGGCGCAGGCGCAGGCGCTGGCCTTCGGCCGCACCGAGGACGAGGTGCGCGCGGAGCTTTCATCCCAGAAGATGGCGCCGGCGGAAATCGACCGGCTCGCCCCGCACAAGGTGTTTCCGGGCAACCGGCCGTCGAACACGCTCATCTACAAGCGTCTCGATCCGCACACGCTCGGCATGCTGATTGCGCTTTACGAGCACCGGGTCTTCGTGATGGGCGCGATCTGGGACATCAATTCCTTCGATCAGTGGGGCGTGGAGCTCGGCAAAGCGCTCGCCTCCAACCTCCTGCCGGTCATCCGCGACGGAGCGACAACGGACGGTCTCGATTCCTCCACCGCCGGCCTCGTGGAGCGCTATCGGGCGCTGTCGCGGTAAGTCCTCATCCAGGAAAGGCCCGCCTCCACCGTCGTGCGGGGGCGGTATTCGGCGCCAATGGCGCCCCGATAGCCGAGACGCTCGATCTCCGGCAAAAGCCAGGAATAGGCGATCTCGCCCTCATCGGGCTCGTTGCGTCCCGGCACGCCGGCGATCTGGATGTGGCCGATCTTCGGCATCAGCGCCGCGACGCGGCGGGTGAGATCGCCTTCCATGATCTGGGCGTGATAGCAGTCGAACTGGAGCTTCAGATTGTCGGCCGCCACCATGTCGATGATGCGTGCCGCCTCCGCGCTCGATGACAGGAAGTAGCCGGGCACGTCGCGCGCGTTGATCGGCTCGATCAGGATGGTCAGGCCGTGCTGTTCCGCCCGACCTGCGGCATAGGAGAGGGCGTTCACAAAAGCTTCCTTGCACCGGCGGACAGGCGTCTCGTCGTCGGCAATGCCGGCCATCACATGCACGGAGGTGCCGCCGAGATCGACGGCCCATTCGATCGCCTCATCGATCGCGGCGAGGGCTTCCTTCTCCCGCCCGGGGAGCGCGGAAAGCCCGAATTCGCCGTCCTTACCGGTTCGCGTATTGAGGCCGAGAAGCGGCAGGCCGGTTTCGTGAAGCGCTTGTTTCAGCGGTTCGCGTGACGCGTCATAAGGGAACTGAAACTCAACCGCGTCGAAGCCTGACTTTTTTGCTGCGACGATTCGCTCCTCCAGCGGCCGGTCTGTCCATAAAAATCCGAGATTGGCAGAGAGCTTGAGCATTTCACTTTTATCTTCAGCTATTTCCGTCGAAAAGAGCAGTCCACTTTTCGGCTGGCAAGCGGCCAAATGGCTTCCGTGATTGACGCGCCTTCCTTCGCTCTCTAGAGCCGGTTCAGGGATGGTTGCCCGTCGAAGGGCTGAAAACGATCTCGGGCGCGGCTGACCCCTACCGGGAGCCAAAACCGGGGCCGTCCAGCGCCACAGCTCCGCTGTGGGCGGGTCATCCGTTCGTTTTTGTGAAGGCCCGCCGTGACGCAGTCCTGCTTCCTCCCTGCTTTTGCGCGCATGCGCGGTCGCCTCGCCACCCGAAAATCGGAGGATTGAACGCGTGTCGGAAAAACTCGGATTGATGATTTGCGGCCATGGCAGCCGCAACAAAGCGGCGGTCGACGAATTCGCCCGTCTTGCAACGGAAGCGCGCAAGCTCTTCCCGCAATGGCCGGTCGAATACGGTTACCTGGAATTCGCCGAACCGGTTCTGCGCACCGGCCTCGATAAGCTGGTGGATCTCGGTTGCACGCGCATCCTCGCCGTTCCCGGCATGCTGTTTGCCGCTGGTCACGCCAAGAACGACATTCCCTCCGTCCTCAATACCTATCAGGCCGAGCGCGGCGTTCCGATCGATTATGGCCGCGATCTCGGTATCGATCCGCGCATGATCCGCGCTGCCTCCGACCGCATCTCAGAGGCGCTCGCCGCTTCGCCCTCCGATGTGCCGCTGCATGAGACGCTACTCGTCGTCGTCGGCCGGGGCGCCTCCGATCCCGACGCCAATTCCAACGTCTGCAAGATCACCCGCATGCTGTGGGAAGGCTTCGGCTTCGGCTGGGCGGAGACGGCCTATTCGGGCGTCACGTTCCCGCTCGTCGAGCCGGGCCTCGAACATGCGGCCAAGCTCGGCTACCGGCGCATCATCGTCTTCCCGTACTTCCTCTTCACCGGCGTTCTGGTGAGCCGCATCTACATGGCGACGGACGCTGTGGCCGAGCGCCATCCGGAGATCGAATTCCTCAAGGCGGGCTATCTCAACGATCACCCGCAGGTGATCGCGACCATGGCCGACCGGGTCAATGAGATCCTGAATGGCGCCAATCTGATGAACTGTCAGATGTGCAAATACCGGGAGCAGATCCTGGGCTTTGAGGCGGAAATCGGCCTGCCGCAGGAAAGCCACCACCATCATGTGGAAGGCGTTGGCGCCGCCTGCGATCTGTGCAACGACGACGGCAGCTGCAACGGCCGCTGTCAGGACGAGCCGCACACGCACGGGCATGACCACGACCATGGGCATCACCATCACGGCCAGGGGCATGATCATGACCACGGACATTCCCACGACCATGATCATCCGCATCACGGGCACAGCCACGATCACGACCATGGTCATGGCCATGACCACCATCATCATCCGTATCCGCATGCCGATCACCCGCTCGGCCCGCGTTCGATGAAGCGGCACTGAGCGAACATGGACTATCTGCGCGACGGCGCCGAAATCACCCGCCGCTCCTTTGCGATCATCGAAGCGGAATGCGAGTTGTCTGGGGTCCCTGTCGACCTCAGGCCGCTCGCCAAACGCGTCGTGCATTCCGGTGGGATGCCCGATCTTGTCGCCGATCTCGCATGGTCGGAGGGGGCGGGTGCCGCGGGGCGTGCCGCTCTTCTGGCCGGTGCACCGATCCTTTGCGATGTGGCCATGGTCGCTGCGGGAATTGCCCGGCGGCATCTGCCCGCCGGCAACCCCATCGAAGCGGCGGTTGCGCAGCCCGATGCGGCGCGGCTTGCCGGCGAGCTTCAAACGACCCGGACAGCCGCGGGCTTTTCGGCTCTTGGCGAACGGCTTTCGGGTGCCATCGCGGTCATCGGCAACGCGCCGACGGCTCTCTTCCACCTTTTGGAACTTGCCGAAGACCCCGCTTTCTGCCCGGCCTTCGTCATCGGTTTCCCGGTCGGTTTCGTCGGTGCGGCGGAATCCAAAGAGGCGCTGATCGCCAACCGTCTCGGCTTGCCTTTCGTGGCGCTCAGGGGTCGGCGTGGCGGATCGGCGATGGCAGCTGCGGCGCTCAACGCGCTCATGATCGGTGAGGAGGCAGCATGAAACCCTGGCTTTTCGTCATCGGCATCGGTGAGGACGGTCTTTCTGGTCTTTCCGCCGCCGCTCAGCGGCTGGTCGACGACGCCGAAATCCTCATCGGCGGCGAGCGCCATCTTGCCATGCTGCCCGAGGACGAGCGGGAAAAACTCGCCTGGCCCAGCCCTTTAAGTGAACTCGTGAGTCGTCTGACTGAGTATCGCGGGCGGCGGGTCGTGGTGCTTGCGAGCGGTGATCCGATGCATTTCGGGATCGGCGCGACGCTTGCCCGCTCCATCCCGCCCGAAGAGATGCTCATCATCCCGGGTCTGTCGGCTTTCGCGCTCGCGGCCTCAAGGCTCGCCTGGCCGTTGGAGCGCGTCGAGATGGTGACGCTGCATGGCCGGCCGATCGGTCGGCTGGCGCTGTCTGTCTATCCCGGTGCGAAGCTCCTCATTCTCTCGCATGACGGCACGACGCCGGCTGCCGTTGCCGCCTATCTGACGGCGCGCGGTTTCGGCGACAGCCGCATGGTCGCGCTTGCCCATATGGGCGGACCGAAAGAAACCGGCATCAAAGGTCGGGCGCGTGACTGGTCGGCGGAGACCGCCGATTTCCACACGCTTGCGGTCGAATGCATCGCCGGGCCTGGCGCCCGCTTCATGCCGCGCTCCGGCGGATTGCCGGATGATGCGTTCACACACGACGGCAAGATGACGAAGCGGGAAGTGCGCGCGGCCGCGATCGCGCGGCTTGCCCCGTTCCCTGGCGCTCTTCTCTGGGATATCGGCGCGGGTGCCGGATCGGTCGCCATCGAGTTCATGTGTGCGGCGCATCATGCGCGTGCGATCGCGCTCGAGCCGCGGCTGGAGCGACGGGCCATGGCGGCGAAGAACGCCTTGGAACTCGGCGTGCCGGAGCTCGACATTCGCGAGGGCGAGGCGCCGGAGGCGCTCGCGGACTGGCCTGCGCCCGATGCCGTCTTCGTGGGCGGTGGCGTGCGGCCGGAAACACTTGCACTGGCGCGCCGGGCCTTGAAGCCCGGCGGCCGGCTCGTCGTGCATGCGGTGACGCTTGAAAGCGAAGCCGTCCTTCTCGCCGAGCATCAAAGCTCAGGGGGTGAGCTTACACGCCTTGCGGTCTCGCATGCGGAGGCGATCGGCCCGTATCACGGCTGGCGACCTGCGATGCCCGTCACGCAATGGGCGTGGGTTAAGGGGAGCGTTGGCGAAACCAGAATGGATGACGGAGGTCTGCTCCCGGAATGAGTGGCAAACTTTATGGCATTGGTGTCGGGCCCGGAGATCCGGAGCTCATCACCTTGAAGGCGGCGCGCATCATCGAAAGCGCCGAGGTGATCGCCTATCCCGCCCCCGATCCCGGCGAGAGCTTTGCACGAGCGATCGCGGCAAAGCACATTGCAGGCGATGCACGCGAGATCGTCATCCGCATTGCGATGCGCGCCGGACATGTCCCGAGCGAGCCTTATGACCGCGCCGCGGAAGAGATCGCGGCCGAGCTCGAAGACGGTCAGGACGTGATTGTGCTGTGCGAAGGCGATCCGTTCTTCTACGGCACCTTCATGTATCTGCACGACCGGCTGTGCCCGCGCTTCGGCTGCGAGATCGTGCCGGGCGTTTCTTCGCTCACCGCCGTTGCGGCGGCCGCGGGCCGGCCCCTGACACGGCGCACGGGCACGCTCAATGTCTTTCCGGCGACGCTCGACCCGGCGATCCTCAAGGCGCGCCTCGGTGAAAGCGAAGCGGCGGCGATCCTGAAAGTCGGCCGTCATCTGCCGCAGCTCAAGGAGCTCATCGCCGATCTCGGGCGGCTCGACGAAGCCGTCTACGTCTCGCATGCGAGCCTGCCGCAGCAAAAAGTGGTGCCGCTTGCCGAGCTCGAAGCCGACGAGGCGCCATATTTCTCGATGATCCTGATTGCGAAGGTTGAACGATGACGCCCGTCTTTCTCGCTTTGACCGAACGGGGCCTTGTGACCGCGAACAGGTTGCGGGAAGCGATCGGGGGCGACGTCCATGCCCTGAAGAAGGCCGTGGAAAGCGGTGCTGCTCCCGCCAATTGTGTCTTCGAGGATACGGGGGCGCATTGCCGGATGCTGTTCCAGGCCGGTCGGCCGATCGTCGGTATCTGTGCGGCCGGTATCCTGGTGCGCGTCCTTTCCCCGCTTCTCTCCGATAAGCGCAGCGAGCCCGCCGTCCTCGCTCTTTCCGAGGATGGTCGCACCGTGGTGCCGCTTCTCGGCGGCCACCACGGCGCCAACGGTCTGGCGCGGCAGATCGCGGCCAAACTCTCGGGCTTCGCCGCCATCACCACGGCCGGCGATACCCGCTTCGGCATCGCGCTCGACGAGCCCCCGCACGGCTTTGCGCTCGCCAATCCGGAAGACGCCAAGGATGTGATGTCGGCGTTTCTCGCTGGTGCGACGGTGGAGCTTGAAGGCGATCTACCTTGGATCGAGGAAAGTGCCCTGCCGCGCGGAGCCGACAGCTCCGTGAAGCTCGTCGCCACGACCGAAGATCGCAAGGGCGATGCGCAGACGCTCGTCTATCACCCGAAGGCGCTTGCGATCGGGGTCGGCTGCGAGCGAGGCGCCGACACGGAAGAGGTGATGACCCTCGTCCAGGAAACGCTCTCAGAAGCCGGGCTCTCTCTGCATTCGGTCGCCTGCATCGTCTCGCTCGATCTGAAGGCCGACGAGACGGCGATCCTGGAAACCGCCAAGACGCTCGGCGTGCCGGCGCGCTTCTTCACCGCTGCGCGCCTCGAGGAAGAAACACCGCGCCTCGACAATCCTTCGGAGGCGGTCTTCCGCGAAGTCGGCACGCATGGGGTCGCCGAAGCGGCAGCCCTCGCCGCCGTCGGCCCCGAGGGGCTTCTCGTGGTCGCCAAGAAGAAGAGCGCGCGTGCCACCTGCGCCATCGCCGAGGCACCATCGCCGATCGAGATGGCGTCTGTCGGGCGCGCCCGCGGCAAGCTCGCGGTCGTCGGTATCGGGCCGGGTAACGCGGAATGGCGGACGCCACAGGCGGACGCGCTCATCGCCGGTGCCGATACGGTCATCGGCTATTCCTACTATCTTGACCTCATCGGCCCTCATATCACCGATAAGGTCCGCATCGATTCGCCGCTCGGCGAAGAGCGGGACCGTTGCCAAAAGGCGCTCGAACTCGCGGCCGAAGGCCGCTCGGTGGCGCTCATCTGCTCCGGCGATCCGGGCATCTATGCGATGGCCACGCTCGTTTGCGAGGTCTTGGAAGGCGCCGATCCCGCGTCTGCGGTGAAGCGTGTCGAGCTCGTCGTGGCGCCGGGCATTTCAGCCTTCCAGGCTGCGGCCTCGCGCCTCGGTGCGCCGATGGGCCACGATTTTTGCCTCATCTCGCTGTCCGATCTTCTGACGCCGTGGGCGACCATCCGCTCGCGTGTCGAGGCAGCGGCTCAGGGCGATTTCGTCGTCGCCTTCTACAATCCGGTGTCGCAGCGCCGGCGGCATCAGCTTGCCGATTCCCGCGAGATCTTTCTCGCCCATCGTCCGGCGGAGACGCCGGTGGTGATTGCCCGTCTTCTCGGGCGGGAGGGCGAGCGCTTGCACTTCACCACCCTTGGCGAATTGTCCGTCGACGACGTCGACATGATGAGCCTCGTCGTCGTCGGATCGTCGACGAGCCGAACCTTCACAGCAGGCGGACGCGAATTCCTTTTCACGCCGCGCGACTACCACCGCAAAGTTCAGGCCCCCGAAAAGGAGACGACAGCGTGACCAGTCTCGACAACAATCCCACCGGCAAGGTGCATTTCATCGGTGCGGGGCCGGGCGCACCTGACCTCATCACCGTGCGCGGGCTGAAGCTCATCGAAAGCTGCCCGGTCTGTCTTTATGCGGGCTCTCTCGTTCCGGAAGCGGTCGTGGCGGCCGCGCCGAAGGATGCGCTCGTGCGCGATACGGCGCCGATGGCGCTCGACGAAATCCTCGCCGTGATGGAAGAGGCTTGCCGCAAGGGCCAGGACGTCGCCCGCGTTCATTCCGGCGACCCCTCGCTTTACGGGGCCATCGCCGAACAGATCCGGCGGCTGAAAGAGCTCGGCATCGCCTATGATGTGACGCCGGGGGTTCCCGCCTTTGCGGCCGCTGCGGCCGCTCTCGGCCAGGAGCTCACCATTCCCGAGGTGAGCCAGTCGGTCGTCATCACGCGGACCGCCATGCAATCGTCGAAGATGCCGGAGGGGGAGAACCTCGTCGCCTTCGCCAAGACCGGTGCGACTTTGGCGGTGCATCTTTCGGTGCGCAATCTTCTCGCCATCGAGCGTGATCTCACGCCGGTCGTCGGTGGGGATTGCCCCGTCATCGTCGCGTATCGCGTCGGCTGGCCGGATGAGGATTTCATCCGCACCGATCTCGCCAATGTGCGTGAGAAAGTGCGCGAGAAGAAGCTCACCCGCACCGCGCTCATCTTCATCGGCCGGGCGCTCGATGCGGACGAATTCCGCGACAGTGCGCTTTACGACGCGTCGCATTCCCACATCCTGCGCGCCGCCACGCGCGAAGCTTGAGGCCCCACGCCTTACGCGGCGCGGTCGATCACATGCAGGAAGGAGCCCGATACGCTGCCGCGGCAGAGGCCAACCTCGCCAAGCGGCGTATCGGCAGCATCCCGGCTGTCGAAGAGGCGCTCCGCCGGGCCTTCGCTCACGATGCTGGCGTAGTGGAACTCATGTCCGCCGAGAGGCCCTGCGAAGGGCCTGTCGGCAAGCGGCGTCAGCCGGCGGTAGCCGAGATGGAGACGCCGCGCGGCGAAACTCGTCACGAGCGGTAGAAGCCCAAGCATCTCGTGCCGTCTGCCTTCGGCGTCGATCAAACCGTCGCCGAGCGTCATGAATCCCCCGCACTCGCCATAGACGAGCCGGCCTTTCGACGCCGCGTCGCGCATGGAACGCTTGAAGGTCGCGGCCGTGGCGAGCTTTCCCGCATAGAGCTCGGGATAGCCCCCAGGCAGAAAGATCGCACCCGCATCGTCTGCCGGCGCCTCGTCGGCGAGCGGCGAAAAGGTGGTGATCTCGACGCCAGCGGCGCGCCAATCGGCGAGCCAATGGGGATAGGCGAAGCGGAAGGCAACGTCGTCCGCGAGGGCGATTTTTTGGGCGAGAGGGGGAAGGGTCGCGGCGTTCTCGTGGCTGTCGCCGAGCGGTTCGGCGGCCTGGAGGACGGCATCGAGATCGACATGTTTCTCGATCAGTGCTGCCGATGCCTCAATGACGGCATCGAGCGTCTGATGCTCCTCCGCCTGGACGAGCCCCAGATGTCGTGACGGCAATGCCAGTCGCTCATCGCGCGGCACGATTCCGATCAGCGGCACGGATGCACGCGCAAAGCCTTCCTGGATAAGACCCTGGTGGCGCTCGGAACCGGCGCGGTTGACGATCGCGCCTGCAAGCGAAAAACCGTCGGCAAGCCGCGCGAAGCCCTCCGCCACGGCCGCCGTCGATTGCGACATGCCGTTGGCTGCGACGACGAGGAAGGTCGGAAGCGCGAGGTGCGCGGCGAGGCTTGCGGTCGAACCAAGACCGTTCGCACCGCCGTCGTAAAGCCCCATCACGCCTTCGACGACGAGAAGGTCCGCGCCTTGCGCCTGACGGGCGGCAAGTGCGCGAAGCCGTTCCGGCCGCATGGCGAAGGGATCGAGATTGATCGCCGGCGCGTCCGAGGCCGCTTCCAGAAAGCGCGGGTCGATGTAATCGGGTCCGCACTTGGCAGCCTTCACCTTGAGCCCGCGCCGGATCAGGGCGCGGATGAGGCCTGCCGTCAGAACAGTCTTGCCGGAATGGCTGGAGCCTCCGGCGATAAGAAATGCCTTCGGCCCGCTCTTCATGCGGTGCCACCGGCCTCCTTGGCGTAGAGATCGAGTCCCGTGCCGAGGGGGTCCGGATCGAGCTTACGGCCTTGCAGAGCCCCGAGCCAGTCGAGGCCTTTGCGCAGTTTCACCACTTCGCCGAGAACGACGAGGGCGGGGGGCTCCATCTTGGCAGCCGCGCAATCCTCCGCCGCGCGGCCAAGCACCGTTTCCAGAACGCGCTGGCGTGATGTCGTGGCTTCGGAGACGATCGCCACAGCCTCGTCGGGACCGCGACCTGCCGCCATCAGCGCATCGGCGATGCCGGCCAGGTGCTTGATCGCCATATACATGACGATCACCGGCGAGGCCTTGGCGAGGGCTTGCCAGTCGATCGAGGAGGGGGTGAGGCCCGTCTGATCATGGCCGGTGAGGAAGGTCACGACATGGTTGATGTCGCGGTGCGTGGAGGGAAAGCCCGCATAGGCGAGCCCACCGACGCCGGCCGTCACGCCCGGCACGATGCGGAAGGGGATGTTGTGGGCAACGAGCGTCAGGGCTTCTTCGCCTCCGCGCCCGAAGATCAAGGGATCGCCGCCTTTCAGACGGCAGACGCGCTTGCCTGCGCGCGCCAGCTCGACGAGATGCAGCGAGATATCGCGCTGTTTGGCCGAGGGCTTGCCGCCGCGTTTGCCGGCATATTCGATGACGGCGCCGTTCCGCGCGTATTTCAGCACGGACGGATCGACGAGCGCATCGTAGATGACATGATCGGTCTGGGCGAGGGCGTTGGCAGCGTGCAACGTCATCAGACCGGGGTCGCCCGGACCGGCGCCGACGAGCCAGACATGGCCGGGTTCGAACTGGGGCAGGTCCGCAAAGAGGGGGGAGGGGGGCAGAGCGTCCATGTCGCTCTTTTTGCAGGAGGAAAACGGCAAGACAAGTGCCTTCGCGGGCTTGCCTGTGCTGCATTCAAGGCGTTTTGATCACAGCACAATCTGGCGGCGCGTTTCGGTCTATCGGCACACGCGGGAATGAATGGAGAGCTCATGGCCAAGGTGATGATCCTCGGCGGCACGGCGGAGGCCGGAGAACTGGCGGCGCGGCTTGCGGGAGACGCCCGTCTCGACACCGTCACCTCGCTTGCCGGGCTGACGCGTCTGCCTCAGGCGGTGGCCGGCAATGTCCGCCGCGGTGGCTTTGGCGGGCCTGATGGGCTCGCCCAGGCTCTGCGAGAGGGCGGTTATGACGCACTCGTCGATGCGACGCATCCTTTTGCCGCACGCATCGCGCAGCACGCCAAAGAGGCAGCCGAAATGGCGCAGGTGCCGCGCATCAAACTCGTGCGCCCTGGTTTCGAACGCCGGCCGGAGGACCATTTCATCGAGGTTGTCGATATGGCGGAGGCCGCGGCCTCGATTCCGCAGGGGGCACGGGTCTTTCTCGCCGCGGGACGTCGCGAAATCCGGGCCTTTGCGGCGCGCCAGGATCTGTGGTGCCTGATGCGCATGATCGAACCGCCAGTGGCCGGAGAGGAGTTTCCGCGCGGCGAGGTCATTTTGGGTCGCCCGCCCAACGATCCGCAGGCCGAGATTGCGCTCTTCAAGGAACACGGGATCGAATGGATCGTGTCGAAAGATTCAGGTGGCCGCGCAAGCGCCAAGATCGAGGCGGCACGCCTTTTGGGCCTGCCGGTCGTGCTGGTCCGCCGACCGAAACCGCCGGAGGGGCCAAAGGCGGCTCAGCTTGAAGCGATCCTCGACTGGCTGGAGGAGACGCTCTTTGCCGCGGTCGATGCGCCGGCCTCTCCAGCCTGAGCGCTCCGCGCACGTCCGTCGCGCGCAATCCAGCTGTCCAAAAAGCCGTCGAGCCACTGGCGCACGGGCGGATCGTAGCGGAACCATTTGGCCATATGGTCGGGCCTCGGCCGCGCGCCCGGCAGATTCATGCGCTCGGCGCCGCGCACGGTCCAGCGGCAGGCCATCGCATAGGTGAGCTCGGAGTGGAATTGCACGCCGAAAGCGGCCGGACCGATTGAGAACGCCTGGTTTTGAAAGAGCTCTCCACGGGCCAGCAGCGTCGCGCCTGTCGGAAGGTCGAAGCCTTCCCGGTGCCATTGATAGACATGGCTCGGCCAGTCCATCATCGCGGCTCCTTCGGGCGTTGCGTCCAGGCGATAAAACCCGATCTCCGCACAGCCTTCGCAATGGCTTTTGACCTCGCCTCCCAATGTCTTCACCAGCATCTGGGCGCCAAGGCAGATGCCGAGGAAGGGGGCTTGTTCCTTGAGAGGGACATTGATCCAGTCGATCTCGCGCTTGACGAAATCGTCGGTGTCGTTGGCGCTCATCGGGCCGCCGAAGATGACAGCGCCGCTGTGATCGGCCATCGTCTCAGGCAGCGGATCGCCGAAGCGCGGCCGACGGATATCGAGGGGGTAGCCCTTCGCCTGCAGCATCTGGCCGAGCTTTCCGGGGCTCGATGTTTCCTGGTGCAGGATGACAAGCACAGGCCGTCTGGCGGCGTCTTCCGAGAGCTGACGCCTCAGATAATGGATTGTTGCATCACTCATCGTGTCATTCGCGCTCGCTCTGGGCGTGACGCTCAGCCACGGCGTGCTTCAGGCCGATGCGCGCATTGCGATCGACGCCCAGAAGCTCGGCGACGCGCCAGACGAGATTGTCTTCGAATTCATGCACTTCGCCGTCAACATAGATGACTTCCCAGAGCCTTTCCACCGCGCGGATGCGCTCTTCGATGGTCATCTGCCGTTTCAACACGCTGGTGAAGCGGTAAAGGTCGATCGCTTCGGCGTCGACGCGCTCGGCCTCGGCGATCAGACGCTCCAGATCGTCCCCGCTCAGACCGTAATCCGCCTTGAGAATTTCGCGCATGCGTGCGCGCTCATCTTCGCCGGCAGCGCCATCGACGGCGACGCAATGGACGAGCAATGCGGCAAAGGCCAGTCGCTGATCGTCGTCGGTGAACGGGCGTTGTTGTTCTTCGCCCTTGAAAGTCAGGAAGTTGCGCAGTGCATCGAGCATTGTTGGATCCCTTTGGCACTGAAGCTAGTGCAAGAGGCGTGCCGTTGCCAGTGACGGCTTGTTAAGGCGCGCCAACGTTTGGGTGTGACCCGGCCTAAATCTCGATCAGATCGAGGTCTTGTCCCAGAGCCTGCTCGGCTGTTGCCACCACGCTTCTGTGATGCGTGAAGAGGATCGGCTGGAAGTGTGTGCTCGAAGCTGCAAGCGTTTTGATGCCGGCCGCTGTGCGCTCATCGTCGAAGGTCTGGAAGAGATCGTCGCCGATGAAGGGCGCCGGCTCGTTGTGGCGGCAGTAATCCTCCAGAAAGGCGAGGCGAAGCGCGAGATAGAGCTGGTCGCGCGTCCCGTCGCTCAGACCCGAAATGGCGATCTGCTCGCCGCTCTTCCGCACCGCTTTGAGTTCCGGCTCGTCTGCCTCGTTGAGCTCCTGCGCAAGTGTTGCAAATGCGCCGGCGGTCAGCATGGAGAAGAGGGTGCCGGCGCGCTCCATCATCGGATCGCTCTCTTTTGCCCGGTGGTGCTCCATCGCGGCCGTGAGAAGCGCCGCTGAGAGTTTCAAGACCGCCCATTGGCGCGCGGCCTCGACGATTTCGACCTCCGCAGCCTGTTTTGCGAAGGCCGCGGCCTCCGAGCCGGGCGCGCGTTCCAGGCGTTCGCGCTCGCCACGCTTTTCTGCGAGACGGGCATAGAGCTCAGCCATCTCCTGGTCGAGTTGCTCTTCGTCCCGCCTCAGCGTTTCCATGTCGATCTCGGCGCGACTGCGATCGAAGGCGGCGAGTTCGGTGCGCACGGCGTCTTCGCCTGCACCGTCCGATATCTCTGCAAGGCGCTCCCGGCAGCGGGCAAGATCTGCCGCCAGCCGATCGCGTTCCCGCAGCCGCGCGATCAGCTCGCTCGGATCGGCCTCCGGGGTGGCGGTGAGCGCTTCTTCGAGCGCCTTGCGGGCGCGCTCGCAACTCTCTTCACTCGCGATACGGGCCGCCTTTGCGTCGGCGAGCGCCGTCTGGGCTGCGCGCCGTTGCGCTGCGTCGGTGCGGGCTTCCTGGACCCGTTCCTCGAGAAGCTTGATGGCATGGCCGGCTGGAAGTCCCGCGAGCTCTGTCTTAACCTCCGCGACGACGGCTCCCACCCTCGTCTCGAAATCGGCAATGTCGCGGCGCATCCCGGCAACCCGACGCTCGCGGGCATCGCGCTCGCGTCGCAAATCGGGCAAGCGCTCCCACAGACGGATATTGGCGGCGGCCTCTGCGATCGTCGTCTTCGGCAACAGCCCGATCACGGCCGAGGCAGCGGTGAAGCGTTCCTGCCAGAGCCGCTTCGTCTCGCTGAGTCTCGCCGTCTCTTCCTCAAGCCGCGCAATGCGTGCCTCGGCGTCCTCGCGCCGCCCGGCGAGCGCGCGGCTCTCGCCCCAGGCGGCGGCAAGCGCGCGCAAGCGCTCCTCGATGGCGCGCAAGAGCGCCGGCTGTGTGAGCTCTTCTGCGCCCTTGAGCCCGATGCCATCGGCAAGTGACGTGAGCGCCGGCGCGATCTCCTCCGACAGCCGTTGCAGGGCGGCGAGATTGGCATCCCTTTCGAGCTGGGCGCGGCGCTCTTCCAGAAGCCTCGCGACCTCGCTTCGCCACGAGATCATGGCGTCCGGCGTGCCCGGGACGACGCCGCATTCCTCAAAGAGCGCCCGATAGTCCGCTTCTGCGCTGGCGAGCGCTGCGCGGGCCGTCTCCGCGTTGTCCTCTAAGGACTCGGCCTCCTGGCGCAGCGTCTGATATTCTGCCTCTTCAAGAGCGCGGCGCGCCAGCGATTCCGCCCCGGCCAGGGCCTCGTCGGCCAGCCGGTCGGCCTCGCGCGTCAGGACGTCGAATGTGGCGAGGGCATGCGCGGCGTCGTCCTCAGCGAGGGGCGGCGCCTCGCCGAGGAGCGGGCCGCGAAACCGCGCGAAAGCCTGATTGCGTAGGGCGCGCGCCTCGGTGATCGCCTCTGCGTCCGGCGGTGCGCGATCGCCGCTCGTCCTGCCTGCCGCTTCAAGTTCGGCCTGCGCTTCGGTGTTGCGTCGCAGCGCTGTCTCGATCTCCCGCAGCTCTTCGCTGCGCGCCTTCAGCCGGTCGCGATGGTTTGCGAGCGTTCCGGCGGAGGGCAGCGGCGCTGCGGCAAGGCGATCGAGATCCGTCACAGGCGGCGTGAGGGCGGCCGCCTCCTCGGTCAGCCGGCGGCGCTGCGCGGCCTCGGCGTGTTCGAGCTCGTCGTGCCGCTCCAGCGTCTTGAGATCCGGGCGAAGCGCCAGAAGTCGGTCTTCGAAGGGTTTCGGGTCGATGAGCGGTGTGGACGGTGCCTTGCGGGCAAGCGCGGCGAGCCCCTCGCGCTCCTCCGACAGGCGTTTGCCGAGCGTCTCCTCGTCGCCTGCGAGCGCACGTCCTTCACCGACCGCGGTCTCCAGCGCGGCAAGGGCGGCGTCGGTCGGCTGCAGGCGTTCGAGATCCGTGGCGGCGATGCCGAGCCGGCCGGCGAGCTCCGCCATCTGGGCGGTGTAATCGTCGCGCTCGGCCGCGATGCGGGGGAGATCGCGCAGGCTCGACGCATAGGCGCCGGAATTGCCGTAAAGCGCACCAATCGCTTCCGCCTTGCCGAGGAGAGCATCGTCCACCGTGATCGCGGCGAGCGCCGCCTCGGCGGATTTGACCCGCTCCTGAACTGCGGTGAGTGCCTCTTCGGCGCGAGCGGCCTCGTGCAATTGCACCTCGATCCGGTCGGCGGCGCCCGGCGGATAGGCGCTCAGATCGGCAAAATGTCCGAGCCGTTCTCTCTCGCGGTCGAGCTCGGCCACCGTCGGCTCGATTTGTCGCAAGCGCTGCAGCGCGTGCAGACTCTGGCGCAATTTGGCGCGCCGCGCTGCCAGACCTTCATATTCCTCCTGCAGTTCGTCGATTGCGCGGTTGAGGTCGCGCCAGTCGCCGGCGCGCAGCTGGCTCGCGCGTTCCTCCTTGCGTGCATCTTCATGGCGCTCGCGGATCTGGTAGAAGAGGCGGTCTTTGGAGGCGCGTGGCGCGAAGATGCGCGTGGCGTCTTCCTCCAGCCTCGTTTTGGTGGCCCGCAGATGCAAAAGCCCCGACGCGGCAGCAAACAGAAGACTGCCGAGTTCACCTTCGGCGGCGAGCATGGCATCGGCTCCGGCACGCAGCCGCGTTGAATCAAGACCGAATGCCCGCTCGAAGACATCGCGCGACAGACCGCCGGTGAAGGGCAGAAGCGCGTCGTCACGCAACGGCGTTTCGCTGTCGTCGTCGGAGAGCAGCGTGAGCTTGCGTCCGCGCTTTCGCCGAAATGTGAGGCTCGTTCCGTCCCCCGCCCGGAGGCTCGCGGCCACACGGAGTGCTTTCGTCCCGTGCAGGAATTCAAAGCCGTTGGTCCGTTCTGGAAAGCCGAAAAGGAGGTCGGAGATCGCGGCAAGCGCGGAGGATTTGCCGGCTTCGTTGCGCCCATAGACGAGATGCAGCTTCGCTCCGTCGCGGAAGCTGATCTGCCGCTCGGAAAATGCGCCGTAGCGTAGCAGCGTGAGGCGCTCAAAGCGCATCGGCATCCTCCCAGGTTGCGAGACGGACGCGCAGAAGATCTGCGGCTTCGGCGAGAAGAGCGGTGGTATCTGCACCGAGCGGTGTCTTCTCCGCGCCAAGCCCGCCCGGCAGCTTGGCGGTGATTTCGGCGATGATCGCCTCGGCCTGCTCGGCGATCTCCGGATCGTGCACGAGCGTTTGAAGCAACGGTTCGATATCGAGCTTCTGATCAGGGCTGACCGCTTGTGCCGGCGTTGCCGGCTCGCTCACGCGCAGATCGAGCTTTTCCAGCCAGATGTCGGGATGGCAGCGATGGCAGGCGGCCTGCACGTCATCGACGAGATTGGCGCGATCGGCGACCAATCGCCGCCGCAGCGGCGACGGGCCGGTGAGGCGGAGACGCAGGGCCAGGAGCCGGTCTTTTGCGGCCTCGGCATGGGTGGCGATGCGTTCTTCCACCGCTGTCAGAAGCTGCGGCATGGTCTCGATGCCGGCAATATCGAGTGTTGCCTCGGCAAAACGGGCCTCGTCGACCAGAAGTCGCTCTTTGTTTGTCACATGCCCGTCCTCGACGGTGACGAGGACGGCGCCTTTCTCGCCGGTCTCGCGGATGGAGCGGGCCTGAAGATTGCCGGGGAAGACGATCGGCGGATCCTCTTCCACGATCTCGAAATCGTGGACATGGCCGAGTGCCCAGTAATCATAGCCGCGCGCGGCGAGCTCCTCGGCCGAACAGGGGGCATAGCTCGCATGCGGCGGGCGTCCCGTCAGCGCCGTGTGCAGGACGCCAACGTTGAAATAACCGGGGACGGGCGGTGGGTAGGCGAGCGCGAGATTGTTGCGCTCCGCACGTTCACGGAACCCCTGGCCGTGCAGAGCCACTTTGAGAGTGTCGATGCGGAAGCTCTCCGGCTTCGCGGTGTCGAAGGCATGCACCGAGCCTGGAAGCGCGATGCTCTTCGTCACCACACTGTCAGCGTCGTGATTGCCTTTGAGGAGAAAGACCGGGATGCCGGCGCGGTCGAGACGCGCGACCTCGCGGTTGAAGAAGAGGCCGACATTGTTGTCCGGCCATTCGCCATCATAGATATCGCCGGCAATGACGAGGAAGGCGACTTTGCGTTCGATCGCCTGGGCCACAAGGTTTTGGAATGCGCGTCGGATCGCCTGTGCAAAGCGTGCGGCGATGTCTGGATCCTTGACGCTCAGGCCTTGCAGCGGGCTACCCAGATGCAGATCGGCGGCGTGCAGGAAAGTGAAGGATGCCAAGGAATCCTCGTCGCAGGCAAAGAGTGGATTGGTTCAGCTATGGGATGCGTGGGCGATGATCGCAAGCCGGCCTTTGTCGAGACGGGTCGTCGCGCGACATCGTCGGTCGCGCTCCTGCCTCTTGAGGACCTTATCCCCTCTATGCAGATTGCGCCCAGGCGGGGCGCAGATCGATCACAACGGAGAGGTTCCCCATGGCGCAAACACAACCGGATCCAGACGCGGTCGACAAGCAACCCTCGGAATCCGTACAGGCCGCTGACGGCCGCTTCCGTATCGCCGACCTTTCGCGCTTTCACGCGGATCCGGACAAGTTCTTCGACTTTTCCTACCGGCAGACGCTGCACGATATGGTCGAGGCTGTGATCGCGGCCGAAGCGCCGGTGCGGGAAGATATCCTGGCGCAGCGCATCGCCCGCGCTCATGGCTGGCAGCGGACTGGCCGGCGCATTCGCGACCAGATCGCCAAACATCTGCGCGAGGTCGATCGTACGGAAGAATCGTCCGGCGACTTCCTGTGGAAGAAGGGAACGGTTGCGAGCCGCGTCGCCTACCGGCCGCCGGCAGGGCCTGCGCATCGGCGCGCCGTCGGCGAGATCGCGATCGCGGAATTGAGCGACGTGGTGGAGGCCAATCTGGCGCTGCTCGACGAGGATGATCCGCCGCTGGTGCTGGCCCGGCTCATCGACGTGGAGCGTCTGTCGGCGAGCGCCCGCGCGCGGCTCGAAGAGGCGATCGAACGCACGCGGCCGTAGCCTGGGAGTGTTGGTCCTCTAGGAGGGCCGATCTAGGCAGAGGTGGCTTCGCTGTCGGCAGTCAGAAAGCGGTAGCGCTCATCGAGATAGGACGCCCACGGATCATCCGGGCCGAGCTCGTCGATCAGCGGCCGGAAGAGCGCCTCGGTCGAGCAACTGACGAAGTCGCCCGGCGTTTCGAGAAGGCCGCTGAAGACGGCAAAGGCGTCCCGGCCGAATGGCCTGAGCGCTGGCGATGTCACTTTGCGCAGAGCCAGATTGGCGGACGGGGCGATATGCAGGATGCGGACCCGCTCCGCGCCTTCTTCGTGCGCTTTCTGCATTTGAAAGGCGAGCATCTGCTGGCGCAGGAGCTGATAAAACGGCTCGTAGAAGAAATCGGCCAGCGAGAGCCCGAGATCTGAGCGGATCGGACCATCTGGAGCGAAGGTGAGATTCCCATAACGTGAGATGCGGACCTCATGGCCTGCCGGAGCGAGCGGTGCGCCGTATCTTTCAGTGTATTTCCACTCGATCAGCAGCGTCTCGCGCCGGCCCTGATGCTGGAAGGCGAGGCAGGCATCGGCGCTGGTGCAATTGGCGCCGCGGGTGCGTCCCCCGTTGCCAGTTCCTTTCGCCACTGAGCGGCTTTCGTTGAGATAGTCGCCGCCGATCCATTCGAAAGCCACATACCAGGGACGTCCTTCCGGCCCGGCTTCGATCGGGAGCATGCGAGGTGGGGGAATGTCGAGCGCCTGCGAGACGAGCCGTGAGAGGATTTCGGGTCGCTCGGCGAGAGGCATCAGGAAGTTGAGACAGCACGCCTGCGATGAAAGCGCATGGTCGGCCGCAAGATGCCAGGTGATGCGGCGCTCAGAGAAATAGGCGGCGGCACTGGTGCGAATCATCGGGGCGAGGTTGAGACGCTCACCACCCGGCTTCAGCCAGAAATCATAGCCGCGGTGCCCGATCTGCTTCGGAAAATTCTCACGAGAGTAAGCCGACTGGCTCTGCTTTTCCGACGCTGCAAAAGAGGTGGCCCGCGCAGCCTTCGTCGTCTCGTCCGTCACGCGACTGACGTAGCTGTCGACGCTGCACTTAACTGGGCTTTCATGGCTGCCTCCCGGGTTGGAGAAAGGGAGGCGATGGTGCCGCATGCCGGACTCGAACCAGCGACCCCCTCATTACGAATGAGGTGCTCTACCAACTGAGCTAATGCGGCCCGGCCGAGCCTTGGCTCGGCGACAAGATGTCGTCGATCGACACCGGGCTTTGAGGGGCAGTGCCCCTTAGCGCGCCACCTCTTAGCGAAATGTCGGCGCGCGGGCAAGCGGGGAAGACACCCGTTTGCCATGGGCATTTGCCATGGCGAAAGTCTCAGAAAAGCCTGAAGCGGCTGCGTCCGGCCTCTTCATCGGGTTTCTTTTTCTCTGGCCCCGGGTCGTCCGGGAGGCGCGGCCTATTGCCCTGGCTGCCATTGGCGCGGGGCGAAGCATCCTCGTCGTCAGAATGGGCATCCTTTGGCGCATCGACCGGGACGGGCGGTGCTTTGGGTGGTTCGCCCTTCCCCTCGGCCAAGGGGTCAGGCCGCCTGGGAGCCGCATTCGCCGATGTGGCAGGCGTCTGCGTGGCTGGAGTCGGACTGGCCGGTGTGGGAGTGGCCGGTGTGGGAGTGGCCGGGGTGGGAGTGGCCGGCGTCGGAGTTGCTGGTGTCGGAGTTGCTGGTGTCGGGCTCGCCGCAGGCGAGGCGATCGACGGCTTTTCATCCGTCGGTTTTGCTTCTGCTGAGCTGCCGGCTGTGCTTTCGACAGACTTGCTGTCGGACGCGACTGGCGCGGCAAAGGATGTCGTGGCCTGTGAGCCCGCCCCGCTCTCCTTCGGTTTTGCGGCATCGGTTGTCGCGGAGCCCTTTGGGGTCTCTGGCGTACCCGTCGCCGCCGGCTTGTTGGATGCTGCGGGAGAAGAGTCCCTCGGCTTCGGCGGCTGGATGGCTCCCACACCGGCTGCTGCGCCGGCTCCGCCAATGATGGCGGCTGTCTTGGGCTGCTGTGTCTGCGGAGACTGCGTCGGTGACGATGGCGAGCCTGCCGCCGTTGCAGTCTGCGGCTCGGCCTTTGTCGCCGCCGCGGCGGGCGAAACCGAGGCGACGGGCTTTGTCGCTTCCGGCTTTCCGGCATTGGCGGGTTTGGTCGCTCTGTCTGTCTGCGCGGGCGCTGTGGCAGGTGCCGTCGCCGGTCCGCTGGCCGCAGATGTCGTGGGCACGGGCGTTGTGGTCAGTGTTGGGGTCGGACCGTCGTCGTGCAGAGGACTGATCTCGCGCGGACGGAAGCTCGCCTCGTCGATATCGATGGTGCGCCGGCTCTCCGGCTCCTCGATCGGCACCTTCCATTCCACCGCGTCGATGCGGCCGGTCACCGGCGAAACCGGCGCCCATTCGTCGAGGATCACGCCATCGGCCGTCCAGGCCGGATCGCGTGGCGCGTGCACGGCGCGCGACAACCATTCGCGCGCGCGGCCGCGGTCGCCATGCTCGCCTTCCTCGATCTCGGCCATCATCAGAAGCGCGTTTTGCGTCGGACGCGTGCGGATCATCGGCAGGAGCGTCTCGCGGGCGCGCTCCCAGTCACGCGAGCCGATCGCCGCGCGTGCCATCACCATTCGTGCGGCATCTTCCTGCGGGCGCAGCTTCATCAGGGTTTCGAGACGCTGGAAGCGGTCGCGGGCGGAATCGCCCGGGCGCACATTGGCGTAGGCGTCGGCAATGTCGGGGTGCGGATTGGCCTTCCACGTGGTCTCCAGAACGCGCGTCGCGCGACGAATGTCGCCGAGGCGGGAGGAGAGGCGGCCGGCGAGAACCGCCGCCGGAACGAGGCCCGGCTGCAGGCCATGGGCCTCGAGCGCTGCTTCCTTGGCTTTGTCGGGCTGACCGTCCTCCCAGTCGATTGCCTGGGCGGTCAGGATGACGGCGCGCAGACGGCGCGCTTCCTTGCGATCGATGTCTCCGGTCTCGGCATAACGCGAAAGCGTCTTCAGAGCCTCTTCCCAGGAGCCTTCCGCCGTCTGATAGCGCATCAGGGCGCGCGAGGCCCAGGCGGCCGAAGGCGAGGTCTCGCGCGCCTGTTCGGCGAACGCGCGGGCCGTGTCGTGATCCCCTTCGCGGGCTGCTTCGATGAACAGGCCTCTCAGGCCCACGATGCGAGTCCGTTCATGGCCAAGCATGCCCTTAAAGGCTTCACGCGCTTTGGCGTGGTCGCCGCGCAGCTGGGCCGTTTGTGCCCGAAGCAGCAGAGCCAGAGGCTCGTTGTCGCGGCGCGCCAGGTCGTGGGACGCCCGCTCGGCTGTGCGCAGATCTCCGGCGGCGACGGCGAGAAGGCCCGTCGACAGCGCTTCGCGCTGGCGGCGTTCGCGGCGGCGGCGCCAGGATTGGCGGGCTTTCCACGGGAAACGCAGGATGAGCACGATCAGGCCGACGATGATGAAGCCGGCAGCGATCGCCAAGAGAGCCGCGAGGGCGGCGCGGGCAAGCCCGACCGTATAGGCCGTGTCGGCGAAGGTGAGGGTCACTTCGCCGGGAGCCTCCTTCAGCCAGGAGAAACCCAGCACGAAGGCGAAGACGACGGCGATGAGAATGAGGAAGCGAATCATGTCAGGTCCTCAGCGGGCGGCGTTGAGGCGGGAGAGAGATTTCGCCCGAAGATCTTCCGCGAGCGCGTCTGCGTCGGCCCGAGCCTTGAGCTTTTCGGCCCAATCGGCGGAGGGCTGGCGCACATCTTCAGGCAGGCTCTGCCATTCGGCATAAGCCTCACTGAGGCGGCCGGCAGCGAGATCGGCCTCGATGCGGGAGACGATGGCATCCGGTTCGTCACCCTGACGCGGCCCTGCGGGCCGCACCTCGACGAGGCCGCGCGCGCTGGCAAGGAGCCGGTCCATCACGCCGACATCCTCGGCGGGTGCATCGGCCGCGCGGAGGATCTTCGGAACATAGGTGTGAAATTCCGCTGCGAGAGCTTCGCGCGTCGGCAGCCCTTCCGCTGCGTGCGCCGAGAGCGTTTCGGTCACGGCGCCTTCACCAGCAAAGCCTGCGACGGCCTTGAGTTCGGTTTCGTAAGGTTCGCCGCTTGCCACCGCGTCGGCGAAAGCCTCGGCGGCAACGGCCGGCGCGATCGCGGTGGCGTTCTCGATGCTTCCTTCGAGCGTTGCAACACGCTGGGAAAGCTCCTCGAGCTGGGCTCGCGTCTGCTCAGTCGTGCCCTGTGTCTCCTGAAGCGCGCTCTGCACCTCCGTGACCGAATCGCGAACCTTCGAAAGGTCGTTGCTGTTGGCCGCGCCGGAAACGCTCTGCTGCAGCTTTGTGAGCATCTGCTGGTTGGTCGTCACCGCCTGTTGCAGCGGGCCGAGATCGACGGGTGCGGCGTTTTCCAGATCCCCGAGGCGATCAGAAAGTTCATCGAGACGGCCGGAGAGGGCTTGAAGCTCTTCTTCGCTGGCGCCGGTGCTAGCCTGGGCGGGCGCGCTTTCGCCGCTGCCTCCTGTAGCGCTCATCTGCTCTTCGAGCGAATTGATACGGTTGCGAAGATCATTGAGCGCAGTCGGTTCCGCCGACGCAGCGCCGTTTTGATCCATGAGGTTTGCCACGGAACGCTGCAACTCTGAGACTTCCGCGCGGAGATCGTCCGATTCGCCGCCCTCTGCCACAGCGGGCCGGTTCTGCAGAGCTTCGAGTTGTTCCTGAAGCTGCGCTTGCTCGTCCTGCAGGCGGGAGATTGCCGCATCGTAGCTGCCTGTTCCCGCTGTCGCGCCCGTTCCTCCGCCGCCATTGGTGCCCGGAAGCGTCACGCCGTATTGGGGACCATAGGTCTGCAGTGCCCAGGCGCCGCCAAGCGCAACACCGCCGCCGACGATGCCGGCGAGGAGGAGCCCGCCAAATCCCACTCCGCGCTTCGGCGGCTTGGGCGGGGGTGGCGTCTTGCCGGAAGCGGATTTTTCGGGTCCCGGCTTCGGAGCGCCCTTGTCGGCGCTGCCGGCGGCGCCCGCTTTCGTGCCCGTGCTCGGGACCGCACCCGGCTTGCCCGTCGCCGTACCAGTTGCGGCAGTGCCAGTTGCGGTCGCGCCAGCCGTTCCGGCAGCGCTCGTGCTGGAAGCGTTTTTGCCTACAGCGCCCGGGGCGGTTGTCTTGCTCTCAGGCCTGGCCGGTTCCTTATCGGATGTCTTGTTCGAGGTCGCAGAAGCTTTGTCTGGGGTGGCCTTCTCCGCGGCGGTGGCCGATGTCGAGGGTTTCTCGCCGGCCTTCGCGGTTGCTGCACTTGATGCGGTCGCGGCGGCGGCGCCCTTGGCCGCTGCGTCCGTCTTGCTGGCACTCGTGCTGTCGGCGCCCCGGCTCGCGGCGCCGGTCTTCACGGCATCCTCGCGATGTGCGCTTTCATCTTCCGATGGCTTCACGGGCCCGGCCGGCGCGCCGGTCTTGCCAGGCTCTTCCTGGCGTCCCTCGCGGTCACTAGCCATTTTCGGCGTTTCGGTCTTTTTGGGGTCGGCGGGGCCGCCCGCGGAGCTCTGCTTCACTTCTTCGGCCTTCAGATCGATTGTCACGGGTTTACGCTTGTCGCCCGAGGCGGACATACGCTTGTCCTCAGGTTGCCTGGCCACCTGCCCCTCCTGCAGCTGAAAGCCGATCGCGGCGATCGGTTCCTCAATTGTTATGCCCTAATGCGGGCGTTGGTGGAACGCCTCGCCCATTCTGCCGGCCTATCCGTCGCAAGAAGGCCCTCGGTAGCGCGCAATCATATCAAAGAGCGAAGCCTGATCGGGGCGATCTGACACAAGGACCGGGCCGCGGGCAATGGGTCTGAGCGGCGCGGCGGCCTGGTCGGACAGGCAGAAGCAGACGATGTTCTCTCCGAGCGGTGTCAGCCCGACGGTTTCCAGAGCGCGCGCGAAGGTGGCGGCACTTTGCTGTGAATAGATGAGGATACCGGCTTCTTCACCTGAGGCCAGCATGTCGCGCGCGCGGCTCTTCAGCTCGTTGACCGGCTCTGAACGGTAGATCTCTCGCAAGACCACTTCGAAGCCGGCGGTCGCCAGCTTGTCCTCGAGTGCCCCGGCGCGGCTATTGGCGGCGAGGTAGAGAACCGGGCCGTCTTCGGGCTTCAGTGTTTCGCGAGCCAACACGGCAAGCGCGTTCACATCGCCGCCTGCGCTGCGGACGTCTGGGAAGCCGAGATGATGTCCTTCGGCGGCCGTGCGGTCGCCTACCGCAAGCAATGGCAGATGCTGCAGGCGGGCGAGTTCCGCATGGGCGGCAAGAGCCCGCACTGCATTGGCGCTCGTCACCAGCACCGCCTGAAAATCGTCCTCCGGCAGAGGCGCCTGAAGCGGCACCACGGCAAGGGCCGGCGACCGCACCACCTCATGGCCGAGAGCAATCAGCGTATGGGCCGTGCGGCTACCATCAGGTTCGGGGCGGGTGACGACGAGGCGCATCAGGCGATCCCGATCTTGGCCAACAGTTCGGCAGAGGCGCGGCCGCGCACCTCGGCTCCCGTCTCGCGACCGATCTTCTCTGCATCTGCAGCCAAACCTTCGGCGGAGCCTTCCAGGACTTCCGTGCCGTCGGGCGAAAGCAGAAGGCCTCGGAAGGAGAGCTTATCGCCCTCCACCTGTGCCCAGCCGGCGATCGGTGTGCGGCAGGAGCCGTCCAGCGTGTCGAGGAAAGCGCGTTCGCAGGTGACGGCAGAGGCGGTCTCGGTATGACCGATCTTGGTGAGGAGATCGCGCATCTTTGCATCGTCCTCGCGGCACTCGATGACGACTGCGCCCTGACCGCAAGCCGGCGGGAATTCCAACGGATCGAGAAGCGCCGTTGCATGGCTGTCGACACCGAGGCGGCACATGCCGGCATAGGCAAGCAGCGTCGCGTCGAGTTCGCCGTCCTCGACCTTCTGGATGCGGGTCGGCAAATTGCCGCGCAGAAGTGTGATCTCGAGGTCGGGTCTGGCTCGCCGTAAAAGCGCCTCACGGCGCAAGGAGGCGGTGCCGAAGCGGGCACCTTCGGGCAGATTTTCAAGCCCGCCGCCGTGATGCGAAATAACCGCATCGCGAATGTCAGCGCGCGGCAGATAAGCGGCAAGCGTCAGCCCTTCCGGGAGGCGCGTCGGCATATCCTTGGCGGAATGCACGGCAATATCGATGGATTTGTCGATCAGCGCCTCTTCAATTTCCTTGGTGAAGAGGCCTTTGCCACCTGCTTCCAGCAGTGCACGATTTTGAATACGGTCGCCCGAGGTCTTGATGACGACGATCTCGATGTCGGCTTCGTCGATCCCGGTCGCGACCAGCGCGTCACGCGTCGCATGCGCCTGCCATAGAGCCAGGCCGCTGCCGCGTGTCCCAATTCTGAGCCGTTCCATTTGCCCCTTCAGCTTAGCCGGTGCTACACGCCTAGGGTCTAATCAGCCAAGGGGATAAGTGCAATGGACCCGGTCCTCCCCGGCGTCCCCCCAGGCGCCGCATCGAGTGTCCTCGGCATCGAAACGAGCTGCGACGAAACCGCCGCATCCGTCGTGACTCGGGGCCCAGACGGGAAGGGAAAAATCCTTTCAAATGCGGTGTTCAGCCAGATCGCGGAGCATTCCGCCTTTGGCGGGGTCGTGCCGGAAATTGCTGCACGCGCGCATGTGGAAGCCCTCGACGGCATCATTGCCGCAGCCCTTGCGGATGCGGACAAACGTCTTTGCGATGTCGATGCGATTGCTGTGACCTCCGGGCCGGGCCTCATCGGCTGTCTCCTCGTCGGCGTGACCACGGCGCGGGCGCTTGCGGCCGCTGCCGGGCTTCCGCTTCTCGGTATCAATCATCTGGAAGGCCATGCGCTCACCCCGGTTCTTACCGATGATGTTGCCTTTCCCTATCTCCTTCTCCTCGTTTCCGGCGGACATACGCAACTCGTCGCCGTCGAAGGCTATGGTCGCTACCGACGCCTCGGCTCCACCATCGACGATGCGCTCGGCGAAGCTTTCGACAAGACGGCAAAGCTCCTTGGTCTTGGCTATCCGGGCGGTCCGGAAGTGGAGAAACGTGCTCGCAGAGGAAATCCGGGCCGCTTCAACTTGCCGCGGCCGCTTCTCGGCACAAAAGGCTGCGACTTTTCCTTTTCGGGCCTGAAGACGGCGTTGCGCATCAAGGCGGAGACACTGGTTCCGCTGTCTGAGACGGATATCGACGATCTTTGTGCCGGCTTCCAGGCGGCCGTGGCCGCGATTGTCGCCGAGCGCACAGCCCATGCGCTCACCCTGCAGCCGTGGAACGCCCTCGTTGTCGCCGGCGGGGTCGCCGCCAACCGGGCCGTCCGTTCCGCCCTGTCCGACCTTGCCGACAAAGCCGGCATCGCCTTCGTGGCGCCGAGATCCGACCTATGCACCGACAATGCGGCGATGATTGCCTGGGCTGGGCTCATGCGCCTTAGCGCAGGCGAGGCGGTCGAGGAGATCGTTGCCCGTCCGCGTTGGCCCCTCGATCAGGCCGCGGAACCACTTCTCGGTTCGGGCCGTCATGGAGCTCGCGTTTAATGGGTACGTCTTTTCGCAAAGTCGCTGTCGCGGGAGCCGGCGCTTTCGGCACCGCGCTTGCTCTTGTTGCAGACCGCGCCGGGGCTTCGGTGACTCTCTGGACAATCGACGAAGCCGCCGCCGCACGACTGGCAGCAAGCCGTGAAAACATTGATTTTCTGCCCGGTCCGCGTCTGCCGGAGACGATCGACGTCACCAGCGACACCTCGCGTCTCGGTGACGCCGATTGCGTGCTTCTCGTCGTGCCGTCGCAGGCGACCCGGTCGCTGCTGACCGGAATCGGCGCAACGCTTTCGGACGACGCCGTGGTTGTCGCCTGTGCCAAGGGCATCGAGCAGGAAACCGGTGCGCTGCAGGGTGAGATCGTGCGGGCGGCGCTGCCGAACCATCGGATCGGGGCATTGTCGGGTCCGGGCTATGCCGCGGAGATCGCCAGGGGGCTGCCGACCGCTGTTACGGTGGCAGCGAGTGAGATTGCCGTCGCGGAGCAGGTGGCCGCCACCCTCTCTTCCGACAGTTTCAGGGCTTATGCGAGCGACGACATCATCGGCGCGGAGCTTGGCGGCTCGCTCAAGAACGTCATCGCCATCGCTGCCGGCATCGTCGAAGGCCGCCGGCTCGGCGAGAGTGCGCGCGCCGCGCTCGTCACCCGCGGTCTTGCCGAGATGAGCCGTCTCGGCGCGAGAATGGGGGCTCGGCCTGAGACTTTCATGGGGCTCTCTGGTCTCGGGGATCTCATGCTGACGGCGATGAGCCGGCAATCGCGCAATACGAGTTTTGGTATTGCACTGGCCGAGGGTCGATCAGTTGCCGAGCTGACCGCTCCAGGCAAGCCGCTGGCGGAGGGCGCTTTCACCGCCGCCATCGCCGCGCGTCTTGCCCGCGAGCACGACATCGACATGCCGATCACGAATGCCGTCGCGGCGGTGCTCTCGGGCAGGCTCTCCCTCGACGAGGCGATCGCAGCCTTGGTCTCCCGGCCCTTGAAGCAAGAGATCGCCTGAGGCACGAAGACGGACCGCTGCAAGTCCTTGAAAGGGGTGGGTATGGCCTATTGGCTGTTTAAGTCGGAGCCGCACAAATGGTCGTGGGACGACCAGGTCAAAAAAGGTGCGAGGGGACAGGAGTGGGATGGCGTGCGCAATTATCAGGCGCGCAATTTCATGCGCCAGATGAAAACCGGTGAGCGCGGGTTCTTCTACCATTCCAATGAAGGCAAGGCGGTCGTCGGGGTTGTCGAGATCGTCGCCGAGGCGCATCCCGATTCCACGGACGAGAGCGGGAAATGGGAGTGCGTCGACATCAAGGCCGTGGCGCCGTTGAAGGAGCCCGTCTCGTTGGAGACCATCAAGGCCGACGAACGCCTCTCCGAGATGGTGCTCGTCAAAAATTCGCGTCTGTCGGTGCAGCCTGTCAGCGACGACGAGTTCGCAATGATCTGCCGACTGGGAGGGTTGGTAGCCGACGACGTCAAAGCTGGTTAAGAGCTGACGCGAGGCTTTTTTGAGGCTGCGGGGCGGTACCGATCTGCCTTGCGAGGGGGAGACGGAATGGCTTTTGCCGGAATCAATTATTTTGCCGTCATTGTGGCCGGGTTTGCCGCATTCGGCTTCGGCGCCATTTATTACGCGGTGCTGGCAAAGCCGTTTACTGCCGCGACCGGCCTCATCCAGGTGAAGGTCGATGATGGCGATGAAAACGTCGATCGCACGCCGCTTCTCGTCTCTCTCACCGGCGAGATATTCATGGCCTGGATGCTTGCGGGCCTCATCGGTCATATCGGCGAGGTGTCGATCATAACCGGCCTCGCCTCCGGCTTCTTCGTGTGGTCGGGATTCATCCTGGTGCCGCTCGTCGTCAATCACCGCTACCAGATCATGCCTTGGACGCTCACCTTCATCGATTCTGGCCACTGGCTCGGCGTCGTCATGCTCCAGGGCTTCATCATCGGTGCGTTCGGGACGTAAGATCGGGGTGACCAAAGACGGCCACGGAGTACGCTCTTGCATTTTGGCAGCATGAATTATTGGGCGATTCCGCTCGCCGCAGTTTTCGGCTTCCTCGCCCATCTCCTGTGGCTGCGTATATTGCCGGCCCCCAAGGGCGTTAGCGGCGGTGTCCGGCGCTCGCTTGCAATGGGCGCCCCCACGGTTCCGCGGCAGATCCTCGTCTTCATCCTTATTTTGATTATGGCCTATGTGCTCGCCGGCGCGATCGGCCATCTCGGCCCCGGTCAGACGACCACCCGCAACGGCGTCGTTTCCGCGGTCATTCTCTGGGCCGGCTTTGTCGCCACGACCTCCGGCGTCAACGGTGTTCTCGCCGGGCAGCCTGCGCGACAGACTTTCATGACGATCGGTCGCTGGTTTTTTGTCCTCGTCGCCGAAGGCTTTTGTCTCGGCGTTTTCGGGGCATGAAGGCCCGCCCTGGTCACGACTTCGAAGCGCTCGATATTATGTACGAAAGTGCGAGGACCGTGGCATGGACAGCCGCGGCCGCCTCGGCATAATGCCGCGGTATAATCCGGGCTGTAAGGTCCGACACAACCTTGGGGAGGCTCATCCATGTCTGACGCGAAAGTACATTCCGTGACGCCCGAATGGGCCGAGCGTGCCTTCATCGATTGGGACAAGTACCAAGAAATGTACGCCCGGTCCGTTGAAGACCCGAACGGTTTCTGGGGTGAGCAGGCGCAGCGCATCGACTGGATCAAGCCCTTCACCAAGGTGAAGAACACCTCCTATGACTACCACAACGTGTCGATCAACTGGTTCGAGGACGGCACGCTCAACGCCTCGGTCAATTGCATCGACCGCCATCTTGCCGACCGCGCCGATCAGGTTGCCATCATCTGGGAGGGCGACGAGCCTTCCGATGACAAGCACGTCACCTATCGCCAGCTTCACGAATATGTCTGCCGCCTCGCCAATGTGATGAAGGCGCACGGCGTGAAGAAGGGCGATCGTGTCACGATCTATATGCCGATGATCCCGGAAGCGGCCTATGCGATGCTCGCCTGCGCCCGCATCGGCGCCATCCATTCTGTCGTGTTCGGGGGCTTCTCGCCAGATTCCTTGGCGAACCGCATCGAGGACTGCCGTTCCGATTTCATCATCACCGCGGATGAGGGCGTGCGCGGGGGCCGCAAGATCCCGCTGAAGGCGAATACCGACAAGGCTATCGAGCGGGCCGAGAAGGATGGTGCCTCAGTCCGCAACGTCCTCGTCGTCAAGCGCACCGGCGGCAACGTCACCATGAAAGAAGGCCGCGATCTCTGGTATCATGAGGAGATCGAAAAAGTTGACGTCGATTGTCCGGCCGAGGAGATGGGCGCCGAAGATCCGCTCTTCATCCTCTATACGTCGGGCTCGACCGGAAAGCCGAAGGGCGTGATGCACACGACCGGCGGCTATATGGTCTATACCTCCATCACCCACCAATATGTCTTCGACTATCACGACGGCGATATCTACTGGTGCACGGCCGATGTCGGCTGGGTGACGGGTCATTCCTATATCGTCTACGGGCCACTCGCGAACGGTGCTACGACGCTCATGTTCGAGGGCGTGCCGAACTACCCTTCGGGCTCACGCTTCTGGGAAGTCTGCGACAAGCACGGCGTCAATATCTTCTACACGGCGCCGACCGCCATCCGTGCTCTGATGGGGGCCGGCGACGAGGCGGTGACGAAGACCTCGCGCAAGTCCCTGCGGCTCCTCGGCTCCGTTGGTGAGCCGATCAATCCCGAAGCCTGGGAATGGTATTATCGTGTCGTCGGCGAAGAACGCTGCCCGGTTGTCGACACCTGGTGGCAGACGGAGACAGGCGGCATTTTGATCACGCCGCTGCCGGGCGCCATCGCGCAGAAGCCGGGTTCGGCGACGAAGCCTTTCTTCGGGGTGCAGCCGGCGGTCGTCGACAACGAGGGAAACATTCTCGAAGGCGCCACGGAAGGCAATCTGGTCATCCTCGATTCCTGGCCCGGCCAGATGCGCACGGTCTATGGCGATCACGATCGTTTCGTGCAGACTTATTTCGCCACCTACAAAGGCACTTACTTCACCGGTGACGGTTGCCGGCGCGATGCGGACGGGGATTACTGGATCACCGGCCGCGTCGATGACGTGCTCAATGTTTCCGGGCACCGCATGGGCACGGCGGAAGTCGAATCCGCGCTCGTTGCCCATCCGAAGGTGTCGGAGGCTGCCGTCGTTGGTTACCCGCACAACATCAAGGGTCAGGGCATCTATTGCTACGTCACCTTGATGGCGGGCGAAGAGCCGACCGAGGAGCTGAAGAAGGAGCTCAGGAACTGGGTGCGTTCCGAGATCGGACCGATCGCCTCGCCGGACCTCATCCAGTTCGCGCCCGGCCTTCCGAAAACGCGGTCCGGTAAGATCATGCGCCGTATCCTTAGAAAAATCGCCGAGGATGACTTCTCCAATCTTGGTGACACATCCACCCTCGCCGAGCCTGCCGTGGTCGACGACCTCGTCGAGCATCGGCAGAATCGCGCCAACTGAGATAAACGGCTTTTGGTTTGGCAATCTGGGGTCCTGGCGGCTTGCGCCGGCACCCCAGGTGCCGAATTTTCTTAAATTCTCAACCAAACCGGAACTTTTTTCGTCCGGTCCCCGATGACGGCCGCATAATCTAAGCAAAACCAGGGCTCTGGGGGCTTTGAATGCGGATTGTGTGGAAGTGGGCGACGGCCCTCGTTGTCGTCGCAGGAGTTGCGTTTGCGGGTGTCGCCGAGGCGCGGGAGCCGGTGCCTTTCAAGGACACTTATCGTCCTGGCACGATCGTCGTCAAAACCAAGGAGCGCCGGCTTTATCTCGTTATGCGTGGGGGGCAGGCCCTGCGCTACACCGTCGGCGTCGGTCGGCACGGCAAACAATGGGAGGGGCGCACGCGCATTTCGCGCAAGGTGGTCGATCCCACCTTTTCGCCGCCCAAGGAAGTCAAACACGACATCCCCTCACTGCCAGATCTGATCCCGCCAGGACCGCGCAATCCGCTTGGGCCGCGCGCCATGACACTTGCCGGCGGTGAATACGCCATCCACGGCACCAACCGGCCGAAATCGGTTGGCGGTTTTGTCTCCTATGGCTGCATCCGCATGTACAACCAGGACGTGGTCGATCTCTTCGAACGCGTGCGCGTCGGAACGCCGGTTGTTGTTTTGCCCTGACACCAATCGGTTTGTTTTCACCGCTTTTTCGGGACCTATGCGGGCCGTCGTTCAATAACGATTGCGGCATGCGGCATTTGGCTCTTGCCGGATGCCGGCCGGGGTGCATGTCTTGCCTCAGAGATAGGCGGCCGCTGCGAGAAAGGGCGCTATTTGCGTTCGTTTCGTGCGTCAGGCGGCTGAAAGAAGAGGCGAGGAGACCCGATGCCCGACCGCTACGAGCCGGAGAAGAAGAAACGCATCGAAGAGGCCACAGCGAGGCTTGAGGCAGAGGCTGAAGAGGCGGGGATCGAGGCCGCGCCACTCAAACGCTTTGCCGAGATCTTTTTTGCCCATGCCGCGGGCGAGGATATCGCCGTCTATCCGGCCGAAAGCCTGGCGGGTATCGCCAAGACCGCCTTCGCCTTCATCGCGCAGCGCGATCCGGACGTGCCGAAGGTCAGCCTCAGAGACATCGAAGCCGCCGACGAGCGCGGTCGGCCGGTCACCGCGATCGATATCATCGGTAAGAACCGGCCATTCATCTTCGATTCCGTTCTCGGGGAGATCCAGGCCGCCGGGCAGCCGATCCATCTTGTCCTGCATCCGATCTTTGAGGTTTCGCGCGATGAAGCCGGACGCCTGACCGAATTCGCTGCCGCGGGTGCGGAATCGAAAGGCCGCCCGAATCGGGAGAGCTTTCTGCATATCGAGATCGCTCGCCTGCCCGACGAGGCGGCGAAGAGTGAGCTCGAAGCGTCCTTGAAGAGCCTTCTGCAAGAGGTGCGGGTTGCGACCGAAGACTGGCGCGCCATGCGCGACCGCTTGCGCATGGCGATCCGGGACTACCGTGTCGATCCGCCCGAGCTCGACGAGGACGAATTGGAAGAGGCGATCGCCCTTCTGGAATGGCTCGAGGACGACAATTTCACTTTCCTGGGCACGCGTGAATTCACCTACGAACAGGATTCGGGTGGCGCACTCGACCACGCTCATGGCGAGGGGCTCGGCCTGCTGCGTGACCCCGAGGTGAAAGTGCTGCGCCGTGGCGCCGAACTTGTCACCATGACGCCGCAGATCCAGGAATTCCTGATGAGCCCGGAACCGCTCATCATCATGAAGGCCAATGTCCGCTCGCGCGTGCATCGCCGCGACCATATGGACTATATCGGCGTCAAGATTTTCGATGAGAACAACCGCGTCACTGGCGAATTGCGTGTCGTCGGCCTGTTCACGTCGAGCGCGTTCACCCGTTCCGTTCAGTCGATCCCCTATATCCGCCGCAAGGTCGACCAGATCCTGAAGCGCGCCGGCTTCGATCCCTTCAGCCATTCCGGCCGCACGCTCCTCAACATCCTGGAGAGTTTTCCGCGCACCGAGCTTTTCCAGGCCGATCTCTCCACGCTCTATGATCAGGCTATGGCCGTCCTGCATCTGCAGGAGCGTCCGCGCGTGCGTGCGCTCAGCCGGGCCGACAAATTCGGCCGCTTCGTCTCCGTCCTCGTCTATGTGCCGCGCGACCATTATTCCTCGGACATCCGCGCCAAGATCGGTGAGGCGCTGGCGGAGATGTATGACGGGCGGATCTCCGCCGCCTATCCAGCTTTCCCCGAGGGACATCTCGCCCGGGTGCATTTCATCGTGGCGCGGGAGGCCCGTGATCCCGAAACGGCTCCCGTGGATCCCGACCAGGGTGAGGTCGAGGCACGCATTCGAGCCATCACCCGCACCTTCGAAGACGGGCTGCGCGAGGCGCTCGCCAACGCCTTCCCGCAGCAAACAGAGCTTTTCGGAGAGTATCGGGATGCCTTCGGACGCGAGTACCAGGCGGCCTTCACCCCGCAAGATGCGGTCGAAGACATCCGCATCGGTCGTGAGCTTTCCGACCGGTCGGTGATTGCCGCGCATTTTCACCGGCGCATCGCCGGCGGGTTGAGGCGCACGGCTCTGCGCTTCCATCATCTCGATGCGCCGATCCCGTTGTCGCGGCGCGTGCCGCTTCTCGAAAACCTCGGCTTCGCCGTTGTCAACGAGCGCACCTACCTGGTTCGCCCGGCGACCGGCCCGGCCGTTTACATCCATGACATGACGCTTGCCGCCAAGGATGAGGCGGGTTCGGGCGAAGTCGATCCTGTCGGCGATGCCGCTTCTCGGCTCCAGGAGGCGATCAGTGCCGTATGGGGTGGGCGTGCCGACAATGACGGCTTCAACGCGCTTGTCCTTTCCGCCGGCATCACCTGGCGTGAGGCTGCGCTCTTGCGCACCATCGGGCGGTATCTGCGGCAGACGCAGCTGCCTTATTCGCTCGACTACATCTGGCATACGCTCGGCCGCAACGCGCTTTTGGCGCGCCTTCTCGTAGACCGCTTCCGGGCGCGCTTCGATCCCGCGATCGAGGATCGAGAGGCCGCAGAGGCTGATGCCGAAAAGGCTCTGGATGGCCCGCTCGACCGCGTAGACAGTCTCGATGAGGACACGATCTTACGCGCTTACCGGGCTGTCATTCTCGCGACCAAGCGTACCGATTATTTCCAGACGGATGCCGAAGGTGCGCCGCCGCTCGCGATCACCATCAAGCTCAAGCCGCGCGACCTCGCCTTCCTTACGCCGCCTCGGCCGTTCCGGGAGATCTTTGTGCATTCGCCACAGGTCGAAGGCGTGCATATGCGGTTCGGGCCCGTCGCCCGTGGCGGTCTCAGATGGTCGGATCGACCGCAAGATTTTCGCGTCGAGGTTCTCGGTCTCGTCAAGGCACAGCAGGTGAAGAATGCCGTTATCGTGCCGGTCGGAGCGAAGGGCGGGTTCTTTCCTCGGCTCCTGCCGGCGGAGGGCAGCCGCGAGGAAATCTTCGAAGCGGGACGCGATGCTTATGTCGCCTTCGTTGATCGGTTGCTTGCGCTCACCGACGATCTTGAGGGTGACGAGGTCATTCCGCCTGAAGATGTCGTGCGCCACGACGAGGACGATCCGTATCTTGTCGTTGCCGCCGACAAGGGCACGGCGACCTTCTCCGACACGGCTAATGCCGTCTCTGAGGCTCATGGGTTCTGGCTTGGCGATGCGTTCGCCTCGGGGGGCTCGGCCGGCTATGACCACAAGGAAATGGGCATTACTGCCCGCGGCGCGTGGGAAGCGGTGAAGCGACATTTCCGCGAGGTCGACCACGATATCCAGAGCGAACCGTTCACGGTTGCCGGCGTCGGCGATATGTCGGGCGATGTCTTTGGCAACGGTATGCTTCTGTCGCGTGCGATCCGTCTCGTCGCTGCCTTCGATCACCGCGACATCTTCATCGATCCCGATCCGGACCTTGAGGCGAGCTTTAAGGAGCGTCAGCGGCTGTTCGAACTCCCGCGTTCGTCGTGGAAAGATTACGACACGAGCCTCGTCTCCAAGGGCGGTGGCGTCTTCTCTCGCCACGACAAGACAGTGCCGCTTTCGCCTGAAACCTGTGCGCTTCTTGGCCTTTCCGGGACATCCGCGCGCCCCAATGAGGTCATCCGCGCCATTCTGAAGGCGCAGGTCGATCTTCTATGGTTCGGTGGCATCGGCACCTATGTGCGAGCGCCGCACGAAAGCGATGCCGAAGTGGGTGACAAGGCAAACGACCAGATCCGCGTCACCTCTGCAGAGGTCGGTGCGAGGGTGGTCGGCGAAGGTGCCAATCTCGGCATGACGCCCCAGGCGCGTGTCGATTACGGCCTGCGGGGCGGGCGCTGCAATTCCGACGCGATCGACAATTCCGGTGGCGTCAACTCCTCCGACCTTGAGGTCAATATCAAGATCGCCCTGGCGCCCTCGCTGAGGTCGGGCAAGCTGGAGCTGGAGGAGCGCAACCGCTGCCTGGCCGCGATGACCGATCAGGTCGCCGACCTCGTCTTGCGCAACAATATCCAACAGACGCTGGCCATCAGTCTGGAGCAGATGCGCGGCCTCGACGCCCTCGCCAATCAGGCGCGTTTCATGAACGAACTTGAAGCCGCGGGCCGGCTCGATCGGGCAGTGGAAGTCTTGCCGGACAATTCGACGCTGTCGGAGCGCCAGGCCCAGCGCCAGCCGCTGACCCGGGCAGAAATTGGCGTTCTTCTCTCCTACGCCAAGATCGTTCTCTTCGATGATCTCGTGGCAAGCGACATCCCCGACGATGAATATCTCGCGCGCGAACTCTTCCGCTATTTTCCGGAGAACATGCAGGAGCGGTTTGGTGATGAGATTTCAGGCCATCGTCTGAGGCGGGAGATCATCGCCACGCAGCTCGCCAATTCGCTCATCAACCGCGGCGGGCCCACCGCGATCGTGCGGCTGCGCGACCGCACCGGCGCGACGCCGGCGGACATCACCCGCGCTTACACGGCCGTCCGCGATGCCTTCTCCATGCAGCGTCTGCATGCGGAGCTCGAAACCCTCGACAATAAGATCGGCGGCCAGCTGCAGCTTGAGCTCTATCTGCGGGTGCAGGATGTGCTTCTCGATCGCATTGGCTGGTTCCTGCGCAATGTCGATCTCCGGTCCGGCATCGGTGCAGTGGTCGAGCGTTTTCAGGAGACGCTGGAGGCGCTGCGGCAATTGCTGCCCGACCTCCTGCCAGAATTCGCCGCAAATGCGGTCAAATCGCGAAAAGCCTGGCTTGTCGAGGCGGGCGTCCCCGGCGAGCTTGCCGAGGAGCTCGCCATCCTTCCCGAACTTGCCAATGCGATCGACGTGGCCCTTATCGCGGAACGCTGCGGCCGGCCGATCGAGGCGGCCGCAGCGGCCTATTTCGAGGTCGCAGATCGCTTCTGTTTCTCCAGGCTCGAGGCGATGATCCTCGCTGTCGAAAGCCCCGATTATTACGAGAATCTGGCAACAGAGAAGGCGCGCGATCAGCTCGCCTCCGCGCATCGGGTGCTCGCCCTCGACGTTCTCTCCTATGCCAATGGAGGGTTCCCCGACGTCTCCGCCTGGGAAGAGGAATATGGCCGCAATGTCAGCGCGACCGCGAGCCGGGTGGCCGCGATCCTTGCCGATGGCCGTGCGACGACGGCGAAGGCCACAGTCGCCGCGAGCCTCCTTGCCGAGCTTGCGGAACAGCAGATGTCGAAGACATCAGGTTTCGCCGAAAGGCACTGATGGCGGGGCGCGGCACGTTTTGCCGCGCCGCCTCCGCGAGTGTCTGATTGAGGCTACACTGTCCCCGACAGAGCAAGCTGCGCGACCGCGAGATCCTGAACCGCAATCCCGGTGCTGTCGAAAATCGTCCGCTCGTCTTGACGTTTGCGCCCTTCGGCCTTGCCGGCCAGCACGTCGAGAAGGGACGAGGCAGTTCCGGATTTGAGGTCGATACGCTGGAACTCGCCAAGCGTCGCGGACTGAACGAGGTCGTCGTAGAAGAGACACGATCGAGCGAGCAAGGGCACGGGAAGTTCCTGCTTGCCGGCCGTGTCAGCGCCCATGGCGTTGATATGCTGGCCGGCGGGTGACCAGTCTTCTGGAAACAGCTCGGCTTGTGACGGCGTGACGGTGATCAAAATGTCGGAGCAGCGCACGGTGTCTTCGCGCTCCGCAAGGATGAACTGGCGTTGCGGATGAGCCTCAGAAAGCATCTCGGCAAGGGCTTTCGCCTGACCGTGTTCGGGTCCCCAAATGCGCACCGTCTCGATGTCGCGCACCGCCATGGCGGCCTCGACCTGGCTTCGGGCCTGCATGCCGGTGCCGAGTATACCAAGGTCTGTGCTGTCGGGACGTGACAAGGCGCGGATCGCGACGGCCCCGGCTGCGGCGGTGCGAGCCTCCGTCAGCCAGTTGGCTTCCACACAGGCGAGCGCTTTGCCGCTTGTGGCATCGAACAACAGTGTGGTCGACTGATGGTTGGTCAAATCGCTTTTGGCGGCATTGCCCGGCCAATAGCCGCCGGCCTTCAGCCCCACCAGCGCGAACCTGTCGATCTCGCCGGATTTCACGCCGAAGGTGCCGAGGCCGCTTGCAAGCCGCTCCCGCACGACAGGCAGGTTGCGCGCAGAGCCTTCCGCCACATCGCGGAAAGCCGTTGCCACGGCCTCGATGGCATTCTCCAGGGTGACGCAGGTGCGCGCCTGCGTTTCGGTGACGAGACGCATGTGTCTTCCTTGCTTTTGTTGGTTGGCCACTCAGGCGAGGGCGAGCTTTCTCAGGCGCTCGAAGAGAGGGTCGCGCTCGTTGGCGTATCTCTCCATGATGGAGAAGTGATTGGCGCCCGGCTCGACATGGAAGTCGACGCTGGCGCCAGCCTTCTGGCAGTGTTCGGCGAATAGTGCCGATTGTGCGACCCAGCCCGGGCTCTCAGCACTTCCGACGATGATGTCGAGGGCGACATCTGTCCTTGGTCGCATTCTCAACGGACTGACTGCAGCCACCTGTTCGGGGCGGAGCCGGATCGACTCGTTGACGGTGATCCCAAGCACGGGCTGGAGTTCATAGATGCCGCTTATCAGCGCCGCCGCCGCAAGACCTCCAGGCGGGGGGCCGTCCGCTGTCGCAAGAGCGCAGGCGAGAAGATGAGCCCCGGCGCTGTGGCCTGAGGCGGTGATGCGGGTCTTGTCGGCGCCAATCTTTGCGGCGAAGGACGGCAGCGCCGCGAGGCATCTTTTCGTTTGCTCGACGATCTCCGGAAGCTCCACCTTCGGACAGAGGCTGTAATTGGCGATGACGAGAGAGATGCCGGAGCGCACGAAAGGCTGCGCGAGAAAGCTGTAGTCGCGCTTGTCACGTCCGCGCCAATAGCCGCCGTGCAGGAAGAGATGGAGAGGGCTGTCTGGAGCGGCCGGGAAGATATCGACCGTTTCGTCATGTCCCTCGCCGTAGGAAATGTCGGCGAGATAATCGGGCTGGCTAAGACGAGCTTCTTCGCTCAGCGTGTCGGCCCGCGCATGGTAAGCCTCCACATCGTCTGTCGAGACGCGAGGATTATATTGCCATTCGTGATCTCGGGCGATGGCGGCCTCTCGGACTGTCGGCATCAGGCGGCCTCCTTCTTTTCCATGAGCAGATCCCACAGCACGCGCCGGTATTCGGCGAATTTGCGGCTTTCACGGATCTCTTCGGCGCGTCCGGCACGCGGGCGTTCGATGTCGACATGGATGACGTTTTCAATGCGACCCGGACGTGCTGACATGACGACGATCCTGTCGGCGAGCATGATTGCCTCGTCGATCGAATGCGTGACGAAGAGAACGGTCTTCTGCATCGTCTCCGACAAGGTCAGCATCTCTTCCTGAAGCACTTCGCGTGTCAGAGCATCCAAAGCGCCGAACGGTTCGTCGAGGAGGAGGATGTCGGGGTCGATTGCCAACGCGCGTGCAATACCGACGCGCTGCTGCATTCCGCCGGACATCTGGCGTGGATAGTGATTGCGAAACTTGGAAAGGCCGACCGTTTGCAGCGTGCGGGTAATCCGATCCTCGTGCTCATTGCGAGGAACGCCCCGTGCGTCGAGGGCGAAAGCGATGTTCTGGCTTGCGGTCATCCACGGGAGGAGGCCGTATTGCTGGAAAACGAAGCCACGTTCCGGCCCCGGTCCGGTGATTTCGCGCTCGCCCAACTTGATTGAGCCGCCGGAACGGTCCTCCAGCCCCTGCACAATGCGCAGCATCGTCGTCTTACCGCAGCCGCTCGGGCCGACGACGGTGATGAACTCGCCAGGCTCAACGGTCAGATCGAAGCCGGAGAGGGCCTCCACCTCGTTGCCGCGGCGGTCGAGAAAGGTTTTGGAGAGGTTCGCGATCGAAAGAACGGCCATTGAGTATTTCTCCGTAGTCCCCGAAGGGCGGCTTGTTCCGCCCTTCGGGTATTCGATGTTCAGCGCTCGTAGCGCCCGATGTCCTCGAGAACCTCTTGCGTCACCGATTGGTCGACGACGCGATCTGCTGGCAGCACCTCAGCTTGCAGGCCGGTGTCGACGTTCAGCTGCTGCATGTATTCGGCCGCATTATCGCTGATCAGGCCGTTTGGATCCCAGATGCCGCCTTCGGTGTAGAATTTGTAGAAGGCATCAAGGTCCTCGTCGGAATAGTCGAAATGCTGCTTGGCGACGGCGAGCGCCTCATCCTTGTTGTCGAAGACGAAGCGGGCGGCGAGGAGTTCCGCCTTGATGAAGCGCTTAAGGATGTCGCGCCGGTTCTCGATCATGTCGTCGCTGGTGTCCCAGGGGATCATGACATAATCGGGCAAATCCTTGCCGACGATGGAGAGAAGCTCTGCCTTGCCGCTGCGTTCGACTTCGGGTGAAAACGACGCGACGGTGGCATCGACCGAGCCGGAAATCACGGCGTTGAGCCTTGCGCTCGACCCTTTGAAGGAGACCCAGTTGATGGTGTCGATCTGCTCATCCGTCACGCCGGCTTTGTGGAGCAGGGCGAGGGTCACGACATGCGGCAGCGAGCCGGGGCTCGAAATGGCAACGTTCTTGCCGGGAAGATCTTTGATGCTCTCCACACCGGCGCCTGGCCGTACCCAGAACGCGTAGTGCAGGCCGTTGTGAACGCCACCGACGGTTTTGACCTTGGCCCCCTTGGCCGCTGCGACGAGTGTTTCCGACATGCCCGCTTCGATGATGTCGGTCGATCCGGCAATCAGGGTGCGGATGGGCACCGAGCTGTCGGCGATATGGGTGAATTCCACATCGAGATCCTGGTCCGTGTAGAAGCCTTTATCCTGAGCGACGAATTCGACCAGGTTCAAAAACATCTTGGCTGGAAGGGTCAGCCGAACCGTGTCTGCGGCGTTGGCCGCCGTGGCTCCCATAAATCCTGCCGCGAGCGTTGCGGACAAGGCGAAAGACCTTGCCCAACCGAGCGTATATTTCATGCTGTCTGTTCCTCTTGTTGCTTGTGGCGCATTCGACCCGGGCGTTATCGCCACGAGCCGAGACGCTCCTCCAGCCATTTGACGGCGAAGGTCAGGATGTTGCCGATAATGGCCAGGAGGAAGACCGGGACGAACGCCTTCGCCGTCTCGAACTGGTTTGTGTAGTTGATGATCAGACCGCCGAGCCCCGCGATCGACGTCAGGAACTCTGCAATGACCATCGCGATGATGCCGCGGCTCACGGCAAGGCGCATTCCTGAGGCGATGTAGGGCACCGCGGAGGGCATGATGATCCGACGGAAGGTCATCCAGCGCCCGGCGCCAAACGCCTTGCCGATGTCGAGATAGCTCTTTTCGACATTGCGCACGCCCGACAAGGTGTTGATGATCACGGGAAAGATCGAGAAGAGCGCGACGATCACCACTTTCGATAGAAAGCCGACCCCGACCCAGAGCATGAGTAAGGGAACGAGCGCGATGAGTGGCATCGAGTAGAGCGCGTTGATGTAAGGATCGAGAACGATTTCCGTCGTTCGGTTCAATCCCATCGCGACGCCAATGATCACCCCCAGGACAGCTGCAATCGTAAAGCCGACGGCAAAGCTCGACATGGATTGCGCCGTGGCGGTGAACAGTTCGCCATCGGCTGCGAGCGCGTAGGTGGCCGCGAGCACATCGCTGGGCACGGCGACTAGGAGTGGGTTGCCGTAACGACCGAAAATTTCCCACGCGCCGATCAGGATCACAGCGGTGATGATCCTGATCATCGTGTCCCGTGACAAAGCGGATTTGCGCTGGGCACTCTTCGGCTGGGACTGCGTCGCTGCCGTTGACGAGTTGGAGCGAGGGGAACTCATCCTGTCATCCTCTGAGACGAATTTTGTATCTTTTGTGCAAGTGGAAACGATCTCAAATTGATTGTCAAACTGTTTGTCAGACAAGATGACATAACGCTCGACAAGATGTACGTTGCTGCACAGATTGCAAGCGAGGTGATGAAGCCGTGAGCAGAATCCAGCGTGTCGTCGCTCCGGTCAGGGGCCAGGCGGAGGAGTTTCTCCGTCGAGCAATCGAAAAGGGTGACCTGCTGCCGGGTGATCGGCTTATCGAACGAGAGATCTGCGAAACCCTCGAAGTGAGCCGTCCGCTCGTCCGGGAAGCGCTCCGGGCTCTGGAATCGGACGGGCTCGTGCGGCCGCTTCCTCGCGGCGGGATCGCCGTAACTGTGCTGACGCCCGAGGAAGCGATGCAGATCTATGTGGTGCGCCGGGAGATCGAGGGGTTGGCGGCGTCGCTCTTCGCTTCAACGGCCAGTGAGAAAGAGCGCGTGAGACTGCAGCGCATTATCTCTGATTTGCATGCGGCCCTCTCGGCGGACGATACCGAAGGGCTTCTCGACGCCAAGAACCGCTTTTACTCGGCACTTTCGGTAGGGTCTGGAAACAAGGTGCTGCAGGAGGTGTTGCGCAACCTTCATGGCCGCATCCGGCTTTTGCGGGGGACGTCGCTGTCACGCCCGGGACGCACCGCGCAAATGGTGGCCGAACTCTCCGATATTGCCGACGCGCTTCTGCAAAAGGATGCCGTCACAGCCCGGCGTCGGACCGAAGCGCATATCGACAATGCTATACAGGCGGCGAAAGAAGCGCTCCAGGATACGGTCGCCGCGGCCGAATAAAACCGCCTCCGTGCGCGGTGCGCCCGACGCGGAGCCCATCTTTTTGTTGCAGGCGGCTCATGTGACCCGCCTGCATTCTATGACGTTTTCGCTGTTGGTCGTGATCAATGCCGGAAGTGGCGAAGCCCCGTGAACACCATCGCAAGGCCCGCCTCGTCGGCTGCGTCGATCACTTCCCGGTCGCGCAGTGATCCGCCCGGCTGAATAACGGCCGTGGCGCCCGCTTCTGCGGCGGCCAGGAGGCCATCCGCAAAGGGGAAGAAGGCATCCGAGGCGACGACGGAGCCACGCGTCAGAGCATCTTCGAGCCCGGCGGCGCGCGTCGCCTCTTGCGCCTTCCAGGCGGCGATGCGGGCTGAATCGACTCGGCTCATCTGACCGGCGCCGATGCCGACAGCCGCTCCGTCCTTCGCATAGACGATCGCGTTCGACTTCACATGCTTGCAGATGCGGAAGGCGAAGATCAGATCGGCAAGTTCCTGTTCGGTCGGCTCGCGCTTCGTGACCACTTTGAGATCCGCCATCTTGACTTGCGCGGCGTCGATCTCCTGGACCAGAAGGCCGCCGGCAATCGACTTGACCATCATGCCTGTCGCCGGCATGGCGGAGCCCGTCAGGAGCACACGGAGATTGGCCTTTGCCTTGAGGATCTTGAGCGCCGCTTCGTCGGCGTCGGGCGCGATGACGACCTCGGTGAAGAGAGCCGTGATGGCCTTGGCCGCCGCCTCGTCCAGCTGCCGGTTTGCGGCTACGACCCCGCCATAGGCGGAGACGGGGTCACACATCAGCGCTTTGGCATGCGCTTCGGCGAGCGTGTCAGCGACGGCGACACCGCAGGGATTGGCGTGTTTGATGATGGCGATCGCCGGCCTTTCCGGATCGAGATCCGCGGCAAGCTGGAAGGCTGCGTCGGCGTCGCTCAGATTGTTGTAGGACAGCGGCTTGCCGTTGACGAGGCAGGCATTCGCAGCACCAGGTTTGCTCTTGTCGGTGGAATAAAGCGCCGCCTTCTGATGCGGATTTTCGCCGTAGCGAAGTTCCGATGCGCGGGTTGCGGCGAACACCATACGTTCCGGGAACTGCGTCTCCGACTGCTCGGCGAACCAGCTGGAGATGGCGGCGTCATAGGCGCCCGTCCGTGCAAAGGCTTTTGCAGCAAGCTCGCGGCGCAGCGCCTTGTCGACGCCGCCGGAGGCAACGGCTTCTGCGACACGTCCATAATCGTCGGGATCGGTCACCACGGCGACGAAGGCGGCGTTCTTGGCCGCGGCGCGGATCATTGCGGGTCCGCCGATGTCGATATTTTCGATGATCTCGAGCGGATCGCTGCTTTTGGCGGCCGTCTCTTCGAACGGATAAAGGTTGATCGCGACGAGATCGATCGGCCCGATCCCGTGTTCCTGCATGGCGGCCTGGTGCTCGGAATCGTCGCGGATCGCCAGAATCCCGCCATGGACTGCCGGATGCAGCGTCTTTACGCGCCCGTCCATGATCTCGGGAAAGCCGGTGATCTCGCTCACGTCCCTGACGGGAAGTCCGGCTTCCTTGAGCGCCCGCGCCGTGCCGCCGGTCGACAGGATTTCGGCGCCAGCCTCGACGAGCGCCTTGGCGAACTCGACCGCTCCGGTCTTATCGGACAGGGAAATAAGGGCGCGTTTGACGACAACGCGTTCAGGACCGGAAGAGCCCTTTTTGGAAGAAACCGACATGGTGAGCCTCGGGGACGTCGCGAAGAAAGGAAGAGCGTCCGGTCTTAATCCCTCAGGCGAGGCGCGCAAGTCTCCAGGCGACAGCGTGTGCATCGCCGACCTCGCCGCTCACCACAATCTGCAGGCTGCGGCCGGATCCTCTGGAAAGAGAAAAAATCGTGCTTTCTTCAAGAGCCAGAGGTTGATCGGCCGTGAAGCGCCAGACCGCCCCATCGGAGAGGACGAGATCGATATGCGGCGGCATGTCTGTGTCTTCGGGCACTTCGACCCCGACGCTCGGCTCCAGATGAAAGCGGATGTCGAAGGGGGTTCGCTCCGAACCGTTGCCTTCGAAGAGGTCACGTCCTTCCAGCGCGAGACCGTTGCCGGAGAGGACGAGCTGGCGCCTGTGCACGAAACCCAGCGTCTTTGCGTAGCCGTCATGGGATAGTTCGAGCAGAATCGTGCCGTCTTTTTCCTGGCGGCGGTTTCTCTCGACGCGTTTCGGGCCACTGACGAGGAGGACACGCTCGCCTTCAGTTTCCAATCGACTGGAGGACGTATCGGCGAGCGTTGCGGTGGAATGCGCCGCAGTCAGCCGAGCGGCGCGCCTCAAGGCTTCATAGCGGGCGCGGGGTGCTCCGCAATTGATGATAAGGCGCTGTCCGTTATGGGAGAATTCGAAGGCGAGGGTGCCGGCATGCGCTTCGGCGCTGAAGGCGAGCGGCGGCGGCGGGCCGGCATCGACGATCAAAGCAGCCTCTCCGGCTTCCAGGCGTTCGAAGGCCGAATAGGGGGCGGAGGCGACGGGTTTGCCGAGCGCCTCGTCATAAGCGAGCACGGTGGAGAGCTGATCGCGGCCGCCTGCGGAGGCACCGTTGAACTGGGCGAAGGCGCCGTCGGCATGGCGGAAGAAGCGCAGCATCGGCATGGCGCGGTCGATCGCGCCCAGGATCGCTTCCGGAGGGTGCTGGCCGCGCGCGACCACCGTCTGGCGCAGGGGAAGGAGGTCGAGGAGCGCTTCCAAAATCGCCGCAGGAGAGCGGGAGATATGGCCGCCATCGGGCAGGAATTGCACGCCAATCTCGTGACTTACGCGCTCCAGCCCACGCTTGGCGAGACGCTCCTGGCGCGACAGGCACAGCCCGGCCATGGCGAGTGCGATCGCGACCTGCAGGCGCGGCAGGCCAGGCTCGGCGGCGTAGAAGGATTTGCGCAGGAAATGCGCGTGGCGCAGCATGGAACGCACGTAAAGGCGGTAGAAATCGTGGTCGGCGCCTTCGAGCACCAGCGCCGATTGTGACAACAGCGACATGGTGCGCCGTGCTGCCACCGGCGGTTCCCAGGCGACGGCATGGTGGCGCCTTTCGGCGCTCATCCAATCGTGCACGATGACCTGCGCATTGGAGCGCGCAACCGGTGTCGCGGCCGCCTTCAGATGGCGCAGCCAGCCGAAACCGTGCAGCTCTTCGGCCCAGTCCGAGCTCGGCGGGATCATTTCGAAGGGTGATTTTCCCTTCGTCTCAACCCATTGTCCTGCAAAGGAAAATCGGCCCGAATAGACCTCTTCCGCGATCGTCGGATCGGCGGTTCGGAGGTCGGGCGGGGCAATCAAAAGCTGTGATCTGCCACCGCCACCAATGAAAGCGGGTGTTCCGATGAGCGTGCCCAAGCGGAGACGGCGGCTCACGCGTTCGGCGCGTGAGAGCGTCAGCCTCCATCGGTCGCTCGAGGCCAGGGGTGCCATATTATTGGCGCGTAACGGGGTTTGCGATTCTTGGCAAGCGAGGCGAGAGGCCCGGAAACCGCGCGCCCACTGCTTTTTCGCTCAATTGAGCCGCCGCCAGCGGGCGGCGAAGAAGCCGTCGACGCCGCGAAGATCGCCACCAAACGCCATTCCAGGCAGCGAACGGAAGAAACCCTCAGGCGTGGAAAAGTCCTGAAGCTCGGGGAATTCCGCGGTCTTGAGCGGCATCGGCTCGAACATGGCGTGGCTCTTGGTGAAGATGTGGGCCTGCTCCTCGCCCTCCTCGGGCTCGAGCGAGCAGGTGGCGTAAACGAGAATTCCGCCTGGCTTCAGCCAGTTAGCGGCCTGCGCCAGCATCTTTTGCTGGAGCTCGCGCAGCGTCACGATGTCGTCTTCGCGCTTCGTCCAGGGCAGATCCGGATGCCTGCGAATGGTGCCGGTCGCCGAGCAAGGTGCGTCGAGAAGGATAAAATCGAAGGATTCCGCGGGCTGGAAGGAAAAAACGTCGGCCTCGGCGAATTCCGCCGAGAGACGCAATCTTTCGAGGTTGCCCTTGAGCCGGCGCATGCGCGAGGCGGATTTCTCGACGGCCGTCACGAGCGCGCCGGCGGCTGCAAGCTGCGCTGTCTTGCCGCCGGGTGCGGCACAGAGGTCGGCGACGCGCTTGCCCGAGATATCCCCGAGGAGACGGGCGGGGATTGCGGCGGCCGCATCCTGCACCCACCAATCCCCGCTGTCGTAGCCGGGGAGTTTGGAGACGGTGTGAAGACGATCGAGACGGATGCTGCCGTTCGGCAGAAGATCGCCCGACAGACGTTCGGCAAGTTCGGCCGGATCTGATTTCGCCGTCAGATCGAGCGGGGGCGCGTCGGCATGGGCGGCGAGGATCGCGGCGGTGCGCTCCGGACCCCAGTTTTTCTCCCAGCGCGCAATCATCCAGTCGGGCGCGCCGTTCACTGAAGCCGCAGAGGCCAGGATCTCGCCCCGCTCGCGGGCGATGCGCCGCAGCACGGAATTGACCAGCCCCTTGGTCTTGGCGGTGCGCCGGTCGCGGCCGGCCGCCGTCACGGCGAGATTGATCGCCGCATGGTCGGGAACGTCGAGATAAAGGATTTGCGTGGCACCAAGATGCAGGAGGGCGGAGAGGCGGTGGGCCTTCTCGTCGAGAGGGCGTTCCAGGCGCTTTCTGATCGCATCCTCGATGGCGCCGCGGTGGCGCAGCGCCGCATCGAGGATTGCCCGCACGAGCCCCTTGTCCTGCGCCGACAAGGCGCGAAAGCCCGGTGCGCCGCCCGCCTCCAGAAGGGGACCGAGCGGAGAGCCGTCGCGCACCACTTTGAGGAGGATGGCGGTCGCGGCATCGCGTGCGGCAAGGCCCGGCGGGCCGGGCTGCGCCGTGCCCCTTCCACTTGCCTTGGCGCCCGTCTTGCCGCCGCTCTTGCTTGCGCCTTTGCCAGCGCCAGAGCGATGCGGCCGTGCTCCGGAGGCGGCGCGGCTTTCCTGCGTGTCGTGCGGTTCGCGGACATCGCGACGCGCGCCCTCGTCAGCGCTCATGAGCGGCTCGCCGATTTTTTGTCGTCATCCTGTCTTCCTACCCGCGCGACCAGCGCTTGGCCATCGCCGTATCGCAGCTCTGCGGCAGGGACGCCGCAAAGCGACGGCGCCACCCGGGGTGGCGCCGTTCGAATCGTCCTTCTGCGTGTCGCATGCAGGAATGGTCAAAAGATGGTGGCGAAGGCCGGCTCACCGTCCCTGTGGCTTCTCGTCCGTGCCCTTCTTCTGCGCACGGGCGTCGCGACGCCCTTGCGGATTCAGCGCCCGGAAACCTCAGCCCGGAAGAATCGGCCCCAGAAAGCTAAGCCCCAGGGGCCGCTGCGTCTGCGACCGGTCTGCGGCACCGTGCCGGAGCTCGGACGGCCCGTACCGGCGGAACCCCAGGGCCCGGAAGGGCCGCGCGCGGCGGGGCCGGACTCCATTGCGGGGCGGGAGGCCTGGCGCGGAATGGCCGGCCCGCCGCCGCCTGATGCCATCTCCTGCAGGGCGGCGATGCGGTTTTCCGTCGACGGGTGCGTGGAAAAGAGGTTGTCCATGCGCGCACCCGACAGGGGGTTGATGATGAAGAGATGCGCGGAGGCGGGATTCTGCTCCGCGCTCATCATCGGACGACGTTTGGCCGAGCCGGCGATCTTGCCGAGCGCGGAAGCGAGCCAGAGCGGATTGCCGGCGATCGCCGCCCCGTCGCGGTCGGCGGAATATTCGCGCGTGCGCGAGATCGCCATTTGCACGAGCATCGCGGCGAAAGGCGCCGTCAGCGCGGCGAGAAGCACGCCGACGAACCCGAAAGGCGAGTTGTTGTCGCGCGAGCCGCCAAAGAAGAGCGCGAAATTGCCGAGCATCGAAATGGCACCGGCGAGCGTCGCCGTGATCGTCATGGTCAGAGTATCACGGTTCTTCACATGCGCGAGCTCATGCGCCATGACGCCCGCCACCTCTTCGTGGCTGAGCTGCTGCAACAGTCCGGTCGTCGCGGCGACGGCCGCATTTTCCGGATTGCGGCCGGTGGCGAAGGCGTTCGGCTGGTCGCTGTCGATGAGATAGACTTTCGGCATGGGCAGATCGGCGCGCTCCGCAAGCTGGCGGATCATGCCGACGAAATCGGGCGCCGAACGTTCGTCGACCTCATGCGCATTGTGCATTTTGAGGACGAGCTTGTCGGCGTTCCAATAGGAAAAGAGGTTCATGCCGGCGGCGAAGAGAAAGGCGATGAAGGCACCTCCGGAACCGCCGACGAGATAGCCGACGCCCATGAAAAGGGCGGTCAGGGCGGCCAGCAACATGGCCGTCTTCATCATGTTCATCGTCTTGTTTGCTCCGACCCATAAATGGCGTGTCTGCATATTTTGGGTGTCGATGAGCCGGCTTCAATCCGCAACTCGACCGAGGCGGAGAAAGCCGCGTCAAATCAGGTTCTTAAGCCATCGCCACGCAATCGTCCCAGTCTCCAGCGGGCACGTTTGTCCGTTCTTCTGCACAAGTTTGCAGCATTCGACGTGCGCCTGGAAGGCGGCGGATACGGTTTGGCTTCACCGCGGCAAGATCTCTGACGCAACGTCACGCAAGCCCGGCACCAGTTAGCTTGTGAACGTTGCCGCCGTTGCAGGGTCGGTTTTGGGCGAATTGGCAGGGCGGAGCAGGTTTTCGGCAAATACGCGGGAAGCGGGCTCGCCGCAAAATCTCACGAACCGTCTCAACGAAGTCCTGCAACGTCATCTCGAGGGGGTTACATGTCGAAGTTTCGGTCGATCGGGTTACGTCTCGCCCTGGCGAGCGTCGGCCTCATCGCTTTTCTTTTAATCATCGGGATCGCCACGATCTCAACTTTCGTCACGAATTCGGTCAACGAGCTGGCAACGCAGCGGCTGGAGGAGACCGGGCAGGCGCAGGCGCAGAACGTGCGCAGCCGGCTCGGCGGAATGATGCAGACCGCCAAGACGCTCGACAGCTCAATCGAGGCGCTGATGGAGGCGGGATACCGTGAACGCTCCGGAGCAACGCGGGTCCTGGAGCAGCTGATGGAGCGGGATGCCGCCCTCGCGGGAGCCTGGGCCGTGTTCGAGCCGAACCTCTTCGACGGACGCGACGCAGAGCTGGCCGGCCAGGCCGCCGTCAAGACGCAGACCGCAACCGGCCGCTTCGCACCCTATTACTACAATTACGGCTCCGGCCTGCAGGCGACGAGTGCGGGAAACACCGATCTGCCGTGGTATCAGGAGCCTTTCCAGAGCGGCCGGGCCTTCATGACGGATCCGACGATCTACACGATCGACGGCAAGGACATCATGCTGGCTTCGGCCGCGTTTCCGCTCGACGTGGATGGAAAGACGGTCGGCGTGGCGGGTGTCGACATCGAGCTTTCGGGTCTGTCGAAGGAATTTGCCGCGATCCATCCTTATGATGTCGGCCATGTGCGCCTCGTGTCGCATGGCGGGTTGTGGACGGCGACGGACGAAGCGGAAAATCTCGGCAAGTCCGTCAGCGACACGGAGCCGGAGCTGGCGCCCGGGATCGAAAAAGCCCTGAGCGAGGGAACCCGTCAGCTCGTGCGTGACGATGCCGGTATCCTTCACGTCATCGTGCCGACGCCGATCCAGGATTTCGGGCGCAATTGGGCGGTCATCGTCTCCGTGCCTGAGGCCGTGATCATGCGCCCGGCGCACCAGCTGTCGCAATGGCTTGTGATCGGAGGATTGGCGCTGGTGGTGCTGCTTGGGGCGGTGCTTGCGCTCCTTACACACCGGATGATCCGGCGCCCGCTGGCACGCAGCGTCGGCACGATCCGTGCGCTTCAGGACGGGCATCTCGATACGCCGATCGTCGATACCGACCGCGCCGACGAGATCGGCGACATCAACCGCGCCCTTTCCGATTTCAAGGCGAGCATGATCAAGGCGGAGGAGCTTGCCGCCGCGCAGGCCCGCGAGCGGGAATTGCGCGAAAAGCGGGCGAGCCGGATCGAGGCGCTCAATGCCCGGTTCGACGAGGCGGTTTCGGGAATTCTCGAAACGGTCGGGGCGTCCGCCACGACGCTCAAGCTGACGGCGGAGAGCATGTCGGCGATCGCCGAGGAAACGAGCAGCCAGGCAACGACCGTCGCCGCTGCCTCCGAACAGGCCTCGACGAATGTGCAGACCGTTTCGGCCGCGGCCGAGGAATTGTCGTCCTCGGTTCAGGAGATCGCCCGACAGGTGCAGCAATCGACCGATATGGCGAAGACGGTGAGCGACAGCGCCGAGCAGAGCCGCGGCGTGGTTCAGGGGCTTGCCGTCTCGGTGAAGAAAATCGACGAGGTCGTGCATCTCATTGCCGACATCGCCAACCAGACGAACCTTCTCGCGCTCAATGCGACGATCGAAGCGGCGAGAGCCGGCGAATCCGGCAAGGGCTTTGCGGTCGTCGCCGCCGAGGTGAAAAGTCTCGCCACCCAGACGGCGAAAGCCACGGAGGACATCAGCCGGCAGATCGGCGACGTGCAGGCCGGAACGGGCAGCGCCGTGGAGGCGATCGAGAATATCGTCACTGCCATCCAGGAGGTGAGCGAGGTCACCGTCGCGATCGCGGGATCGGTGGAGGAGCAGAACGTCGCCACCCAGGAGATCGCCCGCAACGTCCACGAAGCGGCGTCCGGCACATCGGAAGTGTCGAGCACCATCGTCGGCGTGACGCAGGCGGCCGGCGAGACGGGCTCCGCTTCCGGCCAGGTTTTGTCGGCGGCCGAGGAGCTCAACCAGCATGCCGGCTCGCTGCGCGCCATGGTGCGCGAATTCCTGGAGGATGTGCGCGCCGCCTGACGGGGGCGCGTCGCCCGCACGAAAAGATCTCCGAAGCTTTCCCGGTCGGTCGAAATGAGCGGCCGGGATTGCTAGATATCGCTCAGTGACGAGGCGATGATGACGGAGACGCGGATGAACGAGGCGCCGAACAAATCCTCCGGAGAGGGAATTCAGGCCGAAACGGCGGCGACGCCGCGGCGCGAGCTCCCGGAGGCCGCCAAACGGGCGCTCGCCGAAGCCGAAGAGCGCCGCAGACAAGAGGCCGAGGCGCGCGCCGCCGCGGAGGCGGCCCGGGCAAAAGAGTTCAACGGCGGGGAAGGCCCCGAGCCGGTGCGCTTCGGCGACTGGGAGCGCAAAGGCCGTGCGATCGATTTCTGACGGGCTGATCAGGCTGACTTGATCAGCCTGAATTGATCAGGGGGAAGGCGGGCCGGCGCGTTTGCCGGCCTCAAAGCCGCGGCAGGCGCGCTTGCGTAATTAAATCGATAGGGGCGGCGTCTCTACGTCGTTCCCGCGGGTCTCGTTGTCTCATATCTATCAAGAATTTCTGGACTATCTAGATCGACTGTATATCTTAAGTGCTGCCAAGTCGCTCCTGCGATCCGAACTGTCGCCGGATGGTGTGCGTGCCAGTCCCAAGGGATTGGATAGGACGCAGGAGCGCAATTTCACCTGAACTCCCATACGTTCTGCAGCTGGCCATTGTCGTGGCGCATATCGCGCCACCGGCTGGCTTCTTTGCGATCTTGTCGGTACGACCGCGCGATCGCGCCGGCTGTCATGTCGGCAAGTTGTATTAAGGGGTCTCGGGTCGATTCCTTCAGGTCCCATTTTCTGACGCAACCCGTTTCGATGTGTTGTCTCAGGTAAGCCCGCAATTGTTTCTTGAATAGGCGATCGCCGGACCCATCAATCACGACTTTGGCGTCTCTGAGGACGCCTCCGTCGTTTTGCATCATCATCCGAACAAAGAACTTGTAAAAGCTTTTTTTGACCGTCCGAAGGGCTTCGGAGTGTATGAGATGCTTCTGTACAACCACTGCCCGGACCGAAAATTCATGCGTAGAAAGACCGTCAAAGAATGCGTCTCGTACCGACCCGCTGCACTTGTTGAACTTGAATTCAGGCTGGACCCTCAGCTGACTTCGTAGTGCCGCAATATGAAGGCTCGTCTCTTGCGCGTCAGAAGAGTTCTGAAACACAACCATTGATGTGACGAATATCGGTGTCGAGCCCCGTTCAAGCTTAAACCCTGGATCGCCCGATTCGTCTATAAATACATGCATGCCCGAATTTATAAAATTTTTGCCGCTCCTAAGAAGAGATGACGGCCTGTCGCTTATTCTGAAAAAGGATTGTGACGTCGAAAGTCCGCCTTGTCACTTCCAATGCTTGAATAACTGCGTCCGTGCACCGAGACCCCTCGAGGCTTTGCCGTGCCTGCAGTGATCCGATCGAAACCGATCGTCTGACCGACCGGCGACCGAGCCGGCTGTTTCCACATTGTCAATTAACCGGCATTCGCTATTGTAGGAACATGTTCCTAGATCGATTCGCCCTGTCGCTTCTCGCTTTTGCCGTGCCGGCTCTGCCGGCTGCGGCGGGTTCCGAGCTGCCGGGGCTCTACCGGGCGGTGGTGGAGCGGGTCGTCGACGGCGATACGCTGGCGGTGCGGGCGACGATCTGGCTCGATCAGGAGGTGCGGGTTCTGGTGCGGCTGCGCGGCATCGACGCACCGGAGCTGCGTGCGCGCTGCGCGGCGGAAAAGGCGCAGGCGCTGGCGGCGACGGATGCGCTCGCCGCGCTCGTCACCGATCCCGCCGTGACCTTGAGCGAGGTGGAGAGCGACAAATATGGCGGTCGGGTCGTCGCCGATGTGCGCGATGCGAAGGGCCGCGATCTCGGCGCCCTGCTGCTGCAGGAGGGGCTGGTGCGGGCCTATGCCGGCGGCCACCGGGACGGATGGTGCGGAAAGCTGTCGCTCAAGGCGGATTGAACGCGTTTCAGCGCGGATGTGCGATGGGGCGGCGGCCTGGCCGGCCGCCCCGATCTCTGGCGTCGGGTTCAGACTTCGACGAGCTTGTCGGGCAGTTCGTTCGGGTTTTCCTGGCCCGCCGGAATATGTTCCTCGAGGATTTTTCCGCAGGCGGCGATCGCCTTCACCAGGCCGTCGGCCAGGGCACCCTTGCGGCTGTCCTCGATGAGCTCGGCCACGATCTCGTCCCAGACGCTCTGGTCGACATGGGCGTCGATGCCCTGATCGGCGATGATCGCCGCATAGCGTTCCGCCAGCGACACGAAGATCAGGATGCCGGTGCGGCCTGCGGTTCCGTGGAGATTGTGCGCCATGAATTGCTGCATGGCATGACGCTCGGCGCGCTGGCGGCGGACGAATTCCGGCACCAGGAGGGGCCGGAGCGACGGCAGCGAGGCGAGGAGCCCGAGAAGGATCAGGAGGACGACCTCGCCGGCGGCCACGACGCGCGCATCGAGGCCGTCGCCCCAGAGGTCGTGCGATTGCGCGAGCCATTCATTGCCGGGCGCGGGGGCGGTGAGCCAGGCTTCGGCGAGCGGGTAGAGGAAGGCGACGGCAATGCCGGCAAAGAGCGTGGCAAGCACCGCCCAGAGGAGCGGGATGAAGCGATAGCTGTCGCTCGTCTCTGCGGCGACGGCGAAAATCTCGCCGGAGGTGCCGCTTTCGGCCGTCCGGATCGCTTCGGCGATGCGGGCGTGTTCGGTGGGGTCGAGAATGGCCATGTCCGTCTCCTACCAGCTGCCCGACGAGCCGCCGCCGCCGAAGGAGCCGCCGCCGCCGGAAAATCCGCCGCCGCCGCCACCGAAGCCGCCGCCGTAATTGCTCAGACCTGCGCGAAACCCGCTGCTGCGGCGGCCCTTTCCGCGCGGGCCGAAGAGGCCGGAGAACATGATGATGAAGAAGACGGCCAGGAAGATCATCGTGAAGATGGTGGGGCCGATGTCGCCCTCCGGCACGCGTTCCTTGGCGCGCTTGACCCAGGCCTCGCGGTCGCCGCCGAGGACGGCGACGATGTCTTCGACGCCGCGGGTGATGCCGCCTGGGAAATCGCCCGCCTTGAAGCGGGGGATGATCGAGCCTTCGATGATGAGTTTGGAGATCGCGTCGGTGAGGGTGGGCTCAAGGCCGTAGCCGACCTCGATCCTCACCTGACGCTCGTTGGGCGCGACGAGGAGAAGGACGCCGTTGTCCTTGTCCTTCTGCCCGATCTGCCAGGCGCGGCCGAGATCGACGCCGTATTCTTCGATGGAGCGGCCGCCGAGCGAGGGGACGGTGGCGATGACGAGCTGGTCGGAGGTCTTCTTTTCCAGATCGTCGGAGAGGGCGACGAGCTCCGCCTCTTCGGTGGGCGAGAGGAGATCGGCCGCATCGACGACGCGGCCGGTGAGTTTCGGGAAATCCTGGGCGGCGGCCGGCGCGATGAAGGCCGGCGCGACGAGGATCAGAACAGCAGCAAGAAGGGCGCGCAAAACGTCTCTCGTCTCAGATCAGTTGCCGGTGCCGGTGGCGGGTTCGTTGGCCGGCTGGTTTTCGTTGGCCGGGGCGTTGCCGTTCGCGGGAGCGTCGAACGTCACGCCCGGCGCATTGCCGCCGCCGAAATCGACCTGCGGGGCGTTGGCGTTTTCAGGTGCGGTTTCGAAATTCGCCATCGGCTCATAGCCGGAATAAAGCGTCATCGCCCAGAGCCGACCCGGAAACGTCTTGAGCTCGGTGTTGTATTTGCGGACGGCGTCGATGTAGTCGCGACGCGCCACCGCGATGCGGTTTTCCGTGCCTTCGAGCTGCGATTGCAGCGCCAGAAAATTCTGGTTGGACTTGAGATCGGGATAATTCTCGGTGATGGCGAGAAGCCGGCCGAGGGCGGCGCCGAGCTCGCCCTGCGCTTCCTGATAGCGGCGCATGGCTTCCGGGTCCGTCGGATCGACGTTGAGATTGGTCTGCGTCGCCTTGGAGCGGGCCTCCACGACGGAGGTCAGGACGTCTTTTTCCTGACGGGCAAAGCCCTTCACGGTCTCCACGAGGTTCGGGACGAGATCGGCACGACGCTGATACTGGTTCTCGACCTGGCTCCAGGCGGCCTTCGCCTGTTCCTCGTAGGTCGGAATGGTGTTGACGCCGCAAGAGGCGAGAAAGATGGCCACGAAGCCGATGAGAGCGACGCGAAGGCCGGTGAGCGGGCGCATGAAAACCTCCGGTGAATGCGGGCGAAAGGTAGTGCCGTGTGCCCGAGGCGCAAGCGATAATCGCGGGCAATCTGGCCGAAAAGCGAGGATTTGCCGCGGATCGGCCCGGCCTAGCCGCCGGCCCAGCCCCCCAGCCTAGCCCCCGGCGTGGCGCCCGGCGAGAAGCCAGTAGACGAAGGCGCCGACCGTGCCCGCGGCGGCGAAGATCGCGATGTCGGAGAATTCGGACGCCGGCGGGCCGGCAATGCCGAGGATGGTCGCGGCCGAGCCGACCACCGCGCCGAAGACGAGATGCAGGATGAGCGAGCGCCAGCCGAAGCTTTCCGCAAACAGGATCATCAGGAAGGCCGGGATGCCGGCGACGGCGCCGACGACGAAGGCGGCGAAGAAGGAAATGAGCGCTGCCTTGAAGGCGTAATCCTGAAGCGCTTCACCCGGATGAAGCTCCGGCGGGACGGAGAAATAGAGGACCGCCGCCGCCGCCCAGCAGGCGGCGATGAAAGCGAGCGGTATGAGGAGGATGATCCGCCAGACCCGGGCCATGCCGGTGGCGCTCAGCCTTCCGCTGCGAGCGCCGGCGCCGCTTCGCGCTCGCGCTTCTTCAGACGTTCGCTGGCGCTCTTCAGCTGGCCGCAGGCGGCGAAGATGTCACGTCCGCGCGGGGTGCGGATCGGCGAGGCGTAGCCGGCGCGGTTCACCACCTCGGCGAAACGCTCGATCTGGTCCCAGTCGGAGCATTGATACGGGCTGCCGGGCCAGGGATTGAACGGGATGAGATTGATTTTCGCCGGAATGCCTTTGAGGAGCCGCACGAGCTCCTTCGCCTCGGCGAGCGAATCGTTGATGCCCTCGAGCATCACATATTCGAAGGTGATGCGGCGGGCGTTCGACATGCCCGGATAGGCGCGACACGCATCGAGAAGCTCGGCGATCGGCCATTTGCGGTTGATCGGCACGATCTCGTCGCGAAGATCGTCGCGCACGGCATGGAGCGAAATCGCCAGCATGCAGCCGATTTCCTCGCCGGTGCGGAAAATGCCCGGAACGACGCCCGAGGTCGACAGGGTGATGCGCCGCTTCGACAGGGACAGGCCCTCGCCGTCGGAGGCGATCAGAAGCGCGTCGCGAACATTCTCGAAATTATAGAGCGGCTCGCCCATGCCCATCATGACGATGTTGGAGACGAGGCGGCCTTCCGTCGGCACGATCGCGCCCTGCGGCGTCGCAAGATCGGGAAAGTCGCCGATGCGCTCGCGCGCCACCAGGATCTGCGAGACGATTTCGCCGGGCGTCAGGTTGCGCACGAGCTTCTGCGTGCCGGTGTGGCAGAAGGTGCAGTTCAAGGTGCAGCCGACCTGGCTCGAGACGCAGAGCGTGCCACGGCCTTCTTCCGGGATATAGACGGTTTCCACATCGACCGGGCGGCCCGCCGTCGGGCCGGGACGATCGGCGCCCTGCGCCGGAAAGCGCATCAGCCATTTGCGCGTGCCGTCGACGGAAATCTGCTCGGAGATGATTTCCGGGCGGGCAATGGCGAATTTGTCGTCGAGTGCGGCGCGCAGCTCCTTGCCCATATTGGTCATGGCATCGAAGGAGGTGGCGCCGCGCAGATAGAGCCAGTGCCAGAGCTGGTTGACGCGCATACGGCGCTGCCGTTCCGGCACGCCGATTTCGCCCAAAGCATCGGCGAGCTCCTCGCGGCTCAGGCCGACGAGGGAACGGCGGACGGCGGAAGCATCCGTGGAGAGCGGCTGTGCGGACGCGTCGAAGCGCGGCGCAGCCGCGGGTGTGGCAAGGCTCATATCGTTCATGGCGGTGTCGAAGGTGGGTCTTAGCACAGGCTCATGCAAACGAAAACGGACCGCCCGCAGGACGGTCCGTTTCGAAAATCTCGGCTTTTGGCCGTTATTTACATTCGGAAGCGACCTTGTTGCTCGCCGCCGTCACCCCGGAAAGGGAGAATTGATAGCTCGTCTCGTTGCCGCGGCGCGATGTGCCGGTGACGACCATCTGGCGCCCGCTCTTCATCGCCGCATAGAGCTGCGGCTCCTCGGCCTCGTTCAGAAGCCAGGCGCTGTCGCCCTTGGTGAACATCGTGAACTTCTTGCCGTCGATGTCGACGGTCACCGTCGACTTGTCCTCAAAGGCGTAGCCGACGACGAAGTTCGCCTCGTGGCCGATGTTTTCAGCCGGGCTGGAGCGCACGAAGAAGGCGACTTTGCCGTGATTGAGATTCGTCGGCATCTCCTTCTTCGGAGTGGAGTGGATGAAGCAGACGGTGCCCTTGTCGCCCGGATAGCTCCAGGCCGTCCAATCGTTGAACTGACCCAGCGAATTCGGCGTCTGAGCGAAGGCTGCGGTCGCGACGATCAAAAATAGGCTCGTCAGAAATGTCCTTAGCATGCCTGTCCCGCAATCGGTGGTTTCTACGAAGCCTCGCCGCATCGGCGAGGCGTCGGTCGTGATGGTCGCTCTAGAGATGCGTCATCGTGGTTACTAAATCATGAACCGAGCATGGGCCACAGGCGAAGCCTGCCGACATCCGTTTGATCGGCTCGATGCGCGGACATGGTTGTTTGGGAAAAAACGGCCAGAATTTGACGAAGGGGGCGTTTCCTCAGGCTCCGGCGCCCACTTCTTCCTCAAGTGCCGTCGCGGCGGCGGTGCGATGCTCCTCGCGAATGGAGGAGGAGACGGCGGCCAGCGCTGCCGCCAGAACCGAGGCGTCATCGAGAAAACCGAGGCCGACGATGAAATCCGGCACGAGGTCGAAGGGGGAAACGAAATACGCGAGGGCTGCCACCACCGTCAGCTTGGCGCGTGTCGGCGTGCGCGGATCGAGCATGGCGTAATAGGCGGACACCACTTCATGCATGAAGGGAATCGTGCGCAACGCCTTCCTGACCGTCGGCCAGAACCGGCGCTTGATTTCCGCTTCCTTGTCGGCCGCATCCTCCGGGCCGAGAATCTCGATATCAGGTACCGTACGTGGCATCTGGCGCTCCCATCTGATGGTGTTCAATTGGGGCGCGAGTGGTCCTTTCGCAAGACGCGGGGCTTGGCTAAGAGGGGGAGAGCGAGGGTCAGGGCCCGCCTGGCGGGCTTTCAAGGGGAGGACAGAATGCAGCTCAATTCCGATATCGCAGCGATCGTGACCGGCGGGGCTTCAGGTCTCGGCGAGGCGACGGCGCGCATGCTCGCCCATCAGGGCGTGCGGGTGACGATCTTCGACATGAACGAGGAGAAGGGCCAGGTGACGGCCGGCGACATCGGCGGCACCTTCGTGCCGGTCGACGTGACCGATGCCGCGAGCGTTGAAGCCGGGGTCGAAAAAGCGCGCGCGGCGCATGGCGTGGAGCGCATCCTGGTGAATTGCGCGGGCATCGCGCTCGGGCGCAAGACGCTCGGCACCGACCGCAAGACGGGCGAGCTCAAGGCGCACGACATGGCCTCGTTCCGCAAGGTGGTGGAGGTCAACCTCATCGGCACCTATCAGATGATCGCGCAGTCGGTTCCGGAGATGTCGCAGTTGCAGCCGATCACGGCGGACGGCTGCCGGGGCGTCATCGTCATGACCTCTTCGGTGGCGGCGACGGACGGGCAGATTGGCCAGGCGGCCTATGCCGCCTCCAAGGGCGGCGTTCTCGGCATGACGCTGCCGGTCGCGCGCGACCTCACCGAATACGGCATTCGCGTCTGCGCCATTCAGCCCGGCGTGTTCGAGACGCCGATGGTCTCCGGCATGCCGGAGAAAGTGCGCGAGAGCCTCGCCGCCGGCGTGCCGTTTCCAAAACGTCTCGGCCAGGCGCACGAATACGCGCATGTCGTGAAGTTCATCTGCGAGAACGATTATATGAACGGCGAATCGATCCGCCTCGATGGAGCGATCCGCCTCGCGCCGCGGTGAGGGCGCGGGTGGCGGTCAAATGAATCGCGCGGCGTCGCCCATCAAACCCTTCGCCTCGTTGAGCGCGATGAACGAAAACAGCGGAAAGCCTGTTTCGCCGAGCGCGCGCAGCCTGGGCAGGATGTGGCGTGTGAGGCCTGCCAGCTCACGTGCGTCGACGTCCTCGGCATGTCCGTCGAAGATCACATCGATGCGAATCAGGTCGTCGCCGTCGCAACTGCTCGCCGCCCGCACATTGATTTGGGCGACCCTGAGATCGACGACTTCGCTTGTGAGGATATCCTGGACGAGATCGTGCACGTCGCTCTTTTTGAACTCATGCCGCATGATCGGAAACTCGCGCTGACCGCGCGCGACGCATTCAGTTACGTCGCGCGTTAGGCAGATGACGGTTCAGACGTAGACTAGAGCGTTTCACCCTTTGATGGAAGCATATCCGGCGTTGTGGAGGTAGTTGGCGCACTCCTCGGGCTTGATGAACTCATTGTTAGTCGGATGGAAGGATAGTCCCCGTGTTATAGAAACGCTCGAAAAGCTGTTGAGAGTCACTTATTCGCAGCATTCGTTCGGTCTCTTCTTTGCTCAAATTCGGACGAAACACGTGATCAAAATTCTCTCGTCCGTTCATATCTATTTGGACTGCATATCCAATTCCAGCCTCCATGGAAGCAGCGCCACCGACCGTCGCCCATATGTCGTAACCCAAGAAAAGGGGCGTAACAAAATTTGCGCCTGCAACGAACGACGAGTCTTCCTGATCCATGAGAGCCCATTCCCTGACGACGACATCTTCAGAAACCAGGATGAGGCTCGACCAGTCGTTGACCAGCGTGGATGACTCAACGCTGCCCAGGACGAGAAGGGTTGTGTTGCCATCGGCCCCATCCACGCCTTGGGTGGAAATACGTCCGCTCACTTCGAGGTCGCCGAAGATGGCCGTGATCTGGCTCGGCGGGACGAAATCGCCATCGATCCGAAGCGTGCCGTAGTGGATCGCACCACGGCCCTCGAATTCACGAGGCAGCAGCTCGAAGCGAGCCAAGCTGAGACCGACAGGATCCTTCAACTGAACGATCTCGGCCGAGACAGTTTCGACCCAAGCTTCCGTTGCCATTTCCGCCCACGGCATATGGAACCCCTTTCCGAACGACAGTGGTCATGACGGGGAGGATAGAGGAAAAAGCGCATGTCTCTAGTCTAGTATACGAAGAATGCTGCGGCGTCGCGGATTGCAAGACCACCGAAAGGTGGCAGGCCTTGGCGAGGACGACTTCAAGTCTGCCAAGGTCTCAGATAAAAAGCCCCGCTTCGGCGGGGCTTTTTTGTTGCGCTCAAAAAGGCGTGCTGCTGCGAATATGCACGCCGGTGTGCGATCGCAGTCCTGCCGGTCCACCTCGGTTTGGAAACTGGCCACAAAAAAGGGGCGCCGGAGCGCCCCTTTCGCGAACTCTGATGTCGGCCGGCGTCAGTAGACGCGCTTCTTCGGCTCGATATAGGGCACGTCGTTCGACATCGTGTAGGTGTGCACCGGCCGGTCTTCGAGGCGCACCGTGTGGGCGGCTTCGTCTATGAAGGCGAGGCTGTGCTTCATCCAGTTCTGGTCGTCGCGATCCGGGAAATCCTCGCGCGCATGGGCGCCGCGGCTTTCGTGCCGGTTGGCGGCCGCTTCCATCGTCACCACCGCCTGGGTGATGAGGTTCTGGAATTCCAGCGTCTCGACGAGATCGCTGTTCCAGATGAGGGAGCGGTCGGTGACGCCGATGTCTTCGGCGCCGCGCCAGACGTCGTCGATCAGCTTGCGGCCTTCCTCGAGCACCGGGCCGTCGCGGAAGACGGCGCAGTTCGACTGCATCACCTTCTGCATGCGGTCGCGCAGCGCGGCCGTCGGCGTGCCGCCCTTGGCGTAGCGGGCGCGGTCGAGGCGGGAGAGGGCGAAATCGTCGGAGCCTGCCGGAAGATCCGGATGGCGCTCGCCGGGGCTTACCGTTTCGGCGCAACGATCGCCGACGGCACGGCCGAAGACGACGAGGTCGATGAGCGAGTTGGAGCCGAGGCGGTTGGCGCCGTGGACGGAGACGCAGGCGGCCTCGCCGACGGCCATCAGGCCCGGCACTACGGCATCGGGATCGCCGCCGACCTTGGTCAGCACTTCACCGTGATAGTTCGTCGGCACGCCGCCCATGTTGTAATGGACGGTCGGCAGGACCGGGATCGGCTCCTTGGTGACGTCGACGCCGGCGAAGATCTTTGCGGTTTCCGAGATGCCCGGCAAGCGCTCGTGCAGGACGGCCGGATCGAGATGCTCGAGGTGCAGCTCGATATGGTCCTTTTCCTTGCCGACGCCGCGGCCTTCGCGGATTTCGATGGTCATGGCGCGCGAGACGACGTCGCGGGAGGCGAGATCCTTCGCGGACGGCGCATACCGCTCCATGAAGCGCTCGCCTTCGGAGTTCGTCAGATAGCCGCCCTCGCCGCGCGAGCCCTCGGTGATGAGGCAGCCGGCGCCATAGATGCCGGTCGGGTGGAACTGCACGAATTCCATGTCCTGGAGCGGCAGGCCGGCGCGCAGCACCATGCCGTTGCCGTCGCCGGTGCAGATATGCGCCGAGGTGCAGGAGAAATAGGCGCGGCCGTAACCGCCGGTCGCCAGAATCGTCTTATGGGCGCGGAAGCGGTGAATGGAGCCGTCTTCCAGGCAGAGCGCGATGACGCCGCGGCACTGGCCCTCGTCCATGATCAGGTCGATGGCGAAATACTCGATGTAGAATTCCGCCGAATGCTTCAGCGCCTGGCCGTACATGGTGTGCAGCATGGCGTGGCCCGTGCGGTCGGCGGCGGCGCAGGTGCGCTGCGCGGTGCCTTCGCCGAAGCGGGTGGTCATGCCGCCGAAGGGACGCTGATAGATCTTGCCCTCTTCGGTGCGCGAGAAGGGCACGCCCCAATGTTCGAGCTCGTAGACGGCTTTCGGCGCGTTGCGGCAGAGATATTCGATGGCGTCCTGGTCGCCGAGCCAGTCCGACCCCTTGACGGTGTCGTACATGTGCCAGCGCCAGTCGTCCTCGCCCATATTGCCGAGGGCGGCCGAGATGCCGCCCTGGGCGGCCACCGTGTGCGAGCGGGTCGGGAAGACCTTGCTGATGCAGGCGGTCTTGAGGCCGGCCTGCGAGGCGCCGAGTGCTGCCCGAAGGCCCGCGCCGCCCGCACCGATGACGACCACGTCGAAGGCATGGTCGATGATCGGATAGGCCTTGCCGTTTTGTTTGGGGGCGCCTGTCGCGCCGTTCGATTGTCCGTTCTGGCCGTTGGTCGCCAAGTCAGCCTCCAAGGGCGATGATCAGGATGGAAAGGATGCCGAGGATGGCCATCCCGTAGGTGAAGAGGGTGTTGGCGAGATAGCTCAGCACCTTCAGACCTTCGTGGTGGATGTAATCCTCGATCACCGATTCCATGCCGATGCGCATGTGCAGGGAAAGATTGAAGGTGAGGCCGATGAGGATCGCCGCGATGAAGGGGTTGGCGACGCGGTCATGGGCCGTCTGGTAATCCGCCCCGATGAGCGAGGCGAGGATCAAGAGGAAGGCGAGAACCAGCGGGATGTTGGCGAAAGCCGTGATCCGCTGCTGCATGAAATGGCCGGTGCCCTCCTTGGCGGAGCCGCGGCCGCGGGCTTTTGCAAGCGGTGTGCGCATGACGGGGCCTTTCTAGAGGGCGAGGAGGATGACGATCCACAAGAGCGCGGTGAGGCCGACGGAGCCAGCGAGCGAAGCCCAGGCGAGCTTCTGCGTCACCGGCTTCTCGTAGCCCGCGCCCGTGTCCCAGATGAAATGGCGGATGGCGCCCATCAGATGCTGCATGAGCACCCAGGTGTAGCCGAAGAGGACGAGCCAGCCGAAAGGCGAGCCGAAAAACCAGGTCGCCCAGCCATAGGCTTCCGGCCCCAAAGCGAGGGCGACGATCCAGCCAATGAAGAAAAGCGAGCCGATATAAAGGCCGATGCCGGTGATGCGGTGCAAGATCGAGGTGACCATGGTGATCGGCCAGCGGTAGATCTGCGTGAAGGGCGACAGCGGTCGCTGTCGTTCAGTCAAATCTTTCATCGAACGCTCCTTGGCCCCTTCATAACGTGCCGATCCTGCGTTGCAAACGCGTCGGTCGGATAATGCTCATGCATGCCATGCATGCGACGAATGGCTTTGCACCGGCGCGGGAAAGCAAACTCCGCCGCGCCAAGACATGCTGTGCTCTTTGCGCGGCCGTTCATCAATAGTCGCTTAAGCGAAAATTCTCAGCTGCACTTTCGGCCTGCCAGTCGCCGTCGGCCTCCTTGACGATCGCCTGGGCGCAGATCGTGCGCTTCGCCTCCGTGTCGAAGGTGAGGGCGGGCGAGCCGTGCAATTGCCAGCCGGCGTTGAGGGCGGCGGAGACGCGCTTGCAGAAGGCGTCGTCGTCGGGGCCGGTGAGAAGACGGTAGAGCTTCATGCTGGATCTCTGTCGGCGATTGCACGCGCTCTGGCAAGCAGGCTTTCCGCGACATGTAAATGCAGCCTTTCGACCATGCGCCCTTCGAGGCCGATGGCGCCCTTGCCGGCATGTTCCGGGCGGGCGAAGGCTTCGACGATCGTCTCGGCTTCGGCGATCTCTTCGGCGCTCGGCGCAAAGATGCGGTTCGCCGTGTCGATCTGGCGGGGATGGATGAGGCTCTTGCCGTCGAAGCCGAGGGCGCGCGCCTGTGCGCATTCGGCTTCGAGACGGGCGTCGTCGCCGAAATCGTTCAGGACGCCATCGATGGCGACGAGCCCATAGGCGCGGGCGGCGGCGATGACGCTCATCATCCAGGGCAGGAAGGCGCCGCGGTCCTCTGCGGGGCGCACGCCCGTCTCCTTGGCGAGATCGTTGAGGCCGAGGACGACGCCTTTGAGCGGCAGTTTTTCGGACGAGGCGGCGATGTCGGCGAGGTTGAGGAGCGCCTTCGGCGTCTCGATCATCGCCCAGAGCGAGATGCGGTCGAGCGCATCGGCCTGGTCGAGGGCGTCGCCGACACGCTCCAGATCGGCCGCGCTTTCGACTTTCGGGATGAGGAGACCGTCAGGGCGCGCGGCAAGCGCGGCGAGAAGATCCTCCGTCGCCCATTCGCTCGCAAGACCGTTGATGCGCACGATGACGGGCGCGGAAAAAGGCTCCGCGAGGGCCTCCCGCAGCGCCTCGCGGGCATCTTCCTTGCGGTCGGGGGAAACGGCGTCTTCGAGGTCGACGATGATGGCGTCAGCGGCAAGGTCGCGCGCCTTGGCGAGCGCCCGGGGCTTGTCGGCCGGAACGTAAATGAGCGAGCGGAAGACAGGCGGCATGGGTCGTCTCCGGGAATTTTGTCCGGTTGGAAGAAGGGAGCAGTCCGGCCGGCGGGTGCGGCCCGCGATCAGTCCCGAGGCGCGCGCGAGATGGCGGGCCTCAGCGGGTCGGCACCGGCTCGTCGCTGCGGTAATCGTAGAAGCCGCGGCCCGCCTTGCGGCCGAGCCAGCCCGCCTCGACATATTTCACCAGAAGCGGGCAGGGGCGGTATTTGGAATCGGCGAGGCCCTCGTAGAGCATCTGCATGATCGATAGGCAGGTATCGAGACCGATGAAATCGGCAAGCTGCAAGGGGCCCATCGGATGGTGCGCGCCGAGCCGCATCGCCGTGTCGATCGCCTCCACATTGCCGACGCCTTCATAGAGCGTGTAGATCGCCTCGTTGATCATCGGCATCAGGATGCGGTTGACCATGAAGGCGGGAAAATCTTCCGCCACCGCGATCTTCTTGCCGAGCGAGGTGACGAAGCGCTTCGCCTCTTCGAAGGTGGAATCTTCCGTCGCGATGCCGCGCACGAGCTCGGCGAGCTCCATCACCGGCACCGGATTCATGAAATGCATGCCGATGAAGCGTTCGGCGCGGTCGGTGGCGGCAGCGAGCCGGGTGATCGAAATCGACGAGGTGTTGGTGGCGATCATCGCCTCGGGATCGAGGATCGGACAGACCTCGGCGAAGACCTTGCGCTTCACCGCCTCGTCTTCCGTCGCCGCCTCGATGAGAAGATCGGCCGGGGCCAATCCTTCGACGCCCTTGGCGGGACGCACGCGGGCGAGCGCCGCCTGACGCTCTTCTTCGCTGATGCGGCCGGAGGCGCGTTGGCGGGCGAGCGTGCCTTCCAGGGTGGCAAGCCCCCCCTGCAGCCGATCCGGCGAAATGTCGTGCAGAATCACATCGTAACCGGCCAAAGCGCAGACATGGGCAATGCCTGCGCCCATCTGGCCTGCACCGACTATGGCGACCGTTTTGATCTCATCCGCCATGGATCATCTCTGTTGCTGGCGCTTGCGCTGAATATTGAACAAGCTTCGGGAAAGGGGAAGTGTGCGTCGCAACATTTTCCGCGTTGAAACGGGCCCTTCTCGACGCAGGGGAAGGGCCCGTCACTGAAGGTTACGGAGCCACGATCTAGATCACGCGCCGGCCTTGTCGAGTTCGGCGGTGAGTTCCGGCAGGGCCGTGAACAGATCTGCGACGAGACCGTAATCGGCGACCTGGAAGATCGGCGCCTCCTCGTCCTTGTTGATCGCCACGATGACTTTGGAATCCTTCATGCCCGCAAGGTGCTGGATGGCACCCGAGATGCCGCAGGCGATGTAGAGATCCGGGGCCACGATCTTGCCGGTCTGGCCGACCTGCCAGTCGTTGGGGGCGTAGCCCGCATCGACCGCGGCCCGGCTTGCGCCGACTGCCGCGCCGAGCTTGTCGGCGAAGGGGAGCATGACCTCGTCGAACTTTTCCTTGGAGCCGAGAGCCCGTCCGCCGGAGACGATGATCTTGGCGGCGGCGAGTTCCGGGCGTTCGCTTTCCTGGATTTTCGCGCTGACATAGCGCGATTTCCCAGGATCGGCCGGGGCCGACACCGTCTCGATCGGCGCTTCGCCGCCCGCTTCGGCCGCCTGGAAGGCGGAGGTGCGCACCGTGACGACTTTCCTGGCGTCTGTCGCCTTCACCGTCTGGATGGCGTTGCCGGCATAGATCGGGCGCTTGAAAGTGTCGGGCGCCACGACCTCGATGATGTCGGAAACCTGCATCACGTCGAGGAGGGCGGCGACGCGCGGCATGACGTTCTTGCCGCTCGTCGTGGCGGGCGAGAGGACGGCGCCGTAATCGCCGGCAAGGCCCGTGATCAGATCCGCCATCGGCTCGGCGAGATGATGGGCGAGCGCCTCGTCTTCGGCGAGGAGCACCTTGGCGACGCCCGCAAGCTTCGCCGCCTCTTCGGCCGCCGGGCGCGCATCCTTGCCGGCCACGAGAATGTGAACGTCGCCGCCCATCTCCCTGGCGGCGGTGAGTGCCTTGGCGGTCGCCTCGTTGAGGCTCTGATTGTCGTGTTCTGCGACGAGTAGAATGGTCATTTCGCGATCCCTCAGAGTACGCCCGCTTCGTTCTTGAGCTTTTCGACGAGTTCGGCCGGGGAACCCACCATGACACCGGCCTGGCGCTTCGCCGGCTCGCGCGTCTCCACGACTTCGAGACGCGGAGAGAGGTCGACGCCGTAATCGTCGGCCGTCTTCGTCTCGATCGGCTTCTTCTTCGCCTTCATGATGTTGGGAAGCGAGGCGTAGCGCGGCTGGTTGAGGCGCAGATCGGCCGTCACCACCGCCGGCAGAGCGATCGAGAGGGTCTCAAGACCGCCGTCGATCTCGCGGGTGACTTCCGCTTCCTCGCCCTTGATCTGAAGCTCTTTCAGGAAGGTGCCCTGCGACCAGCCGAGAAGGGCCGAAAGCATCTGGCCCGTCTGATTGCAGTCGTCGTCGATCGCCTGCTTGCCCATGATGACGAGGCCGGGCGCCTCGGCCTCGACGATGGCCTTCAGGATCTTGGCGACGGCGAGCGGCTCCACCGTGCCTTCCGCCTGGACGAGGATGCCGCGATCGGTCCCCATGGCGAGCGCCGTGCGGATCGTCTCCTGCGCCTGCGAGGGACCGACGGAGACGATGACGATCTCCTCCGCGCTGCCCGCCTCCTTGAGGCGAATGGCTTCTTCGACCGCGATCTCGTCGAAGGGGTTCATCGACATCTTCACATTGGCGAGGTCGACACCGGAGCCATCGGCCTTGACGCGCGCCTTCACGTTGTAATCGAGCACCCGCTTAACCGGGACGAGAACTTTCATCAGGCAACCTCCGTTGTTTGCCCCCGGTTAGCGTCGCTCACCGACGGTGGCAAGAGAGCGCACCCCAAAGTTTCCGTTAACGTCAGCGGCCTTTCGTGCGTCAAAGCCGCGTGAGGCGCCTCGTCGCAGGCAGCGGGCTGCACCATATCGGCGTGAGGACGCTCGTGAGGTTTCGTCATGAAAGCCATTTTTGCTGTCGCCGCAGCTTTCGCCATGTTCACCCTCGCAACCGCCGCCGGGGCGCAGGAGAAGGCGGGCCAAGCAAAAGGGGGCCAAGACACCGCCATCTTCGCCGGCGGCTGTTTCTGGTGCGTGGAGGCCGATTTCGACAAGGTGCCGGGGGTGAAGGAGACGATTTCCGGCTTCACCGGCGGGACATTGCGCAATCCGACCTATCGCCAGGTCTCGGCCGGGGGCACGGGGCATAAAGAGGCGGTGGAGATCACCTACGATCCGAATGTCGTCAGCTATGAAAAGCTTCTCGACGTCTTCTGGCATTCGGTCGACCCGACGGATGCGGGCGGACAGTTCTGCGACCGCGGCGACAGCTACACGACGGCGATTTTCGCGCTCGACGACAAGCAGCTTGCCGCGGCCAAGGCCTCCAAGGCGGTGACCGAAAAAGAACTCGGCCAGAAAATCGTCACAGAGATCGAGAAGGCCGGGGAATTCTGGCCGGCCGAGGCCTATCACCAGAACTATTACAAGAGCGACGAGCGCATCCTGTCGCGCTTCGGCTACGTCACCAAGGCCTATGCCTATAAGGGCTACCGCGAAGGCTGCGGCCGGGACCAGCGGCTGAAGCAATTGTGGGGCGCCGACTATCACCGCGGCATTCCACAGAGTTGATGGAGAGCTGAGCGGCGCAGACCGGTTCTCAAAGCCGGGTTCAGGGCGTCCGGGGCCCGAGAAGGATGACGGCCGTGCCGAGAAGGCAGATCGCGGCGCCCGTCACGTCCCAGCGGTCCGGCCTCAGCCCTTCGACGCTCCACAGCCACAGGAGCGAGGCCGCGATATAGACGCCGCCATAGGCGGCAAAAGCGCGCCCGGCCGCATTCGTCTCAACGAAGGTCAGCGCCGAGGCGAAGACGAGCAAAGCGACGAGACCCGGAGCGAGCCACCAGACCGATCGGTCGAGCCGGAGCCAGGCCCAGAAGGCGAAGCAGCCGGCGATCTCGGCAATCGCCGCGACGGCATAGGCGAGAGCGGTTTGCAAACGGGGCTCCATTGCGAATGGCTGTCGCTGTGCCATAGCCGATCGCGGCGGACAGGCCCAACACGCGGATAAGAGGGGCGTGATCGACGGCGCCGGTGTCAACCTGCCAACGCCCTATTTGCACGGCCGTCCGATCCGGTTTGGCCAGCGATGCGCGCTCCGCCCCAGCGATGCTCGCTCCGCCAATGACAAGCCGAAAGCGCCCGTATTCGGAGGATCTCCTCTCCCTTTCCAGCCGGCTTGTGCTGTATTTTGAGGGCGGGGAATGGGAGCCATGAACGTCCAGCGGCAGCGCCCCGACCGATTGCCCGAAGCCATCGAGTGCCGCCGGCGCGCCGTCGAAGAGGCGTCGGCCGCAAACTCTCGTCAGGGGCTGTCGCCGAGTCCGGACCATGCCGAAGCGATCGGAGGTTTTGTCGAGGGCGAGATCACCATGGACGAGCTGCACGCCATCGGTGTGCGGTCCACGTCGGTCGGCCGGACATGAAAAAGCCCCGTCGAAACGGGGCTTTTTGCTGACACTGTGACCAGCTTGTCATCGCCTGTCACAGCGGCCCTTGCGGGACTTAAATCCCGGATTTCTCCGGGGCCACCCAAGAAATGGGCTTCTTCGATCATTTTGTCAAATCTCACATGCCAAGTGATCGACGAATGCACGCGCGAATTTCTTCCATCTTTTCGGCAGGCAATACCCGAATATCGTAAACTCGCTCGCCTTCGTTGTTTTTACCGCGGTCGAGCAGCTTCAGGCGGTGAAAAGCAACGCACATGATCATGTCTGCCTTCACCCACATGGTTGGTTGGGCATAGGGAAACGGCAGCGGTGGATCCAGTTCCAGAGTACAATTGTATGGCTGCAGGGTTTTGGACTTTGTCGTGCTCAGAGGCACGATCGTGCACAATTGCTCTCTGCCAGGAAGAGGTGGAGACACCACAATTGCGGGCCGTCGCTTCCGCATCTCGGGGACACGGAAGCCTTCGTTGAGATCGACGCGGAGAATAGTTCCGATTTGTGGATGACGCAGGATGCCCATGAAGAACATCATTTGTCATAATTCTGGGATGGAGAAACCAGGCTTTATGGCCGCAATATAATTCTCGGAAAGTCTGTCTCTTATTGTTTGACTTGAGCATTGTGTCTCGATGCCGATGGCCGGCGCCGCGGTTCTGCTCAGCGCGGCAGGTCGCGGTCGAAGAGGGGGACGCCGCGGCGGCGGAGCGGCACGACGAGCGCGGCGCCGAGCGCGAAGCCGCCGATATGCGCCCACCAGCCGATATTGCTCGATTCCGGCGTCGACATGGCGAGATTGGCGATCTGAAAGACGAGCCAGGCGCCGAGCACGATGAACGCGGGAAGGCGCAGCGGGATGCGGCCGAAGGCCAGGACCCAGAGTTTGACCTTCGGATGCAGGATCAGATAGCCGCCGACGATGGCCGCAACCGCACCCGAGGCGCCGATGAGGGGCGCTTCGGAGGCGGGATTGGCGAGGGTGTAGATGTAGCCCGAGCCCGCCGCGCCGAAGAGATAGAAGGCGAGATAGCGCAGATGGCCGAGCGCATCTTCGATGTTGTCGCCGAAGATCCACAAGAACAGCATGTTGCCGCCGAGGTGGATGAGGTTGCCGTGCAGGAAGGCATAGGTGATGAAGCTCAGCTCTTCCGGGATCAGCACGAAGCTCGGCGGCAATTCGGCGATGTCGTTGACGACGGAGGGGATGAGGCCGAGCGAGAGGGCGGCCATCTCCACGCGCGCGCTATCCAGGCCGCCGGTCAGGACAAAGCATGCCGCCGTGATCGCGATGATCGACCAGTTGACATAGGGCCGGCGGATATAGCCGAGCGGATTGGCGTCGTGGAGCGGCAGGAACATCGCTCAACCGGGGTTCGAGCCGCAGGGCCGCCGCATCAGCGGTTCTGGCCCGGCACCCACAGGACGTCGGTTTCGCCCTTGCTGTTCACCCAGCGGGCGGCGACGAAGAGGAAGTCGGAGAGCCGGTTCAGATACTGGATTGCCGGGGCGCCGACCTTTTCCGGCTCGCGGTCCGCCAGGGCGACGACGAGGCGTTCGGCGCGGCGCGCGACGGTGCGGGCAAGGTGCAGATGCGCGGCCGCCCAGGTGCCGCCCGGCAGGATGAAGGAGCGCAGCGGCGACAGCTCCTTGTTGAGGCGGTCGATGTCGCGTTCCAGGCGCTCCACCTGGGAGGGGACGATGCGCAGGCGCTCGTAGTCCCGGGGCTTGCCGTCATCGGGGGTGGCGAGATCGGCACCGAGATCGAAGAGGTCGTTCTGGATGCGGGCGAGCATCTGGTCGATCTCTTCCGTCGGTGCGCCGGCCGTCAGGTTGAGGCCGGCCCGCACGACGCCGAGGAGCGCATTGGTTTCGTCGACGGTGCCGTAGGCTTCGACGCGCGGATCGTATTTCGAACGGCGCTCGCCCGTGCCGAGCGCGGTGGTCCCGTCATCGCCCTGGCGCGTGTAGATCTTGTTCAGGACAACCATCGGCCTCGTCTCCGTTTTTTGGCGGAGCCGAAACTAAGGCAATTCGCACAAGATTGAAGCACGTCACGCGGGAGAGTGTCGCAGCGTTTCGCCGAGCGAAACCGCACCGGCGCCCGTGGACCTTTCTGCGGTCGTCACGGGCGGCGGGGAGCCGAAGACGCGGAAGACGCGGCGCTGAAGGCCGCGACTTGGATCGCGACCTAGAACTTGTAGCCGACCATCACGCCGGCATGGGTGAGGCCGTCATTGTCGTCGCACAGGCCGGCATTCGAGGAATGGTCGATGCGGGCCATGACGCGCAGATGCTGCGTGACGTTGACGCCGATGCCGGCGCTTTCCCGAAACAGCGCCGAGCAGCCGAGGCGGGCGCCGGTTTCCACGTGATCGGTGTTGCCGTCGTGGATGGTGCCGCCGAAGGTGCCTTCCAGGAAAATCCGGTTGGTCAGATTGTAGTCCCAGGTGAGGCCGGCATAGATCTGATTGGTGCCGCCCGAGGTGGTGACGGTGCCGCCGATATGCGGGCGCGGGCGCAGGAGGAAATCGACGAAGCGGTTGTCGAAGGGCGTCATCGGATTGCCGAAGAGCACTTCGCCGTTGAGGAAGACGCCTTCTTCCTCGTCGGTGAGGCGATGGCGGTCGTCGAGGAAGCCCGTCGCGCCGATGCGCACTTCGTCAAAGAAATGATACGTGCTGACCGGCTCGGCCGCATAATAGACGGGGTCGGCGGGCTCGGCCGGCAGATCCGCCGCCAGCGCCGCAGACGTCCCGAAAAGCGCAACCAAACCTGCGCCAAAGCTCAATAACCGCATCACAGCCCCGTGAAATTGTTCCTTCGGCTTTAGCTTTGCCGGCCGGGCGCGGCAACGGTGTTTGCCGGAAAGGTGGCCAAAGGCGGCCAAAGCTTCAGCGATTGTTGCCGCAAAGGCACGCTTGCCCAGCGGATTTCTCAGTGGGGTCTGGGCAGATTTCAGCGGGTGCTGAGCCAGAGGCCCGCCATCAGGACGATGACGGCGAGAAGCTGCAGACCGACGCGCCAGCGCATCAGGCTTTGCGAACGATTGGGGCTGCCGCCGCGCAGCATGTTCCACAATCCGAGTACAAGCACGACGACGACGGCAAGGACGGCGACCGGACCAAGATATTCCATGGTTTTCCTGCCTTGGCTGAGGACCAGAAAACCGCATTAAGCCAGCCACAGACGAGACGCAAATCTGAGAGGCGGCGGAAGCGGGCTGTCGTTTTTCCTAATTGGTGGCGCGCGTCGCGGCTTTGTGCAGCAACCGGCGCGGCAGAAGCCTCCGGCCGAAGGCGGCGATCCTGGTCTGGCGGGTGACGGGATAATGGGTCGCCGGACTGGGCGCCTCGCAGGCCTCGATCAGAACCTCGAGGACGGCGTCGGGCCCGAGCTGCCCGAAGGTGTTGCCGCCCTTTTCCATGGAGGCGAGGCGGCGGCGGTAATAGGCGGCGTGGACGGAGGCGTCGATGTCGACATTGCGATGAAAGGCGGCGATGGCGTTTTCCGTCATGCGGCTTGCGATCGGGCCGGGTTCGATCGCCACGACCTCGATGCCGGTGTCGGCAAGCTCGATGCGCAAGGTGTCGGTGTAGCCTTCGAGCGCGAATTTCGAGGAATTGTAGGCGCCGCGGAAGCCGAGCGCGACGAGACCGAGAACGGAGGAATTCATGACGATGCGGCCGGCATTCTGGCGGCGCATCACCGGGATCACCCTTCGCGTGAGCTCGTGCCAGCCGAAGAAATTGGCATCGAACTGGGCGCGCAGGACGGCAGAGGAGAGGTCTTCAAGGGCGCCCGGCTGCGAATAGGCGCCGTTGTTGAAGAGGGCGTCGAGGCGGCCCTCCGTGGCGGCGAGCACGGAGTTCAGGGCGGCTTCGATCGAGGCGTCGTCGGCATAGTCGAGATAGAGGGCTTCGAGACCGTAGCGGGCGCCGGCTTCGCGCAGGGCCGCGAGATCCGTCTCCTTGCGCGCCGTCGCAAAGACGCGCCAGCCGCGCTTTGCCATGCCGAGGGCGCAATGGCGGCCGATGCCGGACGAGCAGCCGGTGATCAAGATGCTGCGGGCCATGGGCGCCTTTCTTCTGGTTCCCCCGTCCGGGGAGCGTGAAATCGAGCTTTTCTTCAGCCCTTGTCCCCGCTTCCTCCTAGGCAATCAAGTGGCGGCGGCTTAAGGCGGGAGGAGATCCGAATTTCGCCGCCATAGCCGCCCACAGCCGTCCATCGCGGCCGAAGCCGCTGCAACCGCCGCAAACGCCGCCAACGCCGCAAACGCCGATGTCCGACACCGCCAGCATCGTCCTCACCATCTTCGGCCTCATCGGGATCGGCTATCTCGCGGCACGCTTCAAGCTCCTGAAGATGGAGACCGGCGGGGCGCTCGCCGATTTCGTCTTCACCATCGCCATTCCGCTCCTCCTCTTTCGCACGCTGGCGCATGCGGATTTCCACGGCCTGTCGCCGTGGCGGATCTGGATTGCGTATTTTTCGGGCGTGCTCGTCACCTGGACGGTGGCGCATGTTCTGGTGCGGCGGCTGTTCAAGCGCGACACGCGCTCAGGCGTCGTCGCGGGCGTGTCGGCGGCCTTCGCCAATACGGTTCTGATCGGCATTCCGCTGGCGCGCGCCACCTATGGCGATCCCGGCACGGTGGTCGTCCTCATTCTCGTCTCGGTGCATCTGCCGGTGATGATGGCGGCCAGCCTCGCCCTCAACTCCTGGGCGCGGCGGCGCGACGGGCTGGTGGCGGAGGTGGAGAGCAGCCGCGCCATGTGGGGGGCGTTTGCGCTCGAACTCATCCGCCATCCGCTCATCATCGGCATCATCCTGGGCGGCATCTGGCACGTTTTCCATCTGCCGATCCCGGGGCTCGCCGAAAAACTGATCGACAGCCTCGCCGACGTGGCGGGACCGGTGGCGCTTTTCGCCTGCGGCATGGGGCTCGCCCGCTACGGCATCGCCCGCAACATCCCGGCAGGCGCACTCATCGCCGGCATCAAACTCTTCTTCATGCCGCTCGTCGTTCTGCCGGTGGCGCTTCTCGTCGGGCTCGGCCCGGTGCCGACGGCCGCTCTGGTGCTGGTGGCGGCCTGTCCGACCGGCGTCAACGCCTTCCTCATCGCCACCCGCTTCGGCACGGGCGAGGCGCTCGCCTCCAACACGACCTTGATCTCGACGGCCTTCGGCGTCGGCGGCGTCGCCTTCTGGCTGATGGTGTTGCGCGCTTTTACCTGAACTTCGGCTACGGGAATCTCAGGCGACGGAGGCGGCGGCTCGCGGCGCAAAGCCCAGGCTGCGGCGTATCTCCTCGGGCGTGGCACCCGCCTCGCGCAGATCGCCCAGAGCGGTCGAGCCGGCGGATTTCGCGAGCTTGCGGCCCTCCTTGTCGAGGATCAGCCGGTGATGGTGGTAGAGGGGCGCGGGCAGGCCGAGCAGCACCTGCAGGAGGCGGTGGACCGAGGTCGCCGCTTCGAGATCGGCGCCGCGCACGACATGGGTGACACCCTGATAGGCGTCGTCGAGGGTGACGGCGAGATGATAGCTCGCGGGCACGTCCTTGCGCGCCAGAATGACGTCGCCCCAGCCGCTCGGATGGGCGCTCACCCGTGTGGTTTCTCCGGTCTCCAGGTCGAGTTCCTGCCAGGCGAGAGGCTCGAGGCCCGCGAGCGCGCGGCGCATGTCGAGGCGCAGCGCATAGGGGGCGCCGGTCGCGATCCGTTCGGCGCGCATCTGCCGCGACCAGTCGCGTTCGAGGCCGGGATAATGCGGGGCGCCGTCGGGATCGCGCGGCCAGACATGGCCGGTCTTTTCCTTGTCAGAGACGGCGCCACGGATCTCCGAGCGGCTCAAGAACGCCGGGTAGAGAAGGCCGAGACGATCCAAGGCGGCCAGCGCGCCGGCATAGGCCGGAAAGCGATGGCTCTGGCACAGAACCGGCTGTTCGAAGGCGATGCCGAGCCAGGCGAGATCATCGAAAATCGCGTCGGTGAATTCCGGTCGGGCGCGGGTGTAGTCGATGTCCTCCATGCGCAGGAGGAGACGTCCGCCCACGGCCTTGGCGGCATGCTCGTTGAGAAGCGCGCTATAGGCATGGCCGAGATGCAGATAGCCGTTCGGGCTCGGCGCGAACCGGAAGACGGGTTTTTCAGGCGCGCGGTTCAATCGAGGGAGGCGTCCTGGTGCGCCGTTCGCGATAGAGAATGAAAAGGCCGCTCAAGATGATAATCGCACCTCCCAGAACCGTCGAACGCGGCGGAACATCGCCGAATATGACGAAGCCGAGGGCGGTGATCCAGAGAATCTCGCTGTAGACGAAAGGCGCAAGCAGGGTGGCGGGCGCGAGCTCGTGCGCCTTGATCAACAGCCAATGGCCGAGGCCGCCGAAAAAGCCGGTGGCGACGAGGAGTCCCCAGAGAAAGGTGCTGGGAACGGTCTCCCATTGGGCGATGCCGAGCGGCGCGATGGCGAAGCTTGCGAGGATCGCCGGCATGACGATCATGCTCTGCGCGGTTTCGCGCCCGGCCATCTGGCGCGTCAGGATGACGTAGAGCGCGTTCGAGGTCGCAGCCCCGACCGAGAGAAGCATCGCCGGCTCGAAGGCCCCCGGCACCGGCTGGATGATGATGAGCGCGCCGATGAAACCGACGACGACCGCCGCCCAACGCTGCGGCCCCGCCCATTCGCCGAGCATCGGCCCGGCAAGGGCCGTGACGATGAAGGGGCCGATGAAGAAGATGCTGACCGTCTGGGCAAGCTGAAGATGGCGCACGGCCAGGAAGTTGAACAAGGTCGAGCCGACGAGGCAGCAGGCGCGCGCCACCTGGAGCTTCTTGTTGCGCGGCAGACAGAGCGCCATGTCGCGCCACGGCCGGAAGATGACGAGCGTCAGGACAAAATGCGTGAGAAAGCGCACCCAGACGATCTGCATCGCCGGCAGCCATTGGCCGAGATATTTCGCCGTCGTGTCGAGACAGGCGAAGCAGAGAAAGGCGAGCATGATGAGAAGAAGCGCACGCAGGCGCGCCGCGGCGGCGCCAGCGCCTGCGTCTTCGGAGAGAGAGACCATTTCGCATGCAAAGGGCCTTCCAGGCCGGAAAGCAAGCTCTCATCGTTCTCTCACCCCTGGCCCTCATCTCTCGCCCTCATCGGCGGCGGCACGGCTCCCTTGCGCAAAAGGCGTTGCAGAGCGGGCGTATTTGCTTTTCACATGGATGTGAGACGCGTTGGAGAGGCTTCCCATGTTGCGCCTTTGGCAGGATCTGACGAGCCCCGAACTCGCCCGATGCGATCCTGCGCGCACCGTGGCGATCCTGCCGATCGCGGCCACCGAGCAGCACGGGCCGCATCTGCCTCTCGGCACCGATTGCCACATCGCCGAAGGGCTTGCGGGGGAGCTCGCGAAGACGCTCGATCCCGACGTCGAAGCGCTGCTTCTTCCGACGATCAGCGTCGGTGCCTCGCTCGAACACATGTCCTTTGCCGGCACGCTGTCGCTTTCGGCGGCGCAGATGACGCAGACGATCGTCGCCATGGGTGAAGGGGTGGCGGCGTCGGGCCTCCGGAAACTCATTCTGATCAGCTCGCATGGCGGCAACACGCCCTCGGCCGGGGCGGCCGTGCTCGAACTTCGGGCGCGCCACGGGCTTCTGGCGGTGACGACGAGCTGGCGGCGCTTCGGTCTGCCGGCGGAACTTGCCGACGATTCGGAGCGTGCCGTCGGCATTCACGGCGGTTTCGTGGAGACCGCGCTGATGCTGCATTTCAAGCCCGATCTCGTCCGGCATCTTTCTCTGGAGAATTTTCCCTCGCGGCAAAGCGGGCTTACCGAGCGCTTTCGCCATCTTCGCGCCTATGGCGATGTCGGCTATGGCTGGCTTGCCGAGGATCTGAATGCCGAAGGCGTCGTCGGCAACGCCGCCGCGGCGAGCGCCGAAGCGGGGGCTGCGATCGCGCGGCACCAGGCGCGGGGCATGGCGGAACTCGTGCGTGAGGTGGCGGTTGCCGGCATGCGCGAGTGTCTTGCCGAACAATGAGGCGCGACAGGGCTTTACGGCGGCTCGCAGCTTTGCTTGAACCAGCGCCGGGCGCGCCGGAACCCGGCATCGGCACCGCGCCCTGAGGCGCTTTGTGAAAGGCGACGAGGAGGACATTTGAAGGACGCATCGATCGCCATCATCGGGGCCGGTCTCGCCGGTCTCGCCGCCGCCAGGCGCCTGCGTGCGGCGGGGCTCGACCCCATCCTTTTCGAAGCGGCCGGAAAGTCCGGAGGGCGGCTCTCCTCGGAAGAGGTCGCCGGCGTGCCGGTCGATGCGGGCGCGGTCTATGTCACGGCCCGCGAAGAGCCCTTCAAATCCTTCATGCAGGAGGCGGTCTTCGCCGGCAAGGCGACCGGCTGGGCGCCCTCGGGGCGCGAGAGCGACGAGCCCTGGCTCATCGGCCTTCCGAGCATGGACGGCCTCACCGATTTCGCCGGAAAGGGGCTCGATATCCGCACGCACACCGCGGTCGAACGGATCGGCCGGGCGAGCGAGGGCTATCTCCTGCAAAGCAATTCCGCGCCGATCGGGCCGTTCGATGCGGTGATCGTGGCGCTTCCGGCGTCTGCCGCCGAACCGCTGCTGCATGCCCATGGCAAGCCCTTCGACCGCCTGTCGGAGGTGGTGATGCGGCCGGCGATCGCCGGGCTCTTCGTCTTCGACGGCGCCGTGCCGATCATGGCCGACTGGATTTCAAGGCGCGGCGATTTGAGTGTCGCCATCCGCAACAGCTCGAAGGCCGGCCGCGGCGATACGGAGAGTTTCGTCGTGCACGCATCGGCCGGGTTTTCCGAAGCGCATTTCGGCGCACGCGAAGACGAGCTGTCGGAGCGGCTCCTCGACCTTCTCGCCGCCGAGGCGGACGGGCCTCTGCCGCCCTTGATGGCCCGCAAAATCCGGCGCTGGCGCCAGGCGCTCGTCGCGGAACCCGCGGGCGAACCCTGCCTCGTCGGGGCGAAAGGGCGGCTCGTCGCCTGCGGCGACTGGTGCATCGCCGCGCGTTCGGAGGCGGCGTTCATTTCCGGCACGGCGGCGGCCGACGCGGTGCTCGCCTCGGTCGCGGATTAGGGGTTCGCGCATGAGGGCTCGGCGCTTCCCGCCGGTCCTGTGCCTCGGTGTGTCGGCGCCTCAGGCGGCCTGCGAGCGCCGCTTGACGGCGGTCAGCCGCTCTTCGGCGAGCTGGTCGGCGATCGCGGCCGTCGTCGTCCTCTCTTCCGCGGCGCGCGCAAAGATCGACGCAAGCGTCGAGCCGATCGCCTCCACCTTGTCGCGCATCTCCGTCTGCGAGCGGCCGGCGCCGGCCAAAGCGAGCGCCACGACGCCGCCGGCATTGATGGCGTAATCGGGCGCATAGAGAATGCCGCGTTCGCGCAGCCGCGTGGCGTCGTCGGCCTCGGCGAGCTGGTTGTTGGCGGCGCCCGCCACGATGGCGGCGCGGATCTGCGGAATGGTGGTGCGGTTGAGACCGGCGCCGAGGGCGCAGGGGGCGAAGAGATCGACGGGCGCGGCGTGGATTTCCGTCACGGGCACGGCGAGCGCGCCCCAGGCCTCTTCGGCGCGCGCCAGCGTTTTTGCATCGATGTCGGAGACGAGAAGATCGGCACCGGCCTCGTGCAGCTTTTCCGCGACGCGCCAGCCGACATGGCCGAGCCCCTGGACCGCGACGCGGATGCCTTCCAGCGAGCTCGAGCCGAAACGGTACTCGACGGCGGCGAGAATGCCGTGGAAGACGCCGAGCGCCGTATAGGGCGAGGGATCGGCGACGCCCGAAGCCGGCGTGCCGCGCACATGCTTCGTCGCGCGGGCGACATCGGCCATATCGGCGGGGCTGGTGCCGACATCTTCCGCGGTGATGTAGCGGCCGGCGAGTTCTTCGATCGCGGCGCCGAAGGCCTCAAAAAGCGCCGGGGTCTTGGGCGCGCCGGGGGCGAGAATGATGACGGCCTTGCCGCCGCCGAGATTGAGGCCGGCGAGCGCGTTCTTGTAGGTCATGCCGCGCGACAGGCGCAGAACATCCTCAAGGGCGGCGCCTTCATCGGCGTAACGCCAGACGCGGCAGCCACCGAGGGAGGGGCCGAGCGTGGTGTCGTGAATGGCGATGTAGCCGGCGAGGCCTGCCGCCTCGTCTTCGATGCGCACCACCTCTTCGTGTCCTTCGAAGGCGGGATGGCTTGCGAGCTCGGCTTCCGACAAGGCGATGACGGGCATGGCTCAGGTCCTTTTTGTTTTTTTAGGCGTTTCCTCTTGGCGCAGAGATAAGCGCCCGGCGCGAAAGCTTCTGGCTGGAGGAGCGCCAAAAAGCCGCGGGCGGAGGGGCAAATGACTTTCTGCCGCGACGTCGTGCGAAAGATTATTCCGCCGCGCTGTCGCCGCACTTGTGCGAGAAAGCGCCTGTGCGTCCGCCGATTGGGTCGGATGCGACGACCGGAGACTGCCCGATGGCGCGCCGATTGCTCTCGCTTCTCGTTCTGGCCCTCGCGCTCTTGCCGGGGGCGGCGCTGGCGCATCCGCATGTGTGGGTGGATGTCGCCTCGGAGGTTTCCTTCGACAAAAGCGGGCGCATCGTCGGCATCCGCCATCATTGGCGCTTCGACGAGGCGTTTTCCGCCTATGCGACGCAGGGGCTCGACGCCGACGGCGACGGCAAATTGTCGGCCGAAGAGCTGAAGCCCTTGGCGGAGGTCAACGTCACGTCGCTGGCCGATTATGACTTCTTCACTGTGCTCACCGCCGGCGGTGAGCCGGTGAAGCTCGGCGATCCCGTCGATTACTGGCTGCAGCCGAGCGGCAAGCAACTGATTTTGCATTTCACCCTGCCGCTGAAAGAGCCGATCGCGGCGAACGCGCCGGTCGAGCTCGTTGTCTCCGATCCGGAATATTTCGTCGCCTTTTCGCTGCCGTCGAAGGAGGCGGTGCGGCTTGCCGATGCGCCGGCCTCCTGCAAGCTCGAGGTGACGCTCGGCGAGGAGCCGGATGCGACTGCCGCCGCCATGCTGGCGACGATCGGCGCGGACCAGCGCGAGCTTCCCGCGGAATTCAAGAGCCTGACGGCCGGCACGGAGAATGCCGCGATGATCACATGTCCCTGATGCGGCGAGAGGGGAGTGTGCGGCCGGATGCGCCTGTCGCGCTTGTCGCGCTCATGCCGCTGATCGTCCTGGCGGTCTTCGTCTGCCTCGTCTCCGATGCCGAGGCGGCGACCTCCCCGTTTGGCGTGGGCCTGCCGGGCGAGGGCGGCGGCGCCGGGCTCGTGCCGATGATCGCGGCCTTGCAGAAGGGGTTCTATCGCGAGCTGACGGCGACCCTGTCGCGGCTCGCCTCCGACGGGTCGGCCTTCTGGTGGCTCGGCAGCGTCTCCTTCATCTACGGCATCGTGCATGCGGCCGGACCCGGCCACGGCAAGGTGGTGATCTCGTCCTATATCCTCGCCAACGAGAAGACGGCGCGGCGCGGGGTTCTGATCGCCTTCCTGGCGGCGTTTCTGCAGGCGGTGGTGGCGGTGGCGCTGATCGGCGCGCTTGCGGCGGTTCTGGGGCTGACGAGCTTTGCCATCACCGATACGGCGCGCGCCTTCGAGATCGGCAGCTACGGGCTCGTTCTGGCGCTCGGTCTTTTCCTGCTGTTGCGCAAATCGCGGCGGCTTTTCGCGCGGCTGCGCCTCGGCATGCGTCCTGCGACTGCCGGCCTCGCGCCGGTCGCGGCCGGGGCGCATGGGCATGACGTGCATCTCCGCGCGGCGTATCTTCAGGACGGGCATGCGCATGACCACCACCCTGATGATCACGGGCACGGGCACACTCATCATCACGATCATCATCATGACCATGGCGCGTGTTGCGGGCATGTGCCGGATGCGGCGCTGGTGGAGAAGAGCCGGGGACTGGCCGGGGCGGCCGCGGCGGTCGTCTCCGTCGGCCTGAGGCCGTGTTCGGGCGCCCTCATCGTCCTCGTCTTCGCGCTGTCGCAGAAGATCTTCTGGGCCGGGGTCGCGGCGACGTTCTTGATGGCGCTCGGGACCGGGTTCACGGTCGCGGTCCTCGCCGCGCTCGCCGTCGGCGCCAAGGGCGTGGCGGCCAAGCTTCTTCAGACGCGGCCCGGCGCCGGCGCGGCCTTCGTCTCGGTGCTCGAATGGGGCGGGGCGCTCGCGATCACCGCGCTCGGCGGGCTTCTGCTGGCGGGGGCTCTCGCCTAGGCTTCTGCCGCCGCCCGGTCAGGTGTCCTGTTCGGCGGCGATTTTCGCCTTGGCGTCCTGATGCTGGCGGATCGCCTCCGAGAAGGCGGCAAAGATCGCCCGCGAGGGCGGATCGGTCTCCGCCCAGTATTCCGGATGCCATTGCACGCCGAAGGCGAAGCTCGCCGCATCGGAGACGCGCACGGCCTCGATGGTGCCGTCATCGGCGGTCGCTTCCACGACGAGGCCGCGGCCGAGCCGGTCGACGCCCTGGCGGTGGACGGAATTCACGCGGATGCGCTGATTTCCGACGATCGTTGCGAGACGGCTGTCCGGCGCGAAGGTGACGTCGTGGGCGAGCGCAAAACGCTGATCGGGTTCGTCGGCCTGCGAGCGATGGTCGAAGCGGCCCTCGATCTCCTGGACCTCCGACAAGAGGGCGCCGCCGAGCGCGACGTTCAGCTCCTGAAAACCACGGCAGACGGCGAGGAGCGGCAGGCCGCGCTGCAGGACGAGGCGGATCAGGGGAAGCGTCGTCGCATCGCGCGAGGGATCGAACGGCCCGTGCTTGTCCTCCGGCGTCACGCCGTAGCGGTCCGGGTGCACGTTGGAGCGCGAGCCGGTGACGAGGACGCCGTCGGCCATCTCCACGGCGGCATCGAGATCGATGCGGTCGGCCATGGAGGGCAGGATGAGCGGCACCGCACCGATGCTGGTGATGGCCCTCAGATAGGTTTCGGCCACGGCATGCCAGACATAGCCGTCGGCGGGACGGACATCGGCGGTGACGAGAATGATGGGGGTGTTTCTGCTGCGCATCGTGGCAGGCATCCTAATGCGGTCGGTGGGCAAAAGTCAGCCCGTCTTCTCGCGTCACGTGCGGCCTTTCTCAATCTCTTGCCTGCCGCTTCGCCGCAGAGAGCCGCGCTGGACAGAGTTTGGCGAAAATGCAAGTTTTCCCGCCCGCTAAAGAAGACGACCCAAGGGAGGAAACAGAGCATGGATCGTCGCTCGTTTTTGAAGACAGCCGGGCTCGGCACCGGTGCGGCCGCGGCCACGACCCTTGCCACGCCGGCGCTGTCGCAAAACCGCATCCAGATCACGTGCGTCACCTCCTGGCCGAAGAATTTTCCGGGCATCGGCGAGGCGCCGGAACGGTTCGCCACCCTGATCGACGGGGCGACGGACGGGCGCATCACCATGAAGGTCTATGGCGGCGGCGAGCTCGTCCCGCCCCTGAAGTGCAACGACGCCGTGCAGGAAGGCACGGCGCAGATGTACCATTCGGCCGATTATTACTATCAGGGCAAGCTCACCGGCTATTCCTTCTTCTGCGCCGTGCCGTTCGGCTTCATGCCGGCGGAGATCGACGCCTGGATCCAGAAGGGCGGCGGCCAGGAATTGTGGGACGAGGTCGGCGGCCAGTTCGGCATCAAGCATCTGCCCGGCGGCAATTCCGGCTCCCAGATGGGCGGCTGGTTCAACAAAAAGATGCAGACCGTCGACGACTTCAAAGGCCTGAAGATGCGCATTCCGGGCTTCGGCGGCGACGTCATCACGGCGCTCGGCGGCACCTCGGTGACGCTCGCCGGTTCGGAAATCCTGCCGGCGCTGCAATCGGGCACGATCGATGCGACGGAATGGGTGGGGCCGTGGAACGACCTCGCCTTCGGTCTCTACAAGGTCGCCAAGAACTACCATTACCCGGGCTTCCACGAGCCGGGCTCGCTTCTGAGCTTCGGGATTTCGCGTCCGTTCTGGGACGGGCTTTCGGAAAGCGACCAGACGCTGATGACGGCGATCGCCTATGCCGTCAACAACGAGACGCTGTCGTCCTACAACACCAACAACGGCCAGGCGCTGAAGACGCTCGTCAACGATCACGGCGTGGAACTCGTGGAGTTCTCCGACGAGATCTACCGCGAATTCGGCAAGGCGGCGAAAGACGTTCTCGACAAGGCCGGCAATTCCGACCCGCTGACCAAGAAGGTCTACGAGGCGTTCCTGGATTTCCGTGCCAAGGCGGTCGACTGGACGAAGATTTCCGACCAGAGTTACGCCAACAAGCGGGCGCTGACGCCTTTCGCGTGAGGCTTCGGTCGCGGGTGATGCGACCTGACGCCGAAACGCGTTCGTTGGGCGCGTTCGTTGGGCGCGTTCGAGGGGGCGCGTTCGGGGGGCGCGTTCGAAGGAAGGGTGTTCGGGGCGGGTTCTCCCGCCCCTTTTCAGTTTTCCGCGAAGGGTTTAGGCGCTTGGGCGGGCCGCCTGCCGCGCCTGAAGGGGAGAGAGCGTGAAAGCCATCATCGCCGTGATCGACGGTCTCAACTACCGCATCGGCCGCGCCGTCATGTGGCTCGCCGTCCTGACGGCGCTCGTGCAGTTTGCGACCGTCATCCTGCGCTACGTCTTCTCCATCGGCTTCATCCCGATGCAGGAATCGATCTGGTACATGCATGCGATCCTGTTCATGACCGGAGCCGGCTTCACGCTCCTGCAGGACGGGCATGTGCGCGTCGACGTCCTCTACCGCGAGGCCTCGCCGCGCAAGAAGGCGCTCGTCGATCTCTTCGGCGCGCTGTTTCTGCTCCTGCCGGTGTGCGTGGCGGCCTTCTGGCTGTCGCTCGGCTATGTCAGCAATTCCTGGCGCATCCTGGAGCGTTCGACGGAAGTAAGCGGCCTGCCGCTCATCTTCGCGCTGAAGACCTTCATCTGGGTCTTCGCCATTCTCGTCGGGCTGCAGGGGGTGGCGATGGCTCTGCGCGCCATCGTGGCGCTCAAGGAGCATGACGACAGCTATACGGCGGCTGGAATTGCGCGCGACAGCGTCCATTAATTCACGCAACCAAACGGGCCTCGTCCGCAGAACGGGCGATCGGCAAAGTTCATGATCGACCCGCTCCTTCTTTGTCTCTTGATGTTCGTGGCGGCCTGCGGGCTGTTGACGGCCGGCTTTCCCGTGGCCTTCACGCTCGCCGGAACGGCGCTCGGCTTTGCCCTCATCGGCTCCGCCTTCGACGTCTTCTCGCTGTCGCTTCTGACCGCCTTCCCGCAGTCGATCTTCGGCACGATGACCAACGAGACGCTCGTGGCCGTGCCGCTCTTCGTCTTCATGGGGGTGATGCTGGAGCGATCGCGGATCGCGGAAGAACTCCTCGACAATATGGGGCGGCTCTTCGGGTCGGTGCCGGGCGGTCTGGCGTTTTCGGTGTGCATCGTCGGCGCGCTTCTCGCCGCCTCCACCGGCATCGTCGGCGCCACCGTCGTCACGATGGGGCTGATGTCGCTGCCGACGATGGTGAAGCGCGGCTACAACAAGCGTCTCGCCTGCGGCACGATCGCGGCCTCCGGTACGCTCGGGCAGATCATCCCGCCCTCGATCGTGCTCGTGCTTCTGGGCGACCAGCTCTCCGTCGCCTATCAGAACGCGCAGTTCTCCATGGGGATCTTCGCGCCCGACACGGTGTCGGTGAACGATCTCTTCGCCGGCGCGCTGCTGCCAGGGTTCATGCTCGTCGGCCTCTATATCGTCTATCAGATCATCTACGTCTTTCTGCATCCGGCCGAAGCGCCGGCGATCCCGCATGAGGAACTCGGCGAGCTTTCCGGCTTCGCTTTCTGGGGTCAGGTGATCCATGCGCTCGCCCCGCCGGTTCTGTTGATCGTCGCCGTGCTCGGCTCGATTTTGATCGGGCTCGCCTCTCCGACGGAGGCTGCGGGCGTCGGCGCGATCGGCGCGACGATGCTCGCCGGCTACAAGTGCGACGAGCGCCGCGCCGGGCCGATCTTGATCGGCGTTCTGTGCATGGCCGGCCTTCTCCTCCTCACCTCGTTCTACGATCTGCGCTCGCAAAGGAGCGTGGTCTCGGTCGAGGAATGGGTGGCGATCGGGGCGGCGGTGGTGCTCACCCTCGGTCTTGCCTGGGGCGTGGCGATGGCGCTCTGGCGCACCTTCGCCTGGCACGATCAAAACGGCGAGCGGGTGCTCGCGGCCGTCTGCCAGTCGACGATGGCGATTTCGGCGATGGTGTTCACCATCATCATCGGCGCGCGCATGTTCTCGATCGTCTTCATCGGTCTCGGCGGCGCCGATTTCATCGAGGAGTTTCTGACCGCGCTGCCCGGCGGCACGCTCGCGGCGATCCTTCTCGTCATGCTCGTCATGTTCGTGATGGGCTTCTTTCTGGATTTCCTGGAAATCGTCTTCATCGTCGTGCCGATCGTGGCGCCCATTCTTCTGCAGATGGAAATGCCGGGCGGCGGCACGATGAGCCCGGTCTGGCTCGGCATCATGATGGCGGTGAACCTGCAGACCTCGTTCCTGACGCCGCCCTTCGGCTTCGCTCTCTTCTATCTCCGGGGCGTGGCGCCGCCCGATATCCGCACCACCGACATCTATCGCGGGATCGTTCCGTTCGTTTGCATCCAGGTCTTCGCGCTCGTCCTGTTGTGGTTCCTGCCGGATGTGGCAACCTGGCTGCCGCTCAAGCTCTACGGGAATTAGAGCGTTTCGCAGCTCAAGGGGGATCAGATGCGCGCGGGCGAGCTCTTCGATCTGAAAGGACAGGTGGCGCTCGTCACCGGCGCTTCATCGGGGCTCGGGCGGCGCTTTGCGCGCGTGCTTGCCGAAAACGGTGCCAAGGTGGTGCTGGCGGCGCGGCGCCAGGACAGGCTCGAAGAGCTGGTGCGCGAGATCGAAGGACAGGGCGGCTCGGCGCTCGCCGTCGCCTCGGACGTTACGGACGAGGCGGGCGTTTCGGCCGCCTTCGATGCCGCCGAGGCGCGTTTCGGCACCGTCACGATCCTCGTCAACAATGCCGGCATCGCGCCGGCGGGGCCCGCCATCTCGCTCGACCGGGCGCAGTGGCGGAAGGTGATGGAAACCAATCTCGACGCGGCGTTCTTCGTGGCGCAGGCGGCCGCAGAGCGCATGGCGAAGGCGGAGACGGGCGGCGCCATCGTCAACATCGCCTCGGTCCTCGGCTTTGCCGTTTCCAAGGGGACGGCGCCTTATGCGACCTCGAAAGCCGCACTCATCCATCTCACCAAGGCGCTGGCGCTCGAATGGGCGCGCTACGGCATTCGCGTCAATGCGATCGCGCCGGGCTGGTTTCTGACGGAGATCAACCGCGATTTCCTGGAGAGCCCGGCGGGCGAGGCGATCGTCAAACAAAATCCGATGCGCCGCTTCGGCGAAGAGGGCGATCTCGACGGGGCGCTCTTGTTTCTCGCCTCACGGGCCAGCGCCTATGTGAGCGGCACGACGGTGACGGTCGATGGCGGGCAAGTGCTTGCGGGCGGAGGATAATTCGGTTTCGGCCGAATGAACCATCGCATCCGCCTGGGCGTTTCCCCGGCATCCTCGTCAGGAGATGCCATGATGCCAGCCAAGTCGAAAGCCCAGCAAAAGGCCGCCGGGGCGGCGCTTTCCGGCAAGCGCGGCGAGACCAGGACATCCGATCTCAAAGGCGCCTCGAAGTCGATGTATGATTCGATGGATGAAAAGGAGCTCGAAGAGTTCGCCACGGGAGACCGCAAGGGCAAGCCGGACCACATATCCAAGAGCTGAGCGGCTTCGCCGGCCTCGAGCTGGTTGCGGGTGACGCCTTCGAGATGGCGATCGGGGAGACGGAAATCGGGCGGGGGATCGATATGCGCGGATGCAGGCTCGGTCTGGTCGCGGGGCTGATCAGCGCCGGCCTTCTCACGGCGTGCGCCGACGAAAGCCGGAAGCCCTATCTCATTCTCGCGGGCGGCGGTTTCATCTTCAATTACCGGATCTCCGAAATGCATTACGGGGTGGTTCTCGCGCCGAAACGCCAGCTGCCGGAAGGCGCCGTGGTGGAGGCGCGTTTCGAGGACCCGAGCGGCGGACCGGCGATCCAATTTTCGCAAAAAGTGCGAGGCGACGAGAAGAAGTTCGTCTTCGATACGCCGGGCCTCAAAGGCACGAGGAAGGACATGCCCTATCACGTGGCGATCGTGCTGAGGGCGCCGGATGGCGCCGAGCTGCAGCGCATCGACAAGGATTTCGTCTCTTCCGTGGAACAGAAGGAGATGCCCGACCGGCCGCTGACGATCGGCCCGGGCTACACGCCGAACGTGCACGGTCAGAAGGAGGCGTTTCCCAAATGAGCCGCATGCAGGATGACGCCTCGGCTCCGCTGCCGGGCGTGCCATCTGCGAGGCTGCGGGCGAGGTGGGTGCCGGGGATGGAGTCCGGGTGGCGCCAGGCGGCGAACCTGCGAGGCGCGCAAGATTCAGAAGCGGCAAACCTTTTTCTGCGATATACACGTAGAGATTGAAGACTCTGTGGCGGGGCTTGATTGTCGTTGGAAAAGCGCAACTTTGAGGTCTTATGCAGCGTAACAGTTTTCGCTCCGAGCCCCGGCCATCCCCCGCCAGCACTCAGGAGTCACGCCGGAGCAGTGTCTTGATCCGAACCCTTCTGATCATCGCTGCGGCTGCCGCTGTCGGTTACGCCTTCAGCCTCAGCCTGGATTTCTTCGAGGCGCTGTACGATTTCAGCCGCCACCACGAATCCTGGCAGCTCGACGAGATTTTCGGGACGGCCGTCATCATGACGGTGATCCTGCTCGGCGTCGCCATCTGGCGGGTCGTGCAGCTGCGCCAGGAGATGGCGGCCAAGGATGCCGCCCAGCGCGAGGCGCAGCGCCTGGCCCGGCACGACGTTTTGACCGGGCTCCCCAACCGCCGGCGGCTGTTCGAGATCTTCGAGAGCCATGTGATCGCCGCGCGCGATGGCGGGCGGCGGATTGCCGTTCTGATCATCGATCTCGACCGCTTCAAGCCGGTCAACGACCTGCACGGCCACCAGATGGGCGACGAGGTTCTGTGCATCGTCGCCGAGCGGCTGACGCGGCTTGCGGCCGGCCGGGGTGTGGTGGCGCGCTTCGGCGGCGACGAATTCGCCGCGCTTCTCGAATATCAGGACGAGACCGACGAACTCCTGCGGCTCGTCCATAAGATCGTCCACGACATGGCGCTGCCGATCCGTGTCCGCGGCATCAGCATGCGCATCGGCGCGAGCGTCGGCGTGGCGCTCTATCCCGACGACGGAGAAGCCGCTGACGTGCTTTTGCGCAACGCCGACATCGCCATGTACCATGCCAAGGCGGAAGAGCGCGGCAGCTTCCATTTCTACAAAGCGGGGATGGATTCGGCGCTTCTGGAGCGGATCGCGCTCGAGCAGCAGATGGACGATGCGCTGACGAAGCGTGAGATCGTCCCCTACCTGCAGCCCGTCGTCGACCTCAAGACGGGCGGGATCGTCGGCTTCGAGATGCTGGCGCGATGGCTGCATCCGAACAAGGGGCTGCTGTTGCCGGACCGGTTCATCGCCATGGCGGAGGACAGCGGCAAGCTGACCCGCATGACGCTCGTGCTTCTGGAGCAGGCGATGGAAGCCTCGGTCGCGTGGCCGTCGAGCTTCACGCTATCGATCAATCTCGCACCGGTGCAGCTTCTCGATCCGGCCCTGCCGAGCCAGCTCCTCGACATCCTGGCGCGCGCCGGATTCGCGCCGCACCGGCTGGAGGTGGAGCTCACGGAAACGGCGCTGGTGGAGCGCATGGACGAGGTGAAGGCCGTGCTTGCGGCGCTTCGCAAGGCGGGCATACGCGTCGCGCTCGACGATTTCGGCACCGGCTATTCCGGGCTCTACCATCTGCGCGAACTGCATCTCGACACGCTCAAGATCGACCGATCCTTCATCGCCGGCATGCTGGAGAGCGAAGACCGGCAGGCGATCGTGGAGGCGGTCCTGCATCTCAGCCAGGCGCTCGGTATCGACACCACGGCGGAGGGCATAGAAGAGCTGGCGCTCGGCGAGAAGCTCGCCGAGCTCGGATGCCAACTCGGTCAGGGGTTCTATTACAGCGAGCCGCTGCCGTTGGAGGCTGTCGACGACCTCATCGGCCGCAACTGGCCGGTGCGCGCGAGCGCCTGAGGGCTGTTGCCCGGCGGGCAGATGCTCGGGGGCAGGCGCGCAAAAGGCGCGCGCGTTCGGCTAGCTGTAGAAGACGCCCAGGATCTGGAGGAAGGCGCCGAGGACCAGGATCACGATGCCGAACTGGCCGGCCCGGCGAATGTTCTCGAGGATCGCCCGCTCTTCGTCGTTTTGCGGCGGACGAGGCTCCGGCATGCCGGGCTTCTGCGCCTGAAAGGCGATGCCGTAGCGCATCACGAGAAGAATACCGACCAGGTTGAAGATCACCCCGAAAAAGGTGAGGACCATCTCAATCTCCCATGTTCCAGGCGACCCGCGGTGTCGCTGGATTGCCAACCGAGGCTCCGGGCCGCAAGCAGGCTCGCGACCGGCAGCAGAAAGGGGGCGCATCCCTTAGGCATCGGTTGCTGCAGAGACGGTCTTCCGCTCTGCAAGCGCAGCGACGCCGGATCGGCGAGCCCCCTCATGGCCATGCGACAGCCCCATGGCCGGAGTGTCAACCTAGCCTGACTCGTCAGATGGTGGCAGCGGACAGTTTGTCTCTGCCTTTTGCGGCTGTTTTGTCTCCTGGTCTCGGCTGTTTTCTTGGCCGGGGCTCGCGGCTTTTTCCTGGGGCCCGGCGCTTCGTCTTTGGGCCTGGCGCCGATAGGCGGGTGTTAACGGTGGGGTCCACATAAAAGCCCGGCGGTGAGAGGCGTGTCGGGGACGCAGAGGCGGAGATGCCGGCGGGGAATACAGGCGGGGAAATGCAGCGGATGCGGTGGCCGGGAGGCCGGGGATGAACGGCGGTGAGATGCCCGCGGGCCAGGAGATCGGCGCCCGCTTCCGGCGCTTTCAGGCGCCCATTCTGGCGCTTCTCGCGGCGGCGACGCTCGGCCGCGCCTATCGGTTTTCGGTTGCCGCGGAGGCGGAGGGGCCGGCGCGGCTCGTCGATTTCGACATGTTCCACATGGTCGCACGCCTCGTCTGGGCGGGGCGGCTCGAAGAAGCGTATCGGCACGACAGCCTCTGGCCGCTCCTTCAGGCGCGCGGCGGCCTCGATGCCATGACCTGGGCCTATCCGCCGCCCTTCAACCTCGTCATGGCGCCGCTCGGGCTTCTGCCGGCCGGTGCCGCCTATCTCGTCTTCGTCGGCGGCTCGCTCGCGCTCTATCTCTTCGCGCTCAAGCGGCTGGCGGGCGAAAATTTTGCTCTGGTGGCGATCTTGATCTTTCCCGCCCTTGGGATCGGCATCAGCGGCGGGCAGAACGGCTTTCTGACGGGCGCGCTGATCGCGCTCGCCTGTCTCGGTTTCGAAAGGCGGCGATGGCAGGCGGGCGTGCCGCTCGGGCTGATGATCATCAAGCCGCATCTTGCCGCCGGCCTTGCGGTCAGGACGCTGCTTGCCCGGCGGTTCGCGGCGGCGGTGGCTGCCGCGCTCACCGTGGCGGCCGCCTGTCTCGCCGCCACGTTTTGCTTCGGCGCCGGCATCTGGGCGGCTTTTCTGGAGGCTACGCGCGAGACCGGGAGCTTTCTCAAAGAGGGGGTCTTTCCGCTCCACCGCATGGTGTCGATCTATGCGACGGCGCGCAGTTTCGGGCTCGGTGTGGCGCCGGCCTTCGCGGCGCAGGGGCTGGCGGCGCTCGTGGGGCTTGCGGCGATCGTCCGGGTGACGTTCGGGGCCTTCACCTTGCGTCAGAGCCTCGGTGTGACGGCGGTCGCCTCGCTCCTCATCACCCCTTACGCCTATGATTACGATCTGAGCCTGCTCGGGGTCGGGCTGGCGCTGCTTCTGCCCGATCTCCTCGGCACGGCGGGGAAGGGCGCCATCGGGGCGCTGTTTGCGCTCTGCTTCATCACCTGCGGCTATTGGCTCGTCGAGGCGGTGCCGCAATTGCTGGCGACGGATGGGGCGGGGGAGGTGGCGAAACCCGACGCGCTTCCGGCCTTGGCGGGCCTGACGCTGGTGGCGCTCTTTGCGCTGATCTGGTGGCTGACGGAGCGCTCTGCCGCCATGGCGGCAAGGGGGGCAGCAAGGCGGGCCGCATAGCGGGCCGAGGCCGCCGCGGATATGTCGGCGGGAACAAAGGCTTGAAGTTTCGGCCTGAGTTTTTCGATGGAATGGTGGGCGCGACAGGGATTGAACCTGTGACCCCTACGATGTCAACGTAGTGCTCTCCCGCTGAGCTACGCGCCCTTCCAAAGGGGTGCCGCCCGAAGGCGACTCGCGGGGATATATCCTCTGCGTTTCGGCCGTGCAAGGCCCCGAGGGCAGAGTTCTTGACCCCGCTTCAAGATATTGTTTGCGGCCCCGGCGCCGCCGGCCCGTCTCTCAGGCCGCGATCAGGCGATCGACCTCGTTGACGAGGTCGCGCAGATGGAACGGCTTCGACAGGATTTTTGCATCCTGGGGCGCGGCCATGTCCGGGTTGAGGGCGACCGCGGCAAAGCCGGTGATGAACATGATTCGCAGATCGGGATCGAGCGCGGACGCCTTGCGCGCCAACTCGATGCCATCCATCTCCGGCATGACGATGTCGGTCAAAAGCAGATTGAAAGGCTCGTCGAGCAATCGATTGTAAGCCGAGAGACCATTGTCGAACGCGAGAACGTCATAACCCGCATGTTCGAGAGCTTTGGTCAAAAAACGACGCATGTCTTCGTCGTCTTCGGCGAGCAGGATTCGACCTCGCATGCTTCTCCAGCGCCTTCCGTCTTGAACCCGTCCGTTGTGAGCCCGCTCGGTAAATATCGGGTAAGCGGCCCGGAGACAATGACGGGGCCGGTTCGTTATGGACAGGGGCGCGGCAGATCGGCAACATATCCGCATATGACAAGAGGATTTTGATGGACGAGCGCGTGGGAGACGAGCTGCCGCCCCTGCGGCCTTTCAGCCTGTTGGGTCGCTCCGACCCCGTCTCGCCCTTCCTGTTCAATTCCCCGCACAGCGGACGCTTCTATCCGAAGAGTTTTCTCGCCCAGTCGCAGCTCGATGCGACGGAGATCCGGCGTTCGGAAGATTTCATGATCGACATGCTGTTTGCGGGCGTCGCGGAACGCGGGGCGCCGCTTCTCTCCGCCGTCTATCCGCGCGCCTATGTGGATGTGAACCGCGAGCCCTACGAGCTCGAGGCGAAAATGTTTCGCGAGCCGCTTCCGGGCTACGCCAACAGCCGATCGATCAGAGCGGTGGGCGGGCTCGGGACGGTGCCGCGCATCGTCTCCGAAGGCCGGGCGATCTATGCCGGGCCGATCGCGCTCGCCGAAGCGCTTCAGCGCATCGACGCGATCTATGTCCCCTATCACGAGGCGCTCCGGCAGCGGCTTGCGACCATTCATGCGCAGTTCGGCTACGCCGTTCTCGTCGATTGCCATTCGATGCCGTCGTCGGCGCGCAACGCCGCGCCGGGCATCCGGCCGGATTTCGTCATCGGCGATCGTTTCGGCTCGAGCTGCGCCCCGGAACTCACCGATCAGGCCGTGGAGATGCTGCGGCGGCGCGGCTATTGCGTGACCCGCAACAAGCCTTATGCCGGGGGCTTCATCACCGAGCATTACGGGCGTCCGCAGACCGGACTGCATGTGATGCAGGTGGAAGTGAACCGGGGGCTCTACATGGACGAAGAGGCGATCCGCCTCCACGACGGCTTCGAGAGCGTGCAAGCTCTCGTCGAGGATCTGGCCGAGGCCCTGATGGGCGTCTCGATCGCCCCGCCGATCGCCTTCGACGAGGCGGCGGAATAAATCGTGACAGGTCTTCGTGCGGATGCGGCCTTCGAAACGGTCTGCCTCCCAACGCGCCACGCCTTCGAAAACGGCAGGGGCAGAAAGAAAAATGGCCGCACCGAGGTGCGGCCAAGTCTAGGGAGGAAACGCCCAATGAGGGCTGCGATACAACGTATCGCAACGCACAATCTATGCTGCTTTGCACAAGATGCAAGAGGCTTACGGCACAGATTGTCCGTCGGGTTCCGATATAGTCACCCTGAGCGGCAATGCAAACGTTTTGGGTAATTCATCAACCCTCTGATTTAAAACAACTTTTTCCACACAGTGGCAAAACGGCAACCCTGCTATGCATTCCATGGAAAGCTTTTTCCCCTTCCTGCACCGTCTCGCCGACGTGGCGGCCGATGCGATCCTGCCGCGTTTCCGCGCGGCGATCGCCGTCGACAACAAGCTTGCGGCGGGCTTCGACCCGGTGACGGAGGCCGATCGCGGCGCCGAACGCGCCATGCGCGATCTCATCCGCAAGACCTATCCCGAGCACGGCATCATCGGCGAGGAATACGGCGCCGAAGGCGAGGACCGCTCGCATGTGTGGATCCTCGACCCCGTCGACGGCACGCGCGCCTTCATCTGCGGCCTGCCGCTCTGGGGCTGCCTCACAGGTCTTCTGATCGACGGCAAGCCCGCGGCCGGGATGATGTCGCAGCCTTATGTCGGCGAGCGTTTTTTTCGGCTCGGGGGAGACCGGCAGCTTTCTGGCGCGCGGCGGACAGACGCGGCCGATCACGGTGCGCGCCTGCGCGGCGCTCGACCACGCGCATATTTCCACGACCGATCCCAATCTCTTCAGCGAAGCGGAAAGGCCGGCCTTCGAGCGGCTTTCAGCCCGGGCGCGGCTGACGCGCTACGGCTATGATTGCTACGCCTATGCGATGGTGGCGATGGGCGGCGTGGATTGTGTCGTCGAATCCGGGTTGAAGCCCTACGACATCGCCCCGCTCATCCCGATCATCGAAGGTGCGGGCGGCGCGGTGACGAGCTGGACCGGTGGGCCGGCGGCGGGCGGCGGGCAGATCCTGGCGCTCGGCGACAGGCGCCTCAGGCCTGAGGTGGAGGCGCTCCTGGCGACGTGAACACGGCGCGCCAGGCCTCGTCGGGCTCGCCGATGAAGGCATCGAAGGCGGCCCAGAAGATCTCGCGGTAGCGGTCGTCTTCCTGAAGGATCTCGTGCATGGCGCCGGCGATGCGGACATTGCCGACGGTCTTGATGCGCAGGGTGAAATCCTCGATCGCTCGGTTCGAGACGATGCTCTCCTGGCCGGCCATGGCGATGAGGACGGGAAGCGGCACGCGTTCGGCAAATTCCGGCAGAGCGAGAAATTCCGCCGCGCGCAGGGCCGAATGCACCCAGGCCAAGGTCGGGCCGGAGAGGCCGAGCTCGGGATGCGCCTCGATCAATTCGCGGACGCGCTCATAGCGTCTTTTGTCGGAGGTGACGCGGTTGCCCTCGAAGGGGCGGAGCTGAACGAGATTGCCGCGGAAGGGGCCGGCATACATCTCGCCGAGGCCGAGATAATTGAGGATGCCCGTGACGACGCGCAGAAAATGGGTGCGCCCGCCTGAAAGCGCCAGAAGCGGCGCGGTCAGCACCATGCGCTCCACCTGGGTGCGGGCGCGCGCGGCATAAAGGAGCGCGATGGCGGCGCCGGTCGAATGGGCGAGGATGTTGTAGGGCGGATGGCAGCGGGCGAGCGCCACCTCGCGCATCACCGTTTCGAGATCGACGAGATATTCGGAGAAATCGTCGACATGGCCTTTTCGCGGATCGCGCAGGCTGCGCGAGGAACCGCCCTGGCCGCGCCAGTCGAAGGTGACGACGGAATAGCCGCGGCGGCGCAATTCGCCCACGGTCTCGAAATATTTCTCGATGCATTCCGCCCGGCCGTGGAGAACGAGGATTGTGCCCCGCTTCGCCGACGCCGCCGGATGCCACCAGGCGGTGCGCAGCTTGCGGCCATCGGGCGTCAGCACGAATTCGGCGTTCGTGCCGTCCGGGATCGGATTTTGCTCGGTTTCAAACAGAATGGCCAAGGCTGCGCCTCCCGCAGCGCTGATACTGGGAAGTGGGTCGGGCGGCAAGCAGCGGCGTTGGTTCCCGATGGGGCGCCCGGCGCGGCCCCCGGCGCGATGGCGTCCGATGGGATGGCGTCTGATGGGATGGTGCCCCATGCGCGCGCCCCGAAAAGGGGAGCCGACGACCCGAAGGCCGCCGGCTCCGTCACCGGACGCTGGAGGGGGCAGATGCAGCGCCCGATCTCTGAGGCTCCGTCGAGGGTGCCGGAGCGGTTTTGGGATTAGCGGTGACGCCAGCCGCCGTGGTGACCACGATCGGGACCGCGGTGCTTCGGGCCGATGCGGCTCACGCTGATGACCTGGCCGTTATAGGCGTTGACCCGGAGCATGACCGGGGCGCCGCGCCGGCCGCGGGCGGCGAGCGAATAGACGCGACCGCGGGTGTCGAAATAGCGGACCGGGGTGAAGCCCTGGCGGCGCAGCTTGCGCGAGATGCGGTGCGTGCTGAGCTTCTGGTTCCAGTGGCGGCGGTTGTCATGGCGCCAGCCGCGGCCGCGATAATCGACCTTGGTGACGGCATCGCTGCGTTCTGCCGTGATGCCGGCCTGGCCGGCGGCGGCGATCGGCGCGGCGCTGGCGCCGGCTGCGAGCGGCAGGAACGAGAGCGTCGCAAGACCGGCGGCGGCGAGAATGTTGAGTTTCATGGCTTCGTCTCCTCAGTGATGCGGAGGGGCTGCCCTCCATCGATGTTTGGAGACTAGGCGGAGCTCACTGAACTCGTTCAGAACCGGCCGTTCATCTGGCGTTCAGCGGCGAAAGCCCGGGAAACCGCGATTTTCGGGAGCTGCACGAAAAGGCTTGAAAGGGATTTTGGGAGTTCCCATTTCTCGATCGGGACGCCGAAAGGGTCCCGCGGAAAGGGCGGATCGGCTTTTCGAAGAGGCCGTCTTTTCCTCCCCAGAATGTCGCTTCAATGGAGGACTTCAGATGCGTCAGTATGATTTGAGCCCGCTTTACCGTTCGACCGTCGGCTTCGACCGGTTGTTCAACATGCTCGATTCCATGGCAGGCTCGGAAAACGGCGGCCAGAGCTACCCGCCCTACAACATCGAGCGGACCGGCGAGAACGCCTACCGCATCACGATGGCCGTGGCCGGCTTCGGCGAGCGCGATATCGACATCGAATCGAAAGAGAACATTCTCACGATCAAGGCGCAGCGCAACGAAGACGAAAACGAGCGCGAACGCGAAATTCTCTATCGCGGGATCGCGGCACGTTCCTTCGAGCGCCGCTTCCAGCTCGCCGACCATGTCGAGGTGACCGGCGCGACCCTCGAGAATGGCCTTCTCCACATCGATCTCGTGCGCGAGATTCCGGAGGCCATGAAGCCGCGCAAGATTGCGATCAGCGGTTCGGACAAATCCGAAAAGCAGATCGATCCGTCGATCTCGACCAGCAAGGCCGCCTGACACCCCCCGACCCGACCTCCAGTCATCGGTCGAAGGCGCCCCGCGAGGGGCGCCTTTTTTATGGTCTGATTTTCTGTGGTCCGATCGCGCGAGCCGCGCGCGGGGGATCTGCGGCTAGCCCCTCAGATCGGCGCGGAGGAGTTCGACGAAACGGTCGACCTCGTCTTCGCTGGTCTGGAAATTGGTGATGAGGCGCACGAGGATTTCGTCTTCGCCTGCCTCGATCTTCAGGCCATGCGGGCGCGGCCATTCCAGGAAGACGGCGCCGGCCTTGCGCAGGAAGCTCGCCCGCTCGCGTCCCAGAAAGGCGAAGCTCTCATTGGTCTCGCTCGGCCAGGCGAGGCGGGCCTCGTCGGAGCTTTCGATGCCGGCGCGCAGGCGCTCGGCCATGGCATTGGCGTGGGTGGCCAGCCGCAGCCACAGATCGTCGGCGAGATAGGCCTGGAACTGGGCGGCGATGAAGCGGGTCTTGGAGAAGAGATGGCCGGCGCGCTTTCTGAGATAGGGAAGCTCGGCCGCCATCTTCGGATCGAAGAAGACGAGGGCCTCGGCGGAGACGCAGCCGTTCTTGGTGCCGCCGAAGGAAAGAATGTCGACGCCCTGGCGCCAGGTGATGTCGGCCGGGTTCTCACCGAGTTGGACGAGCGCATTGGCAAAACGCGCGCCGTCCATGTGAACCGGGATGCTGCGGTCATGGGCGATGGCCGTCAGCGCCTCGACCTCCTGGCGCGTATAGATGGTGCCGACCTCGCTCGCCTGCGTCAGCGACAGCGCCATCGGCTGGCCGGCATGCACGAAATCCGGTGAAAAGCGCGACACGGCATCCTTGAACTCGCCCGGATCGATCTTGCCGAGCGGGCCGTCGAGCTGCATCAGGCGGGCGCCGCCCGTCTGGAATTCCACCGCGCCGCATTCGTCGACGACGATATGGCTTTCGCGGTGGCAGAAGACGGCGCCGCCGGGCTTGTTGACCGCGGCGAGCGCGAGGGCGTTCGACGAGGTGCCGGTGCCGACGAAGAAAACGGCCACTTCCCGCTCGAAAAGCGCGTTGAAGCGGTCTTCGACGGCGCGGTCGAGGGCGCTCACGCCATAGGCATCGGCATGGCCGGCCGCCTGGTGGGCGATCGCTTCCACGATTTCCGGCGCCGCGCCGGACCAATTGTCGCTGGCAAACTGCATATTGGCGGCTTAGGGCCGGCGCGCGTCTTGCGCAAGAGGGCGCGGCGGCCTGCGACGCCGGGAAGGGGGCTCCCGGGGCCGCCGTTTCGAGGTTTACGCGGCAGGAAACGGGGCCTTGGAGAGTTCTGTCGATCGCGGGCGGTTTTTCTCGATGTTTCTCGGCTGTCTCTCGGCTGTTTCTCTGTTGCTTCGGGCGGCGTTGCCGGCGCCTTCCTCAAGGTGATGTGCGAAAGCCCGGCCGCACCCGCAGGCTCCCGCGCGGCCGGTCAAGTCTCCGCTTCGGGCTTTGACAGACGAGCCCGCGAGGAAGGCGGCAGGAGAAGTCATTCAGGATCGGGGAATTTTGGCGAAGTCCCATCTCTCCTTTGACGAGGCGGGAAATTCTGGCATAGACGGTTGGCGAAAGCTGCCCAGCCGCGGCCGTGAAGCTTCTCTCCGCGACGGCGAAGCTTGCCACGGATTTCACCCTGCGGCACCGGCGACGACGCAACAACCCCGTTCGGCCTTCGAACGGTGCGGAGAGTCGACTTGTCGTCTCTTGCAAAATTTGAGATGGTGAATGAATAGGACAGGTCTTCTGTCCTAGTTGGTGGAGGGCGCCGGTCCCGAGATCGCCGACGACGAAGACGGGGCATGCAAGGGCCGAGCGAAGGGCATTCCGCTCAACCCTAATGTGCCCAACCAGTTAAGTATGAGCTTAGGCGTTAAGCCGATTGCTCGAGCCGCATGTCCTGAACGAGGCGTGCGACCCGAACGGAAGAGGTGCCCCGAGACGAACGGTTTCGCAGCGGGGCGAGATGGCGGAGGCAGGCCGTGACGATGGAACCTCACCTCAAGAGCGAGCGGATGCGCGCAGCGGCGCAGGCGTTTGAGCGCGCGGAGCGCGTGCGCGGAACGCGAAAAACGCCGGCTGCCGGCCAAGGTCTTCTCGATCCGCGCGGCGAGCGCGATGCCTGCGGCGTCGGCTTCATCGCCGATCTGAAGGCGCGGCCTTCGCACACGATCGTCGAGCACGGGCTCAAGATTCTCGACAATCTGACGCATCGCGGCGCTGTCGGCGCCGACCCCGAGGTCGGCGACGGCGCGGGCATGCTGGTCCAGCTGCCGGACGCGTTCTTCCGCGGCGAAGCGGAGGCCCATGGCTTTTCGCTGCCGCCGCTCGGCCGCTATGCCGTCGGCGTCATCTTCATGCCGCAGGACGCGGAGCTGCGCCGGCATCTGGAAGGCGTCGTGGAGCAGGTGGTGGCCGAGGAAGGCCAGACGGTTCTCGGCTGGCGCGACGTGCCGGTCGACAATTCCTGCCTGTCGAAGGCGCAGAAGATCCGCGCGGCGGAACCGGTGCACCGGCAGGTGTTCATCGGCGCGGCGGACGGGCTCGAGGGCGACGATTTCGAGCGTCGCCTCTACATTCTGCGCAAGGTCATCTCCAACCGCATCTTCCACGAGAGCGACGGACGCGACAAAGGCTTCTACATCGTCTCGATGTCGAGCCGCACCGCGGTCTACAAGGGCATGTTCCTCGCCCATCAGCTCGGCGAATATTACAAGGACCTGTCGGATCCGCGCTTCGCCTCGGCGCTCGCCCTCGTGCATCAGCGCTTCTCGACGAACACCTTTCCGTCCTGGAAGCTCGCCCATCCCTACCGGATGGTCGCCCATAACGGCGAGATCAACACGCTCAGAGGCAACGTCAACTGGATGGCGGCCCGCCAGGCGTCGATCTCCTCGCCGCTTCTCGGCGACGACATCGATAAATTGTGGCCGATCTCCTATGAGGGGCAGTCGGACACGGCGTGCTTCGACAATGCGCTCGAATTCCTGACCATCGGCGGCTACGAACTCGCCCATGCGGCGATGATGCTGGTGCCGGAGGCCTGGGCCGGCAATCCGCTGATGGACGAGAAGCGGCGGGCTTTCTACCAGTACCATGCGGCGCTGATGGAGCCGTGGGACGGGCCGGCGGCGATCGCCTTCACCGACGGACGCCAGATCGGTGCCACGCTCGACCGCAACGGGCTTCGGCCGGCGCGCTATGTCGTGACCGACGACGGCTTCGTCATCATGGCGTCCGAAGCCGGCGTCCTGCCGGTCGACGAAAGCTCGATCGTGCGCAAATGGCGGCTGCAGCCGGGTCGGATGCTGCTCATCGATCTTCAGGAAGGCCGCATCATCGACGACGGCGAACTGAAGGCGCGGCTTTCGGAAGGCAATCCCTATCGCCAGTGGCTCGCCCGCACGCAGATCGTTCTGGAAGACATGCCGGAGGTCGCCTCGCGCGCGCCGACGACGGCTGCCTCGCTGCTCGATCGCCAGCAGGCGTTCGGCTATACGCAGGAAGACCTGAAGATCCTGATGGCGCCGATGGCGGTGACCGGGCAGGAGGCGATCGGATCGATGGGATCGGATACGCCGGTCTCCGTGCTCTCCGACAAGCCGAAGCTGCTCTACACCTATTTCAAGCAGAACTTCGCCCAGGTGACGAACCCGCCGATCGATCCGATCCGCGAGGAAATCGTCATGAGCCTCGTCTCCTTCATCGGGCCGCGGCCGAACCTCTTCGATCTCGAAGGCCTGTCGGAGAGGAAGCGGCTCGAAGTGCGTCAGCCGATCCTCACCAATGCCGATCTCGAAAAGATCCGCGGCATCGGTGACATCGCCGACAACCATTTCCAGACGAAGACGCTCGACATCACCTACAATGCGAGCCTCGGCGCCGACGGCATGGAAGACGCCCTCGACCGGCTGTGCCAGCGCGCCGAGCGGGCGGTGCTCGACGGCTACAACATCATCATCCTGTCGGACCGCCTGGTCGGCCCGCAGCGCATCGCCATGCCGGCGCTTCTGGCGACGGCGGCCGTGCACCATCACCTGATCCGCAAGGGGCTCCGCACCTCGGTCGGCCTTGTGGTGGAGACGGGCGAGGCGCGCGAAGTGCATCATTTCGCGGTGCTCGCCGGCTACGGCGCCGAGGCGATCAACCCCTATCTCGCCTTCGAGACTTTGGCGCAGATGCATGAGCGCGGCGACTTCCCGGACGTCGTCGATGCGCGCGAAGTGGTGGAACGCTTCATCAAATCCGTCGGCAAGGGGATTTTGAAGGTGATGTCCAAGATGGGCATCTCCACCTACCAATCCTATTGCGGTGCGCAGATCTTCGACGCTGTCGGCCTGTCTTCGGCCTTCGTCGACCGCTTCTTCTTCGGCACGGCGACGATGATCGAAGGCGTCGGCCTCGCAGAGATCGCCGAGGAGACGGCACGGCGTCACCGCCTTGCCTTCGGCGACGACCCGGTTCTGAGGCGCACGCTCGAAGTCGGCGGCGAATACGGCTTCCGCATGCGCGGCGAAGACCATGTGTGGACGCCGGATGCCGTGGCGCATCTGCAGCATGCGGTGCGCGGCGAAGGTTTCGACCGCTTCCGCACCTTCTCCGAGATGGTGAACGGCGAGGCGGCGAAGCGGCTGACGATCCGCTCGCTCTTCCGCATCCGTGAGGCGGAGGCCATGGACGTCGAGCCGGTGCCTCTGGAAGAGGTGGAGCCGGCGGCGGAGATCGTGAAGCGTTTCGCGACCGGCGCGATGAGCTTCGGCTCGATTTCGCGCGAGGCGCATACGACGCTCGCGGTCGCCATGAACCGGATCGGCGGCAAGTCGAACACCGGCGAGGGCGGCGAGGAGCCGGAGCGCTTCGTGCCGAAGCCGAACGGGGATTCGGAGCGTTCCGCGATCAAGCAGGTCGCCTCCGGCCGCTTCGGCGTGACGACGGAATATCTCGTCAATTCCGACATGATGCAGATCAAGGTGGCGCAGGGTGCAAAGCCCGGCGAGGGCGGCCAGCTGCCCGGCCACAAGGTCGATGCGGTGATCGCGAAAGTCCGCCATTCGACGCCGGGCGTCGGCCTCATTTCGCCGCCGCCGCATCACGACATCTATTCGATCGAGGATCTGGCGCAGCTCATCTTCGACCTGAAGAACGTCAATCCGGCGGCCGACGTGTCGGTGAAGCTCGTGGCAGAAGTGGGCGTCGGCACGGTTGCGGCCGGCGTCGCCAAGGCGCGCGCCGACCACATCACCATTTCCGGCTATGACGGCGGCACGGGCGCCTCGCCGCTCACCTCCATCAAGCATGCGGGTCTGCCCTGGGAGATCGGCCTTGCCGAGACCCACCAGACGCTGGTGCATGAGGGCTTGCGTTCGCGCGTGGCGCTGCAGGTCGACGGCGGGCTGAGGACCGGACGCGACGTGATCGTGGGGGCGCTGTTGGGCGCCGACGAATTCGGCTTCTCGACCGCGCCACTGATCGCGGCCGGCTGCATCATGATGCGCAAATGCCATCTCAACACCTGCCCGGTCGGCGTCGCCACCCAGGATCCGGTGTTGCGCAAGCGCTTCCGCGGTGCGCCGGAGCATGTGATCAACTACTTCTTCTTCGTGGCCGAAGAGGTGCGCGAGATCATGGCGGCGATGGGCGTGCGCAAGCTCGAAGAGCTCGTCGGACGCTCCGACCGGCTCGACACGATGCCGCTCATCAAGCACTGGAAGGCGAAGGGGCTCGATTTCTCCAAGCTTTTCCATCGCCAGGAGGCGCCTGACGAGGAGGTTCGCTGGACGCGGCGCCAGGAGCATCCGATCGAGACGGTGCTCGACCGCAAGCTGATCAAGGAAGCAGCGCCCGCACTCGAACGCGGCGAAGCGGTGCAGATCGATGTGAAGGTCGCCAATCTCGACCGTTCCGTCGGCGCCATGCTGTCGGGCGAGATCGCCAAGCGCTACGGCCATGAGGGCCTGCCCGACGACACGATCGTGGTGAAGATGAAGGGAACGGCCGGCCAGTCCTTCGGGGCGTTTTTGGCCCGCGGCGTGACCTTCGACCTCGAAGGCGACGCCAACGATTACGTCGGCAAGGGGCTGTGCGGCGGGCGCATTGTGGTGCGGCCGGCGGAGGGCTTCCAGCTTCCGGCCGAGCAGGCGATCATCGTCGGCAACACGCTGCTTTACGGTGCCATCGAGGGCGAGTGCTATTTCTCCGGCGTCGCCGGCGAGCGCTTCGCCGTCAGGAATTCCGGGGCGATCGCGGTCGTGGAAGGCTGCGGCGACCATGGCTGCGAGTACATGACGGGCGGCATCGTCGTCGTCATCGGCGAGACGGGCCGCAACTTTGCGGCCGGCATGTCGGGCGGCATCGCCTATGTGCTCGACGAGGATGGCTCGTTCGAACGGCGCTGCAACCTCGCCATGGTCGAGCTCGAACCGGTGCCGGAGGAAGAGGCGCTTCTGGAAGAGCTGCACCACCATGGCGGTGACATGGAATGGCACGGCCGCGTCAACGTCTCCTCCAACATGAACACGCATGACGAGGAGCGGCTTTTGACGCTCATCACCAACCATCACCATTACACGGGCTCCAAGCGTGCCAAGCACATCCTGGAGAACTGGGCGGACTTCCGGCCGAAATTCGTGAAGGTGATGCCGGTCGAGTATCGTCGTGCCCTCGTCGAGATGGAAGAACGCCGCATGGGCGGCGGGCGACGCATCGCGGCGGAGTGAGGCAAAGGTCGGGGCCGGCGCCAGGCCGGCCCATCACGACAGGTGCGGAACGCGCAACGAGAGACACGCGAGCAAGGGCGGCGCGAGTAGGGGCATGGGGCCGATCTGCGGGCATTTGCCTGCCAGGCGGAACTGGAAATCCAAAAAAGGCTGCGGCATGAAGCCTGACCGGATCGGGATCTCCGGCGGCGGGCTTTCGGCACGACGAGTGCGGGGCGGCAGCGGGAATGACGGGTGAAGCGTAGTTATGGCTAAAGTCACGGGCTTTCTGGAGATCGATCGGCAGGAACAGCGCTACCAGCCGGCGTCCGACCGCATCCGGCATTTCAAGGAATTCGTCCTGCCCTTGCCGGAGCCGGAGGTGCGCCGGCAGGCCTCGCGCTGCATGGATTGCGGCATTCCCTATTGCCACGGGCCGACGGGATGCCCGGTGCACAACCAGATCCCCGACTGGAACGATCTCGTCTGGCAGGGCGATTGGGAGGAGGCCGCGCGCAACCTCCATTCCACCAACAATTTCCCCGAATGGACGGGCCGCATCTGTCCCGCGCCCTGCGAAGAGGCGTGCACGCTCAACATCGAAGACGTGCCGGTCACCATCAAGACGGTGGAGCAGGCGATCTCCGACAAGGCGTTTCAGGAAGGCTGGATCCGTCCGCAGCCGGCGGAGCGAAAGACCGGCAAGCGCATCGCCATCATCGGTTCGGGCCCGGCCGGCATGGCGGCGGCCCAGCAGCTCGCGCGCGTCGGCCACGACGTGCATGTCTATGAGCGCGAGCCGAAGGCCGGCGGGCTCTGCCGCTACGGCATCCCCGACTTCAAGATGGAAAAATACCATATCGACCGGCGCGTGACGCAGATGGAAGGCGAGGGCGTCATCTTCCATTACGGCGTCAATATCGGCGTGACGAAGCCGATGAAGGAGCTCGTCGACGAGCACGATGCGGTGTTGATCGCGACCGGGGCCGAGCGGCCGCGCGATCCGGGCATCGGCGGCATGGATCTGACCGGCGTGCATTACGCCATGCCCTATCTCATCCAGTCGAACCGGCGCGTGAACGGCGAGCCGGTGCCGGAGATCGATCATCCCGACGACATCTGGGCCGGACGCCGGCATGTCGTGGTGGTCGGCGGCGGCGATACGGCCTCGGACTGCGTCGGCACGGCGTTCCGCCAGGGCGCGATCTCCGTGACGCAGCTCGATATCCGCGCCTGCCCGCCGGAGAAGGAGAACAAGGCGCTGGTGTGGCCGTACTGGCCGACGAAGCTTCGCACCTCCTCCAGCCAGGCGGAGGGGGCGGAGCGCGAATTCCAGGCGGCGACGCTCGAATTCGTCGGCAAGAACGGCGTTCTGACCGGCGTGAAATGCGCCCGCGTCGATGAAAAGCGTCAGCCGCTCGAAGGCACGGAATTCATCCTGAAGGCCGATCTCGCCTTCATCGCCATCGGCTTTTCCGGACCGCTGGAAGACACCTTCGTCAAGGAATTCGGCGGCGCGCTGAAGCAGGACCGGCGCACCAACATTCTCGCCGATGAGAAGAGCTATCGCACCTCCGTCGACAAGGTGTTCGCGGCCGGCGATGTGCGGCGCGGGCAGTCGCTGGTGGTGTGGGCGATCCGCGAAGGCCGGCAGGCGGCGCGCTCGATCGACCAGTTTCTGATGGGCGAGACCTCGCTGCCGCTGTGACGGCGGATCTAAGCGGCGATGTGACTTCAGATATAGCGAGGGCCGGGGCCTCGGCGCGTTTCGACGCGTGAGGTCTATTCGGCGGTCGCTTCCGCTGCGCGTTCGGCCGGGTCCGGAGTCTCGACTGTTGCGTCAGATGAGGTTTTGGCTGCGGCGCTTTCACCGTTTTCGGCCGCCTTGTCGGCGGCTTTGACCGGTTGCGTGCGCCGCTCCGGCGGCCAGCGGTAATCGTCGATGCGGCCGGCCGGCGGCGGCGTGCCGGCGATCATTTTGGCGAGCAGGGCTTCCGCCTCCGGCTCGGCGTCCCCGTCTTCGACCTTTTGCGGCGCGGCCTCGGCGGGCGAGGAGGGCGGTACGGCTTTGTCCGCCGCCGTTTCGTCCTCGGGTGCAGACGCTTTCTCGTCGGCGCCTGTCGGCTCTTCCTTGTCGGCGCCTGTCGGCGCTTCGGCACGGATCCGGGGGGTGTAGGTGGACAGGCCGCCGGCATTGCCCAAGATCAATTTGTCGATCGGGATCATGGCGCTGATCGCAGGCCGGGCTTCCTTCTCGGCCGGCGCCTCGCCCTCCTCGAGGGCGGCCAGGAACGGCGAGCCGGTCTTCAGGATTTCCTGCAAATCGCGCTCGATGAAGAAGGCGAGCTTGCGCTGGCCGGCGCGGGTGAAATTGAGCCCGTCGCCGACGCGCAGCTGCCGGTTCTGGCCGTTCATATCCGGGCCGGAGGAGACGTATTTGCCTTCGTCGTCGGCAAAGCCGTTCCACACATCGACGAATTTGACCGGCGAATCTTCCAGGGTCTCGCGGTAGATGGAATTGAAGGCGCTGTAATCGCGCGACATGACGGAGGAGGCGACCGGCACGAGGCCCACCCAGATGCCGGGCTCGCCGCTTTCGGCGATGACATTGGCGAGTTTCGCGACGCGGTCGCCATAGGCCTCGTTCCATTCGTCGCCGCGCACCGCGAGCTTGCCGATCTCCTGGCGGTCGTTGCCGCCGAGCATGACGACGACGGCATCGGGCTTGTGCTCTTCGATGAGCTCGGGAAGCCGCGCCGGCCAGTCGTAGAAATCGTCGCGCACCAGGCCCGAGGAGCCGTTGGCGGCCTGGATGATCATGACTTTCGGGTTTTCGGCGAAGGCTTCGTCGAGACCCTTGGCGATGCTGCGGGCGAAGAAATCGCCGACGACGAGGACGCGCTTTGCGTCTTCCGCCTTCTCCACGATGTCGACCTGCGGCTCCACGGGCGCCCGGGGCGTGCTACGGCGCGTGGACCGGCTCGGGGCGGAGCGTTGCGGGGCGCGCTGGCGCGTTTGCGGCTCCTGGCGCTGCGGCTGGGCGTTGCGCCGCGGGCCGAACAGGAAGCGGAAGAGGGACGGCTGGCGGTCGTTCTGGGCGACGACGATCGCCTCCGCCGCTGCGGCGCGCGAGGCGACGAATTCCGTCTCCGCGCCGAGAAAGGCGAGAGCGGCGAGCGCCACCATGAAGCCTGCAAAGAAACTGCGCATCTCACGCTCCCGCGCCTGGCCGGTTCGTCCGGTCGATCACCGGGATCGACGGTGGCGGCGCCTTTCGGCTCCGCGCCGAGGGTTCATCGTGCCGCAGCACATGACGCGAACCGGCGCGGCATTCAAGCCGCTCGTTTGAGGGCCCATGTTAGCGTGGCTTCAGGCGCGGCAAAAGCCGCCGTGCCACGCCGGGGCGAGAAACCGGCCGTGAGAGGGCGGCGATTGCGTCTCAGGCGGCGCGCATGGCGGCGCGGGCCTCCCAGGCGAGCGCGTGTTCCAGGATCGTTTCGAGATTGGAGAAGCGTGGCTGCCAGGCGAGCGTCTTCAGGATGCGGTGCGGATCGGCGACGAGGCTGACGATATCGTCGGCCCGGCGGGCGCGGGCGCGCACATCGAGCACTTTGCCGGCGATCCTCTGCACCGCGTCGATCACTTCGAGCACGCTGTGGCCCTGGCCGTAGCCGCAATTGACCGTGAGGCTGTCGCCGCCGGCTCGGAGATGAGCGAGGGCGGCGAGATGCGCATCGGCGGCGTCGGCGACATGGACGTAATCGCGAATGCCGGTGCCGTCGGGCGTGTCGTAATCGGTGCCGAAGACGGGCACGTATTCGCGCCGGCCGAGGGCCGCTTCGAGCACGATCTTGACGAGATCGGTGGCGCCGACGATCGCATGGCCGACGCGGCCCGACGGATCGGCGCCGGCGATGTGGCCGGTGCGCAGGCTGACGCTCTTGAGGCCGTAGGAGGCGCCGGCCTCAGCGAGCATGCGCTCCGCCGAGGCCTTGAAGACGGCGTAGGGCGTCAGCGGCTCGAGCGGCGCGGTCTCCGGGACCGGATTTTCGGCAGGGTGGCCATAGATTGCGGTCGAGGAGGACAGGACGATGTGCTCGACCCCGTTGGCGACCGCGGCGGCGATCAGTTCGCGCGTCTTGATCGAGTGGTTCAGATAATAGCCGAGCGGGTCGGCGACGGAATCGACGACGACGAGGGCGCCGGCGAGATGCAGGACGGCATCGACGCGGCGCGTGCGCATGAGATGGTTGAGGAGAAGCCGGTCGCCGACATCGCCGATGACGAGTTCGGCGCCTCGGGGCACGGCCCATTCATAGCCTGTGGACAGGTTGTCGAGGACGACGACATTCTCGCCCTCGTCGCGAAGCGCGAGCACGAGCTGGCTGCCCAGATAACCGGCGCCCCCCGTTACCAGAACGCTCATGCGCGCCCGTCCCCTTTCTTCTGGCCTTCACTTTCTGCGGGCGTCGCCTAGGTTTTGAGCCTGCGTGCGCCACCCCGACCCGCCTGGACTCGTGCGGGACGCTTATTCTAAACGGGTGTCGCGCTTGTCCGTACCCCAAGAGGTTCCCGTGGTTAACCGGATCAGAAAAGCCGTCCTGCCTGTCGCAGGCCTCGGCACACGATTTCTTCCCGCTACCAAAGCCGTGCCGAAGGAGATGCTGACGATCGTCGACCGGCCCGTGCTGCAATATGTGGTCGACGAGGCGAAGGCCGCCGGCATCGAGCATTTCGTCTTCGTCACCGGGCGCGGCAAGGGCGTCATCGAAGACCATTTCGACATTCAGCCGGAGCTCGAAGACACGCTGAAGGCGCGCGGCAAGACCGCCGAGCTCGACGTGTTGAAGGCCGAATTGCCGCCGGCGGGCGGCACGAGCTTTACCCGCCAGCAGGCGCCGCTCGGTCTCGGCCATGCGATCTGGTGCGCGCGCGAGATCGTCGGCGACGAGCCGTTTGCCGTGCTTCTGCCCGACATGCTGATGCGTTCAGAACCCGGCTGTCTGGCGCAGATGATGACCGCCTACGAGAAACACGGCGGCAACGTCATCGCGCTCGAAGAGACGGTGCCGGAACAGGTGCACAAATACGGCATCGTGGCGCTCGGCGAGGACGACGATGTCGGCGTCGAAATCACCGGCATGGTGGAGAAGCCGAAGAAGGAAGAGGCGCCTTCGACCTTCTATATTTCCGGCCGCTACATCCTGCAGCCGGAGATCTTCAAGCTTCTGGAGACGACGAAGCCCGGCGCCGGCGGCGAGATCCAGTTGACCGACGGCATGAAGGCCCTGTCCGAGAAGCAGCGCTTTACGGGCGTGCGCTTCCGCGGCGTGACCTTCGATTGCGGCGCGAAATCCGGCTTCCTTGCCGCCAATGTCGCCTATGCGCTCGACCGCGAGGATATCGCGGACGATTTCAAGGCGGAGCTGAAGAAGCTCGGCAAGGATTGGCTGAAGGGCCTCATCGGCTAGTTTGGCCGATCACGTCGGCGCCGCCCTATGGCGCCGACGTATAAGGGGGCTCCCTCCAAGGGATGCGGAAAGGTCGGAGGCGATGACGTCTCCGACCCGACCTCGCGCCTGTCGCGCCACGCTTCATCAGCGCGGGATCAGCGCGAGGGACATCTCGCCCCGGGAGAGGACGGGGGGCTTCAAGCCGGGAATCAAAGAGGGGCGGGGACCGGACGGGCGCGATGCGGATTCCCAGAACCACGATGGAGCAATGGGCCGTCCTGCAGGCCGTCGTCGAGAGCGGCGGCTTCGCCCAGGCCGCGGAACGGCTCAACCGCAGCCAGTCCTCGGTCAGCTATGCCATCAGCCGCCTGCAGGAGCGCCTCGGCGTCGCGCTCTTTGAGATCGAAGGCCGCAAGGCCCGGCTGACACCGGCCGGGCGAACCCTGTTGGCGGAGGCCAATCCGCTCATCGACGATCTCACCCGGTTGGAGGATCGCGCCCGGTCGCTCGGCAGCGAGGAGAGCCAGGTGCGGCTTCGCGTGGACAGCATCTTTCCCCGTCAGAGGTTGTTCGGCGCGCTGCAGGTGTTTGCCGAGCACCATCCGAATGTGGAGGTGGCGCTGCGCGAGAGTGTGCGCGTGCCCGAGCCGGATCGGGCCTCCGACGATTTCGATCTCGCCATCTCGCTCTGGCAGCCGGGACGAGCCGATCAGCATCCGCTCATCGACATCCCGATGCTGGCCGTGGCCGACCCCGGGCATCCGCTGGTGCAAAGGTCGGGCGGTGCGATCACGCCGGCGACGCTGGCGCGCCATCTGCGTGTGGCGATCAGCGGTGACGGTGCGGTGATGGCGAGCGAGGGGCTGTCGCCCTCCGATGGCCGCACCTGGGACGTAAACAGCCTGGAAGCCGGTGTGGAGGCAGTTCTCAGCGGTTTGTGCTGGGGCTGGCTGCCCGAACATCTCGTTGCCGCGCATCTGGCGGCGCGACGCCTGGTGGAGCTCGATCTCGTCAGCGGCAGCCGGAGGGTCATCCCGCTCGCGCTGAGCTGGGCCGACGAGACGCGGGCCGGCAAGGCGGCTCTGGCGCTGGGCCGCCTGTTGCTCGACGGGCCGGATCAGGTCCGGCTGGCATAGCCTTCGGGCAATTCCTCAGGCGCCACCGCGACGACGGTTTCGTCGTCGACTGCGCAGGTCTCCAGGAACGTCACTTTCGCGAATTCGTCGATGACGAGCTTCGGATAGGTCGGGCCGGCATCGCGGAAGGCGCGCATCTCGTCGAGATGCTCGTTCTGGAAGCACACCGTCTTCTTCGGATCCTGGGCGATCCATTGGGGGAAGAAGATGACGCCATGGAGCTGGCGCTCGGCAAAGTTCACCGACACGCTGACGGAGGTGCCGGTCGGCTCGTCCCAGGACACCTTGATCACGTCGTCGGAGAGACGCGCCAGATGCACCTTCTGATCGCGCACCCAGCGACCGCCGACCATGCCGCTGTGGATGCGGTAGTCGATGGTGTCGGCGTTCTTGATGTACATCTCGTACTGCCAGCCATTGTCATAGGTGTAGATGAAATGGCGGCCGAGGAACGGCTTCAGTTCCTCGGGTCTGGTGGAGGAGTAATCTTCGCTCATAGCTGAAATCCCGTTGCTGTTACGGGAGGGAGGTAGGTCCGTGAAATTTGAATAAAAAGTTCGAAATTCTCGGCGATATGATCGGGAAATCCGATGGGTCCGGGCGCTGGGGCATGAAGGAGTGGTGAGTTTCAAGGCGAGAGCCGCTGCCCGCCCGGCCATCGAAGACACCCCTCCCCGCAAGGGGGAGGGGAAGAGGCCGTGTCATGGGCTTCTTCCGTCAATCCTTGGAGTCTGACGCTCAATTCTGGCCCTAAATTCTGGCCCCGGAGTCGGGTGCGAGATTCTGGGGCGCCTTGGACCCTAGCGCTTCAGGCGGAGGCGGACGGAGACGGTGTTGGTTTCGACCGTGTCGCCGGGATCGAGGATCTTGCGCTCGTAGGTGTAGCGGCCGACGAGGGCGGCGTAGCGGTTGAGGTCGTAGACGAGGCCGCCGAAGGCGGTCCAGGTCGTCTCCGTCAGATCGACGCCGTGGTAATCGCGGTAATCGAGGCCGAGGCCTGCCTCCGCGAAGAGATTGTGGCGCATGCGCCGTTCGAGCGTCAGATCGGCGGAATGGATGACGGAGCCAGACGCGCCCTCGACCGTCGTTCCCTCCGTCGTCGTGGCGATGTCGAGGCGGACATTGGTGAGGCGGCGGGGCGACCATAAGAGCGCGGCCGTCGCGAGCGGCGCGTTGAGATCCTCAAAACGCGGATCGTCGTAGTTTTCGTGGCGATAGCCGACGCCGATCTCGCCGGCGAGTTTCGGCGACAGATTGACGATGACGCCGCCGGTCAGCTCGCCCCAGCGGCTGTCGCGGCGATAGCCGGCGGCATCCGTGCTCTCGTCGTAGCGGGTGGTGCCGAGACGCGCCTCCACGAAGGGCTCGAGCGCCGGCGAGATGAGATAGCTCGCGCGCCCGGTCAGCGCATAATCGTTGTTGTTGCGGTCTTCCTGGCTGATCGTGGCGCCGGAGGCCGTGGTGACGTCTTCGTAGGTTTCGCGCTCGAAGGAGCCGCGCAACGACATGCCGAGACGGTTGAAGCGCTGGGTGACGCCGAGAGCGGCGTTGTAATTCTGTTCGGCCGGACGTTCGACGGCGGCTGACGGCGTGTCGGGATCGGTGAAGGATTCGAGCGTGTAGAGGTAGCCCGCCTCGACATTCACTTCCGTGTCGGAGCTGATGTCGTAGCGGCCGGTGAATTTCGCCTCCGCCTCGCGGTCGTCGTTGGCATGGTCGTCGTAGAAGCTTGCCGTGCCGCGGAGATCGAGTTCGACGGCGTGACGGTCCCAGTCGGATTGCAGATTGAGGGTGGGGGCGACGAGGCCGCCCGCCTCCCAGGATTGCTGTTCGTCGCCATCGGGATTGTCGGAGGCGATGGCGCCCAGATCGAGCGTCGGGCGCAGGACGAAGGTGCCGAGGCGCACGCCGACCTGCGCATAGGGATCTTCCGCCTCTTCCTCCTCCACGACGCGGCGGATGAGACGGCGGCCGTCGAGCTGCGGTTTTGGCGTGGCGCGGCGCTGGCGCGGTTCCGGCTGAGGCGGGGACGGGGGCCCGGCGAGCGGCGGACCGATCGGTTCGTCCGGCCTCGGCCCAAAGGGCGGCGGGCCGATGGGCGCATCGGGGCTCGGATAGGGCTCGCCCGGCGGCGGCGGGGGTGCGGCTCTCGCTCTCCGTCCGGTCGCGTCGTCCGCGTCGCCGTTATTTGCTTCGCCGCTATCCTGAAACAGCGTGTCCTCGTCGGCTGCATCGCTGCCGCGCAAGGTGAAGTCGGTGGGGGCTGAGGTTTCCTGGGCGCGAGCGGAGTTCGCCTGCACGACGAGAAGTGCGGGAACCAGGACGCCGATCCGTGCGGCGGAAGCAATGATGGCCGGCAGGCGCACGCGCATAGGCTTTCCCGTCCCGCGACGCGCGAGACATGCCTGCCAAGCGGTAAACGCTTATAGTTAACGCAAGGTTTGCGCGGGCCAGCCCCGGGTCAGTCGGGAGGCCAGCCGGAAGTCGCCGGGGGGCTAGTCGTGGTTGAGCGGGGCTTCCGGTTCGACCAGCAGAAGCGCGCCGTCGGCGCCGACGATGCGGATGCGCGCGCCCGCCGGGGTGTCGGGGCCGCTCACCCGCCAGATGCTGTCGTCGATGCGGATGCGGCCGGAGCCTTCCGCGATCGGCTCGGTGAGCGTGAAGGTGCGGCCGTGGAGACGGGCGGTGCGCAGGTTGAGATGCGGATCGCTCGACGGCGCGTCGCGATAGCCGAAGAAGCGGCGGCCGGCGAGCGCGGCGACCACTGACAGAACGGCGAAGCCCAGGATCTGCATCTGCCACGGCCAGGAGACGGTGACGGCGCTCACCCCGATGATGAGCGCGGCGACGCCGAACCACAGGAAGAAGAAGCCGGGGGCGAGAACCTCCACACCGAGAAGCACGAGCCCGAGGATCCACCAGGTCCAGCCGCCGAGGCTTTCGATCGCGGCTTGGATCATGAGATGTCACCGGACGGCTCCGGCCGCTGGCCGGTGAAGGGCACGCTGCCACTGCTGCTGGCGCCGCTGCGGCCCGCCCGCACCGGACGCTCGTCCTTGTCGGCAAAAGCTTCGCGGGCGATTTCGGTGATGCCGCCGAGCGCGCCGATGACGGAAGAGGCCTCGACCGGCATCAGGAACGTCTTCTGGTTGGGCGAGGTGGCGAAAGCCTTCAGCGCGCCGACATATTCCTGGGCGACGAAATAGTTGATCGCCTGCACGTCGCCCTTTGAGATGGCTTCCGAAACATAGGCGGTCGCCTTCGCCTCGGCCTCCGCCTCGCGCTCGCGCGCCTCGGAATCGCGGAAGGCGGCCTCGCGCCGGCCCTCGGCCTGGAGAATGAGCGACTGCTTTTCGCCCTCCGCCTTCAGAATGGCGGCCTCGCGCAGCCCCTGTGCCGTCAGGATCGAGGCGCGCTTTTCGCGCTCCGCCATCATCTGACGGTTCATGGAATCGATGAGATTGCGCGGCGGATCGATGTCCTTGATCTCGATGCGGGTGATTTTCACGCCCCAGGGGCCGGCGGCCGCATCGACCACCTTCAGAAGCTTTTCGTTGATCTCGTCGCGGTTGGAGAGAAGCTGATCGAGATCCATCGAACCCATGACGGAGCGGATGTTGGTCATCGTCAGATTGACGATGGCGTTTTCCAGGAAGTTCACCTCATAGGCGGCGCGCGGCGCATCCATGACCTGGAAGAAGGTGATGCCGTTGACCGTCACCGTGGCGTTGTCGCGGGTGATGACCTCCTGGCTCGGCACGTCGAGCACCGTCTCCATCATGTTCATCTTGGCGCCGACGCGGTCGATGAAAGGGACGATGATGTTGAGGCCGGGCGACAGCGTCCGGGTGTAACGGCCGAAGCGCTCGATCGTGTAATTGTGGCCCTGCGGGACCGTCTTGACGCTCGCGAAGAGAACGAGCGCGATCAAGACGACAAGGCCGATGACGACGATATCAAATCCACCGAGCATGGGTGTTACTTCTCCTTGGGCCTGCCGCGAGGCCGTCTTCCTCTACATGGGAATGGCGGTCCTGCCGCGCCAATCTTCGTGGGCAATCTTGCCGGCCAAGGGCGGTAGCAGATTTCCGTTAATCGAACACGACGGGGATGATCACATCGCCGAGATGCTGCCGGACGCGCAAGGCCGCGCTCTTCCGGCGCGCCCTCGATGGGAGTGGGCAAGACGATGGCTGCGATCGTCTCGGAGGTCGCGGCCGGGGCGCGGTGGTTCAGCCTAGTCGGGCCACTCCTCAACCTGCCAGTTCCGCGACGTGTGGATGATGCGCAAGATCACGATGCTTTCGAGGCCCGCCGCCTCCCGCAGCTCGTAGGCGATGACGTAAGGCAGACGGGGAACGGACTTCTCATAGGTTCCTGTCACGCGACCGGGCCGGCCAGTCGCCATCTGCCCAAGGGCCTTGCCCGCGTCTTCAATCCGTTCGGCGACCCGCGTAGCGGCTGTCGGGTTATCTCTGGCGATGTACCTGACCTGTTCCTTGATGTCGTCCAGCGCTGTGCGGGACCACGTGACCGGCCGTTTCAAGCCTTGCCCGTCTGCTTTTTGGCTTTGGCTTCCGCGATGACGGCGTAGATTTCCGCCATCGCCTCATCATGGGGGATCACGCGACCGGCCGCGGCGTCGGCCTGGCCGCGCTTGATGCCGTCGATGATTTCAAGCTCACGCTCGACATAGGCGGCGACCGCTTCGCCGGCGAGGAAGGACTTGCTCCGCTGTGTCTCGGTCGCAATGCGCGTGAGCTTGTCTTTCACATCGGGGCGAACCCGAATCGTCATGGTGGTGCTGGCGGTCATGGATACGCCTATGTGCTAGGATGTGTACACGTTAATACACCGACGCAGACGATGCCATCCCCTTTGGTGGCGAGGTTCAACTCGGACGAGAATTCCCTAAAGCCAGCCCTGCAGTTCGCGCATCACGACGGTCTTGATGACGTGCATGCCGTGCTTGGAATCGTTGAGGCAGGGGATGTGGCTGAAGTTTTCGCCGCCATGCTCCTCGAACGTCTCGCCGACGCCGATGGCGATCTCTTCGAGCGTCTCCAGGCAGTCGGAGACGAAGCCCGGATTCATGATGGCGAGCGATTTCACGCCTTCGCTCGCAAGCCTGGCCGTCGTCTCGTCGGTGTAGGGCTGCAGCCATTCCTCCGGGCCGAAGCGCGACTGGAAGGTGGTCAGAAGCCGGTCTTTCGGCCAGCCGAGGCGGTCCGCCAGGAGCCGCGTCGTCTTGTGGCAATGGCAGTGATAGGGATCGCCCTTCTCGAAATAGGATTTCGGCAGGCCGTGATAGGAGGCGATGACGACCTCCGGCGTGAAATCGAGCCCGGCGATGTGCTCTTCGACCGACTGGGCGAGGGCGTCGATATAAGCGGGCTCGTCATGCCAGGGCGGCGCCGTGCGGATCGCCGGCTGCCAGCGCATCTCCTTCAAGGCATCGAAGGTCTTGTCGTTCACCGTCGCCGTCGTCGTGGCGCTGTATTGCGGGTAGAGAGGAACGATCAGAACCTTCTCGCAGCCCTTTTCCTGCAGCGCGTTCAGCTTTTCGGCGATCGTCGGGTTGCCGTAGCGCATCGCCCAGTCCACCTCGATGCGCTCTTCGGCGGCGAAATCGGCGGCAAGTTTTTCGCCCTGGCTGCGGGTGAAGGTGCGCAGCGGCGATTCGTTGCGCTCCTTGTTCCAGATCGTGGCATAGGCCTCGCCGCTCTTTTGCGGGCGGGTCGACAGAACCATGCCGTTGAGGATCGGCCACCACAAAAGACGCGGCGTTTCGATGACGCGGCGATCGGACAGGAATTCCTTCAGATAACGGCGCATCGGCCAGTAATCCGTGCCGTCGGGCGTGCCGAGATTGACGAGCAGGACACCGATGCGCCCGGCCCGCACGGGCGGATGATCCGACGGAAGGACCATGTCCTTCATGTCATTGCGTCTGGAATCGGAAAAACTGGAAAAAATGGGCCGGTCCAGCACTACGGCTTCCCTCGTTCTGGCATCAGGGCCAAGATAAGACTCTACGGCGCACCTTCCACCTGTCTGCGCATGGCGTCACCGAGTTGTGCAAGATAGGTCGTAGCACAAGCGGAGCCAATGGAGCAGCGGGTCGAAGCACGCATAATCCTGGAAACTCTGTAAAGTGATTGTCCGAACAGAGGAATGAAGCCATGGCTTCAACGCTGCGGTGGTTTGCCGCGTTCGTCATTGCCGTCTCGCTCGCGCCCTCTTTTGCGGCGGCCGAGGACGTCTCCGTCACCTTTCTTCTCGTCAACGATGCCGACCAGATGGCCGGTTCCGACGACGTGCGCGGCGGCTATGCCCGCATCGGCGCCGTGGTGGCGCGCGAACGTGCCGAACGCGATCACGTCATCTTCGCGCATGCAGGCGATGCGATTTCGCCCTCGCTGATGGCGGGCTTCGACGAGGGGGCGCATATCATCACGCTCCTCAACATCATCAAGCCGGACGTCTTCGTGCCGGGAAACCACGAATACGATTTCGGACCTGCGGTCTTTGCGCGGCGCATGGGCGAGGCGGAGTTTCCCGTGCTCGCCGCCAATCTCCGCGATCAGGACGGCAAGAGGATCGGCACGATCGCCGATACGCGCATGATCGAGGCGGAGGGCGTGAAGATCGGCATCGTCGGCCTCACGGCGGAGGATTCCTATCAGAAGTCGAGCCCCGGCACGCTGAAAATCGCGCCGGCGCTTGCGACCGGCGAAGACGCGGCCGAGGCTTTGCGCGCCAAGGGGGCGGATTTTCTCGTCGCCGTCGCGCATGCCGGCCGCGAGGTCGACCGCGCGCTCATCCAAAGCCGCGCCTTCGATCTCATCCTCTCCGGCGACGATCATGATCTGATGATCTTCTTCGACGGCAAGACCGCGATGGCGGAATCGAAGGAGCAGGGCGAGTACGTCATCGCCGTCGATGTGCGCATGGGGATCGAAGAGAAAGGCGGCGCGCGCAGGCTTTCGTGGTGGCCGGAATTTCGTCCGATCGATACGGCGGGCGTCATCGGCGACAGCGCCGTGCAGGCGAAGATCGACGAGTTTCAGGCCGATCTTTCCAAGGAGCTCGATGTCGGGGTCGGGACCACCAAGACCACGCTCGACAGCCGCCGCGCCACCTTGCGCACCGGAGAGGCCGCGATCGGCAATCTCGTCGCCGATGCGATGCGGGCCGGCACCGCAGCCGATGTCGCGATCACCAATGGCGGCGGCATTCGCGGCAACCGGACCTATGAGCCGGGTGCCACGATCACGCGGCGCGATATCCTGACCGAGCTGCCTTTCGGCAATGTGACGGTGAAGCTCGAGATTTCCGGCGCGGCGATCCTGGAGGCGCTCGAACACGGGTTTGGCGATGTGGAAAATGCGAGTGGCCGCTTCCCGCAGATTTCCGGCATGCGCGTGACGGTCGACCTCAAAAGGCCCGCGGGGGAACGCGTCGAGGCCGTGGAGATCGACGGCAAGCCGCTCGATCCGGGCGCGGTCTATACGCTCGCCACCAACGACTTCATGGCGGACGGCGGCGACGGCTATGTGGCGCTGACGAAGGGGCACGCCCTCATCAACGGGCGCGACGGCCGGCTGATCGCCAACGACGTCATGGCCTTCGTGCGGTCCGCGCGCGAGGTGGCACCTCGGCCGGAGGGCCGGATCACGTTCCTGGAACACGATGCGGCCCGGGAAGGCGATGTGGGACGGGAAGGCGATGCGGCTCTCGAAGACGATGCGGGGCGTGCGGTCAAAGATTAGGGCACCGAACGGCCCGCCATGCGGAAGTCCGCTTGACACCCTCCGGGGGCACACCCTAAATGCGCGTCGCTTGCGACCGTTTTCGGTTCGCGGCGGGGCCGTAGCTCAGATGGGAGAGCGCTGCAATCGCACTGCAGAGGTCAGGGGTTCGATTCCCCTCGGCTCCACCAATTTTCTTCCCATGTTTTCGTCGTTTTTCGGATTTCTCCGCCGGTCGTTCCAAGGCTGCGGCCGGTGCGCTGTTCTGTTCGGCTCGCGGTCTTTCGCGAGACCTTTTGCGTGCCGTTTCGCACAGTTGGCGCCGGCCGTGAGGGTGGGGTGAGGAGGAAGCCCGCCAGCATGAAAGCGCTCGAAGAGCTCGGGCGGGTGCGGCTGTCGCAGAATTTCTTCCTGCGCGACTTTCTCTATTCGGAAATCTCAGGCTTCTACGGCCTGCCGAACGTGCCGGACGATCCCGATCTGATGATCGCGGCGGGGCGGCGGCTCTGCGAGGAGCTTCTCGAACCGCTCGAGGCGACGTTCGGGCGGATCGCCATCCGCTCGGCCTATCGGGCGCCTGCACTCAACGCCTTCGGCAACGAGAACAAGCTCAATTGCGCGCGCAACGAGATGAGTTATGCCGGGCATATCTGGGACCGGCGCGGGCCTCAAGGCGAGATGGGGGCGACGGCCTGCATCGTCATCCCGTGGTTTGCCGACCTTTATGCCGATGGGGCCGACTGGCGCGCCATGGCGTGGTGGGTGCACGACCATCTGGCTTATTCGGCGATGGAATTCTTTCCGAAACTCGCGGCCTTCAACCTGACCTGGTCGGAGCGGCCGGCGCGCACGATCTCGAGCTACATTCCGCCGAGGGGCTATCTGACGCGGCCCGGCATGGACAATCACGAGGGCCGTCATGGGGAATGGTACGAGGGCTTTCCGCCGCTGAAGATGCCGGGATAGGGCCCGCTTGCGGCGCCCCGAATGTCCGAAACTACCAGCAGCTGCGAACATGAAAAGGCCCGGGGACATGCCCCGGGCGGTGCTTTTTGGAGGCGCTGAGGCCTATTGCTGCTGCGGCAAAGCGTAGGCGACGAGGGCGTCGCCGATCGGCGTTTCCATGAAGTGGTGGCCGCCCGCCATGATGACGAGATATTGCCGGCCGTTCGCTTCATAGGTCATCGGCGTCGCCTGGCCGCCTGCCGGCAGCACGTCGCTCCACAAGGTCTCGCCCGTCTCCATATCGATGGCGCGGATGAGATTGTCGGTCGCCGCGGCGACGAAGATGACGCCGCCGGCGGTCACCACCGAGCCGCCATTGTTGGGCGTGCCGATGGTGATCGGCAGCATGGAGGGGATGCCGAAGGGGCCGTTGGTGCGCGCCTCGCCGAACGGGCGGTCCCAGAGGGTCTTGCCCGTCTCCATGTCGATGGCGCGGATGCCGCCATAGGGCGGCTCCTTGCACAGGAGGCCGGTGAAGGGCAGGCGCCAGCCGGCATTGACGTTGATGGCGTAGGGCGTGCCGGCCTGCGGATCGCCGGCGCCTTCCGCACCGCCGATGGCACCGCGCTGCTGGCCGCGGGGCGCCCAGCCTTTGCGCTCGGCCTCGGCACGCGGCACGAGGCGGTTGTAGTTCGGCATGTCGTTGTAATTGGCGACGATGACGCCGCGCGAGGGATCGACGGCGATGCCGCCCCAATCGGTGCCGCCATTGTAGCCCGGATATTCGATCCAGTGCTGGTCGGAGGTCGGCGCCGTGTAGAAGCCCTCATAGGAGGAGCGGCGGAACTCGATCCGGCACACCATCTGGTCGATCGGCGACATGCCCCACATGGAGGCTTCCGTCAGCTCCGGCTTGCGCAGCGTGTGATAGAGCGAGAAGGGCTGGGTCGGCGAGCGCTGGTCCGGCTCGACGCCGCCGGTCGGCACGGGGCGTTCTTCGACGCCGGTGATCGGCTCGCCTGTCTCGCGGTTGAGGACGTACATGTCGCCCTGTTTGGAAGGGAGAATGAGTGCCGGCACGGTGCCCTCGCCGACGGGGAAATCGACGAGCGTCGCCTGCGCGCCGAGATCGTAATCCCACACATCCTTATGCACGGTCTGGAAATGCCAGGCGGGCTTGCCGGTCTCGACATCGATGGCGACGAGGGAGGTCGAATATTCGTTCTCCGCATCGGAGCGGGCGCCCGACCAGTAATCGACGGCGGAATTGCCCATCGGCAGATAGACGAGGCCGAGCTCTTCGTCGCCGCTCGCCGTCGTCCACATATTCGGCGTGCCGCGGGTGTAGGTCTCGCCTTCCGGCGGCTGGCCGGTGATCTCCGGCTGCGTCATGTCCCAGGCCCAGCGCTGCTCGCCGGTGACGGCATCGAAGCCCTGGATGACACCCGAAGGGGCGGAGCGTTTCTGGCCGTCGAGCACCTGGTGGCCGGTGACGATGACACCGCGCACGATGGTGGGGGCGGAGGTCATGGAGACCATGCCGGGGACGACCTCGCCCATGCCGCGCTTGAAGTCGACGGAGCCGTTGTCGCCGAAATCGGAGCAGGGTTCGCCGGTCTCGGCATCGACGGCGACGAGGCGGCCGTCGAGCGTGCCTTCGATGACGCGCGTCGGGCAGACCTGATCGGGCGTGGCGTCAGGCACCTCGAAATAGGTCACGCCGCGGCAGGCCGCGGTGTACGGGATCCAATCGTCGGACACCTTCGGGTCGTAGCGCCAGCGCTCCTTGCCGGTTTCCGGATCGACGGCGATCATGATGTTCATCGCCGAGCAGAGATAGAGCGTGTCGCCGACCTTGAGCGGCGTCGTCTCGGCGCCGTATTTGCCCTTGGCGAGCTCGCTGTCGGGCAGATCGCCGGTGTGGTAGACCCAGGCGCGCTTCAGTTTGCCGACATTGTCGCGGTTGATTTCGGCAAGCGGGGAATAGCGCCGCGCCGAATAGGTGCCGCCATAGGCCGGCCAGTCGCTGCCGACCTCCTTGAGCGAAGGGTCGCTCATGGCGAGATGCCCGGCCGCCGGCAGAGGACCCTCGACCTTCGGGGCGTTGACGGTGGCGATATAGACACCACCGCCCACCATCAGGACGAGGACTGCGGCGATGCCGGCGAAGGCCGAGCGCCAGGAATAATCCCACGGCGCGAGCGGCGGCATCGCGGCAATGACGAGGACGAGAAGCACGGTCGGCGCCACGACGCGGGGCACGAGCGCCCAGCCGTGGAGGCCGACTTCCCAATAGGCCCAGAGAAGCGTGGCGAAAAACACGAGGATGTAGAGCCAGGCACCGCTGGCACGGCCCGCCATGATCAAGATGCCGGACGCCAGAAGGCCGAGGCCGGCGAGAACGTAATAGAACGAGCCGCCGAGGCTTGCGAGCCAGCCGCCGCCGCCGACCAGAACGAGCCCGATGAGAGCCAGAACGAGGCCGAGTAGCCGGGCGAGCCAAAGGCCCACCGTGTTTCTGTTTTCGGATTGTGTGTTCAACGCACGCCCCCTTTTTGTCTTGCTGCCGACAGGGTGCCGGCTCCGTTCGGCCGGGTGCCGAGCTTTGCGCTTCTGGCGCCGGCCGTGCGAGCGATGTGGCGAATGGTAGCGCGGGACGGGCCCTTCGCCAGGGTCGCGTGTGCATCATTGATGTGAAAGGCCGATGAGGCCCGGCTCTCGATGGGGGGCTTTCGAGGGGCGGCCCTCGACACGGGGCTCGACAAGTGGCTCTCGACACGGGGCCTCGACACGGGGGCCTCGACAAGGGGCTGGCGGTCGGGCAAGGCCGGCGGCATCGGATTTCAGGAGCGCGGCGTGACGAACGAGGGGATGGAGCGGGTGGCGAGCAGCGCCGGGACAGGTGGTGATGCGCCGAGCCGCGCGGATGTGGCCCGACACGTCACGCTCGTCACCGTCGCCTACAATTCGGCCGAGGCGCTGCGCTGGCAGGGCGCGCATTCGGCACGGCTGCCGGGCCTCGTCGTCGACAACGGCAGCTCGGACGCCACACAGGCGGCGGCCAGGGAGCGGGGCCTCGGCATTCTGGCGTTCGAGGTGAATTGCGGTTTCGGCCGCGGCGTGATGGCCGGGCTGGCCGCCGTCACGACGGAATTCGCGCTCGTCATCAATCCGGATGCGGCGATGTCGGAGGATGCCGTCGCGGCGCTTCTTGCCGCGGCGGAGCGCTATCCGGACTGCGCGCTCTTCGTGCCGCGCATCGTCAACGAGACGGGCAAGGTGTTCTTTCGGGTCGATTCGGCGCTGGAACCGCGCCAGAAGCACCGCCGTCCGCCCGACGGCGATGCCTGCATCGCGATGCTGTCGGGGGCGGTGATGCTCGTCCGGGTGGCGCCGTTCCTCGCCTTCGGCGGCTTCGATCCGGCGATCTTTCTCTATTTCGAAGACGACGAGCTCGCCTTCCGCTACCGGGCGGCGCGGCGTCCGATCATCTATGTGGCCGAGGCGGAGGCGGTGCATCTCGGCAACCGGTCTTCCGGGCCTTCCGCCCGCCCGGCCGCGAAATCGAACCGCGTCAAAGACATCTCTTTCGGCTGGTCGCACGCCTATGTGATGGAGAAAATCGGGCGAGGTGCGGGGCGGGGGAGCCGGGCCCTCGCCGTTCTGCGGCTGGCAGGCAGCATGGCGGTGTGCCTCGTCAGCGGGCGCTTCGGAAAACTGCGGCGGGAGGCCTACCGGCTCGAAGGTTTCGTGAGGCGGTTGCACGGGCGGCCGGCGCCGTTTCTGCCGCAAGGCGAGCCGGGATGCGTGGCGCTCGACCTTCCTCACGCAATGGTGTCGGAAGAAAGTTAGACGGCAAACCTGATCTCCGCGCACTGTCGCAGAAATTGTGAGGTCCGGGCCCCGATCGCCTCGGCGCGGGTGCGACCTCATTGCGTCTTATTTTAGCTTATTTGTACAGATTAAAGACAAGCGGCGAAGATATGCGCTCTTTGCTGGCATCGGCGTAGCGCCCAGAGCGTCACTGTTTATCCCCCAAGCATTTTCAACCGTCGGTGATTTCTTATTGCTGGAATTCCCCGGCAAGTTTTATGATTGAGTCGGCAATGGACGAAATGCACATATTGGTGCAATGTGATGCGGTGTTTGCGGGGGTCGGCACAGATCGCGGTGCGCAATGACGCGGCCGCGAGAATACTGGGTGCGGGCGACAGATCTGTCGCGATTAGATGAGACTTACGTGCCGGTTACTGCGTCCAACGGGGAATTGCCGTCGGACGCCGAAGCGTTTACCCAAATCTATCGAAGCAGAGGCCACAGGGGGAGTCGAATGCGCGCCAGACGAGAGGAAACCAACGGGCAACGCGGTTCCAGGAGCCAATATGCTCTGGCCAATCAGATTCTGGACATCGTGCGAGATCGGCGGCTCGAAGAAGGCGATCGCCTGGCGGAGGTGGCGCTGGCAACCCAGCTCGGCGTGTCGCGCACGCCGGTGCGGGCGGCGCTCTCTCTCCTCGCCCAGGAAGAGATCGTGCGGGCGCGTCCGAACCAGGGATATGTCCTCCTCAAGGGCTGGACGGCCCTGAAGAGCACGATCCTGGCGGCGCCGAGCAGCAGCGACGACGAGCTCTATCTCGACCTCATTCGCGAGCGTCTGCAGGGGGATATTCCCAACACCGTCACTCAGACGATGCTGCTCGACCGCTTCAAGACGAGCCGGGCGGTGCTGTTGCGCACGCTGTCGCGCATGGCCGAAGAAGGCATCGTGACCAAGAACAAGGGGCGCGGCTGGACGTTTCAGCCGGCGATCGACACCTCGGTGGCGATGCGCAACAGCTACGATTTCCGCATCATGGTGGAGCCCGCCGCTTTGATGCTGGAGACGTTCGAGATCGACATGGTGGCGCTCGACCGCGCCCGCGCCCGGCATCTTTGGCTCCTGGAACAGGGCGAGATGCTGGCGCCGAGCAGCCTGGAATTGTTCGCCATCGACGCGCAGTTCCACGAGATGATGGCGGGCTTCTCCAACAACAGCTTCTTCGTGCAGGCGATCCAGCACCAGAACCGGATGCGGCGGCTTCTGGAATATCAAGGCATTCAGCCGGTTCAACGAATTGTGACCTGGGTGAAGGAGCACATGGAGATCATGGATGCGCTGTGCGCCAACGACCGGGAGCTCGCGGCGCAGCGGATGCGGGCGCATCTGGAAAACGCCTATGTGTCGACGATGAAACTGACCGCGGAGGCGCAGAAAGCCGCCGCTGCGCGCTCCAAGGCGAAGGCCCGCGAGCGGCAGAACGCCCCGAGGCGGCGCGAGCGGAACGACGTCTCGGCGGAGAGCGATATCGCTGGATAAGGGGCGCGGGCTCGCCGTCCGGCGCCCTTTTCACTGACCCTGCGGAACGCGCGACAAAAGCGCGTTTCGAGCAGCCTGGAGCGGAACCAGCCTCCGACTGCCGTGTTTCCTGCCACCGAATGCACTGACGCGCTTGAAGAAATCGGCGCGTCACCGAGGAGGAAGGATACGGTGTTGGTCCAAGACACACTGCTTTACAAACTCTCGCAGGCCGGCAAGGCCCAGCGCGTTTTCGTGGCGGCGAAATTGCGCGAGATCGATCTGCATCCGGGCCAGGACGGCGTCCTGATGCTGCTCAAGGAAAAGGGCGCCATGTGCCTCTCCGATGTCGGGCTGCTGCTCGCCATCCAGCCGCCGACGGTGACGAAGATGACGGTGCGGTTGGAGCGCAACGGCTATATCCGCCGGCGGACCGCCCCGCAGGATCAGCGCAAATGCATGATCGAACTCACCGAGAAGGGTGAGGAGAAGGTCGCCGAGATCGAAGCGCTGTGGCAGCGCGCCGACGAGGATGTGATGCAGTCGGTGTCGCCGATGATGCGGGCGTTCCTCGACGAAGCGCTTGCCGACCTGGAGGCGAGCCTCTACCGCAAGGCCGGGCGCTGGAAGGCGCCGAGAAATCCGGTCCGCAAGACCGCCGCTTCGGCGTCCGGGGCTGCGGTCAACGGCGGCGCAGAGGCGGTTTCCGCACGGTAGGCGGCCGTTTGACAGCGGACCGGCGGTCGAGCAACATCGCGCGACGAAGCGCTGGTTCAAGGCAGTTGAGATGATCAGACCGCGAACTCAATTCGGCGGCAAACCCATGGTATCTTCGCCCCCCGTCGCGCAGGACGACACCAATCTGCAAAGGCAGCTCGCGAAGCTCGGCGAGGAAGTCCTGGCGGAGGACGTGCCGGAGCGCCTGCTTCAGGCGCTCACCGGCGCTGCGCAGGCGCCGGAAGACGCGTCTGATGCGATGGCTGGCGACGGGGCGGGGACTTCTGCCGACTATTCTCCGTTCAGAACGACGAAACGCGAGGATTGAGCCGAGCGGCTTTCAGGGGCGCGTGAGCCGGTGCGGCGGCCGGTTCGGCGGCCCCTCGGCGTTTGAGGGCTCGCCTTGCGGCCGCACCCCGCGAGAGCGGCACGGGAATCTCTCTGCAGCTCAGCATCTGACATCGGCGAGCGAGGGCGGCGCCCAGCCGCTCTTTCACGTCACCCAGAGGCCCTGCTTTCCCCACCAGAGGGCCTGCGGCTCACGCGCGTTGAGCCCTATCCGTCTTTCTTGTGCATTCCGGTTTCGGCGCCGCGGGGCTCCCCGGCGGCGGTTTCGTCCGCATTGCCTTGCCCCAGGAGCTCGGTGAGGCGGGCGCGGGCGCGCGAGACGCGCGAGCGCACCGTGCCGATCGGAATATCGAGCATCTCGCCCGCTTCCTCGTAGCCGACGCCTTCGACCGCCGTCAAAAGCAGGATCTCGCGATGCTCCGGCGAGAGGTGGGCAAAGGCCTGGCGCACCTCCTGGAGAGCCACGGCGGATTCCTGGACGGGCTTGCTGTGGGTGCTCGCCTCATGCGTCAGGTCCTCTTCGACCCGTCGCCGATTGGCGCTCTTGCGCAGATCGTTCTTGTAGATGTTGCGCAGGATGGTGAAGAGCCAGGCTTTCAGATTGGTGCCGTCTTCATAGCGCCCCAAAGAGGCGACCGCGCGCACCAGGCACTCCTGCACGAGGTCGTCCGCCCATTCCGGATTTTGGACGAGATACCTCGCAAAGCGGCGTAGATGCGGGATCAGCTCGGCGATCTCGCGACGGACTTTGTCATTCCGGTCGTCACCGGTCGTCATGGCACCGTTTGCCTGCTCTCTTCCCCAATGCCCGGTTTCGCGCAAGAATCACCCGCGGCGGCGAAGCCTGCCATATTTTGTCGGGGTTTCACGTCTAAGGTAATTAGACGGCTACGCGCTTTTGGCGCCTCGAGGCGCGTTTGGATACTAAGTTCGCTCAGGTTAATGTGGTCGCGCCAGCATTCGTCTAGGTTGATCCTTCGGGTTTCGGTCGGATTGGGCGGCTTTCATCCGGATCGGGGGAGATTATGAACACGCAGGTTTCCGACGACGTGAAACAAGCGGTGGCTCGTCTTCGCCGCTACGCCTTCTGCCTGTTCGGCTCGCTGCCGCAGGCCGACGAGGTGATCGAACGCTGTCTGCGCCGGTTCGATCCGGCGCGCCTCGACGGGCACGGCGATCCGCTCATCATCCTTTTCCGCCATTTCCATGAGGTCGGCGCGTCCGAGATCTCGCCGATGTGGGTCAGCAACGGCCGTGCCATCGGACAGGAAGTGCTGCATGGCGGTCTTTTGCGTCTGCCGCAGAAAGAACGCGAAGCCGTTGCCCTGAAAGCCGTGTGCGGCTTTCGGGCGGAGGACGTGGCGACGATCCTCGGCATCAGCCCGGACCGGGCGCAGCATCTCGTCGACGACGGCTACCGGATGCTCGCTTCGCCGACCTTGTCGGCGCTGATCATCGAGGATGAGCCGCTTCTTGCCAACGACATCTCCGGCATCGTTTCGGGCATGGGCATCGAGGTCATCGGCACGGCCAGCAAAGAGAGCGAGGCCGTTTTCAAGGCGGCGGAAAAGCGGCCGCATCTCATCCTCGCCGATGTCCGCCTCGCCGAGGGCAACGGGCTCAACGCCGTCAGCACCATCCGCCGCTTCCATGAAGCGCGGGTCATGTATCTGACGGCATTTCCGAGCGAAGTGCTGCGCTCCGTCGGGGAGCGGGATGCCCTGATCGTGCGCAAGCCGTTCGAGCGGGTCGCCGTCGAAGCCGCCGTGCGCCAGCTCGCCGGCTTTGAGATGGTGTCCTGACTCTGCTTTCATGGAGGGGCGCTCTCATAGAGGGGGCGCGGGCGTTCGGCTCGGTCGCCCGCCGTCTGGTTCCGGGCTCCCGTCGATCCGGGCGATGCATCGCGGCCTCTCACATCGACGGCCTCTCACATGGATGCGAAGCTTTCGAGCGGGCTCGACATCAACAGGCGCACGATTTCGACGAGCGCTCTCTGGTCGATCGGTTTCGGCAGATAGGGGGCATCGGCCAAGTCCGGCTCCAGAAGATCTTGCGGGCGATAGGCGCTGGCGATGACATAGGGCACGCCCTTGCGGCGGAGGTCGCGCGCCACTTCGGTCGAAATCTCGTCCTGCAGATTGAGGTCGAGGAGGGCGAGCGAGAAACTGCGCTCCGCCACCATGCGGCGCGCTTCCGCGACATCGGCGGCGAGGCCGACGACCGGCCACCCCGCCGCTTCCACCGCTTCCTGCATGACGGAGGCGAGGAGGGGGGAATCCTCCACGATCAGGATCGAGCCTTTCGGCAAAGCGGGTTCGGCACCATTCCTGCCGTTTTGACGGCCGCGTGCGGCCGCCGGCAAATCGTGCCGCGGCGCCTCCTTCATCTGCGGGATGCGGAACGTGCACAGAACACCCTGGGGACGAAATTCCAGACGCACCTTTTCGCGCAGCTCCGTCTCCATCATGGAGCGGATGACGAAAGTGCCGAAGCCCTCATTGGCGGGCGGCTGCAGAGCCTCCGGGGCGGTTTCGTCCCATGAGAACAGATGGCCGTTGCGCAGGTCGTCGCGTTCCCAGCTGATCTTGAGATGACCTCCCGGCGCCGAGAGCGCTCCGAAGCGGGCGGCATTGGCGGCGAGTTCGTGCAGGCTCAAGGCGAGGCTCTGCGTGAGGCGCGGCGGCAGCATCACATCGGGACCGTCGATTTCGAGGCGGACATTGGCGCGCCCGCCGGCGGCCCTCAAGGCGCCTTCGACGAGGTCGCGCAACAGCGCGCCGTTCCAGCCGGAGCGGCTCAGGAGTTCATGCGCATCCGCGAGCGCCTGAATGCGGCCCCGCAGGGAGCGGATGAAGGAATCGATGGAATGCGTCTCGCTGCGGCTTTGCGTGGCGATGGCGCTGATATTGGCGAGCATGTTCTTCACGCGGTGGTCGAGCTCGGCGAGAAGCACCGTCTGGCGCCGCTGCACCTCGAGGAGCTCGCTCACATCGGAGGCGAAGCCGAAGAGGCGGCTCGGACGCCCTTCCTTGTCGAACACGAGATAGGCGCGGTCCCAGACGTCGATCCAACGGCCGTCCGCGTGGCGGACGCGATAGGTCGCCTCAAAACTGTCGCGCTCGCCTTTTTGCAGCTCGGCGTCGAGGGCACGCAGCCTGTCGCGGTCGTCGGGATGGACGCGTTCGATCCACCAGGGCAGGAAGGAGGTGCCGCCATGGCTTTCTCCGACCAGCCTTTCCAGGCCTTCGCTCGCCGTCACCTGGCCCGTCGTCATGTCGCGCTGGTAGACGACGCCCGCCACGGCGCGCAGCGAAAGGCGGTAACGGGCGGCGTTGTCGGCAAGCTCGGCCTGCGCCTTCTTGGTGGCGCTGATGTCGTAATTGACGCCATAGGCGCGCGTGCCCTGGTCGCTGCGATGGCATTCGGCGGCCGAGGCGAGCCAGCGGATTTCGCCGTCGGAGCGGGTGATGCGGAACTCGATCGATAACGGCCGGCCCTCCTCGATGAGAGCTTTCAGCTCGCGCGAGACGCGCTCGCGATCGGCGGGATGGACGAAGGCGAGGGCCTCCTCATGGGTGAGCGGGCCGCTTCGTTCCTGAACGCCGAAGATGTCGAAGGTGGTCTCGTCCCAATAGGAGAGGCCCTCTTCCTTGTGCCAGACCCAGGTGCCGATATGGGCGCTGTCGAGCGCCAGACGCAGGCGCCGTTCCTGCGCCTGCAATCTGGTTTCGGCACGCTGCCGCTCGATCGCCACGGCGAGAATGTTGGCGACGGCCTGCACGAAGCCGATGTCCTCGGCGACGAAGCGCTCGGTCTCGCAGGCATGCACGCCGAGCGCGCCCCAGGGGTTGTCCTGCTTGCCGATGAGGACGGTCACGCCGCTCTTGACGCCGTGTTCGAGAAAAATGTCGCTCTGGTCGAAGCGGGATTCGTGGCCGATGTCGCTGGTGACGACGGGCTGTCCGGAACTCAAAGCGAAGGAGGCCTTGGAGCCCGTGCGCGCGCTGACGAGATGCGTGCCGACGAGGCCCGTCCGCCAGCCCGAGCCGGCGGTCAGAAGGAAGTTCTCGCCATCGGGAAGAAGCCGCAGAATGGCGGTGTAGTCGCAGCCGAGCGCCTTGCCGACACCGGAGACCGCCTCGCCCAACAGATCGTCGAGCGGAGCGCCGGCGAGCGCGCGATTGCCGAGCGCGGCGACGATCGCCTGCTGCTCTTCGCGGCGCAACAGGCGGGCCCGGGCATTGTCTTCCTCTGCGGCGGAGGCGCTCCCGCCCGCGCCCAAAGCCGCGAGCTGCGCCTTCAGTTCGGCGTTCTCCCGCGTCAGCTCTTCAAGACGATCCGCCGCCGGCGATCTCAGGTTTTTTTTGTGCATTCCCAACCGCTTCTGACGGCGGAGCATCCGCTGTCTTCTTGCGGTGAACGGCTGATCCCCGTCCTGGGTTGCGGTGGGCCGGCGGAGATCTTCGCCGGCCCGGAATTTTTGGCTGTTTGCCGGGGCCTCAGCCCCCGAGGCTTTCCTTGACCACCGGCAGGCCATCCTTGCCGGAGAAGGTTTTTACGCCCTCAAGCCATTTGTCGAGGGTGTCGGGATGGGCTTCGAGCCATTCCTTGGCGGCCGTCCGGCCTTCCTTGTTGTCGTTGAGGATCGCGCCCATGATTTCGTTTTCCATCGGCAGCGTGAACTTCAGGTTCTTCAGGAACTGGCCGACATTCGGGCACTCGTCGAGATAGCCTTCGCGGACATTCGTATAGATCGTGGCGCCGCCGTAATCGGGGCCGAAGACGTCATCGCCGCCGGAGAGATATTTCATCTCGTAATTGGCGTTCATCGGATGCGGCTCCCAGCCGAGGAAGACGATGGGCTCGTCGCGTTTCACCGCGCGGCCGACCTGGGCGAGCATGCCCTGCTCGGAGGATTCCACGAGCTCGAAATCGCCGAGGCCGAACTGATCGTCCTCGATCATGCCGAGGATGAGACGGTTGCCGTCATTGCCGGGTTCGATGCCATAGATCTTGCCGTCGAGCTCGTCCTTGAACCTGGCGATGTCGTCGAAGCTCTTCAGACCCTTCTCGTAGGTGTAGGCGGGCACGGCGAGCGTGTATTTGGCGCCGGTGAGGTTGGCGGGCTCCAAAGTCTCCACCGAACCGTCCTCGCGATAGGGGGCGATGTCGGCTTCCATCGTCGGCATCCAATTGCCGAGGAACACGTCGATGTCCTTGTTCTTCAGCGACGCATAGGTGACCGGCACGGACAGGACTTTCACGTCCGGCTCGTAGCCGAGGCTTTCCAGCACCACAGAGGCCAGCGCCGTCGTCGCCGTGATGTCGGTCCAGCCGACATCGGAAAAGCGCACCGTCTTGCAGGCATCGGGGGCGCTTTGGGACAGCGCCGGACCCGCGAGCGACAGGGCAAAGACGCCGCCGGATAGGGCGGCAAGAAGCTGTCGGGCGATGGGCGTCATTCGGTGTCTCCGTCTTGGTTATTCAATTGCGTGCCGCGCGGCTCAAGGCGCCAGGCCCGCCGGTGCGGCGGGGTCGTCAGGCGGCCTCCGACGCGGCGGCGGCATCGAAACACCATCGCTGCGGAATGGCAATGTTTGCTTGATTGACTGATCAATCAAAAAAAAGCAGAAGAGCGGCAGGAGACGACAATGCCACGCATCGGAATGGAACCCGTGCGCCGCAAGGCGCTCATCGACGCCGCCATCGAGGCCATCCATCAGGAGGGCATGGCGCATATCACCATGGGCACGATCGCCAAGCGGGCCGGCGTGTCGGCCGGGCTCGCGCATCATTATTTCGGCGGCAAGGACAAGCTCCTGCTCGCCACCATGCGCCATCTTCTCTCCGAGCTCGGCGAAGAGATGCAGCGATGCCTGAAAACCGCGGCGACGCCGCGGGCCCGCATCAGCGCCATCATCGCCGGGAATTTTTCGGAAGCCCAGTTTCGTCCCGCCGTCATCTCCGCCTGGCTCGCCTTCTACGAGGCGGCGCAGACGGAGCCCGAAGCGCGCCGGCTCTTGCGCGTCTATACGCGGCGGCTGGAAAGCAATCTCCTGCACGCACTGCAGGATCTGGTGGTGCGCGAGGAGGCGGTGCGGATCGCGGAAACGCTCGCCGCGCTCATCGACGGCGTGTGGATCCGCCGTTCGCTCGCGGAGCCCGCCGATCCCGACGGTGCGGCCGCGCTCCTCGAACATGCCGTCGATGCTCTCCTCAATCGGAAACAAGCTCATGCGTGACGTCGATTTCATCATCATCGGCGCCGGCTCCGCCGGCTGCGTGCTCGCCAACCGGCTGTCCGAGGACGGGCAGAACAGCGTGCTCGTCGTGGAATATGGCGGCAGCGACGTCTCGCCGTTCATCCAGATGCCGGCGGCCTTCTCGATCCCGATGAATACGAGCCGCTACGATTGGGGCTATCGCAGCGAGGCGGAGCCGCATCTCGGCGGCCGCTCGCTCGCCTGCCCGCGCGGCAAGGTGATCGGCGGTTCCTCGTCGATCAACGGCATGGTCTATGTGCGCGGCCATCCGCAGGATTTCGACACCTGGCAGGAGATGGGCGCCGCCGGCTGGGGCTATGCCGACGTGGCGCCGTATTTCCAGCGGCTGGAGACGAGCCATGGCGGCGAGGACGGCTGGCGCGGCAGCGACGGCCCGATGCATGTGACGCGCGGCATGATGCGCAATCCGCTTTATTCGGCCTTCATCCGGGCGGGCGCGGAGGCGGGTTATCCGCTCACCTTCGATTACAACGGCTCGGCTCAGGAAGGTTTCGGGCCGATGGAGATGACGGTGTGGCGCGGCCAGCGCTGGTCATCGGCCCAGGCCTATCTGCGCCCGGCGTTGAAGCGCGCGAATGTCGAGCTTATGAGCAATACGCTGGCGGAGCGCATCCTGTTCGAGGATCGCCGGGCCGTCGGGCTCGTCGTCTCCCGCGGTGGCGCCCGCGAGACGATCCGGGCACGGCGGGAAATCATCGTCGCCGCCTCGTCGATCAATTCGCCAAAGCTTCTGATGCTTTCGGGGATCGGTCCGGCGGAGCATTTGCGCGAACAGGGCATCGACGTCGTCGCCGACCGGCCGGGCGTCGGCGGCAATCTGCAGGATCATCTCGAAGTCTATGTGCAGCAGGAATGCCGCAAGCCGGTCACGCTCAACCCGCATCTCGGGCTCGTCGGCCGCGGGCGCATCGGTACGCGCTGGCTTTTGACGCGCACCGGTTTCGGCGCCACCAATCATTTCGAGGCCTGCGCCTTCATCCGCTCCGCGCCGGGCGTCGCATATCCGGACCTGCAGATGCATTTCCTGCCGGCGGCGGTGCGCTATGACGGCAGCGCGGCGGCGAGCGCGCATGGCTACCAGATCCATATCGGGCCGATGCGTTCCCCCTCGCGCGGCTCTGTGCGGCTGAATGGGCCGGATGCGGCGACGGCGCCTGCAATCCGCTTCAACTATATGAGCTACGAACAGGACTGGCGCGATTTTCGGGCGGCGATCCGGCTGGCGCGCGAGATTTTTGCACAGCCGGCCTTCGGAGAATTCTCCGGCGCCGAGCTCGCGCCCGGGCCGGGGGCGATGAGCGATGCGGCACTCGACGATTTCGTGCGCAGTGAAGTCGAAAGCGCCTATCACCCGTGCGGCACCTGTCGCATGGGGGCGGCCGACGATGTCGGCGCCGTCGTCGATCCGCAATGCCGGGTGATCGGGGTCAAGGGGCTCAGAGTGGCCGATTCCTCCATCTTCCCGCAGATCACCAACGGCAACCTCAACGCCCCCTCGCTGATGGTGGGCGAGAAGGCGGCCGACCATATTCTGGGGCGCAGCCTTCTGCCGCGCTTCGAGCGCGAGCCGGTCGTCGTCTCCGGCTGGGCCGTGAGCCAGCGCAGCAAGCTGCCGCATCACGATCTCGCTGCCTGACGGGCGCGATGCGGCGTCCGCCAGCCCTGCCTGCGCAAGCCCCGTCTGCGCACGGAGATGGCTGGTCCGCGTTTGGAGGCACGGCCGGCGCAAGCCTCAGCTGCTAGAAGACACCTTGGGCGCTTTCCACAGGGGGGAAGAGGCTCATTGCGCGGGGGCGTAACCAATGGTTAAGCATAACGCGCACTTACTGTCGCGGAGTTGAAACGCTTTTGAATCAAAGGGCGTTGTCATCTGCGAAGGAGGGACTTTGCCATGGGCGAAGATGCCAAGATCATACTCCTGATGCAGGAAGTCTATCAGCCGGGAGATCCGGCACGCAGCTGCGCCGCCAATGCCCTCATCCGCGCCCTGCGCGCCAAGCGCGACCTGTGCCGCGAGGAAGACCGGATCGCCCGCGAAGTGGCCCTCAGCTCCGGCGCCCATGGGGCCGAAGAGGTGCGGCGGCTCTGCCGGCTCGTCGCGTAAGATCGACGCCTGTGTGTTGAAGGGCGCGCTTCGACGGCCGGGGCGCGGCGGGATCACGCCTTGTAAGGCGCCGGCTTGGCAGCTACATGGGCGAGCGTCCTGCCACCACAGACACCTCGGACCTCCATGCGCGCCATTCTCGACGTTATCCTTCTGATCCTCAATCTTTATACCTGGGTGATCATCGCCAGCGCGATCTTCTCGTGGCTTTACGCCTTCAACGTCGTCAATCCGCGCAATCAGGTGGTCTCGACGATCGGGCGCATGCTGTATCAGCTGACGGAGCCGGTGCTGCGGCCGATCCGGCGCTTCGTGCCGGCCTTCGGCGGGCTCGACATCTCGCCGATCATCGCGATCCTTCTCATCTTTCTGCTGCAGCGGATCATCGTCTATTACATCTATCCCGTCGTCTTTTGAGCGAGCCGTTCAAGGCGACCTCCGAGGGGCTCCTGCTTTCGGTGCGTCTGACACCGAAGGCCGCCAAGGATGCGCTCGAAGGGGTGGAAGAGCTTGCCGACGGGCGCGCCGTCATCAAGGCGCGCGTGCGGGCCGTGCCGGAAAAGGGCGCGGCCAACAAGGCGCTCGAAAATCTGGTGGCGAAGACGCTCGGTGTGCCGAAGAGCTCGGTGTCGGTTGCAAGCGGCGGGACGAGCCGCGTGAAGGTGCTGCTTCTCGCCGGCGATGCGGACGCGCTTAAGAAGAAGCTTCAGAGTGTCGTCTGAACGCTCGACAGCTCTTAGAGCTTGAACGAAAAAACCGCGACGGGCATGCGCCGCTCGCCGAAAAGCGTCTGCGCCATGGAGCGGATTTCGCCGCCGCGGTGCTCGTAGAATTCGAGCGCGCGGGCGTTTTCCGTCAAGGCGCGAACGATGAGACGGGTGAAGCCGCGCTCCTTCAAGGTGCGGCAGGTCTCTTCGAAGAGCAGGCGTCCTCCGCCGATGCCCTGATATTCCGGCAGGAGATAGAGCTCGTAGATCTCGGCGGTGCGGGCATGGGAGCGCTGCCTGGCGACGCCGAAGGTGGCATAGCCGGCGATCACGCCGCCCACTTCCAGAACGAGGACATTGCGCCTGCGGCCGATCACCTCCACCCAGTGGCGGGGTCCGTGGCGGGCGACCATCTGGCGAAGCGCGACGGCCGGAAGGATGCCGGCATAGGCCTCGCTCCAGGAACGCTCATGCACATCCGCGATGGCGGTTGCATCGGAATGTTCCGCATAGCGGATATCGATAACGACAGCGCTCATGGGCGAAGCGTAAGCCGCTTCGCCCCTTTCGAGCAATCACTGTCGATACGTCAAGCGGCATCTTTTTTGCTGCGCTCGGCCCGTTTGCGATCGTTCGGATCGAGGATCGCCTTGCGCAGACGGATAGATTGCGGCGTGATTTCAACGAGTTCGTCTTCGGCGATGTAGGACAGCGCCTGCTCCAGGCTGAGCTTCAAAGGCGGCGTCAAAAGCACGGCATCGTCCTTGCCCGCGGAGCGGATATTGGTGAGCTGCTTGCCTTTGAGGACGTTCACCTCGAGATCGTTGCCGCGCGAATGCTCGCCGACGATCATGCCCGGATAGACGGCTTCGCCCGGCCCGATCATCATCGAACCCCGATCCTGGAGATTGAACAGCGCGTAAGGCACGGCCGCGCCGGTGCCGTTGGAGATCAGGACGCCGCGCTGGCGGCTCGGAATCTCGCCGCGCCAGGGCTGCCATTCGTGGAAGACGCGGTTCATGATCGCCGTGCCGCGCGTGTCGGAGAGAAGCTCCGGCTGATAGCCGATGAGGCCGCGTGTCGGGACATAGAAGACGATGCGCGTGCGTCCGCCGCCCGAGGGCTGCATCTGCACCATCTCGCCGCGACGGGTGGACAATTTGTCGATGACGACGCCGGAGAACTCGTCGTCGACGTCGACCGTGACCTCTTCGATCGGTTCCAGCGCCTCGCCGTTCTCGTCCGTCCTGTTGACGACGCGCGGCTTGCCGATGGTCAATTCGAAGCCTTCGCGGCGCATGGTCTCGATCAGGATGGCGAGCTGCAATTCGCCGCGACCGGCGACCTCGAAGGCGTCCTTGTCGGTCGATTCCGTGATCTTCAGCGCGACGTTGCCTTCCGCTTCACGCAAAAGGCGCTCGCGGATCACGCGGCTCTGCACCTTGGAGCCCTCGCGCCCGGCAAGCGGCCCGTCATTGATGCGAAACGACATGGAGAGCGTCGGCGGATCGATCGGATGGGCGGCGATCGGCGTCGTCACCTCCGGATCGGCGAGCGTATCGGCGACGGTCGCATCGCTCATGCCGGCGAGAGCGACGATGTCACCGGCCTCGCCCTTGTCGATCGGCTGACGCTCCAGGCCGCGGAAGGCGAGCACCTTCGAAACGCGGAAATTTTCGACCACGTCGCCCTTGCGCGACAGCGCCTTCACCGTCTGGCCGGGCTTTATCTCGCCGGAGCGCACGCGGCCCGTAAGGATGCGGCCGAGGAAGGGATCGGCTTCGAGCGTCGTCGCCAGCATGCGGAACGGGCCTTCCTCGGTGGTCGGCGCGTTGACGTGGCGCACGACGAGATCGAGGAGCGCATCGATGCCCTGATGCTGGCCTTGCGGCGTTTCCGCCATCCAGCCCTGCTTGGCAGAGCCGTAAAGCACGGGGAAGTCGAGCTGCTCTTCGGAGGCGCCGAGGGCGGCGAAGAGATCGAAGACTTCGTTGAGCACATAGTCGGGACGGGCATCGCCCTTGTCGACCTTGTTGATGACGACGATCGGCTTCAGCCCGGCGGCGAGCGCCTTGGTGAGCACGAATTTCGTCTGCGGCATCGGGCCTTCGGCCGCGTCCACCAGGAGGAGGGCGCCGTCGACCATATTGAGGATGCGCTCCACCTCGCCGCCGAAATCGGCATGGCCTGGCGTATCCACAATGTTGATGCGTGCGTCGTGCCAGACGAGCGACGTCACCTTGGCGAGAATGGTGATGCCACGCTCGCGCTCCAGCGCGTTGGAATCCATGGCGCGCTCGGCGACACGCAGCCCCTCGCGAAAGGAGCCCGAGCTCTTGAGGAGCACGTCGATGAGCGTCGTCTTGCCATGATCGACATGCGCGATGATGGCGATGTTACGTAGAGTCTTTGTCATGAGGGCCTTTATATGTGCGCCGCCCATACTCCATTCCAGTCATGGAAGACAGGGGTTGTGGCGCAAACATCGTCCGAAGCGCGGAAAAGGCGCCTCAGAAGCGCCCTTTGACACATTTCTCCGGATTTTTCACGCGCCCCTTAACGCCTCATTGAGGCTTCTTGCAGGTTTCCCGCCAAATGCAGCGCATTTTAATCGCTTCGTGCTTTTTTGGGTCGAAGATGCAAGCCACATGACGGCTCGAAGAGACAAAAGAAAACGTCATCGTAAGGCGTTAACTATGCTCGGACGATATCGAACAAGATGTTCGCGGTGGCGTCGCGACGAAGACGGCGCGACGGCGGTGGAATTCGCGCTGATTTCGCCCCTCCTGATCTTCATGATGATGGGGGTCGTCGAGCTCGGGCTTTATCTCTCCGCCGAAAGCGTGCTGGAGCATGCGAGCTACACTGCAACCCGGCTCGGGCGCACGGGCTACACCGATAAGGAGAACAAGCTCTCCCGCGAGCAGACGATCCGCGCCGCCCTCGAAGCGGATGCGAGCGTTCTGATCGACCCGGCCAGGGTCAAGATCAGCAGCCGCTCCTTTACCGATTTCGACGAAATGACCGCAGGCCCCGAGCCGTTCATCGACGCCAACGGCAATGGCGTGCGCGACGATGGCGAGAACTACACGGATCTCAACGGCAACGGCAAATACGACGACAATTCCGGCACGCCGGGTTACGGCGGAGGCAAGACGGTCGTCGTCTACACCATCACCTATCCCTGGAAGTTCATCACGCCGATGATCGGCTCAATCCTCGGCGGCAGCGACAACACTCTCGATATCACCGTGCATGCGGTGGTGAAGAACGAGCCTTTCTGATGCGACCGATCCTGAACCTGGCCTGTGGGATATCACGGCGCGTAGCACGCCGGGTATCTGCGCGACTGCGCGCCTTGCGGCGCAACGAGGCGGGTGTGGCCGCGCTCGAATTCGCGCTTTCGGCGCCCTTCCTCGTGATCCTGACGCTCGGCGGCTTTGAAATGAGCCGCTATATCCTGGTTCAGCAGAAGGCCGACAAGATGGCCTTCACCGTCGCCGACGCCGTGGCCCGCGACAAGACCCTCACCTATTCGATGGCCGACCAGCTGTTCCAGGCGTCAACCGAGTTGATGAAGCCGCTCGATTTCAGCGACCACGGCCTCGTCATCCTGAGCGCCGTCGCCCGAGACAGCGATGAGACCAAGATCCGGGTCAAATGGCAGTGCAAGGGCGGCGGGATACTCGATGTGGCGAGCCGCATCGGCGATATCGGCGACATCGCCGACGTGCCGGGCGACCTCACGCTCGATCCCAAGGATTATCTCATCATCACCGAGGTGTTCTACGAGTGGACGCCGACATTCGGCAGCTACTTCTTCGGTGACCACGGTATCTACAAATACGCCATGTTCCGCCCCCGTCTGGGGCAGCTGACGACGACAGCGGGATGTTCGTGATGTTGTGTTCTCTCCGTCGCCTCTTTCATCGCTATCTGCGCCGGGAAGACGGTTCCGTTGCGCCGCTGATCGGGTTCTCGGCGCTCGGGCTGATCGTCCTGATGGGCTTTGCCGTCGATGTCGGGCGCGCGCAGTTCGTTCAGGCGAAACTCCTGAATGCGGCCGATGCCGGTGGGCTTGCGGCCGGATCGCGGATCAACTCGACCAATGTGCAGGAAGAGGTGGAGCAGTTCGTCCGGGCGAACTTCCCCGACGGCTATGCGGATGCCCATATCACCGACGTCAAGGCCACGGTGAATGCGGCGCAGACCACGATCACCGTGAATGCCTCGGCGAAGGTGCCGACCACGTTCATGCGCCTCCTCGGCTTCAAGTCGCTGACGGTGAGCGCCCATTCGGAGGTCACGCGCGAGATGGGTGGGCTCGAAGTCGTGATGGTGCTCGACAATACGGGGTCGATGAGATCGAGCCTGGGGTCGTTGAAAACCGCGGCCAAGACGCTGGTCGATATCCTGTTCGGAGACGATGCCGTCGCTGAGAACCTCTATGTGGGCCTGGTGCCGTTCTCGCAGGCCGTAAATATCGGGGGAGGAAACACGGGTTGGATCATAGAGAATGTCACAGATCCAAGTGACCTCCCTTACGCCGATTACGGTCAGTCAGCCGGCGGAGCGTGGGGCGGCTGCGTGGAGGCGCGCGCCGATGGCCAGGACGTGACGGATACCCCGCCCATGCACGACGACACGGTCAAACCTCCTGTCGAATCCCGTTTTCATGTGTATCTCTGGCCTGACTCTACCAAAAATGACTGGAATAATTCAACTAGATACTGCACGGGTTATGAAGTTTGGGACAAATGCTATTGGGGTGAGTGGAAAGTTACTAAGCCGACTGCGTATTATACGCCGTATAATAATTCTTGGCGGAGCCCAAACAAATATTGCCCTGAGGCCGTGACACCAATGACGCCCGTCAAGTCGACGATCGAGGCCGGTATCAACAGGATGACGACAGACGGCAATACCCACATCAATCTCGGTGCGGTCTGGGGCTGGCGGATGTTGTCACCGCGTTGGCGCGGCTACTGGGGCGGAGATATGGGCACAAACGGCTTGCCACTCGACTACAACAATGAACTGATGGATAAGGCCGCCATCATTATGACAGATGGTGAAAACACTTGGGGCGAAGAATATTCTGCTTATGGCCCAGAGTCCGAACAACGTCTGGGGTACAGCAATCCCAAGGGCGAGTTGAACAAACGTCTCGAGCAGGTTTGCACCTCGATGAAAAATGCCGGGATTCTCGTCTACACGATCGCCTTCAACAAGCCGGGTTATTCGACCGAGCAGATGATGCGACGCTGTGCGTCGCAGGACAGCTTCTACTTCGATTCCCCGGATACCTCGGCCTTGCAGACGGCGTTCAAACAGATCGGCGATTCGCTTTCCAATCTGCGTGTCAGTCGTTGATCGGGGTTCGTTCGGCTCCGCCCGGGTGATTGCGGGGCGCTGCGGCCCGGGCGGTTGGGCGCGCCCGGTGACCGGGTTCGCAACCGGCTATTGCGGCACGACGGGGCCGGTGCCGCGGCCTGGTGGTGAGGCGGGCCCGGTGGCGCCGCGGATCATCATCAGCTCGTCGATGTTGTCGACGGTGATATAGCCGATGAAGCGGCCGCCTTCGGTGCGGCCGGCCAGGCTGATGCCGCCCTCTACGACGCCGACCGCCGGCGCCATGCCGGCCTGGAGGCGCTTCAGCGCATCGCTCAGGCGGGCGCGCGCGGCAATCACCGGAATATCGGTCGTCATGACATGCAGGACGGGGGCGTCCGGCCCCTCGGCTGCGAGCTTTTCGATCAGCGTCGCGCGGGTGAGGATGCCGCGCAGGCGGCCGCTGCCGTCGACGACCGGGAATTCATGCTGTGTGGTGCGCAGAAGAAGCTCGGCGGCCTCGCCCAAGGTCGCGGAGGGGGCGAGGGATTCGAACTCGCTGATCATGGCATCGCGCACCCTGAGACCGCGTGCGGCATCTTCGAGGCCGACGGAGCGCGCCTCCGCATTGCCGGCGAGGAAGATGAAGGCGGCGATGAGGAGAAGGATCGGATTGCCGTAAAGGGCGAGAAAGCCGAAGCCGACGGCGATGCCCTGGCCGATGCGTGCGGCCATCGTGGTGGCGGCCGGGCGGCTCAGCTTGAAGGAGAGGGCCGCGCGCAGGACGCGCCCGCCATCCATCGGGAAGGCCGGGATGAGATTGAAGAGGGCGAGGAACAGGTTGACGCCGGCAAGGCGGGCCAGAAAGCTCACCTGCGGATTGTCGAGCGAGGCGAGCGAGGCCGTATCGACGGCGCCGCCGAGGGCGAGGATCAAGACGGCGGCGATGACGATGTTGACGGCCGGGCCGGCGAGCGCGACGAGCATTTCCTCGCGCGGATTTTCCGGCATGCGTTCGAGACGGGCGAGCCCGCCGATCGGCAGAAGCGTGATGTCGGGCGTCTTGATGCCGAAGCGGCGTGCCGTCAGCGCGTGACCGAATTCATGCGCGACGACGCAGGCGAAGATCGCCAGGATGAAGAGAACGCCGTCGATGGCGGCCGCGGCCCCGCCCATCTGGTAATGCGCGAACCCGATCCACGCCAGGAGAAGAAAGAAGGTGGCGTGGATGCGGATTTCCGAGCCGAAGAGCCGGCCGATGGGAAAGGACCAGGACATAGGAAATAAATGGTCCTGATCCTCTCCAATTGCAAAGACATGCGGACTTGCCGCCAGTCTTTCGTCAGCTTTTCAGCCGGTCGCGCATGCCGAGCGTCCGAAGGCGCAGGGCGTTCAGGCGGATGAAGCCGGCCGCATCGCGCTGGTCGTAGGCGCCGCGATCGTCCTCGAAGGTGACGAGTTCGTCATTGTAGAGCGATTGCGCGCTCGCCCGGCCGATGACGATGACATTGCCCTTGTAGAGCTTCAGTCGGACGGTGCCTTCGACCTTCTCCTGGCTCTTGTCGGCGAGCGCCTGGATCATCTCGCGCTCCGGCGCATACCAGAAGCCGTTGTAGACGAGCTCGGCGTATTTCGGCATCAGCTCGTCCTTGAGATGGGCCGCGCCGCGGTCGAGCGTGATCGATTCCATCGCCCGGTGAGCTTCAAGCAGGATCGTGCCGCCCGGCGTCTCGTAGATGCCGCGGCTCTTCATGCCGACGAAGCGGTTTTCGACGAGATCGACGCGGCCGATGCCGTTGTCGCGGCCGAGATCGTTGAGGGCCGCCAGAAGCTCATGCGGCTTCATCGCCTTGCCGTCGATCGACACGGGGTCGCCGTTCTTGAAGGCGATCTCGATGATCGTCGCCTTGTCGGGTGCCTCTTCCGGCGAGACGGAGCGCTGGAAGACGTAGGCCGGCGGCTCTTCGTTCGGGTCTTCCAGGACTTTGCCTTCCGAGGAGGAATGCAGGAGGTTCGCATCGACGGAGAAGGGCGCCTCGCCGCGCTTGTCCTTCGGCACCGGGATCTGGTTCTTTTCGGCGAAATCGATCAAGTCGGTGCGCGACTTGAAGTCCCATTCGCGCCAGGGGGCGATCACCTTGATGTCGGGATCGAGCGCATAGGCGCTGAGCTCGAAGCGGACCTGGTCGTTGCCCTTGCCGGTGGCGCCATGGGCGATCGCATCGGCGCCGGTCTCGTGGGCGATCTCGACGAGGCGCTTGGAGATGAGCGGGCGCGCGATCGAGGTGCCGAGAAGGTAGACGCCTTCATAGACGGCGTTCATGCGGAACATCGGGAAGACGAAGTCGCGGACGAATTCCTCGCGCAGATCCTCGATGTAGATTTCCTTGATGCCGAGCATCTCCGCCTTCTTGCGGGCCGGCTCGAGCTCGTCGCCCTGACCGAGATCGGCGGTGAAGGTCACCACCTCGCAGTCATAGGTGACTTTCAGCCATTTCAGGATGATGGAGGTGTCGAGGCCGCCGGAATAGGCGAGCACCACTTTCTTGACGTCGGAAGCCATGGAAATCCGCTTGTTGCGCAGGGTTATGATCGGCCGCGCACTATAGGCCGGGTGCGGTGCGGTGCAAGACGTGAGGCCCGGCTTGATGGCGACGAACGGGGGCCTGTGGCCTTATGCGCGGGTCGAGAAGACAAACCGCCCGGCCGCGCGCAGCCGGCGCCCGAGAATGGTGAGGGCGGCGGTGACGCCGCGATCGATCTCGGGCTGGAACCGGTAGAGCACCGGCAAGCGCAGAACGATCATGACGAGGAAGGTGACGAGCCAGGCGACGAGAACGTCGCTCAAAAAATGCCCGCCCATGGCGAGGCGCGTCCACGAGACGATGAGGAGGAGCCCGAAGGTGGCGAGAAAGACGGGCAGACGCCAGGCCCTCGGCACGACGAAGACGAGCGCGATCAGCCAGAAGGCGGAGGCCGCTTCGCCGGAGGCGAAGGAGCAGTTGGAATGGCAGGTGCCGGAGAGATCGCCGACACGGGCGAAGACCTCTTCGCCGCCGAATTCGAAGAGATGACGGGGGCGCGGGCGCGCCGAGAACGTCTTGAGAAGGCCGTTGATGAGAAGCCCCGGCCCGATCGCCAGAACGAGATAGAGGAAGACCGGCTTGTGCGGGCGCACGAGCATCGGCCTGTCCGGCCATAGGAGTCTCGCGACGAAGGGCAGGCCGATGGCGATGGCGATAAAGATTTCGAGGCCGCGGCCGACATTGCGCCAGAAGGGCGGCGCGCCCGTCGCCGTGAACCCGTGGCTGCTATCGAAGAAGAGCCTGGCGACGGCGAGATCGATGGCGGGAAAGGCGGCGAAGACGAGGAGGATCGCAAGAAGTGCGGAGAGCGCCGTCATCGTCGGGCGCCGCTTCACGAAGTCCATGGCGTCGTCCACACGGCGACCGCGGCGCGCGGGCGGTGGCAGAAGCACGGGAAGATCCGCCAAAGGCCGCGATCCGGCCGTGCGGACCGCGGGCATCAGCCGCAAAACCGGCGCAAAAAACGGGTGGCGCGTGACATCGGCAAGAGGCATGAATGCGGTCCTCAGGAGGCGCGTATGGACTTTCTTCCTTCGCTGGCGGTCATCGCCACCTTCACCTTCGCGGCCGGCGTGCTCATCATTACGCCCGGGCCCGATATGACGCTGTTTCTCAGCCGCACGCTGACGCAGGGACGCGCGGCCGGACTTGCCGCCATGCTGGGCGCGACCTCGGGCCTCGTGGTGCACACGATGCTCGCGGCCTTCGGGCTGTCGGCGCTCCTCGCCGCCTCGCCAAAGGCTTTCCTCGCGGTGAAGATTGTCGGAGCGCTCTATCTTCTCTACCTCGCGTTCCAGGCGATCCGCCGTGGTTCGGCTTTGACACTCGATACGAGCCTGCGCTCCAGACAGCCGCTCGTGAAGAGCTGGCTTGCAGGTTTCGGCATCAATCTCCTCAATCCGAAGATCGTTCTGTTCTTCGTGACCTTCCTGCCGCAGTTCATTTCGGTAAACGACCCGCACGCCTCTGCCAAGCTGGCGTTTCTCGGATCTTATTTTATCTGTCTCGGCGTCCCCTCCTGCGCAGCAATGGTGCTCGCGGCCGACCGCGTTTCTGCCACTTTGCGCCGTTCGCGCAAGATCTCGCGCGCGATCGACTGGCTTTGTGCCAGCATTTTCGGCGGCTTCGCCTTCCGCATCCTGTTGGCGCGCGGGCAGTAAGGTGGTCGGGTCTGCGGCCATGCAAAAAATTCCGGAGATCTCGACGCCGCGCCTAACCTTGCGACCATTGCGGATCGATGACGCTGCCGCCATTCAGCGCAGGTTTCCGCAGTTTGAGATCGTCCGCTATCTGAATGCGGTGGTGCCGTGGCCCTATCCGGAGGATGGGGCGCTCACCTATATCCGCGACGTGGCGCTGCCGGCGATCGAGGCCGGGCGCGAATGGCACTGGACGCTTCGCCCGAAAGCAGGGCCGGACGAGGCGATCGGCGTGATCAGCCTGAGGCGGGACAGCGACGACGACCAGCGCGGCTTCTGGCTGGCGCCCGAATGGCAGGGGCAGGGCCTGATGGGCGAGGCGACCGAGGCCGTCGGCGTATTCTGGTTCGAGACGCTCGGTGAGCCTTTGCTGCGTGTTTCCAAGGCGGTCGCGAACGACCGTTCCAGGCGTGTCTCCGAGCGCGGCGGGATGCGCCTCGTCGCGGTGACGGAGCGCAGCTTCGTCAGCGGCCGCCTGCCCTCGGAGATCTGGGAAATCACGCGCGAGGAATGGCGTGCGCAGCGCCACAAGGCGATGCGCGAAGAAGGTCGAGAGAGAGGCTAGTTCTTTCTGCCGGCATCCTTTGCCGCGAGCGCGCCCATCGCCGACCAGTCGAGATTTTCCCCGCCATGGGCGAGAAGCCGCAGGAAGCGGTCGTGCAAGAGGCTTGCGATCGGCAGCGGGACGTTCAGGGCATCGCCCGCCTGCATGGCGAGATCGACGTCCTTCTTGCCGAGGGGTGCTGGGAAGCCGGCCGGCTCGAAGTTCTCCTCCACGATGAGGCCGCCATAGGTCTTGTAGACGGGCGCACCGAAAATCGTCGAGGTGAGAAGCTCCAGATAGGCGTTCTTGTCGATGCCGCCTTTGTCGACGAGGGCGATCGCCTCGCCGAGGGATTCGATCACCGAGGCGATGAGGAAATTGCCGGAGAGTTTGACGAGGCTCGCGCCCTTCGGCTCCTCGGATATGGCGAAGGTGCGCTGGCCGATCGCCTCGAAGAGCGGTTTCGCCGTCTCGATGGCGGCCGCGGCGCCGCCGGCGACGACGAAGAGCTTGCCGGCGGCGGCCATTTCCGGACGCCCGAAGACGGGGGCTGAAAGAAACGCCTGGCCTTTTTCGGCATGGGATGCGGCGAGCCGCTCCGCCATCGCGACGCTGATCGTGCTCGAGGAGATGTGGAGCGCGCCCTTGGGCAGGTGTTCCAGGATGCCGTCGGGGCCGTCGACGATTCCTGCGAGCGCCCTGTCGTCCGGCAGCATGGTGAAGACGGCCTCTCCGCGGCAGGCGTCGGCGATCGTGTCAGCGACTGTTGCACCATCTCCAGCCAGGGCCTCCGCCTTGGAACGCGTGCGGTTGTAGAGCGTGACCTGGTGACCGGCGGCGATGAGGTTTTTCGCCATGCCGGTGCCCATCTGGCCCAATCCGATGAAGCCGATTTTCATGTTCGAGCCTTCCGTGCGTCGCTGATGCTGGGATGATGCCGAGACGTCCGTCCGTACACTTTTGTCTGGCCTTGGGCCTTTATCTGGAGCGGAGGGGCGAGCTGCCAACGCTGCTAATGACTGGCGCCGCCTGGCCGCATCGCCGCCTCAGCTCGTGCGGGGATCAGGTGCCTCTCTCGCCGCCGTGTCCGGGCGGAGCGCCGCCTCTTCCTGCAGACGGCTCATGATCCAATCGCGAAAGACGCGCACCTTGCGGGGCGGACGGCGGGTCTCGGGATAGACGAGGTAATAGGCCCAGTTGGAAGAGGCGGCGAGGGAGAAAGGCTGAACGAGGTGCCCCGCCGCCACCTCTTCGGCGAAGAAGGCCGGCTCCAGGATGGCGACGCCCTGGCCCGCGAGGGCCGCGCGGGCGGCGAGATGCTGGGACAGAAGATGCAGGCCCGAGCGTTCCTCGATGTCACCGGCCTCGATGCCGGCGAGGCGGAACCAGTCCGTCCACCAGGAATCCGACGGATCGATCAAGGGGAGGTCGAGAAGGTCGGCGGGTTTCGGCGCGGGGCCGAGGCGCGCGGCAAGCGCCGGGCTCAGCATAGGCGAGAAGGCGATGTCGCGCAGCTTGTGGATCGCAAGGCCCGACCAGTCGCCGCGGCCTGCCCGCAGCCCGAGATCGACGGAATCGCGCGCGAAATCCGTCAATTGGTTGCTGGTGTCGAGACGCACGGCGATTTCCGGATGGGCGAGCTGGAAGAAGCCGAGCCTTGGAACAAGCCAGGTGGTCGCGAAGGTGGCGACGGCGCTCACCGACAGAATGTGTTCGCTGGTGACGGCCAAGGCGGCGAAGCTCTCCCGCAACCCTTCAAAGGCGCGCAGCACGGCCGGGGCAAGGCGGGCGCCCGCCTCCGTCAGCTCGACGCCGCGCGCCCGGCGCACGAAGAGACGCGTGCCGAGGCGCTCTTCCAGAAGCTTGATCTGATAGCTGACGGCCGCCTGCGTCATGGCGAGCTCTTCGGCGGCCGCCGTGAAGTTCAGATGCCGCGCGGCGGCCTCGAAAACCCGGATCGCCGCCACTGGCGGAAGCGAAGAAGGCATAAGTGCACCTTATTGCAAGGTGCGGATTATTGGTTGGATCGGAGGCCGCTGCAAGGCTTAGAAACGAACATCACTCAGGAGAGACCTGTTCAGGAGATGGGCGATGTTCGCAGAAACATGCGCGTCCGGACGCCCAGTCCGGCGCATCCAATGGTTTGCGGCTCTCATGGCGCAATTTATGGCTTGGCGGGGCAGGCCGCGACGGCTCGATCTCGACGAGATGCCGGAAGCGCGGTTGCGCGATCTCGGCTTTCTCGACGGGCGGCCGCATGCGCCGCGCGATCCGATGCGCGATTGAGAGGGATGATTGGGCTGGGGTCCGCCCCGTCCGTCCGGGCGGTGTCAGGCCGCGAGCGGGTAGGCTTCTTCCATGATGTAGGGGCCGCCGCCTCTGGAATCGCGCGAGGAGAGAAGCACGAAGCGCCCGACCTCGAAGGGGGGCGTGCGGAAATCGCCGCGGAGCGCCAGATAGGCCGCGACATCGCCCTGGCTCGCCGTCTTGAGGCGGGCGAGCGTCACATGCGGACTGAATTTGCGCCGGTCGGGATCGAGGCCGAGACGCTGCAGGCGGCGTTCCAGATCGGCCTGCAGTTCGCGCAGCTTGTCGCCGGCGGAGACGCCCGCCCAGACGGAATGGGGTTTGCGTCCGCCAAAGGTGCCGAGGCCCGACAAGGAGAGTTCGAAACCCTGCCGGCTCACCTGCGCCAGCGTGCCGGCGACCTCGTTCGCCGTGCGGTGGTCGACATCACCGATGAAGCGGAGCGTGATGTGGTAGTTCTCCGGGTCGATCCAGCGCGCTCCGGGCAGGCCGCCGCGCAACAGGGAGAGCGAGAAGGCGATGTCGGAGGGAAGCTCGAGCGCCGTGAAGAGGCGGGGCATGACGGTCTCCCATGCGGGGCCTTCGGGCCGGTTCGGCTGTGCCTTGCGAATCACGCATGGGCACCGCGACTGCTCCCTATTCTAGGGCCAGATGGGGAAAGGAAAGAAGGGGACCGAAAAGACCAGGCGTGACGCCTGGCCCGATCCGGCAGCGAACACGATGAGGGGCCGTAGAAGAAAAGGGCCGGACAAGAAAAAGGCCGGACTGACCGGCCTTTAAGGTGTTACCTCTGGGGGATTGAACCTACTCGGAACAATATTCGGCGGAACCGGAGTTCGGGGGCTGGGGGCGAACCGTCGCCCCGGCTCCGACGAATTATATGAGGCAGTCTCAATCTCGCTTTCCAGAGTGGCGTGCGAAGGGCTGAATTCCGGCGACAATATGAAATTTCTTTCCCGCGACGGGACGTTCAACCAATCTAGCCTTGCCTGCCTGCCGCGATTGCCGCTTTAATGAACGGCCATCAGGAGGCTTGCTTGAGCGAGACAGAAGACGGGTCTAGGGCCGCGCTGCGGACGGGTTTCGCAGCGCATTCGAGCGAGAAAACGAGCGGGCATTCGTCGATGCATCCCGGGGGGCATTCGTCGACGCATTCTGGGGCGCAGTCTGGGACGCATGCCGGTGGGAAGCCGGGCGCCAACAAGGCGCTGGTCGCCTTCCACCGCACCGAACTCGACGTCATCCTCAGAGTTTACGGGCGGCGCGTGGCGGAAGGCGAATGGCGCGATTACGCCATCGACCATTTGGCGGATCGGGCGATTTTCTCGATCTTCCGGCGCGCCAGCGAAATGCCGCTCTACAAGGTGGAGAAGGTGCCCGCTCTCGCCCGCAAACAGGGCGCCTACCGGGTGGTGGCGACCGGCGGCACGATCCTGAAGCGCGGCCACGATCTGGCGCAGGTTCTGAAGATCCTCGACAAGCCGAAGCTGAAGCTCGTTTCGGGCTGATCGGCGGGCGGCCCGTCTCGCCGCCTGCGCGCTTATTCTGCCGGGAGCCCGGGCTCGCGATCGGGCAGGGTGCTGCCGCCTTCGCCGAGTTCTTTTTGCATCCATACCGTGTCGAGCCAGCGGCCGAATTTCAGGCCTGAGGCGGTGACCGTGCCGGCATGGCGGAAGCCGAGCGACGCATGCAGGCCGACGGAGGCGACATGGCGGCTGCCGTCGCCGATGACGGCGACCATCTGACGAAAGCCGCGCCGTTCCGATTCCTGAATGAGCGCTTCGAGCAGGCGCCGGCCGATCCCCTGGCGGTGCGCTTCGGGATGAATGTAGATCGCGTCCTCGACCATGTAGCGGTAGGCGCGGCGGGCGCGAAAGGCGCCGGCATAGGCGTAGCCCAGGATCTCATCGCCACGAAGCGCCACGAGGTAGGGATGGCCACCCGCCAGGATCGTCTCGAAACGCGACAGCATCTCGGCTTCGTCGGGCGCATCGAGCTCGTAGCTCGCCGTGCCGTGAAGGACGGCATGGGCGTAGATCTTGGTGATGGCCGGGATATCGGCCGCTTCGGCGGCGCGAATGGTGAGAGAGGCGGGTGTGTCCATCGTTTCGCCATAGCGCTTTGCGCGATCAGCGTCGATGGGAGAAAGCGCACACAAAAACGGCGCCCGAAGGCGCCGTTCGAAGCTATCTCAAAAACCTCATTCCGCTCAGTTGCGGTTGCCCATGAACTGAAGCAGGAACATGAAGAGGTTGATGAAGTCGAGGTAGAGCTGCAGGGCGCCCATGATGGAGGCGCGGCCCGCGGCCACCGTGTCGCCGGACACGTAATCATACGTGTTCTTCAGCCGCTGCGTGTCGTAGGCGGTGAGGCCTGCGAAGAGCAGGACACCGATCGCCGAGACGGCAAACTGCAGCGCCGACGAGGCGAGGAAGATGTTCACGATCGAGGCGATGATGATGCCGATCAGGCCCATCACCAGGAACGAACCCCAGCCCGACAGATCCTTCTTGGTGGTGTAACCCCACAAAGAGAGGCCACCGAAGGCCGCCGCCGTGACGAAGAACGTCTGCACGATCGACTGGCCGGTGAAGACCAGGAAGATCGTCGACAGGGACAGACCCATCACCGCCGCGAAGGCGAGGAACACCATCCGCGCCGTTCCCGGCTGCATGCGGTTGATGCCGGCCGAAAAGCCGAACACGAAGAGAAGCGGGGCGAACATGATCACCCACTTCAGCGGGCTCGCATAAACGGCCTGGCCGAAGGGCGTCAGCATCGCGCCACCCGCCGTCTGCTCGACGGCGAAATAGAACGTGGCGAAGGCGGCAACGCCGGTGACGGCAAGGCCCATCGCCATGTTGTTGTAGATGCCGAGCATGAAGGCACGCAGGCCCTCGTCGATGCCAGCGCGGGCGCCGGCCCGGGATACTGTGCTCGAGCGATCGACAGTCTGGTACTGCCGGTCGAATTCAGCCATCGAATTCCTCCTGTTGGGGTGCTCCGCCTAAGCTAAAAACGGGCGTCGCTCCGCATATGGCAATGGGACAAGTCCATCACAAGACCTGTCCGTCCTGGAAGAAATTAACATCACGCAAGGTTAAGCGAAACATTATCCCGATCACAGATTGCGGAGGAAGGGCGCGGGGCGCACCGAGAGGATGCGCCAGGTGCCGGCAAGGCCGAGCCCGATCGTCACGACGAGGGCGATGACGGCCGCTGCGCCCGCGACCCAGGGGAAGAGCGTGAAGCGGAAATCCATGAGGGCGGAGACGACGAGCCAGGCGGCGCCGGCGCCCGCCAGAAGCGCGAAAAAGCCTGTGGCGAGGCCGAGAAGCCCGTATTCGACGGCAAACGCCGTCATCAGCTGACGCCTGGTCGCCCCGAGTGCTTTCAGAATGACGGCATCCTGGCGGCGCTGGCGATGTCCGGCGGCGAGCGCGCCGGCGAGAACGAGCATGGAGACGACGAGCGCCAAGGAGGCCGCGATGCGGACGGCGAGTGCCAATTGCCGCACCACGGAATTGACCGCCTCGATCGCGTCCTTCACCCGTACCGAGGTGACGCCCGGAAAGGCGTTGGTGACCTCGCGCAGGACGTTTCCGGAGACTTTCTCCGGGCTTCCTTCGGGCAGAGCGAGGGTCGCGAGATGGGTGTGCGGCGCGCCCGCAAACGTGTTGGGCGAAAACACCATGACGAAGTTGATGGCGAGCGATTCCCACTCCACGGAACGGAAATTGGCAATTTTCGCGGTGATGGAGCGGCCGAGCACGTTGACGGTGACGGTGTCGCCGAGCTTGAGGCCGAGGCCACGGGCAAGCTCGCCATCGAAGGAGACGAGGGGCTCTCCCGCATAATCTTCAGGCCACCATTCGCCCTCTTCGATGCGCGAGTTTTCGGGAAGGTCGCTCGAATAGGTGATGCCGCGGTCGCCGCGCAGCACCCAGCCGGAGCCTTCTTCGGGCTCGATCTCCGAAGCCGGGGTGCCGTGAAGCTCGGTGATGCGGCCGCGCAGCATCGGCACGGTCTGGATGGTGCCGTCGGGCGCCGCCTGGCGCAGGAGGGCGATGAACGGCTCGCGCTCGGCATTCTGGATGTCGACGAAGAAAAAGTCCGGCGCCTCGTCGGCGATGCGCCCGGTCAGTTGGGCGCGCATATTGGTGTCGATGAGGGCGAGCGTGACGAGGAGCGTGAGGCCGAGACCGAGCGAGAGAACGACGCTGCCGGTCAAGGCGCCCGGGCGCTGGATGTTGCGAATGGCGAGCCGCAGAGTGGTGTTGCGGATGGTGCTGGCATGAGCGGCGGCCCAGACGATGGCGAAGGCGATGAGGCGCAGGACGAAGAAGACGACGATGACGCCGGCCACGAACCAGGCGGCGATATGCCAGTCGGCCGAGAGGAGGATGGCGATCGCGGCGAGGCCGGCGAGAAGGCCGAGTTGCAGGAGGCGGATCGACAGAGCCGGTTTTGCGGCAAAATGCGCGGAGCGGTCGGCAAACAGGCTGGACGCCTTGAGATCGCGGGCTCGGCCGAGCGGCCAGAGCGAGAAGGAGAGAGCGACGAGAAGCCCGTAGAGGGCGGCGAGCGCCAGCTCGCGCGGATAGAGCGCGGGGACGGCGGAAAGCGGCAGGATGTTGGAGAGGGCGGCAAGGGCCACGAAGGGAAGGATGGCGCCGACGGCGAGGCCGATCGCGATGCCGAGGGCGGCGAGAATGAGGATCTGCGTCAGATAGGTGCGGAAGACGAAGCTGCGCGAGGCGCCGAGGCATTTGAGCGTGGCGATCGACGGCCGCTTCAGATCGACGAAGCTTGCGACCGCATTGCCGACGCCGACGCCGCCGACGACGAGGGCCGTGAGGCCGACGAGGGTCAGAAACTGGGCGAACCGGTCGATGTTGTCGGAAAGCCGTGGCGAGGCGTTGTCGCGCGAGCGCATGCGCCAGCCGGCTTCGGGGAAGCGCTCGTCGGCCGTGTCGCGGATCGCTGCGAGGCGTTCATCCGAGGCGCCGGGCAGGACGAGGCGGTATTCGTAGGTGATCAGGCTGCCGGGGCGCACGAGGCCTGTCGCCTCCAGCGTTTCTTCGGAAACGAGAAGGCGGGGGCCGAAGCCGATGCCGTCGGAGAGGCGGTCGGGCTCGGTCTCGGCGACGCCGCGGATCGCGACTTTTGTGGCGCCGAGCGCCACTTCGTCGCCCACGCTGAGGCTGAGCCGCTCCATCAGCTCCGGCGCGGCGACGGCGCCCGCGACGCCATTCTGAGTGGAGAGCGCGTCTTGAACATCGCCGCCGCCGGCAAGCGCAAAGGTGCCGAGCTGCGGATAGCCCGGCCCGACCGCTTTCAGCTCGACCAGCGTCTGGTCGGATCCGTCGAGACGGCGGGCCATCGCCCGCATATTGGAGACGAGCGCGAGCGTGCCGCCGGCATCGTCGGCCGTCTTCGTGAGGAAGGCATATTCGTCCGGGTTCGCCTGACGGTGGATGAGCGAGAAGGAGATGTCGCCGCCGAGGATGGTGCGGCCCTCATGGGCGATGCCTTCCGTCAGGGCGCGCGAGACGGAATTGACGCCGGCGATCGCGGCGACGCCGAGTGCGATGCAGGCGAGGAAGACGTAGAAGCCGGCAAGACCGCCTCTCAGCTCGCGCAGCGCAAAGCGCAGCGAGGTGGTTGCGGGGGCGCGGCGAGGGGCGGGGGAGGAAGAGGCTGTCATCGGCCGCTCAGGCCGGGCTCGCTACGGCGCGTTCGCGCGCCGGCACTGCCTTGTCGCCGCTGACCGGCTCGATATGGCCGCTTGCGATCCTCACGGTCCGGTCGCAGCGCTCGGCGAGCGCCCGATCATGGGTCACGAGGAGAAGGGTGGTGGCGTGCTCGCGCACCGTTTCGAAGAGGAGATCGGCGATTTCGCGGCCGGTGTCTTCGTCGAGATTGCCGGTCGGCTCGTCGGCGATCAGGATCGCAGGCTCGGTGACGAGGGCGCGGGCGATCGCCACGCGCTGCTGCTCGCCGCCCGACAGCGCCGCCGGATAATGGGAGAGGCGCTCGCCGAGGCCGACGCGCGCCAGCATCTTTTCGGCGCGGGCGAAGGCGTCCGATTTTCCGGCGAGTTCGAGCGGCACGGCGACGTTTTCCAGCGCCGTCATCGTCTGCATCAGATGAAAAGCCTGAAAGACGAAGCCGATTTTGTCGCCGCGGAAGGCGGCGAGCGCGTCTTCGTCCATTTCCGAATAATCGCGCCCGGCCACGGCGACACGGCCGCGGTCGACGCGCTCGAGCCCCGCGACCACCATCAGAAGCGTCGATTTGCCGGAGCCCGACGGGCCGATGAGGCCGATCATCTCGCCAGGGGCGGCGACGAGGCTCGCCTGCCTCAGAACATGGACTTGGGAGCGGCCGGTGCCGAGCGTCAGCTCTGCACCGTCGATCAGAATGGCCGGTTCACGCACGCTTATGAAAACCTATATCCGCCTTCGGGCACGGCTGCGCATATGGGGCTTCGCATATGACATTCAAAGTTTCTGGGGGCGTTTATGGGGGCCAGGGTGGCCCGGGTCACGTTCCTTTGAGCAAAGGTGGTGCGAGGACAGGTGGTGCGGGCCGGATCTGGCCGGCGCTCGGGCTCGGGCTCGCTCTCATCATGGGAGGGATCATGGGCGGCGGACTTGTGGGCACGCGGGCGCAGGCGGCCGAGCCCGTGGAGATCGTCGCCTTCGGCGACAGCCTGACGGCGGGCTATGGCCTTGCCTCCGGCGCGGGCTTTGCCGATCAGTTGCAGGCGCGCCTCGACGAAGAGGGGATCGCGGCCAAGGTGATCAATGCCGGCGTTTCCGGCGATACGGCGACCGGTGGGCAGCAGCGTCTCGAATGGTCGGTGCCGGAGACGGCGGATGCCGTCATCGTCGAACTCGGCGCCAATGATGCGCTCCGCGGTGTCGACCCGAAGGTGACGCGTGCGGCGCTGACCACGATCGTCAGGCGCTTGCAAGAGCGCGGCCAGAAGGTGCTTCTCGCCGGCATGTACGCGCCGCCCAATCTCGGCGACGAATATGGCGAGGCTTTCAACGCGATCTATCCCGATCTCGCGAAAGAGACGGGCGTTCTCTTCTATCCGTTCTTCCTCGACGGCGTGGCGCTCGACGACAGCCTGAAACAGCCGGACGGGCTGCATCCGACGAAAGAGGGCGTGACGGTGATCGTCGACCATATTCTGCCGAAGGTGAAGGAGCTGATCGAAGAGGTGCGCCAGGAGCAGGCGCCGGAGTGAGGGCGGGCGTCGTGACGCGCCTCTCGCCGCTGTCCTTCGTAAACCTCAGCCCTGCGCCTCGGCGTGCAGCGTGCCGGCGCCGAGGATGCGGCCTGGGCCTTTGTCGCTTTCGATCTGCAGGATGATGGCGCAGCCTTTGCCGGGCCCTTCCATGACGGCTTCCGTCGGAAGAACGAGCTTCATCGCCTTGCCGTCCCACATGCCGATCGGCTCGTTGTCGAGGACGACATTGCGGTAGGTGAGGGTGCGGCCGCGGTTTTCGCCGGAGCGGATCGGCACATCGACCTTCTTCAGAAAGGTGACGAGGCGCACGGTCACCATGCCGTCTTGCGGGGGCGTGCCGGCGCCGATGTCGACGTTGAGGCGCTTGTGGCTGCGGGAGAGAGAGACCGAGACCGGGAGATGGGCCGTGGCGAGCAGCGAGGTGATCTTGTGGCGGTTGCTGCCGACATAATGGCCGTGGCCGTTGACCACCATCTGCGGGGTATAGACCTTGCCGTCGCCGCGCACCGCCGCATAGGCGCGCTGACGGGCGGTGTTTTCGGGCTGGGCGAGCGTGTCCTTCCAGCCGAGATAGTCCCAGTAATCGACCGGCAGCGACAGGATGATGAGGTCGTCGTGGGTCGACAATTCGTTGAGAAAGGCGTCGGCCGGCGGACAGGCGGAACAGCCCTGGCTCGTGAAGAGCTCGATGACGGCCTTCGTCCCTGATCTGGGTGTGGCGGCTTGCGCGCTTTCGGCCCTGGCCGGCGCGGCTGCGATCGCCAGTGCGGCGCCGAGCATGACAGCGAGCGTGGCGGGCAGGGCGAAAGGAAGCAGGCGGAAATAGCGATGCATGACGCGGCGCACTATGCCTGCTCCTCCCCCAAAAGAGTGTCACAAGGGGGTGAGCGCACACCCTTGTGACATGTCTTGAACCGCCGAGATCAGAAGATCCCTATGCGGCTTCTTTGTCGCTCACGAGGTTGCGCAGCACATAGTGCAGAATTCCCCCGTGGCGGTAGTAGTCGAGCTCGTCTTCCGTGTCGATGCGCACCATGAGCGGCACCTCCTCGGTGCGGCCGTCGGCGAAGGTGATCCTGGCCGTCACCTCGCTGCGCGGACGGATATCCGTGAGGCCCGCGATCGACACTTCCTCGTCGCCCTTGATGCCGAGCGACTGCCAGGAGGTGTCGTCCTTGAAGACGAGCGGCAGGACGCCCATGCCGATCAGGTTGGAGCGGTGGATGCGCTCGAAGCTCTCCGCGATGACGGCGCGCACGCCGAGAAGACGGGTGCCCTTCGCCGCCCAGTCGCGCGACGAGCCGGTGCCGTATTCCTTGCCGGCGAAGATGACGAGCGGCACGCCCTCTTCCTCGTAGCGCATCGCGGCCGTGTAGATCGGCAGCTCCTCGCCGGAGGGATAGTGACGGGTGTAGCCGCCTTCGACGCCCGACAGGATCTGGTTCTTGATGCGGATGTTGGCGAAGGTGCCGCGCATCATCACTTCATGATTGCCGCGCCGCGAGCCATAGGAGTTGAACTCGATCGGCCGCACCTGATGTGACACCAGATAGTCGCCGGCGGGGCTGTCGCGCTTGATGGCGCCCGCGGGCGAGATGTGGTCGGTGGTGATGGAATCGAGGAAGAGGCCCAGAATGCGCGCCTTTTCCACGTCCTCCACCGGCTTCGGCGTCTTGTCCATGCCTTCGAAGAAGGGCGGGTTCTGGACGTAGGTCGACGACGACGGCCAGGTGTAGGTCATGCCGCCTTCGACCTTGATCCCCTGCCAGCGCTTGTCGCCGCGGAAGACGTCGCCGTAGCGGGTGCGGAACATCTCCTCCGAGATCACCTGGCGAACGATCTCGGCGACCTCCTTCGAGCTCGGCCAGATGTCCTTCAGGTAGACGGGGTTGCCTTCTCTGTCCTCGCCGAGCGGCTCCTCGGTGACGTTGAGGCGGAGCGAGCCGGCCAGCGCATAGGCGACGACGAGCGGCGGCGAGGCGAGATAATTCGCCCGCACATCCGGATTGACGCGGCCTTCGAAGTTGCGGTTGCCCGAGAGGACCGAGCAGGCGACGAGGTCGTTTTCGGCAATGGTTGCGGAAATCGCCTCCGGCAGCGGTCCGGAATTGCCGATGCAGGTGGTGCAGCCATAGCCGACGAGGTCGAAGCCGAGCGCGTCGAGATCTTCCTGCAGACCCGATTTCGCCAGATAGTCGGTGACGACCTGCGAACCCGGGGCGAGCGAGGTTTTCACCCACGGCTTCACCTCCAGGCCCTTCTCGCGCGCCTTGCGGGCGAGAAGTCCGGCGGCGATCAGAACGCTCGGATTGGAGGTGTTGGTGCACGAGGTGATCGCGGCAATGACCACGTCGCCGTCGCGCAGATGATATTCCATCCCCTCGACCGGATAGGACGGCACGTCCATGACGCCTTCAGCGCCTTCGTCCATGTAACGGGCCTCGCCGGTGCTTTCCGGCGGCTCCTGCGAGCTCTTCTTGCCGCCGCGCAATTCGCCGAGGGCGCTTTCGAAGGCGCCTGCGGCGTCCGTCAGAGGCACCCGGTCCTGCGGCCGCTTCGGACCGGCCAGCGAGGGAACCACCGTGGAGAGGTCGAGCGTCAAGGTGTCGGTGAAATGCGGATCGGGCGTGTCGTCGAAGCGGAACATGCCCTGCGCCTTGGCATAGGCCTCCACCAGCTCGACGCGATGCGGATCGCGCCCGGTCGCCTTCAGATATTTGAGCGTGTCGTTGTCGATCGGGAAGAAGCCGCAGGTGGCACCATATTCCGGCGCCATGTTGCTGATCGTGGCCTGATCTTCGAGCGAGAGGTTGGACAGGCCCTCACCGAAGAATTCCACGAACTTGCCGACGACGCCCTTTTTGCGGAGCATCTGGGTGACCGTCAGAACGAGGTCGGTCGCGGTCGTGCCTTCCGGCAGGCGGCCGGTGAGGCCGAAGCCGATGACTTCCGGGATGAGCATGGAGATCGGCTGGCCGAGCATGGCGGCCTCCGCCTCGATGCCGCCGACGCCCCAGCCGAGAACGGAGAGGCCGTTGACCATCGTCGTGTGGGAATCGGTGCCGACGAGGGTATCCGGGAAGGCAAACGTTTCGCCGTCTTCCTCACGCGTCCACACCGTCTGGGCGAGATATTCGAGGTTCACCTGGTGGCAGATGCCGGTGCCCGGAGGAACGACGCGGAAATTTTCAAACGCGCCCTGGCCCCAGCGCAGGAACTGATAGCGCTCGCCGTTGCGCTCGTATTCCATCTCGACGTTTTTCTCGAAGGATTCCGGCGTGCCGAAATAATCGACCATCACGGAATGGTCGATGACGAGGTCGACCGGGACGAGCGGGTTGATGACGTTCGGGTCGCCGCCGAGATGCGTCGTGGCGTCGCGCATGGCAGCGAGATCGACGACGGCGGGCACGCCGGTGAAGTCCTGCATGAGGACGCGCGCCGGACGATAGGCGATCTCACGCGAGGAGCGGCGCTCCTTCAGCCATTCGGCGACGGCCTTGATGTCGTCGGCGGTGACGCTGCGCCCGTCTTCGAAGCGCAGGAGGTTTTCCAAGAGGACTTTGAGCGAGAAGGGCAGGCGGGAAACGCCGTCGAGCCCGTTCTTTTCCGCTTCAGTCAGAGAGAAATAGGTATAGGTCCGCCCATCGACTTCGAGCTGTTTTCGGGCCTTGAAACTGTCGAGAGATTTGGTCACGCGAGGCTCCTTTGATCGCACAATGAGGCCGGCCGCTCTTGGGCCAATGCCTCTCCTCCGGTGCGGTTCCGGCTGATTTTTTGGAGGCCGGCGGAGAGGAGCGCCTGCCGCCGCCGGTTGCCGGGCATATAGAATATTCTTAAAGCGGAGACCAGCCGCGCAAACGGCCGATGCCGCAGAGAACGACACTTGGTCCAAAATTCCTTTCCCATCCCGATTTCCGTGAATGCCGAAGATCTCGCCTGCGAACGCGGGGGACGGCCGATTTTCGAAGGCGTCAGCTTTTCGCTGTCAGGCGGCGAAGTGCTCGCCATCGTCGGTCCGAACGGCACCGGCAAATCGAGCCTGTTGCGCATGATCGCAGGGCTTCTGTTTCCGGTCGCCGGCTCCGTGACCATCAAGGCCGGCACGCTGGAGGAGGGGTTCTTGCACTTCCTCGCCTATGGCGACGGGCTCAGAAGCGTCTTCACGGTGGAAGAAAACCTGAAGCTCTGGTCGCGCATCTATGGCGGCGAGACGGGCGGCGAGGCGATCTACGACGCGCTCGAAAAGGTGGGCCTCGCGCATGCCATGCATCTGCCGGCGCGGGCGCTCTCGACCGGGCAGCGGCGACGCGCCGGGCTTGCGCGGCTCGTCTTGTCGAAGCGGCCCGTCTGGCTTCTCGACGAGCCGACCTCGGGCCTCGACCGCGACGGCGAGGCGGTGCTCGGCGGGCTGATGCGGACGCATCTCGATGCCGGCGGCGCCATCATCGCGGCGACCCATCTCACCCTTCCCGTGCCGCCGACCCGCACGCTCGAGCTGCAATGAGAAAGCCTTCATGAGCGCCTTTTCCGCCATCATCGGACAGACGGTCAAAGCGAGCTTCCGCGCCGGCGGCGGCGCGCTCACCGGCCTCCTCTTCTTTCTGACCGTCGTCACCGTGTTTCCGTTCGGCGTCGGACCGGATCTCAATCTTCTCGCCCGCATCGGGCCGGCGGTTCTGTGGATCGGGGTGCTGCTGTCGCTGCTTCTCGGGCTCGACCGGCTCTTCGGCCAGGACCGCGAGGACGGGGCGCTCGAACTCATCATGGTGTCGGGCGAGCCCCTGGCGCTCTTCGTCTTCGCGCGCGCGGCCGGCTACTGGCTGGCGCATGGGCTGCCGATCGTGGTCGTGGCGCCGATCCTCGGGCTCATCCTCAATCTCGACGCGCTGTCGCTTGCGGCCGTCACGGCGACGCTCGTCGTCGGCTCGCCGGCCCTTGCCATGATCGGCGCGGTGGGCGGGGCGCTGACGGCGGGGCTGGCGCGGGGCGGCATGCTGGCGGCGATCCTCGTCCTGCCGCTGTCGATCCCGGTGCTGATTTTCGGGGTCGCGGCCGTCAACGGGGCGATCGCCGACCCGGACCCGTTCCTCGCGCCCTTCCTGATTTTGTGCGCGTTCACGATGTTTTCAGCGGTTCTGGCGCCGATTGCGGGCGCAGCGGCACTTCGTCTCGGTCTCGATTGATCTAGCTCATGGCTGGTTGAGCCTGGACGTGAAAGCAAGTGGTGTTTGCTGTCACTCTAGAATGGTCCTAAAGTCTTCTCATGGGTACCATCTCCAGCCTCGCCAATCCGACACGCTTCCTGTCGTGGTCGGCACGTATCCTGCCCTTCGTCACCGTTCTCGCGGTGGTGACGCTGGCCATCGGCCTCTACCTGTCGCTGGTGGCTTCGCCGCCGGATTATCAGCAGGGCGACAGCGTGCGCATCATGTATGTGCATGTGCCGGCCTCCTGGCTTGCGATGTTCTGTTACCTGGTGATGGCGGGCGCGGCTCTCGGCACGCTCGTCTGGCGCCATCCGCTCGCCGACGTGTCGGCGCGGGCGGCAGCCCCGATCGGGGCGGCGTTCACCTTCCTCGCGCTCTTTACCGGCTCCGTCTGGGGCAAGCCGATGTGGGGCACCTGGTGGGTGTGGGACGCACGGCTCACCTCGGTTCTCGTGCTCTTCATCATGTATCTCGGGCTCTTGGCCCTGTGGCGCGCCTTCGATGACCCGACGCGGGCGGCGAAGGTCGCGGCCGTCCTCATCCTCGTCGGTTTCGTCAACATCCCGATCATCAAGTTCTCGGTCGATTGGTGGAACACGCTGCATCAATCGGCGAGCGTCATCCGCCTCGACGGGCCGTCGATCGCGCCGTCGATGCTGTGGCCGCTCGTGGTGATGGCCGTCGCCTACACACTTATTTTTGTCGCCCTGCATCTTGCGGCGATGCGTGCGGAGATCTATCGGCGCAGGGCGCGCACGACGGAGATCCTGATCGCGGCCCGCCGCCCGAGCACGGCCGTCAGACCCGCCGCCGCGCATTAGAGGTCGCCCCATGACGCATCTGCCTTTCATCCTCGCAGCCTATGGTGCGAGCGCGCTCGTTCTCATCGGCCTCATCGTGTGGGTCGTGGCCGATACGCGCATTCAGAAGCGTCGGCTCAACGAATTGGAAAAGGCCGGCCCCAGGCGCCGCCGCTCGACGACACAAGGCCTATGAAACCTCCCATCAAGACGACGAGCAAACGGCGCAATTCGCCCGCGATGAAACGCGTCTGGCTCGTCCTGCTGCTCGTTCTGTTCATGGCTCTCGTGGCCATCTTCTGGAAACAGCTCGGCGAGGACGCCTCGCAGGTTCCCTCCGCCCTCATCGGCAAGGAAGTGCCCGATTTCGATCTTCCGCCGCTTTACGAAGACGGCAAGGGCCTCAAGACTGCCGACCTCGAAGAAGGCGTGCATCTCGTCAATATCTGGGCGTCCTGGTGCGGCCCGTGCCGCGGCGAGCACCCAGTGCTGATGCAATTGTCGGAAGACGACCGCTTCGACGTCACCAGCATCAATTACAAGGACGAGGGCGAAAACGCCCGCCGTTTCCTCGGCACGCTCGGCAATCCCTTCGATCGCATCGCGACGGATTCGACCGGGCGCACGGCGATCGACTGGGGCGTCTACGGCGTGCCGGAGACGTTCATCGTGCGCGACGGCATCATCGTCTACAAGAATGTCGGCCCGCTCAATACCAAGGCCTTCGAGACGGATTTCATGCCGGCGCTGGAGAAGGCGATTGCCGAGGAAGAGGCCGAAAAAAGCGGCGGTCAGCAGCCGACGAGCTGAGTGCTCCTGAGCCGAGTTGGCCTGCGCTGAGCGGGCGATAAGCTGAGCGGATGCGTGGAACCGAAGCCGGGGCTCAACCCCGGCTTTCGTGTTTTATGCCTGCGGGCCGCTTATGCCGGCACCCCGTCTTCCTGCACCTCGTCGGTGGCGCGGCGGACTTCGTGCGTCAGCGCCTCCGGCAGGCCGAGCCTTGCCGCCAGCATGTCGAGATAGGCTCTCTCCGCCGGATGGTCGGGATCGATCGCGAGCAGCGAGGCGGCGTAGACTTCGGTGGCCACTTCCTGGTTTGGCGTTCGCTCGACGAGATCGTCGATGGAGAGCGGGCGGCGCATCTCGTCGAAGAGAAGGCCCTTGTCCTCGCTGTCGAGATCGAGCGCCTCGATGCGCCCATAGATGGCTTCCTGCTCGTCCTGGTCGATATAGCCGTCGGCCTTCGCCGCGGCGATCATGGCGGACAGGATCAGGCGGGCGCGGTCTTCCGCCTCGTGGCCGTCCGGCGCAAAGGCGGTGCCTTCGGGGGAGGGCAGTTCCTGGGCCGGCTGATGGGCGATCTGCGGATGTTGCTGGGGCTGCTGTTGCGGGGGCAGCTCTCCGGCGCTTTTCGCCTGATGGTTCTGCCAGGCCTTGTAGGCGAGGCCCGCGACGAGGGCCATGCCGCCATATTTCACGGCCTTGCCGCCGAGTTTCCGGCCGCGCTTGGAGCCGAGAAGATAGGTGGCGAGACCGCCGGCGAGCGCACCCTTGAGGGCCGAATTGCCCTGGCCGCCGAGAAACCCGCCGATCTGATCCTGGATCGAACCGCCGGACGTCTGCCGCGGGTTCGCCGGCGTGCCGGCGCCCTGCTGTGCGCCCCCGCCCGTGCCGAGAAACTGGTCGAGAAGCTTCTGCGCGTCGATCATCAACGGTCCCTTTCGTTCTGGTCGTCGGCGAAGGCCGACCGGGACCGATATCGGCATCGCCTTTCCGCGTCGCAACGGCGATGACGTATGCGTGATCTTGGCGGTTGCCGCAGCCGCGCGAGGGAGCGCCCTACTTGTCGCCGCCGAGCGGCTCCAGCGAGTGCCGGGTGATGAGCGGCATCTGCGTCAGCGTGAAGACGATGGTGAGCGGCATGATGCCAAAGACCTTGAAGCTCACCCAGAAGTCGGTGGAGAAATTGCGCCACACCACCTCGTTCAGGATGGCGAGCGCGAAGAAGAAGAGGCCCCAGCGGAAGGTCAATTTGCGCCAGCCCTCGGCATCGAGCCGAAAGACGCTGTCGAAGACATAGCCCAGGAAGGAGCGGCCGAAGGCGAGGCCGCCCAGAAGGATGGCGCCGAAGAGGGCGTTGACGATCGTCGGCTTCATTTTGATGAAGACCTCGTCATGCAGAATGAGCGTCAAGGTGCCGAAGACGAGGACGACGATGCCGGTGACGAGCGGCATGATGGCGAGCTTCTTCGTCAGCCAATAGGAGACGCCGAGCGAGATCGCGATCGCCACCATAAAGGAGGCGGTGGCGACGAAAATGTCGAAGCGGGCATTGGCGAAAAAGAAGACGACCAGCGGGCCGAGCTCCAACAGGAGCTTGACGAGCGGCGGCAGATGATCGCGGCCGGGATCGCCCGGTTCGCGCTCGAAGATCGACATGGCGGTCCTTCGTCAGCGTTGCGCTTCTATGTGCGGAGGGCGCCGCTTTGTGTCAATCGCGCCCTCCTTGCGGCGTCTACATGCCGGCAATGGCACGGGCGAAATCTTCCGCCTTGAAGGGCTGCAGATCGTCGATGCCTTCGCCGACGCCGATGAAATGCACCGGCAGTGCGTGTTTTGCGGCGATCGCGACGAGAATGCCGCCGCGGGCGGTGCCGTCGAGCTTGGTCATGACGAGGCCGGTGACGCCGGCGCGCTGGCCGAAAATCTCCACCTGCGAGAGGGCGTTCTGCCCGGTCGTCGCATCGAGCGTCAGAAGCGTCGTATGCGGTGCGCTCGGATCGTGTTTCTTGATGACGCGCACGACCTTTTCGAGCTCGTCCATCAATTCGGCGCGGTTCTGCAGACGCCCGGCCGTGTCGATGATGAGGACGTCGCTTCCCTCTTTCTTCGCCGCCTGCATGGCATCGAAGACGAGGCCGGCCGCATCGGCGCCCTGATCGCGGGCCACGACCGTGCTCTTGGTGCGCTCGCCCCAGATTTTCAGCTGCTCGATGGCGGCGGCGCGAAACGTGTCGCCGGCGGCGAGCATGACGCTCCGCCCCTCGGCGCGGAGCTTCGCCGCGAGCTTGCCGATCGTCGTCGTCTTGCCGGAGCCGTTGACGCCGACGACGAGGATGACGAAGGGCTTTTTGGCGGCGTCGATGGCAAGCGGCTCTGTGACCGGGCCCAGGACTTTCGCCACTTCCTCGGCGAGGATGTTGCGGATCTCGTCTTCGCCGACCGTCTTGTCGTAGCGCTCGCGGGCGAGGCGCTCGGTGATCGCGGTCGCGGTCGCCACGCCGAGATCGGCCTGGATCAGGATGTCTTCCAGATCCTCCAGCGTCTCGTCGTCCAGCCGGCGCTTGGTGAAGGTGCCGGTGATCCGCGAGGTGATGGTGCTCGAGGATTTCGACAGGCCGGCGCGCAGGCGCTGCAGCCAGTTCTGGCGCGGCAGCTCGGTGGCGACGGGGAGGGTTTCGGCCGGTAAGGTTTCGGCGGATTCTTCGGCCGGTTCGATCTCGGCAGCTTGCGGCTCGGCGGCCGCGTCGTTCGGCGCAAGGTCGGTCGCAGGTTTTGCCGTCTCGGGGGCCGTCTCTGGGGACGCCTCTTGGGCGGGTTCTGGGGCGGCCTCTGCGGTCGTCTCGGTTGCTGCCGGGCTTTCCGGGGGCACGAGAATGTCCGCGGCGCGCTCTTCGTCCGGCTCGGGCGCGTCTTCTGACGGCTCCGAAGCGGCCGGGGCCTCTTCGATCGCGGCTTCCTCTGCCGGCTCCTCCGGGCGCGGGGGCGCTTCGGGTTCGGGGGCGGGTGCGCGGGCCGCGAGATCTTCGTCAGCCTCTTCTTCTTCAGGCTGCGGCTCTGGCTCCTTGACGGGATGCTCGGCGAACGAGGCCGCTTCCGCGTCGGCATCGGCGGGTGCGGCCGCGGGGCGGTGGAGATCGGCGTCCGGCGCCTCCGCCTCTTCGACGACGCCGATATCGGTCTCGGTCGTCTGGGCGCCGCGATCCTCCGTCTCGAGCTGATGGCTGGCGAGGCGCTCCTCGTCGTCTGTTTCTTCGGGAGGGGTGTCTTCGGACGCGGCCTCTTCGGAGGTGCTTTCTGCGGCGGCCTTCTCTTCCGAGGCGGCTTCGCTTTCTTCCGCGGCCTTGTCTTCTTCCGCCTGCGTCTCGTCGAGCGGCGCCTCTTTCTCGGCGACATCGTTGCCTTCGCCGAAAAGGATGCGCTTGAAGAAGCCACGCTTCTCTTTTGCCATTATGCGGCCTCCGCCAGCTGCTGGCCCTGCAACATGCCGGCCTCGATGCCGGCGATGCGCACGTTCAAAATGTCTCCGGCCGTGCCTGCGGACCCGAGGCGCACCGGCGCGAATTGTTCGGTTCGGGCGGAGCCCTCCTTCTCCACCAGCACGCGGCGCTCATGGCCGAGCTCGCTTTCGAGGAACCGCCGCTCGGCGACTTCGCCCGCTTCCCGGAGGCGGCGTGCGCGCTCCTTGATCTCCTGGCGCTCGAGCATCGGCATGCGTGCGGCCGGCGTGCCCTTGCGCGGCGAGAAGGGGAAGACGTGCAGGAAGGTGAGGCCGCAATCCTCGATGAGGCGGAGCGAATTCTGAAACATCTCCTCCGTCTCGGTCGGGAAGCCGGCGATGAGATCGGCGCCGAAGACGATGTCGGGACGCAGCCGGCGCGCTTCCTCGCAGAAGCGGATCGCATCGTCGCGCAGATGCCGGCGCTTCATGCGCTTCAGGATCATGTCGTCGCCGGCCTGCAGCGACAGATGCAGATGCGGCATCAGCCGCTCTTCCTCGGCGATCGCGCGCATGAGGTCGGGATCGGCCTCGATGGAATCGATGGAGGAGAGGCGCAGGCGGGCGAGCTCCGGCACATGGCGCAGGATGGTGCGCACGAGACGGCCGAGGCGCGGCGCGCCCGGCAGATCGGCGCCCCAGGAGGTGAGGTCGACACCGGTCAGAACGATTTCGGGATAGCCCGCGGCGACGAGGCGGCGGACTTCCTCCACGACCGGGCCCATGGCGACAGAGCGGGAATTGCCGCGGCCATAGGGGATGATGCAGAAGGTGCAGCGATGGTCGCAGCCGTTCTGGACCTGCACGAAGGCGCGGGTGCGGCCCTCGAAGGCGTCGACGAATTGCGGCGCGGTTTCGCGGATCGCCATGATGTCGGAGACGACGATCTTTTCCGGCGGCGGCAGATCCATGGGCGAGCGGGCGACGCGGGCCCAGGCGGAGCGCTCGGTCTTTTCGGCATTGCCGAGAACGAGATCGACCTCGGCCATCTCGGCGAACATTTCCGGATCGGTCTGCGCGGCGCAGCCGGTGACGACGATGCGGCGGCCGGGGTTCTCGCGCCGTGCCTTGCGGATCGCCTGGCGCGCCTGACGCACGGCCTCCGCCGTCACGGCGCAGGTGTTGACGATGATGGCGTCGGAAAGCTCTTCGCCCGCCTCGCGGCGCATGACTTCCGATTCATAGGTGTTGAGCCGGCAGCCGAAGGTGAGGATGTCGAGGCTCATTCGGCGGCCTCCTCGGCGCGCTGCCAGGCGCCCGTCTCAGGATCGAACGTGCCCGCAAATTCCGTCTCGGCCGGGCCGGTCATCCAGATGTGGTCGCGCTCGTCCCAGCGGATCGTGAGTTCGCCGCCCGGCATGGCGATCACCGCCTCGCGGGCCGAACGGCCGGTGCGGGCGGCGGTGACGAGCGTGGCGCAGGCGCCGGTGCCGCAGGCGCGCGTCAGGCCGGCGCCGCGCTCCCAGGTGCGGATGCGGATGCGGTTCGGCGTCTCCACATAGGCGACGGTGATGTTGGCGCGCTCCGGGAAGATCGGATGGTTTTCGAGAAGCGGGCCGAAACGCTCGATCTGATGCGCGTCGACGTCATCGACGAAGAAGACGGCGTGCGGGTTGCCGACATTGACGACGGCGGGCGAGTGCAGAACCGGCGCATCGACCGGGCCGATCTGCAGTTCGATCGCACGGGTGTCGTGGAATTCCTCGGCGAGCGGGATCGATTGCCAGTCGAATTTCGGCACGCCCATATCGACGGAAATCGCCTCGCCGGAGATCTGGCCGAGGAGAAGGCCGGCGCGCGTCTCGATCGAGGCATGGGGCTTGCCCGTCTCCGCCATGACGAGGGAGGCGATGCAGCGCGTGGCGTTGCCGCAGGCCGCAACCTCGCCGCCATCGGCATTGTCGATGCGCATGAAGATGTCGGCACCTGAAGGCGAACGCTCCAGAGTGATGAACTGGTCGAAGCCGACGCCCGTTTTTCGGTCGGCGAGCTTCCTGATGATTTCAGGCGCCGGACGCACGCCTCCCGCACGCGTGTCGACGACCACGAAGTCGTTGGCGAGACCGTTCATTTTCAAAAAGGGCGTGTTCATGGGCGCCTATATGGGCGAAACCAGGACAGAACGCCAGATGAGGCGAAAACTGGCAAAGCGCCATTTTGTCTTGGGTCTTTTTCGGGATGCCGGCCCGTCCGCCGATTTGCGGCGCCGATTTGCGGCGCCGAGATGGCGCCCGCGGCGCATCCTGCGGCCCATTGGGCGGAACCAACGCCCCGGCCGCCGATTATTCGGCCAAGGGATTCATGAACAACGACAGACCACACAGCCAGCATGCCCGCGATCCGCGCGGCCGCGATGCCCGCCAGCCGACGCAGATCCCGTTTCTGGGCTGGAAAGACATTTTCTGGCGCGTGAGCCAGGAGATCGGCGAGGACCGCGTTTCGCTCGTGGCGGGCGGCGTCACCTTCTATCTGCTTCTCGCCGCCTTTCCGGCGCTCGGTGCGCTCGTTTCCATCTACGGGCTCTACAACGACCCCGCCAATCTCGCCTCGCAGCTGCAGTCGCTGCAGGCGGTGATGCCGCAGGCGGGCATGGATATCCTGCAGCAGGAGCTCGAACGGCTCGTCACGGCGAAATCCTCCTCGCTCAGCTTCGCGTTTCTGACCACGCTCGCTTTGTCGCTGTGGAGTGCCAACAAGGGCGTGAAGTCGCTGTTTCAGGCGCTCAACGTCGCCTATGAGGAGAAGGAAAAGAGGAATTTCTTCGTCCTCAACGTCGTGTCGCTCGCCTTCACGCTGGGCTTTCTGATCCTCATCATCCTGTTCTTGAGTGCCACGATCGTGGTGCCGGCCGTGCTCGCCTATCTCGGCCTCCATCAGGGATGGCTGGTCGCCTCGATCCGGTGGCCGATCCTGCTTCTGGTCGCGGCCTTTTCGATCGGCATCCTCTATCGCTACGGGCCGAGCCGCCGGCCGTCGCGCTGGCGCTGGGTGACCTGGGGCGGGACGATCACCGCGGTGGTGTGGATCGCCGCCTCGATCCTGTTCTCCTGGTACATCGCGAATTTCGCCGATTACAACGCCACCTACGGATCGCTCGGGGCGGTGATCGGCATCATGATGTGGATCTGGGTGTCGGTGTTCGTGCTTCTCGCAGGCGCCGAGCTCAACGCCGAGATGGAGCATCAGACCGCCCGCGACACGACCTTGTCGCCGGAAAAGCCGATCGGGCTCCGCGGCGCGCATATGGCCGATACGGTCGGCAAGGGGCTCGACGGGTCGGGCGGCGGTGCGGGTATCGACCTCTTCGGCACGCGTCAGCCGCTCGGACGCGACCGGCCGTTCAGCTTCGGCGAATTGATCACGCTCGGGATCCCGTTCGTTTTGATCGCCATCCTTCTCACCCCGCCAAAACGGCGGGCGGCGAAGCGACGGTCAGCAAAGCGCGATGCGCGCGAGACAAGCGGGATGGAGAAGCGGAGCCGGAGCGAGAAAAAGGCCGGCAAGAGCGCCAAGGACGGGCGGCGATCGGCGTCCGGGAGCGTTCTCGCGTCGGTTCTGCGTCTGGCTGCGGCGCAGGCCGCCAAGCGCTGAGCGAAGACGGATTTCTCGGAGGAAGAGAGCGGCCGGCTGAGCCGCTCGGGGTTCCCGCCGGGGGAAGGCGAGAACCCGTCGCAAACGTGCCGCCAGGCGATGGCTGATGCCGGTCGCCGGCGACACGCGTCGTCAGATTTGGACTTACTTCGCCGCGGAGACGACGACCTCGATGAGGGTGTCCTTGCCGAGTTCGGCGACGCCGATCGTGGCGCGGGTCGGCAGATGCTCGGCCGGCAGCCAGGCGAGCCAGGCCTCGTTCATGCCGTCCTTCTGGGAAAAGTCGGAAATGTAGATCATCGCCGTCAGGAGCTTCTCCTTGGAGGAGCCGACCTTGGCCAGAAGATCGTCGATCTTCTTGCAGATCTCTTCCGTCTGCCCCTTCATGTCCTTGCTCATATCGTCGGCGACGAGGCCGCCGAAATAGAGAACGCCGTTATGCTCCACGACGCGATGGTTGATCTTCGTCTGGATGTGACGCTGGATCATTGTTTGTCCTTGCTTGGTTTTGGAGGGGGTGAGGCCCGCTTCAGGAATGGGCGAAGCGGGTGATGGAAAACGGTGCGATCGGGGCGTTGGTATGACCGGTCGCGATCAATTCCGCCATGAGCTCGCCGACGGCCGGGCCCAGCTGGAAGCCGTGGGCGGAAAAGCCGAAAGCGTGGAAGGCGTTTTCGTGGGTCGATGAGGGGCCGATGACCGGAATGTCGTCGGGCATGCGGCCTTCGATGCCGGCCCAGGAGCGGACGATGGTGGCGCTCTTCATGATCGGAAAGATGCCGATCGCGGTCTCCGCCGAATAGCGCAGCTGCGAGAAGCGCATCTCGGATTTGTTGGTCTTCGGATCGGGATAGCCGCGGCGTCCGCCGCCGATGATGACGGTGCCGTTTTCCGCCTGCTTGAACGACAGCGGGCGGCCACAGCCGCCGACGACGGCATCGCAGAAGCGCTTCATGCGCGCCGTCACGATCATCATCGGCGCAATCGCCTCGATGGGGGCATGCTCGCCGAGCTGTCTGGCGATTTCGCCCGCCCAGGCGCCGGCGCAATTGAGGAGATTGCGCCCCTTAAAGGTGCCGGCCGAAGTCTCGACGTGCCAGTCCTTCCCGTCGCGGCGCACTTTCTCGACGCGCGTCTTCTCGAAGAACTGGACGCCGAGCGCGCGCGCCTTGCGCTGAAAGGCGAAGGTCGTGTTGTAGGGGATGGCGAAGCCGTCATCGAGGCTTGCGAGCCCGCCGACGCAATGCGGGGCGACGGCGGGGAGGAGACGCCGCAATTCCTGCTGATCGACGATGACCTCGTGGGTGAAGCCGAGTTCGCGGAGATCGGCAGCCCGCTTTTCGAGCGTTTCGAGCTCCGCTTCGGTCTCCGCCACCTTGATCTGCGGACAGCGCTGAAAGCCGCAATCGTCGTCGACGAGATCCCCGATCCGGTGCCAGATTTCCATCGAGCGCACCGAGATCGGCACCTCGGCATAATTCCGGCCGAGACGGCGCACGCCGCCGGCATTGACGCCGGAGGCATGGCGGCCGGCATTGTCCTTTTCGATGACGATCACCGAGAGGCCGCGTTTGGCGGCATGCAGTGCGGCCGAGCAGCCGTGCAGGCCGCCGCCGACGACGATGAGATCCGCCATAGGCGTGCCGGTCACGGTCGTGTCCTCAGTGTACGGCTGCGGATTCATCAGCGAGATCGGCCGGAACGGCTTCCTCGCTTTCGAGCGCTGCGAGCTCCGACAGGAGGAGCGGCTTCAGCGGCGGTCGGATGCGGTAATAGCCGATCTCCGAGATCGGTTCGCCGCGCCGGCTGGCGATGATCTCGCTGACAGCGAGGCCGCACATGCGGCCCTGACAGGGGCCCATGCCACTGCGCAGGAAGGATTTCACCTGGTTGGGACCCGGCGCGCCGAGATCGACGGCCTTTCGGATGTCGCCGGCCGTCACCTCCTCGCAGCGGCAGACGAGCGTCTCGTCGGCGGGGGCGAGGATTTCCGGCGAGGGCGCATAAAGGGTTTCCAGAAGCGGCCGGATCTTCGCCTCGCGCATGAGCGCATCGGTGACGGAGCGGCGCTCCTGGGCGTTGCCGCGACCGGCCTTTTCCGCGATCCTGAGGCCCGCGAGGCGCCCGCGCAGCCTGGCGGCAACCGCGCCGCCGATGCCCGCACCGTCGCCTGCCACATAGACGTCGGCCATGGTCGTCTCGAAATACTCGTCGACCTTCGGCACGAAGCAATGCTGGCTCTTGTTCCATTCGTGATCGCAGCGCAGAAGGCGCGTGACCTGCTGGTTCGGCACGATGCCCTGGTGGAGCGCGACGGAGGTGGTTTCGAGACGGTGGGATTTGCCGCCGCTCGTGAAGGTCACGGCCTCCGCCTTGCCATTGCCCTCGATGCGTATTCCGGTCGCATCGCGGTAGATCGGCACGCCGGCGCGGCGCAGCGACAGCATCATCGCCATGCCCTTCACGAGATAGGATGCGGCTCCGAGGGCTGCCGGAAGATGCTTGAGCGCGGCCACGTAGCGGCTCTGCGGCACGGTCTCCACGATGGCGCGCGGCTTGACGCCGGCCTTCAGCATCTGCGCGGCAATCAGCGACAGGAGCGGACCGGAGCCGACGAAGACGACATCGTCGGAGACGACGCCGTTCGCCTTCAAGAGGATCTGCAGAGCGCCGGCCGTGGTGACGCCCGGGAGCGTCCAGCCCGGCATCGGCGTCGGCCGCTCGATGGCACCCGTCGCCACCACGATGGCGCCGGCCTGGATGTGCTTGGAGCCTTGGCCGAGCGACACGTCGATGCCGAGGGCGCTGTCGATGTTCCAGACGGTGGCGCCGGGGAGATATTCGGCGCTGCACGCGCGGAAGGCTTTGGCGATGTCGCGGCCGGCGGCATAATCGGCGCCGAGGACCTTTGTGCGCTTCTCGTCGCTCGTCTCGATGCCGCGATAGATCTGGCCGCCGGGTGCCGGCTGTTCGTCGAGAACGATCGCGGAAAGCCCGGCCTTGGTGACTTCGACCGCGGCGGCCATGCCGGCGGGACCGGCGCCGATGATGGCGACGTCGTAGCGGTTTTTCGTCGTCGCGCTCATCAGGAGATCACCTCCGCGCTGCCCGACTGGCGGCGCACCTGCATGCCCTCTTCGACCTGCACCATGCAGGCCTGGCGGTTCGGCACGCCGTCGATCTCGACGAGGCAGTCGAAGCACACACCCATCAGGCAGAAGGGGCCGCGGGGCGTCTCGGTGACCGGCGTGGTGCGGAAAATGCGTTCGTCGGCCGCGAGAAGAGCCGCCGCGATCGTGTCGCCGTTGCGGGCCTTCAGGGCCTTGCCTTCGAAAGTGAAGGAGAGGGAGGGAGCGCCCGTCTCCTCAGCGCGCTTGAACATTGAATCTCCTTGCTGAAAAGGCGGCCATCTCGTCGTCGAGCCGGCCGCGGGCGATCATCGGCGCGAGCGCCATCGCATGGGCGCCGGCGAGTGTGACGCCGGAATGGCAATTGACGCTGAAGGCGCCGGGATGGGTTTCGGATTGCTGATAGATCGGATGGCCGTCGGGGCTCATCACCCGCAGCGCCGCCCATGAGCGCACGACGCGCAGATCTTTCAGAAACGGGAAGGCGCGCAGGGCGCGGGCGGCGATGTCCGCCATGATGCGCGGCTTCGAAGTGGTGTCGAAGCCTTCATCTTCATGGCTGTCGCCGATCATGATGGAGCCTTCGTCGGTCTGGCGCACGACATGCGTCGGCATGGTGAAGAGAGGCGCAGTGCGCTCCGTCACCAGGATCTGGCCCTTGAGCGGTTCGACGGGAATGTCGAGGCCGACCATTTCGCCCAGATCGCGATTGCCGAGGCCGGCGGCGAGGACGACCTTGGCGCCGGTGAAGGTGCCGGCCGGCGTGCGCACGGCAAAGTGGCCGCCGTCGCGCTCGATCTCGATGCCGCGGGCGTTCGGATGATAGCGGCCGCCGTTTTTCAGGAGGCCTGCATGCAGAGCGCGCATCAGATAGAGCGGGCTCGCGTGGCCGTCATGCGGCGAATAGGTGCCGCCGACGACATCGGGGCCGAGGCCCGGCAGCATGTAGTCGAGTTCGGCGCGGCTCAAAACCCGGCCGCCGTAATATTCCGCGCCATGCTCCTGGTTCATGCGGTTGAGGATCTTAACCTGTTCCTCAAGCTCTTCCTCATCGACGCAGACATGCACGCCGCCCGGCTTGTGATAGGCGGTGGAGACGCCCGTCTCCTCCAGGAGGTTGCCGGAAAATTCTGGCCACACATCCGCCGAACGGCGTGTCCAGCGCGCATATTCGGGCATTTTGAGACCCTTCGTCTGCACCCAGACGAGGCCGAAATTGCCGCGCGAGGCGCGAAAGGCGACGTCGCCCTCGTCGAGGAGATCGACCTTTTCGCCCTCGCGGGCGAGGCCATAGGCGATGGCGGCGCCGACGAGGCCGCCGCCGATGACGATGGTGTCCGCCTTCATCTTGCGCCCTCGCCGATGAGGAGGCGATCGAGGCCGTAGATGCGGTCGACGAGGAACATGAGACCCACGGTAAACAGGATGGCGACCGTGGAGATTGAGGCGACGAGAGGATCCGTCGTCTGCGTGATGTGGGAGAAGAGACGCACTGGCAATGTCGTTGTGGTGGGGCTGACGATGAACACCGTCACGGTGAGTTCGTCGAAGCTGGTGATGAAGGCAAGGACCCAGCCGCCGATCACGCCCGGCATGATGGCCGGCAGGGTGACGCGGCGAAAGACGGTCCAGTCGGAGGCACCGAGCGACACCGCCGCCTGTTCCTGCGACCGGTCGAGGCCGGTCACCGAGGCGAGAACGAGACGCAGAATGAAGGGCATGATGATGATCGCATGGCAGAGCATCAGCCCGACGAAGGTGCCGTTGGCGTTGAGGAAGCTGAGAAAGCGCAGGAAGGCGATGCCGAGAACCACGGTCGGCACCGTCAAAGGCGACAGGAAGAAGGCCTGAAGCACGTCGCGGCCCGGAAAGCGGCCGCGGCCGATGGCGAGCGCCGCCGGGACGGCGAAGACGGAGGAGACGGTCGCGGAGGCGACGCCGAGCTGGAGGCTGATCCAGGCCGCTTCGATGAAGTCGGGATTGTCGAGGATCGCCCGGAACCAGCGCAGCGACAGGCCGCTCGGCGGAAACTCCAGAAAGCCTTCCGGCGTGAAGGAGACGCCGATGACGACGACGAGCGGCGCCAGCATGAAGGTCGCGAAAAGAACGCTGAAACCTTTGGCGAAGAGGCCGTTGTGTCTCATTCGAAGACCCCCGCAAAACGGCGTTCGACGAGCCGGTTCCAGCCGACCATGATGGCGAGCACCGAGACCAGAAGAAGGATCGCGATCGCCGCGCCGAGCGGCCAGTTCAAGGTGTTCAGGAACTCGTCATAGACGGTGGTGGAAACGACCTTGACGCGGCGGCCGCCGAGGATGGCCGGCGTGGCGAAGGCGCTCGCCGACAGCGAAAAGACGATGAGGGAGCCCGACAGGATGCCAGGCATCGCCTGCGGCAGGACGATCCTGCGGAAGATGGTCCAGGGCCGGGCGCCGAGCGATTCCGCGGCACTTTCCGTCGCCGGATCGGTGCGCTGGAGGGCGGCCCAGATGGCGAGGATCATGAACGGCACCATGACATGGACGAGGGCGAGGACGATGCCGCCCGAGGTGTACATCATGCGGATCGGCGAGGTGATGAGGCCGAGATCGCGCAAGGCGTCGTTGATGACGCCCTTGTTGCCGAGAAGGATCGCCCAGCCCAGCGTCCTCACCACGACGGAAATGAGGAGCGGGCCAAGCACGACGAGGAGCATCACGGAGCGCCAGAACGGGTGCATGCGCGACAGGAAATAGGCCTGCGGCAGACCGATCGCGGCACAGATGAGCGTGGTGGCGAGCGCGATCGCGAAGGTGCGCCCGAAAATCTCGTAGAAATAGCCGTCGCTCAGGACCTCGACGTAATTCTCCAGCGAGAAGGTCGGGGTGATGCCGCCATAAAAGGAGAAGCTGTGAAAGCTGAGGATGAAGGTCATCACCAGCGGCACCAGCAGCAAAACGAGAAAGAGCAGGAGCGCCGGGGCGCTCAAGATCCAGGGTCTGGATTTCGCTTGACGTGTCATGCCGCGCCATCCTCCTTCGGCAGGAGGCGCAGATGATGGGGCGTCCAGGCGAGATGCACGGTCTCGCCGTGTTCCGGCTCGCGCTGGCCGCGGTTGCGGCGCACGACGAGGAGAGGTCCGAGCGGCGTCTCGATGCGGAAGAGCCACTGGTCGCCGAGGAAAATGCGCTCGATCACCGGGCCTGAGACGACGGCTTCGCCCTCTGCGACGATCTCGATGCGTTCCGGGCGCAGGGAGACGGTGATCGGGCCGGGCCTCAGATGGGCGGGCGGACCGGCAAGCTCCATGCCGTTGCAGTCGAGAGCGGAGCCTTCGTCATTCGTCGTCTTCAGCGTGGCGGCAAGGCTGTTGGTCTTGCCGAGGAAGGTCGAGATGAAGGAGGATTTCGGGTTTTCGTAGACGTGGAAGGGCGTCTCTTCCTGCATCAGGCGGCCGTGATGCATGACCGCGACACGGTCGGAGAGCGCCATTGCCTCGTTCTGGTCGTGGGTGACGAGAAGCGTCGTCACGCCCGCTTCCTGCTGGATGCGGCGGAGTTCGAGCTGCATTTCCTCGCGCAGCTTGGCGTCGAGATTGGAGAGCGGTTCGTCGAGGAGAAGGAGTTCCGGCTCGATGACGAGGGCACGGGCGAGCGCCACACGCTGGCGCTGGCCGCCGGACATCGCCCGGGGATAGCGTTTGGCGAGATGGGCAAGCTGCACGAGCTCCAGCGCTCCGGCGACCTTGCGCGCACGCTCCTTCTTGTCGATGCCGCGCATCTCCAGGCCGAAGGCGACGTTCTCTTCCACCGTCATATGCGGGAAGAGCGCATAGGTCTGGAAGACGATGCCGAGACCGCGGTTGCGCGCCGGCACCTCTTCCAGATGGCGGCCGTTGAGCATGATGTGTCCGGAGGTCGGCTGCTCGAAGCCGGCGATCATCTGCAGCGTCGTGGTCTTGCCGCAGCCGGAGGGACCGAGGAGGGAGACGAACTCGCCTTTCTCGACGGCGAGCGAAAAATCTTCGACGGCCACGACATCGCCGAAGCGCTTGGTCAGGCCGCTAAGCTGAAGGAAAGGCATCTGTGAACTCGCAAAGCCGGCAGGTGGGGGCGAAGGCGGGAGTGCCGAGCACTCCCGCAATGCCGTTCAACTCAGCGCTCGACCTCGCGCGCCCAGCGCTTGGTCCACTCTTCGCGGTTCGGGTTGATCGTATCCCAGTCGACGGCGACCAGGCTTTCGATCTGCTCAGGACCATAAGGCAGGAAGGAGGCCTGCTCTTCGGTCAGCTCCGCTTTGCGGTTGACCGGGCCGGAGCCCATGACGTCGGCGAGCTTCACCTGGATCTCCGGCGTCAGGAGATATTGGATGAACTCGTTGGCGACCTCGGAGACATTGCTGTCGACGACCGGGCAGGCGGCGAGCATGAGGGCGACTGCGCCTTCCTTCGGGTAGGCGAATTTCGCCGGGAAGCCCGTATCGGCGAGCGACTTGGTGCGGCCCGAACCCCAGATCGACAGGGCGATTTCCTGCGACTGGAAGAGCTCCGACATCTTGCCGGAGGACGGCTCGAAGACGAGCACGTTCGGCGCGACGTCGTCGGCCATCGCCTCAAAGCCCGGATCGATGTCCTTCTCGCCGCCGCCGTTGAGCCGCGCCATCATGATGAGGGTGTGCAGGCCATAGGTGTTGGTGATCGGCGGGATCGACAGGATGCCTTCGTATTTCGGATCCTTCAGGTCTTCCCAGCTTGCGGGGGGATCCCAGCCTTCGCGCTCGAACCATTCGGTGTTGTAGGTGAAGCCGGTGGCGACGAAGCCGACGCCGATGGAATTGGGGCCGAGCTTGGCGAGATCGTAGACGTCGTCGAAGACCGCCGCCTTGCTCATCGGGGCGCAGAAGCCGAGGGCGTCCGCCTGATACATCGGGCCGTCGTCGAGAATGACGACGTCGAGCTCCTGATTGCCCTTCTGCGCCTGCAGGCGTGCGAGGTTTTCGGTGGAATTGCCGGCGACGAACTGGATCGTCACGTCATGCGTCTTCTCAAATTCGGGGAAGACGACTTCCTTCATCAAGGTTTCGAAAGAGCCGCCATAGCCGCCGACGACGAGGGTATCCTTCGCCTGGGCGGTCTGAACGGCTAGGAGGGAGCTTGCGGCCGCAAGCGCCATGATGACCGGTTTCATTGAGAACCCCTCTGTATTCTTTTGAGACATGATCATTGAATGGGCGTTTTCCGGGTGTTTCAAATGAGATTATATGTACACCTCATTCCCAAAGGTTATGAGGTGCGCCTTGGCGAAGCCCAATATCCGGCAGGTCGAAGCCTTCAACGCCGTCATGAAGGCCGGGTCCGTGACCAAAGCGGCGGAAGGATTGTTCGTCAGCCAGCCGGCCGTGAGCAAGTTGCTGCACGCCTTCGAAGTGGCCTGCGATCTGCCGCTCTTCACCCGCACCAAGGGCCGCGTCGTGCCGACGCCGGAGGCCCGGCAATTGTTCGTCGAGACCTCCAAGCTCGAGCAGGGGCTGACGCGTGTGCACGAGGCGGCGCGCGCCATCCGCGAATTGCAGCGCGGCGAGATCTCCATCGTCGCCTTTCCGGCGATGAGCATGCGGCTCATTCCGCGCAAGGTGGGCGAGCTCTTGTGCGACCGCCCCGACGTGCTTCTCTCCCTCTTCACGCGCACGTCGCGCAGCGTCGAGAATTCGATGATCACGCGTGCGGCGGATTTCGGCATCTCGCTCGTGCCGACGAGCAATCCGGCGCTGCATTGCGAGCCGTTCACCAACATCTCGATGATCTGCGCCCTGCGCCGCGAGCATCCTCTGGCGCGCAAGGCGGCGATCTCGCTTGAAAGCATCGCCGGGGAGCGTCTCGTGGCGCTCGGGCGGGACGATCTTTCCTATCCGCTCATCGACGAGGCGTTTCAGCGTGCGGGGCTGGCGATGCGGCCGGCGGCGGAAGTGCAGATGGCGGATGCGGCCTGCAGCATGGTCGCGGCCGGATGCGGGGTGGCGATCGTGCCCTCGCTCGTGTCTTTCGAGGCGAGCTTTCCGGAGGTCGTGTTCCGCCCGCTCACCGAGCCGATCGCCATGACGACCTGGCTTTTGACTTCCACCTATCAGGAGCTGTCGCAGCTGGCGCTCGAGCTGATGGACGAGATCCGGAGCGCGGTGGAGGAGCTGGAGGCGGAACTGCACGGCACGCTCGGCCGCGACCGGGGCGCCGATTCGCGGTTTGCGGGCGCGGCGCATCCTTGACTTGTGGCGCGCTGCCGCTTAGGTGAGCGACACTCTATAAAAGAGCCAGATTTACGACCCGCCGACCGGAACGGGATTCCGGAGGTCACCATCCGCCAGCGAAGGTTCGCCCGCGGATGCAATTTGCATTGAACGCTCGAGACGCGCCATGTTCGATACCCTATCAGATCGCCTTTCAGGCATCTTCGACAAGATCACCGGCCGCGGAGCACTTTCCGAGAAGGACGTCTCGGAAGCGCTGCGAGAGGTGCGGCGTGCCCTTCTGGAAGCGGACGTCGCGCTCGAAGTGGTGCGCGCCTTCACCGAGAAGGTGCGCGAGCGTGCCGTCGGCGCCGAAGTCGTGCGCTCCGTCAAGCCGGGGCAGATGGTCGTCAAGATCGTCCACGACCAGCTCGTCGAGATGCTGGGCGAGGAAGCCTCGGAGATCAATCTTCACGCCGCGCCGCCCGTCGCCATCATGATGGTCGGCCTGCAGGGCTCGGGTAAGACGACCTCGACGGCGAAGATCGCCAAGCGCCTGTCGGAGCGGGAGAAGAAGAAGGTCTTGATGGCCTCGCTCGACACCCGCCGGCCGGCGGCGCAGGAGCAGCTCAAGGTGCTGGGCGAACAGATCGGCGTCGCGACCTTGCCGATCATCGAAGGGCAGGGGCCGGTCGACATCGCCAAGCGGGCGCAGAATGCGGCTCGCCTCGGCGGCTACGACGTGCTCATGCTCGATACGGCGGGCCGCACGCATATCGACGAGCCCCTGATGATCGAGATGGAGGAGGTGAAGCGGGCTTCCAATCCGCATGAAATCCTCCTCGTCGCCGACGCGCTCACCGGCCAGGACGCCGTCAATGTGGCGCGCTCCTTCAACGAGCGCTGCGCGGTGACGGGCATCGTCCTCACCCGTATCGACGGCGACGGACGCGGCGGTGCGGCGCTTTCCATGCGCGCCGTCACCGGCAAGCCGATCAAGCTCATCGGGACCGGCGAAAAGATCGACGCGATCGAGGCCTTCCATCCCTCGCGCATCGCCGACCGCATTCTCGGCATGGGCGACATCGTCTCGCTCGTCGAGCGGGCGTCGGAGCAGATCGACCAGGAGAAGGCCCTCAAGACCGCCCAGAAGATGAAGAAGGGCGAGTTCGACCTCGAGGATTTCGCCGAACAGCTTCGTCAGATGGAAAAGATCGGCGGCATGTCGGGCATCATGAGCATGATGCCGGGCATCGGCAAAATGAAGAAGCAGGTGGCTGCGGCCGGTATCGACGACAGCGTCGTGAAACGCCAGCTCGCCATCATCTCGTCGATGACGCGCCAGGAGCGGCAGAAGCCGGCGGTGATGAATGCGAGCCGCAAGAAGCGCGTGGCGGCGGGCTCCGGCGTCGAGGTGCAGGACGTCAACAAGCTCCTCAAGATGCACCGGCAGATGTCGGACATGATGAAGAAGCTCGGCCGCAACAAGAAGATGGCCGGTCTCTTCGGGGGCGCGCAGCCCGATCCGGCGATGCTGGAAGAGATGCAGAAGGGCGGTTTGCCGGGCGGCATGCCTGGCGGGCTTCCGGGCGGTCTCGGCGGCATGCCGGGCGGCCTGCCCAAAGGATTGCCGGGCCTTCCAGGAATGGGAGGCGGGATAGGCGGTCTGCCGGGGCTTCCCGGTCTTGGCCGCGGCAAGAAGAAATAAGGTTCAAACGCAAGGAAGACTGAAATGACTGTGAAACTGAGATTGTCCCGCGGCGGCAGCAAGAAGCGCCCGTTCTACCGGGTCGTGGCCGCTGACGAGCGCTCCCCGCGCGACGGCCGCTACATCGAGCGTGTCGGCACCTACAATCCGCTTCTGCCGAAGGATCATGCCGAGCGCGTCGTGCTCAACACCGAGCGCGTCGAATACTGGCTGTCGCAGGGCGCCCAGCCGACCGACCGCGTGCTGCGCTTCCTCGACGCGGCCGGCCTTGCCAAGCGTCCGGCGCGCAACAACCCGAAGAAGGCCGAGCTCGGCGCCAAAGCCAAGGAGCGCCTCGAGCTGCGCCGCCAGGCCGAAGAAGAGGCGAAGGCTGCCGCCGAGGCGCCGGCCGAGGAAGCGGCGGAGTAATCCGCCGCTTTGCCGGTGCGGCAGGACGGGCCGATGGCGGTTTCGCAAGATCGTGCGGCGGGAGACCGCCTCATCGTCGCAAAGATCGGCCGGGCGCATGGCGTCAGAGGCGAGGTGCGGGTGAAAACCTTCACCGCGGATCCCCTGGCGCTCGCCGATTATTCGCCGCTTTTTGCGTCGGACGGGCGGAGCTTTTCCGTCAAGGAGCTGCGTGCCGACAAGGGCGACATGGTCGTCGCCCGGTTCAAGGGCGTGTCGGACCGCAATGCGGCCGAGGCGCTCAACGGCACGATGCTCTTCGTCGCGCGCGCGGCGCTGCCCGCGCCTGACGAAGACGAGTTCTATTACGCCGATCTCATCGGCCTTGCGGCCGAGGCGCCCGACGGTTCGCCGCTCGGGCGGGTCGTCGCCGTGCACGATTTCGGCGGCGGCGATATCCTCGAGGTGAAGCCCGAGCGGGGCGAGAGCCTGCTCGTCTCCTTCACGCGCGAGGTGGTTCCCTCCATGGATCTTGCCGGCGGGCGCATCGTCGTCGACCTGCCTGCCGAGATCGAAGTGCGGGAAGACGACGCGGCGCGCGAAGATGTGCGAGAAGACGACGCGCAGGACGAAGCCCCGCAGACAGAGAACGCAGGCGAAAGCCCGGCGGAAGAGGACAGAGCATGATCATCGTTGCCGGCGAATTTCGCATTCCCGAGGACCAGCGCGACGCCTTTCTGCCGGCGGCGCAGAAGGTGATGGCCGCGACGCGGCAGGAGGCGGGCTGCCTCCTCTACACCTTCGCCTTCGATCTCGACGTGGCGGGGCTCGTGCGCGTCTTCGAGAAATGGGAAAGCCGCGAGGCGCTCGCGGCGCATTTCAAGACCGCGCATATGGCCGAGTGGCGCCAGGCGCTGTCGGCGATCGGTGTCTCAGGGCGAAGCGTCAAAGCCTATGCCGCCGATGACGGCGAGCCGGTCTAGGACCGGTCCGGAATGAGCTTCAAGGCGAGCGTTCTGACGCTCTTTCCCGAAATGTTTCCGGGGCCGCTCGGCATCTCGCTGGCCGGGCGGGCGCTCGAGGCCGGGCGCTTTGAGCTGGAGGCGCGGCAGATCCGCGAGCACGGCATCGGCACGCACCGCATGGTCGACGACACGCCGGCCGGCGGCGGGCCGGGCATGGTGATGCGCGCCGACGTGATGGCGGCGGCGATCGATGCCGCCGCACCGGACGGCGACCCGCGCCCGCGCCTTCTGATGAGCCCGCGCGGACGCCCCCTGACGCAGCAGATGGTGAAGGATTGGGCCCAAGGCCCCGGCCTCGTCATCGTCTGCGGGCGGTTCGAGGGGATCGACGAACGCGTGATCGAGGCGCGGGGCCTCGAAGAGGTGTCGATCGGCGATTTCGTTCTCTCGGGCGGCGAGATTGCAGCACTTGCCCTTCTCGACGCCGTCGTACGGCTTCTGCCCGGCGTCATGGGCAAGGCGGAATCGGCCTCTGAAGAGAGTTTTGAAAACGGGCTTCTGGAATATCCGCAATATACGCGGCCGCAGGAATTCGAGGGGCGCGAGATCCCGGAGGTTCTGACCTCGGGCCATCACGGCAAGGTCGCCGAATGGCGGCGTGCGGAGGCGCTCAGGCTGACGCGCGAGAGACGGCCGGATCTCTTGGAGAGACCCGCTCAGCCCGTCACGAAATAATAGACGGTGAGGACGAGGCCGACCGCGATGACGAAGCCGCGGACATAGGTCTGCGGGAATTTGCGTGCCGCGGCGACGCCGAGATAGCCGCCGAGCGCGACGGCGACGAGCATCACCGACCCGGCGCTCCAATCGACGATGCCCCCTTGGACGAAGACGGCGATGGCGATGACGGCGATCACCACCGACAAAAGCGTCTTGATGGCATTGATGCGGTGAAAATCGTCGCCCTCGGTGAGGCCGAGCGAGGCGAGCATCATGATGCCCATGCCGGCGCCGAAGAAGCCGCCATAGATCGCCACGACGAACTGGATCAGCCAGGCGAGCCAGGGAGGGGAATGCAGATCGCGCGCCCGCAAGGCGCGTGTGACGCGCGGCCCGGCGGCAAAGAGCGAGGTGGCGGCGATCAAAAGCCAGGGCACCATGGCGCGAAATTGCGGATTGTCGAGCGCCAGAAGCACCAGCGCGCCGATGAGCCCGCCGAAGACGGAGACGATGAGGTAGGGAAAGGAGGCGCGGCCGATTTTTCGCAGTTCGCGCCGATAGGCGAGCGTCGACGTCACATAGCCCGGGAACTGGGTGATGGAGGTCGTGGCGTTGGCCGTGATCGGCGGGACGCCGACGAGGGTGAGCGCGCCGAAGGCGATGAAGGTGCCGCCACCGGCAACCGCATTGATGGCACCGGAGACGAAACCGGCGAGGACGAGCAGAAGAATGTCGAGAAGGGACATGGCGCAGGTTTCGTCGTGACGGTTCGAAGGCGTTTCGGGGCGATGGATGGCCGTTTGTCGGCGGCGGACGTCCTAAACCTGTCTGCGCCGGAGCGCAAAAGGCAAGTCCGCCATTGTGACGAGAGATGAAACGTGTCAGCAGGGCGTGCCGGCGCCGCAGAGTCTCGCCGCAGCGTCGTTTTTGCATGCCGGGGGCGTCGACATGAGGCGCGAGAGCGTGTATATGGCCGCCAACTTCCGATCCGATGTGCGAAACAAAGCCGCGCAACGGTCGTTTCGTCGTGAAACGACACGTCGAGACAAACCAGCGCGCGACGAAGAGGTTTGAGAAATGAACGCGATCCAAGAGATCGAGCAGGCGGAGATGGCGACGATCGTCGATCGGCGTGTCATTCCGGAGTTCGAGGCGGGCGACACGGTCCGCGTACATGTGCGTGTGACGGACGGCAACCGCACCCGTCTGCAGGCCTATGAGGGCGTCGTTATCGCGCGCTCCGGCGGCGGTCTTCACGAGAGCTTCACGGTGCGGAAGATCTCGTACGGCGAGGGCGTGGAGCGCGTCTTTCCGGTCTATTCTCCGCTGATCGAAAAGCTCGAAGTTGTGCGGCGCGGCAAGGTCCGGCGCGCGAAGCTCTATTATCTGCGCGGCCGTCGCGGCAAGTCGGCACGTATCGCCGAAGATGCGCGCGTGCGCGCCAAGCGCTTGAACGACGAGGCGCGAGAAATCGCAGCCGCCGAGCGCGCAGCCGTCAAGGAAGCGAAGGAAGCCGCCAAGGCAGAAAACGCCGAAGGCTGACTCTGAGCTTTATTCCCGCCCGTTCGGGCGGGCCGAAACGTTTTAAAGGCGCCCTGCGGGGCGCCTTTTTATTTGCGCGATCGAACGTTTGTCCTTCAGAAAATTTTGCGGCAGTGCAACCGAGCCTTGTTGGAGCGGCGCGGACCATCGAAAGTAGTATTGCGATGGGTGCATGGGACCTATACCGAAACGCATGGCGAACCAGCGTCGCCCGAATGCGGTCCGCCGCCAACGAATTGAAAAATATACTGGAGGAATGAACGCTCATGAGCACCAACGATAGGACGAGTCTGTCTCGCCGCAGCCTCCTCAAGGCCTCCGCTGCAGGCGCGACCGTACTCGCCGCCCCGCATTTCTTCATCAAGGGTGCGTATGCGGCCGAATACTGCAACATGCCGACGGGCGACACAGTCACGCTCGGTTTCAACGTGCCGCAGACCGGCCCTTATGCCGATGAAGGCCTCGATGAACTCAAGGCCTTCCAGCTCGCCGTCAAGCATTTGAACGGTGAAGGCGACGGTGGCGCCCTCAACACTTTCAAGCCGTCGAACCTCAAGGGCAACGGCATTCTCGGCAAGAAGGTCGCCTATGTATCGGGCGACACGCAGACGAAATCGGATGCCGCCCGTGCGTCGGCCAAGCGCATGATCGAGAAGGACGGCGCCCTGATGATCTCCGGCGGTTCCTCGTCGGGCGTCGCGGTCGCGGTGCAGTCGCTGTGCCAGGAAACCGGCGTCATCTTCATGGCCGGCCTCACGCATTCCAACGACACGACCGGCAAGGACAAGCGCCGCTACGGCTTCCGCCACTTCTTCAACGCCTACATGTCCGGCCAGGCGCTCGGCCCGATCCTCGCCCAGGAATACGGCAAGGACCGCAAGGCCTATCACCTGACCGCCGATTACACCTGGGGCTGGACGCAGGAAGAATCGATCAAGGACGCCACCGAGAAGCTCGGCTGGGAGACGGTGCAGACCGTGCGCACGCCGCTCGGTGCCGGCGATTTCTCGCAGTATCTGACGCCGGTCCTGAATTCCGGCGCCGACGTGTTGATCCTCAACCATTACGGTTCCGACATGGTGAACTCGCTGCGCCAGGCGGTGCAGTTCGGCATGCGCGAGAAGCAGGTGAACGGCAAAGACTTCCAGATCGTCGTGCCGCTCTATTCCGAGTTGATGGCGATGGGCGCCGGCGAGGCGGTGAAGGGCATCCTCGGCACCGCCAACTGGAACTGGCAGCTCGACAACGAGGGCACCAAGGCCTTTGCCAAGTCGTTCGGCCAGGAATACGGCCAGCCGCCGTCGCAGGCGGCGCAGACCTGCTACGCCCAGACGATCCTCTACGCCAATGCCTGCGAGACGGCGGGCGAGTTCACGCCGCCGGCGGTGATCAAGGCGCTGGAAGGCTTCGAATTCGAGGGCCTCGGCAACGGCAAGACGCTCTATCGCGCCGAAGACCACCAGTGCTTCAAGCCGGTGCTCGTCGTGAAGGGCAAGGAAAACCCCTCCAACCAGTTCGACATCCTGGAAGTCGTCGAAGTGGTGCCGACCGAACAGGTGACCTACGACCCGTCGATCTTCGGCGGCGAGCTCGGCCCCTACGAGGTCCAGGGCTGCTAAGGCCCAAGCAACCGGTGCCGACCGCCGTCGTGCGGTCGGCTTCCTCCCCCCGTTGATGCCTGATCGACCCGCTTTGCGAGCGGGTTGGAGGGGATATGGACGCGCTTATTCTTCAAATTTTGAACGGTCTCGACAAAGGCGCCGCCTATGCGCTCATCGCGCTCGGCCTGACGCTCGTCTTCGGGACGCTCGGTGTCGTCAACTTCGCCCATGGGGCGCTTTTCATGCTCGGCGCTTTTTGCGCCGTGACCATGCAGAAGCTTCTGACCCTGTCGACGCGGGTTCGCGACGAGAGCATCACCTTCTTCGAAGCCTATAAGGAAGTCCCGTATCTGGAGAGCTGGCTCGGCGATACGGGGCGGATCATCATCGATTATTCGGTGCCGCTTTCGATCCTCCTGACGATCCCGCTGATGCTTCTCGTCGGCGTCGTCATGGAGCGCGGCCTCATCCGGCATTTCTACAAGCGCAGCCATGCCGAGCAGATCCTCGTCACTTTCGGCCTCGCGATCGTGCTGCAGGAGATCATCAAGGCGATCTTCGGCGCCAACCCTGTGCCTGTGCCGGCGCCGCCCGCCGTGGCCGGCTCCGCCTCCATCGGCGAATGGTTCGGCCTCGGCCCGGCGATCTCCTATCCCTGGTGGCGCCTCGTCTATCTCGGCTTCTCTCTCGTCATTCTTGCCGCCGTCTTCGCCTTCCTGCAGCTCACCACCTTCGGCATGACGGTCCGGGCGGGCATGCGCGACCGCGAGACGGTCGGACTTCTCGGCATCGACATCGAAAAGCGCTTCATCATCGTCTTCGCGCTGGCGGCGATCGTCGCAGGCCTCGCCGGTGCGATGTACGCGCCGATTCTCGCGCCCAACTACCATCTCGGCATGGACTTTCTGGTGATCTCCTTCGTCGTCGTCGTGGTCGGCGGCATGGGATCGCTCGGCGGCGCGGTCGCGGCAGGCTTCCTTCTCGGCATCCTGCAATCCTTTGCCTCCATGACGGAGGTGAAATCGATCCTGCCGGGCATCGATCAGATCATCATCTATCTCGTCGCCGTCGTGATCCTCTTGGTGCGCCCGCGCGGTTTGATGGGCCGCTCCGGGATCTTGGAGACCTAAGCATGGTCAAGAAAGTCATCCAAAAAATCCGCAAGGCCGCGATTTCCGATCCGGATTTCGAAGTCTCCACCCGGCAATTGCCGCCGCGGGGGCCGGAAACGAAGCCGATGACGCCGGTCGACAAGGACTGGATCGCCATCGTCGCCTTCACGCTCGTCGTTCTCACCATGCCCTGGTGGCTGCAGCCGCTCGGCGCCGCCTATCCGGACCTCATGCAGAAGTTCGCGATCTACGGCATCTTCGCGCTCGGCTTCAATCTGCTCTTCGGCCTGACGGGCTACCTCTCCTTCGGGCATGCCGCCTTTCTCGGCGTCGGCTCCTATGCGGCGGTGTGGTCGTTCAAGCTCTTCACCATGAACATCATTCCGGCGGTCCTCTTCGCGATGCTGATCGCCGGTGTGCTCGCCGTCGTCATCGGCTTCATCAGCCTCAGACGGTCGGGCATCTACTTCTCGATCCTGACGCTGGCGCTCGCCCAGATGTGCTACAATCTCGCCTATTCGGTCCTGACGCCGATCACCAATGGCGAGACCGGCCTGCGCGTCTTGCGCGACGATCCGCGCTATCTCGATGCCGCCTTCGGGGCCGAGCACCAGGGCGTGCTTCTCGGCACGCTCTTCGGCGAGCGGATGGTCGGCTATCCGGGCTTCTATCTGTGCGCGGTGCTTCTCATCATCGCCTTCTACATCGCGCTTCGGATCATGCGCTCGCCCTACGGCATGATGCTGCGGGCCATCAAATCGAACCAGAACCGCATGATCTATACGGGCTTCAACCCGCGTCCCTACATGCTGACGATCTTCATCATCTCCGGCATGTATGCGGGGCTTGCCGGCGCGCTTCTCGCCATCACCGATCCGCTGGCCGGGGCGGAGCGCATGCAGTGGACGGCCTCGGGCGAGGTCGTGCTGATGACCATTCTCGGCGGGGCCGGCACCATTTCCGGACCGATCCTCGGGGCGGCCATCATCAAATATTTCGAGAACATCTTCTCGGCCCTGAACGACAGCGCGCTCGCCTCGGCCTTCTCCTTCCTGCCGCACAGCGTCCAGGAATTCGTCGTCACTATTCTGAGCCCCTTCGTCGGCGAGGGATGGCATCTGACGCTCGGCCTCCTCTTCATGGTGATCGTCATCTTCCTGCCCGGCGGCATCATGGAAGGTATCCGGCGGACCTACCGCTTCCTGCGCGGGCATGGTCGCGGATCGAAGACGCAGACCGATCTGCAGGCTGCAGAGTGAAAGGCTGACAGATGAACAACGCAGTCCTGCATGTGTCGGAAGTACAAAAGAGCTTTGGGGGCCTCCGCGCCCTCACCGACATCGAGCTCCAGGTGGAGAAGGGCAAAACCCACGCCATCATCGGGCCGAACGGTGCCGGCAAATCGACGCTTCTCAATGTGTGCATCGGGCGGCTGCCGCCCGATTCCGGCACCGTCACCTTCGATGGGCATCTCATCACCGGGCGGCCGCCCTACGAGATCAACCAGCTCGGCGTGGCGCGCGTGTTCCAGACGCCGGAGATCTTTCCCGATCTCTCGCTTCTGCAGAACGTCATGGTGCCGGCCTTCGCCAAGCGCGACGGCACGTTCCGCATGAGCGCGCTCTCCTCGCTCGAAAAGGAGACGGATCTGCGCGACGAGGCGGAAAAACTTCTGGAGGATGTCGGGCTTCTGCAGTTCTACGCCAAGCTCGCCTCCAGCCTGTCGCGCGGCGACAAACGCCGGCTGGAACTCGCCATGTGCCTCATCCAGCATCCGAAGCTTCTGCTTCTCGACGAGCCGACGGCGGGCATGTCGCGGCACGACACCAACCGCACCATCGATCTTCTCAAGCAGATCAAGGAGCGCGGCATGACCAAGGTGATCATCGAGCACGACATGCATGTCGTGTTCTCGCTCGCCGACCGCATCTCGGTTCTGGCGCAGGGCAAGATCATCGCCGAGGGAACGCCCGACGAAGTGCGCGGCAGCCCGCGCGTGCAGGAAGCCTATCTGGGAGGAGCGCATTGATGAACGCCATGATGACCGGGACAAGCGAGGCGACCCCGATCGATCCGCAGGCGTCGACGGCTGCGAACCCGCAGGCGCCGGGCACCGCCCAGACGAAGATGATCGACAGGACCGGCTACGAAGAAGGCGCCTTCTTCTCCTGCCGCGATCTGCATGCCTATTACGGCGAGAGCTATATCGTGCAGGGCGTCAGCTTCTCCATCCAGGAGAGGGAAGTGCTCGCCCTTCTCGGGCGCAACGGCGCCGGCAAGACCTCGACCTTGCGCACCATCGCGCGTGCCGGCAATCCGGAACTCAGGCAGGGCGAGATCTGGCTCAAGGATCAGGCGCTGCACAAGATGGTCGACTATCAGGCGGCGCGGGCCGGCGTCGTGCTGGTGCCGGAGGACCGGCGCATCATTCCGGGGCTGACGGTGGAAGAAAACCTCGTCCTCGCCCGCATCGAAGAGCCGCGCGGCTGGGAAATCGAAGAGGTCTACGAGCGTTTTCCGCGGCTTGCCGAGCGGCGCAACCAGGAAGCCACGACGATGTCGGGCGGCGAACAGCAGATGCTGGCGGTCGCCCGCGCGCTGGTGCGCGATCTGAAGCTTCTGCTCCTCGACGAGCCCTATGAGGGGCTCGCGCCGGTGATCGTGCGCGAGATCGAAAAGATCGTCGCCGAGATCAAGGAGATCGGCATCACCACGGTGATCGTGGAACAGAACGCCGTCGCCGCCCTGCAGCTCGCCGACCGGGCGATGATCCTCGACATGGGCGAGGTGGTCTATGAGGGGACGGCGAAGGAGGTCCTCGAAAACGAGGATCTCAGGCACGAATATCTGGCGGTGTGACCGGCCCGGCGATCCGGGCGGCCGCGGGTTGTCACCGGCGGCCGCCTGTTTTTTCCGCTATTTTTCGGCCGTCCGCTTTTCGGCCGTCTACCTCTCTGCCGTCACGGCGATGATCGGGCCGAGGGGGAAGAAACCGTCGGCGCGGCGCAGCTCGGGGGCGTAGAGGCTCGAAATCGAGCCGTCGAGGAAGAGAGCGTTGTCGCAGCCGATTCGGTCCTTGAAGAAGCCTGAAAACTCCCAGAACGTCACCGGGCCTTCGGAGACCGCGAAAACGATCTCGCCCTTTTTGGTGACGCAGACGCCGTTGCGTTTCTTGGCGCTGTCGCTGTCCTTCAGGAAACGCGGATGGCGCTTGCCGTCGATGAGGAGCATCGGGCCGGACTGGGTGGCGAAATCCGCCGGCGGCTTGCGGCGCAGATAGGCCTCCGTCTCCAGAACCCCCGCCTTGCCGCCGCCGATCCAGAAGATGCCGTTCGGTAGCATGTGGAAATTGCCGGGGCCCTTGTTGGTGTTGGCGCTCTTCACCGTACGGCCGTCTTCGACATAAAGGCCGACCGGCGAGAAATCCTCGTGATACATGCCGCCGTTCATGGCGAAGACGAGACGCTTTCCCTCGCTCTCGAGCGCCGATTTCAGCGCCCGGAACGAGCCATAGGGCTTGCCCGCCGCGTCGTTGAGATAAAGCCGGACGTCGTCGGTTGCGGGATCGAAGCGGCAGACGGCATAGGAGCGTTCGCCGTCGCGCGTCACCTCGCAATTCTGGCCGGCGGCAAAGGCCGGGCCGAGAAGGGCGGAGGGAATGGTGAGGCCCGCAAGAAGCAGGGACATAAATCTGCGCATGCCTCCGGTTAGCCCGGACGGGCGGCGAAGTCATCCCGACACGTTGCGAAGACGGGCCGGCACGGCGCGAAGAGCCCAGACGATGCGAAGGGGCGGCACGAGGCGAAGGGCGGTCTGCCCCTCACGCGCAAGGCGATGAGCAAACTTACGCAATTGTGCGGGATGAAAGAATTGAGAGGAGCGGGCCAAGTTGCTATATGCAGCGCCATGTCGTCGAACGAAACGCCCAAGGCCGGGTCGCGCGGAGCGGTCGGGGCCATCTTCCATTCCACGCACGCTTTTGCGGCGATCGACGACCATGCGCGTCTGCCCTGGCGGTTTTTTGCGCGTCTCTTCGCCTCCGACGGATCGCTTACGAGCGCCTGACGGCGCCCTTTCCCCTTTTTGCGATCACAACCGAGTAGACCCATGAAACCGAGAACGCTTTACGACAAAATCTGGGGCGACCATCTGGTCGACCGCCAACCCGACGGCACCTGCCTCCTCTATATCGACCGTCATCTCGTGCACGAAGTGACGAGCCCCCAGGCCTTCGAGGGCCTCAGGATCGCCGGGCGCAAGGTGCATGCGCCGGACAAGACGCTCGCCGTCGTCGATCACAACGTGCCGACGACCGACCGCTCGAAAGGCATCGACGATCCGGAATCGGCGCTGCAGGTCGACACGCTCGCCACGAACGCCGCCGATTTCGGCATCGAATATTACAACGAACTCGATATGCGGCAGGGCATCGTCCACATCATCGGGCCGGAGCAGGGTTTTACGCTGCCCGGCATGACGATCGTATGCGGCGACAGCCATACCTCGACGCATGGCGCCTTCGGGGCGCTCGCGCACGGCATCGGCACGTCCGAAGTGGAGCATGTGCTCGCCACCCAGACGCTCATCCAGTCGAAGGCGAAGAACATGCGCGTCACCGTCGACGGCAAGCTGCCGGACGGCGTGACGGCGAAGGACATCATCCTCGCGATCATCGGCGAGATCGGCACGGCCGGCGGCACCGGCCATGTCATCGAATATGCCGGCGAGGCGATCCGCTCGCTGTCGATGGAAGGCCGCATGACGGTGTGCAACATGTCGATCGAGGGTGGTGCCCGCGCCGGCATGATCGCCCCCGACGAGATCACCTATGCCTATATCGCCGACCGGCCGCGGGCCCCGAAGGGTTCGGCCTGGGACATGGCGAAGGCCTATTGGGAGAGCCTGCCTTCCGACGAGGGGGCGCATTTCGATCGGGAAGTCCGGCTCGACGCGGCCAATCTGCCGCCGATCGTGACCTGGGGGTCATCGCCCGAAGATGTCATCTCGGTTCTCGGCGCGGTGCCGAACCCGGACGACATCGCCGATGAGAACAAGCGCGCCTCGAAGTGGCGGGCGCTCAAATATATGGGGCTGACGCCGGGCACGACGATGACCGACATCGCGCTCGACCGCGTCTTCATCGGCTCGTGCACCAATGGCCGCATCGAGGATCTCAGGGCGGCCGCCAAGGTCGCGGAAGGCCGCAAGGTCGCCGAGAGCGTCAACGCCATGGTGGTGCCGGGATCGGGCCTCGTGAAGGCGCAGGCGGAAGCGGAAGGCCTCGACAAGATCTTCCTCGCCGCGGGCTTCGAATGGCGCGAGCCGGGCTGTTCCATGTGCCTTGCCATGAATGCCGACAAGCTCGCCCCGGAAGAGCGCTGCGCCTCCACCTCGAACCGCAATTTCGAGGGACGGCAGGGTTTCAAGGGCCGCACGCATCTCGTGTCGCCGGCGATGGCGGCCGCGGCGGCGATCGCCGGGCGCTTCGTCGACGTGCGCGATTGGGGCCACTGAATCTCGGGCTATTGAGAACTGCTCACCCTGAACTCTCAGGGATCTGAATACTGAAAGGGCCGTCCCTCGGGCGGCCCTTTTTCGTTGGGAATTTTTCGTTTCGTTGAGATTTTCGGATGGTGCGCCGAGGGCTCAGCGATGCACGATCTTGTTGAAGCGGCTGGTGCGGCCGCCGGCCGTCTCGTTCTGGACGAGAAGCGCCAGATTGCCGCCCTCGAAGGTTTCGAACCAGGTCTCCCAGGTGATCGGCTCCAGGCCCTCCTCAGGTTCGCCGAAATCGATCCGGAGCACGCCGACGCCGTCGCCCTCCGTGGCCGTCGCCGACACCATCGCAGGTTTGCCGCCGCGCTCTTCGACCCACTTCTTGATGTCTTCGTGGCGCGTCAATTTGTGCGCTTCGCTCATCTCTGTCTCCTCTGGGTTCTTGAGAAAACAGGTGCGATTGGCTCCGGTTCCCCGGGAATTGGGGGGCGTCCCGCGGAAGCAGACGGGTGGGCGGTCCTCTTCGGGTGAGCCGCTTTTCGCAAGCGCTCACGCAAAAAACAGGCGGGGCCGCAGCCCCGCCTGCCGTCACCCGCAAATTGCGGGAAGACTCTTAAAGCTCTGCCGACGAGAGCTTAGTTGTTGGTGCCTTCGGTGCCCGGAGCATACGGCTCCAGCGGCTCGTCCTGGCTTTCCTTGCTGGCCATGTTGCCGTCCGAAGAGGTCGAATGCATGGCAGAGGAATACATCGTCTTGTCGTCGTCGCAGGACACGTAGACCTCGCGGTCGTTGTCCATCATCGTGTAGTAATTGCCGGTCTCGCAGGTCTCCGGACGTTCGCCGGAGGTCTCGCCCGGGCCATAGATGCGGGCTTCCTGCTCGGTGTCGGTGTTGACGATCACCTTGTTGTCCTGAGCGTCCTTGCGCAGGATCATCTCGGCGTTGGCGGCGCTCACGCCCACCATCATGGCGGTCATGGAAACAGCGGTGAGTTTCGCAAAGGTCATAGGATATCTCCTTGATTTGCCTCTCGTGGGAGTTCCCCGCCGCTCGATCGCATGAAGGATCAGACGGCGCGGGAGAGGCGATGTTGGCGTTGCCTCGGCGAAACAACGTCGAGCTCGGGCGACGGTTCGCTGAAATAATTGTGATCGGTGAGTCGGCTAAGTGTTTGGAACTTAAGAGCTAAACGCAAGTTCGGGCGCGCCTCGAGCGGGCGCGAGGAAGAAGCGCGGGGCTTGCAGGGGGCGGGGCTATTCGGGTTTCTCCCGTGCGGGGATGGCGCCGGAATTCTGCCAGGCATTTGGAGGTGATCGGTGAGTGAGGATCGCGAGGCGAAGAGAAGCCGCGAGGCGCGCGAGGCGCTCGAACGCGTGCACCGCGACAGCGAGGCTGTCGGCACGTCGTCGTTCGCCCGTGCCGCCGGCCGCGCGAAGGACCATCTGGCGGGCGCCGACGCGCCGGCGCACGACCGCGTCGAAGTGTGGGGCCGCAGGGTCGGGCGCGGGCTCTCGATCGTCTTCGTGATGTGGCTTTTATGGTATCTCGTCAGCACCTATCTGACGCGCTGACCTCCATTTCGCCGGTGCCGCGCCATGTCCGCCTTTTCATCGATCCCCGACCTTGAAGAGTTTGAGCGCATCGCGCTTGCCGCCTATGACGGATTGCCGGAGGAGTTCCGGGCGCTGACGGGCGACATCCAGATCCGGGTCGCCGAGCGCGCCGACCGGGAATCGCTCTCAGCCGTCGGGCTCACGCATCCCCTGGAACTGCTCGGGCTCTTCGAAGGCATCGGCCTCGCGCATGCGCCGGCCACGCCCTATTCCGGGCTGATGCCGAACCGGGTGTGGCTCTACCGCCAGGCGATCCTCGCCTATTGGCAGGACCATGACGAGCGGCTCGACGACATCATCGCCCATGTCCTCGTGCACGAGATCGGCCATCATTTCGGCCTGTCCGACGACGATATGGAAGAGATCGAGGCGACCGATTGAGGACGGCGCGCAAGGGCGCGGCCAAGATCGGACCCGTAAGATCTTGACCGGAACGCGCCGGCGAAGCATTGAAGGGGACTTCGAAAGGAACCTGCGAATGGAAAAGTTCACGACCCTCACTGGCGTCGCCGCGCCGCTGCCGATCATCAATATCGACACCGACATGATCATTCCGAAGCAGTTTCTGAAGACGATCAAGCGGACCGGGCTCGGCGCGTCGCTCTTCTATGAGATGCGCTTCAACGACGACGGCTCGGAAAACGAGGATTTCGTCCTCAACAAGCCGGCCTATCGCAACGCCAAGATTCTGGTCGCGGGCGACAATTTCGGCTGCGGCTCGTCGCGCGAGCATGCGCCCTGGGCGCTCAAGGATTTCGGCATCACCTGCGTGATCTCCACCTCGTTCGCCGATATTTTCTACAACAATTGCTTCAAGAACGGCATTCTGCCGATCATCGTCTCGCCGGACGATCTCGACAAGCTTCTCGACGACGCCTCGCGCGGCGCCAATGCGACCTTGACCGTGGATCTGGAGAAGCAGGAAGTGCGCGGCCCGGATGGCGGCAAGATCGAGTTCGAAATCGATGCCTTCCGCAAGCACTGCCTGCTCAACGGCCTCGACGATATCGGCCTGACGCTGGAGAAATCGGAAAAGATCTCCGGTTTCGAAGGCCAGATGACGGAAGACCGTCCCTGGGTCTGAGGCGCCACTGATGTGCTGATGATGTGTTTGGGGGCGTCCGCGGGATGCCCCTGAGACACCTCTGGCGGGGCGGCGCTTCTGCGCCGCCGCGAGGTCGTCCGTTTCTCTCAAGTTGCCGTGATAACGACGATTTCACCGGCAATTTTGATTTCGTTAACCATTTTCAAACTGCGGTGAGCGAGGCTCCCGGGACGTGCACGCGGATTCTCATCCGCGCTGAGACCGCGTACAATTTTTCTGCGACCACTGAGGAGTGCAGATGCGGACCGCAATCCCCGGCCTGGCTGCGCGCGCTCTTGTCGGAGCGACGCTCGCTTTCGGTCTTTCCTTCGCCCCGATGCCCGCATCGGCCGCGAGCTTTTCTTCCTGCGTTCAGAGCCTGAAGCAGGCGGCGGTTGCCGCCGGCGTCAGCCCGCGGCTTGCCGCACGGGCGCTCGACGGGGCTCGCGTCGACGACGAAGTCTTGCGCAAATCGCGGGCGCAACCGGAATTCAAGACGCCGATCTGGGATTATCTCGGCTTCCTTGTCGACGAGGAGCGCATCGCCGACGGCAAGACGATGATGCGGCGCTACGATCGCGTGCTGCGCGCGGCCGAGGAACGCTACGGCGTCAACCGCTATGTCATTGCCGCGATCTGGGGCGTGGAGAGCAATTTCGGCCAGGATGCGGGCAAAGACTTCCTGCCGCATGCGCTCGCCAACGTCGCCTGCCACGGCAGCCGGACGAAATTCTTCCGCGGTGAGCTCATCGCCGCCTTGAAGCTCGTGCAGCGGGGCGATCTCGACCTCGACGAGCTTTATGGGTCCTGGGCCGGCGCCTTCGGGCAGACGCAGTTCATTCCTTCGACCTATGAGCGGCTCGCCGTCGATTTCGACGGCGACGGGCGGCGCGACCTCGTGAAATCGGTGCCCGACGCTCTGGGCTCGACGGCGAATTACCTGCGCCGGGCCGGCTGGCGGCCGGGCGAGGCCTATATGATCGAGGTGAAGGTGCCGGCGAGCTATAAGGGGCCGACGGGCCGCAGCCGCAAGGCGCCCCTGTCGACCTGGGCGAAACGCGGCGTGGTGCGGGCCGATGGCGCGCATCTTTCGGGCGGCAGCCAGGCGGGCCTGCTTCTGCCGTCGGGGCCGCGCGGGCCGGGCTTTCTCGTCTTCCGCAACTTCGATGCGATCTATTCCTACAACCAGGCGGAATCCTACGCGCTCGCCATCTCCCATCTCGCCGACCGCATGGCCGGCTATCCGGGGCTGCGCACGGCCTGGCCGACGGACGATCCGCCCCTGTCGCGTGCCGAACGCTTCGAGTTGCAGCGGATGCTGCTCGCGCAGGGTTACGATGTCGGCGAAGTCGACGGGAAGGTCGGGCCGATGACGCGCGATGCCATCAAGAAGGCGGAGCAGCGTTTCGGCATGGAGCCGACCGGGCGGCCGGGCGGCAAGATCTACCGCAAGCTCGGGGGGCGCTGAGGGCGTTTTACGCTCTCAGGCCCACGCGCCTTCTCCCCGATGAGGTCGGGCGGTTACCGTCGGGTGACCTCCGGAATTGTCACTGCGCCTCTTCGATGCTAGGCGGATAGCCCGGCCAAGGGGAGAGGCCATGTTTTCCATCCGCAGTGTTCTGGCGCTGTCGCTTGCGGGCCTGCAATTCATTGCAGTCGTCGCCGTTCTCCTCCTTTCCTACGTCACCTCGGAGAGGGTGCTGCTGCAGCATGCGCGCGATCTCATGGGCGATGTCGCGCGCAGCACCATCAATCACACGGTCGCCTTTCTCGCTCCGGCGGAGGCGGCCGCCGACCTGTCGCAGCGCCTGGCGCGCCAGGAGGTCGTCAGCAGCGAAAACGAAGGCGCCATGGAGCGCTATTTTTTCGAGCAGCTGCGATCGCACAGCCAGTTCGCCGGCATCTTCTACGGCAACACCAACGGCGATTTCGTCTATGTGAACCGCGACGCGAGCGTTGCGGGCGCGCCCTTTCGCGTCAAGACCATCGCCAACCGGCCGCAGCGCCGCGACGTGGAGCTCTATTGGCGCGACGGGGATTATGCCGTCGCCGCCCATCGCAGCGATCCGGCCGACGGGTATGATCCGCGCACGCGGCCCTGGTACGGCCGCGCGGTCGAGGCCGGTGGGGTCACCTGGACCGACCCCTATATCTTCTTTTCCTCGCAGGAGCCCGGCATCACGGTGGCGACGCCGGTGATCGGGGCGGCGGGCGAACTCCAGGGCGTCGTCGGCATCGACATCGAGATTTCGGCCCTGTCGACCTTTCTCGCCGATCTTCAGATCGGCCAGCATGGCAGCGCCTTCATCCTCAGCGACAGTGGCGACGTGATCGCCCATCCGGAGCCTGCAAAGATCAAGACGCGCGGCACGTCCGGCGACACGTTGCGCTTCACCCGCATCGACGAACTCGACGACCCGCTGGCGAAGGCGGCCGCCGCCTCGTTCAATACGGCGCAGGCGGGAAGAGACGGCCTGAAGGAACGCGCGGCGAGCTTCACCTTCGGCGGGGAGACCTATCATACCGTCGCATCGTCTCTGCCGGGCACGCGCTGGCCCTGGACGGTGATCACCTATGTGCCGGAGAACGACTTTCTCGGGGCGATCAAGGACAGCCGCCGCAACGGCGTCCTGCTTGCGGCGCTCGTCGCCGCGGTGACGGCGATGATCGGTCTTGTCATCGCCCGCTCCATCACGCGGCCCGTCGGTGCGCTGGCGCGGCAGGCGGATCTGATCAGCGGCGGCGACATTTCGCCGATGCCGCCGTTGCGTACGCATTATCGCGAGCTGCAGCGAACCGGTTTCGCCTTCGGGCGCATGACGGAATGGCTGAACCGGCGCAATGCGGAAAACCTGGCGCTGACCGATGAACTGCGCGCGGCCTCGCGCGAGCTCGAGGTGCGGGTGGACGAACGCACCCGGGAGCTCAACCATGCCAATGCGCAATTGCGCGAGGAGGCGGAGCTCAGGGCCCAGCAGGCGGAGAAGCTTGAACGCGCGAACCAGCAGGCGGAGCTTTTGACGCGGGAGCTCAATCACCGGGTCAAGAACGTCTTCGCCGTCGTTTCCGCCGTCCTGTCGCTCGGTGCCCGCTCGGCGCGGTCGGTGGAGGATCTCGCGAGCACGACGCGCCGCCGCATCGACGCCCTGTCGAAGGCGCATTCGGCGACGCAGGGGCATCCTGGCCGGGCCGGCAGCATCGCCGATCTCACGCGCCTCGCCGAACTGGTCCTGGCGCCTTATGCGGGCGACGGTGCGGGCCGGATCGACGTCTCGGGCGTCCGGGTGCGGTTGGGCGGCGAAGTCGCCACCGCGCTCGGTCTCATCCTCCACGAACTCGCCACCAATGCCGCCAAATACGGCGCGCTCAGCGCGGAGGCCGGGCGCGTCGAGCTGAGCTGGACGCTCGACGAGGAGGGGCCAAAAGTGCTGCATCTCGTCTGGCGGGAAACCGGCGGGCCGGTGCCGCAGAAGCCGGCGGAGGACAAGCGCGGCTTCGGCACCAAGATGGTGGAACAGATCATCGCCCAGTATCATGCGACCTATCACATCGACTGGCGCACCGAAGGTGTGGTGGTGACGCTCAACATGGTCCTTCCCGCCGACGAGCCGGCAGATGACGTTGCGTGAGCCGGCATGGCTTGCGCCGCGGCCGGTGAGCGGCTAGCTGACAGACCTCATCACGACGGATCTTCAAATGACGCACAAGCTCCTGCTTCTCGCCGGTGACGGCATCGGCCCGGAAATCATGGCCGAGGTGAAAGCTCTCATCGATTGGATGAACGCCGAAGGCATCGGCTCTTTCGAATGCGAGGATGGCCTGGTGGGCGGTGCAGCCTACGACGCCGAAGGCGTGGCGGTCAGCGACGCCACCATGGAGAAGGCGCTCGCCAGCGACGCGGTTCTCTTCGGCGCGGTCGGCGGGCCGAAATGGGACGGGGTGCCCTATGAGGTGCGGCCGGAAGCGGGGCTTCTGCGCCTGCGCAAGGATCTCGGCCTCTTCGCCAATCTGCGCCCGGCCATCTGCTATCCGGCACTCGCCGACGCTTCCTCGCTGAAGCGCGAGGTGGTGGAGGGCCTCGACGTCCTCATCGTGCGCGAGCTCACCGGCGGCGTCTATTTCGGCGAGCCGAAAGAGATCAAGGATCTCGGCAACGGCCAGAAGCGGGCGATCGATACGCAGATCTACGACACCTACGAGATCGAGCGCATCGTGCGCGTCGCCTGCGACCTCGCCCGCACGCGGCAGAAGCGCGTCACCTCGATGGAAAAGCGCAACGTCATGAAGTCCGGCCTGTTGTGGAACGAGGTCGCGACCCGGATCGCCGGCGAATATCCGGATATCACTCTGGATCATGTGCTCGCCGATGCCGGCGGCATGCAGCTCGTGCGCTGGCCGAAGCAGTTCGACGTGATCGTCACCGACAATCTCTTCGGCGACATGCTGTCGGATGTCGCCGCCATGCTGACCGGCTCGCTCGGGATGCTGCCGTCGGCTTCGCTCGGCGCGCCCGATCAGGAGACCGGACGCCGCAAGGCCATGTACGAGCCGGTGCACGGCTCCGCCCCGGACATCGCCGGCGGCGAGGTCGCCAATCCGATCGCCATGTTCGCATCTTTCGGCATGGCACTTCGGTATTCCTTCGGCATGATCAGCGAGGCCGACAAGCTCGATCAGGCGATCGCCGACGTGCTCGACGAAGGCTTGAGGACGCGGGATATCCTGCCGCGCGGCGGCGGCAACGGGCTGACCGAGGTCGGCACCAAGGGTATGGGCCAGGCGATCCGCGAGCGTTTCCTGAAGCTGATGCACGGCGCCTGAGCGATAGACCTTCGCTAGAAGTCTTTTTGGGTTACCCCTCAGTTAACTGCAATCGGACGGGGAAATTGCATCGGCTTTTCCCGTCCGACACTGTAAGTCTGGCTAAGCTGGGGGATAAGATGCCGATCGGTCAGATAATCCGACGCAAAGGTGATTGCCCGTGGGGTCGCGCGGCATGAGCAGCGCCGAAATGTCTTCCCGCGGGCCGACCGCGGAACTGGCCGGGCCGGACACATTGCAGATGTTTACTGCCGAAAGTGCTTCCGCGGCCGTCGAGGTTGTGGGCGACGTCCGCCAGGCGGTGACGGCGGAATTCCGCCGCGACTGGCGGAAACTCGCCGCCGAGGCCGGGACGCCCAACGCCTTCGCGGAGCCTTTCTTCGTCGAAGCGGCACTTCAGCGCCTCTTCCGACCGGGCAGGGTCAAGCTCGTCGCGTTTGCCGACGATCATGGGCTCATCGGTCTTCTGCCCCTGACCGTTTCGCCGCCGATCCCGGGCATCGGCCGTGTGGCCAATCGCTTTATGCACATTCACGATTTCGACGGCACGCCGCTGGTGCGCCGCGGCAGCGAGGCTCTGTTTCGCGCGAAACTCGGCGCCTGGCTGACGCGCGAAGGGATCGCCTTCCTGCGTTTCCGCGACGTGGAGGAGGCGAGCCCCGCCATCGACGGACTTCTCCACGGAGAGGATGGGACGCTTCGGGCTGCCGTCGTCGCCCGGCTGGTGCGCGCGGCTCGCGATCTCGGAGACGGGCTGGAGGCTCAGCAATCGGGCAAGAAGCGGCGCAGCATGCAGCGGCGCAGACGCCGGCTCGAGGAACTCGGAGAGCTTGCCTTCGTCGATTTGAGCGCGCAGCCGGTCTCAGTCTGGGCGGACGATTTTCTGAGGCTCGAAGCGAGCGGCTGGAAAGGCCAGATGGGAACGGCGATCGCCTGCCGTCCGCAGGAGCGCGCCTTCTTCGACAAGATGGTGAAAGCGGGAAGCGCCAACGGCAACCTGATCGTCCACGCCCTGGAGCTCGACGGGCGGCGCATTTCGATGACGCTTTATCTGCGGGCCGGCGACGTCGCCTGGGGCTTCAAGAAAGCCTATGCCGGCGATCTCGCGCGCTGTTCTCCCGGTTTCGTTCTGGAGGCCGAGAGCGTCGCAGCCCTTCAGGCACAGGGCGAACTCGCCTTTGTCGACACGTGCAGCATCGATGCCGCGACGCTCGTTCCGGGTCTTTGGCCGCAAGAGCGGGTGATGAGCGACATCGTCGTCGCCGCCGGCCCCGCGCGCAAATGGCTGAAGAGTGCGGTGTGGCTGGAGAAGACGTATCGGGCCAGGCGGCGCGATCTGCGCAGGCTTTATGTGCGGCTGAAACGCCTGCCGGCCCAGGCGCGGCGGGACCGGCTGGCTGCGACACACAATTGACATTGTGTGCACCTGCGATAAAACCTCCGCCACCATGATGAGCACAGCCAAGACGAAGACGACCGGCTAATCGCTCCGCCCCGATCTCTCCCCGGGGCGGGGGAGAGATGCTTTGTTTTCGGGGAGAGAGGAGCTAGACATGGGTTACAGGATCGCTGTCGTAGGTGCGACCGGCAATGTCGGGCGGGAAATGCTCGACATTCTCGATGAACGCGGTTTCCCCGCAGACGAAGTCGTAGCGCTCGCCTCCCGGCGCAGCCAGGGCACGGAAGTCTCCTTCGGCGACAAGACGCTGAAGGTGCAGGCGCTCGAACATTTCGATTTCGCCAATGCCGATATCGCGCTGATGTCGGCGGGCGGCTCGGTGTCCCTGGAATGGGCGCCCAAGATCGCCGCGAAGGGCTGCGTCGTCATCGACAATTCCTCGGCCTGGCGCACCGATCCGGACGTGCCGCTGATCGTGCCGGAAGTGAATGCCGATGCCGTTGCCGGCTTCGCCAAGAAGAACATCATCGCCAATCCGAACTGTTCCACCATCCAGCTCGTCGTGGCGCTGAAGCCGTTGCATGAGCGCGCCAAGATCAAGCGCGTCGTCGTTGCCACCTATCAATCGGTGTCGGGCGCCGGCAAGGACGCGATGGACGAGCTCTTCGACCAGACGCGCGCCGTCTTCGTCGCCGATCCGATCGAGGCGAAGAAATTCCCGAAGCGCATCGCCTTCAACTGCATTCCCCATATCGACGTCTTCATGGAAGACGGCACGACCAAGGAGGAATGGAAGATGGTGGCGGAGACGAAGAAGATCCTCGATCCGAAGATCAAGCTTTCGGCCACCTGCGTGCGCGTGCCGGTCTTCGTCAGCCATTCTGAAGCCGTCAACATCGAGTTCGAGGAAGAGTTGTCCGCCGACGAGGCGCGCGAGATCCTGCGCGAGGCGCCGGGCTGCCTCGTCATCGATAAGCACGAGCCGGGCGGCTACATCACGCCCTATGAGAGCGCCGGCGAGGACGCCACCTACATCTCCCGCATCCGCGAGGATCCGACGGTCGATTCCGGTCTTTCCATGTGGGTCGTGGCCGACAATCTTCGCAAAGGCGCGGCGCTCAACACGGTGCAGATCGCCGAGCTTCTGGTGAACCGCAAGCTCCTGGAGAACCGCAAGGCCGCCTGATGTCGGGCGCGACGGGGCGAGAGGCGAGCGGCGGCGACAAAGCCGGCCGGCCGCGTCTTCTGGTGACGGGCTTCGGCCCGTTTCCGGGCGTTGCGGTCAATCCGAGCGCCTGGGTGGTGGAGCGGCTCGCCGAAGAGGCGGGCGGGTTCGCTTCTCACGCCGATGTGCGGACCGCCATTCTCGCGACCGACTGGCAGGAGGGGCCGAACACACTCGACCTCCTCTGGCAGGCGCATCGTCCGGATGTCGCCGTGCATTTCGGTGTGGCGTCGGCGGCGCGGGGCTTTCGGCTCGAACGTGTCGCCCGCAACAGGCGGCTCGCGCGTCCCGACGTGCAGGGCGCCCTGCCGCCATCGGCGGAGCTGGAAGAGGCGGGGCCGGCCTCGTGGCGCGGCTCGCTGCCGTTGCGCCGCACCCATGCGGCGCTGTCGGGCGCCGGCATTCCCGCGGATTTCTCCGACGATGCGGGCGATTATCTCTGCAATGCCATCTTCTATCGCTCCGGCCGCTATGCAGCCGAAGCCGGCCGCCTCGTCATGGCGGGTTTCATCCATCTGCCGTTCTGCACCTCGGCGCCGGCTTCGGCGCTGCCTGGCGGCTTCGAAGGCGACGGCGAGGCTGGTCCAGCCTGCCTTGCCGACGAGGTGATGCTCGGCGGCGCGCGCCTCGTTCTTCTCAGCGCCATTGCGGCGTGGCGAGAGCGCGCCGGCACAAGCTTCGATCGCGACTAGCGCCGCTGCCAGTTCTGCGTCTTGCAGAAGATGCCGAGCGCGCAGCCCTTGAGTTTCAGGCTGTTCGCCGAGGTGAGGGTGGCGGAGCCGGAATAGGTCTTGTCGTCTTCCGGATTGACGACCGTTCCCTTGTATTTGCCGTCCGAGCCCTGCATGCGGCCGATCTCCTTGCCCTTGTTGGGGCCGCTCGTCACCTTCATGCAAAAGGCGTTGCCGCAGGAGCTGATGCGCACCGTGTTGCCGGTGGCGGCGACCCAATTGCCTTCCAGAGGATCGGCTGCGGCGAGGGCCGGCCATGCGACAAGGGCCGCGATGAGTGCGATGGTTTTGGTGTTCATGAGGTCTCCTCCCAAGTTTTTTGCCACTATGGGGAGGAGTTGAGACAAAGAAAACCGCGATTTTCGCGTCCGGCAGAGCTGCCGTTGCGGAAGTCTTCGCAGTTATGAACAGGTTTTACGTCAGGCTTATTGGGCCTTTCGCTTCGGCGATGCGCCGCAACGCGATGCGGCCGAGATTTGGCCGGAGCATCACGTCCTGTCCTTCGGCAAAGGCAAGTTCATCGCGGCCGAGCTGTTCGGTGACGACGAAGAGGTCGGCCGTGCCGGCCGCCGCGAAGGCGAGCGCTTCTTCAGAGGACGCGCCGAGGATCTTGCGACCGAGATAAAGTGCCGAAAAAAGATCGCCCGCGCCCTTCGCCGGATTTTCGACGACGGGATGTTCGGCGAGGATCGTCTCGTTCGGTTTGACGAGCACGGCCGCCATGCGGCCGCGCATCAGGGCCGGGGCCGAGGTGACGATGACTTCGGCCGGGCCTAGGCGGCGTGCGTCGGCGACGAGGGCGGTCGGGTCGGGCTCGGGCTTCGTGCCCGTCAGCCAGCCGAATTCGAAGACGTTCGGAGTGGCGATGTCGGCGAGCGGCAGGAGATGGTCGCGGATCGCCTCCGCCACGGGCTCCGGTACGTAGAGGCGGTCGGAATCGCCCATCACCGGATCGCAGAGATAGACGAGCCCCGGAAACCGATCCTTCAAGCCGGCGATGAAGCGGGCCGTCTCGGCCACGTGTTCGGCGCGGCCGAAATAGCCGGTGGCGACGGCGAGCGGCGGGCGCTCGGAAAAGCGCGTGGCGACGCCGGCGAGAAGAGCTGCGAAATCGGCGGCGCTCGCCAGGATCGGACGGCCGAGGCCGAAGCCCGGATGATGCGGCAGAAGCACGGTCGGGATGTCGACCGTCTCCATGCCGAGCCGCTCCAACGTGAAACCCATGATGCGGTTGCCGACGGCGCCGGCAGCGACATGGCTGGAAATCAAAATAATCCGGCCGGAGGAAGCCATTGCATTCCTTCAAAATGAGGCAGGGAGAATCAGGGCCATCTGAACCAAGGCGGCCCAGAAGAGCAAGAAGCCCGCCGCAATGCGACGGGCTCCTAGAGATCAAACGGGGCTTTTTGCGGTTGAGGCGATCGCCTCAGGTCAGCGCGTACGAACACCGCGGCGACGCTGGCTTGCAATCCGATCGGCGCGACGGCGAACCAATTCCGCGTTCGGATCAGAAGTCAGCGGCATGGCGAGCGCGCTCTCGACCTCGAAACGCGTCAGGCCGATATCCTGCAGCATCTGATCGTCGAGGGTGGCAAGCCGGTAGGCGGCGCGGCGTCCCTTGATGGCACGCGCGAGGCGCAGGAGCGTGTTGGCGACCGGCTGCAGGAAGGCGCCGGCGCGGGCGGCGAGATCGCCTGATCCGGCGGTTCGGACCGCTGGATTGTGGGAAAGATTGTCGAGCATTGCTGCCTCCAAACGAAAAATCGGGTCTTCCGAAACCCGGTTCAGGGAATGGCGGCGGGACACCGTGTCGTACCGTCCATGAGCCTCATTTCGTCTTTCCCTATTGATCAATCAAACGAAAAGGTTTTACATTTCGGTTCAGTTTCATTGAATCATGAGGCGCGTCATGCAGCCGATCCTCGATGCCGATCTCCTGCGTACATTTGTCGCGATCGCCGACACCGGAAGTTTCTCCGTCGCCGCCGAACGGGCCGGGCGTACGCCCTCGGCCGTCTCCATGCAGGTGAAGAAGCTCGAAGACCTCGTCGGACGGCGGCTTTTCGACCGCGATTCCCGGCGCGTCGCGCTCACCGCCTTCGGGGAATCGATGCTGCCGGATGCGCGCCGGATCCTGCAGATGCATGCCGAGCTCTGGGGCCGTCTGAAGCAGCCCGATCTCGAAGGCTCGATCACCGTCGGCACGCCGGACGAATATGCGAGCGCCTTCCTGCCGCGCGTTCTCAGAAGTTTCGCCCGCACGCATCCACGCGTGCAAGTCAACGTCATCTGCGACATCTCGGCGAAGGTGCGCGTCTATCTGGAACGCGGCGACATCGACAGCGGGCTCGTCACCAATGCGGACATTTCGGATGCGCAGTTCCTCCGCCGGCAGGTGCATGAGGAACAGCTCGTCTGGCTCGGGGCGCGCGGAGGCACCGCCTATCGGCGCGAGCCCCTGCCGGTCGCCGTCGCCAATCCCGATTGTTGCTGGCGCAAACGCTCCGTGGCGGCCTTGAACAAGGCGGGCTTCCGGCATCGCGTCGCCTATCAAAGCGCCTCGGCCGCCGGTCAGATCGCAGCCGTTGCCGGCGACCTCGCCATTGCACCGCTGCCGGCGTCGCTGGCGCGCGGCGATCTCGTGCTTCTCGGTGCCGATACGGGGCTGCCGGATCTCGGCACCTATGCGATCTCCTTCATCGCGCGCGACGAAAGCGATCCTCTCGTCATGGCGCTGTCCGACCATGTGGCGGAGAGTTTCGCACCGGCGAGCGTTCCCGCCACCGGCATGAGCCTCGGCAAGGCGGCGTAGGGTTTTCACCGCCTGGCGCTGAGGAAACGGTCAGGGAGCCCGCGAGGGGCTCAGGTGGGCTCAGGAACCTGCGGGAGCTGCCGCCGAAGGCGCTTCACGGGTCGTTTGGGCTGTGCCGTCGAGCGCCGCCTTGATCAGCTTCGTGCCATCGGCCGAATTCCATTCCGCCGGGCCGTTCATATGGCCGACGAGGCAGCCATTGCCGTCGACGAGCGCCGTCACCGGCAGGCCGACGGCGAGCCCCATCGCCTTCATCTTGTTGAAGATGTCCATGGATTTGTCGGTGAGAAGCGGCAGATGCTCGACGCCGATCTCATCGAGGAACTGGCGCGGTCGCTCCGGCCCGGAGGTGTCGATGTTGATCGGCACGACGGAGAAGTCGTCGCTGCCGAGATCGCCCTCGAGGGCGTCGAGTGCCGGCATTTCCTCGCGGCAGGGGGCGCACCAGGTGGCCCAGAGATTGACGAGCTTCAAACGGCCGGAGAGATCGGCGAGGCTCTGCTCCCTTCCGTCCGCGCCGGTGAAGGTGAGGGCGCTCAGATCCTGCGGCTGGCTTGCCGGGATGAAAGCCGCCACTTCGCCGCCGATCACCGGGTCGAGGCGTGCGCCTGCCTCAACGGCCGCCTGGCAATTGGCGCCCAGTTCGCCGGCCGCATCATTGCCATCGCCGGGAATCCCGTATAGGGCGAGTCCAAAGCCGAGGACGATCACTGCGAACGTACCGAAGGCCAGATAAGTGCGTTTCACCGTAATCTGCTCCGAATCTTCATCTTCAAAGACTGCGATCAGCTGATGTCCAACCGCATGTGGGGCGGCCGCTTTTCCGAAAGCCCGGACGCCATCATGGAAGAGATCAACGCTTCCATCGATTTCGACCGGGCTCTGGCGAGCCAGGATATTGCCGGCTCCAAAGCCCATGCCGAGATGCTGGCGAAAGCCGGCATTATTTCGACGGAGGATGCCCGCAAGATCATAGACGGTCTCGACCAGATCGCGGCCGAGATCGAGGAAGGCCGCTTCACCTTCTCGCGGAACCTGGAAGACATTCATATGAATGTCGAGGCACGTCTCGCGGAATTGATCGGCGATGCGGCAGGGCGCCTGCATACGGCGCGCTCGCGCAACGATCAGGTGGCGACCGATTTCCGGCTTTGGGTGCGCGATGCGCTCGACGATCTCGATCGCCAGATCCTCGCCTTGATGAACGCACTGGTGACGAAGGCCGCAAAGCATGCCGGCACCGTGATGCCGGGCTTCACGCATCTGCAAAGCGCGCAGCCGGTCACCTTCGGCCATCACATGCTCGCCTATGTGGAGATGTTCGCGCGCGACCGGAGCCGCTTCCGCGATTGCCGGGCGCGCCTCAACGAATGTCCGCTCGGTGCCGCAGCCCTTGCCGGCACCGCCTTTCCGATCGACCGGAAGATGACGGCGGCCGCGCTCGGCTTCGACCGGCCCGCCGCCAATTCGCTCGATGCCGTCTCCGATCGCGATTTCGCCATGGAGGCGCTTGCGGCCGCCTCGATCTGCGCGGTGCATCTGTCGCGCTTTGCCGAAGAGATCGTCATCTGGTCGTCGGCGCAGTTCCGCTTCGTCAAGCTCTCCGACAAGTTCACCACCGGCTCCTCGATCATGCCGCAGAAGCGCAATCCGGACGCGGCGGAGCTGGTGCGGGCCAAGGCCGGGCGCATCATCGGGGCGCTCAATGCGCTGATGGTGGTGATGAAGGGTCTGCCGCTCGCCTATTCCAAGGACATGCAGGAAGACAAAGAGCAGGTCTTTGACGCCCTGCCGTCGCTGTCCCTGTCGCTTGCGGCGATGGCCGGCATGGTCGCCGATCTTCAGCCGAACGAAGCCCGCTTGCGCGAGGCCGCCGGCATCGGCTTTTCGACGGCGACCGATCTCGCCGATTGGCTGGTGCGCGAGGCGGGGCTGCCGTTCCGCGAGGCGCATCACATCACCGGCCGGATCGTCGCCGAGGCGGAAGCGCTCGAGGTCGATCTCGGCGAGATGCCGATCGAGGCCCTGCGCAAGGTCTATCCGAAGCTCGATGCGAGCGTGTTCGACGTCTTGTCCGTCGATGCCTCGGTCGCGAGCCGCGTGAGCGAAGGCGGCACCGCCCCCGACAATGTGCGCCAGCGCGCCAAAGAATGGCAGGCCCGGCTCGCCGAGGAGGAGGCTCTTGCAAAAGCCACTCCGCTTTCGCCTAAGGCCTCGCTATAGTCCGCCCAAGGAAGAGGTTCGCGATGGCCTGGCTGCGCTTAGCTGTGGTTTTGATGATGACGGCGACGGTGGTTGCCGGTTGCGGGCGCCGCGGCGCGCTGCAGCCGCCTCCCGGTGCGCCCGAAGCGGTGACGCCGCGCGGCGACATCGGCAATCCGGGCTCGACCGACCGCAATTTCGACGATCTCACCAGGCTGGACGAGCCGGCGGCGAACGACAAGGATGGCGATATCGCCACGCGTCGTGCCAAGGAAGCGGAGAAGACCCATGGCGGGCGCCGCTTCATCCTCGATCCGCTGATCTAAGCAGGGCGCCAGGGAAGGGCGAAGCTTTGCATCATTTTTCCTATCGCGGCGGCGTGCTCCACGCCGAAGACGTGCCGATCCCGGAAATCGCCGCGGCGGTCGGCACGCCGTTCTATTGCTATTCGACGGCGACCCTGACCCGGCATTATCAGGTCTTCGAGGAAGCGTTTGCGGACCTGCCGCACCGCGTCTGTTACGCCCTCAAGGCCAATTCCAATCAGGCGGTGATCGCAACGTTGGCGCGGCTCGGCGCCGGGGCCGACGTGGTCTCGGAAGGCGAATTGCGGCGGGCGCTTGCGGCCGGCGTGCCGGCTGAAAAGATCATGTTCTCCGGCGTCGGCAAGACCGCCCACGAGCTGCGTTTCGCGCTTCAGGCGGGCATCCATTGCTTCAACGTGGAATCGGAGCCGGAGCTTGCCCTCCTCTCCCGGCTTGCCGTCGAAGCCGGGCAGGTGGCGCCGGTCAGCCTGCGCATCAATCCCGACGTCGATGCCGGCACGCACGACAAGATCGCGACCGGGCGCAAGGAGAACAAGTTCGGCATTCCGGCGGACCGGGCGCGGGCCGTCTATGCGGAAGCGGCCAAGATGCCGGGGCTCAAGGTCATCGGCATCGACATGCATATCGGCAGCCAGATCACCGAGCTTCAGCCTTTCGACGCGGCCTTCCGGCGGCTCGCCGAACTCGTCGTGATGCTCCGCGAGGACGGTCACGAGATCGAGCATGTCGATCTCGGTGGCGGGCTCGGCATTCCCTATGACGAGGACAAGGCGGCTCCGCCGCTGCCGTCGAACTATGCCGAGATCGTGCGCCGCCATATGAATGCGCTCGGTGCCACCGTCATCTTCGAGCCCGGCCGCCTCATCGCCGGCAATGCTGGAATTCTGGTGAGCGAAGTCATTTACGTGAAGGAGGGAGAGGGGAAGAATTTCGTCATCGTCGATGCGGCGATGAACGATCTCATCCGCCCGACCCTCTACGAGGCCTATCATCGGATCGCGCCGGTGCAAGAAAGCGATGCCGAGACGATCGTCTGCGACGTCGTCGGTCCGGTCTGCGAGACCGGCGATTTCCTCGGTAAGAATGTGCGCATGCCGCGGCCGGAAGCGGGCGATCTCGTCGCCGTCTTCTCCGCCGGCGCCTATGGCGCGGTGCAGGCCGGCACCTACAATACGCGCCGGCTGGTGCCGGAAGTGCTGGTGCACGGACATGAATATGCGCTGGTGCGGGCGCGGCACAGCTACGAGGAGCTCATCGGTCTCGACCGTGTGCCGTCGTGGCTCATGCCGGACGACGCCTGAGCGAGATCACGAAGACGTCAAATCTCGCGCAAGGCCTTGATGTGGCCATGCTTCGCCCTTGTCCTTTCCGCTCATTCGTTGTCCGCTATACTTGTGACGATCGGACGCAATCTGTCCTTGCGAGGCGGCCTCTGAACCCGGTCGGATGCGCGGCGGGCGAGGTCGCTGCCGAGGCCGGCAGAATGGCGGGGCCGGCAAGATAAGGAACTGGCCGTGAGCGATGCGCCGAAGACGATGCCAGGCAGAGATTTCACGGGGCCAGGCGAGGATGTCCCTGGCGACGACCTGAGCGCCCGCGAGAGGACGCCCGACGAGGCGCGGGCGCAAGTCGCCGAAGAGCGCCTTGCCCGCCTCACACGCCGCGCCCGGCTCGCGCTCTTCTGGGAGGCGGCCTGGCCGCGGCTCGTTCCGCTTCTGTCGATCGTCGCCCTGTTCTTCGCGCTCTCGTGGCTCGGGATCTGGAGCTTTGTCGGCGATTGGGTGCGCGGCGGCATTCTCCTCGGCCTGGGCCTTGCCGCGATCGTCGCGGCCGTCTGGATCCTGCGCACGCCCTTTCCGAGCCAGGCCGCCGCCCTGAAGCGGGTGGAGCGGAATTCGCCGGTCTCCCATCGCCCGGCGAGCGGCTTGCGGGACACGCTCTCCACCGTTTCCGAAGGGCCGGCGGCGGAAGCTCTGTGGGCGGCGCATCGCCGGCGATTGATGGCGTCTCTGGCCGCGATGCGCGCCGGGCCGCCGCGTCCCGACATGGTGCGGCGCGATCCGAATGCGCTGCGCTTTGTCGTCCCCGTTCTCGTTTTCGTGGCGTTTCTGGTCGGCTGGGGCGAGCACTGGCCGCGGCTTGCCGATGCCTTCCGGCCCGTCTCGGCGCATCTTTCGACCGGCGTGCCGGCCCGCATCGACGCCTGGGTCGATCCGCCGACCTATACCGGCGCGGCGCCCGTCTATCTGTCGCGCCGTGGTGAAAGACAGGGCGAGAACGCCGGGGAGGTGACGGAGGTGCGGGTGCCGCAGGGAAGCCGCCTCACCGTGCGCGTCGCCTCGAGCGAACCGGCCGTCGTCACGCTCGACGGACCCGGCGGCCCGACGGCGCTCGCGGCCGACGAGGACGGCGCGACTTCGAAATCCGGTGCGGAGCCGCAAGCGGCCGATGATGCGGCGAAGACGGCGGCTCCGGCACCGGCTGCAAACAAGGCACCCGGCGCAAACAAAGCGGGCTCGCGCGACGACCAGACGATCCGCAGTTACACGACGACGCTCGAAAGCGACGGCTCCGTCTCGGTCGAGGCTGGGCGGGCCAGCGAACATTACGCCTTCCGCATCATTCCAGACCGGCCGCCGACGATCCGGCGCGGCGAGGTGACGGTCAATCGGTCCGGCTCCTTCACCATGGCCTTCACGGTGGAGGACGATTACGGGGTGACCGACGGCAACGTCACGTTCCGGCCGCAGACGCCGCCCGAAAAAGGTGCGCATCCTCTGGTCGAGGCGCCGTCGATCGCGATCCGCACGGGTCGCGGGCGCAAGGAGGAGAACGGTGCCAAGGCGTCGGGGCGCCTGGAAGAGCATCCTTATGCCGGCATGCCGGTCGTCGCCGACGCCGTGGTGCGCGATGCCGCCGGCCAGGAAGGCCGGCCGGCCGATGACGGCGCCATGACGCTTCCGGCGCGGCCGTTCCGCAACCCGATCGCCAAGGCGCTCATCGAGCAGAGGCGTGAGCTCGCTCTCGATGCCCGCAGCAAGGACCGCGTCGTGCAGGTGCTCGATGCGATGACCATCCGGCCGGGCGATTTCGTCAAGGATTCCGGCATCTATCTCGGCCTCACCGTCGCCTATCAGAGAATGCGGGCGGCCGAGAGCGACGACGAGCTGCGCGCGATGCTCGATTATCTCTGGGAGATGGCGGTTCTCATCGAGGACGGAGAATTGTCGGAGGCGCAGGAGCGGCTCGCGGAGGCGCGCGAGGCGCTCGAACAGGCGCTCGCCGAGGGCGCCTCGGAGGAAGAGATTTCGCGTCTCACCGAGGAGCTGCGGCAGGCCATGAACGACGTCATGCGCAGCATGGCCGAACAGATGGCGCGCTCCGATCCGCAGAAATTGATGCCGATCGATCCGAACGCGCAGGTTCTCTCGCAGCAGGATCTCGAACGCATGCTCGACCGTATCGAAGATCTGGCGCGGCTCGGCGACAAGGAGGCGGCGCAGGAGCTCTTGAGCCAGCTCCAGGAGATGCTCGACAACATGCAGATGGCCCAGCGCATGCAGCAGCAGATGCAGAGCGGCGAAATGGGCCAGATGATGCAGCAGATGGAGGAACTCGGCCGGCTGATGCGCGAGCAGCAGCGGTTGATGGACGATACGTTCAGTCTCGATCAAGGGCAGCGGCCGGGGCAGAGACCCGGCGACGGCGAGATGTCGCCTTCGGAAATGGCGGAAATGATGCGCCAGCTGCAACAGAACCAGGGCAATCTGCAGGAGCAGCTGCAGGCGCTCCTCGACAAGCTGCGCCAGCAGCAGGGCCAGGGCCAGCAACCCGGGGACGAGCCGGGGCAGGGCGGCGAAGGCCAGATGGGGCAGGGCGAGCGCGCCCTCGACCGCGCCGGACGGGCGATGGGCGAAGCCACCGGCTCACTCGGAGACGGCGAACCCGGTCAGGCCATCGGTCCGCAGGGCGAGGCGCTGCAGGCGATGCGCGAGGGCATGCAGCAGATGATGAGCGAGATGATGGGCCAGCAGGGCCAGGGCGGGCAGCAGCGGGTCGGCCGCGGCGGCAACCCGCAGGGCCAGACGGATCCGCTCGGCCGGCCGCAGCGGGCGCAAGGGCCGCAGCTCGGCGAGGATGTGCGCATTCCCGACGAATTCGACGTGGAGCGCGCGAGGCGCATTCTCAACGCCATCCGCGAACGCCTCGGCGAGCGCTTTCGGCCGAGCTACGAGCTCGATTACCTGGAGCGGCTCCTGCAGCGCGATTGAGCGCGCCGGCTGAGAAAGCCCAGCTGAGAACGCGCGGCCTCATGAATCGAAGCCGGGAGCGAACCGGAAAAGCCGCGCGTCGTCGGAGAATGAAGGAAGGTCGGCGGTCTTCGCCGTGGCAGATCAGGCGACCTGCTGCTTTTCTGCACCCGCGACGCTGACCGCGGTGCGGATTTCCTGAAGCGTGAAGGGCTTGGTGAGGACGTCGCGAATGACCTTCTGAAGGTCATCGGCGCGCTCGCGCTGATCGGCGAAGCCGGTCATCAGAAGGATCGGGAGGCCCGGCCATTTGCGCGCGGCGCTGTGGGCGAGATCGATGCCGTCCATGAGCGGCATCTTCACGTCGCTGACGAGCAGATCGAATTCGCCATCGCTGGCGAGAAGTCGGTCCATGGCTTCCAGGCCATCACACGCCGTCTCGACGCTGTGGCCATCCAGTTCCAGCGCGCGGCTGACGAAAGCTCGGACGGAATCATCGTCTTCCGTCAGGAGAATACGCATTACCCTTCCCCGCTAATTGGCTCCCTCCTCGTCGCTTTCGACCACGCCGACAAAAGGGAGTTCGCGATGGGCATGGCCTGCATCCATGCCGTAACCGACTACAAAATAGTCGGGACAGGTAAACCCAACGTAATCAGCTTCGATTTCTGCCTTCCGGCCTTCGGGTTTGTCGATCATGACCGCGACCTGGACGCGGCGGGCGCCGCGTGTCGCCATCAATTCGCGCGCAAAACGGACGGTGAGGCCGGAATCGAGGACGTCGTCGATGATGAGGACGTCGCGTCCGGCAACCGGGCAGCCGATGTCGCGTAGGATGCGCACTTCGCCGCTCGTCTTCAGGCTGGCGCCATAGGAAGAGAGCGAAATGAACTCGATCTCCATCGTCACGCCGCGGCGCGACATGGCGCGGACGAGATCGGCGCCGAAGACGAAGCCGCCTTTCAGGACGACGATGGCGAGAAGCTCTTCCGGCTTCGTCGTGCAGATCGCTTCGGCCAGCTCGTTGATGCGGCGGTCGATCTCTTCGGCGGAAAAGAGCGGGCGGATATGCGCCGTCGTCACTTTCGTCATGAACCGGCAACGGCGGTCTGGATGAAGGGGTCGGCGAAGCGAAGCTCGATCCTCGCGGCATTGGGCGGGGTATCGGTCAGGGTGTAGGCGAAGGACAGCCGCTCGCGCGGTGCGATTTCCGGGGCGGGGGCTTCCATGGCGCGATTTGCCAGTTTCTCGCCTGAGGCGCTGTAGATCTCCATGGAGACCGGTTGCAACGGCTGCGGGCGGTGGTCAAGACTGACGAGCCGGCCGGTGACGAGAAGGGCGTTTTGTCCCGCCATTTCTGCGCGATAGACGTTGACCGCCTCAAAGGCGACGGGATCGGCGCTCACCTGTAGCCCGGCGAGGCCGTAGAGGCTGGCGAGATCGGGTGCCGCCTTGACGATTGCAGGTCGTGCAAGGACGAAGAGGACGAGGAAGGCGAGCGACAGGGCGCTGAGAACGGGAAGGGCCATGCCTTTCCATTCGGACTTCTGCACCGGCGTCTCATCGTCGACGAAGCGCGAACGGCCCGGTGTCGGCTGCGGCTCTTCTTCCCAGATCTTCGCGGTTCCGGCCGACGGCAGCGGGGAGGCCGCGATCGGTTGTCCGGCGAAGGCCGGGAAGGCGGCCGGGAAGGCGGGAAGGAGGGCCCGATGCAGGTCGGTGTGCGCCTTCCAAGTCTCGCCGCAATGGCCGCAGACGATGAGCTTCGTTTCGGCATCGAGCGATGCCGTCTGCAGGTGCTCGCGTGCGCCGCAGCCAGGGCATTCCATTTCGAGTTCCCTGGCGGGTCGCTTGTCGCCCGCGTGGCATTCGGGCATGCAGGACTCCGTTTACCATGCCCGACGAGTTGTTGCCGAACATCGTTAACGTCGGCTTAACGGGCGGCGAGGCAGATGGGACGACGAGGGTGGTGTGCTTCGGCGGCCACAGCCTGGCTTGTGAAAGGACGCATGGAAGAACGATCGGCGCACGGGTATCAGCCCCTGATTCGCTTCGACAATGTCGGGCTGCGCTACGGGCTCGGGCCGGAGATCCTGCGCGACGTGACCTTTGCGATCGAGCCCGGCTCTTTCCAATATGTCACCGGGCCGTCGGGTGCCGGCAAGAGCTCGCTTCTGCGGCTTCTCTTCCTGTCCTTGAAGCCGACGCGCGGGATGGTGGAGATCTTTGGCCAGGACGCGGCGACGGCGAGCCGGACGACCGTGCCGGTGCTGCGGCGGCGGATCGGGATCGTCTTCCAGGATTTCCGGCTTCTGGAACATCTCACCACCTATGAGAACGTCGCTCTGCCCTTGCGCGTGCTCGGACATCCGGATTCGAGCTACCGCCACGACGTCACCGAGCTTCTCGAATGGGTGGGACTCGGCGACAAGATGTGGGTGCATCCGCCGGTTCTTTCGGGCGGTGAGAAGCAGCGCGCCGCGATTGCCCGCGCCGTCATCACACGCCCCGAAATCCTTCTCGCCGACGAGCCGACCGGCAATGTCGATCCGCCGCTGGCGCGGCGCCTGTTGCGGCTCTTCATCGAGCTCAACCGGCTCGGCACCTCGATCGTGATCGCCACCCACGATCTCGCTTTGATGGACCAGTACGATGCGCGCCGGCTCATCCTCAATTCAGGCTTGATGGAAATTCACGATGTCGTCTGAGCCCGGCCGGCAGAAACGCCGCTTGAAGCGGCCACGACTTTCCCGCCGCCGGGCGCCGCAGGCGGCGGCGCCTGTCGACGATATCGATGCGAATCTTCGTCGTCCGGGCGTTTCGGTCAGCTCCGGCCCGATCGAGCAGCCGCGCGAAGAAAACCCGATCGTGCCGCCGCGCTCCGTCGCCGGGCGTGCGCTTCTGGTACTCGTGGCGATCATGAGCTTTCTGTCGTGCCTGTCGGTCGCCTCCGTCTCCGTCGTCTCCGACCGGGCGCGCGGCTGGCAGCGCCAGATCGCCGCCGAAGTCACCATCCAGGTGAGCGTCACGGGCGGTCACGACGTGGCGCAATCGATGGCGCGCGCGGAGGAGATCGCCGAGGCGACGCCGGGCGTCCTCTCGGCCGAGCCGGTCAGCGAAAACGATTCGAAGGCGCTTCTGGAGCCGTGGCTCGGCAGCGATTTCGATCCGGTCGAACTGCCGGTGCCGCGGCTCATTGCGGTGCGGCTCGACGGCAATGTCGATCTTTCGAGCCTGGCGCGGCAATTGCGCGACGAAGTGCCGGGGGCGAGCCTCGACGATCACGGCGTCTGGCTCAAACGTCTGGCGCGCATGGCGCAGGCGATCACCTTCGCCGGGCTCGGCATCGTCGCGCTGGTGATGACCGCGACGGCGCTCTGCGTCGTCTTCGCGACGCGCGGCGCCATGGCCGGCAACAAAGATGTGATCGAGGTGCTGCATTTCGTCGGCGCCGAGGATTCCTATGTGGCGGGTGAGTTCCAGCGGCATTTTCTGGTGCTCGGACTGAAAGGGGCCGGCCTCGGCGGTATCGCCGCCATCGCGCTCTTTGCGCTGCTGTCGCTGATCGGCGGCGTCGAAGGGCCGACGCCGGAAGAGGCGCAGCTCAGAAGCCTTCTCGGCGGGCTCACGATCGGGCCGCCGGCCTATATCGGCTCCGTGATCACGGTGGTGGCGATCGCCGTGATCATCGCAGCCACCGCACGCTCGACCGTGCGGCGAACGCTGTCACAGATCGGATAGACGTTGCCAATGCGCGCGAAGCAGATCAGGAAGCCCCGATCACGTTCCGGCAGCAAAGGTCGTTGATGTCCCGCGAGACGCTGGCTGAGAAAGTCGAGGCGAAATCTCCCCGCCCGCGCCCCTCGATCGGGCGGCGGCTGGTGCGCGTCGTCGTCTTTGCGGTGTTCCTGATCGGCCTGTTCTTCGTCGGCGGCTTCCTCATCTTCGCGCAGCAGGTCGCCTCCGCGCGCCCGCCGGCCGCGCCCCAGGCCGACGCGATCGTGGCGCTCACCGGCGGTTCGGCGCGCGTGGAGGGGGGCGTGGAGCTTCTGCGTGCGGGCGCCGGCCAGCGGCTTCTGATTTCAGGCGTCTATGCGGACAACAGCAAGCAATCGATCGCCAATGCCGTGGCGTCGGAAAGCTCCGATCTCTTTCGCTGCTGCGTCGATCTCGGCAAGGCGGCCCGCGACACGCGCGGCAATGCGGAGGAGACGCGCGAATGGGTGCGCCATCACGGCTATCATTCGCTGATCGTCGTCACCAGCGCCTACCATATGCCGCGTTCGATCGCGGAATTGCGGCGCGAAATCCCGGATGTGCGGCTCATTCCCTATCCGGTGCGCCGGCCGGGCCTCGATCTTGGCGACTGGGCGCAGCGCAAGGAGATCTTCGTCATCCTGTTTCGCGAATATCTCAAATATATCGTCGTGAAGCTGCGCTGAGCGGGCGTTGCGGCGAGGTCGGCAACGGCTCCGGGACGGCGGTGCAAATTGTCACAGCAGCTTAGAAGCGATTGATCCAGCAGAGCTCTGCGGCGACTTTTGCCGGGGTCGGGACTGAGGTCATCACTTCCAATGCCGCGGGGGGTGGCATTCGATGAGCGATATCTCTTTGCCTGAGCATTCGAGGCTCGGCCAGTTTCCGATCAGTTTCTTTGCCATCGTGATGGGGCTTTCGGGCCTCACACTGACGTTGCGTGCCTGCGAGCATGCGCTTGCCCTCGACGGGCGGATTTCCTCCTGGGCGCTTTATGGGACGGTCGCGGTGTTTGCCGTGATCGCGCTGCAATACGCGCTGAAACTCAGCTTTTATCCGCGTGACGTGGTGGAGGAATGGGCGCATCCGGTGCGCATCGCCTTCTTTCCGACGATCTCGATCTCGCTCCTCTTGATGGCGACGGCCGCCGCGCCGGTCTGGCCTGAGGTCGCAAGGCCGGTGTGGATCGCGGGGGCCGCGGCACAGGCCGTCCTGTCGCTCAGCGTCATCGCCAATTGGATCGGCCACCGCCCGTTCGAGCATGTGCATCTCAATCCGGCCTGGTTCATTCCGGCCGTCGGCAACATCATCGTGCCGTTGGCCGGGGTCGAGTTCGGCTTCGTGGAGGTGAGCTGGCTCTTCTTTTCCGCCGGGCTGATCTTCTGGCTCGTGCTGCTGACCCTGGTCGTCAACCGGCTGATCTTCCACGATCCGCTGCCGGGGCGGCTGGTGCCGACGCTCGTCATCCTGATCGCGCCGCCGGCGGTCGCCTTCATCGCCTATCTTCGGCTCGAGGGTGAGGTCGACGCCTTCGCGCGCATCCTGATCAATGTCGGCTATGTCTTCGCGCTCGTCGTGGTGACGCAGGTGCCGAAGCTCGCGCGACTTCCCTTCGCGCTGTCCTGGTGGGCGCTGTCGTTTCCGGTCGCGGCTCTGGCGGTCGCCTCGCTCCTCTTCGCGGAGACGGCGGGCTCGGCCTTCCATCTGTGGGTCGGATTTCTGCTCGCCGGCCTTCTTTGTGCGATCGTCGCCGTGCTGGCGCTGCGCACGGCCTTGGCGATCCAGGGAAAGGAAATCTGCCGGCCGGAATAAGCTCCCTATATAAGGGTGCGAGTGTCGATCAGGAACTAGCTCGCATTTACCCTACGGATTATAACCGTACCGCAAACTGCTGCGGCGGGCTTTATCCCACAGCACTAACGCCTTTTGTTTCGCCTGTCCGAAACCCGGGGGCTTGTGGTTATCGACCTAAGGTTTTCCCGGCGCGGCTCGTAAGAAGCCAAGTTAACAGCTTCAAAGCAAACCTCCTTTCATCATGGATATTTATTTCCGAGAGCAGATGACCGCAATCAGACAACTACTGAACTGATTTGGGTGCGAACCTGCAGACATTCAAACGAATTCGTCGCGAGCCGCTCACATGGCTTGACGTTGCGGTCGCGGCGCGCCACTCCGGTTGCGCCCCGCTTGGGCGAGGCTTCAGAGGCTGGCCATGTACGCGCGCTCCATCCTGTTCAACGTTGTTTTCTATGTGAATTTCGCCGTCCAGGCGATCGTGTTCTCGCCGATGCTGCTGCTGCCGCAGCGCTACGGTATCTGGGTGACGAAGTTCTGGACCGCCTCCTCGCTCTTCTGGCACCGGCTCATCTGCGGCGTGAAGGAAGACGTGCGCGGGCTGGAGAACATTCCGAAGGGCGGCTGCATCATCGCGGCCAAGCATCAATCGACATGGGAGACGATGCGGCTCGTCTACATGCTGGACAAGCCCGCCTATATTCTGAAGCGCGAGCTCATGTGGATCCCGCTTCTCGGCTGGTACATGAAGAAGTACGGCCATATTCCCGTCGACCGGGGGAGCCGCTCCAAGGCGCTTTTTTCGATCACCGAACACGCCAAAGACCGCGTCGCCAAAGGTTTCCAGGTCATCATCTTTCCGGAAGGGACGCGGCGGGCGCCGCTTGCGCCGCCGAATTACCGCTACGGCGTCGTGCATCTTTACAAGGAACTTCAGGTTCCAGTCGTGCCGGTGGCGCTCAATGCCGGCCTTTACTGGCCGCGGCGGTCGTTTGCGCATATTCCCGGCACAGTTCGGGTCGAAGTTCTGCCGCCGATCGAGCCTGGCCTTGATTCCGCCACCTTCGCCGCAAAACTTCAGCAATGTATTGAAGATAAAACAAATGAGTTGATGCAAGAAGCACGCGAACGCGATCCGGCGACGCGGCGCATCGTTGTCGAAGAGCATGTCGCAGAGGTGACTTGAACCGACGCGGCAACGAGGTGGAAGGTTTTCGTGACCGTTAAGTCATCACTGCCGCACGTGGTGCGGGAGCAGGGTGTTTCCGACCGTTATCTCTATTGGTCGGGGGCTTCGGGTCGGCGCTATCTCTTCAGCAGACTCGATTTGGAACACGTCCTCAGCGTGAAAGACGCCGTGGTTCTCTGCGTGAAGGGCGGGGATCTCCGCTGGGTCGGAAGCGACGATGCGCTCGATTCTGCGGATGTTTTGCGATTCGCCGCCGATGGCGTGATCTTCTACGCGCATTTTCTTGCCGGGTCGGGACGTTCCAGACAATTGGTGAGCGAAGATCTGAGCTCTTCGGAAACCCCTCCGGAAAAACGCCGCGGCGGCGGTTACTGCGTCGCCGCCTGATTGCCGCCGCTTTCGCCCGCCACCGCAGGGCGATGATGTTCCAATTCTTCGGCGAGCCAGAAGAGATGGCGGTCGACGACGCTCATGTCGCGCAGATGCTGGGCCGTGCTGACGACATAGTCGGTGTTCGGCCCGGATTGTCCGTGCGCGTGACGGACGATTTCGAGCTGATGGGGCGCATCGAGAACGCCGGCATATTGCTGGTGCGCGCGATCGACGAGATAGACGAGGGCATGGCCGCGGCCATCCGCGAAGACGACCTGCCGGACGGCTTCCTTGTAGACGCGCGTCACCTGTTCGCGGGCGCGAAGATATTCGACGACGGCTTCGCGGTCGTCCGCCTTCACCTTGAAGGCGAGGCCCCGGCAGCTGCCGCCGCGATCGAGACCGAGGACGAGGCCCGGCCGTTCTTCGGTGCCGCGATGCACGAAGGAATAGACGCAGAGCGAGCGGTGGGCGCCGATGAGACGCGCCGGTTTCGTCTCGACATGCGGAAAGCCCGGGTTCCACATGAGGGACCCGTAGCCGAAAACCCAGAAATCTTCGTCTGAAGGAACTTGCGCCATCGCGGGCTGGAGCTATCAGTTGCGCCGGCCGATCGCAACGGCCGTGAGGGAGAAGCCTGAATGCGACGCATCTTGACGGTCCTGGCGATCATCGCCGTCATCCTGGCGGGTCTCTGGTCGGCGGGGTGGTACGCGCTTGCGACCTATGCCGAGCGGCAGCTCGATGCTTTCCTTACCGAGCAGGCGCGGCGCGGCGTCGTCATGTCGTGCCCGGGCCGGCACATCGGCGGCTTTCCCTTCCGCTTGCGGCTCAGCTGCTCGCAGCCTGTCGAATTCACCTCCGCCGGGACCGAGGCGGCGACGCCGGCGCTTGCCGCGACCGTGCGGGCCGAACGCCCGCAGCAGGTCGAAACGGAGCTGGCGAGCCCGTTGACCATCAAGGCGCCCTATCTCGCCGAACCTCTGAAACTCGAATTCGCCGATGCCAAGATGACGACCGGTTTCGGCGGGGACGGCCTCAAGCGCGCCACCGTCGACGTCATGGGCGGACGCACGGTGCAGGGTGCGGTGACGGCCGGCCTCGATCGCGGGCAGGCTCTGGTGAAGCCCACGGAGGCGGAAGACGGCACCTCGGTGCAGGTGGCGCTGCGTGGTCTCACCGTCATCAAGGACGATCTCGCTTTGCCGGCGAGCGATCTGGCGCTTGCCGCCGATGTCGCGGCCGCGCCGGAGGCCGTTCTGAGCGGACTTCCGGGTCTGCGCCAGACCGGCCTCGAATTGCGGCAGATGCGTGCGGAATTGAAGACCGGGGGTGCGCGGGTGCTGGCATCCGGGCCCTTGCGGATCGGCCCCGACGGGCTCGTCTCCGGCCAGCTCGATGTTACGATCACCGGCATCGAAGCCCTGTCGCGCTCCATCAAGGAGATGCCGGACGGCATCCGCGAGCCGGGTCAGCTGGTGCTGGCGGCGATTTCCGGTATCGGCGTGCCAGCGGAGGTGGACGGGCTTCCGGCGCGGCGCCTCACGATCAGCCTCGACCGGGGCGCGGCGCGTATCGCCTTCATCAATCTCGGGCGGGTGCCGCCGCTCTTTTGAGGTTACGCCTTTTTCTGGCGGCCGAAATCGGGATCGGCCGTTTCCTGGCCGGCCTCGATGATGCCGCGGCGGATCGCACGCGTGCGCGTGAAGAGATCGAAGAGCGTGTCGCCGTCGCCCCAGCGGATCGCCCGCTGCAGGGCCGTCAGATCCTCGTTGAAGCGGGCGAGCATCTCCAGAACCGCTTCGCGGTTGGTGAGGAAGATGTCGCGCCACATGGTCGGATCGGAGGCGGCGATGCGCGTGAAATCGCGAAAGCCGCCGGCGGCGAATTTCATGACTTCCGATTCCGTCACCGTCTCCAGATCGGCGGCGGTGCCGACGATGTTGTAGGCGATGAGATGCGGCACATGGCTGGTGATGGCGAGGACCATGTCGTGATGGCTGGGCTCCATCGTCTCGACATGCGAGCCGAGCCGTTCCCAGAAGGCTTTGAGCTTCTCAACGGCCTCGGGATTGGTCCCTGAGGGCGGGGTCAGAACGCACCAGCGCCCGTCGAAGAGTTCCGGAAAGCCCGCATCCGGCCCGGAATGCTCGGTGCCGGCAATCGGATGGGCGGGCACGAAATCGATGTGGTCGGGCAGATGCGGCTGCATCGCGGCGACGACCGCGCCTTTGACGGAGCCGACGTCGGAGACGATCGCACCCGGCTCAAGATGCGGGGCAATCGCCTGCGTGATGTCGCCCACCGCGCCGACCGGCACGCACAAAATGACGAGATCGGCGCCTTTGACCGCTTCCGCGGGATCGGTCGTGTAGGTGTCGCCAAGACCGCGGCGCGCCGCCGCGTCGACGGTTTCCTGGCGCCGGCTCTGGATGGCGATCTCCTCGACGAGGCCCTCCTTGCGCGCCCGCAGGGCGATCGACGAGCCGATGAGACCGATACCGATGAGACAAAGACGTTTGAACATGATGGGAAATGGATCAGGCAAAGAAGCGGGTGAGCACGTCCACCACCTTGCGGTTGGCCGCTTCCGTGCCGATGCTCATGCGCAGTGCGTTGGGAAAGCCATAGCCCGCCACCCGGCGCAGAATGCAGCCTTCGGCCCGCAGAGCCTTGTCGGCGGCTTCGGCATTCCTGGCCGGGGTGTCCGGGAAATGGATGAGGATGAAATTGCCGGCGCTCGGCGTCACCGTCAGGCCGAGCTTTTCAAGCTCTTCGCTCACCCAGGGCAGCCATTTTTCGTTGTGGGCGATCGCCGTCTCGACATGGGCGCGGTCGGCCATCGCCGCCGCCCCGGCGGCGAGCGAGGGCGCCGAGACGTTGAAGGGGCCGCGCGTGCGGTTGAGGAGCTCGATGACGGAAGCCGGGCCATAGGCCCAGCCGATCCTGAGCGCGGCGAGCCCGTAGATCTTGGAGAAGGTGCGCGTCATCAGGACGTTCGGCGCTTCGCCCGCGAGCTCGATGCCGCTCTCGTAATCGTTGCGCCGGACGTATTCGGCATAGGCCGCGTCGAGGACGAGAAGGACGTTCGCCGGCAGGCCGCGCTGCAGGCGGCGGATCTCCGAGAAGGGGAGATAGGTGCCCGTCGGGTTGCTCGGATTGGCGAGATAGACGAGCCGCGTCTTCTCCGTGACGCAGGCGAGGATCGCATCGACGTCGACGGTGAGGTCTTTTTCCGGCGCCACGACCGGCGTCGCGCCGGCCGACAGGATGGCGATGCGGTAGACGAGAAATCCGTACTGCGGATAGATCGCCTCGTCGCCCGGCGACAGGAACGTCTGGGCGGCAAGCGTCAGGATCTCGTCGGAGCCGTTGCCGCAGATGATGCGGTCGGGATTGAGACCATGGGTGGCGGCGATCGCCTCACGCAGCTTGCGGGCCGAGCCGTCGGGATAAAGATGCAGGTCGCCGGCGAGCGAACGAAACGCTTCCACCGCCGCCGGGCTCGGGCCGAGCGGGGTCTCGTTGGAGGAGAGTTTGAACGTCTCCCGGCCGCCGTCCCCGCTATCGCCCGGCACATAGGCGGCGATATCGAGGACCCCTTTGCGGGGCGTGAGAGCCTTGGTGCTCATACCTGGTCTTCTTCCGTCTGTTCTTCCTCCTGGCCGACGAAATGGATCGGTGCGGCGAAGGAGCCGAGCTCCAAGGGCTCGGAAAAGGTCGCGCCGCGCTTTTCAGCTTCCTCGCTCAAAGCGGCGTAGGAGATCGCGCCCGAAATCTCGACGAGGATCTCATCGCCCTCCCGCGTGACGATGCGCGCGTTGAAGGCGGACAGCGTTTTTTCGAAGGCGCCCGTCGCGTGCATGCGCCAGAGCCGGATATCGGCCTCCGGCGGCACGGACAGCTTGGGGCCGGCGACATAGGCCTCGGCCTGGACCGGGTGGTTCGGCGCGATGATGAAGGGCAGGCGCGCGAAAATCTGCAGATCCTCGCCGTCGAAATTCCGCCACCAGCGCCCGGGCGAGTGGGGGGACAAAATGGCGATGAGATCGCCGTCGCGGCGCAGGGCCGCCAGGGCGTCGGCATCGCTTGCCGCCGCTTCCGCCGGCACGGAAAAGCCGAACTGAAAACGGACGAGATCCTGCAGCGCGGCGGGGTCCGTCGACTGGCCGATCAGGATGCGGAACGGTGCCTGCATCGCGGTGAAGGTGGAGATCACCTCGCGCCAGATGTGCTCGACGGTCGCAAGCGGCAGAATGCCTTCGTGACGCATGACGAGCGCCCGCATCATGTGCGCTTCCCGGTCCGGCCGGAAGGCCGCTCCCGGCGCGCTCGTCCCCTTGATGTGGATGAGTTCGTCGATCACGGCGCTGCGTTCGATCAGAAGGCGATGAACCTCCTCGTCGATGTGGTCGATACGCTGGCGGATCTTGGCAAGCGCGTCGGGTGCCATGGCGCTCATGGGTGGTATCCGGTCTTCTAGGCGGCGGGTTTCTTCGCTTTGCTGCATAGCGAGACGGCCGGCTGGACGCAAAGAAAAGATTGACAGGCGCGAAGCTCGCTTCCTAAGCCGCTCAACCACCGAAGGAACGTCGCAATGGATGCCGGTGTGCCAAATCATGCCACCGCCGCTGCCCGGCAGGTGGATTGCCCTTCAAGCCTCTGCATGGGTTTTGCGGAGACGCTTGCGCTCGACGGTGGCGATGCGCTGCCGAGCTTTCAGATCGCCTATCAGGTCTACGGAACGCTCAACGAAGACAAATCGAACGCCATCCTGGTCTGCCATGCGCTGACCGGCGATCAACATGTCGCCAACGAGCATCCGGTGACCGGCAAGGCCGGCTGGTGGTCGCTGATGGTGGGGCCGGGCCGGCCGATCGACACGGACCGCTATTTCGTCATCTGCGCCAATGTGCTCGGCGGCTGCATGGGATCGACGGGACCGGCATCATCGAACCCTGCGAGCGGCGAGCCCTATGCGCTCGATCTGCCGGTCATCACCGTGCGCGACATGGTGCGGGCGCAGGCGCGGCTCGTCGACGAGCTCGGCATCGAGAAACTTTTTGCCGTCGTCGGCGGTTCGATGGGCGGCATGCAGGTTCTGCAATGGGCCGTCAGCTATCCCGAGCGCGTCTTCGCCGCGATCCCGATCGCGACCGCGCCGCGCCACACCTCGCAGAATATCGGCTTCAACGAAGTCGGCCGGCAGGCGGTGATGGCCGATCCCGATTGGTGCGGCGGCAAATATCTGATGCTCGGCAAGCGGCCGGCGAAAGGCCTCGCCGTGGCGCGCATGGCGGCGCACATCACCTATCTGTCGGAGAGCGCGCTGCACCACAAATTCGGCCGGCATCTGCAGGACCGCGAGGCGCTGACCTTCGGCTTCGATGCCGATTTCCAGATCGAATCCTATCTGCGCCATCAGGGCATGACGTTCGTGGAGCGCTTCGACGCGAACTCCTATCTCTATCTGACGCGGGCGATGGATTATTTCGACCTGGCCAAGGATTTCCGCGGGCGGCTGGCGGATGCCTTTCGGGGGGCTACGTCGCGGTTCTGCGTGATCTCCTTCAGCAGCGACTGGCTGTTTCCGACGGCCGAGAACCGTTCGATCGTGCATTCGCTCAATGCGTCGGGTGCGAATGTCTCCTTCGTGGAGGTGGAGACGGATCGCGGCCACGACGCCTTCCTGCTCGACGAGCCGGAGCTGTTTCGCACCGTCTCGGGCTTTCTGCGCGGTGCGGCACGTGTCAGGGGGCTGGCGGAATGAGCGAGATGCAATTGGCGACGATGGCGGCGGATCCGGAACGTGTCGACCTCCGGGTGATCGCGAGCTTCGTCAGTCCGGGGTCGCGCGTGCTCGATGTCGGCTGCGGCGACGGGGCGCTTCTGAAGCTCCTCGCCCAGGAGAAGGGCGTCGACGGCCGCGGCATCGAATTGTCGCAAAGGGGCGTGAACCAGGCGGTGGCCGAGGGGCTTTCCGTCATCCAGGGCGATGCGGACCGGGATCTCGAAACCTATCCCGACGGCGCCTTCGATTTTGCCATTCTGAGCCAGACGCTGCAGGCGACGCGCAATCCGCGCACGGTCGTGGAGAATCTTCTGCGCATCGGCCGGCGGGCGATCGTGTCGTTCCCGAACTTCGGCAATTGGCGCATCCGCAGCCAGTTCATGGTCTGGGGGCGCATGCCGATCACCTCCAACCTGCCCTATAGCTGGTACGACACGCCGAACATCCATTTCTGCACGATCAAGGACTTTTTGACCCTGACGGGCGAGATCGATGCCACGATCGAGGATGCGGTCTGTCTCTATGGGGAGGGCAAGCGGATGACGCAGACGGCTCCCTGGACGATCTGGAACCTGTTCGGCGAGCAGGCCGTGTTCGTTCTGAGCCGCGGTTAGATCCTTCGCGAGGCCCGGCCTCAGGTCGCGTCGATCATGCCGACGCCCGGCTGAAGCGCCGGCTTCAGCGCCGGGCGGAACGCCCGTTTCGCCTTCACGGTCGTCGCCGGCATCACCACCTTTTGCGCATAGACGCAGGTGACGCCGGAAAACGCCGGCCAGAGATTGCGGCCGAGCTTTTCGATGGCGGGCGACAGGCTGAGGAGCGAGCGGCTTTGCGTCGGCCACATATGGAGCGCGGTCGTCCAGGCGGTGACGTTGAAGCCCGTCTCCTGCAGGAGCGACTTCAGCTGGCTGCGCGAATAGGGGCGGCCATAGCCGAAGGGCGAGGTCTCGACGCGCGCCCAGGCCCCCTGGCGATTGGGAACGACGATGAAGACGCGGCCGTTGTTGGTGAGAACGCGGCGCAGCTCCGCCATCAGTTCCGGCGGTTGCGACGAGGTTTCGAGCGCATGGACGAGAATGGCAAGATCGATGGCGGCATCGGGCAGCGGCAGACAGGTCTCCTCCACGAGGGCCGTCGCAGAGCGGCTGGCGCAGGGCCATTCCATGACACCCTGCGGCGCCGGCATGAAGGCGAAGACACGTTCGGCCCGGCCGAGCTGCGGGCCGAGATAGGGGGTGGCGAAGCCAAGGCCGAGGACGCGATCGCTCGGCCCGACATTGATCAGCCGGTGCATGCTGTCGCGCACATGCCGCGTCACCATTCTGCCGAGAAGGCTTGCGTAGAATTCGCGCAGATCGACGACGTCAAGATGCATCACGTGAACCTGCCAGACCTTCCTCCGTCAGCGCCGTGGCACTGGGACCCAACTGCGCCCCATCGTCTAGCATGCCTTGCTCACGGCTTCATGGCGGGAAATATCGCCCTATACTGGCCGCACGCCAACACCTAACGCCAACACCGAGCGTCCAGCGCAACCCAATCGAGAAGGAGAAGGCCTTGGCGGCACTCGAAATCGTTCAGTTTCCGGCCCGTTCGGACAATTACGCCGTTCTGGTGCATGACCCTGATTCGGGGGCGACGGCGGCCATCGATGCGCCCGAAGCCGATCCCATCATCGAGGCGCTGCAGGCGCGCGGCTGGGTGCTCACAGATATTTTCGTGACCCACAAGCACTTCGACCATATCGAGGGCGTGCCGGCGCTGCGCGAGACGTTTTCCGCGCGCACCATCGGTCCGCGCAAGAGTGCGGCCGCGACTGGCCTCTACGACAAGACGGTGGAGGACGGCGAGACGTTCAAATGGGCCGGCCGCACCATCCAGGTGTTGGAGACGCCCGGACATACGCTCGACCATCTCGCCTATTATTTCACCGAGGACGGCGTCGTTTTCGTCGGCGACACGCTGTTCGCGCTCGGCTGCGGGCGGGTCTTCGAAGGCACGGCCGAGCAGATGTGGACTTCGTTGCAGAAGCTGCGCGCGCTGCCGGACGAGACCGTCGTCTATTGCGGTCACGAATACACGCTCGCCAATGCGGAATTCGCCGTCAGCGTCGATCCCGACAACGAAAAGCTCGCCGAGCGCAAGAAGGAAGTCGAAGGGCTGCGCCAGGACGGCCATGCGACGCTGCCGACGACGATCGCACTCGAAAAGGCGACCAATCCGTTCCTGCGTGCCGATGATCCGGCATTTCAGCAGGCGCTCGGCATGGAAGGCGAGGAGCCTGTCGCGGTCTTTGCCGAGACGCGCAAGCGCAAGGACAATTTCTGAGCGACGGGCTGCGAACGATGCCGAGAGAAGACCGGGCCGGTGGCCGGATGGAGAGCCTGAGCGCGGAGGAGGTGATTGCCCTCCTGAAGCTCACGCCGCATCCGGAAGGCGGGCATTTTCTGGAGACGTTTCGCGACGAGCGGGAGGCCGGCGGACGGGCCGCCGGCACGCTCATCTATTTTCTTCTGGCCGAAGGCGAGCGTTCCCACTGGCACCGGATCGATGCGAGCGAGGCCTGGCATTATTACGCCGGAGCGCCGCTCGCTCTCGAGATCGCCGAAGAGGGGATGGCACGGCGCCGGCATCTCCTCGGTCCCGATCTTGCCGCCGGTGAGCGGCCGCAATGCGTGGTGCCCGCCTTTGCCTGGCAGGCGGCGGAAAGCCTCGGCGCCTGGACGCTCGTCGGCTGCAGCGTGGCGCCGGGCTTTCAGTTCGAGGTGTTCGAGCTGGCGGAAGCAGGCTTCGAGCCCGGTCTCTGACGCGAGAAGCGCCCGCCTCTTGCGGCAAGAAGTGCGCCCCCGGTGATGAGGAGCGCGGCGACGGCGATCTGCGGCGTCAGTACGCCATAGCCGGCTGCAATCAGGATGATCGTGGACAGAAGCGGTGCGGCATAGCTCGTCACGCCGAGGAGCTGGATGTCGCCGCGTTTGACGCCGATGTCCCAGACATAGAACGCCGCGCCGACGGGCATCAGCCCGAGGCCGAGGACGGCAAGCCATTCGCCGCCGTCGGCCGGCCACACCGTCGTCTCGAAAAGAAGATGCGCGATCGCCGCCCCGATCGCCGTCGTGCCGCAATAGCCGGCGACGATGCCGGTCGGCACCGAGGCGAGGCGGCGCGAGAGGACGGAATAGCTCGACCAGGTGAGGGCGCAGCCGAGCGCCGCGACATAGCCGAGCGTGTAGCGCGGATCAAAGCTCAGGCTCTCGCCCCGTGTGACGATGAGAACCGTGCCGGAGAGGCCGAGAAGCGCGCCCACGAGATGATACCAGCGCAGTTTCTCGCCCGGCAGAAGCGCCGAAAAGACGACGATCAGAAGCGGCCAGAGATAGGCGATGAGGCCCGCCTCCACCGGCGGGGCGTTTCTGAGCGCGGTGAAATAGAGCGCGTGATAGCCGAAGAGGCCGACCGTGCCGAAGACCCAGACGGAGAGCGGCTGCCGCAATTCATGAAACCGGCCCTTGGCCCAAAGCCAGATGAAGCCGATCGCGGTGCCGACCGTGAAGGTGAGGGCGGCGAGCTGGAAGGGCGGAACCTCGCCGCTTGCGGCGGTGAAGAGAGCGAGCAGCGCCCACATCAAGATCGCGGTCGTGCCGAGCGCGGTGGCGAGGGATCGGCTCATGCGGCAGCTCCTCAGCGCCGACCGAAGGGCAATTTGAGTTGGTGGCGCATCATCCAGGTTTCCTTGCGATTGGTGATTTCGTCGTCGATGGCACGGTTGAGCTCCGCACCGTACTGGAAGATGAGCGCCTGGATATAGAGGAAGAACATCAGCGCCACGATGCCGCCGAGACCGGCATAGGTGGCGGAATAATTGGCGAAGACGGAGATGTAGAAGGAGAAGATGCGTCCCGCCACCCACCAGAGCGCGACGGTCAGGATGACGCCCGAGGCCAGGACGCGCACGCGGCGGTGGTTCGCCGGCAGGAAGATGTGCACCGAGGTCAGCATCGCGACCATGACCAGGAAGAGGATCACGCGACCGCCGGCGGAGATCATCTCCTGATAGAGCGCCTGGTCGGGGAAATAGGCGCGCACCACGGCGAGCCAGATCGGCAGGGCGACGCCGAGCGCCGAGACGATGATCAAAAACGCCATGCCGAGGAAGACGAAGATGACGCTGCCGCCATAGCGATGCAGGAAATTGCGCTGATCGGAACAGCGATAGGCCTTGTTGAGGGCTTCGCGCACGGCCTCCACGGCGCCGGTGATGGAGACGAGCGTGACGAGAAGGCCGATGGTGATGAGGCCGCCATTGCGGCTGTCGAGGACGCGGTTCACCTCCGGCTCGATGGTTCTCACCATGTGCTCGGGCATGACGTGGAAGGCTTCGCGGGTGAGATAATCGGCAAGTTCCGGGCCGCCGAAGACGCCGGCAAGCGCGATCAGGAAAAGGAGAAACGGAAACAGCGCGAAGATCAGCGAAAAGGCGATGGCGCTCGCGAGCATGATGCCGTCATGGCGCAACAACCCGGAGATGGCGTTGATATTGACGCGCCAGAGGAAGCGCAGGGCGCGCCAGATCAGCCGGACCAGACGAACGGGCCAGATCTCCTCGCTGTCGCCAAATGCCATGATCGCCTATCAGCAAGGGCCCGGTCGTGAAACAGAAACGACCGCATGCCCTTGCCGTCTGCAGCCGATCTATCAGGGCATGTACTGGCCACCGTTGGCCGTCAAGGTGGAGCCGGTGATGAAGCCGGCGTCATCGGAGGCGAGAAAGACGACGATGCGGCCGACTTCCTCCGGTTCTCCGAGGCGGCCGATGGGGATCTGCGGCAAAATCTGCTTGTCCATCACTTCCTGAGGGACGGCCTTGATCATCTCGGTGGCGATGTAGCCCGGGGTGATGGCGTTGACGGTGATGCCCTTGCGGGCGCCTTCCTGGGCGAGCGCCTTGGTGAAGCCGAGTTCGCCCGCCTTGGAGGCGGAATAATTCACCTGGCCGATCTGGCCGCGCTGGCCGTTGATCGACGAGATGTTGATGATGCGGCCGAAGCCGCGCTCGCGCATGCCTTCCCAGACCGGGCGCGACATGTTGAAGAGCGAGCCGAGATTGGTCTCGATCACCTTGTGCCACTGCTCACCCGTCATTTTGTGAAACATGGAATCGCGGGTGATGCCGGCATTGTTGACGAGAATGTCGACGGGCCCGAGGTCTTCTTCGACCTGGCGCACGCCCTGGGCGCAGGCTTCTTCGTTGGACACGTCCCATTTGTAGACGGGAATGCCGGTCTCTTCCTTGAAGGCGGCAGCCTTTTCGTCGTTGCCGCAATAATTCGCCGCAACTTGATAGCCGGCCTCTTTCAGTGCCTTTGCAATGGCGGCGCCGATGCCGCGGGTTCCGCCTGTGACCAGTGCAGTCCGTGCCATGTATTTCCCCCCGTTCGTGGCTCCTCAAGGAGCTCGTTACCGTCCCTGCATGTGACCAGGATGACGAAAACCTTGCGTTGAGCAAGGGCATTCATGCATACCGCGCGTGAAAATTTCTCGGCCGGAAGAATAGCTCAGGCCAAGGGGATGCCGGCGGAGGCGCCGAAGCGGCGCCTCCGTCACCAGCGCAATTGCGCGACCGCCCGCCGGCGAATGCACGGTGGGCGTGACGGGGCTTAGGGGCGCTCTACGCACATGGCGACGCCCATGCCGCCGCCGATGCACAACGTGGCGAGCCCCTTTTTGACGCCGCGGCGCTGCATCTCGAAGAGAAGCGTCGTCAAAACCCGCGCGCCGGAGGCGCCGACCGGATGGCCGATGGCGATGGCGCCGCCATTGACGTTGACGATCTCCGTGTTCCAGCCGAGATCCTTGTTGACCGCACAGGCCTGCGCGGCAAAGGCCTCGTTGGCTTCGATGAGCTCGAGGTCGTCGATGGTCCAGCCGGCCTTCTCAAGCGCCTTGCGGGAGGCGGGGATCGGTCCCGTGCCCATCACGGCCGGATCGACGCCCGCGGTGGCCCAGGAGACGATGCGGGCAAGCGGCTCGATGCCCCGCTTTTCCGCCATCTCGGCCGTCATGATGACGGCGGCTGCCGCGCCGTCGTTGATGCCCGAGGCATTGCCGGCGGTGACGGAGCCTTCCTTGTCGAAGGCGGGACGCAGGGCGGAGACCTTGTCGATCGTGGTGCCGGCGCGGATATATTCGTCGTCCTCGACCACCGTATCGCCCTTGCGGCCCTTCACGGTGACGGGGACGATCTCGTCCTTGAAGCGGCCGGCCTTCTGCGCGGCTTCGGCCTTGTTCTGCGAGGCGACGGCGAAACTGTCCTGCTGTTCGCGGGTGATCTGCCACTGACGGGCGACGTTCTCGGCCGTGACGCCCATATGGTAGCCGTTGAAGGCATCGAGGAGCCCGTCCTTCAGCATGGTGTCGACCATCTTGTAGTCGCCCATCTTCACGCCCTGCCGAAGATAGGCCGCATGCGGGGCCATCGACATGGATTCCTGGCCGCCGGCGACGATGATGTCGGCATCGCCCTGGGCGATCTGCTGCATGCCGAGCGCGACGGCGCGCAGGCCGGAGCCGCAGAGCTGATTGATCCCCCAGGCGGTCGTCTCTTTCGGGCAGCCGGCGGCCATGGCGGCCTGTCGGGCCGGGTTCTGGCCCTGGGCCGCGGTGAGGATCTGACCCAGGATGACTTCCGTCACGTCCTCCGGCGACACGCCGGCACGGTCCAGCGCGCCTTTGATGGCCACTGCGCCGAGATCGTGCGCCGGCACGTTCGCAAAGGCGCCGTTGAAGGATGCAACCGGGGTGCGTGCGGCACTCGCAATAACGATATTGGGCAAAAGCTCCTCCTCTTTCGGGCCTGTTCGTGGGGCGATGGTCGATCGCTAAGGCAAAAAAAGCAGCATTCGTCGGCCCGCCAAGACAAAGTTAAAGAGCGCGCCGGGCGGGGCTGTCAACGAGGGGTAGAGCCGGAGTTTTGCGCAAAAGGGTGGGGATTTCAGGCAAAGCGTGGCCTTCGCGCTGTTGGGCGCTGCAAAAAGAATTGGCAACGACTGCCTATTTCCCGTTATCCTGCCCTCATGAGGCGAATGAGTTCCAAAGCGGAAACCAGCACTGCATGAGCCAAGAGACCCCAACCGTTATCAAGAAATACGCCAATCGGCGTCTCTACCACACAGGCACCTCGACCTATGTGACGTTGGAAGATCTCGCCGAGATGGTGAAAGCCGGCGAAGATTTTACTGTCACAGATGCCAAGACCGGAGAGGACATTACACGCGGCGTCCTCGGCCAGATCATCTTCGAGCAGGAAAACAAGGGACAGCATCTTCTGCCGATCGCCTTTCTGCGTCAGCTGATCCGGTATTACGGCGACAGCATGCAGACCTTCCTGCCCACCTATCTCGAAACCTCGCTGTCGGCCTTCAGCCGCAATCAGGACAAGCTGCGCGACCAGATGAGCCGGGCGCTCAAGGGCGACGCTTTCGGTGCGATGGAGGAGCAGGCGCGGCGCAACATGGACATGTTCACCGAGGCGATGCGCATGTTCACGCCCTTCCCGCAGGCGGGTTCCGCTGCGGGCACGCGTTCGGCGCCGCGAACGGCGGAAGGTCAGGCGGAAGAGATCGAGGCTTTGCGCGAGCAGCTTCGCGAGATGCAGCGCACCATCGAGACGATCGCGAGCGAGCGCAAGCAATAGGAGTTTGTTGCGGCGCACGATTCTGCGCGGATCGGAATTGCGACTGCAGCCGGCTCTTCGAAGAACGCCCGACAAAATCAACCGGCGAAATCGTCTCGCCCACATCAGCGCGGGACGATCAAACTGGCGAGATCAGGCCGGCTTCTTTTCGATGAGGGGGAAGCCGGCTTTTGCCAGGCGCGCCTCTTCCTCTGTGGAGGCGGTGCCGGACACGAGGGCCTTCAGCCCCATCGCGGCGACAAGATCGGCCGTGCTCGTCCAGGCGCGATCTTCGGCCTCCGCCTCGTCCATGCGCAGTTGGGCCAGCTCAAGCTCGAGAAATTCGAGGCCCATCTGCCCTAAAGGCCGCGCATCCCAGAACCGGCCGTCGAAACGACGCACGGCGAGCTTCGCGCCCAAGGTGCGCACGCTCTCCACGAGATCTGCGGCCTCGTCGCCGCGGGCGAGCAGCGTGTCGAACGGTACCGCGATGATGAGACGGTCCGGGGCGCCCGATGTCTCGCGCAGGATGCGCTCCAGATTGGCGAGCCAGACTTCGTTTAAGAGCGCGCCGGTGGAGACGCCGAGGCAGAAACGCTGTTTGGGGGCGGCCGCGAGACGTTCGCGCGCCAGATAGAGAAGCCGCATGTCGACGAGTTGCGCGAAGCCCAATCCTTCGGCGCGGTCGACGGCCTTGCCGGCGGGGACGAGGTCTCCGTCCTCGTTCAAAAGATGCGGTGCGAGATGCAGAAAGACCGTCTTGCCGGTCTCAGCCTCGCGCACGGGGATCTGGGAGAGGATGAGGCGGCCTTCGCGCACAGTGCGCAAGAGCTCGTCGACATCGTCTTCACGGGCTTTCTGCGGCTCGCCCGCGCCGGGCTCGTCGACCCTATCGATGACGAGGTGGCCGCCGCCCGCCTTCTGGGCACGGACCAGCGCACGGCGCACGGCGTCGAGGCAATCGCGCATGCTGTCGGCTTCGGTGCCGGAGACGACGAGCGCGCCGACCGAGACGACCGGCACGACGACGCGGTCGCGCAGCGGGACGGTGACCGTCATCATCCGCTCGGCGATGCGCTGAACGGCCGTCTCCGCCTCCTGCGGGTCGATGCGGTTCAAGATGATGCCGATCTCGCCCTCGGTGAGCTCGCCGACCACGTCGGTGTCGCGCACGGTCTTTTCGATCGTGGTGGAGAATTCCTGCAGGATCGGATCGATGATCTGCGGCCCGTAGGTCTCGGCCGCCAGCTTCAGATTGTCGATCGAGACGACGGCGAGGATGAAGGGAACGGCGTAGTGCTGGGAGACGGCGAGCGTGTCTTCCAAAAGCCGCAGGAAATGCGCGCGTTCTTTGAAGAAGCGAGGCCTTTCGGCCTGTTGCGGATCGCCGGGGCCGGCCGGTTGCACGCGGACCGCGCCACGGGCGAGAACCGGTTCGCCCTCGTGATTGCCGTACCAGCGGCCGCGGTCGCGGACCCAGATTTTTCGCTTGTTGCCTTCATGGCCGACGCGCAGGGCGTAGGTGACTTCGTAAGGCACGCCGTCGCCGTAATCGACGGCGATCGCATGGCGCACCGCCTGGGTGCGGTTCATCAGGCTGTCGGGATCGACGAGGGTGTCGAAATCGCGGCCGTTTTCGATCTTGCGGAGATTGGGAATGCCGAGGGCACCGGCCGCATTGCTCGCCCAGCGCAGCTTATCGGTGGCGAGATCCCATTCGTAGACGGTTTCACCGATTTCGGTCAGGATCGCCTGTGCGGTCGCGCCGGCTGCGGGATGCTGAGACGCGGACGGGGCGGCCACCACCGGCGTCGTGTCCGGCACGTAGTCGCCACGCGAACCCGCGACATTCTTCGTGCTGCGTTTTGCCAATCCCGCCGGCCCTTTTCCCCGCGACCAGAGGCAATTGTGGCAGAGCCGGATAAATCGCCGGTTAAGAAGCGTCGCCGCATTCGTCTCCGTCGTCCCTCGGCATGAGGCGGAGGGTCGCAGGAGGTGGGATTTCTGCGGCGCCGACGGCCGGGAAAGGCTGGCCCGAACGCGAAAAGGCCGGCGCGAGGCCGGCCTTTACAAAACTTCCGAGCTTTGAGCCCGAAATCGAACCGTCAGACGGATGCCTTCGGCTCGAGGACCTGACGTCCGCGATACTTGCCGGACTTCAGGTCGATGTGATGCGGACGGCGAAGTTCGCCGGAATCCTTGTCTTCGACATAAGCGGGCTGCTTCAGCCCGTCTGCGGAACGCCGGAAGCCGCGCTTCATCGGCGTGGTTTTTCTTTTCGGAACAGCCATTTCAAGCTCCGTGAATGGATTTAGCGGGCAACGCCCATAGCCGGACGGCCCGCGACATGCAGGCTCGACGTTTGGCGGCCATATAACCCCTCGAAGGCGTTTTGGCCAGCGGTTCGATGAAAATAGCGCGCACCTACTTCGTCAGGCAGTCGATATGCGGTCCGGCCGCGGCGGCACGGCGGGCGAAAAGCCTGGCGAGATCGCGCGTCACCGGGCCGGGATTGGCCGGGTTGCGCACGTCCGGGGCGGGGAGGGTCGCGGCGAGACGCGCCCCTTCGGCCCGTGTGAGGTTCGCCGCAGGGCGGTTGAAATAATGCTGGGCCGCGGCCTCGGCGCCGTAGATGCCGCGATCCCATTCGACGACGTTCAGGTAGATTTCCAGAATCCGCCGCTTCGACAGGACGAGGTCGGCATAAAGCGCCAGCGGGAATTCCACCGCCTTGCGGACGTAAGAGCGGCTCGGCCACAAAAACAGGTTCTTGACCGTCTGCATGGTGATGGTGCTCGCACCACGCATTTCGCCGCCCTTCTGCGCTTCGCGCCAGGCAGCTCGCAATTCGCCGAGATCGATCCCGTGATGGCGGCAGAACTTTGCGTCCTCGGCCATCACCACCGCATTGACCAGGTTGGGGGAGATGTCGTCGAGGGTGACCCAGCTGCGTTCAATTGGCGCGCCGCCCAGGCGCTTGATCAGCATCAGTGTCGTCACCGGCGGGTTGACGATGGAATAGATCGGAATGAGAAGCAGCGGCAGTATAAGAACAAGGAGGAACGCCAGGACGAGACGGCGAAACCAAGATCGGCGCCGCTTGCGGGGGCGCTCCTCCTCCGGCTCGGGGCCGCGAGGTGCTGTCGCGTTGCTTTCTTCCGCCATTGCCTGCAACTGATCTCTCCGCCGTCCTCACCGTCCTGCTTGCTGCAAAATCATGACAATCACAACATCAGCAAATCCAAGCCGCTTTCTTCCGCTCCACACGGCGTTTGTCGAGCGCCTCAACGGCGCGCTCGACGCCGTGCTTCAGCCCGAGCGCCTCGATGCCGTCGGGACCGCGCCGGAGCGCCTGGTCGCCGCCATGCGCCATGCGCTTCTTGCCGGCGGCAAGCGGCTTCGCCCCTTCCTGCTTGCCGAAACGGCACGGCTCTTCGGCCGCGATGATGAATGTCTCAGGGCCGGCGCGGCGGTCGAATGCCTGCACACCTATTCGCTCATCCACGACGATCTGCCGGCGATGGACAATGACGACCTTCGTCGCGGTCTGCCGACGGTCCATCGCGCCTTCGACGAGGCGACGGCCATTCTCGCGGGCGACACGCTTCTGACGTTGTCGTTCCAGCTTCTCGCCGAGCCCGAGACGCATCCGGACGCCATGGTGCGGTCAGAACTCGTCTTGATGCTCGCGAAGGCGACCGGGGCGGGCGGCATGGCGGGCGGTCAGATGCTCGATCTCGCCGCCGAGCATGCGACCCTGACCGCCGATCAGGTGCGCAATCTGCAGGCCATGAAGACCGGGGCGCTCATTGCCGTCTCCTGCGAGATGGGGGCCTGCCTCGCCGGGGCGGGCGAGGAGGATCGCGCCGTGGCGCGCGATTTCGGGGCGGCGCTGGGCCTTGCCTTCCAGATCGCCGACGATCTCATCGACAAGCAATCGACGAGCGAGGAGGCCGGCAAGGCGACGGGCAAGGACGAGGCGGCCGGCAAGGCGACGCTCGTGCATCTTCTGGGCGCGGAGGAAGCCCGCCGGCTTCTCGACGCCACCATCGCCGAGGCGGAGACGATGATGGGCCGCTACGGCGAACGCGGCGAAACTCTCGTGGCGGCCGCCCGCTTCATCGCCCAGCGCAGCCACTGAGCCGCTTCTCGTTCGACGCCGGAGGCGGCCTCTTGCGGTCGCCCGGTGCGCTTCTGCACGCGCTTTGCCGGGAGCGTCCTCCGGACTTTGCGAAGAGCGTTTTTGTTGATCTTTTAATGGGGCGGTCGGTTCCGTAACCGCGGAGGCGGTCTATCTCTCTTGCCATCGGACATTTTGCGGCCGCATCGATCAGCTCGATGCCGGCCGCCAGCCATGGAGTTTCAGATGGACAAGCGGCTTTTGGGACGGACCGGCCTTGAGATTTCTCCCGTCGTCTTCGGCGGAAACGTTTTCGGCTGGACGGCCGACGAGGCGACGAGCTTCGATCTTCTCGACCGGATGGTCGATCTCGGCCTCAACACGATCGATACGGCGGATGTCTATTCGGCCTGGGTCGACGGCAATACGGGCGGGGAATCTGAAACGATCATCGGCAAATGGCTGAAGGCCGACCCGTCACGGCGCGACAAGGTCGTCATCTTCACCAAGGTCGGCTCGGAGATGGGCGAGGGCAAGAAGGGCCTGTCGGAGCGCTGGATCACGCAGGCGGTGGAGGATTCGCTCGCACGCCTCAACACCGATCATATCGACCTTTATTTCTCGCACTGGCCGGATGCCGACACGCCCTATGAGGAGACGCTCGGCGCTTATGACAAGCTTCTGAAGGCGGGCAAGATCCGCGCCGTCGGGGCCTCCAATCTCGACGCCGCGCAGCTCGGCGAGGCGCTGAAGGTGGCCGAAGACAAGGGCCTGCCGCGCTACGACGTGCTGCAGCCGGAATACAATCTCTACGACCGCTCGAAATTCGACGGGGCTTTGCGCGATCTCGTCATGCGCGAAGAGATCGGTGTCGTCACCTATTTCAGCCTCGCCTCCGGTTTCCTTTCCGGCAAATACCGCTCCAAAGAGGATCTCTCCAAAAGCAAGCGCGGCGCCGGCGTCGAAAAATATCTCGATGCACGCGGCATGCGCATTCTCGAGGCGCTCGACAAAGTGGGTGCAGCGCATGGTGCCAAGCCGGCCGAGGTGGCGCTCGCCTGGGTGATCGCGCGTGAGGGCGTGACGGCGCCGATCGCGAGCGCGACGAGCCGCGAGCAGCTGCAGAGCCTCGCCAAGGCAGCGGAGTTGCAGCTTTCGGCCGAGGATGTCCGCACGCTGGACGCGGCGAGCCGCTGAGGTCTGGGCTCTCTGCCCGGGGTTTGCCAGATGATCGGTATCAGAGGACCGATGGCGGTTCTCTGATCCTCAAAAGTTTCAGAGAGCCGCTTCAGGCGAGGATCGGCGGTTTGCCGCCGTGCTCGTCCTCGACATGGGCGCGCACGATGCCCGCGAAATCGCTCTCGGCCTCGAAGCCGTGGTCGCGGGCGCGGCGGGCCGCAATGTTCGCCGGCCAATTGTGAACGAAGCCTGCGATCGTCGGGTCCGGCTCCTTGCGGATGAGCGCCACGGCCTTGTCGCCGCCGATTTCCCGAAGCGCGGCGATTTCCTCGCCCACGCTGGCGCTGACGCCGGGCATGGCGAGCGCGCGGTGGCTTTCGAGCGCGTCCGTGTCCATCGTTGCGGCATGCAGGAAGAAGTTCACGGCCGAGCGCGGACTGGCGAAAAAGTGCCGAACGTCCTCGCCGACCGGAAGGACGGTCTCTTCACCCTTCAGCGGCTCGCGGATGATGGAGGAAAAGAAGCCGGAGGCGGCGCGGTTCGGTTTGCCGGGGCGCACGCAGATCGTCGGCAGGCGCAGGGAGATGCCGTCCAGGATCTCGCGACGACTGTAATCGCTGACGAGCAATTCGCCCATCGCCTTTGCCGTGCCGTAGCTCGTCAGCGGGCGCAGTTCGACATCGTCCGGGATCGGATCGGCGAAGGGCGGCCCGTAGACGGCGATCGACGAGGCGAAGACGACGCGGGGCGCATAATTGGCGCGGCGGACCGCCTCCAGAAGCGCCCGCGTGCCGTCGAGATTGATGCGATAGCCTTTGTCGAGGTCGGCCTCCGCCTCGCCCGAGACGACGGCCGCGAGATGGAAAATGACGTCGGGGCGCTCGGCCATGACATGCTCGATCAGGGCATGGTCCGTCATGTCCCCGACGACCGGAAAGATCGCGGTGTTTTCGGAGCCGTAGGTGTGCGGCTCGACGATGTCCTGCAGTGTGATCTTGGTCACCGGCCTGCCGCCGAGTGAACCCGTCGCAACCAGGTTCTCGGCAATCTTGCGCCCGATCATGCCGGCGGCGCCGGTGATGAGAATGTGCATGGCGGCTCCTTGTTTTTCTCGGCCGCCCGGGCGGGCGGCCTTCCTCACGCCGTCTTGCGGAAATCCTGAAGGCGGCGAAGTTGTTTCCCGTCTTCGTCAAAATTCTTCGGGTCGAGCCAGGAGGTGAGGGCGGCGCGGTGCGCCGGCCATTCGCTGTCGATGATGGAGAACCAGGCCGTGTCGCGGTTGCGGCCCTTCATCACGAGGTCCTGGCGGAAGATGCCCTCGAAGGTGAAGCCGAGCCTTTCGGCAGCGCTTCTGGAGGCGGCGTTTGCCGCGTCGCATTTCCATTCGAAGCGGCGATAGCGCAGATCGTCGAAGACGTGGCTTGCCATGAGCGCCATCGCCTCCGTCCCGCCTGCACTGTTCTGCAAAAGCGGCGAATAGGCGATGGAGCCGACCTCGGTCGAGCCATGGTCGGGGCGGTTGCGCATGTAACTCGCCATGCCGACGATCTTGCCGTCGGAGAGGCGGCGGATGACGAGCGTGCGCCAGCCGCCTTCGGTGATGGCTTCGGAGAAGACACGCTCCAGGATTTCGGCCGATGCGAAGGGGCCGATCGCCATATAGCGCCAGATGGCGGCATGCGCGGCGCCGCCGAGCGCGGAGAAGAGACCTTGGCGGTGTGCCGACCAGGTGAGCGGCTCGAGCCGAACGCGTCGACCCTCCAGCACCTTGTTGCCCGGAAGGGCGCGGGGAGACCAGGAAGTGAGATCAGTCATCATCGTCGAGAGAGTGTGAGAAAGCGCCGTCAAGGGTGGAGGATTTTGCCGCCCCGGAGAAGGCGAAGCGGCGGTGGGTGAGGGCATTGGCGGCGTCGAGAAAGGCCCCGAGCGCCACCTTATCGAGGCCGGAGCCGATCGAAACGCGGCGCACGCCGAGCCTTTCGAGGGCCGCGATGTCATCGGAGATGCCGCCGACGCCGCCCAGCACGTTGACGGGAACGGAGACGGCGCCGGCAATGGCTTCCACCTCCTCGCGCGTGGTGATGCCCGGCGCATAGACGGCGTCGGCGCCGGCAGCCTCGAAGGCGCGCAGACGCTTCACCGCTTCGTTGACGGGGTCGGCATGGCGGACGAGAAAAGTCTCGGTGCGGCCGGTCAGGACGAAATCGGGATTGGCCTTCGCGGCGGCCTCTTTGGCGGCTTCGAACCGGCGGAGCGCCTCGTCGAGCGGATAAAGCTCGCCTTCTTCCAGATCTTCGATCGAACAGCCGGCGAGACCGCAATCGATCGCCTGACGGATGGTTTCGCCAACCTCTTCCGGCGTGTCGCCGTAGCCCGATTCGAGATCGCCGTTGACCGGCAGAGAGGTCGCCGAAACGATCGATTTTGCATGGGCGAGCGCCTCCTGCCGGCTCACACGGCCGGCGGCATCCGGGCGCCCGAGCGACCAGGCGAGTGCGGCCGAAGAGGTGGCGAGCGCCTCAAAGCCGAGATCGGCGAGGAGCTTTGCCGTGCCCGCATCCCAGGGATTGGGCATGATGAAGAGCTTGTCGCGGGCGTGCAGAGCACGGAACGTGGCGGCTTTGTCGCTCATCGGGCCCCCTTGGGTCACATCGCGGCCAGGGGTACCATTTCCTCACCCGCGGCAGCAATGAGGTCCGTGTCGAATGTCGCGAGTGGCAGGCTGCGGCGCTGGGCGAGCTCGAGATAGGCCGCGTCATAGACGGTGAGCCGATGGCGCTCCGCAAGCGTCGTGCTCGCCGCCCAGGCCTCGTCGTCGCATTCTGGATCGATCTCGATCGGAAGGGCCGCAAGATTGGTTAGCGCTCGATCGCGGAATGCTGTGTCGATCCGCTGTCGACGTACGGCCGTCTGCAGGGCGTTCGCAATCTCGTAGCGCCACAGAGAGGGGACAACGGCCGCTTCGGCGGCGACGCGCTCAAGCAGCACGCGGGATATCTCGGTCTGTTCGTCCCTGAAGAACCAGGAGAGTGCAACTGAGCTGTCGAGGACGAGGCTCAACGTCGTCCTTCACTGACGAGATCTTGTATGTTCAATCCGTCGAGCGAGGCCTGCCTGCCCTGTTCCAGGATGTCGGCAACTGCGGCGCGGATTTGATCCCGGTTGGACGTGCCTGTTTCGCGGATGAGACGCGCAACCGGCCGGCCCTGCCGCGTGATGACGATTTCTTCGCCCTTCTCGACACGGTCCAGGAGGCTGCCAAGTGTATTCTTCGCCTCAAAAGTCCCAGTCTGTCGCATCAGACACCCAATCGGCTATGCCTGTTAGAATAAGCGTGGCGCATTGGTTCAACAAGACGGCGTGTCTATAAGTGCTCGTCCGTTTCACGCCAGCTGAAAGCGCGTTTCCATGACCCTCACGACCATTTCCGGCTTCGATCGCATCGGCGAAGAGAATGCCTTTGCCGTCCTGGCGCGGGCCGGAGCGCTCGCCGCTGAAGGCCGCGACATCGTCAATCTCGGCATCGGCCAGCCGGATTTCAAAACGCCCGAACATATCGTCGAGGCGGCGGTGAAGGCGCTCAAGGACGGGGCGCATGGCTATACGGATGCGACCGGCATCCTGCCGCTGCGCGAGGCGGTGGCGCGGCGCATGCTCGCCACCACCGGCGTCGAGGTCTCGCCAGGAAATGTGATGATCGTGCCGGGCGGCAAGGTGACGATGTTCGCCGCGATCCTGATGTTCGGCGAGCCGGGCGCCGACATCCTCTATCCCGATCCGGGTTTTCCGATCTATCGCTCGATGATCGAGTTCACCGGCGCGCGGCCGGTGGCGGTGCCGATCCGCGAAGAGAACGGCTTTGCCTTCTCCGCCGAGGAGACCTTGTCGCTGCTGACGCCTGAAACACGGCTCGTCATCTTGAATTCGCCGGCCAATCCGACCGGCGGCGTGACGCCGAAGGCGGAGATCGACAAGCTGGTGGCGGGGCTTGCCGAGCGGCCCGACATCGCCATTCTCTCCGACGAGATCTACGACCAGATGGTCTATGACGGCGAGCGTCACGTCTCGCTTCTCGCCTATCCGGAGATTGCCGACCGCCTCATTCTCCTCAATGGCTGGTCGAAGACCTGGGCGATGACCGGGTGGCGGATGGGCTGGTCGATCTGGCCGGATGCGCTTTACGACAAGGTGCGGAAGCTCGCCGTCAACGCCTGGTCCTGCGTCAACGCGCCGGCGCAATATGCCGGGATTGCCGCGATTGACGGGCCGCAGGATGCGGCAGACGAGATGATCGCCGCCTTCGATCGCCGGCGCGGCGTCGTCACCGAGCTTTTGAACGAGCTGCCGGGCGTCTCCTGCATCACGCCCAAAGGCGCGTTCTATGCCTTCCCGAATATTTCCAAGACGGGCTTCAAGGCGAAGCCGCTCGCCTCAGCACTTCTCGAAGAGGCGGGCGTCGCGCTGATCGGCGGCCCCGATTTCGGTGTGCACGGCGAAGGCTATGTGCGCGTCTCCTACGCCAATTCGGAGGAGAACATCCGCCGGGCGGTCGATCGGATCGGCGATTTTCTGACGGGCGCGAAGGCCCGCCAGGTCAGCGGGTGACGAGCTCCGGCCCCATCAGGATCGTCGGCAGGAAGGTCGAGATCCACGGCACGTAGGTCACGATCACCAGGAAGATCATCAAGATGCCGGTGAAGGGGAGCGCCGCCTTCACCACGCGCACGAGATTCATCCCCGTTATGCCGGAGGTCACGAAGAGGTTGAGCCCAATCGGCGGGGTGATCATGCCGATCTCCATGTTGACGATCATGATGATGCCGAGATGGATCGGATCGACGCCGAGCTGGATGGCGATCGGGAAGACCACGGGCGCCACGATCAGCAGCAGGCCCGACGGTTCCATGAACTGACCGCCGAGAAGAAGCAGCAGGTTGACCGCGATGAGGAAGGTGAACCAGTTGAAGCCGGCTCCCAGCATCCAGTCGGTGATCGTCTGCGGAATGCGTTCCGACGTCAGCACATGGGCGAAGAGGAGCGCGTTGACGATGATGAACATCAGCATGATCGTCGTCTTGCCGCTGTCGACGAGCACCTTGCGCGTGTCGCGATGGAAGCAGGCGGCCGGAAAGCCGAGGACGATGTCTTTGAGGCCACGGGCCCAGACCGGCAGGCTCGCCACCAGCGCCTTCGGTGCACTCGTCCCCTCGCGCCAGGCGAGGTAGGCGACGAGCGCCACCAGGGAGACGATGATCGCCAGCGTCTGGCGTGTCTGAAGCGTGGAATCCGGCACCAGGAAGAAGCCGAAGATCAGGATCGTGATGTAGAGCGTGAAGGCGTAGACGACGCCGAGGAAGCCGTTGCGTGCGGCGTGCCCGTCTTCCTCGCGCACCCATTTGCGGCCTTTCAGGGGGCCCATGTCGCGGTAGACGAAAAGCGCGACCAGGAAGGCGTAGACGGCGGCGACGGCTGCAGCCTCCGTCGGGGTGAAGGCACCGCCATAGATGCCGCCCAGGATGACGACGATCAGGAAGAGGCCTGCGGCCGCATCCTTGCCGGATGAGAGGATCTCGCCGAAGCCCGGAAAGGGCTGGGGCTGCAGTCCGCGGATGCGGGCGTTGATGTAGATGCCGACCATCAGCATGACGCCGGCGAGAAGACCCGGAATGACGCCGGCGAGGAACATGCGCCCGACCGAGACGTCGGTTGCCGCGGCATAGACCACCATGACGATCGAGGGCGGGATCAGAATGCCGAGGGTGCCGGCATTGGCGATGATGCCGGCGGCGAATTCCTTGGAATAGCCGGTCTGGCGCATGGCGGCGATGGCGATCGTGCCGATCGCCACCACGGTCGCGGGCGAGGAACCCGAGAGGGCGGCAAACAGCATGCAGGCGAGGACGGAGGCCATGGCGAGGCCGCCGCGCATATGGCCGACGGTCGCGACGGCGAAGCGGATGATGCGCTGCGCGACGCCCCCGGTCGACAGGAACGCCGATGCCAGGATGAAGAACGGGATGGCGAGGAGCGTGTAGTTCTGCGAGGCGGTGAAAAGCTGCAGCGCCACCGAGGACATGGAATCGGTGGAGAAGAAGGCGATGACGATGACGCTCGACAGGCCGAGCGCGATGGCGATCGGCACGCCCAGAAACAGAAGGGCGAGGACGAGCACAAAAAGGATCGAGGATTCCATATCGGCGCGGCTCTAGCGAGGATCGTGGGGGCGTCGGCCGTAGCCGTGCGGATGCGTGTGGGTCATGGAGCCCTCGAAGGGCTCTTCCTCGTCGTCATCGTCATCACCGAGGCTGCCTTCGTGCTCGGCGACGAGCTCTTCGGCTTCATGGGCGGCGACGATGAGTTCGCGGCGCCCGGCGACGATGGCGACCGTCGCCTGAAGAGACCGCAGGGCGAGAAGGAAGAGGCCGATCGGCAGCATGAGATAGGCGACCCAGCGCTGCACGCGCTCCGGCGCGCCAAACGTCTCCTGAGCCCAGACAGGATAGCGAAGATCGTCGAGGCCGAGGGGCAGATGGTAGAAACGTGTCCAATAGGCGATGGCGCCGCCCTTCGAATTGGCGCCCAGATATTGCAGCCAGTCGGAATAGAGCAGGATCACGGCATAGAGCAGCACCGTGAGGGCGCCGAAAATCGCCGCGACCTTGAACAAGGGGCGCGGCAGGGCCCGGATCATGACGTCGACGCCGAGATGCGCGCCGATCTTCACGCCATAGGCCATGCCGAAGAGGATGAGCCAGGCGAAGAGGATGCGGGTGAATTCAAGCGCGCCGGTCCAGCCGGAATGGAAAACGTAGCGGGCGACAACCTGGGTGAACTGGGTGAGCGTCATCGCCGCCAGGAGAAGCGCGATGAAGTTCTCTTCCAGGTGGGTGACAAAGCGCTTGGCCCTCGTGCGCATGGGCTTTCCCTCCGGGGCGGGCGGTCGTCTCAAACGACGTCCGGTGCCGGCCAGCATGCGCGGGCCGGGCGAAAGTCTGCGCCCCGGCGATGCGGGGCGCAGAGCGGCTCAGATCAGCTGTTGCCGGCTGCGACGGCGGCGTCGATCACGTCCTGACCGACATCGTCGCGGAACTGATCCCAGACCGGCTTCATGGCGTCGACCCAGGCCTGACGCTCTTCAGGCGTCAGCTCGCGCACGGTGCCGCCCGCGTCGATGATCTTCTGCTTGGCCTCTTCGTTGATCTCCTCGGCGCGCGCATTGTACTCCTCGCTCACCTCCTTGAAGATCGACAGGAACTGGTCGCGCACGTCCGGCTCGAGGCCGTCGAGCCATTCCGTCGACGTGACCGCCAGATAGGTCAGGAGCTGGTGGTTCGTTTCGGTGATGCCGTCCTGCACCTCGAAGAACTTCTGGGTGTAGATGTTGGACCAGGAATTCTCCTGACCGTCGACGACACCCGTCTGCAGCGCGCCATAGACTTCCGAGAAGGCGAGCTTCTGGGCATTGGCGCCGAGCGCCTCGATCATCGCCTCGGCGACGTCGGAGGTCTGGATGCGGAATTTCAGGCCCTTGGCGTCTTCCGGCTTCATCAGCGGCTTGTTGGCCGAGAACTGCTTCAGACCGTTGTAGATGTAGCCGAGGCCGACGAAGCCCTTGTCCTCGATCGCGTGGAGAAGCTTCTCGCCTTCCTCGCTGTTGGAGAACTTGTTCACCGCATCCATGTTGGGGAACAGGAACGGGAAGTCCCAGATGCGGTATTTCGTGGTGTAGGCCTCGAACTTCGCCAGCGACGGCGCGGCGAGCTGCACGTCGCCGAGAAGCAGCGCTTCCATCACCTTGTCGTCGTCGAAAAGCTGGGAGTTCGGGAAGACCTGCATGCAGGCCGTGCCGTCCATCTCCTTGTTGACGCGCTCGGCGAGCGCGGCCGCCATTTCGCCTTTCGGGTGACCTTGGGCGGCGACGACATGGCTGAACTTGATGACCATTTCGCCATCGTCGCAGCCATCCTGCGCGAATGCCGGGCTGGCAGCCGCCAGCATTGCTACTGCGGCGAGACCGCCGAGGAGCTTATTCATTGGAGTTCCTCCCTGAACTTCTGACTTTTGAAGACAAGCGCAAGAGCAAGGCCCGGCGCAAGTCTCCTGCTGCCGGGCCGTTACGTTGCCCCAGCCCTTATACGATTGGCTCTTGTGGATTGGCTAGACCAATTGTCCTAGCCACAAAGTCGAAGACGCGCTCAGAAATGAAACGCTTTCAGGCATTAAGGCAGAAACAGGAGAGGGCGTTGCCGGTGGTCTGAGGCGCGCCCGATATACGTTTGCGGGGCGCCAAAAGCACTTGTGGGCCTTGAGGATTGACCTCAAGACCCACTTTTGTGCCTGCGACAGTTGGTCTGTGTAGCGCGTTAAAGCACGCGACTTCCGAGATAGGGGAAGGGGCGCTTCGGCTCATCGGCATGGGGCCGTGCGCCCTTGGGCAGCGTCGGGAAGCTCTCCCCGGCACGGGCCCGTTTCGGCTCCACCGCATTCGGCCTCTTGCCGGAGGCGGTCGGCGCGGAGCGCACCTGCACCTTCTTGTCGGCGCGTTCTTCAAGAGCCTGCAGGATGGCGTCGCACCACGCCTGGGCCGTGCCCTTGCTGATGCGGTCGAACATCGCCTGCCAGCGCTCCTTGCGCTCTTCGCGCGACATGTTGAGCGCCTGCTGCAGGGCCCGGGCAAGGGAGGCCGTGTCGTACGGATTGACGATCAGCGACTCGGGCATCTCCTTCACCGCGCCGGCAAAGCGCGACAGGACGAGAACGCCCGGATCCTCGGGGTTCTGGGCCGCGACATATTCCTTGGCGACGAGGTTCATGCCGTCGCGCAAGGGGGTGACGAGGCCGACGCGGCTCGCCCGATAGATGCCGGCGAGCGCCCGCCGCGTGAAGCCGCGCGTCATGATGCGGATCGGCACCCAATCGAGCGCCGAGAAGGCGCCGTTGATGTGGCCGGCGAGCTCTTCAAGCTCGCTCCTGAGGTCGGAATAGGCTTCGAGATCGGAACGCGACAGCGGCGCGACCTGCATGAGGCTGACGCGTCCGCGGTTTTCCGGATAATCCTGGAGAAGCCGCTCGAAGCCGCGGAAGCGTTCCGGAATGCCCTTGGAATAATCGAGACGGTCGACGCCGATGATCTGGTGGCGGTCGCGCAGGAGCACCTTCAATTGCGCTTCATGTTCCTGGGCTTCGTCGCTGACGGCGAACTCCGCGAAACTCTGCGTGTCGATGCCGATCGGGAAGGTGGAGGCGCGGAAGGTGCGGCCATAGGCTTCCAGTTCGTCATTGGGGAGTTCGCGCCCGCCGAGTTCTTCGACGACATAGCGGGCGAAATTCCGGCGATCGGAATCCGTCTGGAAGCCGATCACGTCATAGGCGGTGAGGGAGCGCACGATGCTCTGCGAGTTCGGCAGAGCGGTCATGATCTCCGGGCTCGGGAAGGGCACGTGCAGGAAGAAAGCGAGAGGGCCGGTGAAGCCCGATTCCCGCAGGCGTTCGCCCAGAACGATGTAGTGGTAATCGTGGACCCAGACCATGTCGCCCGGCTGAAGCTGCGGCGTCAGGCGGGCCGCCATGCGCTCGTTCACACGCCGGTAGGCGTTTTCATAGCGCTGATCGAAATTTGCGAGATCAAGGCGGTAATGGAGGAGCGGCCACAAAGTCTGGTTGGCATAGCCGCCGTAAAATTCTTCCGCGTCTTCGGCGGTGAGGTCGATGGTGGCAAGGCGTACCTTGTCGTGGTCTTCGATCTTGAGCGGGCCGAAGGTGCCCTCGTCGCTCTTTTCACCCGACCAACCGAACCAGATGCCGCCGCGCGTGCGCAGCGCATCTCCCAGACCCACGGCCAAACCGCCAGCTTTGCCGCCGTCATGCAACGGACCGACCCGATTCGACACGACTACGAGACGTCTCATGAGCCTGCTTTCGCCTCCGTCATTGTGCGTTTCGTCACTATCTTCATGTTTTCCGCAGAACCCCCGAACTGCTTCTTAAGTTCCTTTGGTCACCCACTTTTCATTGGTGAGCGACGGCGTCGAGCCAGCGGTGAACCGCGGCGACGTCGTCGAGGCGATATTTCGCTGCCGTCTCTCCCGAACCGACCTTGATGCCGAAGCCTCCGGCCGATGCGACCCATTCGAAGCCGTCCTCGTCAGTGGTGTCATCCCCGATGAAAACCGCTTTCCGGCCGGAGAAGGGATCACGCTGCATCAACTTTTCGATGGCCTTGCCCTTGTCGACGCCCGACGGGCGGATTTCGACGATCGCATGGCCCTTGACGAGCCGCAGATCCGAACAGCCCGCCACCGCCTCCTCGCCGAGCCTCTCGGCGCGGCCCGCCTCTTCCGGCGCGGTGCGGTAATGGACGACGAGCGCCGTCTCCTTGTCTTCGATGCGGAGCTTGTCGCCCGGCCCGATCGCGGCCTGAAGCCGTCTGCGCGCCGTGGCGAGATCGTCAGGCGGCGGGGCGGTGACGATTTCGCCGCCGGCGGTGTAACGCACTTCCTGGCCGTGCACGCCGGCCGCCGGAAAGGCGAGCGGGGAAAGAAAACGGTCGATTGAGGATAGGGCCCGCCCGCTGATGAGGGCGACGGCGCCGCCCTGGCGTTCTTCCAATGCGCTCAGGCGCTCAAGCGTGCCAGGCTCCAGAGTAATCCCGTCGGGATCGTCTGCAAAACCGACGAGGGTGCCGTCGAAATCGAGGAAGAGAGCGTGGAGGGTCTTGTCGAGAAAGGGTGGTTTCGAAAGATCGCCCATGGCCAATGGGTAGCGTGTTTGCGCAACTGCGTCAAATTTGGTTGCGCTGCAGCAAGGGATCGACTGCGCATCGGCCATGAAAAAACCCGCGGCCAGGACGGCCGCGGGTCGATTTCTTGAGCCGGTCTTAAAACCGGCAAGTAGTTGTCGCCAAAGGGCTTATTCGGCGCCCTTAGTTTTTTTCCTCGGCGTTGCGCTTCTTCAGCGCGGCACCCAGGATGTCGCCAAGCGAAGCGCCGGAATCGGTCGAGCCGTACTGGGCCACCGCTTCCTTCTCTTCGGCGATCTCCAGCGCCTTGATCGACAGCGCGATGCGACGCGCCTTCTTGTCGATGTTGGTGACGCGGGCATCGACCTTCTCGCCGGCGGCAAAGCGCTCGGGGCGCTGCTCGGACCGGTCACGCGCCAGTTCGGCGCGGCGGATGAAGGCGGTCATCTCGGTATCGGCGATCTTCACCTCGATACCGGAATCCTTCACCTCGACGATCTCGCCGGTGACGATGGCGCCCTTGCGGATGCCCTCGACGGCCTCGGCGAACGGATCGCCCTCGACCTGCTTGATGCCGAGCGAGATGCGCTCCTTGTCGACGTCGACTTCCAGGACGACGGCCTTGACCATCTCGCCCTTCTTGTACTCCTCCATCGCCTCTTCGCCCTGGCGGTCCCAAGAGAGGTCGGAGAGGTGCACCATGCCGTCGACGTCGTTGTCGAGGCCGAGGAACAGGCCGAACTCGGTCTTGTTCTTAACTTCGCCTTCGACGAGCGTGCCAACCGGATGGTTGTCGGCGAACTCTTCCCAAGGATTGCCCATGGCCTGCTTGAGGCCGAGCGAGATGCGACGCTTCTGAGGATCGACCTCGAGCACCATCACCTCGACCTCCTGAGAGGTGGAGACGATCTTGCCCGGATGGACGTTCTTCTTGGTCCAGCTCATCTCGGAGACGTGGATCAGGCCTTCGATGCCCGGCTCCAGCTCCACGAAGGCGCCGTAATCGGTGATGTTGGTGACGCGGCCGGTGAACTTGGCGTTGACCGGATACTTCACCTCGATGCCTTCCCAGGGATCCGCCTCAAGCTGCTTCATGCCGAGCGAAATACGGAAGGTCTCCGGGTTGATGCGGATGATCTGCACCTTCACCGTCTCGCCGATCGCCAGGATCTCGGAGGGGTGATTGACGCGCCGCCATGCCATGTCGGTGACATGCAGGAGGCCGTCGATGCCGCCGAGATCGACGAAGGCACCGTATTCGGTGATGTTCTTGACCACGCCGTCGACGACCTGGCCTTCCTTCAGCTTGGCAACGAGCTCGGAGCGCTGCTCGGCGAGCGTGTCCTCAAGCACGGACCGGCGGGAGACGACGATGTTGCCGCGACGCTTGTCCATCTTCAGGATGCGGAAGGGCTGCGGCGTCTGCATCAGCGGGCCGACATCCTTCACCGGGCGCACATCGACCTGCGAGCGCGGCAGGAACGCCACGGCGCCGTCGAGATCGACGGTGAAACCGCCCTTCACCTGGTTGAAAATGGTGCCCTGAACGGTGTCGTTCTTCTCGAAGCTCTCTTCAAGACGGACCCAGCTCTCCTCGCGACGCGCCTTTTCGCGCGACAGCATGGCCTCGCCGAGCGCGTTTTCCACGCGCTCCAGATAGACCTCGACCCGGTCGCCCGGCTTCAACTCGCCGTCGCGGCCACGCACACCGAATTCCTTCAGCGGCACCCGGCCTTCGACTTTCAGGCCGACATCGATAACGGCCATGTCCTTTTCGATGGCGACCACAGTCCCATCGACAACCGTGCCTTCCTGGACATCGGCGTCGGCAAAGGATTGTTCGAGTAGGGCCGCAAAATCTTCACGGCTCGGCTGCGGGGCAGCCTGTTGCATACTGGCCATTCATGCTCCTGTTAGGGCCCGCGTCTTCGGGCGGCTCGCGGCTCGCCTGCGGGTCACAGCGCCATCGGTTCGTGTTGCTCTGGCCGTCTCTTCCCCCGCATCGAAGCGGTTGGCGCATCGGGACGAAACGGCGCGGTTCCCCCACGCGCCGTCTTCACGATCTCCAGATAGCCCTAAAGGCACACCCTCAAGAAGGGCATGCCTCGCTGCGGGCCGAAACGGCTCGATCAATAATCGCGACAGCTGCGCGGAATGCCGCTTCTATAGTCATTGCGCTGGTATCGATCAAGTGGGCGTCGTCTGCGGGACGCAGCGGCGAATCGGCTCGCTGCATGTCGCGCGCGTCGCGCCGCTTCAGATCTTCAAGCACGGCTTCGTAGTCGACATCCTGGCCGCGGCCGCGCAGTTCGTCCGTGCGGCGGCGGGCCCGTTCCTCGGGCTTTGCCGTCACGAAAAGCTTGGCTGCGGCATCGGGGCAGACGACCGTGCCGATGTCGCGTCCGTCGAGGACGGCGCCGGGCAGCTCGGCCGCGAAGTGCCGCTGGCGGTCGACGAGGGCGCGGCGGAGCTCGCCCATGACGGCGATCTTCGAGGCCGCCTCGCCGATATCGTGCGCGGCAAGGCGGTCGCGCTCCATCGTCGAAAGATCGAGCCGGGACGCTGCAGCGACGGCCGCGGCGACATCCGGCTCGTCCTCGCCCGAGGCCAGAAGCTCGGCCGCCACGGCGCGGTAGGTGAGGCCCGTGTCGAGATGGCGCAGGCCGTAATGCGCGGCGAGCCGGCGCGCGAGCGTTCCCTTGCCGGAGGCGGCGGGGCCGTCGATGGCGATGATGAGAGGCGTGCTCATGAGAGGGCCGGCTCCTGATCCTTGAGGTCGGCGCCGAGCTTTCGCAAAGTCTCCTCGAAATTCGGGAAGCTCGTCGCGATCATGTTGGCGTCGTCGACGGTCACCGGCTTGTCGGCCACGAGGCCCAGAACGAGGAAGCTCATGGCGATGCGGTGATCGAGATGGGTGGTGACGGTGGCGCCGCCCGGAACCGCTCCCCCGGTGACGGCGAGGCTCGCCTCGCCCTCTTCGCAGGTGACGCCGTTTGCCGCGAGGCCGGCGGCGACGGCGGCGAGGCGATCGGATTCCTTGACGCGCAATTCCTCAAGCCCGTGCATGACGGTCGTTCCTTCGGCGCAGGCGGCGGCGATGGCGAGGATCGGATATTCGTCGATCATCGAGGGCGCGCGTTCGGCCGGGACCGTGACGCCTTTGAGGCGCGAGGTGCGGGCGCGCACGTCGCCCAGGCGCTCGCCCCCGGTCTCGCGCTCGTTCTCGATCGACAGATCGGCACCCATGTCCCGAAGCACCTGCAAGAGGCCGGTGCGGCGCTCGTTGAGGAGAACGCCTTCCACGACGATATCGGAATCGGGGCAGATGAGGCCGGCGACGATCAAAAAGGCGGCGGAGCTCGGATCCGACGGGACTTCGATCGGCTGCGGCTTGAGCTCGGGCAGTCCTTGAAGGCGGATCACCGCTTCGCCCGAGGCCGTCGTCTTCACCTCGATATCGGCGCCAAAGCCTTTGAGCATCTTTTCGGTGTGGTCGCGCGTCGGCACCGGTTCGATCACCGTCGTGGTGCCGGCGATGTTGAGGCCGGCGAGAAGGACGGCCGATTTCACCTGCGCCGACGGGACGGGAACGCGGTACTCGATCGGCGCCATCGGGGAGGCGCCTTTGAGCGTCAAAGGCAGACGGTCGCCGGAGCGGGCGATCACCTCGACGCCCATTTCGCGCAACGGATCGAGGATGCGGCCCATCGGCCGGCGCGACAAAGAGGCGTCGCCGATGAAGGTGGTCGCGAAGGGATGGGCGCCGGCAAGCGCCATGGTGAGGCGCGCACCGGTGCCGGCATTGCCGAAGTCGAGCGCCATCTCGGGCTCCAGAAAGCCGCCGGTGCCGAGGCCGTGGACGCTCCATTCGCCGCTCGAATGCCGCTCGACCTTGGCGCCGAAGCTGCGCATCGCCGCGGCCGTGGCGAGAACATCGGCCGCTTCCAGCAGGCCCGTGATCCTGGTCTCGCCGAGAGCGAGCGCGCCGAACATCAACGAGCGGTGCGAGATCGACTTGTCGCCCGGCACCGTGACGCGGCCCGAAAGGTTGGAGGAGGCGCGTGCCGTCGACGGGCGTGGAACGGCTTCCGACATGGGCGATGTCCTCATATGATGCTGCGACAAGGTGGTCTCGCGGATGCTTTCCGGAGCGCGTTCGGGGCATGCCCCGGCGCCCTCCCGTTAGCATCCTCCCCGGCGGGGGTCATCCCCGCGGGCGCCCCGCGCGAGACAGATGCACAGAGAAGGCGTTTGACAGGGGCAGCACCGGCCGGTAGTGGGACCGCGATTTTCTGACATTCGAGGATTAGCCGACGTGGCCAAGCCAGAACTTGGAACCAAACGCGTTTGCCAGGAATGCGGCACCAAGTATTACGACCTCAATCGTGATCCTATTGTGTGCCCGCATTGCGGTACCGTCTATGAGCTGTCCGCCCGCGAAAAGGCGGCAGAAGCGGCCGCGGCCGAGCAGGAGGAAGAGGTCGAGGACGTCGTCGAAGCGGAAGACGATGAGGAGGATGAGGACGTGGATGTCGTCTCCCTCGAAGAGGCCGAGGACGAGGAAGAAGGCGAGACGAGCGATTCGAAGTCTTCCGACGACGACGACAGCGATGACGACGACGTTCCGGAGATCGACGACGACGGGTTGGAGATCGACAACGACGACGACGATGACGCCTTCCTCGACGACGACGAAGACGAGGATGAGGACGTCTCCGACATCCTCGGTGACGTCGACGAAGACGAGGAGCGCTGAGGCGCTGCAAAATTCGCGTTTTTCGGGACTTGCAAAACGGCAAAGTCGCGCATAGTTTCCGCCCGCTTCGGTCGGAGGGCATTCGCTCCCCGGCCGAACAAGGTTCCCGCCTCCAAGGCGGCAGCCTGAAGGCCGATCTCCTCGATTGATCGGTCGTTCCCAAAGAATGGGGCCGTAGCTCAGTTGGGAGAGCGCGTGAATGGCATTCACGAGGTCAGGGGTTCGATTCCCCTCGGCTCCACCATTTTTCGATGTGATTCTCTTTTAAGCGCTTCATCGCCTCCGCTCCTGCCGCATCGGCCGCGCGGACAGTATCTGTGAGAATCCCCCCGAGCGTTCTCGGGCATATCGATGGCGGGCCTCGTCGTTTTTCGCCCGCTTGATGTCGACAGGACAGGAGCCGCTTCGACATGGACAAAAATCTCGCCGTTTTCGCCCTTCCGATCTCGCTGCGAGAAGTGTCTTTCCATGTCCGTGTTTCTCACCCTTTCCGATCTTTCCTGGTCCACGCCTGACGGCGCGCCGCTTTTCAGCGATGTTCATCTGAGATTTGGCCGCGAGCGCGTCGGCCTCGTCGGGCGCAACGGCATCGGCAAGACGACCCTTCTACGGCTCATTGCCGGCGAACTGCGTCCCACAACGGGTCATATCGACGTCCATGGCACGATCGGTTTGATGGGCCAGGAGATGGCGGTCGCGGGCGGCGGGACGATCGCGGACTTTTTCGGTGCGGGCGCGGCCTTGGATCTGATCGATCGCGCCGAGGCCGGCCTTGCCGGCGTCGACGAGCTTGGTCACGCCGATTGGACGATTTCGGAGCGCATCCGGGCGGCACTCTCCCGCTGCGGTCTCGACGCCGATCCGCGCACGCCGCTTGCGGCGCTCTCAGGAGGCGAGCGGACGCGTGTCGCCCTTGCCGCTCTGATCTTCGAGGCGCCCGATTTCCTGCTTCTCGACGAGCCGACGAACAATCTCGACCGTGCGGGGCGGCAGGCGGTGATCGAGCTCATCCGCGGATGGGGGAGCGGCGCCATCATCGTCAGCCACGACCGCGAGCTTCTCGAAGAGACGGATGCGATCGTGGAGCTGTCGCAGCTCGGAGCGGTGCGCTACGGCGGCAATTACAGCGCCTTCAGGGAGCAGAAGGCCGCGGAATCTGAGGCCGCCGAGCGCGAGCTGGCGGATGCGGAGAAAACTCTCGCCGAAGCGCGGCGACGGGCGCAGCAGGCGGCGGAGCGCAAGGCGCGCACGGACAGCCGGGGACGAAAGGCCCGCGCCAGGAGAGACCAGCCCAAAATTCTGATGGATGCGGCAAAGGAGCGGGCCGAGGCGACAGGCGGGGCACATGCGCGTCTGCGCGATGCACGGCTTCACGCTGCGAAAGACGCGCTTGCCGAGGCGCGGGCGTCTGTCGAGATCCTGCGGCCCTTGTCGATGGAGCTCGCCCCGACCGGTCTGCCCCGCGGCAAGACCGCCTTGCGGGTCGATGCGGTGACGGGCGGGTATGAGCGGGCGACGCCGGTCATTCGCGATTTCTCCCTGACGATCACCGGGCCTGAGCGTGTCGCCATCGCCGGGCCGAACGGCTGTGGCAAAACCACGCTGATCAAATTGATCACCGGGCGGCTCGAACCGCTAAGCGGTCATGTCGATCTTTGCGTGCCGTTTGCGTTTCTCGACCAGCATGTGAGCCTGCTGCGTCCAGACCTCTCGTTGCGGGAGAATTTCCGCCGCCTGAACCCGGAGGCGGACGAGAACCAATGTCGCGCGGCCCTGGCGCGGTTTCGCTTTCGGGCGGAAGATGCCCTGCAGGAGGCGGGGAGCCTGAGCGGGGGCGAGCGCCTGCGCGCCGGTCTCGCCTGCACCATCGGCCAGGCCGAGCCGCCCGGCCTTCTCGTTCTGGACGAGCCGACGAACCACCTCGATTTCGATGCGCTTCAAGCTCTCGAGAGCGCGCTCGAGGCCTATGACGGCGCGCTCCTCGTCGTCAGCCACGACACCGCATTCCTTGCACGCCTCGGCCTCGACCGGGTGGTGGCGCTCGGCGGAGGCTGAGCGATCGCGCGGGGTGCGGCGCCGACAAAATTCGAAGAGAAGGAGAGAGTTTTGGCCGACCATATGTACGTGGTGACCGGTGGCCCCGGCTCGGGAAAAACCGCGCTCATCGAAGCTCTCGCGGCGGCGGGGCTGCGCACCATGCCGGAGGCGGGACGCGCGATCATCCAGGATCAGGTTCAAATCGGCGGATCCGCTCTGCCCTGGGCGGATCGGGCCGCCTTTGCCGAGCTCATGCTCTCCTGGGAATTGCGCTCCCACCGCGAGGCGCGTCCCATCGCCGGCCCGCTGGTGATGGATCGCGGCGTGCCGGACGTGATGGGCTATCTGCGGCTTTGCGGCCTTGCCGTTCCCGTCCATGTGCGCAAGGCGGCCGAGCTCTACCGATACAACCCGCGGGTTTTTCTCGCGCCCTGGTGGCCTGAGATCTTCGCGCAGGATGCGGAGCGCAAGCAGGACGCCGCAGAAGCGCAGGAAACCGGCGCGGTGATGGAGAGAACCTATTTGGAGCTCGGCTACGAGGTCGTGCACCTGCCTTACGCCAGCATCAAGGACCGCGCGGCCTTCGTGCTCGAGCGCGTGGCGGCGTGACGGCGGCGGCGTGACGGTGGCGGATTTTCGCAAGCGCGCCGGCCTTTGAGGCGCAGCGTTCGAGCCGAAGGGTCGTTCCCGCTTTCGTGCGATCGTCTTGGCCGGGTTTTCTCGCTCGGGTCCGCTCTCCGTGCCGTGCCGACAGACTTTTCTGGCGTCTCCCGGGCACAAGAAGAATGACCAGTTTTGAAATCACGCGGAAAGGCTGGGGAGTTCTGTAAGAAGGGTTCTCAAGCCTATTAGAAGTTTTGCGCGTGCACGCGATGCAAGCTGTGCGCAAGGTATTCGATATATTCGCCGTCGATCTTCTACATCTTTATGCGCGCCTTGGTCGGAAGCGCTGAGGGGGGTCTTGGGAAGACTATGCTGCGTTCTACCAAAGCCAGGAATGCCGAACTGATCGTGGAGGCTCTCGATCGTTCGCTCGCCATCATCGAATTTACGCCGAGTGGAGAGATCCTCACGGCCAATCGAAACTTCCTCGATTGTGTCGGCTATGAACTCAGCGAGATCGTCGGGAGACATCATTCGATGTTTGTCGATTCGATCTATCGGCAGAGCGAGGCGTACGAGCATTTCTGGCGCGATCTGGCGGCCGGCAAGTTCATTCAGTCGGAGTTCAAGCGTGTCGGCAAGTCGGGCGCGCGTATCTGGCTGCAGGCGACCTACAATCCCGTCGTGTCGAAGGGAAAGGTCGTCAAGATCGTCAAACTCGCGACCGACATCACCGAAAAGAAGCTGCAGACGGAGACCGATGCGGCGTGGCTCTCCGCCCTCAACCGCTCACAAGCGGTCATTCAATTCGATCTCTTCGGGACGATCGTCCACGCCAATGCGAATTTCCTGGAGGCGACCGGTTATTCTCTGGAGGAGATCGTCGGCAAGCATCACTCGATGTTCCTGGATGCCCAGGAGCGCGAGAGCGCGGATTATCGCCAGTTCTGGAAAGCGCTGCGCAAGGGTGAATTTCAGGCGGCCGAATACCGCCGCTTCGGCAAGGGCGGCCGAGAGATCTGGATCCAGGCGACCTACAATCCGATTTTCGACGAGAATGGCGACGTGTGCGGCGTGGTGAAATTCGCCACCGAGACCAACCGGGTCAAGGAGCGGCTGGAGCGGGAGGCCATCCAGAAGTCAATCGACGTCGATCTGGAGGCGATCCTCAAGGAGATCACCGACGCCAGCCACCAGGCGACATCGGCCGCCAGTGCGTCCACGCAGACCTCCACCAACGTCCAGGCCGTCGCTTCGGGCGCCGAAGAGTTCGCTGCTTCGATCGCGGACATCAGCCGGCAGGTCGGCCATGCGCTGGAGATCACGGCAGCCGCCGTCGGCAAGGGCGATCGCGCCAATTCCATCGTCGGCGGGCTGTCGGAAGTGACCCAGAGGATCGGCGACTTCGTCGGCCTCATCAACAGCATCGCCGCCCAGACGAACCTTCTTGCCCTCAATGCGACGATCGAGGCCGCGCGTGCCGGCGAGGCCGGAAAGGGTTTCGCCGTCGTCGCCTCCGAGGTGAAGCATCTCGCGGGTCAGACCGCCAAGGCGACGGACGACATCACCACGCAGATCGCGGCCGTTCAGGCGGTGACGGGCGAGGCTGCGGATGCGTTGAAGGAGATCACGGCGCTGGTCAGCGAGATCAACACCATCTCCATCAGCATTTCTTCGTCGATGGAGGAGCAGTCCGCCGTGACCCGCGACATGGCCTCGAATATGGAGACGGCGTCCTTCGGCGTTACCACGATCACGGACAACATGACCGCGATCGCGGCGGCGACGCAGGGGGTGCGAAACTCCACCTATCAGGTCCGCGAAGCCTCCCGGATGATCGCCTGACGATGTCTCTAGGCTCCCTGGCGGAAGCGGCCGGAGAGGATGTGGCTGGAGCCCGGATAGACGAAATTCGCAAAGGTGATCATGGTCTTGCCGCGCCAGGTGCGGCGTTCGACGCTGAGGCAGGGCTCGTCATCGGCGATCTGAAGCAGACCGCCGGCCGTGCTGCCGGCACGGATGGCGGCGATGCGGTGCTCGCCTTCGGTGTAGGAGACGTTTTCCAGAAGCCAGGGGCCTGGCGGAATATCCTCGAACGGGATGCCGCGGGCTTCTGGCACGATGGCGAGATTGATCCAGCGGTCTTCGAGCGCGGCGGGCTTCGAGCTCGCGAAATGCCGGCAATGGAGATGCAGGATCGGCGTCTCCGCCGCCACACCCGTTGCAAGGCTCATCGCCGCGGACACGCGCGCTTCCTGGCGCTGCATCAATTCGTAACCGTAGTTTTCGCCGCGGGCCTCGATTTCGTGACGGATGTCGCCGATCGAGGTGACGGCGTGTTCGCCGGCGCGCGGGGCGACGAAGCTGCCGACGCGGCGGCGCCGGGCGATCAGGCCCTGATCGGCAAGGGCCCTGAGTGCGCGGTTCACCGTCATGCGTGAGGCGCCAAACGTTTCCATCAGACTGACTTCCGGGGGAATGCGCTTTCCCGGCTGCCAGCTGCCTGAAAGGATCGGATCGGCGATCGCCCGGCGGATCTGGTCGTGCAGCGGGCCTTCGCCGTCGAGCTTCAACTCCGCCGTCATGAGACGAGCCGGCGCATCGTCTCGGCAAAACGCGCCCGGATTTCGGTGCGGGCGACGTGGCGGCCGGATTCCACCTTCTTCTCGCCACCGACATAGACATCGGCGATCGCGGCGGGACCGCCTGCAAAGATGTAGCTGTCGAGAAGGCGATCGTCCTCGCGTCCGACGAGGGTCGGATGGTCTTGGTCGAGGACCACGATATCGGCACGGCATCCGACTTCCAGACGACCGATCGGACGGGAGAGTACCTGCGCCCCGCCTGCGGCGGCACCCTCATAGAGGCGGCGGCCGGTGGAGAGGGCGGGTTCGCCGAGGACGTTTCTCGCGCGCTCCTTGAGGCGCTGCGAGTATTCCAGCATGCGCAGTTCCTCGGCCGCGCTGATCAGGACGTTGCTGTCGCTGCCGACGCCGAAGGCGCCCGAGGCGGCCAGAAAACGGGTGCCGTCGAAAATCCCGTCGCCGAGGCTCGCTTCGGTGATCGGGCAGAGGCCCGCCACCGCGCCCGATCGTGCCAGGCCCTCGGTTTCTTCCGGCAGCATATGCGTGGCATGGACGAGGCACCAGCGTCGGTCGAGCGCCACATTGTCGAGGAGCCATTCGACGGGGCGGGCGCCAAGGGCCGCCTCGCATTCCTCGACCTCTTTCGTCTGTTCTGCCGCGTGGATGTGGAACGGGCCGGAGGGACAAAGCGCCAGAACGTCGTCGAACATTTCCGGCCGGATGGCACGCAGGGAGTGTGGCGCGATGCCGAGTTGGGCATCCGGGAGCGTCGCAAGATGGGTGCGGGAGGCTTCGAGAAGCCGGGCGAAGCGTTCCGGGTCGTTGCCGAAGCGAAGCTGCGCCGGGCTCAGCGGCTCGCCGGCAAAGCCGTTCTCGCCATAAAAGACGGGGAGGAGCGTCAGGCCGATGCCGGTCGTACGCGTCGCCTCGACGATGCGGCCGGCCATTTCGGCGATGTCGTCATAGGCGGTCCCGCCCGGCGCATGGTGGAGATAGTGAAATTCGCCGAGCGCCGTGAAGCCGCCTTCGAGCATTTCCACGCAGGCCTCCGCGGCGATCGCCTCCACGTCGTCCGGCGTCAGGCGCTCCAGGAAGGAATACATCACCTCGCGCCAGGTCCAGAAGGAATCGGCTTTCTCGCCGCGCCGTTCGGCAAGCCCCGCCATGCCGCGCTGGAAGCAATGGCTGTGCAGGTTCGGCAGGCCGGGGAGGGCGACGCCGGAGGCCGGGCCGCCATCTCTTTGATCCGTCTCGATTTTTGCGATCGCGCCATCCTCGGCAACATCGATCGCAACATGGTCGGCCCAACCGGTCGGCAACAGAGCCTTGTCGAAACGGAGCTTGATCATCGGCTTTATCCTCGCTAATCCTTATTTGTATAGACAAATGATGAGAGCGAGGGAAGAGCTTGGCTGAACCTGTCGATCGTCTCTGGCGCCATGCGCGCATCGCCACGCTGGAACCCGGGTCGGGCGCTGGATCTGGTGATGGCGCGCTCGGCATCATCGAAGGTGGCGCGCTCGCCGCGAAAGACGGCAAGATCGTCTTCGTCGGCCGCGAGAGCGACATGCCGGCCGTCGCCGCCCAAGAAACGATCGACTGCGAAGGCCGGTTCATTCTTCCGGGCCTCATCGACTGCCACACGCATCTCGTTCATGGCGGCAACCGCGCCGCGGAATGGGAAATGCGGCTGAAGGGCGAGAGCTACGAGGCGATCGCCAAGGCCGGCGGCGGCATCGTCTCCACCGTGTCCGCGACGCGCGCCGCTTCGGAAGACGATCTCGTCCAATCGGCGCTGCCGCGGCTCGACACGCTCCTTGCCGAGGGCGTGACGACGATCGAGGTGAAATCCGGCTACGGGCTCAATCCGGACGACGAAGTGAAGATGCTGCGGGCCGCAGGCCGGCTCGCGGAGCTCCGGGACGTCGATGTGGTCCGCACCTTCCTCGGTGCGCATGCGTTGCCGCCGGAGGCGGAGGGCGACAAGGACGCCTATATCGCAGAGGTCTCCGAGAAGCAGCTGCCGCTCGTGGCAGCGGAAAAGCTCGCCGATGCGGTCGACGGCTTCTGCGAGGGGATCGCCTTTTCGCCGGAGCAGATCGCCAAAGTCTTCGACGCCGCCAAAGGTTTCGGTCTGCCTCTGCGCCTCCATGCCGAACAGCTGTCCGATCTCGGCGGGGCGGCACTGGCCGCACGCTATGGCGCGCTGTCGGCCGACCATCTGGAATATCTGGGCGATGACGGCATTGCCGCGATGGCCAAGGCAGGCACGGTCGCTGTGCTCCTGCCCGGCGCCTATTACTTCCTGCGCGAAAAGCAGTCTCCGCCGGTTGCCGCCTTGCGCGCGGCGGGCGTGCCGATCGCGATCGCGACCGATTGCAATCCCGGCACCTCGCCGATGACCTCCCTCACGCTCACCATGAACATGGCCTGCACGCTCTTCCGTCTCACCCCGGAAGAGGCGATCGCCGGCGTCACCCGCGAAGCCGCAAAGGCCCTCGGGCGCGCGGCGCGGATCGGCACGCTGGCCGAAGGAAAGGACTGCGATCTTGCGATTTTCGACATCGAGCATCCGGCCGAGCTCGCCTACCGCATCGGCTTCAATCCGCTGTGGCAGCGTGTGAGGCAGGGACGATGACAAAGCTGACTTTGACGCCGGGTGCCGTCACCCTCGCCGAGCTCGAACGCCTTTACCGCGACGGTCTCGATGCCGAGCTCGACCGGGCCTGCCGCCCGGCGGTGGAAGCCTCGCAGGAGCAGGTGCAAAAGGCGGCCGCCGGCGAGGCTGCCGTCTATGGCATCAATACGGGCTTCGGAAAGCTCGCCTCGACGCGGATTGCCCCGGCCGACACGGCGCAGCTGCAGCGCAATCTCATCCTGTCGCATTGCTGCGGCGTGGGCGAGGCGCTGCCGGCGCCGATCGTGCGGCTGATGATGGCGCTGAAGCTCTTGTCGCTCGGACGCGGCGCGTCCGGCGTGCGCTGGGAGATCATCGCCTGTCTCGAAGACATGATGGCGAAGAACGTCGTTCCCGTGGTACCGCGGCAGGGTTCGGTCGGCGCCTCCGGCGACCTTGCGCCGCTCGCCCATATGACGGCGGTGATGATCGGCGAGGGCGAGGCGGTCTATGACGGCGCGCGCATGGAAGGCGGCGCGGCGATGCGGGCCGCGGGGCTTCAGCCTGTCGTGCTCGGTCCGAAGGAAGGCCTCGCGCTCATCAACGGCACGCAATGTTCGACTGCGATGGCGCTTGCGGGTCTCTTCGGCGCCTGGCGCGCGGGTCTCACCTCGCTGGTGACGGGCGCGCTTTCCACCGATGCGGCGATGGGGTCTGCCGCGCCCTTCCGCGAAGAAATGCACACGCTGCGCGGCCAGCCGGGGCAGATCGCGGCGGCGGCGACGCTGCGGGCGCTGATGGCCGATTCCGAAATTCGCGAATCGCACCGCGAAGGCGACGAACGCGTGCAGGACCCGTACTGCCTCAGATGTCAGCCGCAGGTCGCCGGCGCCTGTCTCGACCTTCTGCGCCAGGCCGGCAATACGCTGAGGATCGAAGCGAATGCCGCGACGGACAATCCGCTCGTGTTGACCGAGAGCGGGGACATCGTCTCGGGCGGCAATTTCCACGCCGAGCCGGTGGCGTTCGCGGCCGATCAGATCGCCCTTGCGATCGCCGAACTCGGTTCGATCGCGCAGCGGCGCATTGCCATGCTGGTCAATCCGACGCTCTCCTTCGGCCTTCCCGCCTTCCTGACGCCGAAGCCCGGTTTGAATTCGGGCTTCATGATCGCCGAGGTGACGGCGGCGGCGCTGATGAGCGAGAACAAGCAGCGCGCCAATCCCTGTTCCACCGATTCCACGCCGACGAGTGCCGACCAGGAAGACCATGTCTCCATGGCCGCCCATGGCGCGCGGCGGCTCGGACCCATGAACCACAATCTTTCGCGCATCATCGGCATCGAATGGCTGGTGGCGGCGCAGGGCGTGGAACTGCGTGCGCCGCTTCAGACCTCGCCCGCTTTGCAAAAGGCGCTGGCGCGGCTGCGTGATGCGGTGCCGGCGCTTGACGATGATCGCTATCTTGCGCCCGATCTCGGTGCGGCGGCGGGCCTCGTGGAAGCGGGCGCGGCGCTTGCGGCATGCCGGGACGTGGCATTTCCCGATCTGGAGGCTTGATCCTTGCGCGATTTCATCACCGTCGGACGCGGCGGCTCACCGCTCATCCTGTCTTTCCCGCATACGGGAACGGCGATCCCGCCGGAGCTCGAGACGCGGCTCGTCAGCCGCGAGCGGGCCATCCTCGACACCGATTGGTGGATCGACCGGCTCTATGGCCCGATCGCCAAGCAGCTCGATGCGAGCATCGTGCACACCGTGATGTCGCGCAGCGTCATCGACGTCAACCGCGACCCGTCGGGCGTCTCGCTCTATCCCGGGCAGGCGACGACGGGGCTGGTGCCGACCGAAACCTTTGATGGCGAGCCGCTTTATCGCCCCGGCGAAGAGCCGGATGCGGCGGAGATCGACGTGCGGCGCGAGACCTGGTTCGCGCCCTATCACGCGGCGCTCGAAGCTGAGATCGCCCGCGTGAAGAGCCGGCACGGCTTTGCCGTCCTCTACGACTGCCATTCGATCCGCTCCGTCATCCCGCGGCTTTTCGAGGGCGAATTGCCGGTCTTCAATCTCGGCACCAATGAAGGGGCGAGCTGCGCGCCCGAAATGCAGGCGGCCGTCGCCGATGTCTGCGCCGCTTCGGATTTTCCGAGCATCGTCAACGGCCGCTTCAAGGGCGGCTGGATCACCCGCCATTACGGCCGGCCGGACGAGCGCGTGCACGCGCTGCAGATGGAGCTCGCCTGCCGCGGCTACATGGACGAAGACCCCGTCGCCTGGAACGAGGAGAAGGCCGAGGCCATGCGGTCGGTCCTGACCAAAGCCCTGACCGCCCTCCTCGTGGCGGCCAAAACCAAGGAACAGAGCTGAGCACATGAACCGTCTCGACAACGCCCGCAAGATTTCGAGCCCGCGGGGAACCGAGCTCACGGCCAAATCCTGGCTGACCGAAGCGCCGATGCGCATGCTGATGAACAATCTCGACCAGGAGGTCGCCGAAAAGCCGGAAAGCCTCGTCGTCTATGGCGGCATCGGGCGCGCGGCGCGCGACTGGGACTCCTTCGACCGCATCGTGTCGACGCTGAAGGAGCTCGAAGCCGACGAGACGCTGCTCGTCCAATCGGGCAAGCCGGTCGGCGTCTTCCGCACGCATGAAGACGCGCCGCGGGTGCTGATCGCCAATTCCAATCTCGTGCCGGCCTTCGCCAATTGGGAGCATTTCAACAAGCTCGATCGGGCCGGGCTGATGATGTACGGCCAGATGACGGCCGGCTCGTGGATCTATATCGGCACGCAGGGCATCGTTCAGGGCACCTACGAGACGTTTGCGGAGATGGGCCGCCAGCATTACGGCGGCGATCTCGCTGGCCGCTGGATCCTGACCGGCGGGCTCGGCGGCATGGGCGGCGCGCAGCCGCTTGCCGCCACCATGGCGGGGGCCTCGATGCTCGCCGTCGAATGCCAGCAGAGCCGCATCGAGTTCCGCAAGCGCACCGGCTATGTCGATGAGATGACGCAGGATCTCGACGAGGCGCTCGCGATGATCGAGCGCGCCTCCAAGGAGAAGAAGGCGATCTCCGTCGGGCTTCTCGGCAATGCCTCTGAGGTGTTCCCTGAGCTTCTGCGCCGCGGCGTCCGCCCGGATGCGGTCACCGACCAGACCTCGGCACATGATCCGCTCAATGGCTATCTGCCGGCCGGGTGGACGCTCGGCGAATGGGAAGAGCGGCGCGAGAGCGACCCTGACGCCGTCGAAAAAGCGGCGAAGGACTCCATGCGGGCCCAGGTGGAAGCCATGCTCGGCTGGTGGGATCAGGGCGTGCCGGTCGTCGATTACGGCAACAACATCCGCCAGCGTGCCAAGGAAGTGGGGCTCGAACGCGCCTTCGACTTTCCGGGTTTCGTGCCGGCCTATATCCGCCCGCTCTTCTGCCGCGGCATCGGGCCGTTCCGTTGGGCGGCGCTGTCCGGCAATCCGGAAGACATCTTCAAGACCGACGCGAAGGTGAAGGAGCTCCTGCCGGACGACAAGCACCTACACAACTGGCTCGACATGGCGAGGGAGCGCATCCACTTCCAGGGTCTGCCGTCGCGCATCTGCTGGGTCGGGCTCGGCGACCGTGACCGGCTCGGTCTCGCCTTCAACGAGATGGTGGCGAAGGGTGAACTGGAAGCGCCGGTCGTCATCGGCCGCGATCATCTCGATTCCGGCTCCGTCGCTTCGCCGAACCGCGAGACGGAATCGATGCGGGACGGCTCGGATGCCGTCTCCGACTGGCCGCTCCTCAACGCGCTTCTCAATTGCGCGTCCGGCGCGACCTGGGTGTCGATCCATCATGGCGGCGGCGTCGGCATGGGCTGGTCGCAGCATTCCGGCCAGGTGATCGTCTGCGACGGCAGCGAGGCCGCGGCGCGGCGGATTTCACGGGTTCTGTGGAACGATCCGGCGACCGGCGTCATGCGCCACGCGGATGCGGGCTATGAAGAGGCGCTCGCATGCGCCCGCGAGAAGGGCCTGAAGCTGCCGGGGATTTTGGGCGACTGAAGTCTCAACTCACGAGAGTTCGAAAAGGCGGGCTGCGGCCCGCCTTTTCTTTGCCTGCTGTTTCGTGGACCCGGCGGATCGTCACTCCACCCAGAGGCCGCGGCTCTTGTGCCAGCCTTCGAGCGATTCCTCCGGGTACACGTCGAAGGTCTGATCGTTCGGGCCGATATCGGGCACGACCCAGTTTGCCTTCGAGCCGAGCATCAGATGCACGCGTTCCGGCGGGATCGGCAGTTCGCTGTCGATTGCCGAGGCGAAGGGATGGATGAGTTCCGGCCAGGTCGGATCGAACAGCCAGAGGGCGGTGGCGCAATGGCGGCAGAAATTGCGTTCCCCGGTCGAGATCTCGCAATGGCCGCCGCGATCGATTTCCGCGCGGAAGATCTCGATCGCCTCGCGGCCTTTCACTTTCAGCGTCGCGGCAATGCCGCCGAGATTGATGGCGTAACCGCCGCCGCCCGCCGTCTTGCGGCAGATGGAGCAATAGCAGAGCTGATAGGGCTGGGGCGTGTGGCTTTCGACGGAAAAGTGCACCGCGCCGCAGCGGCACGAACCTTTCAGGGTCATTGGCATGGCGGTCTCCTCGTCAGGGCCTTGTTTCACTCCGGCATCTAGGACGGCGCGGCGCCGTCGCGAGGGGAGGGCATGGCGCCGCCGCCCTTGCGCGCTCTGCGCCCCCGCCCTTGCGCGCTCTGCGCCCCCGCCCTTGAGCGCTCTGCGCCCCCGTCACGCCTCCTGCGTGCAGGCCCGGCCGCTGCGTCTTGATGCGTCGCGTTGCGGGCTCCGGTTCGGAAGCCGGCAAAGTCAATGATTTCGCGGCGTTTGGCGCCTTGCCTCCTTGCAACTCTTGCCACAATCATTTCATAACGACGCGTTGCAGCACCCCAGAGGACGGACCTCATGCAGCCTTTGCCGGTGACGCTTTGATTGTCCGCAACCTCGTTGTTCCATTCAGGATGATGACATGTCGCTAGTCGCCAACACCGCGCCCCACCTTCCTTATCTGCGTCGCTTCGCCCGCGCATTGACGGGCGGGCAGAAGAGCGGAGATGCCTATGTGGTTTCCGTGCTGGAGGCGCTCGTCGAGGATCCCGATTCCTTCAATTCCGATAACGACCCGCGCGTCGAGCTCTTCAAAGCCTTCTGCCGCTACTGGAATTCGGTCGATATCAATCTGAAGGAAGACACGGTCGATCCGGTTGGCGACCCGTCCGTGCGGCGGCTCGAGGCGATCACGCCGCTGCCGCGCCAGGCCTTTCTGTTGATGTCGGTGGAAGATTTCTCCGCCGGCGAGACGGCCGAAATTCTCGGCAAGTCGGAAGAAGAGGTCTCCCGCCTCGTCGACCAGGCCGGCCGCGAAATCGCCGAGCAGGTGGCGACCGACGTCCTCATCATCGAGGACGAGCCGCTGATCGCCATGGACATCGAAACCCTGGTGAAGACGCTCGGCCACAGCGTGACCGGCGTCGCCCGCACGCATTCGGAAGCGATCAAGGCGGTGGAAGAGCATCGCCCGGGGCTGGTTCTCGCCGATATTCAGCTCGCCGATGGCAGCTCCGGCCTCGATGCCGTCAATGAAATGCTGCAGTCGTTTTCCGTGCCCGTCGTCTTCATCACCGCGTATCCGGAGCGGCTTTTGACCGGCGAGCGGCCGGAGCCGGCCTTCCTCATCACCAAGCCGTTCCAGCCGGACACGGTGAAGGCGGTGATCAGCCAGGCTTTGTTTTTCGAGCGCCGCGCGAGCTAGGTGCGAGGCGGCCGGAGGGGGGCTCAGAACCCCGTCCGGCGCGAGGGCGCGCGCTGCAGGCGGCCTTCGCAAAAAAAAATCGCAGCCCGTCGTTTTTTTCGGAACCTTCCTTCGAACCCACCGTTGTGGGTCCATAAGTAAGAGTTACGGAAACGGCGGGCGCGCCTCCTCTTCCCCCCTTTGCCCCAGCGTCCGCTGTTTCCGTCAACTTTCCAAGCAGCAAGAACAGGCCTCCTCCGGGAGGCCGTTTTTTTATGGTTCGGCTTTCTCTCCTTCGGACCACCCGGATTTTTCGAGGGTCCCCTCGGACACGGCGAGATGGGTGCCTGCGAGGCAAGGCCGACGGCTTTTTTCTTGTGGCGAATTATCGCCGCCATGGACGGGAACTTGATGCGCCGCCTATCGTTGTGCCGAGGACCGACCTCCGGTATGACCTGTCTCATGTATTTTCGGTGTTTTCGGCCGTGACAGCTTCACCGCCTCGCGACAAGGAAGGACGCCCTCTCGGGGCGACGCACGTCGCCAAAGCGGCGCTATGGGAGCGCTGTGCCAAGCTCCTGCGCGGCTCGCAGATCTCATTGTTTTCTCAAGACGCCGAAGGCCATTTCAACTGGGTCTTCAATTCGCCTGCGGGCTTGAGCCCGTCCACCGTGCTCGGACGTACCGACGAGGAGGTGCTGCCGCTCGCCGCGGCCGAGCAGCTCGGAGCGGCCAAGGAGGCGGCGATCCAGGAGGGCGAGATGCAGCAGGTGGAGCTGTGTCTGCCTTACGGTGACGATCCGCGCTGGTACGACGTGATGCTGGTGCCCGAAGAAGACGAGGACGGTTCGCAGACGGCCATCATCGGCGCGGCGATCGACATCACCGAACGCAAGATCCAGGAAGAGCATCTTCGCATCGTCATGCGCGAGCTCGCGCACCGTTCCAAAAATCTGCTGGCCGTCATTCAGGGCATCGCGCGGCAGACGGCGGAAAACGCCTCCTCCACCGAGCAGTTCGTCAGCCGCTTCAACGGGCGCATCTTTTCCCTGTCGCGCGCGCATGACGTGCTGACGGAGGCCGACTGGCGCGGGGCGCGCATCTTCGATCTCGTTCGCTCGCAGATTTCGCTTTATGCCGAGCCGCGGCTGAGCCAGGTCGAGATCACCGGCATCAACGGCTTTCTGCGGCCGAACGCAGCGCAATATCTCGGGCTCGCTTTGCATGAGCTCACCACCAATGCCATCAAATACGGCGCGCTCGGCACCGATGAAGGGCGTGTGGAAGTCGCCTTCGAACAGGTGCCGGACGATGCCGGCCGCTATCGCTTCACCTGGTGCGAGCGCAAAGGTCCGCCGGTGAAGGAGCCGAAGTCGAGAAGCTTCGGCGTCGTCATGTTGTGCAATGTCGTGCCGACGACCGTCGGCGGCGAGGCCGAGCTCGTCTTCGACGGCGACGGGCTGTGCTACGAGCTGACGCTCGCCAAATCGCAGCTTATTCCCTGATCGGTCGGTCCTGGGGCAGTCGGCCTGGACCCGTCGGCCTGACGGGTCGGGCTGACAGCTCCGTTCCGCCTTGAGCATCGGCCGTCTCGTCTTCCGGTTCGCCGATGACCTCGTCGCGTCCCCTGCCGCCCGGTGGGAACGCGCGCATGGCAGGCGCCCGAGCGTAAGGCGTGACATCGCGGCATGGTCGCTTCCACGGCCGGCATTTGTGGGATCGCGAGCGACCCTATATGCAGGGTCGAAAAGAAAACCCCAGGCGTTCAGGACGATTTCATGGACCAGACGGCGGCGCCCGCCATCGACCCAAAGCTTTTCCGCAATGTCATGTCACGCTTTGCAAGCGGCGTGACCGTGGTTGCCGTCCAGACGGAGAGCGGTGTGCGGGCCATGACGGCGAACGCGTTTCTGTCGGGTTCTCTCAACCCGCCGCTCACCGTCGTTTCCGTCGCCAAACGCGCCCATATGCATCCGGTGCTGTCAGAGGCCGAGATCTATTCGATCAGCTTTCTCGCCCGCGAGCAGGAGGATCTGAGCAACCTTTTTGCGGGACGCAAGGTGGAGGGCGCGAAGGCGGAGTTTTTCGATTTTCACGGCGCCCCCGCGCTCGAGGGCGCGCTCGCCCATATCGCGCTCACGCCGCATGCGGTGCATGAATGCGGCGACCATTCGCTTTTCCTCGGCGAGGTCCGCGGCATGCAGGCGAAGACCGGCACGCCGCTTCTCTATTACGCTTCAGCCTATCACCACCTTGCGACCGAGCCGGAGAGCGCGACGCATAAGGTGGCGAATTTCTGGTAGGAGCCAGCCGGCGATCCCGGAATTCGCTCTCGCCTCGAGCCTCTGCCGTCTGGCGCGAACGTCTTCGAGCATGCGCACGCTCCCGGCCTCATGCGGGTAGGCCCCCGCCAGCCGATAGGCATGTGCGGCCGCCTCGAAGGCTTCCTCGGCGCGCCTGAATTCGGCGACGTCGCGCGTCATCCTGGCCCGCGCGAGGAGGGCCTTGGCGAGCCGCGATTGCGCGTCCGCCCAATCGAAAGGTGCCGTGTCCAAATCGTGGAGTGCCAGAACCGCGCGGTAGGCCGAGAGGGATTCTTCGAGGCGCTGCGGGCTCTTCTCAAGCTCGCCGAGTGCGCGCAGCCCATTGGCGAGGCTCCCCTGGCTTTCGGCCCATTCCACGGGCATTTCCTCGCGCCGCCGTTCCTCCAGCGAACGGTAGAAGGCCGCGATCCCCTCCCTGATGAGCCGCTTGTTGCGGCGGCGCTGACCGAGGACACAGAGGTTCGTTCCGAGATTCATCTGGCCCATCGCCCAGTCTTGCGGGAAACGCTCGCGCGGCCATTCCTCCAGCGCGGCGCGTGTGGCGGCGACCGCCTTTTCGAGATGCGTCCGGCTTCCGGTCTCTTCCCCGAGAAGCCGCAACGCATAGGCAAGGCTGTTTTGGGTGCTGGCCCAGGCCTTTGCGTGCTTGCGACGGTTCTGGACCTTCAAGGCTGCATGATAGCAGGCGACCGCATCTTCGAGCGTGTCCGGTTTGCCGGTCCTGTCGGCGAGCGTGGCGAGCACATTTCCGAGATTTGCGTTTGTCGCGGCCCATCGCAGACGCAGCCGCGACCGCGGCCATTCCTTCAAGGCCTGAGCGTAAACGCGGCCCGCTTCCAGAAGGAGGCTCGGATCGCCCTTTCGCTCGGCGAGGGCTTCAAGCGCATGCCCGAGGCTCGTATGCGCCTGCGCCCAGACGAATGGCGCGCGCTTCTGCGGCAGGTCGGCAACGACGCGCCGGCCGATCGCGATCGCTTCCTCCAGCGCCGCGGCATTCGGCGCGTTCCTGCCCCGGAGCCGAAGAATGTGTGCCAGCATGATTTGAGCGTCGGCCCACCTCACCAGGGTGCGCTCCGGGCGATATTCCTCAAGCGCTTCGCGGAGACAGGCTTCGGCCTCTTCAAGGCGAGAGGGGCCGTCCATCTCCGCCAGGCAGGCGAGGGCCGTGCCGCATTCGCGCTTCGTCTCGGCCCAGTCGAAGGGGACGAGATCGCGCCGGCGGTACGGCAACGCCTGCGCGAAGGTCGCGACGGCCTCTTCCAGGAGGGCGGGATCCCTTTCCTCGTACCCGATGTGCCGAAGGGTGATCGCCAAAGCGTTGAGCGTGCCTGCCCGTGCGAGCGGCGCGGTGTCGGGCGGAAGGCCTTTGAGCGCGTGGCGATAGGCAGCGAGCGCCAGCTGGTGAGCGTTCGGGTCATGGTTCAAACGCCCGAGCAGAGCCGCCGATCGCCCCACGGCATGGAGCAGGCCGGCACGCTGCGGATCGGAGAGGGATTTCGGCATCCTCTCGCACAGGGCCTTCAGCTCAAGCGTCTGGGGCACGAGCCAATCGAGAAGCAGAGGAACATCGTCCTCTCCGGTCAGCGCTATTTGGGTGAGAGCGGTGGCGACGAAAGCCGGCGCGAGAGACGCGTCGAAATCGAGCGGCAGTTCGAGCGTCGCAAGCCCGCAGATGTCGCCGCCAACGTCGCGGCCGAGAAAGCTGACCGCAAGCACCTGTTCGGCCCGGTCGATGCGACCGAAGACGAGGACATCCGCCTTGCGGGCACGCAGGACGTCTTCCGCCTGGCGCTCCATTTCGATGCGGCCGGCGAATTTCCATCCCGGCGGGGCAGGGATCCTCGCCACTTTCAGCGCCGGTATCGACGAGAGAGCCGCGGCGATGCGCGTGGCCCCGCTGCCATCGTCGTCGCCGGAGAGATCGCCGAGGACGATCCGGAAACCGCGGCGGCGGCGCCTCATTTTCCCGATCGCGGCTTTCGATCCGTCGAGCAGGCGCGCCAGGCCAGGCTTGATGAGCGCAGCATCGATCCACATGAGCAGACGCTCGACGAGCGACCAGGCGAAACTCAGAATCAGAAAACCGCAGAAGAGCCAGGCCCCGAGATGGGTGACGGCGCCTGCAATATCCATCGTATCGGTGTTCACGGCCAACCCCCCGTCGTCGTGATAGCGAGAACAATAGAAGAACAAAATGGCGCAATCAAGCAGAAATGCGCGGCAGGGTTGTGTTTATCGCGTATTCAGGCTGCGGCGCCTTTTCTCTTCTGCCGCCTTGCCCTTTCTGCCGCTTTCCTCCAATCGGAAGCCGGCATGAGCCCGAAGGAGATGTTGATGAGCGACTGGCCCGTCCACGGCAAGATTACCGGCCCCATCGTGATGATCGGCTTCGGCTCGATCGGACGCGGGACGCTGCCTCTGATCGAGCGGCATTTCGAGTTCGACAAGGACCGCTTCGTCGTCATCGACCCGGTCGACACGGACCGCAAGCTCCTCGACGAGCGCGGCATCGCCTTCATCCAGAAGGCAGTGACGGCGGACAATTATCGCGAGCTTCTGACGCCGCTTCTGACCAAGGGCGAGGGGCAGGGCTTTTGCGTCAACCTTTCGGTCGATACGTCTTCGCTCGACATCATGAAGCTCTGCCGCGAGATCGGCGTGCTTTATATCGACACCGTGGTGGAGCCCTGGCTGGGTTTCTATTTCGACCGCGGCATGGACCAGGCGCAACGCACCAACCATGCGCTGCGCCAGACCGTGCGCGACGAGAAGGCGCGTTCGCCGGGCGGCACGACAGCCGTCTCCTGCTGCGGCGCCAATCCGGGCATGGTGTCGTGGTTCGTGAAGCAGGCGCTCGTCGATCTCGCCGAGGCGCTGCAGCTTTCCTATGAAGAGCCTGCGCAGGACGATCGCGCCGGCTGGGCGAAGCTGATGCGCGATGTCGGCGTCAAAGGCATCCATATCGCCGAGCGCGACACGCAGCGTGCCAAGCATCCGAAGCCGATGAACGTCTTCTGGAACACCTGGTCGGTGGAGGGCTTCATTTCGGAAGGCCTGCAGCCCTCCGAGCTCGGCTGGGGCACGCATGAAAAATGGATGCCCGAAAATATGCGGGCGCAGCAGACGGGGTGCCAATCGGCCCGCTTCATGCTGCAGCCGGGGGCCAATACCCGTGTCCGCACCTGGTGCCCGACGCCCGGTGCGCAGTACGGCTTCCTCGTCACCCACAATGAATCAGTGTCGATCTCCGATTATTTTACGATCGGCGAAGGGCTCGAACCGGAATACCGGCCGACGGTGCATTACGCCTATCATCCGGCGAACGACGCCGTTCTGTCGTTGCATGAAATGTTCGGCCAGGCCGGTCAGGCGCAGCCGAAGCACCATATTCTCGACGAGGACGAGATCGAGGACGGCATCGACGAACTCGGCGTGCTGCTCTACGGCCATAAGAAGAACGCCTATTGGTACGGCTCGCGGCTTTCCATCGAGGAGACGCGCGATATCGCTCCCTATCAGAACGCGACCGGCCTGCAGGTGACGTCGGCCGTGCTCGCCGGCATGGTGTGGGCGCTGGAACATCCTGAAGCGGGCATCGTGGAGGCCGACGAGATGGATTTCCGCCGCTGCCTCGAGGTGCAGCTTCCCTATCTCGGGCCCGTCGAAGGCCATTACACCGACTGGACGCCGTTGACGGACCGGCCGGGGCTCTTCCCGGAAGACATCGACGACAGCGATCCCTGGCAGTTCCGCAACGTGCTCGTGCACGGATAGCTGGCACGCACTCTTCGGCAAGAAACAAGGCGGTCGCTCCGGCGGCCGCCTTTTTGTTTGGTCGGGGGCCGCGTTTCGGCGAGGCGCAGGAGACTTGTTCTGTAACACTCAGGGTTATATATTGTTTCCTGGTTGGGGGATGGCCGGGTGTGCCGGCATGAAGGTTTTCAAGAACAAGTGGTTCGCTCGATTTGCTCGGAATGAAGCGATCGAAGACGAAGTCCTTTGCGCAACGGTTGCCTATCTGGAGAGGGGTTTAATCGACGCTGATCTGGGGGGCGGGGTGATCAAGCAAAGGCTGGCTCGTCCGCAGGGAGGCAAGTCTGGAGGCTTTCGAACGATCCTCTTATTTCGTTGCGGTGATCGGGCGATATTCGTTTACGCTTTTGCCAAGAGCCGTCGTGCCAACCTGCGGAGAGACGAAGTCGTTGCGTTCAAGCGGCTTGCTTCCGAGTTTCTGAAATATGACGCAGCAGCCCTGGCAAAGGCCGTCGCGTCCGGTGCCCTGATCGAGGTTCTTTGTGATGAAATCGGCTGACGACACGTATCGAAGCGATGCTTTCGCTGCCGTGCACGAGACGGCGTCGGACCTTCATGAGGCGGGCCTCATGGACAAAGAGACCCTGCGTGGTTTCGACATGCTTTGTCTGACACCTGTGAAGGCGCTTTCTCCCGACGAGATCAAAGCGCTGCGCGAGCGTGAGCGGGTGAGCCAGGCGGTTTTCGCGCGCTATCTCAACGTGACGGCGGGTCTCGTCAGTCAATGGGAGCGCGGCGAAAAGAAACCTGCAGGTCCATCTCTCAAGCTCCTGAGCCTCGTTCGAAACCGCGGTCTGCGAGCGATCGCTTAGTCTGGCGGAGAGCGGTGCGGCAGCGGTCTATTGCAGGAAGACGCGGACGGAGGCGCCTTTGCCGGTTCGGTCGAGCACCGTGACATCGGCAAAACCCGGACCGTCCGGCTCAAAGAAGAGCTCGCGACGAAAGGCGGTGCGGCCGACCGGGCGGCCGTTGACGAACCAGGTGAAGGGTGGGGCACCGTCGCGGAGTTTCACGGCGAGCGCTTCGCCATGGCCTTCTCCATGTCTGTCGGCGAGGCCGAGATCGATGCGGGCGCCATCGGGCGGAAAGGCGATTTCGGGGCCCGGCGTGCCCGGCTCGGCGCCGCGGGCGACATGGCGGAGCGGTGGCGGGAGATCGGCCGTCGCCACATCGAGGAGGTTCGGCGGGGCGGCGCGCAGGCGCCTTGTGGGCCCGAGGCGGGCGAAGGCTTCCAGCATGATCGGGGCGGCGGCCTCGATGCCGACGAGGCCCGGAACGGGGGTCGCATCGGCGCGGCCGGCCCAGACGCCGATGACGTGGTTTCCGTCGAAACCGACCGCCCAGGCATCGCGATAGCCATAGGAGGTGCCGGTCTTGAAGGCGATGTTGTCGGCCTTGGCGCCGAGCGGCGTCGGCGCGCCGGCGAGGATGTCTGAAACCTGCCAGGCCGCCGCCTCGGAGAGGACGCGGCCGAGCGGCTTGCCGGTCTCACCATTTTCCTCCGTCAATGACATGGCGCGCCCGCCGCGGGCGATCGCCGCCGACAAGGTGACGAGATCGCGGAGCGTGACGCCGAGCCCGCCAAGGCCGATCGCAAGGCCCGGCGGCGAGACGTCGGATAAAGCGGGGCGCACGCCGGCGCGGCGCATGCGGGCGAGAAGCCGCGCCGGGCCGACCTCTTCCAGAAGGGTGATTGCCGGCACGTTCAAGGACAGTTGCAGGGCACGGCGCACGGTGACGGTGCCCCGGTATTCGCCGTCGAAGCTCGACGGCGTGTAGCCTGAAAAGGCGCTCGGCCGGTCGTCGATCAGGCTTTCGGGATGGGCGAGACCGAGTTCGAAGGAGAGGCCATAGATCAAGGGCTTCAAGGTGGAGCCTGGCGAGCGCTCGCGCTCCGTCATGTCGATGAAGCCGGCGCGGGCGAAATCGAGCGGATCGGAGGAGCCGACAGAGGCCAGAATCTCGCCGGTGCGGTGGTCGGCGACGAGGATGGCGACGCTCGTCTTGCGCCCGAGCGTCTTTGCCGCCTTGTGCGCCAGAGCTTCCAGGCGGGCCTGCGCATCCGCATCGATCGAAAGGGCGATGACGGGGGGCGCGTCCGGCTGATGGGCGAGGCGGTTCGCGAGATGGGCCGCGAGCATCGGGAAGGGATGGCGCGTGTCCGGCGAGGCTTCGGTGCGCGCCTGGCGGGCGATTTCGGGGCGGAGTGCGCCGGCCTTGGCCGCGCGGGCGAGCACACGGTCGCGCGCCTCTTTTGCCCGCTTCGGAAAACGGTCCGGCCGGCGGGCTTCCGGCGATTGCGGGATGGCGACGAGAAGCGCGGCCTCGGCCGCGGTCAGACGGCGCGGCTCCTTGCCGAAATAGGCGAGCGAGGCGGCGCGTACGCCTTCGATATTGCCGCCATAGGGGGCAAGCAGGAGATAGAGATCGAGGATCTCGTCTTTCGACAGGCGCGTCTCAAGGGCGCGCGCCAGAAGGATCTGGTGCGCCTTGCCGACGAGGCTGCGCGTGTCGTCGTCGCCGAGAAGTCGCGCCACCTGCATGGTGAGCGTCGAGCCGCCGGAGACAATGCGCCCGTGGCGCAGCATCTGCCAGAAGGCGCGGCCCATCGCGGCCATATCGACGCCGTGATGGGTGAAGAAGCGCTTGTCCTCATAGGCGAGAAGGAGACGCGTGAAGAGCGGGTCGACATCACCTTTCGCGGCGTCGAGGCGCCAGATGCCGTCCGCCACCGGGAAGGGGCGGAGCAGCGTGCCGTTGCGGTCGACGACGAGCTGCGAGGTCGGCGGGTGAAGGTCGGGCAGAGGCGTGAGATGCACTGCGAGCCGCAGGCCCGCGGGCGCTGCGAGCGCGAGGACGCAGGCCAGCACGAGGCCGATGCCGAGGCGGCGTCGTCCCCGGCGGCGGCCGCGCGTGTGGGGGCCGTTCTCGCTCAGCGCAGCGGCCCCTCCACATGCACGCGTCCGGCGTCGGTGCGGGCGCGAAGCTCCGGCTCGTACATGTCTTCGATGGTGGCGGCCGGCTGCACGAAATCCCCCGGCGAGACGGCACGAACCATGTAGGCGAGGCTGAAGCGGGTCTGATCGTCGGGCTGGCGATCGAGGGCCGCCACGAAGCGGTCGGCGCGGAATTCCACATGCGCCGGTTCGGTCGACAGATCGAGCCAGTCGAGGGTGCCGACATCGCCGGAACGCAGGATGTTCGGATTGTCGATCTCAAAACCCGCCGGCAGCGGATCGTCGAGAATGAGATGGCCTGAGCCTGTCTGTTCGGCGGTGACGGTCAGAACGACGACGAGGCGGTCGCCCTGCGCCACATGGCTCGGATCGAGAGGATCGCCTTCGAGCGTGAAGGTTTCGCGCGCGATCAGATAGCCATTGCCGGAGGCGGGTTCCGGCGAGGCCGGCTTGCCGGTCGCGCTGATCGCCACATCGACGGGCGAGGCGGAGAGATTGGCGATTTTCGGTCCCTCGCCTTGCAGCGCGTCTTCCTCGATCGCCGTCGACATTGGCCCGTCATAGCGTTTGCCTGCGACCTCGAGCTCCGGCCGGGCGGCGCTTTGCATCAGCGCATGGGCGGCCATCAGCGACCAGGCGTCTTCCTGCGTGCTGGTGCGCTTTTCCTCGGCACGACGGTCGGCGACGAAATTGGCGAGAAGCGGCAGATCGACGGAATCGGCACTCGTCTCGGAGGCGAGGGTCAGGATCGCCGCGCCGTCCCGGAGCTTGGAGCCGTAATCGCTGCGCCGCTCGTTCGATGATGCCTCCTGAAGTTCGGACACCGCGAGCCGGAAGACCGTCTGCGACAGGCTGCGATCGCCATAAAGGGCAAGGCCCGCGCCGATCTGCGCCTTGGCGAGCGGGGTGGCGAAATCGCCGAGCTTCGTCTCGGCGTAATAGCGCAGGTCGCCGATCGCGGCGCGACCGTTTTGCGCGAGCACATAAAGCGCATAGGCGATGTCTTCGCCGCCATCTGAGAAGTCAGAGGCATAGGCGATGCGGTTCTTCAGATTGTCGAGCGCGATCGTGAAGGCCGTGTCGGGAACCTCGTGGCCGGCGCGGCGGGCGCGGGTCAGGAAGTCGCTCACATAGGCATCGAGCCAGAGATCGTCGGAGCCCGGTCCCCAGAGGCCGAAGCCGCCGCTGGCGCTTTGATAGGCGAGGACCGATTCGATCGCCTTATCGATGCGCTTGTCGGTTTCCGCATCGCTGCCGAGGCCGGCGGCGACTGCAACGTCGTTGAGATAAACGAGCGGCAGAGCGCGGCTCGTCAGCTGTTCGGCGCAGCCATAGGGATAGCGGTCGAGCTTCCTCAAGATCTGCGGCACGTCGATGCGTCCAGCACCGGAGGCGGAGACGCGCACCTTGCCCGAACCCGGGACGAGGCCGTCGAGAAGGTCGGACGAGAGATCGACCGATCCGCCCGGCGCGAGCGTGACGAAGGAGGTGTGGACGACTTCCGGTGTCGCATCGCGAACGGTGAGCGCCAGATCCTTTTCCAGAACCTCGCCCGACGGTGTGGTGAGGCGGACCGAAAGGGTCGCATCGCCTTCCTTGCCGGCCGTCACCGGCAGGAGGAGCTGGCTGCGTGCGCCCTCGGCGAGGTCCGTCTCGACGGGGGAGCCTGCGACGCTCACGATGTCGTCGTCGCTGCTTGCGACCTCGACCGAAACGGGCCCGGCGGGGCCTTCCACATGGGTGAGATCGAGCGCGAGGCGGGACTGGTCGCCCGGCGCCATGAATTGCGGCAGGGCGGTCGACACCACCACCGGGTCGCGGACGAGGACGTCGTTTTCGGCATGGCCGACACCCTTTTCGCTCCAGGCGAGCGCCATCAGGCGCACGGTGCCGTTGAAATCGCCGATCGGCACGGAGACCGTCACCTTGCCGTCCGGCCCGGCTTTCACGATGCCGGAATGCCAGGCGACGAGGTTCTCGGTCGGCGCGGGGCCCTCGAAGCGGGCGAGTGCCGCATCGCCACCGGTGCGGACACGGCCCGGTGCGCCCTGGAAACGGTCGATCAGGGACGAATAGATGTCGCGGATTTCAACGCCGAGACGGCGCTGGCCGAGATAATAGCTTTCCGGATCGGGCGTTTCGAAGCCGGTCAGGTTGAGGATGCCGAGATCGACGGCGGCGAGCGTCACATAAGCCTCTTCGCCCTCGGCGAGATCGGCGATCTCCACGCTCGCCTCGAAAGCCTGGCGCGGTTTGGCGCTTTCGGGCGCGTCGATGGTGACGGCGAGCCGCTGCGCGGGGTTCTCGACGCCCGCCCAGGACAGGCCGAGGGCGCGCGCCGGCATGCGCTTGGCCTCAAGATCCATCGGGCGGTAGAGCGCGGCCGTCACATAGGCGCCCGCACCCCAGTCTTCGGTCACGGGAAGCGTAATTTCGGTGGAGCCTTCTGACACCTCGACGGATTTCGTCGCCACGATGCGGTCGTCGATCACCATCACCTGGGCGATGCCGGCAAAGCGCGGCTCCAGATGCACGGTTGCGGTGTCGCCGATCCGGTAGCGCTCCTTGTCGAGGGATAGTTTCAGGAATTCCGGTGTCTCGAGCGTCTTCGGGGCGGAATACCAGCCGGCCTCGAAGGTCATGCTGGCGGGAAGGAGCGAGCCGTCCGCCTTGGCGACTTCAAGCTCGTACTTGCCCCATTCGACATCGGCCGCAATCTTGGCCGGGTCCTCGGCGGAGATCGAGACATCGCCGCTTGCCACGCGCTGGCGCGTCTCGATCGTCTCGTAGTTCCAGCGCCCGTCGGAACGGTACCATTGGTAATTCGTGTCGATCTTGGAGAGGGTCCAGCTGAGGCCGTCGGCGGCGATCCGCGACCCGTCGTCGGACAAGGCGATGACGCTGAAATTGGCAGTCGAATTCTCGCCGACCTCGTCCTCGAAGGCCGGCTTGATGCCGAGCCGGGGCGTGTCGCCTGCCAAAGGCAAAGTGAGGCTGCGCTCGACCGGGCGGCCGCTCGTATCGATGACGCGAACGTTCACCGTCGCCTTGAGGGGATGGGAAGAGACGGCCGTCTCGGGAAGCTGCGGACGGAAGGCGAGATGGCCGTTCTCGTCGGTTGCAAGGCCCGACTGGGGCGCGGTCTGCGTGTCGAAGGTTTCGTCGGCAAGGCCGAAGCGGTAGCCCGCCCAGCCGTCAAGCTCGTCGGCGGTGGAGACGATGGTTTCCGCCTCCACGTCGAGATCCGCGGCCGGTGCGCCATAGAGGAAGCGGGCATCGGCGGTGATCTCCGGCGGGTTCGCCGGCTCGAACTGCGTCGCCTCCGTTTGCAGCGTGAAGTCGAGGCGTTCCGGCTGGAAATCCTCGACCAGGAAGGTCGTCTCGGCGATCGCCGGCTTTTTCGGGTCGGTATGGACCGAGACGCGCCACTGGCCGCGCATGGCATTGTCGGAGAGTGCGATCTCGGCGAGCGCGCCGCCGAGGCCTTCATCCTCGAGAAGCTCCTGGCGGTCTTCCTTGCCATCCGGGCGGAAGATCTTTGCCGTCAGCGGCAGATCGGTGCGCGCCGTTGAGCGGGAATCGCGGGCCAGCGCCGTCAGATAGACGGTCTCGCCGACGCGGTAGATGCCGCGCTCCGTCGTCAGGAAGACGTCGACGGGGCCGGGCGCCGCACGCCCTTCGACGCCACGGTCGGTGAGGTCGAAGGACGGTTTTGTGAGATCGAGGAAATTGTAGTCGCCGTCTTTCGTCTCGGCGGCGAGGAGGGCCGGCGCCATGCCACCGGTGCCGCGAATGAGGCCGGGGGCGAAATTCGCCTTGCCGTCCGCATCGGTGTCGGCTTCTCCGAGGATCTCATTGCTGGTGGCGATGAGGCGCAGATGCACGCCTTCGACGGGCTCCGCACTTGCGAGCGAGCGCAGGCTGACATTGAGCCCGTCATTGCCGGCGAAGGTCGCAAGCCCGAGATCGCTTGCGAGGAACCACTGCGTCGCCTTCGCGCCCCAATCCTGGGCGTCGTTTTCCGCGTTTGCGACGAGGACATAGATGCCGGGCTCAAGATCGTCGACGAGTTCGCCGATCGGAATGGCGCTCACCACCTCGCGGTTGAGGCGGGTTTCGACGTCGACACTGCCTTCCCAGACCTTGCGGCCTCTCTCGCTTTCGATCTCGTCCGCCTGCCATTGCGAGAGCTGGTCGAGGAAATTGCCGTTGCGCAGGGTCTCGGCGATGCCGCGATCGGCGATCCAGTAGAGCGAAGCCTCGACGGTCGAGGTGTTGACGGTGGTGACGGGCAGGGAGGCGCTGCCGCCGGCCGGCACGACATAGGCATTGCCGGAGAAGCGCACGGCGGGCGAGCGGTCACGCACATAGATGTCGAGGGTCGCCGATTTCAGAAGCGCCTCGCCGTCGGCAGACGGCAGGCCGGCGCGGGCGGTGATGCGGTAGCGGCGGCCATGTTCGACGCCGCTGATGCAAATCTGCTGGCCCTCTGCCTCGACGGCGAGATTGTCGGCATTTTCGATCGAGACGAAATCGCTCAGATCGGAACGCGTCGCGGGCAGCTGGTCGGAAAAATTGAGGCAGATGCGCGGGTCGGCGGCGTCGGAATCGACCTGATGGTCGACGATGCGAAAGCCGTGTTCGGCCACCGCACTTTCATAGGCGCTTCGCACGTCCGGCAGCTCTTCGAGCGCGAGGCTTGCGCGGTAGGCCTTGATTGCCGGCTTCCACTCGTCACGCTCGCCAAGCGAGCGGGCAAGAAGCGCAAGAGCTGCGGCGCGGTCGCGTGAGCCGCGGGCGTGAAGGTAGGCGTCGACGGCGGCGGCCGTGCGCTCTTCGGCGAGACGCTGGCGGGTCTGCCAGTCGTCGGAGGTCGCCTCGGCGCTGACGGCGGCAAGCCGCAGCCACAGATCGACGCGATCCGGGGCCATCTTGAGCGCGCTTTTGAGTTGCGTTGCGGCGAAGAGATAATTGCCGTTCACCGCGGCCTTGTCGGCCAGGGCGAGTGCCGCGTCGAGCGAGGGGGCGCTGTCGGCCCGCGCCAGATCGCCGGAGAGGCGGCGCGCCTCGTCGATGAAGCGCGCGGGTAGGAAGGAGAGCTCGGCCGTGCGCTCTTCGGCAAGCGACAAGGTCGGCAGATCGGAGGTGACGATGCGGCCGGAGATGGCGGCCTTGACGGCGCGGAGATCGCCGACCTCCTCCTTCAGAAAACACCATTTGGCGTTGGTGTTGTAGGTGAAGGCGGCACAGCGGCCATCGACGACGCAGGCGCGTTTGCAGCCTTCGAGCTCGACATCCTTGATGACGTCGTAATCGCCGCCGAAATAATCGGCGCCTTCCGTGGTCAGAAGCCGGCGCTCCTGTGCCTGGGCGTTCGCAGGCTCTGGCTGGAGAGTGAGAAAGACGACGGCAAGGGCGGCAAGGGCCGCCGGAAATCCGCGAAACAGTGCAAACACCGCACGCTCCCCAACACTTTTCTGCGTCAGGCGAGCATAAGGGGCGCCTCTATGGCGGTAAAGCGGCTCCTGCCGAAACCCTGCGTACGGCGGGCTCTCAGCGCGCCGCCGTGCGATGTGGCAGTTGCGTCCAGTAGGCGCGATCCATGGCGGCGATGGCGCCCTCCAGCCGGTCGATCACCTTTGCGAGAGACTCGTCGACGGCCTCCAGATAGTCGGCCCAGTCACGGAAATGGCGGAGGTCCGCCTTGCCGTCGCTGATGCCTTTGAGGGCGATCGTCGGCAGGTCGAAGGCATGGCCGGCGCGCATCACCGCAAAGCCTTCCATGTCGACCATGTCCGCATCGATGAGATCATAGGCGGCGCCGGAGACGATGTTGGAGCCGGTCGACAGCCTTGCGGCGGCGACGTCGCCGATCTGCTGCGGGATTTCGATTTCCGCCGGAAGATCGAGGAAGGGCGTGCGGCCCTTCTCGAAGCCGAGCGGCGAGGCATCCATATCGCGGAAGCTGATGTGGCTCGCCTGATAGACCGCGCCCTGCTCGAGTGCCCTGGAGCCGGCACTGCCGATGGAGACGAGGAGATCCGGGCGTTCCTCTGGCTTCGCTTGGGCGAGAAAGGCCGTGGTGCTGATGGCCGCTTCCACCGGGCCGACGCCGGTGATCAGGGGGTGAATGCGCGCCCGCAGCTCGCTGCGATATTCCTGCTCGGTCGCCATGATGAAGAGGAGGCCGAAGCCTCCGACCATTTCGATTTTCGGCTCTGACACTTTCGAACCCCGCCTCTCAGCCTTTCCGCCAGTTTGACAGAATGGAAAATTCCTTAGATCACACGGCAACAACACCATGCTCCGGACGTTGGCAAGCGACCGGAGGGCGAGAACAGGGGGATGCGTCATGAGTGACCGTGTCGAGGCCGGGGGACTGAAGGTTGCCCGCCCGCTTTATGATTTCGTCAACAACGAGGCTCTGGCCGGCACAGGCATCGCGCCGGAGACATTCTGGGATTCCTTCGCGGCGATCGTGCGCGATCTCACCCCGAAGAACCGCGCACTCCTGGCAGAGCGCGAGCGGCTGCAGGCGCGCATCGACGACTGGCACCGCCAGCGTCGCGGCAAGGGAACCTCAGCGGCGGAATATACCGCCTTCCTGCGCGAGCTCGGCTATCTGCAGCCAGAGCGCGGCGAGGTCACCGTCGAGACCGACAATGTCGATCGCGAAATCACCACCATCGCGGGCCCGCAGCTCGTCGTTCCGGTGATGAATGCGCGCTATGCGCTCAACGCCGCCAATGCACGCTGGGGCTCGCTCTACGACGCGCTTTACGGCACCGACGCGATCTCCGAAGACGATGGGGCGGAGATCGGTAGCGGCTACAATCCGAAGCGCGGCGAGAAGGTGATCGCCTACGCCCGCGGCTTCCTCGATGAATGTTTCCCGCTCGATGGCGACAGCTGGCGCAACGCGAAGGGGCTGTCCGTGCAGGACCAGGCGCTCGCCGTCTGGGTCGAGGAGGGGCGTTCGGTCCGTCTCAAAGCGCCGGAGCAGTTTGCAGGCTTCCGCGGCGAGGCGGGTTCGCCCTCGGCCGTCCTTCTTGCGAACCACCACCTGCACGCAGAGATCGTCATCAACCGCGATCACCCGATCGGCGGCACCGATCAGGCCGGCATCGCCGATGTGATCCTGGAATCGGCCGTCACCACCATCCAGGATTGCGAGGATTCGGTCGCCGCGGTCGACGGCGAGGACAAGACGCTCGTCTATCGCAACTGGCTCGGCCTGATGAAGGGCGATCTCACCGCCTCCTTCCAAAAGGGCGGCGAGACGAAGACCCGCGCGCTCAACGAGGATCGGCGTTATACCGCGCCCGACGGATCGGAGCTCGTCCTGCCCGGCCGCTCCTTGATGCTCGTGCGCAATTCCGGGCATCTGATGACGACGTCCGCGGTGCTCGACGAGAACGGCGACGAGGTCTTCGAAGGCATGCTCGACGCCATGTGCACGAGCCTGATCGCGCTGCACGACATCGGGCCGAACGGGCGTCGCGGCAACAGCCGCACCGGCTCCGTCTACATCGTCAAGCCGAAGATGCACGGCCCCTTCGAGGTCGCCTTCTCCGACACGCTCTTCGGGCGTGTGGAGGATGCGCTCGGCCTGCCGCGCAACACCTTGAAGATGGGCATCATGGACGAGGAGCGGCGCACCACCGTCAACCTCAAGGAATGCATTCGCGCCGCGAAGAACCGCGTCGTCTTCATCAATACGGGCTTCCTCGACCGCACCGGCGACGAGATCCATACCTCGATGGAAGCCGGCCCGATGATCCGCAAGGGCGACATGAAGGGCTCTGCCTGGATCCGCGCCTATGAGGATTGGAACGTCGATGTGGGCCTTGCCTGCGGGCTTCGAGGCCGCGCGCAGATCGGCAAGGGCATGTGGGCGATGCCGGACAAGATGGCGGCGATGCTGGAGCAGAAGATCGGCCATCCGCAAGCCGGCGCCGACACGGCCTGGGTGCCGTCGCCGACGGCGGCGACGCTGCATGCGATCCACTACCACAAGGTCGATGTGCTCGAGCGCCAGGCGGAATTGAAGAGCCGCGAGAAAGCGAGCCTCGACGACATCCTCACCATTCCGGTGGCGGAGAGCCCGAACTGGACGGACGAAGAGATCCAGGCCGAGCTCGACAACAATGCCCAGGGCATTCTGGGCTATGTCGTGCGCTGGATCGACCAGGGCGTCGGCTGCTCGAAAGTGCCGGACATCAACGATGTCGGGCTGATGGAAGACCGCGCCACTCTGCGCATCTCGTCTCAGCATATGGCGAACTGGCTTCACCATGGCGTCGTCAGCGAAGCGCAGATCGTGGAGACGCTGGAGCGCATGGCGAAGGTCGTCGACCGCCAGAACGAGGGCGATCCGAGCTACCGGCCGATGGCGCCGAACTACGACGACAGCGTCGCCTTCCAGGCGGCCAAGGATCTGGTGCTCAAGGGCCGGGTGCAGCCTTCAGGCTATACCGAGCCCATCCTCTATCGCCGGCGCATCGAGGCGAAGGCGAAGCACGGCTGAGCCCCTCGCGGCCGATTTGTGGCAAATCGACGAGTAAGGAAACGGCAGGCCCCAACGCCTGCCGTTTTCGTTTCGGCGCTCTGCTCCGGTTGGAATGCGACGCAACCGGAGGGCAAGACATGTGTTCGCTCCCTGTCTGAGGAACGGCGAGGAGGAACGGCATGGAGGAACTGAGCCTGGCCCTGAACGGTCTGTTCGAGACCACGACGACGCCTGTCGCGGTCATCGCGGCACGGCTCATTCTGGCGGCCGTGCTCGGGGCGATTCTCGGTCTCGAACGCGAGTGGCAGGCAAAGCCCGCGGGTCTGCGCACGCATATGGTGACGGCGCTCGCGGCTGCGACGTTTGCGGTTTTGACGCTCGAGATCGTCGCTCTTTACGAGGGCGCCGGGGACAATGTGCGCTCAGATCCGATCCGGCTCATCGATTCCATCACGGCGGGCGTCGCCTTTCTTGCCGCGGGTGTGATTTTGCATGCGCGCGGCCGGGTCGAAGGGCTGACGACGGGCGCGGGCATGTGGCTGTCGGGGGCGATCGGCGCCGCGGCCGGCCTCGGTTACGGCATCATCGCCATGCTTGGGGCCGGGATCGGGCTTTTCATCATCCTGGCGCTCAGGATCGTCTCCGCGAAAGTGCCGGGCGATGAGGGTGATGGGGACAGCCGTGCCGGCGGGGAAGAAAAAAGGGAGGCCTGAGCCTCCCTTTCATTGTCATGCGCGCGATGTGACGTGAGCCCGGCTCACATCTCCTTCATCTTGTCGGTGACGGCTGTCGTGTAGGCGCCTTCCGGCTCCTTGGTGATGACCGGGTCGGAACCGCCTTCGAGCAGCGTCTTCACGGTGCGGTCGTAATCTTCGACATTGAGCGTGCCGTCGGAGCCTTCGGTCAGCTTGTTGATTTCGCGCATCATGCGCTTCTGGTGCTTTTCGGTCTGGGCGCCGGTGTCGTCGTTGTCGAGCACGATCTCGGCCGCCTCGTCCGGGTGCTCGCGGGCATAGTCCCAGCCCTTCATGGAGGCCTTCACGAAGCGGGCCATCTTGTCGACGAATTCGGGATCCTGAAGGTTCTCCTCCATGACGTAGAGGCCGTCTTCGAGGGTCGCGACGCCCTGATCCTCGTATTTGAAGACGACGAGTTCATCCTCCGGGATGCCGGCGTCGATCACCTGCCAGTATTCGTTGTAGGTCATCGTGGAGATGCAATCGGCCTGCTTCTGGATCAGCGGATCGACGTTGAAGCCCTGCTTGATGACGGTGACGCCGTCCTCGCCGCCCGTCGTCGGGATGTCGAGATGGCTCATCCAGGACAGGAACGGATATTCGTTGCCGAAGAACCAGACACCGAGCGTCTTGCCTTTGAAATCCTCCGGCTTGGTGATGCCGGTCTCTTTGAGGCAGGTGAGCTCCATGCCGGATTTCGCAAAGGGCTGGGCGATGTTGACGAGGGGGACGCCGCGCTCGCGGGCCGCAAGGGCGGCCGGCATCCAGTCGACGATGACATCGGCGCCGCCGCCGGCGATCACCTGTTCGGGCGCGATGTCGGGGCCGCCCGGCTTGATTTCGACATCAAGGCCGGCCTCTTCGTAAAAGCCCTTGTCCTGGGCCACGTAATAGCCGCCGAACTGGGCCTGCGTGACCCATTTGAGCTGCAAGACGACATTGTCGTCCGCAGCTGCGGGGCCGGCGGCGACGGCGGACATGCCGACGGCCAGTCCGAGAGCTGCCAAAACTCGCTTCATACCATTCTCCCTCTCTTTTTGGGGCCGCCGCCCTAATGGCGATAGGACGGATGCCAGAATGTCAGCGCCCGCTCGATCATGGCGACGAGGCCGTAAAAGAGCGATCCGGCGATCGCCGCGACGGTGATCTCCGCCCAGACCATGTCGATGTTCATGCGTCCGACTTCGGTCGAAATGCGGAAACCCATGCCGACGATCGGCGTGCCGAAAAACTCTGCAACAATCGCGCCAATGAGGGCGAGGGTGGAGTTGATCTTGAGCGCGTTGAAGATGAAGGGCAGCGCCGCCGGCAGGCGTAGCTTGATGAGCGACTGGGTGTGGGTCGCCGCATAGGTGCGCATGAGGTCGCGCTCCATGGCGCCGGCGGCATTGAGGCCCGAAACCGTGTTCACCAGCATCGGAAAGAAGGTCATGACGACGACGACGGCCGCCTTCGACGGCCAGTCGAAGCCGAACCACATCACCATGATCGGGGCGATGCCGACGATCGGAAGCGCCGAGACGAGGTTGCCGACAGGCAGGAGCCCGCGCTTCAGGAAGGGCACGCGGTCGACGAGAAGGGCAAGGAGAAAGCCGGCGCCGCAGCCCATCGCATAGCCGGCAATGACGGCTTTCAGAAACGTCTGCCTGAAATCGGCCCAGAGCGTGGGAAGCGAGGAGGCAAAGGTGACGGCAATCGCGCTCGGCGGCGGCAACAGCACCGGCGGCACGCCGAAGCCGCGCACCAGGCATTCCCACAAGATCAGGAGCCAAAGGCCGAAGACGACGGGTACGGCGAGCGAGAAGGCACGGCGGAGAGGCGTCGGCCGCCCCTCCGTCAGGCGCGCGAGATCGCGCATCACCTGCACGGTGAGAAGGGCGGTTGCGGCAAGGGTCGCCCAAAAGCCGAGCCCCGCCCGGCCTTCAATGGCAGACAGAAAAAAGAGAAGCAGGGTGAAGGCCGCCGTCGCGATGACGGCATTGAGGAGAAGGCGCAAGCCGACGATGCGGGGCCAGCCGGCCATCGGCACGACGAGGAGAAGAGCGCCGAGGAGAAGCGACGAACCGGCGACGCGCGACCCGCCTTCGGCCACCGGAAACGGCAGCGCGACGATGGCGAGGATCGCCGCGAGGAGGGTGAGAAGAAACGCGCCCTGGCTTTGCGGCCGCTCGGCGGTGACATGTGCTGCGCTCACGCTTTCACCCCCATGCGGCGCAGCACCATGCGGTCGGCGATGCCGACGATGGTGACGAGGATCGCCGCCATGAAGGCTGCAACGAGGAGGGCCGACCAGATCTGCACCGTCTGACCGTAATAGGAGCCGGAGAGAAGGCGCGCGCCGAGCCCGGCGCGGGCGCCCGTCGGCATCTCGCCGACGATCGCCCCGACCAGCGAAATGGCGATCGCGACCTTGAGGCTCGCAAACAGGAACGGCATCGCGGCCGGCAGGCGCAGCTTTGCCATCGTCTGTGCCGGGCTCGCCGAATAGGTGCGCATCAGATCGAGCAGCATCGGGTCGGGCGATCTCAGCCCCTTCACCATGCCGACGGCCACGGGGAAGAAGGCGAGATAGGCGGAGACGGTGCCTTTCGCCCAGATCGGCGGGACGTCGAGCGAGCCGAGGACGACGACGATCATCGGCGCGATCGCCAGGATCGGGATCGTTTGCGAGGTGATGATCCAGGGCATGAGGCTCTTGTCGAGCGTGCGCGAGGAGACGATGCCGATCGCCAGCACGATGCCGAGAAGCGTGCCGATGCCGAAGCCGGTGAGAGTGGAGGAGAGTGTCACCCAGCCGTGGTAGACGAGGCTGCGCTTCGAGGTCGGCTTCACCTCGACGGTCGTCTTCCAGATCTCTGCGGCGACCTGGTGCGGGGCTGGCAGGACCGGACGCTCCTGGGCGTAGGTGGCGGCGGCGAAATCGATGAAATTGCGTTCGATGCCGGCACGGCGGTCACGATCGATCTGCTGCGGGGCGTTGAGATAGATCGCGCCCGCATACCAGACGAGAATCAGCGCCGCGACGACGACGAGAACTGGGCCCGTCTGGCCAGCGAAGATGCGCTGAACCCACACGCGCGGCGCATAACCGACCCCGCCACCGGGCTCCGCGATCTCACTCATAGGCGGGGCTCTCCGACTGGGCTTTTGGGCGGACAAGCGGCCGCCTTCAGGTCTTCGTTCGACCCCCACCCCTGTCCCCTCCCCACAAGGGGGAGGGGAACGCCAATTGCGTCGCCGCCGCCCCACTGTTTCAGGCCGGCTTGTGAGCGCAAAAACGCTCCGGTCGGATCGATCTCAAGGTCGCGCTCCGACATCTCAGTCCTCATAGGAATGGCCGGCGCGGAGGCCTTCGCGGACGCGGTGGGCGATTGCCAGGAATTCCGGCGTCTCGCGGATGTCGAGGCCGCGGTCGCGGGGGAGGCCGCAATCGATGACGTCGTAGATGCGGCCCGGGCGCGGCGACATGACGACGATCTTCGAGGACAGAAACACCGCTTCGGGGATCGAATGGGTGACGAAGACGATGGTCTTGTTGGTCTTGGCCCAGAGCTGCAGGAGCTGTTCGTTGAGGTGGTCGCGGACGATCTCGTCGAGGGCGCCAAAAGGCTCGTCCATGAGGAGAAGATCCGGCTCCACGGCGAGCGCGCGGGCGATGGAGGCGCGCTGCTGCATGCCGCCGGAAAGCTGCCAGGGGAATTTGCGCTCAAACCCCGCCAGGTTGACGAGATCGAGGTTCTTTTTGACCCGCTTCTGCTGTTCCGCCTTCGGCAGCCCCATGATTTCGAGCGGCAAAGCGACGTTCTTGGCGATGGTGCGCCAGGGATAAAGCGCCGCCGCCTGAAAGACATAGCCGTAGGAGCGCTCGCGGCGCGCCGCATCGGGCGAGACGCCGTTGACGGTGATCTCACCCGAGGTCGGCTGTTCGAGATCGGCGATGACGCGCAGCAAGGTGGTCTTGCCGCAACCCGACGGGCCGATCAGCGAGACGAATTCGCCGCGATGGATCGCAAGATCGATGTCGGCGAGCGCCTGGACGGGGCCGTCGGCCGTCTGAAAGGTGAGCGAGAGACCGGATGCGGCGATGACCGCGCCGGTATGCGCCGGTTTGGGGGGCGCCGATTTGGGGGGCGCGGCCGTTGCGGGTGTGGTGTCAGCTTCGACCATGGGCCTCTAGGCTCCCGAAGGCGTTGATGGGATGAAAGAGGCGTTGTGCATGTGGCTCCTCAAACACCAGCCGGAATGCCGGCGCGCTCCACGCGGCGCGGGGCCGTGAGCTCTTTCCATGTCGACAGCGCTTTCGCAACCGGCGGATTGGCCGGGCGCTCCACGAAGCGGCCATCGCCGGTGCCGGCCTTCACCTCGCCCTCCTCATAGGCGACGCGGCCGCGCGACAGGGTCATCCGCGGCAGGCCATGCACGGGCATGCCTTCGAAGACCGTGTAGTCGATCGCCGATTTCTGGCTCCCTGCGGTGATCGTCTTCGTCGCCTCGGGATCCCAGATGATGATGTCGGCATCGGCGCCTTCGACGATCGCGCCCTTCCGCGGATAGATGTTGAGGATCTTGGCGATGTTGGTGGAGGTGGCGGCGACGAACTCGTTCATCGTCAGTCGACCCGTCCGGACGCCATAGGTCCACAGAAGCGGCAGGCGCTCCTCGATGCCGCCGGTGCCGTTCGGGATTTTTGTGAAATCGCCGAGCCCCATGCGCTTCTGCTCCGTGGTGAAGGCGCAATGGTCGGTGGCGACGACCTGGAGAGAACCCGCGGCAAGCCCCGCCCAGAGCGAGTTCTGATGGTCCTTGCTGCGGAAGGGGGGCGACATCACCCGGCGGGCGGCATAGTCCCAATCGTCGTTCAGATATTCCGTCTCGTCGAGGAGGAGATGCTGGATGAGCGGCTCGCCGAAGACGCGCATGCCCTTCTGGCGCGCCCGGCGGATCGCCTCATGCGTCTGCTCGCAGGAGACATGCACGATATAAAGCGGCACGCCCGCCTGGTCGGCGATCATGATGGCGCGGTTGGCGGCCTCGCCCTCGACTTCCGGCGGGCGCGAAAAGCCGTGCGCTTCCGGCCCGTTGTTGCCTTCGGCGAGAAGCTTCTGCTGCAGGAAGGCGACGACATCGCCGTTCTCGGCATGGACGAGCGGCATCGCCCCGATCTCCGCGCAGCGGGAGAAGGAGGCGAACATCTCGTCGTCGTTCACCATCAAGGAGCCCTTGTAGGCCATGAAATGCTTGAAGGTGTTGATGCCCTGCGCGACGACCTTCGGCATCTCGTCGAAGACCTGCTTGTCCCACCAGGTGATGGCCATGTGGAAGGAGTAGTCGGTGCGCGCTTTTCCAGCCTTCTGATACCATTGCTGGAGCGCGTCGATGAGGCCCTGGTTCGGCGCCGGCAGGCAGAAATCGACCGTCATCGTGGTGCCGCCGGCAAGCGCCGCGGCCGTGCCGGAATCGAAATCGTCGGTCGAATGCGTGCCCATGAAGGGCATTTCCATATGGGTGTGCGGGTCGATGCCGCCCGGCATCACGTAGCAGCCGGTCGCATCGATCACGTGATCGGCGTCGTGATTGAGATCGGGGCCGATCGCCACGATCTTGTCGTGCTGGATGAAGACGTCGGCCTTGTAGGTGCGGTCAGCGGTGACGACCGTTCCGCCCTTGATGATCTTGGTCATGGCGCTCTTGCTCCCCTAAACTCTTTTCCGGACTTGCACTCCGAAGACCCCCACCCTCATTCCCTCCCCACAAGGGGGAGGGATGACCACTCTGCCCCGCCCAGCTTCTGCAATCGAGGCTTTGTCTGTGGCTGGGGCTCTCCCTCGAGATCGGCGCTTCGCGCGGAACGGGGGATTTCTCTTCTCACGCAATCCCCAGCTCCCGCAGGATTTCCTCCACGCATCCGTCGAAGGCTTCGTCGATCTCGGCGGTCGAAAAGCGCAGGATGCGATATCCTTGAGTTTTCAGCCACGCATCTCTCGTGCGATCTCTCGCAGCGGTTCTGCTGTGGAGATGATGGTGGCCATCCACTTCGATGACGAGCTTCTCGGAGTGAACGGCAAAATCGGCGATATACGGCCCTATGGGTGCCTGCCTTCGCACGTGAACCCCATGGAGCCGGCGAAGCTCGCGCAGCTCGTTCCATAGCTTCCTCTCGCCGAGCGTCATGTCGCGCCGGAATGCGCGCGCCAGGCCGATCGTCCGAGGTTCGATCGTGGAGGGTGTCATCGGCATGACCCGGCAAGCACGGCATATCCCCCTCCCCCTTGTGGGGAGGGGATAGGGGGGGGGTCGAAGGAGACCGTACCGAACATCTCATCCGATCCTCCCTGAGCCCGAACGCTTCGGCAGTGAGTGCCGCTCAGCTCACAATCTCCGCCGTTTGGAGTACTGCGTGGAAGAGGACATTGGCGCCGGCCTCGGCCCATTCCTTGGAGATGTCTTCGTCTTCATTGTGCGACAGGCCGTCGACGCAGGGGCACATGACCATGGTGGCGGGGGCGACTTTTGCCGCCCAGCAGGCGTCGTGGCCGGCGCCCGACACGATGTCCATATGGGCATAGCCGAGCGTCTCCGCGGCCTTGCGCACGGTGGCGACGAGCTCGGGCGTGAAGGTGACCGGATCGAAATGGCCGACCGCCTCCACCTCGCAGCCGACGCCGATCTCGGCGCAGATCGCGGCCGCCTCCTTCTCGATGCGGGCGCGCATGCCGTCGAGCTTCTCCTGATCGACGGTGCGGATATCGACGGTGAAGACGACCTTGCCGGGGAGGACGTTGCGGGAGTTCGGCTGGAACGTCACCTGGCCGACACCGCCGACGGCGTTCGGCTGGGCGTCCATCGCCACCTTCTGCACCATCTCGAAAATGCGGGCCATGGCGAGGCCGGCATTGACGCGCATCGCCATCGGCGTGGAGCCGGTATGGGCCTCCTTGCCGGTCAGCGTGAATTCGAGCCACCAGAGACCCTGGCAATGGGTGACGACGCCGATTTCCTTGTTCTCGGCTTCGAGGATCGGGCCCTGCTCGATATGCAATTCGTAATAGGCGTGCATTTTGCGCGCGCCGACTGTCTCGTCGCCCTTCCAGCCGATGCGGGCGAGCTCCTCGCCGAAGGTCTTGCCTTCGAGATCCTTGCGGCCATAGGCGTAATCGAGCGTGTGGACGCCGGCGAAAACGCCGGAGGCGAGCATCGCCGGTGCGAAGCGCGCACCTTCCTCGTTCGTCCAGTTGACGACGACGATCGGGTGCTTCGTCTTGATGTTGAGATCGTTGAGCGAGCGCACGGCTTCCAGCGCGCCGAGCACGCCCAGAACGCCGTCATAGCGGCCGCCGGTCGGCTGCGTATCGAGATGCGAGCCGACATAGACGGGCAGGGCGTCCGGGTCCGTGCCTTCGCGACGGGCGAACATCGTCCCCATCTCGTCGATGCCCATCGTGAGCCCGGCCTCGTCGCACCATGTCTTGAACAGACGACGGCCCTCGGCGTCGTCATCGGTCAAGGTCTGGCGGTTGTTGCCTCCGCGCAGGCCCGGTCCGATCTCGGCCATTTCGTGAATGGAATTCCAAAGCCGGTCGGCATTGATCCGCAGATTGGAGTCCACAGCATTCCCCCCTGTGGTTTCTGCCATGCGGGGCAGAAAACTTGACTAAATGGTCAAATCTCACGCTAGGTGGGGCTTAATTTACGGTCAAGGCGAAAAGCTGGACTGACTGCCTAGCAAGTAGGCATCCGTTCGGGCGGGGCAAAGATGCTGGATGATGCCATCTCCAAGAGGAAGAGAACGCGCATTCAGACCGTCAATCGCGAAGCCATTCTGCAGGCAGCGCTTTCCGTCTTTTCCGCCTATGGTTATCGTGGCGCCACGCTCGACGAGATCGCCGAAAAGGCCGGCATGTCGAAGCCCAATCTTCTTTATTACTTCCCGCGCAAGAAGAGCCTTTACGTCGCGGTGCTCGAAGAGACGCTGGCGCAATGGCTCGCGCCCCTTGCCGCGATGAAGGCCGACGGCGATCCGGCGGACGAGCTGGCTCGCTATATCGACGCCAAGATCGCCATGTCGCGCGACAATCCGGCGGCGTCGCGGCTTTTCGCGAGCGAGATCCTGCAGGGCGGCGGCGCCATCACCGCATTCCTCCACGGGCCGTTGAAGGCGATCGTCGATGAAAAATCGCGCATCATCGCCGATTGGATCGCGGCCGGCCGCCTCCGTCCGGTCGATCCCCGCCATCTCATTTTCATGATCTGGGCGACGACCCAGCATTACGCCGATTTCGATGTCCAGGTGCGTGCGGTGCTCGCCTCCGACGACGAGACGCGTTTCGACACCGCGGCCGAGACCGTGCGGCGGGTGGTTCTCGAGGGCCTCCTGCCACGCTGACGGGGCGGCTGACCGGGCGCGCCTCACCTCCGCCTCCTTGTCGTCGTCAGAAAGACGCCTCGCGCAAATATGACTGCACCCGTCGAACGGGTTCCGGCCCGCGCCGTTGATCCCGCAACGAGGGAGGATATCGTGCGCAATCATCTGAAAATTCTCGCCGCTGCTGCTGTTGTCGGTCTCGGGCTTCAAAGTGCACCTGCGCTTGCCGCCGAGGCGGATTTGTGGAGCGCGATCGAAAACCGGCCGGAACTCTCCTCGCTGGCCGAGGCTGTCGAGAAAGCCGGCCTCAAGGAAACGCTGCAGGGCGATGAGCCGCTGACGCTGCTCGCGCCGGACAATGTCGCCTTCGAGCAATTGCCGAGCGAGCTTGAAGAGATGCTGAAGAAGCCGGACGGCAAGGAGACGCTCGCGGCCCTCTTGCGCCACCATATCGTGGAGGCGGCGCTGCCGACGAAATCCTTCGACGGCGAGACGGAGGTCGAGACGCTCGATGGTTCCAAGCTGACCGTGACCTCGATCGGCGATCAGCTGATGGTCGGCGAGGCGCGCATCCGCAAGGCCGATATCGCGGCCAGCAACGGCCTGATCGACGTCATCGACAAGGTGCTGGTGCCCGAGGGGCTGATCGTGCCGGCCAGCGGGGCGGAATAGAAGCATTCCGAGCAGGCTGCCAAAAGGGATTTGGTTTCTTGGCGTCGTCGTGACGGTCTAAGTGGAAATTCGAGTGGCGTTTGCCTTTGTCATGTGCCGATGGGCGCTACTTAATCTTGCTGACAACAGCAATTCGCGTCGAGGGCATTTTGGCCGAAGCCTATATCAACCGCATTGCGACGGCGGTGCCCGCCAACGACGTGCACCGCTATTTCCTTGGCTTTGCCGCGGCGCAGCTGAAGGATGACCCGCGCCAGCGGGCGATCTTTTCGCGGATGGCCGACAAGGGCGGTATCGAGCACCGCTATTCCTGTGTGGCCCCGGCCGAGGACCCCGAAGGCATCAAGGTCGATGCGGGGGGTATTTTCCTGCGCGGTGCGTTTCCGGGAACGGCGCAGCGCATGGACCTTTATGAGAGCCATGCGCCGGACCTCGCGGAAATTGCCGTGGAGCGGCTCGATCTCGAAGAGGAGCGCGACCGCGTCACGCATCTCATCGTGACGAGCTGCACCGGTTTTTCCGCGCCCGGCATCGATCTCGAACTCGTCGCGCGCTGCGGCCTTGCACAAACGGTGGAGCGCACGCTCGTCGGCTTCATGGGCTGCTACGCGGCGCTCAACGCGCTGAAACTCGCCCGCCACATCGTGCGCTCCGAACCGGAAGCGCGGGTGCTCGTCGTCAACATCGAGCTCTGCACCCTGCACTTGAAAGACACCGTCGACATGGAGGCGCTTCTCTCCTTCTGCCTCTGGGGCGACGGTTGCGCCGCCTCGCTCGTCTCGGCCGACCCGGTCGGCATTCGGCTCGACAGTTTTCGCACGCTCCTTGCCGCCGACAGCCGCGAGTTGATGACCTGGAACGTGCGCGACGACGGTTTCGACATGGTGCTCTCGGGCCGTGTTCCGGCGGTCATTCATGAATTGCTCGGGGGCCGTCAGCGGGAGGTTTTGGGCAACACGGCGGTTGAGGACATCGATCTCTGGGCTGTGCATCCGGGCGGACGCTCCGTGCTCGATGCGGTGCAGCGGGCGCTCGCTCTGGACGCGCATGCCCTCGACCGCTCGCGGGCGGTTCTCCGCGACAACGGCAACATGTCCTCGGCGACCGTCATGTTCGTGCTGGAAAAGATGCTGGCGACGGCAAAGGCCGGCGAACGTGGCTGCGGTATGGCCTTCGGCCCGGGTCTGACGGCGGAGACGATGCGCTTTGAAGCCGTGGGACGGCAGCCATGAGCGGCCTGGCGTTTCGGCGGGTCGAGCCGGAGATCCTCGATCAGCTGTCGGAGCAGGATCCGCGGGCGGTGGGCTCTCGCCGCGACTTGAAGTGGATCAATGTGATCATGACGCAGGCGCCGATCGCAGCGGGTCTTCTGCGCGGGAGCCTCGTGAAACCGCCCAAACGTATTCTGGAGATCGGCGCGGGCGACGGCACCTTCATGGTGAAGCTCGCGCGACGGCTGGCGCCCCACTGGCGGGATGTCGACCTCGTTCTCCTCGACCGGCAGCATCTGTTGAGCGATGAGAGTTTTGCCGCCTTTGGTGCACTCGGCTGGACGGTGCGGCCCGTCCAGGCCGACGTCTTCGACTATGTCGAGCGATCGGCAGACCGAGATTTCGATCTCGTCACCGCAAACCTCTTCCTGCACCATTTTGACGACGAAGAGCTCGGCCGTCTCTTTGCCCGGGTTGCGGAGATCGCGCCGGTGTTCGTCGCGACGGAGCCGCTCCGCGGGAAGCTGCCTCTCGTTACGGCGCACATGCTCTGGGCGATCGGCGCCAACGACGTCACGCGCCACGACGCGGTGGCGAGCGTGCGCGCCGGCTTTGCGGGCAGGGAGCTCTCGGCGCTCTGGCCGGCAGGCTTTCGCGGAAGGCTTCAGGAGGGGCGGCGGGGGCTCTTCACCCAGGCCTTCGTGGCGCGACGGAGCGAGGCGGCGGCCACATGAGCTTCGATGCGATCATCCTCGGCGCCGGACCTGCGGGCTCCACCGCGGCGATCGTTCTGGCGCGCCGCGGCTTTCAGGTCGCGCTCGTCGAGAAGGCGGAATTTCCGCGCCGAAAGGTCTGCGGCGAGTTCGTTTCCGCAACCAGCCTTGCGGTGATCGACCGTCTGGGGCTCGGAAGCGCATGGCGGTCGCTCGCCGGGCCGGAGGTGCGGCGCGTCGCGCTGTTCTCTGGCGAACGCGTCGTGACGGCACGGATGCCGGCCGCGCATGGGGCAGGATTCGGGCGGGCGCTCGGTCGCGACGTGCTCGACGAACTTCTGGTGCAGGAGGCGTCGCGTGCCGGCGCCACGCTCTTCCAGCCGTTCCGCGCCACCGGTGTGCGTCCGAGCGGGGACGGGAGCACGGTGACGATCGCCTCGCGGGATGAGGAGGCGACCTTGTCGGCCCCGGTCGTCATCGCCGCCCATGGTTCCTGGGAGCCGGGCGGCCTGCCGAGCCAGCTTCAGAAGACCAACGCTCCATCCGATCTCCTCGGCTTCAAGGCGCATTTTTCGGGGGCGAGGCTGGAGCCGGACCTGATGCCGCTTCTCGTCTTTCCCGGCGGCTATGGCGGCATGGTCTGGGCGGATCGTGGCCGGCTTTCGCTGTCGCTCTGCATCCGCCGCGATGCGCTCGCAGCCCTTCGCAGGGAGACCGGCGGCGGCTCGGCTTCGGATGCGGTGCACCGCCATCTCCTCGCCTCCTGTCGCGGTGTGCGCGCGGCGATCGGCGAGGCGCAACGTCAAGGGCCGTGGCTCGCCGCGGGGCCGATCCGACCGGGGATGCGCGCCCGCTACCGGGACGACGTCTTCCGCATCGGCAATGTGGCGGGGGAATCGCATCCGGTGATCGCGGAGGGGATTTCGATGGCGATGCAATCGGCCTGGCTTCTCGTAGACGAGCTTGAAGCGATCGATCCGGCGAAACGTGCCGAACGCGACGCAGCCGGTCGCCGCTATTCCCGCCGCTGGCGCGCCCAGTTCGGTGCACGCATCCTCGCCGCTTCCGCCATCGCCGGGCTCGCTCTGAGGCCGGCTGGCGCGCGGCTGATGGGAGGCGCGATCGAAGCGCTGCCCGCCCTCCTCACGCTCGGCGCGCGGCTTTCGGGGAAGACGAAGACGATCGCAGAAATGTCGAATGAGCGTGTCGGGGTGGGCCGGATGCGACTCAGCTGAGCCGCTCTACAGCTTTCGGGATATGCCAGCTTGCTTGAGTATCGCGTTCGCGGTGTGGCGCGAAGCTACGGTCACCGCCACGGTGAAATGCTGTTGTGAAAGCGGGCTGTACCAGACTTCATGGCTGCCTGTCCCCTGCCGTACGAAGCGACAGCCGTTGGCCCTGAGTATCTTTGCCAAATCTCGGTAGTAGTTTCCCATCGCCGTCGCCCCCGATCGCGATGAGCCAGAAGGATCTCACGCAGCAGCGGAAAGGGTGCTCCGAACGTGGGCTGTCAGATGATACTCGATCCCTGCGGGGGCGTCCGAATGATGCCCGTTTGCTCTCAGGAGTTGCGGTATGAGCGCCTCGATCTCCGCGACAAGCGTGTCAACACTGCGTGCCTCTACCACCAGTCCCGGCACGTCCTCGCTGACCGCGACCCACACCCTTGCCTCAGCGTCCCAGTCTGCCGTGATTTCGATCGAATGGGTTGAGCTTTCAGTCATCCGTCGATCCTCGCTCTTGGTTGCCCGAGAATATCACGACGATGCGGCGAGCGCAGCCGGCGTTGGCGCTACTCCGCCGCGTCCGGGACGATCTTTTCGATGTCGGCGTCGGGCTTCGCCATCGGGTTGTTCGGGTGGCGCGTCCAGTTGCCGTATTCGGCCGGGATCGGCTTTTTCGTGCGGGGATCGTAATCGGCGACCTGCTCCATGGTGATGCAGTTCTCGACCGGGCAGACATTGACGCAGAGATTGCAGCCGACACATTCGGCGTCGATCACCTCAAAATGGCGTTTGCCGTCGACCATGTGGGTGATCGCCTGGTGCGAAGTGTCCTCGCAGGCGATGTGACAACGCCCGCATTTGATGCAGAGCTCCTGGTCGATGCGCGCCTTCGTGACGTAATTGAGGTTGAGATACTGCCAGTCGGTGACGTTGGGCACGGCACGGCCGATGAAGTCGTCGAGGGTCTCAAACCCCTTCTCGGCCATCCAGCGCTCGAGCCCTTCCACCATCTCGCGGACGATCTTGAAGCCGTAGGTCATCGCGGCCGTGCAGACCTGAACGTTCTGCGCCCCCAGCGCCATGAACTCGGCCGCATCCTTCCAGGTGGTGATGCCGCCGATGCCGGAGATCGGCAGGTTGCGGGTTTCCGGATCGCGGGCGATCTCGGCCACCATGTTGAGGGCGATCGGCTTCACCGCCGGGCCGCAATAGCCGCCATGCGAGCCCTTGCCGTCGATGGTCGGTTCCGGGGCGAAGAGGTCGAGGTCGACGCCGGTGATGGAGGAGATGGTGTTGATCAGGGAGACCGCGTCGGCGCCACCCTTCTGCGCCGCCCTCGCCGGGTAGCGGATGTCGGTGATGTTCGGCGTCAGCTTGACGATGACGGGCATGCGGGTGTTCGCCTTGCACCAGCGCGCGACCATTTCGATGTATTCGGGCACCTGGCCGACGGCGGAGCCCATGCCGCGCTCCGACATGCCGTGCGGGCAGCCGAAATTGAGCTCGATCCCGTCGGCGCCGGTTTCTTCCACGCGGCGCAGGATGTTGACCCAGTTACTCTCCTCGCAGGGGACCATGAGGGAGACGACGACGGCGCGATCCGGCCAGTCGCGCTTCACCTGCTTGATCTCGCGAAGGTTCACCTCCAGCGGCCGGTCGGTGATCAGTTCGATGTTGTTGAGGCCCAGAAGCCGCCGGTCCGGCCCGTGAATGGCGCCGTAGCGCGGGCCGTTGACGTTGACGATATGCGGGTCCTCGCCGAGCGTCTTCCAGACGACGCCACCCCAGCCTTCGCGGAAGGCGCGCACCACGTTGTACTCCTTGTCCGTCGGCGGCGCGGAGGCGAGCCAGAACGGATTCGGCGATTTGATGCCGAGGAAGTTCGAAGCGAGACTGACCATGAGAAGAACCTCTCAGGCTTGGGAGTTTCGGCGAGACGAGATAAATTCGAAGCGGCCGCACCAGAGCGGGAGGGTGTGTTCAGTATGGCGGACGAGCGGAGATATACTGTCCTTCTCCTGCCGCAGCCGGAGGGTGGATACACCGTCCTCGTCCCGGCTCTTCCGGAAGTCGTGACTCATGGTGACACTGAGGAAGGAAGCCTGGCGATGGCACGCGAGGCCATCGAGCTTGCACTTGAGGTGCGGCGTGATCGCGGAGAAGGTATCCCGGACGATATCGAACCGATCTTCAGAAGCGTCGAAATCTCGGTTTAGCGATCCGGCACCGAGCCCTTGCTTTTCCTTCACGTGAAACGGCGACTGCATTTGGCGTGCAGCATTGCGGCTCAGCTCCGTTCCTCTCCCCCTTGGGGAGAGGTGCCCGCGTAGCGGGCGGTGAGGGGGCTGCCTTTCCCCATTCAGCTCTTCCTGCGACCGGCTGAGACGCCGCCCCCTCACCGACCTCGCGCCGTTGGCGCGCGGCCACCTCTCCCCAAGGGGGAGAGGAGTGGAGCCTGTTGCGACTGATAGTGCCCCGATCCGAGGGGCGAGGCTGTTTGAGAGGCTCGGCATGACACTCACCCCATCAATGCGCGGTGGATGCTCTCGGCCGCGACCTTGCCGTCTTCGACGGCGGCGACGGTGAGATCTTCGCCGCCCGGGACGCAGTCGCCGCCGGCCCAGATGCCGGCAACCGAGGTGCGGCGTTCGTCGTCGACGTCGATGCGGCCGTGCGCGAGCGCGATGGCGTCCGCCGCGCCGTCGAGCGAGGCGGGCAGAAAGGTCTGGCCGATCGCCTTGAACACCATGTCGGCGGCGAGGGCGAACGTCTCGCCCGTGCCGACGAGGCGGCCGTCTTCCTCGCGGGTGCGCTCGAGCTCGATCCCTGCCACATGACCGTTCTCGGAGAGGAGGCGCTTCGGCTTGGCCCAGTGGCGGATGGTGACGCCCTTCGTCTGGGCGAGCTCCTGCTCGAAGCCGGAGGCCTTCATGGCCTCGGGGCCGCGGCGGTAGACGATCGTGACCTCTTCGGCGCCGAGAAGCTTCGACTGCACGGCCGCGTCGACGGCGGTCATGCCGCCGCCGATGACGACGACGCGGCGCCCGATCGGCAGCGTGGAAAGGTCGAGCGTCTGGCGCAGGTCGGAGATCCAGGTGATCGCGTCGGCGGAGCCTGAGGCATCCTCACCTTCAGCGCCGAGCGCGTTGACGCCGGCAAGTCCGAGGCCGAGGAAGATTGCGTCGTAATCAGCCTTCAAGCCGTCGAGGGTGAGCTCGCGCCCGAGCGCTTTGCCCGTTTCGATGGTGATGCCGCCGATCCTGAGCAGGAATTCGACTTCCTTCTGCGCAAAGCCGTCCGGGGTCTTGTAGGCGGCGATGCCGTATTCGTTGAGGCCGCCGGGCTTGTCGCGCGCTTCGAAGATCGTGACGTCGTGGCCGTGCATGGCCAGCCGATGGGCGCAGGAGAGCCCGGCCGGTCCCGCACCGACGATGGCGACGCGCTTGCCGCTTAGCGCTGCGCGTTCGAAAGGATGCTCGCCTGCCGCCATCATCGCGTCGGTCGCAAAGCGCTGCAGGAAGCCGATCTTCACCGGCTTGTCCTCGGCGAGATTGCGGACGCAGGCTTCCTCGCACAACGTCTCGACCGGGCAGACGCGGGCGCACATGCCGCCCAGAATGTTCTGCTCGAAAATCGTCTCGGCCGCGCCCTTCGGATTGTGCGCCTGGATCTGGCGGATGAAGAGCGGGATGTCGATCGAGGTCGGGCAGGCCTCGGTGCAGGGGGCGTCGAAACAGAAATAGCAACGGTCAGCCTCCACCAGCGCCTCGTGTGGCGAAAGCGGCGGGTGCAGGTCAGAAAAATTCTTCAGATAATCTTCAACATTTAGGCGGGCGGCACAAATGTCCGGTTCGCCGACCGGTGTTGCTGCCGGCCGGCCTGACGAAATCTGGTTCACGGCTTCTTTCTCCCGTGAATATTGCTGTTCCCACGGGAAGAATGCGCATTTTCGACCAGTTGGTCAAATTTTTCATTTGCGCAACACTTTGAGGCGCCTGAAAAGCAGGCGCGAGCGCTTTTTGTTCAAAGGGTTGCGGGAGGGCGGACGTGGTCGCCGCACCCCGGCTCAGCAGGGCCGTCGGCGATCTCCCGGCGAGATGCGGTGGCCGCGCGGGCTTACCGCATGACGTCGCGCACCGCCGGATAGAGTGCACGCCAGCGCTCATAGCTGTCGCGGTAGGCTTCGCTCAGGGCCGGAACCGGATCGATGGTGTCGGCGAGCGGCGGATGCGTGAGGATCTCGGCGGGGTCGCCGCCCTCTGCGGCCAGGAGGCCGAGACGAGCCGCACCAAAGGCGGCGCCGTAATCGCCTTCTTCGGGAATGCCGATCGGGGTGTTGAGGGCGCTCGCCATGATCGTCAGCCAGGCCTTGGAGCGCGAGCCGCCCCCGACCGCGAGATAGCGCGGAATGGTGGTGCCGGCGGCGGCAAGGGCTGCCTGGCAATCGGCGAGTGCGAAGGCAACGCCTTCCAGCACCGCCTGGGTGAGGGTGGCGCGGTCGCTTTCCTGCGCAAGGCCGATGAAGACGCCGCGCGCCGCCGCATCGTTGTGAGGCGTGCGCTCTCCGGAAAGATAAGGCAGGAAGAGAACGGGCGCCGGGTAATCCGGGGTGGCGCCGAGATGGCCGATGAGATCGGGCACCGGCTCCTTGAGAAGCCGGCTCAGCCATTCGAGCGAGCCTGCGGCCGACAGGATGACGCCCATCTGGTGCCAGGTGTTCGGCAGGGCGTGGCAGAACGCGTGAACGGCGCTTTCCACGTTGGGCGCGAAAGCCTCCGTTGCGGCGAAGACGACGCCCGAAGTGCCGAGCGAGACGAAGGCGGCGCCCGGATGGGTGACGCCCACGCCGCAGGCGGCCGCGGCATTGTCGCCCCCGCCGGCGGCGACGACCACTTCGCCGGTCATGCCCCAGAGGCGGGCCAGTGCCGGGCGCAGCGTGCCGGTTGCCTGCGAGCCCTCGTAGAGCTTCGGCATCTGGCTTTCGTCCATGTCGGTTGCCGCCAGGAGCTCCGGCGACCAGCAGCGCTTGCCGACATCGAGCCAGGAGGTGCCGGAGGCGTCCGACATGTCGGTTGCCGCATCCGCCGTCAGATAAAGGCGCACGAAATCCTTGGGCAGCAGCACCTTGGCGGTCGCGGCGAAGTTTTCCGGCTCATGCGTCTTCACCCAGGCGAGCTTCGGCGCGGTGAAGCCCGGAAAGACGAGATTGCCGGTGATCTCATGGAAGCGCGGATCGGCGTCGAGCCGGCGCGCTTCCTCGGCGGACCGTCCGTCGTTCCACAGGATCGAGGGGCGGATCGGCGCACCGTCCTTGGCGACGAGCGTGGCGCCATGCATCTGACCGGAGAGGCCGATCCCTTTGACGGCGGCTACCTCGGCCGGACGTTCGCGCTTCAAGGCGTCCATGGCCGTGCCGAGCGCGGCGATCCAGGCGTTCGGATCCTGCTCCGACCATCCGGGTTGCGGCCGCATCACGTCGAGCGGCGCGGTGGCGGAAGCGAGAACGTCCTGTGCCGCCGTCATCAGGATGACCTTGATGGACGACGTGCCGATATCGATGCCGAGATACACGGAAAAAACCCCTTGCTGCCTCGATTACCTCTTAGCGGCGGAGGGGGCTGAGGTCGAGATCGGCATGCCCGGAAGGATGGCGCGCTGTGGGCGCCGCAGGCCGGGGAGGCCAGGCAGGCGGGTGTCAGCTCGTCAGCGTTTGAAAGATGAAATCGCTTTCGTCGAGAGCGCTGACGGCGATGCCGTTCAATGTCAGAACGTCGCCGCCGTCGAGATCGATCAAGGCGTTGCCCGCGCCGTCCTGGGCAATTGTGAGCTCTGAGAAGCTGCTGAAGCCGTTATCGGAGACGTCGATGCGGTCGATGCCGTTCTCGAATCCGAAGACGGTGTCGTCGCCGTTGTTTGCGACGGTGGCGTAGATGTCGGCGGCGCCGTCGGACGTCCCGAGATAGATCTGGTCGTCGCCCGTGCCCCCGAAGAGGAGGTCGGCGCCATTGCTGCCGTAGAGCGTATCGTTGCCGGCCGCGCCATAAAGCGTGTCGTTGCCGTCGCCCCCCTGGAGCACGTCGTTGCCGGCGGCGCCGCCCAGCTCGTCGTTGCCGATGCCGCCCTTCAAGGTGTCGTTGCCGGCGCCGGCGTAGAGGGCGTCGTTTCCAGCCTCGCCGTTCAGATCGTCGGCCGCGGCATCGCCGCCGCCGAAGAGAAGATCTGCGCCATCGCCGCCATAGATGTGATCGGTGCCGCTGCCGCCGCCGAGCGCATCGTTGCCGGTGCCGCCGTAGAGCGTGTCGACCCCGTCGCCGCCATAGACCGTGTCATTGCCGCTGCCCGCATCGAGATAATCGGCGAAATTGCCCTGGCCGCCGAAGATGAGGTCGGCGCCGTCCCCGCCGCGGAGATTGTCCGCTCCCGTGCCGCCGAACATGGTATCGGCGCCGGCGCCGCCGGAGAAATTGTCGGCCTCGGCGGTGCCGACCAGATAATTGTCGCCGCTGTCCGGTCCGTAGAGGGACTGCAGCTCGGTGATGTTCGCGGCATTCAGCGTGATCACGCCCATCGAAAAGGGATACATGATCGAGGTGGGATCATCGTCGTGGTCGAGGCCGATGGCGTGGCCGATCTCGTGGGCGAGCACCGACAGGTGATCCTGATCCGGATCGGCTTCGTCGATGGTGATCTCGGCGCTCGTGATGGTCGTGCCGCTGATATAGGTCACGCAATTGCCGAGCGTGCCGCCATAGCCGTCGATCGGACCCTGAAGAATCTGGATGTCGGCGGACATGAAATTGGCAGCGCTGACGAAATCGGGTTCCATCCACGGATCCCAGATCGCAAAGGCATCAGCGATGTTGAAGCCATAATCGGGCGCCGTCGACGCGAAGGTTATGATCGCCTGGTCGAACGTCGTTCCGTAGTTGGCCATGGTTCAATTCCTCTGAGGTCGCTGTCAGCTCGTTACACGAGATTCGTAATATTCTCCTGAGAGGACGAAACGATTGCGGCTAAAACCTGAAGGAAATTTTGCCGAGGGTCATTTAAGCTTATCGCGCCTGTCTTGCGCGAAGCTTGCACGGGCGTTTTGCGGCTCGGGTCAGTTGCGGCGGAAGCGTCCTTGCAGGCGGTCGCGGACGGCCCGCGCCTGCTGACGGAGAAGCCAGCGCCCATGCTCGGCCGAGCGGGCAAGCCGCGCCCTCGTGGCGGACGGCGTCACCTCCAGAACGGCTGCTTCATAAGGCTCCGAATGGTGCCAGTAATGTGTGAGGAGCCTGGCATCGGCGGTGTTCGAAACGGGATCGATCCGGGCGATGGCCGGATCCGAGAGCCATAGCCGGGTGTTGCGCAGGATAAGCTGAACACCTGGCGAAAAGCGCGAAAAGCTCTCGTCGAAGGCGATCTTCCAGGGGATGAGGAGCGAGCCGGAGACCAGCGTGATCGAGGATGCGGCCAGCTTGCCGCCGACCGTCAGACGCTCGATTCTGGCAGCGTCGCGCGCGCCGAGCGCGAGGATCGCATCTTCGGCGAAGCGCCTGCCGGCATGGGTGAGGATGGCGGTGCCGCGGCGGCCCTTCCAGCCGGCGGCCTCCAGCGCGAGGAAATCGTCGAGTGCCGGGGGAAGCGCCGCGCCGGTCGCCGTCGAAAACTCCACCGGGCCCTCTTCCTCCAGCCGGCGGCGAAGGCGGCCGATGTCCTTGCGGCGCTGTGACGAGATGCCGGCTTCGAATTCCTGGAGGGCATCCGGCTCGGCGGTGAGGATGGGACGTTCTTCGCGAAAGATCGTGTGAACCCGACCCTCGGCCGCACGCCGCAGACTGATCCAGGTGTCGCAGAGGACGGGCGTGTCGCTCAGCATCAAAAGCTCGATGCCAGCGTCTGCGAGATCGGCGAAGAGCGCCCGGGCGACGGCGTGTCCGCGGGCGCGATCAAGCAGCGGCACGCCGAGGGGGCCATAATTGTGGCTCCAGATCTGGGCCATGCGCAGCGCGCCGCGGCGAAAAGGTGCGCACAGGATCGGCGCGAAAAAGACGAGGCGGGTGCCGGCATAGAAAAGCGCGAGCTCGACCTCTCCGTTGCCGAACGCCCTGATGGCGGGGCCGAGGAAGGCCGGAAGGTAGAAGGGATTGGCGTCGAGGCTTTCGTCTGCCAGCCTCTCGATCTCGTCGGCGTGGACGCTCAACGCTTCCGGCTTCTCGATGAGAAGGCGGAATGTGGGCTCGGTGGCAGGGCCCGGGGTTTTCACCCATCCGGCGTCGCTCTTCAGGGGCATCATCTCCATTATACAACGGTAGCAGAGGCCCAGCGGCGGGGAGGGAATTAGGTAAAATTATCCCTAACAAGGCCGCTCAACTTCGCACAACGCACCGCAGGATCGGACGCCGCTTCAGCCGGAAAAACCGCCTTCCTCCAGAAACCGCCGCTCCGCGGGACTCGTGTGCCGGTCAAGCACGGCATTTCTGTGGGGAAAGCGGCCGAAACGGCGGATGATGTCCCGATGCTCCAGGGCAAAGGAGAGCGTGCCGGCCTTGTCGAGCCGGTGGCTGAGCGCGACGCAACGGTCCTGGTCGGGAAGGCTCTCCGAATGCATGAAGGGCATGACGAAGAATTTCGCGACGTCCGCCGGCACCTGGTTCTCGTAGCCTTCAGACAGAGCTTTCCTGGCCAGCCGAAGCGCCGCCGCGTCGTTGGCGAAGGCCTCCGGCCGCTGACGGTTGAGATTTCGAGAGAATTGATCGAGGAGGAGGATGAGGGCGAGAGCGCCGTCCGGCGTCTCGGCCCAGTCCTCGAGCGCGCCCTTCGATGCGGCCTCATGCAGGGCGCCGAAACGCTCGCCGATCTCGCGATCGAAGGCGTCGCTCTTCTTGAACCACTTCTCCGGGCCCGCCTCGCGCCAGAAGGCGATCACGTCGTGCGGGCCCGGATTTGTCGGTGACATCACTCGCCTCAAAGCCGGAGATCGCCGCTCTCGACCTCTTCATAGAGGCCCGTGTCGAGCGGCACATAGGTCTGCTTTTCCGGGTGCAGCATATAGAGCGGATCGGCGATGCGGTTCGGGTCGAAGCCCTCGCGCACGAGGTCGACCTTGCGCTGCTTGAAGGTGCCGGTCATTTCCATCGACTGCTGCAGGCGCAGGAAGATCGGCCGCGCATACCGCGGCAGATGCCGTTCCACATGGACGTAGAAGCCGTTCATATCGAAGGCGTCTTCGACGACGAGCGAGGCCATGCCGGCGCGTCCGTCGGTGTTGGGCACCGAAACGCCGAAGACATTGGCATCCTTGACGCCCGGATAGACGGTGATCGCCTCCGCCACTTCGGAGGTGGCGACGTTCTCGCCCTTCCAGCGGAAGGTGTCCCCGATGCGATCGACGAAATAGAAGTAGCCCATTTCGTCCTTCTTCATGAGGTCGCCGGTGCGGAACCACATATCGCCCTTTGTGAAGACGTCCTTGAGGATCTTCTTCTCGGTCGCCTTGGGATCGGCGTAGCCTTCGAAACGCTGGCTCGGACGGCTCGGATCGTCGATGATCTGCGAGATCACCTCGCCGATTTCACCCGGCGCGCATTTCATGCAGAAGCCATCGGGACCGCGCTCCGGCTCTTCGGAGGAATGGTCGAAGCGGACGATCTCGGTGACGAAGCGCTTCTCCGCCCATTTCGGAATGCGCCCGACGGAGCCGACCTTGCCGTCGAAATTGAAGAAGACGGCGTTGCCTTCCGTCGCCGCATACCATTCCAGGATCTTCGGGATGGCGAAGCGGTTCTTGAAATCTTCCCAGATGTCGGGGCGCAGACCGTTGCCGCAGGCAAGCCGAAGCTTGTGCTGGCGTTCCTTGGGGTGCGTCGGGCTGTTCAAGAGGTAGCGGCAGAGCTCGCCGATATACTGGAAGATCGTGCATTCGTAGTCGACGACGTCGTCCCAGAACTGGCTGGCGGAGAATTTCTCGCGGATGACGACACTGGCGCCCGCCGTCAGCGCCGCGCCGGACGCGAGCACGCTGCCGGTCGTATGATAGAGCGGCAGGCAGACATAGATGCGGTCGTGCGGCTTCATATCCATGGCGCCGTTGAAGCCGAGCGAGATGGCGAGCACGCGGTAGTGGTTGATGTTGGCGGCCTTCGGCATGCCGGTCGTGCCGCTCGTATAGATGAAGAGGCAGCGGTCCGACGTGGTCAGCTTCGGCCTTTCGGAGGCTTCGAGCGGAGCGCGGCTGAACGTGTCGAGCGCCTCGTCGAGCCGTTTCCACGCGTCCACGCCGCTGCCATAGGCCCAGTATTCCGCTTTCGTCTGAAGAAAGGGATCGGCGGTGTGAAAGCCGTCGGAGATCGCCGTGTCGACGATGATGTGCTTCGGCTCCACGATGTTCACGCAATTGGCGAGGACCGGCCCGCGCAGATTGGTGTTGAGGCAGGCGGTGACGCCGCCGGCCCGCGCGATGCCGAGCCAGGCGGCCATGTATTCCGGCTTGTTCGGCATCATCAGGGCGACGCAATCGCCCTTTTTGACGCCGTTGGCGATGGCCCAGCGGGCATATTGGTTGGCCCGCTCGTTGTATTCGCGGTAGCTCATGCGCTCGTTCTCGGCGATCATCGCCGGCCGGTCGCCATGCTCTTTTGCGATGTCCTCGATCAGATCGGGAAAAGTGCGGTTGCGGTTCTTTGCCGCCGAGCTGACTTTGCGAAGTGCACGCAGGGCGCCGCGTACATAGGCGAGTTCGCTCTTGATTCTTTCGATAAAGCCCATCGTCTCCCCCGCCGCTTCAGGCAGAAGAGCCCGCGGCATTCTTGCTGTTTCTGGCATCTCTTCCCATACCAGGGACGGAAATTGAAGAGGTCAAGCCTGCAAGGAGGCCGATGTTGGCCATTCATTCAGGGGATGAAGAAAACAACTGCCACGTGATCGACGTGCGCGGGCTGAAATGCCCGCTGCCGGTCTTGAAAACCGCCAAGGGGATCGCGGCGCTGCCACCGGGCGTGCGGGTCGTGGTCCTGGCGACCGACCCGATGGCGGCGATCGACATTCCGCATTTCTGCAACGAACGCGGCCACCGCTTTTTGGGGCGTCACGACGACGAGGGTGTCAGCCGCTACGAGATCGAAACCGGCGGCTGAGAATCCCTGTCGAAAGGCCGCCGGGCCGGGCGGCGCTTATGCTTACCGGTCGGGCCGCGGGCGCGGCATCAGGGCCGGGGCGGCAAGGAGCAGGACGGGATCGACGGGCGCGGCCTTGTTCACCTCTTCGCTCGGCGCGAACGCCGTCGCGAGCTGCGGCCGGGGCGGGATGGCGATCGTCGGGCGCGGCCGTGGCATGACGCCGAGCTGTGCCGTCAGAATCTCCTGCGCAAGGTCATCGACACCCGGGCCTTCGACGCCGCCGGTCGCCACCTCGATCGGGGTCACGGGACCTTTGCGCTGGCCGATATGGGAGGGTTTGAAGCCGTCTCCCTCGTCGACCATGATGAGGCCGCCCTTCATGGGCTTGTAGATCGGGTTCGACTTGGAGGCGACCTGCTTGCCCTTCTGCGGGCTGCACACCTGATCGCGCATGTCGTAGGGCTCGGTGTAGCGGGAGCCGGAATTGATGCGGCTGATGTCGGGGCCGCCTGAGAAGAGCCCTCCGCCGCGGTCGAAGCCTGCATCCAGCAGACGGGCGGCGCGTTCGGCGCGGTCGATACCGTTGTCGGCGCCCAGAACGACCGCAATCAATTCGCGCCGGCCGCGCTGCGCGGTCGCGACCAGGTTCCAGCCGGAATCGCAGATATAGCCGGTCTTCATCCCGGTGGCGCCGCGGTAGCGGCCGATCAGAAGGTTGGTGTTGCGCTTCACCGCACCCCCGACCTTGATGGCGGGCACGTTAAAATAATGCCGGTAGCGCGGGAATTCGTCGAAGATCGCCCGCGTCAGAAGCGCGAGGTCGCGCGCACAGGTGACCTGGTGCGGACTGTAAAGGCCGTGCGGGTTGACGAATTGCGTGCGCGTCATGCCGAGGCGCTTCGCCTCGAGGTTCATGCGCAGCAGAAAATTGTCATAGCCGTCGCCGACCGATTCCGCGATCGCCATCGCCATGTCGTTGGAGGAGCGCGCCAGCATGACCTTGAGCGCGTTGTCGACCGTCAGGACCGAGCCGGGTTTGAAGAAACGCGCCGCATAAGGCTGGTTGTAGGCGTGCTGCGACATCACCACCGGCGATTTCAGCGTGATCTCGCCAACCTCGAGGGCGCGGAAGACGACGAAGGCCGTCATCAGCTTGGTGGTGGACGCAGGATACCAGGGGCGGAGCGCATCGTGCTCCTCGAGGACGTCCCCGCTCTTCGCATCGACCAGGAGATAAGGTCCCACGACGTCGCCATCGTCGGCCGTTTCGTTGGCGGCGGCGGCAAGGGGAGCTGTCACAAGAAACAGGAGAGCGAGCAGCAGGCGCGCCCCCGAAAGCATGCGAAGCGGAGGTGTCAAGGTTTCGGCCCCACAGTTGTCCGGGTCAGACTTACGCGACCGCCGCTGCGTAACACAATTCGGCTCACTTTCACAAACGCGCCTTGCTTGAGTTTCCGTGAGCGCTCGCGCGGGGTTTGCTTTCCGGCCGATAGCCCATAAGCTCAGTCTTCCAAAACAATAAGACTGCAATGGTGGGAGGAACAGAATGCTATTCCAACGCAAAGTTTTACGCTCCTTTGTCATGGCTGCGACGAGCCTTGCTCTCGTTGGCGCGATTGCCTGGCCTTCTTCGGGGCGAGCCCAGGAAGAACAGAATTACCTTCTGGCGACCGCTTCAACGGGAGGAACTTATTATCCGGTGGGTGTTGCTCTTGCCACGCTCATCAAGGTCAAGCTGCAGCCGACTGAGAAGATCGGCCTGTCGGCGATCAACTCCGCGGGCTCGGCCGAGAACATCAAGCTGATGCGCGACAACGAGGTTCAGTTCGCCATCCTGCAAGGCCTTTATGGCGCTTATGCGAAGAAGGGCTCCGGCCCGTTGGAAAATGAAGGGCCGCAGAAGAACCTCCGCTCCGTCACCATGCTGTGGCCGAATGTGGAGCACTTCGTCCTGAAATCCGACCTCGCCGACACCGGCACGATCGCCGATGTCGCGAACGCCAAGGGCAAGTCGATCAATCTCGGCGCGCAGAATTCCGGCACGCTCGGCTCCAACCGCACCATCCTCGGCAATCTCGGCTACGACATCGATCAGGATTTCACCCTGGCTTATTCCGGTTACGGCCCGGCGGCGGAAGCCCTGCAGAACGGTCAGGTGGTGCTGATTTCGACGCCGGCGGGCCCGCCGGTCGGTGCGATCAGCCAGGCCTTCGCCAATATGGGCAACGACATCACCGTCCTCGATTTCACCGATGAGGAGATGCAGGAGGCGAACGGCGATTTCGATGAATTGTGGACACGTTTCACGATCCCGGCCGGGACCTATCCGGGGCAGGAGAAGGAGATCAACACGATCGCGCAGCCGAACTTCCTCGCCGTGCGCGACGATGTGCCGGAAGAGACCATCTACAAGATGACGAAGACGATCTACGAGAACCTGCCGTTCCTGCAGGGCATTCATCCGGCGACGAAGAATATGAAGCTCGAAGCGGCGATCGCCGGTCTGCCGCTGCCGCTGCATCCGGGCGCGGCGCGCTATTACGAAGAGCAGGGGATCACGATCCCGGACCGTCTCAAGGTTTCGGCCGAATAAAAGGCGCGTGCGAAACGCCGCTTCAGGCCTGGCCACGGGCCGCGTGCGCTGGCATGCGGTCCGCTCGGCTGGGACGGCGTCTTTCGCTCTCCGCGAAAGTTTTCCAGCTGCAGGGATCGGACGATGAGCGAGGCGCAAGACGCGTCTGAGCAGGCCGCGCCTCAGAAGGATGTCGACGGCGAAGTCGAAACCCATGTCAGGAGCCTCGTCTCCTGGCCAGCCCGGGTTTTCGCCGCCTGCGGCATTGCGATTTCGCTCTTCCATATCTGGGCGAACATCGACGGGCGCGTGTCCACCTTGTGGCTCGTCGGCATTCACTTTGCCGGTTTCGCCTTTCTCGCCTGCCTGCACTATCCGATGAAGCTCGGCCGCTTCGTGGCGCCACTCTGGCTCGACGCCATCACCGGCGCCGTCATCGCCGGCGCGACGCTCTTCATCATCGGCTCGGAGACGGCGATCTATGCGCAGGGGGTGCGTCTGTCGCCCGAGCATTGGGTGGCCGGAATTCTCGTCATTCTCGGCGCGATCGAGCTGACGCGGCGCACGACGGGGCCGATCATCCCGGTCCTCATCATCCTGGCGCTCTCCTATGTCTCGTTTCTCGGGGCCTATGCCCCCGGCGTCTTCCGTTTCGCCGGCCTCTCCACCGAGACGGTTCTCTTCCGCTCGATCTTCGCCGATGAGGGCATGTTCGGGACGATCGGCCTGATATCGGCGAGCTTCGTCTTCATGTTCATCCTTTTCGGGGCGTTTCTGGTGCGCTCCGGAGCGGGTGATTTCATCATCGACCTTGCCCGGGCGCTCGCCGGCCGCCTCGTCGGAGGCCCCGGCTTCGTCGCCGTCTTCGCGTCGGGCCTGACGGGCACGATCTCGGGTTCGGCCGTCGCCAATACGGTCTCGACGGGCGTCATCACCATTCCGCTCATGAAGAAATCGGGCTTTCCGCCGCGCTTCGCCGCCGGCGTGGAGGCTGCGGCTTCGACCGGCGGGCAGCTGATGCCGCCGATCATGGGGGCGGGCGCCTTCGTCATGGCGTCGAACACTCAGATTCCCTATCTCGATATCGTCGCCGTCGCGGCGCTGCCGGCGATCGCCTATTTCCTCACCGTCGCCTTCTTCGTCCGGATCGAGGCGAAGAAGCACCATATCGTCGGCGTCGACGATGAAAGCCGCAGCGCCTGGGAGGTGTTGAAGGCGGGAGGCCCTGCCTTTCTGATCCCCGTCGCAACCCTGATCTCGCTTCTGATCTACGGTTTCACCCCGGTCTATGCCGCCGGCTGGGCGATCCTCTCCGTCGTTGCCGCCTCCTGGCTCACCAAGAACCGCATGGGGCCGAAGGCGATTCTCGAGGCCCTGGCGCTCGGGGCGCAGAACATGATCATGACGGCGGTGCTTCTCATCGCCGTCGGGCTCATCGTCAACGTCATCGCCATGACCGGCATCGGCAACACCTTCTCGCTGATGATCGCCGAGTGGGCGGGCGGCAATCTTCTGATCGCGCTCCTCTTGATTGCGCTCGCCTCGCTGGTGCTCGGCATGGGGCTGCCGGTGACAGCCGCCTATATCGTGCTCGCGACGCTCTCCGCGCCTGCCCTTCAGGGCATGATCGAGAACGGCTACCTCGTCGATCTTCTGACTTCGGGTACGTTGCCGGAGGCGGCGCGCGGGCCCTTCCTGCTCGCCGATCCCGAGGCGATGACGAAGCTTGCCGCACCGATGAGCCGCGAGGCGGCGAACGCCTTCATCGCCGCGGCCCCCGCGGAAGTCCTGCGCCTCGTCCATGGCCAGGCACTCGATCCGGCGCTGATCACGGCAGCCCTTCTTTCGGCCCATATGATCATCTTCTGGCTGTCGCAGGATTCCAACGTCACGCCGCCGGTCTGCCTCACCGCCTTTGCGGCCGCGGCGATCGCCCGCACGCCGCATATGGCGACGGGGATGACGGCCTGGAAACTCGCCAAGGGGCTCTACATCGTGCCGATCCTCTTCGCCTATACGCCGTTCCTGCACGGCAGCGTGCCGGAGGTGCTTCTCGTCTTCGCGCAGGCGGTGATCGGCTCCTATGCCGTCGGAGCCGCCTTCGAAGGCTATATGGAGGCGCCGCTCGTCTGGCCGCTCAGACTTCTTGCAGGTGTCGCCGGTGTCGTCGTGCTGTGGCCGGGCCTGCCGGTCGCCACGGCGATCGGTGCGGCGATGACTTTTGCGCTGCTCCTATGGACGATCCGGCTCGACCGTCGCGGCCGGGCGGCCGAAGCGGTCGCCTGAGCGCCAACGCGAAGCCTGGCAATTTCTCTATGCTTGCCAGGTGCGGCACAGGCGCTAGCATCGGCTCTTTCACGAGAGAGCCGCCTCATGCCCGTCATCAACTCCCTTGCCGAAGCCGCCGACGAGATCACGCAATGGCGGCGCGATTTTCACCGCAACCCGGAGCTCCTCTACGAGGTGCCGCGCACGGCCAAGGTGGTGGCGGACAAACTGCGCGCTTTCGGTTGTGACGAGGTGGTGGAAGGCATCGGGCGAAGCGGTGTCGTCGGAATCATCCGGGGTCGCGGAGACGGCGATCGCGGCATCGGCCTTCGTGCCGACATGGACGCGCTGCCGATCGAGGAGGAGAGCGGCAAGCCATGGCGCTCCGAAACGCCCGGAAAGATGCATGCCTGCGGCCATGACGGGCATATGGCGATGCTGCTTGGTGCGGCGCGCTATCTCGCCGAAACGCGCAATTTCGCCGGCCGCGCGGTGATCGTCTTCCAGCCGGCCGAGGAAGGCGGTGCCGGTGCGCGCGCCATGATCGAAGACGGGCTGATGGAGCGTTTTGCCATCAGCGAGATCTACGGTCTCCACAATATGCCGGGCATTCCCGTCGGCCAGTTCGGCATCCGCCCGGGTCCGCTGATGGCGGCGACCGACAATTTCGTCATCCAGATCGAGGGCAAGGGATCACATGCCGCCAAGCCGCATGCGGGCGTCGATCCCGTTCTCGTCGGTTCGCAGATCGTCAATGCGCTGCAATCGGTCGCCTCGCGCAATGTGGATCCTTTGAAGAGTGCCGTCGTCTCCGTAACGACCTTTCACGCCGGCGACACGTTCAACGTCATCCCGCAGCGCGGGACCTTGAAGGGCACGGTGCGCACGCTCGATCCGGCCATCCGCGATCTGGTCGAGCGGCGCATGAACGAGCTCGTGCCGACGATCGGTCAGGCTTTCGGGGCGCGCGCCCGCCTCGATTACCAGCGGCATTACCCGGTGACGGTCAATCACCAGGAGCAGACACACAAAGCGGCTGCCGTCGCGCGCGAAATCGTCGGGGAGGGGGCGGTCACCGAAGAGACGCCGCCGCTGATGGCGGGGGAGGATTTCTCCTACATGCTGGAAGCGAGGCCCGGCGCCTTCATCTTTCTCGGCAATGGCGATTCCGCCGGCCTTCACCACCCGGCCTATGATTTCAACGACAGTGCAGCACCTTACGGGGCGAGCTATCTGGCGCGTCTCGTCGAAACGGCGATGCCGGCGTGAGGCTCGGAACGCTGGGATCGCCTGAGCGTTGACCGGCCACTGCACCCGCAACACCTTATCGACTGATATCTTACGTGACCCAGAGCTTCTTATTTGAAACGACATGGGGCGCTTTCATGCGCCCGGAAGGCGGCGCCCGTTTCCGCCTGTGGGCTCCCGCTCAGAACGCGCTGACGCTGCGCCTTGCAGGCCAGGATCTGGCGATGAACAAGGCCGATCGCGGCTGGTTCGAGCTCACCGTTCCGGAAGCCGAGGCGGGGCAGGATTATCAGTTCGTGCTGGAAGACGGTTTTGCCGTCCCAGATCCGGCCGCAAGGGCGCAGGCGGGCGACGTGCATGGGCCGAGCCGGCTCGTCGATCCGAAGGCCTATCGCTGGCAGAGCGCGGGCTGGCGCGGGCGCCCGGTCGAAGAGCTCGTCACCTACGAATTGCATGTCGGCACGTTCAGCCCGGCCGGGACCTTTGCGGGGGTCGAGGAACGGCTCGATTATCTGGAAGATCTGGGCGTCACCGCGATCGAGCTTCTGCCGGTGGCGCAGTTTTCCGGCAATCGCGGCTGGGGCTATGACGGCGTGCTGCTCTATGCGCCGCACAGCGCCTATGGCGGGCCGGAAGGGCTGAAAGCGCTCGTCGATGCCGCGCATCAGCGAAATCTGATGGTCATCCTCGACGTCGTCTACAATCACTTCGGGCCGGACGGGAATTATCTCCACATGTATGCCCCGTCCTTCTTCGATCCGGAGCGGCACACGCCCTGGGGCGCGGGCATCCATTACGACGATGCGGCCGTGCGCTCCTTCTTCATCGACAATGCGCTCTACTGGCTGGAGGAATTCCGGCTCGACGGCATGCGTTTCGATGCGATCGATCAGATCAAGGGGCCGGGCGCCGAGACGCTCCTGCCCGAACTTTCCTCCCGCATCCGCGAAAAATGGCCCGACCGCCATATCCATCTGACGACGGAGGACGAGCGCAACATCGTCTCTCTGCACGAGCGCGACGCGGAAGGCGCGCCGCGCTATTTCACGGCGGAGTGGAACGACGATTTCCATCACGCCGCGCATTGTGCGGCAACGGCCGAGCATGAGGGCTATTACAAGGATTACGCCGATGATCCCGTCGGCCATCTGATGCGGATCCTGGGCGAGGGTTTTGCCTATCAGGGCGAGGTGTCCGAGCATTGGGGCGGGCCGCGCGGCGTCGCGAGCGCCGGCCAGCCGCCGACGGCCTTCGTCACCTTCCTGCAGAACCACGACCAGGTGGGCAATCGCGCCGACGGCGAACGGCTTGCCGTGCTCGCCGATGAAGAGATGCTCAGGCTTCTGACGGCCATTCATCTGCTGCAGCCGCAATTGCCGCTCCTGTTCATGGGAGAGGAATATGCCGAGACGCAGCCCTTCCTCTTCTTCACCGATTTTCATGGGGAACTCGCCGATCTCGTGCGCGAGGGCCGGCGGCGTGAGTTCACGGCCTGGGAGAGCTTTCGCGACCCCGCGCGCCGGGCGGCGATCGCCGACCCGAACGATGTGAAGACGTTCGAGCGCTCATGCCTCGACTGGTCGGGTGCGGCGCGCGGCGAAGGGCACGAACATCTCGCCTTCACGCGCGAGCTCCTGCATCTGCGTCATCGCGAGATCGTGCCGCGCCTTGCCGGCATGCGGGCGATGAACGCCGAGACGGAACGTCTTGGGGACCACGGCTTCCGCGTCACCTGGACGATGGGCGACGGGGCTCATCTGACACTTCTCGCCAATCTCGGCGATACGCCCGTTTCCACCGACAGCTTCAAGCCGTCGGCTCCGATCTTTGTCTCCGGCCCGGGCGTCGACGCGGAAATCGCCGACGGGCTCGTGCCGGCGCTCGCCGTCGCCTTCTTCATGGAGACGTCTCATGCGTGAGGCAGGTCCGCCGCTCGAGGCGGTGCCGACGGCCACCTATCGCCTGCAGTTTCGCGAGGGGATGGATTTCGACACAGCGGCCGGGCTCGCGCCCTATCTGAAGCGCCTCGGCATCAGCCACCTCTATGCCTCGCCGATCTTCACGGCGGTGCCGGGTTCGACCCATGGCTATGACGTCGCGGATTTCGCCGAGCTCGATCCGGCGCTCGGCGGCGCGGAGGGGTTTGCCCGCCTCGCTGACGCTCTCAAGGCAAACGGCCTGAAGCTTCTCCTCGACATCGTACCCAATCATATGGGCGCGTCGACGGCCAATCCCTATTGGGCGGACGTGCTCGAATGGGGCGAGGAGAGCCAGTATGCCGGCTATTTCGACATCGACTGGTCGGCGGCGAAGCTGCTCATTCCGGCGCTCGGTGCGCCCTATGGCAAGGTTCTCGAAGACGGGGAATTCGGGCTGCGTTTCGACAAGGACGAAGGTCGCTTCCGCTTCACCTATTACGACATCGCGCTGCCGCTGGCGCCGAATACCTATGGCCGGATTCTGGGCGAGATCGACGAGCCGGATTTTCAGGAGCTGTCGCTGACTTTCGCCACGGGTTCGGCCGACGGGGCGGGGCTTCTCCAGGAGCGGCTTGCGACGCTTGCCGAAGATCCCGAGGCGCTCGCCAAGATCGAAAGAGCGGTTGGCGAGATCGCGGCAGATCGAGAGGCGCTGCACGATCTGCACGAGGCGCAGAACTGGCGGCTCGCCCATTGGCGCATGGCGCGGGAGACTTTGACCTATCGCCGGTTCTTCGAGATCACCGATCTCGTCGGCGTGCAGGTCGACCGTCCCTCGGTCTTCGAGGCGACGCATGCGCTCGTCAAAGAGCTCGCGGAGAGAGGCGATGTCGCCGGTCTCAGGATCGATCATATCGACGGGCTTGCGGACCCCAAGGCCTATCTCGCGCAGCTCGCGGAGATCGAGAACGCGCCCTATGTCGTGGTCGAGAAGATCCTCGGCCCCGACGAAAGGCTGCCGGAAACCTGGCGGACGGCGGGGACGACCGGCTACGAATTCGCCCACGCCTTGACGGCGCTGCAGGTCGACACGGAGGGGCTTTCCCGCCTCGACGCGGCGTGGCGCGAGGAGACGGGCGAAACGCGGCCGTTTTCGGAGATCGTGCGCGAAACCAAGCGGCGCATTCTCACTTACAATCTCGCGGGCGAGCTCGCCTATCTCGTCGAACGCGCCCGCGAAATCGGCGAGAACGATCCGCTGACGCGCGATTACGGACCGGATTCGCTGCGTCGTGCGTTGATCGAGATCGCGACATCCTTCCCCGTCTATCGCAGCTATGTCGACCTGTCCGGCGCATCCGAGCAGGATCGCAAGCTCCTGCGAAAAGCCGGCGAGGAGGCGAAGCTGTCGCCCTTCGTTGAGGATCCGGGGGTCGTCGATTTCCTGGTCGGTCTTCTGCTTCTGGAAAACCTCTCCGATCACGAGACGATCGCAAGCGCGCTTTATCTCGCCCGCCGCTTCCAGCAGACGACCGGTCCGATGATGGCGAAGGCGTTGGAGGACACGGTCTTCTACCGCTTCAATCGGCTGATTGCGCTCAACGAGGTGGGCGGCGAGCCGGAGCCGGGCCCGCAGGCGAGCTTTCACCCCGCGATGCAGGAGCGGCTCGAAACGCAGCCGCAGGCGCTGTCGACGACGGCGACGCACGACACCAAACGCGGCGAGGATGCGCGCGCCCGGATCTCCACGATCAGCGAAATGGCGGAGGAATGGGCGGACGCGGTGAAGCGCTGGAACGCGATCCTCCTGCCGCTCGTGGCGGAGATCGACGACGGGCCGGCGCCGGAGCCGAATGTCGTCTGGCTGTTCCACCAGGCGCTCCTCGGTGGCTGGCCGCTGGAGCTTCAGCCGGACGATCATGACGGCATGCGCGATCTCGTCGAGCGGCTGGAAGCCTTCATGCTGAAGGCCGTGCGCGAGGCGAAGGAGCGGACGAGCTGGACGGCCGCCAATACGGCCTATGAGGAAAAGCTCTCCAATTTCGTGCGTTCGGCGCTTTCCAACGATTTTGCCGCCTATCGCCAGGATTTCCTCAAGGTGAGCGCCCCGCTCTTTGCAGCCGGTGCGGTCAATTCGCTGGTTCAGACGGTGATCAAGTTGACGGCGCCCGGCGTGCCGGATGTCTATCAGGGCACGGAATTATGGGATCTCTCCTTCGTCGATCCCGACAACCGCCGCCCTGTCGATTTCGACAGGCGCCGGGCGTTGCTCGACGAATTCGGGCTCGACGAATTCGGCGAGATGAGTTTTCCGGATGCGCTCTCCCGATGGCGCGAGGCCGTGCCGAAGGCATGGCTCGTGCAGCGTCTGCTTGGCCTGCGCGGCGAGCACCGCGGGCTCTTCCTCGAGGGCAGTTACGAACCGCTTGCCGTCGAAGGTCCGATGGCGGCGCAGATCACCGCCTATGCGCGCCGTGTGGAGGGCGAGACCCTCGTCGTGATCGTACCGCGATTGCCGCTTTCGCTGCTCGAGCGGGACGACGGGCTCACTTTGCGCGCCGACGCCTTTGCCGACACGTTCGTGTCGCTGCCCGGCGGGGTTGCCCGTTTCGCCGATCTTCTCGGCGGTGGCGATGTCGAGGGCGATCGGATCGCGGCTTCGGAGCTTTTCCGCCGCGCGCCGCTGGCGCTCCTCTTCGCCTCGGTGTCCTGAGAATTTGCCCGCGAGTGCGATGTCGCGCCTAAACCTCCGGCATGGATGATGAAATTTTTGGAACCTTGGCATGGGTGCCCGTGTTGTGAGAACGGTTGACCGCACCCGGACACGGAGAGGATGGACGCATGAAAATTAAAGCCATTGCCATTGCTGCTGTTGCTGCCCTCAGCATCACTGCCTGTACGCAGACGGACAAGAACGCAGCGACCGGTGCTGCCATCGGCGGCGTCGGTGGCGCAGCGATCGGCGGGCTTGCGACAAAATCGGTTGGAGGCGCCGTGGTCGGTGGCGCGATCGGTGCCGCTTCCGGCGCCATCATCGGCTCGGTGGCGAGCCGCCCCGGCTATTGCTACTACCGCGACCGTTATGGTCGTCGCTACACCGCGGAGTGCCCGGCGGGCTACTGATCGCGCGCAGCTGAGTTGAAAGAGAGGCCTCCGGCGCAAGCCGGGGGCCTCTTCATTTGCGTCGCCGAAAACCGGCCGGTAAGAAAGTGCGTTCTTGCAGAGAGAGGGTGGCCTTGCGGAAAGTTTCTAAGCTCCTCGTTGCCAATCGTTCCGAAATTGCAATCCGCGTTTTTCGCGCGGCCAACGAGCTGGGGCTGAAGACGGTCGCCGTCTTCGCCGAGGAAGACAAGCTCGCCCTGCATCGTTTCAAGGCCGACGAGGCGTATCTGATCGGCTCTGGATCGCATCTGCCGAACCAGATGGGGCCGATCGAGGCGTATCTGTCGATCGACGAGATTCTGCGCGTCGCCAAGGCGAGCGGTGCGGACGCCATCCATCCGGGCTACGGCTTTTTGTCGGAAAGCCCGGAATTTGCCGAAGCCTGCCGCGAGGCGGGCATCACCTTCATCGGTCCGTCGCCGGAGACGATGCGCCGGCTCGGCAACAAGGTCGCGGCGCGCAATCTCGCGGTCGAGGCGGGCGTGCCGGTGATGCCGGCGAGCGAGCCGCTGCCGGACGACGAAAGCCGCTGGAAAGAAGTCGCGAGCGAGATCGGCTACCCGGTCATGCTCAAGGCCTCCTGGGGCGGCGGCGGACGCGGCATGCGCGTCATCGCCAACGAGAAGGAACTCGTGGAGACCGTGCGGCAGGCGAAGCGCGAGGCCAAGGCCGCCTTCGGCAAGGACGAGGTCTATCTGGAAAAGCTCGTCGAGCATGCACGCCATGTCGAGGTGCAGGTTCTCGGCGACCGGCACGGCAACCAGGTGCATCTTTTCGAGCGCGATTGTTCCGTGCAGCGGCGCCACCAGAAGGTCGTGGAGCGCGCGCCGGCGCCTTATCTCAGCGCCGAAAAGCGCGAGGAATTGTGCGGCTATGCGCTGAAGCTCGCCAAGGCCGCCGATTATGTCTGTGCGGGGACCGTCGAGTTCCTGCAGGATTCCGCGACGGGCGAGTTCCACTTCATCGAGGTCAATCCGCGCGTTCAGGTGGAGCATACGGTCACCGAAGAGGTGACGGGCATCGATATCGTCAAGGCGCAGATCAAGCTCATCGAGGGCGAGAGGATCGGCGATCCGGCGTCCGGTGTGCCGGCTCAGGAGAAGATCTTCCTCAACGGCCATGCCCTGCAATGCCGCATCACGACGGAAGATCCGGAAGAGAATTTCATCCCGGATTACGGTCGCATCACCGCCTATCGCGGCGCCACCGGCTTCGGCATCCGCCTCGACGGCGGCACGGCCTATTCCGGCGCGGTGATCACCCGCTATTACGATCCGCTTCTTGAGAAGGTGACGGCCTGGGCGCCGACGGCGGAAGACGCCTTGAAGCGGATGCACCGGGCGCTGCGCGAATTCCGCATCCGCGGTGTGGCGACCAATCTCACCTTCCTGGAAAACATCATCACGCATCCGTCTTTCCAGGATAACAGCTACACCACCCGCTTCATCGACGAGACGCCGGAGCTCTTCGATACGGTGCGGCGCCGCGACCGCGGCACCAAACTGTTGAATTATATCGCCGACGTCTCGGTGAACGGGCATCCGGAGACACGCAACAGGCCGCGTCCGCCGGCCGATGTGCCGCCGCCCGTGCCGCCTTTGTTCGAGGCAAAGGCGATGCCGGAGGATTTCGTCGGCACCCGCAAGCTCCTCGACCGCGACGGGCCGGAGGGGCTGGCGCGCTGGGTGCGTGCACAGAAGCGGACGCTCGTCACCGATACGACCATGCGCGACGGGCATCAGTCGCTGCTTGCCACGCGCATGCGCACGCATGACATCGCGGCGATCGCGCCGGCCTATCAGGCGGCGCTGCCGGAGCTCTTCTCGCTCGAATGCTGGGGTGGGGCGACCTTCGACGTCGCTATGCGCTTCTTGACGGAAGATCCGTGGGAGCGGCTGAAACGCATCCGCGCCGGGGCGCCGGGCATCTTGATGCAGATGCTGCTTCGAGGCTCCAACGGCGTCGGCTACACCAATTATCCCGACAATGTCGTCCGCTTCTTCGTCGCCAAGGCGGCCGAGGCGGGCGTCGACGTGTTCCGCGTCTTCGACTGCCTCAACTGGGTCGAGAACATGCGGGTGTCGATGGATGCCGTCATCGAGAGCGGCAAGATCTGCGAAGGCACGATCTGCTACACCGGCGACCTCTTCGATCCGGACCGTTCCAAATACAATCTCGCCTATTACGTCGATCTCGCCAGGCAGCTTGAAAAAGCCGGCGCGCATATGATCGCCGTCAAGGATATGGCGGGCGTCTTACGTCCCGCCGCGGCGAAGGCGCTGTTCAAGGCGCTGCGCGAGGCGACCGATCTGCCGTTGCATTTCCACACGCATGACACGTCGGGCATTTCGGCCGCCTCGGTGCTCGCGGCTGTCGAGGAAGGCGTCGATATCGTCGATGCGGCGATGGATTCCGTCGCCGGCCTCACCTCGCAGCCGGCACTCGGCTCGATCGTGGAAGCGCTCGCCTCGGGCGAGCGGGCGACGGGCCTGACGCGCGATGCGATCCGCAAGATCGCGTTCTACTGGGAGGCCGTGCGCTACCAGTATGCGGCCTTCGAAAGCGATCTCAAGGCGCCGGCTTCCGAGGTCTATCTCCACGAGATGCCGGGCGGGCAGTTCACCAATCTCAAGGAGCAGGCGCGGTCCCTCGGGCTTGAATCGCGCTGGCACCGGGTGGCGCACACCTATCACGACGTGAACTTGATGTTCGGCGACATCGTCAAGGTGACGCCGTCCTCGAAGGTCGTCGGCGATATGGCGCTGATGATGGTGAGCCAGGATCTCTCCGTCGACGACGTCGTCGATCCGAGCCGTGAGATCGCCTTCCCGGATTCCGTCGTCAAGATGATGCGCGGCGAGCTGGGTCAGCCGCCCGGGGGCTGGCCGGAAGCGATCCAGAAAAAGGTTCTGAAGAACGACACGCCGATCACCGTGCGGCCGGGCTCCTTGATGGAGCCGGCGGATCTGGAGGCGGAGCGCGCGAAGGCCACGGAAGCGGCCGATCACGAGATCTCCGACGAGGAGCTCGCCTCCTATCTCATGTATCCGAAGGTCTTCACCGACTTCGCCAGGGCGCAGGAGGATTATGGGCCGACGGAGGTTCTGCCGACGCCCGTCTATTTCTACGGCCTTGAAGCCGGCGACGAGGTGATGGTCGAGATCGAGCGCGGCAAGACGCTCGTGATCCGCTGTCAGGTGGTCGGCGAGCCCGACGAAGAGGGGCAGGTGCGCGTCTTCTTCGAGCTCAACGGCCAGCCGCGCTTCGTGCGCGTGCCGGACCGGGCGCATGGCGCGGCCGATGCGGCGCGGCGTCCGAAGGCCGAAGCGGGCAATGCCGATCAGGTGGGCGCGCCGATGCCGGGCGTCATCTCGCAGATCGCGGTCAAGGCCGGCGAGAAGGTGACGGCGGGCGACGTGCTCTTGTCGATCGAGGCGATGAAGATGGAAACGGCGATCCATGCCGACCGCGACGGCACGATCGAAGCGATCATCGTCAAGGCTGGCGATGCCGTCGACGCCAAGGACCTTCTGATCCGCTACGAGGCGGCCGAATAGGCTCTTTGATTATCGGCCCGGGTGTCCTGCCCGGGCCTCTTCTTCGGCGATTTCCGCCTCCTGGCCGATTTCGGCGAGGGCGCGGCGATGCTGCTCTGCCGATTCTTCGGAAAAACAGCAGAAGATGATTTCCGACAGCGCGCCCGGATGGCCTTCCGAATAACCGACGCAGGTGGCGGTTGCGATCGTCGCCGCGCGATCTGAGGGAAAGCCGTAGATGCCGGTCGAAATCGCCGGGAAGGCGATGGATTTCAGGCCGTTCTCGGCCGCGAGGTCGAGCGAGCGCTTGTAGGCGGAGGCGAGAAGCTCCGCCTCGCCATGCCCACCGCCTTTAAAGCGCGGGCCGACGGCATGGATGACATGGCGGGCCGGCAGATCGTAGCCGTCCGTCAGGCGGGCCTCGCCGGTCGGACAGCCGCCGAGCTTGCGGCATTCTTCGAGGAGCTGCGGGCCGGCCGCGCGATGGATCGCTCCGTCGACCCCGCCGCCGCCCAGAAGCGACTGGTTGGCGGCGTTGACGATCGCATCCACGTTAAGCGTGGTGATGTCGGCGATGATGATCGAGAGGTGCGTCTCGGCGATTGTGAGCGTGTCCATCTTCCCAGAAGGCCCCCCGGCCGGCTTCTGTTCCCTCCGCTTATAAAGCCGTCCAGCCGCCGTCGATTGACAAGGGCGTTCCGGTGATCTGGGCCGCGGCATCGGAGCACAGGAAGACGGCCATGGCGCCGATATCCTCGATCTTGACGAATTGCTTCGTCGGCTGGCGCTCCAGCATGACTTCGCGGATCACCGTCTCGCGGTCCATGTTGTGGGTCTTCATCTGATCTTCGATCTGCCCCTCCACCAGCGGCGTCTTCACATAGCCCGGGCAGATGGCGTTGCAGGTGATCGGCGTCTCGGCAAGCTCCAGCGCCACCGTCTTCGTGAGGCCCACGACGCCGTGCTTGGCGGAGACATAGGCGCTCTTATAGGGCGAGGCGGTGAGACCGTGGGCGGACGCGATGTTGATGATCCGGCCCCAGCCGGCTTCCTTCATCCCGGGCACGGCGGCCGCCGTGGTGAAGAAGGCGGAGGAGAGATTGATCGCAATGATCTGGTGCCACTTCTCGGCCGGGAAATCTTCCACCTTCGCCACATGCTGGATGCCGGCATTGTTGACGAGGATCTGAACCGGCCCGATCTTGGCCGCCTCTTCGACGAGGCTGCGGCATTCCGCATCGACCGACATGTCGGCTTTCACATATTTCGCCGTCACGCCGTATTCGGAGGCGATCTTCTCGGCGAGCTCGTGGTCTTCGGGGCGATCCGTGAAGGAATTGATCACGACATTGACGCCTTCGGCGGCGAGCGCCCTGGCGACGCCGAGGCCGATCCCGGAATTCGATCCGGTGACGACGGCGGTCTTGCCTTTCAACATGCTTCTTCTCCTGCGATTTCTTCGTTGCACGTGAAAATGCTGCGGGAGGCGCGGTTTTCCAGGCCAATTCCCGTGGCCGCAGGGCGGGCATGCGCAGTGGAACAACGCCTGCGGGCGCGGCGTTGAATAAAGTCCGTGAGTCTTATCAGTTAGTTGAGTCCGATATGCCCGCCGCCCGTCCTGTCTGGAAAGGTCAGCTGCGCCTCTCTCTCGTTTCCATCCCGGTCGAACTCTACTCGGCGACGAAGACGTCTTCCAAGATCTCCTTTCGTCAAATTCACGAGCCTTCGGGCAAGCCCGTGAAATACCAGAAAGTGGTTCCGGGTGTCGGGCCGGTCGATACAGATGAAATCCTGAAAGGCTTCGAATACGAGAAGGGGAATTACGTCCTCCTGTCGGAAGACGAGATCGACGAGGTCAAGCTCGAGACCAAGAAGACGCTCGAGCTCACGCAATTCGTCGGCTCCTGCGAGATCGACCCGCTTTATTTCGACAAGCCGTATTTCATGGTGCCGCAGGACGATCTTGCCGAGGACGCTTTTCGCGTGGTGCGCGATGCGCTGCGACAGTCGGAGAAGGTCGGGCTCGGGCAGCTCGCGCTTCGCGGCAAGGAATATCTCGTCGCCATCAAGCCCTGCGGGACGGGGCTTCTCCTGGAGACGCTGCATTACGAAGACGAGATCCGCAAATCGGATTCCTTCTTTTCCGGGATCGGCGAGGAGGAGGCGGACGAGGATCTTCTGGGGGTCGCCTCGGAGCTGATCGAGCGCAAGACCGCGCCTTTCGATGCGGCCGTTTTCAAGGATCATTACGTGAAGGCGCTGCGCGACGTGATCGACTCAAAGCTCAAGAAGAAGCGGCCCAAGGTCGTGGAAAGCGACGAGGACGAGGCGCCGAAACGCGGCGGCGACAACGTCATCGATCTGATGGCGGCGCTGAAGGAGAGCCTGGAGAAGAGCGACGATAGCGGAAAGAGTGGTGGCAAATCCTCACGGGCGAAGAAGACGACGTCAGCATCCACGTCGAAAACGCGCGAGAGCAAGCCGAGCACCGGTAAGTCTTCGTCGCGGGCGAAATCCTCCAGCTCGTCCGGCCGCCAGCGCAAATCGGCTTAAGGAGAGTTGATGGCGACGGCAGATCTTCTCAAGAGCTATCGCACCAAGCGCGACTTCGCCAAAACGCAGGAGCCGAAGGGCAAACGCGGCAAGGCCAAGGGCGCCAGCTTCGTCGTGCAGAAGCATGATGCCACCCGCCTGCATTACGATTTCCGCCTCGAGCTCGACGGCGTTCTGAAGAGCTGGGCGGTGACCAAGGGCCCGAGCCTCGATCCGGGCGAAAAACGCCTGGCCGTGCATGTTGAGGACCATCCTCTCGATTACGGCGGCTTCGAAGGGACGATCCCCAAGGGCCAGTATGGCGGCGGCACGGTGATGCTGTGGGATCGCGGCACCTGGGAACCGCTCCATGATCCGCATGAGGGCTTGAAAGAGGGCAAGCTGCATTTCCGGCTCAACGGTGAGCGCATGAAGGGCGGCTGGGCGCTCGTCAAAATGCGCGGGCGGCCGAAGGAGAAGCGCGAGAACTGGCTCCTCATCAAGGAGCGCGACGAGACGGCCGACGAGAGCGATCCCCTTCTGAAAGACCATGAAACCAGCGTTGCGACCGGGCGCAGCATGCAGGCGATCGCGGAGGGCGCGGATTCGCCCGTGTGGGAATCAGAGCCCGAGAAAGGCAGCGAGGTTGCCAAGGGCGAGGCTGGGTCCAAGGGCAAGGCGGCTGCCAAGAAGAGCGCAAGGACGAAAGGCGCCAAGGCCGCGCTGCCGGCCTTCCGCTCGCCGCAGCTTGCAACCCTCGTCGATGCCGTGCCGTCGGGTGTCGGCTGGGTCCACGAGATGAAATATGACGGCTACCGTCTGATCGTGGCGCTGGGTGAAGGAGGCCCGAAATTCTTCACCCGCAGCGGCCAGGATTGGACGGCGAAATTTCCCAAGCTCGCCAAGGCCTTCGCGCCACTCTCCGAACGCTCTGCGCTCGTCGACGGGGAACTCGTCGCCTTCGACGACAAGGGGCGAACCGATTTTTCCAGCCTGCAGCGGGCGATCGGCGAGGGGGGCGATCTTGCCTTTTTCGCTTTCGATCTTCTCGAGATCGACGGTGAGGACGTGACCGGCGAAAAACTGAGCGAGCGCAAGACGCGGCTCAAAGAGCTCTTGAAGCCGCTGCCGAAAAATTCCGTCGTGCAGTTTTCCGAACATGTGCGCGGCGAAGGCGAGAAGGTGCTGTCGGCGCTCTGTGCCGGCGGGCATGAGGGCATCGTCTCGAAAAAGGCGGATGCGTCCTACCGCTCGCGGCGTACCAAGACCTGGCTCAAGATCAAATGCACGAAGCGGCAGGAATTCGTCATCGGCGGCTGGTCGCCTTCGCAGCGGCGCACCGGCTTTTCATCTCTCCTTCTCGGCACCTTCGAGGACGGCAAGCTTCGTTACAACGGGCGTGTCGGAACGGGTTTCGATGAGAACGATCTCGACGCGTTGTCGACGCGGCTGAAAGCGATCGAACGCAAGACGCCTCCGTTCGCCGATGTGCCGAAGGCGGTGGCGCGCGGCGCCCATTGGGTGAAGCCTGCGCTCGTCGCCGAGATCGCCTTTGCCGAATTCACCGGCGACAACATTCTGCGCCATCCCTCTTTCCTGGGACTGCGCGAGGACAAGGAGGCCAGCAAAGTGAGCCTCGAAAAACCTGTTGCGGCGACAGACGCCGAAACCTCGTCGAAGTCGAAGCAAGAGCCGGGAAAGCAAGGGTCCGGGAAGCGGGGCTCGGGCGGTGCGTCGCCTGCGGGTGCCGCAAGCGCTGCGGGCGACGGCGACGACATGCGCGTTGCTGGCGTGCGTCTGACGTCGCCCGATCGTGTCGTCTTTCCGAGCCAGGGCCTGTCGAAGCGCGATCTTGCGGAATATTACGCGGCGATCGGTGAATGGATGCTGCCTTATCTCGCCGAGCGCCCGCTCAGCCTCGTGCGCTGTCCGCAGGGGCGTGCCAAGAAGTGTTTTTTCCAGAAGCACGATTCCGGCGGTTTTCCCGACGAGATGAAGCGCGTGGAAATCACCGAAGGTTCGGGCGACACAGAGCAGTATTTCTATGTCGACGATCTCGCGGGCATCCTCGCGGGCGTGCAGATGGGGGTGATGGAATTCCACATCTGGGGTTCGCGCATCGATCAGGTCGAGAAGCCGGAGCGTATCGTCTTCGATCTCGACCCCGATGAAGGGCTCGATTTCGGTGATGTGAAGACGGCCTCCTTCGACCTTCGCGACCGGCTCGCCGATCTCGGCCTTCAGAGTTTTCCGATGCTTTCCGGCGGCAAGGGCGTGCATGTCATCGTGCCGTTGACGCGGCGCGCCGAATGGCCCGAGGTGAAGGCGTTCGCGCGCGGCTTTGCGATGAGGCTCGCCGAGGAGGCGCCGGAGAAATACGTGGCGACGATGTCGAAGGCGAAGCGCAAGGGGCGGATTTTCCTCGATTATCTCCGCAATGAGCGTGGCTCGACGGCCATCGCACCCTTCTCCACGCGCTCGCGCGACGGGGCGCCGGTGGCGACGCCGGTTTCCTGGGACGAGCTCTCATCGGTGAAGGCGGCGAACGTCTACACAGTGGAAAATCTGCCGAAGCGGCTCACGGCGCTTCGCGGAGATCCGTGGGACGAATATCAATCGGTGCGGCAGTCGCTCACGAAGGCGGCGATGAAGGCGGTGCAAGGCGATTGAGCGCGGACCGTTGCCTCCGCGTCGCAAGGCATCGAGAACAGACCTTTATGGAAAGAATGATTCTGGCAGTCGATGCCGGCGGCACGAGGTGCCGTGCGCGCCTTGTCGCCTCCGATGGAACGCTTGTGGCAAGCGGCGAGGGCGGCGCGTGCAATCCCTCTACGGACCTTCCAGGTGCGATTGCCGTTCTCGATGCTCTCATCAATCTTCTCTGCCGGCAGACGACGCCGGCCACCGAACGCGGATCGGTGGTTCTCAGCCTCGGCGTGGCGGGCCTCGTCGATGTCAACCGGCGCGCCGCCTTTCTCGCCGCCGTTGAAGGGTTCCTCGAGATCATGGCGATGTCGGACGGCTATGCGGCGCTCGTCGGAGCGAGCGGCGGGCGGCCAGCGCGCCTCGTCATCCTCGGCACGGGTGCGGCCGGCCACCGGCTTTTTGCCGATGGGACCTCGATCCAGCGCGACGGCTGGGGTTTTCTCGGGGGAGATCGGGGCTCCGGTGCCTGGCTCGGCCGCCGGGCGGTGGAGGCCGCGCTGAAGAGCTTTGACGGGGCGGCGCCTGAGAGCCTCCTATCCGAGCGGCTCGTGGCCCGGCTTGGCGGCAGTGAGGCCGCGATTCTGGACTGGCTGCTGCAGGCTGGGGCGCGGGAATGTGCCTCACTCGTTCCCGATGTCGTGAGATCGGCGGAGGCCGGCGATCCTGCTGCCGAGGGACTGTTGGAGGCGGCGGCCGACGAAGCCGCCGATCTGGTGCGGGCCCTTGGCGAGAAGGAAGAGGAACCGATGTATCTTCTGGGCGGGCTTGCGGAGGTCTTGCGCGCCCGCATCGAAAGGCGGCTCGGTCAGCAGCTCGATGTGCCGCAAGGTGGCGCGCTTGACGGTTGTCTCCTCGTCGCCCGCGGACAGGCGCCGCAGGAACAGCGCCGGTAGAAAAGACGCAGGCTGTGTCAGCCGGCGTCCTGCCGGGCAGGCCCGCAGAGAGGGCTCAGTCGTTCTCGGCGGCGAGAATGGCTTTCAAGCCCTCGCGATAGGTCGGGTAGGCGAGGGTGATGCCGAGCTCGTTCTTGATCTTGTCGTTTTTGACCCGCTTGTTCTCGCCATAGAAGGTGCGTGCCATCGGGCTCATATTCGCGGCCTCGAAACGGACTTCTTCCGGCGGCTCGACGCCCAGAAGCTCGGCGGCATAGGTGATCACGTCTTGCGGTGCGGCCGGCTCATCGTCGGTGCCGTTGAAGATGCCGGACGCATTCTGCCGGAGAGCGGCGGCTGCGATCTGGCCGATATCCTCGCCGTGGATGCGGTTGAAGACCTGTCCGTCCTTGATGATGCGGCGGCTCGTTCCGCTGCGGATCTTTTCGAACGGGCCGCGGCCGCGGCCGTAGATGCCGGAGAGGCGGACGATCGAAACGGGAATGCCAGTCGTCTCTGAGAACGAGAGCCAGGCGTTCTCCGCCTCGACCCGCTGCTTGGAGCGCTTCGAGACCGGCCGGCATTCCGACGTCTCGTCGACCCAGCCGCCGTCATGGTCGCCATAGACGCCGACCGTTGAGAGGTAGCAGATCGAATTGGGCCCCGCTTCCGACAGGGTATCGCCGAAGACGTTCAGCACGGGATCACCCGTCTCGTCGGGTGCGATGGAGACGAGGACATGGGTTGCCTCGGCGAGCGCATCGGAGACGGCACCGTTATGGGGCGCGCCGGCATTTCCGTCGAAGAGGAGAGGCATGGCGCCGAGCGCGGCCATCGCATGCAGGCCTTCGGCGCTGCGCGTCGTGCCCCAGACGCTTTCGGGTTCAAGTGCGTCCATGGTGAAGCGGGCCGAATAACCGAGGCCAAAGCAAAAGAGATCCATCAATCCTCGCCAAGCAAATTCCATTCGCCGCGCACGGCGGCATTGTCTTCTTGCGGCAAAAGTTCTGCCCGTGCCCTCTCTGCCGTTTCGGGGGCGAGCCTGGCGAGTGCCCAGATCGCCGCGCCGCGCACAAGCGGGCTTTCGTCATCGAGCCTTGCCCGGGCTTCCGATGCAAGTGTGGGATCGCCCGAATTGCCGATCGCGATCAAGACATTGGAGACGAATTTCGCCCGTCCGATGCGTTTGATCGGCGAGCCGGAAAAATGCTGCCGGAAGGCCGCATCGTCCAGGCGGACGAGGTCTTTCAGGGAAGGCGCCTGAAGATCTTCGCGGGCTTTCAGCTTCGCCTGAGAGGCGGTTTCGGCAAATTTGTTCCACGGGCAGGCGGCGAGGCAGTCGTCGCAGCCATAGATGCGGTTGCCGAGATCCTTGCGAAATTCGCGCGGGATGAGGCCTTTGTCTTCGATCGTCAGATAGGAGATGCAGCGGCGGGCATCGAGCTGGTAGGGCGCCGGGAAGGCGTTCGTCGGGCAGGCGTCAAGACAGCGCCGGCATGAGCCGCAATGATCCGTCTCGGCGAGATCTGCCGGAAGTTCGGCGGCGGTGAAGATCGCGCCCAGAAAAAGCCAGGAGCCGTGGTCGCGCGAAACGAGGTTGGTGTGCTTGCCCTGCCAGCCGAGGCCGGCGGCGGCGGCCAGAGGCTTTTCCATGACGGGGGCGGTGTCGACAAACACCTTGATCTCGTCGGGGATATCGCGGCGGCGCGCTTCGGCGGCGAAGCGCGAGCCGATGCGCTTCATCGCGCCCTTGATGAGGTCGTGGTAATCGCGGTTGCGGGCATAGACGGAAATGGTCGCCTTCTGCCGTTCCGCGAGCGTGGCGAGGGGATCGCCTTCGGGGCCGTAATTCATGCCGAGCATGACGACGGAGCGAGCATCGCGGAAGATGCGGCGTGGATCGGCGCGCCGGTCCGCTGTTTCCGGCATCCATTCCATGCTGCCGTGGCGGCCTTCGTCGATCCAGATGCCGAGGCGCTTGCCGGCGTCTCCGAGCCCCTCCGGATGCGTCACGCCGAGGGTGGTGAAGCCTTCGTCACGGGCAATTTCGGCCAGAAACGCCTTCAGGCGTTCCGCCTCTAGAAGTCGAGATCGGCGTAATGGGCCGGTGGTGTCACGCCGCGCATCTGGTCGTTGAGGAGCGGACGGAAGGACGGTCTCGATTTGATCCTCGCGTACCAATCCTTGACTTCCTCATATTCCTGCCAGGGCACCTCACCCAGAAAATCGGCCACGGAAAGCGCTGCGGCGGCGGCGAGATCAGCGTAGCTCATGCGGTCGCCAGCAAGCCAGCTCTGTTCCACGATCAGGTGGTCGATATAGCGCAGATGCATGCGGATATTAGCCCGGCCGGCGCGCAGGAGCGAGGAATCGGGCGAGGAATCCATGCCGAGCCGAGACATCTCGCGTTTGATGACCCGCTCTTCGGCGAGATAGACCGTCACTTCGGGATCGAACTTTCCGAGAAACCAGTCGAGGAGCCGCCGAACCTCGGCGCGGCCATCGGCGCTCGCCGGCAGAAGCCGGTGTTCGTCGAGGGCAAAGCCGCGGGTCTCGTCGAGATATTCAGAGGCCGGCCAGGCGCCGACGATCGGCGGACCGTTGTCTTCCTGCATCACCGGCAGGGTGCCAGCCGGATTCATCAGCAGGAAGTCCTCACGGCGCTCCCAGGGGCGCTCCTCGATCAACTCGCAATTGAGGTCGCATTCCCCCACCGCCAGACGAATGAAGCGGGAGGGAACGGACAACGGATGGTGGTAAAGCCGGATCATCAGCGGGGCTGGCTATCAAACTGGTCGAACGAAATGGGAAAGCTCATTGCGGCGTGGTAGGAGCCGCACGCTCGCGACGATTCGCGAGCGCCCTTGTGCCATGGCGGCGCAATCGGGCGAAGGTTGGGCGATCGCCTAGGCGGGAAAGGAAAGAGCTTGGATATCGGGACCATCGTTGAGGCCGCTTTCCTCGGTTTGGTCGAAGGGCTGACGGAGTTCATTCCTGTTTCATCGACAGCGCACATTCTGCTCGCCGGCCATTTCCTGGGCTTCGAATCGACGGGCAAGACCTTCGAAGTCCTTATCCAGCTCGGCGCCATCCTGGCCATTCTGTCGGTCTATTTTGGGCGGTTGTGGCGCGTGGCGACACAACTTCCGACGAGCCCCGATGCAAGGCGCTTCGTCATCGCGATCCTCCTCGCTTTCCTGCCGGCCGCAGTCATAGGTGTCATCGCGCACGATTTTATTAAGAATGTCTTATTCGAGACGCCGGTGCTGATATGTATCACCCTGATTGTGGGTGGCGTCATTCTCGCGTTCATCGATCGGCTGGACCTGAAGCCGGTGCATCATGACGCGATGCGGTATCCGCCGGGGCTCGCCTTCAAGATCGGCGTGTTCCAGTGCCTTGCGATGATCCCGGGTGTTTCGCGCTCCGGTGCGACCATCGCCGGCGCACTTCTGATGGGCTGCGACAAGCGTTCTGCGGCGGAATTTTCGTTCTTTCTCGCCATGCCGACGATGGCCGGCGCCTTCGCCTACGATCTCTTCAAGAATCGCGCGCTCTTGTCCGCCGACGATGCGGTGATCATCGGCGTCGGCTTCGTCTTCGCTTTCGCGGCGGCCCTCGTCGTGGTGCGCAGCCTGCTCGACTTCGTCTCCCGCCACGGCTTTACGCCGTTCGCCTGGTGGCGCATCGCCGTCGGCACGGCGGGCCTCATCGGGCTCTGGCTCTGGGGCTGATCTCTGCGCCTGATCTCTTCGTCTGATCTCTGCGGCGCGGCGGGAGCTCGCCCCGCCGCTTCAACGTTCTGACTGTCTTCGGAGCGCGGCTTCTTAGCGTTTCGCGCTCTGGCCCTGTCTCAGACGGGATGCTTCTCGGCGAACTGCCCATGGTCGCGGAAGCGCACGAGGTAGGTCGGCAGAATGAGCTCCAGCGCGGCAGGATCGACGCCGAGGCCTTCCAGTGTGCGGCCTTCCGCTTTCGCCTCTTCCGAGACGATATTGTCGAGCCGGAGCTGACGCACCTGATCGTAGGTGAGGGGCGGCGAGGGCAGTTTGCTCATGATGCGGCCCATCGGCTTGGCGACGCTGAAGGGGATCGACACGATCTTGCGCCGGCGGTTGATGACTTTCAGCATGAGTTCCATGCATTCGCGGAAGGTCAAAACCTCGGGGCCGCCGAGCTCGTAGGTCGCCCCGGGCTTCGCCTTGCCTTCGAGACTGTTCGCAATCGCCTCGGCCACATCGCCGACGAAGACCGGCTGAAAGCGCGAGCTGCCGTCGCCGATGATCGGCAGGATCGGAGACATCGCCGCCATGCCGGCAAAGCGGTTGAAGAACTCGTCTTCCGGCCCGAAGACGATCGACGGACGCATGACGATGGTTTCCGGCCGGTGTTCGCGCAGCCCCGCTTCGCCCTCCGCCTTGCTGCGGAAATAGGGGATATCGGAGTTCGCGTCGGCGCCAATGGCGGAGACATGCACGATATCGTCCACGCCGGCGGCCTTGGCCGCTTCGCCGATGGTGCGCGGACCTTTCGCCTGCACGGCGTCGAAGCTCTGGGCGCCGCCCTGGTAGAGGATGCCGACCAGATTGACGGCGGCATCGGCCCCGTCGAGGGCGCGTTCCACCGACCAGGGATAGCGCAAATTCGCCTGCATCGGGACGATCTGACCGACCGAGCCGAGCGGGCGCAGGTGGAAGGCGAGATCCGGCCGGCGCACGGCGACGCGGATGCGCCAGCCGCGCAGTGCAAGGGCACGCACGACATGACGGCCCAGAAAGCCGGAGCCCCCGAAGACGGTGACGAGGCGGGTCGGTTCGCTCGGTGGTTGCACGTTCAACTCCTGCCAGGCGTGTGGCTTCTCAGGCGAGAAGCATGGGTTTCGGACACATATAGTCTCGGGGGCATGCGGCCATCAACGGCCCGTGCTTCGTAAAGGTTGAGCCTTTCCCAAGGCTGCAGCGTTTTGCGGATGTTTGAGCGCCTCGTAGATCATCAGGCCGGTGGCGACGGCGAGATTGAGCGAATCGGCGCCTTCGCGCATCGGGATGCGCAAAAGGCCGTCGCAGGCGGCAGCGAGCGCGTCGGTCAGACCCTGGCGCTCATTGCCCATGACGAGGACGAGGGGCGGCGCATAATCCGCCTCCCGGAAATCCTCTGTGGCCGAAAGATGCGTGCCGAGAAGGCGCGCCGAATTGGCCTTCGCCGCGGCGAGGAAGGCCGCCTCATCGGCGGTGGCCAGCGGCACGTGGAAGAAGGAGCCCATGGAGGCGCGCACCGTTTCCAGCGAAAACGGATCGCAGCATTCGCCGATGAGTGCGACGCCCGCGACGCCCGCCGCATCCGCCGTGCGCAAAATGGTGCCGAGATTGCCGGGATCGCGGATGCGGTCGAGCCCGATCCACAGGCCTTCGCGGCCGATCTCCTTGCGGGGCGCCAGCCTCTGCTCGAAGACGCCGATGACGGAATGCGGGTTGTCGCGGCGGGAGAGCTTTTCGAGCACCGGGCGGCTGACGGACAGAACGCGCCCGCCCGCACCTTTGACGGCGGCGGCGGTGTCGGCAACCGCGCCCTCCTGCAGGCTCTCCGCAGAGGCAATGAAATCGTGGACGCGAAAGCCCGTCTCCAGCGCGTCGCGCACGAGCTTCAGGCCTTCGCCGAGGAAGAGGCCGGTGCGGTCCCGCTCCTTCTTCTTGGCCGAAAGGGCTGAGAGCTGTTTGACGATGGGGTTCGACGGGCTGGTGACGCGGTGAAAGCCTGGGCGCCACTCTTCCTCGGCTTCGTTCATTGTGGTTTCTCCGCCCGGCAATATAGGGCCGTGGGCAAGGCCTTGGCGCGGCCTTCGCCGAGAAGCGCCATTTCGCCGGACGTGACCCTGCCGCCTACGATATCGGCCGAAAGCTGGTGCAAAGCGAGATAGGAGGCGCGGATCGCATAGGCCGTCAGGATCAGCGTCCCGCCGGGCTTCAGGCACTGGGCGCAGAGTTTCAGCATCTCCGGCAGATCCTCAAACAGATGCCAGGTCTCGCCCTTCGGCCCGCGGCCGTATTTCGGCGGATCGAGCAGGATCATGTCATAGAGATTGCCGCGGCGCACCTCGCGGGCGGCGAACTTGCCGGCGTCGTCGAGGAGCCAGCGGATCGGCTTGTCATCGAGCCCGGAAAGCGCCTGGTTTTCGCGCGCCCAGGCGATCGCCTTTTTGGAGGCGTCGACATGGGTGACCTGGGCGCCGGCCTGCGCGGCGACGAGCGAGGCGATGCCGGTATAGCCGAAGAGATTGAGGAGTTTCGGCGCCTCAAGTCCCTTGAGCCGCTCTTCGACGAAATCCCAATGCACGGCGTGTTCGGGGAAGACGCCGACATGGCGGAAGGATGTCAGGCGGCAGGTGAAGGCGAGCGCGCCGTGACGGCACGTCCATTCCGTCTCGCTGGCGTTCTGCCGCCAGCGTCCGGCGCCTTCCTCTTCCACGTCGCCGGTGAAGACGGCGTCTGCCCGCTGCCATTGTTTCTCCGGGAGAGAAGGCGCCCACATCGCCTGCTCCTCCGGCCGGTCGAGCAGCATCGGCCCGAAGCGCTCGAGCTTGCGGCCGTTGCCGCTGTCGAGAAGCGCGTAATCCTCGTGGCCGCGGCTTGCGAGCACCCGCGGTTGAAAGGTGGCGTCGTCCGGAAGGGGGTCAGTCTGCACGATTGCCGATCAGAGTTTCTGTGAGCGTCGGGTCGCCGATCGCCAGGAAATAGGGATTCTGGAAAGGGCGGGGCCCGCCTTCGTGTTCGCGACCATAGAGAAAGGGCGTGCCATCGAGGTTGAGAACCTGGCCGCCGGCCGCCTCCAGCACCGCCTGGCCGGCCGCCGTGTCCCACTGCATGGTCGGGCCGAGGCGAGGGTAGAAATCGGCCTCGCCCGCCGCAAGCAGGCAGAATTTGAGCGAAGACCCGATCGAGCGCGTCTCCGCGGCTTCGAAACGGTCGAGAAATGCGGCCGTCTCCGGCGACATGTGCGAGCGGCTCGCGACCGCGATCGGCGTTTCCGGGACGGGGCGGATGGCGATCGTCTGCAGGTCGGTGACGATCCCCGACGGCCGCTCCACCTCGCCGCGCCAGGCCTCCTGTTTGAGGCCGCAGAAGAACTTGCCGAGCACCGGGGCGTAGACGACGCCGGCGACGGCATGTGCGTTCTCGACGAGGGCGATGTTGACGGTGAATTCGCCGCTGCCGCTCAGGAATTCTTTCGTTCCGTCGAGCGGATCGACGAGGAAGAAACGGGAGCCGCATTCGGGCGGTCCGAACTCCGAGCAGGCCTCTTCGGCGACGATCGGGATGTCGGGAAAGTCGTGGCGCAATCTTTCGGTGATGAGCTTTTCGCTCGCCCGATCCGCTGCGGATACGGGTGATGAATCGGCCTTCTTCTCCACGGCGAGGTCGCCGTCATGGATTTCGAGAATGGCCTCCCCGGCAGCGATCGCGATCGTCATGAGCGTATCGAGCGGCGCGGGCAGTTGGCTGAGTGGCATGAGGTCCCTTGTTGTCTCCGGCCTTGTCGTCTCCGGTCTTGCCATCAAATAGCCTTTGCCGGGGTTTGTTTGCCAGTTGAGTATGAATGGGCCTGTGTGCACAATCGAACGCAATCAACAAGGGGGCGTAGGGAGGCAGTATGAAACTCACCGGTGAATACGTGATCACGGCGCCGCGAGAGAAGGTCTGGGCGCTGCTCAACGATCCGGACGTGCTGCGCGAATGCCTGCCCGGCTGCGAAGAACTCCATGAGACCGAAACCGGCGGCCTGTCCGCGCGGGTGACGACGAAGATCGGACCGGTGAAGGCGACCTTCAACGGCACGGTCGAATTGCAGGATGTGAAGCCTCCCGAGAGCTACCGAATCGCCGGTGAAGGCCAGGGCGGGGTCGCGGGCTTTGCCAAGGGAACAGCCGATGTGCGCCTTGCCGAAGACGGCGAGACGACGATCCTGACCTATGACGCCGATGCGCAGGTGGGCGGCAAGCTCGCCCAGCTCGGCAATCGCCTCGTCGGATCGACAGCCAAGAAGCTCGCCGACCAGTTCTTCTCCTGCCTCGCCGAAAAGGCCGGCGGTCATACCGTCAAGGCCGATGAGGCGGCGCCGGCTGCCGGCACGGCCGATGAAGCCGTGCTCTCAGAGCCTGCCGGCACGGCTGCGATCCCAGGGGCCACCGTGCCGCCTCTTGCGACGGGCGTGCCGGAAGTGGGCGGCCAAGAGACCTCCGCCGGCACGAGCAGCGAGGCCAGGCGCGAGGGCGAGCATGAATCAGCCTTTTCGCATGCCGCCCACGAGCTGGAGCATGCCGCCGAAGAGGCCGAGGAGGCGGTCGAAGAACGCGCCGCCGGCGGGTTCCTCGGCGGGCCCATGGTCTGGGGCTTTATCGCGATCCTCGTTCTGATCGCGCTCTGGGCGATTCTTTAAGGTCGTGGCCGCATCGCCGGCCGCGATCTGGATAACGGGCGCCACGCCCCCATAACAAAACTCATAGGGAGGGTTTCAATGGTCACTGTGACGATGACGGTGAATGGCCGTCAGGTCTCCAAGGAGGTGGAAGATCGCCGCCTCCTCGTGGACTTTCTGCGCGAAGATCTGGAGCTGACCGGCACGCATGTCGGCTGCGACACCTCGCAATGCGGCGCCTGCGTCGTGCATCTCGACGGCAAGGCGATCAAATCCTGCACCATCCTTGCGGCGCAGGCGGACGGGACGTCGATCACGACGATCGAAGGGCTCGCCAATGGCGCCGATCTGCATCCCCTGCAGGCGGCCTTCAAAGAGCATCACGGTCTGCAATGCGGCTATTGCACGCCCGGCATGATCATGTCCGGCGTCGACATCATCCGCCGGCACGAGGGCCAGCTCGACGAGGACACGGTGCGCCACGAGCTCGAGGGCAATATCTGTCGCTGCACGGGCTACCACAACATCGTCAAGGCGATCCTCGCCGCGGCGCAGGAGATGCATGGCGAGGTCCGCCAGGCCGCCGAATAGACGCGTTGATCTTGGATCCGGACCGCCCCGCAAGAGACCCGACAAAGGGTCCGGCAAAAGGGTGCGGCCGAAGGAGGAAACATGGCTCAAAATGGGATCGGCGCGCGGGTCGCGCGCAAGGAAGACAAGCGATTCATCACCGGTAAGGGACGATACGTCGACGACATGCGCGTCGCGGGCATGAAGCATGTCGCTTTCGTGCGAAGCCCTTACGCCCATGCGAAGGTGGGCGGCATCAATGCGGAACAGGCGCGCAATATGCCGGGCGTGCTCGCCGTCCTCACGGGCTCGGAACTCGTTGCCGACGGCATCGGCAATCTCATCTGCGGCTGGATGGTCCATTCCAAGGACGGCACGCCGATGAATATGGGCGCATGGCCGGCGTTGGCGCCGGAAGTGGTGCGCTTCGTCGGCCAGGCCGTCGCCATGGTGATCGCCGAAACGCGCGGCGAGGCCCGCGATGCGGCCGATGTCGTGGCTGTGGAATGGGAGGAGCTTCCCGCCATCACCGATCCGGCGAAGGCTTTGGGGGAGGGCGTCCCGCAGCTTCATCCCGAGGCGAAGGGCAACCTGATCTACGATTGGGAGATCGGCGACAAGGCCGCAGCCGACAAGGCTTTGTCGGAGGCCGCCCATGTCACGCGCATGGAGATCGTCAACAACCGCCTCGTTCCGAACGCCATGGAGCCGCGGGCGGCGCTCGCCCGATACGATGCGGCGGACGACCATTTCACCTTATGGACGACGTCGCAGAACCCGCATGTGGCGCGGCTCGTTCTCTCCGCCTTCTACAATGTGGCGCCGGAACACAAATTGCGGGTGATCGCGCCGGATGTCGGCGGCGGCTTCGGCTCCAAGATCTTCATCTACCCGGAAGAGGTCGCCTGCCTGTGGGCGGCGCGCAAGACGGGTCTTGCGGTGAAATGGACGGGCGACCGGTCTGAGGCGTTTTTGACCGACGCGCATGGCCGCGACCATGTCACGGTCGCCGAAATGGCCTTCGATGCGAACAATCGCATCACCGCCTTCAAGATCGACACGATCGCCAATTTCGGCGCCTACATGTCGCTCTTTTCGTCCTCGGTGCCGACCTATCTCTACGCCACGCTCCTGTCGGGGCAGTACGATATCCCGACGATCCACTGCAATGTGCGCGGCGTCTATACGAACACCGCGCCGGTCGATGCCTATCGCGGTGCCGGGCGGCCGGAAGCGACTTATGTCGTGGAACGGATGATGGAGACGGCAGCGCGCGAGCTCGGCGTGGCGCCGCCGGAACTTCGGCGGACGAACTTCATCCGCGAATTCCCGCATCAGACGCCGGTGATCATGAATTACGACGCCGGCGATTACGAAGCTTCGCTGAGCGCCGCTCTGTCGGCCTCCGATTATGCCGGTTTCGGCGAGCGCAAGGCGGAAGCCGCGCGTCGCGGCAAGCTCCGCGGCATCGGCCTCTCCTGCTATATCGAGGCTTGCGGCATTGCGCCCTCGCAGGCCGTGGGGTCGCTCGGAGCGGGCGTCGGGCTGTGGGAATCGGCCGAAGTGCGGGTCAATCCGGTCGGCACGATCGAGGTTCTCACCGGCTCGCACAGCCACGGCCAGGGGCACGAGACGACGTTTGCCCAGCTCGTGGCGGAGCGCCTCGGCGTGCCGATCGACAATGTCTCGATCGTGCATGGCGACACCGACAAGGTGCAGTTCGGCATGGGCACGTACGGCTCGCGTTCCGGCGCGGTCGGCATGTCGGCGATTTCGAAAGCCATCGACAAGGTCGAGGCGAAGGCGAAAAAACTCGCCGCGCATCTCCTGGAGGCGGCCGAGGGCGATATCGAAATCGCCGATGGCGAGGTGCGGGTCGCCGGCACGGACAAGAAGCTCGGCTGGCATGAGGTCTGCCTTGCCGCCTATACAGCGCACAATCTGCCGGAGGGCATGGAGCCGGGCCTCAAAGAGGGCGCCTTCTACGATCCGGCGAACTTCACCTTCCCGGCCGGCGCCTATGTCTGCGAGGTCGAGGTCGATCCCGATACCGGCCACACCGAGATCGTCCAGTTCGTGGCGGCCGATGATTTCGGGCGGGTCATCAACCCGATGATCGTCGAAGGCCAGGTGCATGGCGGTATCGCCCAGGGCGTCGGGCAGGCGATCCTGGAGGGCTGCATCTATGATGCGGAGAGCGGCCAGCTCATCACGGCGTCTTACAATGACTACGCCATGCCGCGGGCGCACGATTTGCCGTCCTTCAAGGTGTCGACCACGGAGACGATCTGTCCGTCCAATCCGATCGGCATGAAAGGCTGCGGCGAGGCGGGGGCCATCGGCACGCCGCCGGCGGTGATCAACGCCATTACCGATGCGATCGACAACAACGACCTTTCCATGCCGGCGACATCGGAGAAGGTGTGGCGGGCCCTGCGGGCCGGTGCCACACCGATGCGGCAGGCGGCGGAATAGGAGCAAAGCCCATGTATTCTCTCACCTATAAGCGTGCAGACAGCGTGGAAGAGGCGCGGCGCTTGTTCCAGGAAGCGTCCGATGCCGCCTATCTCTCCGGCGGCCACACCTTGCTGCCGACCATGAAGCAGCGGCTTGCCGCGCATGACGTGCTCGTCGATCTCACCCGCATCGGCTCCATGAAGGGGATCTCGGTCGAAGGCGATCGGGTCCGCATCGGGGGCGGTATGACGCATGCGGAGGTCGCGGGCTCCAGCGAGGTGCAGCGGGCGATCCCGTCGCTTGCCGCGCTCGCCGGTTCGATCGGGGATGCGCAGGTGCGCCATCGCGGCACGCTCGGCGGCTCGATCGCCAATGACGATCCGGCCGCCGATTATCCCGCGGCCGCGCTGGCGCTTGCCGCCACGATCACGACCGACAGCCGCGAGATCGCGGCCGACGATTTCTTCACGGCGCTCTACGAGACGGCGCTGGAGGAAAGCGAGATCGTGACAGGCGTGAGCTTCGCCATTCCCGAGACGGCGGGCTATGCCAAGTTCCGCAATCCCGCCTCGCGCTATCCGATGGCCGGGGTTTTTGTGGCACGCCATCGCGATGGCTCGGTCCGTGTCGCCGTCACCGGTGCCGGCAATGAAGGCGTCTTCCGCTGGCATGCGGCGGAGACGGCGCTTGCCGGAGATTTCTCCGCCAATGCGCTGGAAGGCCTCAGCGTCGACCCCGACCTGATGATGGGCGACATTCACGGCTCGGCCGAATACCGGGCGAACCTCGTCGCCGTGATGGCACGGCGGGCGCTCGCCAATCTCGGCTCGGCCGAGGCGATCATCTGAGGCATCGCACGCGGCAAAGGTAAGAGGGAACGGCCGCGGCTGCGGCCGTTTCACTGTGGAGAGCGGGACGGCAAGGAAAGTCGGGCCTTTGCGCCGCCGATGCGCGTTACAGCGGCGGGGCTAGTCTGTGTCGCTCAGGTCGCGTAAAAATGCTTGGTTGCTGCAGGTGGAGCTTGCCGTTGACTGCCGGGCAGGGCGCAACTATAGCATCGGGCGACAACGCGGCCGTTTACGGCCGCGCTTTCTGTTGGGCCGAAGCGACAATTGTCGGCGCCGACAGAGCCCTTCAATTGGCAACGAACGGATCTTGATATGGCCAATACACCTTCGGCCAGGAAGGCTGCTCGGAAGATCGAGCAGCGCACGGCCACCAACAAGGCGCGGCGTTCGCGCCTGCGCACTTTCCTGCGGCAGGTCGAAGAGGCCATCGCCTCGGGGAATTCCCAGGCCGCCCAGAGCGCTCTGCGCGAGGCGCAGCCGGAATTGATGCGTGGCGCTTCCAAAGGCGTCCTGCACAAGAACACCGCGGCGCGGAAGATGTCGCGTTTGGCACAGCGCGTGAAGGCCCTCGGCTGAGCGCAACCTGGCGGCGTCTTCGGTGCGCCGCCTTCGCCTGAGATGACATGGCAGGGCGGGCTTTGCCCGCTTTCCACACACAGCCAAAGAGACGCTGCAGTGCCCTTTTTGCGGCCGGCGTCGAACGCTCCCGGCAGAGTCTGGTTGAGCCACGCTGTCAGAATTATCCATTCATTAACAAAAGTTTATGGGCAAGACGGACGTCCGGACCCGGATTTTTGGAGCGGATTGCGAGTCAAGCCCAATTGCGCGGCAACGATTCTGACTCACTTCGAAAGCCGTTGCCGAAAACGCACATATTGCCCAAGACTCTGAGACTCCAAGGGCTTGCGGCGCGACGCTGGGACGGTCTTCCCGAAGGTCACGTCGGAGTCGTTTTTAGTTCGTTCCGTCTGCGTCGGATTCGATGGTTGCCCCCCCCTCAGCTCTGTGGTTTTTAGATCGCCACGACGGGGCGACCCGATGCCCTCAGCAAAAGGTGAAGCCGAACGGCGCCAGGAATCCTTTCTGGCGTGGTGGATGCCTTGCGCCTGGGCGGGTCCAAACCTGGGGTTCGCTCCGTCGCGGCGGTCTTTCAAGACCGTCAAAACCAAAAGGCTGGGATCCCCTCTTACGGGTGTTTTTGGCGGCCGGGTCATGGCTCGGGCGGACAGGAGGCATTTGTCTTGCGTACAACGGTTTATCAGGGCGACGTCGGACCGGAGGAGGCCTGGAAGGGGCTCTCAGAGTCGGATGCCGTGCTGGTCGATGTGCGCACGCGTGCCGAATGGGCCTATGTCGGTGTCCCGGATCTGTCGCCCCTGGGGCGTCAGCTTTTTTTGGCGGAGTGGCAGTCCTTTCCCACGCAACAGGTCGATCCGGATTTTGCCGGAAAGCTTGTCGCAGCCCTGGGGGAGGCTGGGGTCGGACAGGACGTGCCGCTCTATTTCATCTGTCGATCGGGCGTGCGCTCCGCTGCAGCGGCGGCGGCCATGACGGCGGCAGGGTATGGTCCATGTTTCAACGTTTCGGGAGGGTTCGAGGGGGACCGCAACGAGGCTGGACATCGCGGGCAGATCAACGGCTGGAAAGCGGTGGGACTGCCCTGGACGCAGTCTTGACTGTCGTTCGGGTGCATGAGGTGAAAGGCTTGGCGCGTCAGCGCCCGGCGCAAGGAGGACGAGGCAGTATGTCTGCAGAGGCGGCGAAAATCATGAAGGAGCAGGACGTGGCGGAGACAGACGTCGAGCGGCGTGACTGGGACGAAGCCTGGGCGCGCGTCAAAAAGCGGCTCCGGACGGAGCTCGGTGACGACGTCTTTACGTCATGGTTTGCGCGCATCGAATGCGACGGGGTTGCGGCGGGTGTCGTCAGCCTTTCGGCGCCGACCCTGTTTTTGAAGGGATGGATCAAGAGTCATTACAGTGACCGCCTGGTGGCGCTCTGGAACGCCGAATATGGCGACGTGCGCCGGGTCGATGTCGTCAAGCGCAGCCCTCTCAAGTTTCCTGCGCAAGTCAAGGTTGTGCATTCCGAACCGACGCCGGCCCAGCCTCAGGCCGCGCAGGAGGAGGCGGAAGACCGCTTCGCCGGTTCGCCTCTCGATGCCCGGCTGACCTTCACCAGTTTCTGCGAGGGCGCCTCCAACGAGGTCGCGTTCCGCGCGGCCCGGGCCGTGGCCACGGCGCCCGACGGTGCACCTCCCCTCTACAATCCTCTCTACCTCCATGCCGGCGTCGGCATCGGCAAGACGCATCTGTTGCAGGCGATCGCGCATGAGACGCGCAAGCTGCATCCGCAGCGGCGGGTGATGTATCTGACGGTGGAGCGCTTCACCTTCCAGTTCGTCGCCGCCCTGCGCGACAAGGCCGCGCTCGACTTCAAGGAAAAGCTGCGTTCGATCGACATCCTCCTGATCGACGACATGCAGTTCCTGACCGGGCGCAGCGTGCAGCAGGAATTCTGCCACATGCTGAATGCGCTCCTCGACAGCTCCAAGCAGGTCGTCGTTGCCGCCGACCGCGCGCCGGGCGAGCTCGACGGGATCGACGAGCGCGTGCGCTCCCGCCTCAAGGGTGGCGTGGTGGTCGGCATGGCGCGCCCGGATACGGCGATGCGCCGCAAAATTCTCGATCTTCGTCTGGCGGCCGCGCGCGAACGCGATCCCAAGATCCAGGTGCCCGACAACGTGCTCGACTTCATCGCCCGCATGGTGGTGAGCAACGGGCGCGATCTCGACGGTGCCTTGAACCGGCTGATTTGTCGCGCCCAGTTTTCCGACCAGCCGATCTCGGTCGAGGCCTGCGAACTGGCGATCGCCGATCTCATCGGGGACCGCGAGCCGAAGCGCATCCGCATCGAGGACATCCAGAAGATCGTCGCCCGCCATTACAATGTGAGCCGGCAGGACCTCGTCTCTGCGCGGCGCACGCGCACCGTCGTCAGGCCCCGGCAGATCGCCATGTATCTCGCCAAGACCATGACGCCGCGCTCGTTTCCGGAGATCGGCAAGCGCTTCGGCGGCCGCGACCACACGACGGTCCTGCACGCCGTGCGCAAGATCGAGGGGCTCGTCGGCGCCGATCAAAAGCTCTCCGACGAGATCGAGCTCCTGCGTCGGCTGTTGCAGGATTAAGTCCTCCGGCGCCGGCGGTGTCGTCCACCGCCGGCGCCCCTCTTCGTGGTTCTTCCGCGCAAGCGGCCACGCGCACTTGCTTTTGTCAGTGAGGCGCGCCAATTTGACCGCCCGCCGCTGCGATGCACCCGTATCCGCAGGGGCTTCGGGCCCTCCAATTCCTGGAATGCCGGTATGAAAGTTGCGATCGAAAGGGCTGCCTTCCTGAAAGCCCTGACCCCCGTCCATCGCGTCGTCGAACGGCGCAACACCATTCCGATCCTGTCGAATGTGCTGTTGCGCGTGGTCGAGGGCGGCGTGCTCTTGAAAGCCACCGACCTCGATCTGGAGGTGTCCAATCGGATGCCGGCCATGGTCGAGCAGCCGGGGGCCGCCACCGTGCCGGCGCATATGCTCTACGACATCGTGCGCAAGGCGCCGGAAGGCTCGGAGATCTCGCTGACGACCGGCGACGGCGGCACCATGAAATTGATGGCGGGGCGTGCCCGCTTCGAATTGCAGATGCTGCCGGATTCCGATTTCCCGGACCTCGATCCGGGCGAACTTCCGGTGCGCTTTGCGCTGACGGCGAGCGAGCTGCGGCGCCTCATCGAGCGCACGCAGTTCGCGATCTCCACGGAAGAGACCCGCTACTACCTGAACGGCATCTTCTTCCACGTCGCGGGCGAGGGCGCGGAGCGGCGGCTGCGCGCCGTGGCGACCGATGGGCACCGTCTCGCCAAGGCGGAAATGACCGCGCCGGAAGGCAGCGACGAGATGCCGGGCATCATCGTGCCGCGCAAGACGATCGGCGAGATGCAGCGTCTTCTGGAGGACGGCGACACCAATGTGACGCTCGAACTCTCCGACACCAAGATTCGTCTGAGCGCCGGTTCGATCGTGCTCACCTCGAAGCTCATCGACGGCACGTTTCCGGACTACGAGCGGGTCATCCCGTCCGGCAACGACAAGGAGATGGTCGTCTCCAAGGATATCTTCAAAAATGCCGTCGACCGGGTTTCGACCATTTCCTCCGATCGCGGCCGGGCGGTGAAGCTGGCGCTTTCCGAAGGGCGTCTGGTTCTGACCGTCAACAATCCGGATTCCGGCAGCGCCACCGACGAGATCGATGTCGATTATGATGCCGAGCCTTTGGAGATCGGCTTCAATTCGCGCTATCTCCTCGACATCGCCGACCAGCTGACGACGGGCGAAGCGCGTTTCGAGCTTGCCGATCCCGGATCGCCGACGCTCATTTGCGACAAAGAGGGCGGCGACGCGCTCTATGTGCTGATGCCGATGCGCGTGTGAGGTCATGATCGCGGCGCCTGCGGCTTGGCAGCAGGTCACGCTCGCTTCCCTGAAGCTGACGGACTTTCGCAATTACAAGACGGTCGGGTGCGACCTCCGGCCGGGGCTCGTCGTGCTCACGGGCCGCAACGGTTCCGGCAAAACCAACCTTCTGGAAGCCGTGTCTTTCCTCTCGCCCGGCCGGGGCCTGCGGCGGGCAAAACTCGGCTCGGTCGCCCGCACCGACGGCTCTGGGGGCTGGGCGGTTGCGGCCGATATCGCTGCCGGCGAGGACGTTAGGCGCGTCGGCACCGGGCTTCGCTCCGCGGAAGAGGCAAGCCGGGAGGTGCGCGTCGACGGGGCGACGGCGCCCTCGTCGGAAGCCCTGTCGGAGTATTGCCGGGTTTTGTGGCTGACGCCGGCGATGGACGGGCTCTTCACCGGCGCGCCAGGAGACCGAAGGCGTTTTCTCGACCGCCTGACGCTTGCGATCGATCCGGGGCACGGGGCGCGGGTGCGCGCCTTCGACCGGCTCATCTCGAGCCGCAATCGTCTGCTCGAAGACGATGCCGGACCGCGCTGGCTTTCCGCGGTGGAGGCGGAGCTCGCCGAAGCGGCGCTCGCCGTCTCGCTCGCCCGCCAGGAAACGGTGGCGCTCCTCGCTGGCTTGATCGCCTCCCATGACGAGACCTCCGCCTTTCCCTCCGCCGGGCTCGCGCTTGAGGGTGATTTCGAGGCGGAGCTGGTGGCGGGCCGTTCGGCAAGCGAGGCGGAGGAAGCCTATCGGGCGGCGCTTGCGTCGGAGAGAGGGCGCGACCGCGCCGCCAAGCGAACCCTTTCGGGGCCGCACCGCTCCGATCTCGCCGTCACCTTTGCCGCCAAGAACGCGCCGGCGGCGCTTTCCTCCACCGGCGAGCAGAAGGCGCTGCTGCTTGCCATCATCCTGGCGGAGGCAGAGCTCGTTGCCCGCGTTGCCGGAATGACGCCCATCCTCCTCCTCGACGAGGTCGCCGCCCATCTCGACGAGGGACGGCGGGCGGCGCTTCTTGCGCGTCTCGAGGCGCTCGGCGGGCAGAGTTTTCTCACCGGCACCGACAAGGCCCTCTTTGCCGCCGTCAATGACAGCGCCCAGTTCATCGAGGTTGTCGACGGACAGCTTTTATAGGCCTAGAGCCGCCTCTGCAGGCCGGATCAGGCAGGGCAGGTGCAGACGTTGGCGGCAGCGGCACGGCCGTGGCGCGTCGATGTCAGGATCAGGCCGATGACGACGAGAACGATGAGCGCTCCCCCGTAGAGGTTGGCAACGGCGAGAAGGTCGAGCCGTCGTACCATATATCCGGCGAGGATCGCCGGCACGCTGTTGGCCAGATAGCTCTCAATGTAGAAGGCGGCCATCAGACCCGCCCTTTCGTGTGGTGCGGCCAGAGGCACGACACTGCGCATGGCGCCCAGAAAGGCAGCGCCGAAACCGAGACCGCCGATGACCGAGCCGGCAAGCAGAAGACTTCCGAGATGCAGATCGGCTCCGACCAGGGTGACGGAGACGCCGAGGATCAGGGCGCATGCGCCGCTCACAAGCGCCGTCAAAGGCGCGGACTGGCGCAGGAGGAGGATGGCGAGGCCGCCGCTCATCGTCAGCGCCGCGACGGTGAGGCCTCCGAGCCAGGTTGAATGCGCGGCCGTGACGGTTGCGATGAGCGAGGGCATCAGCGACAGGTAGAAGCCTCCAAGCGCCCAGACCGCGACATTGATCGGGGTGACCGCGAGGAGCTCCGTCCATGCGTTTTGGGGCACGAAGATCCGTGGCCGCAGCGAGGCGAGAGCCCCAGGCCGCCGCTGCGCCGTCTCGGGTGTCCGCCACGTCAGGACGAGCTGCAGGCAGAGCGCCACCAGCAGCACGACGAAGACGAGGTGCAACGGCGCCGGGGCGATTTCGACGAGAGCTGTGGTGCCAAGCGCGCCGAAGCCCATGCCGAGCATCGGGGAGATGCTGTTGATCAGGGCACCCCGCTGGTGGTCGAGATCGATCAGAGCCGCTGCGAGCGTCGAGGTGGCAAGGCCGGTCGCCGCGCCCTGCACAAGACGCGCTGCAAGCAGCCAGCCTGGCGATGTCGCGATCAGGAACAGCGTGATCGCGGCGACTTCGAGCAGCAATGCGAGGCTGAGGACCGGCCGACGTCCGAGATAGTCGGACAAGGACCCCGCGAGGACGAGGCTCGTCAGCAAGGCGAAGGCGTAGACGCCGAAGATCAAGGTGAGCATGCCTGGCGAGAACCCCCAGGCGGCCTGGTAAAGCCGGTAGAGCGGGGTGAGGGCGCTCGATGCGGCGAGGAAAATCACCGTTGTTGCGGTATGCACCGAAAGCGCGGTCGTTGCGGCCGGCGTTCCAGGCAGGGCAGATTCGTTTGACATGGGGCGACCTGTGAGACAAAAGCGAAAAATGTGCTTTTGTAATATCCGACGTTTTCACTTAACGCAAATAATTTGCGTTAGTGGCGATCAGAATGACACGTGAGGAAGATCCGGTTGCGGGCGGACGGAAGGGCCCTCGCCCGGGAGGGCGCAGTGCGCGCGTGCAGGCTGCGGTTCACCAGGCCGTGCGGGACATTCAGCGAGAGGCAGGCCGGGAGGAACTGACCGTGCCGGCGATTGCCGCCCGGGCCGGGGTGACGCCATCGACGATCTATCGGCGCTGGGGAGACCTTTCGCAGCTTCTCTCCGACGTCGCCCTGGAGCGTCTGCGCCCTGACGGTGCGCCGGCGGACACAGGGTCGTTTCGCAGCGACATGGAAGCATGGCTTGCCCAATACATCGACGAGATGTCGTCAGCCTTTGGCCGCTCCGTTTTGCGGGATCTCGTCGGCGGCCAGACATCGGCCAATGCGGGTGAATGCGCCTGCGCGTTGCGCGAGCAGTTCGAGGTGATCCGGGAGAGGGCGGCGCGGCGTGGAGAGAGCCCGCCCGATAGCGAGGCGCTCATGGACCACGTGTTCGCCCCGCTTGTGTACCGCCTGCTCTTTGCCGGCGAGGATGTGAGCTTCGGCTTTGCGCAAGGTTTGCTGGAGCGACTCGTTCCTGCGGGAGAGGCGCCTCACGGCCCCAAGGACGGCTCTTTGCCGGGCAATTCGGCCCGTGTTTCGTAAGTCATCCTCAACATCAGGCGTGGACGCTAAAAAACATGGCCGCCGCCTTCATTGGCGTTGCCACAATCCCCATCTATAAGGGGAAAACCATCTCTCTAGCCGATTCGAAAGCTTATGACGGACACACCCGAGACGCCACGCATTAGCCTCCCGTCAGATTACGGGGCGGGCTCCATCAAGGTCCTCAAGGGCCTCGATGCCGTGCGTAAGCGACCCGGCATGTATATCGGCGACACCGATGACGGCTCGGGCCTGCACCATATGGTCTACGAGGTCGTCGACAACGCCATCGACGAGGCGCTTGCAGGCTGGGCCTCCGAAGTGTCGGTCACGCTCAATTCCGATGGCTCCGTCACGGTGATGGACAATGGTCGCGGCATTCCGACCGATCTGCACCCCGAAGAGGGTGTTTCGGCCGCCGAAGTGATCATGACGCAGCTGCATGCCGGCGGAAAGTTCGACCAGAATTCCTATAAGGTTTCCGGCGGTCTGCACGGTGTGGGCGTCTCCGTCGTCAATGCGCTGTCCTCCTGGCTCAAGCTCAAGATCTGGCGCGACGGCAAAATCAACGAGATGCGTTTCGTGCACGGCGTGGCCGAGCAGCCGCTCGCGGTGATCGGTGAGGCGGGCGATATGACCGGCACCGAAGTCACCTTCATGCCGTCCACCGAAACCTTCACGATGACGGAGTTCGATTACGCGACGCTGGAGCGCCGGCTGCGGGAACTCGCTTTCCTGAATTCGGGCGTCAAGATCCGCCTGACCGATCGCCGCCATGCCGATGTGCGCGAAGAGATCCTGGAATACGAAGGCGGGCTCGAAGCCTTCGTGCGCTATGTCGACCGGGCGAAGAAGCCGCTGATGCCGGCGCCGATCGCCGTCTATCACGAGCGCGACGGGATCACCGTCGAGGCGGCTTTGTGGTGGAACGACAGCTACCACGAGACGGTGCTTCTCTTTACGAACAACATCCCGCAGCGCGACGGCGGCACGCATCTCGCCGGCTTCCGCGGGGCGCTGACGCGACAAGTCTCGGCCTATGCGGAGAGCTCCGGCATCGCCAAACGCGAAAAGGTGTCTCTGACGGGCGACGATTGCCGCGAAGGACTGTCCTGCGTCCTGTCAGTGAAGGTGCCGGATCCGAAATTTTCCTCGCAGACGAAGGACAAGCTCGTTTCCTCGGAAGTGCGCCCGGTCGTGGAATCGGTCGTCAACGAGGCGCTGTCCACCTGGTTCGAGGAGCATCCGGCGGAAGCCAAGATCGTCGTCAGCAAGGTGGTCGAGGCTGCGGCCGCGCGTGAGGCGGCTCGAAAGGCGCGCGATCTCACCCGCCGCAAGGGCGCGCTCGACATTTCCTCGCTGCCCGGCAAGCTCAAGGATTGTTCGGAGCGCGATCCCGCCAAGTCCGAACTCTTCATCGTGGAGGGCGATTCGGCCGGCGGCTCGGCGCAGATGGGCCGGGACCGCGGCTATCAGGCGGTGCTGCCGCTTCGGGGCAAGATCCTCAATGTCGAGCGCGCGCGCTTCGACAAGATGCTGTCCTCCGACCAGATCGGCACCTTGATCACGGCGCTCGGCACCGGCATCGGCAAGGAAGAGTTCAATCCTGAGAAATTGCGCTACCACACCATCGTCATCATGACGGATGCCGATGTCGATGGTGCGCATATCCGCACGCTGCTTCTGACCTTCTTCTACCGGCAGATGCGCGAGCTGATCGATCGCGGGCACATTTTTATCGCCCAGCCGCCGCTCTACAAAGTGACGCGCAACCGCTCCGAGCAGTATCTCAAGGACGAGCGGGCGCTCGAGGATTATCTCATCCGCGGCGGCCTGGAAGAGACGGTCTTGACGCTCGCCCATGGCGAGGAGCGGGCGAGCGAGGATCTGCGCGCCATCATCGACGAGGCGCGCGGCTTGCGCACGGCGCTCGACCGGCTGCATTCGCGCTACAATCGTTCCGTGGTGGAGCAGGCGGCGCTTGCCGGCGCTCTCGATGCGGAGCGCATGGCGGTGCCGGCGGAGGCGTTGCAGATCGCCGCGAAGACGGCCGAACGCCTCGATCGTATGGCCGATGAGACCGAAAAGGGCTGGCAGGGCGAAGTCCGCGATGGTGGCGTGCTCCTGCAGCGCACCTTGCGCGGCGTGACCGAGGTCGTGCGTCTCGATTCGGCGCTGATCGGCTCGGCCGATGCGAAGTCGATCAATCATCATGCCCAGCCGCTGATGTCGGTCTTCGAAGAGCCGGCGCGGCTGCGGCGCAAAGAGGTCGACAGCTCGGTATTCGGACCGATTCAGCTTCTGGAGGGCGTCTTCGCCGTCGGGCGCAAGGGCATCACGCTGCAGCGCTACAAAGGGCTCGGCGAAATGAACCCGGACCAGCTGTGGGAGACGACGCTCGATCCGGAAAGCCGCTCGCTCTTGCAGGTCTCGGTCAAGGACGCCGATGCGGCCGAAATGATCTTCTCGGGCCTGATGGGCGACGATGTCGAGCCGCGGCGCGAGTTCATTCAGACGAATGCGCTGCAGGTGGCGAACCTCGACGTCTGAGGCTCGGCTCAGCGATGGACGCGCCCCGGTGCTTTGCCGGGGCGAGGTGCGTCTGCCGCTCGTTTCAAAGGCCGAAGATTTCGCCGATGCGTCCGAAGAACGTCGTTTCTTCCCGCACCAGCCGGAGGCCGAGATTGGCGGGCGGGATGCCGACCGAACAGGCGCCGGCCGACGGGTTGCGCACGAAGCTCGTCAGATAGGCCCGGTGCTCGCCTTCGGCGATGCGCACGCCGCAGCTTTCATGGCTGCTCGCAACGCCCGTTTCGTCGAGCCGGTGGCGCGTGAAACAGGTCGACGTCCATTCCCAGATATTGCCTGAGACATCCAAGAGGCCGTTCTCGTTCTCGCCGAAGCTGCCGATGGGACGCGGTTCGGCCTCGACCTTGCGGGCGCGCGCGGCCTCTGCGTCATAGCTTGCCAGCCAGCGCTCCGCCGGATTGTCCGTATCGGTCGTGACGCCGAGGCCATCGTCCTGAAAGCGCGAGCCGGCCGCGATCGCCCATTCCTTGTCCGTCGGCAGGCGGTAATGGTCGCCGGTCGTCTCCGACAGATACGCGGCATAGGCCATCGCATCGTCGTAGCTGACGCCGACGAGGGGGAGCGCCGCTTCTCCCGCCTCGTCCAGCGCCCGGCAGGCACCCGCGGCGACGCAAGCGGAATATTCGCCGCGCGTCACCTGCCGTTTCATGATGAAGAAGGCGCGTTCCGGGGTGATCTTCGCAAGCGGGGGATCGACGGGATGGCTGCCGCGAAGAAATTCGCCGGAGGGCCTGTAAGCGACTTCCTGGCTCTCGATGCGCACGAAGACGGGATCGTCCTGGGCCTTGTCCGCGGCGATCGCGGACTCGATGAAAGCGGAAGCGGAAAGGGCGAGGAGGAGCGCGCCTGAGGCCATGGCGTCGCGAAGCGTCTTATGAAGCTGCATCGTCCCCTCCTCGCATCTTGAGGGTAGGGCGGCCCGCCGGGGGGCGTGGCGGGCCGCTCCGCCGGCCTGTCGGTCGGCGGGAAGGTTCGTTGTTAGATCTTCAGGCCTGGATCGGGCCGGGAGCGCTCACCTGGGTCATCAGGTCGTTGTCCCAGTCGCCTTCTACCTTCACATGGCCGGTGGCGCCGAGCTCCGCCGCCTCGATCAGGTTGTGGTTGACGTAGGCGTAGATGCCGGGCTGGCGGAAGGTGTAGACGGCCGCCGCCGCGCTGCCGCCGCGCACGAACCAGGTCTCCTGGTCCTTCTGCGGGGCATTGGCGAATTTGCCGTTTTCCCAGACCCAGTCGCCGTGCCCGCCGATGAGATGCGGGCGGCTGTCGCGGTTGGCGCAGGAATGGATGAAGAGCACCGTCTCGCCGACCTTGGCCGTCATGGCATTCTCGCCGGTCAGCGCACCGACCTTGCCGTTGAAGACGACATGGGTCGGAATGAGGCCGCGCATCACGTCGAGCGTGTCGGAATAGGATTCGCCGGGGCCGTCATAGGTCTTGTAGTTCCCGTCCTCGTCGCGCGGGATGTAGAGGTCGAATTCGCCGATCGTGTAGATGCGGTCGTAGTGCAGGGGCTTGCCGTCGCCGTCCTTGAGACCGTCGCGCGGCAGAACCAGAACCGCACCGCTCATGCCGGAAACGACGTGCCAGGGCACCATGCCGGTCGGCGCGCAATGGTAGATGAAGACGCCGGGGCGGAAGGCCTTGAAGCGCAGCACCGTCTGCTCGCCCGGATTGATGAGGGTGAGGCCGCCGCCGCCGAGAGCGCCCGTGGAGGCGTGGAAGTCGATGTTGTGCGGCATGGTGTTGGTTTCCGGATTGACCAGGATCAGCTCCAGATAGTCGCCCTCATGCACCACCATCGTCGGTCCGGGCATGGAGCCTTCGTAGGTCATCGCTTGGAATTCGGTGCCCTGGTCGTCGACGACGACCTTCTTTTCCTGCACCGTCATCTTGAATTCGACGATCTTGGGCCCGCCCTTGGCGACCTGGTCGTGCGCCATGACATGCGGCGGCGTGACGAGCTTGCCCTTCACGCGCGGCAGATCGCCGACCGTGGTCGCGGGGGTGAGGCCATCGGAGGCCTTCTCGGTGGCACGGGCAGGAGCGCTCGCCAGAAAGGCGGCTGTGGCGGCACTGGCGGCACCCATCAATGCGGAGCGGCGGGTGATCATCGATCTCGTCCTTCTATCTCGATCTCGTTCGATGACAGGAATGAACACCCGATCGCGGAAAGCTTTTTTGCGGAAAAGCAAAGAACCGAACGTTCGCCCATTTGGGGCGGTGCGACATTCTGTCAGTAAAGACGGATAGGACGGCTGCGACATTCTGTCAAAACTGCTGCGGAGGCCGCCGATTTATTGGCCTTGTCGGCGGCGTCAGCGTGCTGCGGTGGCTCGGAAAGACGTGACAAGCAGGCTTCGGGCGCGTCGTCCTGTCCCGTGAGCTCTGCAGCAAAGGCCGCATTTGGGGCCTATGGAAAGCGCCTCCTTGCAGAGGGGCTTTGTGGATGAGCGATGCGGATCGAGAAGAGGCGTGTGAGCCGGCGCCGGTGCCCGGCCTCATGTCCGGCGACCTGGCGGGGTATCGGTGGATGCGCGACAGGGTCGGTCAGTCGGGCGGTTCTGTCTTTCGGCTGCACGGCAAACCGAACGGCCCGGACGCGTTTGTGAAGCACGGCGAAGGCGGCCTTGCCGATGATCTGAGCGATGAAATGGTGAGGTTGCGCTGGCTCGCCGGATACATATCGGTGCCGGCCCTCATCAGCTTCACGCGGACGTCCAGCGAGGCATGGCTTGTGACGACGGCTCTCCGCGGGAAGACGGCCTATCAGGTGTTGGAGGCCGATCCCGCGGTGCGCTTCGCCATTGTCGACGCGCTGGCGGCATTCTTGCGCCGGCTGCATGCGATCCCGGTGTGCGCCTGCCCCTTCACGAGCGATCATGCTTACAGCCTCGCCCGTGCGCGAGAGCGCCTCGATGCGGGCCTGGTCGATGTCGACGATTTCGACGCCGAGCGGAAAGGATGGACGGCCGAACAGGTGTGGGAGGAGATGCATCGCCTGCTGCCGCTTGCGCCGGATGCGGTCGTCACGCATGGCGATTTTTCGCTCGACAATCTCCTGATCTTCGACGGTGAGGTGACGGGGTGCATCGATGTCGGGAAGGCCGGTGTCGCGGATCGATACCAGGACCTTGCCATCATGTGGAACTGTCTTGGTGAGTTCGACCGTTCGCTTCAGGAGCGGTTTCTCCAGCAATATGGCGTCGTCGACGTCGATTGGCGACGGCTGCAATTCCACCTCATGCTGGATGAGTTTTTCTAAGGGCAGGGAGAGGCGGCCAGATGAGTGCGTCGTCCCTTCGCAGAGGAGGCCTCGTGTCCCCAGTTTGTGGTGGCGCAACGAGCGGCGGCGGTCGCCGGCCTAGATTTCAGACGTGTTTGAAACGTGGAGGATGAAGGCATGACCGTTTCTGCCGCCGAGGACCGGCTCGTCGATTTGCGCGAGGTCACGAAACCGATGCGCCGCGTCGCCTTCTTTGCCGCCTTCGATGAGCTTCAGACGGGCGAGGCCCTTCTCATCGTCAACGACCACGATCCGATGGGTCTGTTTCATTATCTGCAGATCGCCATCCCGGGCGACTTCACCTGGGAATATGTCGAGCGGGGCCCGGACGAATGGCGCGTCAGGATCGGCCGGATTTCGAGCTGAGCGATGTCTGCCTTTTCTGCTGCGGCCGCCGCGGATCCCGGTCGGCGGAGCGGCTGGTTTCTTGCTGCACCCTTCCGACCGTTCTTCATCGGCGCCTCGCTTTTTGCCGCCTCGGCCGTACCCGTCTGGCTGTGGCTTTATCTGATCGAGCCCGTCGAGGTTGCCGGCATGCCGGCACTTGCATGGCACGCGCATGAGATGGTGTTCGGCTATCTGCCGGCGGTGATGGCGGGGTATCTTCTGTCGCTTGCTGGTGCGGGGGCGGGAGAGGGGGCACTGCCCGGGCGGTCGCTCGCCCTTCTTTTCTTCCTCTGGATCGCCGGCCGCCTGCTGCCGCTCGTCGTGCCATTCGCCATCGGAACGGCAGTCGACGTTCTCTTTCCTCTCGCCGTTGCGGGCCTGCTCTTAAAGTTGTCGCGCTTTCCGGGCGCAAAACAGTCGAAGCACGGGCTCGTCCTCTTCCCCCTTCTTGCGGCGGCCTCGCTGGCGCATCGCGTCTTCGCTTTGGGTGACGGGGCGGCCGATTATGAGATGGTGGCACTTCTCTCCCGCCTCGGCATTTCCGTCGGGGCTCTCCTCATCGGGGCCGTCGGCGGGCGTCTCGTGCCCGAGCTCACGCGTCTCGCCCTCGGAGATGAAGCGGGTGGGCGCGTGCCGGAGCCCTATCGCCGCTTCGATCTGATCGCGCTCTTGTCTCTCTCAGCCGGTCTTGTCGCCTGGGTGCTCGTGCCGTCACATCCGCTCACATTCGTGCTGGCGGGGATGGCGGCCCTCATCAACCTTGTGCGCCTCCTGCGCTGGCGGGGCTTCCTTCTCGGTGATCTGCCGACGCTTGCCCTTCACGGCGGCTATCTTTGGCTGATCGCCGGTCTTTGCCTCGCCGCCCTTGCCGCGCCGCCTGCCTCTCTCGTGCCCGCCGATGCGGCGCTGCATGCGCTCTCTGCCGGGGCGATCGGCACGATGACGCTTGCCGTCATGGCGCGCCTTGCGGTTTCGGCCGAACCGGGGCGGTTGCTCGGGAAGGCGGTGCGGCTCGCCCTTGTTCTCGTCCATGCGGGTGCCCTTTTGCGGGTCGCGGCGCCGCTCGTCGTCGATTTCTACCGTCCGCTCCTGGTAAGTGGCGGGACGTTCTGGTCGGCCGCCTTTTTTCTCTTTTTCGTCGTTCAGATAACACCGCTCTTTGCGGGACGCGGCCGCATCCGCGGAACCTGAAAAGCCTCTCGCCTCACAGCGATTTGTCCAAGGCGTGCTGCCGGCGACCTGACAAGCGCCGTCTGCCTCCTAGTTTCGGTTGCGAGACTTGACCGTGAGGGAGGTTCATATGCATCTCGACAGGAGATCACTTTTTCTCACCCTGGCCGCCGGGACAGCCGGTGCAGCCGCCTTGACGCGCGGCATCGGCAGAGCTGACGCGCAGAGCGCATCTGAAGGAAAGCAAGAGATGGCCGGAATGTCGGCGGCGCCGGACGAGCAGCTTCCGAGCGCCTATCGCTATCAGCTCGGCGATTTTCTCGTCACGCAGCTTTCCGACGGTATGGCGGAGCGCCCGCTTCAGGACGGTTTCGTCGTCAATGCCGAGCTTGAGGACGTGAAGGCGGCGTTGCGCGAGGCGTTTCTGCCGGAGGACAAGCTCTTCATTCCGTTCACGCCGCTCACATTGCGCAAGGACGAGGATCTCATCCTCTTCGATACCGGCTTCGGCGAGAAAGGCCCGCCCACGGCCGGCCAGCTGAAGCGCGGCATGGCGGCGGCGGGCATGGCGCCGGAAGACGTCACCAAGGTGGTGATCAGCCATTTCCATGGCGATCACATCATGGGGCTCACCACCAAGGACGGCGCGCCGGTCTATCCGAACGCCGAAGTCTTCGTGCCGGAGCCGGAATATGCCTATTGGATGAGCGACGACAACAAGGCCAACGCGCCGGAAGGGCGGCGCGGGAATTTCGATCTCGCGCAGCAGATTTTCGGCACGCTCGATGATCGCCTGACGCAGTTTTCCTGGGACGAGGAGTTTTTGCCCGGCATCACCGCGATCGACGCGCATGGCCATACGCCGGGACACACGGTCTTCGCGATCGCATCGGGCGACGAGAAGATGATGTTCCTGTCCGATACGACCAACCATCCGGCGCTTTTCGTCACGCATCCGGAATGGTCGGCGGTGTTCGATCAGGATGCCGATGCGGCACGCGAGACGCGCCACCGCATTCTCGACATGGTGGCCGAGGAGCGCATGCGCATCGCTTCCTATCACTTCCCGTTCCCGGCGACCGGCCATATCGGCAAGGATGGCGACGGCTATCGCTACGTGCCGGCGCAGTGGATGCCGGTCTTGAAGGGCGTCAGCTGACGCGGCCCTTGAGCGGCGCAGATAGGCCCAGCGCGCTTGCACCAAAATCTCCCGCCTTGCGCGGGAGAGTTCTCCTGAGCCGGCGGATGGCCGCTAAAACCCGAGAAAGCCCGCCATTTCGTTGATCAAAACGCGCTGGAAAGCCTGGGCGCGCGGCGAGGGCTGCTGGCCCGCGATGCGCTCCTCCAGCGGATCCGGCGCATGGATCTGCGAGCGCGACAGCGTCTCGATGACCTGATGCCCGCAGAAGGGCACATGCAGCTCCGAATAGCCGCCTTCATGGACGACGACGAGGCGACTGCCGCAGAGTTCGAGCGCCCTTTCCATCAGAATCCGTGTCATCTGGCGGAAGGTCGAGGCCGAGGTCAGCATGCGCCCGAGCGGATCGACGCCGGAGGAATCAAAGCCGCAGGCGACGATGATCGCGTCCGGCCGAAACCGCGTGAGGGCCGGGCTCACGATCTTCTCGAAGGCGTAGAGATAGGCGTCGTGGCCGCCGCCCGGCAGGAGCGGGACGTTGATGTTATAGCCTTCGCCAGCGCCTTCGCCGCGGGCCTCGATCCGCCCCGAGCCGGGTGGGTAATTGTTTTCCTGGTGGAGCGAAATCGTCAGGACGTCGCTGCGGCCGTAGAAGATCGCCTCGGTGCCGTTGCCGTGATGCACGTCCCAATCGACGACGGCGATGCGCTCCGCCCGCCGCTCGGCGAAAGCCGTCTCGATGGCGATGGCGATATTGGCGAGGAGACAGAAGCCCATCGGCCGATCCGGCAGGCAATGATGTCCCGGCGGGCGCGACAGCGCATAGGCGTTGACCATTTCCTCGCCGAGGACGGCGCGAAGCGCTTCCGTCGCAAGGCCTGCCGAGAGAGCGGCGATCTCGTAACCGCCCGGTCCGAACGGGGTGCGTTGACCGAGCTCGCCGCCGCCCGCGTCGGAGAGTTTTTTGAATTCGCGGAGATAATGTTCGGGATGGACGCGGCGCAGCATCTCGTCCGTCGCCGGTGCGGCGGAGCGCAGGTCGAGCTCGGCGATGAGGCCGGTGCGCTCCAACAGGTTCTTGAGCCGCCGTTTGCTCTCCGGGCTTTCCGGTAGCCCGTTCATGGGCTGAACCAGCCCGCCGGCCGGCACCATGAAGGCGTAATTGCCGCCACCGTGCCAGAAACAGGCCTCGTCGCTGAAGAAGCCGGTATGTCTCAGTCCATCGCTCATCTGATATGGCTAGACTGCCCGTTCTTGTCTCACAAGCAAAGAGAAGGCGAGCCGGGCATTTCGCCGGGGCTTACCTTGTCACCATTCGCCGCGTCTTTCTTTCTTCAGCGCGCCGCGGGCCTTCTTCGTCTGCAAGCGCCGCTCTTTGGAGGCGCGGGTGGGTCGCGTCGGGCGGCGCTTCTTGGGTGCGGTCAGAGCCTGGCGGATGAGCATGACGAGGCGCTTTTCGGCATCCTCGCGGTTCTGCTCCTGGCTGCGGAAGCGTTCGGCGCGGATGACGAGGACGCCGTCCTTGTTCAGGCGGCGGCCGGCAAGGCCAGTGACGCGCTGCTTCACGTCCGGCGGGAGGCTTTCCGAAGCGGCGAGCGCAAAGCGCAGCTCCACCGCGCTCGCCACCTTGTTGACGTTCTGCCCGCCGGGGCCGGACGCCTGGACGAAGCGCTCTTCGATTTCGTCTTCGGCAAGCGCGATGTTGGTGGAGATGCGGATCATGCTCAAAGATCGCGGCCGATTTCGTTTTTCTCTGTCATCAGACTGCTTTCGTGAATGCCCGAAGAGGGGCGGCTCCTTCAAGGACGTTCATGGCCGATTGTCTCGCAGAGCGTCGATCAGAGCCCGCAATGCCGGCGGGGTCTGTCGGCGGCTCGAATGGTAGAGCCGGCATCCCGGGAAGACGGGACAGTAATCGGCGAGAACCTGGACGAGGCGGCCGGCAGCAACATCCTCTGCGACTTCATGCTCGAGGATGTAGCCAAGCCCCGCGCCAGCGCGGACGGCCGCCGCCACGAGAGGTCCGTCGTTGGTGATCAGCTGGCCGGTCGGACGAACATTGATGTCGCGTTCGCCGACCGCGAACTCCCACGGGAGAAGTCCGCCACTCGTTCGCAGGCGATAGTTGATGCAAACGTGCCGGCGAAGATCGTCCGGGGTTTCGGGCTTCGGGTGGCGGTTGAAATAATCCGGTGTGCCGACGACGACCGTGCGCAGGTCCGGACCGACCTTCACGGCGATCATGTCCTTTGCGACGGTCTCGCCGAAGCGAATCCCGGCATCGAAGCCGGCCTCGACGATATCGGTCAGCCCGTCATTGACGTCGATCTCGACGTTGACGTCCGGGTTCGCGAGCAGGAAGGCCGGAAGCTTCGGCTGGAGGATCGTTTCGGCCGCATAGGAGAAGGTGGTCAACCGCACCGTGCCGGATGGTGTCTCCCGCCAGGCGGCAAGGCTCGCCAGTCCACCCTCGATTTCGGCAAGAGCCGGCGTCAGAGAGCGGAGCAGCCGCTCGCCCGCCTCTGTCGGCGACACGCTGCGCGTGGTGCGCGCGAGAAGGCGCACGCCCAGACGCTCTTCAAGCCCGCGCATGGCGTGACTGAGAGCCGACGCCGACATGCCGAGCCGGGCGGCTGCGCGCGTGAAGCTGCGCTCGCGCGCAATCGCCTCGAACGCGAGCAGATCGTTGAGTTCAGTCCGCTGCATTCATGCACGATGCTCACAAGCCCATGCGAGCCGCAACCGCTAATCACGACGGACGGCGCAATCTATCTACCGGATCGAACCCAATTCGCATGGAGGCGATCGATGACCCTGACCCATTACCGCACACTTGGCCGCTCGGGACTTCTCGTCAGCCCATTGGCGCTTGGCACGATGACGTTCGGCGCCGAGAGATGGGGGTCGGGGCGGGACCAATCGCGCGCCGTGTTTGACGCCTATGTCGAGGCCGGAGGCAATTTCATCGACACCGCCGATATCTACTCAGGCGGACGCAGCGAGGAGATGGTCGGTGCCTTCGTGCGCGAGAAGGGGATCCGTGACCGCGTCGTGATTGCGACCAAGGCCGGGTTCGCCCGCAGTCAGGATGGCAACCCGCACAGCGGTGGCAACGGCGCAAAAGCCATGCGCGCCGGCCTTGAAGGGTCGCTCCGCCGTCTCGGCACCGACTATATCGACATGTACTGGGTGCACGTGTGGGATCGCGTTACGCCTGCGGAAGAGGTTCTCCAGACTCTGACCGATGCCGTCAGAGCCGGCAAGATCCTGCATTACGGCTTCTCCAATGCGCCCGGCTGGTATGTCGCCAAGATTGCGACGCTGGCTCAGGCCCACGGTCTGCCGGTTCCGATCGGGCTTCAATACCAGTACTCTCTCCTCGATCGCGGCATCGAGCTCGACATTCTGCCTGCCGGTCGCGAGTTCGATCTGGGCATGGTGCCTTGGAGCCCGCTCGGGGGCGGCCTGCTGACGGGCAAGTACGGCCGCGAGATGTTGAGCGAGGCCAGCCGGTCTGCGAGCCTTCCCGACAAGAGCGTGTCGGGTGAGAATGAGGCGCGCGAGGGCAGCGAGCGACTGAAGGGCGACAACCCGTTCGGCGGCATGCTGTTCACGGAACGCAACTTCGATATCGTGGAGACGCTCCGGGCTGTCGCCGGCGAGATCGGTCGCTCGATGGCCGAAGTCGCCCTGGCCTGGGTTGCGACGCGTCCGGGGGTCTCGTCCGTGCTGATCGGTGCGAGCCGCGCCGAGCAGATCGCCCAGAACATCGGCTCGCTTGATGTCACGTTGACGGAGGATCAGGAGCGGCGCCTCGACCAGGTGAGCGCGCTGCCTTCGCTCAATCCCTACTTCATCTTCCAGCTTCCGCCCGCGATGCGCTTCGGCGTCACGTCCGCGCGTGGGTGGCGGTAGACGCCGGCCAACTTCGCACGTGGGAGCCAACGCTAGCTTGCTCCAGCAGGTTCCGACCCGCCGGGGAGGGGGCTGGCAATGCGTTCTTCGACTTCGTTTTCCGCAAGTGCGGTGTTGGCCCGGGACCCGGCGTTCAGGCGTGGTCTTCCAGGAAGGCGTCGAAGGCTCTGAGGGCCGCACCTCCATAGACCACCGAGGGGCCGCCGCCCATATGGATGGCAGTGCCGATCGCCTCGGCCACCTCCGCGCGCGTGGCGCCGCAATCGGCCACGGCTTTGGCATGGTAGGCGATGCAGCCATCGCAGCGCACCGAGACGGCGATTGCGAGCGAAATGAGCTCTTTGACCTTCGGCGACAGGGCGGCCTCCTCGGAGGCGGCTTCGCCGAGCGCGCCGAAGGCCTGCATCAGGTCAGGGATGGCGCCTTGCAAAAGCTCGATGCCGTCGGTGACCTCCTGCAGGGTTTCCGGGAAGTTCTCGCTCATGGGCCTGCTCCTCTGTGCTGGGGCCGTGGCGCGGGGCCTTGGCAAGACCATGCTATCGCGGCTTTCGAGGGCAGGGCGTGACACGTATTGACGCGCTTGCGTCTCTCCCGAGACGGGACTGCCTCACGCGGCAGACAGAAGGCACAGCCGGCAGCGATAGCCCTCGCGTTCGTGATAGGGCGCTTCGATGAGCTCGTTGATGCGCAGATGTCCGTTCGCCTCGAAGCGGCTGAGCGCATCGGGATAGGCCTGCGCCTCCCAGACATTTTCGTGCACGGTGATGACGAGAGGCGCGTCCTTCTTCACCACGCGGGCAAGATCGGCGATCGCATCGGGGCCGACATGGCCGGAGGTGAACACGCCGACGCTGATCGCCGCGTCATAGCTGTCGTCGGCAATGTTCAAAGGCTCCGTCAGATCCGCCACGTCGAGATTGCGGTAGACGTTCTTCTCCGCCGCCACATCCAGCATGCCCGGCGACAGATCGATGCCATCGACGGCGCCGAGCCCATGGCGGGAGAGTTCTTCGCCGACGAGGCCCGTGCCGCAGCCGGCATCGAGCACGCGCGCCGTGTCGTCGACGAGGTCGGCAAGGGCCGCGGCCGCAAGCTTCGGCGCGACGTAGCCCATGCCGCGCAACGTGTCGGTGTCGTAGTCCCTGGCCCATGCGGCATAGACATTGCGCGTTTCGTCGCGGTCTCCGGCGAGCGCATAGACGCGTTTCAGGATCGGATTGTCGCTCATGGCTTTGTGCCTCCCTGCTTCGCTTGAGCAAGAACTAGGCAGACGTGCGCGCGATGGCAAATCGGGGGCCGGAGAGTGCGCACGCGGCTGCCTGCGATCGGGACGCGTCTTTGCGGGCGCTGGATGGTTCGACGGCGGTGGTTCGACGGCGGTGGCTGCCTTCCGCGGCGAGGCGGCGGTGGGTCGGGGGTGGTCCAGCTCGGGCAACCTCTTAGGCGGCGAGGCTCGCTGACGGGGCAATGCCGCTTTCAAGGGGCGGGCAGACGATCCTCACGCCTTTGACGAGGCCCGGCCTGAGGGGCGGATAGGTGCGTCTCACGCTCCCGGTTTTCACAAACGCGCCGCAGGCGTCGACACGCCGTTGCAGGCCCGCCTTTGATCGGTTACATGGGCGTGAGCTGCACCCGTAGCTCAGCTGGATAGAGCGCTGCCCTCCGAAGGCAGAGGTCACAGGTTCGAATCCTGTCGGGTGCGCCAATTTTCCTTAAATTGCAAGCGCTGGCGAGGGCGCCTTTCCGACGGCGGGGTCTCAGGTCCGCCAGGCGGCAAATCGGCATGCTTCGTTCCAAATCGCCCACCACACCCGGAGATTTGTCGTGCGCGTGGTCACCGTCAGCATAGCGCGTCCCGAACAGGCGTCGGAGACGGCGGTGGCTGCCTTCCGCGGCGAGGCGCAGGGCGAGGTCCTGACCTTCGCCGCCAAAGATCTGATGCAACAGATCCTGCCGCCGCACCGGTGGCCGATCGTCCAGGCCATGGCCGGCGCCGGACCGGTGACCGCCGAGCATCTGGCGGCGATCCTTCGGCGCGAGGCCGCCCAGCTGCGCAACGATCTTGCCGTCCTCGCGACGGCCGGTGTGGTGAGCGCGGAGGGTGACCGGTTTGTCTTCCCGTACGACGCGGTGACCGTGGACCTCCGTGCCACCCACGACCTGGGGAGCGTCCCTTTCCCCGTCTTCCTCACGCCGGATCCAGACGGCGGCTTTGTCGCCCGGGCGCGCGACGTGGCCGGCGCGATCACCCAGGGTGAGACCGTCGACGAGACGCTGAGCGAGATGGCCGATGCGCTTGCGGTCGCGCTGGAAGGGCATATCCTCGACGGGCACACCCTTCCAACGCCTTCCGCGGCCGAGCCCGATGAGTATCAGGTGCGCCCTGCCTTCAGCGACGATCCGCCGGCCAGCGAACACTCGTCCCTTGGCAGCTGAGCCAGAACCCGCGAGTGTTGCTGGCGGATTCGGTCGGAACCCTTACGACGGCGATACGAGGTGGCCATGGAGAGATACACCTGCGTCTGGGATGCAATCTGCGATACGCCAGAAGAGGCGCGGGAGATGCGCTCGCGATCCCGCCTTCTGATGCACCTCGACCAGCTGCTCAATCGCCTCTCCGACGCCAGTGCGCGGCAGCTTCTGGGGGTCTCGACCGATCGTCTGGACGCGCTTCGTCGTGGCAAGATCGACCTGTTCTCGCTGGAAGAGCTGATGGGCCTGGCGAGGCGGATCGGCATCTCGGTCATCGAGATCGACGGCGAGCCTGCCACGATCCAGCATCACCCCGAAATCGGCATGCACCGCGGCGAATTCATCGCGCTCGCCGGAGGTGCCGACTTCTACGCTGCCGATCGCGCCGACCTCGAGCGGGAGGGGCGGTTGTCGCTCAAGACGTATCGGGAAGCCCGCGTCGAGGAAGGGCCTGGCGGCCGCCCGTAACCGCTGCAGCGCGACCGGGTCTCATCGGGTTTTGCCCGGTCTCACGGGGGCAAGTCTCAGAACGAACTCCGTCACCCGCATGCAATCTGCGCCGGTGCGAAGCGGCCGGCGATCTCGGTCACGCGGGCGCCGTAAAGCCGGGCCGTCTCCAAATCGCCTTTCGACATCTCCTCCGGCGGCGCGTCCGCGTCCGACTGCGCCATCGGCGCGATGTACGCGCCCATGCGGTTCGGATCGTCGCGCTGCGAGGCTCTCACGTTCGCCGGCTTGACGGCGAGGCTGACCCACAGGCCACCGTGCTGACCCGCAAGCAGAAGGAAATATTGCAGCGTGTTGAGCTTGTCGCCGTTGAGGCTTGCGCTGTTGGTAAAGCCGCCGAAGAGCTTGTCCTTCCATCTCCCTTCGAACCATGGTTTCGAGGAAGCGTCCGCGAATTTTTTGAACTGCCAGCTCGGGCCGCCCATGTAGGTCGGCGACCCGAAGATGATGGCGTCGGCCGCCGCCAGTGTTTCCCATCCGTCTTCCGGGATGTTGCCGTCGGCATCAATCGCGATCAGCGATGCCGAGGCACCTTCCGCGACAGCCTCCGCCAGGCGCTTCGTGTGGCCGTATCCCGAATGGTAGACGACGGCGATTTTGGCATCGGATGGCTTCATGTCTGTCTCCTTGGCGGTGCTTGCCATCTGACATATTGTGCATCCTCAAAACGATAAACTGCGTCGAGACGAACACATTGTTCTTCCAGTGCAATACAATCTGAATGCGCTGACATGCCGAGCCTTGATTCCATCCGCATTTTCATCCGCGTCGCCGAAATGGGGAGCTTCACACGCGCGGCCGACAGCCTCGGCATCCAGAAGGGACGCGCCTCCACAGCGGTTCGGAAGCTTGAAGAGGCGCTTGGCGTCAGGCTTCTCCACCGGACGACGCGTAGCGTTCAACTGACTGAGGATGGACGCGCCTTCCATGCGCGAGCGCGAGACGTCCTTGCTGATGTCGACGACCTGCGAACGATGTTTGCAGAGGATCGCGTGGCCCTGCGAGGGCGTCTGCGGGTCGACCTTCCTACCGAGATCGCGCGCACGACGGTTATGCCGGCATTGCCGGCATTCATCGCCACCCATCCCGAACTGGAGCTCGAAATCTCGAGCACGGACCGACAGGTGAATCTGGTCCAAGAAGGGTTCGATTGCGTCCTGCGGATCGGGCCGATCGGGGATGAAACGCTGATTGCCCGGTCATTGGGTCAGTTGCGCATGGTGAACGCGGCAAGCCCCGCATATCTGGAGCGCCATGGCGTACCGCGCACGCTGGAGGATTTGCGGCTTCAAGAACACCGGATGGTCCACTACAGCAGGACGCTCGGCGGAAAACCCTATGGATGGGAGTATCCGATAATCGGCACGGACGACTACGCGACGCTCGCGCTGCCTGGCGGAGTGCACGTCAACAGCGTTCAGACCTACGAGGCTGCCGGTCTTGCCGGGCTCGGGCTGATCCAGGCGGCGCTCTATGGGATACGGCAGCACCTCGAAAGCGGAGCACTGGTGGAAATCCTGCCCGATTTCCGTCCCGAGCCGCTCAAAGTGTCGCTGGTCGTGGCCCATCGCCATAACCTTTCGCGCCGCGTCCGAGCGTTCATGGGATGGATCGAAGAGGTGCTCACGCCGTACCTGGTATGAGCCTCCGGGGGCGAACGGCCGAGCCACTTGGTGGCGTGGCGGAAGCTCCGCTCCTCTGCACCATCACGAAGGCTAACGGCAGGCACATGCCATTGTGGCGGCGTCTGCCCGCCAACGGAGCGGTTTTCTGGTCACGATATCTGCTGCTGGCGCATGGCTTCGTGCTCAAATTTGCTGCCGATGCGCTCGCCATCATCGGGCGCCGCTCGCCATCATGGTGGCCCGCCCACATGGTCTGCCGGCACATGTCGTGCAGACGCTCCTTTGCGGTTTCTCCATGTCCAACGGGCAATTTCGGGAAACCCATGGAGGACCAGATTATGGGAAAGCCGGCCAGCAGCGATTGACGCAAGCGCTGCCGCGGGTTCGTCGCAAGAGGCAGGGATCGGCGTGGTCTGGCCCGAGCATCTGGTCAAGCGCAGGGCATTCGCAGAATTCGCCGGCCGAGATCGAAACGGCGGAGAGGCGGCGGAGAGGTGGCTCAGGCACGACCTTTCCGGCTCGCATCAGCCCGGCACAGCTATGTGGCGGCCGAAAGGTTCATCCGCTGCGACAAGGCTTCGGCGCTTTCCTTTCGCTCGGAGTAGCGATCCGTCAGGTATGGCGAGGCGTCGCGTGTCAGCAGCGTGAACTTGACCAGTTCCTCCATCACATCGACGACGCGGGCATAGAAGGGTGACGGTTTCATCCGGCCGGCTTCGTCGAACTCCTGCCAGGCTTTGGCGACCGATGACTGGTTCGGGATCGTGATCATCCGCATCCAGCGGCCAAGAACGCGCATCTGGTTGAGGGCATTGAAGCTCTGTGAGCCGCCCGAGACCTGCATCACCGCAAGAGTGCGCCCCTGAGTCGGACGGATCGAGCCGACGGAGAGGGGAACCCAGTCGATCTGCGCCTTCAGGACGGCGCTCATCGCGCCATGCCGCTCGGGACTGGTCCAGACCTGCCCCTCGGACCAAAGCGAGAGTTCGCGCAATTCCTGCACCTTGGGATGGTCGACGTCATCGCCATCGGGCAGGGGCAGGCCGTGCGGATCGAAGATACGTGTTTCCGCGCCAAAATGCTTCAGCAGGCGTTCGGCCTCGAAGGTCAGAAAACGGCTGTAGGAGCGTTCGCGCAGCGAGCCGTAAAGCAGCAGGATCCGCGGTGGATGGGTTGCAGGTTTTGCCGTGTGCAGCCGGTCAAGGCTGGGAAAATCCACGCAGCTCTCATCGAGATTGGGAAGCTCATTCGGCATCGATGGTGTGCCTCGGTTTGTTTGAATGTTCTGTCGCCGCGCTCATGCCAGGCTGTCGGCGAGGATCGGAGGCGGCAAGCGGGAGGTGGTCGAAGACGCGATCAGCACGTGCATCACGCATGCGGTGTCGCCTTTGTGGGGCTGCTGCATGTGGACAGCGCGGCGATTGCGGGATCGCACACCTCCGGATTTCCCTGGCAGCAATCGCGCATGAGGAATTCGACAAGGCCGGAAAGCGTCGTCAGCGCGGCGCTGTAGATAATCGAGCGGCCCTTGCGCCGGGATGTGACGAGGCCCGCCTGTTCGAGGTGGTTGAGATGGAAGGATATGCGAGACGACGACGCCCCGCCGATCGCTTCGCCGACCGCCCCGGCGGCCATGCCTGTAGGGCCTGCCGCAACCAGCAGCCGGACGATGCGAAGCCGCGTTTCCTGCGACAGCGCCGCAAAGGCGGTCAGCGCTTCTTCCTCGTGCATCATCATCTCAATAACTCAAGAATCGTTGAGATGATAGATAGGGCGCTGTTGCACAGAACGCCAGCACAAATCTCGTGCGTCTATCGGTGGAGGCCAGGCCGGCCGGTCTGACGCCACGAAGGAGCGGTGGGGGGGAGGATCGCGTGGACGCTGTCCTCGTCTTCCGCCGGCGTGGCGCGCCATGACCGCTTCGTGCCGCTCCCCGGCCGGCCGCTGATCCGGCATCAGAAAGACGTCTGATCGTGCCTATCTGAGTGAGGCGGCGCGATGATGCTGTCCGTGACGAGACGGCCTCGCCAGGGTGTTTCAGAGGCTGCTAGTCGAGGTGTGCCACGACATGTTTTTCCATGACGACTTTGTTGAGTGTCACCCCGAAGCCCGGGCCTTCCGGCACCGGAAGCACGCCATTGCGGGCGCAGGTCTCGAAGGGTTCGTTCGCGACCTCGACGTAGCCGGGAATGGTCGACCAGTAGGGGAAATGCTCCTGGATGTAGAAATTCCGGATGCATGCGCTGAGATGCGCGCCGACGCTCGCCCCGAGCGAGCTTGCGCAGACATGCGGCTGGACCTTCAGACCGTAGGCCTCGCCGAGGGCGGCGACCTTGAAGGCTTCGGCGAAGCCGCCGACATTGCCGATATCGGGCTGCAGGATGCCGACGGAACGCGTCTCGAGCAGGTCGCGGAAGCCGTTGATCAGGTGGTGCCGCTCGCCGGTGGCGATCGGGATTTGGATATGCGGGGCGATCTGGCGCATCGCGCCGAGATCGCCCGGATCGATGATCTCTTCCACGAAGGAGATGTCGTATTCCTCGATCCCCTTGCAGAACAGGATCGTATCCGAGTGGGAAAGCCCGCCCGCCAGATCGAGCATCAGCAAGACATCGGGCCCGATGGCCGCGCGCATGTCCCGCACGAAGGCGATGGCGTCCTTGACCACGGTGCGGTCGTCCGCGAAGCGATTGTCGGGGTGGCGCAGAGTGCCGTTCGGCCGGATGCGGGCGAGCGGATACATCTTCAGGCCGCGATGCCCATCGCGAACGGCCGCTTCGGCCTTCGAGATGACTTCGGCACGGGATTTCGCCCCGAAATACCAGCCGTTGGCGTAGTAATCGAGATTGTCCCGCAGGCGGCCGCCGAACAGATCATAGACCGGCAGGTCGAGCGAGCGCGCCTTGATATCCCAGAGAGCGGTTTCGATTGCACTGAGCGCGGAGGCGGCGATCCCGCCGGGATTGCGCAACCAGAATGCCTGGTCGATCATCTCGGCCACGATCGCGTTGATGCGCCTTGCATCGCGCGACACGACGAACCGCTCGCAGAGGTCGCGGATCATCCCTGCCGCTCCGCTGCCTCCGCAACCGAAGGAGGGCGCCGCTTCGCCCAATCCCGTGATCCCGGCGTCGGTCTGAAGCTCGACGATGACCGGCGTCAGCCCTTGGCCTTTGACATGGTAGACGGTTGCAGAGGTAATTTTCACGAGGGTTCCTGCTGTTCGACTGTGGCGGCAGAGCCGACTTTCGGGCGATCTTCGGCAAGGCTAAGAACCCTGTCAAACGCGTGAAAAATGAAAACAAGGCGCTGCCGGCGAAGGTGACGGTGCGCGACGATCAGATGGACAAACCGACAATGGACGAATTCCTGGCTTCTGCGCGGCAGTTGCTCGACCAGTACCAGCGCCAGCCGCATCAGACCCCGGAGACGATCACGACGCTGCCCGGCTACCACGAGATGCTGGAGGCGGCGGTGGAATGCGGGCTCAGCGGACCCGACGTCGAGCTCGACAGCGAGTTCTCCTGCCGATCGCCGGAATGGATTGCCGGCGCCTCCGCGGAGGAGCGCCGCAAGTGGCTGCATTCCGTGGCGCGGGCGGAGCGGTGGAACAGCGAATATCCGATGGCCGTTCTGGAGGCCCTCGAGGGCGGCCAGCTCGCGGCTCTGGTGCGGGGCATGGCCGTGGACGCTCCGGCGAAGTAGCTCGGTCCCGCAGCGTGCACGCGATCGTGGCTGGAGCGCTTCGCTTCCTCGCATTGCATCATTTCGACACGAAGATCCTTTCGCCAGTCGCGACCTCCGCCGGGGTCTCGCTGCGGGCTGTGGGGCGGGGCGGTCTGCTCCCTCTGCCGTTCCAACAGGTCTGTGGGGCGTGAAAAACACCCGGCGGGCCTGGACGCGCCGGTTTCGCGCCGGTACGTCGCCTCGGGCGACAAAGGAGAAGCAGAATCATGACGTTGCACCGACTGGCATCAATGTCCGCTCTCATCGTGGCAAGCGCACTGATCGGTGCCTGCAGCCGCGAGCCGGTCGTTGAGGACAATGCCCAGCCTTTCAGCGTCGTCGGCGTGCAGCTCGGCATGGCGAAAGATGCCGCCATAGAAGCGATCGGCTTCTCTTTCTGCGACAACGAAGCGCCGGATCGGGCCAAGTGCTTCTTCGAGGACAGCGAGCGCGACCTCCGTTTCTTCGGCCGCCATATCGATCTGGCCACGGCGGAGCTCCGCGATCCTTATACGACGATCACGCGTATCTCTTTCAGCTATGACGGGGACAGGCCAAATCCTTATGCGATCGAGGACGATTGGGGGCTCGACGGGCGTTGCCTCAACGAGTGGGACCTCGATCGCATCGTGGACAAGTCGGGCTCGTCGGACCTCGCGGCCGTCGCCCGCCAGCTGCGCGAATGGGGCGCGGCGCCGACGACGGGCGACTTCGTCTGTGTCTCGACCGAGGGTGAGTTTGTCGAAATCTCGGATTTCGGTGTGGATCAGGGGAATGTGGAGATGCGCTCGCGCTCCAATTTGATGATGTGTCTCGATCAGGCGCTCGACGGGTTCTCCGTTGAGCGCGCGCAGCAGCTCCTCGATATTCCGGTGGAGCGCGTCCATGCGCTGCGTCGCGGCAAGCTCCAACAGTTCTCGTTTTTTGAGCTGACGAACCTGGCGAAGCGGCCCGGTATTTTTCTTCTCCGGATCGACGGCGAAGCGGCGGCCATCCAGCATCAGCCCGAAACCGGCCTGTATCGTGGCGTGTTCGTCGCGCTCGCCGGCCGCCCCGAGTTTTACGCGCCCGATTTCTATGCGATCGAGCGCGGCGACCTCGGTCACGCAGGCCGGTTGTCGCTCAAAGGCGATCCAGGGGCCTCAGCCGGGAAGGAGCTGAGCGGTCCCTGCTCCCCTGCCTCTCGGGCCCCCGCAACCTCCGGCAACAGCTTCACCAAGGATGTGCGGCGGACGCTCTGTTTCGCGCGCTCGGGGGGGCACGCTCGGCGGTCGCGTGCGTCCGATTTTGCCTGCTCTCTGCGGCGCGAACTCCGGATTTCGGCGCCGGCCCTTGTCAGTTCAATTTGTACGACATGACTGCACTTAGATTTAAAATAAAAATGTAGTATTATATAGTATTTGCATTTTTTCCTAGAAATAAGGTTATTTTCTATGTTTTATTCTTATAAACTACAGATCATCGCCATGTAAATTCATATAGCTGGCTAAAATTTGCGGTTTAACCAAAAATGTTCTACCTGTAGCTGCATATCGGGCGATAATGCGGCCATTAATCCTCTCGCAATATTTGTTGTCTAGCGGTGAGGGCGACGTGCGGCAATTTGCTCGCCTCCCACCAAACAAGGAAGACGAAAACCATGCCAACTTATAACGGCGATGCTGGAAACAACACGCTCGAAGGATCGGAGTTTGCCGACACAATCTTCGGGGATGCGGGCGCCGATTCCATCTCCGCCCTCGGTGGCGGCGATGACATCCGGGTGGTTGCCGATGCTGATTCCATTACCGGTGCCGGCGACACGATCGATGGTGGCGAAGGGACGGACACTGCGCGGCTTGATGCGACCGGCATCGCCGCAGCCGTGGATTTCACGTGGGTCGATGGGGGCACCAGCCTCATGACATCGGGTGGCGACACGCTGGCGAGCCTCGACAATGTCGAACGCTTCGACATCTCAACGTCTGGCGATTTCGATGATTCGATCGCCACTGGTGCCTTGGCGACACGATCTCGACCGGCGAAGGCGCCGATTCGATCGATGCCGGAGATGGCAATGATCGTATCAGTGTCGTGGCCGATACCGCCAACAGCGACAGCATCGATGGTGGAAGCGGCAATGATACCCTGACCCTTGACGCGGGCGCCAACAACACCGGGGTGGCGTTCGAGCTGGACACCGTACAGGGTAATATGACCGACATGACCGCCGGGGGCCCAGAGACTCTGGCGAGCGTCAAAAACGTTGAAGTTTTCAATATCAGCACAGGCGATGGCAACGACACGATCGCGACCGGCGACGGAAACGATACAATTTCGACGGGTGCTGGAGCCGACTCGATCTTCGGCGGTGCGGGAAGTGACACGATTGTAAGTGGCGAGGGCGCCGATACGGTCGATGGCGGCACGGGCTACGACACGATCAGGGTTCTGGCGGGCGACGGCGACAGCATCGACGGCGGGGCTGACATCGACCTGCTTTATCTGGACGCCAGCAACCAGACCGGCCCGGTCATCTTCACCGGCGACAGTTCTGACGGCGGCGTGATGACCGATGCGAGTGACCCGGCTGATACGTTGGCTACAGCCGTCAACATTGAACAGTTTTATGTGACGGGTACGGCAGCGGCCGATACGCTGAGCGGCAATGTCGACAATGACACGCTGTTCGGCGGCGATGGTGCGGACAGCATCCTCGGCGGTGGCGGGAATGATTCCCTCAACGCCGGCAACGGCAGCGATAACGTCGACGGCGGTGACGGCAACGACAGCATCTATGTCGTGGCTGACAACGGAGAGACCGATACGGTCGACGGCGGCGCGGGCACCGATACCCTCTACATTGATGCGAGCAGCAATAACGGGCCGGTGACCTTTACGGGTGACGATTCTCTGCACGGCGTCATGACAGATGCCGGCGGTACACTGACAACGGCTGACAGCATCGAATCCTTCAGGATCGTCGGCTCCGACGCCGCGGATACGATCAACTCCGGCGGCGGTGATGACACGCTGGTCGGCGGCTTGGGCGGGGACTCTATTCTCGGTGGCGGTGGCGCCGATTCGATCCTCGGCGATGACGGCGACGATTCGCTCTTCGGTGGTGCGGGCGTTGACCGGATCTTGACCGGAACGGGAACCGATACCGTCGATGGCGGCGCTGACAATGATTACATCACCGTGCTTGCCGGGGGTGGCGACAGCATCAATGGTGGTGAAGGCGACGACACCGCTTACATCAGCGCGGAAGGCGGAACCGGCCTCGCCATGAGCGTCAGCGAAACCAACGTGGCCACTGTAACCGACGGTACGACGACGCTCGCGACGTTCGAGAACGTCGAAGCGTTCGATGTCACCGGCAGCTCTATCGCTGATACGATTACGGGCGGCGCCGGCAACGACACGGTCGACGGCAACGGCGGCAACGACACGCTCGATGGCGCCGCCGGCAACGATTACCTCTACGGTGACACCGGCGATGATTCTGTCATCGGCGGGGCCGGGAACGACTACCTCAGCGGGAATGACGGTAACGATACGGCCGAAGGTGGTGACGGGAACGACACGCTCAGTGGCGGCGACGGTGCCGACAGCCTGAGCGGCGATGCCGGCAACGATCAGATCTACGGCGGCAATGACGACGACTTTATCCTCGGCGGGGTCGGGGCGGACTATCTCACCGGCGATGTCGGAAACGACACGATCTCCGGTGGCGATGACAACGACACCATCTATGGCGGCGACGGGGCCGACAGTCTCGATGGCGGTGCCGGGAATGACACGATTGATGCAGGCGCTGGAACCGATACCGTCACGGCAGGAGCCGGCGACGACTTCATGACCGTGACCGCAGGTGGCGGCGATACCATCGATGGTGGGGATGGAGCCGACACGGTCTCCCTGACCGCCGATTCCTCGGTCACCGGGGCGCTGACCTTCAGTGTCGATAACGGGAATGTCGCCACGTTCAACCAGGGCGCCACGACGCTCGCGACGGCGGATAATGCCGAGAGCTTCATCGTTTCTGGTGGGACGGACAGTGACACGTTGAGCGGCGGAAGTGCGGCCGATACGACGACGACACGATCTCCGGCGGTGCCGGGGCCGACACCCTCATTGGTGGCGCCGGCGTGGACGTGATTTCTGGTGGCGACGGCGCCGATTCCATCCAGGGTGGAGCGGGTGCCGATACGCTGACCGGCGGTGCCGGCAACGACACGTTCTCAGGCCTTGCCTCCAATCTCGACGGTGACACCATCACCGACTTCGGTCTGGGGGATGTCATCTCGGTGCAGCTCGGCGGTAGCGACACCATCGAATCGTTGGATTACAGCAATGGTCTGCTCACCTTCGACGTCGACAATGGCATCACCACGAGCTCGATCACCATCGATGTGACGGACGGCCTGAACGCCAGCTATTTCTCCGTCAGCGGCGGGACGATCTCTTACGCTGTTCCGGGTGGCGGCCCTTCGGGCCCGACGACGCCGGTCGGCACGGACGAAGACGACAGCCTTCCCGGCACGGATAATTCGGAATCGATCGCAGGCGGTCTCGGGGCCGATACGATCGAAGGCGGCGGCGGTGCCGACACGATCTATGCCGGCGACGGCAACGATCTGTCCTTCGGCGGCGACGGCGACGATCTGATGTTCGGCGGCAACGGCAACGACACGGCGGCCGGCGGCGAAGGCAACGACCAGATGTATGGCGGTGCCGGCGACGACCAGCAGGCCGGCGGTGCCGGTGACGACTTCATCGGGGGCGGGTCCGGCAACGACCTCGGCTTCGGCGGAGCTGGCCAGGACGTGCTCTTCGGTGCCGACGGGGCCGATACGACCTATGGCGGCGACGATGACGACACGAGCTATGGCGGTGACGAGGACGACGTCGTCCTCTCCGGCAACGGCAACGACGTCTCGGGTGGCGGTCTCGGTGACGATCAGCTGGGCGCCGGCGCTGGCGACGACACCATCTATGGCGGTGCCGGCAACGATACGATCTTCGCCTCCGACGGCGCCGACGTCGCCTATGGCGGCGCAGGTGACGACGTCATCTATCTCGGCGCCAATGACGGGGCGCAGGACATCTACGTCTCCGTTGCCGACAACGGCTCGGACATGGTCTACGGCTTCGAGGACGGCACCGATCTCATCAACCTGACGGGATCGGGCTTCGGAAGCTTCGCCGATGTTCAAGGGTCGATCGGCAGCGATGCCGATGGAAATGCCACGATCGATCTCGGTGACGGCGACATCCTGACCCTCGTCGGGGTCGACGCCGCCGATCTCGATCAGTCCGATTTCCAGTTCTGATCGGCTGATACCGACATCAACGCTTAAAGAGCGGCCCGGGGATGAGATCCATCCCCGGGCCGTTCGCTTTTCTGAGGCGGGTGTTTTTGGCACGCGAACTATTCGCTCGCGCCTATCCGCTTGGCTCGGGCCTATTCGCTTCGCTGGGGGAAGCCGCCCTCGTGCAGGCAGGTTGCGCTGGCGCGGCGAATGCCGGCCCTGGCCGCCTCCGCGTCGTTGGCGCCTTGAAGGCGCGCCACCAGGAAGCCCGCGATGAAACTGTCGCCGGCGCCCGTCGTGTCGACGGGGCTGATCGGCTCCGCCGGCAGATGCAGGCTGCGGCTTGGGGAAATCACGGAAGCGCCCTCGGCCCCGCGCGTGACGACGACGAGGCCTGCGCCTTTTTCGAGCAGGCCTTTGCCGAGCGTTTCTGCGGCCTGCGGTGAGCCCGGCTCTGAGCAGAAGGCGATGTCGAGGGCGTCGGGCGTCAGGTGCTCCGGCGCGTTGTTGACCGAGAGATCCTGGGAGAGCGAGCAGCCGGCCGCCTTGAGGCGCCGCTTCAGCGCACCGCCATCGTCGAACCAGCCGATATGGATGTGCGCGGCATCAAGCAGACGCTCAAACGCCGCTTCGCTCGGCCGGTAGCCGGCGCAGGCGCCGAAATCCTCAAGCGCGATGATGCGTTCGCCTTTGTCCGTCACATGCACCTGGGTGACGGAGGTCGGCTTCGCCCGGCGGACGAGGAAACTCGTATCGACGCCATTGCGGTGAAGCTCGCGGGCGATGATGTCGCCATTGTCGTCGCGCCCGACGGCGCCGAAATAGGCGGAGGGCAGGCCCAAGATCTGGGCCTGCACCGCGACATTCACGGCATTGCCGCCGGCAAGGCGCACCGAGGGGTGGAAGCCGGCGCCTTCGTCCGGCTTCGTCCCGATTTCGTCGATGCAATTGTCACCGACGGCTGCAAGCCATGGCTCAGTATTCGACACGGCGATAATAACGGCGCGTCGTGAGCGGATGGTCGCGCATCACCTCAAGGCGCGCACTGATGCGCTCCAGCATGGTGGCGAGGAAGGCCGGAGCGAGCAGCTCGCGCGCTTCCGCCGACAGCCCCTCGGTCGGGTAATCCTTGGTGTCGAGGATGGTGAGCGAGCCGCCGACCTTCGGCACGAAGGCTTCGACGCGTTCGGCCAGCGCCCGGTTCGGGCCTTCGCCCTTCATCAGGATGACGGAGACGCCCTTTTCCACGAGCTCCAAAGTGCCGTGAAAGAAGTCGCCCGCATGGATCGGGCGGGTGCGGATCCACTGCATCTCTTCCAGAATGCACATGCCGTAATAGAACGCCTCGTACCAGACATTGCCGGCGCCGCAGACGATGTGCCAGTCGGAGCCCGCGATCACCTTGGCGTAATCTTCCGCCTTCGGCTCGACCGCCTTTTTCATGCGCAGAAGCTCGCGCGGCAAGTGCTGAATTTCGGCGACGAGGGCCTCGTAATTGTCGATCTCGCCGCGGTGTTTCATCACCGAAAGCGCCGCAAAGAGCGACTGGACGTAAAAACTCTCCGATGACGTGTCGTCGGCGGCGAAGTTGACGATCGCATGGTCGGCGTCGCGGCCGAGCGGCGTATCGGCGTGGCCGACGAGAGAGACGACCTCGGCGCCACGTTCCTTGGCGAGTTCGAGAAAGGCGACGCTCTCCTTCGTCGTGCCGGACAAGGACGGGAGAATGACGAGCGAACCCTTTTTGAGATTGGTGGAGCCGGCGGCGAGAAGCTCCGCCGTGTGGCCGCCAAAAACCGGGAAGGCGGAGCGGGCGCGCAGAAGGTCCACGGCGGGCTGCATCAGGATCGCCGCGCCGCCCGTGCCGAGGAAGAAGATGTTGGGCGCGCCGGCCTCGAGAGCCGCGCCCACGATCGCGTCGAGCTCTCCGGCCGTTGCAACCGCGCCCGATTGGATCGCGAGAAAACGCTTTTCGTCAAAATTGAGCATCAGCGGATGATCCTTCTAGCCTTCCAGACAGGTCGCCTTTCGGCGGCGGCCATGTTGTCTGACAAGTTGATGGCCCGACAACAGGCACTTGTCAACTCGCTACGTTCCGCCTTAGGCGGGTAAGGTGTCGATGCGGGCGCTCAGCGCCCGTTCATGGCAGGGACTGGGGCAGGGATTGAGGCAGGGATTCGGGAGGACCGACGACCCGATGCCGCAAAGAGGCGAGGACGCAGACATGGCTGGCGCTGGTGGAGGAGGGCAGACGACGGTCATGCGGTTCCGCGACGGCATTCTCAATCTCGTCGCGGAACGGGGCCTGAAGGCTGGCGAGAAGATCCCGACGGAGGCGGAGCTCAAGGCGCATCTCGGCGGCTCGCGCCCGACCATCCGCGAGGCGCTCAAGCTTTTGGAGCAGGCGGGGATTCTCTCCGTCGAGCATGGGCGCGGCCGCTTTCTGACGGCGGCCGGGACGCTGCATGTCGCCCGCTCGATCACGCAATTCGAGAGCATTACCGAGATGGCCGGCCATTTCGGTTACAGCTATGAAAACCGTGTGTTGGGGTTTTCCGAGGAGACGCCTGACAAGGCGGTGCGGGCGGCGCTGAAGCTGGCGCCCGGCGAAACCATCATCCGGCTGGAGCGGCTGCGGCTGCATGAGCGCAAGCCGCTCATCTACTGCCTCGCCATGATCCGCCGCAGCCTGATTTCCGATCCGATCTATGAGGTGGATTGGAGCGGCTCGCTCAATGCCGTCCTCGGACGCTACGGCTACCCGCCGCGCATGTCGACGGCGGAGGCGCGCGCGGAAATGCTGCCGGAAAGTGCCGTCTCCCGCCACGGGCTCTCCGATTTCGGCCCGGCCTTTCTGATCGACGAAACGGTTTTTACGCGCTCCGGCGAGCCGATCATGTTTGCCAGCGACTGGTACAAGGGCAGCCATTTCGCCTTCAATTTTGCGCGAAAGTGAGGAGGCTGCGGCGTCCGTGGAGGCCTGTTGCCGGTGGAAGCGGTGCTGCCGCGGCATGTGCTCCTGAATTGTCAGACGTCTGATCTGCTGGTATCGATCTGCCGCGAAATCGCGTGACGAACAGAAAACCGGGCAGGGAAATCATGGCGAGGCTTGCGGCAGGTCAGCTTTGCGGGATGAACTTCCATTATTTCCGCCACTCCTTTGCGCGGTTTCTGGACGATGTCGCGGAAGCCGGTCTGACGCGTGTCGAGCTGTGGGGCGCGCAGCCGCATTTCTACCTCGGCGATCCGTGGCTCCAATCGGCGCGCAAGATCCGCGACGATCTTCGGGTGCGGGAGTTGGAGCTCGTCTGTTTCACGCCGGAACAATGCGTCTATCCGATCAACATCGCGGCCGAAGAGGCTGTGATCCGCGAGCGCAGTTTGAGGTATTTCCTCGAGAGCCTGTCGGCCTGCGTCGAGCTCGAGAGCCCCTATCTCCTCGTGACGCCGGGTTGGGGCTATGCCGACCAGGATGCGGCAGAGGCCTGGAAACGCTCGGCTGACGGCCTTTCGCTGCTTTGCCGGCACGCCGAAAGGCTCGGTATCACGCTTCTGCTGGAGCCTCTGACACGGGCGGAATCGAACGTCATCAATACGAGCGCCGATCTCGCCCGGATGATCGCGGAGCTTCGCTCGCCGGCCGTGAAGGCCATCCTCGATACGGCGGCGATGGTGGCCGCCGGCGAGACGATCGGTGATTATCTCGGCCGCTTCGGCCCCGATCTGGCGCATGTGCATTTCATCGATGGCGATGATGCGGGCGCCCATCTCGCCTGGGGCGACGGATCCTACCCGCTTCGCACGTTCCTCGCCGAGCTTCAGAGCGGCGGCTATGCGGGAAGTCTTTCGTTCGAATTCACCTCGTCCCAGTACTGGCTCGACCCTTTGCCGCCGATGCGCGACAGCGCGGCCTTGATCCGCGGCGAGCTTCAGAAGCTGTAAGGTCCGAGGCTGGGTGAGGCAGAGGGCGGGGCGGCGTCTCTTCGCGCGCCAGGCTTTTCAGCGCCTGTCTTTTTTCGTTTGCAAAGCACAATTTGTTGGCTGCCGTTTCGGGTCAGAGCTACCGTAGCGTGCGGCTTTATCCCGGATGCTGCTGTCCTGCTTTTCTCGGAAAAGCCAAAGAATGCAGGTTTCGGGACTCGCGAATGCTGCATTGCAGCAATATTGAGCACGGCGAAATTTCCGCCTTGACACTCCGTCGACGGCAATGTTGTCTGACGTCTAATGGAAAGGGTCACCTCTTTTCAGCGACTTTGACACCATGCCAAAGGGGTTGGCGCGATGGGCTCAGGCGAGATCAGTGTTGCTGCGGCAACCCCTGTCGACGCCGGGCTCAATTTTGGCGCGGTGGCAGACACAAACTGCTGCGCGCGTGCTTCAGCACAGCTCGCCAGCGCCCTGAAGGCTCGCAAGTCCGCCGATAACGCCCGTTTCCAGGCCTCTCCCCGAGTGCCTGCGCAGGATTTTCCACGCGCCTCGGAGGCCGCCCGCGTCCGCCATGAAGGAGGCCGGTTGGCACGGGGAGCGTCCGCGCTGCCTTCGGTGCGATCTGCAATCGGTTCTCGATCTGGCCGCGTTGGCAAGGGCAGCCGCCCCCATGCGGACGTCGCCTCTCGCTCAAAAGATGTCAGACTAGTTCTGCCGCAAACCCATTTGCCTTGCGGATGCGTGCCCCTTGGGCGCCGGCCGCTCGATATGCCGGCGGCAGCCTGGAATGGCCGCCTCCTCGACAGAAACCTCGCCCGCGGGGCGATGCGAACAATGGGTTCAACCGCACTGAAGGAGAAGCAATGAAGCATCCACTGAAGGCCGCGGTGATGGCAGGCGTCGCCGTCTCCGCACTGACCCTTTCGACGGCCGCGGGTTCGGCTGCACCGCTGAAAGAGGTCGTGGTGGCCGATCCCGACGCCCCTGTGACATATGAGGGGACGGTCTCCGTCCTCACGAAATTCGGTCTGGAGCAGCTTTCGCCGTTCTTTGTGGATCTGGCGAAGAAATATGAAGAGCTGCATCCGGGCGTGACGGTCGAGCTCGACCAGGAGAGCGACGACAGCGTCAAGGGCAAGACGAAGACACTTGTCGCCTCCAACTCGCTGCCCGACATCTATTTCACCTGGACCGGCAATTGGGGCCACAATTTCGTCCGCGGCAACCGCGCCGTCGATTTGACGAAGGTGATCGGACCAGGCACGGAATGGGGCGAGACCTTCGCGCCGGCTGCCGTCAAATCGTTCATCTACAACGATAAATATTTCGGCATTCCGCTTTATCTCGACGCCAAGTTCATGGGCTACAACAAGGCGATGTTCGAGAAGGCCGGCATCGACAAGCCGGAAACCTTCGACGATCTGATCTCCGCCTGCGACGCCCTCAAGGAGACGGGCGTCACGCCGATCTCGCTCGGCAACAAGGAAGCCTGGCCTGTCGTTCATTATGTCGGCCAGCTGCTTGCCTACAACGTGCCGCAGGCGACGCTCGAGAAGGATTTCGATCCGAAACAGGCGGAATACTCGCATCCCGGCTACGTGAAAGCCCTCAAAGAGTTCAAAGAGATCGAAGAGCATTGCACGGACGGCGCCTCGATGAACGGCACGTCCTATGCGTCCGCTCTGCAGGCGTTCAGCAACGCTCAGTCGGCGATGTACTATCAGGAAATCCTGGAGTTCGATCAAAGCGCGACCGAGGATTCTCCTCTGAAGGTCGAGGATTTCGGCTTCTTCCAGCTGCCGGCGCCGGCCGACGCGGAGGGCGATCCGAAGGCCATCGAGGGGGCGCCGGAGGGCTACATGATCAATGCCCGCTCCTCCAACATCCCGCTTGCGATCGACTTCATGAAGTTCGTGACCTCGCCTGAGAACGCCAAGATCGTGTCGGCACCCCCTTACGGCCAGCCGACCGCGGTCAAGGGCGTCGTCAACGAAGAGGTGTCGAGCCCGACCGTTGTCGAGGGCATGCAGGATATCGCCGAGGCGTCCTACCTGATGCCCTGGCTCGACACGGCCAACACGCCGCATGTGGCCGCGGCGTGGCTGACCAGCCTGCAGGCGCTCGCCGGAGATACCATGACCCCGGAAGAGGTCGTGGAGAAGGTCCGGGAGGCGGCCAAGGCGGAGGCCCGTCGGTGAAAACGACAGGTTCGGATCTGGGGCGGCTTTCCGTCAGCACCGGAAACGAAGATGCGTTTGAAACGGTGGCAGGTGGACGCTGGCGCGTCCACCTGCGCAACGCCGCATCGCTTCGCTGGGTGGCGATCTCGCTGATCGTCCTGTGTTGGTTCGTCTATTATCCGATCGTCGACAATTTTCTGATCAGCACGACCGAGGAAGACATTTTTACCGGCGAGGTCCTGCATGTGGGGCTCGCCAATTACGAGCGGCTGATCAACGACCCCGTCGTCTGGCGCGCGCTCTGGAACAATTTTGCCTATGCCGGGCTGTCGATCGTCTTCCAGGTCTTCGGTGCCTTCGTTCTGGCGGCGACCATCGAGGGGCTCGCAAGCGATCGCTGGCGGCGTTTCTGGCGCGCGGTCTATTTCATTCCCTCCGCCATCTCGATCACCGTCACCGGCCTTCTCTTCTATTTCATCTACCAGCCCAAAATCGGCCTCCTGAACGCGGCCCTCGAGAATGTCGGGCTCGGTTTTCTCATTCAACCCTGGCTCGGCAGCGAACACACGGCGATCTACGCCATCATCGCGATGAGCCAATGGCAGGGCTTTGGCTATTCGACGCTCTTGTTTGCTGTCGCCATCCAGAAGATCCCGCGCGAATTGTTCGATGCGGCGATCATGGACGGGGCGGGTCCGATCCGGCGGCTGTGGAGCCTCACCTTTCCGCTCACCCGCGAGATGACCGGTCTCATGGTCATCGTCACCATCACCGGCGCCTTCCAGGTGTTCAACGAAGTCATGGTGATGACGGGCGGCGGGCCGAACAACAGCAGTCAGGTCCTCGGAACCTGGCTCTATCAGCAGGGCTTCATCGAGAACAATTTCGGCTATGGCGCGGCCATCGCGGCGGTGGTCTTCGTCGTCACGCTCCTCACCGGCATCGCCCAGCTCTGGTATACGAAGCGGCGGAGGGTGCAATGGTGAGCACGGAAACGGCGGCCCCCGTCAAGGAAACCAGCATCTGGACGCCGCTCTCCAAGGCCTTCCTGTGGTCGTTCCTCATCTGCCTCGGGATCGTCGTCGTCTATCCGCTTCTGTGGATGGCGATGAACGGCTTCAAGAACAACGTCCAGATTTTTGGCGATCCGTTCGCTTTGCCCACGCATTGGTCCTGGCAGAACTACGTGCGTGCCTGGAACCAGGGTGTGCGCGATTATGTGGTCGTGAGCGCCCTCGTGACGGTCGCGTCCGCGATCTGCACGGTCATGATCAGCGCCTGGACGGCGTTCGGGCTGACGCGCAGCAAACTGCCGGGCAAGCCGATCGTTTTGATCGTGGTTCTGGGCGGCCTGATGCTCAGCCCGACCGTGGCGCTCATTCCGCTCGTCAAAATGTTTCAGGCGCTCGGCCTCTACAACTCCTTCTGGGCGCTCATCATCCTCTACACGGCGTTTCGCGTGCCGTTCACCACCTTCCTCATTCGTGCCTACATGCTCGATCTGCCGAGCGAGCTCGACGAGGCGGCGACGATGGACGGTGCGAGCGAAGGCCAAAGGTTCTGGCGGATCATCCTGCCGATGTGTCGGCCGATCATCGCGTCTTGCATCATCCTGCACGTCTTGTTCGCCTGGAACGAATACATCTTCGCGATGGTGTTCACGAGCGGCACGGACATGACGACTTTGCCGGTCGGTCTGACGGCGATCATGGCCAAGCACGGCACTGACTATTCCGTCGTCTTCGCCGCGATGACCATCTCGGCTCTGCCGATCGTCATCATCTTCTTCGCGACCCAGCGCTACTTCATCCGCGGTCTTGCCGAGGGCATCGGCAAATAGGCGATGGGCGCGAGGGATCTTCGATATCTCGGGGGCCGGCAGGGGTCTGTCGTTGCGGGCGGACTTGCCGCGGCCCCGGTCGCAAAGTCCGGCCGGCTGACCGCGTCGTCCGGGCTTCCGCAATTCGTCGTTACGGCTAGGAAAATCTGATGGCCACAATCACTTTGAGGCAGCCGAGTGCCGCGCAACCGAGCGACCGGGCGTTCTGGCTCCAGGATATCGGAGCGGATGCGGCAACGCCGCCGGTGGCGGGGAGCGTGTGCGCCGATATCGCCATCGTCGGGGGCGGGTATACCGGCCTGTGGACCGCCTTGCGGATCAAGGAAGCCGCGCCCGACACCCGCGTCGTCCTGCTGGAGGCGGATTTCTGCGGCTCTGGCGCCTCGGGGCGAAACGGCGGCCAGGTGCATTCCTGGTTCGCCGAGATCGACCGGCTGAGTGCGGTCGTCGGCGAAGAGGAGGCCCGAAGCCTCTGCCTGGCCTCCGTCGATGCGATCGCCGAGCTCGACGAGCTGCAGCGTTCCGGTCTCGTCGATATGGATCTGAGGCTCGACGGCTGGCTGTGGACGGCAAGTTCGATCGCGCAGGAAGGTGCCTGGGCGAAAGCCGTTGCCATGACCGAGGCGGCGGGCGCCGATCGCTTCGAGCTGATCAGCGCAGACGACATCGCGCAGCGTACCGGGTCGAGCGCATCTTATGTCGGCGTCGTCGAGAAAAACGCCGGCACGGTGCAGCCGGCGAAGCTGGCGCGCGGTCTTCGCGATCTTGCGATCTCGCGCGGTGTCACGGTCCATGAGCACAGCCCCGTGCAGGAGATCGTTCCCGGCGCGCCCTCAAAGTTGCGCACGCCGAACGGCGTGGTCGAGGCCGATAAGATCGTGCTGGCGGCGAACGCCTGGCTGTCCGCCCTGCCGGAACTCAGGCGCCATATGTATGTGGTCGACAGCCGGGTGATTGCGACGGGCAGGACGCCCGACACGCTCGACCGCATCGGCTGGCGAGACGGGGCGGCCATCTGCGATTCCCAGGACCAGGTGCTTTATTACCAGCGGACGGACGAGGGGCGCGTCGTTCTCGGTCGCGGCACCGGCGGCGTCGCGTTCCGCGGCGATTTCGGTGCGAGTTTCAACCGCAACCCGCAGGGTGCGCGCGATAATGTGCGCGAGCTTCACCGCCTCTACCCGCAATTGCGTGGTGTGCCGATCGAATTCGACTGGGCCGGGCCGATCGACTGCGTGCCGGAACATGTGCCGGTGTTCGATCACCTGAAGGGCCACCCCAACATCTTCTTTGGCATGGGCTACAACGGCACGGGCATCGCGCAGGCGCCGATCGGCGGCCGTATCCTCGCGAGCCTGGCGCTCGGTCACAAAGATCGCTGGAGCCAATGCGGGCTCGTGGGCCTTGCCGGACGTGCGAGCCTGCCGCCGGAACCGTTCCGTTATATCGGCGCGAAGCTCGTCGGGGCTGCGATCAACCGCAAGAACGAGGCGGAGATTCGCAACCGCGTTCCAGGTCCGCTGACACGTCTGGTGATCAAGCTGATGCCGGGCGCGTCAGAGCATTGAGCCGTGTCGAAAGAGCAGGCCGGGTGAGGCTTTCGCTCCGGCCGGGTTGAGAGAGAAGACGATTTTGGATTGCCCGGTGCCGCGCGAGGCAGCGCCACCGGAACGAAGCAACGAGGAAGTAAGCCATGGTGGGTGTTGCGCTCAAGCAGGTGAAGAAATCCTACGGCAATCACGAGGTTCTTCACGGCATCGATCTCAATATCGATCCCGGCGAATTCATCGTCTTCGTGGGGCCGTCGGGTTGCGGAAAATCGACCCTGTTGCGCGTCATCGCGGGGCTCGAGGAAATGACCTCCGGCGAGTTGCGGATCGGCGGCAGGCTCATGAACGACGTGCCGCCCGCCAAGCGCGGCATCGCCATGGTGTTCCAGTCCTACGCGCTCTATCCGCATATGACGGTCTACGACAACATGGCCTTCAGCATGAAGATCGCGCGCGAGAAGAAGGCGAAGATCGACGCGCGCGTGCGCCAGGCGGCGGAGATCCTGCAGCTCACCCCCTATCTCAACCGGCTTCCCAAAGCGCTTTCCGGTGGGCAGCGGCAGCGGGTTGCCATCGGTCGTGCGATCGTCCGCAATTCGGAGGTCTTCCTGTTCGACGAGCCGTTGTCGAACCTCGATGCGGCCCTGCGGGTGGCGACCCGCATCGAGGTGGCGAAGCTGAAGGAATCTCTGCCCGACACGACGATGATCTACGTGACGCACGATCAGGTGGAGGCGATGACCCTGGCCGACCGTATCGTGGTGTTGAGGGACGGCTGCATCGAGCAGGTGGGGACGCCCGAAGAGCTCTACCGGGAGCCGACGAACTTGTTCGTCGCCCAGTTTATCGGCTCACCGGCGATGAACCTTGTGCGGGCGCAGATCGAGGAACCCGGTCCGAAAACGCTCATCGCCTATGCCAACGGCACGAGGATGCAGGTTCCGGTTCCGACGCCCGCTTCTGCCAAAGGGGCTGCCGTCGATATCGGCGTGCGGCCGGAGGAGCTTCGCATCACCGAGGGCGAGCATCTCTTCGAGGGCATCGTCGATTATGCGGAATATCTCGGTGAGGTGCAGCTCGTCTATTTCAAGACCGAGGATGACGCCCACCCGGTCATCGCCAAGCTTCCCGGCAACGTGCATGTCGAGCGCGGGGCGCGTCTCAAACTCGGGGCGGATGTCGGCAGCCTGCATGTCTTCGATGCCGAGGGCCGGGCGTTTCGCGGCAAAGACGCGCCGGAAGGCGAGGGCGCCGTGCGTTCGTCGGTGATGGCACCGCACTCCTAAACAAGAGACGCAGGCTTGCGGCGGATGGTTTTCGCCGCGCGGGCCGGGTCTCACGCCCGCCCGACCGCCTGCGTTTCCGGCTTCTCCGCTCCCGGCGCCGCGATGACCACGGCGCGTGCTGGGCCCCGCCGGTTGGCTTCTTCCGCTCGCCGCTCTTCGGCGTTTGTCCGGATTTCCTTGGCCTCTACTGGCGCGGCACCTTCCGAGACGCCATTCTTCCCGTTTGGGCCGTCATCGCCGCTTCCTGGCTGCGGAAGGCGGCGTTAGGCTTTCCAACTCGTGAAAGCGGCTTAGAGCTAATTTTATCAAATAATTTCTATAAGTTTTTTGCAATTATCTTATAGTGAAGTAGAGTAATCTCTATGATCTAAAGTTAACTAGAACATAACTTGTCGCAATGATGGCGGTTTCTTATCTCATTTCTAACAATCTGCGTGCGCTTGGTAGCCCCGAGTTTTTGCGGGCGGTCGGACTCTGCTTCGGCCTCTTCGGCGCAGGTTTCGCCCCGGCATCAACTCCAACGGTCAACAACAGTTGGATTGATATGGCTTCCACGACACGCACGGATGCGCTCACCGTCGATTTGAAGAGTGCAATGAGCGCCGATGCGTTCGTCGATACGATCGGCGTCAACACGCATCTGAACTGGACGGACACAGCCTATGCCCGGGTCGGGCTCGTTGAGAGTGAGCTCGCCTATCTCGGTATCGACAATCTGCGGGACGTGATCCCGCTCGATTTCCAGGCCAAGGTCTATGAGGATTTCGCGGCCAAGGGGTACGACTTCAACTTTCTCGTTCAGGTGGTCGACGGGACGCCTCTGATCGATCAAGGGGTGAGGGCGGCCGCTGATTTTCTGAAAGCCCATCCCGGCAGCATCGATGCGATCGAAGCTCCCAACGAGATCAATCTCTGGCCGGCGAACTTTGCCGGCAAATCGGGTCTTGCCGCCGGCGGTTCGATCCAGGAGCATCTTTATCAGGCCGTGAACGCCAATGCCGTCCTTGGCGATGTTCCGGTGGTCGGGTTCTCGGTGGCGTATGCCAACGAGAAGCTGATGACTTCGCTCGGCGATCTCTCGAAATGGGCTGATTACGGCAACGCCCACATCTATTTTCCGAACTCTTCGAAGCCTCAGGAGCAGTGGGACACCATTCTTGACGCAAGCCGGATTCCGACCGGTGACAAGCCTGTCGTCGTGACGGAGACCGGCTTTTACACCTTGTCCGACACCACGATGGGCGTGAATGAAGAGGTGCAGGCGAAACAGATCCTCAACGTGCTGATGGACGCGACCGAAGACGGCGTCGAGAAAACCTACATCTATCAGCTGATGGACCCCTACAGCGATCGCAACCTCGATCCGGAGAACAATTGGGGGCTTTTCAACCCCGATGGCTCGCCGAAAGTGGCGGCGACGGCTCTGCACAATCTGACGACCATCCTCGCCGACAATTCGGATGTTTCGGCGACGGTGCAGGGGACGCTGCAATACGGGATCGAAAACCTTCCCGACACGGCGAAGCATATGGTTCTGACGGAGGCCGACGGGACGGTCGATCTCGTCATCTGGAACGAGGAATTGATCTGGGACAGTGCGACGGCCAGCGAAAAGCCCGCCTCCGCCTACGTCTCGACAGTGACGGTCGAAAGCACCGCGGACCTCTCCGTCTACGATCCCATGGTCAGCGGCACCGACGCGATCGCGCACACCGAAGACGGCAAGCGGGTTTCCTTCGAACTCTCCGACCATCCAGTCGTCATCGAGATCAGCGACTATGACGGCTCAGTGGTGTCGCCGGCCGGCGGATCGCTTCCCGTCACACCGAAAGTGGCGCCGGCCGCGCCCGCCGGGCAAGATTCCTCCACGGGGCCGCGGAGCCTCTTCGGGGCGTTTGCAGCCCGCTCCGAGCAGCGTGGCGCGTCGGCGGCGGGTGAAGATCACGAGCCCGCCAGCGGTTTCATTTCCCACGCCGTCTCGCGGTCCGTCGCCAGCGCCGATCTCGGATTGGGTGTCGAGGCCTTCGACCATGCCGCGCACGGATTGGCCGATATCTTCGATGATGTGCTGCAGTCGGACTGGCTGACGTTTTGACCGGCGTTTGATCGGGGCGAGAATCTCGCGGCCGTACCGGTTCAGATGATCTGCGGCACGGGCGGGGGACAATCCGGCTCGGGCAGGTGCGCGCTCCAAACCTCCTGGGATGTGTCCTCGGTGGGGCTGTTGCAGCGGGCGAGTGCCTCATCGAGGGCGCGCACCATCTGGTCGAGGCCGAGGCCGCTCCAGATTTCCGTGTGGGTGCCTGCCACCCGCGCGTGGCTGAGGGTGCCATGGACCAGCCCGGTCCAGCCGAAGGCCTGGTCGATGAAGCGACTTTTCGGCTGATCGTCGCTCCAGATGGCCAGGACGTCGCCACGGTAATCCGGCGCGGGCTGCCTTTCGCCGGCTGCGTCGATCGCCCTGAACAGGGCGAGGTCCTCCGGATCGAGCGCCTGTTCCGGCTCGTTCATCATACGTCGAACGAGATTGCGCGCTGCGATCAGCCGCCGGCGCACCGTGTCGCTCCGTCGGTGGAGGTCACGGAGCCCGGATATTCCGTTCGGCAGCGCCTCTCCGAGATGAGCCGAGGCGCGATGCAGGAAGAAGGCCGTTCGCCCGAGCATCGTCCCGCCGCCGGCGCGATAGCCTGGCGCCCAGCCATCGACGACGACGACGAGAGGGATGGTCTCGCCCGTCTCCTTCAGCTGGCGCGCGATTTCGAGCGAGAGACGTCCCGCAAAACAGAAGCCGATGAGGATATAGGGCCCCCGAGGGCGCGCATGGCGGATTGCGGTGACGAAATGCGCCGCGATGTCCGAATAGGACTGGGAAAGAGGATCGACCTCGTCCGGCATCGGCACGGCGAGGAAGGGCTGGTCGCGGCCGAGTTTTGCTGCAAGCTCGCGGTAGATGACCGTATCGTGCACGGCGACGATCGGAGTTCGGGAGCCTGTGGGCTGGAGGGCGATGGCGCGCGCCTGCGGCTCGCTTTTCGCCGCGATGATTTCGGCAAGCGCCGTGACGGTCGGGGCGCGATAGAAGGTCTCGAGCGGAATGTTGCAGCCATAGAGCCTGCGGATCTGCGCAAGACAGCGATAGGCGGTGAGCGACGAGCCGCCGAGGGCGAAGAAATCGTCGTTCGGGCCAATCTCCGTCACATGCAGGAGATCTTCCCACGCCGTCAAAAGCGCAGCGGTGATGGGCGCGCTCCCGCAGGCAGGATCGGATGATCGCGTCGGGGCGTCATCGCTCTGATAAGGCTCTTCCGGTTCGACGAAAGCGCCCTCCGGGAAAACGTTCTCAGTCAAGATCGGGCTCCCTGCGATGGTGCCTGGTCGTGCTGTCCTCTCTCATGCGGCCTCTTCCCTCGCTACCCTGTGCTGGGCCGGCGCCATGACCGGCTCGCCGCCGTTCTCGCCGCCCGGGTTTTCGGGAGGCTCGAGAAGTGTCGCGAGAAGTGCGGTCCGGTCGAGCTTGCCGTTCCGGTTCACCGGAAATCTTTCCATCACGATCAATCTTGCCGGGACAGCCTCCGGCGAGAGGGTCTCGCGCAGCCTTGCCATGATCGCCGCCTCGTCGGGCCAAGCCCGCGCAGGCCGCAGGAAGGCGACGATCTGCTTTTCGCCAGGACGGATCTCGCGCACCGTCGCGACCGCGTCAGCGACGTTCGGCATATCCTCCAGGATGGCTTCGATCTCGGACAGCTCGACGCGTTTGCCGTTGATCTTCACCTGCAGGTCGGCACGTCCGACGAATTCGATGTCTCCCTCGGCATTTCTGCGCACGAGGTCCCCGGTGCGGTAGAGTTTCGCCCCGCTCTCTTCGGCAAAGGGATCGTTGAGGAACGATCGCTCGGTCCGCTCCTTGTCGGCGAAGTAGCCGAGCGCCACGCCGAGCCCGCCGGTGTAGAGCTCGCCGACCTCGCCATCCGGGACCGGACGCATCTCGCTATCCAGAATATGCGCCGTGGTGCCGGAGATCGCCTGGCCGATCGGCGCCGGAGACGGCAGGGGGCCCGTCGATGGCAGTGTGTGGGTGGTGGTGAAGGTGGTGTTTTCCGTCGGTCCGTAGCCGTTGATGAGACGCGCGTGGGGGAGCAGTCGGCGCGCCTTTTCCGCATGTGCGACGGAGAGAACGTCGCCGCCGGTCAGGATCTGCCGGAGGGGGGTGAGATCCTCCGGCACCTCTTCGATCATCAGATTGAAGAGACCGGAGGTCAGCCACAAGGTCGTGACGCCATGGCGGCGAACGGCCTCGCCGATATCGAGCGGCGAGGGCTTCGGATTGTCGATGAAGGCGAGTGCGCCGCCATTGAGAAGCGGCGCCCAGATCTCGAGGGTCGAGGCATCGAAGGCGAGGGGGGCGAATTGAAGAAAGACTTCGCTGTCGTCCATCCGGGCATAGTGGGAGCCCTTTACCAGACGCACGATGCCTCGATGCGGGACCATGACCCCCTTCGGCGCGCCCGTCGAACCGGACGTAAACATGATGTAGGCGAGATCCTCCGCGCCGGGAGGAGGGCTTTCGAGGCGAGGGCCGGCGGTGGCGATCCGCTCGGCCTCATGCTGCAGACAGACGACGTCGCCGGTCCATTCGGTGCCTGCGGGAAGGCGGGCGAGCAGCTCTTCGTCGGCCATTGCGAGAGGCGCGTTCAAACGTGCGAAGAGCGCGCCGATCTGGCCGTCGGGCAGGTTCGGATCGATCGGCACATAGGCGGCGCCAAGCTTCAGAATGGCAAGATAGACCGCCACACTGGCTGGCCTCTGGAGGGTGAGGGTCGGGACGAGATCGCCGTGTCCGACGCCCCGTCGCCTCAGAACCTGGGCGATGCGGTTCGACCATTGGTCGAGCGCGAGATAGGTGATCGGGCCAGGATCGGCGAGAAGTGCTGCGGCGGAGGGGCGCCGGGCAACCTGCTCGGCAAAACAGCTGACGACAGAGCGAGAGGCGGCCGATGCCTGGGGCGTTCCCTCGTCAGATTCCATTTCCATAGGCCCTATCGGCCGCCCGGCCGCCCGCTCTGTCTGAGCTCGACTGCTGCCGCCGAACAGTGCTGCAAGCCTGCCGGCACCTCGTCCCGTGAAAGCCATTTCGCGTCCCTGTCGTTCGTTCCGAAGACGGCGTGGAGTTGTCGGAAAACTCTGCGCCGTGCGATCAGTTGAGTTGCGTTGTGAAAAGCTCCCTCGGCAGCTCCAGCTTCACCTCGACGACATCGCCCGGCATCAGCCGCGCATCTTCGGAGGCGGGCATGCTCTGTGGTTTGCCCTCTGGATTGCTGCGATGGATGATGATGTCCGCGGGGGCGTGGCGGCGCACGAGGTCGGACTGCAACAAGCCGGCGTAGAGGAGTTTCTGGCCCGCCGAGCGCAGCCCCGTCCGGGTGGTTTCCAGCTCGAGGCGGGCATCCTTCAGGGCTTTGAGCAGGGTCACCTCGCGCTCGGCGTCGAGGGTGTCGTAGCGGCGCGCGAGCCCGTCGCGCTCGACGGTCGCGCGCAGCTTTTCAACGGTGGTTTCAAGCTGCTGGCTGCTCGTCAGCAAGATGGCTCGGCGTGCATCGCTGATGCGCGTCGATTGCGCGAGGCCCTTCTTGTCCAGCTCCTTCAGATTGTCGAGTTCCGCTCGGGCTGCCGCCAGTTCAGCAGTCTGCATGTCGTCCCGCTCTTCCAACGTGGCGATCTGGCGCTCGGTCTCCTTGAGGGTCTTGGCGAGCTGCTCGCGGTCCAAAACGTGATCGGAAAGGTCGAGAGCGAGCTGCTTTTTCTCGGTCTGGAGGATCTGGGAGATCAGTTCAGGGTCGACGGGGACGGTGGGGATGTCCGTGTGCCCGATGTCGTCGCGTCCCTGCAGCTCGGCTTCGAGGCGCCACACGGTTGCCTGCTGATGCGCAAAGGCGATCCACAAAGCTGCGTAATCGGTGCGGGCGTTCTCCATTTCGATGAAGGGGTCCGCCTGGCGCAGCCGTGCCACATCGTAACCTCCGGCCAGCGTCACGGCCTGGCGGACCGTGAGGTCGGGGCGGTACGTGACCTCGCCCGGTTTGCCCACATCGCCGTGAACGTAGACGGGGCGGCTCGCAACGAGATCGAAGAAGACGTCCTCTGCCGTGATCGATACGACCTGCCCATTAGGATTTTGTAGTTTCGGACGGTAACTTTTTCCCGGTGCATCGTGTTTCAGCCGCGCGCGCACCTGTGAGGGCGAAAGCCCCGAGACTTTGATGTCTCCAAAGAGAGGCAGTGAAACGACGCCGTCTTCTGCAACCGTGGTGCGCCGTGTCAGATCCTGAACGCCGGTGACGGTCATTTCTACGGTGTCGCCCGCTTGCAGCGGGAGTTCGTCGGCCGCCGATACGGTGCTGATCGAAAGCAAAAGAATGAGAACAACTAGTTTCATTAGCTTTCTCGGCATATTTAAACTTGTGGAGAAAGTGCGGTTTGGCGGGCGCATTCCTATTCCGCTCAAGTTTCACTTAAAGAGGATGTTGACAGGAATTCTAACAAATGTCTAACTGAAATTAGAAAAATGTTAATCTTTGAGGCTGGTGCTGTCGATGAGCGAGCTTTCGGACTTCGAGTTTGCCTCGCGTCCCGGCAATGCGTCTGTCAGTCCTGTTGCCGTGCAGGAGGCCGCGATCCTGTCGCGGCGAAGGCCTGTCCTCGTCAGGGGAGAGGTCTGTGATGTCGATGTTGGCGAGGGGAGCCCTTATCTCCTTGCCTCCTCCAAGCGGACGGCCGACATTGTTTTGGCTCTCGCGCTGATCGCGCTCTTTCTGCCGCTGATGGTGCTCATCTACGCCGCGGTCAGGATCACGAGCCGGGGGCCGGTCATCTTTCGGCAGGAGCGAAGCGGTCTGCGAGGGCAACCCTTTCAGATCTACAAGTTCCGCTCGATGTATTTCTCGATCGGCGAGGATTTTCGCCAGGCCGGTCGCAGCGACGGGCGCGTGACGCCGGTCGGACGGCTTCTGCGCATGACGAGCGCGGATGAGCTTCCACAGTTTTTCAACGTGCTCTTCGGCGACATGTCGATCGTGGGACCACGCCCCCATGTCGCGTCGCTCGATGCGGCGTATGCCACGCTCGTGCAGGGCTATCCTGGCCGGTTGCAGGCGCGACCGGGCATCACCGGGCTCGCCCAAATCCGCGGGCAGCGGGGCGAGACGCCGACGGTGGAGGTGATGCAAGAGCGCGTCAATTCCGACCTGGAATATGTGCGCGAAGCTTCGCTCCTCCTCGATACCCGCATCCTCGTCGTGACCATCATCTACGTGTTGTTCAGCAAAGATGCGTACTGACCCTCTCTCCATAGTCGGGGCGCAGGAGACGCCCGCTCAATCCAGCGTCGAAACCGGTGCCGGCAGTCTCCTGTGGATGCTCGGCCTCCTCGTCCGGCGCAAATGGGTGGTGGTGCTCGTCGCCGCGGTCGTCTTCATCGGGATGGCGGCGGTGATTGCGAAACTGACGCCTTCCTACCGCGCCACGGCTCTCGTCCTGCTCCCTTCCGTGCCGGTTGATGATCCGCGGACGGCCGAGGAAAAGACCGTCTCACCCATGCTGCCTTCCTTCATCATCGCGTCGGAAGCGGCCGTTCTGGGCAGCGAGGAAGTCGCCCGCAGGGTCATCGAGACGCTCGATCTCCAGGACGAGCCGAGTTTTGCCGAGAAACCGTCCTGGCGAACCAGGCTGCGGAGCTGGAGCGCGCGCTTCTTCGGAGAAAACGAGGTGCGAGCCTCGGCCTGGAGTGCCGACGAGCTCGAGCGGGACCGGCTTCTGCAAATCTATATGAAGAAGCTCTCCACCTATAATGACGGGTTGTCGACGGCCGCACTGATCAGCTTCACCTGGAGGGATCCGCATCTCGCCGCAAAAATCGTCAACGCGCACGCGGCGGCCTATATCGGCATGCAGGTCGAGCGACGCACGCTCGCGCTCCAGCATGTCGTCGACCTTCTGAGCGCGCAGATGCAAGAGCGCCGTGCGGAGGTCGAAGCGGCGATGGATGCGCTGGCATCGGCTCAAGCCGTATCGGGCGGGAACGCGCCGCTTGCCGGTTCAGTCTTCGGTTCAGGGGCCGGTCCGGTGGCAGGTTCGCTCGGAGATTCGCTGCCGGATCTCCAAAGCGATCTCGACAGAGCCCGGGGTGCGCTGGCGCAGACACAAAGCCGGCTTGTCGAGGCCACATCGAGATTGCACGACGGCCAGCTGCAGAGCGCCGATTTCGTCGCCGACGATGCCAAAGTCGTGTCGCGGGCTTCTGTGCCGACGCGCCAGATCTTTCCCAAGGTGGCGCTTTTCCTCCTCCTTGCCGCCATCGTTTCCTTCGCGGCTGGCCTCGCGGTCGCGATGGTGGTCGATCATCTTGCAAGCCGGTGGCGGCGCAATGCCGCTCAGGTCGAAGGCATTGGTCTTCCGATCTTGGGGACGATCTCGCTCAACGTCTTAAGCCGCCTTCCGTCGAACCGGGGCAGCCGTGTGAGGTTCTGGGAGGAAATCCGTTTCGTCCGCAACCGCCTGCTTCATGACAACGGGAAACCCACGCGCGTGGTGCTTGTCGTCTCGGCGATGCCGCGGGAAGGCAGGTCGCTTGCCGCGGTCGCGCTCGCTCAAAGCTTCGCGGCGACGGGGAGAAGGGTCCTTCTGCTGGATGCCGATCTCCGGCATGGGGCGGGTGACCATGCGGCCGCGCCATCGGCTGGGAAAACCGGGCTCAGCGATCTTCTCGGTGCGTATGGCGGGAAGGGACGAGCCGGGCTGCGTGACGCGATCATGGCGGTCGAGGGGACCTCGCTTCATGTTCTCGCTGCCGGGAGTGCTGCTGGAAGTGACGCAAAGGCTATCGATGCTCTCGCGTCGCCGGTCTTGCCGAAGCTCATCGAAGTCCTCAGACGTGACTACGACGTGATCGTCATCGACAGTCCGCCTCTCAACGTGGTCTCGGACGCGACCTCCCTCGCCACGCTCGCCGATCAAACGCTGCTTCTCTGTCATATCGGGCGTTTCTCGCCGGATGCCGTCGACCAGACGATCACGCTCCTGCGCGCCTGCCGCGCGGAGATCTCGGGTGTCGTTCTGACCGGCAACAGCGTTTTCGCGAAAGAGGGCATTTTGCGCCATGGCGCGCCGGTTCCGTCGCGGGCGCAAAAGGGGCTTACGAGACTGCGCCCGACCCTCGCGGGCGCCTCGCTCGTGAAGGCTTATCCTTCCCCGCAGCCCGTTGGTGGGGCATCCCTGCCGGAAGCTGCGGCTGCCTCTCCGTCGTAGAATGAGAGCCGGGGGTCCGCCGCGGCCTATAAGCGACACTGGGCGGGGAGGGGCTTCCGCCGGAGCCTCGCCCAATAGGGTGTTGCCCAGCGGATCTGCGCCTGACGGTTTCGGGCCGGGCCGGCTCGTTCCCGCTTCTGACGGGTCTGCCTCTGACGGGCTTCTCGGGCGCGCCTTGCTGCAGGTGCAGGTTCTGGCGCTGATCGGCATCATGGCCGCGCCGGCGTTCACGAGCGCGGCCGGCCATCTGCGGCTCGGCCTTCCGGCGGGGGCTCTTGCCGTTGCGGTTTTCTTTCTGCTGCGGGGCGATATGAGGCGGTATATCGCCTTCTGCCTCTGGCTCTTCCTTCTGACGCCGTTCATCCGGCGGATGGTCGATTTTCACGCCGGCTTTCTCGATTACAGCCCTCTGCTGCTTTCGCCTTATGCAGCGCTCGCCCCGTCTGCCGGCGCCCTTGCCTTTGCCATGGCGAATCTCCGTCACCCGATGTCGGCCGGGCTTCTCCTCGTTGTTGCCGCTGCGGTCTATGGGCTGATGCTGGCTGCTCTCAACGGCCAGTTTCTCCCTGGCGCCTATGATTTCCTTCTCTGGGTGTTGCCGGCGGCATTCGGCATGTTCGTGGCGTGCAACCCCTCCTGGGTCGGAGAGCTGCGGGGCGATCTCACCGTGTTTTCGCTCTTTGCGGGCATCGTTCTCGGCCTCTACGCGCTCTATCAGTTTCGCTACATGCCCGGCTGGGACGCGCTCTGGATGAAGAAGACGCTCATGCCGACGATCGGCGAACCCTATCCCTATAAGGTTCGCGTCTTCGCTACGATGAACTCGCCCGCATCGTTGGCCTTGTTTCTGCTCCTGCCGCTGTCGATGCTCATCGTTTCAAAAGACGCCCTGCGCTGGGTCGCTTTGGCGCTCGGCTTCGTGGCGCTCGGCCTCACGGCGGTGCGGACCGCCTGGGTCGGCATCTTCATCATCGGTGCTTATTGTTTTCTCCTCGGCTCAGGCCGCATCAGAACCTCGATGCTCGCGCTCGCCCTCGTGCTCGTGGTGGTGGCGCCTATGGCCCTGTTGAGCGACCAGGGGGCGAGGATCGTCAGTCAGCGGATCGAATCCATGCTCGATGCCCGCTCCGACGTCAGTGCCAATGAGAGGCTCCACGTCTATTCGGCGGCGTTCGAGGAGATGGAGCGGCACGTTTTCGGCTCCGGTCTCGGGGGATCGCGGGCAGATCCGGCCACCAAGAGCGGCGTTCAGGCGATGCAGATCGATAGCGGCCCGATCGCCGCGATGCTGGCGGTGGGTGTCGTCGGCGCTCTCGTTTATTACGTCGGGATCGGCTTCGTCGTTGCCTTTCTCTTCGTTCAGGGCGCCGCGTTGAGGGCGGAGGAGAGGGCGCTCGTTCTCGCCTCGCAGGCGATCGCCGTGTCCTATCTCGTGATGAGCCTCCTGATCCCGGCCACTTTCGGGGAGCATGGGGTCGTCTTCTGGTTCATGCTCGGGATGGGGGTGGCGCAGATCACGGCTGCGCGTGCGAGGATGCGACTGCCATCACAGGATCGAGCCTCGCTGGATGCCGGCGTCGTGGCCGGCCCTGTCGCCGCCACCCTTCCCACGCACCCCTGATCGCCGCTTTCAGTCCGGAATCGATGGTCGGCAGCGCGCCGCCTGGCGGCCTCTTACAGATGGATGAGCCGATCACGCAGATAGCGGAGGTCCGCAAGGGTCAGATAAGGACGCGGCAGAGGCAGCTTCAGCGAGATCTTGATCCCGATCAGGATGAGGGTGAGGCGGAGAAGCGTGACCGCGAGGATCGCCCAGGCCGCTCCGAGTGCGCCGTCACGGGAGGCCATGACGTAAACCGAGACCAGCATGGCCGCAAAGCATGTCGCCTCCACGGCGGAGACATAGCCCGGGCGGTTCAAGGCCTGGAAGAGCTGCGCGCTGATATTGGCGAGGCCGAAGATGATCGCCTCGGCAAGAAGGACGTGGAAGATCGGAACCACGGGCGCGAATTCCTGGCCATAGAGCAGCACCAGGAGCGGCGGTCCCCACCACATGCCTGCCAGCCAGGTGATCAGAAGAAGGGCAAGGGCAAAGCGAAAGGTCTGGTCGAAATGGCATTTCGCAATGTTCGCTTCGGCCCTCGCCATCTTGGAGAGGAGCACGCTGTTGATCGGCATGATCCACGCCATGGCGATGCGTGAAAAGCTGAAGGCGATCACATAGAAGCCGAGCTCGGCGGGAGCGACGAGGCCGATCAGGATCAGACGGTCGGTATATTCCGCACAGGTGGTGACGATGTCGGCGGGCCCGGCGCGCAGGCTGTAGGAGAGCATCGATCGCGCATGGCGTCGAAAATTGCCTCGGGCGACGCCCATGCGGACCAAGAAGGCCGGAACCTGCGTGACGAGAGCCAGGCTGATCCCCGCAATCGACGCCAGGACGGCGGCTTGCCAATTCAGGTCGGCGAAGCCCAGCACTCCCATCAGCGCGAAGAAATAGAAAAGGTTGGGAGCGAGGCGGCCGTAATTGTTGAAGGTGAAGGCGCCCAATCCGATGAGGACGCAGCACAGAAGCGCCTGCGAACCGCCGAAGATAGAGGCAAGAGCTGCGATGCGGGCGTAGAGGATCGCTTGCTGATCGTACTGCGTCATCAGGTGGGGGATCGCGAGGAGCGCGGCCGTCAGAACGAGGCTTCCCCAGCCGGCCGCCAGCACAAAAGCGATCTGCGCGATCCTTGCCCGGTCATCGCGGTTCTTGGCCACATGATAGGTCGTGGCGGCGCCGATGCCGGCCGTGGAGATCAAAGCCAGGAACTGCGTCCAGAGCACGACCGCGGAATAGATGCCGCGACCGTCCGGCCCGAGCAGCCGCGCGGTGATGATGCCGGTGACGATATTGACGAAGAGGATGGCGGCAAAGGTCGCCATCGATTGCATGACGGCATAGATGGCGGTGGGTGCTTTGAGGATCCGGCCCGGCAGATGCAGGAGGCTCGCGGCGAGAATGGCGCGCATGGATGGGGCGGCCGCGGCGCCATCGCCATTGAGGGGCGCGATGTCGACGGCCGCGATGTCGGCTTTCGCCTGATCGGCTCCTACACCCACAGGGCGGGCTTTCGGGTGCATTCGGACCCGTCTTGATTGGCGGTGCCGGGATTGCCTTTGATGAGAGCCGGGTTCGCCTGTGACGAGTCCGGCCGAGAGGCCGCAAAGAGGCCCGGATGCCAGCGCCGACCCGAGGTGGTTTCTTCGCAGGCGAGCCGCATCCTGCGGTCGCCGAGAACCCTCTCGTAGATCTCGGCAATACGGGCCCGGAAGACGTCCGGCGAAAACTGCTTCCGCGCGATGCTCGCGACAAAAGAGGCAGGTACGTGCTCTTGCTGTCTCAGGACCGCGAGCACGGCCTCGGCCACGGCGTCCGCGTCGTCCCTGGGGACGAGAGTGCCTCCCGTCTCCGTGCAGACGGCCTCGCGCACGCCGCCGATATCCGTGGCGACGACCGGTCGCCCCACGATTTGTGCCTCGGCGAGGACCATGCCGAAGGATTCGTTGCTCGTTGAGGTCAATGCCACGACATCCATCCCGGCCATCCACGATGGCATGTCGGCCTGAAAGCCGGTGAAGCTGACGCGGCCGCGCAAGGCCGGGGTCTCCGCCATGCGATAAAGACGCGTTGCGTAGTCTTCCTTGTCTTTGAGGGCGAGCGGGCCGACGACCCAGAAATGCGCGTCGGGCTCTTGGGCTGCGATCTTCTCGGCGGCCTCAAGGAAAATATGCTGCGCTTTTCGCGGCTCGATGACGCCGAAGATGCCGATATTGTAGCGCGCGTCTTTTTCGACGATCGGCGCGGCCGGGCGTGCTCTGGCCGCCTTTTCGATGAACTCCGGATCGACGCCGTTCGGGACGATCTCGATGCGTTCGTGGGAGACGCCGATCGTCTCGAGAAGTTCGCGGCTCGCTCCGGAAACGCAGATGAAGCGGTCCACATGACTGGCGGTCCAGCGGAGCGCGAGGCGGTGCTGTGGTTTGATGGGCAGGACTTCATGCACATGCATGACGACCGGAATGCCGAGGCGACGGGCGGCGGGGAGCGCGTATAGCGCACCGACAGGGTGGTGAACGTGAACGAGCTTGATCTCTCCGGAGGCGAGCAGTCGTCCAATCTGGCGGCTGCCGGCGCGCCAGGCCTGGAGATAGTGCCATAGCGCGAGAGGGTCCGAGGTGGCGCGCATCCGCTCGAAGCCGCAATCGGCAAGCGGGATCGAAAGCGAGCGGGCCGCCGCCGCAAGATCACCGCCGCCGGGGCAGGCGAGGATAGGGGAATAGCCGTAAGGCTCCATTCCTCGCGCGAGCGTCAGGATCACGCGCTCGGCGCCGCCGAGAAAGCCGACGCGGCTCACATGAAGAACGGCGCGCTCTGCACACATGCTGGGACCTCTGTCTTCAACCCTTGGCGCACGGGCGCGGACCCGTGCCGAGCGTCGGCTCAGAACGGCGTGCCGTTTGGCTAAGTTTTTAGATGAAGACGGAATATTCTTGGCGCAGTCAATATAGAATGCTAATTAAATTATAATTATGCTAATTCCTGGATGGCCCAGGCGCTCGAATGGCGGAAAGCCGTCGCAGAGCGGGTGCTGCGGCATCGGGCCTGCGGTTGGGGCGCACATGCGTGGTCGCTGGGCCGGCCGGGCCGTCGTCTCCTTCGGGAGCGGCAGGGCGAGGGGTTTTCGGGTCTGGAGGGAGAATGCGGGTTGCTCTGATCCACGAAGCGCTGACCGTCTACGGCGGGGCCGAAAAAGTGCTCGAGGAGCTGATGCGGATGTTTCCGGAGGCTCCCGTCTTCGTTCCGCTCTACGAGCCGTCAGCGTTTCCTGAGATTTTCCATAAGGCCGATATTCGTGCCACTTGGATCAACCGGCTGCCGCTGGTGCGGCGCCATCACCGCGCGCTCTTTCCCCTCTATCCTCTGCTGATGAGCTCGATCGACCTTTCCGGCTACGACCTCGTCATCAGCAGCTCTTTCAACTTCGCGCACAACGTGGTCACGCCACCGGAGAGCTGCCATGTGTGCTACTGCCATTCTCCGCCCCGCTTTCTCTGGGATTACAATGCCTATGCCCGGCGCGAGGGCTTTGGCGTCTGGAAACGGCGGGTCGTGGAATCCATGCTGCCGCGGCTTCGTTCCATGGACCGGGCCGCGGCGCAGGGGGTCGATTTCTGGGTGAGCACGAGCACTCTCGTGGAACAGCGGATCCGGAAGACCTACCGCCGTCGCAGCACCATCATCCCCCCGCCCGTCGATGTGAACGAGTTCCGGCCGGGAAGTGGTCGTGGCGAGTACTTCCTGCTCTTGATGCGTCTCGTCGGTTGGAAGCGGCCCGATATCGCCGTCAAAGCCTGCAGCGAGCTCGGCGTGAAACTCGTCGTGGCCGGTGACGGCCGGGAGATGCGGCACCTCAAGGCCCTTGCCGGGCCGAGTGTCGAATTCGTCGGTCGCGTGGACGGGGAGGCAAAGGCCGAGCTTTATCGCAATTGCACCGCCCTGATCCTCACCTCGGTGGAGGATTTCGGCATTACGCCGCTTGAGGCGATGGCCTCCGGGCGTCCCGTGATCGCATTGGGTGAGGGGGGCGCTCTCGACACGGTCATCCCCGGCGAGACCGGGGAGCTGTTTGACGAACAGACCTGCGAGAGCCTCAAACGGACCCTCCGACACTTCAATCCGGAGCGCTATGATCCTGCTTTCATTCGCCGGCATGCAGAAATTTTCGACAGCCGCCAGTTTCGGACAAAGCTGAACAGCTTTCTCGGTCGCTCGGTCCGTCTCTATTCTCGGAGGATGAGCGAAACCAGTGTCGCCAGCGTCGATGAGCCAGACCTCGGCGGCAGTCCGAAGGCGAGTTCTCCGGACTGGCAAGCGGAGCCTCGGTTTCCGGCGCGAATGCGCCTTTGAAATTTGTGTACCGGCAGGTGTTCGATAGTCATACCTTCCGGTCACGCAAAGAAACCGGAAAGTTCCCTTAGAAAATGCGTCGTATTTTAATCCATTTTGCAAGGCATCTTGTTATGCTTATAATTTCTCCATATAATTTTCGCAGGTCATTGCTTGTAGGTGAGGGGTTTATGCCGTGTCGCAATATCTCCAATGGCGAAAGCTGTGAGCAATGCCGTTTCTGGGCGCGTCAAGGCAAAAAATTTGCCGGCGAATGTCGTCGTTATCCGCCGCATTATGCGGAAGGCTCGCTTGGGCGCCCGCTGGAGTTAAAGCGGGTCTATCCGATGGTGCCGCCGACGGATTGGTGCGGAGAGTTCCGGCCGAGAGTGGCGGAGCTGCTTTAAGCACGGATCGCGCTTCGGTCGGGGCTCGGGCGCCGACATGTCGAGGCACATTCGATGATCACACCGCTGTCTCCGGAGGTCGGCGGTGCGCGATTTCGGGATGCGTGATTTCGGGGATGCCGCGCAGAGGCCGCTATGGGCGCCGATCGTTTTCCCAGATCGTGTGGATGCGATGCGCGCTTGGTGTCGAGATCTGAAACAGCCTTGCCACTTCGATCTGTTTCATGCCGCGATCGAAGGCGGCATAGACCGCGGTCTTGCCGAGGCGCGTCAGCCGGTCGCCCTTTTTCCAGGCGGGGTTGAACGCGCTGAGGTCGACAGGACTCGCCTGCCCGCCCGGGCGGAGTTGTGCGATCGCCTCGTCGAGCGCAGCCGCCGCGGCGAGGCAATAATCGCGTTGCGCCTCCAGGTATCTGACTTTCGCCTCCGGTGAGAGGATTTCGTATTCAGGCCTCTCCAGGAACGGCCGCATCATCATGTTCGAAATTCTCCCTCCGGATTGCTGATCGGAGACGCCAGGTGGCCTGCCGGGCGTCCCGAATCGTTGCTTCCCAGCCTAAATCTTGTTCATGGTCGCACGAATTTCTAGGGCGATAGGATAAAATTGCGGCGTCTACTGCTACATTTTGTTGACTTTTTCTATTTTCTTGATGTGATGCCAAGCTAAGGAATCCGCGACCCCTGCCGTCTCGGACCGATGCCGCTGCAGATTGAAGGTGTCGAGGATATGTTGGCGTATCGGGGCCTCTTCCTTGTCTGTGCTGCTGTCGGATGCTGGTTCGCCTTGTATTGGGTGGTGGGCTGTGCGGCATCGGCAGAAAGCGGTGCGTGTCAGGTTCCGGATTCCAGGCGGATCGCCATTCCGTTCGAATTCGCGCGGACGTTTCTCTCTCCTTTCTACCTTGGCTATGCGCTGAATGTCGGTGTCCTCGTGCCGCAGGTCGCGGCCGATCGAATTGCCCTCATGCGCAGCGAGGCAGGGAGCCTCATCGAGAGAGAGGCAGGTGTAGACCGGGTCCTGCTGCGCCGGAGTGGGTGATGTCGTGTCACCTTCGCTGGCTGAAGATGCCATTCACATCTGGACCTGGCGGCTCGACGGCGATTTCCTGAGTGCGTGCGGTGACTGGCTCACCCCTGAGGAGAGAGATCGCTGCGCAGATCTGTCTGAGCCTCATGCTCAGATCCGCTTTGCCGCGGCCCGCAATGGTCTCCGGTTTCTGCTGGCCCATTATCTCGGTGGCGAGCCCTCGGACGTCGTTTTGAAAGAAGGTCGGTTCGGGAAGCCTTGCCTGGGCTTGGACGCCAGCCTGGCGTTCAATCTCTCGCATGCCGGTGACATCGCTGCCGTCGCACTGTGCCGCGGCGGTGAAGTGGGGATCGATATCGAGGCGGAAACGGCGGGGCATATCGAGCTCCGCAGGATCCTCTCGGCGGAGGAGGAGCGGCAACTTCACCTGCTCGGCCTGCCGCTCGATCGTTCCGTTCTGCTTCAGATCTGGGTCTGGAAGGAGGCGGTGTTGAAGGCGTCGGGCCTCGGCCTGACGGTCGATCCCGATACAGTCGTTCTCACTTTCGACCGGCAGGGGCGCCGGCTCCTGGCGCGAAGCGGTGCGGTTCCAGATTTCGGCTCCTATGGGCTCCGGAGTTTTGTGCCGGTGCCGGGGTTTGTCGGAGCCGTGGCCGTGACGCGGGAAGGTCTGCGGGTGCTCTCTTCCTCGCTTTGCCGCGCACACCTGAACGGGGCATGCCGGATGTGGCCGGACGGGGGCCGGATCAAGGCCTCATAACTTGCCCGGGCCGCCCTCCGTGCAGCCCATCTCCAGAGAGATCCGCGATGCCGCATTGCAGACCTGCCTGACCAGCTCATCCTGGCGGGCCTCGTCGAAGCGGTACATGGGCAGCGTGATGGTGATGGCGCCGACGGGGCGGTGCCGAAGGTCGCGTACGATTGCAGAAATGCCGCCTGCATCTTCCGAAAGCTCGCCGCGATTGATGGCAAAGCCGCGCATGCGGATCTCGTCGATCTGGCCGCGAAGTGCCTGCGGGTCGGTGATTGTGTGGGGCGTATGGCGCGGCAGGGTCTCTGCGAGGATCGCCTCGATCTCCGCTTCGGGCGCAAAGGCCAGAAGCAGCTTGCCCGAGGCCGTGCAGTGGGGTGCGTTGCTTTGGCCGGGCCCTGCATAATGCGTAATCGCGTTGGTGCCGATGACCTGGTCGAGGCTGATCGCTTCCAGCCCGTTCCAGACGCTGAAGCTCGCCGTCTCGCCTGTGTCGTGCGCCAGGCGCTCCATGTGTTTGTGGGCGATCGTGGAGATGCCGCGGCTCGTCAGGATCGGCGCGGCGATGGCGATCAGGCCGATGCCCAGGATGATGCGTTCGCTCGCCGGCTCGCGCTCCAGAAGCCCCTCGTCTTCGAGCGTGGCGACGACGCGTGAAATCGAGCTTTTGTGGAGCCCGATGCGGCGCGCGATCTCGTTGATGCCGATGCTTCCGCCGGCCTGCGACACGCAGCGCAGAACCTCCACGGCGTGCCTTGCGGCGGCAACTCCGGGACGGCGGGCGGTCGGTTCTGCTGAATTCTTAGGCATCGCTGCATTCTGACCTTTTCGAGGCATCTTGTGCTTGACCTCTGTCAGATGAAAGTCAATCATAGCTAAACGCAACAGCGTTGCGCAATGCGCAACAACAGGAAACGATTTGATGAAGGCCAAAACGGTATTCCGCGAGGTGGTGCGAGAACTCGAGGCGCGAGGCGCCCTTGCAACCGTCTCGCGGCAAGTTGATCCCAAGCACGAACTGACGGCTGTCATGCGGCAAATGCAGAAGGGCGAGAACAAAGCGCTTCTGTTCCGTTCCGTTGCCGGTTCCGACCAGCAGGTCGTAACCAATGTCTTCGGTTTCCGCAGCCACGTGGCGGCTGCCCTCGGTCTCGAAGAGGCCGATCTGCTTTCTTCGCTCGTCCAATTGGAGAACCAGCGTCTTCCGACGGAAAGAGTAGACGAGGCTCCCGTTCAGGAAGTCGTCGTGGCCGGCGCCGATGTCGACGTCTCCCGCGATATTCCGCAGGTGGTGTTCTCTGAGCTCGATGCCGGGGCCTATCTGACGGCCGGTGTCCTGATCGCGCCGCATCCGGAAACCGGCGTCTACAATGCGTCATGGAACCGTTGCCAGCTTGTTGGCGGCGACCGGATGCGCGTGCGGATGATGCCGCCTCAGCATCTTGGCCGCTATCATCAGGTGGCCGAGGAGAAGGGGCAGAACCTCCCCTGCGCCATCGTCATCGGGGCGCCTCCGGGGGTGATGTTTTCCGCCGCCTCCAAGGTGCCGTTCGAAGTGGACGAGCTCGAGGTGGCCGGCGCCTGGCAGGGCAGCCCGTTGCGCGTCACGCGCTGCAAGACGATCCCCGTCGATGTACCAGCGGATGCGGAGATGGTGATCGAAGGGGAAGTCATCGCCGGCGTGCGCGAGGATGAAGGTCCCTTCGGCGAATTCACCGACGGTTACGTGCCGGTGATGAAGAACCACGTCTTCCGTGTGACCGCCATCACGCGGCGGCGCGATGCGATCTATCATGCGATCCTCGCCGGCGGCACCGAAGATCTCAATCTCGTCGGCGTTCCGATCCAGACCGAGATCTACAAAAAGGTCTCGTCCTTCGTGCCGCGCATCCGCGACATCGCCACTCCTGGCTATGTCTTCGGCTGCGTGATCTCCATCGAGAAGAAGAGCGAGGATCAGTCGAAGAATGCCGTGCTTGCGGCTCTTGCTGCCTATTCGTGGACGAAAGTCGTCGTTGTCGTCGATGAGGACGTTGATCCTTTCAACGCGGCCGATGTTCTATGGGCAATTCAGACGCGTGCGACGCCCGATACCGGCGTTTACGTTTTTCCGCGTGTGCCGAGCTATACACGCGAAGACGTGCGGGAGGTGCATCGCGGCAAGATCGGCATCGATGCGACCGTGCCGCTGCATATGAAGAAATTGTTCGAGCGACGACGCTTTCCGGGAGAATCTGACGTGCGTCTGGAGGAGTATATCGATGGCGGGTGTTAGCCTTGAGAATATCGGCGAGGCGATCGACCATCTGGTCACGGCGCCCATGTCGAATTGGACGATCCTGAAAGGCATTCCGCTTCTGAAGCTTTATGCGCGAGCCCGGGAGAAAGCTGGCGGGGAGGCGGTGACGCTCACGGCTACGCGCCTTCTGGAGAATCGCGTGGGGCCAGGTGACCGGGTCCTCGTTTTGAGCGGCTTCATCATGCGAGATTACGGGCTGCCGGAAACGGATGGGCCGATCGGCGCGGCCGTTCTGGCGCGCGCCCTTGCAGTCGGTCTCGGCGCCGTACCGGTCGGTATCTCCGAGGCCTCTGTCGTGCCCTGCATGGAGGCGTGTTTTTCGGCTGCGGGTCTCATCCCGGCGGCGCCTGAAAGCCTCGGATCCGGACGCAATCGCTGCGCACTCCTCGACTTTCCTGTCGATGCGGCCGAGGCGGAGCGCGCGGCGGCCGATATTCTCGACCGCTATCAGCCGAAAGCCGTCATCGCGGTCGAACGGCCGGGCGCCGGCGCGGACGGGCATTATCACGGCGGCGGCGGTTTCGAGATCTCTGGCTTCACGGCCAAAACCGACGTTCTCTACCGGATGGCACGCGAGCGTGGCATCGCCACGATCGGTATCGGCGATCTCGGCAACGAGCTCGGCATGGGCACGGTCGCCGACGAGGTCCGGGAATATGTGCCTCTCGGCGAGACGATCGCCGCCGAACAGCCGGCCGACGTGACGGTCGTCGCCAATATCTCCAACTGGGGCGCTTACGGGATTGCCGCCTGTCTCGCCGCCTCGACTGGGCGGGAAGCCGCTTTCCACGATGGGCGAGAGGAAGAGCGGCTGATCGAGGCTTGCGTGCGCGCAGGCGCGATCGACCCCGTCGGCGGGCAGTTCCGGCTCTATGTCGACGGGACCGACGCGCGCACCAATGCGGCCATGGTCGATCTGTTGCGCTCGCTGGTCGTCTTGAGCCGGGAAGGTGCCAACGTCACAGACTATCAGACGTCATGGCAGAAGCGGTGACCGCGGGCTCCGCTCTCTCCAGGCGCCGCGTCGGCCTCATCGTGCCGTCGGTCAATGCGGTGATCGAGCCGGATTGCGCGCGTATCGCCTGGCCCAATGTCACCTTTCATGCGACGCGCGTCATGCTGCGTGAGACGACGCCCGAGGGCCTTCGTCAGATGAACGATGGCGTTGCGGCCGCCGCCGATCTCATCGCTTCCGTCACCCCCGATGTCGTCGCCTTCGCCTGCACCAGTGGCTCCTTCATCGACGGCGAGGAGGGCCTCGCCCGCCAGATCGCTTCGATCGAGGCGCGCGTCGGTTGTCCCGTCGTTTCAACTTCGCGCTGCATCGTCGCAGCGATGGCCCATCTCAACGCGACTAAGGTCGCCCTTGCGACGCCTTATCTCGACGAGGTGAATGCGGCCGAATTGGCCTTTCTTGAAAGCCATGGCCTGACGGTGACCAATCTGCGCGGGCTCGGGCTTTCCGGAAAAGCGATCCGCGAAGTGCCGCCTGAGCGTGTGAAGGAGCTGGTGCGTGATGTCGATACGCCGGACAGCGAGGCGATTTTCGTGAGCTGCACCGATCTGCGGGCGCTCGAGGTCGCCGAGGAGCTTGAACATGAATGCGGCAAGCCCGTTTTGACGAGCAACCAGGTCACATTGTGGGGCGTCCGAAATGCCCTCGGAGGGCTGCCCGCGATCACAGGTTACGGGAAGCTGCTCGCATGACGCTCAACCCGCAAAGCGCCGAAATGTCTGCAACGCGCCTCTACGAAGCGGAGACCTCGCCCGATTTGATCGCCGAGCGGTACGGTCTTGCCCGCGAGGCCGTCATCGACTTCTCCCTCAACGTGAACCCTTTCGGCCCGCCGCCCGCTGCCGTCGAGGCCGCGCAGCGTGCCTGCGGTGCCATTCACCTTTATCCCGACCTCAATTATTCGCAGCTGCGGCGGGCGCTTGCCGCGCGCCACCGTGTCGACGAGGCGATGTTCTTCTTCGGCGCCGGGCTCGACGACGTCATCAAGCTCATTCTACAGGCCTGGACGAGCGCGGGCGACGACGTCCTCGTGCATCTGCCGACGTTTCCGCGTTACGAGCTCGAGGCCTCCCTGCGCGGCTGCCGGATCGTTGCGGTGGAAAATGACGAGCCGGAGCTGATCGACGCGGCGCGGATCGAAAGCGCGCTTGTGGCGCACAAGCCCGCGCTCGCCTTCATCTGCTCGCCGAACAACCCGACCGGCGCGCGTCTCACCCGGAGCGAGATTGCGCGGCTCGCAGAAGCGGCGCCGGAGACCATCCTGGTCGTCGACGAAGCCTTGATCAATCCGGCAGAGGAGGGGGCCGTCGGCCTCGTCGCCAATCACCGCAATCTCGTCGTCCTGCGCACCTTCTCGAAATATTTCGGCATTGCCGGCATGCGCGTCGGTTATGCGATCGCGAGCCCTGATCTCGTGGCCGTCGCCGAGGTCGGGCGGCCGCCTTTCAACATCGCTTTGCCGTCGCTCGACGCGGCGATCGCGGCCCTTTCGGATCGCGAGTTTCTGGCGCGCTGCAAAGCGACTTTTGCCGAAGAGTTCGCGCATTTCCTGACGGAGATCGCGACCGATCCGCGCCTTAAGGTGCGCGGCCACAACGCCAATATGATCCTCCTTGATCTCGGTGGGCGTGATCCTGGCGAAGCGGCCGAAAACCTCGCGCGCCGCGGCCTCATCGTCGCCGACGCCACATCCTTCCACGGGCTTGAAAACGATCACGTCCTGCGCATTTCGCTGCGCTCACGGGCGGACAACGACAAGCTCATCAAGGCCTTGAAGGAGCTGCCATGACCGCCTCATCGGGACAGACCGAGAAAAAGGGGCGGGGCAAGGCGCGCCTGCCCTTCGACAGCCTCATACTGTGCCTCGCCGTCGTTCTCGCCTGGCAGGCGGTCACGTATTTCGGCGATGTTCCCGCCTATCTCCTGCCGCCGCCTTCGGCGATCGCGGAGCGCATCTATTCTGATTTCGGACTGCTCTTCAGCCATTCTCTGGTCACCGCCAAAGAGGTCCTGATCGGCTTTCTTCTGTCGATCGTGATCAGCGTCCCGCTTGCCGCGATCCTGGCGCAGTTCCCACTAGTCGAGCGGATGCTCTATCCGCTTCTCGTCGCCTCGCAGACGGTGCCGAAGGTGGCGATCGCGCCGCTGCTCGTCGTCTGGTTCGGCTTTGGGCTGTTTCCCAAGATCCTGATTGCCTTCCTCATCTGCTTCTTCCCGATCCTGGTCGATTCCCTCGTCGGCTTTCGCTCCATGCCCAAGGAAATCGCCTGGCTCGCCCGCTCCACCGGGGCGTCGCGCTGGAAGGTCTGCCTGCATTTCCAGGTGCCGGCGGCTCTGCCGAACATCTTCGCCGGCGTGAAGGTGGCTTCGACACTCGCCATCGTCGGGGCGATCGTCGGGGAGTTCGTCGCCGCCGACAGCGGGCTCGGCTATCAGCTCATCGTGGCGAACGGTTCGCTCGATGTGACGCTCTCCTTCAGTATCCTGATCGTCTTGAGCGTCATGGGAATGTTGTTGTTTGCCCTCGTCGATCTCGCCGAGCGCCTGGCGCTTCCCTGGCATGTTTCGCAGCGCTCGTGAGGAGACGGTGACAATGGAACCCGCCCTCGATTTTTCCGCCGTCAGCAAGACCTTCACGACATCCAGCGGGCCGGTGAAGGCTCTCGACGATGTCAGCTTCTCCATCGCCGAGGGCGAATTTCTCGCCGTCCTCGGGCCGAGCGGCTGCGGCAAGAGCACGCTCCTGTCTCTCGCGGCCGGGCTGGAGCGCCCGAGCGCAGGGACCGTCAAGACGGCGGGCCGCATGATCGATCGGGCCGTCACCGACATCGGCATCGTCTTCCAGACCGATGCGCTGCTCGATTGGCGCAGCGTCCTTCAGAACGTGATGATCCAGCCGCAAATGCGCGGCCTCAAGACGAGCGAGTATGAAGGCAAGGCACGCGAGCTTTTGGAGCTTGTCGGGCTTGCCGGCTTCGAAGAGAAATATCCCTACGAGCTCTCGGGGGGCATGCGCCAACGGGTCTCCATCTGCCGGGCGCTCGTGCACAATCCTTCGCTTCTTCTGATGGACGAGCCTTTCGGGGCGCTCGACGCGCTGACGCGCGAACAGATGGTGATGGAGCTACATCACATCTGGCTTCGCACGCACAAAAGCGTGATGTTCGTCACGCACGATATTCAGGAGGCGGTTCTCTTGGCACAGCGTGTGCTGGTCATGACGCCGCGGCCTGGTCGAATTGCTGAGATCATCGAGGTGGATCTCCCTCTCCAGCGCACACCAGACATCATGGAGAGTGAGAAGTTCACGCAGAAAGTCGCCCATATCCGCCACCTCTTCGAGGCACATGGTGTGCTGAAGAAGTACTGATATTTGGAGAAGGATCGAATGAAACTCACGCGACGCACCCTTCTTGTCTGCGCGACGGCGCTCGGACTGACCCTTCCCGCGGGGATGACCGAGGCCCTGGCGCAGGACAAAGACCTGAAAAAGGTCACCGTCCGTCTCGCCTTCAACTACAACGGCCACCGTTCGCCGTACCTTCTGGGAGTCGACAAGGGCTTCTATGAGGAAGAAGGCCTCGATGTGGAAGTCCTCGAGGGCAAGGGCGTGACATCGTCCATGCAGCTCGTCGCCAACAAGCAGGACACTTTTGCCATCATCGATCCGCCCTCGCTGATGCTGGGCGCGGCCCAGGGCATGCCGCTGCGCATCGTGGCGCAGCTGTACCAGGTGAGCCCCAATGCGGTGATCAGCTGGAAGGAAGAGAACATCAAGAAGCCGGCCGATCTCGTCGGCAAGACCGTCGCCACATTGCAGGGCGACACGACGACGACCATGCTCTATGCGCTTCTCGCCCGTAACGACGTCGAGCGTAACGACGTCAAGATCGTGGCGACCGACGGCGGCACCCGCAACCAGACTTTCCTGGCGAAGCGCGCCGCGGCGCTGACCGGCTTCTCCAACGATTCCTATCTCGGCATGAAGGCGACCACCGAGGGTGATGTCGACTACTTCATGTATTCCGATTTCGGCATCGACACGATGGGCGACGCTCTTGCCGCCAATACCGATACGATCGAAGAAGATCCGGAAATGATCGCCGCCTTCGTCAAGGCGACCTTGCGTTCCTATGCCTACGCTCTGGAACATCCGGAAGAGGCGATCGAATCCCTGATCAAGCGTTCGCCGACCCGCGACAAGGACGTGGCGGTGGAGAAGCTCAAGGCGACGGCGGAGCTGATGACCTCCGACGTGACCGACGAGCACGGCATCGGCTATTCCGACAAGGCGCGCTTCGAACAGACGCAGGAGCTGATGGCGGAATTCGGCGGGCTGACCAAGACGGTGGACGACGTCTCGGTCTATTACACCAACGATTTCCTCCCGAAGAACTGAAAGAGGTAGGTAAGTCCTCGTGCGCAAGCGTCTCGTCGTCGGTATCAGTGGTGCATCCGGTGTCATTTACGGGGTTCGGGCTCTCGACCTGCTTCGCGAGCTCGACGTCGAAGTGCATCTGGTGATGACCAAGTCCGCACAGATCACGCTGGCGCACGAGACCGACCTGAAAGTGGCCGATGTCCACGCCCGCGCCGATGTCGTCTACAAGCCTGAAGACATCGGCGCGGCAATCGCCAGCGGTTCCTTCCGCACGGAGGGGATGCTGGTGGCACCCTGTTCGATCCGCAGCCTTTCCGAAATCGCCTGGGGGGTTACGGCAGGGCTTCTGAGCCGCGCCGCCGACGTCGTCTTGAAGGATCGCCGGCGCCTCGTCCTCATGGTCCGCGAGACGCCTTTGCATCTCGGGCATCTGCGCACGATGACCCAGGCGACGGAAGCCGGCGCGATCATCATGCCACCGGTCCCCGCGTTTTATGCCAAGCCGCGATCGCTCGACGATATGGTCGAACAAAGTGTGGCTCGCGCCCTCGACCTTCTCGGTCTCCACAACGACAAGGTTCGTCGCTGGGGCGAACCGACGCCGCAAGCCGAGGCCTGAATGTCGGAAGGCGGCGAACACGGGGATGCTGAGCCCGGCCGGCTGGCGGAAGACGCTCTTCCCGACCCCCGCATCAACACGTTTCTCGCTTCGCACCACGTCCTCGCGCTTGCATGCTCGGACGGGAAAGAGGTCTGGGCTGCGAACTGCTTCTATCTATGGCTGCCGCAGTCGGCTTCGTTCGTAATCTTGACCGATGGCTCGACCCGCCATGCGGAGATGATGCGGGCACGAGACGAGGTGGCGGGCTGCGTCGCAGGGCAGCCGGAGAAGGTCGAGGACATCAAGGGCGTGCAGTTCTCCGCACGGGCGACGTGCCTCCCCGACGCCTCTGCCGTTGCCGTGCGGGCGCTTTATGAAGCGCGCTTCCCGGTTGCGAGCAAGATGCCGGCTCCGGTCTGGCTCCTCGCGGCGGACTTTCTCAAATACACCGACAACAGTCTCGGCTTCGGCACGAAAATCCTCTGGCGCCGCGAAGACTGACCGGCTCGCCGGAGATGACATCTCCCTCGACGCAATGCTTCCAAGCACCTCGCACGACGGCGAAGCGCTCGTGCAGACGCCTCCGGTTTCTCCCGCAACCGCGATACGGCAGAAGCGCTGGAGCAGCCCTCGCTTGAATCGCGTCTGCACCAAAAGGTTGTGCATCGGGCCGGGCTGCGCCACCTGTGTCATACGATAGCGCCGCCTCATCGTGCCCGGGCTTCGGCTATCATCCTTATTTTTAATAGAAATGATCGACCATTCATCTCGCGGAGCGAGCTCTCTGCGACAATAGACTCATGGTCGAGCTACGACCCTGGGTTTATATATCCTCTTCGGTTGCAGCAGGCAGGGTCCGCGCGGTCGTGAGAATTGCCGTGGTGTCGGTGTCTCAAGTTCGTCGTGTCTCGTCCGTCGGACATCTTAAAAAATATAGTTTGGGATTTGCTGCCTGCATAATGAAACAAAAATCGTTTATCTTGTTGTCTGCGAGAATTGATTAGCCAAAGGATCATCTGCGTATGCAGCAGAGAAAGCTTGGGCGCTATTCCGTATCGGCCGTTGGTCTTGGCTGTATGAGCATTTCGCACGCCTACGGGACGCCGTTGGCGCGCGCGGATGCTGAACGTCTCCTCAATCAAGCCCTGGAGTGTGGATATAGTCTCCTGGACACCGCGGTGATCTACGGATACGGGGCCAATGAATCGCTGATCGGCGAGGCTCTCAATGGCCGGCGAGACGAGTTTGTGCTCGCCAGCAAATGCGGCATCTTCCGTGCCGAAGACGGGACTCGTGTAATCGACAATCGTCCCGAGAGGCTGAAGCGCGCTTGCGAAGACAGCCTGAAGCGCCTCCAGACGGATGTCATCGATCTCTATTATTTGCACCGTTGGGACAAGGTGGTGCCGATTGAAGAGAGTGTGGGCGCGCTCTCGGAGCTCGTCCAGGAAGGGAAGATCAAGGCGATCGGTCTGTCCGAAGTCTCGGTGCCCACTCTGGTGCGCGCGCATGCGGTGCATCCGATTTCTGCGGTTCAAAGCGAGTATTCGCTTTTCACCCGCAACCCGGAAATCGCCATGCTGGCAGCCTGCCGACAACTCGACATTACGTTTATTGCCTTTTCGCCTCTCGCGCGCGGCCTTTTGAGCGGCCAGCTGTGCGATCCTGCGAAACTTAAGCCCGGGGATTTGCGCCGCAACATGCCGAGATTCCAGGGGGCCAATTTCGTCGCCAATATGCAGCTCATCGACGGTCTCAAGGAGATTGCCGACGACGCCGGCTGCACGATGGCGCAGGTGGCTCTGGCGTGGCTTCTCGCCAAGGGCGACGACATCATCCCGATCCCGGGCACGACCTCGAGGGCGCATCTTCGGGAGAATGCCGAGGCGGGCGATATCGTCCTGCCTGCCGGAGCGCTTCCACGCCTCGATGCCCTGATCAACGAGAAGACCGTGCGCGGTGCGCGTTACAGCGCCGCCGTCCAAAGTGAGATCGACACCGAGGAATTCGGCGTCTCATGTGGAGCGCCCTGAGGCCGCCGGATAATTGCGTGTGGAGGCTGGCGGAAGAGTTCCTCGCACGTGCGGTCTTCGGAGGGCGTGTGTGTTTCCTCGTTCGGTGGCGGCCGTGCTTCGGCGGCCGAGGCGGCGCAAACGAAACCGCTGCGTGACGCGGACGGCCAAGTCCAACGTCCTCATTCCAGGCACAAAGGGAAAGCCGGAGCCGCCGTGGCGCTCTCGGCCGTCATGCTTCGGGGGCAGGAGGGCAGGGATCCTATGTACCGGCTGCGCTTATGGTCCGTGCGCCATTCCAGGGGTCTGGAGCGGCTCTACAAGTGGGTCGAGGGCACGATGGTGGCACTTGACCCGCTCTTCTCTCGGCTCGGTTACGACCGCGTCGAGCGTCCGATCGCCTTCGTCGAGCGCAACGTGAAAGGCCTCCTCTTCGATTGCGAGATGTGCGGTCAGTGCGTGTTGTCGTCGACAGGCATGTCCTGCCCGATGAACTGCCCCAAGCAGCTTCGAAATGGCCCCTGCGGCGGCGTCAGGCCCGGGGGCTTTTGCGAGGTGCGGCCATGGATGCGTTGCGTCTGGGTGGACGCCTGGAGCGGGGCGCAGACAATGCGCAACGGGGCTTGGATCGAAGAGGTCCTGCCGCCGGTCGATCGCAGTCTCAAAGGCTCGTCCTCCTGGCTTCGCGTGGCGCGCGAGAAAGCGGCTGCACGGCGGGCCGCGCCGGTGCGAAGCAGGGCGCGCGCCATCGTCGCCCGCGCCTTTTCCGGCGCCAGGCGCAATGAGCCCGCCTCCGCACCTCTTGCCGAGGAGCCGTCGAGCGCCGTCAATCAGGAGGCGCAGCGGTGAGCGGGTCGAGCGAATTCACCCATCCATTCCAGGCTTACGAGGCGCCGCCGCCTGGGCATTCCTCCGGAAGCCGGTTGGAGCGGGTCCTGCGACAAGGCCGTTTTGCCGTGACGGCCGAATTGAACCCGCCGGATTCCGCCAATGCGGAGGATGTGTTCGAGGCGGCCCGGCCTCTTGCGGAGGTCGTCGATGCCATCAACGCGACCGATGCGTCCGGCGCCAATTGTCATATGTCGTCGATCGGCATCTGCTCGCTTCTGACCCGGGCCGGCTATGGCACGATCTATCAGATCTCCTGCCGGGATCGGAACCGGATCGCCATCCAGGGCGATGTCCTCGGGGCTGCGGCGATGGGGGTCAAGAATGTCCTCTGCCTGACCGGGGACGGCGTCGGGGTGGGGGATCAGCCCGGGGCGAAGCCGGTTTTCGACCTCGATTCCATCTCGCTCTTGCGGGCGCTCAAAACGATGCGGGATGAGGGGGCTTTTTTGTCGGGTCGCAAGATCAGCAGCCCGCCGCATCTCTTCCTAGGAGCGGCGGAAAACCCCTGCGTGCCGCCGCTCGAATGGCGCCCGGAGCGGCTGCGCAAAAAGATCGAGGCCGGGGCGGAATATATCCAGACCAACTATATCTTCGACATGCCGGTCTTCGAGGCCTTCATGGCGCGTGTGCGCGATCTCGGTCTCGACAAGAAGGTGTTCATCCTCGCTGGCGTCGGTCCGCTTGCTTCCGCGAAAGCGGCGCGCTGGATGCGCTCCAACGTCCCTGGCATCCATATCCCTGATCATGTCATCGAGCGCCTGGAGAAGGCCGAGAAGCCCGGCGAAGAGGGCAAGCGTCTGGCGATCGAGCTCATTCAGCAGATCCGGGAGATCAAGGGTGTCGCCGGGGTGCATGTCATGGCCTATCGCCGCGAACATCAGGTTTCCGAGATTATTCTGGAATCCGGCGTTCTGAAGGGGCGGAGACCCGAAGGGTCGAGGCGGGCAAGGACAATCCCCGGCTCCAGGTCAGGCCGAGAGACGGGAGAAGAAGGGTCCGCGGCCTCGATGGAGGCACGGCCATCTGACGACGGGGCGCGCTGAAAGCCTGCAACGGCCCGGGGCATCGCTCTGTCGACTGCGGCCGTTCCGAATACGAAACGGGCGCAGTCTTGCGACTGCGCCCGTTATCTTGTCGCCGCGCGCCCTTCAGGCGAGCGTGATGCGATTGTCTTCCGTCAGCGCCGTGCGCAGCTTCTCCAAGGCACGGCTTTCGATCTGGCGCACGCGCTCTTTGGAAATGCCGAGTTCCTGACCCAACGCTTCGAGCGTCGCACCGTCTTCTTCGAGACGGCGTCGGCGGACGATCTTCAATTCGCGCTCGTTCAGCACACTCAAGGCCGAATAGAGCCAGCCCGACCAGCGCTCTGAATCGATATAGTTGCCCACCGTCTCGTCCTGGAGAGGGGCGTCCGAGGCGATGAAATCCTGCCGATCGGCGCTGGATCCGTCGGATTCGATGATCGGCGCGTTGAGGGAGGTATCCGGGCCGGAAAGCCTGGAATCCATCAAGGCGACATCGTTGGTGGACACGCCGATCGCCTGCGCTATCTCGTTGTACATCTCCGGTGCATTGATCATCTCGGAGCCGCGGGAGAGGCGAGCTCTGAGACGTCGGAGATTGAAAAAGAGCGATTTCTGCGCCGACGAGGTTCCGCCGCGCACGATCGACCAGTTGCGCAGGATGTGATCCTGAATGGAGGCGCGGATCCACCATGTCGCGTAGGTGGAAAAGCGCACTTCCCGTTCGGGCTCAAAGCGAGCCGCGGCCTCCAGGAGCCCGACATGGCCTTCCTGGATGAGATCGTTCATGGACAGCCCGAAATGCCGGAAGCGTGCTGCGATCGAAATGACCAATCGCATATGGGCCGAGGTGAGGCGATGCAGTGCCTGCTGGTCCCGTTTTTCCTTCCACGCGACCGCGAGTTCGCGCTCTTCGTCCCGTTCAAGATAGGGGGCCTTCATGGCCGCCCGGACTATCTGGCGTCGTGAGTTGCTGGAATCGTTCATGCCAACCTTCCCGCCTGTGTGAAACTCTGCCCGTCTGCGTCCCTTCCCTGTAACACTTCTAAACACCGTTTTGTTTCCGCTGAAACAGAAAAACCCGACCTGCCGGTCGGGTTCCCTGTTCACAAAAGCGTTTTTGGCCCTAAATGGGCCACGCCCCGGATTTAAGCGGCTTCTTCGCGCGCCTCATCCTCTTCCTGAGCGCGCTTGCGCTTGGGGCTCGCCTCGATCATTTTTTCGATCTTGCGCTGCGCTTCCGTCTCGGAGGTCTTCTCCACGGCGGCCACTTCGCGCGCCATCCGATCGATCGCCGCTTCGTAGAGCTGGCGCTCGGAATAGGACGGCTCCGGCTGCGCCTCGGAGCGATAGAGATCGCGAACGACCTCCGAAATGGCGATGAGGTCGCCGGAATTGATCTTGGCTTCGTATTCCTGCGCGCGGCGGCTCCACATGGTGCGCTTGACGCGGGCGCGTCCGCAGACCGTGTCCAGGGCCTTGGCGACGGTCGGTTCGTCAGCAAGCTTGCGCATGCCGACAGAAGCCGCCTTGGCGACAGGGACGCGCAACGTCATCTTATCCTTGTCGAAGTCGATGACGAACAATTCGAGGCTCATTCCGGCAACTTCCTGCGTCTCCACATCGACGATGCGGCCGACGCCGTGGGCCGGATAAACAATGCTCTCGTTCGTACGAAAACCCTGACGCTTCAACGTCTTCTTTGTTGTCATACGCGTGCGACTCCTGAGTTCGGAAAAGGCAGCTTCGCCGGGGGCGTGGTGCCGAGGGCGCTTTAGTCTGCGCGGGGGACCTTTCTGACGACACAGGGCTGACGACACAAAGTTTACCGCTGCCTCTGGCAGCGGCTATCATCCTGTCGTTATTCCATGCCGGAATTATGAGATCGGAACACGAGCACGTCCGATCTTCCGAACATAGTTCAAAAGGGCGTAGAAATCAAGGATTTGTTGCACGCGCACGGCAAACGTGCGCGGGGGCGGGGTGCCTCCGCGCCGTCAGGTGCAGAATTGGGCGGCCGGCTTAGTCGCCTTCACCGGCTTCCGGCGAGAAGTACTTCTCGAGCTTGTTTTCCTCGCCATCGTGTTCCTTGGAGTCGGGCAAAGGATCACGCTTCATGGTGAGGTTCGGCCATTTCTCCGCGTATTCGGCGTTGAGCGTCAGCCACTTCTCCAACCCCGGCTCGGTATCGGGGCGGATCGCATCGGCCGGGCATTCCGGCTCGCACACACCGCAATCGATGCATTCGTCAGGGTGGATGACGAGCATCGTCTCGCCTTCGTAAAAACAGTCGACCGGGCACACCTCGACGCAATCGGTATATTTGCACCGGATGCAATTGTCGGTCACGACGTAGGTCATTCTCTACTCCGCGTCAGCGCTTGCGTTCGGGGCCTAATGGCTTTTCGGCAAGGGTGCAAGGGTGTGCGGCCAACCCAGACATGCAGCCGCAGGCGCTTTAATAATGAGCGTGCCCGGAGAGTTAGCAGCGCCCGTCAGTTCCGCCGCTTCATCGCAATGAGCGCTCGCCGTTCGCGCGGGCTCGGGCGGTGCTGGGGTGCGGGCGGAGGCGCATCGTCGGGCGCTGGGGCCGTTTGACCGGAGGAGGTCTCAACGCTCGCGCCGACGTCGCGGTAAAGCGTCGTCGCGACCGAAAAAGAGCCGCGGCGCTCGCTGAAGCCAAGCGCTTCCACGACCTTCACACCGCCGGGCAGAGCGAGGGTGAGAACGTCGCCGATGCGCACCAGACGGCTCGCCTGATCGACCTTCTGCCGGTTGATGCGTACATGCCCGTCGCTGATGAATTTCTGCGCGGCGGAGCGTGTCCGCACGAAGCGCGCGTGCCAGAGCCAGCGGTCGAGCCGCTGCGCCTCTGTCGTGCCCGCTTCGTCCGCCGACGCTTTCGCCAATCGCGCTCCCTTTCGGCCTTTCCGGCCCCCCTACTTGTCGGAGGAGCCGAGCTTCTCCTTCAGAGCGGCAAGGGCCGCGAACGGGCTGTCGGGATCAGCCCGCTTTTCCCGTTCCTGCCTCTGGGGACGCTGGGGCGGACGCTTGGGCAGCCCCTGCTCGCCGCGGTGGCGGAACTTGCCCTTTTTGTGCTGCGGTTTGGACGGGGCCGGGCCGTGCGGGGCCGCCGCCGCTTCCCCGCCCTCGGTTGCAGGCTTCTGGGCGCCGCCGCGGCCTGTGGCTCGGCGCGGAGAGCGCTTCGCTTTGCTGGGCCGACGCTCCTCGCGCCGGGGCATGCCGCCATAGCGCCAGATCTCCAAAAAGGCCGGCTCGGCCTTTTCTTCGGTCTCGGGCTGTTCTTCGGCCACGGGCTGTGCCTCGCCTGTCCCCTCGGAGGAAGCGTCCGCATTCGTGGCATCGGTTGTTTCCGCGAGTTGCTCCGCTGTGGGTTCCGTCTCGGGCGCAGGTGCTGCGTCTTCCGGTGCGAGCGGGCTCGCCGCGCCTTCGCCGGCGACCATGCCGGCGTCAGATCCTGCCCCGGTTGCGACTTCGCTCCCCTCCAGGGGCGTTTCTTCGTGGGGGGCTTCTGCGACTTCGGCGCTTTCTATGTGCGCGGCTACCTCTGCATCGGTGGCTGCGACGGGCGCTTCGGTTTCTGCCGCCTCGGCGGTCGCGGCCACGTCCGGGCCGTCCGCTGCTGCGGCGGCTTCCGCTTTTTGCACCGCCTCTTCCGTCGCAGGCGTCTGCGGCAAGGGGCGCCGCTCGACGCGGTAGCCGAGGCCGTTCAGGATGACACCCATATCTTCGCCCGAGGCGCCGAGGAGAGACGTCATCGCGGACGTGACGGTGAAACCGCCGCCTTCCTCGATCGCGCCTGCGGGCGGTTCGATCTCACGGCCAGGCCGCCAGGTGAGGGCGGGACGGATGAGATCGGCCAGTCGCTCGAGAATATCGATGCGCACGGCGCGACGCCCGAAGATGCGGTAGCCGAACCGGTGGTAAATGGCCGGATCGATCTCTGGGTCGACGTTGACGGAGGTGCGGCCGGAAGCCGAGACGGAGGCCACCTCGGCGATGCTGTCGCGGTCGTCGCGGCCTTTGTGCAGAGCTTCGAGCTCCGCCAGCAGAGTTGCCGGCGCCGGCTTCAGCAGCATCGGCAGATAAATATGGTAGGCGCCGAAGCGGACGCCGTGGCGCCTCAGACCGGCACGGGCGTCCTGGTCGAGCGAGCGGACTTCTTCGAGCACGTCGCGGCGGTCCAGAATGCCGAGCTTTTCCTTCAGCTGATAGGCGATGCCGCGGGCCAGACCGGAGAGACTCTCATCGGCTTCCAGTTCGAGAAGCGGTTTCAGATGCGTGCCGATCTGATTGGACAACCAGACGGTCAGCCGCGCCTCGACTTTCTCGCGGCTTGGGCCCGTGAGCTGCTCGTCAGCAAGGAGCAGGATCCGCGGCTTCAAAGGTTCGGCTTCGGCAATCAAACGCGCCACGGGTTCGCCGTGCCAGCGGATGATCGCGCCGGACGTCAGCAAGAATCCCGCATCGTCTGAACGGGACAGACGCTCAGCCCGCTCGGCGACCGCCGTGCCCAGCGCCTTTGCTGCCGCTGTGCGAACCGTTTTTGCATCCGACCCCTCCGCCTTGGCGTCGGGTGTGAAGCGAAAGCCGATCAGCGTGCCGACATGCTCGCCCTCCACCAGCACGTCGCCCCCCGGGGTGATCTCGGCCTCAAGCATTGTATTCTCCTTCAACCGGCGCATCAGAACGCTAGTTCGCCGATCGACAAAGCGTTTTGTAAGCCTGTCGTGAAGTGCGTCAGATAGCCTATCCTCAACGCGCTTCGTCTCTTCGCGCCAATAAGTCGGGTCGGCAAGCCAGTCCGGCTGATTGGCCACAAAGGTCCACGTACGAATTTCTGCGATGCGCGCCGACAATGTGTCGATGTCGCCATCGGTGCGGTCGGCTCGCTTCACCTGCGGCGCAAGCCAGTCGGGTGGAACAGAGCCTTTGTCCATAAGAAAAGTGAAGATCGAACCGATCAGTCCGGCATGCTGAGCAGGCGCAATGCGTCGATAATCAGGCAGCCGGCAGATATCCCACAAACGCTCCACGGCCTTCGGGTGCGTCAGTCGGTCGGTGATGTCGTCATCGCGCACCAGAAGCTCGAGCGCGACCTGGTCGGCCGCTGGCGGCGATTTCGTCAAAAAAGGATGCTTCGGTGCCTGTTCCAGCGAGGCGCGCAGGGCTTCGTGGGACGAGAAATCGAGCCGGTCGTTGCGCCATTGCAGCACCCGAACCCCTTCGAAACGGTGGCTTTCCAGCGCTTCCACCAGGGGCGGCTCGAAGGGAGAGACCGTCCCCGTCACGCCGAACGTCCCGTCGCGCATGTAACGCCCGGCGCGCCCGGCGATCTGGCCGAGTTCGGCGGCCGTCAGGGGGCGGTGCTGGTATCCGTCGAACTTGCGGGCCGATGCGAAGGCGACATGATCGACGTCGAGATTGAGGCCCATGCCGATCGCGTCGGTGGCGACCAGAAAATCGACATCGCCTGATTGATAGAGCTCCACCTGACGATTGCGCGTGCGTGGCGAAAGGGCGCCGAGAACGGCTGCCGCACCGCCGCGCTGGCGGCGCATCAGCTCGCCGATCGCATAGACCTCGTCGGCCGAGAAGGCGACGATCGCGGAGCGTTCCGGCAGGCGTGTCAGCTTCTTCTGCCCGGCATAAGCGAGGACCGACATGCGCGGGCGTGTGACGATATGCGCGCCCGGCAGAAGGCCTTCGATGACGCCGCGCATCGTCGATGCGCCCAGCAGCAAGGTTTCCTGGCTGCCGCGCAGCGACAGGATTCGGTCGGTGAAGACGTGGCCGCGTTCGAGATCGGCGGCGAGCTGAATCTCGTCGATGGCCGCAAAGGCGGCATCCGTGTTGCGCGGCATCGCCTCTACGGTGGAGACCCAATAACGCGGTTCCGCCGGGACGATTTTTTCCTCGCCGGTGACGAGGGCCACCTTGTCGGCGCCGGCGCGCTGCGCGACGCGGCTATAGACCTCTCGCGCCAGAAGCCTGAGCGGCAGGCCGATGATGCCGGTCTCGTGACCGAGCATGCGCTCGATGGCGAGATGCGTCTTGCCGGTATTGGTGGGGCCGAGCACCGCTGTGACGTTGCGGGCGCTCCACTGCCGTGGATTGTCGGATGTCACATTCATCAGGCGATGGCGAAAACCGTTGGGACGAGTTCGAATGCGCGAGCGCGGCTTGACTTAATGGTTCCGGCCCGACTCGAACGACTCTTGAACAAAAGCGGATCGAATCGACGACTCGTCCGGATTCAGGATTCGTTCCACGGGCTCGACCTTGAAGCTCACAAGCGTGTTAGCGAGAGCAGGTGACATATGCGGTCGGGGCCTTGAAACAAGGTTAGCAAAAAGCAAACGCCCGCCCGCCGCAGGACGGCAGCTGGTTCAAGCATAGGCCGTTTTGACGAACGAATCGCCGACGAATCGGCAGGTTCAACAAGTTCAACTTCCGTTCTCTCCACATATGGGGGGTAGCGTCCGCAGAGCGCAAGATCTGCGGGCCACCGTGCGGCCATGCGCCCTCAATGATCAAGGGGGCAAAGGCGCTTCTTAACGATTTCGTCTCAAAACGGGACATTCACCGCACATTGAGGCGGTCGGCCGTGGCTGTGAGAACGCCCAATTCCGTTCGCACCCGCATCTTTACGGGGATCGCAAGTCCCACCGTCTCGATCGGCGCGAGCCAGACTTCCATATCCTTGTTTGCCGCCATGAAGCGCTCGCTCTTCTTGTGCGCGCGGTGGCCGGCGATGGGAACATAGCGAACGGCACAGACGACGACCGGGCCGGAATAGCTCTTGCTGCCGCCGTTGTAACGCTCCGTGCGCGCAAAGCGCATCGTGATATCGAAGCGCTTGTTGTTCTCGAAGACCGGCGTTCGTTCTTCGCACAGGTCCTTTCCGCGGCGGCCGGCGATCGGCATCACGAGCGCGCTCAAAGGATCGATGACACCTGTCTTGTGCTCCGGTTTCACCGGCACGCGATCGGCATATTCTTTGGGAGGCTTGTCGGCTTTGAAACGAAGATCGCTCACACGACCATTGGCGAAGGAGAGCGACAAATCCTCAGCCTTTCCATCCTCCACCCAATGGCGATGATAGCTCTGCGCCTCTGGGGCATCCGTGAGGGTGCCGGTGGCTTCGGCATTGACGCGCGCATCGGAGAAAAGCCGGCTGAAGCCGGTTGCCTTCGCGTATCCTTCCGCATGATAGCTGCGTTTGTCGACGCTCAGACTGGCCTTCACCTTGCCGACCGGGACACCCATGAGAGAGGCGCCGTAGCGCACCGTCAGTGTGGTCGCGGCAGCCGGTGGGGCGGAAAGTGCCGCACCCCCCAGCATGGTGAGGACTGTGACCATCGGCAGGAAGAAAGCGCTTCGAGTGTGCGGATGCCGCATTGGCGGAAGCTCCATTTTGGTGGCGGGGCACCCTTGTCTTCTGCCTAAGGACGAAAGCCGGCCTTTTTCGGGCCCATCTTGTGGGTGTATGCCAGCCCCACTGCGGCTGATCACTTGACCCTTGCGGCCACACTCCTTATAGGAGCGCTTTCGAAAAACCGGGCTTGAAGTGCCGTCCCGGCTGCGTCATGCGCAGGACGGTCCGCCCTCCAGATCAGATCATGAGGTTCTCCATGGCGCGCCGTTGCGAGCTGACCGGCAAGGCCGTCCTGACCGGCAACAATGTGAGCCACGCCAACAACAAATCCCGGCGTCGGTTCCTTCCCAATCTGTGCAATGTGTCGCTGATGAGCGATGCGCTCGGGCGCGCTGTGCGGATGCGCATCTCTGCCGCCGCTCTGCGCAGTGTGGAGCATCGTGGCGGGCTCGACGCTTTCCTTCTCAAGGCGCAGGCCGACGAGCTGTCGCCGAAGGCGAAGCTTCTGAAGCGCGAGATCGCCAAGAAGGCGGCCAGCGCCGACGCGGCTGCGGCCTGATTTGACGGCCATCTTCCCGACGCACCGGAGACGCGGTTTTCTGACCGCGGTCGCCGCCATGGCTGCGGTCGTGGTGGCGTCGAACATTCTCGTTCAGTACCCGGTGCAGGGGCATATCGGCGGTTACAACCTGGCCGATCTTCTGACGTGGGGCGCGTTCACCTATCCGCTCGCGTTCCTCGTCAATGATATGACCAACCGCACCTTCGGGCCGCAGGCGGCCCGTCGGGTCGTGTTCGTCGGTTTCCTTCTCGCCGTTATCGTTTCCACCGTTCTTGCCACGCCGCGGATCGCGGTCGCCTCGGGCTCGGCTTTTCTCGCCGCTCAGATGATGGATGTCGGTATCTTTCATCGCCTGCGGGCCGGGCGCTGGTGGCGCGCGCCTGTGGTGTCGAGCCTTATCGGCTCCGCCCTCGATACGGTGATCTTCTTTTCGCTCGCCTTCGCCGCGGTCTTCGGGATTCTCGGTGCAAACGATGCGTTCGCGATCGAGACGGCGCCCCTCTTCGGCGCCATTCCTCTGATCGAGGTGCCGCGCTGGGTGTCCTGGGCGCTCGGCGATTTTTCCGTGAAGCTTCTGATTGCGGCTCTGGCGCTCGTTCCCTACGGTTTCCTCATCCGTCTGGTGACGCCGTGGCAGCCGCACACCGGTATCGCGCGCGGGTGACACGGATCGCGCCGGGGCTCTGGCAGGGGGCGGATCAAGCGGGCGAGGCCCGCTTTTTTTGTCTCTGGCGTTTTCGAAGCTCTGAGCCGCGTTACGCGGCGCGATTGCGGCGCATTCGCGGGGGCCGCGTGACGCCGGGAATGTCCGCTTCAAACAGCTCCGCGAGCTTTTCCGTCATGGCGCCGGCAAGCTCCTCTGCATCCACGATCGTGACGGCACGCTTGTAGTAGCGCGTCACGTCGTGGCCGATGCCGATCGCCATAAGCTCAACCGGTGAGCGGTTCTCGATCTCGTCGATGACGTGGCGCAGATGCTTTTCGAGGTAATTGCCGGAATTGACCGAGAGCGTGGAATCGTCGACCGGCGCGCCGTCGGAAATCACCATCATGATGCGCCGCTGTTCCGACCTTGCCAGAAGCCGCTGATGCGCCCAATCGAGCGCCTCGCCGTCGATATTCTCCTTCAACAGCCCTTCGCGCATCATCAGCCCGAGATTGCGCCTTGAGCGCCGCCAGGGCGCGTCGGCGCTTTTGTAGATGATGTGGCGGAGATCGTTGAGACGGCCGGGATGCGGCGGCTTGCCGGCGCGCAGCCATTCCTCGCGCGCCTGACCACCTTTCCATGCCCTCGTCGTAAAGCCCAGGATCTCCACACTGACACCGCAGCGTTCGAGCGTGCGGGCGAGAACGTCGGCACAGATCGCGGCAACCGTAATCGGGCGCCCGCGCATGGAGCCGGAATTGTCGAGAAGCAAAGTCACCACGGTGTCGCGAAATTCCGTGTCGCGCTCCTGCTTGAAAGACAGAGAGGCGAACGGATCTGTGACGACGCGCGACAGCCTTGCGGGATCGAGCACGCCTTCTTCCAGATCGAAGTCCCAGGCGCGGTTTTGCTGCGCCAGAAGCCGCCGTTGCAGCCGATTGGCGAGGCGTGCAACGGCGCCCGCCAGGCTCACCAGCTGCTTGTCGAGATAAGAGCGCAAACGATCGAGTTCTTCGGGCGGGCAGAGATCCTGCGCGGCCACCACCTCGTCGTGTTTTGAGGTGTAGACGTTGTAATCGCTGACCGGGGTGTTCTGACCGTAGAAGTCCGGCCGTCGTCCATCGGCAAAGGGGTCGGTCTCGGCCGAATCCTCAGCCTCCAGAAACTCTTCGGTCGTCTGCTCGGTGCGCTCGCTCTCGGAGACCTCGTCGTCGTCCTCGCCGGAAGCTTCCGTCTCTTGCGGCTCGGCGGAGGCGTCGTTGTCGTCGTCGGCTTCGCCGCGCGCCCCTTCGCTCGTGTCGGAGGTCTCGTCGCTGTCGTCTCCGCCGTCATCCTCCTCGCTCTCGCCGTCCTGACCCGCTTCGCTGCCCATGTCGAGGGAAGCGAGCAGATCGCGGAGTGCGCGGGCAAAGGCATTCTGGTCGGAAATCGATTGCGACAGCCGGTCGAGTTCGGCGCTGGACCGCTCCTCGATGAAGTCGCGCCACAGCTCGACGACCTTTTCCGCGCTTTTCGGCGGCGCCTGGCCGGTGAGCCGCTCGCGCATCAGCAGAGCGAGCGCATCTTCCAGTGGCGCGTCGGCGCGATCGCGGATCTCTTCATACTGGCCGCGGTGGTATTTGTCCTCGAGCATCGCGGAGAGGTTTTCACGCACGCCCGTCATGCGCCGCGCGCCGATCGCCTCGCAGCGGGCCTGTTCCACGGCATCGAAGATTGCTCGCGCCTGCTCACCTTGCGGCGCAAAGCGACGGTGCATTTTGTCGTCATGGCAGGCGAGGCGAAGCGCCATGGCATCGCCAAGCCCTCGGGTGATGGCGATGTCGTTGGCGCTCATGCGCCGGGCGGGCTCCGGCAGGCGCACGCGGTGGCCGAGAAGCTGCGGCCGATCGGACGCGAAGACGACCTCGAGTTCGCGGTCGCCGGCCACCGCCTTCACACAGGACGACAGAGCCCGCTTGAACGGGTCTGTCGGAGTTTCCTTGTTGCGTCCGCTCATGCCGTGTGCCGCGCCTCAGCTCAGAACCAGGTTGGCTGCCGATTCCGGCAGCTCCTTGCCGAAGCAGCGCTGATAGAATTCGGCCACAAGCGGCTGCTCGAGCTCATCGCATTTGTTGAGGAAGGTGACGCGGAAGGCGAAGCCCAAATCTGAGAAGATCTCGGCATTCTCCGCCCAGGTGATCACCGTCCGCGGGCTCATGACCGTCGACAGATCGCCGTTGACGAAGGCGTTGCGGGTCATATCCGCGACACGCACCATCCGGCTTGCCTGGTCGCGGCCTTCCGGATTGCGCAGATGCGCAACCTTCGAGAGAACGATGTCGACCTCGTTGTCGTGCGGCAGATAATTGAGCGTGGTGACGATCGACCAGCGGTCCATCTGACCCTGATTGATCTGTTGCGTGCCGTGATAAAGGCCCGACGTGTCGCCAAGCCCGACCGTGTTGGCGGTCGCAAAAAGACGGAACGCCGGATGTGGGCGGATGACCCGGTTCTGGTCGAGAAGCGTCAGACGACCGGAAACCTCCAGCACGCGCTGAATGACGAACATCACGTCCGGCCGGCCTGCATCGTATTCATCGAAGACGAGGGCGGTGTTGGTCTGGATCGCCCAGGGCAGGATGCCGTCACGAAATTCGGTCACCTGCATGCCGTCGCGCACGACGATCGCGTCCTTGCCGACGAGATCGATGCGGCTGATGTGGCTGTCGAGATTGACGCGCACGCACGGCCAGTTGAGGCGCGCTGCGACCTGCTCGATATGCGTCGACTTGCCGGTACCGTGATAGCCCGTGACCATCACACGGCGGTTATGGGCAAACCCCGCAAGGATCGCCAAGGTCGTCTCGCGGTCAAAAAGATAATCCTCGTCGAGATCGGGGACGTGCGGATCACCCTGCGAAAAGGCCGGCACTTCGAGGTCTGAATCGATGCCGAAGACCTGCCTGACCGACACCTTCATATCGGGGACGGCGGGGGTGTTCTCGACGGCTTCCTGCATGACAAATTCCTTCTTTCGGCGCCGTATGCGCCGGCTCTTTTCACGGCGTCAGAGAACCCTGATCTAGCAGAAACCGACGCTCTTCAAATAGCTGTAGGCCTGGATAATTTCCCGGAGTTTCTCCTCCAGAGAACGGTCGCCGCCATTGGCGTCGGGGTGATGGCGCTTCACGAGCGTCTTGTACCGGGCCTTTACTTCGTCGGGGCCAGCGGTCTCGTCAAGGCCCAGAGTCGCCAGCGACTTCCTCTCCATGTTGCGCACGGTGCGGCGGGTCGGCTCTTCGGACGGGCGGCTTCTGAAGCCCTCGCCGAAAAGATGGAACGGGTCGTCGGTCTTGCCGGTAAAGCCGTATTTGGCGCGTCCTCCGGGCCGTGGGCCCTCATCTGAGCGCGCGTTGGAGCCCATCCGCCAGGTCGGCCTGTGGCCGATGATCGATTCCTTCTGAAAGGATTGGACGTCGGTGTCGTCGAGCCCGGCGAAATAATTGTACGATTTGTTGTAGGCGCGCACGTGCTCCAGGCAGAACCAAAAATACTCGCCTTCTGCGTCGCGTCCCTTGGGTGCGCGATGCGTCGCGGGCGCATTGCAGCCTTCGGCTTTGCAGACGCGCGTCGCCCTTTCTTCCTGCTTGGGCTTCTTCGTTCCCTTGCGGGTTCTAATCTTGTCGAACAGGTCCGATTCAAGCTTCATGGAATCAATATGCCCGCCCCGGCGGGCCCTCTCAAGCCGTACCTCAACGCCAATCAGACAGAACCGGAGGAACGATGAGCGTTCGTGAAAAAATGGAAGACAAACTTAATGGTGCCCTTTCCCCCGAGGAGCTGACCATTACCGATGAATCGCATCTTCATGCCGGTCATGGTGGCGCGCATCCTGAGGGTGAGAGCCACTTCCGCATCCATATTGTGTCTGCGGCCTTCGAAGGGAAGAGCCGCGTTGAACGCCATCGCATGATCAATGAGATCCTGGCTGAAGAGCTGAAGGCCAGAGTGCACGCGCTGGCCGTAAGGGCGTATGCGCCGGGCGAAGGCCGGTAGGCGGCCGGCCTCCTGAATGGAACGGGCGGCCTAGACCGGCAAGCTCGTCGCCTGTGCCGGCGCCACCGGCGTGACCGGTGTCACCCTTATCTGCGTCAGTCGGTTCCGTGTCTTGCGCAGAACCTTGAAGCGGAAGCCGTGGAAGGTGAATTCCTGTCCCGCTTCGGGAATGGTCTGCGCTTCGTGGATCACGAGGCCCGCCATGGTTGTCGCCTCCTCATCCGGCAGGTTCCAGTCGAAGGCGCGGTTGAGATCGCGGATCGGCACCGTGCCTTCCACGATAATGGAGCCGTCCGGCTGCTGGCGCACGCCCTGGATCTCCACGTCATGCTCGTCGGCGATCTCGCCGACGATTTCCTCCAGGATGTCTTCGAGCGTGATCAGGCCCATCACCTCCCCATACTCGTCGACGACGAGCGCGAAGTGAATCTTGCGGCGCAGGAACTCGTTGAGCTGCGCCTGCAGAGAGGTCGTGTCCGGCACGAACCAGGGCTTTGAGGCGACCGCCATGATATCGAGAGCGGTTGCATCGCCGCCGGCTGCCGCGAGGGCCCTCAAGACGTCCTTGGCATGCAGGATCCCGACAATGTTTTCGGTCTCGCCGCGCCACAAGGGGAGGCGTGTGAAGGGGCTCTCGATCACCTGGGTGACGAGCTTCTCCGCCGGATCATCGGCGTTGAGGGCCTGCATCGCGGTGCGGTGAACCATGACGTCGGAGACGTCGAGCTCGTTGAGGTCCAAAAGGCCGCCCAGCATGTCGCGGGCGCCCTTTTGCACGCTGCCTTCGCGGTGCAGGAGATCGACGGCGCCGCGAAGTTCCTCGTGGCCGGACAAGAGCACGTCATGGCTCGCGGCGACGCCGAAGAGACGCAAGAGGGCCGAGACGAAGCGCTGAACTGCCATCACGACAGGCGCAAAAACCCGAACGACCGTTGAGACGAAGGGCGAGACCGCAAGCGCGAAGCGGTCCGGCGTTGTGATTGCCCAGGTCTTCGGCAACACCTCTGCAAAGACGAGGACCAGGACCGTCATCACGAAGGTCGCCGCCGCCACACCTGCATCGCCCAGAATGTCGATGAAGGCGGCCGTTGCGAGGGCGGATGCCAGGATGTTGACGAGGTTGTTGCCGAGAAGCAGCGAGGAGATCATGCGTTCGCGGCGATCGATCAGGCGCGAAACGATGCCCGCTCGGGCATCGCCCGACCGCTCCATCTGGTGCATGCGGGCGCGTGATGCCGCCGTCAAAGCGGTCTCCGATCCGGAGAAGAAGGCGGAAAGGAAAAGCAGAATGACAATGGCAAGCAGAGTGGCTGCGAGCCACATGGGTTATTCTCCTGTCTGAAGGGCGGGTGCAGGCTCGGCCGCGAGCTCATCGGCGAGGAACGTCTCAACCGAGTGAGGCACGACATCCTCCGCGATGAAAGCCTCACCGATCCCTCGGCTCAAGATAAAGGTGAGGCGGCCAGCTTTGACCTTTTTGTCCTGGGCAATGTGATCCATCAATTCCGAGGTGGAAAATCCGCTTCCCGGAATGCTGTTCATGTGGGTTGGCAGACCCGCGGCGGCAAGATGCCTCTCGACGCGCTCTGCCGCCTCCGGCGCACAAAGGCCCTGCTGGACCGAAAAGCGATGGGCCATGGCCATACCGATGGCCACACCCTCGCCGTGGATGATGCGGCTGGCGTCGTAGTTGCAAGCAGCCTCAAGCGCATGTCCGAAGGTATGTCCGAGATTGAGGAGGGCGCGTGTTCCCGCTTCACGCTCGTCGGCGGCGACGACGCGCGCCTTTGCCGCGACGCTGCGGCGGATGGCTTCCCCGCGTGCCTCCTCGCCGGCGAAGACGGCCTCTCTGTTGTCCTCGAGCCACGAGAAGAAATCCGCATCGTCGATCAAGCCGTATTTTGCGACTTCGGCATAACCGGCACGAAACTCGCGCGGCGGGAGGGTATCGAGTGCGCTCGTATCGGCCAGGACCAGCCGTGGCTGGAAGAAGGCACCGACGAGGTTTTTGCCTTCCGGCGTATTGATGCCGGTTTTGCCGCCGACGGATGAATCCACCTGTGCAAGAAGGCTTGTCGCCACCTGGACGAGGCTCATGCCTCGACGGGTGATCGCAGCCGCAAAGCCCGCGAGGTCGCCAACGACGCCGCCGCCAAGCGCGATGACGATGTCGGAGCGTTCGAGCCGGGCTGCGAGCAGCTCTCTCACAACGTGTTCCAGGGTGGAGAAGCTCTTGGAGGCTTCCCCCGGCGCGACGACGATCTCGACGCTGTCGATTTCCGCATCGCTTAGGGCCTGGCGGACGGGGTCAAGATAAAGACGGCCGACATTGTCGTCTGTGATGATCGCGGCGCGGCGCGCGTCCATCCGCGCGGCCATGTGGCGTCCGAGATTGGGGATGAGGTTGGCGGCGACGAGGACGTCGTAGCTGCGCTCGCCAAGGTCCACATGTACGGAACTCATGATGGGTTCTCGCTGGTCAGAAATTTATCGAGGGCGGAAAGAACGTCTGCCACGACGGTGTGGTGGGGCACGTCGCGCGAGGCGACCGTGAGCGTGGCGAGGGCGTAGGTGGGTTCTCGGCGGGCGAGGAGATCCGCCAGGATTTCCTTCGGGTTCGGTTTGCGCAAGAGCGGCCGGTTCGACCGGCGCCTGACACGGTCGAAAAGGAGATCGAGATCGGCCTTGAGCCAAATGGAGACGGCGTCATTGGCGATCGCCTGACGTGTCTCCGCGTCTTCGAAGGCACCTCCGCCGGTCGCGATCACTGTCGGGCCGGTGGTGAGAAGACGCCGGATGACTTTTTTCTCACCGTCACGAAAATGCGCCTCGCCGTAAGTTGAGAAAATGTCGGCGATAGTGAGGTTGGCGGCTGCTTCGATTTCCTGGTCGGCGTCTTTGAAAGGCAGGTTGAGTGTCGCAGCAAGGCGGCGGCCGACGCTGGTCTTGCCAGCGCCCATCATCCCCACGAGGACGATGTTTCGCGCACCCAAACGCTCGACGACGCGTTCCGCGGCGCCTTCCTCGATGCGTGAATATTTCTTGCTGTCAGTTCGCAACATGCCCCGTCCCGGCCCACAATCGGCTCGCTATAAAGCTTTATCTGTTGCCGTGCATCCCTTGAAATAGCAGCGGAAGCGGCGATAAGGGGCTCACGTAAACGGGCGGTTCGAATGCCAAGTCTCTTTCGCTTCTTGTTTGTCATCGCGGTTCTGGCCGCGATCGTCTATGGTGGCATGATAGCGCTGACGCTTCTCGTGGAGCCCAATCCCAGAGAGATGAGCGTGCGTATTCCTGCGGAGCGGGTCAATCAGTGAGTGCGGCCTCGTCCCCAGCGGGGGATGCTGGGCCGCGCCCGCGCCGACCGCGCGATCTTCTGGATATCGAAGCATTTCTGGAGATGCTGGCGGCTGAGCGCGGGGCTTCTGCCAATACGCTTGCGGCCTATCGGCGCGACCTTCTCGATGCGCTTGGCACTGTCAGCGACCTGCGCGAGGTCGGCGGCGACGGGGTGCGCGACTATATCGCCACACTTGCAGCACGCGGCATGAGCCCGGCGACACAGAGCCGACGGGTTTCTGCGCTGCGCCAGTTCTTTCGCTTCCTCCTGTCCGAAGGGTTGCGCAGCGACGATCCGACGATCGTCCTCGATCGTCCGAAGCCACGGCGCGGCCTGCCAAAGACCTTGTCCGTCGAAGAGGTTGGTACCTTGCTGGATACGGCGCGCGCGCGGGCAGGTCGCGAGGCGCCGCCCGCACGGCGCCTTGCGGCGGCACGCACGCGGGCGCTTCTGGAGCTTCTTTATGCCACCGGCCTTCGGGTTTCGGAGCTCGTCGGACTGCCGGCGAGTGCGGCGACCGGCGAGCGTCCTTTCCTGATCGTGACCGGCAAAGGGGGGCGTGAGCGGCTCGTGCCTTTGAACGAAGACGCCCGCCTTTCGATGCGCGATTACCGCGCACTCCTCGATGAGCGGCAGGCGGGCCGAAGCCCGTTTCTGTTTCCGGCGGCGTCGGCCTGCGGGCATCTGACGCGCCAGGCTTTCGCGCGCGACTTGAAGGAGGTCGGCATTGAGGCGGGCATATCGCCCGCGCGCCTGTCGCCCCATGTCTTGCGTCATGCTTTCGCGACGCATCTCCTGTCAGGCGGCGCCGATCTCAGGGCCGTGCAGACATTGCTCGGCCATGCCGACATTTCGACCACACAGATTTATACCCATATTCTGGAGGAGCGCATGAAGACGCTCGTCCAGGAGCATCACCCTCTCGGGCGCATGCGCTGATGATGTCGCCCTCAAAGCCCGGCTGGCGATGAGATGGGGGCCGATTGTCGCCTCCGCTTGACTTGACAACGCCCCATCGCCAGTTTGCGGCCACCTTAAGGATCAACTGCCTTACATGCGCCACTTCCTCGATTTCGAAAAACCCGTCGCCGACCTCGAAGGCCAGATTCAGGAGCTGCGTCGGCTGCAGGAAAGTGATGACAGCGTTTCCACCGACGAGGAAATCGCCAATCTGGAAACCAAAGCGCGGGATGCGCTGAAGGGCCTCTACGCCAAGTTGACGCCCTGGCAGAAGGCGCTCGTCGCCCGCCATCCCGACCGGCCGCATGCGAGCCGTTACATCTCCTCGCTGATCAAGGATTTCACGCTGCTTGCCGGCGACCGGAAATTTGCCGAGGACCGCGCGGTTCTCGCCGGTCTCGGGCGGTTCCGCGGCGAGCCTGTGGCTGTCCTCGGCCAGGAGAAGGGTTTCGATACGCAGTCGCGGCTTAAACACAATTTCGGCATGGGCCGGCCGGAGGGCTACCGCAAGGCGGTCAGGCTCATGGAAATGGCCGATCGTTTCGGGCTGCCGGTGATCGCTTTCGTAGATACTGCAGGGGCTTACCCGGGGGTCGGGGCTGAGGAACGCGGCCAGGCAGAGGCGATCGCGCGCTCCACGGAAGCCTGTCTCGGGCTCGGCGTGCCGAATGTCTCCGTCATCATCGGAGAGGGCGGATCGGGGGGCGCGATCGCGCTCGCGACGGCCAATCGCGTCTATATGCTCGAGCATGCGATCTATTCGGTGATTTCGCCGGAAGGGGCCGCATCGATCCTGTGGCGGGATTCCACACGCGCCGAAGAGGCCGCCACCGCGATGAAGGTGACGGCCGAAGATCTCAAGAATCTCAAGGTGATAGACTCTATCATCAACGAGCCGGTGGGCGGTGCGCACCGCGATCCGGACGCCGTGATCGCCGCCGTGGGCGACGTCATAGCCGGCGCGCTCGGCGAATTCCGCGGCCTGCCGGCGCACGATATCCGGCTGCAGCGACGGGAAAAATTCCTGGCGATCGGACGCAGTCTCGGCTGATTCCGCGGTCTTGAGCCGCGTCCGAAGAGTTTTGGCCAATTTGACCGGGGAAAAGTGCCAGACACCGCGAAATTCGCGGTGTCTGCGACGATTCCGTCACACTCGGCGAAATTCGCCTGCGCTCCAGCAGGAAATCGCCGCATTTCATTGGCTTAAACCTCCCGGCAACGATATGCCTTTAGAAATCCGCAAGAGACAGGGGAAGAGGCTCTTCGGGTCATGATGACAGCACTATTTTCACGCGCTGCGCGCGTCGCGGCTCTCATCGTTACAGGTCTGGCGGTACTCATCCTGGCCGGCTGCAACGATTTCGAGGGCATGGCCAAACATCTTCGGCCGCTTTCGCATTCCACCAAATCGCTCATCGCCAAAAAGGGCATGAGCGAAACGAGCCCGATCCTGGTTCGCCTGTTCAAGGAGGAATCGGAGCTCGAGGTTTGGAAGCAGGAGAAGGCGACCGGCCGCTACGCGCTCCTCAAAACCTACGACATCTGCAAATGGTCGGGTAAGCTCGGGCCGAAGCAGCAGGAGGGCGACCGCCAGGCGCCGGAAGGTTTTTATACGATCACGCCGGCGCAGCTGAACCCGAACTCCTCCTATTATCTGTCGTTCAACATGGGCTACCCGAACGCCTATGACCGTTCGCTCGGGCGCACCGGCTCGCATCTCATGGTGCACGGCGCCTGCTCGTCGCGCGGCTGCTATGCCATGGACGACGACCAGATCCAGGAAATCTACACGCTGGCGCGGCTCGCCTTCCAGGGCGGCCAGAAATCCTTCCAGGTGCATGCTTTCCCGTTCCGCATGACGCCGGAGAATCTCGCCAAGCACCGCCGCAACGAGAATTACGCCTTCTGGAAGATGCTGAAGGAAGGCAGCGACGTCTTCGAACTCACCCGCCAGGAGCCGAAAGTCGCCGTGTGCTCGAAGCAGTATGTCTTCGGCACCGAGCGCCAGGCCGGCATGAGCTATTCGCCGAGCGCCTCCTGCGCCCCGAAGGTGGACGATTCGGTTCGTCTCGCGGTCGCCAAGAAGCGCGCCGAGGACGAGCTGCGCGAAGACAAGATCGCGAGCAATCTCAACGACCGCGACTATGCCAAGATCGCCGTCGCGGACCTGATGCGCGATCCGCGGCAGAAGAACGAAGTGCCGCCGACGCTTCTGGCGCTCGCCCGTGGCACGATGCCGGCCGAGGCGGCGACGCCGAGCGCTCCGCAGAATGCCCCGATGTCGACGCCGGCCGATGCGCCTGTGATGACGGCGAGCATTCCGGAACGTTCCGAAAGCGGCAAGACGGGTGCGGAGACGCAGGTCGCCTCCGAGACGCCGGCGGGCGGAGAGCCCCCGATGGCGACCGCCTACGCGCCGCAGCAGGAAGAAGAGGCCGGCCTCCTGTCGCGGCTGATCAAGAAGGTCTGGTAGCGCGCGCCTCGCTGGCCGCGACCTTTCGGGCCAGGCCAGCGATTTCAAAAGACGGCTTCACAGCACATGAACGGCGCGGGCGACCGCGCCGTTTTTTGTTTGGGGCGTGCTCATTCTTCGTTTTCGCTCGCGCATTCCCTGCATTGCTTCGGGGGTCTTGTCGCGACCGCCGTTTCGCCTGCGATGCCGTTCAGACGCCATGCAATCTTTCGAGTGGCTCGGCTTTTCGGCCGCGGCCTCATCGGACCTCGGGGCATCTTCGCGCGGCCGGTGCCCCGAAAAGGCCGAGGCGCTCGTAGCCCATCATCCCGGCCGCGAGCCCGATCGCGGCAAAGACGATGACGGCCTGATCCGGACCGAAGGCGTCCAGGATGAAACCGAAGAGGGGCGCTCCCGCCGTCTGGCCGATGGCGATGGTGAGAAAGCCGATCATCAGCCCCGTCGCCGGGCGATCGGAAAGTGCCGCCACACCCCAGACGAGGTAGATTCCGGTCAGCATCACATAGGCCGCGCCGAAGAGAGCGCCGCCTGCGAGCGTCGTTGCGGGGGTGGCGAGGGCCGAGCCGGTCGCGAGGATGCCGAGCGCCATCGTCACCAGAAAGGCGCGATGCGTCCGGTCGATGCCGAAGCGTTTCACCAGGGTGCCGGCCGAGGCGCCGGCGATTCCCGCAATGCCGATGGCGGTCCACAAACCGCCGATGCCGCTCGTGCCCCAGCCGAGCCTTTGCGATGCGAGCTCGCCGCCGAAGGACCAGAGGGAGGTGCTTGCGGCGCCCATGAGTAAAGAGGCTGCGACGAGGCGCATCAAAGGTCCGGTTACGGGTGGCAGGCGACTGCCTTTCGCGGAGTTGCGCCGCGTCGGCGGAACCGCGACAGCGGCTGCGAGCGCCACGACAACGGCAAGTGCGGCGAAGCCCGCAAAGGCGAGGCGCCATTCCCCGCCGATCGCCAGGGCGACGGGGCCGGAGAGTGCGACGCCGGCGCTGGTGCCTGCATTGATCGCGGTGTTGGTGGCGTCCTGCCGCTCGGCCCGGACCGAGGCTGCGACGGCCGCGGCCATGGGCGGGGAGGCGAGGCCGGTGCTCGACCCTGCCAAAAGCACGGCGCCGGCCAGCCAGGCGGCATTGGGCGCGGCGGCGATCGCGGCCATGCCGGCCGCGGCGACGAGGGCCGCCGCAATCGCCACGGCGCGCGGCCCGAAACGTTCGGTGAGGACGGCCGAGGCAATGATCGTGAGGCAATAGCCGAGAAAGGAACCGCCCGAGAGGATGCCGGACAGCGCCGGGCCGAGCGACAGATCGGCATCGACCTCCGGCAGAAACAGACCGAAGGCAAAACGGGCAAAGCCGTAACAGACGGCGATCAGGCCGAAACCGACGGCGCCGAGGCGAAGGGCCGGGCTCACGGGCGTTGTCCGGCGTCAGCGTCGGCGACAAGAATTGCCGCTGCCCGGCGTGCCGCCGCGACCGCGGCCGGGCCCCGATAGACGGAGGCTGCCGTGGCGCCCTCGTAGAGGACCAGGATCTCTTCCGTGAGGTGCGCGCTCGCCGCCTCGCCGAGTTCGGTCACGAGGATCTCGGTCAGGCGTTTGCGGAAGGTTTCCTTGTGGGCGAGAACGGCGGCCCGCACTTCCGGGATGTTGCCGCCGGTCTCTCCGAAGGCTCGCAGGAAAAGGCAGCCGCGGGCGCCTTCTTCCCGCACCCACGTCTCCAAAGCCGCAAAGATGCCGTCGACGCTCTCGAGGCCCTGGAACGTGCGCATGAAGCGGAGATCGCGCTCGGCGAGGACGGCGGCCATCAGGTCGGTTTTGCTGCCGGCGTGCTTGTAGAGGGTGCGCGTGGACATGCCGGCGGCTTGCGTCAGCCGGTCCATTCCGGTGGCGGTGAAACCGTTCAGGTCGAAGAGCTGTTCGGCGGCGGCGAGGAGCCGGGTTTTCGTTTCCATAAGAGAGCATGTAAAACGTACGTTTTACAATTCAAGGACTGGCTTCGAAATCCGCTCGGCGTGCGCGGTGTGCGGGCACGGGAGGCTGCCGTGCGGCCGATGGGGCGCTCTCACAGGGTGTGAGGGACAGGGAGGCCGTTCAGGGGAGGGCGACTTAGCCGCTCGCTGGGAGATGCCCGTCGCCTGAGTCCGGTGTTGCGGGAAGAGGGAGGATCGCGATCCGGTAGAATTTCGTGTCGACGTCGACGAGCGGGAAGCTTGCCGGCAGCTCGGTCTTGTCGATCTCCGCAAAGCCGTTCTTCTCGTAGAAGCGGTGGGCCGCGAGAAACTTTGCCGTCGTGCCGAGGAAGATTTCGGCGAGGCCGCGTTCTGCCGCGGCGGCGAGCGCGGTTTGCAAGAGCCCTGAGGAGACGGAGTGGGGGCGGCTGCGATGGGTCGCCGCCACGAACATCTTGCGCAAGGCGGCCTGGTTTTCGCCGATGTCCTTGAGCGCGATCGTGCCGACGACGCGCTCCCCCTCCTTCGCCACCCAGAAATCGCCCTTGCCAACCCGGTAGAAGCTCTCGATGGCACGAAGGTCAGGCTGTTCCTCCAGCGTGATCGGGATCGCAAATTCGTGCTGCTGGATCGGCAGGATGAGATCGAGCACGCCCTGCTGGTCGGCTTCCTCGTAAGGGGAGATCGTGGCGGGCATGGATGTCTCGGGCCTCAAAGGATGCGTTTGGGTGACCGAGCCTATCTCGAAGGCGGCAACCTGAGGCAGAGCATCTGGCATCTTTTTCGACCGTCTTGCCGGGACAGGCCGCACGGTATTGGCCGCATCGTCACGCTCTCTCCCGGACGCTGAGAGCTGCAGTTTACGAGGTGACGAGGCGTCGATAGCTGGCCGGTGAGCCGGCTAGAATATGATGCGCGGAACGCGACGCAGGACGAAGCTTCCCGCCATCAAAAGCAGTGAGATTGCCACCATATATGCGCTCAGCCGGTCCCATGCCGGTGGGGTGTTTGGCAGCAAGCCAAGGATCCCGCCCACGAACAAGCCGCTCCACGGAACGATGGCCCCAAACAGGACGCAAACAGCGCAGCCGCCGGATTTGCTAGTCATCTGCTTCGTCCTTTCCAAAGAAATCATCGACCTTGAAGCCGTGGCATAGAGCTTCGTAGCCCCAGCAGGCGGCGATGAACGTTCCCCCGACGATCCACAGGTAGCCGGGCCCAAATAAATAGGTCACCAAATTATCGACGGAAGCGGAAAGAGCAAGAAAAGCGGCGCCGGCGCATCCCGCGACCTTTAGCGCACAGCGCCGCCTGTTCACTTCCGCCATCTGCAATGTCCCCCGCACTGCCATTTGACGCTTAGATACTTCATGCGCAGTGGATCAACTTTTGCGGGAGCGCACTCCTGGTTCAAGACGCGTCGTCGTCACACGGCACCTTTGGGAAGAGCGGCGCCGCAGCGTCTTTCCTGCACGCCGGCTCTGACCGCAGACCTCGCGCTTTTTGTGGGCTGCTTGTCTGCTCAGAGACGCTGTGTTCTGCACGCGGGACGGCGAACCGACGGGCTCGCATGCCACCTCATCCCTTGGCGCGGACGGCGCGGTTGGCCAGGAAGTCCATTTCGGCAGCGCTTTCGCGCGGGCGATGGGCGCGCTTTTTCGGGGGTGCGCTCGGATCCCCGGTTTCCATGACCGGCTCGGGGAGGCGGTGCGGCGTCGGCCCCGCCCAGGCATAGAGCGCCACGGGCTCCGAAAAGCCTCTGAGCGTGTGTTCGCCGAGGGGCGTCCAATGGGCCGGGGCGTGGTCCGCCACCTTCTGCACGGCAAGCGCCGGCACGCCGAAAACCTTTGTCATCGCCTGAACGCGCGCAACCTGATTGACGATCGGGCCGATCACCGAAAACGACAGGCGCGAGGCCGTGCCGATATTGCCGAACATGACGTTGCCGCGCGTCAGACCGACGCCGTAATCGAGCGGCTCTTCACCGGCCGCAATTCGGGCCTCGTTCAAGAGCGCGAGCCTTTGCCAGCCCTTTTCGATGGCGCGGCTCGCGGCCTGCGCAGCTTCGTTCTCCGACGACCAGCAATCGAGAGGGAACAGCGCGATGACGGCATCGCCGATGAAATTCAGGATGTCGCCGCCTTCCTCTTCGATGGAGGCGGCGATGCAATCGAAATAGGAATTCAACAGGTCGATGTAATCGGCGCGCGGGATGCGCTCGGCGAAGGCGGTCGAATTTCTGAGGTCGCTGTAGAGGATGATCGCCGGCACCGTCTCGCCGTCGCCGCGATGGATCTGGCCGCCGAGCACGCGCGGGCCGGCGCGATGGCCGAGATAGGTTTCGGCGATCGTATCGGCCATGCGCGACAGGATCATCACCTTGCCGGAAAGGGCGAAGCGGCGGGTGACACGCTGCAGCGCCGCGATCTCGCCATCCGAAAAGCCACTCGGGCGCGTGCAGCAATACGAGACGATGATGCCGCTGCGCGAGTTCGCCAAGCCGGTGCCGGGGATGGCGAGGTCGATCGCAAAGGCGATGTAATCGGTGAAGCCTTCGTCGGCGAATTCCTGCAGGACAGGAAAATCGACGAGTTTCTCCGGCCCCTGGAGCGCGCGCCGGAAGACGTCGCTGCCGCTCTCCACAAGCACCTTGAAAGGGCTTTGCCGCCACGCCTCGCTGACATGATCGGGCTCGGGATTGTAGGCGATCTGCTCGAAGGCCACTTCCTGCCCCTCGCGCCAGATGACCGCCTCCACCTGAAAGAGCGGGTGGAGCGTGGTCCAATTGACCATGGCGCGGCCGATCGGGATGCCGACGCCGAAGATGCGGTCGCACATGCCTTGAAAAAGCTCGGTCGGGTCTGGCTCGCCAAAGGCCTGCTCGACCAGCCAGGAGGTGACGCTGTCGACGAGTGTGCTTGAGGACATGAAAGATCCTTGGCCGACACCGAGAGCCGCTCGCGCCTGTGGCACGAGCGGTGATGTCATCCTGGGCTGTTGCTCAAAACAATTCTAGCCGGCCAGGTGGGGGCCGGCTAGAGCGCTGGTTGTAGGGCCGGGCTCTTTAGACGAGCGCGCCGTGGCAGTGCTTGAACTTCTTGCCGGAGCCGCACGGGCAGGGCGAGTTGCGCCCGACCTTGCCCCAGGTGGAGGGGTCGTTCGGGTCGATCGTGGCCGCGCCTGCGCCTTCGCCGCCGGCATAGGCGCTGCTTGCGGCGACCGCACCCGCACCGACGGGAAGCGCGCCGGCGCCGGCCCGCTCCGAACCGCCGCCATCGGCCATGGCGAATTCGTCCTCGCCGGTGGTCGCATCGACATGATGGGCGATGCCTTCCGGCGGGCGCAGCGTCTCTTCAAGCGGCTCGCGCTCGGCGAGTTCGACATGCATGAGCTGTGCGGTGACGGCACGCCGAAGCTCGGAGAGCATCGCCTGGAAGAGCTCGAAGCCTTCGGTTTTGTACTCGTTCAGCGGGTCGCGCTGGCCGTAGCCACGGAAGCCGATGACCGAGCGGAGCTGATCGAGCTGCGCCAGATGCTCGCGCCAGAGCTGGTCGAGCGTGCGCAGGAGGATCTGCTTTTCGACCATGCGCATGAGCTCGGGGCCGAAACGGCTCGCCTTGCGGGCCATCAGCTCGTCGGCGGCCTTTTCGATGCGCTCGCGCATCTCCGCATCGGCGATGCCTTCCTCCGCCGCCCATTCGTCGATCGGCAGATCGAGGGCGAGGATCTGTGCGACTTCCGCCTTCAGGCCCTCCACATCCCATTGCTCGGCATAGGCGCGCTCGGGGATGTGCTTGGAGACGATCTCGTCGATCGTCTCGTGGCGCATGTCGCGGACGGTCTCCGCCGTCTCCTCCTGGCGCATCAGATCGATGCGCTGCTCGAACACGACCTTGCGCTGGTCGTTCATGACGTCGTCGTATTTGAGCAGGTTCTTGCGGATGTCGAAGTTGTGCGCCTCGACCTTGCTCTGCGCCCGCTCCAAGGCCTTGTTGATCCAGGGATGGACGATCGCCTCGCCCTCCTTGAGGCCGAGCTTCGTCAGCATCCCGTCCATGCGGTCGGAGCCGAAGATGCGCATCAGATCGTCCTGCAGGGACAGATAGAATTGCGAACGGCCGGGGTCGCCCTGACGGCCGGAACGGCCGCGGAGCTGATTGTCGATGCGCCGGCTTTCGTGGCGCTCGGTGGCGAGCACCATCAGGCCGCCGGCATCGAGCGCCTCGCGCTTCAGACGCTCCAGATCGGCCTTGATCGCCTGGGTCTTGGCGTCGCGCTCCGGCCCTTCCTCCATCTCGCCGAGCTCTGCGGCGAGGCGCATGTCGACATTGCCGCCGAGCTGAATGTCGGTGCCGCGGCCGGCCATGTTGGTGGCGATGGTGATGGCGCCGGGCTTGCCGGCCTGGGAGATGATGATGGCTTCCTGCTCGTGATGGCGGGCGTTGAGGATGTTGAAGTCCTTGATGCCGCCCGTCTTGAGGCGCTCCGCCAGAAGCTCCGACTTTTCGATCGAGGTGGTGCCGACGAGAACCGGCTGACCGCGCTCGCGGCAATCTTTGATCGTCTCGATGATCGCGGCGTATTTTTCTTCCACCGTGCGGAAGACCTGGTCGTCCTCGTCGATGCGGGCGACCGGGACATTGGTCGGCACCTCGACGACGTCGAGGCCGTAGATGTCCATGAACTCGTCGGCTTCCGTCATCGCCGTGCCGGTCATGCCGGCGAGCTTTTCGTAGAGGCGGAAATAATTCTGGAAGGTGATGGAGGCGAGCGTCTGGTTCTCCGGCTGGATCTTGACGTGCTCTTTGGCCTCCAGCGCCTGGTGCAGGCCTTCCGAATAGCGCCGGCCTTCCATCATGCGGCCGGTGAATTCGTCGATGATGACGACCTGGCCGTTCTTGACGATGTAATCCTTGTCGCGCTGGAAGATCTTGTGCGCCTTCAAGGCGTTGTTGAGATGATGGACGACGGCGACGTTTTCGACGTCATAGAGGTTGTCGCCCTTCAGAAGCCCGGCCGCCTCCAGGAGACGCTCGGCATGCTCGGTGCCGTCTTCGGTGAGCGTTGCGGAGCGGACCTTCTCGTCGATTTCGTAATCTTCCCGCTTCAGCTGCGGGATGATGGCGTCGATCGCCTGATAGAGTTCCGACTTGTCTTCCACGGGACCGGAAATGATGAGCGGCGTGCGCGCCTCGTCGATCAGGATGGAATCCACCTCGTCGACGATGGCGTAATGGTGCCCGCGCTGCACCATGGCACCGAGGTCGTATTCCATATTGTCGCGCAGATAGTCGAAGCCGAATTCGTTGTTGGTGCCGTAGGTGACGTCGGCACGGTAGGCGCGGCGGCGCTCGTCCTGCGACAGGCCGTGGACGATGACGCCGACGGACAGGCCGAGGAAGCGGTAGATGCGGCCCATCCAGTCCGCGTCGCGGCTCGCCAGATAATCGTTGACGGTGACGACGTGGACGCCCTTGCCGGTGAGCGCGTTCAAATAGACCGGCAGGGTGGCGACGAGCGTCTTGCCTTCACCCGTCTTCATTTCGGAGATGGCGCCTTCGTTCAAAACCATGCCGCCGATGAGCTGCACGTCGAAGGGGCGCTGGCCGAGAACGCGCTTGGCCGCCTCGCGCACGGTGGCGAAGGCCGGCACCAGGAGATCGTCGACTTTGGCGCCGTTTTCGAGCTGCTGGCGAAATTCCAGCGTGCGGCCGGCGAGCTCTTCGTCGCTCAGCCTTGCCGTCTCGTCCTCGAGCGCATTGATCTGATCGACGAGGGGACGATACTTTTTGACGCGGCGGTCCGACGGGGTGCCAAAGACCTTGCGGCCCAAACTGCCCAAGCCCAGCATAAATACATCCTCTTCGTCGGCAAATTACCGATGTCGGCGTGTCGTGAGGCCGCTCATCGCTTCTGAAGTGGCGCGGGGATCAGCGTTGAAAGCCGTCGAGCCGGCGCCCCCGCTTCTGGACGGCGGGCCGGGGGAGAGATAAGAACGCAGGTGAATCATGTCAATCTGCGGCGCTTGCGCAGACATCGCGCCGATGTCGATCGAGGACCTATCATGACCATCCGGAACACGTCGTGCAAGATCGGCGGCGCGAGCGGCGCCCTCGCCGCTCTCGTCATCGCGACCGGTGCCTTCATGGCGTCAGCCCAGGCGCAGGACGCGCCGTCACCCGATGCCGTCGCCCGCGTCGGCGACACGATCATCACCGAAAAGGATCTGTCGGAAGCGGCGAACGATTTCTCCGACGAACTCGACCGCGTGCCCGGCCCGCGCCGGCGCGCCGTTCTCGTCGACGTCCTCGTCGACATGGAGCTCCTGGCGGAAGCGGCACGCGAGAAGGGCCTCGACAAGACCCCGGATTTCGACCAGCGCCTGGAATTCCTGAAGACCCGCGCGCTCAGGAACGAGTATGTGGAGAAGGAGATCGTCAACGCCGTCACCGATGACGAGGTGAAGGCGGAGTACGACAAGCAGATTTCCGGCTTCAAACCCGAGGAAGAGGTGCATGCCCGCCACATCCTCGTGACGACCAAGGAAGAAGCCGAAGAGATCATCAAAGAGCTCGATGCCGGCAAGGATTTCGCCGAGCTCGCCAAGGAAAAGTCGACCGGTCCGAGCGGCCCGCAGGGTGGCGATCTCGGCTATTTCCCGAAAGGCCGCATGGTGCCGGAATTCGACAAGGCCGTGTTCGAGTTGGAGCCCGGCGAATACAGCGAGGAGCCGGTGAAGTCGGAATTCGGCTGGCACGTGATCAAGCTCGAAGACAAGCGCATGTCGAGCCCGCCGCCGCTTGACGACATCAAGGAACAGCTGCGCGGCGTTCTGGTGCGGCAGAAGTTCAACGAGGTGATGACGAAGCTGCGCGACGACACCACCATCGAAGTCTACAACAAGGCGAATGCCGAGCCTGCGGCGGATGCCGAAGCCGGGTCCGATGAGGGGGCTGCCGAAGACGGGGCTCCTTCCGATTCCGATGCGGGGCAGAACCAGTAAGAATGAGCGCAAGCGTTTCGCCGCTGGCGCCCCGCGAATTCGCGGAGCTGCCGCAACTTGAGGGAGTTCGGCTTGCGACGGTTGCGGCCGGCATCCGCTACAAGGGCCGCACCGACCTCCTTCTGATCGCCTTCGATCCGCCGGCGACGGTCGCCGGTGTCTTCACGCGGTCGAAATGCCCGTCTGCGCCGGTCGATTGGTGCCGGGCGCAGCTTCCGCGCGGACGTGCCGCGGGGCTCGTCGTCAATTCCGGCAATGCCAACGCTTTTACCGGCGCCAAGGGCGCGGCCGCGACGAAGGCGAGCGCAGAGGCGGCCGCCGACGCCCTCGGCTGCGCGCCGGAAGACATCTTTCTCGCCTCGACCGGCGTGATCGGCGAGCCGCTCGATCCGGAGCCGTTCCGGCAGCATCTCGGCCCGCTCGCTCAAGAGGCGCGCGGCGATCGTTTCCGCGAGGCGGCGGAAGCGATCATGACCACCGACACGTTTCCGAAGCTCGCCCATCAAGAGGTGACGATCGGGGGCCGGACGGTGAACGTGCAGGGCATCGCCAAGGGCGCCGGCATGATCGCGCCGGACATGGCGACGATGCTCGCCTTCGTTTTCACCGATGCGAAGATTTCGCCGATGGCCTTGCAGACGGCATTGTCGGAGGCCGTGAAGACGAGCTTCAACGCGATCACCGTCGACAGCGATACCTCCACGTCGGACACGCTGCTCGCCTTTGCCACCGGCACCGCCGGTGCGGAGATCGTGCCGGGAAGTGGCGATTTTCAGAGTTTCATGGAGGCTTTGACCGAGGTCTGTCGCGAGCTCGCCTTCCAGGTGGTGAAGGACGGGGAAGGCGCGCGCAAATTCCTCGAAGTCGCCGTGACGGGCGCCGAAACCGATGCGTCGGCGAAGACGATCGCGCTTTCGATCGCCAATTCACCCCTGGTGAAGACGGCCGTTGCCGGCGAGGACGCCAATTGGGGGCGGGTGGTGATGGCCGTCGGCAAGGCGGGCGAGCCCGCCGACCGCGACCGGCTCGCCATCTGGTTCGGTCCGCATCGCGTCGCCGTCGACGGTGCGCGCGACCCGGATTACTCGGAAGAGGCGGCCTCCGCCTATATGACGGGGAACGAACTTGCGGTGAAGGTCGATCTCGGTCTCGGAACCGGCCAGGCGACCGTCTGGACCTGCGATCTCACCAAGGAATATGTCGCCATCAACGGCGATTATCGCAGCTGAACGAGGCCGCGATGAAGCTTCTCCTCGTCGTCGCCGTGGCGCTTGTCGATCCCGACGGGCGCGTGCTTCTGGCCCGCCGCCCGGACCATAAGGAGTTCGGCGGCATGTGGGAGTTTCCCGGCGGCAAGGTCGAGGCAAGCGAAAGTCCCGAAGCTGCTCTCATCCGGGAATTGCGCGAGGAACTCGGGATCGATGTGCAGGAAGCCTGTCTGGCGCCGCTGACGTTCGCCAGCCATGCTTATCCAAATCTTCATTTGCTGATGCCACTCTACGTCTGCCGACGCTGGTCTGGCGTGGCGCAGGCTCTCGAAGGACAGGAACTGCGCTGGGTCCGGCCGCAAAAGATGAGAGAGTTTGCCATGCCGCCAGCTGACGAACCGCTGATTTCCCATCTGCTCGATCTGTTGTGATCGACATGTTGAGATCGCGCCTGCGCGAACTCGCTTTGGCTTGGACCTCGCTCCGTCGTGACGAATCCGGCGCGACCGCGATCGAATACGCCCTCATCGGCTCGCTGGTTACCATTGCCCTCCTGGCGGGCTTCAGCGTCTTCATTCCCGCGCTGACGGCCCTTTACGACGGAATCGCGGAGCATTTCGCCGAGATGGGCTGGGGCTAGAGCGCGCCTCTCGGCCGACCCACTCCGGCCCACCCATTCCCGACCCATTCAGGCGCGGCCGCTCATTTCCGGTTCTTCTCTTCCAGAAGGTGGGCAAGACTCACCTGCGCCGAGCCGCGTTTCGCAGGCTTCTGCTGGCTTTCATGCGGCGCCCAGCCGGACACGGCGTAAAGCTCGAACGTCGCCGGCACCCGTCCTTCTCCATCGCCGTAGAGTTCGCGGTAGGCTTCCGCCGCACGGGCGATGAGCGCCCGCGTCACCGGTTTGCGGGCGCGTTCAGACAGCACATTGGAGGCCCCCATCGCCTTCAGCTCCGCCATCAGCGTCAAGGGCTCGCGGTAGCGCACGGTCACCACTTCGCGGTCGACGACCGGCAGGGCAAAGCCGGCCCGCTGCAGGAGCGCGCCGACATCCCGGATATCGGCAAAAGGCATGACGCGGGGGCTGACGCCGCCCATCATCTCGGCTTCCGCGTGCATGAAGGCGTGGCGCAGTTCGGCGAGCGTCCCGCCGCCCGGAAAGACGGCGAGGCAGAGACCGTCGGGCTGCAAGGCGCGGCGGATCTGAATGAGGGCGCCCGGCAGATCGTTGGCGTTGTGAAGGCTGAGGACGGAGGCGAAGAGATTGACGCTTTCGGGCGCCAGCGGCAGCGCCTCGTCGTCGGTGACGGCGACCTGGCCGGGGTGCAATCTGGCCGCAGCAAGGCTCTGCTCCAGGGACAGGATTTGATCCACCTTGCCGCTCGCCAGAAGGGCCTCTGCAAGTGCGGGGCCCCGGCCGAAGGCGGCGACCGCTCGTTCGAAACGGCGCTCCACCATGGCAAGGCGCACGGCGACTTCGTCGATCGCCCGTTGCATCAGGAAATCGATGCCCTCCGGTGCGGGGGCGGCGCGCTCTTCGCGGCGGCGAAGGAGATGCTTGTCGAGGATCGGGGGAGCGGTCATGCTCGGGTTCTAGCGCAAGACGCGCGATGGTGAAGCGCAATGCGACGGGACATGTCTCTTCGTGCGGCGGGATCGGAGCCGGTCCGCGCCAGGAGCGGCGTCCGCGATATCGTCAAAGCGGGGGCGAGACAGGTCGCGGACCTGCTTCTGCCGCCGCTCTGCCCAGTGTGCCGGCGGGCCGTCGGCGCGCATGATCTCTTGTGCCCGCAATGCTGGGCGAAGCTGCGCTTCATCGAAGAGCCGTTCTGCCCGGTGCTCGGCATTCCCTTCGCCGCCGATCTCGGAGACGGGATTTTGTCGGCGCAGGCAATTGCCGATCCGCCGCCGTTTTCGCGGGCGCGGTCGGCCGTCCTCTTCGACGAGACGGCGCGCAGCCTCGTGCATCAGTTCAAATATTACGATCAGGCGGCCGTCGCCCGCACGCTCATCGCGCTGACTTTGCGGCCTGCGAGAGGCCTCGTCCGCGAGGGCACGCTCGTGGTGCCGGTGCCGCTCCACCGCTCGCGTCTGTGGCAGCGGCGTTTCAATCAATCGGCCGTGCTCGCCAAAGGCATCGCCGAGGAGCTCGGCCTCCGTTTCGTGCCGCGGGCGCTCATCCGCAGCCGGCGCACGCGGCAGCAGGTCGGTCTGTCGCAAAAGGAGCGGCAGGCCAATCTGCGCGGCGCCTTCAAGGTGCGCGACGCGCAAAGAGGCGTCGTCGCCGGCCATCGCATCCTTCTCGTCGACGATGTCTACACCTCGGGCGCGACGGTGAAGGCGGCAACGAAGGCGCTTCTCAAGGCGGGGGCGCAGGAGGTCGACGTCGTCACCTTCGCGCGCGCCGGCGTCGTCCCGCTCGGGTGAGGCTCCGATCCTGGTGCGCGGCGTTAAGCCGATGGTTCTGTTGCGGAAGTTTTCCGTGAGGCTATATCTGGGGCAACGCTTGGAGCATTCATGGCCAAAGTCACCATTTATACCCGGCAGTTTTGCGGCTTCTGCAGCTCGGCGATCCGCCTGCTTCAGGAGAAGGGCGCGGATTACGAAGAGATCGACGCCACCTTCGAGCCCGACAAGCGGGCCGAGATGATGGCGCGCTCGAAACGCCAGACGTTTCCGCAGATCTTCATCGGCAGCCGGCATGTCGGCGGCTGCGACGATCTTTATGCGCTCGACCGGCAGGGGCGGCTGGAGCCCATGCTGGCGGGCGAGGAGGCCGGGTCGTGAGTTTCAAGGCAGCCTGTCTGCAGCTCAATGCCACGAATGTCGTTGCCGACAATATCGCCACGATCGAACGGCTGGCGCGCCGCGCCGCCGAGGCGGGGGCGGATTACGTGCAGACGCCGGAGATGAGCAACATCATCGAGCGCGACCGCGAGAAGCTGTTTGCGGCGATCACGACGGAAGCGGACGATCCGACGCTTGCCGCCTGCCGGGCGCTCGCCTCTGAGCTCGGCATCGTCTTTCATGTCGGCTCGCTCGCCCTGAAAAGTCAGGACGGGAAGATCGCCAACCGCGGCTTCGTGGTGGGACCGGACGGCGCCATTCTGGCGCGCTACGACAAGATCCATCTCTTCGATGTCGATCTGCCGGGCGGCGAGAGCTGGCGGGAATCGGCGACCTATACGGCGGGCGGCGAGGCGGTGCTCGTGCCGCTCGCCTTCGCCACGCTCGGCGTCTCGATCTGCTACGACGTGCGTTTTCCGCAGCTCTACCGGGCGCTCGCCAAGGCGGGGGCGGACGTGTTGACGGCGCCGGCCGCCTTCACCCGCAAGACCGGCGAGGCGCATTGGCATGTTCTTCAGCGCGCGCGGGCGATCGAGAACGGTGCCTTCATGATGTCCGCCGCCCAGGCGGGGACCCATCGCGACGGCCGGGAGACTTTTGGGCATTCCATCATCGTCTCGCCCTGGGGCGAGGTTCTGTCTGAGGCGGGCGGGGACGGCGAAGAGGTGATCCTCGCCGACATCGACACGGCGCAATCGGCAGAGGCCAGAGGCCGCATTCCCTCGCTCGCCAACGAGCGTAATTTCACGCAGCCCTCAGTCGGGCCATCCCTTGCGCCATCCGTCGCGCCGCCGATGAGGTCGGCATCATGATCCATTACGATTTGCGTTGTGACGAGGGCCACGGCTTCGACGCCTGGTTTGCAAGCTCGAAAGCCTTCGAAGAGCAGCAGGAGGCCGGGCTGCTCTCCTGTCCGCATTGCGGCTCGGCGTCCGTCGAACGCGCCTTGATGGCGCCGGCGATCGCGGGCGGGCGCGAGCGCGAGCCGGTCCACGCCGTTGCCCCCGAGCAGGGTTCGGCGGATGCGCCTGTCGCGGCCGGCGGCGGCAAGGGGCAGCAGGTGGCGACCACCGTGCCGGCGCCGCTTCTGGAGGCGATGCGCGAGGTGCGCAAATATGTTCAGGCGCATGCCGATTACGTCGGCAACCGCTTCGCCGAAGAGGCGCGCCGCATCCATTACAAGGAAAGCGATCCGCGCGGCATCTATGGCGAGGCGAGCCGCGAAGAGATCAAAGAGCTCAAGGACGAGGGCATCGAGTTCCAGCCGCTGCCGGTCCTGCCGGAAGATTTCAACTAGGCCGCGCCCGTCCCGCGTGAAAGCAATCTAGACCTTTTCCGTCGAGTTTTCTAAACCGGCGGGGATTGGCACGGGAGGCTCCCATCGGCGGACATCACGATCATCATCATGGCCATGATCACGCGCACGGGCATTCCCATGCTCACGGCCATGCGCATGCGCACGGGGCGGGCGGCAACGAAAAGCGCATGGCGATCGCCGCCGCGCTCACCGGCTCGTTCATGCTCGCCGAAGCGATCGGCGGTTTTCTCTCCGGCTCGCTCGCCCTTCTCGCCGATGCCGGCCACATGCTCACCGATTTCGCGTCCTTGTCGCTCGCCTGGTTCGCCTTTCGCATCGCGCGGCGCCCGGCGGATTGGAAGCGCACTTATGGCTTCGACCGCTTTCAGGTTCTGATCGCCTTCGTCAACGGCATCGCGCTTCTCGCCATCTGCGTGTGGATCATCGTGGAGGCGGTGCGGCGCTTCAATGCGCCGGTCGAGGTGATGGGCACGCCGATGCTGGTGATCGCCGTCCTCGGCCTCATCATCAACATTGCCGTCTTCTTCGTGCTGCACAGCTCCGAGGAGCAGAACCTCAACATGCGCGGCGCCATCCTGCATGTGCTCGGGGATCTGTTGGGCTCCGTCGCCGCGATCATCGCTGCGATTGTCATCCTGATGACGGGATGGATGCCGATCGATCCGCTTCTGTCGCTTCTCGTCTGCCTCCTGATCCTGCGCAGCGCCTGGTATGTGACGAGCCAGGCGGGGCATATCCTGCTCGAAGGCGCGCCGGCGGGCGTCGATGTGCGCGAGATCGAGCGCGATCTGCCGCAATCGGTCGAAGGCGTCCTCAACGTGCATCACGTGCATGCCTGGGCGATCAGCGAGGAGCGGCCGATGGTGACACTGCATGCGCGGCTGGCCGACGGGGTGGCGACCGATATCACCGTGCGGGCGATCAAGGCGCGCATCGCCGAGCGCTTCGACATCGATCATGCGACGATCGAGGTGGAAGGCCTGCATTGCGCCGACGAGGCGATGAAGCGCGCGTCTTAGGTTCGTTCGGGGGGGGCGTGCGTCAGTCCGCGGTGCGGGGCTGGCCAGCGAATGGCAGCCTCAGCTCTCGTCGGCGCTCCAGGACGAGATGTCTTTCGGGAGGCGGCCGGACGGGTCGTGGACGGTCACTTTGTGCGGCCGGTCCGGGCCCCAGCGCCACAAGACCAGATTGGCCATGTCGGACCGTGCGCCGCGTGCGAAGGACGGGACGAGAATGCCGGCGGCACCTTCATCGACGAGACGGCGCGACAGACGCCAGGAGGCGGGAATGCGGCCTTCCGCCCGATCGAGGGCCCAAGGCGAGGCCATCTCGGACAATGTCACGCCGGCCTGGCCCCGCGATCGCTCGTCGCGCAGATCGACGAGATCGTCGACATCGATGTCGTAAGAGCAGACCGTCAGCGGCTCGAGGCGGTGGCCGAAACCGTGGCCCATCTCGACGAACATGCCTTCGAGGGTAAGCGCGAGATAGAGCGCCGGGGTGCCGACCGGATTGAAGCGGCCGCCCTTGGCGGCGGCGCCTTCGCCGGATGTCGGCGCGAAGGCAAAGCGCGGATCATGGGCGCGGTAGGCGATCCCCTGCCAGCGCATCGTTTCCTCCGCGTGAGGTGGCTCAGGCGAAGCCGCCGAGCGCGATATGGTCGAGATAATCGCGGACGGCTGCGGCCTTGCCGTCTTTCACCAGAGCTTCCGCGGTGCGGTCGCCGAAGGCCGGGATCGGCTCGGCGCGGTACCAGGCCATGGCCTGTCTCTCGCCGCCTGCCCAGCCGGCGATACGGCCCAGAATTTCCAGCATTTCCAAGGCTCGTGCCTGCGTCTTCGGCGCCGTGAGACGGGAGGCGCGGTAGAGCGTATCGCGCTTGACGCCGATGGTTTCGGCGAGCTGCGTTTTCGACATGCCGAAATGCTCCGCGACGCCGTCGAGCGCGATGCCGCCCTTCTCGTCGACAAAAGCCGCCACGAGACCGGCACCCTCTAAGGGCGTGCCCGGCGCCGGGCGCCTGGACGGAAGGCTCGCTGCCGGTTGCGAGGTCATCTGAGGCTCCTGCGTTTTCGCGGACAAAACGTCCGCTCAACATGCCATTCAATATGGCATAGATCGCGCAATCTTGCCAGGTGTCTGCATTTCAGGAGCGCCGCACAGAAAGACCCGCCACGCGGGCGGGTCTCTGGGCTGGGTCTTTGCGGGCCGGGGGGAGGCCCGCTGGGGGGGGTGAGAAGACCCGGGTCCCGGGCCTTCTCCTGCGGGATCAGCGGACGACGTAGACGATGCGGTGGCTGCCCGGTTCGACGAGGACCGGCTGGCCGTTCACATAGGCGTATTCGTAGTCGTAATCCGGGATCGGCGTCAGCGTGACGGTTTCGGGCACGCCGGCGCCGACCACGACTTCGCCGTCGAGATAGACGGGCTGCACCGGGTTCGTCTGCACATAGGTGGTGACGGTCTCCGGCGGGTCGATGATGGCGCCGGCCGCAGAGCCGCCGACCGTTCCGGCAGCCCCGCCGATCGCGGCGCCCGCCGCCGCACCCACCGGGCCGCCGATCAAGGCGCCGGCGACGGCGCCGCCGACCATGCCGGTCGCGCCGCCCGCCGTGCCGCCGGTTTCGGCGCCCGAAGGCTCGTAGGTGGTCACGGGCACGCCGGCATCGGCGTAATGGTCGGTCATGACGACGGGCGAGCCGCTGATCGGTGCGGTCAGATAATCGGAATAGGCCCAGCCTTGCGTGCCTTCATGGGTGACGGTGCACCATTTGCTGCCCTGGAGGCAGCCGTTCACGGTGACCTCGTCCTCGCCCGGAATGTAGCCGACGATCGGATATTCCGGCCCGGGGCCCGAGCGGATGTTGAGGTCGGTGGTGGCGGTTGCCGCGCTCTGGGCGAGGGCGGTGGTCGAGAGCGCTGCAAGAGCGGCCGCTGCGAGCGTCGCGTTTTTGGCAAATCGCATGATCGTCTCCGTTCAGATTGATGGCGCTACAACCTGAAGGCGGGAGAAGCGGTTCCGGCACGTTGCGCGAAACCGCTCCAGTCTGTGGCGGGTGCGCAACAGTCGCTGACGCAAGCGTGTTCGGCAGGCGCCTTGCTGCCGCAGTCGTGCCCGCTAAGTGATTCTCGAAAGCGAACGACGCGCCGCAATGATCAGCCACGATGACGAACCATCGCGACAGGCGGCGTCGCGAACAGGAGGCAGAATGCGCAGAGCGGCGGGACCACGGTTCAAATATTCGCCGGCGGAATTGTGGGCGGACGGGATCGTGCATGGGCTCGGCCTGTCGCTGGCGATCGCAGCCGCGATCGCCGTGCCGCTCGCCCTGAGCGGACGCGTGCCCGCCGGGGAAATGGCGGCGGTGGGCGTCTATCTCGGGACGCTCGTTCTCTCGCTCGGGATTTCGGCCGCCTACAATCTGTGGCCGGCGGGGAGCGTGAAGGCCGTCTTGAGGGGGCTCGACCATTCGGCGATCTTCCTTCTGATCGCCGGCACCTACACGCCCTTCATGGCGGTGAGCGAAACCTGGTGGCTTCTCGCCTTCGTGTGGAGCGTGGCGGCGGCGGGCGTCTTCGGGAAACTGTTCGTGCCGCACCGTTTCGATCGCGTCGCGCTCGTCGCCTATCTCGGCCTCGGCTGGTCGGGCATCGTCGCCTACGGACCTTTGACGGAGGCGCTGTCGTCGTCCGTCGTCTGGCTCGTGATCGGCGGCGGCATCGTCTCGTCTATTCGGCGGGCGTCATCTTTCACGTCTGGGAGCGGCTTCTGTTCCAGAACGCCATCTGGCACGCCTTCGTGGTGGCGGCCGCTTCGATCCATTTCGTCGCCGTGTTGAAGAGCGCGGCGGCGTGAGCGGCCAGGTCGCTGCGGGCTCTCAGGCGACGACCGTGGCGATCTCTTCGACGCCTTCCCAGATCATGTGGCCGGCCACATAGACGATGATCAGAAGACCGACGTAAGCGATCCAGCGCTGCTTGTGCAGGAGGTCGGCGATGAGGCTTGCCGCGACGCCCATCAGCGCGACCGACAAAACGAGGCCCGAGGCGAGCACCCAGGGGTGCTGGTGCGCGGCCCCGGCGACGGCGAGAACGTTGTCGAGCGACATCGACAGATCCGCCAGAATGATCTGAAAGACCGCCTGAGCCATGGATTTGGGCTGCGGGTTTTCGATGGATGCGGCGTGATGCCCGCTCTCGTGGCAGGCCCTGCGATCGGCCTCGAGTTCCCGCCACAGCTTCCACGACACCCAGAGAAGCAGGATGCCGCCGGCCAGCAACAGGCCGATGATCTCCAAAAGTTCGACGGCCACGAGCGCAAAGGCGATGCGCATGACGGTCGCCGCGGCGATGCCGATCGCAATGACTTTGGTGCGCTGCTTCGCCGGCAGCGCCGCCGCCGCCATGCCGACGACGACGGCATTGTCGCCGGCAAGCACGACGTCGATCATGACGACGGTCAGAAACGACCAGATCTCGGCGCTGGTGATCACGTGACTGGCAGGTTCGAAAAGAAAAGGCTCAAACGTGCGGGCTGTCGACGCTCAGCGTGCCGGCCGCTCTGCCAGCATCATATAGTTCACATCCATGTCCCGTGACAGGCGCATTCTGTCCGTCAGCGGGTTGTAGACGACGCCGGTCTCGTCCTTGATCGTGAGACCTCCCGCCATCAAGGCGTCGGCCAATTCGCGCGGCTTGACGAAACGATGGTGCTCATGCGTGCCGCGGGGCAGCCAGCCGAGCACATATTCGACGCCCACGATGGCGAGCGCGAAGGATTTCATGGTGCGGTTCAAGGTGGCGAGGAACATGAGGCCGCCCGGCTTCACGAGCGCTGCGGCGGCCGCGATATAGGCCTCCACATCGGTGACGTGCTCCACCACTTCCATCGACAGGACGACATCGAAGAGGGCGCGTTCGGCGGCGAGATCCTCCGCCGCCGCACAGCGATAATCGATGACGAGGCCGCTTTCGGCGGCGTGGCCGGTCGAGACTTCGATGTTGGCGGGGGAGGGATCGATGCCCGTCACTTTGGCGCCGAGACGCGCCATCGGTTCGGCGAGAAGCCCGCCGCCGCAGCCGACATCGACGATGTCGAGCCCCGAAAACGGTTTCGGGGCGCGCGGGTCGCGGTCGAACTGCTCGCAGACATGGCGCACGATATAATCGAGCCGCACCGGATTGAGCTTATGCAGCGGGCTGTTCTTGATGCCGCCCCACCAATCCTGAGCGCTCTGCTCGAATTTGGCGACTTCCTTGGGATCGATGGTGGATGAGCCGGCCTGCATGATGTCCTCCGCTTGGGCGCGTGCGGAGAAGAGGTGGCGAACGGGTCGGAAGTCAAGCCTCCCCGGCTGCGACCTGCTTTCCAGGAGGAGGATGGACAAAGGGGAACGGCGCGCTGCACTCACCCCTCCGGCCATCCGCAAGCGCTGTTCATTCGGCCTGCGAGCGCAAAAAACCCACGACATCGGCCGCGGCGACAGCACGCTTCAGGGCGACATCGTTGACGCGCGTGTAGAGTTCGGTCGTGGCGATAGAGGCGTGGCCGAGAAGTCGCTGCACGTACCGGATATCGGTGCCGCGCTCGATCAGAAGCGTGGCGGCCGTGTGGCGCAGCATGTGCGGCGTGATGATCTTGTCGATGCCGAGCCCCTGACGCAGCCGGTGGAGGCGACGGCGCAAGGTCTGCGGTTGGAGCGGCGTGCCGCGGCTGTTGAGGAGAAGCGGCGCCGTGATGCCGGCCTCATGGATGCGCGCGGCACGGCGTTCGATGAGGCCGTTTCGGAGCTTCTCATCGGCCACGTAGACGATCCGGTCGCGCGAGCCCTTGCCGGTGATATGGATGGTGGATCCGTCGCCCGAGAGGTCTGCGGCGCGGATCGAACAAAGTTCGGAAACGCGCAAGCCCGTGGCGCTCAAGAGAAGGATAGCGAAGATCGTGTCGGGGTCGGAAGCCGCCCCGGCCTGGCCGGCGGCGATCAGGCTTCGCACCTCGTCGAGGGACAGGGCGCGGGGCAAGCGCCGCGGCCGCTTCAGCGCCGGCATCCACTCCTTGAACGGATCGCTCACGCCCCATGTCTTTGCCGCATAACGAGAAAAACCGTGCAGGCAGGCCATGTGGCGGCGCGCGGTTGCTGGCTTCGCCGGAGTCGGTCCGCCCAAAAGGTGAGTAAGATAAGCCCTCAAAACTTCGACATCCAGTGCCTGAGGTAAAGAACCGCTGCCGCAAAACTCCCCAAAACTTGAAAGATCGCTTCGATAAGCTTGAATAGTGTTGAAAGCGAGTTTACGCTCAACCTCACAATGAAACAGAAACTCGACGCACGCTTCCCGGTAACGCATTGATTTCTCCGGCAAAAGCCGGCGATTGCACAAAATGGTTTATTTTGTACGGAGTGCGGGCGGCTTGTCAGTGCGAAACCGCTGATGGATAACTCGGAATTATGAGCGCAAGGGATACAAGCTCGGCTTTTGAGGCTCTTTCGCTCCTTCCACCGTTCCGAGCATTTCCCGGATTTAAACCTCACCCTAAAAGACTGGTTGATGCTCATTTGGCAATTGTTGTTACTTTGTATGCCATCTTCTTGGCGATCGCATTTGCAGAAGGAATGATTTGGAATGACACCGGAATAGGAATCCTTGAAAATCCACCGTTCTTTGCTCATTTTCTAGTAACTACAGCGTCTGTACCGCTCGTTGCTGCCATAGCACGAAGGGCGACACTTAGTTTCGACGAGATAATAGACCAGCCAAATGCTCAGGAAATTTTCTTGAGTGTGCTGGGCGAAAGCCGTTTCGCGTGGTTTATTTACGGAGTTACGGTTTTGGTGGGAATCATAGCGCTGGCGGCCTCCATTGTAATGGCCGCAAGCTTTGTGGTTGACGTCTATGACTCCACCAGTAATTTTCCAACATTTTTAGCCTATACGCTGGTGCGATTCTACCAATACCTGATCTGCTATCCATTGCTCGTGGCCACACCTGCCGTGCTGGCTATATTGTACTTTGTCGCGCTAAGGAGAACAAATGTCCGGTATGAGCCGTTCGATCCGGATTATAGCGGCGGTCTAAAAAAATATCTTAGAGTATTCGACCGACCATTCTTTATAATTCAATCCCTTACCGTTCTAATTGCAGTCGCAAACTACTTAGGTTGGGGGCAGTTTGGAATTGTGCCAACGGTGCTGGCGGTGGGCGCGCCAACGGTTGCTACGAGCCTTGCGGTCACATTGTACTTGTCATTCCATAGGCTGGCACGAGCTCTGCGTGATCGGGAATTGCTGAGGATTGGGGTCTATCAAAACGACCTTTATCGGCATTTGCTGGTTCCGCCCGACGAAAGGTCCAGACCCGCGAAGGAATTGATTGATGAAATCGAGGCCAATGAGCGCCTCGCTGTACTTATACGAGAACGCCGTAATTGGGGTTGGGTCAAGTACGCTCTAAATTACTTGGTCGCAATTGCCCCACATATATTAAATATGGAAATCACGACGAACTTCCTCAATCAACTGGGCTCGCAATCGATAGGTTCTTAGGGTCATATTAGCAAGAGATAACATCAAAGCTGCGAATAAAATATTATTTAGGTACGTAATTTGAATATCAAGCAATGAGCTAAATAGAACATACAAATATATGCATGCCGTCCCCACGAAACTCATCGATTTTGTCCCGTCAATTCGAAGTGTGGCGATGTAGGTTTGGACAAAAATATAGAGAGTATCCCTCAGGAAGAACGGCATAAAATATAAAACCGGCACGCCGATCGAGACCAGTAGCGCTATTTGAAGATAAATATTGAAGCGATCAACGACGTAATCGAAGATTGCTCCACCTCTAGTTGCCGCCTCCCAGCGCCGGGCCAGATGGCCGTCGGCCAAATCCGATATAAACATGTACAGGAAGGCGAGCGCTAGCAACAATCCGGCGGAATCCTGAAAGAGAAAGATTGAGGCAACGCCGACGAGCAACCTAGAAAACGTCAAGGCGTTGACGAGGGCAGTCTTGTACGCTGACTTCGTCGTGAGGCTCATAATTCCGAGTTATCGTTTGTTCAGGAGATCCCCCCGCGGGGACCGCCGTCCAGATTGCTCGTCACCGCCCCGATTGCCCCCGGGCGCATTCCCGGCTAAAAGCGGCGCGCCGGGGTGCCCGGCCGCGGCCTTGCGCCATTTTTGTTGGCGGGTCGTACCCACAAATTCCATCAGGCCTAGCCGAGCCGAAAATGTCCCGCCTCGTGATGAAATTCGGCGGCACTTCTGTCGCCGATCTCGACCGCATCCGCCGTGTTGCGCGCCATGTGAAACGTGAAGTCGATGCCGGCCACGAAGTCGCCGTCGTCGTTTCCGCGATGGCCGGCGAGACGAACAAGCTCGTCAAACTGTGCCGCGAAGCCTCGCTGATGCACGACGCGCGTGAATACGATGCCGTCGTCGCTTCGGGCGAGCAGGTGACGGCCGGGCTTCTCGCCATCGTCTTGCAATCGATCGGCGTCGATGCGCGCTCCTGGCTCGGCTGGCAGATCCCGCTTCGCACCGATGCCGCCCACGGCGTGGCGCGCATCGCCGACATCGATTCCCGCACGCTTCTCGAGCGCATGAGCCGCCAGCAGGTGGCGGTCGTCGCGGGCTTCCAGGGCGTCGCGCCCGACAACCGCATCGCCACGCTCGGCCGCGGCGGCTCGGATACGAGCGCGGTGGCGCTCGCGGCGGCCCTCGGGGCGGAGCGCTGCGACATCTATACGGACGTCGACGGCGTCTATACGACGGATCCGCGAATCGTATCGGGCGCCCGGCGCCTGCCGAAGATCGCGTTTGAGGAAATGCTCGAAATGGCGTCTCTCGGCGCCAAGGTGCTGCAGGTCAGATCCGTCGAACTCGCCATGGTGCACGGGGTCAGAACCTTCGTGCGCTCCTCCTTCGACGACCCGGAAGCGCCGCAGGTCGGCGAGGGCAATCTGCCCATCGGCACGCTCATTTGTGACGAGGACGAAATCGTGGAAAAGCAGCTTGTCACCGGCATCGCCTATTCGAGGGACGAGGCGAAGGTCACGCTCCGACGCGTCGAGGACCGACCCGGCGTCGCCGCGACCATTTTCGGCGCGCTCGCCGATCAGGCGATCAATGTCGACATGATCGTGCAGAACATTTCCGAGGACGGGCGCACCACCGACATCACCTTCACCGTCACCACGACCGATTTCGAGCGGGCGCTCGCCCTCATCGAGGGGATGCGGCCGGGCGTGGCGATGGAGATGGTCTCGGGGTCGAGCGACGTTGCGAAAGTCTCCGTCATCGGCATCGGCATGCGCAGCCATGCGGGCGTCGCGGCGGAGGCGTTCAAGGCGCTCGCGGCGCGCGGCATCAACATCCAGTTGATCACGACCTCGGAGATCAAGATCTCCATCCTGATCGACGCCGCCTATACCGAACTTGCCGTACGCACCCTCCATTCAATATACGAACTGGACAAGACTTGACGGGCTAACGTCGAATACGGCGCTCACGGGGGACGGGGCGGCCGTGAGAGACTGTGCACGGCGACGGGATGAGGGGGTCTGCCCGCAATGCGAGAGACGCTTGCCGGACCGAGAGTGCTGCTCAGGCGGCTCCGCGAAGTCATGGCGGAGCCGATCGGCGCACAAGATCGTCTGGATAAGATCGTCAGGCTGATCGCCGCCAACATGGTGACGGAGGTCTGTTCCGTCTACATCCTGCGCGCCGACGGGGCGCTCGAACTCTTCGCCACCGAAGGTCTGAAGGCCTCGGCCGTCCATCGTGCCACGCTGCGCGTCGGCCGCGGCCTCGTCGGCCTGATCGCGGCGGAGGCGCGACCGCTCAATCTGCCCGATGCGCAGAAGCATCCGGCCTTCGCCTATCTGCCGGAGACCGGGGAGGAGATCTACAATTCCTTCCTCGGCGTGCCGGTGCTGCGTGCCGGCCGCACTCTCGGCGTACTCGTCGTCCAGAACCGCGCCCACCGCTCCTACACCGAGGAGGAGGTGGAAGCCCTGCAGACGACAGCCATGGTGCTCGCCGAAATGTTTGCCGCCGGCGAAATCGAAGACCTCGCCACGCCCGGCGCCGACCTCGATCTCAACCGTCCCTTTCGTCTGGAAGGCGCGGCGTTTTCGGAAGGAATCGGGCTCGGAAAAGTGCTTCTGCACGAACCGCGCGTGGTGGTGACGCAGCTCATTGCGGAAGATGTCGATCAGGAACTCGTGCGCCTCGACGAGGCGATGCGGAGCCTGAGGCTGTCCGTCGACGATCTTCTGGCGCGCGGCGTGGAGGCGGGCCAAGGCGAACATCGCGACATTCTCGAAGCCTACCGGATGTTCGCGCAGGATCAGGGCTGGGTGCGGCGGCTGCGCGAGGCGGTGGCGGCGGGCCTCACCGCGGAAGCGGCGGTGGAGAAGGTGCAGAGCGACATGCGGGCGCGGCTCGCACGCAGCGCCGATCCATATCTGCGCGACCGGCTGCATGATCTCGACGATCTCGGCAACCGGCTGTTGCGCACGCTGATGGGCCGTCCGCACGGTCCGGGCAGCGCGCAGATGCCGGCCGATGCGGTGGTCGTCGCGCGCAATATGGGGGCGGCCGAACTTCTCGATTACGACCGCGACAAGCTGCGCGGCCTGGTGCTCGAAGACGGGGCGCCGACGAATCATGTGGCGATCGTGGCGCGGGCTCTCGGCATCGCCACCGTCGGCCAGGTGGAAAACGTCGTGGCGCTCGCCGAATCGGGCGATCCCGTCATCGTCGACGGGGAGACGGGCGAGGTGCATCTGCGCCCGCCGGCTGATATCGAGCTCGCCTATGTCGACAAGGTGCGCTTCCGGGCGCGGCGGCAGGAGCAGTTCCGCCGCCTGCGCGATACACCCGCCTCGACCAAGGACGGCGTCGACGTCTCCTTGATGATCAATGCCGGGCTGATGATGGATCTGCCGCATCTTCAGGAATCCGGAGCGTCGGGCATCGGGCTCTTCCGCACCGAATTGCAGTTCATGATCGCCTCGTCGTTTCCGCGCCTCGGCGAGCAGGAGGCGTTTTATCGCGACGTCATGGAAGGGGCCGGCGACAAGCCCGTGACCTTCCGCTCGCTCGATGTCGGCGGCGACAAGGTGCTGCCCTATATCCGCACGCATCCGGAAGAAAATCCGGCGCTCGGCTGGCGCGCGATCCGGCTCGGCCTCGACCGGCCGGCGCTTCTGAAGACGCAGATCCGCGCTTTGTTGAAGGCGGCGGCGGGACGCACTTTGCGCCTCATGTTCCCGATGGTGACAGAGGTGTCGGAATTTGAACGCGCCGCGCAGATCGTTCGGAGCGAAGAGGCGCATTTGCGGCGCCACGACCATCCGACCGCCGACAAGGTGGAGCTCGGCGCGATGCTGGAGGTGCCGTCGCTTCTGTGGCAGCTCGACGAGCTTCTGGCGAAAGTCGATTTCCTGTCGGTCGGCTCCAACGATCTGTTTCAGTTTCTGATGGCGTCCGACCGCGGCTCGACGCGGCTTGCCGGCCGTTTCGATGCTTTGTCGCCGGCGTTTCTGCGCCCCTTGCGCAAGGTCGCGCATCGGGCGCGCGATATGGGCAAGCCGGTCTCCGTGTGCGGCGAAATCGCCGGGCGACCGCTCGAAGCCATGGCGCTTCTGGCGCTCGGCTACCGGTCCCTGTCGATGGCGCCGTCGTCGATCGGGCCGATCAAGGCGATGATCCTGGAATTGCGGCTCGAACCCCTTGCCGAACGGCTCAATGCCATGCTGGACGGGGATGTGAGCGCCTCGGAACTCCGCACCGAATTGCGGGCCTGGGCGAATATCGAACGCATCCCCGTGTGAGCGAATTCTCGCTATAGAGAGCGGATGATACCGAAAGAACGACTGGACGGGCTGATCGCCCGCCGCAACGCCATCACCACGGAACTCACCAAGGCGCCGGAGACGGAGGTCTTCATCCGCCTGTCGCGCGAGCTTGCCGAGATCGAGGAGGTGGCCGGCAAGGCCGAAGAGCTGCTTGCGGCCCAGCAGGAGCTCGAAGACGCCGAGGCACTGACCGCCGACCGCGACAGCGATGCGGAGATGCGCGAACTCGCCGAAGAAGAGGCCTATGCGCTGCGCAAGCGCATCGCCGTGCTCGCCGACGAGATCCGGGTTCTGCTTCTGCCGCGCGACGAGGCGGATTCCAAAAGCGCCATCCTGGAAGTCAGGGCCGGCACCGGCGGCGACGAGGCGGCGCTTTTTGCCGGCGACCTTTTCCGCATGTATTGCCGCTATGCCGACCTCAAGAAATGGAAGGTCGAAATCCTCTCCGTCTCGGAGGGCGAAGTCGGCGGCTACAAGGAAGTGATCGCCTCCATCTCCGGGCGCAGCGTCTATGCGCGGCTCAAATTCGAATCGGGCGTGCACCGGGTGCAGCGCGTGCCGGAGACCGAAGGCGGCGGCCGCATCCATACCTCGGCGGCGACGGTCGCCGTCCTGCCGGAGGCGGAGGATGTCGATATCGAGATCCGCCAGGAAGATCTGCGCATCGACACGATGCGTGCCTCGGGCGCCGGCGGGCAGCACGTCAACACGACCGATTCGGCGGTGCGCATCACGCATCTTCCGACCGGCATCGTCGTCACCTCGTCGGAGAAGTCGCAGCACCAGAACCGGGCGCGCGCCATGCAGGTTCTGAAGGCGCGGCTTTATGACATGGAGCGCGAAAAGGCCGACAGCGAACGCGCCTCGGCCCGCAAGAGCCAGGTTGGTACGGGCGACCGCTCGGAGCGCATTCGTACATACAATTTCCCACAGGGGCGGGTGACCGACCACCGCATCAACCTGACGCTCTACAAGCTCGACAAGGTTCTGGCCGGCGAAGCGCTCGACGAACTCGTCGACGGGCTCGTTGCCGACGATCAGGCGAACCGGCTTGCCGCGATCGAAGCCGAGCCGGCATGAGCGTCCGGGCATGAGGCGGGACATGAGGACGCAGGCGTGAGGGCGGGGCGATAGCGAGCCGTCCGGCCGGTCGCGGGGCGCCAAGCCGCGACGCACTTGTGAAGCAAGCGCGCGCAACCCTGAAGGCGGCCGGCATCGCCGATCCGGGGCGCGACGCGCGGCTGCTTCTTGCTGCCGCCTGCGGGATTTCCGCCGAACAGCTGATTTCTGCGGGTGATGCGCTGGTGACGAGCGAGGAGGAGGCGCGGTTTTCCGCCTTCATCGCCCGCCGTGTGGCGCGCGAGCCCGTCGTCCGCATTCTCGGAGAAGCGGAATTCTGGGGGCTTTCGTTTCTGGTCGGGCCGGACGTTTTGACGCCGCGGCCGGAGACGGAGCATGCCGTCGAAACCGCACTCGCCTTTCTCGGGTCCGAGGGGCGTGGCGAGCCGCTCCTCTTCGCCGATCTCGGCACGGGAAGCGGGGCCATCGCGGTGGCGCTGTTGCGGGAGCTTCGCGAAGCGCGATGTGTCGCGGTCGATCTCAGCGCCGCAGCGCTCGATGTGGCCCGGCAGAATGCCGCAAGGCACGGGGTGGATGAGCGATTTTTGCCGTTTCACGGCGACTTCCGCGATCTCGGAGAGGTGGTCGCGCGGCAAAACCTGACTTTTATCGTTTCCAATCCACCCTATATAGAGAGCGACGTCGTCGCGACGTTGATGCCGGAGGTCGAACGCTTCGATCCGAAGATGGCGCTCGATGGCGGCGAAGACGGGTTGGCCGCCTACCGGGCGATCGCAGAGGTCGCTCCCGAATTTTTGAAACCAGGCGGTGCACTTATCCTTGAGATCGGCGCGGGCCAGGCGGAGAGTGTCACGGCACTTCTCAAGGAAAACGGACTTTCTGCATGTTCCGAGACAGTCGATCTTGCCGGAATCGTGCGTGTGGTCAGCGCCAGGAAAGCTTGTGATGACAGTGTTGCACACGCTGCTTTCGCCTGCCGCAATGCGAAAAAATAACTTGGAAATCCAAGTCAATCTCGCTACGGTCAAGAGGCGATCCGGGGCACAACGCCACACAAATGTCCTTGAGACAGGCGAAGTTTTCGCCCCCAGCGCGGATCGTTTGCACGTCTTCGCCACCGATGGTCATTAAAGACACGGGCAGCTCCGGCTGAATTGGGAATCGTGCGATTGGAAAACTCAGCCTCGGTCAAGCCGTGGCGAGTAGGGGCACGGATCAAAAAGCTCTAAACCAGCGAGAACGGTTGATGAGGCATAATCAGAACAGGCGGTCGCGGGGACGCAACCGCAAGGGGCCTAATCCTCTTTCGAGAAGCTATGAATCGAATGGGCCGGACGTCAAAGTTCGTGGAACGGCTCAGCACATCGCCGACAAATACGCCTTGCTGGCACGCGATGCGCTTTCTTCGGGGGACAATGTCTCGGCCGAGAACTATTTTCAGCACGCAGAACACTACAACCGCATCCTGATGGCTGCGCAGGCGAACATGCCGCAGCAGCAAAGCGTCAACAATCAGGATCAGGACGACGACGACGATAGCGACGACTACCGTCCGATGAACGGCCATCGCCAGCCCTCGCGCAACGATTCGCGCCAGGACGACCGCGATTCCGACGAGCGCGAGACGCGCGGCTCGGGAAATCGGGACGATAACCGCCGCGACGATAACCGTCGTGATGACGGGCGCCGCGATGATGGACGGCGGGGAAATCGCGACGGCCGCAATCGCGACGAACAGGCCGCATCGAGCGACAACGACGACGACAACGAGGGTGATGGCGAGGAGCGCAGCGAGCGCCGTCCGCGCCGTACCCGCCGTCGTCCGGCCGCGGTCGCCGAGAGCGCAGACACCGGCAACTCGGACGATGCGAGCTCGGATGAGCCCGCTGCCGAGAAGCCCAAGCCCGCTCGTGCTTCCCGCTCCAGCAAAGCCGCCAAGGCGGCCGAGAACGGCGCGGACGGCGACGAAGGGGCGGCCGAAGCCGCGCCGGCTCCGAAGCCACGCCGCCGCACCAAGAAGGCGGCGGCTGCCGACAGCGAAAGCAACGGCAACGGCAACGGCAACGGCGAAGCCAAGGTCGAGATGAAGGCCGACGGCAAGAGCGACGAAAAAGGCGAGCCGACACGCGACGGTGCTGCGGCTCTGGCAGCCTTTCCGGAATAAGTTTCGGCTCATTGAAACAGTGACATCAGGCGCGGGTCTCGGCCCGCGCCTTTTTCGTATCCGCTATCGGCTCCGCGGAATGGGCGGACGGCCTTGCCGCCCTGCGCGATTTACGGGTTCGGCGCCTGCCTCACCCTGCCGTTTCAGGCCGTCAGGCCGGAAGCGAAAACGCGTCGCCCTCGCGCAGCGAGCCGGCGGTTGCGGCCGTGAGATAGATGCCGAAATCGGAATGGCCGTAGAGCTCCAAGAGGGCTCGCGGGAGGGCCGCGTCGCGCGCGCCCGTCTTTGGATCGACATTGGTGGCGGCGCAGCGCTGCGTGCGCTTTCGCCCTGAGAGAGTGATCTCCGGCAGGTCCAGCGTCTTGCCGATCCAGTCGAATTCGGCAAAGGGCGGCGCCCCGTCGATGACGATGTTGGGCCGGAAACGCAGGGGATCGAGGCTGCGGCCGAGCTTTTCCTCGAATGCGCGCAGGCTTGCGAGATTGACGAGATGCAGCGATTTCGTGCTCACGTCGGAAAAGGAATGACCGGGCACGCGCAGAAGCCGCGGCGGACCGCGCAGCTCCGCGGCGAACTCTTCCGCCACCCAGGCTTCGAGCGCCGCACGGCCTTCCGGCGTGGCCAGCGAGCCTGAAAAGCCGGCCGAGCCGCCATCCTTCGGCCTGACCGACAGCTCTTGCGTCGCCTCGTCGAAGCGACTTTCGAAGGTGGCGAGCCGCTCGTTCTTCATCAGCATCAAAAAGCGGATCTTCGGAAGATGCTGCGGGTTCTCCGGATCGAAGCCCGAGGGGCCGTTCTCGATCGCAAAGGCGCGGTCGAAGGGCATGGTCTCGCCCTCGTCGAGCCGCACGTCTGTGAGGTGTTCCGGCGACAGGCCTTTGACGGGATAGCGGTAAAGCGCGGTGACCTTGATCATGGGCTTTCGCTTCCGCTGCGGCGGTGGGAAAGTCAACCGGCGGTGCGCGCCGGAGGGTGGAGACGTACGTTTCCGGGGGCTGCTGGTTACTCAAATGCGGGCTTTTCGCTCCCCCTCAAAAGAGCGGTTGCCGAGGCTCGAAAATCGGCCCCGCGACCATTGCGTGGCAAATCAGCCACACCCATATGAGGTCCCGATACGGGGCGCTTCCGAAGAAGGCCTCAATCTCATGTCAGGTGCGGGATGCTTCGGGTCCCGGCGCCGGAAGGGGTCAAACGATGAATTTTGAAAAATACACAGAACGCGCGCGCGGCTTCATCCAGTCTGCGCAGACTTACGCGTTGGGGCAGGGGCATCAGCAGTTCCTTCCCGAACATCTTCTGAAAGTTCTCCTCGACGATCCGGAAGGCATGGCGGCGGGCCTCATTTCGCGCGCCGGCGGCCGTCCGAAGGAGGCGCAGCTCGCCAACGATGCGGCGCTCGCCAAGCTGCCGAAAGTGTCCGGCGGCAACGGCCAGCTCTATCTGGCGCAGCCGCTCGCCAAGGTTCTGCAGACCGCGGAGGATGTGGCGCAGAAGGCGGGCGACAGCTTCGTCACCGTCGAACGGCTGCTTCTCGCGCTCGCCATCGAAAAGGGCGCGGCGACCTCCGGCATTCTCTCCAAGGCCGGGGTGACGGCAAACGGGCTCAACGACGCGATCAACGACATCCGCAAGGGGCGCACGGCCGATTCGGCGTCTGCCGAGCAGGGCTATGACGCTTTGAAGAAATATGCGCGCGACCTCACCGAAGAGGCGCGGGCGGGCAAGCTCGACCCGGTGATCGGCCGCGACGAGGAGATCCGTCGTGCCATCCAGGTCCTGTCGCGGCGCACGAAGAACAATCCTGTGCTGATCGGCGAGCCGGGCGTCGGCAAGACCGCGATCGCGGAGGGTCTGGCGTTGCGCATCGCCAATGGCGACGTGCCCGAGAGTCTGAAGGAGAAGAAGCTCCTCGCGCTCGACATGGGTGCGCTCATCGCCGGCGCGAAATATCGCGGCGAGTTCGAAGAGCGGCTGAAGGCGGTTCTCTCGGAAATCGAGGCGGCGGCCGGCGGCATCATCCTCTTCGTCGACGAGCTGCACACGCTGGTGGGCGCGGGCAAGGCGGAAGGCGCCATGGACGCCTCGAACCTTTTGAAGCCGGCCCTGGCACGCGGCGAGCTGCACTGCGTGGGTGCGACGACGCTCGACGAATACCGCAAATATGTCGAGAAGGACGCAGCCCTGGCGCGGCGCTTCCAGCCGGTCTTCGTCAACGAGCCGAATGTCGCCGACACGATCTCGATCCTGCGTGGCCTCAAAGAGAAGTACGAGGTGCATCACGGGGTCCGCATCACCGATTCGGCGCTCGTTTCCGCGGCGACGCTTTCCAACCGCTACATCACCGACCGGTTTCTGCCGGACAAGGCGATCGATCTGATGGACGAGGCCGCCTCCAGGCTCCGCATGCAGGTCGATTCCAAGCCGGAGGCGCTCGACGAGCTCGACCGGCGCATCATCCAGCTCAAGATCGAGCGGGAAGCCTTGAAGAAGGAGACCGATGCGGCCTCGCATGAGCGGCTCGAAAAGCTGGAAAAGGAGCTTGCCGACCTCGAAGAGGAATCGGCCGCGCTCACCCAGCGCTGGCAGGCGGAGAAGGAAAAGCTCGCCGGTGCCTCCAAGCTCAAGGAGGAGCTCGACCAGGCGCGCTTCGATCTCGAACAGGCGCAGCGCCGCGGCGATCTCGCCAAAGCGGGCGAGCTTGCCTATGGCGTCATCCCGCAGCTCGAGAAGAAGCTGAAGGAAGCGGAAAAGCGCGAGGCGCAGGCCTCCAATGGCGAAGGTGGCGGCGGACTGGTCGAAGAGGCGGTGACGCCCGACCATATCGCCCATGTCGTGTCGCGCTGGACCGGCGTTCCTGTCGACAAGATGCTCGAAGGCGAGCGCGACAAGCTCCTCAGAATGGAGGACGAGCTGTCGCGGCGGGTCATCGGCCAGGCCGAGGCGGTGCATGCGGTTTCGACCGCAGTCAGGCGTGCGCGCGCCGGGCTGCAGGATCCGCATAGGCCGATCGGTTCCTTCATGTTCCTCGGCCCGACGGGCGTCGGCAAGACGGAGCTCACGAAGACGCTCGCCGACTTCCTGTTCGACGACGAGAGCGCCATGGTGCGTATCGACATGTCGGAGTTCATGGAGAAGCATTCCGTGGCGCGGCTGATCGGTGCGCCTCCGGGATATGTCGGCTACGAGGAAGGCGGCGTGCTGACCGAAGCGATCCGCCGGCGGCCCTATCAGGTCGTGCTCTTCGACGAGATCGAAAAGGCGCATCCCGACGTCTTCAACGTGCTTCTGCAGGTGCTCGACGACGGGCGGCTGACGGACGGCCAGGGCCGCACCGTCGACTTCCGCAACACGCTCATCATCATGACCTCCAATCTGGGGGCGGAGTTCCTCTCCAACCTCAAGGAGACGGAGGACGTCGATGCCGTGCGTGAGGAGGTGATGCAGGTGGTGCGGGCGAACTTCCGGCCGGAATTCCTCAACCGCGTCGACGAGGTGATCCTGTTCCACAGGCTGAAGCGTCAGCAGATGGCCGCGATCGTGGCGATCCAGCTGAAGCGGCTCGAGACGCTCCTGGAGGACCGCAAGATCGAGCTCTCGCTCGACGACAGCGCCACGGCCTGGCTCGCCGAGAAGGGCTACGACCCCGCCTATGGGGCGCGGCCGTTGAAGCGGGTGATCCAGAAGCAGGTGCAGGACCCGCTGGCGGAAAAAATCCTCGCCGGCGAGATCCGCGACGGCGCTGAGGTCAAGGTGACGGCGGGGTCCGACCGGCTCCTCTTCCATGTCGTCGGCTCCAAGACCGGCACGGAGGGCGAATCGATCGCCGCCTGAGGCCGTTTGGCGACGGCGCCCCGCTCCGGCGAGGCGCCGTCCCTTTCCATAAAAGACACAAACGCTCTCCCCGCAGCCCGGGGAGGGCGTTTTTTTATGCGTGCCGGCATTTCCTCCTGCCCCTCGCGCGAGCGGCCTCGTTTCAGCGGCGGGGCGCGCCTCTGCCGGGAACTCCCCTGGCCCTTAAGACTTTGTCCTTCCCGGCTGCGCTAACGTCGCAGCGTTTGGATGACAGGGCAGGGGCATTTTCATGCTTTCAATGAGACGCGTTGTTGCCGCGGCGGTTTTCGCCTGCGCGGCGGCAGGTTTTTCCGCCACGACGCAGGCCGCATCCTGCGGCAACGGGCCGGCGGGCTTTCCGGCCTGGCTGCAGGATTTCAAGCAGGAGGCGGCAAGAGCCGGCATCTCACAGCGGGTGATCGATTCGGCGCTGTCGGGCGTCTCCTATCAGTCGAAGGTCATTCGCCTCGATCGCGGCCAGCATTCCTTCAAGCTCTCCTTCGACGAGTTTTACCGCAAGCGGGTGAACGACGCGATGATCCGCAAGGGGCACAAGCTCATCGGCCAGTATTCGTCGCTCCTGTCGTCGATCGAAAAGCGCACCGGCGTGCCGCCGGAGGTGATCGTCTCGATCTGGGGGCTGGAGACCGGCTATGGCCGCAATTCCGGATCGATGGCGACGTTCCCGTCGCTTGCCACGCTCGCCTATGATTGCCGGCGCTCCGCCTTCTTCACCGGCGAGCTCTTGGCGGCCCTGAAGATCGTTCAGCGCGGCGACATCGCTCCCGCGCAGATGCGCGGCGCCTGGGCCGGCGAACTCGGCCAGACGCAGTTCCTCGCCTCGTCCTATCTGCGCTTCGCCGTCGACGGCGACGGCAACGGGCGGCGCGACCTCATCAATTCGGTGCCGGACGTGCTCGCCTCCACCGCCAATTATCTCCGGGCCTATGGCTGGCAGCCGGGGCAGGGCTGGGAACCGGGCACGACGAATTACAACGTGCTGCACCAGTGGAACAAAGCCGACGTCTACGTGAAGACGATCTCGGTGATGGCCTCGAAAATGGCCGGGCGAAGCTGACGGCGCATCGCCCGGTGGAGGCCTAAATCGGCGCGCGGAAGATGAAGAACGCGCCGAGCCCGATGAAGGCGAAGCCGACGAGCTGGTTGAGCGTGATCGGCTCTTTCAAATAGATGGCGGAGAAGCCGACGAAGACGACGAGGGTGATGACCTCCTGAATCGTCTTCAGCTCCGCCGCGCTATAGGCGCGGTAGCCGATGCGGTTCGCCGGCACGGCGAAGCAATATTCCAACAGCGCGATCATCCAAGAAATGAGGATGACGAGCGGCAGCGGCCGGTCGGTGAAGCGCAGATGCCCGTACCAGGCGACCGTCATGAAGAGATTGGATGCCGACAGAAGCAGGATCGGCGCGACCTGCGGCGGGATGGAAAGCGTCATCGTGACCTTAAGACAAGGCGGGATGCCGACAACGCTCCCGCGAGCGAAGCAATGAGGAAGACCGCCGAAACGTTCCCGCCGCGGTGATCAATCGCGGACGGGACAGGCGTCTCAGATGCCGAAACAGCCGGGCAGACCCGAGACCAGCACCGACATGAAGATCGCATCCGACTTCAGCTGCCAGCCGAGAAAGACGGAAACGATCGCCGCGAGCGCGAGCAGGGCCGAGGCGGCGGTGAAGGCGAGCGAGCCGTCGAAGGGAAGCTTCATGGAGGCGATGTTGCGCCGTCGCGCGCTCCACCGTCAAGCGCGGCCGTCAAGCGCGGCCGTCAAGCATGGGTCAAGCAGCGCCGTCAGGCAGGCGTTCAAGCAGCGCCGTCGAGCAGGCGGTTGAGCTTGGCGAGGGCTGCGTCGCGGTCTTCGTTGAAATTGATGGTGCCGGCGAGGCGACCGTCCCCGTCGAGCAGGAAGACCGAGGCGGTGTGGTCCATGGTGTAGTCGCCGCCCTCCGTCTCCACCTTGCGATAGAAGACATGGTAATCGTCGAGCATGGCCCGCACCTTGTCGGGCTCGCCGGTGATGCCCCGGATCCCGGCGTCGAAGGCTGAGACGTAATCGGCCATCACTTCGGGCGTGTCGCGTTCCGGATCGACGGTGACGAAGACGAGGGCGAGATCGTCCGCCTTGTCGCCGAGCGCTTCGCGCCAGCTCGCCATGTCGGCGAGCGTCGTCGGGCAGACATCAGGGCAATGGGTGAAGCCGAAGAAGACGGCGGAGGGGTGGCCCTCGAAAATCTCTTCGGTGACCGGCGCGCCTTGTTCATCGACGAGAGTGAAATCGGCGCCGAGCCGCTCGCCGCCGGCGATGCCGCCCTGGTTGCGGGAAAGGACCCAGAGGGCCGTGACGCCGACAAGAGCGGCGGCAACCGCGATCCAAAGTCCAATCAAGATGCCGCGTCGCATGTTGTCAGGCTCCTTTCAGGCAGGTTTCGCCACGAGAGATCCGGCGCCTTTCGGGATCGGCGCCCGGGCTGCGGGCTCAGTCGGTGAGGGTCGCGACGCGGGAGGAATTGTCGCGTGCGATCAAGGCGTCGATGCGCTGACGCTCCTTGTTGAAACGGGCGAGCTCGGCACCGGTCAGAGTGTGGCCGCGCGGGACGCGGATCTTCAAGGGGTCGACGAAGCGGCCGTTGACCAGAACCTCGAAATGCAGATGCGGGCCGGTCGAGAGACCCGTCGAGCCGATATAGCCGATGATCTGTCCCTGATGGACGCGCATGCCGACCTTGATGCCTTTGGCGATGCCGGACATGTGGTTGTAGGTGGAGACATAGCCGTTGGCGTGCTTGATCTCGACGCGCCGGCCATAGGTGGAGAACCAGCTGGCGCGCTCGATGATGCCGTCGCCGGCGGCGATGATCGGGCTGCCGCGCGGCGCCGCCCAGTCGACGCCGGAATGCAGCTTGTAGCGGCCGAGGATCGGGTGCTTGCGCATGCCGAAAGCGGACCGGAAGACGCCGTTCGGGACCGGCTTGCGCAGGAGGAACTTGTTGGCACTCTTGCCGTCCGGATCGTAATAGCCGATCGAGCCGTCTTCCTCGTCGCGGTAGCGATAGAAGCGATGCTTGGCGCCGTTGACGGTGAGCGAGGCGTAGATGAGTTCCTCCGCGTCGGGATCGCCCGTATAGACGGCCTCGAATTCGTCGCGCCTCGAGGTCCGGCTCTGCAGATCGGTGTCGAAGGAGAAGATGCGCACGAGCTTTTCGGCAAGCTCGGGCTCCATATCGAGGCTGAGGGCGGAGCGCCAGAGCGCGCTGTAGACGCTCGGAAGAGAAGAGCGGGAGCGCGTGTCGGCGATGTTGGCGGTCTCGAAATCTCCGTCGCTGAAGTTCGGCTCGGCCGCCGCCACATAGGCGCCGCCATCTGAGAGCGCCACCGTCGCCAGATGCTGGCCGTTGGAATAGAGGCTGACGCGCACCGGACGGACGCGGCCCGCTTCGTCCTCGGCAAGGCCGAGGCGCAGCTTCTGGCCGGCACGGAAATCGAAGGCGAAATTGGCGATCATCGTCGACTGGATCTCGGCCGCCTCCACCTCCGTGGCGCCTTCGGCCTCCAGGAGCTTGGTCAGCGCGTCGCCGGTCGCGACCTGGACGATCTTTTCCTCGATCGCCTCGTCGACGGGTGCCTCGTCGTTCTTCTCGATGAGAGAGACGTTTTCCGGGACGATGGCGACGGCGAGGTTGTTGAGGGAGAGGGGATCGGCCGAACTCACGTCGAAGCGGCCGGGATCGACATAGGGAAGCGAGGCGACTTCCACGGCGCCTTCGGCGAGGAAGGGCGCATTCTCGCGGATGATGCGCTCCACTTCGGCCGTCTTCAGCGCCGCGGTCTCGTCGTAGCGTTTGGCGTTGACGGGAAAGGGCTCGCTCTTGATGGTCACTTCGCCGTCGACCTCGGCGCCGTAGATCGTCTCGGCTGCCGCCGTCTCGGACGGCTCCGGCGAATTGCTTTCCGCAAACAAAGCGAGCGCGTTGAACTTCGGCACCCGGGCGACGATGTCTTCGGAGACCGGGGCGGCGAGCGCGCGCCTGACATGCACGAAGGGGCGGACCTTGATGTGTTCGCGGTCGTCGACGCGGGTGACGGTCGAAACCTGAATGACGCGTTTCAGCTCTTCGCCGTCGGGCTCGACGCGAATGCGATCGCTCTTGCGCCCGACGGTGCCACCGACGAGACGGCCCGGATCGATGGCGGCAAGGGCCGGACGGATGATGCCTTCCGGCTTCAGCCCGATCGCCGCCTGCAGCGCGCCGCCCACCAGGATCACCGAGAACACGGCCGTGACGACAGATCCACCCAGCCAGCGCAGGCTGAGCCGCCGCCGGTCTGGCCGCCGCTTCAGCGAGAGATGATAGAGCGGTTCGTCGTCACCCAGATCGACGGACGGAACCGGGCGCTGTTTCAAGAAAGGGTGCACCCCGTCGTTTTCCTTTCCCCGCATGCGCGCCGCATGCGCGTCTCTGTATAGCTCGCGTGCGCGATGTGTGACAGCCTTCCGATAGGGTTGCGAATGTGACTGCTTCGTGACGCGTCGTGCCAGCGGGGGTGCCCCCTGTCAACGCGACCGAGTGAAAGCCGCGGAAATCCGGGCTTTCGACGGCTTTTTCTGAAAAGCGCCGATGTTTTTAAAACTCGGTGTTGACAGGTCGGGGCGGCCTGAATATATACCGCGACACCGGCGGCGGGGAGCACTGCTCTTCGGGGCTCGACGCTTCATCGCCGGCTTCCATTCTTATCCAGGGCGTATCCCGGCGAGACCGGTGAAACTCTGGCGGTCGCGAGAGGCTCACTTGAGCGACCGGGGCGGTTGATATCGCCTGTTCTTTGACAATCTGGTTTATTGAAGAAAGAGAAGCGTGGACGGCGATGTCCGCCGGCTCTGATGTCCTTTTCGGAGGATATTGAGAGCTGAACGAGACTTCGGCGGTCGACGTTTTCTCTGAGCTCACATGTCGATGCACGCTGCGGAAGCGGCGGGTATTTGACGGTGTGACCTCGTCAAGACGTGCGATCAATAGCCGATCAAAGTTCTCATTCAACTTGAGAGTTTGATCCTGGCTCAGAACGAACGCTGGCGGCAGGCTTAACACATGCAAGTCGAACGCACTCTTCGGAGTGAGTGGCAGACGGGTGAGTAACGCGTGGGAATCTACCCAGTGGTACGGGATAACCCGAGGAAACTCGAGCTAATACCGTATACGCCCTTCGGGGGAAAGATTTATTGCCATTGGATGAGCCCGCGTCGGATTAGCTTGTTGGTGGGGTAACGGCCTACCAAGGCAACGATCCG